>NZ_JAJOZE010000001.1 GCF_021166585.1 Metabacillus kandeliae
TACATACATAATGAACAAAGAAGATATTCGCTTTGCAGCTAAGTCGGCAGAGCACATATATATGGCTCGGTAGCTCAGTCGGTAGAGCAACGGACTGAAAATCCGTGTGTCGGCGGTTCGATTCCGTCCCGAGCCACCATTTTTTTGACGAAAATATTGTGGCGGTTGTGGTGAAGTGGTTAACACGCCAGATTGTGGCTCTGGTATTCGTGGGTTCGATTCCCATCAATCGCCCCATTTCCCGCGGGTGTAGTTTAATGGTAAAACCTCAGCCTTCCAAGCTGATGTCGTGGGTTCGATTCCCATCACCCGCTCCAACTTATAAAACCCATATATTATGGGGGCCTGTAGCTCAGCTGGTTAGAGCGCACGCCTGATAAGCGTGAGGTCGATGGTTCGAGTCCATTCAGGCCCACCATTGTTCCGCAGTAGCTCAGTGGTAGAGCTATCGGCTGTTAACCGATCGGTCGCAGGTTCGAGTCCTGCCTGCGGAGCCATTTTTAATTTGGACTGGGGAAGTACTCAAGTGGCTGAAGAGGCGCCCCTGCTAAGGGTGTAGGTCGCGTAAGCGGCGCGAGGGTTCAAATCCCTCCTTCTCCGCCAGTTCACTTTTCGAACATTCATATCATAACGGCCCGTTGGTCAAGCGGTTAAGACACCGCCCTTTCACGGCGGTAACACGGGTTCGAATCCCGTACGGGTCATATTGGAAAACCTTTGTTAGTTAACAGAGGTTTTTTTGTGTCTTTTTTTATAGCTTCCCTCTTTTTTAAATGTTCCTCTAAAATATTATCCTCGATTGAAAAAATCTTTTCATTTTTTAATAATATTTTGTCGAAAAACTTGCTATACCAAAATAATCATAAGTTTGGGGCTCTTTTGGTTTAGCGTCCTCAGATACAGGGTATTAATATATTGCCCTTCCTGTCTAGTCTATTTTATTCCCTTCCTATTTTTATCCAGCAAATTATGCTGCAGTTGTATTTTTAATACTTTTAATGTTTCCGGTGTAAAAAGTTGTCAGAAAAACATGTACTTTTTATGAAGGATTTCAGACTTTAGCCTTGAATTAAGTCGATATATACGTCAATTTGTTTTGAAAGGGTGAATTCAATGATTTTTTCAAGCCCGACTGACTTGCAGGTTCATCTTTTCCACGAGGGCAGCTATTTCAGGAGTTACGAGCGTTTTGGAGCTCATCCTAAAGAGAAAGACGGGATGTGCGGAACAGAGTTTTGCATTTGGGCTCCGCATGCTAAAGAAGTGCGTGTCGCTGGTGACTTTAATGAATGGAACGGAAAAGATCATGTGCTTGCAAAGGTAAACAGTCAGGGAATATGGGCTGGGTTTTTTGACGATATCAAAGAGGGAGACCTATACAAATTTGAAATCGTGACATCTGCCGGAGCCGTTATCCTGAAGTCTGATCCTTATGCATTTTATTCAGAAGAACGCCCTAATACATCTTCTATTGTTTATAACCTGGAAGGTTACAGCTGGGAAGACCAGAAGTGGCAGAAAAAACGATTGAAACAGCCGCTTTATAACCGTCCCATGTTTATTTATGAAGTTCACCTGGGTACTTGGAATAAAAAGAAAGATGGTTCCCTTTACTCCTATTCCGAGATTGCTGACCAACTGATTCCCTACATAAAAGAACACGGTTTTACTCATATCGAACTTCTGCCTCTAGTGGAACATCCGTACGATCGTTCTTGGGGATATCAGGGAACTGGGTACTATTCTGCTACCAGCCGCTATGGAACACCTCATGAGCTGATGGGTTTTATTGATCAATGCCACCAGAACGATATCGGTGTCATTATGGACTGGGTGCCTGGTCATTTTTGCAAGGATGCCCATGGTTTGTATATGTTTGATGGCGAGCCTGTTTTTGAGTATCCGGAGTTTAAAGATCGGGAAAATCTTGTTTGGGGAACTGCAAATTTTAATTTAGGCAAAACAGAGGTACAAAGTTTTCTTATTTCCAATGCATTGTTTTGGATTGAATACTTTCATATTGATGGTTTCAGGGTTGATGCAGTAGCAAACATGCTTTATTGGCCAAATAACAATGAACATTTTGAGAATCACTTCACCGTAAAATTCTTGCAAAAACTGAATGAAGCAGTTTTTGAAAAGGATCCCGCCACTTTAATGATCGCTGAAGATTCAACTGACTGGCCCATGGTCACCGGTCCTGCATATGACGGAGGACTCGGATTCAACTATAAATGGAATATGGGCTGGATGAATGATGTGCTGACTTATATGGAAGCAGAACCGTATGAGAGAAAGCACCTGCACAGCAAAATAACATTCTCACTTATGTACACTTTCAGCGAAAACTTTATTCTTCCCTTATCACATGACGAAGTAGTCCATGGAAAGAAGTCACTGCTAAATAAGATGCCAGGAGATTACTGGCAAAAATTTGCCCAGCTGCGTCTTTTGTATGGTTTTATGGCTGCTCATCCTGGTAAGAAGCTCCTTTTTATGGGAGGGGAATTTGGCCAGTTTGATGAGTGGAAAGATCTGAGTGCATTGGATTGGATGCTGGAAGATTACGAAATGCACCAAAAGGTCCGGATATATTTTAAAGAGCTACTCAATATTTATAAAAAGCAAAAGCCGCTTTATGAGCTGGATCATCAGCCGGAAGGCTTTGAATGGATTGATGCAGATAATGCCGAACAGAGCATTTTTTCATTTATCCGCAAAGGTTCATCCCCTGGCGAAATGCTGGTTGTGATCTGCAATTTTACAGCGGAAACGTATCATGATTATAAAATAGGCGTTCCGCTTGAAACACGGTATAAAGAAATTTTAAATAGCGACCACCAGGATTTTGGCGGATCAGGGCAGATTAACAAAAAAGACCTGCCTGCCGAATCTGGAGAGATGCATGGGAAAGATTTTTATGTATCCATGACGGTTCCTCCTATGGGAATCAGTATATTAAGAGCAGTCAAAAAGAGAGGGGAAATAAACAATGAGAAAAAATTGCGTAGCAATGCTCCTGGCAGGGGGAAAAGGAAGCCGTCTGGCATCGCTGACTAAAAATCTTGCAAAGCCGGCTGTACCGTTTGGAGGAAAATATAGAATCATAGATTTCACCCTGAGCAACTGCACGAATTCTGGCATCGATACAGTTGGTGTGCTGACGCAGTATCAGCCCCTTGTCCTGCATTCTTATATTGGAATTGGAAGCGCATGGGATCTTGACCGCAAGAATGGCGGTGTCACTGTTCTGCCGCCATATGCCGAGTCTTCAGAAGTAAAATGGTATAAGGGAACAGCCAGTGCCATCTACCAGAATTTGAACTACTTAAAGCAATATGAACCGGAATATGTTCTGATTCTGTCAGGTGATCACATCTACAAAATGGATTACAGCAAAATGCTTGACTATCATATTGAAAAAGATGCCGATGTTTCCATTTCTGTTATTGAAGTGCCTTGGGATGAAGCAAGCCGCTTCGGCATTATGAATACAGATGAAAATATGGATATTCTTGAGTTTGATGAAAAGCCTCAAAATCCGAAAAACAATCTTGCTTCAATGGGGATTTACATTTTTAAATATTCTGTTCTGGAAGACTATTTAGAAATGGATGACCGCAATCCATACTCAAGCAATGATTTCGGAAAAGATATCATTCCGCTGCTGCTGGAAGAAAATAAAAAGGTTGTAGCTTATCCTTATAAAGGCTATTGGAAGGATGTCGGTACAGTTAAAGGACTGTGGGAAGCGAACATGGATCTTCTCGATTCCAATTCTTCACTTGATCTGTTCGACTATGATTGGAGAGTGTATTCTGTCAATCCGAACCAGCCGCCTCAATTTATTTCAGAGACAGCTGAAGTAACGGAGTCTTTCATAAACGAAGGCTGTGTAGTTCATGGGAATGTTGACCACTCCGTATTATTCCAGGGCGTGACGATTGGGAAGAATTCAACAATTAAGAAATCAGTGATTATGCCGTGTGCTACTGTCGGTAAAAACGTCTATATTGAAAATGCTATTGTTCCGGAAGATATGGAGATCCCGGATGGTACTGTCATTAAATCAGATAATGAAAATGAAGTTCTTCTAGTCACACAGGAGTATGTAAAGCAGTCCTTCAGCATTTAATAAACGAAAGGTGGCAAAGGCCATGAAGATGAGCATGCTTGGCATTATTGATGCAACAATTCAAAAACCCGAAATAGAAGAACTTACGCTGAACCGTTCGCTGGCTGCAGTACCATTTGGGGGACGCTACAGATTGATCGATTTCGTTTTATCCAATATGGTGAACTCAGGAATCGAGAGCGTGGCCATTTTTCCTAAGCACCAGTATCGCTCCCTGATGGATCATTTGGGCTCAGGCAAAGAATGGGACTTGAATAGAAAGAGAGACGGACTGTTCTTCCTGCCTTCCCAGGATATTCATGAAGAATACAATGAGTTTGGCTCCTTCCGCCAGTTTACTGATCATCTTTCTTATTTCATGCGGAGCACGCAGGAGTTCGCAGTTATTACAAACTGCAATACTGTGTGCAATGTTGATTTGCAAGTTGTTTTAAAAAGGCATATTGATATGGGCTGTGATGTAACGGAAGTAACGAAGGACGGGCAAAGCCTTCAGATGTACATCCTTTCCAAAAGCAAGCTGATGGATTTAATGGATGGCTACAGAAACAACGGCTACCGTACGCTCCAGGAAGCCATTACAAACGGAAGAGATGAGATGAATATTTGCTCTTATGAACATGAGGGCTATGCTGCAGTCATCGATTCTATTCAAAGCTATTTTAAATTCAGCATGGAGCTTCTAAAACCGAGAGTATGGCAGGAACTATTCCTTCAGTCAGCACCTATTTTTACAAAAGTTAAGGATGAGCCGCCAACTCAGTATTTCAAAGACTCACTGGTGAGAAATTCTATGATCGCGAACGGAAGCAAAATTGAAGGACATGTGGAGAATTCCATTATCTTCAGAGCTGTGCATATTGAAAAAGGAACAGTGCTGAAGAATTGCATTGTGATGCAGAAAACCCATATTGGCCAGGATTGCCATTTGGAAAACGTCATTTTTGATAAAGATGTCAAGATTGGCAATGGAGTGGAAATTATCGGATCAGAGGACGCACCAAAGGTCCTTAAAAAAGGAACTGTGCAAGGAGCTCTGATGAATTCGTGAAAGTGCTGTTTGCCGTATCGGAATGCGTTCCATTCGTAAAGTCAGGCGGGCTTGCTGATGTTGCTGGGGCGCTTCCGAAAGAACTGAAGCTTCTTGGAGAAGACGTCAGAGTGGTGATGCCTAAATATGGGCAAATCAAGGATGAGCATAAAGCCGGCATGGAGAAAATCGGCGAGCTCGATGTCAGTGTTGGCTGGAGACAGCAGTATTGCGGCATTGAAGTGCTGGAATATGACGGCATCACCTTCTACTTTTTAGATAACGAGTACTATTTCAAAAGGGACACACTTTATGGGCATTTCGATGATGGTGAACGATTTGCCTTCTTTTCCAGAGCTGTACTGGATTTTCTTCCTGTCATCGATTTTCAGCCTGATGTTCTTCACTGCCATGACTGGCACAGTGGAATGGCGAATTTTCTGCTTCAGGAGCAATACAGGCAGCATGATTTCTACAGGGAAATCAAGACAGTTCTTACGATTCATAATCTCCAGTTTCAAGGGATTTTTTCAGAAGAGGCCCTTTACGATCTTTTGAACCTTGGGTATGAATCCTTTACACCTGACAAACTGGAATTCTATGGGGATATTAACTATCTGAAGGCAGCGATCGGTGCATCTGACATTGTGACAACAGTCAGTCCAACTTATCGGAATGAAATTCAAACAGCTTATTACGGGGAGCGCCTTGAGGGGCTTCTTCAGTCTAAAGGCGATGCCCTTGTCGGCATATTGAACGGAATTGATGCTAAGCTCTATGATCCTGCAGAGGACGATGCAATTGCAGTCCCTTTTACTGCCTATTCGCTTGAAGGAAAACAAAAAAACAAGCTCGCGCTGCAGGAAGAGTTTGGTTTTGAAGAAAATCCGGACGTTCCCTTAATCGCTATGATTACCAGGCTTACCTCGCAAAAAGGGCTCGATCTGGTCAAGCATGTGCTCGGCGAACTGATGGAAGAAGACGCTCAATGGATCATCCTCGGATCTGGGGAAGAAGAGTATGAGAATTATTTCCGCCACATGGAGCACACCTTCCCGGAAAAACTGAAAGCATACATAGGGTTTGACGAGGAGCTTGCTCACCGGATCTATGCTGGATCTGATCTTTTCTTAATGCCGTCTAAATTTGAGCCATGCGGTCTGGGGCAGCTGATTGCCTTGAGATATGGCAGCCTGCCGATTGTAAGGGAAACAGGCGGATTAAATGATACTGTTCAGTCCTACAACGAAACAGACGGAGAAGGAAACGGATTCAGTTTTACTAACTTTAATGCCCATGACATGATGAATACAATCCGAAGAGCACTGGACTTTTACGAAGATAAAGAGCTTTGGGAAAATCTTGTCAGAAGAGCGATGACAAGTGATTACAGCTGGAAGCCGTCTGCATTACAATATCATCAGCTGTATGCTGGTCTGATTGCTGGGAGTGGGAGCGATGTTCTCTAGTAAGGAAGAATTTCAAAGACACTTTTTGAAACGCCTTGAGATGATGTATGGCAAGACCTTCAGGGAATCAACAAGAAGAGATCAGTATAATACACTCGGCCTCATGGTAAGGGAATATATCAGCTCCAACTGGATCCGGACAAATGAATCGAACCGTACTGCCAGCAATAAACAAGTATATTATTTTTCCATCGAATTTCTTCTTGGCCGTATGCTTGGCCAAAATTTAATCAATTTGGATATTAGAGAGATTGTACAGGAAGGCCTTGCTGAGCTTGGCATTCAACTTCATGAAATTGAAGAAGCTGAATCTGATGCAGGACTGGGAAACGGGGGGCTTGGCAGGCTTGCTGCCTGCTTCCTCGATTCTTTGGCCTCGCTGAATTTACCCGGGCATGGATGCGGGATCCGCTATAAGCATGGGCTGTTTGATCAGAAAATAGTTGATGGGTATCAGGTTGAGTATCCTGATCAGTGGCTGCGTCACGGAAATGTCTGGGAAGTGCGAAAGCCGGATCAGGCTGTAGAAGTAGCCTTCTGGGGATACATTGACGTGCATGAAGAAGCAGGAAGGACTGTTTTTAAGCATGTGAACCACGAACATATTATGGCTGTTCCCTATGATATGCCTGTCATCGGCTTTCGCAACAAAACAGTTAATACGCTTAGGCTATGGAGCGCTGAACCATCCCCTGCCATATCGCCAAGTGCTGATTTGATTAAATACAAGCGGGATACTGAGGCTGTATCCGAGTATCTTTATCCTGACGACAGTCATGATGAAGGGAAAATTCTGCGTTTAAAGCAGCAGTATTTTCTTGTATCCGCAAGCCTCCAGAACATTGTCTCCTCCCATCGTAATAATAAAGGGAATGTGTGTGACTTTCATGAGCATGCTGCCATTCATGTGAATGATACTCATCCTGTTTTAGCGATTCCAGAAATGATGCGTATTTTGATCGACCAGGAAGGCATGGGCTGGGATGAAGCATGGCACATTACAACAAGAACCTTTTCCTACACGAATCATACAACTCTTTCAGAAGCGCTTGAAAAATGGCCTGTTTACTTATTTAAGCCGCTGCTGCCAAGAATTTATATGATCATTGAAGAGATTAACCGCCGTTTTTGCGAGGCCCTTTGGAACGAATATCCGGGCGATTGGGGCAGGATTGAACAGATGGCGATTATTGCCCATGGCGTTGTTAAAATGGCTCATTTGGCCATTGCAGGCTGCCACAGCATTAATGGTGTGGCCAAGATCCATTCTGAAATTTTAAAGCATAGGGAAATGAAGCTTTTTTATGAGTTTGAGCCGGAAAAGTTTAATAATAAGACGAACGGCATTACTCATAGAAGATGGCTTTTGAAAGCCAATCCCGAGCTTTCAGCGCTGATTACAGAAGCGAACGGCGACGGGTGGGTGAAAGATGCAGAAAAGCTGTCAGAACTCAGGCGGTATGTCCATGATCCGTCGTTTAAAGAAAAGCTTTCAGAAGTAAAGCAAAAGCGGAAAAAAATATTGGCAGAGCGAATTTATCAGCAGACAGGATTAGCTATTGATGAAACGTCTATTTTTGATGTACAGGTTAAGCGTCTTCATGCTTATAAAAGACAGCTGCTGAATGTCCTGCACATCATGTATTTAGCCAACCGGCTGAAAGAGGATTCTAATTTCAGCATTTATCCGCGCACCTTTATTTTTGGCGCCAAAGCCTCTCCAAGCTACTATTACGCCAAAAAAATAATCAAGCTGATTAATTCCCTTGCAGACAAAGTAAACAATGATCACAAACTCTCCAAAATGATGAAGGTTGTTTTTATGGAGAACTACCGGGTATCGCTTGCCGAAGACATATTCCCTGCTGCAGATGTGAGTGAGCAAATATCCACTGCCAGCAAAGAGGCATCTGGTACAGGCAACATGAAATTTATGATGAATGGTGCGTTAACGATAGGTACTCTTGATGGAGCCAATATTGAAATTTTGGATGCCGTCGGCGAAAATAATATTTTCACTTTTGGCCTGTCAGCAGGCGAGGTGCTGAATTATTATGAAAGCGGAGGCTACCGGGCAGCAGAATATTATCATCATGATTCAAGGCTGAGACAGGTCATTGATCAGCTGATGAATGGCTACTTTCATGAAACAGAAGGTGAGTTTGGACCGATATTTGATTCATTGCTTGCACACAATGATGAATATTTTGTGCTGAGGGATTTTTCTTCTTATGCAGAAGCACACGAGCGGGTAGAAGCAGCCTATATTGAAAAAGACAGCTGGCTTGAAAAATCCATTATTAACATTGCGAATTCCGGCGTTTTTTCCAGTGACAGAACGATAAAAGAATATGCGGATGATATTTGGCGGATTCATCCAATTTAAAAAAGACTCTGGTTTCAGAGTCTTTTTTCCTTCATTAAGGCAGGCCTTCGACTGCTTCAAGATAGGTGTACATGCTATGGTTTTCTTTAATTGATCCCTTTTGGATGGAGAAGAGAAAGAGGCGGGGAAGATGACGGTAAGTGTAGACCGCTTCTGTATAAGGGTTTTTAATTTTGGTGGGGGGGAGCAGGGGGACGAGATCGCTTAAGTTTGCAAAGCGCAAATACTGTATGGGCGTTTGCTGAAACGCGCTGACAAACTTCTGGCAGCCGATTCTCGGGCCCCCATACGTATACATAAGCGGACTTTTGAAGGCCGAATTTTCTTCTATATCCAAGGCACTTAGAGCAGCAAGTGCCGCTCCAAGGCTGTGTCCAGTAATAAGGAGCTTTTTTTTAGGAGAAAGAGAGTGAAGGAAAGTGAGGATTTCTTCCCTGCATGTGTTGTAAATAGAGAGAAAGCCTTTATGCACCATTCCGGCATCAGCATAAGGGTAAGGTGTCTGGCCGATATTGGCATCTGCAATCCAATCAGGGTCAGACTGGGTTCCTCTGAATGCCAGAATTACTGTTTCTTCTGATTCAATAAGGAATCCAAACCATTCTTCTTCATAAATGGAACGCGCCTTAAACGAAAGAAGATGCCTGTAGCCGGCAGGGACAGTAAACTGGCCATTTTGGCTGAATTGTTCATAGGTTAACAGGCTGCAGTCAGCAAGAAGGACAGCAGCATCTTTATTTACCGAAGGGGTAATATTCACATCATTTTCCTCCTGCTTCTCAACTGTTTATAGTTTATGAAACGGAGAAAAATGGGTGAATTCCCTGCTTAGGAGGAAAAGTCCTTCCATGTGTAATCAACACTAAGAATACCAGAGGCTGGCTCCTCCATCTTCCAGTCTTTATGAAGAGCTGCTTGAGGATTCTTAAAGCATACGAGATTCCGATGAAGGCCGAATGCTTTGCAGACACCTGGCCTTGAAGCGTGAACGCCGCAGCGGTCTTTCTTTAAATCGTAAAAAATGCAGGTGCCGGGAAATCGCTGTTGATTTTTCAGCTCATTTCTTGTTTTTGCAGGCATTGCTTTCACTTTTTTTCTAAGTCTCTTTAACTCATTTTCTGAAACAGGTACAGGTCCGCAGCACAGCCCTTTGCATCCCTGGCAAGGCAAGGTTTCCATAGCAGCTCGTCCTTTAAGAAGTTTTTTCCAAGATTAGGAGATTCCTATTTTAAACGAAATCGTGAAAAGAGTAAATAAAAAAAAGAATACCTTATCGTAAGTCATTCTGCTGCGGGAAACCCCGTATGCCTCCCAATCCTCCTGCTCGTTAAGATGAGAAAAAATATAGCTTCCTATAATTCCAGTGGCTCCTGCTCAATCGCTTTTTTAGCGGGCAATGGGTTCCACTCCTTTTTGTTTCATATTATCAAGCGCACATAATCTCTTTACCCAATAAGATGGCATATAAAAGAGCCTACCCAAATGGATAAGCTCCTGAATGATCAGTTGTCTCCGTCAAACAGCCTGCCGAAGCCGCCAAGAATGCTGCCTTCTTCTTTGGATTGGCCAAAATGCCCAGGCGCGCTTGCGATAACCCTGTCGGCGAGCCTGCTGAAGGGAAGGCTCTGCACCCATACACTTCCAGGTCCTCTTACCGTTGCGAAGAAAAGACCCTCACCGCCAAAGAAAGCAGATTTTACTTTGCCGACATACTCAATGCCGTAGTCCACATCTTTCGTCATTGCCACTAAGCAGCCCGTATCAATGCGAAGCGTTTCCCCTGGTGTTAAATCAACTTTCCGAATCGTCCCGCCTGCATGAAGAAAGGCCAATCCGTCGCCTTCGAGCTTCTGCATGATAAACCCTTCGCCGCCAAAAAAGCCTGTGCCTAATTTCTTCTGAAAATCTATCCCGACAGAGACCCCTTTTGCTGCACATAGAAAGGCATCTTTTTGGCAGACTACTTTTCCGCCAAGCTGCTCAAGATCCATAGGAATGATCTTTCCAGGATACGGAGCAGCAAAGGACACATGCTTTTTGCCGGCATGCTTGTTGGTAAAGACCGTCATAAAGAGGCTTTCTCCTGTAAGAACCCGTTTGCCTGCTCCGACCAGCTTTCCGAAGAAACCGCCCTGATTCCCGCCGTCACCGAAAATGGTTTCCATATCTATGCCGTCTTCCATCATCATCATGCCGCCTGCTTCAGCTACAACACTTTCCTCAGGATCGAGTTCTATTTCAACGAACTGCATATCATCACCGTAAATTTTGTAATCAATTTCATGAGCGTTCATTTCTTGTTCCTCCTAAAGAATGATAGATTGCCTTCATTGCCATCAAATAAGTACGGCTGGATAGTTTACTTTGGTTCATCTTTGATATGTATAAACCCAATTTATTATTTCCATTATATTGAAGATTACTCTATCCCATGCTTTCCTCCATCTGATAAAATCTATTTTAGCATGGAAAAAAGGGGATGACTTATGGAGTTTTACGGTTCAGAAGCATATGACAAGGAACAATTTTTCCAAGCCTATTTAAACAGGAGGCACAGAAAGGAAAGTCCAAATAAACTGATCGAAAATCCCCTGCTGCTTGATCTTCTTGGGACCGGCAATTTAGGCAGTGTGCTTGACCTTGGATGCGGAGATGCCAGTATGGGAAAGCTGCTGCTGGATTCGAACAGGTGTGAAAGCTATACAGGAGCAGATGGTTCTGCCAATATGTGCAGAAAAGCTGAAGTGGGTTTAACGGGACTGAATGGAAATATCTGCTGTTCCAGACTTGAGGATTTTCCTTTTCCAAAAGAAACGTTTCATACAGTGATTTCTCAGCTCGCCCTGCATTATATTGAAAATCTTGATTTGTTATTTCAAAGAGTTTACCGAACCCTCGCACCTGGAGGCAGATTTGTATTCAGTGTTCAGCATCCATTGCTTACGGCATCTTTTAAAAGTTCTGTAACATCAGGCAGCCGCACTGACTGGATAGTGGACGACTATTTCATCATTGGAAAACGGACGGAGCCATAGATTGAGGAGAATGTGGTCAAATATCACAGAACAACAGAGGCCTATTTCCGCATGCTGAAATAGGCAGGATTTCAAATTTCTGACCTAAGAGAAGGTATGCCTGCAAGGGGAAATTTTGAAGAAGAGGAGGAATATAACCGCAGGATGCGCATCCCGCTCTTCCTCCTGTTTTCCTGTATTAAAGATTCATCGAGTAAATGGTGAATGATAAATAAGTGGCAAAAGCGGTCCATAGAAAATAAGGGATGAGCAATAAAGCTGCCGCACGGCTGATTCTGCGTGCTGATAAAATGAGAAGAAAGGCCGTAATGGCAACAATCAGGCAGTCAATGCTTGCGGCCAAAAGATTCTTTTGGCTGAATTGAAAATAGCTGAACAGCTGATTGCTGATATAATTGACCGCAAAAATCAGCCAAAAGGTTTTCGATTCTTCAGAGAAATTTTTCTTATAATAAATAATGGCTGCGGCCATTGCGATCAAAGCAAACAGGACAGCCCAAATGATGCCGATAGTACTCCCGGGAGGAGTGAAAGCCGGTTTGTTCAGGGCATCATACCACTCCCGGTCAACTGGAAACAATAACCCGCTGATGGAAAAAAGAACATAAACTGCGATGAAAACAAAAATGGAGCGAATCAGCATGATAAAAACTCCTTTCTTATGTAATGCATTCTTCTGAAGAATTGTTGCCAAAGCTCATGTGCTTTTCATTGTTCATCAATTTAATTATCACTTTCCAAGCTCTTTAAAACGTATAGCGGAACATTGGATAATATGACAAAGAGGGGCTGATTGGCATCAGTCCCTCTCATTATGTTCTGTATATGGTTCTTTTTCATAAGCTGGCAGATCGCCGAATTCTGTCATGATGCCTTCTTCATCAAGGGCTGCTTCATATTTTTCATGAAGCACACTTGGGTAAACCGTTATTTCTTTTCCAGTAATATCTGTTCCGATGAAATTTTCAAAGTCTTCCGTGTACCCAATAGGTTCATCTGCTTCACTGAACATGTCATCATACGTTTTTTGAGGGTATTCAAGGTCTGAAGGACTGTCAGATGTCCCGAACTCTGCGACTTCCTGGAAAGCATCCTCAGCATCGTATGCTGCTGACTCATCACTGTCATCATCAAAGTCAAACTGGCCGAATGGGGGCTGTAATACTTCTTCTTCAATTGGCCTGTCATGGGAGACGTTCTGGTTTGGCGAATGCTCCTTGCAGGTAACGGCTGAAGGAACTGCAGATAAACGTTCAGGTGGGATTTCCTTTCCGCATACTGCACAGAGTCCATATTTTCCTTCATCAATCGCTTTCAGGGCCCGCTCAATATCGTGAAGCTCTTCTTCTGCCATCTCATTCAGAGCAAGATCCTTTTCCCGTTCAAATAATTCGGTTGCATCGTCTGCAGGATGGTTATCATAGCTTGAAAGCTCGCCTGTTGATTCGTGCGCATAGCCTTCATCCAAACCGAAATGGCCATTTTCTTCAAATCTGGAAAGCAGCTCTTTTTTTTCAGCTTCCAGAATGGTGCGGTATTGGCTCAGCTGCTGAGGTGTAAGCAATCTGGTGCCCTCCTTTATCCTTTTACTCCTCATAGTATGGTCATTCCCGTGCAGAAACATGTCTCCATGAAAGAAAGGCAAAAAAAAGACACAGACTAAAGCCTGTGTCAGAGAAGATAGCTGATAAAAACACCGATTGCCAGTAAAAAGCCGAACTGCGTATTCGTTTGAGCTGTAGCCCGCATGGCAGGCATCATTTCAACCGGTCTTTTTTTGCCTATAAATGACTTGATGGCAGAGATGGATTTCGGAAGGCTTAAAAAGACAAGCAAGCTCCAAAATGATGTGATATGAAACAGAATAAATGCAATAACAAGCAGGTAGGAAAGGGTGAAAATGAATGCCAGAAAACGAATGGCATTTTTTTGCCCGAAAAGGATAGCCAATGTTTTTCTGCCGTTCAGCTTATCTCCGTCATGGTCTCTAATGTTGTTAGCCAAATTGATTGCTCCGATTAAAAGCGAAACCGGAATGGAAATCAAAAAGGAATCCATTGTAACGGCATCTGTTTGAATAAAAAAGGAAATAAGGATAATGACTACTCCCATTAAGAGTCCTGATGTTAATTCACCGAAAGGCGTATAGGCAATCGGGCGGGGACCGCCGGAATAAAAATAGCCTGCTGCCATGCAGAACGTACCGATCAAAGCAATCCACCAGCTTGAAGCAAAGCAGATGTAAACGCCTAAAAGAGCTGAAATGCCGAAAAAGATAAAGGCGAGATTCAGAACTGTTGACGGCTTTACACCGTCTCTGACAATAGCGCCGCCGATTCCGACGGAATCTTTGTTATCGAGACCGCGCTTAAAGTCAAAATACTCATTAAACATGTTTGTAGCTGCTTGTATGAGAAGGGAAGCAAGCAGCATGGCGAGAAACAGCCATATATGAAAGGATCCTTCCTTCAAAGCCATAACCGTCCCAAGTGTGACGGGAATGAACGCAGCAGTTAGTGTGTGCGGCCGCATCAGCATCCACCAGACGCGCCAGTTTTTACCTTGACCTCTGACTCCTGAATCAGATGTTTGTGTATCAGGATGCATGTTTTTCTCTCCTTTAAAGCCTGATAATGGGACAAGCTGCAATTGCAGACAGCCCCAACAATAGTTTAGGTAATCCAGGGCGCCATGTCAATGCTCCCAGCCGGTGCCTTCCATTATTTCCTGTTACATTTTAAGCCTCCTTCATTTCTAATCAGGACAGAAAGCTATATAATAAGGTAGTAACCGCATCTCCAATGTCAGTCTATTGACACGTCATTTTGTGAGGTGTATGGTTAAAAAAGTGATTTTACGGATTTTGGGGGTTTTTCAGTTGATACCTACGCTTCAGGATACGTTTAAGCAAACCATACGATCTGCGCTTGAGACGGCTGTTCAAACAGATCAACCTGTCCTTGTCAGCCATGTCTCCGAGATAGATCCAATGGGCCCCTTTGCGTTTTTTGCTGCTGGAAAGGAAAATTTTCAGGGAGAACGATTTTTCTGGAGATCACCGAGCAGCAGGCAGGCTTTTGCCGGATTGGGCATTGCGCACGAGATTGCCTCTGAAGATAAAACGAGCAAGCGTTTTATGGCTGTTGAAAAGGAATGGAAGCGCTTAACTAAGCTTGTTTTTTATAAAGATGAAAGCAGCAAAAGCAATGCATACGGCCCGCTGCTTCTTGGCGGCTTTTCTTTCGATCCATATAAAAACAGCAGGGACGAATGGACTAGCTATAAAGAGGCGAGATTTATTCTGCCAAAATGCATGCTCTCTAAGACGGAAAAAGGGTCTTTTTATACCATTAATAAAATTGTTTATAGAGAAGATACATTAGAAGAATGCATTCAGTACTTTGAAGATTATCAATTATATTCAGCTCTAGGTGAATCTTCTAAAGCAGAACTCCCGCGGCAAATTTCCTGCAAAGAGCATATGAAGGAAGAGTGGCTAGAGGCGATCGTAAAGGCTACGGACGCCATTAAGGAAGGAGAACTGGACAAGGTTGTGCTCGCAAGGGATGTAACACTTGTCTTTGATGAGCCTGTTCAGGCGGAAGCTGTTTTGGAACGGCTGATGGAGGAACAGAAAACCTCCTATATCTTTGCAATGGAAAATGAAAAGAGCTGTTTTCTAGGAGCTACACCGGAAAGACTTGTTAAAAAGGAAGGGGAAAGCATCCTTTCCACATGCTTAGCCGGCTCGATCAAAAGAGGGCAGTCAGAAGAGGAAGATATTGTTCTTGGAGAAACGCTCCTTTCAGATAAGAAAAATTTAGAAGAGCACGGCTATGTGGTGCAAATGATTAAGAGCGCTCTTGAGAACTGCTGCGAAAGTGTTTCTGTGCCGCAAGAGCCCGGCTTGTATAAAACAGAAAGCGTTCAGCATTTATTCACCCCTGTGGAAGGCAGGATAAAAGAAGGCTGCTCCTTCTTGAATCTTGTGGAAATGCTTCATCCGACGCCTGCTCTTGGCGGTTTGCCGAAGGAGAAGGCGGTAGAGATGATCCGTGCCATTGAACCGATGGACAGGGGCTGGTATGCAGGACCGATCGGATGGTTTGATGCCGGTGATAACGGTGAGTTTGCCGTTGCGATCCGTTCAAGTCTGATCAAAGGAAAAGATGCGCATCTTTATGCTGGCTGCGGCATTGTAAGGGATTCAGAGCCTGAAGCAGAATATGCAGAAACAATGATCAAACTGAGACCGATGCTTTCCAGCCTGGGAGGGAAGATAGAATGAGTGCTCCTAATCCGATAACCGAGTATACAGCAGGCTTTGTAGATGAACTATTTCAGCAGGGGATAACAGAGGCAGTTGTGAGTCCAGGATCAAGATCCACTCCTATGGCCATTCTCCTGTCAGAACATCCCGGCATGAAGGTGCACCTTCAAATCGATGAACGCTCTGCCGGGTTTTATGCGCTGGGACTTGCCAAATCAAAAAGGTCTCCTGTCGCATTGCTGTGCACCTCAGGGACAGCAGCAGCGAACTATTTTCCTGCTGTTATAGAAGCTCATTACAGCAATGTGCCGCTTGTGGTGCTGACAGCTGACAGGCCTCATGAGCTTAGAGATTCCGGTGCACCTCAGGCTATTGACCAGCTTCACCTTTACGGAAAATACACAAAGTGGTTTCATGATGCAGCACTGCCGGAAACAGCCGTCAGCATGCAGCAGTATGCGAGAACATTGGCTGCACGGGCAGCAGGCTATTCCCGCTCCGTTCCAATGGGGCCGGTGCATCTGAATTTTCCATTCAGAGAGCCGCTGCTTCCTGATTTAAATACAGGAGAGCTTTGGAAAAACAAATGGAACAGAAGCATGACTACAGTGAAAACTCCTTCTTTGCCGGTTGCTGCAGAGAGCGATATGAAGCGCATTGCAGAATTAGTTTCCAATACGGAAAAAGGCGTTATTGTTTGCGGTGCCATACAAAGTGAAGAATTTCACAATCAAGTGGTTCAGCTTGCAGAAAGCACTGGTTTTCCAATATTGGCCGATCCGCTGTCAAATCTCCGCTCAGGAGCCCACAGCAAAGAAAGCATTGTGGAATGCTATGATTCCATATTGAAGGACCAGGAGCTAAGCAGGCATTTTCAGCCAGATCTTGTTATCAGGTTTGGCGCTATGCCTGTCTCAAAGCCGCTGTTTTTGCAGCTGAGAGACCATCCTGAAATTCTGCAGATCATCGTGGACAGAGACGGTGAGTGGCGGGATCCAGCACTTACCGCAACAGAGCTGATTGCAGCTGATGAAGGCGAGTTCTGCAAACACTTAAATGCATTGATGAATGGTCCAAGCAGGGAAACAGAGTGGCTTGCTGACTGGAAAGAGGCCAATCACGCTTTCAGAAATGCTTTTCGGGAAATGACCGATGAACCGGAATTGTTTGAAGGCAGGCTTTACTCGCTCCTCGGAGAGCTGATGCCTAATCATTCAAGGCTCATTGTCGGAAACAGCATGCCGATCAGGGATACGGATACGTTCTTTCCTGTTACAGAGAAAGAGATCCTCATTTTTGCCAACAGAGGCGCAAACGGCATTGACGGCGTTGTGTCGACCGCGGCCGGTATAGCAGCCGAAAAAGATGAGCCGGCAGTTTTGGTTATCGGCGATCTGTCATTTTATCATGATATGAATGGCCTCCTTGGGGCTAATTTAAATGGAGTTTCTTTAACAATCCTGCTTGTTAATAATGATGGCGGAGGGATTTTTTCCTTTTTGCCTCAATCAAAGGAAGAAAAGCATTTTGAGACGCTTTTCGGGACTCCAACAGGACTGGATTTTAAACATGCAGCAGCGCTTTACCGTGCAGGCTATCATTTGATTGACAGCTGGGAACACTTAAAACAGGTCTTCCCGGCAGCCCTGAAAGAGCCTGGAATCAGCATTGTGGAAGTCAGAACAAACCGCCAGACGCGTGTCGGATACCATCGGACTTTGCTTGAAAATGTTTCCCGGGAAATAAAAAGAAGGCTGAAAGATGCATAAAACTGTCAGAAACAAAGTGCTTTCTGCAGAGGTGTATGGCGAAGGAATGCCGGTTGTTTTGCTGCATGGTTTCACCGGTTCAGCCGGAAGCTGGCTTCCCATTCTTGATATGCTGCAAGGATATCAGGTAATAGCGGTTGATGTGATCGGCCATGGAAAGTCAGACAGTCCAGAGTGCCTGGCGCCTTATACTATGAAGCACGCTTCAGAGGAGTTAATGCTGCTTCTTACCTCTATGAAGGTGGACATGCCTGTTTCTGTGCTTGGATATTCAATGGGCGGAAGGCTTGCTCTGTCATTTGCCATGCTTTTTCCTGATTTGGTTTCATCACTCATCTTGGAGAGCAGCTCGCCTGGCCTTAAGACAGACGAGGAAAGAAACCAAAGAAGAGAACAGGATCATAAGCTTGCCGATGAAATTCTGCAGTATGGAATGGAGGCTTTCATCAATAAGTGGGAAAATATTCCCCTTTTTGAGTCGCAGAAAAAGCTGCCTGATGAGATCAGGAAAAGCATCAGGGAAGAGCGTCTTAGAAATAAGCCGGCAGGTCTCGCATACAGCCTCAAAGGGATGGGGACAGGTGCACAGCCGTCTTGGTGGGACAGACTTTCCTCCTTTCCTAAAGATGTTCTGCTCATTACAGGCGAATGGGATTCGAAGTTTTGCGGCATCAATAAGGAAATGCAGGCGCTTTTTCCTAAGGCAGTGCTAAAGCAGGTGAGAGAGGCTGGACATGCAATTCATGTAGAACAGCCTCGATTTTTTGGTAAAATAGTAAGTGAGTTTTTAAAAAATATGGAACAGGGGGACTTTCAATGAGTTTTGATTGGGTTTCAGAGCGCGTGTATGAAGATATTTTATATGAAACTTACAATGGCATTGCGAAAATTACGATCAACAGACCTGAAGTACATAATGCATTCAGGCCGAAGACAGTTATGGAATTGATCGATGCTTTTGCTTATGCAAGAGACGATTCTAACGTCGGCGTTATTATTTTAACTGGTGCAGGCGAAAAAGCCTTCTGTTCAGGCGGAGATCAAAAAGTCCGCGGCCATGGAGGCTATGTGGGCGAGGATAATATCCCGCGCCTGAATGTCCTGGATCTTCAGCGCTTAATCCGCGTGATTCCGAAGCCGGTCATCGCGATGGTGGCAGGCTATGCGATCGGCGGAGGCCACGTATTGCACGTTGTTTGTGACCTGACAATTGCAGCAGATAATGCTGTATTTGGACAAACAGGACCGAAAGTGGGCAGCTTTGATGCCGGCTACGGTTCAGGCTACCTGGCACGCATAGTAGGACATAAAAAAGCCCGTGAAATCTGGTATTTGTGCCGCCAGTACAGTGCACAGGATGCACTCGATATGGGTCTGGTCAATACGGTTGTGCCGCTTGCTGAACTTGAAAAAGAAACTGTTCAATGGTGCGAAGAAATTCTTGAAAAGAGTCCGACTGCCATCCGTTTCCTTAAAGCAGCAATGAATGCAGACACTGACGGCCTTGCTGGCCTGCAGCAGTTTGCTGGAGATGCTACATTGCTTTATTATACGACTGATGAAGCGAAGGAAGGCCGCGATTCGTTTAAAGAAAAACGCAGTCCGGACTTTAAGCAGTTCCCTCGTTTCCCTTAATTTTTAGCAGACAGCTTGGCGGATTCCGCCAGGCTGTTTTTCGCACTATACAGGAATAAGAGGTGAAAGCAATGAATACGGTGATGCCGAATTGGCTGGCACAGCGGGCGCATCTTACACCAGATCGTCCGGGTTTAATTTTTCACGATAAAGAAATTTCATTTCTTGAGCTGCATGAAATGGCCAGGAAAAAATGCTTTCATTTACAGAAACTAGGTGTAAAAAAGGGCGATCATGTTGCAATATTGATGAAAAACAGCCTTGATATGGCTGTAACGGTTCACGCTGTTTTTTATGCAGGGGCGAAAGCCGTTATGCTGAACATCCGATTGGCAGAGGAAGAATTGGCGTGGCAGCAAAAAGACAGTGAAGCAGTGCTGTTAATTGCTGATGACGAATTAATGCCGCAAAGTGAAGCAGGCATAAGGGCAGTCCCGGCATCAGGCCTTCTATGCAAAGAAGAAGACACATCAGCTGATCAGTACATAAAGGAATTTGAGCTATCCGAAACGGCGACCATTATGTATACATCTGGGACAACCGGCAGGCCAAAGGGTGTGCAGCAGACTTACGGCAATCACTGGTGGAGTGCGGCAGGATCTGTGCTGAACCTCGGCCTTTCAAGCGAAGACAAATGGGTGTGTGCTGTACCGCTTTTTCATATAAGCGGCCTTTCAATTTTATTTAGAAGTGTGTTATACGGCATTCCAGCCATGCTGTTTGAAAGGTTTAAGCCTGAAGCCGTAAACAAAGCGATTATAGAAAAGGGTGCCACCGTTATTTCTGTTGTTTCTGCCATGCTGCGAGAGCTTCTAGAGGAGCTTGGGACAAAACCTTATCCTGCAGCTTTCCGCTGCATGCTTTTGGGAGGAGGCCCTGCTCCGGAAAAATTGCTTTTAGAGTGCAAAGAAAAGGAGATCCCTGTTTTCCAAACATTCGGGATGACAGAAACCTCCTCGCAATTCACAACACTGTCACCGGAGTACAGCATCTCTAAGCTCGGATCTGCCGGAAAGCCGCTTATGCCGAACCAGATGAAAATTATCGATCGGGATGGCAGGGAAGCCTTGCCGCATGCTCCTGGTGAAATACTTGTAAAAGGACCCAATGTGACGCCGGGCTACTGGAAAAGGGAGGATGCTTCAGCTGAAAACCTGAAGGAAGGCTGGTTTTATACAGGGGATATTGGTTTTCTTGATACAGAAGGCTTTTTGTACGTGCTGGACCGACGCAGTGATTTAATTATTTCCGGCGGAGAAAATGTTTATCCTGCTGAAATAGAATCTGTCCTTACAAGCCATCACTCTGTCAAAGAGGCAGGTGTAACAGGTGTTCCTCATGAAAAATGGGGAGAAGTACCGCACGCCTTTATCGTCCTGCGAGATTCTGCTGATAAAGAAGAACTGCTTCGTTATTGCAAAAAGCATCTGGCTTCCTATAAGGTTCCTGCCTTTATCACATTTGCTGAGGCTTTGCCGCGGAACGCATCCAGCAAACTGCTGAGAAGAACGCTGAAGGAATGGGCCAGGAGGGAGGCTGAACATGAAAATTAAGCATGCAGAGCTGTACTTTACGGAAATGAAGCTGATTGAGCCGTTTGTCTCCAGTCTGGAGAAAGTGGAGATGCGGGAAAGCATTATTGTAAAAGCAGTTACTGAAGAAGGTGTCACAGGCTGGGGAGAAGCGGTTGCCTTTTCCTCGCCATGGTACACAGAGGAAACCGTTCAGACCGTTTTTCACATGCTGAAAGATTTTCTGATTCCGCTTATAGCCGGGAAAGAATTTTCTCATCCGAAAGAGCTTGGCCCATTATTTTCAAAGCTGAAGCGAAATTATATGGCGAAGGCGGCTATAGAAGGAGCAGTATGGGACTGCTATGCAAAGGAGCATGAGAAGCCCCTTTCCGCTATGCTCGGCGGCACAAGATCAGCAATTGAAGCAGGCGTTGTCATTGGGCTCGCCCCAAGGCAGGAAATGATAAAAAAAATTGATGCGCATCTTTCTGAAGGGTATAAGCGGTTTAAGGTGAAAATTAAGCCCGGCCAGGACGTTGGCCTGATTCGGGAAATTAGAAAAGAGTTTCCCGCTCTGCCGATGATGGCTGATGCAAATTCTGCTTATACACTAGAGGACATAGATCATTTAAAGGCGCTTGATGAGTTTTCTCTGATGATGATCGAACAGCCGCTTGCGGCAGACGATATAGTGGATCACGCCATTCTTCAAAGGGAGCTTCAGACTCCCATTTGTCTCGATGAAAGCATCGTGTCGCTGGATGATGCCAGAAAAGCCATTGAGCTTGGCAGCTGCAGAGTAATCAATATTAAGCCTGGCAGGGTTGGGGGTCTGCAGGAAACAGTCAATATTCATAATTACTGCATGGAAAAGAACATTCCTGTCTGGTGCGGAGGTATGCTTGAAACAGGAGTCTCAAGAGCCCATAATATTGCCTGCGCCTCTTTGCCGAACTTTTCTATACCTGGAGATATTTCCGCTTCATCAAGGTATTGGGAGGAAGACATCATTTCACCAGAGGTCACAGTGAAAAATGGCAAAATACAAGTACCGGAACAGGCTGGGATTGGATTTCAAGTTGATATGAAAAAATTAGACAAATATACAAAGCACGTTTTTGCTTATCAAATGTAGCTTCTGGCATAGGAGCTTATTTTTTTGAGGGGAAAATGAAAAAGCCCGGACCAGCCGGGCTTTTTTGTACTTGTACTTAGATAGCTGATTTTCAAAAGTTGATTTGTCCAGCTTCAGCCGCTAGCCCCTCGAGGTCATAAGCCGGTCATCCAGAGAAAGGAAAAACCGCCTTTCTCCGGCTGTCCGTCTTATGCTTGCCGGGGCTGAACGAGCGGCTTTCGCTTTTCTATACATCTTGAGGTTCAAACGTTCTGCAGTCTGTTTCTTCTGTTTTGGAAGCTCGCTCGCCTTTATGGCTGACAACATAGATGGCATCTGCCGTACAGCGGTTGCCGCTGCCCCAATAGGTGCAGTTGTGCACCTCGCACATAATTTTCTGTTCCATTTCAATCAGCCCTCCTTTATAAGGTGGATGAGCTTTTATTTTGCTTAAAACACGTAAAAATCATTCATGAGGTGCCGGCTCAGAATCATTGCTGTCCCGATTGTCCTTCATGAACATATTCCAGAAAAAGACGAAGCCTGGAAAAAGAATAATAAACCCAACGATATAGGTGATAAACAAGGCTTTAAAAGTTTCAGGGTTTGTAAAACCGGCATCAAGTGTTACATCAGGGTAAATCATATAAGGCAAATGCGCTCTTCCGTATGCATAGCTTGCCAGCAGGTATTGGATCACAATCGCGATCATGGCGACCCTAGGCCTTCCAGTCAGTCCATCTTTTCTGCCGGAAGGAATCAGAAGGGCTGCCCCTGCAGCAAAGAACATAATAATGGATCCGATCAAAAACGGCAGATATTTCATCATATTAGAGTAGAGCCAGGGAGCCTCGCTTTTCAGCGTCAGCATGATAAAAAAGGCCATAACAACAGAGATCGGCCCTGTTATGAGCGCATCTCTCCGGTAAACCTTATACGCATCAAGATCCTTGGAGAGGTTTATGGAATAATCAGCAAGCAGCAGGGAAGAAAGAAAAAGCGTGCTGCTGATCGCAAAACCGATAAAGGCAAAAATGTCAGGACTTGTGATTAAGTTGAGAAGCTGAAGCTGATGGACGCCGTTCACAGTTTGAATGTACCCGCCATGTGTGATCGGCAGCACGCAGATCAGCAAGGCCGGAATGATGAACCCAGAGATGCCGGATACATAAGTAAGCGCCGTTTGGTATTTCTTAGCCGAATGCGAAAAAACAAGAAACCCGCTTCGGATGGCAAGGAGAATGAGAATGATGCTGCCGGGAATCAAAAGAACTGTCCCGAGAATAAAGGTCGCACCAGGGAAAAAGCTGAACAATGCTACAACGATGGCAACAATGAACACATTTGTTACTTCCCAGGTCGGTGATAAGTATTTATTGGCAATGTTTGTTGCTTTTGTTTTTTGATTTTTTGTATAAATCATGGACCAGAAGCCCGCCCCGAAATCCATTGTCGCCATAAAAGCATAGATGAAAATAAATCCCCACAGCACAGTAATGGCCAGCAATGCATTCAATGAAACGCCCATCTTTTACAGCTCCTTTCTTTTAAACATGAACGCTGTCCTGCGGCCTCTTAGTAATTTCATTTTCAAGAGGATTTCGCTTGAAGTAATAGGTCAGAACAAGGACCACAGCGGCGCCCAAAATGACATAGATACCTGTAAACAGGGCAAACAAAGTGCCGATTTGACCTGATTGCGTCACAACGTCAGCTGTTCGGAGCATGCGGTAAATCACCCATGGCTGTCTTCCTGTGCAGGCAAAAATCCAGCCGAATTCGATAGAGAGAAGGGAGAGCGGGCCTGATAAAACACAAATCCATAAAAACCATCTTGGGAACCTATCCTTTTTTAGCACTCTTCGCCAAAAGAACCCAGCAGCAGAGAGAAGAATGAGCAGGCTGCCGATTGCAACCATACCGTTAAACAGGGTGTGCACAAAGAGCGGCGGCCACTCATCCTTTGGAAAGTCATTCAAGCCTTTCACAACAGTGTCAAAGCTGTTCGCTGCCAAAAAACTTAAAGCCCACGGCACTTCAATTCCCCATTTGACTTTTTGTGTTTCTTTATCAGTGAAGCCCCCGATTGCAAGCGGTGCATGATCCTGCGTTTCGAAAAGGCCTTCTGCAGCCGCCAGCTTTTCAGGCTGGTATTCATGCAGCTTTTGTGCTGATGCATGGCCGTTCAGAGCAGTCAGGAGCGAAAAAATCCCTCCAATAATCAGCCCCATCATCAGGGCTTTGCGGTGAAACTGATAAAGTCTTTCTTTCTTTCTGTTCCGGATCATTTTAAAAGCTGCAATGGCTGAAATAACAAAAGCACCTGTCATAAAGGCTGAAACCGCAACATGTCCTGCAGAAACAGCAAAACTCGGATTGAAAAAAGCCTTCCAAGGATGAACATCCACAATTTCACCGTTTTTAACGGAAAAACCGGCAGGCGTTCCCTCAAAAGCATGAACATTTGTAATAAGAATGGCTGAAGCGGCGGCACCGAGCATAACCAAAAATACCGTAATCAGGCGCATTTTAGCTGATAGCCGATCATAAGCGTAAACGTAAATGGACATAAACAGCGCCTCAATGAAAAAAGCATAAACTTCAATTTGAAATGGAAGGGACATGACCTTGCCGATTACTTCCATAAAACCAGGCCATAGCAAAGAAAGCTGAACCGCTGCAATGGTTCCAGTCGGAATCGCCACTCCAAGCAGCACGGCCTGCGCTTTTGTCCAGCGCTTTGCCATTACGGAATAGTCCTGATCCTTTGTTCTGAGATGCATAATTTCAGCGGCAAGAATCATTAAAGGAATACCGACACCCAATGTAGCGAAAATAATATGAAATGCCATTGTTGTGCCAAATAATGACCTGGCCAGTATTAAATCTGTCATAAGGTAAGTCCCGCCTTTCTGTATGCAGTTCCAAGTGAAATGTTTTAGCACCCGCAAAAGGGGAATAATTTACACATGAGGTATGCAGTCAAATTTCTTACCTTATTATCCACTTTTTGTTAGTTATTATTCTGCCGGCAGGAATGAAACACATCTGTTTGACAAAAAGAGATAAATGCGATATTCTATAAAGCGTAATGATTACGATTTGTGAAAGGGGTTTGAAACATGAAACAAGGAATTCATCCGGATTACAAAAAAGTCGTCTACATGGACGTAAATAGCGGTGCAAAATTTTTAAGCGGTTCAACTAGAACCTCTAATGAAACGGTTGAGTGGGAAGACGGCAGCACATACCCTCTCATTAAAATGGAAGTAACTTCAGATACTCATCCGTTCTATACAGGCAGACAAAAATTCGCTGATAAAGGCGGCCGTGCAGAGCGTTTCAGAAAAAAATACAATATGAAAAGCGAAGCTGAGTAAGCAGGCATTCTATGCCTGCTTATTTTTTTAAGATGATTTTACTGGAGAAAGCGGGGGCTTGAGCAGTTCGCAGATATAAGGCCTTCATCCGCTGATATACGGCTATGAACCGCCGATATAATCATATTTCAAAGAGCAATCCAGGGGTTTTATGCTATATTTAGGCAGGATCAAATGGCAACGAGCTGCAAAGTTCCTTTCTGCTCAGTGAAAGCCATTTTTATTGAAAGGCCGGTTGCAAAAAGCGAACTGCTAAAAAAACAGCATCCCAAAGATGCTGTTTCTGCTTCTATTCAGCCAATGCTGTTTTCAATGTTTTTAAATTCTCTCTCATCAGGCTGATGTAATCCTTATTGTTTTTGACTGCTTCCAGAGGGACAGATTCCAAATTATAAAGAGTCAAAGGCTTGGCGCCGATTTCTTTTTCCACAATCTCTGAGATTTTGCTGCTGATGTTGCTTTCAAAGATCACATAGCGGATGCTGTGGGCTTTTGCTTCCTTCACAACGGATTCCAGAGTTTTTTGGGAAGGCTCTTCCATTGGCGAGAGACCCATCACGCTGATTTCATGCACGCCATAGCGGCTTTCCCAGTAGCCGTAAGCGGCATGGGATACAAGAATCTCCTTTTTAGGGGATTGTTTAATGGTCTGGGCAAAGTCCTGGTCAAGTTTCGTAAGATCGGTTTTCAGCTTTTGGAAGTTCTGCTCGAACTCTTGTTTATGCTCAGGCCTTAGACTGATCAGCGATTTTTTAATATTATCGGCTATTTGAATGGCTCGCAGCGGATCGAGCCATAAATGAGGATCGGTATCTCCGTGCGCTTCTTCCTCTTCCGCATATGGCCCTTTATGCTCGGTATCTTCATCATGGTGGTGCTCGCCTTTTAAAAGCTTAATGCCTTCTGCTGCTTTTACTATGGCTACATTTTCATGCTTCAGCGTTTCTGCTGCTTTATCACCGAATCCTTCCACACCGGCACCTGTATAGATAAAAGCGTCGCTTCCGGCCATATTCACCATCGTCTTTGCTGAAGGTTCATATGAATGGGCTTCCACATTAGGGGGAAGGACACTTTCTACTTCTACTTTATTTCCGCCAATTTTTTTGGCAAAGTCCTCTAAAGGAAAAATGGTTGTGTAAACCTTCAGCTTGCCGTCCGCATTGTGCTCCTGTTCCTTTGCAGAACAGCCTGAAAGAAGCAACAGCACCATTGCCGCAAGCAGAACAGGTTTCATTAAACTGTTCATTTGTTTCTCCTCTCCTGCAATTCCAAAACTCATTATATCGTAATTATTACGATTTGAGAATAAGAAAAAAAGATTGACATATTTTGAGTAGCGGACGTCAATCTTGCGTTTGTTTATTTGATGAAGGTTTTGGTTCAGGAACAGGATCGTAGCCGCCTGGGTGAAACGGGTGGCATTTCGCTATTCGCGCGGCTGCCAGATAGCTCCCTTTTAACGCGCCGTGTTTTCTGATTGCTTCTGCTCCATAGCTTGAACAGGTTGGGTAAAATCGGCATGTTGGGGGCTTTAGCGGGGAGATCACTTTTTGGTAAACTTTAATCAATCCGATCAAAATGGTTTTCATGTCAGCACCTGCCTTATTCAAGTTTACTTTAATGCAGGCAAAGGGAAAATGCAATGAGAAGGATTTTGGCAGGCTGGAAATGGTTATAAAGTTGATGAAATTAATCGGATTTACGTGTACAATAAAGGAAGAATGATTAAAAGGAGTGATTGTGAATGCCTTCAGTAGAAAGTTTTGAACTTGATCATACAGCAGTTGTTGCCCCATATGTCAGACATTGCGGCGTGCACAAGGTCGGTACAGATGGTGAAGTGAATAAATTTGATATCCGTTTCTGCCAGCCGAATAAACAGGCGATGAAGCCGGAAACAATTCATACACTGGAACATCTTCTTGCCTTTACAATCCGCACGTATGCAGAGAAATATGACCATTTTGATATCATTGATATTTCTCCAATGGGCTGCCAGACAGGATATTATCTGATTGTGAGCGGCAATCCGTCAGTGAAGGAGATCATCAGCCTGCTGGAAGAAACAATGAAGGATGCCGTCCAGGTAACAGAAATCCCGGCAGCCAACGAGCTTCAATGCGGCCAGGCAAAGCTTCATGATTTGGATGGAGCAAAACGCCTCATGAACTTCTGGCTTGACCAGGACAGCGCAGACTTGGAAAAAGTATTCGGATAAGAAGAAACCCCTATGGCCTTTGGCTTTAGGGTTTTTTTTATGTCAAGGCTATGTTATTGGAGCACCTGCTGATTTGAGCGGCAAGCTGCTATAAGCAACAATTCAAAATAAGCTTAAAAAAGGATTTCCCCTTGTTTATATGGAATTGATTACAAAATAGATTCAGAAGAAAAAGGGGAAATACAATGAAAAAATGGTTGGTTGCCATCGTGTTTTTGCTGCTGGCAGGCTGCGGAAACAACAATGCAGCACAGTCTTCTATGCCATTGGAACTGAAGGTTGCTCTAGAGGGACCTGTGAAGGCTGAACTGAACAAGCCTTATGTATATCAAGCAAAGGTCAGCTATGGAAAAGAGACGGTAAAAGATGCAGATGTTCAGTTTGAAATCACTTCCAATTCAGGTGTTGATGAAATGAAGCCGGCAAAGCAGTCAGCGGATGGAACTTATGAGCTTTCCTATAGTTTTCGAGCTGACAGCATGTACACGATTCAGTCGCATGTATCAGCAAAGGATCAGCACACAATGCCAAAGCTTGAAGTGATGGCGGGAAACGGCGGCATAAAGGAAAGAAACCGCAAGAAAATGGAAACCCCTAAGTAAGCAGCAAGCCCTGCATTCCTCCTGAAGATTGGGACACACTAACGGTTGGATACGTTAAATAAGGAGGATGCAAGATGGCGCAAAAGTTAACAGATGCTGTGAACAAGCAGGTAGCGAACTGGACGGTTCTTTATGTAAAACTGCATAATTACCATTGGTATGTAAAAGGCAAAGATTTTTTTACCCTGCATGCCAAATTTGAAGAATTTTATAATGAAGCGAACACCTATATTGATGAGCTTGCAGAACGGCTGCTTGCGTTAAATGGAAAGCCTGCGGCAACAATGAGGGAGTGCCTTGCGCTCGCTTCTATTGAAGAGGCAACAGGAAAGGAAACTGCGGAGAAGATGGTGCAGCAGCTGTTTGAGGATTTTTCTGCTGTTGCCGAGGAAACAAAAGAAGGCATGGACCTTGCTTCAGATTCCGGCGATGAAACAACAGGAGACATGCTGCTGTCCATTCATCAAAGCTTGGAAAAGCACATTTGGATGCTTAAGGCCTATTTAAATAAATGAAAAAGCTGGCTTTTGCCAGCTTTTTTCTATTGCGGAACAGCAGCTGCCTCCGAAGGATTAGGTTACTTTTAATAAGGGTAAAATCCATCTAGAACGTTTTAATGGCTAGACTTGGTTTGCTCTCTCATAAATGGCCAATGCTACAGCATTTCTTAAGGCTTCGCTGTCTGCTGAACGCGTCAGCTGGATGACTTCCTGATCTGTGAGCTGGCTGACGTAATCGCCTATGGCAGAGGAGAGGTCCTCTCTGCCAGCCTGTATTTTTATAGCTGCATCTTTTGTAAAGTGTTCTTTCCAATCCATATTCCAGGGTGCCTCCTTAAAAGCTTTCCTTTTCATTTTTGCCCTTGGGCAGGAGTACATGCGCGCTACTATTTGGCAAAGTGCTGCCTGTAGTATGAAAGCAGGGACTCCGATATAAACTAACAAAAAGCTATCCAAGGAGCTGGAGCGAATGGAAGAACAAAAGAAAACCTATTATATTTCAGTGGGAAACGGAGAAATATTTCAAAGTGCTGAAGCATCGCCTTGGGAATTTAAAATCTCTGCTTCCTTGGATGAAATTACAGAGCTGAGGGAGTGCTTTGACCTGCTGAATCAGTCCAGCTGGGAAGGGTTTTTCAGAGCTCATGTACCGTATTTGGAATATCATTACGACCGGCCGAATGACACTGTTGATAAGATGAATGCAAAAGTCTACCGCATGATTTATGAGCTTGGGGACGAAGAAGCTAAGGAGCATATCGTTTCACAGGAAATTTTGAAAAACATAGAAGAACAGCAGTGATTATACATCAGAATTTCATTGTGATAAGATATGGGTGGAAAAGTCCGAGAACAGAGGGATCGCAGATGTACCGTTTTAAAGATTTTTATCATAATGAAGTTCAGCTCTCTTTTGAGCACAATCCTTTTTCTGCTGAGCCAAAGCATGTTTGGGTCATCTGCAGATACAAGGGTCAATGGCTTTTAACAGAGCATGAGGACAGAGGCTATGAATTTCCGGGAGGCAAAGTAGAGGAGCTGGAAACAGCTGATGAAGCCGCAGAGCGGGAAGTTATGGAAGAAACAGGCGGTAAAATTGCCGAGCTTAAATATTTAGGACAGTACAAGGTTCTCGGCAAAGAAAAAACGATTGTCAAAAATATTTATTTTGCTGAAATCAGCCAGCTGGAAGAGAAGGATGACTATTTGGAAACAAAAGGGCCTGTCCTGTTTAAAGAGCTTCCGGCCAACATTTTTCAGAACAGAAAATTCAGCTTTATCATGAAAGATCAGGTATTAAAGCATTCTCTTCAAAAGGTTGAAACCAATTATTTAGCAAGAGATTGAAAAGGAAACATCTCGTTTTGCCTTAATAAGATGAAAAAGCTTGCCGAATTCACCGGCAAGCTTTTCATATTATCTGTATTTCACTAATTTTTTCTCTAAATATTCAACTGCTTTATACATCACTGTTGCTACAATGGCAATGACAAACAAACTGAGGAACACAAGCGTGAAGTTGAATACCTGGAACCCGTAAATAACGAGATAGCCCAGTCCCTTAGCGGAGACTAAAAATTCACCGACCATTACACCAACCCAAGAGAGGCCGACATTCACCTTTAATGCCGAAATAATGACAGGGAAAGAGGCGGGCAGGACCGCTTCTTTGAAAAGCTGTTTTTTGGAAGCGCCAAAGGTTTTAAGCACTTTGAGGTAATTGTCATCAACTTCTTTGAAGGATGTATAAATGACAATGGTCGTAATGATAATGGAAATAATGCTTCCCATAGCAATAATAGAGGTGAAACCAGGGCCGAGTGCAACGATCAGGATTGGTCCGAGCGCCACTTTCGGCATGGCATTCAAAACAACGAGATAGGGGTCCAGAATGCTTGATATTCTCGGGGACCACCATAAAACTGCTGCAAGCAGAACACCTGCCAGTGTGCCGATCAGAAAGCCCAGAATTGTTTCAAAAACGGTTATGCCCACATTGGAAAACAGCGATCCGTCTGCAGCCTTTTCAGCGAGAAGGGAAAGCACTTTAAGCGGGGAACTGAAAATGAGCGGGTCAATCCAATTCAAGCGCGATGCGGTTTCCCAGAGCAGGAAAAAGCCTGCAAATATGATGGCCTGGTATAAAAAAATGATCCGCTTTTCCTTCTTTAGAGCTTTCACATATTCCTTGTGCAGAGTTTCAGGAGTATGATCACTTTTCAAGCTGCTCAAGCTCCTTCCATATGGATTGGAAGAGCGCCTGAAATGGAGCGCTTTGGCGGGCATCGAAAGGCTTCATTGCCCTCAGCTCATCAGGGACCTTAAAGGTTTTATGCAGGCGGCCGGGCTTTGAAGCGAATAAAAAAACTCTGTCGCTCATAGCAATTGCTTCTCCAATATCATGTGTGACAAGAACAGCCGTTTTGCCGTAATCCTTCAGTGTTCGATGAACGAGGTTCTCAAGATGCAGCTTTGTCTGATAATCAAGGGCTGAAAATGGTTCATCAAGCAGGAGAATTTTTGGTTCTGTCGCAAGAGTTCTGACGAGAGCTGCGCGCTGCCTCATGCCCCCTGAAAGCTCTCTCGGGTATTTGGCTTCTACATTTGAGAGTCCCATTTCCTTTAGCATATTGATCGTCTGCTCCCGTTTTTCAGGTGTGAGCTTGTTCAGAGTCTGCAGCCCGATCAGGACATTTTCTTCAATCGTTTTCCAAGGGAATAAGTAGTCCTGCTGCAGCATGTAGCCGATGGATCCTGCTTTTTCAGCAGAAAGCGGCTGTCCGTTAATGGCTGCCTTGCCTGCTGTCGGCGCAAGCAGCCCGGACAAAATAGTCAAGAGAGTGGTTTTGCCGCATCCGCTTGGTCCGAGAAAAGAAACAAACTCTCCCTCCTCAATCTCCATGCTGATGTTTTCAATGGCTTTTGTTGCCGTGTCCTTTGACACATAGGTATGGCTGATCTCTTGGATGGTTAAAAAGGACATTTCTACAGCCTCCTTATTTAGAAGCCGCTTCCTCCGCAAAGGTCGTATTCACAAGCTCTTTATAGTCAACCCGTTTTGGCAGTTCGCCGGCTTCTGTCATGATATCCTGAAGATTGTTCCATTCTTTTTCATCAAGCACAGGATTTTCTGCAAAGGATTTCTGCTCTTTGTAGCGGTTAACAACCGTTTCAATGATAGACGGGTCCGTATCCTTAAATTGGCCCGCAATGGTGTCAGCTGTATCTTTGGCGGAGTGTTCCTTCACCCAAACCTGTGCTTTATAGATGGCTTTTGTGAATTTCTTTACCGCTTCACTGTTTTTCTTTAAGTAACTGTCTTTCGCCATAAAGCTTGTATAAGGAACAAGCCCTGATTCCTTGCCGAAGGAAGCAACAATATACCCCTTGCCTTCTTTTTCAAAAATGCTTGCTGTCGGCTCGAAAAGCTGTACATAATCACCTGTACCTGATGCGAAGGCATTCGCAATATTGGCAAAATCAATATTCTGAATCAGCTTTACGTCTTTCTTCGGATCAATGCCGTTTTTCTTCAGCACAAACTCGCCGACCATCTGCGGCATGCCGCCTTTGCGCTGACCAAGGAATGTCGTACCCTTCAGATCATCCCAGGAAAAATTTTTCACGTCTTTCCTTGAAAACAGGAATGTGCCATCTGACTGGGTGAGCTGCGCGAAGTTAATCGCAGGATCCTTTGATCCCTGGTTTTTTACGTAAATGGATGTTTCTGAACCAACCAGTGCCACATCCGTACCGTTTGTCAGCAGCGCTGTCATCGTTTTGTCGCCGCCCCATGTTGTTGTCAGCTCGACATCAAGCCCTTCTTCTTTAAAAAATCCTTTTGAAAGGGCAACATATAATGGAGCATAAAAAATCGAGTGCGTTACTTCTGCTACCCGCACTTTCTGAACGGTATTCTGAGTGCATGCAGAAAGAGGGAATACCAGCAATAGCAGCAGCGATAAGCCGGCAAGCCATTTTTTCATTCTCTTGTCCTCCTAGTGTTAGTGCAAATATATTTATCTAAGGTAAGATATGTGAAGAAGAAATTGACGGTGAAAACAAATTGAGAGGAGCCCAAGCGATGAAAAACGGAGATATTATTGAAAAAATAAAGTTCCCTTCACCAAATCCGAAAATTGACCTTTATTCTGTTACCTATTTTTCCAGCGGTTTAAAGGTGAAGGGCATGCTCGCAGAACCCAAGGCAGAAGGAGAATATGAGGGATTCCTCTATTTAAGGGGCGGAATTAAAAATGTCGGTCAGGTTCGGCCTGGTCGGCTTATTCAATTTGCCTCAGAGGGCTTTGTGGTGTTTGCCCCTCATTACAGGGGTAACCAGGGCGGCGAAGGTAATGAGGATTTCGCTGGTGATGACCGCAACGATGCACTCGGGGCCATGGAGCTTTTAAAAAATCATTCTAAGACAGCTGCTGGGAGAGTTCATGTTTTTGGCTTTTCAAGAGGGGGAGTTATGGCCCTTTTGACAGGGATTTTGGACAAGGACACATGCTCTATCGTCACATGGGGCGGTGTGTCAGATATGGTGCTGACTTATGATGAAAGGGAAGATCTCCGCAGGATGATGAAAAGAGTCATCGGGGGGACGCCGTCTAAATATCCTGACCGCTATGAGTGGAGGACCCCTCTGTATCATCTGGATGCGCTTTTGGCACCTGTTCTGATCATTCATGGGGAAAAAGACGGCAATGTGTCATTCGAGCATGCAGCAAGGCTTGATAAAAGGCTAAAAGAACTCGGAAAACACGTGGAAACCTTATATTACAAGGACTACACCCACTATTTCCCTCCAGCAGAAAACAGACGGGTTGTTCAAAAATTGACACAGTGGATGAAGAGCCGGTAAATCGCTTATATGGTAAAATAAACGTATCAATCTGAGGAGGATGCTTTCATGGGAATGCCTTTGGAATTAAATACAATGATCGTGACAAAAGGAATGGAAACAAGGCTTGAAGAGAATCTTTTTCAGCTGACAAAGGATGGATACAGACTGTACCCGCTTGATATCCCGATGGAAGTGCGGAAAACGAAAAACGGCGAGCTGATCGGCATAGGACAGATCAAGCGTGTTGAGCTTGAGCAGAATACGACGATGCTGGTTTATGAGCTTGTCAGATTGAACTCTACGAATTAAAGAAGAACCTGCGAAAGCTGCAGGTTCTTTTTTATGGTTTCAGATAGGAAGATTTTTTAGATTGAAAAATAAGAAAGCAGTCTATGATACATGCCCTCGCATCCTTTTTTTAAGAGAATAAGATATCCTATCTTTTTGAAAAGGGGATTAGAAAATGGCAGGAGTTAAAACACTGATTAACACAACACCAGCTGTGCTTCAGATCATTTTATTCACTAGAACCGGTAACTCACCGGCCAATCAGGGACAGGCCGTACAAGTTACACTGCAGCCGTTTGAAACAAAAACCGTTCAATATGGCAGCGTGCAAAATCCGTTTTTGAATGGAATTTCCGTGTTCACTATCTACCAAAACGACCTTTACAGCAAAGTTCAGTTTGTCACAGCCCGCCCAAGCGAATTGGATAATCTGCTTAACAATAATAATGTAGTCTTAATTTCCAAAGTACTGACAGACTATATTATCTCTGGTGTTAACAGCAATTTCTATCCATTCTGATTGTATTTAGGGGTTTGGATGCTTTTCCAGGCCCCTTTTCATTTTTCTTTCAGGCTATCTGCCGTTTCCTTTACACGGTTTCTTACATACCGTATGACGAGGCTTTATGAACATTAAAGGGAATTTCATATAACTTTTAAATATAGAAGAGAAGGAATGGTGACAATGAAAATCCTGCTTGCAACGTTCTGGTCTGTTCCGCATGTAGGCGGTGTCTGGCGATACATGGAACAGCTGAAGGGAAAGCTTGAGGCGCTTGGGCATGAAGTAGATTTAATGGGACCAAACGATGATGCCAAAATAATGTATGTCGTGAATGAAAACAGAACAGTCAGTACGGAAGAGCTGCTTGCGCCTGTCAAACAGTATGTAACACCTTACAGCAGTCAGTCAGTATACATTCATCCTCTTATTGATTACATGGAAATGAAGCGGTACAGCTTTGAGCTTGGAGCGGCTTATCTCGGGCTTGAAAAATATGACCTGATTCATACGCAGGATGTGATTTCAACCGCATGCATCAGCAGGGTGAAGCCTGAGGGAACTGCACATGCGGCAACTCTTCATGGTTCTGTTGCACATGAAATGCTGAAGCATATCGATGATGTTTATCCGACTCATCCCTATTCTGAAAAGGCGCGTGCTTATTTCAGGCAGCTGGAATACATTGGAGCGAATACAGCAGCTGTCACCATCACGGCAAATCAATGGCTCAAAAACATTCTGATGACTGAATTTGGCGTTCCTGACTATCAAATCAGAGTCATGCATTACGGCTATGACATTAACGGTTTCCTGCTCTCTGCTCAGGGAGATCCTGGGATAGCTGCGCCGCCTGGTAAAAAGGTCATTTTATTTGCAGGAAGACTCGTTGATTTAAAAGGGGTGCATGTGCTGATTTCAGCGCTTGCCGAAGTGAAAAAAACGAGAAGCGACTGGGTCTGCTGGATTGCGGGATCAGGGGAAGTAGAGGGTAACCTGAAGGCACAGGCAGCGGGCCTTGGCCTTCTTGGTGATATCGTATTTCTCGGAGACCGCAGTGATATTCCGAAGCTCATGGCAAAGGCTGATTTATATGTGCAGCCGAGTTTGATTGAAAATCAGCCTCTTTCAGTCGTAGAAGCGCAAATTTCAGGGCTGCCTGTCATTGTCAACAATGCAGGAGGTCTGCCTGAAATGGTGCAGCATCAGGTAACAGGCATGATTTATTCCAACAGCAATATCTATGAGCTGAGCGGCTGCCTGAATACTCTGCTCGAGAGCGATGCTTTCCGCCAGGCGCTTGGCACAAACGCGCGCAACTGGGCAATGGAGCATTGGCCGCTTGATAGAGGCGCACAGAATGTCATTCAAGTGTATTATGAAGCGCTCAGCAAGAATGGCACGATGGATTCGCTGAAAAAAGTAACCAAGATGCAGGTGAGGAGTTATTTTGAGTCAGCAGCAGGCCAAACAAGCTTAGAGCCGTTTGGAGCAGCGTACGGATCCATCTTCAGCGTTCCAGAGCCCTTTCCGCCTGTGATGGCAGCGAAAGGCACATGGGACTTGATTAAACATTCACTTCCTGCAGGCTATACGATCCCAAATCCTTCCTTGTACAGCATATAACCCTGAGAAGCGCCTTTGCCGGGCGCTTTTTTGATTTTTTAACAAACCAACTGGGACAAAAACTTAATAGTTTTGCCCATGGCAATAAGGAAGCGCGGACATATTTTAGAAAGGAGGAAGAAGCAGGCAACGTCATGACAGGAAGGGGTGGAAAGTTGAAAATTTTAACGATCGTAGGAACACGGCCTGAAATCATCCGTCTAAGCCTGATTATAAAAAAACTGGACGAATTTGCGGAAAAGCAAATTCTCGTTCATACAGGACAAAACTTTACAGATTCGCTGAGCGACATTTTCTTTCGCCAGATGAAGGTCAGACAGCCTGATTATTTTTTGCTGAAGAGCCAAAAGTCGCTCGGGGAGCAGCTCTCTGTAATGTATGGGGAGCTTGAAAAGATTCTGATAAAAGAGAAACCGGATAAAGTGCTGATACTCGGTGACACAAACAGCGGCTTGCTGGCTGTTCTCTCAGAGAGAATGGGCATTCCTGTCTTTCATATGGAAGCAGGAAACCGCTGCTTTGATCTTGAGGTGCCAGAGGAGAAAAACAGGCGTGTCATCGATGCCATATCCTCCATCAACCTGCCTTATACACCGGGAAGCAGAGAAAATCTCCTTAGAGAAGGACTACCTTCAAACAAAATTATAATGTGCGGCAATCCGATCCTAGAGGTCATTCATCATTATCAAGAGGAAATCAGCGGGAGCAGCATCCTGGAAACCATGAAATTGAATAAAGAGGACTATTTGCTTGTGACAACCCACAGAGCTGAAAACGTGGATCATCCTGCAAGGCTGCTGGAAATCATGAAAGGGCTGAATTTAACAGCAAAAGCATTTCAGAAAAGGATCATCTGCAGTGTTCATCCAAGAACAAGATCCAAACTCGAACATCTTGCACTGGAAATAGACCCGCTCATTGAGTTTCACGAACCATTCGGCTTTTTTGATTTTATTAAGCTTGAGCAAAATGCTTACTGCGTTCTCACAGACAGCGGAACCGTCCAGGAAGAATGCTGCCTGTTTCACGTACCGGCCGTAACGGTAAGGAAGACCACCGAAAGGCCGGAAACCATCCAGTGCGGAAGCAACATGCTGTCAGGACTTCATGCTGAAGCCATTTTGGACTGCGTCAAAATCATGACAGCAGGCAGCAGGGACTGGGCTTTTCCGGAAGGCTACAATCAGCTGGATGTTTCAGAAAAAGTCATAAAAATTTTGCTGGGAGGCATTACTGTTGTTAACTAATCAAACGATCCTTGTGACAGGGGGAACCGGCTCCTGGGGGTACGAACTTGTACGCCAGCTGCTGTCCTACAGTCCAAAGGAAATCCGCATTTTCTCAAGAAACGAATCCAGCCAATTCACGATGAGGCAGGAATTTGATAATAACCCAAAGCTTAAGTTTTTAATCGGCGACATTAAAGAAAAAGATTCTTTGATTGAAGCCTCTCAAGGAGTTGACTTTGTCTTCCACCTTGCGGCTCTGAAGCATGTACCTGTTTGTGAAGCACAGCCGATGGAGGCTCTGAAGACAAATGTCATCGGTACACAGAATGTCATCGATGCGGCCATTCATTGCAATGTGAATACTGTTGTCTACATTTCAACAGATAAAGCGTCAGATCCATCGAATTTTTACGGCTTTTCAAAGGCGATGGGAGAAAGGCTTATCATTCACGCCAATACACTGATGACCGACACTAAATTTGTCTGCATCAGAGGCGGAAATGTGCTTGGTACAAACGGCAGCGTGATTCATGTCTTTAAGAAGCAGATTCAGGAAAAAGGAAAAGTCGGCATAACAGATCTGCAAATGACCAGGTTCTTTTTAACGCTGAAGGAAGCGATTCAGCTTGTTTTCAAAGCCACGTTTGAAAGTCTAGGCGGAGAAATTTTTGTTATGAAAATGCCGACATGCCGTATTCTTGATTTGGCACAAGTGCTAATGGAAGAATCCAAAATTGAAAACATTCAAATCGAAGTGCTTGGCGTACGCCCAGGTGAAAAAATTCACGAGCTTCTGCTTTCAAAATACGAAGCCGGTAACTCTGTTGTCTATGATGATGAATACTTTGTCATCCTTCCGACCATTCCGATTGAAGGATTGAAGGAGCATTATGCTGACTATGAGTCTGTTGTTCTCGAAAACTACGATTCCAGCACAGGGCTGATGAGCAAGGAAGAAATTAGAGAAATGCTGCTGAAAGGCGGTTTCATTTAAATGAAATGCCTCATTCTTGGCGGCCATGGGATGGCAGGGCATGTCATGGTATCCTATTTCAAGCAAAAATCCGGCTGCCAGGTATTTTACACATCTAGAGACAGTCATGATAAGAACAGCATTTTCCTGGATGCATCAGACATGACTGAGGTAAAGAAGCTGGTCAGCCAGCTGAAGCCTGACGTTATGATTAACTGCATCGGCATTTTGAATCAGCAGGCAGCTGAAAACCCAAAAGAGGCAATCCTCGCAAATAGTCTTCTTCCGCATGTTCTTGCGGAAGAAGCTGATAAGTATAAGGGGAAATTGATTCATATCAGCACAGATTGTGTGTTTGAAGGAAAGAAGGGTGATTACACGGAAGAAGACCCTGCAGACGGCACCTCCTCCTACGCTCAGTCTAAACGGCTTGGGGAAGTCGTTTCAGACCGGCATCTGACGATCAGAACATCTATTATCGGCCCCGAAATGAAAGAAAACGGCATTGGTCTCTTTTTATGGTTTATGAAGCAGACCGGCAGGATTAAAGGCTATGAAAGAGTTTTTTGGAATGGCGTCACAACGCTTGAGCTTGCCAAAGCAGCTGAAAGTCTGCTTGAGCAAAATGTATCAGGCCTCCTGCATTTAGGATCGCAGCAGAAGATTTCAAAGCATAAACTGCTGCTGCTCATTCAGGAGATTTTCGAAAAAGACGATGTTGAAATTGTTCCTGACGGAAAATTCGTTCAGGACAGGACAATCCGGAGTATCCGCAATGATTTTATATACGAAGTGCCTTCGTACAGAACGATGCTGGTAGAAATGAAAGAATGGATGAAGGCAGAATGAAGGGGAAAGGAAAGCTGCTGATCACAGGTGCAGGCGGTTTCACCGGAAGGCATGCGTGTACAGAATTGCTGCTCGCAGGATACGAGGTAACAGCAGCTGTCAGGAAGCCCTTAAAAGGGCTTAATAAAGGAATCTCCATTATTAAATGCGAGCTAACCGATAAAGAGCAGGTATTCCAAGCGGTAAAAAGCCTGAAGCCTGATTATGTTCTTCACTTGGCAGGCCAGAATCATGCCGGAAATTCCTGGAGTGATCCTCTTGCTTCAATTGAAGCGAACACGATGGCTACAGCTTTTCTGATTGAAGCTGTCCGCTTGTTCAGCCCTGATTGCCGCATGGTCATTGCCGGCTCTGCGCTTGAATTTGATCCTGCAGATTTTTCCTCTCTCACCAGTCCCTACAGTCTCAGCAAAACAATGCAGGTGCTGACTGCCAGGTCCTTTGGAGCCCTCTATCAAATGGATATTATTATAGTTCGTCCTTCAAACCTGATTGGACCGGGAGTTTCCTCAGGTGTCTGTTCCATTTTTGCCAAAAGGATCGCAGAAATGGAACAAGGAAAAGCAGAAAGAGTGCTGAAGGTGCAAAACCTGCAGGCAAAGCGTGCATTCCTCGATGTAAGAGATGCTGTCAGCGCCTATCATGTTTGTTTATCAGCCGGTAGATCCGGTGAGGTATATGACGTGACTTCTGAGGAATGGACCTCATTAGGAAAAATAATCACGTTATTGAAAAAGCATACTGCCGTTGAATTCGAAGTGGAAGCAGATGTCAGCCATGCCATAGAAGCCGAACCCCCTCCTTCTGCTGCTAAGCTGAAGGAGCTTGGCTGGAAGCCTGCCATTACTTTGGAAACGTCGCTGAAGGAAATTCTTCAATATAGCCGGAAAAACCCCTAAAGAAAAAGAATCCCAAAATATGGGATTCTTTTTCTTTTATCTCAGCTGTTTAAGAAAGTATGTTAAACGAGAATGGCGATGTTTGAGCACCTGTTGATTGGAGTGGCAGGCGGGAGACTCCTGCGGGAGCAGCGGGACAGGTGAGACCCCGCAGGCGCTAAGGCGCCGAGGAGGCTCACCGCCCGCCCCGCGGAAAGCGGACGCCTGGAACGGAAATCAACAGCCAAATTTAAGCAGATTTTTTAAAGGGGGAGTTAAACCCCAAGAGACTGCAGCATGGCAGCAAAATTTGAGGCATACAGCTCAGGGCTGAAGTTTGTTTTGACATGCTGCAGGGCTCCGTTTCGAATGCTTTCTCTAAGAACACTGTTATCCATTAAATCCTTCGCCTCTTCCAAAGCATTTTGAATATTGCCGAGCTGATAATATTTGCCTGTCTGATTATGAATAACAGAGCTTCTTACTCCATCAGAATCCGTTGTTAAAACAGGACAGCGGCAGGTCATCGCTTCAAGCACTGCATAAGGAGCGCCTTCCACTTTAGAGGTGGAGCAAAGAAATCCGCCGGAGTCTCCGATTTCTGAAAAAAAGTTTTTCATGTTTTCATTAGGGATATTTTGGTGAATGGTCAGGCTGCCCTGCAGGCCAAGCGCCTGAATCTGCTGCTGAAATTGGGCTCTTTCTTCAGCCGTGGAAAGAGTCGGATCCTCAAACATATACAGTTTAATATTCGGGTTATGAAGAGTAATCAAATAGTGGCCGATCAAAAGAAATTCCCGCCAGTTCTTATTGTCTTCAATTCTGCCTGTCCATCCAATTATTGGATTTTGATTTTTCGGAAGCGGTGCATAAGCAAACGCTGCGGTATCAAAGCAGTTATTGTAGCTGAACTTCGGAGTTGACGGGTAAAGCTCCTGGAAAATCTGCTCAATGTGAGGCGTCCTCGGGTTTAATAACCCATTTCCATACCCTGTTACATAAGGAACTGCTTTTGTCATTTCTGTTCTTGCTGTCTCTTTTGGACCGTAGCCTTGAATTTCCAAGATCATTTTTCCGGTATATCCTAAATTTCGAAATCGCTGCAATGCCAGGTAATCAGAGGTGATCACAACAGCACTGTAATTTCCGGTAGACAGAATGCCGCTGATCTCGTGATCCTCATTTGTGATATAGACAGGAGCACCGTGATCATTGACCAAATCCCGTTCTTTTTTGTAATAAAGAAAATGGGCGTTCATGTTCGCTTTTTTCAAGGCAGAGCTTCTCTGGCGGTTTAGCGTTTCAACGCCTCCGCTCGGCACGTAAAACACAAACAATATATTCATTGCTTCCTCCTTGAAAGGCAGTCTTTAGCCGGACTTCCGTACTCTTTTATTCTATGCAACCTTTTTTTCCTATGACTCACTTTATGAAGAAGCAGGAAATTAACGAACCTAAAGCGCACAGTACGGCATATGATGCTAATGGAAAAATACCGAAAAAAATAACAAGGAGAAAAAAATGATCCCACAAGTTTCCATCATCATTCCGTTTTATAACTGCGCATATGTAAATCAGGCACTGGACAGCGCCCTTGCTCAGACATATCCGAATATAGAAATTCTTGTTGTGGATGACGGCTCTTTCTTGCATGTAGAGAAGCTTGACCCTTATAAAGATAAAATCAGATACTTCAAAAAAGAAAATGGGGGGACGGCTACGGCACTGAACGTCGGCATACAGCATGCAAAAGGTGACTTTATTTCCTGGCTAAGCTCAGACGATTTGTTTGTTCCGGAGAAAACAGCCAAACAGGCGGCATTCCTGGCGGCATCTCCTGCAGATGTCTGCTTCTCAAACTATGACATTATTGATGAATTTGGAAATGTCACGTTGCCGTCTGCCTGCACGCATCCAATGACAGAACGCAATGTATACGAGGCTTTTATGTTCGGAAATCCCATCAATGGCTGCACTGTGATGTTCAAAAAGGACGTCTTTCAAAAAGTTGGCTATTTTGACCACAATTACCGCTATACACAGGACTATGAAATGTGGTTCAGGCTGATCTCAAAGGGAATCAGCATTCAATACCTTCATGAAGTACTCGTCAAATTCAGAAAGCACGGCGAGTCAGGAACAATAAAGCACCAGGCAGAAATGACCAATGAAATCAGCATGCTGGAAAGCTATTACAGGCCTCTTGTCCTGCAGAGGCTCTTGTCAAACTGATACGCCCATCCTGCTGTATGCCGGGCAAAAAGGAGATGAGACGATTGAAAATTTTACTGGCAACCTATTGGCCGATCCCCCATCTCGGAGGCGTGTGGAATTATATGGAGCAAACAAAAGCGTTTCTTGAACAAGAAGGGCATGAGGTGGACATTCTTGGATTTGGCAGTGACAATACTTTCGTGCATTTAGTTACAAAGGATCAAAAAATTTCAAAGGATCAGCTGCTGCCGCTGTTGGAGGCGAAGATTACGCCTGATGAATACCCTGCCATCTATGCCAATGATCTCGTTAAGTATACTGAGTTTCAGCGGTATGTTTTTGAATTGGCTGCAGCGTACTTTGGCCTTCATGAGTATGATTTGATTCATACACAGGACGTTATCGCAACCGCCAGCCTGAAAAGGGTGAAGCCTGAGCATATTCCAATGGCAGCCACCATTCACGGCTCTGTGGCCCATGAAATCCGGCACCAGCTGAAAACTCTTCATAAATCGTCGAACGCCTTTATGGCGCGCGCTTATTTTGATGAATTGGAATGGATCGGGGCAACCGCAGCAGATGTCACCATTACAGCAAATGAATGGCTGCGCCGCATTTTCATCGAAGAATTTGATGTTCCTGACAACAGGATTAAAGTGCTGCATTACGGCTTTGACAAGGATGCATTTTTGAAAAAGCTGGGCGGACGGACAGATGCGGTAAAACCCCCAGGCAAAAAGGTTATCATCTATTCCGGACGGCTCGTTGAATTAAAAGGTGTGCATCATTTGATTGATGCCCTTGGAGAATTGAAGAAAAAGCGGGATGACTGGCAATGCTGGATCGTTGGAGATGGAGAAAAGAAAGAAGAACTGCGAATCCAGAGCAAGGTGAAAGGTTTGTCAGAATCCGTCTTCTTTTTTGGAAAAAGGGAGGATTTGCCTGAGCTGCTCAGCCTATCGGACATTTTTGTGCTTCCAAGCATATTGGAAAACCAGCCTCTTTCTGTCATTGAAGCTCAAATCGCTGGTAAAGCCATTATCATCAGTGATGCGGGCGGTCTGCCTGAAATGGCTGAAAACGGAGTAACAGGCCTCATCACACCAGCAGGAGATTCAGAAAAACTAATGGAAGCCATCGAACAGCTGCTTGAAAATGATGAGCTCCGTGAAACTCTTGCAAATAATGCAAAAGAATGGGCTGCAGATTACTGGGATATGAAGAATGAAATCGCCAATCTTCTTGAAATTTATGAGGGTGTTATCAGGGAAGAGGATGTGCAAAAAGAAGAAATCCTGGAGAATGAAGTGAGCCCGATAACGGAAGAAATCGCTGAGAAGGAAGAAACTCCGGGGAAAGAGACTCCTGCCGCAGAAGACATCACCGAGAAGAATGAGATTCCTGAAAAAGAAGAAACCGAGATAAAGGAAGAGATCCAGGATAATGAGCCGCCTATCGAAGCAGATTGAAAAATTGATGACAGGTTATCTTTTGAAAACAGTTGATCGGACAAAAAATACCGATCTGGAAAAAATGAGTCAGTTAATCTCAGAAGGCAGCAGTGCTGCTGAAGAGACAAAGGCCCAGAAAGCTCCGCCTCCTCTGTTTAACAGCCATACAGCAAACAGGCTGAAGGCATTTAAGGAGAAGTACCGGAAGCAGCTCGATGAAATTCTGCAGGCGAGTCCGGTAATGGATGCTGAAATTAACAAGGCAGAAGCTGAATGGCCGGCAATTCAGGAATTAGAGGTTCAAGAATTTCCTGAAGCGCAGCAGATGGAAACGGCAGAAATCCATGCGGAAGCCGATTCAGCAGAGATAAGCCAGATTAAGGCTCTTCAGAAGATAGAAGAAGCAGCTCTTGTTTCTCCTTCAGAAAAGATATGGGATGCGGGCAGCGGCTTGCCCTTTTTTGACCAGGCACCTTCTGCAGCATCCTATGATTTTACCAGCCTTATCCTATATGATGAAAACCCGTCCTATACAAGCAGCGAGGAAGAAGATTTGTTTAGAAAAGCAGTGCAGGGAGAGCATTACGGCATTCTCTTTGAGAGTCAGGCAAAGTCAAAACAGCCTGTCTGCAAGGAGATTTGGGATAAAATCCAAGCAGCAGTGCCAAAAGGCTACCACCTCCCTGATCAGCGCCAGCTGCTCGCTTTCACTGATATGCTAAAACCGCAGGGGATGTTTCAAACAAAGGAAAAAAGCCAAGTATTCTTTAACCCGGCTATCTGGGGCGCAATTACAGCTCATGTTCCTGAAAAGCTTCAATTTCCAGACTTTCGCTTCACATCGCTTTTTCCGAAAAAAGACACAAGCTTAAAGTCAGCAGCAGAATCATTTCATTCTAAAGCTTTGGATATCGTCAGCAGCAGGCTGCCTGGAAGCTATGACCTTCCCTCCTCCATGCTGAAAGTGCTGGAGCCGATGGCAGGCTCTTTCTACAGCAGTCTGTTTACCTCTGCTGACATGAAAGAAGAAACATTTGTGGACAGGAAAGTATGGGAACCGATTAAGCGGAATGCACCTTCCTTTTTTCGCCTGCCTGATAAAGCCACTCTTTCGGTTCTGGAAAAACTGGAAGAAGACGGACCGCAGTCCCTTTTTGAAAAAAAGAAAAAGTGGAAACTTGACTGGGAGCATTACGATGTGTGGAAAAGAATTGCAGAAAGTGTTCCAAAGAAGTATCAGCTGCCCGCTTCAGAGATCTCTTTTTTTTCCTCAGCCGCTGATGATGAAATCCTTAAAAAATGACCCCGGCAGAATCCGGGGTCATTTTTTCGCTTTAAAAGGATTGCAGCAGTCTCAGCTGCTGAAGAATCTGCCCTCTGTGATGCGCTTCATGCTCAATCAGATGATAAACGACCCATTCAGGGGTCACATCGTAGCTTTCCAGTACTCTTGGCTTTCGCCAATCTTCCGTATCCATTGACCGAAAAGAAGAGAGAAAAACTTCCCTTACCTTGTTCAGGCGGTATATATGCTCATCAAGGGATTGCCCCTTAACCGGCATTAATTCCCCATCTTCTGTCCGATGATTGATAGGAAACAATGAAACGACTTCTTTGTCCCATTCTGTCATCAGGACCTCTTCATACAGCCAGTCAGCCTCAATGAGCGCAATATGGTACAGCAGTGTCCCGATTGACTGCCTGCCTTCCGGCGTTTCATCCAGCATGCTTTGACTGACCCCATCTAAATTTGAAAGCAAGTCCTGTCTGACATCCTCCATACACCAGAGCATGCGGCCGATTTCTGGTTCATAGCCTTGCAAGGCGCCAAGAAACAGCTTCTTTTTTCCGATATGTATCACTCCTTTCCATACTTATTCTTTTTCATGCAGGTATTTCCTTTTTATCAAGAAGGGATCAAGCAATTTTTTGAATTTGAATAAACCATTATATATGACCAAGCAGCCCTTGTGCCATTTACATAAAATACAGTACTTGTTTTAAGCAGTCTTTCTTATGGCCTCATATAAACGGAATAGATGATAAAGAATTTGATGGAAGGGAGCAAAACTTGCTTGGCAGCAAAGATTTATTCAGTCCCGGAAGATTTTCCGACAATTCAGCAGGCGATAGATGCAGCAGAGCCGAATGGCACGATCTCAGTCGCTCCGGGGGTATATCATGAGAGCGTTTATACAGCGGGTAAGCCTCTGACTCTGCTTGGCGCACAGCACGGAAAAGATGCAAGAGAGCGCATTTTTACACCGCGGAAAGAATCCATTATCAGCGGTACGGTTTTTTTGGAAGCAGAGCATGCGGAGCTCAATGGCTTTATCATTCGAAATTCAGAAGATTATGCAGGAGTTATCACAAGTGCGGGAAATTCCGGATATCGCATTCTAAATAATGTGATTGAAGGAAACGCTGCAGGCATTTACATGAATACAACAGATGGCAGCCATTCCTTCGTGAAACATAACGTAATCAGGGACAATACTCTTCCCGGACGGGGAAAAGGCGATGGCATTTATTCAGACCAGGGCTTGTTTCATACCGAAATCTCAAACAACTATATTACCGGCCACTGTGATCTCCACGGTGCCGGCATAAATCTGGAATCAGCCGCATTTGACTCGGATATTCTGATTTACTCAAACTATTTAAACCAGGACCATTCCATTGTCCTGACCAATACAAGAAACGTAAGAATTCTGCAAAACTGTCTGATTGGCAGCAAAACGGCAGCCGTATTTTTTGGAGGCGGCACCGTTCGAACAAACATCAAGGAAAATGTGATCGCAAAAAATAAAGCCGGAATTTTAGTTACGGCGGATTTTGTCATGAAGGAAAACAGCCAGATTACTATCAGACAAAACGAGATTAAAAGAAATGAAGACGGACTGATCATAGCGCTGGACAGCTACAGCGGCATTCTCCATGCGGAAGACAATTTCTGGGGCCATGATAGCGGGCCGTCCCTCGGGGAAAATAAGGAATTCGGCGATACGATTAAAAACTTGGATTTTACTGCAACGATTACTTCGAGTCCTTTTTTGACAGCTGAATATTTACAATAAAAGGAGTAAAGAAATGAGAGTATTAGTGACAGGGGGAGCCGGTTTTATCGGCTCCCATCTTACAGAAGAACTGCTTCATAAAAATTATGATGTGCATGTGCTCGACAGCATGGTATCAGGAAGAAAAGAAAACATCCCCTCGCTCGCGGTATTGCATGAAGCGGACATCTGCAGCAAAGAAGCAAAAGAAATCATTCAAGCTATCCGGCCTGAAGCTGTTTTTCACCTGGCAGCACAGGCAGATGTCACGAAATCCATTCAATCGCCCTCCTATGATGCAGACGTAAATGTGACCGGCACGCTAAACATTTTAGAAGCCTGTCTTGAAGCAAAGGTGAAGCAGTTTATCTTTGCCTCTACATCAGCTGTTTACGGAAGCTTTCAAAAAGAGCTGATAAAGGAAACAGACCCGGCTGATCCGATTTCCTATTACGGATTATCCAAATTAACAGCTGAAAGATACATCCGCTTATTTTCCGGTCTGCACGGCCTCCCGTGCACGATTCTTCGATATGGAAATGTATACGGCCCACGGCAAAAGCCAAAAGGGGAGGGCGGCGTTGTTGCTGTATTTCTCGAAAACATCCAGAAAGGGCTTCCCCTAAGGGTTCATGGAGACGGGGAACAATCGAGAGATTTTATCTATGTAAAAGACGTAGCAAAGGCCAATATAGCAGCATTTGAAAATAAACAGCAAGGCACCTACCACGTCAGCACAGGAAAAAGAACCTCCATCAATCAGCTGCTGAAGCTGATGGAAGAAGTTCACCGCACACCGCTCTCCATCATCCATACAGATGCACGCCTTGGAGATATCAAGCACAGCTGTTTATCAAATGAAGAGGCAAGGCAGCATCTGAAATGGACACCTGAATCCACGGTAGCAGCCGGCATACATGAAACCTATCAATATGAATGCCGCATAGATTAAAGCCACTTTTTAAAAGCCTGTACAAACGCACTGACGAAAGCTTGAACCAGCGCATCTACTAATCATATAAATTTTTTCAAAAAACTTATGAAGCAAGGAGCTGTAAAAATGGGGTTGGAAAATTTAAAAGGAAACTATGATGCCATTTTCAGCCTGGGAGATCTTTGCCTGACATCCATGCAGCTGCAAAAAAACAATCTCAGAAATTTCTCAGGCGTACTGGACTGGATGGCATCACCATTTATGAACCAAGTAAACCGGCTGCTGGAAAACCGGTTTGTTGGATTTTTTGACGAAGCAAGTCTGCGGATTATCGGCTATGCTTCCGAAAATATTATCTGTGTGTCAGATGACGGTTACCATCTAGTATCCAATCACGATTTTCATGTTCACGAAGGAAACTCCCTTCAATCACTTGCCGGCTATCACAAAGTAATGGAAAAGTACGGACGCCGCATCCGCCGCTCCCTTGAAAAAATGGAAAGCGGACAAAGAACGATGTTCATCAGAACGGAAGCCACCTTTGAAGATACAGCGGAGCTCGTTAGAGTGCTGAGAGGACTTGTGAAAAACGACTTTGAAGTGCTCATTGTTAACCATACAGACGTGCCTGACCTGACAGAAAGGCACTGGCCAATTGCAAACGTTACCGTTGTAGAAATGCCGAATTTTGAAAAATGGAATGGCAATGACCACCTCTGGAGAAAAGTGTTTGAAGGCGTGTCCTTGACAAGCGCCGGCCCTGATGAGGGCGAGAGTTTGCTTGGGCCTAATCAGGAGTGATGGTTTTTGGGGTCTCTGTCCCCAAAAAAATTAGAGAGCTGTCCCTCAATACATTAATAGACTAAAGGTGTGTCCCCAATCTGGCAAAACGCTGGGTAATAAGGGATGGCAAGCCGGAGTCTCTGTCCTTTAATCCTTTAACGGAACAAGGGACAGGTACAAGGAACTAATCACCTGACCTTCAGTATGGTAGTAGACTAAAGACCTGTCCCCAGGAAACGAAGATGCAGCAGTACCAATGGAAAGAAGGGCTAGCCCTCTGTCCTTTACTACTGCGGCGGAACAGGGGACAGACCCCAAATGATAAGAGGGGGACAGAGACAATGTGAAGCTGCTCACAATAAACCCAAAACCCTCTCGCTTAAAAAAGCGCTATCAAGCGCTTTTTTTATTTTTATCATAAAAAAACAATAAATATCCAAATAGTAGCCGATAAGTAATAGTGTAAAAGGATCACTATTTAGCAGGAGGTTGCGTAATGAGTAAATATACCTTCCTTTTTGTTTTAACAGCAGTGCTGCTCTTTGCTGTGCTGCCTGCTGAAGCGAAAGGGAATTACCAGGTAACAGTTGATGGAAAAGTACAGGATCTGGTTCCTGTTGAGCAAGGGAAGACCGTTTTGCTTCCTCTCGCCGAGATCGGTAAATCTTTGAATCTTTCTGTCGCGTTTGACAGCAGACTAAAAAGATATACAATGACAGGGAACGGCCGTGTTTATATTCTTTATAGAAATTCTGACCGCGTTATTGTTAAGAAAAGGGCTTCGCGCATGCGGGAAAAGCTGCAGCTGATGAAAGGCACAGATATGATTCCGCTTGAGAGCCTGACAGGATTAATGGGATTGAAAACTTCCTCTGATCCAAAAAAGCTTCAGATTGATATCACCCAAAAATCCGCACCAGGTCTTTCCGCTGCCCCAGCCAAACAGGATGTGCCGAAATCTGCACCCATCCTGCCCGCTTCACAAGTCAAAAAGGATGCATTACCGGCATCCAGCCCACCCGCTGCTCCTGCCAAAAACGAACCAGCATCTATTCCAGCACAAAATGAACCTCTAAATGACAAACAGCCAAACCCTTCAAGCGGCCCAGCAGCTGCAATAGATTTTTCAGGAGGAGGAGCTATGCCGGCAAATAATAATATTTTACAATCAGACCCTGTGCTGCAGGAGGGCCCGGTTATTCAGGCAAGGCCGAATGCCTTCGTCGGAAAAGGCGAATTGGACAGGGCGAAGCAAAGAGTACAGAATGTTTCCTGGGCAAAGGCTTATGGAAACAGATTGATTAAAGCAGCTGACGGACTCTTAAGAGGAGATTTGAGTGTTCCGGATAAACCGGCTGGACATGCTTCTTGGTATGTCTGCAAAAGCGGGGCACAGCTGCAATACCAGAACGGCAAGCATTATTGCCCTGCTGATAAGCAATATTATACAGGTGAAAAATACGATGCAGCCTGGCGGACATTCCGGGACAATGAGTTAATACAAAATACCCGTCTTTTGGCTGCTGCTTATGCCCTTTACGATGATAAGCGATACGCAGAGGCAGTCAAAGGCATTCTTTTTCAGTTTGCAAAAGTTTATCCTTCCTTTCCTGTTCAGGAAAAGGGCGGGAAATTGTATTATCAGTCGCTTGATGAAGCAGTGAGCGGCACTGATCTTGCGGCTTCCTATGATTTAATTTATTCAAGCGGTCTTTTGACAGCAGATGATAAGCAAAAAATTGAAAACAACCTGCTCCGGCCAATGGCGGACAGCATCCGCAATTATCCGATGGGCCGTTCAAACTGGCAGGCTTGGCATGATGCTGCTATCGGTGTAATTGGAGCAGCTCTCCAGGATAAACGGTTAATAGATGAAGCCGTCAGCGGCCCGCTTGGCTTTACCTACTTAATGAAGAACGGTGTGCTGAATGATGGTTTTTGGTGGGAAGGATCGATGGCTTACCACACATACGCGCTTGCACCGCTTACTATTTTGGCGCAGACAGCTTCTCATTGGGGCTATGACTTGTACAGCAGCCCAAGGCTTAAAATGATGTTTGATGTGCCATTGCTCTACAGTTATCCCAATTTTATTACCCCATCCAATAATGATGGCGGAAAATACGGCACATCCATGATCAGCTTTACTTCTTCAAGAGGATATAACGATTATGAAGCAGCCTACGCTTACTATAAGGACCAAAATTACGGCTGGCTCTTGAATGAGAAGTATAAAAATCTCAGCCGCAATGGAGATTTTGCGCTCTTTTTTGGAGCAGATCAAATTGAAGACGGCGAAAGGGAAGCGATGAAGAGCTACAACCTTTCGAGCATCGGCCAGGCTATTTTGAGAAATCCGGATAATACAGAGGATCAAAATTATTTATTGCTGGATTATGGAGGGCATGGCGGAGCCCATGGCCATTATGACAAGCTTGAAATCGACTTTTATGGTGCTGGCAGTCTGCTTGCACCTGATTTTGGCACACCGCAATACAGCCATCCTCTTTACAGGGGCTGGTATAAACAGACGATCAGCCATAATACCGTGACAGTAGACGGGAAATCACAGAATGAAGCAGCAGGAAAAATGCTCTTGTTTTCTTCTCAGCCCTATTTTAAGCATTTGTATGCACAGGCGAACAGCGCCTATGATCATATCACATATGAACGCGGAATTTGGATGGATGATGAGTATACGCTCGATTGGTTCTATCTCAACGATCCGTCAGAAACCCATCAGTATGACTGGACTTTGCATGGACTTGGAGACTATTCGTCAACTCTTCCTTTTGCTGCGTCGCAGGCCTTGTCCGGAGGGACAGGATATGATCAGCTGAAATCCATCATGGCCGCTTCTCCTGCAGGCGGATGGGAAGGGATGTGGAAGCTTGGCGAGAACGGGCTTCGTGTTTATTCTATTCCGTTTGGCGAAAGCACTGTGATGACAGCTTCCGCTCCTGGTCCTTCTAATGAACCTGATAAGCAGACAACGATGCTGATGCAGAGAAAGCAAGGAAAACAAACACAGTTTGTAACCATCCTTCAGCCTTTCACATCAGCTGGCGAACAAAAAGTGACAGGTGAAAGAGAAGGGGAATACGGCATTAAAGTGTTCACTTCAAAAGGGGTGCAGCACTTGTACCAAAACTATCAAAACCTTCAAGCGGGAAAAATAGCTGCATTCAAAGGGGAAACCTTGCAAAACACCTCTTATCCTATTGAACAAAATATCGTTTCATCTTTTACAGGAAAAACAGTAAGTGTACAAGTCAGGGATATCGAGCGATTTTCTCATCTGGCGTTTTCTGTTTATGCACCTGATGCAGGCGCATTGCTCGTTAACGGCAAGCCTGCTTCGTTCCAAAAGCAGGACGGATTTTTGCTTGCTGAAGTAAAATAAATAAAAAGAGGGATGCCCGGTTAATGAGGGGCATCCCTTTTGCAGACGATCAGATTGTAAAGATGCAATTAGATAGCAGATGATCAGAAATTGATTTGTCCAGCTCCAGCCGCTAGCCCGATTCTTTAGTCACTTCACAAAAATCCAAAAAGTCAAAACCGGACTTTTTGGATTTTTGCACAAGTAGCTGTCGGGGCTGAACGAGCGGCTTGCGCTTTTCTGCATTGTCCAGCTCCAGCCGCTAGCCCCTCGAGTCGCTTCGGAAAATCCCAAAAAGTCTAAGACCGGACTTTTCGGGATTTTCCTCCAGCGCTTGTCGGGGCTTAACGAGCGGCTTGCGCTTTTCTACATTGTCCAGCTCCAGCCGCTAGCCCCTCGAGTCGCTTCGAAAAATCCCGAAAAGTCTAAGACCGGACTTTTCGGGATTTTCCTCCAGCGCTTGTCGGGGCTGAACAAGCGGCTTGCGCTTTTCTTATTAGCGGAAAACAGGTCCGCCAAGCTCTTCAATTTCATTAGGAACACTTGAAAACTTCTTAAAGTTTTCGTGGAATTTTGCAGCGAGCTCTGAAGCCTTCTGCTTGTAGGCTTCTTGATTTTCCCAAGTTGATGATGGAATCAGGACACTGTCCGGAACACCTGGTACGTGAAGCGGAATCTGCAGTCCGAATATTTCATCCTTCACCATTTCTGTATGCTGAAGATCTCCTTCAAGTGCTGCCTGTACCATAGCTCTTGTGTATTCAAGCTTCATTCTGCTTCCTGTCCCGTATTCTCCGCCTGTCCATCCCGTGTTAACGAGGTACACATCAACTTCATGCTCAGCAATTTTCTTCCCGAGCATCTCTGCGTATACGTTCGCTTTAAGCGGCAGGAACGGAGATCCAAAGCACGTTGAGAAAGTAGCCTGCGGAGATGTAACGCCTCTTTCAGTGCCGGCGAGCTTGCTTGTGTAGCCGCTTAAGAAGTGATACATTGCCTGTTCTTTCGTCAGCTTGCTGATTGGAGGCAATACGCCGAATGCGTCGGCCGTCAGGAAGATGATCGCTGAAGGATGGCCTGCGACACTAGGTGTCAGTATGTTGTCTATTGCTTCAAGCGGATAGGCCGCACGCGTATTTTCTGTGTAGAAAACATGGTCATAGTCAGCGGCTCTTGTATCTTCATTCACCACAACATTTTCAAGCACAGATCCGAAGCGGATCGCATTATGGATTTGGGGTTCTTTTTCAGCGGACAGGTTAATGCATTTTGCATAGCAGCCGCCTTCAATATTAAAAACGCCCCTGTTTGACCAGCCGTGCTCGTCATCGCCAATCAGCTTTCGGCTGGCGTCAGCGCTCAAAGTTGTTTTTCCTGTGCCAGATAAGCCGAAGAAAAGAGCTACATCGCCTTCCTGGCCTACATTTGCAGAACAGTGCATCGGCATGATACCCTGTTCTGGGAGAAGAAAATTCATAATAGAGAAAATAGATTTTTTCATTTCTCCGGCATATTCTGTGCCGCCGATTAAAATGGTGCGCTTTTCGAACGAAATAATAATGAATGTCTCTGAGTTTGTGCCGTCCACTGCAGGATCTGCTTTAAAGTTTGGAGCAGAAATGACAGTGAAAGGGTTTTCATGATGGTTTAGGTCATCACCCTGCGGACGGATAAAAAGCTGGTGGGCAAACAGGTTATGCCAAGCAAACTCATTCACTACCTGGATAGGCAAACGGTATCTTTCATCAGCACCTGCAAAGCCCTTAAAAACAAACAGCTCGTTCTTCTCTTTTAAATAGCTGATTACCTTGTGATAAAGCTGATCAAACGCCTCGCTTGAGATCGGCTGGTTAACTGCTCCCCAGTCAATTTTTTCTTCGACGCTTGCTTCCCTGACTATGAATTTATCCCGCGGGGATCTCCCGGTATAAGCGCCAGTTGTAGCGCGGATTGCTCCTGTGGACGTTAAAACGGCTTCATCTCTTGATAATACTTTTTCAACGAGCTGCGGCACAGATAAGTTTTGGAAAACATTTACCCCTGTTAATAATTGCGAAAGCTCATTTGTATTTGTAAGTGTATTCATCCCATACCTTCCTTTGCATCGTAGTAACAGCTCATTTTCCATATTGTCCCAATGATTCACCTCATTGGCTAATCGCACATAAAAAGTATAACACATTTAATTTATTAATCTATACTAATTAATGCATTTTACGCAAAAGTTGCTGGTTTGCAACAGCAGCCGCCTAAGACAGCTGCCCCTGGTTCTCAGAAAAGTTTTTCCTGTAATGTCTTGCCGATTATTGTTGACAAGCTGAGAAGGTGTGGGGTAATATATGACTTTGAACGGATTCTCTTATCCCGAGCTGGTGGAGGGACAGGCCCTATGAAACCCAGCAACCTGGTTATAGAAAAAGGCTAAAGGCTTTTTTCAGGCAAAGGTGCTAATCTGAGGCAAGGCGGAAGGCCTTGAACGATAAGAGCGAAAGGCAGATTGCAAAGTCCCTTTCCTCTTAGAGGAAGGGACTTTTTTGATACTCTCTTTTTCAAATCGCTTCCATATAATAACCTGACGATCTTACATAGAAAGTATTCATAGATCGTTAAAAAGGTAATGATAAAAGGGAATGAGTTCCGTCGGCCGCAGCAAAGGGTTTAAAGCTGCATAAATTATTAATGTGTCAGAGGAGGAAACAGAATGACAAGAAACCGCCGTTTATTTACATCAGAGTCTGTAACAGAGGGGCATCCGGATAAAATCTGCGATCAGATTTCCGATTCCATTTTGGATGCGATTATCTCAAAAGACCCGAATGCACGCGTAGCATGCGAAACTTCAGTAACAACAGGACTTGTGCTAGTTGCAGGTGAAATTACAACAAGCACTTATGTAGACATTCCAAAAATTGTCCGCGAAACAATCAAGGGTATCGGATATACACGCGCAAAATACGGCTTTGATGCTGAAACATGTGCTGTATTAACATCGATTGATGAACAGTCAGCTGACATTGCTATGGGAGTTGACCGTGCGCTTGAAGCACGCGAAGGACAAATGTCTGACGCTGAAATTGAAGCAATCGGCGCAGGTGACCAGGGCTTGATGTTCGGGTTTGCCTGCAATGAAACAAAAGAACTGATGCCGCTTCCGATTTCACTTGCTCATAAGCTGTCCCGCCGTCTGGCAGAAGTGCGCAAGGAGGAAATTCTTCCATACCTGCGTCCTGATGGTAAAACACAGGTTACAGTTGAATATGATGAAAACGACAAACCGGTCCGGATTGATACGATCGTCATTTCTACCCAGCATCATCCTGAAATCAGCCTTGAGCAGATTCAGCGAAACCTGAAGGAGCATGTCATTAAGCCGGTTGTTCCTGCTGAGCTTATTGACGAAAATACAAAATATTTCATTAACCCGACAGGCCGCTTCGTTATCGGAGGACCTCAAGGTGACGCAGGTCTGACAGGCCGTAAAATCATCGTTGACACATACGGCGGCTATGCTCGCCATGGCGGGGGAGCTTTCTCCGGCAAAGACGCGACTAAGGTTGACCGCTCTGCAGCTTATGCAGCACGCTATGTAGCGAAGAACATTGTGGCAGCTGGTCTTGCAGACAAATGTGAAGTGCAGCTTGCCTACGCAATCGGCGTAGCACAGCCTGTTTCCATTTCTGTTGACACATTCGGATCATCAAAAGCCTCTGAAGAACAATTGGTTGAAGCAATCCGTCAAACTTTTGATCTGCGCCCGGCAGGCATCATTAAAATGCTTGATCTTCGCCGTCCGATCTACAAGCAGACAGCTGCTTACGGACACTTCGGCCGTAATGATCTTGACCTTCCTTGGGAGCAAACAGACAAATCAGAAGCATTGCTTGCAGCAATTAAATAATTAGAATGATAAAAGCCTGGAGATTTCTCCAGGCTTTTTTGCGTGCTTTTTTTTCGTTTATTATTGGGACAAGATCAAATATTGGCACGGCTCCATTAATTTAGTCAACAGTTCATACTTTTTTAATCTTTTCTTCACTGATCAGTAACTTTTTTTCGATAGACTGCTCTTACCGTCAGGTGAGCCAAAGCATTATTTTTTTCGTATTCTTATCAAAACATACTATAGTAGAGGAAAAAGCAAGGATAAAGGAGCAGGCACAATAATGGCAGAGAAAATATTGCTGGTGGATGATGAAGAGCCGATTCTGGATGTATGCAGCAGGTATTGTCAAAAGGAAGGGTATACGGTGCTGACGGCGCATAACGGGGAAGAGGCGATAGAGATATGGAGGAGGGAGAAGCCTTCTTTAATTGTACTGGATTTAATGATGCCGATAAAAGATGGCTGGGAGACCGCGGAGGAGATTCGCTCAGTTGATGAGGATGTGCCGATGATCATGCTGACGGCGCTCGGACAGGAAAAGGATCGCCTTTATGGTCTGACCCTTGGTGCTGATGATTATTTGACAAAGCCTTTCAGTCCGCGTGAATTGGTGCTTCGGATTAAGAATATCCTTCGCCGGGTAAGCCGGACGGCACGCACAGAGCAGGAGACTGTTTCATTTGGCGAATGGGAGATCAGCAGCGTTAAAAGGGAAATGCTTCTTTCAGGAAAACCGGTTGAACTAACGGCAAAAGAGTTCGATTTGCTTTGGAAGCTTGTCAGCCATCCTTCACAGGTTTTTTCCCGCTCTCAGCTGCTTGAGCAGATTTGGGGCTATGACTTTGAAGGAGACGGCAATACGGTGAATGTGCATATCAGGAGGCTGAGGGAAAAACTGGAGAAGGACCCGTCGAGTCCTGAGCGGATTAAGACAGTTTGGGGAATAGGGTACAAATTTGAGGGAGAAGCACAATGAAGCTCAGGTCATTGCTGATCCTTTCCAACCTGCTTTCCTTATCGGTCATCCTTATTTTTCTTATTATAAGCTATGTTCAAATGTCCATTCCCCCTAGAACAAGCCTGTCGCTGATTGGGATTACCCTTTTAGCGGGTGCTGTGTCCTTTTTGATACACCTCGGCATTACCTCGCCTTTGCTGAAAGCGGTTAAGCAGATGATCAGTGACTCAAAAATGATTGGAGAAGGCCAATTTGAAGCGAGGACCTCTCTCTCTGGTCCTAAGGAAATCAGGGAGCTCGCACTTCAGTTTAATGATATGGCGGAAAGGCTGAACACATTATTTCAGCAGCTGAAGCAGTCTGAACGCTATAAAACCGAGCTGATTGCGAATATTTCTCACGATTTGCGCACGCCTGTTGCTTCCATTTTATCTTTTGCAGAGGCGCTTGAAGATGGAGTGGTACAAGATGAGAGGGACAGGATAGAGTATCTTGGCGTCATTAAAAGAGAAACGTTGAGATTAAGCAAGCTGATTGAAGAACTTTTTGAGCTGTCTGCTCTGGATAAAGAAAGCATGCCTTTTGAGCCGTCAGCCTCCTATGCAGATGATCTTCTTATAAAAAGTCTTCAGCAGTTTGAATTGAAATTAAAGGAAAACGGACTGAAAGTTGAGGTGGGGATTGAAGAGAATTTACCGGCTGTCTATGCTGTGCCGGAGGCGATCATCCGCGTGCTGACCAATTTAATTCAGAATGCCATAACCTATTCTCCGAGAAACTCCAGTTTGGGGCTTACGGTTGAAAAAAGAGAGAGCGGCCTGCTTTTTTCCGTTTCCGATGAAGGTCCAGGCATCGCAATAGAGGAACAAGGCCGCATATTTGACCGGTTTTACAGGCTGGAGAAATCCAGGAACAAAGAGCATGGCGGCACAGGCCTCGGTCTTGCGATCTGCAGGGAAATGGTGGAGCGCCACGGCGGTGAGATTGGGGTGATCAGTGCCCCGGGTGAAGGAAGCGAATTTTGGTTTACAATCCCATTTAATAGAAAGGAAGAGAGCATATGAAATGGCTGATTGGTTTATTAGCTGCTGCGGTTATCATTTTTCTTGCCGTTTGGGTTCCGCAGCTGCCTCAGTATTTTACGAAACGATCCTATGCGACAGAGGAAACACCAAAAGTGGAGCGCACTGCTGCGAAGGCATCAGCTATTTTTGCTGGCGGCTGTTTCTGGTGCATGGAGCCTCCATTTGAAAAACTGGATGGAGTAGAAGAAGTGATTTCCGGCTATACAGGCGGGAAAAAGAAAAACCCTTCCTATGAGGAAGTGTCAGCAGGAACAACTGGCCATGTTGAGGCAGTGCAAGTGATCTATGATCCGAGGAAAGTCAGCTATGACGATCTGCTTGAGGTTTTCTGGCGCCAGGTTGATCCGACTGATCCTGATGGACAGTTTGTGGACAGGGGAAGCCAGTATGAGTCAGCGATTTTTTACGGTGATGAAAGCGAGAAGAAGAAAGCGGCGGCATCAAAGGAAAAACTGGAAAAGTCACATCGTTTTCAAAAGCCGATCGTGACAGAGATCCGCGAGGCTATGCCTTTTTATAAAGCAGAAGACTATCATCAGGATTATTACAAGAAAAGCAAGCTGCAATATGAGTTTTATAGAAAAAATTCCGGCAGGGATGCTTTTCTTGAAAAAGCATGGGGAAAGGACCGGGTTTTTCATCCTAAGCAGAAGACTGTATTTATGAAGCCTTCAAAAGCTGAGCTAAAAAAAATACTATCGCCTGAGCAGTACAAAGTAACACAGGAAAATGGCACAGAGCGGCCATACAAGAATGAATATGCAGAGGAGTATGCAGACGGCATCTATGTGGATATCGTATCAGGCGAGCCTCTTTTCAGCTCAAAAGATAAGTTCGATTCAGGCACAGGCTGGCCTAGCTTTACAAAGCCCCTTGCTGCTGAAAACATTAAAGAAAAAGAAGACCGCGGGCTGTTCGGATCGCGGACAGAAGTCAGAAGCAAATTGGCTGATTCCCACCTCGGGCATGTTTTCAATGACGGACCGAAGCCTACCGGCAAGCGGTATTGCATGAACTCTGCCGCACTTAAATTTATCCCGGCCAAGGATTTAGATAGTGAAGGATACGGGGAATATACAAAACTCTTCCAATGAATGTGCCCGTTCTGTTTCAAATTAATTGAATACAGGGAAAAAAAGAATGTTAGTTAAGAAGCAGCAGGGGGACATGTATGAAAAAACTCATTTTATTTTTACTTGCAGCGGTACTTTTGGCTGGCTGCGGCAACGAAAAAAACACTGCAGAGGAAAGCAGCAGGCTGAAGCAGGAGAATTGGAGCGCCATTGAAAAAAATGCGGCAGGAAAAACGGTCCGCCTCTTTATGTGGGGCGGTGACCCCGGCGTTAATCAGTATATAGATAAATGGGTAAAGCCTGCCTTGAAAAAAGAGAAGAATGTTACTCTTGAAAGAGTGCCGATGGACACGCCTGAAATCCTGCAAAAGCTGATGAATGAAAAGCGGGCAGGACAGGAAAAAGGAACCGTTGACATTGTTTGGCTGAATGGCGAAAACTTTAAAAATGCTCAAAATGAAAAGCTTCTGTTCGGACCGATCACAACAATGCTGCCGAACTATAAATCCTATTATGACGGAAGCTCTTCTGAAAATCAGTATGACTTCGGAACAAAGACAAACGGCTATGAAGCACCATGGGGGAAAGTTCAGTTTGTTTTTAACTACGATTCTTCGAAAGTGAAAAATCCCCCTAAAACCGTTGAAGAGCTGAAAGAGTGGATCAAAGCGAATCCAGGGAAGTTTGCTTATCCAGATCCAAAGGACTTTACCGGGAATGCTTTTCTAAGAATGCTTTTCTATGATTCTGCCGGCGGTGCTGACAGCATCCTGAAAAAAGGCTATGATGAGCCTTTTGCAGAAAAAAACAGCCAAAAGCTTTGGAGCGGTTTAAATGAGATAGAACCTTATCTTTGGAAGAAAGGCAAACTTTATCCAAACAGCCTTGCCGAGCTTGACAGACTCTACCAAAACGGCGAAGTATGGATGACGATGGGGTATAACGACACAAGAGCTGAAAGCATGATAGAAAAAAATATTTTCCCGGCATCAACCAAATCATTTGTACTGGACGCCGGCTCAATCGGCAACAAGCATTTTCTCGCTGTCCCTTATAACAGTGCGAAAAAAGAAGCTGCTTTGACGGCCATCAATTTTCTCGAGTCTCCTGAAGCACAGGTTGAGAAGCTTTCGCCTGCTTATTGGGGAGAAAACATGGCGCTTGATTATGCAAAGCTACCGGAAAAGCTGCAGAAAAAAGCAGATTCTTATCGCAAAGGACCTTCTGTTTTGCCTGCTGAAACGCTGAAAAAGGCTTTTGTGCCTGAAGTTGATGCAAGGTATGTGAACTGGCTGAAGGAGAACTGGCAGGATGAAGTTGTTCAAAAGTAACCGTCCGCTGCTTCTCCTGCTGCCGGCAGCATTGCTGACGCTGATCTTTGCCGGAGCAGGGCTGTTCAGCTCTTTCAGAGAAAGCCTGTATTCTGACGGCAGCTACGGAATGTCTGCTTATCAAAAAATAGCCGCTGAAAAAGCTTATTGGGCAAGCCTGTTCTTCAGCTTCAGGATGGCTTTCTTCTCCTCCTTGGCGGCCATATTAGGAGGGCTTGTGATCACAAGAGCCATCTTCCCATTTTTAAAAAAGCCTGAGCGGAGGCTGTTTATTTGGCTGCCGCTTGTGTTTCCGCATTTTGTATGGGGGTATATGCTGCTGCTGCTTTTTGGAGAGAGCGGTTTCTTTTCAAGCCTGCTTCATCAGCTTGGCCTGATTTCAAGCCGGGAAGAATTTCCGGCCCTGATTAGAGACGAATATGGCATAGGGATTTTTCTGACCTATGTGTCAAAGGAAATCCCATTTGTTATTCTAATGCTTTTGCCGGTCTATTTGTCGCTCGGCTCAAGGCAAAGGGAGCTTGTTACCGTAATGGGCGGGAGCCGTTATGATGCCTTTAAATCGGTCGAGTGGCCTGCCGTATATCCAGTTCTTGCGGAAACCTTTTTTATTCTTTTTGCCTTTATTCTAACAGCGTACGAGGTTCCAGCTCTTCTTGGCGCCCCTTACCCGAAATTTATTTCGGTGCTCGCCTACGAATGGTTCAATGACGGTGATTGGGCAAAGCGTCCAGAAGCTTATGCAGCACTGATCAGCCTTTCCATTCTGCTGCTGCTGCTTGTTTTTCTGTTTTACCGGACCGCGAAAAAACGCCCTTTTCTAAAAGGGCTCGCAAGCGGAGGGGAAAGTTATTTCAGGAAGGGATCAAAGCTCGTTTTCGGGCTGGTGCTTGCCGGATCTTTGCTGCCGGCTGTTTACCTTCTGCTATACAGTGTTCTTCCTTTGAAATGGGAAAGCTTTATTACTGGGGATCTTGATTTACATGGCTTTAGTCTCCTGTTCGGAGATCCGCTTATAGTAAAGGCGATTCTTTCTTCAGCGGGTATTGCGGCGGCAGTGATTGCCATCAATCTGCTTATTGGGATTCCTGCTGCAAAGTATTTGGCTCAGGAAACATATAAGCATAAAGCCGTATTTGAAGCCATCCTGCTGTCTCCGCTCCTGCTGCCCGCCATTATGCTTGCAATGGGGCTGCAGATTTTATTTATTAAAACTGGACTGGCAAACAATTTTTACGGAGTCATCATTATTCAGCTCCTTCCTACATTGCCTTATACCGTTAAAATTTTTTTGACAGGATTCGTTCAAACAGGGAAGCAGCTTGAAAGCCAGGCGAAAGTTCTCGGCGCTTCAAATTGGCAGGCTTTTAAAACAGTGTATTTGCCGCTTCTTCTTCCGAGCTTTCGCGGAGCTGTTTTTTTAATCAGCGTTATATCGCTTGGTCAGTATTTGCTGACTGCCATAATAGGAGGAGGAAATGTTGTCACGCTGGCAATGGTCTATTTTCCATACTTTCAGCAGGCTGATGACCGTTTGCTGGCAAGCTTCTCTATTGTTTTTGCCATTTTGCCGCTCCTATTGTGGTGGATTTTTGAATGTTTGCTAGCAGCTTTTTTACCTTATCGCAAGCGCAGGTGATAAAAATGAGTTATTTATTATTTAAAGGGACCAAGTTATACGGAAGCAGAACCATTTTTAAAGATTTATCTTTTTCAATGGAAAAAGGAAGGATGCTGTCACTAGTGGGTCCGTCCGGCACGGGGAAAACAACTCTCCTGCGCTGTATAGCCGGCATAGAAGGGCTTGATGAAGGAGAGCTTGTCATCAGCGGGAGCCATTTAGAGCATGTGCCAAGCCATAAAAGAGGCATTTCAATGATGTTTCAGGATGCGCTTCTGTTTCCGCATATGACCGTTTATGAAAATGCAGAATACGGGCTGAAGCTTGCAAAAGTGAACAAAAAAGAACGGCAGGAAAGAGTGCACCAATTTTTAGCCAAAACGGAAATTGAGCATTTAAAGGATCTCTATCCAGATCAGCTGTCAGGAGGAGAACAGCAGCGGGTCTCACTGGCAAGAGCTCTTATTGTCAGGCCGAAGCTGCTGCTTCTCGATGAGCCGTTTGCAAGCCTCGATCCCATTCTCAGAGGCAAGCTCCGCATTTGGGTAAAAGAGCTGCTGAAGGAGGAAGGAATTACAGCTATGCTTGTCACACATGATATCGAGGAAGCGATGGTCATGGGTGACGAGGTGGCATTGTTTGCAGAAACACGGTTTCTGCAAAAAGGGAAGCCTGCTGATTTATATTACCGTCCCGAAAATGCAGCCGCAGCCGCATTTTGCAGTGAAGGAATATATGAAGATGACACCTTTTATCATGCTGAACAGTTAATAATAGCCGGCACAAGAGAGGAAAAAGGCTGGAAGGGAATTATTAAAGGACAGGTTTTTAAATATGGATTGACGTTTTACATTGTCGAACTGGAGAATAAGCAATCCCTTACTATTTTTTCAAAGGAAGTTTTCTCTCCTGGTGATGCTGTTTCTGTTGTTTATGATGGAGGAAGTGCGGTTAAAAGAGGATGAAGGGGAAATTCAGCAAAATAATTTTCCTTGTCCTGATCGCGGCACTTATCCTGTTCGCCAATCAGCAGTTTTTAAAAATTGATCCGCAGTTATTAAAAAACCGTATTCTGTCCATTGGCATTTTTGCACCGATTGTTTATATCGTCCTTTATGCTGTACGGCCTTTCATACTCTTTCCGGCATCTCTGCTTTCGCTGGCAGGAGGGCTTGCTTTTGGCCCTGTGTTTGGAACGATTTATACCATAGCAGGAGCTGTTTTAAGTGCAGCAGCCGCATTTTTAGCGGCAAAGAAGCTTGGGGCTGAGCGGTTTCTCTCAAAAGAGAAACATGCTGATCTCCATAAAAGGCTTGAAGAGAATGGATTTTTTTATATCCTTCTGCTAAGAGTGATTCCGCTCTTTCCATTTGATCTGATCAGCTATCTTGCTGCGATTTCATCAGTCAGGCTGCTGCCCTTCCTTGCTGCAACAGCCATTGGGATCCTGCCCGGCACAATTGTTTATAACTTTCTCGGATACAGCTTAACAGCAGGCAGCAGCGTTTTATTGATTGCGATTTCTGCTTTTATTCTAGTCAGCTGCATTCCGCTGCTGTTTAAAAATAAATTAAAAGGCTGGCTGCACAGCAGCAGAGCAGAAGGGAAGAACAAAGATGCTTGATACTCATGCCCGTAAATATGTACAGCCGGCAATTGAAGGAACAGCTGATGGGCTCCTGAGATATGGGTTGACAGCTAACCAGGTAACAGTGGCCGCATTTATTATTGGAGCTGCTTCAGGGCTGTTTGCCTTTATGGAACAGCCTGCTGCAGCACTGCTCGCTCTATGGCTGTCAGGCTTTCTCGATGCTGTGGACGGAACGATGGCCCGCAAAACAAAGCCAACGCTATTCGGCACAGTGCTTGATATTACCTTTGACCGGATTGTGGAAATCAGCGTAATCATCGGTCTTGCCTTTGCTCATCCTGAAGCCCAGTGGGCCCTTCTGCTGCTTGCTTGTTCTATTATTATTTCCATGACCATTTTTCTGACTGTCGGCGCTGTCAGCGAGAAGCAGGGAATCAAGACCTTTTATTACCAGGCCGGCCTCGCAGAAAGAACAGAGGGGTTTATTCTTTTTTCGCTGATGATCCTGTTTACTGGCCAACTGACTCTTTTAACATTGCTGTTCTTTGGGGTTGAATTATTTACGGCAGGCCAGCGGCTTTTCGAAGCCTCAAAGCTATTGAAGGAAAAGGGGAGAGAAAGCAATGAAAAAATATGATGTCATCGTGATCGGCGGGGGTTCTGGCGGCCTCACTGCAGCAGCAGGGGCAGCATCATTCGGTGCAAGGACCGCGCTGATTGACCGAAATGCTCTTCTTGGCGGAGAATGCGTTTTTACAGGCTGCATTCCTTCTAAAGCATTGATTCATCAGGCAAATGAATACTGCCAGGCTAAAAAGCTGGCGGAAAAGCAGGGGCTGTCGTTAAAACTGGAGTTTGACGAGGTAAAAAAAGATGTGCAGAAAGCCATTGCAGCAGCTCAGAAAGCTGATTCTGACGAAAGGTTTAAAGAGCTTGGAGCAGATCTCTATCATGAGCAGGCTTATTTCCTTTCCCCTCATGAAATACAAGCAGGCAGTGAAGTGCTTTATGGCAAAAAAATCGTAATTGCAACAGGGTCAAGCCCAAGTGTACAAGAAATCCCCGGGCTGAAGGAAGCAGGCTTTGAGACGAATGAAACCATATTTGATCTGAATGAGCTGCCGGAAAAATTGGCTGTTATTGGCGGCGGACCAATCGGCACAGAGCTCGGCCAGGCATTTGCAAGGCTTGGAAGCGAAGTTGCCATCATCCAGCATGGAGAGCAGCTGCTTTCAAAAGAAGACCATGATATTCAGGCGTTTTTAATGAACGTGCTGAAAAAAGAAATGAAAATCCTCACAGGGAGCAAAATAGCAAAAGTCAGGAAAAACGGGAACAAGAAAATTCTGGAAATTGAACGGGAGTCAGAAATAGAAGAGCTGGAAGCGGACTGTGTGCTGCTAGCGGCAGGAAGGAAGCCGAATACCTCTTCGCTTAAGCTCGAAAACTGCGGTGTGAAATCAGATGAAATGGGCTATATTGAGGTAAATGATCATCTTCAGACGAATGTAAAGCATATTTACGCTTGCGGAGATGTAATCGGTACATTCCAATTTACACATGCTGCCGGCCAGGAAGGAAAAAAGGTTGTCCAAAATGCCCTGTTTGGACTAAAGAGCAAGATGGACTATACCGCTATCCCTTGGAATACATACACAATGCCAGAGGTATTTCATTTAGGAAAGACAGAACGGGAAGCGGCTAAAACGATGCAGGGAGTCAAAGTTTATAAAAAGCGGCTTAACGAAACAGACCGGTTTATTACCGCCGGGGAAGACGGACTGATTAAGATTATTACGGATTCCAAAAACCGAATCATCGGAGCGCATGCTGTCGGAAATGGGGCAGGAGACTGGATGCAGCCGGCTGTTCAGGCAATGGGCAGCAAAATCAGCACCCTCTCAAATATGGTTTATCCATATCCAAATCGTCCTGCTGCCATCGGACAAACGGCTGATCTTTTCTGGCGCGAAAAATTATTTACCGGCCCAGTAAAAAAACTGGCTGGCGCTTATATCAAATATATCCGCTAAACGCAAAAAACGGCTGCATCTTCAGCGAATAGCGAAGACAGCCGTTTTCTAAAAAGATTAAGCATACCGCACTTCCTCAAACTCTATGAGAGCATCTTCGTATTCCTTTAGCAGACCATCAAAAATTTGCTCCCAGGTCTGAGAAAGGGCATAGTTCCGGGCGTTAAACGACATTTTCTCCCTTAAAAGATCTTCTTTCAGGATTTTCTCAATAGCCTGAATAAAAGATTCAGCACTTCTCGGCTTGCACAGGCAGCCGGTTTGGCCTTCCTGAATAATGTTTTTAACCCCTCCGGAATCTGCTCCGATAACGGGCAAACCGCAGGCAAGCGCCTCAAGCACCACATTGCCGAATGTTTCGGTAGGCGATGGAAAAACAAATAAATCAGAACCCGCATAGAGCTTTGCCAGCTTTTGTCCGCTTAAATAACCAGCAAAGGTCATATTCTCTGGTGCCTGTTTTTCCATATCAGCTTTAGAAGGGCCATCACCGACAATAATCCAATGAACCTGATCTCTTAATGCTGGCGGAAGAGAATGAGAAATTTTCATCAGCGTTTCAATGTCTTTTTCAGGAGCCAGCCTGCCGACATATGTTAAAATAAACTTTTCTTTAATGTTATATTCTTTATGCAGATCCTGATCTTTGTAAGGATTGAATAACGAGCAGTCAACTCCGCGGCCCCATATCCGGAGGTTGGAGAATCCCTGCCTTTTCAGCTGTAAAAGGGTTTCTTTTGAAGGTACAAATATTTTTCGAAACGGTTTATGAAACCAGTGCATATACTTCCATAGGAATTTTGAGAAAAATTGCAGATCATAATAATCAAGGTATTGGTCAAAATCAGTATGATAGGAACCGACTACTGGTATATTCAGTTTTTTAGCGTAATGAAGACCGCAAAATCCGATATTAAACGGTGTAGCGATATGAATGAGATCCGGCTTGAATTTTTGAAGTTCTGCCCTTACCTGCAGCATATTCGGCCATGCAACCCTGCACTCCGGATAAAGGAAAAAAGGGAAACTGACGAAACGGTGAATATGGCTCGAAAACAAAGATTCTTTTGTGCTCTCAGGTGCAAATACCTTGTATTCGTGGCCGCGGGCGTCCAAATAATCAGTGAATCGTTTTAGCGTACGGGCGACTCCATTTACATCTGGAGCATACGTATCGGTAAATATAGCAATCTTCAACTGAATCCCTCCAGAGATTAGGTTTCGGCCAAATCTTTAATAGGGGCTTGTAGGCAAAATTTCGGTTCGGATCCTAAATAATTAGCTAAAGAAGCTGGTTTGAGGCAAACTGGCTCACAATCAGAAAGCACAGCATGCTAGTTGATGTTCCGAGCAGAAATCCTGCAAGCACGTCTGATGGATAGTGAAGACCGAGATAAATCCGCGAAAGTCCAACGCTGATGCCCAGCGGGATGAGCAAAACAGCCAGGCCAGGGAAAAACAGAAGCAGCGGAATGACAACTGAGAAAATAGCTGTTGTATGGCCTGAAGGAAATGAATGGTCTTCAAGGGGATTAGCCGGAACCTTTGTTTCGTGAAGTGTAATATAAGGACGTTTGCGCGGATACAGTTTTTTAACAATAGCGACAGGGATATGACTGAGAGCAAGGGCAAGGCCGCTTGCAATTCCTGCAGCCCTGACAGGACCTGATGTGAAAAAAATAAGAATAAGGCATACCGCTATAGTTGAAGCTGCTCCGCCGACATGAGTGACATTTCTGAAGTAAAAGTTAAGAGCCTTCCGGTCAAAATGCCGGTTCAGGCTTCGAAGCAGTCTGCATTCAAAGCTGTACATGTTTGCAATCAGTTTCGTCTTCATATATAGACGCTCCTTTTACCCTTTTCTATACATTGTAAGATAGAAATATTTAGTTAATAATAAGAGAATGTAAAGAATTTCATTCATTTGTTTTGCAATTTCTTTAAGATATTTCCAAATTGTAAATTCGCTGTCATTTATCAACGCTAATATTTTATGAAGAAGCACGCCATGATAGCATATGGATATGCTTGATTATTTAGAAATGGCCGTTTTATAGAGCTGTCCTTTTTCGATATATTCCCGGCGGATCCGTTCCATATCCTTTGTATCTTCAGGGGTCAGGCTTCTGATAACCTTTGCGGGCCTGCCGAAGGCAAGTGAATGCGGCGGAATTTTTTTCCCCTGTGGAACAAGGCTTCCGGCACCGATGAATGCTCCTTCGCCAATTTCGGCTCCATCTAGAATAATGGAACCCATTCCGATCAGGGCCTGCTTTCTGATGATGCAGCTATGCAAAATGACCTGGTGGCCAACGGTTACTTCGTCTTCTAATATTAACGGGTTATTAGGACTTTGATGCAGGCAGCATTGATCCTGTACATTGACCTTGTTTCCAATGACAGTCGGGGCGACATCCCCTCTGATCACCGTATTAAACCAAATGCTCGATTCTTCGCCAATTACAACATCTCCAGAGATGGTGACATAGTCCGCAATAAAAGCGGAATCAGCGATAACTGGGAATTTTTCTTTGTAAGGATAAATCATAATCAATTGCCCTTCCTTTCCAGGTCATGTTGGTAACATCATAACAAATATCTGAAACAGAAGGGTGAAAATACCATTTTATTAGGAAAAATAAGCAATTCGGTCAATAAATTTCAGTGCAGCAGGAGTGATGACAGTGTGGAAATGGAAGGCAGAAAATCCAAAAGGCGTAGTTGTGGCGGTGCATGGTGCAGCTGAGCACCACCGCAGATACAGATGGCTGATTGAGATGTGGAGATGTTCGGGCTATCATATCATTATGGGCGACCTGCCTGGCCAGGGCACGACAACAAGACAGCGGGGCCATATTGATTCCTTTGATGAATACATCAAAGAAGTGAACGGGTGGATTGAAGAAGCCGGGCGGTACGAGCTTCCAGTTTTTCTTCTGGGCCACAGCATGGGCGGTCTGATTGTGATCAGGTCACTGCAGGAAAAGCATCATAATTTGTCAGGTGTTATTCTTTCTTCACCTTGCCTTGGCATTGTCCATAAACCGAATCCTGCTTTAGATATACTGTCAAGAGGGCTGAACGTGCTTGCTCCTTCTTTAAGGCTTGACTCAGGTCTTTCCATTGATATTGCAACGAGAAACAAGGCCATCCGCGATGAAGACGAAAATGATTCTCTCTATGTTCGCAAAGTGTCTGTTAGATGGTACCGGGAACTAATCAAAGCAATGGAAGAAGCACATGCTAAAATAAATGATTTCCCTGACCTTCCTGTGCTCCTCATGCAGGGCGGAGATGATAAAATAGTGGATAAATCAGCAGTAAGGACCTGGTTCAATAAACTTGGGGTGCTCGAGAAATCGTATAAGGAATGGAAAGGGTTTTATCACGAAATCTTCAATGAGCCAGACAGAGAACAAGTATTCAAGATGGCAAAGCATTTTGCCGATGGGCATTTGCCAGAAAGCGAATGGAGTGAATAACGTTATGTCAGTACCGGGCCATCCGATAGGATTAATGGCAAAGGTGTACAGGGAGGTTTTTCCTGTAGTACACGAATTTCTTGGGAAATGGCGGGAAAAAGCGGAACAGATTCCTGATCCTGAGCTTCGAAGCCAGGCGGTCGCAAGCATTGATTCCAAAAGCTTTCATTGTGAAGGGGGAAGCATTCTCGCCATTCTGGCCGGAAGCCGCATGAGGGACACAATTGAATTCATTGTTGCTTACCAAACCATCAGCGATTATTTGGACAACCTTTGCGACAGAAGCACAAGCCTTGATCCGGAAGATTTCGCAATGCTTCACAAGTCGATGCCTGATGCCCTTACCTGCGGAGCTGAACTGCGCAATTACTATCAGTGCCGTAAAGAGCAAAATGACGGCGGCTATTTAAATGAACTTGTCACTGTTTGCCAAAGAAAGCTCGGAATGCTTGAAAATTATGAAATCATAAAACCCCATTTGCTTGAACTAGCCGGCTATTACTGCGATCTTCAAGTTCATAAGCATGTGATGTTTGAAGAACGGGTTCCAAGGCTTGAAAACTGGTTTGACGGCCACAGGCCTGCCTTGCCTGACATGGAGTGGTACGAATTTTCAGCATGTGCCGGATCAACTCTGGGTATTTTCTGCCTTGTCTCTTATGCCTTCCAAGCATCCATGACAGAGCACATTGCAGGACAGATCAGATCAAGCTACTTTCCATACATACAAGGACTTCATATCCTCCTTGATTACTTAATTGACCAGGAAGAGGACTTGATTGAAGGCGATTTGAATTTTTGCAGCTATTATCCTTCAAGAGAAGAAATGATCAGCAGAATGCAGCACTTTATTCAGCAGGCTGATAAAAATCTCGCGGGCATCCCTCATGAGAATTTTCACAAGCTGATCAACAGAGGTCTTCTCGGTGTCTACCTCTCAGACAGTAAAATAGCCGGACAGAGAGATTTAAATAAAATCGCAAGAAAACTCCTCCTGCAGGGAGGCTCGACATCGCTCTTTTTCTATTTGAACGGCAGGGCGTACAGGACCTTTCAAAAGTTTTCTTCTAAAAAAAGTTCTTAAAAAACTGCTCCCGCTCTAATAAGGCGGGGCAGTTTTTTTGTCCAGGAAAAAAGCCCGCGAGAACGGGCTTTTTCATACTGATTGTAAGAAGGGGGCGGCTTGCGCTTTTCTTTGTCCAGCTCCAGCCGCTAGCCCCTCGAGGTCATAAGCCGCTCATCCAGGGAAAGGAAAGGTCGCCTTTCCCCGGCTGATCGTCTTATGCTTGTCGGGGCTGAACGAGCGGCTTGCGCTTTTCTGCATTGTCCAGCTCCAGCCGCTAGCCCGATCTGAGTCGCTTCGAAAAATCCCAAAAAGTCAAAGACCAGACTTTTCGGGATTTTCCTCCAGCGCTTGTCGAGGCTGAACGAGCGGCTTGCGCTTTTCTGCTACCCAACAGATTCTATTTCAACTGATTGTACGCCCTCCAGCTTTTTGAGCAGCAGGTAGACGTCAGAGGTTTGAATTCTTTCTGCGGTAAGCAGGAGGAGTTCTACTTTCTGCACGCTATCTTCCTTTTGGTCCCTGATGCGGATGTATTTGATGCGGAGATGATTATTTTTAACGGCATCCAGGACGTTTTGGACCTTTGTGTTTTCTGTCAGCTGCAATTTAGTTTTCATTTCTTTTTGGTTAAGCTTCTTTGGTCCGAAACGCTTGATCAGCGGTGCAATCAGGTCAATGGATACAATGATTAGAATCAGGGCTGCAAGGGATTCAGCGTAGAAACCTGCGCCAATAGAAATGCCGAGTGCCGCAGCACCCCATACAATGGCAGCTGTTGTCAGTCCGCTGATGACGTCATTGCTTCTTCTTAAAATCGCACCGGCCCCTAAAAATCCGACCCCTGAAACGATTTGAGCAGCCAGGCGGAGCGGGTCCATCGGCCGTGAATATTTTTCAGATAAAGCATAGGATGCTTCTATAGAAACGACAGTTAAAAGGCAGGCTGTGACTGAGATAATGATGGTTGTTTTAATACCGAGCGGTTTTTTCTTTATCTCGCGTTCCATCCCGATAATAATTCCGACAATCAAGGATAAGAATAATTTAATAAGTGCTTGCTGATGATCCATAAATATTTCCATATGAACACCTCCATTCTTATATATAATAGGAAAAACCCGGAAGTAAGACTCCGGGCTAGCCTCTTTTTTCAATTGCAATAATAAACGGCGGATCATTACTCTGGTTAATGAATTGGTATTGCAAAACATGGGCTTTTTTTTGATCAATGCTTGCCGTGTAGTTCAGGAGTTTGCTTTTTTCTTGTTTTCCTTCTGCATGCCCATGATAAACCACAAGTACAATAATGCCTTCCGGCTTCAGCATTGGCAGCAGCGCATCTATGGCTCTGATTGTTGTTTCAGGCTTCGTAACAACTGATTTGTCGCTGCCGGGAAGATAGCCCAGATTAAATACTGCTGCGCCAATTCGCCCCTTATGTGCTTCCGGCATTACTGCCTGTATGTTTTCATGTCCGGTTAAATGCAATGTTGCGCGGTCGCTGAGACCTTCTTTATTGATGCGGTCTTTTGTTGCCTGAATGGCTGTTTCCTGTATATCAAAACTGTGAACATGACCGCTATCGCCTGCTGCTTTAGCGAGAAAAACGGTATCATGCCCGTTTCCAGCAGTAGCATCGACGGCAATGTCTCCTTCATGAATGGCCATCGCTAAAAGCTTCCGGCAAAAAGGAAGGATTCCGTCAAGCTTCATGTGCCTTCTTGCCTTCCATCCCATAAAATTTACCCTGCCAGCTGTTCCGCATCTTCATTTCTTTGTCAATGGCGTTCAGTACACTCCATTTATCAACACTCCACATCGGTCCCACCATAAGATTAATCGGGCCGTCGCCTGTAATTCGGTGAATAATCATATCAGGCGGGAGAATTTCAAGCTGGTCGCAGACAAGGCTGACATATTGATCAAATGATAAAAATTCAAGCATTCCTTTTTCATACTGTTTGACCATTGGTGTGCCTTTTAATAAATGAAGCAAATGTATTTTCATCCCTTGCACATCCAAAGCTGCTGCAGCCCGCGCTGTTTCCATCATCATCGCTTCATTTTCAAGCGGAAGCCCGTTAATAATATGAGTGCAGACCCTGATATTGTGCTTTCGCAGCTTCTTGACGCCTTCTTTGTAGCATTCAAAATCATGGGCTCTGTTAATAATATTGGCTGTTTTTTCATGAACAGTCTGAAGGCCAAGCTCTACCCATAAATAGGTTCGTTCGTTCAGTTCAGCAAGATATTCCACTACGTCATCAGGAAGGCAGTCAGGTCTCGTGGCGATGGAAAGACCTACAACTCCATCAAGCCCAAGAACTGTTTCGTATTTTTCCTTCAGTACCTCCACTGGAGCATGGGTGTTGGTAAAGGCCTGAAAATAAGCCATATACTTGCCATTTTTCCATTTATCATGCATTTTAGAGCTGATTTTTTGAAATTGGGTCACAAGGTCTTCTGCTCTGTTGCCGGCAAAATCTCCTGAGCCGGCTGCACTGCAAAAGGTGCAGCCGCCAAAAGCTTGAGTACCGTCCCGATTAGGACAGTCAAAACCGCCATCTAATGCAACTTTAAACACTTTATGTCCAAAAATCTGCCGCAGATGATAGTTCCATGTATGATATCTTTTATCATCACTGGCATACATAAAAGGATTATGCTGATTCATCAGGTACCTCCCCTGAGAAGAAAAGTTCATCAGGACATATTACCACAAACTGATACAAAAAACAAGGCGCCTGCCAATTATTGAAACGTTTATTTGCAGCGGATTACCGCAAACTAATGAGGAAGCTTTCTATAGGGAGCTGCATCGAGAAGGGGAGGCTTTTCGGATGGCAACAAGACAATCTGTAACAGATCACTTGAACATGTGCTCAGAAACGCTGTCTTATGCACAGGGGCAATACCATAACGGCCGCATGCAGGAGCACTACAACGATACAGAATACACAAAGGCACAGCAGATGCTGGAGGATGCCGTAAATGATAGTAACAAATTGTCATTAAGTGCAAATGACCAGCAGAAAGAAGAGCTTTACCGCATGAGACTTCAGCTTCAAGAGCTTCAAAACGAAATGATTCTTCAGCGCCATTAGGGGGAAGCCATATGAAAAAGAGATCAAAGCAAAACAATCCAGAACAAAAAACAAAAAATGGCAGCAAGCATGATTTTGAATTTGGAAAAGAAGCCTCAGCTTTAGAAAACGTTAAAGTCAAAAATTCTAAAAAAAGCCAGCCGGTCAAATCCAAGCAGCATCAGGAATAAATGATAGAGCCTCCAGGTTTTTCTTTCAGCGCGTACGGGAAAGAGAACACTGGAGGCGATTAATATGGACATGAGAACCTATGTTGTGCAATATACCGACAAGGATACACTTGAAAGAGTCTTTACAGGGCCTGTATTTCCTACAGAAGAGCAGGCTTACGAAAAACAGACTGAGCTTGAAGAAAAAGGCCATTTAGACGTAGTCTTCACGAGTGAAAATGACATCCTGGAAGACAGGGAATAGAGCTTTAGAGTGGCAGCCTGCGGGCTGTTTTTTTTCTTGGTTAAAAGAGTGCCGGTTTTAGGGTTCGCCGATATAATCAGCAGTTCGCCGATATATTGAAAAGAGTGCTCGATATCCTGGAAGAATCCGCCGATAAAAAGAGGACAACCGCTGATTTTTGTTCCAGAATACAGCTATAAATAAATCAACCCCAAACCGGCCCTTAGTTAATAAAAGGGCCGGTATTTTCATTTTCTTGTTAAATTTTTCTGGAAAAACAAGTTGACTTTTTATCAATCACTATTTATTGTATTAAGTGTACTACACTAATTAATACACTAATTAATACACTAATTAATACACTAATTAATACACACAGAAATAGGAAGCACCAGAACCGTCCCCATGCTTCCTACAATTCAACCCATATGGAGAAAGAAGGGAGATCGATGGTCATAATTGATCCTCGAAGCTCAACCCCTATCTATGAACAAGTTATTCAGCAGATGAAAGAACTCTGCTTAAGAGGGGTGCTGAAGCCGGGTGACAAGCTGCCTTCTGTCAGGGAGCTTTCCACCATCATTGTGGCAAACCCGAATACAGTGGCGAAAGCTTATAAGGAACTTGAAAGAGAAGGGATTATCGAGACGCTGCGCGGAAGAGGGACCTTTGTTTCCGAGACAGCAACAATAAAACTTGATGAGGGGAAGATCAGCATGCTGAAGGATCAGCTGAAAACACTGATAGTTGATGCGGTATACGCAGGAATAGATGTTGATGACATCCATGAATGGATTGAAGATATCAAGAAGGAAGTTGGGGGGGAGAAAGATGCTTGAAGTTAAAAATATAACAAAGAAACTGGACAATGAGCTTGTGCTTGATTCTGTTTCTTTCACGCTCAATCAAGGTGAAATTTTTGGGCTGCTGGGCAGAAATGGCTCTGGAAAAACAACCCTTCTCCGCATCATCCAGCAAATTCTTCTTCCCGATGAAGGGGATGTACTGTTTGAGAATGTTTCCATTCACATGCACCCGCTTGTGAAAAGGAAAATTTTCTATATGCCTGTACAAAACCTTTATTATGAGCGGTTCTCCTACATGGACTTAGTAAAGCTTTATAAAAGAATTTACCCCGATTTTGACGAAGAGTATGCGGGAAAATTAATGGACCGCTACAGTCTTTCAAAAACAAAAAAATACCGGGAGCTGTCTACAGGTTTGAAAAAACAGCTTTCCCTTGTAATGGCCTTCGCTTCAAGGCCGGCTGTTATCCTTTTGGATGAGCCGACTGATGGTGTTGATGCTGTTACGCGGCATGATCTTTTGGAGCTGATGATCAGAGAGGTTGCTGACCGGAATACAGCCATACTGATTACCTCGCACAGGCTGGAGGATCTGGAGAGAATTTGCAGCAGAATTGGATTCCTTGAAGACAGCCGTCTGACTGGCATGACAGAATTAGATGACCTAAAAGGAGATTTTACAAAAATACAATTCGCTATTGAAGAAAATGTCCTGTCTCTTTTGGAAGAAAGAAATATTCCGGTATTGAGCCAAACGGGAGTTTTTTATACGATTTTACTTCCAAAAAATGATGTAAAAAGCAGAAACTGGCTGAAAAACCTTCATCCAAATATATGGAATGAGATGCCAATCAGCCTTGAGGAAGTCTTTATTGCGAAATTTGGAGGGAAACGACAATGGCAGGAACAGGATTGATTTATAAAGAGTGGCAGCAGTCAAAGCTTGCCTATGTACTCCTTTGGCTGTTTGTCTCTTTGCAGGTGCCGCTCTTAATATGGTCAGCGTACTCCAATTATCTGGAAACCTTAAAGCACAACAAGCACGCTGTGTTTCAATTAGATTTCGAGAACCATTTATCACTTGGATTTACTATTTTATTTCCCTTCTTTCTTGCTCTATCTCAGCTTGGTTTAGAGAGAAGCAGAGGAACAATGGATTTTACCCTTGCTCTTCCTTTTTCAAGAAGAAGGCTATTTCTTACAAAGTGGATTTCCGGCATTGCAAGCTTGCTCGGATCCGTCTTGATTTCCTATTTGATTGCAGCTGCCGCTCTTCAGGCAACACATGCTGTTGTTACAGGGATAAACCATCATTATTTGTTGTATGCAGCCTCTCTGTTGATGTTTTACTCCCTTTTCTTTGCAGCCGGCTGTCTGACAGGCACCGCCTTTGCACAAGGATTGGTTGCTTTTAGCACGGCCATTTTTCCGGTACTTGCTTATCTCTTAATTCTATCAAATTTAAACGTATTCCATATTTATCCTGATAACGGACCCTGGAATCACATGAACACCTTTTCACCGCTCAGTTATACATCTTTGGCGAGATCAGGACAGTTAAATATTTGGGTTCCCGTTTCTTATGCCATCATTTTTTCGATTATTGCTTATTTCTGCTTCCAAAAGCAGCCTGCAGAGCGGAATGGCAGCTTCTTTCTTTGGAAGCAGCTGAATGCACCAGTGCAGGCGATTGTCGTTTTACTTGGCGTCCTCGGCTTTGGAGCAGCAGGCCATGGTTTTTCATCTGGAAGCATTGTTGGCTACGTCCTCGGACTGATTATAGGTGCAGCCGCAGGCTTTGCCGTCAGCTACTTTATCATTTACCGGAAATATAAATTAGGATAGGAGGTTCTGGGATGATCAGTGTTAAGAACCTTTCTCATTCTTTCTATATTGGGAAGAAAGGGAAAGAAAAAGAAATCCCCGTTTTAAAGAACATATCATTAACCATTGAAAAGGGTGAGATGGCGTCGATTTTAGGGCGCAGCGGTTCGGGAAAATCTACCTTGCTGAATCTGATTTCAGGCTACATGAAGCCGGATTCAGGAACTCTGCATATTGCAGGGAAAGATGTTACCTCTAACAGCGAATCTGAATGGGCGGCATTCCGGCTGCAGCATATGGGCTTTATCTTTCAGAGCTTTCAGCTTATTCCAGGGCTGACTGCGAGCGAAAATATCGAACTGCCGCTCACCTTAAAGGGATTGGCAGAGCCTGAAAGAAAAGAGCAGGTAAGAGAAATGCTCAGCAGAATCGGGCTTGAACAACATGGAGGCCATTATCCAAGCGAGCTTTCGGGGGGGCAGCAGCAGCGTGTCAGCATCGGAAGGGCACTTATTTCTAAGCCTGACATGATCCTCGCAGATGAACCCACAGGGAGCCTTGATACAGAAACTGAGCAGGAAATTCTTCAGCTTATGAAAGAATTAAACCGGGAGCAGCAGATTACCTTCTTCATTATTACCCATGATGAAGAAGTAGCAAAAATCAGCACAAAACAATACCGCCTGACAGATGGCATGCTGGAAAGAGAAGGTGCTTCTGTTGAAATTTAAAGATCAGGTTATTCATATACGAAGAAACATGAAGAAAAACAGGCTGCGTCTGTTTATGACAGTGCTCGCCACCGCAATGGGCTGCGCTTTCCTTATTGTTCTCGCCTCCATTGGTTTCGGCTTTCAAAAATCAGCTGAAGATGAGATTGCTAAACAGATGGTTTTAACACAGGCAAATATTATGGGAAAACAGGTCAATGGCAAAGAGCAGGAAATTGGACCTGAGGATCTGAAGGAGATGGAAAGCATTGACGGCGTCAAAGCTGTGGTTCATAGACTGCCGGTTAGCGGAGAGCTGTCGATGGAGGGGCGGAAAAGCATTGAAGTCCAGCCGTATTTGACAGATTTAAAAGAAGAACAAAAATCAGATCTTCAGCTGGAAGCAGGAAGACTTCCAAAGGCAGAAAACGAAGTACTGGCAGGCTATCATTTAGCTGGAACACTGCTAACGGCTGAAGAAAGAAAACAGTTTGAAAAAAACATGAATGGCGAGGACGTAGCGCTTCCGAAAGGCTTTTCAGAAAGCTTGATTGGAAAAACCGTTTCCTTGAACGTGCAAGGAAAAGGAAAACAGGAAACAGAATCTCAAGACTTTAAGATTGTGGGAATCGTGAAAAAACCATCGCTTGAATATGCCAGAGATACAACTCTATTAATCAGTGAAGCTTATAAAGAAAAATTAGAAGGAATAACAGGCAGTAAATACTCACACTATGATCCGCTGCGCGCTTATGCCGTTTCCATCGATAAAGTGGAGAATATCTCCAATGCCCTGAAAGAGAAAGGGTACCTTGTTGACTCTGTGTCAGAGAGAATAAAAGGGATGAGCGTCTTTTTTAACGCGCTTAAAATTGGATTGATTTTTGTCGGAGCGGTTGCCGTTCTGATCGCATCGATTGGGATTTTCAATACTATGACAATGGCTGTATCCGAAAGAACCCAGGAAATCGGCATTATGAAAGCGGTCGGTGCGCAGCCTGCAGTGATTAAAAGGCTGTTTTTGCTGGAAAGTGCCTGGATCGGCGTGATTGGCTCTGTTATCGGCATTCTCGTCTCCTATCTCATCAGCATCGCTGCGAACACAGTAATCCCGATGATCCTATCCTCCACAGCTGGAGGCGGACGGTTTGATATGACCTTCTCCTACATTCCGCCGAGCTTAGTCGCTATCTCTGCTGCCATCAGCATCGGCGTAGCCATTTTATCAGGACTCAGGCCTGCCGCAAAAGCAACGAGAATTAGTGTGCTGTCAGCACTTAGAAGAGAAGCATAGCGGCTATTCCCGGCAATGCCATAAACAGTAAAAGACATGTTCAGCTGAAAGTAAAAGCAGTCTGAAAACATAGAAAGATTACAAAGTAAAAACAATGAAAAAATAGATGTAAATCTATTGAAAAATAAAGAAAAACGGCATACAATCACAATTGGAATTGAAGTTAATACGCGGAGGCGCAGAGCGCTTTCGTCTTTTTTATGGTCTTTTTTATTCAATACTTAGTCAGCCTGATTCTTTAGAATGTCCAGCTCCAGCTGCTGGCCTAAGCTGAAGACATTATAGCAGCGAACCAGGTAAATGAGGAGGTTTTAAGATGCCGCGTTCTTTATGGCTTCTTGTGATCGGCACAATAATCAATGTAACTGCTTCTTCCTTTCTTTGGCCTTTAAATACAATTTATATCCATGATGAGCTTGGCAAATCGCTGACAACAGCGGGATTTGTCCTTATGCTGAATGCCGGTGCCAGCGTTGCCGGCAACCTGTTCGGCGGTGTGCTGTTTGATAAAATCGGAGGGTACAAATCGATTCTCTTCGGCATCGTCATTACAATGCTTCCACTGGTCTGCTTAATTGTTAATCATTCATGGATGGTGTATGTCATTGCCCTGATTGTCATCGGGTTTGGAACAGGTGTGGTCTTCCCTGCAACCTATGCGATGGCTGGAAGCGTCTGGCCTGAAGGCGGACGGAAAGCCTTTAATGCTGTGTATGTGGCCCAAAATTTCGGTGTGGCACTGGGTTCAGCTCTCGGCGGGCTTGTGGCATCCTATTCATTTGAATGGATTTTTCTTGCCAATGGCTTATTGTATGCCGTTTTCTTTTTGGTTGTTTTTTTCGGCTTCCGGAATATCGGGGTGCAGACAATCAATCCTGCTTCGGTTATTCAGAGAAGCAAGATGGAGAAGAACAAGAGCAAGCTGCTCGCTCTAACCTTTATTGCTGCCGGCTATCTTTTGTGCTGGATCGCTTACGTACAGTGGCAGTCCACCATTGCGGCCTATACGCAAAAGGTTCATATTTCACTTACCCAGTACAGCCTTCTTTGGACGATTAACGGAGCGCTGATAGTCCTTGCCCAGCCGCTTGTTTCATGGTTTGTCAAGCATGCGGCCAAATCGCTTAAAAAGCAGATGATCATCGGAATTGCCATTTTCATGGTTTCGTTCGGTGCTGCTGCAGCTGCAGAGGATTTTAGAGGCTTTTTCATTGCCATGGTGATTTTAACAATTGGGGAAATGTTTGTCTGGCCTGCTGTGCCAACCATTGCCAATGATTTGGCTCCAAAAGGAAGAGAAGGCTTTTATCAAGGCTTTATCAACAGCACGGCAACAGGCGGAAGGATGATTGGGCCGCTTCTCGGAGGCGCACTCGCCGATGCCTTCAGCATGCCGGTTCTTTTCGGTGTTCTGCTTGGACTTTTGATTGCCGGAATGGTCTTTACTATCGTTTATGACAGACCTCTGAAAGCCGAGGAAAAAGAAAAAAAGGTCGCTGTCAGCTCTTGATGGCAGAAGGAAAAGGCACGCGCGCTGCGTGCCTTTTTCTATTAAAGAAGAACACGTATTCTGTCAAAAAAGCAAAAATAATGAATTATTTGTTCGAAAATAATTTATATTCAAATGTATCCCTTGAAATAATAGGCTTAATGGCGTAATTGCTTACTCTCTTAAATATAGCAAAATAGTTAAATTGAATTATTTGGAATATTGAAAAAAATAATCCTTATTGTTCACGCTAGCGAATGGGCTGTTCGCATATAATGAAAGCAAGCAAACAAGCTTTCCTATTCCCGCTTTGCCCCTTAAGAATGCTGACAAAAAAACAGTTATTCATTCGGCTTAGAAAAGGGTGGTGTTATGCTACAAGCCGTTTTAGCTGCTGCATGTATCGGGGGAATAATGGGGCTTTTGGGACACATTAAACGCAAAGGAAGACTGGAAAAGCCCAGAATGACCAAACGCTTTGTTTACCTTGGTTTTTGGGAAGATATTTTTGTTGGGATCGCAGCGTCCATCCTGCTGGTTCTATCTTCAGAGCCGCAATCCTCACTTCAGCTTGTGATTCTGTCAATAGTGGCCGGCTACAGCGGAGATGCCGTACTCAAAAGCTTTGATTTTGTCAGGCAAAAGGAAGAAACAGAGCCGCCTCCAGAACATCACAAAAAACATTCGCCCCATTCATGATCATTTCTTTTTTAACTGCCTCCAATTTTGCTTATTCCCTTATGAAATCAGATCAGCTTGCATCCAAAGAGAAAATTCATTACAATAAAAAGCAGAATAGTATACTTGTGAACGGTGAAAAGGATTAGTAATGAATCAATCTGTGTCTAGAGAGCTGGCGGCAGGTGCAAGCCAGCCACAGAAATTCATGAACTCGCCTTGGAGTTGCAAATGGGAAAGCCGATGTGCTGTAGTATTTGCCGCCTGATCCACGATAAGGATTCCAAGCGGGTGCTTTTAGGCACTAAACTGGGTGGTACCGCGGGAGCTGACTCTCGTCCCTTTTTTAGGGGCGGGAGTCTTTTTGCATTCCTATAGCCGTTTACAAGTCCATTAGGAGGAAGCATATGAGTTTCAATCATATTGAAATTGAAAAAAAGTGGCAAAATTATTGGCTTTCCAATAAAACATTTAAAACAGAAGACCAGCCTGGCAAGAAAAAGTTTTATGCGCTGGACATGTTTCCATATCCGTCAGGTGCAGGCCTTCATGTAGGGCATCCTGAAGGATACACAGCAACAGATATTCTTTCCAGAGTGAAGCGGATGCAGGGGTATAATGTGCTTCATCCAATGGGATGGGATGCTTTCGGCCTTCCGGCAGAACAGTACGCCCTTGATACGGGAAATAATCCTGCTGAGTTTACTGAGCAAAATATTAACAATTTCAGAAGGCAGATTCAGGCCCTCGGCTTTTCCTATGATTGGGACAGAGAGGTTAATACGACAGATCCGTCTTATTACAAATGGACACAATGGATTTTTCTGAAATTGTATGAAAAAGGCCTTGCTTATATTGATGAAGTGGCTGTTAACTGGTGTCCTGCACTCGGAACGGTTCTTGCCAATGAAGAAGTGATTGACGGAAAAAGCGAGCGCGGCGGCCATCCGGTTGAACGCCGTCCGATGAAGCAGTGGATGCTGAAGATAACAGCTTATGCCGACCGCCTTCTCGAGGATTTGGAAGACGTAGACTGGCCGGAAAGCATTAAGGACATGCAGCGCAACTGGATCGGACGTTCAGAAGGGGCTGAGGTCATTTTCAGCATTGACGGTTTTGATGAAACCTTCACTGTATTTACAACCCGTCCTGATACGCTCTATGGTGCAAGCTATGCGGTACTGGCTCCAGAGCATCACTTTGTTGAAAAAATTACAGCAGCTGATCAAAAAGAAGCTGTTCAGAACTATTTGGACAAGGTAAAAGCGAAGAGCGACCTGGAAAGAACAGACCTTGCTAAAGATAAAACAGGCGTTTTCACAGGCGCATATGCCATTAATCCGGTTAACGGGGAAAAGCTGCCGATCTGGATTGCTGATTATGTGCTGATGACTTATGGTACTGGCGCCATTATGGCTGTGCCTGCTCACGATGAACGCGACTATGAATTTGCAAAAAAATTCGAACTGCCAATACTGGAAGTAGTAGAAGGCGGAGATGTTTCCAAAGAAGTGTACACAGGAGACGGCAAGCATGTGAATTCAGGTTTTCTTGATGGCTTGAACAAAGAGGATGCCATTGCAGAAATGATTAACTGGCTTGAAGAAAACAGCAAGGGTGAAAAGAAAGTAACATACAGACTGCGCGATTGGCTGTTCAGCCGTCAGCGCTACTGGGGCGAGCCGATTCCGATCATTCACTGGGAAGATGGCACAATGTCCCCGGTATCTGAGGAAGAGCTTCCGCTGATGCTGCCTGTTACAACAGAAATCAAGCCGTCTGGAACAGGAGAATCCCCGCTTGCCAATATCGCGAAGTGGGTGAATGTAACAGATCCTGAAACAGGAAAAAAAGGCCGCAGAGAAACAAACACCATGCCTCAGTGGGCTGGCAGCTGCTGGTATTTCCTCCGCTACATTGATCCGGACAACAGCGAAGCATTAGCTGATGCTGAAAAATTGAAAGAATGGCTTCCGGTTGACACGTATATCGGAGGTGCCGAGCATGCTGTGCTTCATTTGCTGTATGCCCGGTTCTGGCACAAATTCCTTTATGACATTGGTGTAGTGCATACAAAAGAACCTTTCCAAAAATTGTTCAACCAGGGGATGATCCTTGGAGAAAACAATGAAAAAATGAGTAAGTCCAAAGGTAATGTTGTAAACCCGGATGAAATTGTCGAAAGCCATGGAGCTGATACTCTGCGCCTGTACGAAATGTTCATGGGGCCGCTGGAGGCATCCATTGCCTGGTCCACAACAGGGCTTGACGGCGCAAGACGCTTCCTTGACAGAGTCTGGAGACTTTACGTAGAGGACAACGGCGGGCTGAATCCTAAGATCGCTACTGTGAAAGGTGAAAGCCTTGAGAAAAGCTATCATCAGACAGTGAAAAAAGTTACGGAAAATTACGAGGACCTTCGCTTCAACACAGCTATTTCCCAGCTGATGGTCTTCATTAACGATGCTTATAAAGCGGCTGAGCTTCCGAAGGAGTATATGGAAGGCTTTGCGAAACTGCTTTCCCCTGTTGCACCGCATCTGTCTGAAGAGCTGTGGGCTAAGCTTGGGCATGAAGGAACGATTTCCTACGAAGCATGGCCTGCTTACGACGAATCCAAGCTTGTTGAAGATGAAATTGAAATTGTGGTACAGCTGAATGGAAAAGTAAAAGCGAAGCTTACCGTTTCAAAAGATCTTACGAAAGAGCAGCTGGAAGAAACGGCGCTTGCAGATGAGACAGTTAAGGAACAGCTGGAAGGGAAAAATATCCGCAAAGTGATTGCGGTTCCCGGCAAGCTTGTTAATATCGTAGCCAATTAAGCAGAAGGCGTGAATTCATTGAATTCACGCCTTTTTTATTGAGCCTTTTTGTAGCGAAGATAACTAAAGTGGGAGGTCGGAACGCTTTTTGTCACATTTCCTTTTTCATCACTGTAAATTTCGTATTCCTCGTATTTTTCAATCACGTATCCATCTTTTTCTTCAGTGCCGACAAGCTTGTCTTCAAGGGAGGAATAGGTTTCGGCTGCTTTTTCTGCTGGCTCTTCCGAATAATTAAAAACGGGAACGTCTTCCTCTTCCGCTGCAAACGAACTGTGCACCTCAGGCAAATGATCTGCAAAAGCCGCAACTAGCAGAAGTGCTGCAGCAGCACCAGGCAGCAAAAGTTTTTTCATTGGATCATCTCCTTTCCTGTTTTCCGTGCATCACCTGCTTGTACATGGTTATGCGGGCTGCTCTAATGGCATGATAGATTTTTATATTTATTTATTAGAAAATCATGGTAAATTAGGATTAGGGACGGAGGTGCATCATGGAAACAGCGAAAAAAACAAACGTGAGCGCGATTGTCAGCCTTGTGCTTGGAATCTGCTCACTTGCCATACCTGTTGTTGGCATCATTACAGGAATTATCGGACTTATTTTTTCATTTAAAAGCACAAAAGAAATTAGATTTTCAGGTGAAGAAGGTCATGGCATGGCCATCGCCGGGAGGGTCTGCAGTATCATTGGCCTCGCGATCAGTCTGCTGGTTTTGATCCTTTTTGTATTTGTCGGAGTCATTTCCTTTTTTGTCCCGGAAGATATGGGGACATATGATTCGGAATTTTAGAGGCTTCTTATTGAAAGACAAAACGCTCAGAAAGTCCTGAGCGTTTTTTGCTATGTGAAATTATGAATGCTGATAGCATTTCGTATATTCTTTTTTCATTAAAAGGCTTCTGCAGGCCAATCCATTTTCGTCATAAATCTCCTGATCAACTTTTAAAGTAATGGTTCTGCTGGAGTTTGGATATTCAGGATCATCATTTAAAATGGTAAGACTATTATCATTCTTCCAGTCTAATGAAAAATTATTTTTAGCATCACTATAATAGACAGTTTTAACTTTCTTGTTATCAGTGTTTGTAATATCTACCCATACGTTTACTCCGCCAGCTGCACCGCCATAAGGTTCATAAAAGGCATTAGCTGTATACTTGCCGTCAGGAGAGGTTACAGGTCCAGGCCCCTTTTGGCTGTTTTTCGCATCGAGCGATCCGAAGGTGAAAAAGTAATTCCTGTACACAAACAGACCAAGAAAAAGCGCAGAACCTGTTAATGCAGTGATCAACAATATTTTGAGTAAGGTCTTCTTTTTTACAAAAAAGAACAATAGTGCGATAAATATGGCGGGAAATAATAGTGCAGTTAAGATAAGCGTCAGGAAACCAAGTATATTTAATAAAATGTTTTTCATTTCCTTTCTTTATTTAGGTTAGGTTTAAAGAAGAATGCTGATTTTTGAGCACCTGTTGATTGGAGTGGCAGGCGGGAGACTCCTGCGGGAGTGCAAGTGACGGGAGACCCCGCAGGAGCAAAGCGACGAGGAGGCTCCCGCACTGCCCGCGGAAAGCGGACGCCTGCAACGGAAATCAACAGCCAACTTTAAATTAAATAAACCCAAAAGCTGAGAAGTATTTCTTTTGGTATTTTAGCATAAATTCCCATTAATTCTTCGCCTATTTAGAATTTATAACTGCTTGCCTGGGAAATGGTAAAATTCTTTCTATTATGGTTTAATAGCTACTGAGTGGAAAACATCTAAGATAATGAGAAGCTGACAGGAATCTCCTGTTGCCTTCCCAAAAAATAGGAGCTGATCTTATGCCAGAAATTAATGAAATTTCCCCGCAGGAATTAGACGAAAAGCTGCAAAAAGGAGAAAAGGTGTCAATCGTAGACGTTCGGGAAGATGAAGAAGTGGCAGGCGGAATGATTCCTTCAGCCAAGCATATTAAAATGGGCGACATTCCTGACAATCTTTCCTACTTTGACAAAGATACAGAGTACATTTTTATCTGCAGATCCGGCCGGAGAAGCGAAAATGTCAGTATGTTTTTGCAGGACCAAGGGTTTAAAGTCCGCAATATGACAGGCGGCATGCTGGAATGGCAAGGCGAAACAAAGCCTAAAAGCTCAGAAAACGAATAAGGTAATGGGATAGGCAGTCTGATTCATTAGAATCTGGCTGCTTTTTCGTTTTACTCGATAAAGAAAACGCTTTCTTAATCAGGGTTATTTCCCTATCCTCCCTCATAAACTGTCAAAAAGGAGGGGAAGTGCTATGGACGATTTTCACAAGCTGGATGTGACAGAAAGGGTAACCGCAAAGGTTTTGGATGAATATATTGAGCTTTACGTGGGCAGAGATGTTATTGGAAGGCTTGTCATAAATGAAGAGGGCAAGCAATATGATTTAACATATGATTATTTGATTGAGGATGGAAGAATTTTTAAGCTGTATGATCGGAATTGTGAGCATCGTCAGTATGCGGAAGGGTGTGACATGGGGTGGTGCTGATTTGCTGAAGGTTGCCGTGTTTGATGAAGAGCATGAAAAGGATCTCGAAGGGGAAGTGAATGATTTTCTGGCAAAGCTCTCGGATGAACAGTTTGTGGAGATCAAGTATTCGGTTGCAGCTACCTGTGACGGAATCGGGGAGCAGGTTTATTGTTTTTCAGCACTTATTTTATACAGAGCATAAAAAAACTCGGGAGGATCCCCGAGTTTTAGCTGTTTTGAGCATATAGCCCGGCATTCTTTCCAGCAAGTCTGCCTGTTACAAGAGCGGAGGTAATATTGTATCCTCCTGTATAGCCGTGAATATCAAGAATTTCACCACAGAAGTACAGCCCCTGTGTGAACTTGGATGCCATTTCCTTTGGATGAATCTCCTTAACGGAAACACCGCCCCCTGTTACAAATGCCTTTTCAATGGACAGCGTCCCATTCACGTTAAACTGGAACTGCTTAATGCATTTTGCCAGATCTCTGATCTTTTCTCCTGAAACTTGTGAAAACGTCTGCTGCGGATCGATTTGATTCCATTGCAGCAGAAATAAGAAATATCGTTCCGGAAGCATGCCTTTTAAAACATTTTTCAATGCCTTTTTCGGCTCATTTTTCAACTGGCTGTGAATGAATTGAAAAACTTCCTCTTCATTTTTTTCAGGAAAGGAATCAATGCTCATGGTTACTTCCTGTACACCGAATTTCTTCATCGTTTTCACTACATACTGGCTGCATCTAAGCACAGCTGGCCCTGATATGCCAAAGTGAGTAAAAAGCATGTCCATTTGATGGGTGACTACCGTTTTTCCTTTTGGATTCAAAACACTTAAGGCAGCATCGCGCAAAGCAAGACCCTGCAGTTCTTTGCTTTTGATAAAAGACTCTCCCGATGTGAGCGGCACTTCTGTCGGGAAAAGCTCTGTAATGGTGTGCCCGGCCTTTTTCGCCCATGCATAGCCATCACCGGTGCTTCCAGTCTGCGGAACACTTTTTCCTCCAACAGCAATGACCACTGCTCTAGTATGAAGGTATTCTCCATTTTTCAAGATGACTCCGCGGACTTGCCCGTCCTCATATTCCACAGTTTTAACCGGCTCATTCACCCTTATATCCACGTTAAGCCGCTTTAGCTCCCGAAGAAGAGCATCTACAACCGACTGCGCTTTATTGGAAACAGGGAACATTCTGCCATGGTCTTCTTCCTTCAGCTCTATTCCAAGATTTTCAAAGAAAGAAATAATATCCTCATTGCTGAATTCGGCAAATGCACTGTATAAAAATCGGCCATTGCCTGGAATGTGTTTAATAATTTCATCTATAGGAAGACGATTCGTGACATTGCAGCGGCCGCCTCCGGAAATCGCAAGCTTTCGTCCGAGCTTATCGCCTTTATCAAGTAAAAGAACGCGGGCTCCCTGTTCTCCGGCAGAGATGGCAGCCATCAGGCCTGATGGGCCTCCGCCGATAACAATAACATCATAGTTCAAAATTTTTACCTGCCTTTTTACATTGTGATTCCTGCACCATTCATTATAGCCGAACCGCCTAAAAAGAAAAGCGACAATTCATAAGCTAATTTACGAATGGGCTTCTGATTGTGTTAAAATAGAAAAGTTGAATCTTGAATAGATAGAATGGTGATTACATATATGGCGAGTAAGTTGATGAGAGGTACGTTTGTTTTAACGCTTGGGACCTATATCTCGAGGCTTTTAGGAATACTGTTTGTCATCCCGTTTGCTGAATTAGTAGGGGCCCCGGCAGCCGGTTTGTATAATATAGGCTACACTCAATATATGATTTTCTTAAGTATTGCTACGGCTGGTTTTCCAATGGCTGTTTCCAAGTTTGTATCTAGATATAATTCATTAGGGGACTATGAGACAAGCAGGAAAATGTTCCGGGCTGGAATTGGCGTGATGCTTTTAACCGGGTTTCTTGCTTTTATCGCTTTATATCTCCTTGCGCCTTTTCTGGCAGCTGGAGCGATAGGCAAAGAGAAGCTTGCCTCGGGCATAACACAAGAAGATGCCACATATGTTATCAGAATGGTAAGCGCAGGATTGATTGCAGTCCCAATTATGAGTCTGATACGCGGTTTCTTCCAGGGGCATCAGTCAATGGGGCCGACAGCTGTATCACAAGTTGTGGAGCAAATCGCCCGGATTGCCTTTTTGCTAATATCGGTGTATGCGATCATGAAAATTTACAACGGCTCAGTAATTACAGCAGTCGGCTATGCAACATTCGGGGCATTTGTTGGAGCGATAGGCGGTCTTGCTGTTTTATGGTTCTATTGGGTCAAGAGACGCGGCACTCTGGAAGCAATGAAGGAAAATAAGGTTCCTCCTTCAGAAATCAGCATGAAAAAGCTTTTTAGGGAGCTTTTCAGCTATGCTTTGCCTTTTGTCTTTGTAGGACTTGCTATTCCGTTTTCCCAGGCTGTGGATACATTTACAATGATCCCAGCTATAACGGCTTCCGGAAATAAATTTGCTGATACAATCTATGGGTTAGTAACATTTTATGGAAGACAAATTATTATGATCCCTATTTCCCTGGCAACAGCTTTTGGATTAACGCTGGTACCTACTATAACAAAATATTACACAAACAGAGAATACAGGCAGATGCATCTGCAGATTAACCAATCCTTTCAGATGATTATGTTTCTTGTGATGCCTGCAATCGCCGGAATAATGGTTCTGGCAGGTCCTATTTATACTGCGTTTTACAAGTACTCTGCGGAAGGCGTTTTGCTGCTGCAGTGGCAGGCACCGCTTGCTTTATTGTTCTCCCTCTTTACCGTAAATGCAGCGATTCTGCAGGGGATCAATAAACAAAAGCTTGCTGTTATCAGTCTTGCTTTAGGCTTATTGACTAAAATTTGTTTAAACTATCCGCTTTCCTTTTATTTGCATGGACAAGGTTCCATTATAGGAACATCTGTCAGCTTTCTTGTTTCCATTCTTTACAGCTTTGCCATGATTAAGCGGCATGCCAAGTTTTCATATAAACAGCTGATAAAGCGTTCCCTCTTTATATTGCTGCTTACGGTCTTTATGGCTCTTGCCCTTTCCGTTCTTGAGTCAGTCATCGGAATGGCTATTGACTACAAACATGGCAGGGGAGAAGCTTCTATCGTACTGGTGATTTCCGTTGCCGCTGGTGCAGCAGTTTACCTTTACCTTGCACATAAGTCCCATCTTCTTGACAGGCTGCTTGGTACAAGATTTTCCTTTTTAAGAAGAAAAAAAGCAAGAAGTGTTTAATATACTGATTTGGCTGAAGCTATAAAGATTAGCTTCAGCCTGTTTTTGAATGGAGGATTCAGAATGAGAATAGACAAGCTACTCGCCAACAGCGGCTTTGGCAGCAGAAAAGAAGTAAAGAAGCTTCTGAAAAGCGGGCAAGTGAAGGCGGACGGCGAGGTTGTGAAAGACCCGAAAACACATGTTGATCCGGATTCGCAGGAAGTTACGGTGCAGGATGCAATTGTGGAATACAGGGAGTTTATTTACTTAGTGATGAATAAACCGGCAGGACTGCTTTCAGCGACAGAGGATCTGTCACAGGAAACAGTGGTGGATATTCTTGAACCGGAGGATGCGATGCTTGAGCCGTTTCCAGTAGGGCGGCTTGACAAGGATACAGAAGGGCTGCTGCTTATTACTAATGACGGCCAGCTGGCACACCAGCTCTTGTCACCGAAAAAGCATGTGCCCAAAACATATTTTGCTGAAATTGCAGGCTGTGTAACAGAGGAAGACATAGAAGCGTTTAAAAAAGGCGTCACACTTGATGATGACTATTTGACAAAGCCGGCTGTACTGAACATATTAGAGTCAGACAGCACGTCAAAAATTGAGCTGACGATTACGGAAGGCAAGTTCCATCAAGTTAAAAGAATGTTTGAAGCGGTCGGAAAGAAAGTAACCTATCTGAAAAGATTGAGCATGGGTCCGCTAACGCTTGATGAAGATCTTGAGCCTGGGGAATACAGAGAGCTTGATGAAGAGGAAGTGGAAGAGCTCAGAAATGCGCAGGCTCTTTCAATAGACTGAAAAAAGGTGCAGCAAGCATGCTGCACCTTTTTATGTACGTTTATTAGGATGAAATTTTGACTTTTCTTTTTGTGGTGGTCCATTTGCCTCTGCTTGGACTACTTACAAGGTCATTATAGGATAACACATTCAAATCGCGCTGAATTGTTCTCGGCGTAATGCCAAATTCATCAACTAGCTGCTGAGTTGTTACCGTGCCTCTTTCGAAAATGAACATGTAAATGGATTTGATGCGCGTTAGCATACGGTTTGTTGAAGGTTTCAAAAAACCACTCCTTATCACTTAATCGCATTGGCAAAGGTCCGATAGTCCTATCCTAGATCCCCAAAAAGAATGTCATTTTTGCTCTTTATTGAATTGTATTTATCTCTATATTTGTATTTTACACTTTTAGAACAAAGGTATCTAGAAATAAGGGCAAATTTACACAATATTTACACTGGAAATTAGTGTTGGCTTTCTGCACACTACACTATATGTAGTATGGAGGTTATGATATGCCATTGTAAAGCGAAACTTATGTAAAAATCCTGGTAATTGACTCCCCAATAAGGATAAAATGGTATTGCTGGGTTTTTGTAGGTCTAAAGAATGATACGGACGAAACATAGTTGGATCATTCGGCACATATAGTAATCATTGAATCTAACTGCAGAGGAGTGGACGCATAATGCTGAATGGAAAATCTCTTGACGCTGTATCTAAAATCTCGGCATGGGGCAAGCTGACAGGCTGGTTCATGGCGGTTACCGGAGGGCTTAGCGCTTTAACCGGTATTTTTGCATTCGTCATCGGTGCTGTACCAGGCATACTTGAATTGATTATTGGTATTTTTCTTATTAAAGCTGCTGGAAAAGCAGGAGATTTAAAGCTGGATCAGTCAGAGAACAATTTAAGCGAGTTTCTTTCCAATCTTGCTGTTTATTTTAAAATTCAGGGGATTTTGCTTCTTGTGGGGCTGGTTATCTTCCTCTTGGCAGCAATTATTTGGGGTGCATTTATTATTAATCTTTTAGCGAATTCAGGAAGTATGTAATAATTTATTCACAGTGAAAAACCCAGCGGAAAATAGAAAGCCTCCTGCATTTTTGCAGGAGGCTTTCTTATTAATGGTTTCCTAAGAAAATGAGCTGGATTAAAAACAGAACGGCGAACAAGTAGACGAAGAAATGGACTTCCTTTGCTTTGCCTCTGAAAATTTTCAAAATCGGGTAAGAAATAAATCCAAGTGAAATGCCTGTTGCAATACTGGAAGTAAGCGGCATTGTCAAAATAACAAGAAAAGCTGGAAATGCTTCGTCAAGCTCGTTCCATTTAATATCAGCAATGGCACCGATCATAAGGCTGCCGACAATAATCAGCGCCGGGGCCGTAATGGCGGAAATACCTGATACTGCTCCAACAAGGGGAGCGAAGAAGGAAGCAATCAAAAACAGCACAGCAACGGTAACAGCAGTCAAACCAGTGCGTCCGCCTGCTGCAACACCTGAGGATGATTCGATATAAGCAGTAGTCGGGCTTGTTCCGAACAAAGAACCGATTGTAGTTGCTGTTGAATCGGCCAGCAGCGCCTTTCTTGCATTCGGCAATTCATTACCGCGCATCAGGCCAGCCTGTTTGGCAACCCCAATCATTGTGCCTGTTGTATCAAAAATGGTCACAAGCAGGAAGGAGAATACAACTGCATACAAACCGTGGGTGATCACATCTCCAAAAGCAGTAATAGGATTCACGACTAGTCCTTCAGGAAGATGCGGCATTGCCACGACGCCTTCCTGGAATGTCAGCTGACCAGTGAAATAGGCAACAATTCCTGTAATCAGCATACCGATGAAGAGAGCTCCGTTAACATTCAGGCACATCAGAATTAACGTAACAGCAAGACCGATCAAGGCAAGAATAACAGACGGGGAATGAAGATCCCCTAGGGCCACAAGATTTTCTTTGTTGTCAGCGACAATGCCTGTTGTGCGCAGGCCGATAAAGGCAATAAACAAACCGATTCCGGCCGTGATGCCGTTTTTTAAATTGGACGGAATCGCTTCAATCAGCGCTTTCCGGAAAGAAGTCAAAGAAAGAATCAAAAAGATAATACCTGCAACAAACACAGCACCAAAAGCTGCCTCGTAAGGCACACCGTTTTCACCGTTTGCTACACTAAAAGCAAAATAAGCATTCATTCCCATTCCTGGTGCTATAGCAATCGGATAATTCGCGAGCAGCCCCATAATGAGCGTTCCGATGATCGCTGCAATAATAGTAGCCATGAAAACCTGCTGAAAAGGAATACCGGAATTTGATAAGATGCCAGGATTAACAACGACAATGTAGACCATCGTAAAAAAAGTGGTCATGCCGGCGATGAGTTCAGTTTTTACATTAGTATTGTGCTCTTTCAGCTTAAACATGAAGAAACCTCCAAATAACGAACATTATTTATAACCATAGACTATATTATTCGTTTTTATGACAAAATGCAAGACATTCATTTATTGTTTACAGGATCTTTAAAAAAGGTGAGCAAATGAGCTGGATGAGACGGAATATGCGATCATTGAGGCGCTGGAACAAGTGAAGCTAGCCCGATCTGAGTCGCTTCACAAAAATCCAAAAAATTAAAACCGGACTTTTCGGATTTTCCTCCAGCGCTTGTCGGGGCTGAACAAGCGGCTTCCGCTTTTCTTGATCCAGCTCCAGCCGCTAGCCCCTCGAGTCGCTTCACAAAAATTCAAAAAGTCAAAACCGGACTTTCTGGATTTTTGCTCCAGCGCTTGTCAGGGCTGAACAAGCGGCTTCCGCTTTTCTCACTATCCAGCTACAGCGCCTAGCCCGATCTGAGTCGCTTCAGAAAATCCCAAAAAGTCAAAGACCGGACTTTTCGTGATTTTCTTCCAGCGCTTGTCGGGGCTAAACAAGGCGCTTCCGCTTTTCTTCAATGTCCAGCTCCAGCCGCTAGCCCCTCGAGTCGCTTCACAAAAATCCAAAAAGTCAAAACCGGACTTTCTGGATTTTTGCTCCAGCACTTGTCGGGGCTGAACAAGCGGCTTCCGCTTTTCTCCATCCAGTGGTATCTTAGCATATATAGGTACAAACTATACATACACAAAATCTAAAGAGGTGAGCGGGATGGTTGAATGGCAGGATGAGGCTGCGAAGAGGAAAGAGCAGCTTGTATCTGATGCACAGGAATTTTTGCGCATTAAGAGTGTTTTGGATGAAGAAGGCGGAACGGAAGGGGCTCCGTTTGGAAAGGGAATAAATGAGGCGCTTCATTATTTGCTTGATAAAGGTAAAGCAGATGGATTCACAGTGAAGAATTTAGACGGCTATGCGGCGCATATCGAGATGGGCGAAGGCGATGAGGTGATTGGGGTTCTTTGCCACATCGATGTTGTGCCTGAAGGCGATGGATGGACCAGCGATCCATTCAGTGCAGAGATCAGGGACGGCAAAATTTTTGCCCGCGGCGCTTTGGATGATAAAGGGCCGACAATGGCAGCCTATCATGCCATGAAGCTTGTAAAAGAGATGGGACTGAAGCTGAACAAGAGAGTGCGTATGATTATCGGTACGGATGAGGAGAGCGATTGGCGCTGTGTGGAGCATTATTTCAAGCATGAGGAAATGCCTGTCATGGGATTTGCTCCTGATGCAGACTTTCCGATTATTAATGCGGAAAAAGGGCTCATTGATGCTGTGCTGATTACTCAGTTCCCTGAAGAAAAGCCGTCAGATCAAGCTGTGCTGCTGGAAAGGTTTGAGTCAGGCCGCCGCTTTAACATGGTGCCGGATTTGGCAGAGGCTGTGTTATCAGGTCCTGGCAGCCAGGAGCTTGCAGACGGGTTTGACCGTTATTTGGCCGAGCATGGAATAAAGGGACAAGCAGTGGAAAAGGAAGGCAAACTTCATTTTCGCGTAGAAGGTGTTTCCGCCCATGCGATGGAGCCTGATAACGGGAAGAATGCTGGCATATATCTTGCTGCCTATTTAGTGGATGAAAAACTGGATAAGCATGCAAGCCAATTTCTTTCTTTAGCCTCTGATTATTTTCAGGATGATACAAGGGGCAAAAAACTTGGCATTGAAATGAAAGATGAGATCAGCGGAGACTTAACGGTCAATGCAGGGATCATCAGCTACAGGTATGAAAATGGCGGCAAGCTTGGGATTAACATCCGCTATCCTGTTACTGCTAAATCTGACCGGATTCAGGAGCAGCTGAAAAAAATTCCGGGTATGAAGCTGGAAAGCTTCAGCGATTCAAAGCCTCATCATGTTGACGCACAGCACCCGCTCATTCAGAAGCTTCAAAAAGTGTATGAAGAGCAAACAGGTGAAAAAGCGGAGCTGATTTCAATTGGCGGCGGAACGTATGCCAGATCGCTGGAAGCAGGGGTGGCTTTTGGTCCTCTTTTCCCTGGACGGCCTGACATTGCCCATCAGAAGGATGAGTACATGGAAATTGAAGATTTAGTTAAGGCAGCAGGCATCTATGCCCAAGCAATATACGAGCTTGCCAAATAATGGCGTTCAAGCAGGGGGACAGCAGTCTCTCTGCTTTTTTATTCTGACAAAAGTTGAATTATTCAGAAGATTTGTATTATCATAGGGATGTATCGTACATACCAACCGGTTAGTAAGTAAAGGGGGAAGCATCCATTGGATTTTTCTTATTCCGAAAAAGTGAAGGATCTGGAAAAGCGATTAAATCAGTTTATGGAGGAGCACGTTTATCCGAATGAAAAAACATACGAGGATCAGCTGAACAGCCAAAGGTCGAGGTGGGATAAGGTACCGGACATCATGGAGCAGTTAAAGAAAATGGCAAAGAAGGAGGGACTGTGGAATCTGTTTTTGCCTGAAAGCGAGTATGGTGCAGGCCTGACAAATCAGGAATATGCCCCTTTGTGCGAGATTATGGGCCGTTCTCTGATCGGGCCGGAAGTGTTTAACTGCTCTGCACCTGATACAGGAAATATGGAGGTTTTGGTCAGGTATGGAACAGAGGAGCAGAAGGAAAAGTGGCTGCAGCCTCTTCTAGAAGGAGAAATCAGATCCTGTTTCTCCATGACAGAGCCTGATACCGCTTCGGCTGATGCTACGAACATTTCCTGCCGGATTGAAAAAGAGGGAGACGAATACGTCATTAATGGGCGGAAGTGGTGGTCATCAGGGGCAGGAGATCCAAGGTGCCGGATTGCCATCGTAATGGGGAAGAACGATCCATCGGCAGAAAAATATGAACAGCAGTCCATGATTCTTGTTCCGCTTGATGCAGCTGGGGTGAAAATTGAACGGACGCTTTCCGTATTTGGATATGATCATGCTCCGCATGGACATGCGGAAATATCCTTTGAAAATGTCCGCGTGCCAAAGGATAACATGCTTTGGGGCGAAGGCAAAGGCTTTGCGATTGCACAGGGAAGGCTCGGTCCGGGAAGAATTCATCATTGCATGAGGCTGATCGGGGCAGCGGAAAGAGCACTTGAATTATTATGTAAGCGTGTTCAATCGAGAGAAGCGTTTGGCAAATCTCTTTCAAGGCAGGGTGTGATTCAGGATTGGATTGCAGAATCCAGGATTGAAATCGAGCAGGCGCGTCTTCTGACGCTTAAAGCGGCTTACATGATGGATACGGCAGGCAATAAGAAAGCGAAGGCAGAGATTGCAATGATAAAAGTCATTGCGCCGAACATGGCGCTTAATGTCATTGACAGAGCCATCCAGGCTTTTGGAGGAGCAGGAGTCTCAGAAGACTTTCCGCTTGCTGCCCACTGGGCAAATGCCAGGACGCTGAGACTTGCAGACGGCCCTGACGAAGTACACAAAGCACAGCTGGCGCGGCTTGAGCTTAAAAAATATGCACAGCCGCTTCAGACGGTGTAAGGAGGAAGAAGCATGCACATAAAAGACTTATTCAGCCTGGCTGGAAAAACAGCGATTGTAACAGGCGGAGGAAGAGGGCTCGGCGAACAGATTGCGGAAGGTTTGGCTGAAGCTTGCGCCAATCTTGTGCTTTGTTCGAGGAAAAAGGAAGCCTGTGAGGAAACAGCGCGGAGGCTGCAGGAGGAAAAAGGAATAAGGGCCATTGCTCTAGCCTGTGATGTGACGTCACAGGAGGATGTGCAGCAGGTGATGAGTGCTGCTGAAGAGGAGTTCGGCACGATTGATATTCTCGTGAATAACAGCGGAGCAACATGGGGAGCGCCGGCTGCAGAAATGCCGCTTGATGCTTGGAAAAAGGTCATCGATGTGAATGTCACAGGAACATTTCTTATGTCACAGGAAGCCGGAAAAAGAATGATCAGGCAGGGCAGCGGCAAAATCATCAACATTTCTTCTGTTGCAGGACTTGGCGGGGCAGATCCAAGGTACATGGACACGATCGGCTACAACACAAGCAAAGGAGCCGTGATTACTTTTACAAAGGATCTGGCTGCCAAATGGGGCGCGCACGGCATTAATGTAAACGCCATTGCGCCAGGATTTTTCCCGACAAAAATGTCTAAGGTGCTGATTGAACAGGGACATGATTATCTTCTGGAAATGACGCCTTTAAAGAGGTTCGGCACAGAGGATGATTTAAAAGGAGCAGCCGTTTACCTCGCCTCAAAAGCTTCTGATTATATGACGGGCGATGTGCTCATTATTGACGGAGGCAGCCACGTGCTTTAAATAGGCATGCACTTATATAACGAATTCAGGAGGTGTTTTATGATGCATGAAGAAAGATTTTCTGTTTATCCGGAGGGCATGAGCCATGATCTCACCATTCCGGATTTATCACTTTCAGATATGCTAAAGCAGTCAGCAGAAATTTACGGCAGCCATCCAGCGGTGTCCTTTTACGGTCAGAAAATGAGCTACAGCGAGCTGAAAGATGCTGCATCAGCCTTTGCAGGAGCTTTGGCGAAAAGCGGGCTTGCAAAAGGAGGAAGGGCGGCAGTCATGCTTCCGAACTGTCCGCAGTATGCTGTCGCCTATTATGGCATTCTTCAGGCCGGCGGCATCGTCACACAGATGAACCCGATGCTTGTGGAAAGAGAAATACAGCATATTTTGAATGACTCTGAAGCTGAAGTTCTCGTCGTCTATGACGCCTTATACGAAAAAGTCCAGGCTGTCAGGGCTGAAACGAGCCTGAAAACTGTGATTACAGTGTCACTTGGCGGTGCTTCTTCAGAGCCCGCAGACTCTCTGTCCTTTGAAAACTTCTTAAGATCGGGAGCGGGCATATACCACGAAGCAGTGATAGACCCTGCAAATGACATCGCTGTGCTGCAGTATACAGGCGGGACAACAGGCCTTTCCAAAGGAGCGATGCTGACACACCGGAATCTTGTGGCAAACACCATTCAATCCTATGAATTTTTCAAAACAGAGGTAAGGCTTGGCGAGGAAAAGTGCTTAACCGTGATCCCGCTATTTCATGTTTTCGGCATGACCTCCTGCATGAACCTTTCTATTTATTGCGGCAATTGCATGATTATGCTGCCTCGATTTGATTTAAATGAAGTGCTGGAAACGATTAAACATGAACAGCCGACCATTTTTCCGGGTGTCCCGACAATGTATGTGGCCATTACTAATCACCCTGAAGCAGAAAACTACGGCCTCGACTGCATGAAAATCTGCAACAGCGGCAGTGCTCCAATGCCGGTAGAACTGCTTAAAGAGTTTGAAAGAAAAACAGGAGCGAAAATACTGGAAGGGTACGGCCTTTCAGAAGCCTCGCCAACAACGCATTGCAATCCAGCCTTTGCTGACAGGAAGCCGGGAAGTGTCGGACTTGGATTTCCGCAGACAGCCTGCAAAATTGTAGATGTGGCAACAGGCCTTGAAGAACTTGCGCCTGGTGAGCTTGGGGAAATCATCATATACGGGCCGCAGGTCATGAAAGGATACTGGAACATGCCTGAAGAAACAGCCCATGCTTTAAGGGACGGCTGGCTTTTTACAGGAGATATTGGGATGAAGGATCAGGACGGCTACCTTTATATTACAGATAGAAAAAAAGATATGATCATTGCGAGCGGCTACAATATTTATCCGCGGGATATTGAAGAAATCCTGTATGAGCATCCAGCTGTTAGAGAAGCGGTCGTCATCGGAATTCCAGACCCTTATAGAGGCGAATCCGTAAAAGCCTTCGCTGTTCTGAAAACAGGCAAGGATATCAGTGCAGAAGAATTGATTGAATATTGCCGGGCGAATATGTCCTCTTATAAAGTTCCCCGGGAAATAGAATTCAGAGAAGAATTGCCGAAAACAAATGTCGGGAAAATTCTCCGCCGGGCTCTGCGGGAGGAAGCAGCGCAAAAGCATGTGTGACAGCGAAGAAAAATCTATTCAGCAGCAAGTGAAGTAATAGAGCAAAAGAATAGATTGAGAGGATAGCAGAAATATGAAAGAAAAAATAGTTCAGGAAAGCATCAGGCTTTTTGCAGAGCGGGGCTTTAAAGAAACGTCCATACAGGAAATTACTGATGCCCTCAATGTCACAAAAGGGACGTTCTACTATTATTTCAAAAACAAAGAACAGCTGCTCATGGACATTCACCTTTCCTATATCGATCACCTTTTAAAAAGGCAATCAGAAATTCTGGCAGATGGAACAAAAAATCATAAGGAAAAAATTTACGACATGATTTATGTGCTGATTTCAGATATCAAGCAGGAAGGATTAAGCGCACACGTTTTTATCAGAGAAATGCGCCATCTGAGCAGTGAGAACATGGCAGCTGTGGAAGAAAAGCGGGACGAGTTCAAACAGAATATTGAAAGAACGTTAAAGAGCGGCATGCAAACAGGCGAATTCCGGAAAGACCTTCCTGCAGACTTTATTGCTCTCGCTATTCTTGGAATGACAAACTGGAGCTATTTCTGGTTCGATCCGGAAGGCAGGTCAACAGACGAAGAAGTATCAAGAATTTTTCAGAGAATTTTACTTGAGGGTATACAGGCAGACTGAGCCTCTGAATCAGATGACAACATTTAAAGGAGGAAGAAAAATGGCAGCATCAGAAAACATCCGGAAAATCTGCGTGGCTGGAGCAGGGCAGATGGGTCATCAAATCGCCATGCTTTGTGCTCTTGGAGGCTATGAAACAGCCATTCAAGATGTAAATGAAAACGCTTTAAAAAAAGCGGAGGAAACTTTGAAAGGCATTATGACGAAATGGACGGCCAAAAGTAAGATTTCAGAAGAAGAGAAAAACGCTGCTTTTGAAAGGCTAGTTTTCACCCAGAGTCTTGAAGAGGCTGCGGGTGACGCGGACTTTGTTATCGAAGCCATTGTGGAAAAACTGGATGCGAAGCAGCAGCTTTTCAGGCAGCTTGATACCATTGCGCCAGCTCATGCCATTCTTGCAACAAACTCATCCACCATCGTAAATTCGCTGATTGCGGAATCAACAAGCAGGGCTGATAAAGTCATCAACATGCACTTTTTTTTCCCGCCGCTTGTCATGGACTGCGTCGAAGTGGTAACAAGCGAAAAAACAAGTGAAGCAACAGCACAGGCAACAATGGAAGTCAGCCGCCAGATTAATCGGACAGCTGTGCTGCTGAAAAAAGAAATCTCCGGTTTTATCGCGAACAGAATATTGGGGGCACTTCAGAAAGAAGCTGTCTATCTTTACGAAAACGGCTATGCCGACTTTGAAGACATTGACACCATCTGCAAAAAAGCATTAAATCACCCAATCGGTCCTTTTGAGCTGATGGATTTGTCAGGCATTGATGTGGGCTATTACGTGATGGAGCAGCGCTATGCAGAGACGGGAAATCCGGAAGACAAGCCCGCCGCCTGCATTGAAGATAAAGTGAGAAAGGGCGAGCTTGGACGGAAGACAGGAAAAGGCTGGTATCAATACGAAAAAGCAGGAGTGAAAAACTAATGGAAAGAAAGGTCAGGGTTGAAAAACAGGAAAAAATAGCGGTCATCACAATTGATAATCCTCCATTGAATGTCATGGAGAAGCAGGTAATCGATGAGCTGAAAGAGGTTTTTGCAGAGCTCGAGCAAGACAAAGAAACCGTTGTCGTCATTTTAACGTCCGCGGGCGACCGTGCCTTTATGGCAGGAGCTGATATAAAAGAATTTCCATCATTAATGGGAAGAACGGGAATTAAAGAACATTTCATGGAGAACCACCGCATGCTGAGCAATATTGATCATTTTCCAAAGCCTGTTATTGCCGTGCTGAACGGTCTTACCTTTGGCGGCGGCTGCGAGCTTGCGCTTACTTGTGATCTCCGTATCGCAGAAGAGCATGTGCAGATCGGCCTGCCGGAAATCAAGCTCGGATTGTTCCCGGGCGGAGGCGGAACACAGCGGCTCTCAAGAGCAGTCGGAGAAGCACGGGCAAAGGAAATCATGTTTACAGGCGAGCCGATTGATGCAAACAAAGCAGAAATGATCGGCCTTGTTAATGCTGTCGTGCCAAAAGGCGAAGGACTTGGCAAAGCCATGGAAATTGCAGCGAAAATTACCCCTTATTCACTGCCTGCCCTTGAAAGAGTCAAAAAAGCTGTTGATGAAGGCCTGGATCTGCCGCTTGAGCAGGGCCTTGAAAGGGAAGCGGAATTGTTCGAGGAAGTTTTTCAGACAAAGGATATCCAGGAAGGCGTTCAGGCGTTTATTCAAAAAAGGAAACCGGTATTTACCCATCAATAGGAGGAAAAGACATTGGTATATCATTCCAGAATTAAAGTCAGATTTTGTGAAACAGATGCACTAGGCCATGTCAACAATACGAGCTATTTCATTTACATGGAAGAAGCAAGGGTCGAATTTTTTGAAAAAATCGGCTTTGAAATGAATGCAAACGAATGGCAGTTTATTTTGGCATCAGCCTCCTGCGATTTTTTGGATCAAGTCCGGTTTAATGATGTGCTTCTGATTGAAACAGCTGTCTCCAAAATTGGAAACAAAAGCTTTCATCTGGAGCAGCTGATGAGAATTGAGGCTACAGGAAAGATTGCAGCAAAAGGACATTCGGTTATTGTGACCTATGATTTTGAAAATCAGAAAAGCACACGTATTCCTGAAGAAATTCGGGCGGAACTGGAGCGTCATCCCGCTGCAAGCAGCATCTAAAAAACGAAAGGGGGGAGAGAAATATGACCAGCACCATACCGGTCAGAAAAGGCGAAGAGCTTGATCAGACAAGACTTGAATCCTATTTGAGGAGCAAATTTGATTTGCCTGAAGGCAGGCTTCAGGTCAGCCAGTTTGGCACAGGTGCTTCCAATCTCACATATGCTCTCTCCATCGGCGATTGGGAAGCTGTACTCAGAAAACCGCCGCTTGGGCCAGTAGCCCCGAAGGCTCATGATATGGAAAGAGAACATAAAGTGCTGAAGGCGCTGCATCCTTTATTTCCGCTTGCCCCGAAGCCATTTTTATATGAGGAAAGCTCTGATCTTGCAGGAAGCCCCTTCTTCCTTATGGAGCGCAGGCACGGTACAGTCATCGATACTGAATTTCCGAAAGGGATAAGAGCCGAAGAGGAAATTTGCGTCAGGCTGTCAGAAAATATGGCCGATACGCTGGCAGAGCTTCACAGTGTGCCTTATAAGGGGACAAGCCTTGAAAGCATCAGCAAGCCTGAAGGGTTTATGGAGCGCCAGGTTGAGGGATGGATCCGCCGTTATTACAGAGCTAAAACAGATGAAATCAAAGAAGTGGAGGAGCTCACAGGCTGGATGGAAAAGAATCTCCCTGCCTCACAGGATCCAGCTGTTATTCACTATGATTTCAAGCTTAATAATGCTCTCTTTACAAAAGATCTGAAAAAAATGACAGGGCTCTTTGACTGGGAGATGGCAACGGTCGGAGATCCCCTGGCTGATCTTGGTGCAGCACTCAGCTATTGGATGGAAGAGGATGATCCGGAGCTTTTGAAATATGGAATGGGTAAACCGACAGTCACCGTTCACCCTGGTTTTTATACGAGAGAGCAGTTTATCCGCCGGTACGCTGAGAAAAGCGGCAGAAATACAGCGCACATTCCTTACTATTTGACGTTTGCCTATTTCAAGCTCGCGGTCATTTGCCAGCAGATTTACTTCCGCTACCATAACGGCCAGACAAATGATCAGCGCTTTGCCGGTTTTGGCAAGTTTGCCGGGAGTCTGATCAAGCATAGCTTGAAAACCGCTCAGCAGGGCCTTAAATAAGCTATGGGAAAAATTCATGTTCTGCTGAAAAAGGAAGAAATCGATGCAGCCAAAATGGCGGGGAAAACAGTTGCAGTATTTGATATTCTGCTGGCCACTTCCACTATCACGAGCCTTCTTGAGCATGGAGCAGAAGAGGTTATTCCAGTTCTCAATGAACAAAGAGCAAGAGAGACAGCGGCTGGAATGGCTGATGAAAGCTATTTGCTTGCAGGCGAATATGAAGGGAAAACGATACACGGCTTTTTGGACCCGAATCCTTCTTTATTAAAGGATAAGGTCAGCGGAAAAAAGGTTATTTTGTCAACAACAAACGGCACTGTCGCTCTGCATAGATCCTCTCCTGCAAGCTTCGTCTATGCCTGTTCTTTGCTGAACAGCGGGGCTATGGCAGAGCACTTTTTAAAATTTCATAAAGAGGACAGCATCATCCTCGTCTGTTCAGGTTCATCAGGCCAATTCTGCCTTGAGGACTTTTATGGTGCCGGTTTCTTTATCAGCTGCCTGCTGGCAGGAAGCCAGTTTGAACTGACAGATTCAGCGAGAGCCGCATGGCTCTTTGCCGCAAGCCAGCGCCAGGAGGCAGAAAATCTGCTGAAAGCTTCGGCAGTCGGCAGGATGCTTGAGGATTATGGTTTTTCAGAGGAAATTTCCTATATCAGCCAGCATAGCTGCTACGGGATTGTTGCTTCTTTTAATGGAAGCAAAATGTTGCCATACAGGGAGATGACAAAATGAGAACAGCGGCATTGAGCGTCAAAGGAGGAAGCTTTTTATACGAAAGAGCCGGCTACGAAAATATCTTTACTCCTGAGGATTTTACCGGCGAGCACAAAATGATTGCTGAGACAGCAAAGCAATTTTTAACAAAAGAAGTAGATCCCCATCATGAAGAAATTGAGCAGCAGGATTTCAGCCGCATTGTTTTGCTTTTAAAAAAGGCAGGCGACCTCGGGCTTCTTGCCCACAGTATTCCGGAGGCTTACGGCGGCCTTGGCCTTGATAAAATTTCAAAGGGTCTTGTCGGAGAAGTGATCGGGCGCTCAAGCGGCTATGGTGTTGCCCACTCCAATCACACATGTATTGCCACACTGCCCATTACGTATTTTGGGACAAAAGAGCAAAAGGAAAAATATTTGCCGAAGCTTGCAAGCGGAGAATATATCGGGGCCTATTGCCTGACAGAGCCGAACTCCGGCTCAGATGCCCTTGCTGCCCAAACCACGGCAGTCCTTAACGAAGCAGGCACGCATTATGTGCTGAATGGGACAAAGCTGTATATCACAAATGCGGCATTTTCAGATACATTTATCATTTATGCCAAGGTGAACGGCGAACATTTTACTGCCTTTATCGCTGAAAAAGATTTCCCAGGGCTTTCGCTCGGTCCAGAGGAACAAAAAATGGGCATTAAAGGCTCTTCCACAAGATCCGTTATTTTGGAAGACTGTCTTATTCCGAAGGAAAATCTGCTTGGCGATATCGGCAAGGGCCACGTCATTGCATTGAACGTTCTCAATCTCGGCCGGTTTAATCTCGGCTCTGCTTGTATGGGAGCAAGTAAATATGCCTTCAGGCTTGCGGTTGGATTTACAAAGGAACGGAGACAGTTTAATAGAGCCATCGCTGATTTTGCAGCAACAAAAGAAAAAACAGCAAAGATGGCAGCAAGAATATTTGCTTCAGAATCTATGCAGTACAGAACAGCGGGACTTTTAGAAGATGCTCTTGGGGATTTATACAGCGAAGAAGATCATGCCCTGATTGGCAAAAGAATGATGGAATATGCCGCAGAATGCGCTATCTGCAAGGTGTACGGCTCAGAAACACTGGACATGGCGGCTGATGAATCCCTTCAGCTCCATGGAGGCGCCGGCTTTATTAAAGAATACAAGATTGAGCAGGTTTACAGAGACTCCCGCATTAACCGGATCTTTGAAGGAACGAACGAGATTAATAGACTCCTGCTGCCGACGCTATTTTACCGGAAGGCAGGAAAGGGTGACATTCCGCTGGAGCAGCTTGTGCAAAAAGCTTCAGAAACTTTGAAATCACCGCTTGCCAGTGAAGATGGCGTGCTTGGAAGAGAGGAAGCTGCCATTGAAACACTCCGAAATGTCCTGCTTGTTTCCTTTGGCGCTGCCTGGAAACAATTTGGTAAAGGAGTGGTGGAAGAACAAGAAACAATTATGAAGCTGTCTGATATGGCGATATTGCTTTATGCGGCAGAATCCTGTCTTTTCAGAACAAAAAAAGCCATTCAAAAAAATGGCGCTGAAAATGAAAAGCTAAAAGTGCTGCTCACTGAAGCCGCTGTTGAAGAGGCGCTTCTGCAAAGTGAATTTCTTGTTAGAAAGATCATCAGCGGCATTGCAGCTGGGGAGCAGCGGATGGAATGGCTTCAGCTGATCCGCGGCGCCTTTTTGCCATTCAGCTATGAAAATACGGTCGAAAGAAACAGGGCGATTGCAGCTGCACAGCAGGACAAAGAGCAATATATCTGCTAGTTCTGCAAAACGGCTGAAATTGGGACACAGGGGGGAAGCATATGCGTTTTAGCGGAAAAACAGCGATCATTACCGGTGCAGGAAGCGGGATAGGAAAAGCTGCTGCCGGTAAACTGGCAGCAGAAGGAGCAGCCGTGATCCTGGCAGGAAGAACAATGGAAAAGCTTGAAGCAGCTGCAGAAGAGATTAATCAGCTGTATGAAGAACAGCGGGCATTTCCCTTCAAGGCAGATGTAACAAAGGAAGAAGATGTGAACCGCTTAGCAGAATTTGCATGGTCGATCGGACCTGCAGATATTTTGATTAACAATGCTGGCGGATCAAAGCAATCAAAAATATTGGAAACATCCATTGAGGACTGGGACAGCGTTCAGGCAGCCAATTTAAAAAGCGTGTTTCTTGTTTCAAAAATCATTGGAGCAAGAATGAAAGATACAGAAGTAGAAAGCGGAAGAGACAGAGCCATTGTGAATGTAGCCTCCCTCTCAGGATACAAGGCGGGAGCTCACATTCCGCACTATAGCGCTGCAAAAGCAGGCGTCATCAATTTGACAAGAGCGCTGGCACTTGAGCTGTCACCGTTTGGGATCAGGGCTAATTCTGTTTCACCCGGTTTTGTTGAAACACCGCTTACTGAGGCAGGACTGGAAAACCCGAAATTCACGGAAGCCATTAAGAGGAGCACGGCACTGAAACGGGTCGGAAAGCCTGAAGAAATTGCCAATATTATCGCTTTTGCGGCTTCAGCAGAAGCATCCTATATGACCGGGACAGATTTATTAGCAGATGGCGGCTGGCTGATTGTTTAATAAAGGACGATGTTAAAGCGAGAAAATTGATTTTTAAGCACCTGTTGATTGGAGCGGCAGGCGGGAGACTCCTGCGGGAGCAGCGGGACAGGTGAGACCCCACAGGCGCGAAGCGGCGAGGAGGCTCACCGCCCGCCCCGCGGAAAGCGGACGCCTGAAACGGAAATCAACAGCCCAATTTAACAGTGCCTAATAAAAACCTGAGGAGATGATCAAATGAGTGATTTGCTTGTTGAAAAAAACAACGGCGTCCTGATGCTCACGATGAACCGTCCGGAAAGCCTGAATGCCTTCAGTGAGGAAATGATTCTGGGATTGACCAATGCTTTGAAGCTTGCGCAAAGGGATGAGGAGATCCGGACAGTGGTCATCAGCGGTGCCGGCAGGTCCTTCAGTGCAGGGGGCGATGTGAAAACAATGGGGCAGGTATCGGGTGAGGAAGTTTTTGAGCATTTAGGCCACCTGAATGAGTGCATTTTGATGATGAAGCAGCTTGAAAAGCCTGTGATCGCAGCAGTGCATGGCTTTGCGGCAGGTGCAGCCTTTAATCTTGCACTTGCATCAGATCTGATCATTGCAGAAGAAAACAGCCAATTTGTGATGAGCTTTTCCAAAGTAGGCCTTATTTCCGACGGAGGCGGTCTTTATTTTCTTCCGAGAATTGTCGGGCCGTATCGTGCGAAGGAGCTGTTCTTTAGCGGCGAGCCGATTACAGCGGCTAAAGCACTGGAATACGGGATTGTCAGCCGTATTGTCCCGCTTGAAAGACTGAAAGACGAAGTGATCGCGTTTGCTGAAAAGATGGCAAGCGGACCAGCGAAGGCGATCGGCGCCATGAAAAAAATCATCGATCATTCTTCCTGCCAGACCCTTGAAGAAGTACTTGAGCAGGAAAGATTAACGCAAAGCCTTATGGTTGTAACGAAGGATCATCAGGAAGGTGTTCAAGCCTTTAAAGAAAAAAGATTGCCGCAGTTTCAGGGAAGATAAGGGGGAAGAATGATGAAAGCCATTATGCTTGAGGAATACGGGGGCCCTGAGGTGTTGAAGATTGTCGATTTAGATAAGCCGGAGCCTGGAGAAAAAGAGGTTATTATTAAAATAGAAGCAATCGGTGTGAATTATGCCGATACAGCGAGACGAGAAGGCAAGTATGTGATCGATACGCCGCTCCCTTTTGTTCCAGGGGCAGAAGTAGCCGGGATCATTGAGGAAACGGGAAGCGCAGCTTCAAGATTTTCAAAAGGAGACAGGGTTGTGACCCTCCTCGGTTCGGATTCTGCGACTGGCTATGCGGAATACACGGCAGCAGAGGAAAGAGGCCTGATCCCAATTCCTGACGGTGTCAGCTTTGAAGAAGCCGTAGCTCTTCCGCTGCAGGGATTAAGTGCCTATCATATTTTAAAATCGATGGGGCAGCTTGAAAAGGGAGAAACGGTGTTAATTCATGCGGCTGCAGGCGGTGTCGGCGGGATTGCCGTACAGCTTGCAAAGCTCTTCGGGGCAGGGAAAGTTATTGCCACAGCAAGCACAGATGAAAAGCTTGCCATTGCAAAAGAGCTTGGAGCAGATGTGCTGATCAATTACTCAAATGATGGCTGGGAAAAGGAAGTCCTAGCGGCCACTGGCCAAAAAGGGGTAGACCTTGCCCTTGAAATGGCTGGCGGAGAGGTTTTTCAGAAAACGCTTCAATGCCTTGCACCTTTCGGAAGACTGGTCATTTTCGGTGCAGCAAGCGGAGTTCAGCCGAAATTTTATCCGGGCACTTTAATGGGGAAAAACCAGTCGGTGATCGGCTTTTTCCTGCCCAATATGATGAGAAAGAAAGAATTGTTCAGCAAAAGCTTAAAGGAACTGCTTGCATTTGTAGAAAGCAAACAGCTCAAGCTGAACATCGGCGGTGTATATAAGCTCGAAGAAGCGAAAGAAGTGCACAGTCTGCTGCAGGGCAGAAAAACAAAAGGCAAGCTTGTTTTAATTCCATGATAAGGAGAGCGGCTATGGTATGTGCCTGCCGCTCTTGCTTTTTAGCAGAAAATAAATTGATTTCTCCCGGAAGGTTTTTTGTAATTCTTCGCGAAATTTTTGGAAAGCGCTTTCAAATAATGCAGGAAAGAGGGATGAAAATGATAAAAGATCATTTGCCGTATTTTCCGAAAAGAATTCCTGTCACACTGACTCTGCCAGAAACAACCCTTTACACGAATTTGGAAATCACAGCAAAAAGGTATCCGCACAAAAAGGCGATTTCTTACTATGGGTCCTCTATGACATTCAGTGAGCTGCTAAATGAAGTGGATGAGCTCGCAGGATACCTGCAGTATGATCTTCATGTGAAAAAGGGGGACAGAGTTCTTCTCTATATGCAAAACTCCCCTCAATTTATTATTGGCTATTATGCGATCCTCAGAGCAGATGCAGCTGTTGTGCCCATTAACCCCATGAATACGGCTGATGAGCTGTCCTTTTTTGTAAAGGACTGCGGCATCAGAAAAGCAGTAGCCGGCCAGGAACTGATCGGCAATATGATGCAGCTGGTGAAGGAAGGAACAATAGAAGATACAGTTGTCGCGGCTTATTCAGATTATGCTTCTGCCGAGCATATAATGGAACAGCCAGAGGCCGTAAGAGCAGAGCGGAAAGCATTTGATGATCGCGGTTTTCATTTATGGAAAGAGGCTTTAGCGGCAAAAAGGAGGCCTATGGAAGCTGCAGCAGGTCCTGACGATCTTGCCGTTCTTCCTTATACATCAGGCACGACCGGGCTGCCAAAAGGGTGCATGCATTCCCATAGAACCGTACAGGCCAATACATTCGGAGGGTACCACTGGCTGAATGCCACATCAGATGCAGTTTCACTTGCAACACTGCCGCTGTTTCACGTAACAGGCATGGTTCACAGCATGCATATCCCGATTCTTTCCGGTGCTGAAATGGTTGTCATGACAAGGTGGGACAGAGAGACGGCCAGGAAAACGATCAAGGAGAAAAAGGTTAATCACTGGGTCACCATCAGCACGATGCTCATTGACTTTTTAGCAAATCCAGAACTTAGAAGAGAAGATGTCAGCTCATTGATGTGCCTGGCAGGAGGAGGAGCGGCTCTTCCTGCGGCAGTTGGAGAAAAGCTCACACGCATGACTGGATTGAAATTCGTGGAAGGCTACGGGCTATCAGAAACCATTGCACAGACGCACTTTAATCCGGCAGACCGGCCGAAGCTGCAGTGTCTTGGTATTCCTTCCTTTGATGTGGACGCAAGAATCATTGACCCTGTGTCAGGGGAAGAGCTGCCAGCAGGAGCGGAAGGAGAAATTGTTGTGAACGGGCCGCAGGTTTTCCTCGGCTACTATAATCGCCCTGAAGAGAATGAACATTCATTTATCGAGCTTGAAGGAAAAAGGTTTTTCAGAACAGGCGATATCGGCAGACGCGATGAAGAAGGGTATTACTTTATGGTTGACCGGGTGAAAAGAATGATCAATGCTTCAGGCTTTAAGGTTTGGCCTACAGAGGTGGAAAGCCTGCTGTACAGGCACCCTGCTGTAGAACAGGCATGTGTTGTCGGCATTCCGGATGAAAGAAGGGGCGAAACCGTTAAAGCGTTCGTTGTTCTTTCAAAAGATGCACTGGGAACCTCTGAAGCTGAAATTATTGAATGGGCTAAAGGCGAAATGGCTGCCTACAAATATCCAAGAGTGATTGAATTCAGGGAATCATTGCCGATGACTTCAAGCGGCAAGCTGCTTTGGCGGAAGCTTCAGGAAGAAGAAAAGCAAAAAATCGGCGAGGTGATCAAATGACCCGTACTATTCAGACTGTAACTGGACCTATTGAAAGAGAAGAAATGGGAAAAACCTTGATCCATGAACATTTCGTTTTTGGCTATCCCGGTTTTCAGGGAGATGTCACACTGGGGGCCTTCAACGGAAAGGAAGCCTTTGATGCTGGAGTAACAGCAGCACTTCAAATGATGAGCTGCGGTGTTCAGACAGTTGTGGATCCAACTCCGAATGAATGCGGGCGAAATCCTGAACTCCTAAGAGAAATCTCTGATGCAACAGGTCTCCAAATCATTTGCGGCACAGGATTTTACTACGAAGGAGAGGGAGCAACCCCATATTTCAAATTCAGGCAGCAGCTGGGGACAGCAGAGGACGAAATTCTCGAAATGTTTCTGAAGGAGCTGAAGGACGGGATTGCAGGGACAGGCATCAAGCCGGCTATTATCAAAACAGCATCAAGCAAAGGGGAGATCACCCCTTATGAAGAAATGTTTTTTAAAATGGCAGCGAAAGCACAGAGGCAAACAGGTGCAGTTATCATGACTCATACCCAGGAAGGAACAATGGGGCCAGAGCAGGCAAAACTGCTTATAGAGAACGGAGCAGATCCGAAGAAGATCGTGATCGGCCATATGTGCGGCAACACGGATCCTTACTATCATAAAAGAGTGCTGGAAACTGGCGCATGGATCGCTTTTGACCGCTTCGGCCTTCAGGGGATGGTTGGCGCACCAAATGATTCTGAGCGGATCACCACTTTGGCAGCACTTCTTGAAGAAGGTTACGCAGACCAAATCATGCTGTCGCATGACACCGTTAATTTCTGGATGGGAAGGCCGCTGAAGCTGCCGCCGCCTCTGGAAAAAATAATGGAAAACTGGCATCCGTCCCACCTGTTTGAAGCTATCCTTCCAGCACTGAGAGAACAGGGAGTCAGCCATGAAGTGATTGACAGAATGCTGGTGGAAAATCCGGCGCGCCTGTTTTTTCAGGAATCTTCTGTAGAGGTGTAGGAGGTAGAGTAGAAAACGGAGATTTTGCAGTACTCGCATGGGGGCAAAACAGCGATTGGACAGTAAACTGGTCAACTTGGACAGTAAGCGGGCCAAACCGGACAGTTAACAAGCAGAATCCGCAAGTTAACTTGCTGGAATGGACAGTTAAGAGTGAAAACTGGACAGTAAATAGTCTGGAAGCAGAATCACTGTAAGAGATAGCAGTACAAAATTGAATTTTGCTAAGACAGAGCTGATTTTTATTAAAAGCTCTGTTAAATTGGCTGCTGATTTCCGTTTCAGGCGTCCGCTTTCTGCGGGGCAGTGAGCCTTCCCTTCAAAGTTTTCAAAACGAGATCGCCTTACCTAATAAAAACGCTCAGCACAAGTTGCTGAGCGTTTATTTAATCGTATCAGTATTTATAAAATGCCACTCATCCATAGAAAGGAAAATCGCCTTCTCACGGCTGATCGTCTTATGCTTGTCGGGGCTGAACAAGCGGCTTGCGCTTTTCTACATTGTCCAGCTCCAGCGCCTAGCCCCTCGAGACGCTTCGAAAAATCCCAAAAAGTCTAAGACCGGACTTTTCGGGATTTTCCTCCAGCGCTTGTCGGGGCTGAACAGGCGCTTCCGCTTTTCTGCATTGTCCAGCTCCAGCCGCTAGCCCCTCGAGGTCATAAGCCGCTCATCCAGGGAAAGGAAAGACCGCCTTTCCCCGGCTGATCGTCTTATGCTTGTCGGGGCTGAACAAGCGGCTTCCGCTTTTCTGGTCAAAAAGAAAATAAATCAGTCGATAAGTACCGTTCTCCTGTGTCACAGGCGATGCAGACTACTGTATCAGAAGGGGATAGCCGCTTGGCTACTTCAATGGCAGCATAGCAGGCAGCACCTGATGATGGCCCGACAAGAATGCCTTCTTCCTTCGCAAGCCTTCTGGCAATCGTATAGGCATCTTCATCTTCGATTTTGAAGATCTCGTCATAAACCTCCTGATTAAGGATAGACGGAATAAATCCCGGGCTTGTGCCGACGAGCTTATGCTTGCCTGGTTTTCCGCCAGAAAGGACTGGAGAGCCTGCCGGTTCCACAACATGAACAGTGCAGTCCTTGTAATGTTTTTTCAATTCTTCCCCTGTGCCCGTTATAGTGCCGCCAGTACCGGAGGCAGCAACAAAAGCACTCAGAGATCTGCCGATGGAATCCATTGCTTCGATAATTTCCGGTGCCGTTCCGCTTCTGTGGGCATTCGGGTTTGAAGCATTTTCAAATTGCATCGGAATGTAGCTGTTCGGGATTTCCTTCGCAAGTTCTTCTGCTTTTTTGATGGCTCCGGGCATTTTGTCCTCGCCAGGTGTCAGGACGACCTCTGCACCATATGCCTTCAACAGGTTTATTCTTTCCTGCGACATTGTATCAGGCATCACAATGATCGCTTTATATCCTCTTGCGGACGCGTTCATCGCAAGTCCAATTCCAGTGTTTCCGCTCGTTGGTTCGATGATCACAGAGCCTTCCTTCAGAAGCCCGGCTTCTTCAGCATCTGCGATCATTTGAAAAGCAGCCCTGTCTTTTACGCTTTTGCTCGGATTGAAAAATTCGAGCTTCAGATAAATCGCTGCCGCATTTTCCGGCTGCAGCCTGTTTAATTTAATTAGTGGAGTATTTCCGATTAACTCAGATATGTTATGGGCAAATTCCATTTCCCTCAACCTTTCTTGTCAGCCTTTTAGATCAAATGATGTCCATTATTTATCATAACAAATTCTTCTGATTGAATACTAATGGAAGAAACCGTCTTTTCTCAGACAGCATTCTTATGGAAAAGAGCGTATAATAAATGAAAGCGCCAGCAAGTTGAGTTTACTTACAGGAGGATTTTCAGTCATGCAGCAGACACATTATTTTTTTGCTATTAGAATTCCTTATGGGATCAGTCAAAACATGCAGGCCGAGCTGAAAAGGGACAACCTGTCCTTTAAAAACTGGGTTCATCCAGCAGATTATCATATTACCCTGGCATTTCTCGGAAACCCTCCATCAGACAGCATTCTGAATGAGCTTGCCGCCAAGCTGAAAAAAGAAAAATGGGAGATGCCTTTTTCTCTTAGCATAAAAGGAACGGGAACTTTCGGACCTGAACAAAAGCCAAGAATCTTCTGGGCCGGCACAGAACACTCAGAAGAGCTTATGGTGCTCCAAAATAAAGTATACAAAGCCAGTCTTGAAGCTGGATTTCAATTAGACAAAAAACCTTTCTGCCCTCATATCACATTAGCAAGAAAGTGGGCATCAGAAAAAAATTTTAAAGAAACATTTCGCCAACCTGCCGATATAAAGGGAGATGACTATGTATTCGATGCCAATGACTTTCAGCTTCTGAAAACAAACATGGAACAGACGCCCAAATATGAAACAGTGGAGCTCTTTTCTCTGGAGAGGAGCTGAGAACTTATGCGGGCAATAAAAATTGCCGGCCAGATTCTTCTTTTGTTTAGTTTCTCACTGGGAGGAACGTTTCTGCAGCAGCTGCTGCATCTTCCGCTTCCAGGAAGCATCATTGGCATGGTTTTATTGTTTTTCCTCTTGAAGCTTCGTGTTTTAAAGCCTTCCTGGCTGAAAGAAGGCTCCGGCTTCCTTTTGAAGCATTTAACGTTATTATTCATTCCTGCTACAGCAGGGGTTGTTCAATATTTAAATCTTTTCCAGGGCAAGGGGCTTATAAGTCTCGCCATTGTTCTTGCAAGCTCAGTTTTGGTTTTTCTCTCAAGCGTTATTGTTTACAGCCTGCTGTCAGCCAGATCTCTTCTCAAAGATACAAGCGGGAAAAAGGAGGCTGAATTGTGATGCTTTCAGCAGGGGCAGCCTTCATTGGAACAATTGCCGTTTATATTCTTGCGAAAAAGGTTTATACAGCATTAAAATGGGCTTTTCTTGTTCCTGTTGCAACGAGCACAGCTGTCATTGTTCTTGTCCTAACTGCCACAAGGACAAGCTACCAGGTGTATATGAGCGGGGCAAAATGGATTGATCTTTTTCTTGGACCTGCTGTATGCGCACTTGCCTTTCCGCTTTATGACCAATGGGAAACGCTGAAAAAGCAGTTTGCAGCCATATTTGCCGGAGTATTTTCAGGGGCAGTTATTGGAATTCTTAGCGGTCTGTACTTGTCCATTTGGTTTCATTTAGATCAGGATATGCTCCGCTCTTTGCTGTCAAAGTCGGTGACAAGTCCTGTTTCAATGGACATTGCGAGGCTCATTCACGGCATTCCATCCCTTGCAGCAGTCTATGTGATGGCGGCCGGGATTTCAGGAAGCATTTTCGGTCCTTTCCTTCTTAGAAAACTGCGTGTGATGGATGAAGGAGCAATCGGCATTGCCATGGGCTCAAGCGCGCATGGCATCGGAACAGCAAAAGCGCTTGAATATGGAGAAGAGGCAGGGGCAGTCAGTTCTGTAGCGATGACCCTAAGTGCTGTATTCGCTTCGATTTTATGCCCCATTGCCGTTTCTTTCATTTTAAGGGGGTAAAAAAAATGGCGCAGCTCATTAAAATATATGATTGCATTTCCAGGTACGAAACTGATCCATACCGGTATCCAGGCCAATATATCCGAATGAAAAAACAGCAGTGGCTTTTGCTTCATGATGCCTGGAAAGCCAATCAGTTTGATTCATTTCTCAAGCAATATAACCAGCAGAAAGCGCCTGTTGAAGAAGAAAAAACAACGCTGTTCAGCAAGTTAAAAGAGAAATTGAAAAAAAACAGCAGTGAAGGTTCAGGCGTGATGGATATTCCGCCTCTGATTCCCGAAGCTGTGAAAGAAGAAGAATTTGAAATGCAGTTTGTCTCAGCTCCTCGCGGAGAAGAAGAGCTAAAACAGGCATTTCTTGATAAAATTTATCAGTTTCAGCTGAAATGGGCGAGTTCCACGCTCTGGCAAAAATCAGAGCTTGACCGATCCTTATTCCGCAGTAAAGAATTGAAGTTTTTTCTTCAGAGATTTCCAGATCAATATCTTTTCATGTACAAGCCGGTGCTGAAGGTTAAACAGGCTGTAACCGAATTGGACTTGATTTTTATTCTGCCTTCTGAAATCCTGTGCATAACGCTTCTGAAAGGCACTGAGAATTCTGTTTTCATTGGGGACGGAGGGCATTTTTGGGTTGAAAAAGAAATGAAACTGGAGAAGAAGGTGCTGAACCCATTGATCAGCCTGAACCGGACGGGGAGCATCATTTCTCAGATCAGAGAATCGAAAGAGGTTGAACTGCCTGTCAGAAAGCTATTAATCTCTGAAAAAAGCTACATTGATTTAGCATCAAACCCTTACGGCGTTGATGTCATCGATAAACGCAGTTTTACGAATTGGTTTTATCAGCTTCGGGGTGCCGCATCGCCTGTCAAGCATGCACAGCTGAAGGCTGCGAGAGCCATTTTTGATTATACGGTATCGGATTCCTACTCCAGAAGTGAATGGGCAGCATCAGAGGAGTAGGGAAACAAAACAGTTACTGAAATGAAGCTATTGGGAGAACGAGATGAACGGAATTGTATTAATTGTAAATCCTGTTTCAGGAAATGGAAAAGCAATGAAGGCTTTTCAAAAAACGAGCAGGTACTTAACGAAGAAAAACATATCATTCCGTTCCTTTTTTACGGAATACAGAGGACATGCCGAAGTGATTGCAAGGCAAGTTGCCGCTGTACAGAATTACCGGCTGGAAACTGTCATTGGAATCGGAGGGGACGGAACCATCCACGAAATCATCAACGGCCTCAGCAGCTATCCTTCAATAAAAATTGGATTTATACCGGCTGGAACAGGAAACGATTTCAGAAGGGGCTTTAGGCTGCCTGCAGGTACTTTGAATTGCCTGAATAGAATTCTGTCTGTGCAATCAGATAAGGTGGATGCCGGCGAATACTTTCTGGAAAAACAGAACAGCCGCTTTTTTATTAACAGCATGGGTGCAGGATTTGATGCCTGTGTGGCAGCACATGCGGGCAGCATGAAGGCGAAAAAATGGCTGAATGCCTGCGGGCTTGGCTTTCTTATTTATCCCGCTGCGCTTATAAAAGTTTTAGGCTCCTATCAGCCTGTCCGGATGAAGATGGAAGTTGACGATCACAAAATGGAATTTGGGCACGTGTGGTTTGCGGCGATCTCCAATCAGCCTTATTATGGAGGCGGGATGAAGATTGCTCCAGATGCGGATCCGAAGAATGGAACATTAACCGTAACGGTCGTCCACAGCCTTTCCAAACTAAAATTGCTGTTAGTTTTTATAACGGTTTTTTTCGGAAAGCATACGCTGTTAAAAGAAGTGGAAGTATTTTCAGGAACAGCCATTGCCATTGAAACCGATCGGCCGGTCCCTGTTCATGCAGATGGGGAAGCTTGCGGAACAGTACCGGTCAAAATCAATCTCTGTCCCCGAAAAGTACGGATCATTGCATAACGCTGTTTTAATAAATTGCGATCCTCTTGACAGTTTTATCACCGCCGCTTTGCAGTTAAACTGCACCATTCAAGAAAACAGCACTACATAAAAAGATTTAATGGCTCCTTTTTAGGATAAAATATTCAGCTATAGGGGAAATAACTGCTGGGGAGGAAGACACATGCTGACGGTTGAAAGGTCTTTTGATGCTTATCTTGATGACTTTCATACGATTACAATCTTGCTTCCAAAGGAAAATATCCATACCTTTATGAGGATATTCCATCTCGTTGATCAGGCCGGCAAGCGGCCTTTAAAAATACGGGAAATGTACGAAATCGACAGGTACCACAAATGCATTTGCGATGTGGAAGGCGACATTGCTCTGGGGCAGGTTTATTTAGTGGAAGATGCCTCAGGAACAGCTGCAGATCTTCAGATAGGAGCTGTGATCAGGACACCGGAATTTGACAGGCAGTATGCCTTCTCCGGAGAGCTTGGCCCGATTTTTAAAGAAGATGGGATACAGTGTGTTTTATGGGCCCCTACAGCAACAGAGGTTATTATAAAGCTTGTTTTAGATGGTCAGAGTCTGACTTTTTCAATGGAACGCGGCGAAAAAGGCAGCTGGCGGATCCTTTTAGACAGCAAGTACGCAGGCTGCTCCTACACGTACCTTGTGTTTGTTAACCGCTCATGGAGGGAAACTGTTGATCCATATGCAAAAGCAGTCACCATGAACGGCGGTATGGGTGTCCTGCTGAATCCATCCAGTTTAGACGTAGAAAAAGTGGCGGCTCCATTTTTAAATCATCCTGCAGATGCGATCATCTATGAACTGCACATCAGAGATTTTTCTGTTCATGATAACAGCGGAATGAAGCACAAAGGGAAGTACAAGGCATTTACAGAAAATAACACCTCAACTGATAAAGGGTATTCTACGGGGATTTCTTATTTGAAAGAGCTTGGCATCACTCACCTTGAGCTCTTGCCGTTTAATGATTTCGGCGGAATCGATGAACGCAACCCGAAGCAATATAATTGGGGTTATAATCCCGTTCACTTTAATGCTCCTGAAGGAAGCTATTCTACTGATCCGAATGACCCTAAGGCCCGGATACTTGAATTGAAGGAAGCCATTCAAAGTATTCATCAGAGCGGCCTCAAGGTGATGATGGACGCTGTTTATAATCATGTTTACCTGCATGAAGAATCCTCTTTTGAAAAAATTGTGCCGGGGTATTATTTCAGAATGGATGAATTCGGCTATCCATCTAACGGAACAGGCGTCGGCAACGATATTGCCTCAGAACGGGCTATGGTGAGGAAATTCATTTTGGATTCCGTTAAGTACTGGATAGAGGAGTACGACATTGACGGCATCCGCTTTGATTTAATGGGAATTTTGGATGTGGAGACTATGCTTCAGGTGCGTGATCTTGCGAAAAGCCTAAAAGAGGATGTTCTGCTGATCGGGGAAGGCTGGGATCTTGCGACACCTCTTCCAACTGACCGGAAAGCAACCATATCCAATGCTGGAAAGATGAAAGGCATCGCTTTTTTTAATGATCAATTCAGAGATTCCATCAAAGGCAGCAGTTTCCTGGAACATGATGCAGGGTTCGCACTGGGCAACCCGCACAAGAAGCATGATGCCGCAGGTGCGATGAAAGGAAAGGTTCAATACAACCTTGAATCGCCTGTGTTTGTAAAGGATCCGGCACAGTCTGTTAATTATGTGGAATGCCATGACAATTACACCTTTTGGGATAAAATGTCGATCACCGTACCCCATCAAACGGAAAACAACAAAAGAAAGCTGCAGCTGCTGGCAGCGTCGATTGTGCTGCTTTCTCAGGGGATCCCATTCTGGCATGCAGGTCAGGAATTTTTCAGGCATAAAAATGGTATTGAAAACAGCTACAATGCCAGTGATGAAATAAACAGGCTTGATTGGAATTTGAGAGAAATCTACTATAAAGAAGCAGAGTATGTTAAAACTGTTATATCAGTAAGAAAAAGCCATGGAGCATTCCGGCTGAACAGTTCAGATGAAATAAGCCGCCATATAGAGGAATGGGCAGCAGGCGAGAGTTCCATTGCTTATTGGATCAAGGATGCCGCAAATTACGGCGATGAGGAGAACCTTCTTATTATTCATAAAGCAAATGAAGAGGAAGAAGCCGTCCATTTGCCGAAGGCTGGAGAATGGAAAGTCAAATTAACACCCTTTGATACACCAGCTCCTGCCATCAGCTTAGATCAGGTGCAATTAAATCAAATCGGAACGTATGTTTTAAGTCTTTAGTCCTTTGTCGGTTTTCCTTGACGAAATTTGCCTGATGACGATAAAATTTAAAAGATGGCTATTCAACGCTGATTGTCATTGAGCAGCTGTCTTTTTTATTATATCAGAGTTAATAAGTGTACTTAGGTAGCTAATTTTCTGAAGTTGATTTGTCCAGCTCCAGCGCCTAGCCCCTCGAGTCGCTTCGCAAACTCCCAAAAAGTCTAAGACCGGACTTTTAGGGATTTTACTCCAGGGCTTGTCGGGGCTGTTCAAGGCGCTTGCGCTTTTCTAATTTTGCAGTCTTGTCCGGATTGCCTTTTTCAGGCTTTTTCAAGCCGTATAAAAAGCAATGCAGACAAGCCTGGGAAAAGCAGGTTTCTGCGTCCTATAAATTGCAGTGGAATCAGCAACAAAAATATTTAGATGAAATGATGGGTTGACATTGAATGTAACTTGGTTAGAACATCTGCTTGGCGAAGAGTGGGAAATCTTTCCTGCAGGCGGTGCTACTGGAGATGCTTATTACGCAAAGCAAAATGACCAAAAGCTTTTCTTAAAACGAAATAGTTCTCCCTTTCTGGCCGTTCTTTCTGCAGAAGGGATTGTACCGAAGCTTCTCTGGACAAAGCGGATGGAAAACGGGGACGTCATTACAGCCCAGCACTGGCTGAACGGCAGGGAATTAAAGCCAAAGGACATGGGCGTTAACCGCGTTGCAAGACTCCTCAGCAAAATCCATCGTTCACGGGAACTTCTTGATATGCTGAAGAGGCTGGGCAAACAGGCATTAACACCTTGTTCAATTGTTCAGGATATCGAGCGGACAATTGAATTTGAAAAATTAGAGCTTCCTGTTTTTAAAGAAGCCCTTATTTTTCTGAAAAAAGAACTGCCGAACGTCCAGTTTGATGAGAAAGTTGTCTGCCATTGCGATGTGAATCATAATAATTGGCTTCTTTCTGAAGCGGATCAGCTGTATCTTATTGATTGGGACGGCGCTATGATTGCAGATCCTGCAATAGATATTGGCATGCTGCTCTACTCCTACATTCCGGAGGATCAATGGGAAGAGTGGATTCTGAATTACGGAATGGCCATGACGCCTTCTCTGGAGCGCAGAATGTTCTGGTACGTACTGGCTCAAACAATTGTTTCCATCCTTTTTAACAGGGCAAGAAACAATTTAAAGGAAACCAATGAAGGGCTGGAAAACCTGAAAGCTTTGCTTGGCAGACGGCAGTAAAGTATTTTCAGGAGAACGAATCAATGTCACTCAGCCATTGGGTAAGGTTATCCTTTTGTGATGCAATGTGATCGTTTAATACAGGCGCATTAATGCCGTTATGGCTGTAGGAATAAATATTCTGAAGAACTGACTTTAAATTTTGGTCTATTTGGGTATTTGCCATAAGTGATTTGACGAGTCTTTCTACTTGCTCGCATTCTGCAGATGTGCCGCAGCAATCATCACAGTGCTCTGCCAGAATATCCTTGAGCAGGCTTACTTGGTTTTGATAATTTAAAGGCATTTGCCGCTCATCCTTTCATTTGCACTTATACAATTTATATTTCGGCCCTAAAAAAGGGTATACCATTAAAGTGTTCAGATCCCCTTAATTTATGTAGGGAATTGGCCTGCAGAGGGAACCTTCCGTCATATTATTATGCAGTGAAAGCCGGCCTGAAGTTTTGGCCGGTTCTTTCGTTTTTTTTGCTGCAGCAATCATTATTTAATCGAGGTGCATTTATGCGTGTAAGAAACAAGCCGTGGGCAAGTGATTTTCTGAAGTCTCATCCAGACATTGCCATTCAGGATCCTGCCGCTCATAAAGGAAAATGGAAAGAGCTGTTTGGAAATGATCATCCCATCCACATTGAAGTCGGTTCTGGCAAAGGCCGGTTCATGGCAGGAATGGCGAAACAAAATCCAGACACTAACTATATAGCTATTGAGTTATTTCAAAGTGTAATTATCGATGTTCTTCAAAAAGTGCTTGATGAGGAACTCCCGAATTTGAAAATTTTAAACGTGAACGCAGAGGATTTAAGAGATTATTTCGATTACGGGGAAATTGACCGTGTTTACTTGAATTTTTCAGATCCCTGGCCTAAGAACCGGCATGAAAAACGGAGGCTGACCTTTAAAACCTTTTTAAGCATCTATGAGGATATTCTGATAAAAGGCGGAGAAGTTCATTTTAAAACAGATAATCAAGGGCTTTTTGAATATTCGCTGCAAAGTTTTTCCGCTTACGGAATGCTCCTCAAGTTTGTAAGCCTTGATCTGCACAACAGTTCATACGAAGGCAATGTCATGACAGAGTATGAAGAAAAATTTTCTAAGCTTGGGCAAAGAATATACCGCTCTGAAGCAAAGTTTCAAACTGAATAGCAGGTGAAAAGCCAGTCCGTAAAAAGGCTGGCTTTTACTATTTCCTTGAGCATAAGCTAAATACGGGCCAGTTCAGCCAGAGATCTTAGGACTTTTCTGATCTTCTCAAAATCTCCTTAAGCTTGTATGATGAAAGGGAAGGGAGATGGGATAAATGGAAACGCTATCAATAGGGGATATTACTTGCACCTGGCTTGACGGAGGTGTCACGCATCTTGACGGAGGAGCCATGTTCGGAGTGGTGCCGAGGGCGCTGTGGACAAAGAAATATCCGGTAAATGACAAAAATCAAATTGAGCTCAGAACAGATCCAATCCTTCTTCAAAAGGACGGAATGAACCTGCTTGTGGAATCTGGCATAGGAAACGGAAGGCTGTCGGAAAAGCAAAGAAGGAATTATGGCGTAACAGAGGAGTCAAGAATAGTTGAGTCTCTTGCAGAGCTTGGTCTAAAGCCGGAGGATATCCATTTTGTGCTGATGACACATTTGCATTTTGACCATGTCACAGGATTAACGGCTGAAGCAGACGGCAGCCTTGTTTCACTTTTCCCGAATGCGAAGATCATCACAAGCCAAATTGAATGGGATGAAATGCGGAATCCAAATATCCGTTCTAAAAATACATATTGGAAAGAAAACTGGGAAGCCATTCAGGAACAGGTGATGCCGTTTGAAAATAAGACGGAAATCATTCCGGGAATTTCCATGCACCATACTGGAGGGCATAGTGACGGACACAGCATTATTGTTTTAAAGGACAAAGGGGAAACAGCTGTCCATATGGCTGATTTAATGCCGACTCATGCCCATCAAAACGCGCTTTGGGTTCTGGCTTTTGACGACTATCCAATGACATCCATCGAACATAAGCAAAAATGGCAGGCATATGCAAAAGAGCAGGATGCCTGGTATATTTTTTACCATGACGCCTCTTACAGAGCCCTTAAATGGAACGATGAAGGTGAAATAAAGGAAAAAGTTGAAAGAAACGGAAACAAGTAAGCAGCAAAAGAAAGACGGCCTTCAGCTGAAAGGCCGTCTTTCCTCTACTGCGCAATCCGGTTAATCTCAAGCAAAGTGCCTGTTTCTGCTTCCACAAGTGCTTCATACTGTTCAAGCTGGTTTTCTACAGTTCGTGTAACACCTGTACGATAAATTTTATGAGTGGTTTCTCCAACCGTATACTCTTCAGGCACGGTATAAATCCAGGAACCGTCAATGGGACCTTTTTTCTTAAATTCCTTTTTGACAATCTGAAGTACTTTTTCAGACGAGAGGTATGAGGAAGCAAGCTTATTTTTAAAAAGGTAAACTGCTGCGATGCCAATCCCTGCTCCGATAATCAAATTCCGCCATTTCATTTTTCCTGTTTCCTCCTCAAGATTCAAATAATCCTGCTTGTTTTTCCATTACCCGATTTTTTCCCCGGATAGACTTTACCGGATATGCGTATCCTTTGCTGATGGTGCTTTTTTTAATCTTTTCAGGTCGATCAGTCCTTCCTCCTGAGTATACTAAACTGGCCTTTTCTTGTTAAGCCGGGATAGAGCACTGGAAAGCAGTTCAAAGATTCTGTAAAATTGAAAGAGAAGCGGAAAAATACATAAAAATAAAAAATGGGGTATGAACATGAATCAGGAAACATTGAACCTCTTCAAGACACTCACCGAGCTGCCGGGAGCACCTGGGAACGAGCATGGAGTAAGAAGGTTTATGCGCGGAGAGCTTGAGAAATACTCAGATGAAATTGTCCAGGACGGGCTTGGGGGCGTTTTTGGAATCAGAAAAGGCGATGGACCGGTTATTATGGCTGCCGGCCACATGGATGAAGTCGGATTCATGGTCACAAATATTACGGAAAATGGGATGATTCGTTTTCAGACACTTGGCGGCTGGTGGAGTCAGGTGCTGCTTGCCCAGAGAGTGAATATCTATACGGCTGAAGGGCCGGTTACAGGTGTGATCGGATCTACTCCGCCGCATCTTTTAACAGAACAGCAGAGAAGCAAGCCGATGGAAATCAAGCATATGCAGATTGATATTGGAGCAGATGATAAAGAGGATGCCATCAAAATTGGAATCCGTCCAGGCCAGCAAATCCTTCCGATTTGTCCTTTTACACCGATGGCCAATGAAAAAAAGATTCTGGCAAAGGCTTGGGATAACCGCTATGGATGCGGGCTTGCCATCGAATTGCTGAAGGACCTGAAGGATGAAAAACTTCCAAATACCCTTTATTCAGGTGCGACGGTGCAGGAGGAAGTAGGATTAAGAGGAGCTCAGGCCGCCGCCAACATGATTAATCCGGATCTTTTCTTTGCGCTTGATGCGAGTCCTGCCAATGATATGACAGGTGATAAAAAAGAATTCGGCCACCTTGGAAAAGGAGCCCTTCTTCGGATTTTAGACAGATCAATGGTCACCCACAGAGGCATGAGAGAATTTGTTCTCGACATGGCAGAAACTGAAAACATTCCCTATCAGTATTTCGTTTCACAGGGCGGAACTGATGCAGGAAAAGTGCATGTATCAAATAACGGTATCCCATCAGCCGTAATTGGTATCTGTTCAAGATATATCCACACGCACGCATCAATGATTCATGTGGATGATTATGCTGCGGCAAGAGAGCTGCTAGGGAAGCTTGTGAAAGCATGTGATCAGACAACAGTGAATACAATCAGAGAAAATTCATAATATAGCGGGAGAAATCATATCCTGATTTCTCCCTTTTTTTGGAGGGATTCTGATGGAAATTGCAATTGGGACAATGAATCCGGTCAAGATTGCAGCAGTTAAACAAGCATTCTCAAGTTTTCAGGAGGCAGTATTTCTTCCGGCTGCCGTATCGTCAGGAGTTTCTCCGCAGCCGTTTTCTGATGAAGAAACGGTAAAAGGCGCCATCAACCGGGCGAAGAATGCTCTGTATCATGCCGGTGCTGATCTTGGAATCGGCCTTGAAGGCGGCATTCATGAAACTGGAGATAGTTTCTTTCTATGCAATTGGGGAGCGCTTGCAGTGAAAAATGGCGAAACCATTGAAGCGGGAGGCGCCAGAATTAAGCTTCCTCAGGAAATCGGTTTAGCTGTAAAAGGCGGAAGAGAGCTCGGCGACGTTATGGACGAGTATACAAAACAGCAAAATGTCCGTCACAAGGAAGGCGCAGTCGGTATATTCACTGCAGGGTTTGTGACCAGAACAGACATGTTTTCGCATATTGCACAGCTTCTCGCAGGGCAATACCTTTACAGGCTGCGGTTGAAAAATTAATCTTTAAGGCTATACTCCGTGCCTTTTGGAAAAAATAAGCGTAAAATCATTTTTTCTGGATACGGAGGGCTTTAGTTGAATCGTTTATCCCGTTGCTTGCTGTTTCTTTTAATGGCTGCTTTTCTGTCAGGCTGCACACTTTCTCAGGAGGACATGACAGAGCAGACGATAAAAAATGTAAAAGAAGTTTTTTCCGAAAAACCGCCTAAGGCTGATCAAAAGGCAGGCAGCTACCGCTTTTATCTGCCTGAAACATACAAAATTGACGCTGTCAGAAAATATAATATCCTGCTGCTTGAAAACAGCCAGAGAACCATTCTTTTTATCAATCAGAATGAAAAGCCATCAAGCACTGTGGCTTATAAAACAATTAAACAGCAGTACAAGCATGCTGTGCTGAACGTTCAAATGAAAGACAAAAACCGTTTCGGCTACGCAGCGGCAGATAAATTAAAAAACAACCGGTATGAAATAACGGTTGGAATCGGCGGAATCAAGCTGACAACTGAAGCTGATGCATCCAAAATACCGGACAGTGCGAAAAAAATGATGATGATTGCAGCTTCCTTGCAGTGGAACCCCTGACCCCTTGAAAGGGGTTTTTTCTATCAGGGGGCTCATGCTTTAGCCCTATCCGTTGACGAATGGGAATCTGGTTATTAATATTAATCTTAATGAGCAAAAGAGGCGGCTGAATAAGCCTTTAGCAAATGATACTTTATGAGGAGGAAATAAAATGGAAAAACTGCAATCGATTGAACAATTTGAGGAACTGAAAAATAACGAAAAAACGGTATTTATGTTTTCAGCTGACTGGTGCCCTGACTGCCGTTTTCTTGATCCGTTCCTTCCTGAAATAGAATCAGAAAACTCTTCTTTCAGCTTTTATTATGTTGATAGAGACAAGTTTATCGATCTTTGCGCTGATCTTAGTGTTTTCGGCATTCCAAGTTTTGTTGCTTATTCAAAGGGCGAAGAAACGGGCCGTTATGTGAATAAAGACCGAAAAACAAAAGAACAAATTCAGGAATTTCTTAACGGCTTAACAGCTTAAGCTTCCCTTTAGAAATAGGAATGAGATTGGAGGCAGAACAGCTTGAAATCAAGAGAAATGGCGGATAAAATTAAAAAGCAGCTTGACGGCAAGCCGTGGACTGCCCATTTTGACCGGGAAAAAGATACGCTCCGTGTAGAAGATGAGGTTTCAAAAAAAGGCGTGACCATTTCGCTTCCAGGCATTATTGCGAAGTGGGAAAATCAAAAGGAGCAGGCTGTCAGCGAAGTTGTTTACTATATTGAAGAAGCATTGACTGCGATGACAGAAGCCCAGGATCTCGGAGGAAAAGAAAAAAAGCTTTTTCCAGTCATCCGTTCAACATCGTTTCCAACTGAGAACAGTGAAGGAACGGCACTGCTTTTCGATGATCATACTGCAGAAACGAGAATTTTCTATGCGCTGGATCTTGGGAATTCCTACCGTCTGATTGACAGGAAAATGATGGAAAGGGAAAACTGGGGTCATGAGAGGATCAGAGAAACAGCTTTATTTAACTTAAGGTCCTTAAAGACTGTTACTAAGAAAGATACGGTAGCAGGAAACACCTTTTACTTTTTGAGGGCAAATGATGGGTATGATGCCAGCAGAATTCTTGATGAATCTGTGGTACAGTCGTTTCATGAGCGGATTTCCGGTACAATGGCTGTGGCGCTCCCTCACCAGGATGTGGTGATTTTTGCAGACATCCAAAATGATACAGGCTATGATGTATTGGCACAGATGGCGATGAGCTTCTTTGCGAGCGGAAGAGTGCCGATTACGGCCTTATCTTTTCTTTACGAGGAAAACAAGTGGGAGCCGATCTTTATTTTAGGAAAAAACAGGCCCAAGGACAGCGGAAAGGACGAAAAATAATGAATGCGTTTTACAATAAAGAAGGTATCGGTGATACACTCTTGCTTTTCATAAAGGACATCCCGGAAGACAGAAGAACTTTTGATAAAAAAGGGGATGCCGTTAAAATTTATGATGCGGAAACAAAGGAAACAGCAGGATACAACCTTTTTAACGCTTCTAAATATGTTCAGACCGGTGCAAAAGGGCAGGTTGAACTGACAGAGGACTTTATTGCAAAAGTTAATGCAGCGTTTAAAGAAAATGGGCTGGACGAAGAAGTGACAGCAGATCTTTCGCCGAAATTTGTCGTTGGATATGTTCAAACAAAAGAAAAGCACCCGAATGCGGACAAGCTGAATGTTTGCCAGGTGGATGTAGGAGAAGGCGTTTTGCAGATCGTATGCGGCGCACCGAACGTTGAAGCAGGACAGAAGGTAGTAGTTGCAAAAATAGGTGCTGTCATGCCGAGCGGCTTGATCATTAAGCCTGCAGAGCTTCGGGGAGCTGCTTCTAGCGGAATGATCTGTTCAGCAAAAGAACTGGATCTTCCGGATGCTCCGGCAGAAAAAGGCATTCTTGTACTTGAAGACAGCTGGGAAACAGGCTCTTCCTTTTTTTAAAGGTTCAGACAAGCCGGCAAAGTCCAAGAATAGAAACCTTAAAATAAACACTCTTGCATTAAGAAACACCCGAAAAATGCCGATTCCTAGCGAAATATATGGTAAGATAAAGGTCACTAGTTAACTTTTGCTAGTGGCTTTTTTCTTAGAATTGCAAACATAGAAATGGAATGCTGCAAAGTATACGCGCTGTTTGCCGTCTAAGCGGCGAAAAACTCATACTTTAAAGCAGCAGGCATGGCTGTCATTTTCATACCGCCTGCATGGAAAGTTCAAAAAGACTTTGTGAGAAAAACAACTAAGAGTTTGAAAGAGTGATGTAATGAGCTGGTTCTCTAAATTTAAAAATTTTTTTGTAACAGAAGTGGACGAAGAAAAAGAAATTGATCTGGACCCGGTGAATGTGCTTGCGGACAAGCAGCCTTCCCGGCCGCGGCCCTCGGAAAATCCGCCTTCCTATAGGGGAAAGCCTTCCGGTGCAGAAGCAAAGATTTCTTATCAGTATCCTTCTGCAAACTTTAGATTTCCCATCATTCCAGATGGAAAAAGCAAAGAGCCGCACAGGCAGAAGCAGCATGTTAAGCATCCTGGTAAAAAAGCTGATAAACCGAAACCGAAGCCAGGTCCAGCTTTTAAAAAAGAAGCGGCTCAAGCAAGGCAGCAGCCGAAAGAAAACTACAGAAGCGTGCCTGATAAGAGGCCGTTTCAGCCAACTGAAATTCCATCTCCTATTTACGGTTTCAGGCCGAGAACAGAAATGGAATCACAGCCGTACCAAGTGAGGGAAAGAAGCAGGCAAAGCAGGGTAGAGGAAGAAGAGATTTTGAGAAAAATCTCCAGTCATTCTCTGCGCCTTGCAAAAGAAAAGGCTTTGAGCAAAAAGGATATCGGTACAGAGAGTCAGGAAGCCAAGCAAGAAAATGTGCGGAGAATGAATGGATCCGGCATGCATGAGACACTGGACTGGCTTCAAAAGGAAAGCACCCGCTCGAAAGAAGGGCGTGAAGCGTCCCGGAACAAGCAGGAGGAAGCAGCTCTTCTTCATGAAGAGACGGAAGAACTTCCTTTAATGGATGAAGCGGAATACAAAGAATCAATTGCAGCAGCAGAGAATCTGCAGCTTGTAGAAGCCAGTGATAAAGATGAAGCAGGCTCCTTTCAGGAAATAACAATGATTGAAGAAGAAAAGGAAGACCTTGCTGAAATCAGCCTGGAGCAGGATCAGCAGGAGGAATTTTCAGAGGAAGAACTGGAAAGAGAAGCACCTGCTGAACATCTGTTTAACTTTGCTGAAGAGAATAATGATGCACCTGTCTATGAGGAACAAAAGATTCCGGAAGAAAATACCGGATTTGAGGAAAGCAGTGAAAGAACACCTTCTCCGGCGCTGAGCCTTGTAACAGAAGAAACACAGGCAGTTCCTGAAAAAAGGGATGACGCTCCAGTAAACGAAGCTTCAGCAGACAGGGAAAGCCTTCCTGCACAAACCGGGGAGCCTGCAGTCCAAACTGCCGGGAAACGTCCTCCCGAAAGACCTGAAAGAAGCCGCTCGCCACAGCCGGGCATTCCGTATAATGTTCTGATGCTCACAAGGGACAAGCCAAAGCAGGCAGACAGAACCCATGAAGGAAGCTATGCTTTTCCATCTATACAGCTCTTGAATGTGCCTCAGGCTGAATTTGTACTTGACAATGAGTGGCTCATGGAACAAAAAGAGCTGCTTCATACAACTCTCAAAAACTTTAATGTTGGCGCATCTGTTGTAAATGTAACGCAGGGTCCTTCTGTTACGAGATTTGAAGTTCATCCGGAGCCAGGCGTAAAAGTGAACAAAATTACGAATCTTTCAGATGATATTAAACTGAGCCTTTCTGCCAGGGATATACGGATCGAAGCTCCGATTCCAGGGAAAAACACCATTGGCATAGAAGTGCCGAATCAGAACAGCAAGATGGTCACACTCCGGGAGATTGCAAGAAGCCCGGAATTCCGAAACAGCCCTTCTCCTTTAACGGTGTCTCTCGGGCTTGATATATCCGGCCAGCCTGTTGTAACAGATTTGAAGAAAATGCCTCATGGCCTGATTGCAGGAGCCACAGGTTCCGGAAAAAGCGTATGCATCAATACAATGCTCGTCAGCCTGCTGTATAAGGCATCACCGCATGAGGTGAAATTGCTGCTGATTGACCCGAAAATGGTAGAGCTTGCTCCATATAACTATATTCCGCATCTTGTCAGCCCTGTTGTAACAGATGTCAAAGCAGCCACTGGCGCTTTAAAATGGGCTGTTGAAGAAATGGAGCGCCGCTATGAGCTGTTTGCCCATGCAGGGGTAAGGGATATCAGCCGCTATAATGAGATGGTAAAAGCCCATGAGCAGGGCGAGCACATGCCGTTCCTTGTTATTGTTATCGATGAGCTGGCCGACCTGATGATGGTGGCGCCGAATGATGTCGAGGAAGCCATCTGCCGCATTGCCCAGAAAGCCCGCGCATGCGGAATTCATCTGATCGTGGCAACACAAAGGCCTTCTGTTGATGTTATTACAGGTCTTATTAAGGCAAACATTCCAACAAGAATTGCGTTCTCAGTATCCTCGCAAATTGACTCGCGCACGATTATTGATGCCAGCGGTGCGGAAAAGCTTCTCGGAAAAGGAGATATGCTTTTCCTTGAAAACGGCAAATCAAAGACTGTGAGAATACAGGGGAACTTTGTCTCAGATGATGAAATCGAGCGGGTTGTCGGCCATGTGAAAAAGCAAATGAAGCCAGAATACCTGTTTCATCAGGAAGAATTCATGAAAAAAAGCTCCCTCCAGTCTGAAGGGGATGAACTGTTCTATGAAGCCTGTGAATTTGTTGTGCAGCACGGCACTGCTTCTGCTTCTGGACTTCAAAGACGGTTTCGGGTAGGGTACAATAGAGCAGCCCGGCTGATCGATCTGATGGAAGAACAGGGAATTATCTCGGAAGCGCGCGGAAGCAAGCCAAGGGATATACTCATATCGGGTGAGGATCTGCTGGAACTCCAGGAAAGCAATGTTTTTTGATGGCTCTTTTGAGAGCCGGGCAAACAGCCCTTTAAAGACATGGTATAATACCTTGGAGTAAAGCAGAAAAAGGGAGCTAGCAGGATGAAGGAAATTGAATTGAAAATGCAAGGAAAAATAAAGCGCCTGAGTAACCAGACGTTTAAATTTGATGAGCGCATCAAAGAAGGATGGTTCTCCGCCGTATACTTTTTAAAAACCCGGGAAATTATCAATGCGAAAATTCCCGATAATACAGTCACTATGCAATTTTTTCAAAAAGAACATGCTGTTCTGTGCGGCACAGATGAAGTTATTGCCCTTGTCAAGACGTTTGCTGACAATCCGGATGGCCTGGAAATTTATTCTTTAAAAGACGGCGATAAAGTCAGACCTTTTGAAACAGTTATGACGATCACTGGTCCATATCAGGATTTCGGCTATCTGGAAGGGGTTATTGACGGCATTCTGTCCAGAAGAACGTCTGTAGCCACGAATGTTTATAATGTAGTAAAAGCTGCAGGTCTTTCAGGTGTTCAAAAGCCTGTTATCTTCATGGGTGACAGAGATGATCATTATACACAGCAGGCAGGAGACGGCTATGCTGCCTATATCGGCGGCTCTCAGGCCCAGGCAACTCATGCAATGAGCGAATGGTGGGGCAAAGAAGGCATGGGAACTATGCCGCATGCCCTGATTCAGATGTTTGACGGAGATATTGTGGCGACAGCGAAGGCTTATTATGAAATCTATCCTGAAGATGACCTGATTGTTCTCGTAGATTACAATAATGATTGCATTACAGATGCCTTGAAAGCAGCAAGAGAATTTGGTTCTGAGCTGAAAGGCGTCAGAGTGGATACATCCCGAACGATGATTGACCAATATTTTGTCAGGCATCCGGAGGTTCTCGGCACTTTTGATCCCCGCGGGGTCAACGCCCAGCTGATCTTCGCATTGAGGGAAGCCTTGGATAACGAAGGCTTTCAGCATGTGAAGATCGTTGTCAGCGGAGGATTTAATGAACAGCGCATCCACGAATTTGAAGAGCAGAATGTTCCTGTGGATATATACGGAGTAGGGAGCAGCCTTCTGAAAATTAAAATTGGATTTACCGGTGATAATGTCATGCTGAACGGCAAGCTGCAAGCGAAAGCAGGACGCAAGTACAGACCGAATCCAAGGCTTGAAAAAGCATCAGACTAAAGAATTGAGTTTGTTTCCTTGCGCATCATCGGGTACAATATTTTTTATGCGCTGTCCTATTGTCCGGCTTTAGGACAGCGAATTTATGGAAAAACTGAAAAAGCAGCCTGCTGATCTATTGAAAGAAAATGCAAAGTGGAATGAGTCTTCATCATACATAGCATTGGCTTCGTGGACAGGAACAGAGTTGCAAATCTAGATGAACGTCATATACTGTCAATCAGATAGACGTTGTTGGAGGTTCTGCTTATGACTGTTTATCATTTTGTTGGAATAAAGGGAACTGGAATGAGCGCACTGGCTCAGATTTTATTTGATATGGGGCATAAAGTGCAGGGTTCCGATATAGACAAGACAATTTTTACCCAAAAAGCATTAGAAGAAAAAGGGATCAAAATCTTCTCTTTTAATAAGGATAATATGACTGATGGCCTGACTGTCATCGCTGGAAATGCCTATCCGGATACACATGAAGAAATCGCGGAAGCCCTTCGTCTTGAACTGCCTGTTATCCGCTACCATCATTTTCTTGGACAATTGATGGAGCAGTTTATAAGTGTCGGCATTACAGGTGTACACGGCAAAACATCTACTACAGGTCTCCTTGCACATGTTATGCAGGGGGCACAGCCGACATCCTTCCTGATAGGAGACGGAACAGGCAAGGGAATTCCGGACAGCAAGTACTTCGCGTTTGAAGCCTGCGAGTACAGAAGGCATTTTCTGTCTTATCATCCGGACTATGCCATCATGACAAACATCGATTTTGATCATCCTGATTACTTCAGCAGCATCAATGATGTTTTCGATGCGTTTCAGCAAATGGCTCTTCAGGTTAAAAAAGGAATTATCGCCTGCGGTGATGATGAGCATCTGCAGCATATCCAGGCAAAGGTTCCAGTCGTATACTACGGATTTGGCGAGCAAAATGATTTTCAGGCAAGAAATATCATAAAAGCAACAGACGGCACAAGCTTTGACGTATATGTGCGCAATACGCTTTATTCTTCCTTTAAGATTCCAACCTATGGCGATCACAGCATCCTGAACGCCCTCTCTGTTATTGCCATCTGCCATTACGAGGAAATCGATGCTGCTATCATACAAGAAAGACTTCAAACATTCGGCGGGGTAAAGCGCCGGTTTAATGAAAAATCTGCCGGCAGCCAAGTGCTGATTGATGATTACGCACACCATCCAACAGAAATTACAGCGACCATCGATGCAGCCAGACAAAAATACCCAGACCGCGAAATTGTTGCAGTCTTTCAGCCGCACACCTTTACAAGAACCCAATCGTTCCTGTCTGAGTTCGCCGATAGTCTGAACAGAGCAGACTTCGTCTACCTTTGCGACATTTTCGGCTCAGCCCGTGAAAACGCAGGCAAACTCTCAATCAACGACCTGCAGGAAAAAATCGAACGCTCAGAAAGAATTGACGAAAACGACACAAGCATCCTAAGAAAACACCAAAACGCCGTCCTCGTCTTCATGGGAGCCGGAGACATCCAAAAATACCAAAAGGCTTATGAAAAGGTCTTGGCATAAAGAAAAGCGGAGCCGACTGTTCAGCCCCGACAAGCGCTGGAGCAAAAATCCGAAAAGTCCGGTTTTGACTTTTTGGATTTTTGTGAAGTGACTCGAGGGGCTAGGAGGCGGAGCTGGACAAATTAAAAGCGGAGGCCGCTCGTTCAGCCCCGACAAGCACTGGAGGAAAAATCCCGAAAGTCTGGTCTTGGACTTTTGGGATTTTTCCGAAGTGACTCGAGGGGCTAGCGGCCGGAGCTGGATAGAGAGAAAAGCGGAAGCGGCTCGTTCAGCCCCGACAAGCGCTGGAGGAAAAATCCTAAAAGTCTGGTTTTAGACTTTTAGGATTTTTTCGAAGCGACTCGAGGGGCTAGCCGCTGGAGCTGGACAAAGTAGAAAAGCGGAGCCGACTGTTCAGCCCCGACAAGCGCTGGAGGAAAAATCCTAAAAGTCTGGTTTTGGACTTTTGGGATTTTTTCGAAGTGACTCGAGGGGCTAGCGGCCGGAGCTGGATAGAAAGAAAAGCGGAAGCGGCTCGTTCAGCCCCGACAAGCGCTGGAGGAAAATCCCGAAAAGTCCGGTTTTGACTTTTTGGGATTTTCCGAAGCGACTCGAGGGGCTAGCGGCCGGAGCTGGATATAAAGAAAAGCGGAGGCCGCTCGTTCAGCCCCGACAAGCGCCAGAGCTGTAAAAAGTTTTAGTCAGCCTAATACCTGGCCAAGCAGAAAAAGGCGTCCTATACAAACCAAAACCCCTAGAGAGCACAGCCTCTGAGGGGTTTTCTTTTCTTACTTAAGATTTTCAGGGTTTAGCCCTTCCAATTCTGGAATAACAAAGCGGCCGTCTTTTCTGATGAGAACATCGTCAAAATAGATTTCGCCGCCTCCGTATTCAGGACGCTGAATCATAACCATGTCCCAATGGATGTTGGAGTGATTGCCGTTAAAGGCATCATCATAGCATTGGCCAGGTGTAAAGTGGAAGCTGCCGTCAATTTTTTCATCAAACAAAATGTCCTGCATCGGATGCAGAATATAAGGGTTTACCCCAATGGCAAATTCGCCGACGTATCTTGCGCCTTCGTCAGTATCAAAAATTTTATTGATGCGCTCTGTATCATTTGATTTTGCGTCAACAATCTTTCCGTCTTTGAAGGTTAGGACAACATTTTCAAATGTAAACCCTTGGTAAGGAGAAGGCGTATTATAAGAAATGGTTCCGTTTACGGAATCCTTAACAGGAGCAGAGTATACCTCTCCGTCTGGGATATTCAGATGGCCAGCGCATTTAATTGCCGGAATATCTTTGATTGAAAAAGTTAAATCTGTTCCAGGGCCTGTAAGGCGCACTTTGTCCGTAGCATTCATTAAATCCTGCAATGCGTTCATAGCCTGGTCCATTTTTCCATAATCCAGATTGCACACATTGAAATAGAAATCTTCAAACGCTTCCGTGCTCATTTTTGCGAGCTGTGCCATTGAGGAAGTTGGATATCTGAGCACAACCCATTTAGTTTTTGGAACCCTTATTTCAGAGTGGACTCTTTTTCCAATTGTGCTGCCGCTGATTTTCAGCTTTTCAGCAGGAACGTCTGCCTGTTCACTAATGTTGCTGCCTGCACGAAGGCCGATGTAGGCGTCCATTTTGCTCATAACATTTGCTTCAAAGTCAGCCATCATGCTGTATTGCTCTTCATTTGCTCCCATCAGCAGCGCACGGTCTACCTGATGGTCTTTTAATGAAACAAAAGGGTATGCTCCTGCTGCATAAGCCTCTTTCACAAGAGCTGTGACAAGCTCGCGCTGAAGGCCGAAATTTTCGATCAAAACTTTTTCGCCCTTTTGCAGGTTCAATGAATAGTTGATTAAATTTTTTGCCAGTTTTTCAATACGCAGATCTTTCATAAAAAATCCCCCAGTTCCTTCTATATGTACAACTTCTATTTTACTCCTAATTTAGAAATTTCGGAATTATTTTGTCCAAACAATAAGGTTCTTCCAAATTGGAAGAACCACATTTTACGCAAATAGAAATTTTAGAATACAGCAGGAAACTTATCTTTCTCGTAAATGCTGCTGAAAATCCGGTAATGAAAAATAAACTGGTCAAAGAGGGTTTGTTCACTGAATTGATAGTGTGCCAAAAAGCTTTCTACAAGCTCTGGATCTGCATCATCAAGAGTGCCTGACAGCCAAAGTGGATAACGGATTTTAGAATAAAGCCCATATTGTCCGCTAAAATCAAACAGATCCTCCATTTGCTGATCTGTCATGAAAGGAACCAGCTCCTTAAAAAGAATTTAACGAGGTCAGTTTATTCGGGAGAATGTATGCCCGACTTGGCCAAAGGACTACTTGCCGAGCCTTTTCGAACAAGCAAAAACAGGCAGGGGCAAAGCAACCAATTTAATCACCGTGAAAGCAGGCTGATTCTATACTATACCGAGAAGGCATTTGGTGCGAATGCTAGATAGATGTACAGGTGTTTATAAAAACACCTGCAATTATTTAAAAGTAAGGAGCTGCCAGGATGAGCAACGAAACAACCGAAGATTTTTATACCTTGCTGAAAAAAATAGGATTTCAGCTGGAAGGGCAAATGAATCAATTTATTCAGGACAGCCTCAATAAGGAGGATGTCATTAAGATTGCAAACGCAGGAGGAATTGTGTTAGCAAGATTGCTTGAAGGTCTCCAGGAGTTTATTGAAGAAATGTCTATTCCTTTGAACTTTCCTACAAAAAATGATGTAGCCCGTATAGGAAAGCTTGTCATTCAGTCAGAGGATAAGCTGGATTTAATTGAAGAAGAGCTTTTTGAAATTTTATCCATTCTTAAAGGAAATCCTGTCGCAGAAGGAATCAGCAAAGCTGTCGGCAGCAGAAGAAATAAAATGTTCAGCAATGCTGAAAACAAACAGCAGCAGGAGCGGTCTGATTTGAGAAACCAGCTGCTTGCATCAGCCAATAGCCTTGGCGGAGGAAATGCTGACGATCCAATGTACGGCATGCTTATCGGAAAAATTCTGGAAAAGCGCGGGATGTAAGAATGACTTCTGAAAAAAAGACTGCTGAGTACAGCGTGGAGAAAGAGCTGCTGCGCTGGGGCAATTTCTTTACGGCATGGACAAAGCCCGAGCCTGAAGTTAATCAAACACCGAGAGAAGCGATTTGGAGAAAAAACAAGGCAACCGTCTGGTATTATAAAGCACCTGTAAAAAAATACGATGTACCTTTATTTCTCGTCTATTCTCTTGTAAATCAGCCATTTATACTGGATTTGGCAGAAGGAAACAGCATGATTGAAGCCTATATTCAAAATGGCTTTGATGTATACCTTCTTGATTGCGGCAAGCCTGGTTATGAAGACAAGGAAATGACAGCAGATGACTTCATTACAGAATACATCCAAAGAGGGGTTCAAAGGGCGCTTCGGCATTCAGGGGCTGAAGATATCACAGTGGTTGGCTATTGCCTCGGGGGAACGATTGCTGCCATGTATGCAGCCATTGCGGAAGAGCCGATTCGGAATCTGGTTCTGACTGTTTCACCGATTGACTTTAAAACCGTTCCTTTTTTTGATCAATGGGCTAACGTGCTGAGAAGAGGAGAAGTTTCTTTTGACGAGCTGTTCGATGCGATTGGGCTTCTGCCGGCAAGATCCATTAAAGCAGGCATGAGAATGGTCACAAATCCCATTTACTACTCCCCTTACCTGTCCCTGCTGAATAAAGCGTACAGCGAAGAATATATTCAAAAGTGGAAAAGAATTAATAAATGGACAAACGGCCATATTCCTTTTACAGCCGCCTGTATGAAGCAGCTGATGAACGACCTCGGCAAGTACAACAAGCTCGCAGACGGAGGACTGATCATCGCCGGCAAAAAGGCGGAGCTTAGCAATATTACAGCAAATCTGCTGGTTGTTTCGACAGATCTGGACCGGCTTGTATTAAAAGATCAGAATATCAGGGTAGCCGATCTTGTATCAAGCGAAGACAAAACCTTTACTGTTGTAAACGGAGGACATACAACCCTTGCAACAAATGGAGAATTGCCTTCCTTTTTAGCGGATTGGCTGCCTGAGCGTTCAAAACCGCTTGAAAACGGCCATGCGGCTGGCGACACAGAGTAATGAATACTGTCATTTTGTGCAGAAAATGCACCATCTATCTGCTTAAAACCCCTGTATAGCCGTACAGGGGTTTTTTACGGGGGTTATCTCCGTAAAAAAAATGACAAAAAATTTATCTTCTGGAAAGGGATTTTTTCCTGATTGTAGAATTGCCTAATAAGAGACAGCCATAAGGTTTATAATGTTTAGTGGAGGGTAAAAAACAATTAAATTATAGAGGAGGTGCCCTTAGTGGAATTAATTTTATACTTAAGTATTGCTGTAATTGCGATCGCATTTGCCGTACTAGTTGTTTTCCTTGTAAAAACACTGAAATCTCTTAACACAACGCTTGATAATGTTGCCGGTACTCTTGATGGTCTTGAAGGCCAGATGCAGGGTATAACAACAGAAACGACTGAACTCCTACATAAAACGAATGCACTTGCAGATGATATTCAGAACAAATCAGCAAGACTGAATACCGTTGTTCAAGCAGTTCAAGATGTGGGGGCCTCTGTCCAGCAGCTGAACCGCTCCGTAAAAAGCGTTTCAACATCTGTATCTAACGGCATTGAAAGCAACCAGGAGAAAATTTCTGTTGCCATTCAATGGGGAAACACAGCAATGGAGCTATGGGATAAGTGGAAAAAAAGAAAAGGCAGCAAAACGGAAGCTTCCGCCTCAGCATCAGTGAATGCTTCTGTTCCAGTAAAAACGAACACAACAACCCCGCAGCACCGCTGATATTATAAGGGTAAATTAAGGGAGGAATCACAATGGGCAATGAAAGCAATGGAATCAACACGAAAGATTTTATTATCGGCACTCTAGTGGGGAGTGCAGTTGGAGCAGCAGCAGCATTGTTTTTAGCTCCTAAATCAGGCAGAGAACTGAGAGGGGATCTTGGTACACAGGCAAGCTCTGTTGCTGAGAGAACAAACAAGATGACGAGCAGCGCACTCGAAAAAAGCGGGCAATGGGCGAGTCTTGCAAAGGATAAAACATCTACCCTTACTCAAAATGTAACTGAGCAGTCCACTAAAGTAATGGATAAAGTCCGCAGCATTGCAGGCCAGAACAAAGAAACAGATTCCTCCATCAATGATGAAGTTTCAGCTGTAGATGAACTGGCAGAGGAAGCTAAAAGCTCTGAAAATACTGGCTTGAATGCACAGGAAAATGTCTTGGAAAGCCAATCTTCCTTAAGTGAGGGCGCGCCTGAAGGCGATGCTAATGCTGACAGCAAGGTTACAGCAAGGAAGAATGCAGAGGCAGTCAGTGATGGCAGCTCAGCAAAAAGTGAAGAAAACAACGAAGAAAATAACGATAAAAAAGAAGCAGTCGGCAAATCTGGATCATCTAACACGAGCCTGTAAGAACATAAACCTATTTATAACCAGAATCGGCAGGCTGCTGCCGATTCTTTTTAATCTTTCATACTAAGGAGTGTAGAGCATGTCAGCTGCCAATATCCATACAACAGAGGAATTCGAAAAAATTGTGAATGAGAACCCAAGGTTTCTTTTAATTAAAAACAGCTTAACGTGCCCGATCAGCAAAGCGGCATTTAACGAATATGAAGCCTTTACACGCGATAATCAAGATGTGCAGACCTATTACCTGCATGTACAGGAGTCGAGGGAGCTATCCAATTATATAGCGGAAAAGTTCGGGGTTAAGCATGAAACTCCGCAAGCTCTTTTGTTCGATCAGAAAAGTGTAGTGTGGAATGCTTCTCATTGGAAAATCACAAAGGATTCTTTAAAAAGCGCTATTCAGTCATAAAAGGAAAAAGCAGCGGCATATCCGCTGCTTTTTCTCTGCTGTAAGACTTGTCAGTTAAAAGTTAAAACCAATTGATCACCGCTGTTCAAAGGATCAGCGAAGCCTGCCGGCTGGCCATTTTTCAAGAGTGTAAAGGAGGTACCCGAAGCTCTGCTGATGCTGCTGTCAGCGTAAACAAACACATCCTGAAAAATAAAGTCTGTTACCTCTTTGCTTTGATAGCTTAAATGGTCACCCAGCTGGATTGTTTGTTCTGGTCTAAGCTGAATGTCATCTCTGTAAACAGCTGCTGCCTGTTTTTCCAAAGCAGCTTCTGTTCCATTAAAATAAACATCCATCCTTTTGACCAGCTCTAATCCTAAAGCATCTGCAAGCTCATGAAGGCGCGGGGCTTTATAGGGAACAACATCAATAGAGTCTCCAGGGGAGATTTTGCTGCTTTTTAAAGCTGGAAGACCGTTTTTCAGCAGCCTTCCAGAAAATTCAGCTGCTTCATGCTCTTTTTCATTAACAGTGACGATAAAAGGCTGAACACGCTCCATCATTTCTTCTTTTTGCAGCCATTCAACAAGCTCCGCCATTGTTTCAGGATAGCGGAAGGAAAGCCTGTCTCTGTCCTGAAGGCGTTCGGAAGGAACGGCAGGGGCTCCGTTTACAAGAATTTCAGGAAGGATCATTTCTTCTTTGCCGTTTACATGGTAGATTCTGCTTATCTCAGCATCCAGCAAATCTTTAATATAAACCTCTGGGCTTGAGCCGTCGTGCCCCTGTTCTACTGTTAACCTGTCACCGTGTGCCAGCTCCTCTTCAAGTCCTGCTGGCTGGCCATTTTTATAGAGTGCAGGCGGTTCGCCATGCTTGCCCGGAATCGAAATTCGCTGTCCGTTCACTTCCACAATAGCTGCCAGTCCAGGTTTTCCGTACATTTTGCTGAAAGGAATGCCGGCAGAGAGGAGACAGTCGGCAACAGTCAGTTTTTTCATTTGAAACATCCTGACAAGTCTGTCGTTCACAAATGCATGTATGTACTGAATCGGACTTTGTCTTGATGCAATGGCTATACCGATTGGTGTTACTAATTCCGGCCCTGCAGCGAGCAGCTCTTTTTTCTGCAGTTTTGCAATCGCATCAAGTCCTCTGATCGCCACCCTGTTTTCTGGAAGCCCGAGAAGCTCTGCCAGAATCTTTGGGAGTTCAGGTGTCAAGCTTCCTCCGCCAATCAGCATGACGGCCTTTGGAGAATGATGGCTGTTTAAAAGGAAAATCTCCTCTTTTATTGCCTCTGCAAGCTTTTTAATGGAAGGCAGTATCCTCTCAACAGCTTCTTCCTTTGAAAGCTGTTCTTCAAAGCCTAGAATGTCGGTCACCGTAATATGAGATTCTGTCTGAAGCTCCCGTTTCGCTTTTTCCGCGAGCGGAAAGTCCAGCAAAAATTCATCTGACACCGCTTCTGTAATCTCATCCCCGGCAATAGGGACCATTCCGAAAGCCGTGATGGTTCCTGAATCTGTAATAGCGATATCAGAGGTGCCAGCTCCTATGTCAACAAGAGCCACATTCAGCCTTCTCATAGAAGGAGGGATAAGCACGCTGATCGCGGCAATCGGCTCAAGCGTAAGCGCCTCCATTTCGAGATCAGCTCTTGCCAGAGCAGCGAGAAGGGACTCTACAACCACTTTCGGAAGAAACGTGGCAATGATTTCAACAGACGCTTTATCTCCCTGCTGATCGATGAGGCTGCCGATGTCCTGGCCATCCAGCTGATAGCAGACAACAGAGTATCCGACACAGTCATATCTGTTCAGCATGTCTTCTTTTTGAGATGAGGCAAGCTGGTTCTGGGCATTTTGAACAGCCATCAGCTCCATATGCAGCACATCTTCTTTTTGAAAAATCGGCTTTCCTTTAATATCCATTTCAAGGACAGCTCTTTCTGTTTTGAGAGCTCTGCCCGCTGCTGCCACACAAACTTTCTTAAGTGTGCCATAGGATGCTTCCAGCTTTTCCTTAATTGATTTGATCACTTTTGCTACTTCTAAAACATCATGTATTTGTCCATCAAGCATTGCTCTTTCTGAATGCTCTTCAACAATCATATCCAAAACTTCGTAGCCTTCTGCCTGCTCCCTCAGCATCAAGCCCACTACCGTTCTCGTTCCTATATCAAGTGCAAATGTAATTTGCTCACCTTCCAAATGAATACACCTTCTTTATGTATGATACCCTCATGAACTCTGTTCTCTTAATGCTTCTTAAAACAAGAGCTTTGCTAAAAAAAATGTAACACAATTGCATGGCTTAATAAATGAAAATATAAGGAGCCGCGTGCTCAGTTGTTTAAAGAACGCCGCTATTTTTTGCTTTGGCCAGACACATAGGGACAAAATAACGCATATTTTACTTTATCGCTTAAAAGCGTTTAAATATTAAAGAATTTTTTCGTGACTTTCTCTATAAGTTTGTTATAATAATCACTAATTAGAAAAAACACTAAGGCTGCAGCTGATCGGGCACTAAGTTTTTAGCCGGAAATGATACACGGCAGCTTTCAAAAATATTTTACTGGAAAGGATGTAGATGATGAGCCAGACAGAATTAGATCTTCTCAGGGAAAAAGTAGATAAAATCAACCTTCAGATTTTAGAGATGATTAATGAGCGGGGAAGAATTGTACAGGAAATTGGAAAAGCGAAGGAAAATCAAGGTGTTTACCGTTTTGATCCGGTACGCGAGCGGAAAATGCTTGATGTGATCAATGAAGCCAACAATGGACCTTTCGAACAATCGACTATACAGCATATTTTCAAAGAAATTTTCAAGGCAGGCCTCGAGCTCCAGGAGGATGACCACAGCAAAGCGCTTCTTGTATCAAGGAAAAAGAAACCGGAAGATACGGTTGTTAATGTAAAAGGTGAGCTGATAGGAAACGGCACGCAAGCCTTTATCGTAGGACCCTGTGCAGTGGAAAGCTACGAACAGACTGCAAAGGTAGCGGAAGCTGCGAAAAAACAAGGAATCCGCCTGCTTCGCGGAGGTGCTTTTAAGCCAAGAACAAGCCCATACGATTTCCAGGGACTTGGGCTGGAAGGTTTAAAAATTCTAAAACAAGTGGCAGATGAATACGATATGGCTGTAATCAGCGAGATTGTCAATCCTGCTGACATTGAGACAGCTGTACAGTACATCGATGTTATTCAAATCGGCGCGCGCAACATGCAGAACTTTGAATTGCTGAAAGCAGCAGGGGCTGTGAAAAAACCAGTTCTTCTCAAAAGAGGCCTTGCTGCAACACTGCAGGAGTTCATGAATGCGGCTGAATATGTCATTTCTCAGGGAAATGATCAAATCATCCTATGCGAGCGAGGAATCAGAACGTATGAAAAAGCAACACGAAATACGCTTGATATTTCTGCTGTGCCAATTCTGAAGCAGGAAACGCATTTGCCTGTTTTTGTTGATGTGACTCATTCCACAGGCCGCCGCGATCTTTTGCTGCCGACAGCAAAAGCAGCGCTTGCGATTGGAGCAGACGGCGTAATGGCAGAGGTTCATCCAGACCCGGCTGTTGCTCTGTCTGACTCTGCACAGCAAATGAATATCGATCAATTCAACGAATGGATCGATGCGCTTCGTCCGCTGGCTGCACTTAAAGCATAATCTGCAGCAGAATACGACTCGTTTTCTGCACAAAAAGAAGCTGTCCCAGGGGCAGCTTCTTTTTTAGCGGTTAGAGCAGTATCATATGTAAAAACATCCAATTCATCTTTATTTTCATAAAATGAACACCTGAAATGAGCATTTGAACCGCTTACATGGACATTTTGTGAAAATCCTATGAAAAACCTGCGCTAATTAAGGGGTTATCCGTTGCGGACGCTTTCATTGTATCGTATGATATTCTACATAAAGCCCGAATTTTAGACATTATATGAAGCAAACCAGTGCATGATACTAATACATATAGGCTGTTTCTTTAAAAATGCCGCTTTCATCCTGTACCTGCAGATTTTAATGGCAAAGGACTGCAGCCGTATAATCGATTGCAAAACAGCAAAGTTTAAGACAAAGAGCCTACATATATAAGAAAGCATTGCAGCAAAGTTAGTTTAAAGGAGTGTTATGAATGAGTACAATTACAATATACGATGTTGCAAGAGAAGCAAACGTATCAATGGCAACCGTATCGCGTGTAGTGAACGGAAATCCTAACGTAAAACCAACAACACGCAAAAAGGTTTTAGAAGCAATCGAGCGTCTTGGATACCGGCCGAATGCGGTGGCAAGAGGGCTTGCCAGCAAAAAGACGACAACTGTCGGCGTGATTATCCCTGACATTTCCAGCACTTTTTATGCAGAGCTGGCAAGGGGTATTGAAGATATTGCAACAATGTACAAATACAACATTATTTTAAGCAATTCAGATCAAAACCAGGATAAAGAGCTTCACTTGCTGAACACAATGCTTGGCAAGCAGGTTGACGGGCTGCTCTTTATGAGCGGAAATATTACGAAAGCGCATGTTGAGGAATTTAAGCGCTCTCCTGTGCCGATTGTGCTTGCTGCGTCAATTGATATGGAAGAAGAAACAGCATCTGTCAGCATCAACTATGAAATGGCTACATATGATGCCGTTACAATGCTGGCTGAAAAAGGCCATCGCCGCATTGCCTATGTAAGCGGACCTCTTGAGGAGCCGATTAACAAGTTCAAAAAGATGGAAGGCTACAGGCGTGCGCTGAAAGAAGCAGGCATTGAATATGATGAATCATACGTATTTGAAGGTGATTATACGTATGACTCAGGGATTGAAGGGTTTGAAAAACTGGAGCAGCTTTCTGAAAAGCCGACAGCCATTTTTGTCGGAACAGATGAAATGGCACTTGGTGTTATTCATGCTGCACAGGATAAAGGCTATCACATCCCGCAGGACTTTGAAGTCATCGGATTTGATAATACCCGCCTTGCCACAATGGTGCGCCCGCTATTAACAACTGTAGTACAGCCGACATATGATATCGGGGCTGTTGCCATGCGCCTATTAACAAAGTTAATGAACAAGGATAAAGTAGAAGATCTTACGGTTGAATTGCCGCATCGCATTGAAGTAAGGCAGTCAACGAAATAATAAATGCAGAAGAACAGGCGAGCCCTTGAAGGCTCGCCTGTTTTCTTTTTATTCAGCTGTTTCGGCTTTTTGGCGCATTCTGTGTGATAAACTGCAAAGCCCGTTCAACGGACTGGCTATTTTTTTCCTCAATCTCAGGCTTTCGCGGAATAGGTTTGTACATATTTTCCGGATCATTGAAGAAACGGGGCAATTCAAGCGGCGCTTTTGGCTGCCATTTTTGAATCCATTCCTCAGGAACTGCATCAGGAACAGGGAGATTCTTCATCGCAAGCCAAATGAGTGACCATGCCCTCGGAACAACTCTCCAAATATCATATCCTCCGCCTCCGACAGCAATCCAGCGGCCGCCGCAATATTGCCGGGCCATTTCGCGTGCAAGCTTTGGAATCTCTTTGTAAATATCAATGCTTGCGGAAAGGTGTGTTAGTGGATCATAGTAATGGGCATCAGCGCCATTTTGTGTAAAGATGACATCAGGCTTAAAATATTCCACAACCTCTTTAAAAGATCTTCTGTAGGCGTTCAGCCATGATTCATCTTCTGTAAAAGCATCAAGCGGAATATTGAATGAATATCCGTAGCCTGTTCCCTGGCCCCGTTCTGTAATATTGCCCGTACCCGGAAACAAATACCGTCCTGTTTCATGGATAGAGAGAGTGCAAATATCAGAATCATCATAAAAAGTCCATTGAACTCCATCGCCGTGATGGGCATCCGTGTCCACATACAGCACTCTTGCCTGGTACTTCTTTTGAATATATTTCAATGCGACAGAGCTGTCATTGTACACGCAGAATCCTGATGCTTTGCCTCTGAAACCGTGGTGAAGACCGCCAGCAAGGTTCAGCGCCTGTTTACCCTTGCCCTGCATCACATAATCTGCTGCTTCAAGTGTTCCGCCAACAAGAACAGCGCTTGCTTCATGCATGCCGCTGAATATCGGCGTATCCTCTGTCCCGATCCCATAGCTGCCTGCTTCCTCTTGTGAAAGGCTGCCTTGTCCAGCCTTTTGAACTGCCTGGATGAACCCTTTATCATGCACAAGGGCAAGCTCCTCATCTGTTGCCTGCCGCGGAGCAATGAAATCCTGATCATTTATTGCCTTCAATGACCGGAGCATATCCAGTGCAAGTTCAACCCTCATTTGATTGAAGGGATGCTCCTTGCTGAATTTATATTTCTGAAAAAGCGGTGAATAAACAAAAGCGCTCTCAGTCATGTAGAAAGCCCCGGTACGTTTGGCCATAATACCGTATACCCTTCCTTCACCAAATCAGAAATCACTAATGAAGGATTCATCGTCTGAACCCTGAATACAAGGATTTTAGATTTTTGATCCTGATCAGGATAGACAAGAACACTGGAAATATTCACATTTCGTTTTTGGAAAACGCCTGAAACTTCTGAAAGTTTTCCAGACACGTTCGGCACTTTTATTTCAATTTGAGAGCCAGGCTGATCAGCCCCTGTGAGCTGTACAAAAGTATGAAGCAAGTCAGATTCTGTCACCATGCCTACAAGCTTTCCGTATTTTAAAATAGGCAGACAGCTGATCCTGTGCTCAGAAAAAATGGCGGAAACTTCTTCAACAAAATTAAGAGGATGTGCTGTAACAACGTCCGTTTTCATAATGGATTTGAGCGGTTTTTTTAACTCATCCATATGATCCTGCAAATGAAAAATAGACGGGCTTGCATCCTTGAGATCTCTGTCTGAAACTATGCCGGCAAGCAGGCCGTCTTCAGATAAAATCGGAATATGGCGGATGCGCTGTTTTTTGCACAAATCGATTGCATCTAAAAGTGTATGTTCAGGGGAAAGTGTTGCAACGTCTTTCGCCATGATTTGTTCTATGATCACCTTCATTTACCCCCTTGCAAGCAGCGTCTGCTGCCCTGCTATGATCAGTACATAAACCGGTTTTTAAAGCGAAGCCTGTCAAACTGCTGAATGGATTCCCTGTCCACTCGGCTGCCTATCCGCGCCATCAGGCAGTTGGCTGGATGAGAGCTGATTTCCGGTTCATCTGTGGCAAACCATTCAAGTCCGCCGGCATTCATCATTTTCTCCATCACTTTGCGGTATTCCCACACATTAAGGCCTGATCCCTTTAAATCCCAATGCCAGTAGTACTCTGTCGTAATGATAATATAATCGTTCATCGCATCATCCATCATAGAAACCCTGAGCAATGACTTTCCTGCTGAAAACCCTCTAAACTTCGGGATGATCTCAATCGCACCAAGCTCGATTAAATTCTCCATGTTTCCTTCCGACCAGCGCTCAAGCGGGTCAGGGTACAAATATGTAACATATCCTACAATTGTGTCATGATCCCGTGCAATCAAAATTCTTCCTTCCTCAAGATCAGCAATCTCAAGCAGCGCTTTTCGCTGCTGCGCCGGAGGGCGGAAAGCTGTTAAATCATGATGGAATTCATATTCTGCGAGCTTTTTTGAGGCAACAGGACCTTCAATAATTAACGTCGCCCGGGGAGTTTTCAGTTCCATTGCATTATAGGTTTTGTGATGTTCCATTCGGTCACCGCCTTAATCCTAGTAAAACTTATCTATCATTATACTATAATTGTAAAGCGGTTTCATTTCACGGCTTTTACAAAAAGGGTAATATCAAAAAATTGTGATAGTTTAGAATGTATACTATAATGAAGCTGTATATCTTACATAAGGGGGAACGCGGGAATGAAATTGGAAGCGCTGCCAGCAGAAAAAGGAAACCATAACCTTGATGACTATGCGAAAGTATATGAAGCATTCGATTGGAAAGAAGCAGAGAACGAATTTTCATGGCCCGGAAACGGCAAGCTGAATGCTGCCTATGAAGCAATTGATAAGCATGCAGATTCTTCCCGGAAACACAAGATCGCTCTTTACTATAAAGATCCTTCCCGTGAAGAAAAGTATACGTTTAATGAAATGAAGCATCTCTCGAATAAAGCAGGAAATGTGCTGAAGCAGCACGCAGGCGTTGAAAAAGGGGACAGGGTATTTGTCTTTATGCCGAGAACGCCGGAATTGTATTTTGCGGTGCTTGGCGCTATTAAAATCGGGGCGGTTATTGGGCCGCTGTTTGAAGCTTTTATGGAAGGCGCCGTAAGGGACAGGCTGGAAGACAGCGGTGCAAAGGTTATTATTACAACTCCTGAGCTTGCGGACAGGGTGCCGGTAGACTCCCTTCCTGAATTAAAGCATGTGGTTCTTGTCGGCTCTGACGTGAATGAAGAGGGGCCTTATATTGATTTTCAAAGCAGAATGAAAGAAGCCGATAAGCATTTGGAAGTAGAATGGATGGACAGGACAGACGGACTTCTTCTTCACTATACATCTGGTTCTACAGGCAAGCCAAAAGGTGTTCTTCACATTCATAACGCGATACTTCAGCAGTATCAGACTGCTAAATGGGTGCTGGATTTAAAAGAGGACGACATCTACTGGTGCACGGCTGATCCAGGCTGGGTGACTGGAACGGTTTACGGTATTTTCGGTCCTTGGCTGCACGGTGTCACAAACGTGATTGTCGGCGGCAGGTTCAATCCTGAAGCCTGGTATCAGACACTTGAGGATTATGGAGTAACTGTCTGGTACAGTGCACCGACTGCCTTCCGCATGCTGATGGGAGCAGGGGATGAACTGGTCAAAAAATATGACCTGTCAGAACTAAGGCATATTCTTAGTGTGGGAGAGCCGCTGAATCCTGAGGTTGTCCGCTGGGGAATGAAGGTATTCGGCAAGCGGATTCATGATACATGGTGGATGACCGAAACCGGGGCACAGGTGATTTGCAACTTCCCAAGCATGGAGGTTAAGCCGGGATCAATGGGCAAGCCGATTCCGGGCATTAAGGCAGCAATTGTGGATGACCAGGGAAATGAGCTCGCGCCCTATCAAATGGGAAATCTCGCCATTAAAAAAGGCTGGCCTTCCATGATGCATACAATCTGGAACAACAAAGAAAAATATGAATCTTATTTTATGCCCGGCGGCTGGTATGTATCAGGAGACTCCGCGTACATGGACGAAGACGGATACTTCTGGTTCCAGGGAAGAATAGATGACGTGATTATGACTTCAGGCGAGCGGGTCGGACCGTTCGAGGTGGAAAGCAAGCTGATTGAACATCCTGCTGTCGCTGAAGCAGGCGTTATCGGCAAGCCGGACCCTGTTAGAGGCGAAATTATTAAAGCCTTTATCGCACTCCGTGAAGGCTATGAACCATCTGACGAACTGACAGAGGAAATCAGGCAATTTGTTAAAAAGGGCCTTGCCGCTCATTCTGCACCAAAAGAAATTGAATACAAGGATAAACTTCCAAAAACACGCAGCGGTAAAATCATGCGCCGCGTCTTGAAAGCTTGGGAGCTTGATCTTCCGGAAGGCGATCTTTCTACAATGGAAGATTGATAATGTTAAAAAAACGCTTGGAGCAGCTATGCTTCGAGCGTTTTTTTTTTGATTGAGAACAGGGCCGCTTCTGAAGGATGAGAAAACTGGATTTTGCATCGGGAAAATAGCTATCTTGCAGCAAGCCAAGCCGCCTATTCACCAACCCCCATCCAGCCCCACTTAATTAGCTGTTTTGATCGTTTCTAAATATTTTTGATTGTTTATGATTGTTTTTGATTGATTTTTGTAAGGGCTTTCGTTAAAATAAAGTTACACTAAAACTTTAACTAAGAGAGAAGAATAAATGCCCCTGACAAGGCAAAGAAAATTTTAAAAAGGGGTGAGGAAATTGCTGACTCCGGAACGGCATAATAAAATTTTGGAAATGCTTGCTGAGAAGGAAGTTGTCCCAATCCAGGAGCTTGTTGAAGCAACAGATGCATCAGAATCCACTATCAGAAGGGATTTGAGCGAGCTTCAGAAGCGGAAAAAGCTAAAAAGAGTCCACGGCGGTGCAGAGCTTTTTTACCAAAAAGGAGAAGAACCAAGCGTCGCCCAAAAGTCTTCAAAGCATTTGCCTGAAAAAGAACGGATTGCTGAATATGCAGCAGGTTTTGTGAATGAGGATGACCGGATTTTTCTGGATGCAGGCACAACTACATTGCAGATGATCAAGCATTTAGCAGGAAAAAACATCATGGTTGTCACAAACGGAATTACCCATTTGGAAGAGCTGCAAAAATATGAGATCCCAGTTTACCTGACAGGCGGATTTGTAAAATATAAAACAAAAGCCTTGATTGGCTCGAATGCTTTGGAAAGCTTAAACTCCTATCGGTTTGATGCATGCTTTATGGGCGTTAATGGAATTCAGGAAGAATCAGGATATACAACACCTGATCCGGAAGAGGCAGCTGTAAAGAGGCTGGCCATTGAGTTATCGCAAAAAGCCTATGTGCTTGCAGACAGCTCAAAACATGACAAAGCTGCATTTGCCAAGATTGCTGCTTTAGAAGAGGCTGTATTAATCACAGACAGAATTGAAAGCGGTTTACTGAATCAGTATCTTGAAAAAACAGACGTAAAGGTTGTGGAATAGCATCATGATTTATACTTGTACACTTAACCCATCCATTGACTATATCGTAAAGACGCCAGAGCTTACAGTCGGCGGATTAAACAGGGCCACACAATCAATGTTTTACCCCGGAGGAAAGGGAATCAATGTTTCCAGAGTGCTCAAAAGACTTGGTGCAGACAGCACTGCTCTTGGGTTTGCCGGCGGTTTTACCGGGGATTTTGTGAAAAGCTTCCTGGCAGATGAAGGAATTATTCATGACTTCACACTCGTAAACGAACCAACGAGAATCAATGTGAAAGTCAAGGCGAATGAAGAAACAGAAATTAATGGCCATGGACCAGATATTACAGCTTTTCAGCAGGAGGAACTGTTTCGGAAAATTGCAGCTCTTGATAAGGAAGACGTGCTTATTATTGCCGGCAGTATTCCATCCTCACTGCCATCTGACTTTTATACACTTCTGACAAAGCAGTGCAATGAAAAGGATGTACGGGTCATTATTGACACTTCAGGATCTGCATTAAGGGAGACTTTTCCAGATAAGCCATTTTTAATAAAGCCGAATCATCATGAGCTTGGCGAATTATTCAATACCGTCATCACAAGTGCTGAAGAGGCAGCAGCTTATGGGAAAAAGCTGCTTGATGAGGGAGTGCGGAATGTCATTGTTTCGATGGCAGGCGATGGAGCTGTTTTTGTAAATAAAGAAAAAACCTTGTTTGCAAATGTACCAAAAGGAGAAGTGAAAAACTCAGTCGGCTCAGGGGATTCTCTTGTAGCCGGATTTATTGGAACTTATCTTCATAGCCAAAATTTAGAAGAGGCCTTCCGGACAGGAGTTGCAGCCGGAAGCGCAACAGCTTTTTCGGATGATTTATGCACAAGGGAAACCGTGGAGAACCTGAAGCAGCAGGTCACAGTAAAGAACCTTGGATAAAGGGGGATATTTAATATGAAAATTACTGAATTGCTTACAAAAAATACGATTCTGTTAAATTTAAAGGCACAGTCAAAAACAGAAGCGATTGATGAATTAGTCGGCAAATTGGATTCAGCAGGCAAGCTGTCTGACAGTAATGCCTACAAGGAAGCGATCCTGGCACGGGAAGCTCAAAGCACGACTGGAATTGGAGAAGGCATCGCTATACCTCATGCGAAAACAAGTGCTGTCAAGGTGCCGGCGATTGCTTTTGGCCGTTCGTCAGCTGGCGTTGATTATGACTCGCTTGACGGTCAGCCGAGCAGATTATTTTTTATGATAGCGGCAGCGGAAGGGGCAAATAATGCCCATCTTGAAACACTTTCCAAGCTGTCCAGCCTCCTTATGGATCCAGAGTTCCGGGCAAAGCTTGATACTGCAAGAACAGAGGATGAAGTGATACAGGCCATTGATGAGCAGGAAGCACAATCTGAAGAAGAGGAGAGCACAAATGTCAGCTCAACTGCCTCTTCCAAAGGGTATGTGCTCGCGGTCACAGCCTGTCCGACAGGAATTGCCCATACGTATATGGCGGCGGATTCCCTTAAAGCAAAAGCAAAAGAAATGAATGTGGATATGAAAGTTGAAACAAATGGTTCCAGCGGCGTGAAAAATGAATTGACCGACAGCGATATTGCAAACGCTTCAGCGATCATTGTGGCTGCTGACAAACAGGTTGAAATGGAGCGCTTCAAAGGCAAGCACGTGATCGAGGTGCCTGTAGCACAGGCGATCCGAAAGCCTGAAGAGCTTATTGAAAAAGCGCTGAACCAGGATGCGAAGATCTATCAGGGCGGAAGCGGAGCAGGCGCAAAAGAACCATCTGAAAAAGGACAGCGAACAGGATTTTATAAACATTTAATGAACGGTGTATCCAACATGCTGCCATTCGTGGTCGGCGGAGGTATATTGATCGCCATCTCCTTCTTCTGGGGCATACAGTCAGCAAACCCTGATGATCCCTCCTACAATGCCTTTGCTGCAGCATTGAAAGGCATTGGCGGGGATAACGCCTTTCAGCTGATGATTCCAGTTCTTGCCGGATTTATTGCGATGAGCATCGCTGACAGGCCGGGACTTGCACCGGGAATGATCGGCGGGTTTATTGCGCTTAACGGCCAGGCCGGTTTTCTTGGCGGTTTAATTGCCGGATTTCTTGCCGGATATGTAGCACTTTGGGTGAAAAAGGCACTCAGCAGGCTGCCTCAGGGCTTGGAAGGAATTAAGCCTGTTCTGTTGTACCCTCTGATCACCATTTTCATTACAGGTCTTGTCATGATGTTTGTGGTGAATCCGCCAGTTGCTTTTATTATGAATGGACTGACAGATTGGCTTAAGGGACTTGGAACAGGAAATCTTCTATTGCTCGGTCTTTTGCTTGGAGGCATGATGGCTGTTGATATGGGAGGACCAATCAACAAAGCAGCCTATACATTCGGCATTGCAATGATCAGTGCGAGCAACTATGCGCCGATTACAGCCATCATGGCTGGAGGTATGGTGCCGCCGCTTGGCATGGCGCTCGCGACTACTTTCTTTAAGCGTAAATTTACTCAGCAGGAAAGGGAAGCAGGGAAAACAGCATACGTCCTTGGAGCCTCCTTTATTACCGAAGGCGCCATCCCGTTCGCGGCAGCAGACCCAGGAAGGGTCATTCCGGCATCTGTAATCGGAGCAGCCATTGCAGGAGCTCTCTCCATGGCTTTTAATATTTCCCTTCCGGCCCCGCATGGCGGAGTTTTCGTTTTCTGGCTGCTGAAATGGAACGCTCTTCTATACATTTTGGCAATTTTGATCGGATCTGTTGTGACAGCTTTAATTGCTGGCTTTTGGAAAAAAGAGATTAAATGAAAAAGAAGCCTCATCCTTATCGGATGAGGCTTCTTTTATGGATTGCTGAAGCAGCGGCCTCCTCTTTTCTTTTTCAAGTTCCAGCGCTTGTCGGGGCTGAACGAGCGGCCTCCGCTTTTCATTGTCCAGCTCCAGCGGCTAGCCCCTCGAGGTCATAAGCCGCTCATCCAGGGAAAGGAAAGCCCGCCTTTCCCCGGCTGATCGTCTTATGCTTGTCGGGGCTGAACAAGCCGCTTCCGCTTTTCTACATTGTCCAGCTCCGGCCGCTAGCCCCTCGAGTCGCTTCGGAAAATCCCGAAAAGTCTAAAAACGGACTTTTCGGGATTTTCCTCCAGCGCTTGTCAGGGCTGAACGAGCGGCCTCCGCTTTTCTACATATCAGCAGTAGTGCTATTATTGCTGCTCGCGATGCCGAGATCTTCTTTTTCGTCTTCCATGCACAATTTTTTCGTACGCCAGCAGTAATGGATGGCATTGATTTCTCCGCCGATTAAGATGACAAAGCCTGTCAGGTACAGCCAGGTTAATAGGACAATTACTCCTCCTAAGCTTCCGTATGTAGCCTGGTAGTTGGCGAAGCTTGAGACGTAAAGCGAGAAAGCGAAGGAAAGAATTTGCCAGAGAATTGTTCCGATAATTGCTCCTAGATAAATGTCCCTGACTTTCAATTTTACATCAGGGGAGAAGTAGTAAATGACCCCTAATATTAGAGCGATTAAAACAAAGGAAATCAAAAACCGGATAAGAGCAAATAATCCATCGGTTACAGCCGTTTCAGGGAACAGTGATTGAACTGTATTGAGAATCACATCTCCAAATACGGGCAGAACAAGTGTCATCACGATCCCGATCACCAGTGCAAATGTGAGAAGAATTGCCATCAGCCTGACTTTCCAGAACGGTCTGGATTCCTCAATCGTATGCGCAACATTTAAGGAGCGGATCACAGCGTTTGTTGCATTCGAGGCTGACCAGATTGTCGCCAGGATACCAAAGGACAATAGTCCGCCGTTCGGCTTGCTGATCAGTCCGTTGATTTGCTTTGTGATCAGTTCGCTGGAATCTCCCGGGGCCATCTGGCTGACAAATTTAGATACGGTGTTCGGGTCAATTTGAAAATAGGGAAGCAATGTTAAAAGAAAAATTAAGAGCGGGAACAGGGACAATAAAAAATAATATGCCAGTACAGCGGCTAAATCCCCCAAGTCATGTTTTTGTATTCGGTTGATTAGTTCTTTGATTGTTTTCAAAGGCAGCCCTCCAATGCTGGGAAAAAGCAGACATCTGGCAAGACAGCACAGCGTCCGGCTTTTCTTGTATAGTACCCAGCCCTCTGCAAGAGCAAAACATTTCCCGATGTGAAGATAAGATTAAATTTGTTTTGGTGCCTTCCTAATAAAAAAAGGAAAAACTGGTCATCTACCAGTTACCTGCTTCCGGCAATTCCATACAATATGGTGATAACCAAGGAGAGGAGGATCCATAATGGGAGACGGATATAACAGCGGATTTGCTCTTGTAGTGGTGCTTTTCATTTTGCTGATCATCATCGGCGCATCATATTGGGGCGGCGGCTACTGATTCTTGGTTTTTTAAACAGGCTTGCAGCCTGAATGAAACCAACTATAAAAGGAATCCCTTTCCGATGAAAGGGATTCTTTTCTGTACGAAATTATTTTATTCATTCATTCCATAGCTTGCTGAAATAAAAGCCGGAGCCGACTCATGTCCTGCTGCATCAACAGCCGTGATGTAATACTCTGCGGGTGCAAGAGGCAGCTTAAAGGAAGGAAACGCCTGCTGCGGAATGCTGGCTGCCATAGTAAACTGGCCTGCCCCATTCTGATCTACATAAATTCTGTACCCGCAAAGATCAGGTTCATGCCCTTTTGCCCATTGTACTGCTGAACCGATTTTTTTAATTCCTTCAACAGCAGAAGGAGCAATGCCATCATCTGGTGCTGGTCCTGATTCAACGGCTGCGCCTTTCAGTCCGGCTCCTTCAGGAAAGAGATCGTCAAAGCCCGCGGCATGATGAAGACTGTATTGATCAAGTACTTCTTTTTTTATTACAGCAGCTGTTTTGATAAAATCAGCCGGTGATTGAGGAGAAGGATCGTATGCTTTGCCTTCAATCACCAAATAGGTTCCGTTTTTAAAGCTTTCATCCTGCTTGACAGGTGCCCGCCGCTCGTCAAAAATGTCTACTGCTTCAAAGCCTGCCTCTTGGCAGAGAGGAGTCGATAAATTTCCTGAAAGAGTACAAAAGCTGCTTTCCTTAATGCCTTTTGGCTTTTGAAAGGATTGCCCCTCAGCTGCAAGATCTGGGGATGCCTTTGCAGCGGCATTCATCAGCCTTGCCCAAAAGCCAAGACTGTTCCCGCTGTACGAAGCTTTTGGAAGCGGCTTTGGCGTGTCATATCCCATCCATGTGCCAAGTGTAATGCGCGGATTGCTGGCAACAAACCAGGAATCTCTGAAGCTTTGGCTCGTTCCGGTTTTGCCTGCCCAGTCTGAGCGAAAGGAAAGCAGGCTCCCTAGGGAACGGGCTGTGCCTGATGCAACTGTATCTCTAAGCATGCTGAGTGTTAAGTAGGCAGTCTGTGGTGAAAAGACAGGAACTTCATTTGCTTTATGCTGATAAATTAAGCGGCCGTCAGCACTTTGTATTTTTTCGATTAAATAGGCGTCTCTGAAAATTCCGCCGCCGGCAAATGTACTGAATGCATTGGCGTTTTCTTCAACAGTAATGCCATGATCAAGGCCGCCGATTGAAAGAGCTTCATGATGTCTGTCTCCATCAGTCAGAGAAGTGATGCCCATTTTCTCCAGATACTGATAAGGATGATAGGGCATAAGCGTTTTATAAAGGCCGACCGCAGCCATGTTATAGGATTTAGAAAGAGCTGTCCGTGCACTCACAAGCCCGTGGGGATGCTTATCGAAGTTGTTTGGCTGGTAAGTGCCCTCTTCAATCGGAAGATCTGCTATAGAGGTTCCAGGCTGAATCAGCCCTTTTTCAATAGCCGGCGCGTAAACGAGGAGCGGCTTCATTGCAGAACCGTTAGATCTTAAAGCAGAGGTTGCATGATTAAGCTGCTCACGGTGATAGTCCCGGCCGCCGGTAAAACCCAAAATCCTGCCTGAATGATTTTCAATCAGAATAGAACCTGCCTCGACCGGCTCCATAACTTTAAACCTTTTGCCTGATGGATCCATTTTCCATACAGGCAAAGAAGGCCCATAGCGGCTGTAAGCTTTGGCAGCATCCTGCATAGATTCAAATACGCGCTGATCAATGGTTGTGAATATCCGATAGCCATTTTGGCGAAGCCGTTTTTCAGCCGAAAGACTGAATTCTGCATACAGCTCTTTGTCCTTTTGCAATTCAGTTATGGAGCATCCGTGTTCCTTTGCGATGATTTCAAGCAGTATCCGCTTAGCCCTTTTTTCAGTCTCAGCAATAAGCCAGGGATATTTTTCGGCTGCAGAAGCCTTCTTTTCAGCTAAAGAAGCTCTTAAATCAAAGGTAAGCGCTGAAGCGAGCTCCTGATCTGTAATAAATTTCTGCTGATGCATTCTTCTAAGTACTAATTTCATCCGCTCGATGCCTGGAGAGAGGTTTTCTTTAATTCCCCCCGAATTTGTAAATGGGGTGTAGACGGATGGGCTTTGCGGAAGACCTGCGATAAAAGCAGCCTGAGGGAGTGACAGATTCTCTGGACTTCTTCCAAAAACCCCCTCTGCAGCCGCTGCAATTCCAGCAATATTTTTCCCGGTCCTGCTGCGCCCCATTGCTGCAATATTTAAGTAGGATTCAAGTATTTCTTCTTTGCTGAAAAATTTCTCCAGTCTGAGCGCCAGCAGAATTTCCTTTGCTTTCCTGGAAAATGACACTTCATTGGTAAGCAGCTGGTTTTTGATGAGCTGCTGTGTTAAGGTACTTCCGCCGCTTTTTACAGGCAAGTCAGCAAGCTCTTGAAAGGCAGCGCGTAAAATGGATTTGGGAACAATGCCTTTATGCTCGTAAAAGTGCTGATCCTCTGTGGCGACAATGGCCTGAATCACTAAAGGGGAGATCTTCTGAAGCTTCACTGACTTCCGTTCAAGGTCACTGTTGATTTTCCCTATAAAAGCACGGTTTTGAAAGTATATTTCACCAGTTTTTTCAAAGCTGGCAATATCCTTTTTCATGTCTGCATAGCTTCTGATACGCTCGTTTTTAACCAGTGAAGCAAGAAAGCCGGCACCAGTGCCTGCAGCAAATGAAAGGAAAAGCAGAAGGGCAGAAATAAAAATAAAAAAGGGCTTTTGAAGAACTCTCAAAACAGAGCGAAAACGGGCAGTATATAGATGCTTGCTGGATTGGTCATGCTTTCGCAAAGCTGTTCCTCCTTTGAGAGTGCGATTGACAAAAAAATTAATTTATGATAAAAATTCATTAATATCATATGAGGCGCTGAGAGGATCATAGTAGCGGCAACTTTCCCGTTTTAGAGAGCTGATGGCTGGTGGAAATCAGTACGGAAACTGCCTGTGAATTACACCCTGGAGCTTTTGTTTGCCTTTTCGGTAAACAGACGGTTGTACCGTTAAAACATTAAGCGGAGAATAAGATGGCTTTATTCTTTAGTAGGGTGGTACCGCGAAAACTTAAATTTTCGTCCCTTCATGTTAAATGAAGGGGCGTTTTTTATTTTTCTTCAAAGTGTGCAGCTTTATGTAAAGCAGCTGCTTTGACTGGTTATTTACTAAAGAAGCTTAAAAGTTTGGGCCAGGTTTCAGCGCTTTTTTAGCCTCATATAGTGAAGGAGAATGGAAAATGAATGAATTATTGAATGATCTGAAATTCAGGGGGCTTGTTAATCAGTTCACAGATGAAAAGGGGCTTCAGGAGCTTTTGGAAAAAGAGAGCATCAAGCTTTATGCGGGCTTTGACCCGACTGCTGACAGCCTGCACATCGGCCATATGCTGCCGATCCTGACCCTGAAGCGTTTTCAGCTGGCAGGCCATTCCCCAATTGCTCTTGTCGGAGGCGGAACAGGACTGATCGGAGATCCAAGCGGGAAAAAAGCGGAACGGTCAATGAATACAGTAGAGATTGTGAAAGATTGGTCTGACAGAATCAAACAGCAGCTGTCCCGCTTTCTTGATTTCAATGCTGCAGAAAATCCGGCGATTGTGGCAAACAACTATGATTGGCTCGGTTCTCTCGATGTAATCGGCTTTTTAAGAGATGTAGGAAAAAACTTCGGCATTAACTACATGCTGGCAAAAGACTCTGTACAGACACGGATTGAAACAGGAATTTCTTTTACTGAGTTCACCTACATGATTCTTCAGTCGTACGATTTTCTAAAACTGTACCAAACAGAAGGCTGCAAGCTGCAGATCGGCGGAAGCGACCAATGGGGGAACATTACCGCTGGACTTGAGCTGATCCGGAAAACAGAAGGCGATTCAGATGCGAAAGCATTCGGTTTAACCATCCCGCTTGTCACGAAAGCTGACGGCACGAAATTCGGTAAAACAGAAGGCGGAGCGGTTTGGCTTGACAGGGAAAAAACATCACCATACGAATTTTACCAATTTTGGATTAATGCAGATGACCGCGATGTGATCAAATATGTGAAATTCTTTACGTTCCTGTCCCATGAGGAAATCAATAAGCTTGAAGAAGAAGTACAGACAGCTCCTGAAAAACGAACAGCACAAAAAACACTCGCTGAAGAAATGACAAAAATGGTGCATGGAGAAGAGGCACTTCAGCAGGCCATCAAGATTTCCCAGGCTCTTTTCAGCGGCGACCTGAAAGTGTTAACCGCATCTGAAATTAAACAAGGCTTCAAAGATGTACCGACTGTCGTCCTTCCAGCAGAAGAAAAGAACCTTGTAGACCTGCTTGTAGAAGCTAAAATTTCCCCATCCAAGCGCCAGGCGAGAGAAGATGTTACAAATGGAGCCATTTACATCAATGGAGAAAGAAGACAAGAAACAGATACCGTACTATCAGAAGCAGACAGAATTGAAGGCGAATTTACCATCATTCGCCGCGGAAAGAAAAAATACACGCTGATTCAATACAAGTAAGAAAAGAGGAGGAACTGCCGCGGCAGTTCCTTTTATTGTGGAGAGTAAATCAAAAGGGAGAGAAAGCCGGTTTTCAGCAGCTGTAAAGCAGATCTCCGATATATTGGGGAGATCGCTCGATATAATTTGAAATCCGCCGATATCTACTTTTCCGGCTATTGTTTTGATGTAGATCGAAGCTGATTACCTGGTGCAGCTCTTGGTAACCGGCTCTTTATTCATTCTTAATAAATGGAAAAGCCGGTTTTCACCGCTGGTAAGCAGATCGCCAATCTAATCGAAAGATCGCCGATAAAACAAAAAAGCATCTGCACAAAATGTGCAGATGCTTTTTAAAACTATTAACGAGAGTAGAACTCTACGATAAGAGCTTCGTTGATTTCAGCTGGAAGCTCGGAACGCTCAGGAAGACGAGTGTAAGTTCCTTCAAGCTTGTCAGCATCGAAAGTCAAGTATTCTGGTACGAAGCTGTTCACTTCGATTGCTTCCTTAACGATGTCAAGGTTGCGGGATTTTTCGCGAAGTGAAATAGTGTGGCCAGCTTTTACTTGGAAAGATGGAATGTCAACGCGCTGTCCATCAACAAGAATGTGACCATGGTTTACCAATTGGCGAGCTTGGCGGCGTGTGCGGGCAAGACCTAAACGGTACACAACGTTGTCAAGGCGGGATTCAAGAAGCGCCATGAAAATTTCACCAAGGATACCAGACTGTTTGCCTGCTTTAACGAATGTGTTGCGGAATTGGCGCTCATTTACACCATACATATGACGAAGCTTTTGCTTCTCTTGCAATTGCAAACCATATTCGGAAAGTTTTTTACGCTGTCCTGGACCATGTTGTCCTGGAGCGTAAGGACGCTTTTCCAATTCTTTACCTGTTCCATTTAATGAGATCCCCAAACGACGGGATAGTTTCCAGCTTGGACCTGTATAACGAGCCATGACTGACTCCTCCTTTGTGTTTTTATTTGGCATAAAATAAAACACAGAACTGATTCTTGCAATCACGGCCATTTTGTTTTCATGCATCATCGCTCCAGCAGCAGGGAGTTACGCGATGCACCTCATACATAACCGTACGGGAACAAAATGAGCTCATAACAGCAGATTCAGATAGGCTGCACTACTATTTTACACAAACTCCATTATATGATTTCGAGATTGGAAAGTCAAGATCATATTTTTCTTAAGAAAGGGATGAAATCTATTTCCAGAAAGATAATTATGCTATAATTGCTGTAGCAAAGCAACCAATATATGAAGCAATTTACTAACTGTGGGTGATCATAGAGATGGCAGAAACCAATTCCCAGCTCCTTAGAATAAATCAAGTTTTATTTGATTACATAACCCGTGAAAATGAAGGTCTTTTCAGCAAAGCCGCTGCGTTTCTGCTGGAAGTCCTGAAGAATGAGTGCGCGCTTACTGATGCGGAACTTTATTTAAGGAAAACAGAACGTGCTTTCCTTCCTCTTTCAGCCGCTGCTTCTTCCTATAACTATCCTCTTCATTTATCTGAGAATGACTGGCTTTCCCTTCAATCAGACGGGGTTCTTGTCAGTGATGGGGTTGTCACCATGTCATTTGCTGATGCTTCCTCAATTATTTTTCAGGCTAAAGGCTCGGTTGAACGCTCTTTTCTTACTGAGCTCTCTTTTCTCTGCAATCGTTTTCTCCATTATGTTAAAAAGGCTGAAAACCTGGCGCTGAATGAACGGAAATATGAGCAGCTTTACAGACTGACAGAAAAATTTCATTCTACGATGAACAAGGATGAAGTGCTTGGTGAACTGCTTGTGACCCTGCAGGGGATGTACCAAAACTATCTTTTTTATCTGTTTCTTTCCCATGACAGTGAAATTGGGGAGCTTCCGGTCAAGGATCTCTATTTTGAAGAAAACGGATCAAATGATACGGCAATGGAAGCTTATCTGACTGGTATGGTAAAGTCTGAAAAGAATGAAGCTTTTGAGCGCACCGTATATTATATTCCGCTTAAAGGACAGCAGGGGATATACGGAGTGCTGGAGGTTATTGTCGATATGGCCGAAGACCTTGAGCAAAGAGAGCTGAAATTTCTCGTTATGGTTGCCAATGCAGCCGGAAATGCCATGGAAAATGCGCAATTATACGAGCAATCGAATAAGCTGATTGCAGATCTGCAGCTGATTAATGAAACATCCCACAAGCTGAATACGAACCTTCGATTAAACGATACAATGGAATTTATGTCCAAACAGATTATCCAATCCTTCGGCGCCGAGGAGATAGGCTTCTTTTATTCCGATCAGGATACCATGACCCAGCCGCTGCCGGGATGCACGGAATTTTTTAAAACTGATGCTGCAGGCAGGTATCGGGATTTTGTTACAGAACGACTTGCGAGTGAAAAAGACGGTGTATTCATTGGCAGTCTCGGCTCTTATTTAGACAGCGCTGAATACCAGTGTTTAATGGGTGTGCCCATGATTGAAAACAATGGCATGAAAGGCTACGCCGTGATTCTGCATCAAACACCCTATGCGTTTACATTTGATATGTTTAAGCTGCTGCAGTCGCTCATTCACCATTCAAGCCTTGCACTGGCCAATTCACTGCTGCGGGAAGAATTGGAACAGCTCGTGAAAACAGACCATATGACAAAGCTGTACTCCCGTAAATACTTGAGTGAATGCATTCAGCGTTCCATGCAGAGGGATCGGGAGGGTGCTTTTATTCTCGTTGATATTGATAATTTTAAGAGAATTAATGATACATACGGACATCAGGTCGGCGATGAAGTGATCATTCAGGTGGCGGCCCTGCTCAAACTGAACATCAGAGAGCAGGACACCGGTTCAAGATGGGGTGGAGAAGAGCTCGCCATTTATCTGCCTTCCGTTTCAATGGCAGCGGGAATAGCCATTGCCGAGCGCCTTGTTGGCATAGTAGCTGAATCCACAATGCCTGCCATCACCATTTCTTGCGGTGTGGCCCATTGGGAAGCAGGGTCAGATGATTCGGAAAAGAAGTTATTTATCAGAGCTGATAAAGCTTTATATAAAGCGAAAAGCAGCGGGAAGAACCGGGTTGTATCAGAAACCTGTATATGGCAGTAAAAAACGAGACAGCGGGGTTACCCTGCTGTCTCGTTTTTTTTTATAAGTATTCCCCTAAAACTCTCGTAAACTCAACAAGACATTTTTCGTCTGTTTCATCAAACCGGTTTTTATTCGGGCTGTCAATGTCCAGCACGCCAATGATTTCGCCATCTTTCAGCAGCGGCACGACAATCTCTGAATTGGATGCTGCGTCACAGGCAATATGCCCTGGGAAGGCATGAACGTCAGCGACCCGCTGCGTCTCTCCTGTTGCAGCAGCTGTTCCGCAGACACCTTTGCCAAGCTTAATGCGCACGCAGGCAGGAAGCCCCTGAAAAGGGCCAAGTACAAGCTCGCCTTCTTTTATTAAATAAAAGCCAACCCAGTTAATTTCATCAAGAAACTGATTCAGCAGCGCAGAAGCATTCGCTAAATTGGCAATTCCGTCGGTTTCTCCTTCAAGAAGAGCTTTTAATTGCTTGATAACCAGTTCATAGCCTTTTTCTTTATTGTGATCATACGTTTCGACATGAAACAATGCATTTCCCCACCTTTGTCTATTTTTCGCGGATTTAGTATCTCGAATTCAAACTTTGTCGAGAAAATAATAAAGGAATGGGATTCCTTTATATGGAATGGTAAAGCAAACGGGCAAACTTATTTCTTTATGATAGTATGGAAAATTCTCTTCAGAAGGAGTGAAGCCAAGATGCAAACTGTTTCCCCAAGTGCAAAAGAACGCATTATAGAAGCAGCCGCTTCCTTGTTTAATACAAAGGGATTCGCCGGAACCTCCGTAAGAGCCATTGCCCAAAAAGCCAATGTGAATGTTGCTCATATTTCCTACTATTTTCAAGGAAAGAATGGTCTCCTTGAACATCTAATTGCTGATTTTTATGAAGGATATCTTGCTGTTATTGAAAAAGCATTTTTGAATAGAGAAAGCAGTAATATCCATTTGTCGCTCTCAAGGCTGATTTTCGATATTTTAAACTATCAGCAGGAAAGGCGTCAACTGGCACGGTTTGTTTATAGAGAAGTAACGCTTGACTCCATGCTGATCAGAGAGGTAATGACAACCTATCTGACTAAAGAAAAATACTATCTTTCTGCCTTTTTAGAAGAAGGAATGGAGACAGGCTGCTTCCGGAAAGTGCCTGTAGCCCACTTTATTATTCAGCTGAAAAGTCTTTTAACCATGCCGTTTCTGCACCCGCAGTATATGACAGAAGTACTTTACCTGCAGCCGCATGAAGCGTTTTTTGTTAAACAGTACTTTCACGAGATGGAAATATGGCTTGACCTGCTGAAGGAAGAAAAACCAGCTTTAATTCTGGCCCAGTAATCTTTCATAAACAGCATAGCCGGCACCAAGGTCATCTGCTGCATGGGCATCTGAGCCGAAAACAAGAGGGATGCCTTTTTGGGCTGCACGCTTTGCAATGGAAAGCGGTGGATATGTTTCACCGCACATCGGCTTTCGCAGCCCTGCTGAATTAAAATCAAGCTCCATTCCTTGCTTTTTAATTAATTCGAGTGTCGACTCGAGCGCAGCTTCTTCCTTAAATGCCGGCGGGAAAGCCTTCTGAAATTTCCTTGCAAGTGTGATGTGGCCGAGGCGCTTCGGTTTATAAGGGCCAAGATCAGCCAGTACAGATTGATGAAGTGTGCGATAATATAGGCTGTACACTTGTTCAACAGAACCGGCAAGGAGGCTTATTTTTCTAAATTCTTCTTCACTGTAATCCATGCAGTAATAGGTTCCGCTAATAGATAAAAAATGGACGGAAAGGATGCTGTCGTCCATATAGGGACCTGCAAGGCGGAGAATTTCTTTCGTTTCTTCTTCAAACCCCTCAATATAGTCCACTTCAAGACCTGTGTTGATTTTCAACCGGCCAGCATAGGCCTCTTTTACCTCCTGAACTGCTGTAAAATATGCCTCTAAATCACTTGCCTTCATACTGCTGTCTGCAGCAGGCGCCGGGTCTGCAAAGCCGGCAGGAAGGGGAGCATGCTCCGTAAATGTTATTTCGGAAAATCCATTATGAAGCGCTTTTTCGGCATATTCCTGCAGCGAATCTTTAGATCCGTGAGGGCAAAAGGGACTATGAAGATGTTTATCAGCTTTTTCCACTGGAAATCCCTCCCGAAAACACGAAATTTGGCGATTAATTGTATAAAAAAATAAAAATTATTGGTCAAAAAATGTCGGTTACATGGTATCATAAAAACATTGAAATAACCATTTCTTATGCATGTTTACATAGAAAGGTAAAATACATAGTATTCATTGAACGCAAATCTCCTATATAAGGGGATTTTTCCTATACAGCAAGGGGGCTCATTATGGAAGTCGTTATCGGCGTTTTGCTGGTTCTTCTCCTTTTATTTGGTATTGGCTATTTCGTCAGAAGAAATGTGTATCGCGAAGTTGACCGGCTGGAAGCGAGAAAAATCGAGATTATGAATCGGTCATTGACAGATGAAATGTCAAAAGTAAAAAATTTAAACATGACAGGACAGGCAGAAGAGCTGTTTGAACGATGGAGAGCCGAATGGGATGAAATTATTACAACCCAGCTTCCGGAAGTGGAAGAGCTTTTGTTCGATGCAGAAGATCACGCGGACAAATACCGTTTTAAGAAGTCAAAGCAGGTGCTTGGGCATATCGAAAATATGCTGAACGCAGCAGATCAGAATATCGAACAAATTATTGAAGAAATTTATGAGCTCGTTTCAAGTGAGGAAAAGAACACAACAGAAATTGAAGATTTGCGCGAACAGTTTAAAAAAGCAAAAAAGACACTCCTTGCACATGGGCATACATTCGGAAAAGCCCATCCTGCACTTGAAGCAGAACTTCTGAAAATTTATGAAGGCATGAAAGAATTTGATGCGGAAACACAATCCGGCAATTATCTGGCTGCACGGGATATTTTAATGGAAAAGTCAGAAGAAATGGGCGTACTGGCCAATAAAATTGACCTCATTCCATCTTTGCTGTCAGAATGCACATCAGCCATTCTCCTTCAGCTTTCAGAGCTTCAGGATGGCTATAGAGAAATGGCAGAGCAGGGATATTTTCTGGAACATATCCATATCGATGCAGAAGCAGAGAAGATCAGGAAAAGGCTTCTTGCGTTCAAGGAAAAGATTGAAGAAACTGAAATAGAAGGCATTCAGGAAGCACTGCATGAGATTAACGAATCCATTGAAACGATGTATGATTTGCTTGAGAAAGAAGTTCATGCGCATCATTACATAAAAACGGAAACAGATAAAACAGAAACAGAATTGTTTGAGCTGGATAAGCAAAAACTGCAGACAAGCGAAGAAACAGAGCTAGTCAAGCAAAGCTACCAGCTGACTGAACAGGACTTCGAAAAGCAGCGGCACATATCAAAGCAAATCAGCATGCTCCGCAAGCGGCATGATCAGCTCAAGCTGAATCTCGTGAAGGACCAGATCGCCTACAGCGTTTTAAAAGAAGAGCTTACAGAGCTTGAAGCACAGATCCAAATGGTAAAAGCTGAACATGACGCCTACAGGCAAATGCTCCTCGCTTTGCGCAAGGATGAACTGGCCGCAAGGCAGCAGCTCTCTGAGCTTAGGCTGCTATTGAAAGAATCATTAAGAATGATTCAAAAAAGCAATGTGCCTGGACTTCCTGATTCCTATAAACAGCTTGCTGAGGAAGCAAACCAGACAGTGAAAAAAGCGACGGCCAAGCTTGAAGAAATTCCGCTCGACATGGTGGCAGTCAATGTTCTGCTGGAGGATGCAGCGGAAAGCGTAAAAAAGCTGACAAGCGAAACAGAAGAAATGGTGGAGCATGTCTTTACAATTGAAAAAATCATTCAATACGGCAACAGGTACAGAAGCAAAGACGCACACCTCGCTGCCGACCTGCGGGAGGCAGAAGGATTGTTCCGGAATTTCCATTACAATGATTCTCTTGAAAAAGCAGCAGCAGCACTTGAAAGCATTGAGCCCGGTGTTTTAAAGCGCCTTGAATCAAGCGTTGAAGAAGAAATCAGCAAAATTAAGTAAAGCAAGCTGCTGTGAATAAAGAAAAGCACCCGGACCAGGGTGCTTTTTTTATTGCAGTATGCATAGTAAAACAAGGTTCCTGCTCTAAAAGCAGAAACCTTGTTTTGTCATGACCTATTCATTTCTCGCTTCTTTCCATTCAGAAGATCCCGGTCTTCTTTTTCTGAACAGGGAAAGAACATAACCGATGACTGCGCCTGCAATGGCAGGAATAAGCCAGCCGATTCCCATTTCATACAGCGGCAGACCTGCTTTTAAAAAGCTTTCTGCTCCTGGAATAACAATGGACGCAGCTTTCAAGCCGTCAATGACCGAAACAATTCCTGTGAAAAGAAGACTAATGGCGTATACTTCCGGTCTTCTTTTAAAAAGGGAGTCAATAAAGGTCAAGATAATCAGTACGATGGCAAGCGGATAGATGGCTGTTAAAACGGGAACGGAAAAGCTGATCAGCTGCGTCAGTCCGAAATTGCTGATCGCAATCGAAAACAAAGTGATAATGCCGATAATCATTTTATAGGACAGGGAGGGAATAATAGTTGAAAAATATTCCCCGCAAGATGAGACAAGGCCAACACTTGTAGTCAGGCAGGCAAACAGAATAGCAAGGCTTAAAACAGTGCTCCCTAAAGGACCAAAAAGGTAATCAGTTGATGCGGAAAGAATGGCTCCGCCATTTGCCAGCTTCCCAATAGCAGCGAGGCTCGTTGCCCCCATGTATGCGAGGCCGAGATAAACCAGGGCTAAGCCTGCAGCTGCAATCAGGCCTGCCTTTAAGCACACCTTTGCTACCGTTTTGTCATCCTTTGCACCTTTGTCTTTCACAGCATTTACGACTACTATGCCAAAAACCAGTGCTGCAAGTGTATCCATGGTCAAATATCCGTCCAAAAACCCTTTGAAAAACGGGCCGGACTGATAAGCGCCTGTCGGGGCTTGGAATTCACCCATTGGTGTGAAAATACTTTTGAAAATAAGCAGCCCAAGTACAATCAGCAGCGCGGGTGTCAGCGCTTTGCCGATCCGGTCTACCAATTTACCGGGATTCAGCGCCAGCCAGTACGTAATGCCGAAGAAGACAGCACTGTAAATAAACAATGAAAGGCCGCCGTTTCCTGCTCCCTTTGGCAAAAAGGACGCGATGCCGATTTCAAAGGACACGGTCGCTGTCCGCGGAATGCCGAAGAAAGGGCCGATGGCTAAATAAAGCACAGCGGTAAATATTGCGGCAAATAATGGATGAACCCTGCTTGCCAAAGTTTTCAGGTTTTCTCCAGAATAGCCGATGGCAATAACACCTAAGAGCGGAAGGCCGACTCCTGTAATAAGAAACCCGGCTATCGCAATCCATACATGACCTCCTGCAGCTTGTCCGAGGCCCGGCGGGAATATTAAATTGCCTGCACCCAGGAAAAGGGCGAACAGCATTAACCCGATAACAAATGTATCTCTCCCAGTTAATCCTTTTTTCATAAGCAATCCTCCAAGGTGGTCAAATAATCCGTTTAAATACTATCATAGAAAAAAAGAAATTTGTCGAATAATTTAATTATTTAATTATTCATTCTATTCAGATAACTTTTCTTAACTAAAAGGCTGTGTGTATTTTCTTTTTGCATTCTATATGTTAATATATTTTGTTAAGTTTTTTAATTTATTACCTATACTGTAAGAGTTTTCGTATTTTTAAAAGAAATGCAAAAAGCTGTGCTGGGCAGAAGAAAGTTAAAATTTGTTTCTGCACATGTTCAGCCAGAGTCAATATAAAGGAGCATACCGCATGCTTTATCTAGATAACAGTGCAACGACGAAGCCGTTTTCAGAGGTACTGCAAACGTACAGAACAGCGGCTGAAACTTTTTTCGGCAATCCTTCTTCGCTTCATAGGCTTGGGGGCCAGGCCGAGCATCTTATGCAGCAGGCAAGAAAACAGACTGCTGCCCTATTAGGAGTCAGTGATCAGGAAATTATTTTTACTTCAGGCGGTACTGAAAGCAATAATATGGCGGTTAAAGGAGCTGCTTTTGCCGGCATGAAGCACGGAAGGCATATTTTGACTAGCGCTATAGAGCATCCGTCTGTTCTGGAGGCAGTAAAACAGCTGACAGAGCATTTTCAGTTTGAAGCAACTATTTTGCCTGTTGATGAAAACGGTATGGTATCAATAGAAGATGTTAAAAACAGCCTGAGGGACGATACAGTTCTTGTCAGCATTATGCATGTGAACAATGAAATTGGAAGCATTCAGCCAATCAAAGAAATCGGCCGCATTCTTGCTGAGCATCCGAGAGCAAAATTTCACGTCGATCATGTGCAGGGGGCAATAAAGGTTCCGCTTTCCTTTAAGGATTGCCATATAGATTTCTGCAGCCTTTCAGCTCATAAGTTTCACGGGCTTAAAGGAACCGGCATTCTTTATGGCAGAAAGGGAGCTGCGCTTCTGCCGCTCCTAAGCGGCGGATCTCAGGAATATACTCATCGCTCAGGTACTGAAAACACGCCCGGAATTGCTGCAGCAGCCAAAGCATTAAGGCTGGCAAAGGAAATGTATGGCGGCAGGCTGGACAAGATAAAAGAAACAAAGCTTGAAATCATGAAAGCTGTTCAGGGAATAGAAGGGACAGTGCTGAACACTGCTTTTGAAGGAACGGCACCGCATATTGTCAATTTTTCTGTTCCGGGAATAAAGGCAGAAACACTCGTGCATTATTTGGAGAAAAAAGAAATATACGTTTCGACCACGTCAGCCTGTTCTTCAAGACTTGAGGCAGAGAGCAAAACGGTGCTGGCTGCGGGGAAAGGGCAGGAGCTGGCAAAAAGTACGATCCGGATCAGCTTATCCTATGAGCATACTCCCGAGCTTGTCCCGGCTTTGGCAGAGGCGCTCCGAGAAGGCATATATCACTTAAAGAAAGTAACGAGGTAGAAAAAATGCAATATGATCATATTCTTATCCGCTTTGGTGAAATATCAACTAAAGGAAGAAACAGAAAACAATTTGTGGACAGGCTGAAAAAGAACATTCAGCTTGTGCTGCAGCCTTTCAGGATGTTAACTTACACATCCACACGAGACAGAATATACATTAAGCTGAACGGAGAGCCGTACAGCGAGATTAAAGAAAAGCTGAAACCTGTTTTTGGCATCCAGTCTTTCAGCCTTGCTGTCAGAAGCAAAAGCGAGCTGGAGGAGATTAAAACAGCTGCTCTTGAAACGATTAAGGAAGCGGCTGTACCAGGTGATACGTTTAAAGTGAGCGCCAGAAGAGCAGACAAAAACTTTCCTGTGCCGGCTGATGAACTAAATAGAGAAATCGGCGGACATATTCTAAGAAATACAGAAGATCTGACAGTCAACGTTCGGAAACCTGTCTATGATGTCAGGGTGGAAGTGAGAGAGGAAGCAACATTTATTACTACAAAAGACGAACTGGGAGCTGGCGGAATGCCTGCAGGCACAAGCGGCAGAGGAATGCTGATGCTTTCAGGCGGATTTGACAGCCCTGTTGCAGGATATTTATGCATGAAACGAGGAGTTGAGATTGAAGCGGTTCACTTCTTCAGTCCTCCTTATACGAGCGAAAGGGCAAAGCAGAAAGTTCTGGATCTGGCAGCACAGCTGACACCATACTGCGGCAGCATGCTTGTTCACATTGTCCCTTTTACAGCGATACAGGAGCTCATTCATAAACAGGTGCCGGAAAATTACACAATGACCTCCACCAGAAGAATGATGCTAAAAATCACGGATGCCATCAGAAGCAAAAGGGAGGGCCTTGCCATCATTACAGGAGAAAGCATTGGGCAGGTCGCAAGCCAAACGCTGCACAGCATGCAGGCGATTAATGAAGTAACATCGACACCTGTGCTGCGTCCGCTTCTTTCTATGGATAAAACGGATATTATGGAGCTTGCCAAAAAAATTGATACACACGATATTTCAATTCTCCCGTATGAAGATTGCTGCACGGTCTTTACGCCTGCCGCACCGAAAACAAAACCGAAGCTTGAGAAGGTAGAGCGGTTTGAAAGCTTTGTTGATTTTGATTCCTTGATAAAAGAGGCTTTGGAGAATATGGAAACCATTAAAGTTTCGCACTCGGAAGAATCTCCTTTTGCAGGGCTTCTGTAAACCTATCAGAAATTACCAATGAATATTTGAATGAGGCCATGTGTTTTGACACATTCTATACTCACAAGGAGGTGAGAACACATGGCACAGCAAAACAGACAAAGCAGCTCTAACCAACTAGTAGTACCAGGTGCTGCTCAAGCTATCGATCAAATGAAATACGAAATCGCTTCTGAGTTTGGTGTAAATCTTGGAGCTGAAACTACAGCTCGCGCTAACGGATCTGTTGGTGGAGAAATCACTAAGCGTTTGGTTCAAATGGCTCAACAACAAATCGGCGGTTCTTACCAAAAGTAATAACTGAATAAAATGGCTACGGAAACAGGGGGCAACCCCTGTTTTTCTTATGTCCTTAAATGACTGCCATCTTAAATATTTTAAATAGTTAAAAATTTTATGTATAATAAAAGGGATAAAAGGAGGGGCAGAAACTGTGAATAGAGAAGATTTAATTGCACCAGAACAGTATAATTTAGTGAGTGAAGTAGAAAAATTCGCAAAAGACCCTGAGCGCATGGCTCTCATATGGGAAAATGATCACGGAAAGAAAGAACAAATTACATATAAGAACTTGCTTGTAAAAGCCAATAAAGTTGGAAACTCCTTACTCGAGAGCGGCCTGAAGCAGGGAGATAAAGTTTTAGTTATGCTTCCAAGAATCATTGGCGCCTATGCCGTTTATCTCGGAGCTTTAAAAGCGGGACTTACCGTTATACCGAGCTCGGAAATGCTTAGAGCAAAGGATATTCAATACAGGATCACTCATGGAGAAATAAAAGGAGTTGTTTGCGAAGCAGCTTTTACGGAGCCTTTTAAAGAAATTGGCTCTTTTCATGAATTAAACGCCTGGACATGGGGCGGGAAAGTGGAAGGATGGCTTTCCATGGAGGAGGAAATGGAAAAGCAATCCGGAGAACTGCCTGCAGCAGAAACAAAAAGAGACAGCATGGCCTTTCTGTCCTACACTTCAGGCACGACCGGCAATCCGAAGGGAGCCGTACATACACATGGGTGGGCCTTTGCCCATTTAAGAACAGCTGCACCGTACTGGCTTGGCATTCAAGACGGCGATCTTGTATGGGCAACTGCAGGGCCGGGCTGGCAAAAGTGGATTTGGAGCCCGTTTTTATCTGTGCTCGGCAGCGGTGCAACCGGCTTTGTGTACCACGGAAAATTTGACCCTGATAAATATTTGCAGCTGCTTCAGGATTACAAAATTAACGTTCTTTGCTGTACACCGACTGAGTACCGGATTATGGCGAAAGTGGACGGAATTGAAAACTATCATTTAGATGCCCTTCACAGCGCAGTATCAGCGGGTGAACCGCTGAACAGGGAAGTGATTGAGGTTTTCAGCCGCCACTTTAATCTTCAGGTAAGGGATGGATACGGGCAGACAGAGAATACGCTGCTTGTCGGCATCTTAAAGGGAATGGACCTGAAGCCTGGTTCCATGGGCAAACCGACCCCTGGCAATACTGTTGAAATTGTGAATGAGGAAGGGGAGCCTTGTGCAGAAGGGGAAGTAGGCAACATTGCTGTACACAAAGATACACCGGCTCTCTTTAAAGAATACTATAAAGACCCTGAACGAACTTCCATGCAGTACAGGGGTGATTATTATCTGACTGGAGACAGAGCCAAAAAAGATGAAGATGGGTATTTTTGGTTCGAGGGACGCAGTGATGATATCATCATCAGTTCTGGCTACACAATCGGACCGTTTGAAGTGGAAGACGCACTCATCAAACATCCGCTGGTGCGGGAGTGTGCAGTAGTTGCAAGCCCTGATGAAATCAGAGGAACGATTGTAAAAGCCTTTGTTGTGCTGAAGGACGGCCATTTCGATAAAGAGCAGATCACCCTCGATCTGCAGGATCATGTAAAGGCGGCAACAGCCCCTTATAAATATCCGAGAAAAATTGAATTTGTTGAAGACCTGCCGAAAACCGCTTCCGGGAAGATTCGAAGAGTAGAGCTGAGGCAGCTAGAAGCAGAGAGGGCAAAAGCTTAATTTTCTGCCTGGTTCCAATCGGAGCCAGGTCTTTTTATATAGGCTGCGTTAAAGGAGAAAAATGCAATGGGGGTAAGCGGAATGGGAACATTATGGTTTGGCGGAACCATCTATACGATGGGAGCTGAAAATGAAACGGTAAAAGCAATTTTTACAGAAAACGGGATCATTCGCGATGCCGGAAAATGCGAAGAGCTTGAAGAAATCTATAAAGAGATGATAGATGACCGCGTCGATTTGGGAGCAGCTGTCCTGTATCCTGGTTTTACCGACAGTCACATTCATTTGATCGGACATGGAGAAAAACTGATCAGAATTGATTTTTCAAAAATGACGTGCCATGAAGAAATATTGAAGGCTATTAAAGAAAAGGCAGAAAATGCAGAACCGGGAGAGTGGATTATAGGAGAAGGCTGGAATGAGAACCAGCTGAAAGAAGGCCATATGTTTGACAGGCACATACTTGATGCTGAATTTCCTGACCAGCCGATACTGCTGAAAAGAATTTGCCGGCATGCGCTGCTTGCAAGCACGGCCGCCTTAAAGCTTGCAGGGATAACGGATCTGACAGAAGACCCGCCTGGAGGCATCGTGAAAAAAGATGATGAAGGAAAGCTGACCGGTTTTTTGATGGACAGAGCAATGGACCCGGTCTATGAGGCAGCACCGGAAGTTACAGAGGCTTATATGAAAAGAGCGCTTCGCCTGGCAGTGGAAGACTGCCGCCGGAAGGGAATTACAGGTGTTCATACAGAGGACTTGTCCTATTATATTGGCTTGAAGGAAACATTGAATGTTTTCCAAAAAGTGATTACAAAGGATAATCCGCTGAAAACGCATCTTCTTGTGCATCATTCTGTCATAGAAGAGCTTGAAGAGTGGAATCCTTCATTTGCTGCGCCGTACCTGGAAACAGGGGCGATGAAAGTTTTTGCAGATGGGGCGCTTGGAGGAAGAACAGCACTTTTAAGCGAGCCTTATGAAGATGCCCCTGATGAGACAGGGGTTGCTGTTCATCCACAGGATGAGCTTTCAGAGCTTGTTAAAATGGCCAGACAGTACGGCCGCGAAGCAGCTATACACGCGATCGGTGACAAAGGGTTTGAATATGCCCTGAATGCAATTGAAGCATTCCCTCCGCTTCCTGGGCAAAGAGACAGAATCATTCATGCCCAAATATTAAGGGCAGATCTTATTGAAAGAGCAAAAAACCTTCCTCTCATCCTTGATATACAGCCGGGTTTCACAGCAAGTGATTTTCCATGGGTGATTGAACGGCTTGGTGAAGAGCGGATGAAATACAGCTTTGCCTGGAAAACACTGCTTGAAAACGGGCTCATTTGTGCTGGGGGATCGGATGCTCCGATTGAAGAGCTCAGTCCTTTAATCGGCATCCATGCAGCTGTCGCAAGAAAGAGCATTCATACACCAGATCGAGAGGGCTACTATTTGGATGAAGCACTGTCAGTTTACGAAGCTGTCCGCCTCTACACGTATGGGAGCGCTCAGGCGATAAAAAAAGAACATTGCAGGGGATTGGTCAAAAAGGGGTATGAAGCCGATTTTACAGTTTTGGATAGGGACCTTTTTTCGGTTCCCCATGATGAAATAAAAAAAGCAAACACTGTTATGACGGTTATTGATGGGAAAATTGTATACAGAACATAAAAAAGCACGCCGCAGAGGCTGTGTGATTGAAAAGGATTTAAAAAACTATTAATGGACCTGCTAAATAAAGAGATATAGTAAATTAAGCCTAATATTCTTTTGATTAATAAATAGCTATCTGTTAATATATGTATATTAAGCTAATTTGCTTATGTAACCAATTTTACGGGGGAAATTCATTGAATAAGTTTTTTAAATTTATAGGTTTTTCGATTCTTGGCCTTATTGCTTTATTCGTTATCATTGGAATTGCAACCGGTGGTGGAGAAAACAAAACTGTTACACAGAAAAAGGAACACGTTTCTGCTAAAGAACCTGCTGCTCCTGCTGAAGAAGTTGATCCGGTTGCTGAAGAACCAGTAGCTGAAGAACCAGTAGCTGAAGAGCCGGTTGCTGAAGAACCAGTAGCTGAAGAACCAGTAGCTGAAGAGCCGGTTGCTGAAGAACCAGTAGCTGAAGAGCCAGTAGCTGAAGAACCGGTTGCTGCTGAACCAGCTGCACCTGAAATGTCAGTTGAACGAGAAAATGCGGTACTAAAAGCGGAAAGTTACATAGACATGGGTGGCTTTTCTAAAACAGGGCTTATCAAGCAATTAGAATTCGAAGGGTATCCGAAAAAAGACGCAGCTTTTGCAGTAGATAACATCGACGTTGATTGGAATGAACAAGCTAAAATTAAGGCTGAAAGTTATATAGAAATGGGAGGATTTTCTAAAAAAGAGCTTATCAAGCAATTAGAGTTCGAGGGATATCCGAAAAAAGATGCAGCTTTTGCAGTAGATAACATCGACGTTGATTGGAATGAACAAGCTAAAATTAAGGCTGAAAGTTATATCGAAATGGGGGGATTTTCAAAAAGTGGTTTACTTGAACAATTAAAGTTTGAAGGATTTACTTCTGAAGAATCTGCGTATGGTGTGGAACAGGTTGGATTATAAGGAGGTAAAAGTGCCTGGCCAATCGCCGGTGCTTTTTTTTATGTCTATATTGGGCTGTGGTGTGCTTAAAATTTGATAATACAACTTAACTGGTAAAGACATAAAATGAAATGAATCAGTTACATAAAAAAGCCAGGAGGTAATTCCTGACTTTAGATACTTACTATTTACTTTGAAATCGGAAACCCAGTTAGAAAATTTAAACGCTCATAACGGCGTCTTCTTTTTAAACTCTTAGAGTAATTTTGATTTGGTTTAATAGGCATGTAGACTCAAAATGAACGCTGATTAGCACGAGGGAGAACTCTTCGTGCTTTACTTATTGGAAATAGGATGCTCCTGATAAAACTGCTTGCGGAAGCTGTCAGAGAAAATCAAATCCTGTATTTTTTTCTGGTTGGAGTTTAGAAGAGACTCCATACTGTCTTTATTGGAAAGCTGGGCTGTATTTTTATAGCCTGTTAATTCTTTTTTAAAGAGCTCATCCATCGCACTTCTCGGGACTTCAAAATGCCTGCCGCCTGCATTCAGCTGAATTTCTTCTGCATCCGGCACAAGCAGGGCCATATAGATGGCGTTGTAGAGAAAGATTTTTTCAAGAGTCTTGCTGTCACCAAACCAAAAATCATGGATTTCCTTCTCGCTTAAATCACGCTTGTTTTTTCCGTACCATACTTTAAGGCTGCTGTTTGAAACATCAATTTTTTGAACCGTTTCGCCCCCCGCGAGGTTCCGCATCAGCTCGCTCATTGCGAAGTCATCCTTCACATGGCTTGCGGTAAATTGTTTGAGTGCAATTAAATCAACCTGCTGGATGGATTTTATTTTAGCTGTTGCTTCTGCACATCCTGCAGCGAAGAAGGAAAACAGAAGCAGGATAATCCACGCTGCCTTGATGTTTTGTTTCATGAACATTACCTCAATTTCTTCTCATATAGATGGCTTCATTATATAAAATGCCCGATTGAAATGCCAATCGGGCCGGTTTCTTCTCAAGAGTTTTCAGGAATTTGCCATATTTTGATCACAGAAATGTACGTTTTACTTTTTCCCAGAACGAATTGTTTTTTAGCTTAACGGTTTTTAAAGCCGTGTCCGCAAGGGAAATTTCAATCTGTTTAACATGGCGTATGCTCAAGGCTTCATTATCCATGCCGATGACAGGGTAATCATTGCCGCCTTCCAGGATTTTCAGCGTCAGCTTGCGGCTGCCGCCGAGAAGAAAAGATGAGCCAAGCGTGCGGTACAGATTATTGTTCAAAGAAGCAAGCTCGCTCACCTGAAGGCAAGGGAGCAGAGGGTCAACCACTGCGCCGCTGACCGATTTATTATAGGCCGTGCTTCCGGTCGGAGTCGCAATAATCATGCCGTCTCCGCGGAAGGTTTCAAAATGAAGATCATCAATATACACATCCATCACAAGTGTTTTAATAATTCCTGAGCGGATGCTGCATTCATTCAAAGATTTAAACCTCGCTGTATCATCAACCTTTACATCAATAAGGGGATAACGCCTCACTTCGATCTGCTCTTCAGTCATTGCCTGAATCATCTGATCTGTATCCTGCAGATTAAAATCGCAATAAAGGCTGACCGTGCCTTCAACTGCAATGCCGGCGTAAAGACAATCCTCACGGAAACCGGCTTTTCTTACAGCCTGAAGAAAGGTGCCGTCTCCGCCGATGCTCACGATAATGCTTGCCTGATGAATATCTTTTACAATGTGAAAGCCATTTTTCACAGCAATGCTGCTAAGGCTGTCCACCTTGGCATCTAACTCAGGATTGTGATTGTAATATAAATAGACATTTCTGCGGTCCGCCATGTGAATACCTCCCTGGATATGGAAAACTCCTCCACTTTAGTTTATATTGTGATAAAATACTTTATGGTGTCAAGTTTACCACTCTTGTCCTTTCGTATGTTGCCCTGTTTTTTAAAATGGAGGATGGCGATTGCGGCAAAAGCGAAACAGCATAAGGAGGAAATTTATTCATGAATGGCAAGCGTTGGATCGCAATTATTATCGCGATAGCCGTATTTGGTTTTTCAATCGCGTTAAGTTTTACCACGATGTTGTTTACCCGGACTGCCTCATTGCAGCAGGCTTTTGCCGGCAACAAGGAATTTAACGAAGAAGTGATCACTCCGGGAAATAAATCAAGCAAAATCGCCGTTCTGGAAGTAGACGGCACCATTCAGGATACTGGGGATGCCTCAAGCGTTTTCCAAAGCTCCGGATACAACCATAGGCAATTTCTTGACATGATCAAGGAAGCGCAGGATGACAGCTCTGTGAAAGGCATTCTGCTTCGCGTCAATTCTCCTGGCGGCGGAGTGGTAGAAAGTGCTGAAATACATAAAAAGCTCATGGACTTGAAAAAGAAAACGAAAAAACCGGTTTATGTGTCAATGGAAACAATCGCTGCTTCAGGCGGTTACTATATTTCGACCGCAGGAGATAAAATTTATGCAGCTCCTGATACGCTGACAGGATCACTGGGAGTCATTATGCAGGGCATCAATTACGGCGATCTTGCCAAAGAGCTTGGCATTAAATTTGATACAGTCAAAAGCGGTCCATATAAAGATATTATGTCACCAAACAGGGATATGACGGGAGCTGAGCGCAAAATCCTTCAAAACATGGTAAACAACGCTTATAAGGGATTTGTCGGCGTGATCTCCCAAGGACGCCATATGTCAGAGGCAGATGTGCGGAAAATTGCCGATGGCAGAATCTATGACGGCAGACAGGCGAAAGACATCGGGCTTGTAGATGAGCTCGGCTATTATGATGAAGCTGTCGAGGGGCTCAGAAAGCAGATCGGCACAAATGCTGAGGTTGTCAGGTATAAAGCGGGATCCGGAATCGGCTCACTCCTTTCCATGAGCACGCAGAAATTTTTCGGAGATGACGCGAAAATGTTCGGGCTGTATCAGCTGTTTTCCAAGCAGAATGGTTCCCGTCTGATGTATATGTATGCTGAATAAAAGGAGGGCAATGTTTAATGGATGCGGTATATGACAGCCGGCAGGACCACACAGGGCCCTCTGGCATTTCAGGTGCTTTACAGCCTCACTACAGCGGATTCTGGATTCGGCTGTGGGCTTATTTGATTGATCTGATTGTTGTTTGGAGCGTAAGCCAAATGATCATCAAACCTCTATTTTTATTATTTAAAGTGCAGGACAGCGGTTCCTTTATTTTTTCACCGGCGAATATCATAAGTACGCTTGTGTTTTTTCTGTACTTTGTACTTTTGACAAAGTACTTTCAGCAAACACTTGGCAAAATGATTTTCGGCATAAAAGTAATCCCTTTAAAAAATGAAGAACTCACATGGGGGACTGTGCTTTTCAGAGAGCTTGTCGGCCGCTATATTTGCAAAACAGTTTTCATTTTGTATGCAGTAGTCGCGTTTACATCGAAAAAACAGGGCATACACGATTTATTCTCTGATACTTCTGTTATTAATGAAGGCACTCTCCGCAAAGCGGTCAATAACAGCTGAAAATTCTAAAACAGACAGGCCTGCCGCCTTTATGCGGCAGGTTTATTTTTTTGCTCATTGGCGATAATGGAGGATTGAAAGGATGTGGGCTGGCATGATATGGCTTTTTTTGAGCGCTATTATTCTTTTATTTCTTGCGATGATCCTGGCGACAAAAATTACTGTCATCCTCCATTTAAAACGTGAAGGGAAAAATGACAGGCTGACCGTCAAGTTCAAAGCCTGGTATGGGCTTTTAAGGTATACAGTTGATATACCGGGAGCCAAATGGAACGAAAAGGACGGATCTCTTGATATTAAAAAAGAAAAAAATGCGGGAAACTCAGAGAGTGGCGGAAGCAGCAGCGAGGAAAAAATCAGTTCGCATGATGTGCTGGCTGGAATTAAGGATGTAAGAGAACTGACTGAGCACGTTGTAAAGCTTCACAGTATCGCAAGAAAGTTTTTGAAAAAGGTCAGGGTTGCCCGCTTGGAGTGGATCAGTGAAATTGGAACTGGCGATGCAGCAAGCACTGGCTTTGCTGCTGGTGCAGGCTGGTCAATTAAATTTACTGTATTTGCTGTGATCGATCAATATTTTTCTGTCACGGAAGCGCCCTGCTTTCATATACAGCCAAATTTTCAAAAAGCCTGTGCAAACACTTATTTACAGGGTATATTTCATTTTCGCATCGGGAATGCTATTTTGGCAGGAATTCGTTTCGTTAAATATTGGAAAGGCGGCAAGCCGGCATTTCTTAACAAGCCGCTCAGCAGCATTTTCAGCAGCAAAAACAAAACAGCATGAAGGAGGCCCTTCTAATGAGTGATCATCCTATTCAAGGATTAATGAAAACAGCTATGGAAAACTTAAAGTCAATGATTGATGTGAATACCATTATCGGCGATCCTGTTGAAACTCCTGACGGCAGTGTCATCTTGACTGTTTCTAAGGTCGGTTTCGGATTTGCAGCAGGCGGAAGCGAGTTTGGAAGCTCTGACGGTGACAGCCATCAAGATCATCACAGGGAAAGCCATCAAGGTTCATCAAGCCTTCAGCATCAATCTAAAAAAATGCCTTTTGGCGGTGGAAGCGGCGGCGGTGTTTCCATTACACCGATTGCTTTTCTAATCGTCGGCTCTCACGGTGTGAAAATGCTTCATCTAGATGAAAGCACTCATCTGTACGAGCGGATTCTGGAAACAGCTCCTCAGGCATTTGAAAAAATCCAGCACATGTTTAAAAAGGATAAGGGAAGAGAGCAAGGTACAGCTAACCATATCCCTAAGCAGGATCTTGATTTTTAAAAGGCACTCAGAAATAGCCGGCGCATACAAGCCGGCTATTTTTCTTTTTATCCGCCAGCTTCAACATATTCTTTGCAAAATCAGAAGAAAACCAGATATAGTTATGAGGTACATACTAAACGTGATAGGGGTGCACGAACTATGGCAGAAGTAACGTTTAAAGGAAATCCTATGACCCTTCCGGGGAAAGAAGTAAAACCGGGAAATCAAGCACCTGATTTTACTGTGCTTGCCAACGATTTGTCAGAAGTTACATTAGCTGATTCAAAAGGCAAAGTTCGTCTGATTTCTGTAGTTCCTTCAATTGATACAGGAGTTTGCGACGCACAAACAAGAAAATTCAACGAAAAAGCGGCAAAATTAGATAACGTCGTTGTGCTGACAATCAGCAATGACCTTCCGTTTGCCCAAAAACGCTGGTGTGCAGCAAACGGCCTGGAAAATGTTCAAGTGCTTTCAGATCACCGCGATCTTTCTTTTGGAGAAGCATATGGCGTGACAATGAAAGAGCTTCGCCTGCTTGCCCGTTCTGTTTTTGTGGTAGATTCCAATGACCAGGTCACTTACGCTGAATATGTAAGCGAAGGTACGGATCATCCTGACTATGAGGCTGCATTGGAAGCAGCAAAGTCTGCAAAGTAAGACGGCTCCCCTTTTGCTTCAGGCAAGAGGGGGTTTTATTTTTATACCGGGGGCCGACCTTTAGATAAAAGAGAGAAGCCGCATAAAGCGTGCCGCGCATAAGAGTGGAAACCTGAGCATAAACCCCAAAAAACTAAGTGTCAGCTTGTGTTTCTACTGCAGTGCACCTGGAAAATTCCTCATTCCAAACAAATCACAGCCAGCAAGTTCAATATTTGCTCCCGCATTTCTTCAAGCTTGCTTTTCTTCAATTTTTCTTACTAAAATAGGATAGGCTTTATGAGCTTTATGAACCCCGGAATAGTTGGGAACTTAGCTTTACAGGAGGAAGACAATGGAAACCATATCTAAAATTGAGAAATTATTTACTATATTTAATGAATCGGCGGAAATCCTTTCCAAAGAATTGGAAGATCCCTATATTGAAGGATTAGCCGAAACTGGAGAGAATTTTTTCCACCAGGCTATTCTGCAGGAAGGCCTGAGTGAACTTTCAAAGAAAAAACTCGACCAGCTATATAGAAGTGCCAACCTCTCCTTATATACAAAAGAAGAAATTCGGAAAGCCTTTCAACTTGCCATCCTAAAAGGGCTGAAAGAGGGGGCTCATCCGAATCACCAGATGACGCCTGATACAGTCGGCATCTTTATGGGCTATCTGGTAAACAAATTTTTCAGTGACTGGGAAGGCCGCTTTGTTCTTCTTGATCTTGCCTGCGGTACAGGGAATTTGCTCACAGCTGTGCTGAATTCGCTTGAAATGGAGGAGGCCGACAGCTACGGAATTGATGTGGATGAGCTATTGATCAGGCTTGCTTATTCCAATGCCAATCTGCAGGAGCACCCTGTCAGTTTCTTTAACCAGGACAGCCTGCAGCCTCTGTTTACTGAACCGGCTGATGCTGTGATCTGTGATCTGCCTGTCGGATATTATCCGGACGATGCAGGAGCGGAAGGGTATGAATTGAAAGCAGATAAAGGCCACTCTTATGCCCATCACCTATTGATCGAGCAGGGAGTCAAATACGCAAAGCCTGGAGCCTATCTGTTCTTTGTTGTCCCTAACCAGCTGTTTGAATCAGAAGAAGCTCCAAAGCTGAACAAGTTTCTGAAGGAAAAGGCTTTTATTCAGGGATTGCTGCAGCTTCCGCTTACGATGTTCAAATCAGAACAGCATGCGAAAAGTATTTTGATATTGCAGAAAAAAGGCGATCGTGCTGCTATGCCGAAGAACGCTCTGCTAGCCAATCTTCCTAAGTTCTCCAATAAAGCCGGCATGCAATCAGTTATGAACCAGCTTGAGGATTGGTTTAAGGAGAACAAACAAAATCAGGTTTGAAATGTTGAAAAGTAAAGAATAATACTGGGAGGCTTGCTTTACGGGAAGCAGTTACTTTCTAAGGACAGCCTGGGAAGAACTGCATCTGACCTGAGGCACAGCCTCCCTTTCTTTTTAGTTGGGATGCGTTAAAAAAGAATGCTGATATTTACAGATCTGCTGATCTACGTTCCAGACGGGAGACTCGCTAGGAAAAGGTTAATCAGCCGGTGGTTTAAAGCTGTATTTACTTTTAAAACCGTATTATATTCCTGTTACATTTCTTCATTCATGCTGAAGATCTTCCTTACTTTACAGTATTTGTTTTGTGGTCAATATATCGGTTCTGTAAAATGAAAACCATAAATTCCAATGTAAGTTGAAAGGATGTGAAAAAATGCTTCAAAGCAATGAGCAAACATTTGAGCTAAGCCCGCTTGGCGATCAGGCCATCCTCATCGAATTTGGCAAAGAAATGAATGATAGAATCAGAAAGAGAATTTTAGGAGCTGCCGAACAGCTTGAAAAGCATCCTTTTCCGTGGATGGTGGAATACATACCTTCCTTTACCGCGATTGCCATAGTCTATAATCCGACTTGCTTCAAAGCTGGTGTTTCACCTTATAAAGAAGCTGAAAAGCAAATCAGACAAATGATGCTCCTTACAGCACCGCTTGCAGAGGATGAATTCCGTACGGTTTCCATCCCCGTCTGCTATGGGGGAGAATACGGCCCTGATCTTGATTATGTTGCTGAATATTGCGGCAAGACCCCTGATGAGGTTATTTCTCTTCACTCAGGCGGTGAATATATTGTCCACATGATCGGATTTGCTCCAGGCTTTCCGTATCTTGGAGGGATGCCTGAATCCATTGCATGCCCGAGAAAAGACAGCCCCAGCGGTAAAATTCCTGCTGGCTCAGTTGGAATTGCCGGCGGCCAAACGGGCGTTTATCCGATAGAAACACCAGGCGGCTGGCAAATTATTGGACAGACGCCTGTACCGTTGTTTGAAGCGGAGCATGAGCCGCCAAGCCTGCTGAAGGCCGGCGACCGTATTTCATTTTATCCCATTTCAGCGGAAGAATTTTTGGATAGGAAAGGCGGTAAAGCATGAGCATGAAAATTTTGCAGCCAGGACTATTAACAGCCATACAGGATCTTGGCAGGTACGGCTATCAGAAAGAAGGCGTGATTGTGAGCGGCGCTATGGACCGGTACGCTGCCAGATATGCCAATCTCCTGGTCGGGAATCCTGAGCATTACGGGGTGATTGAAATGACGCTTCTTGGTCCCACGGTTGAATTTCAGCAGGATTGTCTCATTTCTTTAACAGGCGGAGATTTGTCCCCAAAAATCAATAAGCAAACTGTGACAATGTGGAAGCCGATTTTTGTGAAAAAAGGCAGCATTCTTGATTTTGGCGCACCTGTTAAAGGATGCAGAGCTTACCTCGCTGCAGCTGGGGGCTTTCAGATTAAAAAGGTGCTCGGAAGCTATTCTACATACATAAAAGCAGGAATGGGCGGCTTTAAGGGACGTGCCTTTAAGGAACATGATGAAATTCCGCTTGCAGCCCACCCTGATAAGATAGAGGAATTCCTTGGAAAAATGAACATAAAGGAAGAGGATGCCTTCAAAGAAGCAGCATGGTTTACGGAGCCTCCCTATGAAATCCAGCATGACGGAGCCTACCTTGTCCGGGTGATGGAAGGCAGGGAAAGCGGCTGGTTTACAGAAGAAAGCCGGAATGCTTTCTGGGAGGGAACGTATAAACTTACGAGCCAGTCTGACAGAATGGGATTCAGGCTTGAGGGGGCAGAGCTTCAGGCCAGGTTCAAAAAAGATATGCTTTCAGAAGCGGTTGCATTCGGCACCATCCAGGTTCCGGCAAACGGACAGCCGATCGTTTTAATGGCTGATCATCAAACAACTGGAGGCTATCCAAAATTTGCCCAGGTGCTGACGGTGGATTTGCCGATTCTTGCTCAGATGAAGCCTGGCGAAAAGGTGAAATTTATTAAAGCTGATTTGGCCGAGGCGGAAAAGGCTTTTCTTGAAAGAGAAGATCATATTAAGAAAGTACAATATTGGGTGAAGAAAAAACTGGACGGGGCGGTGTAACTATGAGAGCGGATTTAAATTGCGATCTTGGCGAAAGCTATGGGGCTTATAAAATAGGAAATGATGAAGAAATTCTTCGCTATGTCACCTCTGCAAACATTGCGTGCGGTTTTCATGCCGGTGATCCCGGGACAATGAGAAAAACTGTCAGTATGGCTCTGGCAAATGCCACAGCGATCGGCGCCCATCCTGGATTGCCTGATTTGCCCGGATTTGGAAGAAGGAATATGAACATCACTCCTGCGGAAGCCTATGAAATGACGGTTTATCAAATTGGCGCTTTAGCCGGATTCGTCAAAGCAGCAGGAGGCAGGCTTCAGCATGTAAAGCCTCATGGAGCGCTGTATAACATGGCAGCCAAGGATGCGGGCCTCGCAAAAGGCATTGCAGAAGCGGTTTATGATGTGGACGCAGAACTGGTTCTTTTCGGGCTCTCAGGAAGCGAACTGATTAAGCAGGGTGAGAAGACAGGACTCAGGACAGCAAGCGAGGTATTTGCAGACAGAACCTATCAGGACGACGGGTCTTTAACGCCGCGAAGCTCGGCAAACGCTTTGATTACAAACGATGAAGACGCCTTGCAGCAGGCCGTCCGCATGGTTACAGAGAAAACGGTAAAAACGGTGAGCGGACAGGAAATTCCGCTTCAGGCTGATACGATTTGCATTCATGGCGACGGCCCGCATGCTCTTTCTTTTGCAAAATCGATTCAAAATGCATTGCAGGAGGCATCTGTCACCATTCAGCCTTTTTCAGCAGGAGGGAAAACATGAAAGAAGGAAAGTTTAGCATACTGCTTGGTGCTGCCTTTTTAATGGCCACATCCGCCATTGGACCCGGATTTTTAACCCAAACACCCTTTTTTACGGAAAGTTTGGCAGCAAGCTTTGGGTTTGTTATTTTAATTTCAATTATTCTGGATATAGGAGTTCAATTGAACGTTTGGCGCATTATTGCGGTTTCTGAAAAGCGAGCTCAAGATATTGCCAATATGGTCGTGCCCGGTCTGGGTGTTTTTATCTCCATTCTAATCGTTATTGGAGGTTTGGTATTTAACATTGGAAATATTGCAGGAGCAGGACTTGGATTTAATGTGCTGTTTGGCATATCGCCTCTCTGGGGTGCAGCAATAGCAGCCGTGATTGCTATTGCCGTCTTTCTTGTAAAAGAAGCGGGCAAGGTAATGGACCGGTTTGCTCAGATTATGGGCTTCCTGATGATCGTTCTCACAATCTATGTGGCCTTTTCAAGCAATCCCCCATATGGACAGGCTGCGGCTCAGGCGATCATGCCGGTAAAACTCGACCTGGTGGCGATTGTGACGCTTGTAGGCGGTACAGTCGGCGGATACATAACCTTTGCAGGCGGGCACAGGCTTCTTGACGCAGGACTGAAAGGGAAAGAAGCGCTTCCTTCTGTTAACAGAAGTGCCATTATGGGGATCTCTGTTGCCTCTCTGATGCGGATATTCCTGTTTTTAGCTGCCTTAGGGGCGGTTTCACAAGGGGTTGCCCTTGATCCTTCCAATCCATCAGCAACCGTGTTTAAAAGTGCTGCTGGAATACTTGGCTATAAATTTTTTGGAATCGTGCTGTTAGCAGCGGCCATTACCTCTGTCATTGGCTCTGCTTATACTTCCGTTTCGTTTATTAAAACTTTCAGCAAAAAAGTGAATCGTAATGAGAAAGCCACAATCGTCGGTTTTATTGCAGTTTCAACCGTTATTTTTATGCTTGTCGGGAATCCAGTAAAACTGCTTGTATTTGCCGGAGCGCTGAATGGGATGATTCTTCCGATTACGCTGGCTGTTATGCTTGTGGCTGTTTATAAAAAAAGCATTGTTGGTACATACAAGCATCCTGCATGGCTCACGGCCTTCGGCGGAGCCATTGTCATTGTGATGGGCTGTATGGCTGTTTACACCCTCATTAATCTGATTCAAAATGGTATATGAGGTGATGCAGGATGGGAGAAACGCTGCAAAACATACGCAGACAGATTAGAGAAAACAGCTGGGACAAGCCTACTGCAGGTCATGCTGAAGGTTATGTACAGGCGAATTTAGTGATACTCCGAAATGAGCTTGCCTACGATTTTCTTTTATTTTGTATGAGAAACGAGCAGGCATGCCCGCTTTTGGATGTAACAGATGCAGGTTCACCGGTTCCTAAGCTGTCAGCGCCGGAATGCGATCTCCGGACAGACGTGCCGAAATATAGAGTTTACAGGAATGGCGTGCTGGAAGAAGAAAGAAAAGACATTAAAGACCTTTGGGAAGAGGATTTTACCGCATTCCTCCTCGGGTGCAGCTTTACATTTGAAACTGCGCTGATGAATCATGGCATTCCGTGCAGGCATATTGAAGAAGAGGTAAATGTGCCAATGTATAAGACGAACATTCCGCTCAACCCTGCCGGCGCTTTCAGCGGGACAATGGTCGTCAGCATGAGGCCGCTTGCGGCAAAGGATATTGGCAAAGCAGTTCAAATTACAGCGCGGTCACCGAAATCTCACGGAGCTCCCGTGCATATCGGCAATCCGGCTGAAATCGGCATTACAGAAATTGATTCTCCTGATTACGGTGATGCTGTCAGCATTAGAGATGGCGAGGTGCCGGTATTTTGGGCTTGCGGTGTTACACCGCAAAATGCAGCTGCTGCATCAAAGCCGGAACTGATGATCAGCCATTCGCCCGGTCATATGTTTTTGACAGATTTAAAGAATACGGATTTAATGATATAAGCTGGACATCTACCCTGCTGTTCTAATCGGCAGGGTTTCCGCTTTTTTCGACAGAACTTTCCTTAAAATTTTCATGTGATGTGGTAAAATGGTGAAGGAATGCATTACTAAATCTACTATAGTCAAGGAGCAGATAATAATGGAAAAAGTACTTATCTTTGGTCATAAAAACCCTGACACAGATACAATTACTTCAGCGATCGCTTATGCTGAGCTGAAAAATAAGCTTGGCGTGGAAGCAGAGCCTGTCAGACTCGGTGAAATTAACGGAGAAACTGAATTTGCTCTGAAACATTTTAATGCCCGGGTACCGCGCTTAGTAGAAAAAGTGGCGCAGGAATCAAGCGGCGTCATTTTAGTTGACCACAACGAGGCACAGCAAAGCGCAGAAGACATCCGTGATGCGAAAGTTCTTGAGGTTATTGACCATCACAGAATTGCCAACTTTGAAACAAGCGATCCGCTTTACTACCGTGCAGAGCCTGTCGGCTGTACAGCAACCATATTATTAAAGCTCTATAAAGAAAAAGGTATTGAAATAGAAAAGGATACGGCAGGTTTAATGCTGTCAGCGATCATTTCCGATTCCCTTCTGTTCAAATCTCCTACTTGCACAGAGGAAGATGTGGCAGCAGCGCGCGAACTGGCTGAAATTGCCGGTGTTGATGCAGAAAGCTACGGTCTTGATATGCTGAAAGCAGGAGCTGATATCAGCGGCAAATCAGCAGCACAGCTGATCTCCCTTGATGCAAAAGAATTCAAAATGGGAGAAAGCAATGTAGAAGTGGCACAGGTCAATGCGGTTGACCCAGCAGACGTACTGATCTTAAAAGCCGAAATCGAAGAAGAAATGACAAAAGTCATTACTGAAAAGAACCTGGATCTTTTCTTATTTATCGTGACAGACATCCTCACAAATGACTCTGTAGCCATTGCTCTTGGCGGAAGCAGCCGTGCTGTTGAGCAGGCGTTCAGCGTCACTCTTGACAGCAACAGCGCTGTGTTAAAAGGTGTTGTATCCCGCAAGAAGCAAGTTGTGCCTGTCCTGACAGACGCGCTGAGCAAATAATCTAATGGAAGGCATCCGGAATAAGCCCGGATGTCTTTTTTCTTTTTCAGGCTGGCTATCTTAAGTAATAGTCGCCAGTTTAGTACATCCTAACCAAGGGAAGGAAAAAACTAGTGATTTCTTTCGGGGTAATCTTCTGAAAAAAATGAATATTAATTGTAACCGATTGCAGGATTTGAAAGCTCTTGAAATGTCCCTAGGTCAGTGTTTAAATGAAAAAGTCAGTTATTTTTCCCTGCAATGCGGCGAAAAATAAAAGAGGAACGTTTAAACAAAGTTAGGGTTAAGGATAAGGAGATATAAAATGGCAAAAATTATTGCAATCAATGCCGGCAGTTCATCTTTAAAGTTTCAGCTGTTTGAAATGCCGAGTGAAGAAGTACTAACAAAAGGTCTTGTAGAAAGAATCGGGATGGATAACGCCATTTTCACCATTTCGGTCAATGGTGAAAAAAAGACAGAAACAACCCATATTCCAGACCATTCTGTTGCTGTAAAAATGCTTCTGTCCAAGCTGACAGATTTTCATATTATTGGGTCTCTTAATGAAATTGACGGGATTGGCCACCGTGTGGTTCACGGAGGCGAAAAATTCAATGATTCTGCCATCATTACGGAAGAGACCCTGAAAGAAATTGAGGAGCTTTCAGATCTTGCTCCCCTGCACAATCCTGCAAACGTAGTAGGAATTAAAGCATTTCACGAAGTACTGCCTGATGTGCCGGCTGTCGCTGTTTTTGATACAGCCTTCCATCAGACAATGCCTGAGCAGTCTTTTCTTTACAGCCTTCCATATGAATATTATCAGAAATACGGGATCAGAAAGTACGGCTTCCACGGAACCTCCCACAAGTATGTTTCTGAAAGAGCGGCAGAGCTGTTAGGCCGTCCGATTGAGCACCTTCGCCTGATTTCCTGCCACCTTGGCAATGGCGCAAGTATTGCCGCAATTGAAGGCGGAAAATCCATCGATACCTCCATGGGCTTTACACCGCTGGCTGGTGTGGCAATGGGAACACGTTCAGGAAATATTGACCCTGCCCTTCTTCCGTATATCATGGAGAAAACAGGGATGAATGCTGAAGAGGTGCTGGAAACACTGAATAAAAAGAGCGGACTGTTAGGCGTTTCAGGCCTCTCAAGCGATCTGCGCGATATCACAAAAGCGGCGCATGAAGGAAACTCCCGTGCTGAAACAGCATTGGAGGTATTCGCCAGCCGGATCCATAAATACATTGGGTCTTATGCAGCAAGGATGAGCGGTGTCGATGCCATCATCTTTACCGCAGGAATCGGTGAAAACAGCAGTGAAGTGCGTGCCCGCGTATTAAAAGGACTTGAATTTATGGGCATTTACTGGGACCCGGCCCTTAATGAACTGCACGGTGAAGAGCGCCCGCTGAGCTATCCGCATTCACCAGTCAAAGTATTCGTCATCCCAACAAATGAAGAAGTCATGATTGCCAGAGACGTTGTAAGATTGGCTGACTAATAATAAACAAACGGCAGCCTTGCTTCTATGATAGAAGTGAGGCTGTTTTTTTTGGCAGCTATGTTAAAGAAGAACGCCGCACCTGTTGATTGGAGCGGCAGCTGTGAGGAGGCTCCCGCACTGCCCGCGGAAAGCGGACGCCTGCGTGCTGCAATCAACAGCCAAGGAACAAGTTATTGCGTGAAAATGGAAGAAAACATAAACAGCATGGCCAAATAAAACACCAGTCAGGGACGTGCTTCATCTATGCTATAATGATTGGGAATTGATGGATCCTATGCAGGGGTGACGGCATGCTGAATTATAAGGAAAAGCGCCTTTACAGCGAATTGATTCAATGGGAAAAGCATCTGCAGTCAGATATGAGGCCAGACCTTGCCCGTACATATGAGGTATGGCTGAAAGAAAGCTATGAAAAAATACCGGGCCATTTAAGAAGAACATTTTTTAATCGGGCAGATGATATTTTTCTTCATTTTTATTCACTGATTCAGAATTCACAGCTTCTGCATGACTCTGGGAGGAAAATCATTTCCATTGCCCAGACCTACGATAACAGCATTGATGCTGTGAACGGGCTGAAAAAATTAAGCGTTGATCAAAAGCATTACATTGCGAATACCCAGCTCGCCAGACACAGGCTTTACTCTCTTGTTCAGGGAGGGATGACAGGGGGATTTGGCCTCGCTCTTTATTTATTCGACCTTCCCCTTCTATGCGTCATTCAAATAAAAGCCATCCAGCTGACGGCAATGAGCTATGGCTACGAGATGAACAGCCCTTACGAGATGATGACAGGATTGAAAGTGTACAGAGCGTCTCTTTTGCCGAAGCATCTCCGGTACAGGGAGTGGACAGCTCTCATAGAGGAAGCCAAAAGAAATGCCGGCACTCCTTTTCTGTATGACAGCGAGGAACCGCTGGCAGATGAGAAGCTCATATATCCAGCCGTTTCACAGATTGCCAAGCTCCTTTTTATTGCGGCAGCGAGGAAAAAACTGCTGCAGGGAATTCCCGTGTTTGGCGCAGCCGCAGGAGCGGGGGCCAATTACCGCCTGACAAAGCAAGCAGCAGACTTTGCCCAGCACTACTATGTTTACCGCAGTTTTTTGGAAAAGGGAGAGAATGACTGATAGAAGGAGATTTTTGATGAGTGTACAGGAGCATAAAAAAAATGCGCCGCAGAGTATCTGCGCAAGCATTGTAACAGTAAGCGACACAAGAGATGAGCTCACAGATAAAAGCGGAGCCCTGATAAAGGAGCTTTTATCAGAGCAAGGCCATGAAATTGCTGAATACAGAATTGTAAAAGATGAACAGACGCTTATCAAAAATACCGTCCTGTACAGCTGTGAAAGCAGCCGCATCGATGCGGTGATTATAAATGGAGGCACAGGGATTGCAGCAAGAGACGTAACGATCGAAGCCGTTCAGCAGCTTTTTGATAAAGAAATTCCCGGCTTCGGCGAATTGTTCCGCCTGATCAGCTATCAGGAGGACATCGGCTCAAGTGCTATGCTGAGCAGAGCGGCAGCAGGCACTGTGATGGGAACTGCCGTCTTTGCGCTTCCAGGCTCAAGCGGTGCTGTCAGACTGGCCTTGGAAAAACTGATATTGCCGGAGATTCGCCATATAGTCAGAGAACTGAAGAAAGATAAGTGATAGAAAAGCACAGGATGCCTGTGCTTTTTTATTTGGCTTTTAGAATTTTTATACAAGAACATGCACGATCAGTTAACTTAAGGATATTCTTAAAATAGTTAAAATGTATGATAAATAAATGTTTTTTAAGGGTTGAAAAAGGGCGCAAAACTTGGTAAAGTGACATATACAATGTATTATTATTAATCATGAAGTATTTTTATACAGATATACTACACGTAGGAGGAATACCATTGGCTAAAAAAGTTGTACTCGCATATTCCGGAGGTCTTGACACTTCCGTTGCCATTAAATGGCTTCAAGAAAAAGGATACGATGTTATCGCCTGCTGCCTTGATGTAGGCGAAGGAAAGGATCTCGGATTTATTCAAAATAAAGCACTGGAAGTCGGTGCATTAAATTCTTATGTGATCGATGCAAAAAAAGAGTTTGCTGAAGACTATGCTCTGATCGCCATGCAGGCGCATGCTCTGTATGAAGGGAAATACCCGCTTGTTTCAGCTCTTTCACGTCCGCTGATCGCAAAAAAGCTGGTTGAGGTAGCAGAGCGCGAGAATGCAGACGCTGTTGCACACGGCTGTACGGGAAAAGGAAATGACCAGGTTCGTTTTGAAGTGTCCATTAAAGCGCTGAATCCCCACCTTGAGGTCCTCGCACCTGTAAGAGAGTGGAGCTGGTCCCGTGAAGAAGAAATTCAATATGCGCAGTTTCATCAAATTCCGATTCCAATTAAGCTGGACAGTCCTTATTCCATTGATCAGAATTTATGGGGAAGAAGCAATGAATGCGGCGTCCTGGAAGATCCATGGGCTGCACCGCCGGAAGAAGCTTATGATTTAACACAGCCGCTTGAAGCAACGCCTGAGGAACCTGAGGTAATACAGCTTTCTTTTGAAAAAGGGGTACCTGTTGCCCTTAATGATGAGCACCTTCCGCTTCATACATTGATTGCCAAGCTGAATGAATTGGCAGGGAAGCACGGTGTTGGAAGAATTGATCATGTTGAAAACCGCCTGATCGGCATTAAATCCCGTGAAGTGTATGAATGCCCCGGCGCAATGACGCTTATAAAAGCTCATAAAGAGCTTGAAGATTTAACACTCGTTAAAGAACTCGCCCATTTTAAACCGGTGATTGAGCAGAAAATAACTGAATTGATCTATAACGGTCTTTGGTTTTCTCCATTAAAGCCAGCGCTTGAAGCATTTTTGAAAGAAACGCAGAAAAATGTCACAGGCACAGTCCGCGTCAAGCTCTTTAAAGGCCATGCCATTGTTGAAGGAAGAAAATCGGTTTATTCTCTTTATGACGAAAAGCTCGCTACTTATACAGCTGATGACGCGTTTGACCATGAAGCTGCGGTCGGATTCATTTCCTTGTACGGACTTCCGACAAAAGTGGCCAGCATGGTTCAGAACAAGAAGGTGAAAGCATGAAAAAGCTGTGGGGAGGCCGTTTTCAAAAATCGCCTGAGCAATGGGTCGATGAATTCGGAGCTTCCATTGATTTTGATCAAAAGCTGGTGCAAGAGGATATCCAAGGCTCGCTTGCCCATGTAAAAATGCTCGCTAAATGCGGCATTCTTGAAGAAAAGGATGCAGACAAAATCATAGAGGGGCTTCAGATTCTGCAGCAAAAAGCGGAAAAGAATGAACTTTCGTTTTCTGCCGCATATGAAGATATTCACTTAAATCTCGAAAAGCTGCTTATTGATGAAATCGGACCGATAGGAGGCAAGCTTCATACCGGAAGAAGCCGGAATGACCAAGTGGCAACGGATATGCATCTTTATTTGCGGAACCATGTGGAGGTCATTCTTTCAGGCATTGAAGAGCTTCAAGATGCACTGCTCCAAAAAGCAGAAGAAAACGTGGAAACCGTTCTGCCAGGCTATACCCATCTGCAGCGCGCGCAGCCCATTTCGCTCGCCCATCATTTGCTGGCTTATTTCTGGATGCTGCAAAGAGATAAAGAGAGAATGAAGGAATCTTTAAAAAGGATTAATGTCTCCCCGCTCGGCAGCGGGGCTCTTGCAGGCACCACTTTCCCGATTGACCGCCATTACAGTGCAGAGCTGTTAGGGTTTGAAGGGATTTATGAGAACAGTCTTGACGGTGTCAGTGACAGAGATTTCATTCTGGAATTTTTATCGCATTCCTCCATACTGATGATGCATTTATCAAGGTTTTGCGAAGAATTGATTCTTTGGTGCTCAGAGGAATTTAAATTCATCGAACTTGATGACACGTATGCCACAGGGAGCAGCATGATGCCGCAAAAGAAAAATCCTGACATGGCTGAACTCATCAGAGGGAAAACTGGCAGAACATACGGTAATTTATTTTCTCTGCTTACGATCATGAAAGGACTTCCGCTTGCATACAACAAAGACCTTCAGGAAGACAAGGAAGGAATGTTTGACACAGTGGAGACAGTGGAGGGAAGCCTGAAAATCTTTTCGGGCATGACAGCCACGCTGAAGGTCAACAAAGCAAAAATGGGCCAATCTGTAAAAGAGGATTTTTCAAATGCAACAGAGCTTGCTGACTACTTAGCGAAAAAAGGCATGCCTTTCCGCGAGGCCCATGAGGTTGTCGGCAAGCTGGTTTACCAGTGCATTGAAAAAAGCATTTACCTGAGCAGCCTGGATTTTGAAGAATACCAAAAGGCATCACCTCTTTTTGAAAAAGACCTGTACGAAGCCCTCGATCCGTATCAGGCTGTTTCCAGAAGAATCAGCGACGGCGGCACAGGCTTCGGCAAAGTAAAAGAGGCGCTGCAAAAAGCCTCAGCCCTAATCCAGACAGCTAAATAGTTTTTCTCCTTTTGCGGAAGCTAAGTGGTGATAAATCGCTTAAGGAGGCAGTACAGATGAAAAAAGAGGAACAGGATTTTCTTGCATTAGATTCAGAAGGAGACAGCCAGACAGCTGATATGATCAAGCATGCCTATGAAAGCGGTGCTGTTGAACAGCCATTTGCCAAAAATGCAGAAGAAACGGAAAAAAGGAAAAAGCAATAAGATAAGGCCGGAGGGAGCTTCCTTCCGGCTTTAACTTATTGCTTTTTAAATGCGGCAGACAAGAGAAAATACACAAATGACGTTAAGACAAAACTGATAAACCCCGGTGAAAAAGCTGCAGGGATCAGCAGGTAAACCAGCATTCCGAAACCAATGCCGATCAAAGTATTTTTATTCGCATCACCAAACCCGGCCATCTTTTCTACAGGCTGTTTAATGAGTAGATAGTCAGTGACAACAACGGCGCACAGCGGGATAATCAAGCAGCCGAGCCAGCCGATAAATAGCTTTGCCTCAGAAACAAGGCTTGGGACCATGCTCGCCGCAATCCCTGCCGCCCCGAATAAGAAGGCGCTTTTTAACCTTCCGAGCGCAGGAAAGATATTCAGCAGGCTGAAGCTTCCGGAATAAGCATTATTTAAATTAATGGCAATCATGGAAAGAATAGAGGAAAGCAAAACGATTCCTGTTAAAATGCCTGAAGAAGAAAGAGCTGCTGCTGAGATAAAGGGATTGATTTCATGAAATTTTGCTGCACTGAACGCACCGAGTGCAGCTGTCATCATAAACCCGCACACATTTCCAGCAAACATACCGGCAAAGCCATCCTTTGGCGACCTTGCATACCGGGTCATATCAGCAGAAGCTGTCGCACCTGAAATGTATTGCACAAAAACAAGGCTTGCGAATAAGCACATTACCCCGAACGGAATTGAGCCGCCTTGAGAGCTGACAGGTGCGGCAGATGCGGAATCTGTAGTAAAGTAAAGATAAAGAATTACTGCCTGGCCAAGCAATAGGACAGGTAGAAAATATTTGGTTGCCCGTTTAACAGCTTCAAATCCAATTACAATAATCAGGATCATGATCGAACTGAGAATGGCGGCAAGCAGCGCAAATGGCGGCCTGACATGAAAATACCGTTCGGTAAGCGGAATGATCATCATGGTCCCCCCAATGGTCTGCACAGCAAACCAGTACAAGGAAGTAATCGACCTGATGGGCGAAGCAAGAAACCTTGCCGCTTTTGTTCCCAGAATGCTCCGGATGAAATACTGTGCAGGTATCCCATCTCTTGCACCAGGCAAGGATAAATAGGAAACAAAGAAAAAAGCAAGCACAGCGCCGGCCAGACAGCTGAAAAAAGCCTGAAGAATGGACAAGTGCCCTTCTGTCACAGCAAGAGCGGGAAGAAGGACATTTCCTGCATTAACAGAAAAAGAAAACTGAATGATAAAATATTCAAACCACTTTGTTTTTCTAAGCTCGGCTGGAACGCTCTCAAGGCCAAATTTTTCAATGGCGCCTTGGCGGGTTCTTTCAATAGTTGCCATAGCAGTACCTGCTTTCTTTTATTAAGGTCGGGAGCGCTGCTGATCAATGGTTTGGCCAGTATAGCTGCCGAACTCACCAGTAAGCGATGCAAAAAGGCAAAACTGAGTTTTGGCATGCAGATGCAGCACTTATTGATCAATAGAGCAATTTTAAAAAGCTATTTCAGCTTTCAAGGCAATGAAGCCAGACTTTAATTGTAAGCTGAATTCGAAAAAACGGCAATTAACAGAACGCTATGTTTTCAGGAGGAAAAAGGGTTGAGACATGCGCTTATCACTGCGGGAACAAAAGGATTGGGCAAAAAAACGGCCGAGCATTTTCTTGAACTCGGGTATTCCGTTACAGTCAGCTACAGAAGTGATGCTGAATCAGCACAGCGTCTGTTAGATGCATATAAGAACAGCTCTGATCAAATACATATTGTAAAAGCTGATGTAACGCTGAAAGATGACTTAATCAATATGACAAATGAAGCCCTGGAGCGGTTCGGAAGAATTGATTGTCTGATTAACAACGCCGGACCCTATATATTTGAACGGAAAAAACTTGCCGATACGGCAGACGAAGAATGGCATCAGATGGTGGATGGCAACTTGAGCGCTGTCTATTACCTTCTTAAGCAGGTGATCCCTGTCATGAGAAAGCAAAAATTCGGCCGCATCATCACGTATGGCTACCAGGAAGCAGGACAAGCAGCCGGCTGGCTGAACAGAGGAGCTTTCAGTGCAGCGAAGGCTGGCCTGGCTGCTCTGACAAGAACCGTTGCCATTGAAGAAGCTGAAAATGGAATTACGGCGAACATGATCTGTCCTGGAAATATTGCAGGAGAAATGAAGGAAGCCTCCATTTCTGATGCAAGGAAAAGCAGGGAAAACAGCACACCGATCGGCCGATCCGGCACAGGAGAAGATATTGCAAGATTCATTGGCTTTCTTTGCGGAGAAAACTCTGATATGGTGACCGGAACAGTGACGGATATTACTGGAGCTGCCAATGTGATTCACAGATTTCGCCAATAGCGGTAAAAAGCACAAGCGTCTGCCGGCAGACGCTTGTGCTTTTTTACTTTCCGCCGCTGCAGCCCTTTTTCGGTGCACGATGAGCGGTGCTTGTCTGATTTCATATGATAATACAGGGAAATACTAACAGTAGAACGTTTTTTACGGAAAATAAAAAAACTGGAGGAAGGATTATGAGAATCGGAATACCGGCAGAAATCAAAAACAATGAAAACCGTGTTGCCATTACACCGGCTGGTGTTCATCACCTGACAAGCAGAGGACACGAGGTACTGGTTGAAAGCGGTGCAGGAACAGGATCAGGCTTTGATGATAAAGAATATGAGAGAGCGGGTGCTGTGATCACCGTGTCACAGGAAGCAGTCTGGGCGGCAGATATGGTGATGAAGGTAAAAGAGCCGCTCCCTTCAGAATATCAATACTTTAGAGAAGGGCTCATCTTATTTACGTACCTGCATCTTGCGGCAGAACCTGAACTCACTGATGCTCTGCTCGCGAATAAAGTTACAGCTATCGCCTATGAAACAGTCGAGCTCCCGAACCGTTCGCTGCCGCTTCTTACACCGATGAGCGAGGTAGCTGGAAGAATGGCCGCTCAAATCGGAGCGCAGTTTTTGGAAAAGCCAAAGGGCGGAAAAGGAATTCTGCTTTCAGGAGTCCCAGGTGTCAGAAGAGGAAAAACAGTCATTATCGGGGGCGGCATCGCAGGGACAAATGCGGCTAAAATTGCGGTCGGGCTTGGCGCTGATGTGGTGCTGCTCGATGTGAATCCTGAGAGGCTCCGCCAGCTTGACGACCTTTTCGGCAAAAACATCACACCGCTCATGTCTAACCCGTTAAACATTGCAGATGCTGTGAAGGATGCAGACCTTGTTATCGGCGCTGTTTTAATACCGGGTGCCAAGGCGCCAAAGCTCGTGACAGAAGAAATGGTGCGAAGCATGACCCCAGGCTCTGTCATTGTGGATATTGCCATCGACCAGGGCGGCATTTTTGAAACAACAGACAGGGTCACCACACACGATAACCCGACCTATGAAAAGCATGGCGTTCTCCATTATGCTGTAGCCAATATGCCTGGCGCTGTGCCGCGGACTTCAACGATCGCATTAACAAACGTAACGGTGCCTTACGCCCTCCAAATTGCCGGCAATGGAGCAGAAAAAGCATGCAAAGAAAATGCAGCGCTGATGAAAGGGCTCAATACTTTGAAAGGGCACGCCGTGTATCAGGCAGTTGCCGATGCCCATGGAAAGAAGTATACCGATCCTGCTTCACTTTGGAGCTGAAACTGAATCTGTATCCCGGATGCATGGTGCATTTGGGATTTTTTTAATTGGATAGTTAGAGAGTGTTCTTATTTGAATGGCTCTGTTAAAGGAAAATGTTGATTTTTACACCTGTTGATTGGAGTGGAAGGCGGCCGACTCCTGCGGGAGCAGCGGGACAGGTGAGACCCCGGAGGCGCTAAAGCGCAGAGGAGGCTCACCGCCCGCCCCGCGGAAAGCGGACGCCTGAAACGGAAATCAACAGCCAGATTTAAAAGAGCCATTTGAATAAAAAGGAGCTGTACATTTAACATAGGTACTCTCCTACAATCTCCAAACCTCTCAAAAAAAACAGTTTCACAAGCATTCTGAAGCAGGTTGAAAAAAAGGTTATGTTATTCTGATAGAGATGAAAAACTAACCAATGGGGTGATCGAATGAAAGTTTCTTACCATGGACATTCAGTTGTGAAAATTGAAACGAATGGAAAAGTGATTTTAATTGACCCTTTTTTAACAGGAAATGAAGGCTGCGATTTAAATCCAGATGAAGTCAAAGCAGATGTTATCTTGCTGACGCACGGACATGGAGATCATGTCGGGGATACAGAAACGATTGCCAAGCGCAATGATTCACTGATCGTGGCGCCTTTTGAACTGGCTTCTTACCTTGGCGGAAAAGGATTGAATGTTCATCCTATGGGCATCGGCGGTTCATATGAGTTTGATTTTGGCAAGGTGAAGCTGACTCAGGCTTTTCACAGTTCAAGCATCGGGCTTGAGGATGGCACAAACATTTATACCGGCATGCCTGCTGGCATTCTTTTCACAGCAGAAGGCAAAACACTTTACCACGCCGGAGACACAGGACTGTTTTCAGATATGAAGCTTATAGGGGAGCATAACAGTGTTGATCTTGCTTTCCTTCCGATCGGTGATAATTTCACGATGGGACCGGAGGATGCGGCCATTGCTGCTTCATGGGTGAAGGCGAAAAGAGCTGTGCCGATCCATTTCAACACCAACCCGTTTATCAAGCAGGATCCTGAAAAATTCACTTCCCGCCTGCAAGAAACAGAAGGATTGGTCATGAACATCGGAGAGTCACTTGAACTCTAATAATGAGAGGGCTGCAAATAAAAATTTGCAGCCTTTTTTATATTCAGAAGTAAACTGCAGTGTCTCCGGCGAATTGCTATTGCATAGCAATCAGCTCTATAATAAGAATGGAAACTGTTGAAGTAGGTGAATAGCTTGGCGACAAAGCATGAACAAATTATTAAATATATCGATTCTCTGCCAATTGGGGAAAAAATTTCTGTCAGGCAGGTTGCCAAAGCGATGAATGTCAGTGAAGGCACCGCCTACAGAGCGATAAAAGATTCCGAGAATCAAGGCTACGTGAGCACGATTGAGCGTGTCGGCACGATCCGGATTGAGCGCAAGAAAAAAGAGAATTTTGAAAAGCTGACTTACGCAGAAGTGGTTAATATTGTGGAAGGCCAGGTCCTTGGCGGAAGAAAAGGATTGCATAAAACGTTAAATAAATTTGTCATCGGTGCGATGAAGCTTGAAGCCATGATGCGCTACACGGGAGCTGGAAATCTATTAATCGTCGGTAACAGAACAACGGCTCACAGATACGCGGTAGAAGCCGGTGCAGCAGTTTTAATAACAGGCGGCTTTGATACAGATGACGATGTGAAGAAACTGGCTGATGAAATGGAGCTTCCGGTTATCTCAACAAGCTATGATACGTTTACTGTGGCGACTATGATCAACAGGGCAATATATGACCAGCTGATTAAAAAAGAAATTGTAACAGTGGATGATATTTTAACACCGATTGAAAAAACAATCTGCCTGCACCCGCAGGATCCTGTCCAAAGGTGGTACGAGCTGAATTCGGAAACAAGCCATGGACGTTTTCCGGTGATCGATCATAACCGGAAAGTGGTAGGGATGATAACATCAAAGGACATAATGGGATCTGAACGGAGCCAGCAGATTGACAAGGTAATGACAAAGAACCCAATCACCGTGTCCGGAAAAACCTCTGTTGCTTCTGCAGCGCAAATGATGGTCTGGGAAGGCATTGAGGTGCTTCCTGTTGCAGACAGCCAAAATCATCTTGAGGGCATGATCAGCAGGCAGGATGTTTTAAAGGCGCTGCAGGTGATTCAAAGACAGCCGCAAATGGGGCAAAAGCTTGATGATATTGTGACAAACCAGTTTGTCGGAGAGGAAGAATCAAAACAGTCTGGCCGTTTTACATGCGACGTTACACCGCAGATGACGAATCATCTTGGGACCATTTCCTACGGGGTGTTTACAACACTGATTGTGGAAGCAGCCAACAGATTTTTGCGGATGCAGAAAAAAGGGGATCTTGTGGTAGAAAACCTGTCCATCTTTTTCATCAAGCCGGTGCAGATGGAAACCTCGATTGAAATTGTGCCCCGCCTTCTTGAAGTCGGCCGCAAATTCGGGAAGATCGAAGTGGAAGTTTTTAATGAAAATGTGACAGTCGGCAAAGCAATGATGATGGTGCAGATTATAGAAAGAAGCTAGAACCCGGGAGACGGTCTCCTGGGTTTTTTGCAGGGTATGGAAAAGAAAACAAAAAAAAGAGCCTGCGGCTCAAGAGTGAGAATCTGCCTGGAATTGCCGTGACTCATTTGCGGCAAGCGGCAGGTAATGCCTGTAGGCTTTATAGCCTGCCCAGGTGCTGGCAGTGCCAATGGCGATGAACAATATGCCGATGATGAGGGATATTGTGGAGCGGAACATAAAAACCTGGTTCAGTCCAAAGAAGAAGACAAAAGCCCCGAGTGCAATACTTGATTTAGAGGAGAGCCAGCTTTTTTCCATCGGTTTTTTCGAACGGTAATACTTTACCTTATAAAAAAAATAAAAGCTGAAGGAAGAAACAATGAACAGAACAAAAATAGGCATAGATGACCTCCATATTCTGAATCTGATACCATTTTAACCAGAAATAGAAAAAAAGACCAGCATGCATCTTTATGAAAATCTGGTGCATCTCCATCATCAAAGACCGAATAGTTTGATAGAATATCTGTATGACGATACATAAAGGAGTTCAAGATGAAAAAGGAAATATTAGCACAGATCAAGCAGGCAGAAAAAATTATTATTCACAGGCACATCAGGCCAGATCCAGATGCAATGGGATCCCAGTGCGGCCTCGCTGAAATCATAAAAGCCTCTTATCCGGACAAAAAGGTTATCACTGTTGGAGAAAGTGATCCGTCGCTTGAATTTTTGTATAAAATGGATGAAATAGATGACAGCGAATACGAAAAAGCTTTGGTGATTGTATGCGATACAGCCAATCAGGAAAGAATTTCCGATCAGCGCTACAAAAAAGGACTGAAGCTGATCAAAATTGATCATCATCCAAATGCTGATCCTTATGGAGATCTTCTTTGGGTTGATACAGATGCAAGCTCTGTCAGTGAGATGATTTATGAATTTTACCTGTCTGGCAGGGAAGAAGGTCTCTTGCTGAATGACAAAGCGGCTGAACTGATCTTTGCCGGCATTGTCGGCGATACAGGCAGGTTCCTGTTCCCAAGCACATCCAAAAAAACCTTCGAGTATGCAGCTGAGCTGGCGGGTTACGAATTTAACAGGAGCAGCCTGTACACAGAGCTTTATAAAGTAAAGCCGAATGCAGCCAAAATGAGCGGGTATGTGCTGCAGAATTTTTCGATGTCATCTTCTGGTGCAGCTTCGATGATCATCAAAAACGAGACTCTTGAAAAGTATGGCGTGACAGCATCACAGGCATCACAGCTTGTCAGCTTGCTGGGAGAAATAGAGGGCATCAAGGCATGGGTGCTTTTTGTGGAAGAAAAGGATCAAATCAGAGTAAGATTCCGTTCGAAAAAGCCCGTGATTAATGAGCTTGCCAGAAAATACGGCGGAGGCGGACACCCCTTTGCGTCAGGTGCATCCATATACAGCTGGGAAGAAGCGGACAGAATTTTGGAAGATTTGGAGAGCCTTTGCCAATCAGATCAATAAATGGGGGGGCGATAAGGCCTCCTCTTCCGGGTCAGGTGGTTTATTCATTTGTTGCTTCAGGAATGAACCAGCTGCCGAATTCAGTAATGTCTTCATAAACCTTTAGCTTTTGGATGCCGAGCTCTTTTTTTAGCAAATTGGCCATTTCGGCGCTTTCTGCATAGGCTGAATAACCGCGTTTAATGCGCTCGACTTTTTCATTGAGCATTTTTTTTCGGCTAAGAATATCCATCCTGAATCTCCTCCTTTTCTAAATAGCCGGCTTTATTGCCTATACTTATTGTATCCGAGAAGGAGGAGTTTTGCGATATAATTGAATAAAAATTCAAAAAATTAACTTATTTTGCAAACGATATTTCCAATTCAACGTAAACCGTTGTATAGATGGCCATCTCTGTTATTTTCAGCCGGTAATTTTTATCATCAAGTTTGTACACTCTATTCTCAATCGCCTTTTTTAACAGCTTCCGGCTTTTAAAGACGCTTTCAATATCTCTTGCGATGACATCTGACATATCTTCCTTCACATTATTTTCTATTTTAAACGCTGTTAAGGTGCTTAAATCGTACCGGTCGGCATTTGTCAGATGAACCTTTACGTCGTTAACGGTCAGTTTTTCAATCGTTTCCTTATTAAGATCCTTAATATCTTCTTCCCAGATTTTCAGCCTCTTCTCCAATTCCTCTATTGCATCTTTCTGTTTGTGAATGATGGTTACCTGTTTTTCCTGAAGCACGCCGTACGTAAATAAGAAGAAGCCCCAGCTTATGATGGCGCCGATAAATGCTCCTGCGAAAAAACGCTGCCAGGAAGGCTTTCGGTAATAGGGAGGAATTCTCATGGGGAGGTATGCTCCTGGGTTAGCCATGTAATGATCAGCCAGCCTGTTTGTGCCCCTCCCATGGCGGAGACGATTAAAAGCACCTGCTTGACGATGTTCCGCGTTTCACCTTCAAAGATGCCTCGTTCAAAGCTGTAAAAAGCATCAAAGGTTCCGCCGATGGCCGCCACGAGCGCCCATATTTTCAGGCGGTTTGCCAGCTGATGGATCGTTGACAGCGGGGGCTCTCCGGCTAAGTAGGCACCGATCCCGCCGATGAGGGTTCCTCCGATGAGAACGCCCAGAGCGATAAAATAGCTGTCGATGAAGGCAGGCATAAATGCTTGTTTAGGATCCATCTTCAACATCCTTTCAACACCAATATATGGACAGACCCATACAAGTATGTTTCCTGCGGTAAATTTGTCTGACTGCCTTGATAGGCATATAATGAAAAAAGAATTGAGTACCTAAAAGGGTGGGAAATTGATTGTCATTCGTTCACCTGCAAGTTCAAAGCGCCTACAGTCTTTTAAATAGTTCAGCAAGACTGGACCAGCTGGCGGAAAAGGCTGCAGCCAAAGGGTACAAAGCCCTTGCATTAACTGATAAACATGCCATGTACGGAACGATCGCCTTTTATAAGCTTTGCAAAAAGCATGGCATCAAGCCGATTATTGGCCTTACTGCCTCTGTTTTCCCGGAAGAAAACGAGGGTGCCTCTTTTCCGCTTGTTCTGCTTGCTGAAAACAATACAGGCTATAAAAACTTATTGAAAATTTCAAGTGCCTTGCAGACAAAATCCGCTGACGGAATTCCGGATAAATGGCTGAAAAGCTACAGCAGCGGCCTGATCGCCATTACTCCAGGCGAGAAGGGATACATTGAAGCACTGCTTGAGGAAGGAAAAACAGAGGAAGCTTTAAAAGCTGTCCGGCATTATCAGGAGATGTTCGGTGAGGATTCCTTTTTTCTTGCCCTGCAGAAATTTTCAGGAAGATTAGATAAAGCAGAAGGAATCAAACAGTTTGCTGAAAAAGCAAACGCTCTTTGCGCTGTGACAAATGATGTGCATTATGTGGAAAAGGCCGATGCCTTTGCTTATAAAACTCTTCTTGCGATACAGCATGGCTTAAAGCTTGAAGACAGGGATCCTGTCTTTAGTGAACCTGAAGAGCTCTATTTAAAATCGGTTTCTGAAATGGCTGAGCTTTTTTCAGAATATGATGATGCATTGGAAAACACGCTGAAAATTGCCGGGCGGTGCAATGTTGAAATCGAACTTGGAAAAGCGAGACTGCCGAAATATCCCGCTCCAAATGGGGAGCCGGCAGGCGAGTATCTGGAGCGCCTATGCCTTGAAGGATTGAAGGCAAAGTATAGGGAGCCTTCAGATGCTTACTACAGCCGTCTGACATATGAGCTTGATGTGATACAGAAAATGGGGTTCAGCGATTACTTTCTGATCGTGTGGGATTTCATGAAGTTCGCGCATGACAGAGGCATTTTAACAGGACCTGGAAGGGGATCTGCAGCAGGTTCGCTTGTCGCTTATGTACTTAAAATTACAGACGTGGATCCGATTGAGCACAGGCTGCTTTTTGAGCGTTTTTTGAATCCTGAGAGAGTCAATATGCCTGATATCGATATCGATTTTCCTGATACAAGGCGGGATGAAATGATCGCTTACGTGCAGAAAAAATACGGAGCCATGCATGTTGCCCAGATCATCACGTTCGGAACACTTGGGGCAAGGGCAGCATTGAGGGATACAGCAAGGGTTATGGGGATTTCGCCGAAGGAAGCGGACCAGCTTGCCAAAAAACTTCCGTCAAGGCCGGGGGCCACCCTCGAAACGGCTGTTAAGGAATCGACAGCTCTTCAGAAGGAAATAGAATCCTCTGAAACAATCAGTAAAATATTTTCAACAGCCCGTGTGATTGAAGGGCTTCCGCGTCATGCCTCAACCCATGCGGCAGGCGTTGTCTTCAGTGACAGCCCGCTCACTGAGACAGTACCCATTCAGTCAGGCCATCATGACATCTATCTGACGCAGTATTCAATGGACTATCTGGAAGAACTCGGCTTGTTGAAAATGGACTTTCTCGGTTTGAGAAACTTATCTCTTATCGAATCTATCAAAAGAGCAGCTGAAAGGGAAACAGGGTCAAAAATAGATTTTCACCGCATCGGCTATCAGGATGAAAAAACCTTTGAACTGCTTGCTGAAGGAGATACAACAGGTGTATTCCAGCTTGAGTCAGACGGGATGAGAAGCGTCCTCAGGCGCCTTGCACCTTCCAATCTGGAGGATATCATTGCGGTAAACTCCCTGTACCGCCCGGGTCCAATGGAAAATATCCCTGCCTTTATTGACAGAAAGCATGGAAGAATGCCGATTCATTATCCTCACAATGATTTAAAGGATATTCTGGAACCAACATACGGGGTTATCGTCTATCAGGAGCAGATCATGGAAATCGCCTCAAGAATGGCCGGCTTTTCACTAGGAGAGGCGGATCTTTTAAGAAGAGCGATGGGCAAAAAAATTAAAGCAGTGCTTGAGGAAGAAAGGCAGCATTTTCTGGCCGGCAGCATGAAGAAAGGCTATGACAGGGAGACGGCTAACAGTGTGTATGATTTAATCGCCAAGTTTGCCAACTACGGCTTCAACCGCAGCCATGCCGTAGCCTACAGCATGATTGCGTTTCAGCTTGCCTATCTGAAAGCAAGCTACCCGCTTATTTTCATGGCCGCTCTTTTAACAAGCGCAGCCGGAAATGATGATAAAATCGCTCAATATATTAAAGAAGCAAGACAGAAAAAGCTGCCAGTGCTTGCTCCTTCCATCAACAAGAGCGAGGTCCCGTTTAAAGTAGAAAAAGAAGGCATCCGCTTCAGCCTTTCTTCTATTAAAAATGTCGGCGTCGCAGCAGTGAAAGAAATTTTCAGAGCAAGACAGAAAAAGCCTTTCTCTGATTTGTTTGATTTTTGTGTAAGGGTGTCAGGAAAAATCGTCAACCGAAAAATCATTGAAGCCTTAATTCTATCGGGTGCAATGGATGAATTCGGAAAAGAGCGGGCAACGCTTCTTGCTTCACTTGATGTGGCGCTCGAGCATGCTGAGCTGATGACACCTGATGACGGACCGCAGCTTGATCTTGATTTTGAAGAAGAATTTACTCTTAAACCGAAATATATAGAAGTAGAGCCATTTAAAATTGATGAAAAGCTGCAGTTTGAAAAAGAAGCATTAGGATTTTACTTTTCAAGCCATCCGGTATCGCTCTTTGCCATGCAGCTGCGCCATGAGAATGCAGTAAAAATTGAACAGGCATACAAAATGGCGGGCCGCAGATTGAAGACAGGCGCATTAATTTCAAAGGTCAGAACCATCCGCACGAAAAAAGGGGAAGCAATGGCCTTTATTTCACTGAGTGATGAAACGGGAGATATGGAAGCCGTTATTTTTCCGCAGGCTTTCGCCAAACACAGCACTCTGATCAGGCAAGGAGCACTCCTCCTTCTTGAGGGAAAAGCCGACCAGCGCGACGGCCGCCTGCAGTTATTAATTGAACATGCTGCACCGCTTGAAGAGCGGGAAGAGCAGGCGCTGTTTCTGAAAATTGAAGATCAGCTTATTGAAGAAGGGGTATTGGCGAAAGTAAAGGAATTGATCCAGGCTTATAAGGGAAATGTGCCGGTATATGTTCATTATCCATCTTCCAGGAAAACGGTGCTTCTCTCCAACGAACATTTTGTTTTGCCTACAGAAGAATGCATGGAAAAGCTTGGGGAAATCCTCGGAAAACAAAACGCTGTTTTAAAGAGCTGAACAGGGAGAGTCTTTACAAAGAAGAAGATTATGTTTATAGTTTTATATTGACTGAGGTGGTCAGACCACTATTATGGCAAACCTTGCGAGGAGTGAGTTATTTTGTCTTTACGCGAAGAAGCATTACATATGCACCGCATTCATAAAGGGAAATTGGAGTCTAAATCAAAGGTTCCTGTCAAAAACGCCAAAGATCTGAGCCTTGCTTACTCACCTGGAGTAGCTGAGCCGTGTAAGGACATATATGACGACAAGAACAAGGTTTACGATTACACGATGAAGGGAAATATGGTAGCCGTTGTATCAGACGGCACAGCTGTTCTTGGACTCGGCAATATCGGCCCTGAGGCTGCACTTCCAGTTATGGAAGGCAAAGCAGTGCTATTTAAAAGCTTTGCAGGTGTTGATGCTTTTCCCATTTGCCTGAATACAACAGACGTAGATAAAATTGTGGAAACGGTCAAGCTGCTTGAGCCGACCTTCGGAGGAGTCAATCTGGAGGACATTGCAGCGCCGAATTGTTTTGTGATAGAAGAACGCCTGAAAAAGGAAACGAACATTCCGATTTTCCATGATGATCAGCATGGCACAGCCATTGTAACCGTTGCAGGACTCCTGAATGCCCTGAAGCTTGTGAACAAAAAAATGTCCAATATTAAGATTGTCGCCAATGGAGCCGGAGCGGCTGGAATCGCTATTATAAAATTATTATACCGCTACGGTGTCAGAGACATCATTATGTGCGACTCTAAAGGGGCCATTTATGAAAATCGGCCGAACGGCATGAACAAGGTGAAGGAAGAAGTAGCCAAATATACGAACAGAGATATGCTGAAAGGATCTCTTTCCGATATTATGAAAGGGGCGGATGTCTTCATCGGAGTTTCTGTTGAAGGCGCCCTTTCTAAAGAAATGGTTGAATCCATGAATCCGGATCCGATCATTTTTGCCATGGCCAATCCTGTGCCTGAAATCATGCCGGATGAGGCGAAAGCAGCCGGAGCAAAGGTTATCGGAACAGGCCGCTCTGATTTTCCGAATCAGGTCAACAACGTCCTTGCCTTCCCGGGAATTTTTAGGGGTGCACTGGATGTCCGGGCAACGCATATAAATGAACAGATGAAAATGGCTGCGGTCGAAGCCATTGCAGGGCTGATTCCTGAAAATGAAGTGCGGACCGATTATGTGATTCCTGCTCCGTTTGATCCAAGGGTTGCACCGGCCGTTGCAGCAGCTGTAGCAAAAGCTGCGATGGAAACAGGTGTAGCCAGGATAAAAGTGGATCCTGAAGAAGTTTCCAAAAAAACATACAAGCTGGCAATCATTGACGAGAATGAATAATCCTTCTCTTACTCCTTCGCAGGCTAAGGTTTATGAGGAAAATATCAGGAGGATCAGGGAAATCATCAAGGAAGATGGACTTGCAGCAGGAGATAAACTTCCCTCGGAAAGGGAACTGGCCGACCGCTTGCAAGTCGGCCGTTCTTCCGTCAGAGAGGCCCTAAGAGCCCTTGAACTTCTTGGCTTCATTGAAACGAAGCGGGGAGAAGGGACATTTATTAAAGATTTTGCTGAGCATCATCTCATTAAGCTGCTTGGCACATTTATTTTGGAAGACCCAAAAGCTGAGAGCGACCTGATTGAATTGCATGAAATGATTGAGAAAAATGCGCTTTCCATGGCGATGAACAAAAAAAATGAACCAAGCCTGCTGCAGCTGCAGAAAAACCTTCTTGAAGAAACGTGCACATGCGAAGAGACGCTTCAATCTCTTATTAGGCTTTCAGGGAATTATTTGCTTTACCGGATCTGGGCTGTGATCAGAAATTATGCCGGAGCAGTCAGCGCGTACCCGGAATACAGCAAAGAAGCATGCAGCAAGCTAATAAGCAGCCTCCTTTCAGGAAATGATAAAGATTTCCTGGCTGCTTATGAAGGACTAAAGGATAAAAGAATGTCGAATAACAAGTGACACCCTTTTACAAAACTTCTGCTTGCAATCAAGTAAAGTAAAGTAAAGTAAAGTGAAGGCAGTTTGTCCATTTAACAGCTATTATATTTTATTATTTTTAAGTACTTCAGTTTTTTAATCTTAGGACTGTATCGCTTCTTCTTAGAATTAGGGAGGTATCTACTTGCTAAAAGATCTTTTTACCAAAAAGAAAAAATATGCGTCTATTCCCTCTGACAAAGCAAAGCAGGATGTGCCGGAAGGGATCATGACGAAATGTCCCAGCTGCAAAAAAATAATCGTAACAAAAGAGCTTCATAAAAATCTGCATGTCTGCATGCATTGCGATTACCATTTTCAAATGACAGCAAAGGAGCGCATCAAAAGCCTTTTTGATGAGCAATCCTTTACAGAATATGATTCAGACATGGTTTCAGAAAATCCACTTGGTTTTCCGGATTACCTTGAAAAATTGGAAAAAGACCGGAAAAAATCAGGCTTAAATGAAGCAGTTGTCACAGGCGAAGGATCTATTGACGGCTGGCGTACAGCTGTGGCCATTATGGATTCCAGCTTCAGAATGGGCAGCATGGGCTCAGTAGTCGGAGAAAAAATCACAAGAGCTATTGAAAAAGCCAGAGAGTCTAAAATTCCTTTTATCATTTTTACTGCTTCAGGCGGTGCCAGAATGCAGGAAGGCGTTTTAAGTCTTATGCAGATGGCTAAAACAAGCGCTGCTCTGAAGCTTTTCAGCGATGAAGGAGGATTAATCATCTCCATGATGACTCATCCGACAACAGGAGGCGTTTCTGCGAGCTTTGCCTCTCTTGGAGATTACAACTTCGCAGAGCCTGGCGCACTGATTGGTTTTGCCGGCCGCCGGATTATCGAACAAACGATCAGGGAAGAGCTTCCGGAGGATTTCCAGACAGCCGAATTCCTGCTGAAGCACGGCCAGCTTGATGCTGTCATTCACAGGCAGGAGCTAAAAGAAACGCTCGCAAATCTTCTTGATATACATCAGTTTGGAGGTGCAGCAAGATGGTAGGAGAATTAGAATTTGAAAAGCCGGTTGTCGAGCTCCGCAAAAAAATAACTGAGCTTAAAGAGTTCACCTCTACAGCAGATGTTGACCTTTCAACAGAGATCAGCCGTCTGGAAGAAAGGCTGCAGAAACTGGAAAGTGAAATATATTCCAACATCCAGCCTTGGGACAGGGTTCAAATTGCCCGTCACCCAAGCCGGCCGACAACACTTGACTATATCAGCGAACTTTTCACTGATTTCTTTGAATGCCACGGAGACCGTCTTTATGGAGACGATGAAGCCATCGTTGGCGGAATTGCCAAGTTCCAAGGGAAGCCTGTGACAGTTATCGGTCATCAGCGGGGAAAAGATACAAAGGAAAACATCCGCAGGAACTTCGGGATGCCTCATCCTGAAGGCTACCGCAAAGCATTGCGGCTGATGAAGCAGGCTGATAAATTCGGCCGTCCGATTATCTGTTTTATTGATACAAAAGGTGCTTATCCTGGGAAAGCTGCGGAAGAAAGAGGCCAGAGCGAAGCGATTGCCAGGAATTTGTTTGAGATGTCAGGCCTGCGCGTACCCGTCATTTGTGTTGTCATCGGTGAAGGCGGAAGCGGCGGAGCATTGGCGCTTGGGATCGGCAATCACCTTCTGATGCTTGAAAACTCCACTTATTCGGTTATTTCCCCAGAAGGCGCAGCAGCCCTTTTATGGAAAGATGCTTCGCTTGCAAAAAAAGCAGCCGAAACAATGAAAATAACAGCCCCTGATCTGAAAGAACTTGGTGTTGTGGACGAAATCATTCCTGAAGTAAAAGGCGGAGCCCATAGAGATATTAAGGAACAGGCAGCCCTGATACAGCGGGAACTGGAACGCTCAATGGGATCGCTTGCTAAGCTTGATGCAGGAGCACTCGTCGACCATCGGTACAATAAGTACAAGGCAATTGGAAAAGTATCGTTTGCCGGTGAATATCTTGGGGTAAAATGAATTAGCGTGCGGCCCTTTTCGGGCATCACGCTTTTTCCGCTTCTCCTGCTCCTGAAGGAAAGACTCTAAAAAAGAAAAATCGGCAAAAATATAATGAATATGGCTTTTCGATGAATTTTATCCTGCCTTTCGATTCTTTACCCGAAAATACTGTATAATGTAGACGGATTAACGATGGAGAAATTTCGACAAATGTCGTTTCTTGTCCATTGTGCTACTAATTTCTTCATGTTATCTTTATTACATACATATTACCTACTGGGGTGAAAATGATGAAAAGAATCGGTGTTTTAACCAGCGGTGGAGACTCTCCCGGAATGAATGCTGCCGTCCGCGCAGTAGTCAGGAAGGGAATTTATCATGATATGGAAGTATACGGAATATACCACGGCTATGCAGGACTTATTGCCGGCCATATTGAAAAGCTTGAACTCGGTTCAGTGGGGGATATCATCCATAGAGGCGGCACCAAGCTTTATACAGCACGATGCCCGGAATTCAAAACAGTTGAAGGCCGGAAAAAAGGAATTGAACAGCTGAAAAAACACGGCATTGAAGGCCTTGTAGTCATCGGCGGCGACGGCTCATACATGGGCGCTAAAAAGCTGACTGAAGAAGGCTTTCCATGCATAGGCGTACCTGGCACAATTGATAATGATATTCCCGGAACAGATTTAACCATCGGCTTTGATACGGCCCTTAATACGGTCATCGATTCCATTGATAAAATCCGTGATACGGCCACATCCCATGAGCGCACATATGTCATTGAAGTAATGGGAAGGCATGCGGGTGACATTGCACTTTGGGCAGGACTTGCCGGCGGGGCAGAAACCATATTGATCCCTGAAGCTGATTTTGACATGGATGATGTGATTACCCGTTTGGACAGAGGGCATGAAAGAGGCAAGAAACACAGTATTATCATTGTGGCCGAAGGTGTTGGCAGCGGAGTGGAAATCGGCAAACAGATTGAGGAAAAAACAAGCTTCGAAACAAGGGTTTCCGTACTTGGCCACATCCAGCGCGGCGGTTCTCCGACTGCAGCAGACAGAGTGCTTGCCAGCCGTCTCGGCGCTTACGCAGTAGAGCTCTTGATTCAAGGCAAAGGCGGGCGCTGTGTGGGCATCCAAAGCAACAAGCTTGTGGATCACGATATTCTTGAAATTCTGGATCATAAGCATACCATTGATCATGCCATGTACCAGCTTTCCCAGGAGCTTTCTATATAAGAAACTCTTCTTGGAATCGTTTCCAGTAATAATACTTAGGAGGAACATCTACTATGCGCAAAACTAAAATTGTTTGTACCATTGGACCAGCCAGCGAAAGCGTTGAAAAACTGACAGAACTAATGGAAGCAGGAATGAACGTAGCAAGGCTGAACTTCTCTCACGGCGACTTTGAAGAGCATGGTGCAAGGATTACAAACCTGCGTGAAGCAAGCAGTGCAACAGGCAAAATGGTTGCGATTCTGCTTGATACGAAAGGCCCTGAAATCAGAACGCATTCCATGGAGAACGGTTCAATCGAGCTTACTGCCGGAAAAGAAACGATTGTTTCCATGAAAGAAGTAACAGGCACACCTGAAAAATTCTCTATTACATATGAAGGCTTAATTGACGATGTTCACGTAGGCTCTACTATTCTTTTGGACGATGGCCTGATTGAGCTTGAAGTAATCGGAATTGACAAAGCCAGCAGTGAAATCAAAACGAAAATTAACAACAGCGGAACACTGAAAAACAAAAAAGGAGTTAACGTGCCAGGAGTAAGCGTCAAGCTGCCGGGCATTACAGAAAAAGATGCCAACGATATCCTCTTTGGCATTAAGCAGGGTGTGGACTTTATTGCGGCTTCCTTTGTGCGCAGAGCTTCTGACGTGCTTGAAATCAGAGCGCTTCTTGAAGAGCATAACGCTGATCACATTCACATCATCCCGAAAATTGAAAACCAGGAAGGCGTCGACAACATTGATGAAATTCTTCAGGTTTCTGACGGCCTGATGGTAGCACGCGGCGACCTTGGTGTGGAAATACCTGCAGAAGAAGTGCCTCTAGTTCAAAAAAGCCTGATTAAAAAATGCAACCAGCTTGGAAAGCCTGTTATCACAGCAACGCAAATGCTTGACAGCATGCAGCGCAACCCGCGTCCGACAAGAGCGGAAGCAAGTGACGTTGCGAATGCGATCTTCGACGGAACAGATGCGATTATGCTTTCCGGTGAAACAGCAGCAGGCCAATATCCTGTGCAGGCTGTAAAAACAATGCATAATATTGCGTCCCGAACAGAAACTGCCCTGAACTATAAAGAAAAACTGGCTAAAATCAGCCAGGAAACCAATATGACGATCACAGATGCCATTGGCCAGTCTGTAGCACATACAGCACTGAACCTGAACGTATCAGCGATCCTCACGCCGACAGAAAGCGGACATACAGCAAGAATGATCTCAAAATACCGTCCGCAGGCGCCGATTATCGCTGTAACTTCTGATGAAGCTGTTACAAGAAAGCTTGCATTAGTATGGGGTGTTAACCCAACAACAGGTCTGAAAGCAGAATCAACTGATGAAATGCTTGAAAATGCTGTATCAGAAGCGCTCCATACCGGCATTGTGAAGCACGGCGACCTGACAATCATCACTGCTGGCGTCCCTGTTGGTGAAGCAGGAACAACCAACCTGATGAAGGTTTATATCGTCGGTGATATCCTTGCAAAGGGCCAGGGTGTTGGAAGAAAGTCAGCCCATGGTACAGTAGTTGTCCTCAATACAGCAGCAGAAGCTGCAACGAAAATGTTTGACGGTGCCATCGTAGTCACTAGAGGAACAGACCGTGACATGATGCCTGCACTCGAAAGAGCATCAGCCATCATTACGGAAGAAGGCGGTCTGACAAGCCATGCAGCAGTTGTCGGCTTAAGCCTTGGCGTTCCGGTCGTAGTTGGCGTGGAACGGGCTACTGTAAACCTGAAAGATGGTTTGGAAATAACCGTTGATCCTTCAAGAGGCGTTATTTATAAAGGCCGTGCAAGCATCATCTAATTTATAAAGAAAAAGGGGGAGTCCCGGAAAGCATGCAGCTGCCTGGGGTTCTCTTTTTTTTAGCTTTGGGTTTTAGGGGAGGCTTGGTTGGCGGGCTATCTTTTAAGTCTCTGTCCCCAATAAAAAGAGGGACCTGTCCTTCACTATGCTAAAGAATGAAAGTCCTGTCCCCCTTACTTATGAAACCTAGTGAAACAAGGGGGTTTGGGCAGTTGTCTCTGTCCCTTGATGCGGCAGCAGAGCGGGGGACAGGTGTACCCATGCAGTTCCCTGTCCCCTGCTCTGCTAAAGAATGAAAGCCCTGGTCCAGTTTAACTGAGGCTAGCAACAGCAAGGCTTTTTATTCATTGTCCCTGTCCCCTTGTGCGGTAACGCAATGGGGGCAGGTCCTTGTATAGAATGGGGACAGAGACTCTTTACACCCCTATAACAACCCCAAAAAAACCAAAATAACAGTCAATCAACTGGAGGAATTCGATGAGATACCTGCTCATCCTGCTCATTCTCATACCGGCAATCGAAATAGGCTTGTTTATTTATTCAGGAAAACATATCGGTGTCCTTCCAACTGTTCTCTTGATCATCCTGACAGGGATAATCGGAGCATGGCTTGCCAAAAAACAGGGCATTGAAACGATTAAAAAAGCAAGAGAGCAATGGAGTTCTGGAATGATACCGAGCGATGCGATCCTAGATGGCTTGTGCATTCTGGCTGGGGCTGTCCTGCTTGTGACTCCTGGGTTTATTTCCGACCTGGTTGGATTTGTCCTCCTGCTGCCATTTACCCGACGATGGGTAAAGCCCTTTATCATGAAATTGATGAATCGGCAGCTGCGTAAGAAAAAATATACAATCATTCGTTAATTGCTTTTGTACATGGAATAGGTGAACCATGCGCATAAGGAAAGCGCGCATAAATGGCTATAGCCGCGCATAAGCGGATAAACCGGCGCAATGAAGCCTTTTCCCGCGCATAACTAACGGCAAGCCGCGCATAAAACGTGAAAAGCCGCGCATAAACGCCGGTTTCAGGTGTGTAAATAAGCCGAAGCTTTCCCGTTTTCAATCCGTGAATGGGAAAACTAACTGTACCAGCTTGAAAACATCCATTTTTTATCTATCTCATAAAAACAGCTCCCGCTTTTCAGCAGGAGCTGTTTTTTCACTAATACTAATCATCCTTTACAATAAAGCTCCATATAGCCTGCCATATTCCAGCTTTATAAAGAGAAGAAGCAAGCACAATGATAAGCGGTCCTGCAAAAAGACCGAGAAGTCCAAATAGCTTGTAGCCGGCAAAAAGGGCGAGCAGTGCCGGAAGCGGCGGAACACCTGCCGACTTGGACATCAATTTGGGTTCAAGCAGCTGCCTGACAATAATGACAACTAAAAACAGGACACCGATACCGCTCGCAAGCTTGCTTCCGCCGCTTAGCAGCAAATAGGCGATCCAGGGAAAGAAGATGATGCCTGAACCGACAAAAGGAATAAAATCCATTAGGCCAATCATAAAGGCAACAGCAAGGGAATGGGGGATGCGGAGAATGAGCAGGCCGATATAGGAAAGAATGATGGTGATCAGCATTAAACAGAGCTGGGCTTTGATCAATCCTGCTACAGCCCTTTTTATTTCATCTCGAAGCAGCTGCACCTTCTCCTGCATTCTTGGAGGAAGCTTTTTTTTCAGAGAAGCACCGAGCTTGTACCAGTCCTTGCTGATAAAGAAGGCTGACAGGACAACAAGGAAGAAAATGCTTCCTGCAGCAGGCAGGGCGCTGATGTATGCCGGAAGTGCGTTCAGCATGCGGGAGGTCATGCTTGCCGCTTCTTTTAGTGCATTTTCCATTGCTGATTGAAGATTGGTCATAATGGTCTGCTTATGGCCTTCTTCAAGGGAATTGTATAATTCTGCGAGCTTGTCCCCGAAAGGAACAATGCTTCCTGAGAAAAATGACTGAGAATAGGCAATAAAATGCTTCAGGTAAAACGGAAATACAGACGCCAGATATTTAAGCCCTGCTGCAAGCTCAGCGAGCAGGGAAATGAGCAAAGCAGATGCAGCGGCTAACAGAAGGAAAAGCATTACTGCTGATGAAATGCCTCTTGGGAATTTCATCTTCCCTGTTAAAAAGTTGACGGAAGGGTTTAAAAAATAGGCCAGGAGGGCTGCTGCATAAAATGGATAAAGAAGAGGGAAGCTTACAGCAATTATAAAGAAGGCTGCTGCTGCCCCTGCTGCGACAAAGCCTGCTCTTGCAGCGATGCGGTAAGCATGCTTCACGGAAAAACCCCCCTCTTTTTTTTCATGTACTGTATTTTACTCGCTCTATGGCTTGTTCATGACTTACGGAGGGATTTTACCGGCTTTTTCATTGCTTTTTTTTTACGGCTGGCACAATTTGCGATAAAATAATGGAGAGAAGATTCCCTAAATGACGAAAGGAAGATCCAATGAGCCAGGCTTACATTTTTCTATTAATATTGCTTGGAATCGGTCTCATAGCAAAAAATCAGTCTTTGATCATTGCTGTTGCATTTCTATTGATTGTTAAAGTGTCCGGTCTTGATGGCAAAATCTTTCCGGTCCTTCAATCAAAGGGGATTAACTGGGGTGTGACTGTTATTACGATCGCGGTGCTCGTTCCGATAGCGACAGGTGATATCGGATTTAAGCAAATGATTGACAGCATGAAATCTTATTATGCATGGATTGCGCTCGGCTCTGGAATAGCTGTGGCTCTAATTGCAAAAAATGGGCTAACGCTGCTTTCCGAGGATCCTCATATTACGACGGCTCTTGTTCTTGGAACCATCCTTGCCGTCTCTGTTTTCAAAGGGGTTGCAGTCGGACCGCTGATTGGAGCTGGAATTGCTTATATGGCCATGCAGCTTGTTAAGCTGTTTCAGCAGTGAAGGCGAAACTGCTTTCCAAAATATTGAAAGGTGCCGTTGCTTACAATGATAAAATTTTAAGCATCCTCTTCTTAAGAAAATTGGAAGAGGCGGCCCTGCCAAATTGGCCTTCATCTGCCATCCTCTGCTCTTCCGACAAATTTTTTGCCAGTTTGGCTGCTTTCCGTTCACAAAGTTCAGATTATTGTTTATAATATTAATAGGCTGATTTATTATGTTAGCCTAATATTATAGGAAAAAATTGCGTTCCCTAAACGTGATTTTTTAATACAAATTAATGTAAGCATTTTCTTTTTTCGATAAGAAAAGGTATGCTTATGGGGTGAGCATCTGTTCAGGTGAAGATCCAGCAGATCGCTGAAGATATTTTTTTGCTCTTTTCGCTTTTAAACAAGGGCATACGCGGGGAAATTTATAAGAAAAAGGAGAGATTTATATGACAACAACGCGCGGTCTTGAAGGGGTAGTCGCAACTACATCCTCAGTCAGCTCCATCATTGATGACACACTTACATATGCTGGCTATAACATTGACGACCTTGCTGAAAATTCCAGCTTTGAAGAAGTTATTTATCTGTTATGGCACCGTGAGCTTCCAACACAGGCTCAGCTTGACGAGATTAAAAAGCAGCTAGCTGAAAATTCAGCGCTTCCTCAGGAAGTGATCGATCAGTTCCGCACATATCCTATCGATAAAGTGCATCCGATGGCAGCATTGCGCACAGCTGTTTCTTTTCTTGGGCTGTTTGACGAAGAAGCAGACGTAATGGACCCTGAAGCAAATTACCGCAAGGCGATCCGCCTTCAGGCAAAGCTTCCATCCATTGTAACGGCATTTGGCCGCATCAGAAGCGGACTTGAGCCAATACAGCCAAGACAGGACCTTGGATTTGCTGCAAACTTCCTTTACATGCTGACTGGCGAAGAACCAAGTCCGATTGCCATCGAAGCTTTTAATAAAGCGCTTGTTCTACATGCAGACCATGAGCTGAATGCCTCTACATTTGCAGCGCGCGTTACAGTTGCAACTCTTGCTGATGTGTATTCAGGCATCACTTCAGCGATCGGTGCTTTAAAAGGACCGCTTCACGGCGGAGCAAACGAAGCAGTTATGAAAATGCTGAGTGAAATCGGCGAAGTGGAAAAGGCTGAAAGCTACATTAAAAATAAACTGGAAAACAAAGAAAAAATTATGGGATTCGGCCATCGCGTTTACCGCCAGGGAGATCCGCGCGCGAAGCACCTGAAGGAAATGTCCAAAAAGCTGGGCGAGCTGAACGGCGAATCCAAGTGGTATGAAATGTCTGTGAAGGTTGAAGAAACCGTAACATCCCAGAAACCGCTGCCGCCAAACGTAGATTTCTATTCTGCTAGTGTTTATCACAGCCTTGGAATTGATCATGATCTCTTCACGCCGATCTTTGCAGTAAGCCGTGTTTCCGGCTGGCTGGCGCACATTCTTGAACAATACGAGAATAATAGACTGATCCGCCCTCGCGCAGAGTATACAGGCCCTAATAAACAGTCTTACAGAAGCATTGAAGAGAGATAAGCAGTTTCTTGAAACCCGGCAGGTTTTTTTCTGAGAAATTTCATAAAAAAGCCTGCTGGCGGTTGACGGAAAGCCTTTCCTCTTCTAGTCTTTAATTTAGAGTATTCTTGCTTCAAGCTGCTCTTTTTTGATGAAGCCTATCAGGCATCTACAAACCATACATATTCAGGAGGTAATGAAACGTGGCAAACGGAGAGAAAATTACCGTAACTAACGGAGAATTAAATGTACCTAACAAAGCAATTATTCCTTTCATTGAGGGAGACGGCACAGGTCCTGACATTTGGGCTGCAGCTTCCCGCGTTCTTGAAGAGTCTGTAAAGAAAGCGTACAGCGGCGAAAAAGAAATCGTTTGGAAAGAAGTTCTTGCTGGCCAAAAGGCATTTGATCAAACTGGAAGCTGGCTTCCTGACGAAACTCTTGACGTGATCCGTGAGTACATGATCGCAATCAAAGGTCCTCTGACTACTCCTGTAGGCGGCGGTATTCGTTCTTTGAACGTTGCTTTGCGCCAGGAGCTTGACCTGTTCACTTGCCTTCGTCCAGTGCGCTACTTCAAAGGTGTGCCTTCACCGGTAAAACGCCCTGAAGACACAGACATGGTTATCTTCCGCGAAAACACTGAAGATATCTATGCCGGCATCGAATATGCTAAAGGCTCTGACGAAGTGAAAAAGGTTATCGAATTCCTTCAAAATGAAATGGGCGTTAACAAAATCCGTTTCCCTGAAACATCAGGTATCGGCATCAAGCCTGTTTCACAGGAAGGTACAAGCCGTCTTGTGCGTGCAGCGATTCAATATGCAATTGACCATAACCGCAAGTCTGTCACGCTTGTTCATAAAGGCAACATCATGAAGTACACAGAAGGCGCCTTCAAAAACTGGGGCTATGAGCTTGCTGAAAAAGAATTCGGAGAAAAAGTCTTCACATGGGCTGAGTACGACCGTCTTGTTGAACAGGAAGGCAAAGACGCTGCAAACAAAGCACAGTCTGATGCTGAAGCTGCAGGCAAGATCATTGTGAAGGACAGCATCGCTGATATTTTCCTTCAGCAAATCCTTACCCGCCCTGCAGAATTTGAAGTAGTGGCTACAATGAACCTGAACGGCGATTACATTTCTGATGCCCTTGCCGCGCAAGTTGGCGGAATCGGAATCGCTCCAGGTGCGAATATCAACTACGAAACTGGACATGCTATTTTCGAAGCAACTCACGGCACTGCGCCAAAATATGCCGGCCTTGATAAAGTGAATCCATCTTCTGTTATCCTTTCCGGCGTTTTGATGCTTGAACACCTTGGATGGAACGAAGCAGCAGATCTGATTACACAATCTATGGAAAAAACAATCGCTTCTAAAGTTGTTACTTACGACTTTGCCCGCCTGATGGATGGAGCAACAGAAGTGAAATGCTCTGAGTTCGCTGACGAATTAATTAAAAACATGGCTTAATTTCATATAATAGAGATAATAAACGTTCGGACTTGGTCTGAGCGTTTATTTCTCCTTTAAGGGAAGATGCTGCAGGCAGGACCGCTTTTACACAGGGGTGGCGCTTTTCATTCCAAAAAAGAATGGGGCTGGAGAATAATGAACAAACGCAAAAAGATTTCTGTCATCGGTGCTGGCTTTACCGGAGCAACAACGGCCTTTTTGGCGGCTCAAAAAGAACTTGGCGATATTGTCCTTGTGGATATTCCGCAACTGGAAAATCCGGCAAAAGGCAAGGCGCTTGATATGCTGGAAGCTAGTCCAGTGCAAGGGTTTGACTCGAAAATCTCAGGCACTTCCAGCTATGAGGATACAGCGGATTCAGATATTGTTGTTATTACGGCAGGTATTGCCAGAAAGCCCGGCATGAGCCGTGATGACCTTGTTGCCACTAATGAAAAAATCATGCGCAGTGTTGCCAAAGAAGTGGCAGCCCATTCTCCGAACTGCATCATGATCGTATTAACAAACCCTGTCGATGCTATGACATATGCCGTATTTAAAGAATCCGGTTTTCCAAAAGAACGCGTCATCGGGCAGTCTGGTGTCCTTGACACAGCCCGCTTCCGTACATTTGCTGCACAGGAACTGAATATTTCAGTTAAAGATGTGACAGGTTTTGTATTGGGAGGACACGGTGACGATATGGTGCCGCTAGTCCGCTACTCTTATGCAGGCGGTATCCCGCTTGAGTCGCTCATACCGAAAGACCGGCTTGACGCAATTGTAGAACGGACGCGCAAAGGCGGCGGTGAAATTGTCAGTCTCCTAGGCAATGGCAGTGCTTATTATGCACCTGCTGCTTCTCTTGTTGAAATGGCTGAGGCCATCTTAAAAGACCAGCGCAGAATCATGCCAGCCATCGTTTACCTGGAAGGTGAATATGGCTATGAAGGCATCTACCTTGGAGTGCCTGCTATTCTTTCCGGCAGCGGGTTAGAAAAGATCATCGAGCTGGATCTGACGGATGAGGAAAAAACAGCTCTTTCTAAATCTGCCGACTCTGTTAAAAATGTAATGAAAGCATTGTCTAACTAAGGGGAGGCATCCCCATTTTTTTCGCTCATGAATGAAAGCGTTTACACGCAAAGGGGGGTCTTTTCATGCTGATTGGCAGAAAAAGAAAGCTTGGACGTCATTTAAACCAGATATCAACAGGGGAAAAGCTCGCTTTCACTGAAAGTATAAAAGAAAAAGATCTGCTTTTATATCTGGGGCTGACAGAAGACGCAAATCCGCTTTACCTGCAGCCTGATTATGCTGCTCTGACACCTTATAAAAAGCCGGTCATACCGCCCTTTTTGCTGACAGGACTTGTTATGTCAGCCGTATCAAAATACCTTCCCGGCCCTGGAAGCCATGTGATCAAACAGGAATTTTCTTTCCCGAAGCCAGCCTATCATTCAAGCAAGCTGGATTTTATTCTGCAGGTAGAAGAGGTAAATGAGGCGGCCCATACTATCATTGTGAAGGTACAAGGTGTTCATGGGAAAGATCTTGTCATAGAGGGACTGTTAACGGTCTGCCCGCCTTATCATCCTGATGAGAATGTTGGGCTTGCGTTTGAAAACTTCTAGTCTGAAAAGCTGTCCTTTTAATAGGGATGGCTTTTTTTGCGCTTGTAAGTAGGCTGGCAAGGCAAATCTCTGCTTTCGGAGTCTTGCACATTCCCTATTGGAAAAAGTTACGATAGAATAAAATTTGAAAGCCATTTTGCATTAGGGTCTATTCGATTATAATAAAGATAAGAAGAAAAACTTTATGCCTGGAGGATTGTATGAGTAAGAGAATACTGGTCGTGGATGATGAGCAATCCATCTTAACGCTTTTGCAATATAACTTGGAACAAGCCGGCTATGATGTCGTCACTGCTTTGGACGGAGAAGAAGGTCTTCAGAAAGGGCTCAGTGAAAATCCTGATTTGATGGTGCTTGATCTGATGCTGCCTAAAATGGATGGAATAGAAGTCTGCAAGCAGCTGCGCCAGCAGAAAATCATGGTGCCGATTCTTATGCTGACAGCCAAGGATGATGAATTCGATAAAGTGCTTGGCCTTGAACTGGGTGCTGACGATTACATGACAAAGCCTTTCAGCCCAAGAGAGGTTGTGGCACGGATTAAGGCTATTCTTAGAAGAACACAGCATCTGCAGGAGACTGAACCGAAGGCAGAACTGGAAGCTTCCGATAAAATGATGATCGGTGATTTGAAAATTCTTCCGGAGCATTATGAAGCTTATTACGGGATTGAACGTCTGGAACTGACTCCGAAGGAATTTGAACTTCTTGTCTATCTCGGCAAGCACAAAGGCCGTGTTCTGACGCGTGATCAGCTGCTCAGCGCCGTATGGAATTATGATTTTGCCGGTGATACAAGAATTGTCGATGTTCATATCAGCCATCTTCGGGAAAAAATTGAGCGCAATACGAAGAAGCCGCTTTATATAAAAACGATTCGCGGACTGGGCTATAAGCTTGAGGAGCCTAAGATGGATGAATAGGTTCCGGTCCCGGCTCCTTTTTGCCCTCATTACACTAATAATCGTTGTGCTTGTAGGATTGGGGCTCCTTCTCGGACAAATATTCAACAGCTATTACATGAATACATATAAAGACAGAGTGGAAAAAGAGGCAAAGCTTACCCAGCTGTTACTTTTGGAAAGCTCAAGCAAAAAGCCGGACAAGCTGCTTCCGAAAGTGTCATCGATTGTTAAATCTGATGTGATGCTACTGGATGCTGATGGATCAGTACTTGCCGAAACAAAGAGACTCTCGCATAACAGCAAGAAGATTACTAGCCTGATTCTTGCTAAATACCAATCCAAGCAGACAGGCTTTCATCTTTCCAATGTCAGCGGCAATCTTCTGTATTACGGGCTGCCCTTATTTGAAAATGGGAAAAAAACCGGTTATCTTGTTTTATCAAATCCGATAGAGTCTCTGAAACAGGTTAACCAGCAGATCTGGGGCCTGCTTGTAACAAGCCTTGGCCTTGCCCTTGTTGTTATTCTGCTCCTTGGCGTCCGGATTACAACACAGTACACCAGGCCGATCGAATCGGCTACAAATGTGGCAATGGAGCTGGCAAAGGGCAATTATAAAGCAAGGACCTATGAAGATCATTTGGATGAAACCGGCATGCTCAGCCAATCAATTAATGTGCTGGCCAGAAACCTGCAGGATATGGCAAGAGCGCAGGAGATGCAGCAGGACCGGCTGCAAACCCTGATTGAAAATATGGGGAGCGGCTTGATCCTGATAGACGGAAGAGGATACATTAATCTCGTTAACCGCGCCTACAAGGAACTATTCCATGTAGCCCCGGAGGATTTTTTATATAAGCTATATTATGAGGCGTTCAAGCATCAGGAGATTATAGACACTGTGGAAGAAATTTTCATGACAGAGGTAAGGGTCAGAAAGCAGCTTCACCTGCCGCTGCAGATTGAAAGACGCCACTTTGAGATTTACGGTGCTCCGATTATCGGTACCAATGATGAGTGGAAAGGAATAGTTCTAGTTTTTCATGACATTACCGAATTGAAAAAGCTTGAACAGATGCGAAAAGATTTTGTCGCAAATGTTTCCCATGAGCTGAAAACGCCGATCACATCGCTGAAGGGCTTTACCGAAACGCTTCTTGACGGGGCGATGGAGGACAAAGAGACGCTTGAATACTTCCTGTCGATCATATTAAAGGAAAGCGACAGACTGCAGTCCCTCATTCAGGACCTGCTTGATTTGTCTAAAATTGAGCAGCCGGAATTCAAGCTTAATCTGTCCAATTGCGATTTGAATGAAGTAATGAAAGAAATCATTGTGATGCTTTCAGGAAAAGCGGATGAAAAGGAAATTCAGCTGGTGCTGGACAGCAAAGACAGCCATGTTTATGCATACGGCGACGTTCACCGCATAAAGCAGATTTTCATTAATCTCATAAATAATGCGTTAACTTATACACCAAAGGGCGGAAAAGTATCTGTTACTCTTGAAAATATACAAAAGCATGCTGTTGTTACGGTCAGCGATACGGGGATTGGAATGAACAAAGAAGAAATTCCAAGAATCTTTGAACGCTTTTACAGGGTGGATAAAGCAAGGAGCAGGAACTCAGGCGGAACTGGGCTTGGCCTTGCCATTGTGAAGCACCTTGTAGAAGCGCACAAAGGCCATATTGCTGTAAAAAGTGATGTCGGAAAAGGCACTACCTTTACTGTTGAGTTTAATAAAGAGCAAAAAAGCGAATAGTTTACAATATATTTACAACGAGTTAAACCCTGCTTAATAAAGTGTTGCTAATATAATAGGTGAAAACCCCTTCATCCAAGGAGCCAATCTTTAGGACGAGACGCTATGTGTCTCGTCCCTTTTTTTTTACACCAGAATTTATAAGTGTACTTAGAATAGCTCATATTAAGAGGTGGATTTGTCCAGCTCCAGCGCCTAGCCCGAGTCTTAAGTCGCTTCAGAAAAAACCAAAAAGTCTAAGACCGGACTTTTCGGGATTTTCCGCAAGCAGCTGTCGGGGCTGTTCAAGGCGCTTGCGCTTTTCTTATGATTCTGCACAGGCTCATGCTAAAATAAGAGAAGCAGCAGGAACGTTTGCTAGAAGAATGAGTGATAGAGGAGGAAGGGCTTTTGACTACAGAAAAAAAGCTTGTGCTGATTGATGGAAACAGCATTGCATACCGTGCCTTTTTTGCATTGCCGCTCCTTAATAACGACAAGGGCATACATACAAACGCGATTTACGGCTTTACCATGATTTTGATGAAAATATTAGAGGATGAAAAGCCATCCCATATGCTGGTTGCCTTTGATGCCGGAAAAACCACATTCCGTCATGCAGCCTATAAGGAATACAAAGGCGGCAGGCAAAAAACGCCGCCAGAGCTTTCAGAGCAGTTTCCGTTTATCAGAGAGCTGCTTGATGCTTACGGGGTTTCAAGATATGAACTTGAAAATTACGAAGCGGACGATATTATCGGCACCCTGTCCAGGCGGGCTGCAGAAGATGGCTTCAAAGTAAAAGTCATTACCGGAGACAAGGATTTAACCCAGCTTGTCACAGATACGGTTACAGTAGACATTACAAGAAAAGGAATTACGGATGTTGATTCGTATACTCCTGAATTTGTCATGGAAAAGTACGGACTGACTCCTGACCGGATTATAGATATGAAAGGCCTGATGGGTGACGCGTCAGATAACATTCCAGGCGTTCCCGGCGTAGGCGAAAAAACAGCCATTAAGCTTCTGAAGGAATATGGAACGCTTGAAAAGCTCCTGGAATCGATTGATGAGGTCAGCGGAAAAAAACTGAAAGAAAAGCTTGAAGAACACCGGGATAGTGCAGTGATGAGCAAAGAGCTCGCCACCATCAAATGCGATGCCCCGATCAGTATCGGAATAGAAGACATTCCTTATGAAGGCTTTGACAGGGAGCAGCTGATCAAAATATTCAGAGACCTTGGCTTCAATTCGCTGCTTGAAAAGCTCGGCGGAGAGGAAACGGAAGAAACAGCAGAGATGGAGGAGATCGAATACTCCATTGAGGAAGAAGTCACAGAGACCATGCTGGCTGACGAATCCGCCCTCATCGTTGAAGTGTGGGATGATAATTATCATACAAGCAGTATAGAAGGAATTGCGATCGTTAACGAAACTGGGCAATACTTTATCCCTGCAGAAGCAGCATTAAAATCGGAAGTTTTTATTAAATGGGCAGAGGATGAAAGCAAAAAGAAAATCGTTTATGATGCAAAAAAATCATCAGTTGCTCTTAAATGGAAAGGCATTAATGTAAAAGGTGCTGACTTTGATGTCTTTTTGGCCTCTTATTTGCTGGATCCTTCCGAAACGATTGTCGATGCGGCAAGTATTGCCAAATCGAACGGCATCCGCCTCGTTAAGCCGGATGAAGCTGTCTATGGCAGAGGTGCAAAACGGAAAGTGCCTGGGCAGGAAGAGCTTGCAGAGCACCTTGTCAGAAAAGGAATGGCTCTCGTGGAACTGAAAGAAAAGCTGCAGTCAGGCCTTGAGAAAAACAAGCAGCTTGAGCTCTTCAATGAGCTTGAAATGCCGCTGTCGCTTATTTTGGCAGAGGTGGAGGCTCAGGGAGTAAAAGTGGATGTGCCCCGCTTAAAAGCGATGGGAGAAGACCTGAACCGTCAGCTAAGGGAGCTTGAAGAGAATATTTCCCGCCTTGCAGGTGAGTCGTTTAATATTAATTCACCAAAGCAGCTTGGAGTGATTTTGTTCGATAAGCTCGGCCTTCCTGCCGCGAAGAAGACAAAAACTGGCTACTCTACTTCTGCAGATGTGCTTGAAAAGCTTGCAGACAAGCATGAAATTGTCAGAGAAATTCTTCATTACAGACAGCTTGGAAAATTGAACTCTACCTACATTGAAGGCCTGCTGAAGGTCGTTAATCAGGAAACCCATAAAGTCCATACCCGCTTTAACCAGGCGCTCACGCAGACAGGCCGCCTTAGTTCCACAGATCCGAATCTGCAGAATATCCCGATCCGCCTTGAAGAGGGCAGGAAAATCAGACAGGCATTTGTTCCTTCTAAAGAAGGCTGGGTTATGTTCGCTGCTGATTATTCGCAGATTGAGCTCAGGGTTTTGGCGCATATTGCAGATGATGAAAATTTAAAAGAAGCCTTTTTGAATGACATGGACGTTCATACGAAGACAGCGATGGATGTGTTTCATGTGGAAAAAGAAGAGGTTACTTCCAACATGCGCAGGCAGGCGAAAGCTGTTAACTTCGGGATTGTTTACGGCATCAGCGATTACGGGCTTTCGCAAAGCTTGAATATTACAAGAAAAGAAGCAGGCGAATTTATCGACCGCTATCTGAACAGCTTCCAGGGCGTAAAGGAATATATGGATGAATCAATCAGGGACGCCAAGGAGCATGGCTTTGTGAAAACTCTCCTGAACAGAAGGCGGTACATTCCTGAAATTAACAGCCGAAACTTTAATCTGAGAGGCTTCGCAGAAAGAACAGCGATGAATACGCCAATCCAGGGCAGTGCGGCAGATATCATTAAAAAGGCTATGATCGATATGGCTTTTCAGCTGAAGGAAAAAAACCTTCAGGCAAAGCTGCTTCTTCAAGTGCACGATGAATTGATTTTTGAAGCACCTGAAGAAGAAATTAAAGAGCTGGAGAAGCTTGTGCCAGAGGTTATGGAAAATGCAGTAAAGCTGAATGTTCCGCTGAAAGTGGATTATGCCTATGGCTCTTCCTGGTATGACGCTAAGTAGAAAGAAGGGAAAACATGCCTGAAATGCCAGAGGTAGAAACGGTCAGAAGGACGCTGCTGGACCTTGTAAAAGGAAAAACCGTTAAACAGGTCACAGTCCTTTGGCCAAAGATGATCAAAAAACCTGATGATGCAAAAGAGTTTCAGGAACTCCTGCGCGGACAGACCATAAGGGATGTAGGCAGGCGCGGTAAATTTCTTTTATTAATCCTGGATGATTATGTTCTCGTATCTCATCTTCGGATGGAAGGGCGCTATGCGCTTCATCAGCACGGAGATGAACAGGATAAGCACCATCATGTAATGTTTCAATTTACAGACGGAACAGAACTCCGCTATAAGGATGTCCGGAAATTCGGGACCATGCATCTTTTTAAAAAAGGGATGGAGCAGACAGAGCTGCCGCTTTCACAGCTTGGTCCTGAACCTTTTCAGGAAGAATTCACACCAGGCTATCTGGCAGAAAAGCTTAAAAAAACGAAGCGGTTTATTAAGACAGTTCTGCTTGATCAAAGAGTTGTTGTGGGACTCGGAAATATTTATGTTGATGAAGCCTTGTTCCGTGCCGGCATTCTTCCTGAGAGGGAAGCTTCATCTCTCAATGAAATCGAGATCCAAAAACTGCACAATGAAATTGCGGCAACACTGCTTGAAGCCATTAACAGCGGCGGCAGCACAATCCGCTCTTATGTGAATTCCCAGGGCCAAATCGGCTCTTTTCAGCAAAAACTTTATGTGTACGGGCGAAAAGGCGAGCCGTGCAAACGGTGCGGCTCAGAAATTTTTAAAAAGACTGTCAGCGGGAGGGGAACCCATTACTGCAAGAACTGCCAAAAATAAATAACAGCTGTACAAACCCTGTGTTTAACTCTTTTTGGGCAAAAGTCATATACTGTATTAGTTTTGTCAGAAAGGGGCAGGGTGACGTTGATATCATTGCAGCTATTTATTTTAGCAGCAGCTGTCAGCCTTGACAGCTTTTCAGTAGGGTTCACGTATGGGCTGCGCCAAACGAAAATACCGGGGAAATCCATCTTTATCATTGGATGCTGTTCGGCGGCAAGCCTTTTGATTGCGATGTTTTTAGGCCATGCGCTGGCAGCAATGTTTCCTGAAAATATTACGAAGGAGCTTGGGGGTTACATTCTGATCGGAATCGGCCTCTGGGTACTGATCCAATTTTTCCTTCCTGAAAAAGAACATCAATGCCAGGAAAATGAAAAAACACTTCTTAACTTTGAAATTAAATCATTGGGGATTGTCATTCATATTTTAAGAAAGCCATCGTGTGCTGATATTGATAAATCAGGAGCGATCAATGGAGTGGAAGCCCTGCTCCTCGGCCTTGCATTATCCCTTGATTCGTTTGGGGCAGGGTTTGGAGCAGCGCTTCTCGGCTACTCGCCGTTCATTTTATGTATAGCAGTTGCTTTGATGAGCTCCTTGTTTCTCCTGATGGGCCTTCGCTCAGGAAGGCTGTTTTCAGGATTGTCTTGGCTTGAAAAATTCACGTTTATACCAGGGATTCTGCTGATTTTAATTGGAATCTGGAAACTGTAGGGGGCATAGCATGACACTTGTAATAGGGCTCACAGGAGGCATCGCCAGCGGAAAAAGCACTGTCTCGGGCATGATCAGGGACTGGGGATATCCCATTGTTGATGCAGATGTAATCGCAAAGGAAGCCGTTGATCAGGGCAAGCCGGCCTATGACCAAATTGCTGCTGCTTTTGGCGGTGCTGTTCTCAAGGAGGATGGCGCCATCGACAGGCAAAAGCTTGGAAGCATTATTTTTCAGGATTCAGAAAAGAGGCAGCTTTTAAACAGCATTGTTCATCCTGCAGTCAGGGAAGAAATGCTTAAACAGCGCGATGAAGCGAAAGCGAATGGCGAAAAAGCGGTCATTCTCGATATCCCTCTTTTGTTTGAGAGCAAGCTGTCCCACTTTGCTGACAGGACATTATTGGTCTGGGTAAGCGAAAATGTCCAGCTGGAGAGGCTGACTGGGAGAAATGGCTATACGGAAGAAGAGGCAAAGATGAGAATTTCTTCGCAAATGCCGCTGGAGGAAAAGAAAGCACTTGCCGATGCCATTATTGATAATAACGGCACACTGAAGCAAACAAAGGAACAGCTGAAAATGCTTTTTGAAAAATGGGGTCTTTAAGGAGCAATCTATCTGATTGCTCTTTTTCTTTTGGAATTTAATGAAGGTGCATGTCCGATGAGGTGATCTAAATGAGTTATACAATTTCTAAATAACACCGCCTTTTTTAGGAAAAATAAGCGCTTTCATCTTTCCATTCCGTCTATATGTGATATACTAATTAAGGGAAAGCGAACAAGAGTATAACACAAAAGCCGGAAGGAGCAATTCATTTGAAAGCAAACGTTGCTATTAATGGGTTTGGCCGCATTGGGAGAATGGTGTTTCGTAAAATGATGATGGATGAAAAGGTGAATGTAAAGGCCATTAATGCCAGTTATCCGGCAGAAACGCTGGCGCATTTAATTAAGTATGATACAAATCATGGACGTTTTGATGGAGAGGTTATCCCAGCAGGCGACCATTTAATTGTGAACGGACATAAAGTAGCGCTCTTAAGCAGCAGAAATCCTGCTGAGCTTCCTTGGGGAGAGCTGAATATAGATATCGTAGTCGAAGCAACAGGAAAGTTTAATTCACGGGAAAAAGCCATTGCACATGTGGAAGCAGGAGCAAAAAAAGTCATTCTGACAGCACCCGGCAAAAATGAAGACATTACCATTGTGATGGGCGTCAATGAAGAAATGTACGAAAGCAGCCTTCATACGATCATTTCCAATGCCTCCTGTACGACCAATTGCCTTGCGCCAGTAGTCAAAGTGCTTGATGAGGCGTTTGGGATTGAGAATGGCTTAATGACCACGATTCATTCCTATACAAATGATCAGAAAAATATTGATAATCCGCATAAAGATTTAAGAAGAGCGAGAGCCTGCGGCCAGTCTATCATCCCGACAACAACTGGTGCAGCAAAAGCATTGAGTCTTGTGCTGCCGCATTTGCAGGGAAAACTCCACGGCATGGCGCTCCGCGTGCCGACTCCGAATGTTTCGCTTGTTGATCTTGTTGTGGATGTTAAACGGGATGTAACGGCAGCAGAGGTCAATCATGCCTTCTATGAGGCATCAAAAGGCATGCTGAACGGCATAATTGAATTCACGGAAGAACCGCTTGTTTCCGTAGATTTTAACACCAATCCTCATTCAGCGATTATCGATGGCCTGTCCACAATGGTCATGGAAGACCGCAAAATAAAAGTGCTTGCCTGGTACGACAATGAATGGGGCTATTCCTGCAGAGTTTGTGATCTTGTCAGCCTTGTTGCTGCTGAAAGTACGAAACTCTCTATTGTATCCTGATCATACAAAAAAGCATCCAGCTGGCAGCTGGATGCTTTTTGCTTTTTATTTGCTATGAGTTTCTGCAGGTGCTGCGAGGTGCAAGACTTCTTCTCTTTTCGCTGCTTTTTGCTCTTCTTTCCTGACAAGGGCCCTGCCTTTGCCAGTCAGCATTTTTCCGATAGAGGCAGTCAGAGTAATAATGCCAAGCCACATTAGAATGGTAAAGAGGTCGTTGTAGGAATTCAGCAGTGAAAGCTTTTGCGCCTGGCCTCCAATAACCTGTGCAGCGTGAGCTTTTGCATCGGCAAGACCTGCGCCGTTCTGAGCCATATAATTCCTAACCATCGTATTCATTTGATCACTGGTGACAGGATCATCAAGTGAGACCTCGCCGCGGATGGTTTCATAGTGAAAGGCATTCCTTGAGAGCACATACCATCCAAGAAATGGAGCCATCACTGCCCCAAGCAGGTTTCTGACAAAGTGAAGCGAAACTGACCGCATTCCGGCATAGTGCAGATCTCCGGCAAGGGCTGTGCCGAGCGCTCCTGACACAAGCGTCATGCTGATGCCGCCGCCAAGAATGGCAAATTGGAAGCACAGCATGGAAAGGGACGCATGATCAGAAAGAGTTCTCCACTGAAAAGTAACAATCACTATGGCGGAGGAACCGAGCACACCTAACAATCCCGCTCCAAGCCTGTCATAAAAGAGTGTGCAGATACAAGCGGAAATCAATACTCCAACGTACAGCCAAATATAAAAGTTGGTCATGGATCCGAAGGTGGCCCCTTGTATGTTCCGTAAATAACCGTTCATGCCAGCAAGTGAAATGATAAAGGAAACATGGGCCACAATGGCCATCAGCAGCCCGAACACGGGTTTAGCTCCCTTTAATGCTCGAAAGGGAACGAGCGGGTTCTCTGAGTAATAATCCACAAATACAAACAAAGCCAAAAGAACGAGTGCACCGGCCAAAAATGGCCACACCAAAATCGAATGAAAACCCTGATCCTGCAAATTCAGAAGCGGAAAGGAGAAAAGGAACGAAATGGCTGCGAGCAGTGCAATGCCCTTTTTATCGAGTTTCCGCTTGTCCAGTGCCTGCTTATCATCTGAAGGGAGCAGAATACCCCCCACCAGAAGGCAAAGAGCTGACGTCACCATGCTTGCAATAAAGAGCCAGCGCCAGCTGTCCACATCAAGCGAAATGGCCCCAGTGAAAGCGCCGAAGGCTGAAGAACCGAACAATCCCCCAATCGCCACCAGCAGGAACGTATTTCGGATTCCGTTCGGAAAAGATCGCAGGCTGACCGGCAAAATGGTCAGAAAAATAATGCCTGAGCTTAATCCTTGAATAACTCTCCCAAAAACAAAAACCGTTAAATTCGGAGAAAGAAAGTTAATGACAGATCCGGCCAGGAAAATGGAAACAAGCGTCATATAGCATAATTTCAATCCATATTTCCTGCTTAGAACAGGTCCGAGCGGGACGCCTAGCGCAAAGGCCAGATTGGATAAAATAGAAGGCATGAGCATGCCGTTATTGCTTGCTGCAAAGCCGTTCTGAATGATAATTTGGTTCATCGTATAAGATAAATTCAAAAAATATTGCGGACCGATGGAAAAGATCGTCAAAAAGGAGATGACGAGAAATTTAGGAATCGACAGCTCCCTTCCCCCAGTGTTCACTTTAAAATGTGTTTCTTCCAAGATAATTCCTCCTGAAATCTTTTACGTTTGTATAGTACAAGTTGTATTATACAATATAATAAAAGGAATTCAAGATGCCTGTTTGCCATTGGCTGCAATTGCAGACCAGGGGCTGGATGACCCGGGTATGCTTGCCATATAATGATGAAAGAAACTTTTTTTTGCAGGAATGAGGGAAAGAATCATGAAGGGGACTATAGAAAAAATAGAACATGAAATCGCGCTCTTAAGCCGGCTGACTGCTGCTTTAAATCCGAAAAATGCGAGACTCGACAGATCCGGCTATCTGCTTCTGAGCAAGCTTGTCACAAGCAGTCCTCAAGCAATCAATGCGATGGCAGAGGATTTAAAGCTGAACGTTTCAACAGCAAGCAGACAGGTTGCTGCTTTGGAAGAAAAGGGGTTTGTCCGCCGCTTTCCTGATAGCAGCAATAAGCGGATCAGCCTGATTGATATTACGGACCAAGGGGAAACCGTTTACCGGCAGGTAAAAAAAAGCAGGGCCGAAGCTTATACAGAAATTTTAAGAAATTGGACGGAAGAAGATTTAAGAGTGCTGGAAAAAATGCTTGGAAGACTGACAGAATCCCTTCTTGACTGGGAGCCTTGACAACCCTTTATGTTTAGCGCTGTTCATACAGGATAAAGAAAAGATAAGGGAAAGAAACAAGAAAAAGGGATCTGGAAAGCCTGAAAAAATGGGTTTATTTTTTGCGAAAGTATGTTGCAAAAACTCCCCATAGGAAGTATACTATTTTTCGTGAACTTCTTATAAGCAGGTTTTGCGGCTACTTAAAGGGTTAGGACCTCTTTGGACTAACTTTCCCCCGTGGTAGGACAGCATACCAAGATGCGAAGGACTTCATGCAGTTTAAACTTTATTAAGGGGGAAAAATGTAATATGGAAACAATTGGACGCCACGTAATCTCGGAGCTTTGGGGATGCGATTTTGATAAGTTGAATGACATGGAATATATTGAAAAAACGTTTGTAAATGCAGCACTGAAATCTGGTGCTGAAGTGCGCGAAGTAGCCTTTCATAAATTTGCACCGCAGGGAGTCAGCGGGGTTGTCATTATCTCTGAATCACATTTGACTATTCACAGCTTTCCTGAACATGGTTATGCAAGCATTGATGTTTATACATGCGGAGATTTAAATCCTAACATTGCAGCAGATTATATTGCAGAAGCACTCAATGCGCAGACTCGCGAAAACATTGAAATCCCTCGCGGCATGGGTCCTGTTCAAGTAAAACAGGCTCAAGCAAAAGTACTCTAACTAAGCCGCTTTGACTTTGGTATGATGATCATATTGGATATAAGTTTTGGACGGAGGTGTGAAGATTCTTTCACACCTCTTTTGATTTTGGGAAAAATTCAGTATAATAATATGATAAAAGCCTGACGAAGAACGGAACAAAATAAAATACATATCTTTTATTTGATAAAAAAATAAATCTTTGCTGAACCAGCTGTGATTTAAGGGCGGTACTGATTTTAGTTCAAGCAGTTAGATCAGAAACAAAGGAAAAGGAGCAGCCTACATGAGCGCATTAAAAAGAATTCAGTCGTTTTTTTCAACCCATACCGAGACCTCTGAGGATCATTTGGATGGGAGCCTCAGAAGCCGCTATTATAAAACGACCGTGAAAAAAGCAATGGAAGCGGTGCAGACTGTTGCCAAATCATCTAAAGATGCCGCGGTTACCTCTGTTTCAGAAGAACGCGGTGAGATCAGCATTTCCATTTCAAAGCCCAAAAAAGCGCTCCTGATTGCCACTGTCATATCGGTCAGGCCGTTTGAAACAGCTGTTGATTTTTCAGCATCAACGGATACGCCGCTTCCAACGGATTTTGGCAACAGCCAGCGAGTGATCCGTCAATTTTATCAGCAGCTGGATGCTACGCTTCCTTATGTTGGTTCAGGCCTTTATCCGCGTGCCTGACACACAGGCCGGCTTCTCAAAACTTTCTGAAGGGAGCTAAAACATCCGTATGAAATGTCCAGCATGCCACCACAATGGCACTAGAGTGCTCGATTCCCGGCCTGTCGATGAGGGAAAAGCCATCCGCCGCCGCAGAGAATGCGAAATATGCCAGTACCGGTTCACAACTTTTGAAAAAGTGGAAGAAATACCGCTGATTGTTGTGAAAAAAGAAGGAACCCGTGAAGAATTCAGCAGGGAAAAAGTGCTGAGGGGCTTAATAAAAGCCTGCGAAAAAAGACCTGTTGCCTTAAAGCAGCTGGAGGATATCGCAGGAGATATAGAAAAAGAATTGCGCAACAATGGAGTATCAGAGGTGAAAAGCGAGCTTGTCGGCGAAATGGTGATGGACAGGCTTGCACAGGTTGATGAAGTAGCCTACGTCCGCTTTGCATCAGTGTACAGACAGTTTAAAGATATTAATGTATTTATTGATGAGCTGAAGGAATTGCTGAAAAAGGAACAGTAAAGGGGGAGCTTGCTCACTTTTTCTGCTCCTCCCCTTACTTCCGAAAGTCATGATAAATGCCTTTTATAGCAGCTGGAAAGCTTTATTTCCCGGCTTTCATTGAAGGAACAGATTGATTAGGAAAGGTAAGGAGCAAAATGGATCATCATTGGAAAGAACTTATTCCGCCTGATCGCTATTTAACGAAAAGCAGCGGTGTCCTGACGGATTTTGATAGAAAGCTGGTCACTATGCTTTATCAGCCTCTGATCGGCATAGAAAGCTCTTCGCTTTACATGACGCTGTGGGGAGAGGTTGAGCAGAACCGGCTATGGGGGCAGGAAACGACCCATCACAGCTTAATGGCAGCCACGCAGTGCAGCCTGAAGGAGATTTACAGGCAGCGTCTGAACCTTGAGGGGATTGGACTGCTCAAAACGTTTATCAAAGAAGAAAGCGACTTTAAAGTGCTGATTTATGAACTCCAGCCGCCGCTCCGGCCTGATCAGTTTTTCCAGGACGGGATGCTGAACATTTATTTATATAACAGGCTGGGGAAAAGCCGGTATGTTCAGCTGAAAAAATTCTTCTGCGACAACAGCCTTCCTGAAAATTTAAAAGAAGTAACCAAGTCATTCAATGAAGTGTACCAAACGCTTCAGCCGAGCGAATTAACGGCAAAAATACCTGATAGTGAGTCGGAAGGGAAGCATGAATTTTTGTCAGAGGCGCCCGGAAGGCAGCCTGTGCTGGATGATGCCTCCTTTGATTATGACCTGCTTTTTGCAGGCTTATCAGATGCAGTCATACCAAAATCGGCTGTGAATGCTGAGGTAAAAGAAATTATTAAAAAGCTTTCCTACATTTACGGAATTGATGCCATACAAATGAAAAACATTCTAATGAATGCTATTTTGCCTGATGAAACGATCGATCAGGAGGAGCTGAGAAAGGCTGCAAGAGACTGGTATAAATTTGAGCATGGCGAAAAGCTTCCTCGGCTTGCAGAAAAGGTGCAGCCCCCTATGTACCGGACCATCAATAAGAAAGAGGGTTCCTCACAGGAAGAAGAGCTTGCCTATATGCTCGAACATATCAGTCCTTATCAGTTTTTAAAGGACATTGCTGAAGGGGGAGAGCCGCCCGTCACAGATCTTCAGATTATTGAAGATGTAATGTTTCAGCAGAAGCTTCAGCCTGGCGTCGTAAATGTGCTTATTTATTACGTGATGCTGAAAACCGATATGAAGCTTTCCAAAGGCTATGTTCAGAAAATAGCCGGCCACTGGGCGCGGAAAAACATTAAAACAGTTGACGAAGCGATGACCCTGGCGAAAAAGGAACAGCAGCAATACATGGAGTGGGCGGAAACAAAAAATAAACCTGCTCAAAACCGCAAAACAGTGAGGAAGGAAATGTTGCCTGACTGGCTGAAGGAAAACCAGGCTGCTGAAAATCGTCCCGAAGAGGCAAACACCGAGGATGCATTTGAACTGGAGCGTCAAAAGCTTGCTGAACGGATTAAAAAATACAAAAAAGGCAATATATAGCCTGATAGAAAAGGAGGGGAAACTAAATGGAGCCTATTGGACAAGCAATGAAAAACATGACCGGCAGAAAAGATTTCATGGAAAGACTGCAGGTTCTTAAAAAAGAAGTAACTGTCCACCCTGATATCAAGCCGTTTCTTGAATCACATAAAGATGAAATTGACGAGAAAATGATTGACAGGAGTCTTATCAAGCTGTACGAATTTATCGGCCAAAGCAAAAACTGCGCAAACTGTCCGAGTCTGTCCGAATGCCGGAATATGATTCAAGGCTATCACCCTGAGCTTGTGATCCAAGGAAAAACGATTGACCTGCAATACGATGTGTGCCCATCAAAAGCAGCTTATGACGAACGGAAAAAGCATGAATCACTGATCAAAAGCATGTATATCCCGAAAGATATCCTTGCAGCGCGCCTTGATAACATTGATCTCGATGAAGCCACGCGCCTGAAAGCTGTCTCACTCGCACAGGACTTTATCGAAAGCTACACTACAAAAAAGACTGCGAAAGGCCTTTACATACACGGCCCTTTCGGTGTCGGCAAAACCTACATTCTCGGAGCGATCGCAAACGAGCTGGCTGAAAACCGCATCTCTTCCATGCTTGTTTACCTTCCTGAATTTATGAGAGAGCTCAAAAATTCACTCCATGATCATTCACTTGAACCTAAAATGGATGCTGTCAAAACAGTGCCTGTTCTAATGCTGGATGACCTCGGAGCAGAGTCAATGTCAAGCTGGCTGAGAGATGATATACTCGGCACCATCCTCCAATACCGTATGCTCGAAAATCTGCCGACTTTTTTCTCCTCCAACTTCGACCTGAAACAGCTGAACCACCACCTCTCCTTTACCCAGCGAGGAGAAGAAGAACCGGTCAAAGCTGCAAGAATCATGGAGCGGATCAAGCACTTGGCTACCCCTGTGGCGCTTACAGGAAAAAATCGCAGAGAAGTTTAAAAAAGCAGGCTGGAAATTTCAGCCTGCTTTTTTGTTTGGCGGGGGTGAAGCATAATTTCGCAGAAATAATTTATGGAATCGCCGAAATCTAAGGAAGCGGGAGAACCATTCATGGCTCCCCAGCTCGATTCCGCCGATATAATCCAGAGTTCGCCGATATTTCAGGGGAAGTGCCGATATATGAAGTATCCGCCGTTATCAATGTCAGGTTTAGTTTATTTGCTGCAAAAACAGTCTTAAATCATCAAAACAGCCCTCAATACCTTTCCGGGAAGCTGAAATGCCCGCGCTGCTCCATCAATGGAAGCGAGAACCGCCTCTCTGCATGGCTGTTGCTTTCCGCTAAAGGAAGCACAAGAACCGTCCCCACGCTTCCACGCTTCCACCAAAAGAAGCGCGAGAACCGTCCCTCTGCTTCCCCACGCTGCCCAAAAAGAAAATAACCCCCATCCTGCTTCTAAAACCAAATCCTCCCCCATATAAATAACATCAGATGTTTTGTATTGAGGGGGGACAAACATGCTTGAAATCAGTTTTCAATCAGACCGGGAGGCAGAGGCGTTTTACCGGATGCTTGGCTGCCAGCCGGAAATCAGCTTATTGGCAAGCCTGATGCCGCCGAACCAGGTTCATATAAATGCAGGAAGTTTAACCATTGAGAGTGCCGTCATCCCTGCGCTTATCGGTTTTATTACTGAGCAAATGGAGCACATGCTGATCTTATCCATTATTGAAAACCAATTTTTCTTTAAAGACAGGGATGAACAGCAGCAAATTTTACATATTGCCCAGTCCCTCATGGAGGGGGAGCGGTCTGATATACCGAACATCCGCGGTTTTTTTGACAGAGCTGACTGTATAAAAGAGGCGCTTCACCCGCTGCTGAAGCCTGATTTGTCCTTTTCTTTTCATTCTTTTCTTACGTTCCGGCTTCAAGATTACAAAAAGCGCCTGGCGCAGTATGCGGAAGCTGCAATCGAGGAGTATAAGCTGGAACAGGAATATCAGAATTTTATTCAATTTTTGAGGGAATATGTATTATCAAAGAGTTCTCAGATGGACAAGGTTCATATTTTTTACCGCAAGCGGTTTGTCATATGTGATGAGTATCTGCAGGAAATGCCTGAACAGACATTGCGCAGCTATGTAGACCGTTCGCTTTTATACCATCATCCAATGTATATTGATTCTGCGCTCCTTGCTCCTCTCGTCTGCATAGCGCCAAAATCCCTTTTTCTGTATACGGACGAGCCGGATCATGGAATGGTGCAGACCATTCAGAATATTTTTCAGGAAAGGGTTAGGATCTGTCCTTTAGGAACAGCAGATGCCTTTCAGGAGGATTCTTCCAAGCTGTCTTGATTTTTTTTGGAAAAGCATCTATAATACGTATGAATTGAAGCAGAAAAAAGTTGTGATAAGGACATGAGGATGCTGAACTGCTTACAGAGAGAGAGGGCTTAGGCTGGAACCCTTTCAGCAATAGACAGTATGCTTACCGCCTTTGAACTTCGGCTGTGAATGGCAATTTGCCTTGTAATAGCCGACGGGAAATCCCGTTACAGATCTCTTATAAGCCTTGCCGGCTGCAATAGAGCGGCAGGGGAACTTAGGGTGGAACCACGAATCATGTTAATGAAACTCGTCCCTTCTTTTTAGAAGGGGCGGGTTTTTTATTTTATTTAAAGGAGTGATCAGGATGTCTGAATCAGTAAAAATCAGTTTTCCAGACGGAGCGGTAAAGGAGTTTGCGAAAGGCACGACAACAGAAGACATCGCGGCATCCATCAGCCCGGGACTGAAGAAAAAATCAATTGCCGGAAAGCTTAACGGCGAGCTGGTTGATTTAAAAACACCTATCGAGGGAGACGGCGCGATTGAAATTGTGACACAGGATTCAAGCGATGCACTTGAAATCATGCGCCACAGTACAGCTCACTTAATGGCACAGGCGATCAAAAGGCTTTACCCTGATGTAAAGCTTGGCGTTGGTCCAGTCATTGAAAACGGCTTCTACTATGATGTGGATACAGAAGCAGCCATTTCTTCTGAGGATCTTCCTGCTATCGAAAAAGAAATGCAGAAAATTATAAATGAAAACCTGGAAATCGTCCGTAAAGAAGTGAGCAGGGAAGAAGCGAAAAGCCGTTTTGAAGAAATCGGCGACAACTTGAAGCTGGAACTGCTTGACGCCATTCCTGAAGGAGAAAAGGTGTCAATCTATGAGCAGGGAGAGTTTTTTGACCTTTGCCGCGGCATTCACGTGCCAACTACAGGCAAAATTAAGGAATTTAAGCTGCTGAACGTTGCCGGAGCTTATTGGCGCGGCGACAGCAATAATAAAATGCTGCAGCGGATCTATGGAACGGCTTTCTTCAAAAAAGCTGATCTTGATGAGCACCTTCGTTTGCTGGAGGAAGCAAAAGAGCGGGATCACAGGAAACTGGGCAAAGAGCTGGGCCTTTTCACTACTTCTCAAAAGGTCGGCCAAGGGTTGCCGCTATGGCTTCCAAAAGGGGCTACAATCAGACGCATCATTGAACGCTATATTGTGGACAAGGAAAACCGCCTTGGATACAGCCATGTATATACTCCTGTGCTGGGAAGCGTTGAGCTTTATAAAACATCCGGCCACTGGGAGCACTACCAGGATGATATGTTCCCTGCAATGAGCATGGATAACGAAGACCTTGTGCTTCGTCCGATGAACTGCCCGCATCATATGATGGTTTACAAAAATGATATTCACAGCTACCGCGAGCTGCCGATCCGCATTGCCGAGCTCGGCACAATGCACCGCTATGAAATGTCCGGTGCCCTTTCTGGCCTGCAGCGCGTACGCGGCATGACATTGAATGATGCCCACATTTTTGTCCGTCCTGACCAGATTAAGGATGAATTTATCCGTGTTGTCCGTCTTGTGGAAGAAGTGTATAAAGATTTCGGTCTGGAAAATTATACATTCCGCCTTTCCTACAGAGATCCTGAGGACAAAGAAAAATACTTTGATGATGACGCGATGTGGGAAAAAGCGCAAAGCATGCTGAAGGAAGCGATGGACGAACTGAATGTGGAATATTTTGAAGCAGATGGCGAAGCAGCATTCTACGGACCGAAGCTTGATGTACAGGTTCGGACAGCTTTAGGCAAAGACGAGACGCTTTCAACTGTTCAGCTGGACTTCCTTCTTCCGGAAAGATTTGATCTTACTTATGTCGGGGAAGACGGCAAGCAGCACCGTCCAGTTGTTATTCACCGGGGCGTTGTTTCTACAATGGAGCGCTTTGTAGCCTTCCTGATTGAAGAATACAAAGGAGCTTTCCCTGCCTGGCTTGCACCTGTGCAGGTGGAGGTGATCCCTGTATCTCCTTCCATTCACCTTGACTATGCGAAAAAGGTACAGGAGCGTCTTCAGCTTGAAGGACTTCGGGTGGAGCTGGATACAAGAGATGAAAAAATGGGTTATAAAATCAGGGAAGCACAAATGAAAAAAATTCCTTATATGCTCGTGGTCGGCGATCAGGAATCAGCTGATGAGGCCGTTAACGTACGAAAATATGGAGAACAAAAATCAGAGACTGTTTCTCTGGAAGACTTTACTGAAATGCTGATAAAAGAAACATCAAGGTAAGATAACGAAAGAGAAATGTCAAAAGGCCATTCCTGGTTAGAGGAATGGCCTTTTCTTTTTTATGCAGGCACCTGCTTCTTCTGCATCGGATATGCCTGTTTGGACGAAGTCATAAAGAACTGTATTTAGCTATAAAAAGACGATGTTTTTCTTTTTTCTTGGTTTTGACCGCCAATTCGCCAAAAAAATATAGCTATATATACCTATCTTCTGAGCAAACAGGTTTAGAAGAGAAGCAGAAGGGAATTAAATTTAAGCTTTGATTCATCTTAAAAAAGGTTTTGCCTGTGCCGTTTGTACGAGAGCTGCTGAACGATGTGCTATTTTTTTACCCAATACAGCTTAGCAGAAAACCAGAAAAATCAGAACAGCGCAAAACCTAAAAAAAATGGAACATGGGGGAAATGCAGATGAAAAAGCTTGGAGTGTTATTGGCTGTTTTTGCTTTAGCTCTTAGTGTCCTTGCCGGCTGTTCCAATTCAGGCAATGAGGCAGCTGAAGCCAAAACGAAAGATGGGAAAACAATCATTAATTTTTGGACTTTCTGGGGCTCTGAAACAAGGAGACCTGTTATTGAAAAAATCATTAATGATTACAATAAATCCCAGGACAAGGTGTTTGTAAAACATACGTTTCTTCCGTTCGGTGATATCTGGACGAAAAACCTCGCCGCTGTCGGAGCGGGCAATCCTGCAGATGTAGTGATCAATGATATCAATACAGTGGCCCAGCGCGCAAAAAACGGACAGACAGAAGATTTATCAGCCCTCATCAAAGACGACCCTTCCTTCAAAGACAAGTTTTACCCGCAGCTTTGGAATGCCGTTACATATGAACACAAGCCTTATGGTGTTCCTTTCAATACTGATACTAGGCTTCTCTTTTACAATAAAAAAGCATTTAAAGAAGCAGGCCTGAATCCTGAGGCTCCGCCAGAAACATGGGATGATCTGAAAACCTATGCAGATAAACTGGATGTGAAAAAAGGCAGCTCCTACGATCGGATTGGTTTTTATCCAATGTGGGGCAGTGTCGGTGCAAACAGCTGGATGATGTTTGGCGATAAAGGAAAAGGATACTTTGACGAAAATGGAAAAGTAATGATTAATACTCCTGAAAAGGTGTCTTCGCTCAACTGGGTGATGGATTGGCAGAAACGCTATGGAAAGAAAAATGTTGATGCTTTTAAAGCTGAGTTTGGAAACGAAACAGCGAATCCGTTCATATCAGGAAAAGTAGCCATGTGGGTGGACGTAGCAACCTTCTATACCCAAATTCGCGATTACGGCAAGGATATGGACTTTGGAGTAGCGCCGATTCCTGCAAAGACTGCAAATGATCAGCATTACAGCGAAGGCGGAGGATTTGTGGCAGAAGTGCCAAAAGGTGCAAAGCATCCAAAAGAAGCAATGGATTTCATTAAGTATCTTACAGGTGCTGAAGCACAATCCTACTGGGCTGCCAAGAACTTTGACAATGTAGCTAATAAAGAAGCAACGAAAAAAGCAGCTGATATGCTTTCCGGAAAAGACAAAATGGTCTATGAAGAAGCAGAAAAAAGCCTGCAAAATACTAAAATGTCTCCAATGCCTGTCGATTATCCGGATTATCCAAACGCCGTGAATCCGCAGATTGACCAAGTCATTCTTGGCGCTAAGAAACCTGCAGATGCGTTAAAGGATGCTGAAAAAGCAGTAAAAGCGCTGAAGCAATAAGAAGACTGAAAGGGGAAAGCCTTGCCGGCCGAGCGAGGCTTCCTCTGCATCTTCAAACAGTGCAGTGAATGACCCAGTACAGAATAATTATGAGAGGTGATCGCTATGAGTTTGCCGGAAAAAGTCATCATTGATCAGCACAATCCAAAAAAGATCACCGCAAAGAAAAAGGTAGCTTCCTCCATAGCCGCCCCCGTGAAAAGAAAGAGGGAAAATCTAGCTGGCTATTTGTTTATCAGTCCTTGGCTGATCGGTTTTGTCGGATTGACCCTTGGCCCTCTGCTGTTTTCCCTTTATGCCAGTCTGACGAACTATAACATTACTTCCACGATGGATTTTATCGGCATGAAAAATTATTTGCGCATGTTTACTCAGGACAGCCTGTTTATGACATCGCTTTACAATACCCTTTTCTTTGTGGTTTTTTCTGTTCCATTGACAACAGCGGGAGCTATTTTAATGGCAGTCCTGCTGAATCAGCCTGTTAAAGGAGTAAAAGTATTCCGTACCATCTACTACCTGCCTGCTGTTATGTCGGGAGTAGCCGTTTATTTTCTCTGGATGCAGCTTTTGTCTCCCGCTTCAGGACTTGTGAATCAGATTCTTCACATTTTTGGCATCCAGGGGCCAGCCTGGCTGTTTGATCCAGCTTGGACAAAGCCGGCGCTGATACTAATGAAGATGTGGAGCGTTGGGGGAGGGATGCTCTTATATCTGGCAAGCCTGCAGGGAGTCTCCTCCCAAATGTACGAAGCTGCAGAACTTGATGGAGCTACATCATGGCAGAAATTTTACAAAATTACGCTGCCTATGATCAGCCCGGTCATCTTTTTTGACGTTATTACGAGCACAATCGGCGCTTTTCAGATTTTCCAGGAGGCTTACGTGATGACAGAGAACGGAGACGGCGGACCTGTTAATTCGCTCCTGTTTTACAACCTCCACATGTGGCATAACGCATTTGAGCTTTTCAATATGGGATATGCATCAGCCATGGCCTGGTTCCTTTTCGTCATCGTGCTTGTCCTCACTGTTATTAATATGGTATTCAGCAAGCGCTGGGTTTTCTATGGAGGTGACGAGAACAGATGAAAAAAATGCAGATTGGAATGAAAATGAACCGCAGAATCAAAAACAGCGCCGTCATGATCATCCTGATTCTTGGAAGCCTGCTGATTCTTTCTCCGGTATGGTGGATGGTTTCCACCTCTTTTAAAAGTCCGGCAGAAATCTTATCCTTTCCGCCGTCTTTTCTTCCAAAGCAATTCCTTTGGTCAAATTATGCAGAAGCATGGAAATCAGCAAATTTTACAAGGTGGACGCTCAACACGCTTTTCATTGCGGTCATGTCTGTTATTGGAAACGTACTTGTCAATTCCCTTGTTGCCTATGGCTTTGCAAAAATTAACTTTAAAGGCCGGAATGTTCTCTTTATTGCCGTTTTATCGAGTATGCTGATTCCCGGATTCGTCATGCTTGTTCCGCAGTATATTCTCTTTTCAAAGATTGGATGGCTGAATACGTATCTTCCGCTTATCGTGCCGGCTTTTCTCGGGAGCGCGTTTTTCATTTTTTTGCTCAGGCAGTTTATGCTGACGATTCCGAATGAACTTATTGAAGCAGCGATTATGGATGGGGCAGGGCATTTGCGGATCTGGTGGTACGTCATTATGCCGCTCGTTAAGCCGGCACTCATTGCAGTCGCGATTTTCTCCTTTAATGGAGCGTGGAATGACCTTCTTGGGCCGCTTCTTTATATTAATGATGAGAATCTATACACTCTGCAGATCGGCATGCAAACCTTTAAAGGCACTGTTCAGACGCAATGGCAGTATTTAATGGCCATGTCAGTTCTTGTTCTGCTGCCCGTCGTTGTACTGTTTTTCATCTTCCAGAAGTATTTCATCAAAGGGGCCAATATCAGCTCCGGTATGAAAGGGTAAAAAAACGTTGCCCTTAAGATTTCTATGAGGTATAATCGTTTTTAGATGCTTTTTAAGAGAGATAGTTGACAACACTTTGGCAGCATGGTATGATGTCATAGGTAATTGAATAGCTGTTTGATAGAAAGCAGAAGCACCCGCTTCTCACCTGGCTGACGCATACATGAGCAGTTGGCAGGTTTACGAGATCGAAATTTAACTTTGAATTCGTAGTGTGGGTGTGGTATGCACCCACACTTTTTATTTTGTAGCCTGTACAGTTTACACATCGTTTGCGTCTTCAGGGTGCTTGATGACGCCAGACGCTATTCAGGAAAATTTTTTGGAGGTGGCTCATTATTAGCAAAGACATGTTGGTAAACGAGGGCATTCGCGCTCGTGAAGTGCGTCTAATCGGTCCGAATGGTGATCAGCTCGGGATTAAATCCCGTACGGAAGCTCTGGAAATTGCAGCGCGTTCCAATCTTGATCTAGTTATGGTAGCTCCAAACGCGAAACCTCCGGTATGCCGGATTATGGATTATGGTAAATTCCGCTTCGAACAGCAGAAGAAAGACAAAGAAGCGAGAAAAAACCAAAAAATCATCAGCGTGAAGGAAGTCCGTTTTAGCCCAACAATTGATGAGCATGATTTTAACACCAAGCTACGCAATGCACGCAAATTCCTTGAAAAGGGCGATAAAGTGAAAGCTTCTATCCGCTTTAAAGGACGCGCCATCACGCATAAGGAAATCGGACAGCGTGTTCTTGACCGCTTTTCCAATGCCTGTGAAGATGTCGCAACCGTCGAGTCTGCGCCGCGCATGGACGGCCGCAGCATGTTCCTGGTCTTAGCACCGAAAATTGAAAAGCAATAGAACGAGGAGGAAAAACCTATGCCTAAAATGAAAACTCATCGCGGAGCAGCTAAGCGTTTCAAAAAGACCGGATCTGGAAAACTGAAACGTTCTCACGCATACACAAGTCACTTATTCGCTAACAAATCCACAAAAGCAAAACGCAAACTGCGCAAAGCTTCATTGGTAAGCAAAGGCGATTTCAAACGCATTCGTCACCTACTGGACAACATTAAGTAATTTCGATAGATTTTCAGTCAACACATTTAGGAGGGAATTGACATGCCAAGAGTAAAAGGCGGTACAGTAACACGCAAACGTCGTAAAAAGGTATTAAAACTAGCTAAAGGTTATTACGGTTCCAAACATACATTATACAAAGTTGCTAACCAGCAAGTAATGAAATCCCTAATGTATGCATTCCGCGACCGTCGCCAGAAAAAACGCGACTTCCGCAAACTTTGGATCACTCGCATCAACGCAGCAGCACGCATCAACGGTCTTTCTTACAGCCGTTTAATGCATGGCTTGAAGCTTGCCGGCATCGAAGTGAACCGCAAAATGCTTGCTGATCTTGCTGTTGCTGACGCAAAAGCATTCGCTCAGCTTGCTGATGCTGCAAAATCTAAGCTTAACGACTAATAAAAACACAAAAGGCCATTCTTCCAGCGGACGAGTGGTCTTTTTTGTAGATTCTTTTTAGCGCTGCAAAGATTAACGCGGTTGATTTGGCAGCGACCTTGATATTGATTGAAAATGGTGAAGAGCACGAAAGGCTTCAAATGCTTTTCACTTTACTAAAGGCTTTTTTTGAAAGACTTTTGCTGTTCGCAAATTCTTTAATCACGCATTACCGCGGCCAAGTTCCGTCTTTTTTAAAAAAGACCGGCAGCAGTGAATGATTAAAGATCTGTGCCAGAGCAGCAGAATTTATGAAAAGAGCCTTACGAAAAAGCAGGTGTTAGGATGCAGCAGCTGATTGTTTTCTATATCGTTTTAGCCAATTTGCTAGGTTTATGGCTGATGGGGTCGGATAAGCAGAAAGCCCGCAGGAAGCAATGGAGGATCAGAGAAAAAACTCTTTGGACGATTGCGGCAGCGGGGGGAGCGATCGGCATGACGATTGGAATGTTTCTTTTTCGCCATAAGACAAAGCACATGACATTCCTGTTCGGTTTTCCCCTTCTCGCCTTGCTTTACATTGCACTGATTTATTATTTCAGGGAGGAAATTCTCCCGAAAGAAGCCCTGCTGTTCAATCGATAGCTTTTCTGGCTGTTCGAAAAACCAGCCTTGCTCCCGTTAAGGGAGTTTTTTAATAGGCACCCGCAATCCATAAAAGGTTCTTATTATTTCGTTTTCATCATTCCGATTGAGTGGTAAAGTTTCTAAAAAGGGAATTGAATTTCCTATACATAATAAGAGACAGGACGAAAGGAGACAGTTGAATGAATTTTGAAAAGCTGTTCACTATGCAAAGAGAATTGGACAAGAAAATCCAGGATCAGCATGAACTGGATTCTGAGGATTTAATCGAAAAGAAAATTCTGGCTTTAACTGTTGAAGCAGGGGAACTAGCCAATGAAACCCGCTGTTTCAAGTTTTGGAGCTTAAAGCCCGCATCTGAAAAACCGGTCATCCTTGAGGAATACGTTGACGGCATCCATTTTATCCTTTCGATCGGCCTTGATCTTGGCATTAGCGGAATAAAGGATATGAAAAGGGGCAGAGAGTCACGCACAGCTGTCGGCCAATTTCTGGCTGTCTTCGAAAAACTGTCTGCTTTCCGGAAAAATCAGAGTGAAGACCACTATTTAGAAGTTTTTGGGGCATATTTATATTTGGGCGAACTTCTTGGGCTTTCATCACAAGAAGTGGAAGAAGCTTATGTCAGAAAAAATGAAATCAATCATGAGCGGCAAAATACCGGGTATTAAAGTTGTCGCAATTTTTGTACATAGACGTCTTCCTGCAGTATAATTAACTGTGCACGCTAAAATAAATAAAGGGGGTTCCTTTGCATGACACAGCTTGATGACAGCTTGAAAATGCTGAAAGAACTGACTGATGCCAGAGGTATTGCAGGCAACGAAAGAGAACCAAGAGAAGTAATGAAGAAATACATATCGCCTTACGCAGATGAAGTAGTAACAGACGGGCTTGGCAGCTTGATCGCTAAGAAAACCGGAAAGGCTGACGGCCCGAAAATTATGGTTGCAGGCCATTTGGATGAAGTAGGCTTTATGGTGACAAGCATTGATGACAGAGGATTTGTCCGCTTCCAGACAGTTGGCGGATGGTGGCCGCAGGTTATGCTGGCCCAGCGTGTGACAATCGTGACGCGAAAAGGCGATGTAACAGGAATTATCGGCTCTAAACCGCCGCATATTCTTCCGGCAGATGTCCGCAAAAAATCAGTAGAACTGAAAGATATGTTCATTGATATCGGTGCAGCAAGCAAGGATGAAGCAGTTGAATTCGGCGTACGCCCTGGCGATCAAATTGTGCCTTATTTCGAATTTACTGTTATGAAGAATGAAAAAATGCTCCTTGCAAAGGCTTGGGACAACCGCATTGGCTGTGCCATTGCCATTGATGTTCTAAAAGAGCTGAAAGATGCGGATCATCAGAATATTGTATACGGAGTCGGCACAGTACAGGAGGAAGTTGGCCTGAGAGGGGCAAAAACTTCTGCTCAGATGATCAAGCCTGATATTGCTTTTGGTGTTGACGTTGGCATTGCCGGCGATACTCCGGGAATTTCTGAAAGAGAAGCTCTTGGCAAGATGGGAGACGGGCCTCAGATTATTTTATATGATGCCTCAATGGTTTCACATAAAGGGCTGCGAGACCTTGTTACAGACACAGCTGATGAGCTTGGAATTCCTTATCAGTTTGATTCACTTGCAGGCGGAGGAACAGATTCCGGTGCGATCCATGTCACGCACAATGGTGTGCCGGCTCTATCCATCACAATTGCAACGAGATATATTCATTCTCATGCGGCTATGCTGCACAGAGATGACTACGAAAATGCAGTAAAGCTGATCGCTGAGGTCATCAAGCGCCTTGACAGCGAAACAGTTAAAAAAATTACGTTTGATTGATGAGAAACCCCCGGGAGCTAGAGGCTGCCGGGGGTTTTATTTTCAGGTGCAGCCCTGTCCCATGAGGTTCGGACTGTTTAAGGCTGTTTTCTTACTGCTTCAGGCTTTGCTCAAGGGTTTGCAGCATTTCGCGTTTATCGTTTTCTGCAGAGTGCTGCCAAAGGACTTCAAATAGTACACCAAGACCAGGCAGCATTTTTTCCTCGCCGCTTTGAATGGCATCCACTATCGTATGCTCAAGCTGTTCCTGGTTATTGCCTGAAACATTATGAATAACCGCGTTCCGTAAGTTTAAATCCACTGTAAAACACTCCTTTCCTTATTTTCCATCCTTATGATTCCAAGGATTCTGTTTTATTATGTACAAAGACTGGGATATAATGAGGGCAGCATGAAAAAGGAGCAATGAAAACGTGAAATACATCGAATCAGTGAAAAATCCTAAAGTAAAACAATGGAAAAAACTACATACAAAAAAAGAACGGGATTTGACAGGAACGTTTTTGGCTGAAGGCTATCATCTTGTAGAAGAAGCTCTGAAGGATAAAGACCAGATCGTGGAGCTCATTATCAGCGAAGCTTCAGAAATTCCATCAAGCTGGAATTTGGACGGGATCTCCATTACAATGGCGCCGCCGGAGGTGCTGAAGGCAATCAGCGATACAGAAACTCCTCAAGGGGCTGCAGCTGTATGCCGCAGGCTTGAAGCAAAAGGTTCTGACAGCTGGAGCCGGGTTCTTATGATAGACAGCCTGCAGGACCCCGGAAATCTCGGGACTCTCATTAGAACAGCTGATGCAGCTGGAATTGACGGGATTGTGCTCGGAGAAGGGACGGTCGATCTTTACAATTCAAAAGTGATCCGTTCAAGCCAGGGGTCCATTTTTCATCTTCCTGCTGTTAAAGGAGAGATCGGCGAATGGGCAGGCAAGCTGAAAGAACGAGGTGTTTCCGTTTATGGAACATCGCTTGCGGGCGGTTTTGATTATAAAACTGTGCAGTCTGGAGGAAGCTTTGCCCTCCTGATCGGAAATGAAGGCAGCGGTGTGAGTGAAGAGCTGCTTGGGCTGACAGATCAAAATCTGTATATCCCGATCCACGGGCAGGCAGAATCACTGAACGCGGCGATTGCAGCAGGCATTCTGCTGTACCATCTTCGCGGCTAGTATTGCATCCTGCAGGAACTTTATTTATAATAAATTCATCCATATGCTTTTTAGAAAGCGATATATGAAAAAACGCTGACGGAGAAAAGTAGTTTTCATGCGAAAGCCATTTAGGGAAAAGCTGTCCTGACTGCAAGCAGCTTTATGGCGGAAGAGAACGAATTCACCTCCCGAGTTGGCACCAGGACCAGCTTTATGGCTGTAAAGGTGTACCGGTTTTTGCCGTTATTAAAGCGAAGTGAGCAGCTCTTTTTTTAAAGACTGTTAACAAGGGTGGTACCGCGAATCATACCTCGTCCCTTTTTTAGGGGCGGGGTTTTTTTATTTTTCATGCAATAAGAGCGGCCAGCTGCTGAAATCAAAAGCCAAGTTAGAAAAAAGCCGGTAACAGGCTTTCTATATGAAGGAGGAACAAATATGCAGGAGCAGTTAAAACAGCTTCAGGATGAAGCCTTGCAAAGAATTGCAGAGGCGGAAGACTTGAAAAGCCTGAATGAAGTCAGAGTAGCTTACCTTGGAAAAAAAGGCCCCATCACAGAAGCACTTAGAGGAATGGGCAAGCTTTCAGCTGAAGAGCGTCCTAAAATGGGTGCGCTCGCCAATGAAGTAAGGGAAGCCATCACACAGGGAATTGCCGAAAAACAGACAAAAATGGAAGAAGCGGAAACGGAGAAAAAGCTGGCTCAGGAAACAATTGATGTCACTTTGCCTGGACGGCCTGTCCGCAGGGGAAGCCATCACCCGATTACAGCAGTCGTTGAGGAGATTGAGGACTTGTTCCTCAGCATGGGCTATTCCATAGAAGAAGGGCCTGAAGTGGAGAGCGACTATTACAACTTTGAAGCGCTGAACCTTCCGAAAGGGCACCCTGCCCGCGATATGCAGGACTCCTTTTATATAACAGATGACATTCTTTTAAGAACCCACACCTCTCCTGTACAGGCGAGAACAATGGAAAAGTATAAAGGAAAGGGACCTGTTAAAATTATCTGCCCCGGCAAAGTATACCGCCGAGATGATGATGATGCGACCCACTCCCACCAATTTACACAGATTGAAGGACTTGTTGTGGATGAAAACATCAGCATGAGCGACTTAAAAGGAACTCTTGAAGTGTTTGCGAAAAAGCTTTTTGGAGAAGAGCGCGAAATTCGGCTGCGTCCAAGCTTTTTCCCTTTTACAGAGCCTTCGGTTGAAGTGGATGTTTCCTGTTTTGCCTGCGGCGGCAGAGGCTGCAATGTGTGCAAAAAAACCGGGTGGATTGAAATTCTTGGAGCTGGGATGATTCATCCAAACGTTCTGGAGATGGCCGGATTTGATTCGAAAAAATATCAGGGTTTTGCCTTCGGAATGGGACCTGAACGGATTGCGATGCTGAAATACGGCATTGATGATATCCGCCATTTTTATACAAATGACATGAGATTTTTAAAGCAATTCAATCGAGCGTAACGGAGGGACAGCGAAATGTTGGTTTCATATAAATGGCTGAAAGAATATGTTGACCTGGACGGGTATGAGGCAGATGTGCTGGCTGAAAAAATTACCAGGAGCGGCATCGAAGTAGAATCAGTAGAAGTACGGAATGAAGGCATTACAGGAGTCGTCATCGGACACGTGCTCGAGAGGGAGCAGCATCCTGATGCTGATAAATTAAATAAGTGCCTTGTGGATATAGGAGAAGAAGAGCCTGTGCAGATTATTTGCGGAGCGCCGAATGTGGAGAAGGGCCAAAAGGTTGCGGTAGCCAAAACAGGCGCCGTGCTGCCGGGCAATTTCAAAATCAAGCGTGCGAAGCTTCGCGGAGAAGAATCGAACGGCATGATCTGCTCTCTGCAGGAGCTTGGAATGGAAGGCAAGCTTGTACCGAAGGAATATGCAGAAGGGATTTTTGTTTTTCCCAGTGACGCAGTACCTGGGGAAGATGCTCTTCGTGCATTAAATCTGGATGATCAGGTGCTTGAGCTCGGGCTTACGCCTAACCGTTCTGATTGCCTGAGCATGCTCGGCGTGGCGCATGAAGTGGCAGCGATACTGGACAGAAGCGTCCGTTATCCTGAGCTTTCTTATCATGCTGAAGCTGAGAAAGCTTCTGATGCTGTTTCTATCACGATCGAGGATAAAGAAGCAAACCCGTATTATGCAGCAAAAATCATCCGTAATGTAACCATTGCGCCTTCCCCATTATGGATGCAGACAAGGCTGATGGCAGCGGGAATCCGACCTCACAATAATGTAGTGGATATTACAAACTTTGTCCTTCTTGAATACGGCCAGCCGCTCCATGCTTTTGATCTCGACAAGTTCGGATCAAGTGAAGTGGTGATCCGCAAAGCAAAGGAAGGCGAAAAAATTGTCACGTTGGACGATCAGGAAAGAGAATTGAAAAGCAGCCATCTTGTGATCACAAACGGCAGTGTGCCGCAAGCGATCGCTGGAGTTATGGGCGGCGCTGATTCCGAAGTCCAGTCTGATACGAAAAACATCCTGCTTGAATCAGCTTATTTTGACGGCCAGACAGTGCGCCAGGCTTCCAAAGATCATGGGCTCAGAAGCGAAGCTAGCGCGAGATTTGAAAAAGGCGTTGATCCAAACAGGGTGCTTCCGGCTGCAGAACGTGCTGCACAGCTGATGGCACTTTATGCAGGCGGCGAAGTGCTTGACGGCACTGCTGAAGAAAAGCATAAGGACTGGGAGCCTGCTGTTATATCCATATCAGCCGGCAAAATTGAATCAGTGCTTGGTATGGAGATTTCTGCTGAAGATGTTGGTTCAATTTTCCGCAGGCTCGGCTTCAAAACTGACCGGAATGAAGATGTGTTTACTGTAACCATTCCAACAAGACGTGGAGACATTACCATTGAGGAAGATCTCGTAGAAGAAGCTGCACGGCTTTACGGCTACGATAACATCCCGTCCACTCTCCCTGTAACGGAATCTGTGCCTGGAATGCTGACAGAATATCAGAGCAAGCGCAGAAAGGTACGCCGTTATCTGGAAGGTGCCGGACTGTATCAAGCCATCACCTATTCTCTTACAGGAAAAGATAAAGCAGCCAAATATGCATTGAATGAAACGGAGCTTACAGAGCTTTCTCTTCCGATGAGCGAAGACAGAAGTGTTCTCCGTCTGAGCCTGCTCCCTCATTTGATTGATGTTTTGAGGCATAACCTGGCACGACAGACAGATCAGGCTGCTGTGTATGAAATTGGCTCAGTATACTTGTCAAACGGCAAGGAAAACCGCCCTTCAGAAAGAGAGCATGCTGCGGGCGCCATCACAGGGCTATGGCTTTCACAACCTTGGCAGGGAGAGAAAAAGCCGGCTGATTTTTATGTGTTAAAAGGCATTTTGGAAGGTCTTTTTGATCAGCTTGGACTGGAAGAAAAAATGATTTTCAAGCAGGCGAAAAGAGAGGGCATGCACCCCGGCCGCACGGCAGAAGTTTTCCTGAACGGCGAACTCGCGGGCTTTATCGGCCAGCTCCACCCTTCTGTTCAGAAACAAAACGATCTGACTGACACGTATGTGTTTGAACTGGATTTGACAAAGCTGATGGAAGCCGATTCTGAAGGCGTCTCTTACAGCGTGATCCCGCGCTTCCCAGGTATTACAAGAGATATTGCACTTGTCACAAGCAAGGAAACGGCAGCGGGAGATCTTAGGTCAGCCATAATTGCAGCTGGGGGCAAACTTCTGAAAGAAGTTTCTGTCTTTGATGTGTATGAAGGAGACAGACTGGAAGAAGGGAAAAAATCCATTGCTTTCTCCCTGAAATATATGGACCCTGAAAGAACCCTTACAGATGAAGAAGTTGCAGCATCCTACAGCAAAATAATGAAAGCAGCTGAAGAAAAATTCGGAGCTGTTTTAAGAGGATAAATGGTAAAGAAAACGGAGCTTCCGCTAATGGAAGCTCCGTTTTATTGTCTGTTCTGTTTTTTGGCCAGCAGCAGCTTTGCTTTACCCGTATTGGCAAAGTGAAGCTTGACAAACTGTCCTGCCGTTTGTTCTCCCTGTGCTGCCATGAGCTTTGCCGCAGCTTCATCGACCTTGCTTCCGGCTCCTTTTGGAAGAGGGAAACCGGCTTTTTTGGAGAGCTTATCAAACTCCTTTAAAAAGGCGTATCTGGCAATAATGGAGGCAGCCGCGACAGCAAGATGAACGCCCTCTGCCTTTGTGCTGAAATAGGTTTTTTCTTTTGTAAAAGCTTTTCCGCTTAAATGCCGGAAATAAATATCAGGTACCGCAAATTGGTCAATAAGAACAGCTTCCGGTTCTTCAGGTGAAATTTTTTCCTTCAGCTTTGTAATGGCCTGATTGTGCAGCAGTGCTTTCAATTTTCCTTGTGACATGCCCTTTGCCTGCATCACGTTGTACTTTTCATTAGGAAGAATGAGAAGGCTGTAAGGAATCGTTTTGATCAAATCTTTGGCAATCGCGGTAATCTGTGAGTCTGTTAAATTTTTTGAGTCTTTTACTCCGAGCTCCTTAAGCAGCGGAAGGTTTTTTCTGCTGGCATAGGCTGCTGCAACAGTCATCGGGCCGAAGTAATCCCCTGTTCCGACTTCATCTGATCCGATGACAGACATTTCAGATATGGAAGGGGGCGGACTGAAAACAGCGGGGATTGCCGAACTTTTTTTATTAATGGGCTTGGTGTTCCCTCCGGTGCTGTCAGACTGCCACCTTCCGCTTTCTGTCTGGGCTCCTGCGCCTTGAAAAAGAACCTTGCCGGATTTATATGCCGTAATGGAGCAGTTTGCGGTCTTGGCTGCAAAGAGCGCCCCCTGAGGAAGCTTTTCGATCAGGGAATCCTTATAATGCAGCTTCATTTTCTGGATAGCTGCCGGCGTAGTTTGAATAACAGAATGCGACATATTTTTCTTCCTTTCTAAACGGAACCGCACGCTTCATAAGCAGGTATGACCTGCTTTAAAGGCTTGCAAAGAAGGTTTCCGTCTTCTTTCCATTATGGAAAAGAACATGTTATGATAAAGATTAGGATTTATATGAATGGAGGATACACGTTGTCAAATCGTCCTAAAACTAAAACTACAGTTGATATATATGGACAGCAATATTCGATCATCGGCACAGAAAGCACAAGCCACATCAGGCTGGTCGCTTCCATTGTTGATGACAAGATGCGGGAGATGAGCCAGCACAATCCTGCACTCGATATTAATAAACTCGCTGTATTGACAGCAGTTAATATGGTCCATGAATATTTAAAATTAAAAGATGATTACGAAAAGCTGGAAAAACAACTTCATGAAAAGGATTGAACTGTCAAAATGCTTGATTTCATTCTAATCGTCCTGCTTGTGCTGGGTATTCTTGTCGGCCTCAAAAGAGGACTGATTCTTCAGGTTGTCCATCTGGCAGGCTTTGTGCTTGCATATATTGTAGCATATCACTTTTCTGCGGATCTTGCGCCTAATTTAAAGTGGATTCCCTATCCCAATTTAGGTGAAGGCTCAGGGATGGTTTCCTTCTTCAGCGGAATTCATGCGGAAGATGCCTACTACCGCGCCATTGCGTTTCTTATTCTTTTCTTCGGAACAAAAATACTTGCCAATATGCTGGGCTCCATGCTGAACCTGGCAGCATCTATTCCCGTTCTTAAACAGATCAACAAACTGGCAGGAGGTATTTTCGGATTTGCAGAAGTGTATCTCGTTCTATTTATTCTGCTCTTCGCAGCAGGGCTTCTGCCGATGAACAATGTCCAGTCCGCTTTAAAGGATTCAGCGCTCACTGGAACAATTGTCAACCACACTCCAGTCCTTTCAGATAAAGTCAAAGAGCTATGGCTTCAGTACGGCAGCGGAAAAACGACAACTTCTCTTTAACCCGGAGAAGTTTTTTCCTGTTACAGGCGCTGCGGCTTTTCATTAAATGAAAAAAAATGTATCATCTTTGGTAGAAAATTGTATGAATGGGCAGAGGTGAAGCAGATGACGGTAAATAAAAAAGACGTGGTGAGATTGCTCGAAACAATCGCCATTTATATGGAATTAAAGGGTGAAAATCCATTTAAAATATCAGCTTTCAGAAAAGCAGCCAATGCGCTTGAGCAGGATGACAGAAGCCTTTCAGCCATCGAAGACTTTACGAAGCTTGGCGGCATCGGAAAAGGGACTGCAGCGGTCATACAAGAGTATTTGGATACTGGCCGGTCTGATGCCCTTGAGGCGCTTCAAAAAGAGGTGCCTGAAGGTCTGCTTCCGCTCTTAAAGCTTCCTGGCCTTGGCGGAAAGAAAATAGCCAAGCTTTATAAGGAGCTCGGTGTCGACAGCATGGAAGCGCTGAAGGAAGCCTGTTTGAAGCATCAGATTCAGGGGCTTCAGGGCTTTGGGAAAAAAACAGAAGAAAAAATTCTGGAAGCGATCGATGAATCCGGCACGAGGCCGGATAGGCTGCCTCTGGCCTTCATGCTGCCGATATCAGAAGAGATTGACAGCTTTTTAAAAAATGCGGAAGGAATCACCCGCTTCTCAAAAGCAGGAAGCCTGAGAAGAATGAGGGAAACAATCAAGGATCTGGACTATATTATTTCCTGTGAAAATCCCCAGGCAGTAAGGGAGCAGCTTCTGAAAATGCCGAAGCTGACAGATGTCATTGCAAGCGGGGATACGAAGGTATCTGTTCAGCTCGGCTATGATTTTGAAGTAAATGTTGATTTCAGGCTTGTGCAGGATGCAGAATTTGCCTCTGCCCTTCATCACTTTACAGGCTCTAAAGACCATAACGTCAAAATGCGGCAGCTTGCAAAAGAGCGCGGTGAAAAAATTAGCGAATACGGCATCGAAAACCTGGAAACAGGCGAGGTCAAAACAGTAAGTGACGAAGCAGAGCTGTATGCTCACTTCGGGCTGCCATGGATTCCGCCTGAGCTCCGTGAAGATGGAACAGAAGTAGATAAAGCGGAAATGACGGACACTCTTATAAAATTAGAGGATATAAAAGGCGATCTTCATATGCACTCCACCTGGACTGACGGCGCCTTTACAATAGAAGAAATGGCGGAAGCCTGCAGGGCGAAAGGCTATCGTTATATGGCCATTACAGATCATTCAAAATATTTAAAGGTGGCAGGAGGCCTGACAGAGGAAAGGCTCCGGGCCCAGCGCGAGGAAGTGAACCGCCTGAACAGCAAGTACAGCAATTTTACTATTTTAGCCGGAGTTGAAATGGACATATTGCCAGACGGAACACTTGATTACGATGATCAGATGCTTGAAGAACTGGATTTTGTCATAGCGTCCATCCACTCCAGCTTTTCACAGCCGGAAGACGTGATTATGAGCAGGCTGAAAACAGCTCTTGAGAGCCATCATGTCGATCTGATCGCTCATCCGACAGGCCGCTTGATCGGGAAGAGGAAAGGGTATGAGCCGGATGTCGATCTGCTGATAAAGCTTGCAAAGGAAACGAATACAGCTCTTGAGCTGAATGCCAATCCGAACAGGCTTGATTTAAGTGCGGAAAATATCCGCAAAGCACAGGCAGCTGGAGTAAAGATTATGATTAATACGGATGCTCACAGCCTTGATATGCTTGAACACATGCCGATTGGCGTTTCTGCAGCCAAAAAAGGCTGGATTGAAAAAGAAAATGTAATAAATACATGGGAACTGGATGAACTAAGGCAGTTTTTAAACCGTCACTCTTCATAATATTCCCTTGGGAGGAACCCATATTGCAGCAAAGAGTATTAAACGTTCTGGAGTTTGATAAAGTAAGAGAACATCTGATGAAGCATGCTGCCTCATCCCTTGGCAGGGAGAAAGCAGCAGCGCTTATTCCTTCTGTCTCTCTTGAAGAAGCAAAAAGATGGCAGGATGACACAGATGAAGCAGCGAAAGTGATCAGACTGAAGGGGAACGCCCCATTCGGCGGTTTGACGGATATCAGGACAAGCCTGAAGCGATCCAAAATCGGCGGCATGCTGAGCGCTTCTGAATTGATTGAAATAGCTGGAACCATTTATGCAGGCAGGCAAATCAAGCATTTTATTGAAGATATGATTGAAAACGGCATCGAGCTGCGGAATCTTGGAGAGCGGGCGGAGCAGCTTGTTCCTTTGACAGACCTTGAGAAACGGATTAAGCAATGCATTGATGACAATGGAGAAATCCTGGACCATGCAAGTGATGCACTGCGAGGAATCAGGCAGCAGAAAAGAGCAACAGAAGCAAAAGTGCGCGATAAGCTGGAATCCATGATCAGATCCTCTTCAGCTCAAACCATGCTTTCTGATGCCATCATAACAATTCGAAACGACCGGTTCGTTCTGCCTGTCAAGCAGGAATACCGTTCAGCTTACGGGGGGATAGTGCATGACCAGTCTTCTTCAGGTGCAACTCTTTTTGTTGAACCTCAGGCTGTAGTTGAACTGAACAATGCTGTTCAGCAGGCGAGGGTCAGAGAGAAAATGGAGATTGAGAAAATTCTGCGCGAGCTGTCTGAGCAAACGGCTGAATCAGCTGATGCTATCTTAGCCAATGTTGACATACTGGCAGACTTGGATTTTATTTTTATGAAGGCACGCTATGCGAAGGAAATCAAGGCATCAAGGCCTGAGCTGAATGATGCCGGGGTTATTCGCCTGTTTAAAGCACGGCACCCGCTGCTGCCTGAGGATCAGGTTGTGGCGAATGATATAGCGATTGGCGAGGATTATACAACGATTGTGATTACCGGGCCAAATACCGGCGGTAAAACCGTTACGCTGAAAACAGTCGGAATCTTTACATTGATGGCGCAGGCGGGGCTGCAAATACCAGCCTATGACGGCTCAGAGCTTGCCGTCTTCCAATCCGTTTATGCCGATATAGGTGATGAGCAGTCCATTGAACAGAGCTTGAGTACATTTTCATCCCATATGGTGAACATCGTGGATATTTTGAAAAAAGCCGATGACCAAAGCCTTGTCCTGTTTGACGAGCTTGGTGCGGGAACAGATCCGCAGGAGGGCGCAGCACTGGCCATATCCATCCTGGATGAAGTGTATGGAAGGGGAGCGCGGGTGATCGCCACAACTCATTACCCGGAACTGAAGGCGTACGGCTATAACAGGGATGGCGTGACGAATGCGAGTGTGGAATTTGATATTGAAACTCTCAGCCCGACCTACAGGCTCCTGATCGGCATTCCTGGACGAAGCAATGCATTTGAAATCTCAAAAAGGCTCGGCCTTGCTGATTATGTCATTCGATCTGCGAAAAGCCAGATGACTTCAGAAAGCAATGAAGTGGACAGAATGATTTCAGCTCTTGAAGACAGCAAAAAGCAGGCAGAGGCTGAAAGGGCAGAAGCGGAATCTATTAGAAAAGAAGCAGAGCAGCTTCATAAAGATCTGCAGCAGCAGATCCTCCAGTTTAACGATGAGCGGGATAAGCTGTTCGAAAAAGCGGAAAAGCAGGCGGAAGAAAGATTGGCAGCTGCCAGAGAAGAAGCAGAGGGCGTTATCCGGGAACTTCGGAGAATGAGCAAGGAGCAGCATGCTTCTGTAAAAGAACATGAACTTATTAATGCCAGAAAACGGCTCGAAGAAGCCCAGCCTGTGTTTCAAAAATCCAAAAAAGCTCCAGCTAAAAAGGCGGAGCAGCACGCTCTTCATGCTGGAGATGAAGTAAAGGTCACAAGCTTTAACCAAAAAGGCCATCTTGTGGAAAAAACCGGTGACGGAGAATGGCTTGTGCAGATTGGCATTATGAAAATGAAAGTAAAAGAAAGCGATCTCCAATATACAGGGGCAGCACCAAAAGAAAAAGAACGGAAGCCGCTTGCAACTGTCAAGGGACGGGATTACCACGTTTCTCTTGAGCTTGATCTGCGGGGCGAACGGTATGAAAACGCCTTGATGAAAGTAGAGAAATACCTGGATGATGCGGTATTGGCAGGCTATCCGCGCGTTTCCATTATTCATGGAAAAGGAACCGGGGCTCTGAGAAAAGGCGTCCAGGAATATGTGAAAAATCATCGCAGTGTAAAAAATGCAAGATTTGGCGAAGCAGGAGAAGGCGGATCAGGCATTACCGTTGTTGAATTAAAATAAAGACTTGGCCTGATCTGGCTAAGACGGCAGGGGAGCAAAGGGATGGAAACACTTGCAAAGGTTTTGCTTTGGGTATGCGGAAGTTTTCTTTTAGTGGGTATTATTTACTGGATCTTTTTTTCTTAAAAGTCATCTAGTCTCATAGTCGCGTTATTCAGCAGTAAGCAGCAATGCTTGGAAAAAACGTTATTTAACAATTGATTGAGACAGAAACAGGCTAACATTGCATATGGATATAAAAAGGCTGGCAATTATACGCCAGTCTTTTTTCACACTGTTTAAATTCTAAATATAGGAATATTTCAGAATATATTGTTATAATAAAGGGAGAAAAAGAGACAAAAGCAGACAAGGGGGATTGGGATGACAGTAAAAAGACCTTGGCTATCGCACTATCCAGATGAATTGCCGAAAGATATAGAGATTGACAGAAAAGCGCTGCAGGACTATCTGGAAAGCTCAGCAGAGGAGTTTCCTGAAAAGCATGCAGTGGATTTTTTAGGAAAAAAACTTACGTTTAAGGAGATTTACCGCCAATCGTTAAAGCTTGCCGGCTACCTGCAGGAGCTCGGGCTTGAAAAAGGTGACAGGGCCGCGATCATGCTGCCGAACTGCCCTCAGGCTGTTATAGCCTATTACGGCATTTTGTTTGCGGGAGGAATTGTGGTTCAGACCAATCCTCTTTACACAGAAAGGGAACTGGAATATCAATTGAAGGACAGCGGGTCCTTGTTCATCATAACGCTTGATATGCTGTATCCCCGGGTCTCTAAAGTGAAAGCGCTAACAAGTTTGAAGCATGTGATTGTAACCGGGATAAAGGACTACCTGCCATTTCCAAAAAATATTCTGTATCCGTTTGTTCAGAGAAAAGATAATAAAGTTGTTCTGAAATTGAATCATGGCGGCAATACCCATTTATTCAGCACGATTATGAGAACAGCGAAAGCTGAAGCAAAAAGATATCCGGTCGACCCAGCTGAAGATATTGCGCTGTTGCAATACACAGGCGGAACGACCGGTTTTCCAAAAGGCGTCATGCTCACACATGAAAATCTTGTTTCCAACACTCAAATGTGCAGCTCCTGGATGTACCGCTGCAAAAGGGGTGAAGAAACCGTGCTCGGCGTTCTGCCGTTTTTCCATGTATACGGAATGACAGCCGTGATGAATCTGTCCATTATGCAGGGGTTCAAAATGGTCCTCTTGCCAAGATTTCAGGCACTTGATACGCTGAAAGCCATAGATAAGCTGAAGCCGACTCTTTTCCCAGGTGCGCCAACTATCTACATTGCTCTCTTGAACCATCCCGATTTGAATAAGTATGACATTTCTTCAGTAAAATCGTGCATCAGCGGCTCTGCACCGCTTCCGGCCGAAGTTCAGGAGCAGTTCGAAAGGGCAACAGGAGGGAAGCTTGTAGAGGGCTACGGTCTTTCTGAAGCATCGCCTGTCACCCATGCCAATTTCTTATGGGAAAAGCGGAAAAAAGGAAGCATAGGTGTTCCATGGCCGAACACAGATGCCGCCATCTTTTCAATGGAAACGGGGCAGGAAGCTGAACTGCATGAGCTTGGCGAACTCGCTGTAAAAGGGCCGCAGGTAATGAAAGGCTACTGGAACAGACCGGAGGAAACAGAGGCGGTTCTGAAGGACGGGTGGCTATTCACAGGAGACATAGGCTATATGGATGAAGAAGGCTATTTTTACATCGCTGACCGTAAAAAGGATATGATTATTGCAGGCGGATTTAATATTTATCCGCGTGAAGTAGAAGAAGTCCTTTATGAACATGAAAGTATACAGGAAGCTGTTGTAGCAGGAGTTCCTGATCCATATCGGGGAGAAACGGTCAAAGCTTACATTGTTTTAAAAGAGGGAATGACTGCAGGAGAAGAAGAACTGAATGCCTTTGCCAGAAAGCATCTTGCAGCTTATAAAGTGCCGAGAATATATGAATTTCGTGAAGAGCTGCCGAAAACAGCTGTCGGCAAGATTCTGAGAAGAGCGCTTGTAGAAGAAGAAAAAGAAAGGTTAAAGGATGCCAACTAATCTGTCAGCGCCGTTTACGGGCGGCGCTTTAACACGTTTTTTGCTTGACATGGGAAACGGAACATTTTATGATTAGATTATGAATGATTATTCATTCATTTTTTGTAAGGAGAAGATCAGCCATTGAAACAAAATAAACCGAAGTATAAGCAGATTATTGATGCAGCTGTCATAGTCATCGCAGAAAACGGCTATCATCAGGCACAGGTCTCAAAAATTGCCAAACAGGCAGGAGTGGCTGACGGCACCATCTATCTTTATTTTAAAAACAAAGAAGATATCCTGATCTCTGTGTTCAGAGAGAAAATGGGCGTCCTGATTGAAAAAATTGAAGCAGAGACAGCAGGAAAGCAGACAGCGGCAGAGAAGTTATACGTGCTGGTGGAAAAACATTTCACCCTTCTATCAGAAGATCATCGCCTCGCCATCGTCACACAGCTTGAGCTGCGCCAATCCATAGCTGAATTGCGCCAGCGCATCAATGATGTTTTAAAAGGCTATTTAAATGTATTGGACGAGATTATCAGCATGGGCAGAAGCTCAGGAGAGTTCAGGCCTGATCTGGACCTGCGCCTTGCCAGGCAGATGATTTTCGGAACAATAGATGAAACCGTTACCTCCTGGGTAATGAATGAGCAAAAATATGATTTGCCTTCTTTGGCCGGCAAAGTGCATGAGCTGCTCGTGCACGGCTGCGGAAAAGCTTCATAGCTTTTCCGCTGTCAGCCGCCTGGGATATATAGATAATATACAAGCAAGGGAGAGCTGACGATGGGTGTTCTGACTGTAAAAAAGGAAAACTTTATCGCCGTTGTAACGCTGGAGAATCCTCCTGCCAACGCTTTGGCGAACAAAGTTTTGAAAGAGCTTACAAGCCTTCTTGACGAACTGGAAAATGATAAAGAAACCCGCGTTATTCTTCTTAAGGGAGAAGGCCGGTTCTTTTCAGCAGGAGCCGATATTAAAGAATTTACACAGGTTGAAAATACAGGCGGTTTTTCTGACCTTTCTGTATACGGCCAGAAAGTATTTGAGAGAATGGAAGGCTTTCCTAAACCAGTAATTGCCGCTATCCACGGGGCAGCACTCGGCGGGGGACTGGAGCTTGCGATGAGCTGCCATATCCGCCTCGTAACAGAAACAGCGAAGCTTGGCCTGCCTGAGCTTCAGCTCGGAATTATTCCAGGCTTTGGAGGCTCTCAGCGCCTTCCGGATCTTGTCGGAAAGGCAAAAGCTTTTGAAATGATGGCAACCAGCGAGCCGATCACAGGAAAAGAAGCAGCTGCGCTTGGCTTGGCCAATGCCGCTTACCCTGAGGAGGAACTGTTTGCCAAAGCAGAAGAGCTCGCTGGCAAAATTGCGAAAAAGAGCCCGGCCTCCATCAAGGCTGTAATTGATCTGCTTCAGTTCCGAAAAAACAGAACGTTCCAGGAATCTATTGAGGAAGAAGCGGAGCAGTTCGGCAAAATTTTCGGAACAAACGACGCGAAAGAAGGCATCCAGGCTTTTATCGAAAAGCGGGAGCCTGATTTTAAAGGGGAATAGGTTATTGATTGCCATGGCCAGCTCCACCACTTTTAGGGGCTGAACGAGCCGCTTCCGCTTTTCAGGTTGTCCAGCTCCAGCGGTTAGCCCGATCTGAGTCGCTTCAGAAAATCCCAAAAAGTCAAAACCGGACTTTTCAGGATTTTCCTCCAGCGCTTGTCGGGGCTGAACGAGCGGCCTCCGCATTTCATTAAATGTCTTAACTAAACAGGGGGATAAACATGAATATCTATGTGATTTTGAAGAGAACGTTCGATACAGAAGAGAAAATTTCGGTCCAGAACAACGCAATTCAGGAGGATGGAGCGGAATTTATTATTAATCCTTATGATGAGTATGCTGTTGAAGAAGCCATCCAGGTCAGGGATGCAGAAGGCGGCGAAGTGACTGTTGTCACAGTCGGCGGCGAAGAAAGCGAGAAAGAGCTTCGGACTGCGCTTGCAATGGGTGCTGACAAAGCAGTTTTAATTAATACAGAGGATGACCTGGAGGATGGCGACCAATATTCCACTTCCAGAATCCTTTTTGAATTTTTTAAAGACAAAGAAGCAGATCTGATTCTTGGCGGAAACGTGGCAATTGACGGCGGTTCTGGACAAGTAGGGCCTCGGCTTGCTGAGCTTCTCGGCATCTCTTATGTCACAACCATCACAAAGCTTGAAATCAGCGGGGATACCGCAACGGTTACAAGAGATGTAGAAGGAGATTCAGAAATCATTGAAACGAAGCTTCCTCTTTTGATCACGGCACAGCAGGGATTAAATGAACCGAGATATCCATCATTGCCGGGAATCATGAAAGCGAAAAAGAAACCGCTTGAAGAGCTTGAGCTGGATGATCTTGATCTGGACGAAGACGATGTTGAAGCCAAAACAAAAACGATCGAAATCTATATGCCGCCTAAAAAAGAAGCGGGAAAAGTGCTGCAGGGCGAGCTGCCGGAACAGGTGCAGGAGCTTGTATCGCTTCTTAGAAACGAAGCAAAGGTCATCTAAGTGTTTGCTTAACGCAACAGCTATACTGATTAACAGGGGGAAATAGACATGTCAAGAAAAGTTCTAGTACTGGGAGAAATTCGTGAAGGATCACTGCGGAATGTTTCTTTTGAAGCGATCGCAGCAGGCAAAACGGCAGCGGAAGGCGGCGAAATTGTCGCTGTGCTTGCAGGGGACAGTGTAAAGAATGCTGCTGAAGCAATGATTCATTATGGCGCAGACCGCGTCATTACAATAGAAAATGAGAAGCTGAAGGACTACACGCCTGACGGCTATTCACAAGCACTGCTTGCAGCAATTGAGCAGGAAAATCCTGAAGGGATTATCTTCGGCCACACAGCGCTTGGGAAAGACCTTTCGCCAAAAATTGCGGCAAAGCTTCAAACAGGCCTGATTTCAGATGCAACAGCAGTAGAAGAAGCAGGCGGGAATATCGTCTTTACACGCCCGATTTATTCAGGCAAGGCGTTTGAAAAGAAAATTATCACAGACGGAATTGTATTCGCCACAATCCGTCCGAACAATATTGCACCGCTTGAAAAGGACGAGTCAAGAACAGGCGATGTTTCAGCACTTGATGTGGATATTAAAGACTTGCGCACCATTGTAAAAGAGGTTGTCAGAAAAGCCTCTGAGGGCGTCGATCTGGCAGAAGCAAAAGTCATCGTAGCTGGTGGACGCGGTGTGAAAAGCACTGACGGATTCCAGCCCCTGAAAGAATTGGCGGATGTTTTAGGGGCGGCTGTCGGCGCTTCCCGCGGAGCCTGTGATGCAGACTACTGTGATTATTCCCTGCAAATTGGCCAGACAGGAAAAGTTGTTACGCCTGACCTTTATATCGCCTGCGGTATTTCTGGAGCCATTCAGCATTTAGCCGGTATGTCCAACTCTAAAGTGATCGTTGCGATTAATAAAGATCCGGAAGCGAACATCTTTAAAGTAGCCGATTACGGCATTGTCGGAGATCTGTTTGAAGTTGTGCCGCTGCTGACGGAAGAATTCAAGAAACTTAAGGTTCATTCCTGATAAAAGAGTGCGCGTCCTCCAAAGGGCGCGTTTTTTTCAGCAAAAAGAGGGGCAGAATAGGGCATAAGGCAAAACGTTAGCAAGAAAACCTTGATGGTGCTATACTAAATCCATTCCATGATTTTAGATTTTTTCTAGGAGGTAACAGAATAATGGCTATTACACATGTAACTGACCAAAACTTTGCAGCTGAAACTGGCGAAGGTGTTGTTCTTGTAGATTTCTGGGCACCATGGTGCGGCCCTTGTAAAATGATCGCTCCAGTTCTTGAAGAACTTGACCAGGAAATCGGCGACAAAGTAAAAATTGTAAAATTAGATGTTGATGAAAACCAAGAGACTGCTGGAAAATACGGCGTCATGAGCATTCCGACACTGCTTGTTTTCAAAAATGGCGAAGCTGTTGACAAAACAGTCGGCTTCCAGCCAAAAGAAGCTTTAGCTGAACTGGTTTCCAAACACGCATAATGATAAGCCGGCCTTTTAGGCCGGCTTTTTATATTGGGGTGAGAATGCACGTTTTAGAGGCTGGCGCTCTGAGTCAGAAGATGGCTTTGCACATAAAAAGATAAAGTTGCACATAGGAGGCATAACCCGCATGTAACCAAACTAACCCGCATGATAAGAACCATACTTGCAGATAAAATCTCTAAACCCGCATAAAAAATTCGAAAAGCCGCATATAAAATTGGAAAAGCTGCAAATAAAAAGCTGAAACCCGCATATAAACGCCTTTTCAAAGCTGATTAAACAGGCTAAAAGTGAATGAAGAGCCTATTATAGAGCATATTTGAACGATTTCTATTAAAAAACCTTCATTCCAACTCATTTTTGCTCCAATCCTTCTAAGTTTGGAAAAATTAATGCTGCTGCTCTTTTCCCTGAGAATACAAATCTTGGCTAATCTAACTGAAGTATCGTAAAATAGAATATAGCTGTTTTCAAAGATATAGTCCTAAAAATCAGCGATTTTAAACAGACGGAGTGGGTGCTTATGTTAGAGCAGATTAAAGAAAAGCTTGCCCTCCTTCCGGATCAGCCCGGCTGTTATTTAATGAAAGACAGGCAAGGCACCATTATTTATGTGGGGAAGGCAAAGATATTAAGAAACAGAGTCAGGTCCTATTTTACAGGCTCTCATGACGGCAAGACATTAAGGCTTGTGAATGAAATTACCGATTTCGAATATATTGTGACGTCCTCTAACATTGAGGCGCTGATTCTTGAACTGAACCTGATCAAAAAATACGATCCGAAATACAATGTCATGCTGAAGGATGATAAAACGTATCCTTTTATCAAAATTACAGGCGAGCGGCATCCGCGGCTGATTGTTACGCGCAATGTGAAAAAAGATAAGGGAAAATACTTTGGCCCTTATCCGAATGTGCAGGCGGCGCGCGAGACGAAAAAGCTTCTCGACAGGCTTTATCCGCTCAGAAAGTGCTCGACTCTTCCAGACAGAGTATGTCTGTACTATCACATGGGCCAATGTCTTGCTCCATGTGTATATGAGGTAACAAAGGAAACGAATAAGAAAATGGTTGATGAAATGACCCGGTTCTTAAACGGCGGGCATTCGAAAATTAAAGAGGAGCTTTCAGAGAAAATGCTGAAAGCCTCTGAAGAGATGGATTTTGAGCGGGCGAAGGAATACAGAGACCAGATTGTCCATATTGAAGCCACCATGGAGAAGCAAAAAATGTCCATGTCTGATTTATTGGACAGGGATGTATTCGCTTATGCCTATGATAAAGGCTGGATGTGTGTACAGGTGTTCTTCATCAGGCAGGGCAAGCTGATTGAAAGAGATGTTTCCTTGTTTCCATTTTACAGCGAAGCGGAAGAAGAATTCCTGACGTATCTCGGCCAATTTTATCAGCAGCCAAATCATCTTCTGCCAAAAGAGATTCTTCTGCCGGACAGTGTTGACAGGGAGATGGCTGAGCAGCTCCTGAATGTTTCGGCGCTGCAGCCGAAGCGGGGGCCAAAGAAAGAATTGCTGCTGCTTGCTCATCAGAATGCAAAGATCGCGCTGAAAGAGAAATTTTCTTTGATTGAAAGAGATGAATCCAGAACAATTAAAGCGGTCGAAAATCTGGGGGAAGAGCTGGGAATCGCTGCTCCATTGCGAATCGAAGCCTTTGACAACTCTAATATTCAAGGAACAGACCCCGTTTCAGCGATGGTCGTTTTCATGGACGGCAAGCCGTATAAAAAGGAATACCGCAAATATAAAATTAAAACGGTTGAAGGTCCGAATGATTATGATTCCATGCGGGAAGTCATCAGAAGACGCTACACAAGAGTGCTGAAGGAAAGTCTCCCTCTTCCTGACTTGATCCTCATTGACGGGGGAAAAGGCCAAATCGGGGCTGCCAAGGATGTTCTGGAAAACGAGCTTGGACTCGATGTGCCTGTGGCAGGCCTGGTAAAGGATGATAAACATCGAACTTCCAACTTGCTGATGGGCGATCCGCTTGAACTGATCCAGCTTGACCGCAGCAGCCAGGAATTTTACCTGCTGCAGCGCATACAGGATGAAGTGCATCGCTTTGCGATTACGTTTCATCGCCAGCTTCGGGGAAAGTCAGCCTTTCAATCGTCCCTTGATGATGTTCCGGGACTCGGTGAAAAAAGGAAAAAAGCCCTGCTGAAGCATTTCGGATCGATTAAAAAGATGAAAGAAGCTACAGTAGAAGAGCTGAAAACGGTCATTCCTTCTGCAGCTGCAGAACTGCTTCACAGGAAATTGCAGGAATAGCTGTTGTGTTTTTTCAAAAGGTTTGCTAAAATACAAACAAATTTCAATATTCGATCGTTTAGTTCCTAAATGATGATAGAGGTGCGAACTTCAAGAGTAATTCATGCAAGGCATTTGGCTGCCGATGAACATGAGTGAAAGGGGAGCGTCGCCGAAGCGGAGGAAGGGCCATTCCTTCATCCGCTGGTTTTGCGCTTAACAGGCGCAGGATTGTCAGGGTTTCCTGGAGAGCTATCTCATTGTATGGGCGAAGATATTTTCGTTTATGCAAGCAATGAGACAGCCTATCTGTTTCATTGCTTTTTATTTTGCCAAAAAAGCAGGGTAAAGAGGAGAGGGCTTCATTCATCTCTAAACGACAAAGAAAAATACTCATACTAAGGGAGAGGTTGCGGCAATGGGCCTGATCGTACAGAAATTTGGAGGAACATCAGTTGGTTCCCCGGAAAAAATCATCAGCGCGGCAAAAAGAGCAGCGGAAGAAAAACAAAAAGGAAATCAGGTAGTTGTCGTTGTTTCCGCAATGGGCAAATCAACGGATGAGCTTGTTTCTCTTGCTTCAAGCATCAGTTCAAAACCAAGCAGGAGAGAGATGGATATGCTTTTGACAACAGGCGAACAGGTGACGATCTCTCTTTTTTCCATGGCACTCCATGAACTTGGGCATGACGCGGTTTCCTTTACTGGCTGGCAGGCAGGAATTCAAACAGAATCTGTCCATGGCAATGCCCGCATCACAAATATTGATGCGGAACAGATTCAGGCGCAGCTTGAAAACGATCATATTGTCATCGTAGCCGGTTTTCAAGGAGCAGATGAAAGAGGATCTATCACGACACTTGGCCGCGGCGGGTCTGATACAACAGCAGTAGCCCTCGCCGCAGCTCTGAAAGCAGACAAATGCGACATTTATACAGATGTGACAGGCGTATATACGACAGATCCGCGGTTTGTAAAAGATGCAAGAAAGCTTGAAGCGATTTCTTATGATGAAATGCTGGAGCTTGCGAACCTTGGGGCAGGAGTTCTGCACCCGAGAGCAGTGGAATTTGCGAAAAACTATCAAGTCCCTCTTGAGGTGAGATCAAGCACAGCGAGAGAAAACGGAACATTGATTGAGGAGGAAGCTAGGATGGAAGAGAATTTAATTGTCAGAGGCATTGCGTTTGAAGATCAGGTAACAAGAGTTACATTGAGAGGGCTGCCGAACAAATTATCAAATCTTTCAAATGTGTTTACAGAGCTTGCTAAAAATGGCGTAAACGTTGATATTATTATCCAAAGCCTGACAGAGGGATATACCTCTTCTCTTTCCTTCACGGTCAACACCTCTTACTTGGAGGATGCAATGGATGTGCTGAACAGCCAAAAGAAAAAGCTGGGCTTTGAAAAAATCGAATCCGAGAAAAAGCTTGCAAAAGTTTCAATTGTCGGTTCAGGAATGGTATCAAATCCTGGAGTGGCAGCGGAAATGTTCGAAGTGCTTGCAGAAGAGGGCATACTGATCAAAATGGTCAGTACATCTGAAATTAAAGTTTCTGCGGTCGTATCCCAGGAACATATGGTAAAAGCTGTTGAAGCCCTTCATGAAGCATTTGAACTGTCGAAAAAGGGAGCAGCTGTTTCTTAAAAGCATGAAGAAAGGCGGACTGCATGGTTGTCCGCCTTTTTCTATTCATCTGGTTCCTGCCGCAATCAGTTGGAAAGAGTCATATCCTTTTGGTCCCATTTCACAGTGAAGACAATTTTATTTGTTCTTTTCTTTACTTGCTCATATGTCTCTGTTGTAACGGTGTTCAATTGTTCGAGCTGCTGGGCAATAAATCCTGCTTCAAGCTGAAAAGTTGGTTCTTTGCCTGATGCGAGGCGGAGAGAAACCAGCTCTCCTTCTAATTCGTATTCCATTTCATTTTTGCTCTTATGTATCATCGTAAGTGTACCGAAGCCGGCTTCAATGAAAAAGGCGCTTATTTCGTCCGCTGTTTCAACGGGAAACCTGCGTGCGAGCTTTTTGCCTGCCCAGTAAAGCATGGATTTGTATTCATGGCCAAGAATTTCAGGAATCAGAACCTCCCGGAACAGCTCATACCCAAACGCAGGGGCGGTTATTTCCTTAAACGCATCCAACGATGGCTCTTTCACATTTTTCTTCACTGAACTTCCCCTCTTTCTATGTTCAATATTATATCAGGGATGAGAGGTTTAACATAGTTCATACGTAATTTTTCTCATCTTATCCGGGCGGCGGCATCTTAGGCAGAAGCAATAAAAAGGAAAAGAATAAATAATAGCCGCAATTAATGTTACTTCTCATTTCATTTTTTTGATAAAATAAATTTAAGGAAATTGGCATTTTTCTAAATTTTAATAAATATGTACGCGTTTTCTTGACGCTCTCCAAGCAGGGGAGTAAAATAAATTTGTCACATTTTATCAGTAAAAGGTTTTCACAGGAAGATCATTTCCATGGTTTTATCCAGCTGCATGCCTGGTAATAGGGTTCTACTACAGGGATGCATCCTTTATCGTCATTTTTGCAAACGTTAGTTTGCTATTTTAATAGGATAACTTGGAATCGGACTAGGATATGCAGATCAACTGACGAACCTGATGCTGAAAAAAGCCGAAGAAGAAAACGGAGAAAAATGCATTATTTATTTAGGGGGTAATGAACCATGGCTGGAGAAAGAGAGTTCGCATACCGAAGGCTGCACTCGCTTCTTGGAGTGCTTCCGATAGGATTGTTCCTCATCGAGCATCTTATTGTAAACCATTTCGCAACCCGCGGTGCGGAATCATTCAACAAGGCGGCTGGATTTATGGAAAGCTTGCCGTTTGTATATGTGCTGGAAACGCTTATTATTTTCTTGCCGCTTTTATACCATGCGGTGCTGGGAATCTACATTGCATTCACAGCAAGCAGCAATTTAGGCCGCTACGGCTATTTCAGAAACTGGATGTTTATGCTGCAGCGCGTGACAGGAGTTATAACGTTTATCTACATCGTTTGGCACGTGTTCCAGACAAGATTTCAGGCCGCAATGGGGGCTGAGGTTAATTATGATATGATGGCTAATATTTTATCCAATCCTTGGATGGTCGCCTTTTATATTGTAGGACTCCTTTCAGCAGTATTCCACTTTGCAAATGGATTATGGTCTTTTGCAGTGACATGGGGCATTACAGTTTCCCCTCGTTCACAGGCTATTTCAACTTATGTGACAGGCATACTTTTTGTTGTTCTATCTTATGTAGGCATTAGTGCAATCTTGGCGTTCGTATAAATCGTAATTTGTTAATTGGGGAGTGGACCAAATGAACAACAATCGAATCATCGTGGTCGGCGGCGGTTTAGCCGGCCTCATGGCAACCATAAAAGCAGCTGAAGCCGGAGCAAGCGTTGACCTGTTTTCATTAGTACCGGTTAAACGTTCACACTCCGTTTGTGCACAGGGCGGCATTAACGGTGCGGTTAATACAAAAGGGGAAGGCGATTCTCCTTGGGAGCACTTTGACGATACAGTTTACGGAGGAGATTTCCTCGCAAATCAGCCGCCGGTAAAGGCGATGTGCGAAGCAGCTCCATCCATTATTCACCTTATGGACCGGATGGGTGTTATGTTTAACAGAACACCTGAAGGACTTCTTGATTTCCGCCGTTTCGGAGGAACTCAGCATCATCGTACAGCTTTCGCAGGTGCGACAACAGGCCAGCAGCTGCTTTATGCTCTGGACGAGCAGGTTCGTCGCTATGAAGTGGCAGGACTAGTAACAAAGTATGAAAACTGGGAATTTCTCGGTGTTATCCAGGATGATGAAGGAGTATGCCGCGGTGTTGTGACACAGGATCTGAAGAGCATGGAAATCAAACATTTCCGTTCAGATGCTGTTATTATGGCTACCGGCGGACCTGGCATTATCTTTGGAAAATCAACGAATTCTGTCATCAATACAGGTTCTGCCGCATCCATCGTGTACCAGCAGGGTGTAGCATACGGCAATCCTGAATTTATCCAAATCCATCCTACTGCAATTCCAGGGGATGACAAGCTCAGATTAATGAGTGAATCTGCCCGAGGAGAAGGCGGACGCGTATGGACATATAAAGACGGAAAGCCTTGGTACTTCCTTGAAGAGAAATATCCTGCTTACGGAAACCTTGTTCCGCGTGATATTGCAACACGCGAAATCTTTGATGTATGTGTTGAGCAGAAGCTTGGCATTAATGGAGAAAACATGGTTTACCTTGACCTTTCCCATAAAGATCCGAAAGAGCTTGACATCAAGCTCGGCGGAATCATTGAAATCTATGAAAAGTTCATGGGTGATGATCCGCGCAAAGTACCGATGAAAATTTTCCCTGCTGTTCATTACTCAATGGGCGGGCTATGGGTTGATTATGATCAGATGACGAACATTCCGGGCCTCTTTGCAGCAGGTGAGTGTGATTATTCCATGCATGGCGGCAACCGTCTTGGAGCGAACTCTCTTCTTTCAGCTATCTATGGCGGAATGCTTGCAGGACCAAAAGCTGTTCAGTATATCAGCGGTCTTGAAAAATCAGCAGCCGATCTTTCCTCAAGCATCTTTGACGGCCGTGTGAAAGAGGAACAGGAGAAATGGAATAACATCATGAGCATGAATGGAACGGAAAATGCTTATGTGCTTCACAAGGAGCTTGGAGAGTGGATGACAGCGAATGTAACAGTTGTCCGCTACAATGACAAGCTGCAGGCAACAGATGACAAAATTGTTGAGCTTATGGAACGCTATCAAAATATTAATATCAATGATACGGCAAAATGGAGCAATCAGGGTGCTGCCTTTACACGACAGCTGAAAAACATGCTCATCATGGGCCGTGCCATCACTCTCGGTGCTCTGCAGCGCGATGAAAGCCGCGGAGCGCATTACAAGCCAGACTTCCCTGACCGCAACGATGATGACTTCCTGAAAACCACAATGGCACGCTTTAGAGGAGATCATGCAGCTCCTGAAATTACTTATGATGAAGTAGATGTATCACTGATTAAGCCGCGTAAACGCGACTACTCCAAAGCGAAAGGGGTAAAAGCATGAGTGCGAACACTGCAGTGAGCGAAAAAACTGCCGAACAAGGCAAGAAACTCGTCAGATTTGTTATTACACGGCAAGACCAGCCAAATTCTGAGCCATACACAGAGGAATTTGAGCTGGAATACCGTCCGAATATGAATGTCATTTCCGCTTTGATGGAAATTCGCAGAAACCCGGTAAATGTAAAGGGTGAAAAAACGACTCCTATTACCTGGGAAATGAACTGTCTTGAAGAGGTATGCGGTGCATGCTCGATGGTAATCAACGGCAAACCGCGCCAATCCTGCACGGCGCTTGTTGATAAATTGGAGCAGCCGATCAGGCTTGCACCGATGAGAACATTCCCTGTTGTGCGCGACCTTCAGGTAGACCGCAGCAGAATGTTTGATTCCTTGAAAAAGGTTAAAGCATGGATTCCGATTGATGGAACTTATGATTTGGGCCCTGGTCCAAGAATGCCTGAGAAAAAACGCCAATGGGCATATGAACTGTCTAAATGCATGACTTGCGGCGTTTGCCTTGAAGCATGCCCGAACGTGAACAGCAAATCCAACTTTATTGGTCCTGCTCCGCTTTCACAAGTCCGCTTGTTTAACGCTCACCCAACAGGTGCAATGAACAAGTCAGAGCGTCTTGAAACATTGATGGGAGACGGAGGGCTTGAAGGCTGCGGAAACTCACAGAACTGTGTGCAGTCCTGCCCGAAAGGCATTCCGCTCACAACTTCTATTGCAGCATTGAACAGAGATACAAACCTTCAGGCTTTCCGCAACTTCTTCGGAAGCGACAGGTCCTGATGCTAAAGAGCCTTTCCCGCGCGGGGAAGGCTCTTTTCTTTATTTAAAAGCTATGATAAAGAAGAATATTGATTTTCACGCACCTGTTCACCTGAGTTCCAGGCGGGAGACTCCTGCAGGAGAAGCGGGACAGTTGAGACCCCGCAGAAAGCGGACGCCTGCACCGGAAATCAACAGACATTTTAAGGAGGGCTTCAAAAAAGTCTGGAAGCTGGGCCTGTTCCCCTTTCTTATTAAATATGCATTTGGAAAGCACCGTTGGAATCTTTTGCACATACAATACTTTGACTAATTATATACCCTTCCGGTAGTACAGTTCTCACTTTAGCAAGGAGGGTTACATTTCTTGAAAGAGAAAGAGTTTCAATCAAAGCCATTGCTCACCAAAAGAGAAAGAGAAGTCTTCGAATTGCTTGTACAAGACAAAACAACGAAAGAAATTGCGGGCGAACTTTTTATAAGTGAAAAAACAGTTCGAAACCACATCTCGAATGCGATGCAAAAGCTTGGTGTCAAGGGGCGGTCACAAGCTGTTGTAGAGCTCCTTCGAATGGGTGAACTGCAGCTTTAATCGTTACCGGCCAACCAGATCTATATCAGGTGGCCGGTTTTGTTTTTATTTTAAACGTAAAGGCTCCGTCTCAGAAATTATGACAAAGACAGTCTTCATAAAAGGCGTTGCAGCAGGCATTTTGCCTCTGTAATTCTTCCTTGCAATTCTTCTGCAAAACGAGCACAATATGAGAGATGGCGCTGGTTCTGTTTGAACTGCATGATAGAAAGATCACTCCAATGAACTTACTGCAAGCCATATGAATCCGCCGGGAAGCCGGCTAAAGTCAGCGGGGTACCTGTGTATGGAAGAGTCAAATGTTAAAACAGCTGGAACAGCGGTTGCCGATATTGAAAAAGCACTTAGGCATATTTCAGGAATGATTAAGCAAAAGGGAAGGGAAATACTCGGCGATTATGCGATTACTCCTCCGCAGTTTGTTGCACTTCAATGGCTGCTGGAACAAGGGGATATGACAATCGGTGAGCTTTCAAACCGGATGTTTCTTGCCTGCAGCACAACGACTGATCTGGTCGACAGGATGGAGAAAAAATTGCTTGTACAGCGAGTGAAAGATGAAAGTGACAGAAGGGTTGTCCGGATTCATCTTCTGGACGAAGGAGAGCGGATCATAGCGGATGCCATTGAAAAAAGAAGACATTATTTAAGGGGAATATTGGTGCATTTCAACAGCGAAGAGCTCCAATCACTTGAGATGCTGCTGAATAGACTGCAGCTTGAAATGCATGAAGAATGAGGCGATTTTTTGAACAGACCAATCGGGATTATTGATTCAGGAATAGGCGGGCTTACTGTAGCAAGAGAAGTTATGAGGCAGCTGCCAAAAGAAGAGATCATCTATCTTGGCGATAATGCCAGATGCCCGTACGGCCCCAGGCCGAAAGAAGAGGTTTATCAATTCACATGGGAAATGGCAAGCTACCTGATTTCCCATCACCATATAAAAATGCTTGTTATTGCCTGCAATACGGCGACAGCCATTGCTCTTCATGATATTCAGGAGGCACTGGACATTCCGGTCATCGGAGTGATCCAGCCTGGGGCGAGGACGGCTATCAAAGTAACAAAAACCAATAAAATAGGTGTAATCGGCACGGTTAATACGATTGTCAGCGGAGCGTACGAAACAGCATTAAAGCAGCTGAACAAAGAAGCTGCTGTAGAAAGCCTGGCATGTCCAGAATTTGTTCCTCTTGTAGAAAGCGGCAGCTATTCTGACGAAATGGCGGAAGCGGTTGTTGAGAGGTCGCTTGGACCAATCAAAGATGAGCCGATCGATTCCCTTATTCTTGGCTGCACTCATTACCCGATTCTTAAGCCTTTTATTGAAAAGGCTATGGGTCCAAAGGTAAAAGTGATTTCCTCAGGAGATGAAACAGCAAGGGAAGTCAGCACCATTCTTTCTTTTCACAAAGCACTGAATATAGGGGAAAGCAGAAAAGAACACTTGTTTTTGACGACCGGTTCAACTGCATTATTCAAAAAAATTGCATCAAGCTGGTTCGGTCAGCCTGTAGAAAATGTTGCAACCATTTCACTTGAAAAAGCCCTTTCTTAATTGAAACGGCAAAACTGAATAAAATATTGCATAGCTCGGTCTAAATCCTCCCAAGGCTCGTATACATAGTAGTACAAACAGCCTCAGGGGGGATTTTTATGCCTAAAAAAGGTACGGCCAAGATTGCTGCATCTATATTGATTTCATCCGTGGTCATCTCCACAATGTCCGGTTGCGGTTTATTCGGCGGAGACAAAGCGGCAAAAGAATTGGATCCGCCTCATAATGTGAGTTATACAGAGGGGAAAGACGGGAAGTCAGCTTCTGCTTCGAAAAGCGGTGAAAGTGAAGCCAAAATGGTCTCACAGGAACTGTATTTGATTGATAAAAATGGCTACGTTGTTTCCCAGACCTTAAAAATGCCGAAAACAGAAAGTGTTGCTAAACAATCCCTGGAATACCTTGTGGATGGAGGACCAGTATCCAATATCCTTCCTTCAGGATTCAGGGCTGTGCTGCCGACAGATACAGAAGTATTGGGTGTTTCCATAAAAGACGGCACAGCGACAGCAGACTTTTCAAAAGAATTTGCCAACTATAAAAAAGAAGACGAATTAAAAATTCTGCAAGCTGTCACGTGGACTTTGACACAATTCAACGCTGTGAAAACCGTCAAGATCTGGATCAATGGCCATGAGCTGAAAGAGATGCCTGTCAACCACACTCCAATCAACGCAGGAGCAAGCAGAGCAGACGGCATTAATCTTGATTCCTCAGACGTGGTCGATGTAACCAACTCGCACCCCGTTACGGTCTACTATCTAGCTGAAAATAAAGGCAAAACCTATTATGTTCCAGTTACAAAGCGGGTGGACAATGGTACAGCTAATCCACTGAGGGCAGCTGTGGATGAATTAATCAGCGGACCTTCTAAAACAAGCGGACTTTTGACGGATTTTCAAACAGGTGTCAAGCTGCTTGGCGATCCGGTTGTTAAAGATGGAAAAGTTACACTGAACTTTAACAATGCGATCTACGGAAGCTTTGACAGCAAGAAAAAAATCATCTCACAAGATGTTCTTAATTCAATCGTTCTTTCTCTGACAGAGCAGCCTGGCATTAAGGATGTGGCCATAACTGTTAATGGCAAAGCTGACTTGGTAACAGAAAAAGGAAAGAAGCTATCGCAGTCCGTCACCCGTCCGGAGAAGGTCAATACAGGCAGTTTCTAAATTGATCTGCTTTGATATAATAATAAGAGAATGCTTGAAGAGGCTGTCCAATACATAGCCTCTTTTTGCATTTAATAATTAGCCAAAACGGCCGAATATTAGATTTTGCAGAAACGGGTATACATAAAGTAAGCGCAATAAACAAAGGCACTGTTCAAAAGACTCCTGTACAGCGAAATGCCCAGGAGAAAAAAGTAACAAAAATGGAGTGGTGCAAAATGCCAAAAGAATTAATTGTAGCAACGAAAAACCCCGGAAAAGCAAAAGAATTCCGTGACATGCTGGAGCCCAGAGGCTTTCAAGTATCTTCACTGCTGGATTTGGATTTGATGGAGGAAATTGAAGAAACAGGGCAGTCTTTTGAAGAAAATGCAGTATTAAAGGCAGAAGCTATTAGCCATCGTTTTGGAAAGCCTGTCATAGCAGATGACTCAGGACTTTCAATTGACGCGCTTGGGGGTGAGCCGGGCATTTATTCGGCACGATTTGCAGGCCCTGAAAGAAGTGACGAAAAAAATCTGATCAAGGTTTTGGAACTGATGAAAGACGTCGAATGGGACAATCGGACAGCAAGATTCCGCTGTGCTCTCGCAATAGCGGCACCAGGCCGTGAAACGATGACCGTTGAAGGGTCAGTGGAAGGCTATATTGCTGAAAAGCCTGAGGGGACCGAAGGCTTTGGCTATGATCCGATTTTCTACGTGAAAGACAAAGGTGCTTCAATGGCACAGCTGACAAAAGAAGAAAAAAATAAAATCAGCCACAGAGCAATGGCGCTTAAAAAGCTTGATGAGCTGCTGGATGAATTTTTTCAGTAACCAATAGTTTGCAAACCAAGGGGAAATGATGGATGAAAGTACTGATTATGAGTGACAGCCATGGCCTGACAGATGAAGTGAGAGAAATTGCAGACCGTCACAAAGAGGAAGTATCAGCCGTCATACACTGCGGCGACTCAGAGCTTGCCCTGAATGATGAGCATGTGAGAGGCATGCAAATTGTCAGAGGCAACTGTGATGATGACATGGCGCTGCCGGAAGAATTGGCTGTTGATGTTGAAGGTTATCGGTTTCTTGTTGTACACGGGCACCTTCACAGCATAAAAACCACTTTGATGAATGTAAAATACAGAGCAGAAGAGGAAAATGCCCAAATCATCTGCTTCGGACACTCGCATATCGCAGGGGCGGAGCTTGAGGACGGAAAGCTCTTCATCAACCCTGGAAGCATACGGCTTCCGAGAGTGCGGCCTGTGAAAACCTATGCTATACTGGAAGCAGAAGGAACAAAAGCGAACGTTCTATTTTACGATGAAAAAGGCAATCCTGTAGAAGAACTTTCCCAGTCATTTGAGTGGCAATAAAAAATCAAAAGAGAGGTTTTCTTCTCTTTTGATTTTTCCACTAAAATTCTTTTCAAAATCTGTTGACAAAAGTATATAAAAAAAATATAATAAATCTTGTCGCTGATACTTCTAACGAAGAAAAAGCACTGAAATGTCCCAGTAGCTCAGCCGGATAGAGCATACGCCTTCTAAGCGTACGGTCGGGAGTTCGAATCTCTCCTGGGACGCCAACTTTATACATAATGCGTCTTGATATAGCAACCTCTTATATCGTTTAGTGAAACGGTCAGTATAACGGTCATGTAAGAAATTACACCTGTTTTTTGACTTTATTCTCTAAATGAGTATAGGAGGTTTTTTTCTTGACTAAAAGTAAAAAATTGCTAGAAGTTGACGTGAATGCAGTGCAGTTATTGAAAGATTTACCTGAACTCAATTCTGGGGTACAAATTTTAAATAACTCACCTAAAAAAATACAGGTAGAAGCCTCTATTTCCGTTCTCAGCGCTTTAGAGACTGTTATAAGGCAAATGACCGTGAGTGGAAAAAGAAGTCGTACAATAAGCGACTATAGGCTTTACGTACAAAATTTTATAGACTCAACTGGAGTTATGTTTATAGGTGAAATAACTGCTGAAGTAATTTATTCGTGGTTAGACGGTATGAATGTTAGTAATCAAACAAAATTGACTCGTTTAAAATGTTTAAAAGCTTTTCTATCCAAGTGTTATGACAATAGATGGGTAGAATTTAAATTTTGGAATAAAATAACGATAAAAGTAGATCAGAAAGTTAAAAATGGGGCAACTGAACATGATGTCAACGTCCTCCTCTCATTATTAGATTTCAATAACTTTGTACAACTTAGAGATGCTGCTGCTATATTAATAATGTTTAAAACGGGAATTCGTATAAATACATTAGTTCAACTGGAAGAGCGCCATATTGACCTTGAAAATAATTTACTAAATTTGGACGGAAGTATAATGAAAAATCATCAGAACATCAAGTTGCCTTATGATGATTACTTAAAAAGGTTATTAGAGGTATTGATAAAACATAATGCTGTAATAAAAAAAGAATATGGTAAGGATAACAAATTACTATTTATTACAAAATATGGTGACGTTATATCGAATTCTCCTACACATAATAACATCCAGAAGAGATTAAATATTTATTCCAAATCATATGGCTTAAAAAACATTAATCCTCATGCATTACGAAGGGGATTTGCTAAGTCATTATTGGATAAAGGCGCAAATATAGCTGTAATTTCAAAAGCTCTTGGACATAGTGATTTGTCTGTGACAAGTAAGTATTTGCACTTAGACATGGATGAAATAGTAAAAAACCTTCGATCTTTCTTATGAAGTGTAACAGTGAAGATATAACTTGATTAAAATATCACAAAGCTATAGGGGGCTAGTTTACACTGAATTATTATTTCCTTAAATGTGAAATTGGCATAGTACATCTTCTCTCTGACTATGCCAATTTTAAGAAATCTTACAATTAATTTTAATAAGTTTCTCCCTTATAAAAAAAGATAAACAAAAAAATCACACTCTCTCTCCGAATATTATCTTAGAATTTATCGAAACGAAACCTATTTTATTAAATTAGTTCTGAAACAACTTACTAGCGAAACAATTAATATAAATAAAATATAAAAAACACCATCATGGACGGTGTTTGCAATTATACTAATGCTAATTATTTAATAGTTTTTTAACTTCCTCAAAAAATAAAAATAAATCTGTATCTTTTATATCTGTAATTGACATGTTGCTGGCAATTTTTTTGTTATTCTTTTTGATATTCATTCCAATTTGTTCTTCTATTTTCTTATTTGGATCAATTATTTTTATACTTTCACTTATTTGTCCTTTAAATACCTCTTTTAGTGCATCAATAGTGAAGTAATTTTCTAGCGAGTACCTCTCTAATTTATGTACATGGATACCATATTCTTCACAATTTTTCATAAACTTTTTTCTTATAGAGTGGCTGCCTGGGTCTGAGTCAATAAGCGCAATAATTTTATAACCATCGAATACACTCAAATCAACTTGATTCATAATATCCCCACCAAGTGGCCAGGTTTTGATGATATACTTGTTCAATAGCCCCAATTGATTTAAAAATTCTTCCACAACACCTTTATCAGTCGGTCCCTCAGTTAATATAATTAAATCTGAAGTTAAATTATCAGTTATAGAAAACCCTAAATCATTTAGTATTTCACTTCTACTTGTTGCATCTTTTAAAGTTATTTTAGTGTCGAATGAAACATGAAATATCTTATCAACAAAATTATTATCTAAAAATATATTCGAATGGGTTGTGATGAAATATTGAATATCCGTATTGTCTCCCAACGCTTTCAGTAATCTTCTCTGCATATCAGGATGCAAATGAGATTCTATTTCATCAATTAATAATAATCTATTTCCACAGTTTGCAAAAAATAAAATTACTAATAAATCTTGGAGACCTAAACCACAGTTGTCTGCTCTAAGCCATTTTCCTAGTGGGTTAGTAAAATATAATTCTAGAACATTTTTGTCATCCTTTACAATGTCAAAATCAAAGCCATTAGACACTTCAATAAATAGCTGCTTTATTTTGTTATAATTCAAATAAAGTTCCGATGATGGAAGTTGGGTCTTATAGTGAAAGAGATTATCTAATATGTTTGTTCCAGTATTATCAGCTTCCATAAGGTCAGCTACTTTTTTAGAGAACTCGATTTGTCTATGAACTGGCAAAAGAACTTTTGGACTTTCTCTTAACTTTTTGAAATAGTATGAATGAGCACTATTAAATGTCTCTTGTATAATAGTGACAAAATATTCTCGGTAATTATCTTCACCTATCTCCTTAATTAGTTCTTTCTGCACACTTATAAAAAATTTATGTAAGTCATGTTTGTAAAATACTTTCAAATTATAGTTTTCCACTACCCTTTTTAAAACTAAGAAAAATTTTGGTGTAAGGGTTTCGAAATCCTGTAGTAATGTAGCCGCTGTGCTTTTTATCTCAAGATCTATTTGCATTTTAAATAGTTCATCAAAGTATGCATAATCCATTTCCAAGCCAACAATGTCATCATTTAGAACTTCAATATATTTAAGAACTGTAGATTTTCCTGAATTATTCTTCCCTATAAAAACATTAATTTTTCCTAAATTCGATAATTCCCCTTCATTAATAATATTATGGCTTGTTAAAAGAATGTTCTTTATCATAAGATTCTCCCTTTTTTCGCTAAGAATAATATAGTGTGACTCCACATCTATATTTAAAACAGTTTCTATCAGCACAAATCTGATCCCTTACATGCATAACATTACTTTCTTAATTTCACTTTTTTTATTTGATATAGTTCAATTAAAATTTACTATACTTGGAAATATATAGCTAATATTTTATCAATTACTGTATATTATTATACAAAATTGGATTTTTTTATAGCCAAATTTGTATTAATTTAAACTATGAATAAATCTAAAAGAAGAAATATTAGTAGTTATATATACGCATCTGACTTAGTAAACAAAGAAAAGACTTTTAAAGAGAGAAAACAATATAAACAAACAGTCTCGTTTATTACGCTATCGCTCAGTATCGGGCTACGCCCTCAGTATCGGGCTACGCCCTCAGTATCGGGCTACGCCCTCAGTATCGGGCTACGCCCTCAGTATCGGGCTACGCCCTCAGTATCGGGCTACGCCCTCAGTATCGGGCTACGCCCTCATCTTTAACATCGTCTTTAATAAATAATAAGTGTTACAATTAAAAGAAATATTTGAGTTGGAGACTAATATGAGAGAAATAATAAAAAAATTTCAGTTATATGGAGATAAAGAAGTCATAAATTATATATTCAAATTGTCAGAAGAAGATTTCCTCCCCTATCGATTTGTTCATGGTGACGGGAGAATAACTGCCAATCTTGATGAGCCACTAAAATTTGTAGCATACAGAATTAAATCAATGGAGCAGTTAATGTTGAAAAAAGCACGGTCATTGCAAGCAGGGAATATTGAATATAGAAGAGACCTTCTAGACTTTGCTCAAACACTTAGTGAAGATTCAGAGTGGCTAGGTATTAATTATGATGAAGTGTATAAGGGCGACTTCAGTTCATTTGAAAAAAACTGGATAGAAGTAGCTGAATATTTAGGTGCTGAAGTTGCTAATGATCTTAAGAGATTATTAGAACATTTTACAAATCTACACACTAAAGTAGAAGAAGGAAGGGTAGAAATACGGAACCAAATTCGGCCTATAATGATAGAAGCTTTAGAAAATGCTTTGTTAAAAGTTGATATATGCAAGTCTGATAAAGAAATAGTAAAATATATAAATCGTGTTTGGTTATCAAATTTTATAAATCTTCAGGTCATTTCTAGCGGCTCAGTGAGAGTTCAGAGGAATCAAAAATCTTATTACGTAAAACCCAATTTCAACAATATTGATATAGAATTATTAGTCTTAAAAAAGACATTAAAACACGTTGGAGGGATTAATTCCTTTTCTGAGTTTCTAAATAAAAATCAAATTTCATTTGTGGAAGAAGTTATTAACTTAGTAGAGGAAGAGGTGGAAAATAAAAATTACAGTAGTTTTCATTTTGATACCAAGGGAGCCCTGATATTAAATAAAAGGTACCTAGCCGCAAAAATGGAGATGAGTGAAAGCAATTTTAAACATAAGTTAAATAGAGTTGTGAAAAAAGTAAATGAAAAATTTAATGTAGTTTTTGAAAAAAACTTTAATACTTTCAGTTTTTAAAACGTCACACAAAAGCATATATTTCATTAACGAGTATGAGGTTGTTAATATAACAATTGCTGCTTGTTAATAATTTACCCTGTCCATTCAACATTAGTTGAATGGGTTTTTTAAAAGGAGGGATTCACTTGATCAATACTGGATAAGATGCGATTCAAAACTAATAGAACCAATAGAATATAAATTTCATTAAAAGGAGTAGATAAAATGAAAAATTTTGTGAAAATGCCTATGGCAATGTTAGCATATGGGACGAATTGGTATGCAGAGGATGACGAGGTAGTTCTTTATGCACACTTAGTTTTAGAGAGGCAATACAAGCGTCCTACGTCTATACAAACCAATATTGAATTAATACATAGTATAGTACAATTTGATAAGAGTAATCCGAGTAGAGGAAAAGCTAGAGTAAAAAAAGCTTTAATAGCATTAGCAGAAAAGAGATATATTAATTTGAGTTCTAATAAGGATGAGATTAGTAACAGTTCACTACTAACAATAGACTTCTATCTCACAAAAGATAATTTATCAGTAGTTACTACTGATAATCATAAAACAGTTTTCTCCGGTTATGCAGAATTAAACTACGAAGAATATCTATTGGCAAAATATGCTGGCAGATATATAAAGATTATCATGCATACTAAGTACCGAGAAAATATAAACTATAAAATTACTATTAGTGAATGGGCTAATGTTCTGCAAATATCTGAGAGAACAGTTTTAAGAGACAAAGAAAATTGGAATGCATTTGTAACAGAAACTAAAGGAATAAAAAGTTTTACTGAGGGTGTAGGCTATAGACAGGAGGCAAGTACATATATGAATGGGGCACAAGAGACAAGTAAGACATTTGAAACAACAGAAGAGAGTTTTAAATCCAAAATAATTATGAAGAATAAAATTTCTGAATGTAAAGATAGAAGGTTCTTAAATAACCCTAATTTATTTGAGAATAGGAGTAAACTATCTTACTACGATATATATTTATGGAAAACTACTGATTGTGAGGTAGCAAAAAAAGTAGGAGATCAGCGAATTAAATCAATTTGTAAAAGCGATGGTGGTAAGGCAATGATTTCAGATTTTATTAGGAAAGCTGATGCAAGAATAATGAATGATGAAAAAAGAAAAGAAGAAATTAAAGTACGAGACTCAGTAAATATCGCTCATTTTGAGGAATTTGGTTATCCAACTGATGATAATTATAAATATGTGAGGCGAGAAGATAACGATACTATTATTAGTGAGTTTTTAGAGGATGAAACTCCAACTGTGCCTAAAAGCTGGATAGAGGAAATAATGGAAGAAGCAAGCACTTATGAACATGAAGAGTCTTGGGTAGATTAATTTTTCTAATTATTAAAATGAAAAGAGAGATTTTCTCTTTTCATTTTAATAACTTTAATTAATCTAAATGTGTCTTTAAAATTATTTAATAAAACTTTACTTTTATAATCCCTATCAATACCGGCTTACTATATGGACCCAATATGAAGGACATGGTTTATATGACATTTCCATTACATATGGTAGGAGACCATATTCCACTAGATAACTTTTAACGCTAACCCAACGTAAAAAACTTTGATAGATTTCGAATTGAAACATGATTGTTTTTTTAAAATTGTTTAATTGACCCTTTTTAGTACAGATTCTTTGTCATTACCAGTCTTCATGGTAGGAATTGCATGCCTCCCCGCATATACCTTCCATTCCTCAGCATCCAATTTAAATATCTGAGCAAATACAGGTGTAGAGTTAAAATGCTGTGTAATCTATCCTCTCCATCACTAAAAATCACCTCTCTATTATCCTAATTATATAATCGCATTACTATATACCTATTAATGACCTAAAAATTGTAAATATTGGAATTTGTGTTAAAATTATTTTAAATAGGTGAATATTGAATTACTAATAAATCACTATTTAATAAGAGCTTAAAATATGTCTGATGGGGGATAGTTGTGAGGAATAAAGCTTATATTAGTATGTTGTTAACTTGTTTTGTACTAACCGGTTGTACTGAAGATCAATATGATGAATACATTTTGAAAGGAAAAACTGCATTTTTGAAACAAGACTATCAAGGAGCATTAATTAATTTTAATAAGGCTGCTAATGAAAAATCAGATGAAAAAGTTCAGGAACTTATAAATGAGACTAATTTAAAAATTAAAATACAAGCTAGCATAAAGAGAGGTAAGACAGCCCTGGAGAGCAAAGAATACGTAAGCGCTATAAAAATACTCTCCAATATTGTAAGTAGTTATAATGACAATACAAAGCTAATAGATATGGTAGAAGATGCTCAAATTGAATTAAATAAAGCAAAATTATTAAGAGAAGAATCACTCCTTAAAGTTGCTAATTCTTCAATAGAGGGAGAGGATTATGATTATGCTACTAAAATGTTATCAGAATTGTTAGTTATAAATGAATCAAATGAAAATGCAAAAAAGCTTCTAAAATACATTGAGAATATCAACAACGGGAGTGAAGCTCTGGATAATAAACTTTATGATAAAGCTGTTTCTTATTTTACTATTGCTTTGAATGCTAAACCAAATGATAAAAAAGCAGAGAAATTAAAAGGTGAAGCATTGAATGATAAAGAGATGGAAGAAAATATAGTTAATTCGACTATTCAAGATGAAACAGAAATTAATGAATCTATACAGCAACCTGACACTAATTTTAGCGATGAAGATAATAGGAAAATTCAATTTGTAAAAGACATTCAAGCCTCGATGGAAGATTATTATAGAAGTTTCACCAGCCAATTAAGAGGATCATCAGAAATGATTTCTACAAGTTCTATAAAGTCAGAAGTCCGCCTCATATATAGCCAAGCACTTAGCATTAACGTTCCATATCCTAATTACCAACCTATAAAAGATAATTGGTTACATTGTTTAGAAGAAACAAATAAATACTTGGAAAACTTGGATGAGGTTTCAAACGGTAATCTTTCAGCTTTTGCCAAAAATACAGGTAATAAAATAACGGTATATTATGAAAAGACGCAGAATGGCTTAGACTCTATTAAGTAATAGAAATGGGATGGATATTATGAAAAGAAGATTAGAATATTTGTTCATATTAGTTTTAGTAATGGTTTCAATGATGATCAACAGTGCAACAGCTGGTGCGGCTACTCCTGAAATTAAAAAGAGTCGAGTTATTTATACTTTGAAAGATGTTAATGGGGAAAAATATAAAATCTACATAATAGGTACAAACGAAAAAAACAAAATAGCTACTTGGGATGATGTTTGGGCAGCAGTATCCTATAAAGATGTCTTATATACTGGTAATTATAAAATTTATACACAAAAAGTAGGTTCAAAGAAAATTATAGATACAGGGTTTCAATACAAGGAGTATATGTATAATGTAACGAAAAAAACAATTTACTCTTTGCCATCAAAGTATAAAGGTCAACCAGATATTCTTTCAATTGCTGAGCGGGAAGCTTCTATATATGAATCTACTGATATGTTTATTATTTATAAAGGCAAACTAAAAATGGTTAGACATGATTTTGGATATTATTTAAGACCGATGTCAATTGGTAAGAATAGTTTTCAGACAGCCGACTATGATAACGTCGACCTGCTGTGGACGATAAATAATTTTTCTTATAATTCCTCAAAGGCAACATTAATTAGAACTAAAAGCAAGTCATTTCCATACAACGATAAAGCAGATGTTAATAGATATATAAAGAATTGGAAAAAATCTTGGATGTAATATTTAAAAACATTTCTTTCTTAGCTATCGCCACTTCTTAATAATCTTGTACAAATAAGGGTGAAAACATTAAAACCTCCTATGATACACATAAAAACTTATTTGGGATCATCGATAAAATACCCACTTCTTGAAAGTGGGTTTTTCCTTCTAAATACGAGGAAAAAACTAACTGACTAATCTGTTTTATTAACCTGATTATAGAGTCGCATTCTAGCTCTTGTTTTAAATGAAGTCCTTTCTCACAATAATCAATTAGGTAGTATAATAGTATTGGTAATGTTGCTAAAATATACAAAAAGGGGACGAACATGAAAAAATTTTCATACCTGCTTACAGCGTTCTTGTTAGTTTTTCTGGCAGCTTGTTCATCAAATGAAGTATCAAGCCAAAATGAAAATACCACTACAACTAATTTAGAACAAAAAAAGGAACAACGCGTAGATGACGGTAAAGCTGAGGCCAAAGCTAAAGCTGAGGCGGAAGCTAAAACAAAATTGGATACAGAAGCTACAGCAAAAGCAGAAGCCGCGGCTAGTGCTAAGGCAGAAGCCATGGCCAAAGCTAAAGCAGAGGCTAAAGCTAAAGCAGAAGCTGCTGCAAAGGCTATAGCAGAGGCAACAGCAAAGGCTAAAACTGCAATTGCAGCCAGTGTATCAAAAATAAAAAGCGTTAACGGTGAATTTGACTATAGTAAATATCAACTACTAGTAGTAGACGGCGGAGATATGTCTGGGTACAGAAAACCAAACGTCAAAGTTGATGTAGGGTTTGGAGATAGGGACTATTGGGCTTTTACCAATGAATTCGGACAGTTAATTCGTGTAGAAGCAAAAAAAATCACTCTTCAAAACGATAAAACTGAGCATGTCACGTCATCAGGTAGATATTACCCTGATGAAGCAAATGTTCCGGGAACAGAAAGGCCGGATTTAGACCAGGGCCATGTGATTGCAGACTCACTTGGAGGAGTATCTAATGCCTATAACATTACACCTCAAGATAGCACTCTCAATAGACATGGTGACCAAGCCTACATGGAAAAAGTGATTCGAGATGCAGGAGGTTGTATAGATTTCGTAGCAGTGATTCAATATTCAAATACTCAAACCCAAACTCCTAATCATTATAAATTCACCTATAAAATTCAGGGCAAAACCATTACAGACGAATTTAACAATGTAAACCCAGATGAAGTGAATAAAAAATTAGGCAAAACAACAGCTAAAAAGAGTACACCGTCGAAAACAGAAAAGGTACCAGCAAACAAGGCATATAGTGGTAATGAAGATGTTAGCAAGGTCGATACCAATCACAATGGAAAAGTTACAATTGCCGAAGCTAAGGCTGCTGGATTTAAAATGCCAATTTCACGTGGTTCATGGCTCTATAAATATATGGATGATCGAGATAACGATGGACTCGTAGGAGAGTAAAACAAAAAGGAATATACACTTGCAACATATATAAGAAAATCAAAACAATAAACCTAATTTCTCGTTTGAAGTAAGGAGAAAGTAGACTTTTTAGATCTAATTTTCCCCTTCCTCAAACATAAACTTTGCGAAAAAAACCTACTTTTAAAACAAAAAAAGAGACATTCCTGTCTCTTTTTTTGTTTTGCTTTGCTTTGCTTATTTATGCTTAACTGTATTCCAGTTAACTTTCTTAATAGTTAGAGTGCGAGTACATTTGGTATTGCTATTATATCGCTTAATTAATGATACAATCTGGGTTTTAGTTTTACCTCTTACTGCTGAAGTAGGGTGATGGAACATATAAGTGCAATTAGCTGTTCTAAAATGCCCGCCTAATCGGTCTGTCCTTCCACTATGTGCAGAAGCATCAAGAGAATTGGAAAACATAAATATTAATATAGCTAAAATACCTACCAATTTTTTCATAATTTCACCTCCTGTTGATAAATATACCATAATTTAAGTAATATTTATTAGGAAATTACAAATAAACGGAAAAAGATAGCAGATGGAAAGATGTAGAAAAATCTTGAACATTTCGATATCTTATGGCGATTATCCTTTAGGTTGACTGAACAAGAGGAACGATGTTGTATATTGCAGTAATATTAAAAGAAAACCAATGTCAGCGCATGGAATTTAAAGGGCAGATTATGAGTATAGTTAATTAATCTTGGACATATTACACACCTAGGAAAAATTTAGTATCTACTTCCTGGGTTTTTGTGGTAATATTTAACTGTATTATTTAAGAGGGGGATGGCAAATGGCTTATATATTAAAACTTTTTGGGGTAATTTTTATTGCAATTGGACTGATTTATATTGCTACACAAGTATCGCCATTGAAAAAGCAAAATGAAAATATGGAGTATTGGAAGAAGGCAGCCGATGAGAATAGTGATAATGAACTTATTGAACAAAAGTATCTCTCATTGAACAGTGATTATAAGTCCAGTTTGTCATTAACCATCACTATCGCAATTTACAGTGTAGTCCCTGGTATCTTATTTTTTGCTCTATCTTCAATAATTACTGCTCTAAGGACTATTATGAATAACTCACTTTTGAACATTTCTCAAGCCAAGACGATTAATGATGAAAATTCAAACGTTGAAGCCTCTTTATAATAAGTTTACTTTCTGATTGAAGGAATGTGAAAACATGCTAAGTATTAATTCTATTGTTAATGAATTTAGATATGATAAGCGGTTAAAGAGGTATTCGGAAAAATATTTATTCAATGATCATATAATATATGGTTCTGTTGCAAGTAACGCTGATGTAGATCAACATAGGAATTATATTAAAAATACAATAGAACATTTTCAAGAAGTTTATCCCTTAATGAAAGACGATATAGATGATTTAGGGAGAGGAATGGCAAAGTATGAGATAGCAGTCCGCAAAGTTTTAGCGTGTATTGACTACGGTAATTTTGGATACACACCAGTTGAGTTGAAACAATTAATATTAGATGTTTTTGACTTTCATAAACTAATTGATGATATTCAAATAAGAAAATTGAATCAATAATAGGTAATACCTCCTGAAAAATGTAACATAAGTACATAACTTAGGGGGTGTTTTTATTTCTATTAAACTTCAAAATGTTGATGTATAAACAAAACTCTGGAATACTCTAACCGAAGCAAATATTAAATCCAAATTATATGGCTTATTCAATGATAGGGAAACTATAATATTCGATAGCAGAGGACAGGTGAATTTTGCTTTTAACCATTATCCATTCTTACATAGTTTTACATACTGAAAATACAGCCACATATAAGGCAAATTTCACAATTATTGCTACAGAGCAGGAAATCAAGTTTTTACTTGATAACTCTTAAATAAATAAGTATTTGTAACTACTTATTGCTACATAGTTTTTATAATCGCCTAATCTTTATTTGTTAATATACAACTGTAAAAATTAGGGAGGTGCAAGATGGGTAAGTTGTTTAGTAAGGACAGATTATTTTTCACTTCAACATTGTTGGCGGTTATTGCTGCATTATTCATTATTTGGATTTATATGACTTTTATAGTATTTGACGAATCAAAAATGAATTCTATAGAAGATAGTTTAAGTAAGGATTCTGAACTAATGAAATATTTTAGGCCCCTTACATTTAATAAAGATGATGATAATACTAATTCCTTGTCATTTACATTAGGAGGATTTATTAAACCTGAATTCAACAAACTGAATAATGAAACTAAGGTAAATAAAATAGAATTAGTAGCAGAAAAGTTTAATGAAATTACGAATTCAAACCCTGATATACCTTGTGGATTTAATAAGGAATGCACCTTGAAACAAATTATGATTTTTGATGATTTACAAAAAATTGATTACGACAAAAATGAATTTACTCCTTCATATACTGCAACTTACGACCCCTCTATAACCACTGATCAATATACGGTTTCTTTTATGAATAAAGACGGAAAGATAAATGAAATTGGAGGAACAGAAAATACTACCACTACTACTTCAAATTTCAACAATTATTCTAATGAAATTGAATTAAAAGTTATGGATGTTAATTACACTTCGAGTGAAGGTTACAATTATGTTAGTGGCGCAGTAAAGAATAATGGGGATAACACTTATACGTATGTAAAATTAAAGGTAAGTTATATGGATGAATCAGGGAATGTTCTCGATACTGATTTTACATATGCAGATGACGGTGAAGGAATAATGCCTGATGAGGAAAAATCTTATCAGTTTATGACTAGAAAAAGGGAAGATGTTAAGTACAGCAAATGTACAGTTCGAATAGTGGATTTCAATTAAAAAATCCCCTTCCCAAAAGAGAAGGGTGATGAGCCACACTGTTATCATAAGTGCAGCTAAATGCGAACGTGTGTTTTTTGTTAATGGATAAATTTTAATATATTCAATATTAATAAATTTTTAAAAAAGTGTCCTATGACACTTTTTTTATTAATGATTGAGCAGCAAACGATAATACGACTCAGAATACTCTTTGCTATTTTTTATAACAGCTTTAACAGCTTTTTTAAGCCATGCTCTAGTTAAGTCATCGTTACCCGCTTTATAATGAAAATCGTTTATTAATTCTTTCCCGAAAACACAAATAATTTTAACTGGAGTCCCATCAAATCTCTTGATATCGTCAGGCTGTTTATCACAGGAATAATGACAATAAAGTAGTAGTCCTTGATCGTTAACTAAAATATGTACTTCTGAATCGTCATTCCTTTCGCATGCTTCGACAACTTTATTAATAAATGATTTTTCACCTATTTGCATCAATTGCATAACACCTCCTTTAAATGTAACTTCTTTTAAAATTTTAAAAAACCTGTCGATTATTTGTAAAATTTTTGTAAAATAGGAAATGAACTTAGTTTACGAAAAGATTGAAAGCAAACCTTTAAACAGGGAAAAGAAAAGAGTTAATTGATTCCTAGATGAAGGGGCAAATAAGAGACAAATTTTCAAATTGAATCTTTTGAGTACACCCTATTGATACATTTTTAATTCATTGATACACTTGAGTTAATAATGTCTCATATACATGTATCAAAATAGGGGTGTATTTAATGACAAGATATGGTTATGCAAGAGTCTCATCAACAGGTCAAGATTTAACTGCTCAAATTAATCAACTAACAGAGCATGGTTGTGAAGTGATTTTTAAAGAAAAAGCTTCTGGACGTGAAAAAGATAAAAGAAAAGAGTTTAATCTGCTTGTTGAAAATGTTAGTCAAGGAGATATTATAGTTGTTGCAAAATTAGATAGATTTGCAAGAAGCACCCAAGATGCTCTCAATACAATTGCGCTTCTTAATGATAAAGGGGTTGGGCTGATCGTATTAAACATGGGGGGAGACAAAGTAGATACAACCACTGCTATAGGAAAGCTTATGATTACTGTCCTATCTGGTATTGCGGAATTTGAAGCCGATATGATAAGAGAAAGACAAATAGAGGGAATTGCTTTAGCAAAACAAAGGGGCGTATACAAAGGAAAGCCTAAAAAGTATACCACTAAGCATAAAGGTCTTGAGCACGCACTAGAATTATTCAAAAACAGGAAAACTAATAAGTTGACAGTAAATGAGATTTCAGATATCACCCAAATAAGCAGAGCGACTCTCTACAGAGCGGTAAAAGATATGTGAATTAAAAAAAAGATTATTTATTCTACCTATTGTAAAAACTGCTTTAAAGAAAGGAAAAAGCAATGGGGAACGAAATACCATTGCTTTTTTCTATGCTGTTTAGAATCAATCGTATTATTAATGTCTATTAGTGATCATTGTACCAATCGTTTATTGATCTTTTGGTTTCATAATTACTGAGTCTTATTGCTTCCTTTATTTTTTGCATTAATTCGTTATCATAAATATTCAATACTTGTACAATCTTGTCAATATTAGTATAGGTTGTGAGACTTTCAATGTATTTTTCTATATTGTAATACTTTCGGCTGTAAAAAGAGGATAGGCTATCTGTTTCCACTCCTATTTCTTTCGCTATTTCCCACGCCTTCTTTTTAGTTTTTGCTGCTCCAAAAAAATTAAGCCACTCCTGTAAATAATTTTCAGTAAAATAAGTTTTAATTTCTTTGGCCAATGTATTTAATTGTTCACGCTCTTCCCTAATTTTTGCCTCTTCTGCCCTTTCATTTTCGGCACATATCAGACAGTTCATAACTCGAAATTCTCTTCGTCTATTCCAGTCATCCATTTTACTAACTTCGGTATAAGTGCCTTTCCCACAACTACATGGATACTCACGTCTATACATTTCTTCCCAGCTCATATTTGCCCCCTGCTTTTAGTGTCTGTGAAATTATGAAATATTTTGTTCTTCTTTAGGTGAAGTATAATAGGAATGTAGGTATTCTTCCCAAGTGAATTTAGGCTCAATCTCTCTCATCAATTCTGTTAATTTAATTCTATCCCACAATTCCACTCCAGATAAAACAGCAGCTTGTATAGCGGGTTTCGTATAATAAGAATTTGTGATTACCATAGCCTTTTTGCATTTGTGCAATTTCTTCCCTAAATAAATTTCTTGTATAGCAGTATTTCCTACTTTACTCTTTAACCGTTTGCATTGAATTGCTGTTTTTTCACCCTGAAGATTTTCAGCTAATATATCTACACCTCCATCTCCACTCTTTCTGGTCACCTTTATATTTTGAAATCCTATTTTTTTTATTAAGTCTGCTATGAATACTTCAAACCTATATCCATCCATTAGGTCAACTTCTTCAATTCTAGTGGAACGAATTAAATATTCTTTTTTTAAGCTATCTTTGAACTTTTTGACCTTCTCCAAATTCCTTTCCTTTTCAAGATCAACCATTTTACTAATTTCGTCTATAGTTGGTTCAGAATATTGTGTTTGATGTTTTGGTACAGTAAACAAAGTTTTTAACAAAAGAAACGAGATTATAAGAAAAGCCAAACCAGCATACAAATCTATCACAGTAGAATAGGCGATAAAAAGACACAGAATTGAGCCAACTATATAAGCAGGGAACAATAAAATCAGTAAAAACTTTAAAAAAACTGAAAAAGCATTGAAGATATTTCTGAAATACTCTAATTTTAATTCCCGCCTATGTTGATTTTTGTTCCATTCCTCATTCCTCTTATATTTCATGAGTTCTTCATCGAAGGATTGAACTTTAATACATTCCATACAATAGGGCTGTATCTTATTGTTGACTAACTTCTCTACCATAACTTGATCGTGTTTTATACAAGTGAATTTAGGCATACATTATTGCCACCTTAGTTTTTTGTAAAAAAACTACCAAAATTTATATTATCATAATTTTAGAAGGTATCAATTATTTATAAGGGAATTTCCTCCATTTTAGAAGAAAGTTTTAATTTTTAACCTAATTACCCTTGATTAAAAGATATAATATTCTACTACTAAATGAAGGAACATAAAGGAATTTTAATGAGAAATTTTATAATATAAGAGAGGCAATATCCATTATTAATTACTCAACATATTTGTAAAAAGTAATATATAAATTCCATAAGGGGATTAAGAGTGAATAGTGTATCTATCGCCCAATTGCAGAAAAGATTTACCACACTCAAACACTGTCCAAATTCTCGGAGAGGAATTTGATTATTAGGTATACACTTACTTTGAATATATAAAATAAGGATAGAGGTAAGCAAGACATAAAAAAGTATTTTTGCTGCCTAGTAACTTTTGCTTTCAATAAATAATTTTGAGCTCCCTATTAGGCCTTTGATTTACGTATTAACTGTATTTCAAGCATGGTTTTCCTTTTTTATAAAATATAGATTATTATTAAGTTAATTACTAAATTTTAGTAGAAGTTAAGGGGAGAATATATAATGATAAAAAAGCTTACTATAAATGGATTAAGAGGTTTTGGAGAAGAACAGGAGTTAGACTTATCTTTACCAAATGGAGATATGGGTAGTGGCTTAACAATACTTGTTGGTTCGAATAACTCTGGTAAATCAACTGTAATAGAAGCTCTTAGAGCATTCCCTCAAAGAAGTCATTCACTTCCAAGTTTTACTTTGGGGAGAAGAAATATTTCTGCGGGAGATAAAGTATCCATAAAAGTAATAGATGACTTAGATAATGTAGTAGAGATTAGAAGTATTAGAACTGGAAGTAGCGAGGTAGAATTAGTTAGCAATCAAAATAATATTGGGGACATTTTTATACTCCCCTCTAGGCGTGCATTTAATCCTTTCTTTCAAAAAAATGAATTTGATAGACAGAATTATACAACATACCAAATTGGTTTTCCTCCACAAAGAGCCTCTCAACAAGATAATTTTTCAGGTAGATTATTTAATGCTGAAAAAAACAGAGATAATTTTAATAAGGTTTTAGAAAAAGTTATAAACCCAATACCAGATTGGACAATTGATCAAAATGACAATGGTCACTATTTTCTTAAATTTTCAAAGGGAACTATAAGTCATAGTAGTGAGGGGGTAGGAGAAGGGATAGTTAGTTTATTTTTTATTATTGATGCTCTTTATGATTCAAATCCTAAAGATATAGTAGTAATTGATGAACCAGAATTATCTCTTCATCCCTCACTACAAAAGCGTTTAGCTTCTCTTATTAGCGAATATTCAAAAGAAAGACAAATACTTATCGCAACTCACTCACCTTATTTCATTGATTTAGAAAATCTTGTAAATGGTACCACTATAGCAAGAGTTCATCAAAAAGAAAATAATACAGTCATTTCCCAAATCAGTAATGAATCGGCTAATTTTATTAATAGAAGTTTAAGCAATCTTTATAATCCTCATGTTTTTGGTTTAGATGCCAAGGAAGTTTTTTTTCTAGAGGATAGAATATTGTTAGTTGAAGGTCAGGATGATGTTATCTTTTATAAATTAATATTAGACCAACTCGATATTAAGCTAAATGGACAATTTTTTGGATGGGGTATTGGTGGTGCAGATAATATGCACCAAATAGCTAAATTATTTGATGAACTAGGATTTGAGAAAGTGATAGGTATTTTGGATGCCGATAGAGAGTATCATCTTCCTGGATTAAGGGAGCAATTTGAGAACTATAACTTTTTTGCTATAACTGCAAATGATGTAAGAACGAAACAACCGAGAAAAGCAACTGCCGGGGTAGAAGGAATCTTAAATGAGCAAAGAAATATTCGTATTGAACATTTAGACGCAACTAAATCAATGTTTAGAGAAATAAGAACCTATTTGGGTAATGACAATTAACCGTTAGTTAATAAATAAGTAGTTATAACCCTAATTGAAATAGGATTTTCTTTTTTTTATTAAAGGGAACGAATGTTTATACTAAGATTATTGGTTATTTTTATCTCCTTATAAAGTAAAAAAAAGAAAACCTTGGATAATAAGGTTTCTCAAACATTAAGTTTAAAATATATAGACTTTTCTATTATATAAATCTACTAATATGTCAATTCGAATTGTATTTTTAGATCTTCAAGTACAAATTCTGGTGAATCGGCATAAATTGCCATCTTAATCATTTCAATGATTAATTCATCATCTAATAATAAAATTAAAATATTCCCTTCTTCATATGCTCTTTTTCTAGCCTCTAATAATTTCTTGCTAGGTTTTTTCCGAAGAAAAAGCAATCCAAATCTGCCTATTGTTGGTTTAGAAAGATATATTCTTAACTGGTTTAATTGATCTTTCCCTACATCAGTTGAATAATTTTTAAATTCACAGATAATGTGCCTACTTTTGAATTCGTTACGAACCATTTCCCAGAAACCAGAGTGCTTATTATTAGGAAGAACACCATCACGTCTAGAATCACCAGATTCTGTCCTAGATTGTTCTTTTACCTCTGAAAACGGAGGAACAAATAAAAAGTTTAGTATCTTTATACAGATATCTTCATAATTTTTCCAGTTCTTTTCCCCCGTTTTACAATTGTTAAGTTCACTTATTAACTTTTTTCCTCGTGATAATCTATCTAGCTGATTGAAGTAGTGAGGAGTCATAGAATTTAACATCTGATTTAAAGTATTATCTACTGTCTTAAAATACTCTAAATGTGTATCAATGCTTTTATTTGAAATAAGGTCATCTACAGTTTCCAATTCTATTAAAAAGGTAGCATGAGGAAGTATTTCCGGAAGCATGTTTTGTATATTTAATCTGTTAGAATTTAAGAAATCTATGTATACCTCTAAACTAGATTTTGCTTCATTCAGCATATCAACATAATCTGGATTAGTTTCCAAATCCTCATATGTTAAATCAATAGATAAAGCAGAAGTTTGTTGTTTATTTAAACCGATTAAGATTGTAAGGGAATAGACTAAATTTGCATATTTACCGTACTTGTCCTCCAAAATATTTCCAAAGGTATCGTTTTTAAAGTAATATTTAATATTATTTGTTAGGGAGGAATCATGAGTATGATTTTTAATAGAGTCTAAAAAATCCCTTTCATCATATTTTATTTTTAAAACTTTAAACAAGTATTCTATACCTTCTATATACTCAGACATTACTTGGATGACTTGTGTTTTTTCTTCCTCATCCTCAATATAGGGTTTCCATAAAGCTTTTGATAGATAAACAGAGGTATATATTCCTAATTGAACACATTTTTTAATTATAGTTTCATTATACAATTTAATCCCCTTTCATTACTTTTGTTTAAAGTCAATTTAAGTATATTAGCTTATTACTGGTAAGTCTATCCATTACTCTGAGGGTAATTAATATGGTTTATTTACAATTTTAATGATTTATATATGTAACTGATTACTCTAAAACTATATTGAAACTATCCATCTAAACATATATAATTAAAAGGAGATGTCGGTCTAAGTTCGATAAATGACCGTTATACTTGAACTTAAACAAACAGCGATATAACCAGTAGCTCAGCCGGATAGAGCATACGCCTTCTAAGCGTACGGTCGGGAGTTCGAATCTCTCCTGGGACGCCAACTTTATACATAATAGCCTAAAGATGGGCTTTACGAGATAAGGAATGCAGTCACATGTGAAAACATCGTGAAAGCATTCCTTTTTTTATTGCAGAAATTCATTGTCCTGGGATAATAATATTTAAGAAAAAGTTTTGAAGAAAAGACAAGGATTAAACTAAGGAGGACGAAAATGACAGCAGAGCATACTCAATTACTGGCATTATTAAAAGGCCGCTTCGAAAAAAATATGAGCCGCCATGAAGGGCTGCAGTGGGAAGAGATCCAGTCAAAACTTGAAAATGATCCAGAAAAAGTAAAAACACTATTTGAGATGGAAAGAACCGGCGGCGAACCGGACGTCATTGATTACGATGAAAAGACAGGCGAATACATTTTCTGCGATTGTTCACCAGAAAGCCCCAAAGGCCGCAGAAGTGTCTGCTATGACCTAGAAGCACTGGAGTCTAGGAAAAAACATAAGCCAGAAAACAGCGCTGTTGAGATGGCATCTGCCATCGGCATCGAACTCCTAACGGAAGAACAATACCGCGAACTGCAGAAGCTGGGGAATTTCGACTTGAAAACATCGAGCTGGGTTAAGACACCTGACAGGATCAGACAAAAAGGCGGCGCCCTATTCTGCGACCGCCGCTATGACACGGTCTTCGTATATCATAACGGAGCAGATTCCTATTATGCAGCCAGAGGATTCCGCGGGTCATTCAGGGTTTAACTATGGGGCACTGGAATTAAAATTTGTTCTTAAAACGCTTGCTAAAAGCCAGCTCAGAATGTCATAACAGGAACCGTTATTGTTATAAACATAACGGTTTTTTGTGTTTTATAGACAGAGTTTAGGATCCATATTAATTTTGCACACCTGTAGATTGGAGTGGCAGGCGGGAGACTCCTGCGGGAGTGCAAGTGACGGGAGACCCCGCAGGAGCGAAGCGACGAGGAGGCTCCCGCACTGCCCGCGGAAAGCGGACGCCTGCAACGGAAATCAACAGCCAATTTTAAAAGCTGCTTTTAAAGATATTTTCATTGAACTGCACCACAAATCCCAAAAGCTAAACTCAATAGACCTATTCTTGAAAAGGCTTTCAATACACCTCTGAAAAAACCTTGTGAGAAAAAATACAAAAAAAATTGAAAAAAGGCTTTTCCCATGATAGCGCTGATGTAAGCGGATACAAATTATTTAATTAATCTAAATTATCTGCCAATTCGGAAAAAGGGTGTTGACGCCTGTTCTGAAAGGGCGTAATATAGCCTCAAACCTTAGTTACATGAGATTGTAACTGATTGATACTCATCCATTTCGATGGATTTTTTTTACACAAATTTATTTATCAAACTAAAGCGGTTTTACTTTAAAGGAAAGGTGTGCTCCTATGAGTGATCAATGGATCTTTCTCAACGATGAATTTGTCAGGAAGGAAGATGCCAAGATTTCCGTCTATGATCACGGTTTTTTATACGGCGATGGAATCTTTGAAGGTATCAGGGTATACAACGGGAACATCTTCCGGATGAAGGAGCATATGGACCGGCTGTATCAATCAGCTAAATCCATTCTTCTCAATATGCCTTATGATCAGGAAGAATTGACAGAATTAGTTATCAAATCAGTTGAAAAAAATGGACTCAAGGATGCTTATATCAGGCTCGTTGTGAGCAGGGGCCCTGGAGATCTCGGGCTGGATCCATACAAATGCCACAAAGCCAATACGGTCATCATTGTTGAACCGCTCGCCATCTTTCCTAAGCACCTCTATGAAACTGGAATTGATATCGTAACGGTTCCAACAAGAAGAAACAGACCGGATGTACTCAGTCCAAAAGTGAAATCATTAAATTACCTGAACAACGTTCTGGTAAAAATAGAAGCACATCTCGCGAATGTCACCGAGGCACTGATGCTGAACGATCAGGGTTATGTTGCAGAGGGTTCTGCAGATAATGTGTTTATTTACAAAAATGGCCGGCTGCTGACACCGCCGGGATATATCGGTGCCCTTGAAGGCATTACGCGAAATGCCATTTTAGAAATTGCAAAAGAGCTTGGTTATGATGTCGCAGAAGAGCCGTTCACCCGCCATGATGTATACACGGCAGATGAGGTCTTTCTCACAGGAACAGCTGCAGAAGTGATAGCGGTTGTAAAGGTTGACGGAAGAGTGATTGGTGATGGAACACCTGGAGAGCATACAAACCGAATGCTTGAATCCTTCAGGGAAAGAGTTATTGCTGAAGGCGTGAAAGTAAACATCCCTGAAGACAGCCTTAATGCCGGCTGATTAACGGGAATGCCATCATAATGTGAAAAGCTTAGATGAGGATAATTAGCTGTCTGACATGCTTCCACAGAGAGCCGGGGTTGCTGGAATCCGGTGCTGCATCAGTCAGTGAACTCGCCTCAGAGCTGCCTGCCTGAACAACAGTAGGGTATGGCCGGGTGCACGCACTTTTAGCACCTGTTATCAAAACGAACATGCTCACATGTTCAAGAGATGGCCATATGGCCATGAAAAAGGGTGGTACCGCGTGGAGATAACAGCCTCCTCGCCCCTTTGATCCGCTAGACAATACGGCCGGGTCTGCCAGGGGTTGAGGAGGTTTTTATATGCAAAAAATTCCTGAGAGGAAAAGAGGAGGACTGTAAATGAGTTTGAACGTACAATTGGATGATTCGGCTGCCAAGTGTACATCTGTCAGAATGACCGGCGGAAACATGCTGGTCGAAGCGCTCAGAAGGGAAAAGGTAGAGGCGGTTTTCGGTTATCCCGGAGGAGCTGTTTTGCCGCTGTATGACAAGCTTTATGATTCAGGGCTCAACCATATTCTCACCCGGCATGAACAGGGAGCGATCCATGCTGCAGAAGGATATGCAAGAATTTCAGGGAAACCGGGCGTAGTAATCGCCACTTCAGGGCCTGGAGCAACAAACCTTGTCACAGGGCTTGCAGATGCCATGATCGACTCACTTCCTCTTGTTGTCTTTACAGGACAGGTTGCCACAACGGTTATCGGGACGGATGCCTTTCAGGAAGCAGATGTACTGGGGATCACGATGCCAGTCACAAAGCACAATGTTCAGGCAAGAAACGTGGAAGAGCTGCCGCAGCTCATTAAGGAAGCCTTTCATATTGCCACAACAGGGCGGCCGGGACCGGTCCTGATTGATATTCCGAAAGACATTGCCGTATCGGAAGGAGAGTTTAACTACGATCTTCCGCTGGATCTCCCGGGCTATCAGCCGAACACGGCTCCAAACCATCTCCAGATCAGAAAGCTGGTCGAAGCAGTGAGCAGAGCGAAAAAGCCGGTTATTCTGGCTGGAGCAGGAGTTTTGCACGCTAATGCGTCTGAATATTTAAAAAAATATGCAGAACAGCAGGAAATTCCTGTAGCCCATACGCTTCTCGGTCTTGGAGGATTTCCGGGAGACCATCCTCTCTTTTTAGGGATGGCAGGAATGCATGGCACATATGCCGCAAACATGGCGATTTATGAATGTGATCTGCTTATCAATATTGGAGCAAGATTTGATGACAGGCTCACTGGAAACCTGGACGATTTTGCCAAGTATGCAACTGTCGCTCACATTGACATTGATCCTGCTGAGATTGGAAAGAATGTACCGACAAAAATTCCTGTAGTAGGAGATGCGAAGAAGGTGCTCATGCAGCTCTTACATGAGGACGGCAAAAAAGCTGACGGAAAAGAATGGCTGAAAAAACAGGAGGAAACAAAAGCGAAGTATCCTCTCTGGTATAACCAGTCAGATGATATCATCAAACCGCAGCAGCTGATTCAAATGATTTTTCAGGCTACACAGGGAGACGCAATTGTTACAACAGATGTAGGTCAGCACCAAATGTGGGCAGCACAGTTTTATTCTTTCCAGAAGCCTGACAGCTGGGTAACCTCCGGCGGGCTTGGCACAATGGGATTCGGCCTTCCTTCTGCAATCGGCGCCCAGCTTGCAGATCCAAAAAGGCAGGTTGTGGCAGTAGTCGGGGACGGGGGCTTCCAAATGACCCTGCAGGAGCTTTCCGTTATTTATGAACTGAACCTTCCGATCAAAATTGTGGTTCTGAACAATCAATCCCTCGGCATGGTCAGGCAGTGGCAGGAAATTTTCTATGAGGAACGCTATTCCCATTCAAAATTTGTTTCACAGCCGCATTTTGAAAAACTGGCTGAAGCATACGGCATTAAGGGGTTAACGATTTCCAGTCTTCCTGAAGCAAACGAAAAATTGGAATCAGCTCTTACATCACCTGAGCCGATGCTGATCAATGTGCTCGTTGAGCCGGAAGAAAACGTGTATCCAATGATCGCACCAGGCAAAGGAATTCATCAAATGGCAGGGATCAAACCATGAAGCGCATTCTAACGGTGACCGTTTTAAACAGGCCTGGCGTACTGAACAGAATTACAGGCCTTTTCACAAAAAGACTTTACAACATTGAAAGCATCTCTGTCGGCCATTCGGAAACAGAGGGGGTATCACGGATTACCTTTGTTGTGAATGTACAGGAAGAAAAAGAGGTAGAACAGCTCACCAAGCAGCTTAACAAACAGATTCATGTCCTGAAAGTAACGGATATGACCAACCAATCTGTTGTGGCAAGAGAGCTTGCACTCATAAAAGTAGCATCAGCACCCCAGACAAGAACAGAGCTGAACGGCATTATTGATCCATTCAGAGCCACGATCATAGATGTTGGCGCAGAAAGCGTCGTTGTCCAGGTAACAGGCGAAAGCGAGAAAGTGGAAGCAATGATTGAGCTTCTCAGACCATACGGCATAAAAGAAATTGCCAGAACAGGAACCACAGCATTTGCAAGAAGCGGAAAAAGAGCGGCACAGCCAAAAACATCTTTTATTGTTTAATCCCAATGCTTTCGAAAAAACCAATACTAGAGGAAAAAGGGAGAGATCAGAATGGCAAAAGTTTATTATAACGGTGATGTAAATGAACAGGCATTAAACGGAAAAAAAGTAGCAGTAATCGGGTACGGTTCACAGGGTCATGCCCATGCACTGAACTTGAAAGAAAGCGGTGCTGATGTCACGGTTGGCGTCAGAAAAGGAAAATCCTTTGATCAGGCAGAAAAAGACGGGCACATTGTTCAAACAGTCCGAGAAGCAGCGGAAAGTGCTGACATTGTAATGGTGCTCCTTCCGGATGAACAGCAGAAAAAGGTTTACGAAGAAGAAATCAAAGATGCTTTGGAACCAGGCAATGCGCTTGTTTTCGCCCACGGCTTCAACATCCATTTTTCTCAGATCGAGCCGCCGGAATTTGTTGATGTGTTTCTTGTAGCGCCAAAAGGGCCCGGACATCTTGTCAGAAGAACCTACACAGAAGGCGCTGGAGTACCGGCATTGATCGCAGTCGAACAGGATGTAACAGGGAATGCAAAAGCGACCGCTCTTGCTTATGCCAAAGGCATTGGCGCAACCAGAGCCGGAGTTTTGGAAACAACCTTCCAGGAGGAAACAGAATCAGACCTCTTTGGAGAGCAGGCAGTGCTTTGCGGAGGGCTGACATCGCTTGTAAAAGCCGGATTTGAAACACTTGTTGAAGCAGGGTATCAGCCGGAAGTTGCTTACTTTGAATGTTTGCACGAATTAAAGCTTATTGTTGATCTGATGTATGAAGGGGGCCTTGAAACGATGCGCTATTCTATTTCCGACACAGCGCAGTGGGGTGATTTTGTATCAGGTCCAAGAGTTGTCGGGGAGGATGTCAAGGCATCAATGAAACAGGTGCTGGAGGAAATTCAAAACGGGAAGTTTGCGAAGGAATGGATTGCGGAAAACCAAGCGAACCGCCCGCAGTTCAAGGCAATCAACAAGCGCGAAAATGCTCATCAGTTAGAAACAGTCGGCAGGGAGCTAAGAAAAATGATGCCATTTGTGAAGCCAAAACAGAAAGAGGCGGTGGTCTCTGGTGCGGAAAATTAATTTTTTTGACACAACCTTGCGTGACGGAGAACAATCCGCAGGCGTAAATTTAAACTCTCAGGAAAAAATGGAAATTGCAAAACAGCTGGAAAAATTGGGAGTGGATGTGATGGAAGCTGGTTTTCCAGCCTCCTCCTCCCTTGACTTTCAATCTGTTAAAAATATAGCCAAAGAAATCAGAGGCTGCTCTGTCACAGGGCTTGCAAGAAGTGTGAAGGGGGATATTGATGCGGCATGGGAAGCATTGAAGGACGGCGAAGAGCCACGGCTTCATGTTTTTATTGCCACTTCGCCGATTCACCGTTTACACAAGCTGAAAAAAACACCTGAACAAGTGATTCAAACAGCTGTCGATTCTGTTAAATATGCAGCGAAAACCTTTCCTTTTATTCAATGGTCAGCAGAGGATGCCTGCAGAACTGAGCTTCCTTTCCTTGCTGAAATAGTAGGGGAGGTTATCAAGGCGGGAGCGAAGGTGATTAATCTCCCGGATACTGTCGGCTATAATCATCCAAAAGAATACGGGGAGATTTTCCGTTATATCAGAGAAAACGTTCCTGGAGCTGAAAATGTGATTTTGTCCGCACATTGCCACGATGATCTTGGCATGGCCACATCCAATTCTCTGGCAGCGATCGAGAACGGTGCCGGTCAAATTGAAGGCACCATCAATGGGATTGGCGAAAGAGCCGGCAATGCGGCACTTGAGGAAATAGCTGTCGCGCTCCATACCCGCTCTGACTTCTATAATGCCCGTTCCGGCTTGCAGCTGAATGAAATTAAGAAAACAAGTGAAATGGTGAGCAAGCTAACCGGCATGGTGATTCCAGGAAATAAGGCAGTTGTCGGCAATAATGCGTTTGCCCATGAATCTGGCATCCATCAGGATGGTGTATTGAAGGAAAAAACCACCTATGAAATTATAACACCTGAGCTTGTCGGGGTTGCTTCCAACTCTCTTGTGCTCGGAAAGCACTCCGGAAAGCATGCTTTCAAAAATAAATTAGAATCGCTTGGCTATCTTTTAACAGAAGATGAACTCATCAAAAGCTTCCAATCTTTTAAAAACCTTTCTGAAAAGAAAAAGGAATTTACGGACGAAGATTTAACAGCCATTGTTATGGAAGAAAAGCTTTCAAATGGTGAAGCTGCTTATGACCTTCAGTCCATCCAGGTTCAATATGGAACGAATAACATTACAACAGCAACGGTCAGCATGCTTGATCAAAATAAAAATCTGCTGAACGAAGCAGCAACTGGAGCAGGAAGTGTAGAAGCGATCTACAATACGCTTGAACGCTGCATTGGAGAAGAAATTCATTTAAAAGACTATCGCATACAATCAAACCGGAGCGGAAGAGACGCCTTTGCACAGGTATATGTGAAAATCGATTTTCAAGGAAAGGAAGCAAATGGCAGAGGCCTTGCACAGGACGTGCTGGAGGCTTCAGCGAAAGCCTATGTCAATGCGGTAAACAGGGTGCTTCTATTAAAACAGGAGCAGAAGGAGAAAACCGAAGTGTCAATTTAACTAGACTTGAAATGGGGGATGGAAGATGAAAAAAACGATTGCGATGCTGCCTGGTGATGGAATCGGCAAAGAGGTTATGGATGGAGCAAAGGAAATTTTAAAGGCAATCGGCGAACAGTTTCATCACACCTTTACGTTTCAATATGGAAAAATTGGCGGGGAAGCACTGGACCATCAGAACGACCCGCTTCCTGAAGAAACACTTGCGCTTTGTAAAAACAGCGATGCTGTACTGCTTGGGGCAGTCGGCGGACCGAAATGGGAAAGCAATTCTCCAGAAAAGCGGCCTGAAAAGGGACTGCTCAGACTTCGGAAGGATATGAAACTTCATGCGAATATACGTCCTGTGAAGGCTTATGAGAGCCTTGCCGATCACAGTCCATTTAAGAAAGAATATGTTGAAAACGTTGATATGGTTATTGTCAGGGAACTGACAGGCGGCCTTTATTTCGGAAAACCAAGCGAACGCCAGCATGCGGGAGGCAAAGAGTCTGCTGTGGATACCTTATTCTACAGCAAGGAAGAAGTCGACCGCATTATCCGTACTGCTTTTGAGATGGCAAAAGGGAGGAAAATGAAAGTCACCTCTGTTGATAAAGCAAATGTGCTGGAATCCAGCCGGATGTGGCGTGAAACAGCGGAAGAAATTGCAAAGGAATACCCTGATATAGAGCTTGAGCATATGCTTGTCGACAACGCTGCCATGCAGCTGATTAAAAATCCGGCACGCTTTGATGTGATCGTGACGGAGAATATGTTTGGCGATATTTTGAGCGATGAAGCATCCGTATTAACAGGCTCACTCGGCATGCTGCCATCAGCAAGCCTTTCGGAAGAAGGCCTTCATCTATATGAGCCTGTTCATGGCTCAGCACCTGACATCGCAGGAAAAAATTTGGCCAATCCGCTTGCCATGATTTTATCAGCTGCCATGATGCTGAGACAGTCATTTGGCATGGAGGCGGAAGCAGAAGCTGTGGAAAATGCCGTCAAGCGGGTGCTGGATGGCGGAAAACTGACGCCCGATCTTGCAGTAAAAGGAAAAACCATACTATCCACCGTTGAAATGGTAGAAGAAGTGAAAGCTGTTCTTGCAGAAGAAGATGCGATTTTGTCCATTATGGAAGCTTACGCGTAAAGAAACTATTTTATGAAAGGGGAGAGAAGCATGAGACCGCGCACTATGGCAGAAAAAATTTGGGATCAGCATGTGGTTCATCAAAAAGAGGGCATGCCGGACCTCTTGTATATTGATTTGCAGCTGATCCATGAAGTCACCTCCCCTCAAGCATTTGAGGGTCTCCGGCTGAACAATAGGGCAGTCAGGCGTCCCGATCTTACATTTGCCACAATGGATCATAACATTCCAACCATACATCCGCACATCATTAAAGATGAAATTGCCAAAAAGCAGGTTACAACACTTGAAAAGAACTGCTCGGAATTTGGAGTGCCGCTTGCAGGGCTTGACAGCGAGGATCAGGGCATCGTTCACATTATCGGCCCTGAGCTCGGGCTGACGCTGCCTGGCAAAACCATCGTTTGCGGCGACAGCCACACGTCAACACATGGAGCATTCGGCGCCCTTGCATTTGGCATCGGCACAAGTGAAGTGGAGCACGTGCTGGCCACGCAGACGCTGTGGCAGCAAAGACCGAAAACACTTGAAATCCGCATTGATGGAAAGCTCCAAAAAGGGGTTAAGGCAAAGGATGTAATTTTATATATTATCGGAAAATACGGCATCAAGTTTGGAACAGGCCATGTCATCGAATACAAGGGCGAAGTGATCCGGAATATGTCGATGGATGAAAGAATGACCGTGTGCAACATGTCCATTGAAGCAGGCGCAAAGGCTGGGATGATCGCTCCTGATGAAACAACCTATTCTTATATTAAAGGAAGAAAATATGCTCCAAAGGGCGAAGAATTTGAAAAAGCCTGCCGGGAGTGGGATGAATTAAAAAGTGATGAAGATGCTGTTTACTCCAAATCTTTCAGCATTAGCGGAGAAGAGATCGCACCGATGGTAACTTGGGGAACAAACCCGGGGATGGCCGTTTCGGTGGATGCCACTGTCCCCTCACCAGACATGTTTTCCACAGAGGAAGAAAAGCGGGAAGCAGGCAGCGCGTACCGCTATATGAATCTCTCACCTGGGGAAAAAATGGAGGACATTAAGGTGCAGCATGTGTTCATTGGATCCTGCACAAATGCAAGACTCGATGACTTGCGGGAAGCAGCTGAATTCATCCAGGGCAGGCATGTAGCAGACGGAGTGCGGGCCATTGTTGTACCAGGTTCGCAATCTGTGAAAAGAAAAGCAGAAGAAGAAGGCCTTCATGACATTTTTCTTAAGGCAGGATTTGAATGGAGGCATTCCGGATGCAGCATGTGCCTGAGCATGAATGACGATTTTGTACCGGAAGGCGAACGCTGCGCCTCCACCTCCAACAGAAATTTCGAAGGCAGGCAGGGAAGAGGTGCCAGAACCCATTTGGTCAGCCCTGTAATGGCAGCCGCTGCAGCTGTTTACGGAAGATTTGCGGATATCAGGAAAACCGAAGGAGGGAGAGAGCAGTTTGAAACCTTTTCAAATTCATGAAGGAAAAGCCGCTGTAATGGACAGGGACAATGTGGACACAGACCAAATCATTCCGAAGCAGTTTTTAAAGCGGATTGAAAAAACAGGTTACGGCCGATTTGCCTTTTATGACTGGCGCTTCGGGCCAAATAATGAGCCCAATCCTGACTTTGAACTGAATCAGGAAGCCTATAAAGGGGCAAGCATTCTGCTCGCTGGAGAAAACTTCGGATGCGGATCCTCAAGGGAGCATGCACCTTGGGCGCTGTCTGATTACGGCTTTAGAGTGATTATCGCTGCCTCCTTTGCGGATATTTTTTATCAAAACTGCCTGAAAAACGGAATGCTTCCCATTCAGGTAACAAGAGAAAGACTGCATTATTTAATGAAGGAATCAGAAGGAAAGGAAAAGTTTTTAACAGTGAATTTGGTTGATCAGACGATTTGGGATGCAGGCGGGCTGATCAGTTCCTTTGAGATTGACCCGCATTGGAAGGATATGCTCTTAAATGGAAGAGACGAAATTGCCTACACACTGTTATTTGAAGAATGCATTACAGCATATGAAGGAAAGAGAAAAGCATGGGCCTAAACCGGCCCATGCTTGTTTTCCGTTTAGCCGATTGGTAAACTTGAAGTCAAATATCTCTTTGGAGCTGGTCGACCGTCATGAAGAATGACAAGCACTCAAAAATTATCCCTTTTCCGAATTTAAAAGAGCGCCTCATAGATAAAGGGATGGAGGCGCTGAAAAACAAACACTACCAGGAGGCACTTGAACTGTTTTCAGAAGCCAAGCATATGGACGAGGACAAGGCGGAAATTCACCTCGGCATAGCGCTGTGCCTGATGGAAATGGGCGAGCTTCAGGAAGCCAAAAGGGTCTGCAAGCAAATGCTGAATGAAGATATCGGCCATTATTTTACCGTTCTTCAAGTCTATTTGACGATTCTCATTCAATTGAAGGAATACGAAGAAGTCCAGTTGACGATTGAGGCAGTGCTTCAGGAAAACCAGGTGCCGGCAGAAAACGCCGAGCAATTTTATAAGCTTCTGGAATTCAGCCGGAAGATGAATGAGTCGAACGGCGAAGATATTGAACTTGAAGAAGAAGTCCCGGAGCTTGAAAATTGGATGAATACCAGCCTTTTTATGGAAGATCCCAATCAGCAGATGCAATATATCCAATCGCTGAAAGACCGGAACCTAGCAAAGCATATGAAGACCATCAAAACACTTTTGGAGGAACCGGAAGTTCATCCAGTCATCAAAACGATGGCACTGCAGCTTTTAATGGAAAATGAGTATGACAAGAAAGTGACCATCACCAAATTCGGTGAAACCCTTTCTCCTGTTCCCTCAAAGCTCAGTGATTTGTCAGATATGCCTTTTGCCAAAAAAGTCCTGAATCTGCTGGACGATGTGCTTGGAAGCGAAAACCCCACATTGTTTGAAGCAGTGAAAGAGCTGTGGATTCGTCATTTATATGTGCTTTTTCCGCTTGTGCCAACACCTCCTGACGCGGCAATTTGGGCTGCAGCACTCCACTCAACTGGATATGGCATGCATGGCATCACACTTGGCACTGGAGAAATTGAAGCACTGTATGAAGTATCGGAATATGGTGTCAGAGAAGCGTCCAGAAAGCTGCTGGAAGTCGAAGAGCTCTCATATTTTTATGAAAGAGAGCAGTAAAGAATAAGCGCAAGCCTTGCCGGAATAAGAAAAAATGGCGGATAGGTTGAAAGAAAAACATTGTATGTTATAATGAAATGGTTTCATATTAGGCTGGAAGTTTATTGTCCGCTTTTACATAAGCAAATCCCTTTTAGGCAATTGGTTAAAAGGAATTTGATACTGAAGGACATTACTACATATTTTATAGATTTTTGGAGGGAATTTTCATGACTGCAAAATGGGAAAAATTAGAAGGTAACCAGGGCAAACTGACAGTAGAAGTTGATTCTGCTGTATTTGAGACAGCTCTAGACGAAGCTTTCAAAAAGGTAGTAAAACAAGTATCCATTCCTGGATTCCGCAAAGGAAAGGTTCCGCGCAGCCTTTTCGAACAGCGCTTTGGCGTAGAATCTTTATACCAGGATGCTGTTGACATTGTTCTTCAGCAGGAATATCCAAAAGCAATCGATGAAGCAGGCATTGAGCCGATCGACCGTCCTGAAATCGACATCGATCAAATCGAAAGAGGCCAGAACCTGATCTTTACTGCGAAGGTAGAAGTGAAGCCAGAAGTTAAACTTGGCGATTACAAAGGCCTTGGCGTAGAAAAAGAAAGTGCGGAAGTAACAGATGAAGATATCGACAGCGAACTGAAAACTCTTCAGGAAAGAAACGCTGAGCTTGTCGTAAAAGAAGACGGCAAAGTAGAAAATGGAGATTCAGTTGTTCTTGACTTTGAAGGCTTCGTAGACGGTGAAGCATTCGAAGGCGGACAAGCAGAAAACTATTCTCTTGAAATCGGTTCTAACACATTCATTCCTGGCTTCGAAGAGCAGCTGGTTGGAGCAGAAACTGGTGCAGAGAAAGAAGTTGAAGTAACATTCCCTGAAGAATATCACGCTGAAGAGCTTGCTGGTAAAAAAGCGGTATTCAAAGTGAAAATCCATGAAATCAAAGCAAAAGAGCTTCCAGAGCTTGACGATGAATTCGCTAAAGATGTAAACGATGAAGTGGAAACTCTTGATGAGCTGAAAGCTAAAACAAGAGAACGCCTTGAAGAAAGCAAGAAAGCTGAAACTGAGAACCAGCTTCGCGACCAGCTTGTAGAAAAAGCAGCTGAAAATGCTGAAGTTGAGATTCCTCAAGCCATGATCAACTCTGAAGTTGACCGCATGATGAAAGAATTCGAACAGCGCCTGCAAATGCAGGGCATGAACCTTGAGCTTTACTTCCAGTTCTCCGGACAGGATGAAGAAGCTTTGAGACAGCAAATGAACGAAGATGCAGCAAAGCGCGTGAAATTCAACCTGACGCTTGAAGCGATCGCAGCTGCTGAAAATCTTGAAGCATCTGACGAAGAAGTAAACAGCGAGCTTTCTAAAATGGCTGAAATGTACAGCATGCCTGTTGAAAGCTTAACACAGGCTCTTGGGTCTACAGACGCTGTGAAAGAAGACCTGAAAATTCGCAAAGCAATTGATTTCCTTGTAGAAAACAATTAAGTTGTTGCATAATATAGTAGAGAGACAAGGCGCGAGATACTCGTGCCTTGTTTTATAAAATTTTTTCCGCATTGCAGCTCTTCCAGAGCGGAAAATATACATAATTTTCGCAGTACACATTCCCTTGTGCATATTCCCATAATCAGGAGCATAGAATGTGTAACTTATGACAAATAATGTTTTTTCTCTTTGGATTTGGGTAGTATAATTAAGAGCCATACATACAAGAAACTCCCGCATCATATAATTAACGTTCACAGTCTATATTATGGTAAAATGCAATACATACCTTCTTTTCAGCTGCTAACTAAGGCTTCTTATTAGCATCGCCCTTAAATGAGACAAAGAGAATCATTATAAGGAAAGAGTATATGCTTTTGATTGGGCTGCACGCTAGGAGATAAAGATATAAGGGGTGAAAACATGTTTAAATTTAATGACGAAAAAGGCCAGTTGAAATGTTCTTTCTGCGGAAAAACTCAGGATCAAGTCCGCAAATTGGTAGCAGGGCCTGGAGTTTATATATGCGATGAGTGCATCGAGCTTTGCACAGAAATCGTTGAAGAAGAGCTTGGAACAGAAGAAGAAGTAGAATTTAAAGATGTTCCGAAGCCGGCTGAGATCCGTGAAATCCTCGATGAATACGTCATTGGACAGGATCAGGCTAAGAAATCCCTTGCTGTAGCTGTTTATAACCACTATAAACGCATCAATTCCAACAGCAAGATTGATGAAGTAGAGCTTTCCAAGAGCAACATCTCAATGATCGGACCGACAGGAAGCGGGAAGACTTTGCTTGCTCAGACGCTTGCCCGCATTCTGAATGTTCCGTTTGCTATTGCTGATGCGACATCACTGACAGAGGCTGGCTATGTTGGGGAAGATGTAGAAAACATCCTTCTCAAATTGATCCAGGCAGCTGATTATGATGTGGAAAAAGCAGAAAAAGGGATTATTTATATCGATGAAATTGATAAAGTAGCCCGGAAATCTGAGAACCCTTCCATTACGCGTGATGTATCAGGCGAGGGTGTACAGCAGGCCCTTCTTAAGATACTGGAAGGAACAGTTGCAAGCGTTCCCCCTCAAGGAGGACGCAAGCATCCGCATCAGGAATTCATTCAAATTGATACAACCAATATTCTTTTCATCTGCGGCGGTGCATTTGATGGCATCGAGCAGATCATCAAGCGCCGTCTCGGCAAAAAAGTCATCGGCTTCGGTTCCGATAACAAACACGAAGAGCTTGATTCCAAAGCGCTTCTTTCAAAAGTCCTTCCTGAGGATCTTCTGAAATTCGGTCTGATTCCTGAATTTATCGGCCGTCTTCCGGTTATTGCAAGCCTTGAGCCGCTTGATGAAAATGCACTTGTGGAAATCTTAACAAAGCCGAAAAATGCGCTTGTTAAGCAATACCAAAAGATGCTTGATCTTGACGGAGTAGAGCTTGAATTTGAAAGTGACGCTCTTATAGAGATTGCCAAAAAAGCTATCGAGCGCAAAACAGGAGCGCGCGGTCTTCGCTCTATCATTGAAGGCATTATGCTTGATGTGATGTTTGAGCTTCCATCCCGCGAGGATATTGACAAATGTGTCATCACAGGCGACACGGTAGCAAACCAAACACCGCCTAAGCTTGTTATGAGTGATGGAACGATTGTTGAAAAAGATAAGAAAACTTCTGCTTAACTAGAAAAGCGGAAGCCGCTCGTTCAGCCCCGACAAGCGCTGGAGGAAAATCCCGAAAAGTCCGCACTTTGACTTTTTGTGATTTTCCGAAGCGACTCGAGGGGCTAGCGGCTGGAGCTGGACAATATAGAAAAGCGGAAGCCGCTCAGACTTTTCACAAGGGTTTCAGCACATACATCCATAAGTTAAGCTTGCATGGCTCAGCCATGCAGGCTTTTTTATTTTTCCTCTGCTGCTGTTTTTTCTTCCAATATTTAATTATCCAACCTCTTCCTGCTGTGTTTAATAGAACTCCCCCTAGGAGATACTAGCAGATACACAACAGCATCATTGCTGCGTGCTCATTTCATCTATATGCCTGATTTGAGCAAACCATAAAAAGCCTACATAGAGGATCACAGTAGCAGGAGGGACCATAATGAGTTGGACTGGAATCGCGCTTTTTGTGCAATTGTTTTTCGGGATTGTGATCGGCCTGTATTTTTGGAATTTGCTTAAAAATCAGCGCTCACAAAAAGTCTCAATTGATAGAGAATCAAAAAAGGAAATGGAACAGCTGCGGAAAATGAGATCCATTAAGCTTTCAGAGCCGCTTGCCGAAAGAGTGAGACCAAAAAGTTTTGCAGATATAGTCGGGCAGGAAGACGGCATTAAGGCGCTGAGGGCAGCACTTTGCGGGCCCAATCCCCAGCATGTGATCGTTTACGGACCGCCTGGAGTAGGGAAAACAGCTGCTGCACGGCTGGTTCTTGAGGAAGCAAAGAAAAATTTCAAGTCGCCTTTTCGAAAAGACGCTGTTTTTGTAGAACTTGATGCAACAACAGCCCGATTTGATGAAAGAGGAATCGCTGATCCTTTAATCGGCTCTGTGCACGACCCGATTTACCAGGGAGCAGGAGCTATGGGACAGGCAGGCATTCCGCAGCCAAAGCAGGGGGCTGTCACACATGCACATGGCGGAGTGCTTTTCATTGATGAAATTGGTGAGCTTCATTCCATCCAGATGAATAAGCTGCTAAAGGTGCTTGAGGACCGGAAAGTGTTTTTGGAGAGTGCTTATTATAATGAAGAAAATACGATCATTCCCTCCCACATTCACGATATTTTTCAAAATGGCCTCCCGGCTGACTTTCGCTTAATCGGGGCCACAACAAGAACGCCGAATGAAATTCCGCCAGCCATCAGATCAAGATGTGTAGAGGTTTTTTTCAGAGAGCTTGAGCAGGAAGAGCTTTCTAGAGTGGCAGAAAAAGCAGTTGCGAAAATGAATATGACAGCAGGCAAGGCAAGTATTGAGCGCCTGACAAGCTATTGCCGGAACGGAAGAGAAGCTGTTAACATGATCCAGATTGCGGCCGGAATTGCCTTAACAGAGGAACGCAGTGAATTAACAGTAGAAGATATTGAGTGGGTTGTCCAGTCAAGCCAGCTGACACCGCGCTATGAAAGGAAAATTTCTCCTCTTCCTGCTGTCGGTCTTGTAAACGGACTTGCTGTTAATGGCCCGAATACAGGCTCACTGCTTGAGATCGAAGTTTCCGTAATTCCATCCAAAAACGGAACTGTTAACATTACCGGAATTGTGGAAGAAGAAAGCATTGGAGACAGAAGCAAGTCTATCCGGAGAAAAAGCATGGCAAAAGGATCTGTTGAAAATGTTATTACTGTTTTGCGGTCTATGGGAATTCATGCAGCTGATTTTGATATTCATGTGAATTTTCCAGGCGGCATTCCAGTTGACGGCCCATCAGCAGGCATTGCGATGGCATGCGGCATATTTTCAGCGATCCATAAGCTGCCGATTGACAACACTGTTGCCATGACTGGCGAAATCGGTATTCATGGCCATGTAAAGCCAATTGGAGGCGTTGTGCCGAAGATTAAAGCGGCAAAGCTTGCCGGTGCTAAAAAGGTCATTGTCCCGGCTGAAAATATGCAGAGCATTCTCTCAGATATTCCAGGCGTTACAATAATACCTGTTGAGCATCTGCAGGAGGTGTTTGATGCGGCATTGGTTGGGGCTCCAACAGAAAATGCGGGTCAGATTCTTCCGAAAGGAACCGTTTTTCCAAAGCAGGAATCGGTTTAACCCTAGAAATGGCTATGTTAAAGAAGAATGTTGATAGGCGGGAGACCTGCGAGAGCAGCGGGACAGGTGAGATTCTAAGCAGGCGCTATGGCACCGGGAAAGCTCACCGTCCTTCACGCGGAAAGCGGACGTCTGAATACTGCAATCAACAAAGAAAAGCCTTGTTTTTGGCGCTATGCCCAAAACGGGGCTTTTTCTCTGGCGTTTGCCATATACATTAACCATATTCCTCTTTTTCTTTCAGCTTCTAAAAGGGTATACTACCTACATAGCCCGCGAAACATTGAAATAGACACTATCTGGAGAATAAGATAGAATTGTACAAGGTATCTTGGAAAAGGCATAACTATAGGTATCAGCAGATTCAACAAGAATGTTTTGGAGGTGTACTGGGATGGCGAATGAGAATCAAATTACCGTTCCCCTCCTACCGTTAAGAGGCTTGTTGGTTTATCCGACAATGGTGCTTCATCTTGATGTAGGACGAGAAAAATCAGTTCAGGCTTTGGAAAAAGCTATGATAAATGATCACACAATTTTTTTGACAACCCAAAAGGAAATTTCCATAGATGAGCCAAAGGAAGAAGACATTTATGCCATTGGCACCTATACAAAAATCAAACAGATGCTGAAGCTTCCAAATGGCACAATCCGTGTTTTGGTGGAGGGACTTCAAAGAGGAAAAATTGAAGCATTTACAGAAGAGGAAGAAGCCTACTCTGTTACCATATCCACCTTTTCGGATGAGCCTGGAAAGGACGCCGAGAATGACGCTCTTATGCGGACGCTGCTTGAATACTTTGAACAATATATTAAGCTGTCAAAGAAAATTTCAGCTGAAACTTATGCCACAGTAGCAGACATAGATGAACCGGGCCGTCTCGCGGATATTATCGCATCGCATCTTCCGCTTAAACTGAAGGAAAAGCAGGATATTTTAGAAACGCTTGATGTGAAAGAGCGCCTGAACAAGGTTATTGATATTATTCATAATGAAAGAGAAGTTCTTCAGCTTGAGAAAAAAATCGGGCAAAGAGTAAAGCGGTCGATGGAACGGACGCAAAAGGAGTATTATCTCCGCGAACAGATGAAAGCGATCCAGAAAGAGCTTGGAGATAAGGAAGGCAAAACGGGCGAGGTTTCAACGCTTGCCGAAAAAATTGAAGAAGCCCAGATGCCTGAGCATGTGAAAGCTGCTGCACTGAAGGAGCTTGACCGGTATGAAAAGGTTCCGGCAAGCTCAGCGGAAAGCGCCGTGATCCGCAACTATATTGATTGGCTGATCGCTCTGCCCTGGGTGAAGGCAACAGAGGACCGGCTTGATCTGAATGTGGCAGAAGACATATTGGAAAAAGAGCATCACGGTCTTGAAAAAGTGAAAGAGCGCGTGCTTGAATACCTTGCCGTGCAAAAGCTCACCAATTCCTTGAAAGGGCCGATCCTATGCCTTGCGGGACCCCCAGGGGTAGGGAAAACCTCTCTTGCCAAATCGATTGCAAAGTCCCTAAACCGGAATTTTGTTCGCGTATCCCTTGGCGGAGTTCGCGATGAATCAGAAATCAGAGGCCACCGCCGCACATATGTCGGTGCTATGCCTGGGCGCATTATTCAAGGACTGAAAAAAGCAGGCAGTGTTAATCCGGTCTTTTTGCTTGATGAAATTGATAAAATGTCCAACGATTTCAGAGGCGACCCTTCCTCAGCATTGCTTGAGGTTTTGGATCCAGAGCAAAACAGCAATTTCAGCGATCACTTTATTGAAGAAACGTATGACCTGTCAAAGGTCATGTTCATCGCTACAGCAAACAATCTGGCAACGATTCCCGGACCGCTCCGGGACAGAATGGAAATTATTACGATAGCTGGCTATACAGAGCTTGAGAAAATTCATATTGCCAAGGATCATCTGCTTCCAAAACAGCTCGAAGCACACGGCCTTAGAAAATCGAACCTGCAGATCAAAGATTCAGCCATACAGAATATCATCCGCTACTATACAAGAGAAGCCGGTGTGAGAGCGCTTGAGCGCCAGCTTGCTGCCATTTGCAGAAAAGCGGCAAAGCTGATTGTCGGCGAAAGCAAAAAGAAAATCATTGTTACCGATAAAAATCTATCCGTTTATCTTGGCAAGGAAGTTTTCCGCTACGGCCAGGCTGAGCTTGAAGATCAGGTCGGCGTCGCAACAGGACTAGCATACACGACAGTCGGAGGAGATACGCTTTCCATCGAAGTGTCCCTGTCACCGGGAAAAGGGAAGCTGATTCTGACAGGAAAGCTCGGCGATGTGATGAAGGAATCTGCACAGGCTGCCTTCAGCTTCATCCGCTCCAAAGCAAAGGAGCTTCACATTGATCCGGATTTTTATGAAAAAAACGATATTCACATCCACGTTCCGGAGGGAGCTGTACCGAAGGATGGTCCTTCAGCAGGCATTACAATGGCCACTGCTTTGATCTCAGCACTGACAGGAAAACCGGTTAGGAAAGAAGTGGGCATGACAGGAGAGATTACGCTTCGAGGCAGAGTGCTTCCGATCGGCGGATTAAAGGAAAAATCCCTCAGCGCCCACAGGGCAGGACTGAAAACCATCATTCTGCCGAAAGACAACGAAAAAGATTTGGAAGATATTCCGCCAAGTGTGAGAGAAGAATTAACGTTCATTCCCGTCTCACATCTAGACGAAGTGCTAAAGCACGCATTGACAGGAGAAGCATAATGAAAGTAACAAGTTCAGAGATTGTGATCAGTGCCGTAAAACCTGAGCAGTATCCGGAGGGAGACCTTCCGGAAATTGCTCTTGCCGGCAGATCAAACGTTGGAAAATCTTCCTTTATCAATAAAATGATTAACAGGAAGAGCCTTGCCAGAACCTCTTCAAAACCAGGGAAAACACAAACGCTGAATTTTTATATTATTAATGAAGCGCTGCATTTTGTGGATGTACCCGGCTATGGATACGCGAAAGTGTCTAAATCAGAAAGAGATGCCTGGGGAAGAATGATTGAAACGTACCTTACAGGGAGAAGACAGCTTGCAGCTGTTGTTCAGCTCGTTGATTTAAGGCATCCGCCTTCCAAAGACGATATTTTGATGTATGGCTTTATTAAACACTATGATTTGCCTGTCATCATTGTCGCCACAAAAGCAGACAAGATTCCAAAAGGAAAATGGCAGAAGCACTTAAAGGTGATTAAAGAAGACCTTCAAGTAGAAAAAGGCGACAAGCTTGTCCTTTTTTCATCGGAAACAGGTCTTGGGAAAGATGAAGCCTGGAATGAAATTCACATGGCTATAGAGGCACACGGGCAGCAAAGTGAAGCCTAATCTAATATGCATATAAAAAGAACAGCACCGTCTTCTTTACAGAGGACTGGTGCTGTTCTTTTATTTTTGGCTCTGTTAAATTTGACTTTTGATTTACGTTTCAGGCGTCCGCTTTCCGCGGGCAGTGCGGGAGCCTCCTCGTCGCTTCGCTCCTGCGGGGTCTCCCGTCACTTGCACTCCCGCAGGAGTCTCCCGCCTGCCACTGCAATCAACAGGTGCTTATAAATCAACATTCTCCTTTAAGCATAGCCTATTTTTTCCGCCAAAGCCAGAGCGCGCCGGCAATCAGCAGAAGGACAGGCCAGAAATTTTGAACGGTGTCCATCCCTTTTTGAATTTGTCCTGCTGATTTGAAAATCTGGTTCGTAAAATGCAGGAACAGCCCGACAGCTAAAACCAGCAGGCCTTGAAAATAGCCGCTTTTGGTTTTCATTGCATGAATTGTCAGGCTGATGCCAATAATGAGAGTGATAGCTGCTGGATCATCAGGCCAAAAAGAATACTTGTCTGCAAGGTGAAAATGAAGACCGAGCCCGAATAGTATAATGCCGGGAATCCAGTAGGAATCAATTTTCTCAATCGCAGCCTGCAGGAGGAACAGCAGGCCGAACAGGGCGAGAAGCGTCTGCCAGCTGTTCTGCTCAGGAAAAAGCTGTATGTGCATTTTCTGAAGCAGAAAATAAGCGCCGATTCCGAGCAGAAAGTATGCAGGAAAAACACCAGGTTTCTTCATTCTTTCACCTCAAACGTTATGTAATACGATCTGCTTGCACACCTTCGCCCGTTTTTGGTACGCTAAACCTTGGACAAAGGCACGAGAATAAAAGGTTTGTTTGTTGTTCACATTTTTTCAGAAATAAGCCTTTCCTATCATGTTATAATATAAATACTGAATTATGTAAATGGGGGGTACTAGAAGAAAATGCACGTTCTTACAGTTGGTTTAAATCATAAAACGGCCCCTGTCGAAATTCGAGAAAAGCTTAGCTTTAATCCCGATGAGATCGGGGATGCAATGAAAACATTAAAAACGCAGAAAAGCGTTTTAGAAAATATAATTGTCTCCACATGCAACAGAACGGAAATTTATGCTGTGGTTGACCAGCTTCATACAGGCAGATATTATTTAAAAGCCTTTTTGGCAGATTGGTTTCAGCTTCCAATGGAGGAATTTTCGCCGTTTCTTTCTTTCTTTGAAAACGATGGAGCCGTTGAGCATCTGTTCCGGGTGGCATGCGGTCTTGACTCTATGATTCTTGGCGAGACGCAGATCCTCGGACAGGTCCGCACAAGCTTTATGCTTGGACAGGAGCTTGATACAACAGGCACTGTGCTGAATCATTTGATGAAGGAAGCTGTGACCCTTGCGAAAAAAGGCCACAGCGAAACAGACATCGGCTCAAATGCTGTATCTGTCAGCTACGCAGCTGTAGAGCTTGCAAAAAAAATCTTCGGCGATCTTCACGGCCGCAGCGTGCTGATTCTCGGCGCAGGAAAAATGGGCGAGCTTGCTGCAAAAAATCTTCACGGAAGCGGTGCCTGCCGCGTAACGGTTATGAACAGAACATACGAAAAAGCGAACATGCTTGCAGCCAAGTTTTCAGGCGAAGCGAGGCATATGGATGAACTCTCAGCAGCCCTTGCTGAAGCTGATATTGTGATCAGCAGCACAGGTTCAAAGGATTATGTCATTACGAAAAAGATGATGGCGAATATTGAGCGTGAGCGAAAAGGCCGTCCGCTGTTTATGGTTGATATTGCTGTGCCGCGCGACTTGGATCCTGAACTGGAACAGCTTGAGAGCATTTTCCTATATGATATTGACGATCTTGAAGGTATCGTTCAAGCCAACCTGCAGGAGCGCAAAGCAGCAGCTGATGAAATCGGCATTATGGTTGAAGCAGAAATTGTAGCTTTTAATGAGTGGCTCAGAACGCTTGGCGTTGTACCCGTCATTTCCGCTCTCCGCCAAAAAGCTCTTGGCATTCAGGCTCAGACAATGGAAAGCATTGAAAGAAAAATGCCGAACCTGACTGAGCGGGAGAAAAAAGTGCTGAATAAGCATACGAAAAGCATCATTAACCAGCTGCTGAAGGATCCGATCCTGAAAGTGAAAGAGCTTGCTGCTGAGCCGGATGCGGAAGAAACGCTTGCCTTATTTAAAAAGATTTTTGATATTGAAGAAGAAACAGAGCAGCAGAAAAAGCGGGAAGCCCAAGCTTCCATCACAGCTGACGCGGTTAAAGCCCATGTTCCTGTCCAGTCATAAGAGAAGGGAATTATTTTATGATTGAGATGAACTTATCAAGGCTGAACGAGCTGGCCGTCATACTATACGCGGTCAGTGTCCTCTTTTATTTTATAGATTTTCTTCATAACAACCGGAAGGCGAATCGGAGCGCCTTCTGGTTGCTTTCTATTGTTTGGCTGCTGCAAACAATTTTTTTATTTACCGAGATGATTCTTACAGGAAAATTTCCTGTCTTGAACATTGTGGAAGGGCTTTATTTTTACACGTGGGTGCTCATTACCTTTTCTCTTCTGCTGAACAGGTTTTTAAGAGTGGATTTTATTTTGTTTTTCACCAATTTAATTGGATTTTTAATGATGGCGATTCATACGTTCGCTTTGACGCAGAACCAGCCTGGCGCTTTGAGTGATCAGCTTATATCCGAGCTTTCGATCATTCATATTGCGATGGCAATTATCTCGTATGGCGCCTTTTCCATCAGCTTTGTTTTTTCCGTCCTGTACCTGCTTCAGTATGATCTGCTGAAAAAGAAAAAATGGGGCAAGCGGCTGCTCAGGATCGAGGATTTATCAAAGCTTGACCGGAACGCTTACCTGCTGAATGTGATAGCTGTTCCCATGCTTCTTTTAAGTCTCATACTCGGATCGGTTTGGGCGTATACAAAGCTCGATAATTTTCACTGGTATGATGCAAAGGTGCTCGGCTCCTTTGCGGTTCTCATTGTGTACAGCTTTTATTTATATAATAAAATTGTAAAAGATTTGCAGGGCAGATCGATTGCTCTATGGAATGCAGCAGCCTTTTTAGTTCTGCTGATCAACTTTTTCCTGTTTGGCAGTTTATCCAGATTTCACTGGTTTTCATAACAAAGGCTAAGTTAAAGAAAAGTGATGATTAATTTTTACACACCTGTTGATTGGAGTGGCAGGCGGGAAACTCCTGCGGGAGCAGCGGGACAGGTGAGACCCCGGAGGCGCTAAGGCGCCGAGGAGGCTCAGCGCCCGCCCCGCGGAAAGGGGACGCCTGAAACGGAAATCAACAGACAAATTTTACAGAGCCTAACAGTAAGCCAAGATAGAATATAAGCCTGCAAAGGACAGGCGCCGGAGGGTCATTTATGAGAAAAATCACAGTAGGTTCAAGGAGAAGCAAGCTTGCCATTACCCAGACAAAGTGGGTCATCAGCCAATTGAAAAAAGCGGGAGTGCCTTTTGATTTTGAAATAAAAGAAATCGTGACAAAAGGAGATAAGATTCTCGATGTGACGCTTTCAAAGGTCGGCGGAAAAGGGCTTTTTGTGAAAGAAATTGAACAGGCTCTTTTAAATGGCGAAATTGATATGGCAGTACATAGCATGAAGGATATGCCTGCGGCACTGCCAGAGGGTTTAACGATTGGATGTATTCCGGTGAGAGAAGACCACAGGGATGTGCTGATTTCTAAAAGCGGCAAGAAGCTTGATGAGCTCCCGAAAGGCTCTGTTATTGGAACAAGCAGCCTGAGAAGAAGCTCACAGCTTCTAGCTTTAAGACCGGATCTTGAAATCAAGTGGATCAGAGGAAATATTGATACGAGAATTGAAAAGCTGAAAAATGACGAATATGATGCAATTATTCTGGCTGCTGCAGGATTGTCACGTATGGGATGGAGCAAGGAGATAGTGACGGAATTTTTAGATCCGTCCATTTGTCTGCCGGCGGTCGGCCAGGGAGCATTATCAATCGAATGCCGCCGAGAGGACCTTGAACTCCTGGAAGCCCTGAAACGCATTCATGACGATGAAACAGGACGTGCTGTTGAAGCTGAGAGAGTGTATTTAAATAGAATGAACGGAAGCTGCCAGGTGCCGATTGCCGGCTATGCCTTTATTGAGGACGGTACGCTGTCCATGAGCGCACTCGTTGCATCGCCTGACGGCAAAGAAGTGTATAAAGCTGCAACTAGAGGAGACAAGCCTGAAGAGCTTGGAGCATCTCTATCAGCAGAGCTTTCGGCTAAAGGAGCCAAAGCACTGATTGAAAGGGTCAGGGAAGAACTGGATCAATCATGATGCCCGAAAAGCCGCTTTCAGGCAAAACCGTTCTGTTTACGAGAGCACGGGAACAGGCTCTTCCGTTTGCAGAGCAGGCAGAACAAATGGGAGCAGAAACAGCGGTCATTCCACTGCTCGCTTTTTCTCCTTCAGGGAATGCTGCTGAGATTCAGAAGGTGCTTGAAGAGCTTCCAGATTACAAATGGATTGTGTTTACAAGCGCTAACGGAGTAAAGTACTTTTTCTCTCATTTTAAAAAGAGTGATTCCATCCCGCATCATGTGAAGGTTGCTGCCGTTGGCATGAAAACAGCGAAGAAGCTGCAGGAGTACAGCGTTAGAACAGATCTTCTGCCTGAAGAATACACAGCAGAGGGTCTTTCCGAGTCCATGATAAAGGAGCTCAGAAGCGGAGAGAAAGTGCTTATTATCAGAGGCAGCAGGTCCAGAGAAGTGCTGACAGCTGAATTGAAAGCAAAAGGATTTTCTGTAACAGAGTGCATGGTATACAATACAATTGTGAAAAAAGAAGCAAAGCTTGAGCTTTTTGAGACAATCAGCAGAAAGCCTTTTGATTATATTACTCTTGCAAGCCCTTCAGCTGTTGACGGCTTTATGAATGCTGTGAAAGAAAACAGCCAGGAAGAGCAATGCAAAAACACGCATTTTGTCTGCATCGGCCCAATTACCGCAGAAGCTTTGAAGGAATATGGCCTGAACGCCCTCGTGCCTGAGCGCTATACAATGGAAGATATGCTTGAGAAAATGGCAGAACATGCGTCACTTACAGAGGAGGAACAAACATGGAATTAAAATTCAACCGCCACCGCAGATTAAGAGTAAATGAAAGCATGCGCGCCCTTGTAAGAGAAACACATCTGGACGCGGAAGATTTCGTCTATCCGATCTTTGTACTGGAAGGTGAGAAAAAAAGAAATCCCGTCCAGTCGATGCCGGGCGTTTTTCAGGTTTCTCTTGATTACCTGAATGATGAAATGCAGGAGCTGACAGATCTCGGCATTAAATCAGTAATGGTTTTCGGTGTGCCTGATCATAAGGATGCTGTCGGATCTGAAGCTTACCATGACCATGGAATTGTTCAAAAAGCGATATCACAAATTAAAGAAACCTTCCCAGAGCTTGTTGTCATTGCGGATACCTGCCTTTGCCAATACACAGACCATGGCCATTGCGGGATCGTGGAAAACGGCAAAATCCTGAATGACCCGACATTGGATCTTTTGGCAAGAACGGCTGTCAGCCAGGCGAAAGCAGGGGCAGATATTATTGCCCCATCCAACATGATGGACGGGTTTGTTGCAGCGATCCGCCATGGACTTGATGAAAACGGATTTGAAGACGTGCCTGTCATGTCGTATGCTGTAAAATATGCGAGTGCCTTCTACGGCCCATTCAGAGAAGCTGCCCACAGCACTCCGATGTTCGGCGACCGCAAAACCTATCAAATGGATTATGCGAACCGGATGGAAGCGATGAGGGAAGCCCATTCAGATCTTGAAGAAGGAGCAGATTTCCTAATTGTGAAACCCGCGCTATCTTATCTTGATATCATTCGCGATGTAAAAAACAATTTGAATGTCCCGGTCGTTGCCTACAATGTGAGCGGGGAGTACTCCATGATTAAAGCAGCCGCACAAAATGGCTGGATTGATGAAAAGAGCCTTGTGCTTGAAATGTTTATCGGAATGAAGCGTGCTGGAGCAGACATGATAATTACGTACTTTGCGAAAGATGCTGCACGCTGGCTGAAAGAACAATAATCTGCAAAGGGGCGCTTAAGATGCGAAGCTATGAAAAATCAAAACAGGCATTCAAGGAAGCGTTAAAAATGATGCCTGGCGGGGTAAACAGCCCTGTCCGCGCGTTCAAGTCGGTTAATATGGATCCTATCTTTATGGAAAGAGGGAAAGGATCCAAAATTTACGATATCGATGGCAATGAATACATTGACTACGTCCTTTCATGGGGTCCGCTGATTCACGGGCATTCCAATGACCGTGTAGTAGAAGCCGTTAAAAAAGTAGTAGAGTCGGGGACAAGCTTTGGCGCCCCTACTTTAGTTGAAAATAAACTGGCTGAGCTTGTGATTGACAGGGTGCCTTCCATTGAAATTGTCCGCATGGTGAGCTCTGGCACTGAGGCAACGATGAGTGCGCTCCGCCTTGCAAGAGGGTATACGGGACGGAACAAAATTCTGAAGTTTGAAGGCTGCTATCATGGGCATGGAGACTCTCTTCTGATAAAAGCAGGATCAGGGGTAGCGACTCTTGGTTTGCCTGACAGCCCAGGGGTGCCGGAAGGGATTGCCAAGAATACGATCGCAGTGCCTTACAACGATGTGGAAAGCGTTCGTTATGCTTTCCAAGAATTCGGGGATGATATCGCCGGAGTGATCGTTGAGCCTGTTGCAGGAAATATGGGGGTTGTGCCTCCGCAGCCGGGGTTCCTTGAAGAATTGAGAACCTTGACTGAACAATACGGCTCACTCTTAATTTTTGATGAAGTCATGACAGGCTTCCGTGTTGATTACAACTGTGCACAGGGCTATTACGGTGTAACGCCTGATCTTACATGTCTTGGCAAAGTCATCGGCGGCGGTCTGCCCGTCGGAGCTTACGGAGGCAAGGCGGAAATCATGGAGCGCATCGCACCGAGCGGTCCGATTTATCAGGCCGGCACGCTATCAGGCAATCCGCTTGCCATGACAGCAGGCTATGAAACACTTGTTCAGCTGACTCCTGATGATTATGCAGGTTTCCGCAAGAAAGCTGACTTGCTTGAGGAAGGGCTGACTGCAGCCGCAGAGAAGCATGGCATTCCGCACACAGTAAACCGTGCAGGATCTATGATCGGCTTTTTCTTTACTAACGAACAGGTTATCAATTATGATACGGCTAAAACCTCAAATCTTGGGTATTTTGCCGAGTATTATAAAGAGATGGCGAACAATGGCGTCTTTCTGCCGCCTTCTCAATTTGAAGGGCTGTTCCTGTCAACAGCGCACAGTGAGACTGACATTGAAAAGACAATTGAAGCTGCTGAAAAGGCTTTTTCAGTATTAAAATAATGCTATTTTAAGAAGAATATTAATTTTGGAGCACCTGTTGATCTACGTTCCAGGCGGGTGACCCCGCAGGAGTGAAACGACGAGGAGGCTCCAGCACTGCCCGCGGCAAGCGGACGCCTCGTGCTGAAATCAGCAGCCAAATTTAACAGAGCCAAAATAAAAGCAAGCCCGGATAGGGAGACAAGGATTAGTCTCCCTATCCGGTTTTTTTAGTTCTTTTTTCCGGCTTTTCCTCATAAATCTGTAGTGTCAACTGCGATTTTCAGGCTGCGTGGATGAAAGGAGGAAAACCGATTGTTTCAGGATGATGCATTGCGCTTCTCAGTAGAAGAATCAGTCTGGTTCCAAAAAGGACAGGAAGTACAGGAGCTGCTGTCTATTGCGCTTGATCCTGACATTTCCATTCAGGAGCATGATCAGTATGTTTCCATCAAAGGAGCACTGCTGCTGACAGGTGAATATAAAAAATCTGAATCTCCTTCCGAAGAACCGTTTGAATATACCAATGCAAGGTATGTACAGGAAACGGCCGACAGGGAGGACGGTACAACGGAGATGTCCCACAGGTTTCCTGTGGATATAACGATACCGAAAAACCGGATTCCTTCACTTGATGAGGTATTTGTCACGATTGAAACGTTTGACTATGAATTGCCTGAGGCAGACTGTCTGAAGCTTCTGGCTGATTTATCGATTAACGGAGTTTCACGCCAGTCGGCTGATTACATGGCGGAAGAGCCAGCCGAACATCACGGTGCTTACCCGGAGACACCAGAATATGACCCCGCATACGGGGAAGAGGCAGCTTATGAACCTGAACCTGCCATGTTCAGAGGCTATACATTGGAAGCTGAAGCAGATGAAGCCATGAAAGAGCAGGCGTACAATGAGCTGTTCATGGATGATTCCGAGCGGGACAGCGATGAAAGCGAGCTCTATACGCCATTTGAAGTAGAAGTCAGAAAGACCCCTGCTAAAGAAGTAACCTATTTCTCTCACGCCTATGAAGAAGAGCAGGCAGAAGAAAGCAGTTATCAAGCTCAAGCTTCAACCTACAAAGAACGGCACGAGCAAGCAGCCAAAGCGGCATCAGAAGAACCTGTCCGCACAGATGAAAACGCCCTTTACTTAACGAAAATTTTCACAAGAGATGATGAAGAAGAATTTTCAAGAGTGAAAATGTGCATTGTGCAGCAAGGAGAAAGCATCGACAGCATTTGTGAGAAATACGATGTTACCGTCCAGCAGCTCATGCGCGTCAATCGCCTTGGGGCAGATAAAGATATATACGAAGGCCTTATTCTGTATATACCGGATTACGCTGACTTGAAGTCCTGACATAGGTAACAGCTTTGCCGGAAAACGGCTGATTTGATCAGCTGTTTTTTCCTCTTTGAAGGCTGCAATAGCAGGCTTGTGCTTTTCTAATGACAGCAGATAAGTGGTGAGTTTGTATGATGGAAGAGATACCGTATATCCTGCGGCAATATCAAATGAACCTGGAATTTGCAGAACAAATTACCCCTCATTTATATAAAGCCTATACAAATCAAGGTCCTTTTGCGGTTAAACAAATCAAGCAGAACAGGGATTTTCAGTTTCCTGAGCTGCTTGCAGAATTGCAGCAAAAGGGGTATTCGAACGTTGTGCCGATCTATCAGAATCAGTCTGGCAGCTTTATTACGGCAGTAAATCAGCATCATTATTATGTGATGCCATGGCTTCAGGAAGAGCAGGAAGAAGAGCGGGATTCCAAGCATGACTATTTCTTTAAGGAAGCGGCCCAGCTCCATGCGCGGACACTGAAGGAAGTAAAGCTGACCGGCGATGAAGCCGCCAAGCATTACGACCTCCTGCTGAAACGGTGGGAAGAGGAGAACAAAGCATACGAAAAATTCGTTGAGCAATGTGAGAAACAATGGTACCTGTCACCTTTTGAGCTGCAGGCTGTCACCTATTTCATTGAAGTATCAAGAGCAACCGATTTTGCCAAAGAAAAACTTGGTGAATGGAAGGAATCGATGGAGGAAAAGGAAACCGTCAGGATGGCCCTGAACCATGGAAGCCTGTCTATTCATCACTTTATCTACGACCGTAATGAACAGCCTTATTTAACAAACTTCGAAAAAGCAGCCTATTCCAGTCCCATTGACGATATGCTTCAATTTTTCAACAAAACCTTTAAAACCTATCCGATCCGGTGTGATGAATGCATTGACTGGTACTACAGCTACCAGCGCCAATTTCCGTACACTGCAGATGAGTCTCATTTGTTTTTAAGCTACCTATCCTATCCCCATTCCATTCATAGCCTGATTGGGTCCTACAGCAGCCGCAGGGATGGAAGCGAGCTTGACAGCAACAGAAAACTCATGCAGGAATATTGGAAATTTAAGAATGTGGAATATTTTGTCATGCGGGTGAATGATATTGAGACACAAAAAAAGATGGCGCAGCAATCGTAAAAAAGGTGCTCCTGAATTTTCAGGGCACCTTTTTCCATTACCTTAGCAAGTTCGTTTTTGCCAGTTCAATCAGTTCGTTCCCATTGCCGTTGAGCACAGCTTTTACCATCCAAAGAGTAAAGCCGTGCGCCTGCTCAAATTCGATTTTTGGAGGAAGCGAAAGCTCTTGTCTGTTTACAAGGACATCGATCAGAACTGGTCCGCTGTAGGCTAAGGCTTCTTTTAAAGCTCCTTCAAGCTCAGCTGGCTCAGAGACCCTGATGCCTTTAATGCCAACACCCTCGGCAATCGCTGCAAAATTGGTGTTATCAAGGGCTGTTCCGGTTTCAAGATAGCCGGCCGCCTTCATTTCAAGCTCCACAAAGCTTAAGGAGCCGTTATTGAACACAACCATTTTGATTGGAAGACCGTGCTGCTTCACAGTCAGAAGATCGCCCATCAGCATGCTGAGCCCCCCGTCACCGGAAAGGGAGATCACCTGGCTGTCAGGCCGCGCTTTTTGAGCGCCAATCGCCTGCGGAAGCGCATTGGCCATTGTGCCGTGATTAAATGAGCCTAACAGGCGGCGCTTACCGTTCATTTCGAGATAGCGGGCGGCCCACAACGTCGGCGTTCCAACATCACAGGAGAAGACGGCATCTTCACTGGCAAGGTCACTTACAAGCTTTGTTAAATACTGAGGATGAATTGGAGCCCGTCCAGGCTCAGCCAGCCTGTTGAGCGACTTCCGGACACTCTTGTAATCATTGACATGCTTTTCAAGATGCCTGTCGGAATGCTCTTCCCTCAGAAGCGGTAAAAGCGCAGAAACTGTATGTTTAATGTCCCCGACAACCCCGTATGCTAATGGCGCTCTTCTGCCGAGATGCTCTCCTTTAATATCCACTTGAAGAATATCCGCGTCTTTCGGGAAAAACTGGCGGTAAGGAAAATCAGTTCCAAGCATAAGAAGCACATCGCAATCCATCATCGCATGATAGCCGGAAGAATAGCCGATCAGCCCTGTCAGGCCTACGGAATAAGGGTTGTCATATTCTAAAAACTCTTTGCCTCTGAGGGCGATGACCATTGGAGATTTCAGCCTCTCGCAAAGCTCCATTAGTTCGGAATGCGCTCCCTGGCATCCGGCGCCGCATAGCAAGGTAATTTTTTTCCCTTTATTCAAATATTCCGCGAGCTTTTCGAGCTCCCCGTCAGACGGGCGGATAACAGGATTCGGAACATGAATAACGTGCTCTGGAACTGTTTCATTATCAGGCAATGAGGCGACATCTCCAGGCAAAACAAGAACAGAAACCCCTTTTCGCCCGATTGCATGCTGCATCGCAATTGTGACAAGACGGGGCATTTGTTCCTGTCTTGTCACAACTTCAGCGAAATGGCTGCAGTCCTTAAAAAGGTGATCCGGCTTTGTATCCTGAAAATACTCGCCGCCGATTTCATTGCTTGGAATATGGGCGGCAATAGCGAGCACAGGAATTCTGTTGCGGTGGCAATCATACAAGCCATTAATCAAATGAAGATTTCCCGGTCCGCTTGAGCCGGCGCAAACGGCTATGCTGTTGCTGAGAAGAGAATCAGCTCCTGCTGCAAAAGCGGCTACCTCTTCATGCCTGACAGATACCCATTCAATTTTCCCCGATCGCCTGATGGAATCAAGCACTGCATTGAGCGAATCACCGACAATGCCATAAATCCGTTTAACTCCAGCCTGAAGCAATGAGTCAATCAAGAGATCCGCAATCGTTTTTTTCATGCTATTCCTCCAGAGAAATTTTTTTAGCATTCTTCTTTCATCGAGAACATGATGAATGGCTGAAGCATGGCTCCAAGATGATCCAATGCTGCTGCGTGTCCATACACTTCACAAAAAAAGAAGTCCTATCAATAGGACTTCCCTCATTTCCCAGCTTCTAAAGCATCTAATAAAAAAAATCACAGGACTAGATCCATTCAAGGTGAATCGCCAAGGCAAGGATGATCAGTGCAGCAAGAAGAATAACGTCAAACGAAGTTGGGAAAAGAATGGTTCTGATGCCCTGGAACACGGCAAGAGGAATAACGAATTGAATGCCAACCGACCGGAATTCCTTCATCCACGCCGGCATTGTATACCTGTTGAATTTTTTCCGCATGATTGCTCCGCTCCTTCATGCATGCTTATATAGGCAGGATATGACCATTCGCCCTGGTTCGTGCGTATAAAAAGTCAGGAATCCGGGAAGGCTGAAAACCCAAGTATCTAATTATGTTGACGCAAAAAACAGGAATGTAATAAAATAAGAATAGAATATACATATGATGCAAAATGCTTGGACAGGGAAGAGTACAGTAACCGGCGCCTTAAAGAGAGGAAAATCACTTGCTGAAAGATTTTCTAAGGAAGCCATGCTGGAAGGTCGCCCTTGAGCAGCTATCCTGAAAGAGAGTAGGGATGGCCGGCATGAACTGCCGTTATTCCTTTTGAGAGCACGGCCGAATACTGGCCGTGAATGAAGGTGGTACCGCGAAACAGAACTCCGTTCGTCCTTTGGATGAAGGGAGTTTTTATATTTTTACGGATTGTTTATAAGGAGGAGTTATCAATGAACGATACTAATGAATTGTCAATGCCGACAAAATATGATCCCGCAGCCATTGAAAAAGGGCGCTACGATTTCTGGATGGAGGGTAAATTTTTTGAAGCGGCAAATGATCAAAATAAAACACCTTACACGATTGTCATTCCGCCGCCTAACGTAACAGGAAAGCTTCACCTTGGCCATGCCTGGGATACGACGCTTCAGGATATACTGACCCGCATGAAGCGGATGCAGGGCTATGATGTGCTTTGGCTGCCTGGAATGGACCATGCCGGCATCGCCACTCAGGCGAAAGTGGAAGGCAAGCTGCGCGAAGAAGGAAAATCCCGCTATGACCTTGGCAGAGAAGCATTTGTAGAAGAAACGTGGAAGTGGAAAGAAGAATACGCTGCATTCATCCGCACACAGTGGTCAAAGCTTGGTCTTGGCCTTGATTACTCCCGTGAAAGATTCACCCTTGATGAGGGCTTATCAAAAGCGGTTAACGAAGTATTTGTCTCCCTTTATAACAAGGGACTGATTTACCGCGGCGAATATATCATTAACTGGGATCCGGCTACAAAGACGGCCCTATCTGATATTGAAGTAATTTATAAAGATGTTCAGGGCGCTTTCTATCATATGCGCTATCCTCTGAAGGACGGAAGCGGGCATATCGAAATTGCCACAACCCGACCTGAAACGATGCTCGGTGATACAGCTGTTGCCGTTCACCCTGAAGATGAGCGCTATAGGCATTTGATCGGCAAAACGCTGATTCTTCCAATCGTCGGCCGCGAAATTCCAATTGTAGCGGATGATTATGTTGAAATGGATTTTGGTTCAGGAGCAGTGAAAATTACACCTGCGCATGATCCAAATGATTTCGAGCTCGGAAATCGCCACAGCCTTGAGCGCATCCTTGTGATGAACGAAGACGGCACCATGAATGAAAAAGCAGGCAAGTATGAAGGCATGGACCGTTTCGCCTGCAGAAAGCAAATCGTGAAGGATCTTCAGGAAGAGGGCATCCTGTTCAAGATTGAGGATCACCTTCATTCTGTCGGCCATAGTGAACGAAGCGGTGCTGTTGTAGAACCGTATTTGTCTACACAATGGTTTGTGAAAATGCAGCCGCTCGCAGATGAAGCCATCAAGCTGCAATCAAAAGAAGAAAAAGTAAACTTTGTGCCTGACAGATTTGAAAAAACCTATTTGCACTGGATGGAAAATATCCGAGACTGGTGCATTTCCCGCCAGCTTTGGTGGGGACACCGCATTCCAGCCTGGTATCATAACGAAACCGGCGAAGTTCATGTAGGCCACAAGCCGCCGCATGATGTGGAAAACTGGAAGCAGGACGAAGATGTGCTTGACACATGGTTCAGTTCAGCATTATGGCCGTTCTCCACAATGGGCTGGCCTGACGAAGAATCAATCGACTATCAGCGCTATTATCCGACAGATGCCCTTGTAACAGGGTATGACATCATTTTCTTTTGGGTATCCCGGATGATTTTCCAGGGTCTTGAATTTACAGAACAACGCCCATTCAAAGATGTTCTCATTCATGGTCTCGTAAGGGATGCTGAAGGCAGGAAAATGAGCAAATCATTAGGCAATGGTGTGGATCCGATGGAAGTGATTGAAAAGTACGGTGCGGACTCTCTCCGCTACTTCCTGTCAACGGGCAGCTCGCCTGGCCAGGATCTTCGCTTCAGCTATGAAAAAGTGGAGTCCACATGGAACTTTGCCAATAAAATATGGAACGCCTCCCGTTTTGCCCTCATGAACATGAATGGCTTAACATATGAGGAAATTGATTTGTCAGGCGAAAAGTCTGTTGCGGATAAATGGATTTTGACAAGGCTGAACGAAACGATTGAGCAGGTGACAAAGCTTGCAGACAAATACGAATTCGGCGAAGTCGGCCGCCTGCTCTATAACTTTATTTGGGATGACTTCTGCGACTGGTACATCGAAATGGCAAAAATTCCGCTTTACGGGGAAGATGAAGCGGCAAAGCTGACAACGCGCTCGATTTTGGCTTATGTGCTTGATCAGACAATGAGGCTGCTTCATCCGTTCATGCCGTTCCTGACAGAGGAAATTTGGCAGAACCTCCCTCATAAAGGCGAGTCCATAACCATTGCAAAATGGCCTGAAGCAAAACAGGAGCTCAGTGATGAAAAAGCAGCAGAGGACATGAAGCTGCTCGTCGAAATCATCCGTTCTGTCCGGAATATCCGGGCTGAAGTAAACACGCCGATGAGCAAGCAAATCAAGCTGCAAATCAAAACGAAAACAGCTGAAACGGCTCAGCAGCTCGAAGCCAACCGCTCGTATCTCGAACGCTTCTGCAATCCAAGCGCTCTTGAAATCCGTACAGACTTAACAGCAGCTGAAAAGGCTATGACAGCTGTTGTATCAGGTGCAGAGCTGATTCTTCCGCTGGAAGGCCTGCTGAATATTGACGAAGAAATTAAACGCCTGGAAAAAGAGCTTGATAAACTGAACAAAGAAGTAGAGCGCGTTCAGAAGAAGCTTGGCAATGAAGGCTTTGTGAAAAAAGCGCCTGAAAAAGTCATTGAAGAAGAAAAGGCGAAAGAAAAAGACTACTCAGAAAAAAGAGACGCTGTTCTTGCCAGAATGGAAGAGCTGAAAAATCTTTAATATGCAAGAGCAGTGCCTGGTTTTTCTCCATGAAGGAGAAGGCCAGGCATCTTGTTTAGGTTCCAAAGGCTAAGGGGTGAGAAAAATGACAGCAGCATATACAGAAGCGCTGCAATGGATTCATTCAAGGCTTGCGTTCGGCATTAGGCCCGGCTTGAAAAGAATGCAGGCCATGATGGAAGCGCTCGGCCATCCGGAAAGAGACTTGCCGATCATCCACATTGGGGGAACTAACGGCAAAGGTTCCACTGTTTCTTATTTGCTTCATATTTTTAATGAAGCAGGCTATACAGCAGGGACCTTTACCTCCCCGTATCTTGAAAGCTTCAATGAGCGGATCAGCGTGAACGGAATCCCTGTGAGCGATGAAGAAATGGTTCAGCTTGTTCAAGCGGTAAAGCCGGCAGCAGAAGCTTTGGAAGACACAGAGCTTGGATCTCCGACAGAATTTGAAGTCATCACAGCCATGGCCTTTTATTACTTCGGAAGAATTTATCGGCCCGATGTTCTGCTCCTTGAGGTTGGTCTCGGCGGAAAATATGATTCAACGAACATTATTCAGCCGCTGCTCTCCATCATTACAAGTGTCGGCCATGATCATATTAATATTTTAGGCAGCAGCATTGAAGAAATTGCGGGAGAAAAAGCCGGTATTATAAAATGGAAGACTCCGATACTTTCAGGGGCAGAAATACAGGAAGCAAGCGCAGTCATTGAAGCCAAAGCTTTTGAAGAAAAATCAGATTTGCTCAGGCTGAATCAGGAAATTATCCTCTCAGAGATCCAGGCAATAGGAAGCGGAGAGCAATTCAATATAAAGACGCCAGCCCTGCATCTTGAAGAGGCATCCATCTCAATGACAGGCATTCATCAGGTGAAAAATGCCGCTCTTGCCATCGCAGCTTGCGGCTGGCTGAATGAAAACGGCCTGTTTCATCTGGAAGAAGAGAAGATCAGAAAAGGGCTTCAAAAAACAAGATGGAACGGCAGGCTTGAAACCATATCAGAGAATCCAGCCATACTGCTGGACGGCGCCCATAACAGAGAAGGCGTCCAAAGCCTTGTCAGCGCCCTTTCCCGCCATTACTCAGACAGGAAAATTTATCTCGTTTTTGCCGCTTTGAAGGACAAAGAATACGGCGGAATGATCACTGAGCTTGAGCGTGCGGCAGACCGCTTTTATCTATCAAGCTTTGATTTTCCAAGAGCTGCATCAGCTGAAGAGCTTTTTCAAAAGAGCAGTCATACTGACAAGGAAATCCTCCCAGACTGGGAAACCGGAATTGAAAAAATTGCCGGGGAAATGACACCTGACGGCTTGCTTGTTATAACAGGATCTCTTTATTTTATTTCGCAGGTAAGGTCCCATCTCTTAAAATGAAAAGAAGCATATCTGCCATTTAAGCAGATATGCTTCTTTTTCATGTTGTCAATTAGTAGATATGCAAAATAAAAGAAAAAATTTAGGTCTAATAACCTAAAAAAGAAAAGACACTTTTCAGAAATTTTGCTAAAATATAGAAATAGATAAATGGGTCAGAAGGGTGTGAAGTATTTGGAAAGGAAAAGACAGGTGATTTTGTGGACGGGCTGGGCTATTTTATGTCCTGTCATACTCGCTGCAACCTATCATCTTTGGCCGCCTTCATTTGCCGGGAACATGACAGACTTAATTCTGTTTTTCATCCTCATGTGTTTAGTCTGTTTTAAGCCGATTATTGTAAATGACACGCCGATCTTCTTTGTAGAAGGTGTGGCACTGGCTGTTTTTATATACTTTGGCGTTTTTGCAGAAATGCTTATGATGCAAATTTCCACAGTGCTTGTCATGTTAAGTTTGAGAGTGGGACTAAAACAGCACTACCGATACGCCACAAATTCTCTAATGTTTTTACTGGTCTGCCTTTTAGGAGGCGTATTTTACGAGTCAGTCAGCGGGCAGCACGGAAAAGTAGAGTTTTCCTTGGGATTTCTGCTGAATGTAATCGGCTATTCGCTGGTTGTCTGGAGCGTCAATCACTGTCTGCTTCATATGGCGAGACTTTATCTATATCAAAGGAAGGACAGGTTTTTCACAAAGGATTTTTGGTGGGAAATCTTTAGTTCCGTCATGGTTCTGCCGGTCGGAATTATCCTGTATCTTCTCTATGCTCAGCTCGGCATGCCTGCCATTTTATATGTTGGGATTCCAATGGTAACCCTTGGAGTTATTCTTAATCTTTATTACTCAAGCCAAAGAGTGAATGGATACTTGCAGCAGGCAGCTGAAATTGGCAAACAGCTGACAGAAAGACTAGAGGAAGATGAAGTGCTCAATGTTTTCCATGAGAAAATGACGGCCATGTTTCCCGTAGATTATGCTTATATTATTGATATTGTCGACCATTCACGCTTTAAAATTATCCGCACACTTGAAAATGGCGCTGTCAGAGAAAGTGGATTAGAGAGTTTTCCAATTGAGCAGGGAATCAGCGGCTATACGTACCGGACGCAAAAAGGAGTGCTCGTTAAAAAGCGAAGCGGCCGGGAAGAATTCGGTCATTCATTATTGCCTGAATCAGTAGAAAGCGTCATATCCGTACCCATCATACGGAGCCAGGAAGTAACAGGGATTGTGTTGTTCACTTCGAACAAAAAACGAGCCTATGAAAACTATCAGCTGATGATTGTAGAATTGCTCACAGCCCATCTTGGTGTCGCCATAGAAAATGCGAGAAGCCATGCCCATACAAAAGAACAAAGCATTCGCTGTTCATTGACAAAGCTTTATAACTACAGGTATTTAGAAAAATCTCTGCAGGATGAATTCGCTTTGCTGAGAAAGCATCCTGACCGCATCTTGTCCCTTGTTATTTTGGATATTGATCATTTTAAGAGCATCAATGACACATATGGCCATCAGGCCGGAAACGAAGTATTGTCCCAGCTTGCAAGAAGACTTGAAAGGTTTACAGGTGACAGAGGAACAGTCTATCGTTACGGCGGCGAGGAATTTGTCATCCTTCTCCCTGAAATGGAGAAGAATGCCTGCTTTGCTTTTGCAGAAGGCGTGAGAAACGAAATTGCTTCCACTCCATTTTTACTTGAGCAGGATATGAATGAAACAAAATCAAGGGCAGCCGTTCCGATCACGGCAAGCATCGGCATTGCTGCTGCACTGGAGGACGCAGACGACGAGCTCTCGCTGATCCGCCATGCTGACCGCGCGATGTATGTCGGTGCCAAGCAGGCCGGAAGAAATAAGGTTGCTGGGTATGGAAGATAAAAACCTTCAAAAGAACTAGTAAAATACTATCATTTAATTGTGGAATTTTGGTATAATGTGTGCGTAAAGGCACCATTACATATTTTTGGGTGCCAATAGGAGGAGATATATGCGCAGGAAGATAAGAGCATTCTCATTAGTAGCATGTATTTTGATTTTTATTCAAGCATTTTTGCCAAACCATTTTGCAACCGCTGCTGACACAGACATGACTCTTGATGCGGATGTATCCGGTCCGGCACTTCTCAACAGAGAATATCTTAATCTATCTCCAACAGGACAATTCAACATCAGCCTTTTGCCGAAAGGAAAAGCGCCATTAACAGAACGCTCACCGATTGACGTAGTATTTGTTTTTGATAAATCAGGATCGATGAATGATGTTATTAAAGGACATACAAAGCTGTGGTATGCACAGCAGGCAATGAACAGCGCCATTAGTGAGTTTAATGCTAATAATGCTGGTCGAAAGGTGAAGGACCGCTTTGGTTTGGTTGCTTTTGACAGTGATGTTAGTTTAAGTGATTCTCAGTTAACATTGGATTCTAACCTATCAGCTATTTCTGCCAAGGTTACCAAAATGGTAGCCTCAGGTGGAACGAACTATACGCAGTCCCTGGAAAAAGCAAGGCTTTTATTAACACAGAATAGTGATGGGAATAACCGAAAGAAACATATTATATTTCTAACAGATGGAATTCCAACGAATTCTATGCAATATGAAAAGGTTAATGGAACCTTTTATGCTTCCTACACGTTCTATGACATGCTTGGTTATTTTTTTGAAGGCCGATACAGTTTGAGCAATTATTTTTATATGGGCAATGATGTATATTATGTTTCAAAGTATAAAGAGAAAATTGATGGCTATCGAAATGTTTACTATGATACAAATGGTAACCGGAATAATATTGCAATTGATAACAACGGAACGCTCTTTCTTTACGCGGCGAATGACCCAAGAGCAGTAACAGGCATCACTGCCCAAGTAATGAATCAGGCCCAGCTATTAAAGGATAATCAAATCACATTAAACGCGATCGGTTTTGGAAATGCTGCCGATAAGAAACAATTGGATATGGATTTGCTGAAGGATATGGCTGCTTTAAGCAAAGGAACTGCTTCTAATGCGATAGATGAAGATATCGTAACCATCTTCCAAACACTATCAAGAAACCTTTCTTCTAAAGATCCTTTGTTTACAAATGGAACAATCAGCTTTAAGCTTCCTGACAGTGTGAAGCCTTCATCCAAGGATATTAATTTTGACAGCAAAAGCGGCACCTATTACATGGCTATAAAAGATATCAAGTACAAGCCAGACCCGGTTTCAGATCAATTGCAGTATACAATTCCTCTTACATTCAGTGAAGAAGGCAAGTACACAATTACGTTCAATATTTCGTATGGAGATACTTATCAAACTGCCAAAACGGCTGCCATTGAAGTGAAAAACATCGATTTGACAGGAATTGCTTTTCAGCAGTCTGAAATAACGCTAAAAGTAGGGGATAAAATTGAATTAACAGGCATCCCTAACAATGTGATCAAATTCAGCCCTTCTAATGCGGTAAATCAGCGGATTACAAACGTATCCAGCACGAAAAATGATACGGTGCGCATTGTAAAAAGCAATGGAAAGATTTTTATAGAAGCAGTCAGCCAAGGGTATGCAACAGTTACAGCCACTGCAACAGACAAGCAAAAAACGTTTGATGCTTCTCAGGTTATTTATGTAGATGAAAACACCGACAATGGAACAGGCGACACCGGGAATAATGGGGGACCAAACGATGGCTCCAATGGTTCTAAAACCGGCAATTATAAGTGGTAACTTGGAATGAAAGTAAAAAACCTCCGGACCCTTAATCAGGTCCGGAGGTTTTTTATTGATGCTTTAGTTAACCAAGGTGCTCTGCATCACAACCTGATAATAATCTGTTTTTGGCAAGGAAGAAATTTGGTCAAGCAATGCCGATGAATCATAATCTACCTGGAATCTGGAAACCTGGCCAACAGCCTGCTGGCTTCCGGGAGATGCGATGCGGTCTTTCAGATTGCCTGCAGCATCCCTCTGGACATTTTTTTGCCTGATTGCGTTTATTGTTAAATTATTTTTAGCAAACAGTCCGCCTCTAATGTTAAACGCTGATCCTACTCCATAGAGATCTGCATTTTTTTCTGTATATAAAAAGGCTTTTAGCGGTTCACTCTTGCTGGCATCGCTGAATTCGTTGATCCTGTTTACATTCATATCACCTTTTGCCATGAGAACGAGCTGCTTGCCATCCTTGCCTTTTACATTTGTATTAGAGATGGCCGCATTTCCGAGAGCATAGATCGTTGAATTAAATTCGATATTGTCGTCTTCTTCGCCTGTTTCGTCATTACCGTCTTTATCGGAATTGTTTCCGAGGATCCGGACATCACCAAGCACGATGATTTTTCCCTGAATCTGCAAAGGCTTTTCACTTGTTGCTGAGATAACCAAATCCCCATTTACGATCAGGAGATTATCTTCGCCGAGCGTCAGGTTATTTTGAATATAGAGAGGGTTCACAGCATTTTTATCTTTTAGGCTCCCATCCGGATTGACCCCAGTGTAGACAATTGTTTCACGTGGATTCGGCGCTAGATTTTCTATGTCATTATAGTTGGTTTTTTCTTCAATGATCCTTAATGGCTTCCAAGGAGATGCAAGTCCCAGCTGGCAAGTTCCTTTCGTTGTGGTCGTTACTAACCTCCCGTCCACAATTTTAGGAAGGTTATTCACAAGGCTTGGCAGGCAGGGGCCAAGCAGCTTTTTCATCGCATTATCAGAATTTACAACATCTTCAGGAGCAAACAAACCTTTTTTCGTCACACTATTCAATATGCCGCTGACCGTCTCATCAAATTTCACATCAATAAAATCCTCTGTTTCATGTTTAATGAAAACCTGTGAACGGCTGTCAAAAACAGCTTTTAACTTTTCAAACTCAGAAAAGTTTACGATTCCATTCACATCATTTCTGATGGTCGCAGTGCCGTTAATGCTGGGATAAAGAGTATCGCTTTTAGTCAAACCATTAGATGGTGAATTTGAGTCTTTGTAGCTTGCTATATTGCTTGTTTTTAAAGAGTTTGCATAAAGATTTCCTCTGATTTCTGCAAAGCCATTTAAGTTTAAGGTTCCATCCGGACCGCTGCCGACTGCGTAATTCAGAAAGCTTGGGGTAGGGGAGAGAATAACAGTTTTGTTAACGACTTTGCTTAAATTACCGTCCTCTGCTTTATAGGAAAACTGGTATACTCTTGTAAAGTTCTTTTCAGGATCTATCCCGTAGCCCTGCTTTTTTGCTATGCCGTTATCAGGACAGCTGCCCCCGCTATTTGTTAAATCGATAATGCAGAGGCCTCTATTATCGGCTTTTAGATTTGTTACGGCAGTTGATAATAAAGGAGAGATGGCTGAGACTTCTGTCAGCTTATAATTGCTGCTTGTGACAGTGTTCCTGAAAGAAGCAATAATTTCGTTCAGTGTCTTATTGGCATCTGCTGTGAGCGTTATATCATCTACTCTAAGCTGAGTTCTTCCAGCTCCATTTACAGCAGCAGCCAGAATGGAAAGGCCAAGAACAGTGAAAATCAGCGAAATAAGCATAACAGTGAGAAGAGTTTGTCCTTTTTCGTTTTGGAACATGTCTTTGTCTCCTATTTATTAGAATCCGATCCGGCTATTAAATTTCAGAGCGTCAACAGGGATGGCGGTTCCTTCTGTGTAGTGGGAGTTTCCGATTTTAAGATCTATTAGAATGGATCCGGCCAAACACTGATTGTTATTGCCTCTGTAGCATTCAAGTGTGAGGGCAGGCTCTTTATTAACAATAGGATCTATATTTGTATTCGGAAAGGTAAAGGGACTGTCACTGAGCACTGTTTGAGTTTCAGCTGTTTGGCCAGGTTCTTTAATGCTTTTTATAATTTGGCTACTGCGGAAAATAAATTTCACTGTTCTAATCTTGCTATTATCTGTTTCCACTTTTTCCTGAATGATCTGCTGCTTTTCATTTTTTTGCAGCTGTTTATTGCTTGTAATTTTAATGCAAAATGCTTTTTCATCATTCGTACAGTCGCTTACAAGATCAGTGGAAGACTGATATAGCTCACTCAAAATATTAGACACAACGTAATCTGCTTCATCCCGCAGCTGTCCTTCCACACCCGTTTTTTCAAAGGTTTTAACACCCATCATAAAAACATTATAGAAAATAATCATGACAATACTCGAAACGGCTAGTGCTGCCAGGAGCTCAATTAATGTTAATCCCCTTTCATCGCGAAAGGCTTCAGCGGATTTTCTCACTTGTAACATATCCTCCCAGCTCAGCAGTTTGATTGCCCCATGTAACAGCAACCTTTACAGGCAGCAAATACTTCTTCTTTGTTTCATCCCAATTTTTCTTTTTCTCAATGGTGAAATCCACCTTATAAATTTGATTATTTATGTTCATGCTGAACATTCTGGCGCAGTCTGCTGCAGCATTTCTTCCTTCAGCATAGCTGAATACCGGTTCTCCTGTTCCGGGCATTTTATCATTGCAGCGGTCCGCTCCAATTCTAAGAGAATCTCCATCTTTAAGAGGATCCTGATAGCGGGTTTTTAAATTGGAAAAGCTTTGCTTTTCCAAGTAGTTCATCATATTCCGCGCAACGTAGATTCCTAATGTTTGATCTTCGCTTTTTTTCGTATAAGAATATGCATGAGTAAAAAATTGCAGCATGGCAAAAGTGATAATGCTGAAAACAACGATAGAAGCAAGAACTTCTATCAATGTAAATCCACTTTTTTCATTTAGAAGTTTTCTAAAATTCAAGTGAATCCCTTCTTTCCAATTAATCTAGTTTATTATACAATAAGTGATAGTCGATTATTGTCTTTTTTAGGTATTTTTTAACTAATTTTAAAAGAAAAATGGTCTATTTATCATGATCCTTTTGGTGGGGGAGAGAGTTTGAAATATCTTTTTTTTCTGTTTATAGGTTTAATTGTCTGCATCCCTGTGCTTTTATTCCTACCTTTGAAGGTAAGAGGGAGAGGGAAGTGGGCAATGCTTGGGATGTCCTTCTTGGCAGCCTTTTTATTCCTTTTTTCAAAAGAAATTATGCCTGTCTGGCAGGCTGGTCTTTTAGTATTCCTGCTGATACTCTGCACAAGCATGCTGCTTCAAAAAAGAGCTGAAGCTTTGTTTTCAACAGCAGCTGAAGCAGATGATTATGGGTACCAGGAAGAAGCAGAATCAGAGTTTGTCACTATGACAAACACCGAACCCCAGGAATTGACTGTGGAAAGTGCAAGTGCTGAAAAAAGTGTATCTTATGAAACACAGCCTTCTGATGAGAAAGAAATTGAAGCAGCCGATGCTTCTGAAGACTGGTTTGAGGACTGGGAAAGCCAAAATGAAAGTGAGTCTGAAGAGCTGTTGGAGGCTGAAAAAGAGCCGGAAACCTCATCAGCAGAACTGGAATATAGCTTGGAAGAGCTTTTGGAAACTGACGGAATCAGCGAAACGGATGCGAAAGAGGCAGCAGAACCTGCTGATGAAGAGTTGCTGGACTTTCTGGAAGAACGCCACGCTGAAGAAAGTGTGCTGGCTGAAGAAGCAGCAGAACCGGAGTTTAATCTAGAAGAACTTTTAGAAGCTGACCATCAGACGGAGTCATCTGAAGCTGTCAATTCCTCAGAAGACCTTGAAGCACTTCTGGCAGCTGAAAAGCCGGAAGCAGACTCAATGGAAAAACAAGAAGAAGTAAATAGCGAAAGCTGGTTTGAAGAATCAGAGCTTGGAGAACTTTTGGCAAAAGCAGATGAGTTAAATAAAGAAGACTCTCATTCAGATGAGCACTTAGAAACAGAAGATTCCTTTAATCTAGAAAGCTGGTTTGATGAACCTGGAGAGAAGGAATCGCAGGATAGAGAAGAAAGTGAAAAAGAAGATAGCAATAGCCTGCCTGAAGAACCAGAGGCAGAAGCTCCAGCTGGAGCAGAAGATTCCCTTAATCCAGATAGCTGGTTCCATGAACCGGGAGAGAAGGAATCACTGGATAGAGAAGAAAGCCAAAGCGTGCGTAAAGCACAAGAGATGGAAGATCCAATAGTCAGTGAAGATGTTGTAAAACAGTCTCTGCCTGAAGAAATTCTGGAGACTCTTTACTCGCAGCTATCCTATTTAAAACAGAAGAATGAAATAGAAGAGTATGAAAAGGCGCTAACAGACGTAATAGATTCTGCTGTGTCAGAAAGAGACTATTTTGTATTTTTGCCGTTATATCTTAATTTATTAAAAGAAAAAGGCCAGCACGAAGCATTGCAGCATGCATTTTCCGAAGCGGAAAACAGGCTGAAGCCCTATCCATATCTCCTGCAGCAGCTGAATTGGTTTAAATAATCCAGATTACTATAAATTTTTAGGTGTGGTGAAGAAATGAAGAAAAGTGTTGAGATTGTAGGACTTCCAATTATTCTAATTTCTGAGGGGAAAGAAGCGGGCAAGGTCAAGTCTCTTGTGCTGAATCCTGATAAAGGTACAGTCGATTTCCTGACAGTAGAGCATGAGGACTGGCAGGTAAGTGTAAAAGCTATTCCGTTTAAAAAAGTAATCGGGATCGGGGAATATGCCGTGACGATCGAAGCGGACAATGCCATCATTGATTTAAATGAGATACCAATTGCGAATCAGCTTGTAAATAAAAGAATTTCCATCATTGATACAAGAATTATGACAAGAAAAGGTCAGCTGGTCGGGGAAGCAAAAGAGTATTTTATTGATGAAGAAAATGGCAATATTCTTGGCATTTTAGTCGGCATGAAAGAAAAGCAAACCGTCATAAAGTCAGATGATGTGATGACGTATGGAAAAGATATTCTCGTAGTGAATGAGAACGTGACATTCCTTTCAAAAGAACAGGAGCTGGTTCAGTCTGCTGAAGCTGAAGAGGTAAAAGAAAGCGCAGCGCCTGCATCTGAGGTAAATACGGCAGAAGAAATTAGCCGGATGCCGCTTGATGAGATCAGGATGAAACAGCTGCAGCTGCTTGAAGGCAAGCGTGTGCTGAAGGATATACGCGGAAAAGATGGCCTGCTTGTCGCTGAAAAGGATACGTTTCTGACAGAAGAGCAAATCAGCAAAGCGCAGGAACAGGGACCGGGAACAATTGTAGAGTTATCAATGAATATTGAAATGTAAGGGTGAAGGAGCAAAAAAGGGTGAGCTCTAATTACGGGGTCAGAATATTACTAGCATTAACTCTTGGGACAGCTTTTTTAACAGGCTTTTCCTATGCAGGTGAAGCCGTATTCCAATCGTTTATGTACGGAGAGAAATTTTCGGGAAACACCAAAATTGCCTCGATCAGCATAAGCGGTCTCAGAGAGGAAGAAGCAAAGCAGAAGGTGGCTCAGGAAGCACAAAAATGGATGCAGAATGAGCCGATTTCTGTGTCTTTCGCTGGAAAAAAAGCTGTTTTAACCGATGATGTATACCTTTTCAATATTAGCGAAAGCGTCAGAAATGCGGTGTCCGGAAAGCGATCATCTCTTCTTACAGATGTGGACGAAGAGGCATTGAAAAAGGCTGTCAATACTGCGGCAGGGAAACTCGGCTCTAAAATAAAAATAGATGCGCTGAAAAAAGATATTTTAACAAATGCGAGCCAGCTGTCAGGAAACCAAACCCTTTCTTTGGAGGCTTATACAGAAGGAAGCAGTGGAACAGTTATTTACGAAACAACGATACCGAACGCCAAATCCAGCAGCAATTTGGTCAGTGCAGTAAACAATCACCCATCAACCGTTATAAAAGCTCAATCTCAGCTTTCTGTGCTGGAGGCTTTTGGAAAGGATGCCATAGAGGACGAAGAAGCTCTCAGCAAGCTTGCCTCTGCTGTTTACAAAACGATACTGGGCACCAATTTTGATGTAATCGAACGCCACACAGGCCTCACTGTGCCGTCAGCTGAAGATCTCGGATATGAAGCGAAAATTGAACCGGGTTATTTAGATTTTAAAATTTTCAATCCAAATGACACCGACTATAAGCTCACGTTTGACTGGCTGGGTAATACCCTTCATGTGGCTGTGGTTGGAAAACCGCTCATTTATCAATATGACGTGGTGCGCTCCAGTCCTGAAACATTTGGGTTCAAGAAAATAGTACGCTATGATGCCGCGTTTTCTGAGGGTCAGGAGAAAACAGTTCAAACAGGCAAAAACGGTTATTTAATAAAGGTTTACCGCAATAAAGATGGAGATCAATCAAATACAGCACCATTTGCAGAGGATTTCTACCCGCCTGTTCATCAGATTGTAGCAAGGGCTTTAACACCTTCTGAAAAAACCGATACACAAACGGCCACACCGCTGCCTGATCAGCAAACATTAATAAACAGCGCCATTCAGCAGCAAATAGTGGATTACTATATTAAAAATGGCGTTATGCCAGGTACTCAAGGAACACCAGCAACACCAGGCACTTCAGCGCAGGATCCTGCTCAAACCCAGCAGCCAGATGCTGCACAGGAGAACAGTGAAACACAGCCCGCAGACTCTTCTGCTGAAGCTGGCAGACAGCCGGAAAATGCCACTCAGCCAGCTCAAGCTGATCCTTCCTTAAATGGAACCGCTGCAGAGAACGGACAGAAAAACCCTGATCACAATGCTGATGACAAGATTGTTCAAAATGAAAAATAAAGTAGGGAGTTTACATGACAACAGAACGTAAACGACTTGGCGACCTCTTAGTAGATGCTGGACTCATTACAACTGAACAGCTGCAAACCGCATTGAGTGAAAAGCAAAAGGGCCAGCGGATCGGAGATGCTCTCCTTGAAAGAGGCTATATTACAGAGCAGCAGCTGATAGAAGTGCTGGAATTTCAGCTGGGCATCCCGCATGTCAGCTTATACCGCTATCCGTTTGACCAGAAGCTGATGAACATTGTTCCAAAGGATATCGCGAAACGGAATCTGGTTGTTCCTCTGAAAAAAGAGGGAGACAAACTGTTTGTTGCCATGGCAGATCCGATGAACTTTTATGCGATCGATGATTTGAGGCTTGCTACGGGCTTTCAAATCCAGACAGCGATCGCCACAAAGGATGACATCCTGAGAGCTATAACGAAATATTACGATATTGATGACAGCATGACAGATGTAATGAGGGAGCTTCAGGTTGATGATGCGGTAATTGAAGAGACGACAGCTGCAGATGATTCTCCGATTGTCAGGCTTGTGAATCAAATTTTGCAGAATGCCGTTCAGCAAAAAGCCAGCGATATTCATATTGATCCTCATGAAACGAAAATACAAATCCGCTACAGGGTCGATGGTGTTCTTCGGAATGAACGGACTTTGCCGAAACACATGCAAAGCGTCATGACAGCGCGTCTGAAAATCATGGCTAATCTTGATATTACCGAGCATAGAATTCCGCAGGATGGCAGAATTAAAACGAACATTGACCTTCATCCGATTGACCTTCGCGTTTCAACGCTTCCGACGGTTTACGGCGAAAAAATCGTTATGCGGATTCTGGATCTCGGCAGCTCGCTGAATGATGTGGACAAACTCGGATTTAACAGCTTGAATTTAAAGCGGTTTAACGCGCTCATTGAGAAACCGACAGGGATTGTCCTTATAACAGGACCGACGGGCTCAGGGAAATCATCCACTCTTTATGCAGCACTGAACAGGCTGAACAGCGAGCAGGTGAACATCATCACCATTGAGGATCCTGTTGAATACCAGCTTGAAGGCATCAACCAGATTCAGGTGAATGCAAATGTCGGTATGACCTTTGCAAAAGGATTGCGGTCCATTTTGAGACAAGACCCGAACATCATCATGGTCGGGGAGATCCGGGACAAAGAAACTGCAGAAATTGCCGTAAGAGCTTCTCTCACAGGACACTTAGTGCTGAGCACCCTGCATACAAATGATGCATTGGGAACCATCACAAGGCTGATGGATATGGGAGTTGAGCCGTTTCTTGTCGCTTCTTCCCTTGCAGGTGTTGTTTCCCAGCGTCTGGTCAGAAGAGTCTGCAGGGACTGTGCAAGAGAACAGGCAGCAACAAAGCGCGAGATAGAGATTTTTGCGAAAAGAGGATTGTCCATCCAGAAAATTGTCAGAGGAGAAGGATGCGGCATGTGCAACATGACCGGCTATAAAGGAAGACTTGCCATTCATGAGCTGCTTGTGATCAATGAGGAAATGCAGAAGGTCATCATGAACAATGAACCTTACTCAAAGCTCAGAGAATTGGCAGTAAAGAATAAAACCATTTTTCTCTTGGATGACGGCTTATTAAAAGTAAAACAAGGATTGACGACAACGGAGGAAATCCTCCGCATCGCCATCAGCGAATAGGTGACAGGATGAAAACTTTAATTGACAGCATTTTATCTACCGCCCATGAACGACATGCCTCTGATATCCACCTTTCTGTAGGTGTTCCGCCTATTTTAAGAATTAATGGAGATTTAATTAAATTAGGTGAAAAATTTCTCGTTCCGGCCGATACAGAAGGTATGGCAAAAGCCATTATTTCAAAAACAAAATGGCCGCTTTTTGAGGAAAAAGGCGAATTGGATTTTTCCTACGGCATTCCTGGCGTTTCGAGATTCCGGGTCAATGCCTTCCGCCAGCGTTCCTGCATCTCCCTTTCCATCCGGATTGTGCCGAGAGCCATCCCTTCCATTGATTCTCTTGACCTGCCGCCTGTGCTGAAGCAGATAACAGAAAAGCCGCACGGCCTCATTCTTGTGACAGGACCGACTGGCAGCGGCAAGTCTACGACGCTTGCATCTATGATTGACTATATGAACCAGACCAACAAAAAGCATGTGATTACATTAGAGGACCCGATTGAATATCTTCATAAGCATCAGCAATGCGTGATCGAGCAGCGGGAAGTGGGTTTTGATACGCAAAGCTTTGCGTCAGGATTAAAAGCAGCGCTTCGGCAGGATCCGGATGTCATCCTTGTCGGCGAGCTGAGGGACCTAGAAACGATTCATACTGCTATCACGGCGGCAGAAACAGGCCATCTTGTGCTTGGTACGCTTCATACTTCATCTGCTGCTTCCACAATTGACAGAATCATAGATGTGTTTCCTGCCAATCAGCAGCCGCAAATACGCCTGCAGATTGCCTCAGTGTTAATCGGCGTTGTCTCTCAAAGGCTTTTCCCGACAGCAGACCGCACAGGCAGAAAAGCAGTGACAGAGATTCTTTTAAACAACGCGGCAGTCGGTAACTTAATACGAAATGAAAAAACGCATCAAATTCCAAGTGTGATACAAACAAGCAGAGCACAGGGCATGCACTCTTTTCAAAGCAAGCTTGATGAACTCGTCAAAAGCGGTGTTATTTCACAGGACACTGCACTGCCGTATATGCAGGGGAAGGCTGAATAATGGCAAGGTTTGTATATGAAGGCAGAGATAAATCCGGCAAAGTTTCAGGCAAGGTGACAGCGCCATCCAAGCGGGAAGCGGTGATCAAGCTTGGTGAATCAGGCATAAAGGTCATACAGCTGAGCGAGGTTCCGGAATCACTCCTCACAAAAGACATCGCGATCGGAAACCCGGTAAAGCTGCAGGATTTTGTGATTTATTTAAGGCAGTTTTCCACCCTTTTAAAAGCAGGGGTATCTGTTGTTGATTCAACCAACATCCTTGCAAAGCAGACAAGCAGCAAACCGCTGAGAAAAGCATTGGAGCAAATGGAAGAAGATTTAAGAGAAGGAAACGCACTTTCTTCTGCTGCAGCCAAGCACTCGAAAATCTTCTCCAGCATGTTCATTAACATGATCAGGGCAGGAGAAGCCGGGGGAAACATGGATGAAACGCTTGACAGACTAGCTGTTCACTATGAAAAGCAAAACAAGACAAAGCAGAAAATCCAGTCTGCGCTAGCCTATCCAATTACAGTAGCATTTGTTGCAGTTGGTGTTGTCATCTTTCTATTAGTTTCTGTTGTGCCAACCTTTGTGACCATGTTTGAAGGATTTGGTGCCCAGCTTCCTGCCATTACACTGTTTGTCCTGAATTCCAGTAATTTTATGCAGGCTTACTGGTGGCTTGTGATCGGTATAATGGTGCTTCTGGCCGTGATTTTTATTTTGCTCAGAAGAAACCCTGCCAGTAAATATTACTTGGATTTAATAGGACTGAAGATTCCGTTCTTCGGCAAAATGATTCAAAAAGCCGTACTTGCCAGAATGACGAGAACGCTCAGTTCGCTCTTTTCAAGCTCTGTTCCTATCCTACAGGCAATGGGAATTGTAGAGAAGATTGTTGAAAACGAAGTCATTGCAAAAGTGATTGGCCAATCAAAGGTTTCACTTGAGAATGGACTCTCCTTAACAGATCCTATGAAAAAGCATTGGGCCTTTCCTCCGCTGGTCACACAAATGATCGCGATCGGGGAAGAAACAGGTTCACTGGACGCCATGCTGGGCAAAGTCGCGGACTTTTATGAAGAAGAAGTAGAGAACAGCACAGATCAATTAAAAGCCATTATTGAGCCAATAATGATTGTAGTGCTTGCAGCTATAGTAGGGACTATTGTAATAGCTATAATGATTCCAATGTTTGATATATTCAACCATATTAAGAAATAATTTTACAAAATAGTAGTATATTTAATCTAGTTCTTCAGTTATAATAATCATGTAATTTAGGAATTATTTACTAATCCTTAGGGGGAAAACAAATTGTTGAAAAAACTGTCGAAAGATCAGCGCGGTATGACCCTGATCGAACTATTGGCTGTTGTTGTTATTTTGGGGATTATTGCTGCTATTGCGATTCCGGCTGTTGGTGGGATGATTAAGAACTCTAAAATTGATGCGCATATTGCTAATGCTCAGCAAATTGCTAATGGTGCAAGATTATATGTGACTTCCGAAAAAATCGAGGTCCCTGCAGGAGGAGTTACTGTACCAATATCCACCCTCATAACTAACGGCCATTTAGAAAGTATCAAGAACCCTAGCGCGAGTGGTGAGTATGATACAACAAATACAACAGTAGTAATAAAGAAATCAGGTAGCAATTATGAATATGATGTAACATTGGCGGCAAGTGCAACTGTTAAATATACTACTGATGCAGGAGCAATAAAAGATGCTAAAAATTTAACAAGAACTGATATACAAAATCCATAATGTGATTAAAGGTAGCCCCAATTGGGACTACCTTTATAATTTATTAATTACGGGGTGAAACAAATGGCTATAATATCACTTTTTATTCACACCTACCTATTCATCCTAGGCGCCGCACTCGGCTCCTTCTTCAATGTCGTCGGTCTCCGCGTCCCGCAAAATCAGTCCATCGTTTCACCAGGCTCATCCTGCCCTGTATGCGGCCATAGAATTAAACCGTTAGAGTTAGTCCCGATTTTTTCTTATATTGTTCAAAAAGGAAAATGCAAGTCTTGCAAAACATCAATCTCTCCTATTTATCCAGTGATGGAATTGATCACTGCCATTCTTTTTACGACTTCGCCTCTAATGGCGGGATGGTCAAAGGAACTGGCGATTGCCTGGACGTTAATTTCACTCTGTATGATTGTCAGTGTGTCAGATTTGGCTTATATGATTATTCCTGATAAGGTGCTTCTTTTCTTTTTGCCTTTAGTGCTGATTGAGCGCCTCTTTTTCATCCCGCTTGATCCTTGGTATGACGCGCTGATCGGTTTGTTTGCCGGCGCCTTTATCCCTTTTGTGATCATCCTGATCAGCAGGGGAGGCATGGGGGGCGGCGATATGAAGCTGCTTGCTGTGCTTGGCGTCTTGCTTGGCTGGAAGCTTGTGCTGCTTGCCTTCTTTCTTGCGACTGTCATAGGAACGCTTGCGGGTGTTTTCGGCATGCTTCTCGGCAAGGTGAAAAGAGGAAAACCGTTTCCGTTCGGTCCGTTTCTTGTGATCGGTGCTCTCTTGGCTTACTTTTTCGGCAGCAGCCTGATCCAGTGGTACACCGGCACTTTTTTTACTTACTAACGTCATCCTGATGAAATTTGCTTAAAAGGAGCATTACTATGAATCTGCCATTCTTTCGCTCTCAAAACAGCTTTTCCAATATCCTGATAACGGATTATGCTATTCAGTTTCTGGAGCTTCGGTCTGCAAACCCGCTTGTTGTGCAGCGGTTCGGCGAGCACTTTCTGCCGGCCGGTATTGTGGTGAACGGTAAAATTATCGATCAGGACAAACTGTCATTAATCATGGATGAATGCATCCAGGAGTGGTCCTTAAAAAGAAAAAATATCCGGTTTGTTGTACCGGATGCTTTTGTCATTATCAAAAAAATCACCATTCCCTCAGATATTAAAAATGACGAAATCAAAGGCTACCTTTATTTGGAACTTGGCAGCAATATTCATTTGCCTTTCGAAGAGCCTGTTTTTGATTATCAGGTCATTGGCAGCAGCGAAGGAGAAAGGGAAGCGATCCTTTTTGCCGCTCCTGAGCAAGAGGTGAAAAATTATGCCGACTTTTTTGAATCAAGAAAACTGAAGCTTTCCGCAGCTGATATTTCGCCCCTTTGCGGTTTCAGAGTGCTGAGCGATTTGAAAAGCGCCCATGAAAATATTCTCTTTGTGCAAATTGATATGAAGTCAGTGACATTTACGATTTTTGAAAAAGAACAGCCGATTCTGATGCGGAATCTTCCTGTTGCTCAGCAGCTGAAAAATTGGGAACATCAGACTGATCAGCTCACAGGCCAATATTTTCAATTCAGCCTAAAAGATGAGTCCAAAGAAGAAGCGCTTCTATTGTATGAAGACAGTCTCGGTGAAATTGAAAAGCTTCTTGGATTTTATAAATTCAGTGTCAGCCAGGGTGAGCAGGAAATCGGAAAAATTGTCATAGCAGGGGATCATCCATTCCTGCCTGATTTCTTTGAAAAAATTTCTTCTATAACAAACCTTCCTGTTATTCCGCTTAGAAGAGAGCAGGTTGAAACGAGTAAAAATGGGCCGCTTCCGGAAAAGTTTAAAGTACTGCTCGGACTAGCGCTTAAAGAGGTGGAGTAAATGCTGCCTAATATTAATTTACTGCCGGAAAAAAAGCAGAAAAATTATACATCGCTTCTGCTCCTTGGCATGATCGTCGTTTTGCTTGCAGGCTCATTCGTTTTTCTGAATACCCAGCTTGAGGCAAAAAGAACTGATTTAAGAACGATGAAAACAAAGGACATCGCACTGCAGAATCAGCTTTCAGCTGTTCAGCAGGCTTCTTCTGTTTCATCAAATCCAACGGCAGCCCAAACCCTTGCAGATGCCGTCACATGGACAAAAACCTACCCGGTGGAATTTGTTCCAATACTGATGGATTTGACGAAGCTTCTGCCTGAAGGAGGATATTTTACAGACTTCAGCTATACGGAAGCAGATAAAATAGAAGTATCCATTCAATTTGAGACGAGCCGCGAAGCTGCCTTTTATTTAAACAGGCTGAAGACGGATATTCCGTATTTTCAGGAAGCTGCTCTTAAGAAAGTGGAGGAGCAGGAGCTGAAAGATAATTCCGAAGCCAATGTTCTGCCGCGCTATAAAGCAGACTACTCGATCGAACTGAACAGAGCAAAGTGGAAAGAGCTGCAAAAAAAGGGGGATAAAGAGTGATCAGCTGGACGAAAAAGCATACGCTCATACTTGTATTCTCCCTTGCCGTTATTGCAGGCATATACTATTTAATCTACACCAGCCAGGAAAGCCCGCTATTGCTGCAGCAAAAAAACACACAAAAAAGCATTGAAACAACAGAGCAGCTATTGGCAGACGCTCAAAAAGCAGCCCCTGAAGAGAAAGCTGTCACCCCGTTTTCTTTAGCTGAATTGGAAAAAGAAATACCTACGAACCGCTTCGAAGAAGAATTTTTGATGGATATTGAAAAGGCTGAGGTCCTGTCAAACAGTACATTGAAGGATGCGTCTTTTACAGACGAATCATTTACTGATCAGGATCAGCAGAACACAAGCAGTGTTGACGCAGCTCAGCCTGCAGCGTCAAGTACGCAGGAAGCTGCAGGAACCACTGAGCAGGCTGCAAATCAAGCTGGTGCCGATAAAACAGCCGCAGCTCTTCCTTTAGGATTGCAAAAGCTGACAATTGCTGTCTCGGCACAGTCGAATGGGTTTCAGGAAATGAAGAAATTCCTGCAAACGCTGGAATCACTAAAGAGAATCACACAAATAGAAGGACTTTCCATTAAAACGCAGCCGGAAATCACATCACAGGATCAGGCTCCTGAGCCGCTTGAATTTACAGCTACCATTTCCGCTTTTTATATGCCGGATCTGCCTGATTTGAAAAATCAGCTGCCGCCTTTTCCGAAAACATTGCCGGCGGATAAAAACAATCCCCTGCAGTCTTTTGAAGTGAACGGTGGAGAATAAGGGCATTAATTAGCGAAAAGCTTTTGTAACAAGACGACAAATGTCTTGTTCTTTTTTTTGTTTCCTTTGCTATCATAACAAGCAAATAGAAAGCATAGAGCGGGGTGATAGCACAATGGACAAGCAAACGAACAGGGCATTAAAGATCATACTGAATGGAAAAGAAGAGATCAGCAATGGGAAAGGGAAGCTTGCTTCCCTGATGGATAAGTCTTCTGCAAAAAAAGAAAAATTAACTGTGTCGACTTGGGAAGAAAAAGCAAAATCTGAAACAGCAGCGGCAGAAGAAAAGGCAGAAAAGGATGAATTCCCTTGGCTGCTTCCTGATGAAAGTGATATTTACGAAGAGGATCCAAAGGTAGTTGCGCCCCCGAAGAGCAAGGGGCCTAAAAAAACATTGCCGGTTTCTTTCCGAAAGCTTGGGGAAGGAAAAAGCAGGAGAGAGTTTCCTCTGAAGCAGCTTCTTATTACAGCTGTTATCGCAGTAGCGATGGGGCTCGGGTTTGGCACAATGGCGCTGAAATTCATGTCAGCCGATCCTGAAGCACAGGGTGCTGCACAAGGGGGCGGAAGCAATCCTTCACTGCCTGCCTCAGTTTCTTCCCAAACGAATGAGCCGGCACAAAAGCCGGCAGCTGGCGGAGCAGCACTGGCAACTTATGTTGTACAGGCCGGGAAATTCTCCTCAGAGGGGAGTGCTGACAGCGCGAAAAACAGCTTGATCAGCAAGGGCTACCCTTCGGTAAAGGTAAAAGAGCAGGATTCTTACTTTGTCTATGCCGGACTGGCTGGCGAGAAAGGACAGGCACAGGCCATCGGCAAAGGCATTACAGAAGACGGCATAGAGGCATGGGGAGGAAAAGCGAAATCCTGGACTATTCCTAAAGAAGCAAAAGCTTTCGAAAAAGATATTCTCACACTGTCCTCTCTTTCAGCAGATGCAGCTGCAGGAAATCCAGCAGACGCTTCCGCTGTTGCGGCAGCAATTCAAAAGATAGAAAAATTGCCTTCAAGCAGTTTTGCCGGCAAGCTGAAAGAAGCGGCAGAAGCCTTGAAGAAGAGCCCAGACGCTAAAGGAGGAAAAGAGTCGCAGCAGATTCTTCTCACAGCTTTGGCTGGACTACAATAATGATGAGCGAGGAGGATCCTTTTAAAGAGGATTCTCTTTTTTGTTTGAAACCGTGATGATCCTTTTCCTGCTAAATCTGCATACATTTTTCATCTATCCGCATACTAACAAATATTACCTAAAGCGTGAGGGGGCTTCATATGGCTGCATCCCGGGAAAGCAAAACAGACGTAAGCCGCCTCGGAACAGAGCATTTAGCAGAGATACCCGTTAATAAACAAATTAAAGCTAACTTTGATGAACTGCAGAAAATTTTCGGGAGTACCGCAGACCTGAAAACAATTGTTTACCATTTTCCAAATGCATCGATAGGCTTTGTTCATCTTGAGGGGCTGACGGACAGGGCGCAGCTGGAGGAGATGGTGATTCTTCCTATTCAGGGGAGAATTGAAAAAGAGGCAGAAACCGATTTTTCTGCTGAGCCGGAGAAACTGCAGCAGGCAATTGCGGTAACAGCGGAAATTATGGCTGCTCATTCTGCAAAAGATCTTTCTGACAGCCTTCTTTCAGGACATGCTTTAATGTTTATTGAAGGAGTATCATTCGCTTATACCCTCCCTATTCAAAGCTGGAAAACAAGATCAATTGAAGAACCTGTTGCTCAAACGATGGTCAGGGGACCGAGAGAGGGCTTTGTCGAATCTCTTTCAACAAATATGTCTCTATTAAGAAGAAGAATTACTTCCCCGAGTTTGCATTTTAAGCAAAGAAAAATCGGAAAGCTGACGAAAACCAACCTGCTTCTCTGCTACATTGACGGGCTGGCAGAGCCGGAAATATTGGAGACAATTACTAAAAGGCTTGATGAGCTTCAGATAGATAAAATTTTTGATACAGGGATGCTTGAAGAGCTGCTTGAGGATAAAGGATACACACCGTTCCCGGTTTTTCAGGCGACAGAAAGGCCTGACGTAACAGCGGCCGCACTTGCTGAAGGAAAAGTAGCGATCATGCTGGAGGGAACCCCGTTTGCGCTCATTGTCCCAGTAACCTTCTGGTCATTCTTCCAGGCAGCGGAAGATTATTATACGCACTACGAATTATCAACATTTGTCCGCGTCATCAGAATGCTGTCCTATTTTATCGCACTATCGCTTCCAGCCATTTTTATCGCATTGATTACGTTTCAGCCTGAGCTGATCCCATCAGCATTGCTCGTCAGCCTCGCAGCTCAGAGGGAAGGCATTCCTTTTCCTGCATTTGTGGAAGCGCTGCTTATGGAAATGATATTTGAAATATTAAGGGAAGCCGGAATCCGGATGCCGAGAGCGATAGGTTCAGCGGTATCCATCGTAGGGGCGATTGTTATTGGAGAATCTGCCGTGGCCGCAGGGCTTGTTTCACCAGCCATCGTTATCGTGGTTTCATTAACAGCGATCGCAAGCTTTGTGTCGCCTTATTATTCCTTTTCCGGTGCGGCAAGGATGCTCCGGTTTTTATTGATGGTTGTCGCTTCAACACTGGGGATCTTCGGAATGATCATATTCCTGTTTATGCTGATTACTCACCTTTGTTCTGTTACATCTCTTGGAAAACCGTATTTTGCACCGTTGGCACCTTTCAGTTTTAAAGAGCAGAAGGATGTTCTTTTCCGGCTGCCTTTATGGTGGTCAGAAACAAAGCTGTATAAAAGTTATATGAAAAGAAGGGCGAAAGGAGGGTAATCAGTTTGAAAAAACTGCTTGTGTTAGCAGGCCTTGTCATGTTGCTCACCGGCTGCGGCAGAACGGAGCTTAACGAATTGGATGTCGTATCAGCGCTTGGCATTGACCAAACTGAGAATGGCCTTCTTGTCAGCATACAAATTGTGAATCCCGGCGGAACTGCTGCAGCAACAGGAAAAACACCTGAAGCTCCCGTGTATACCTTTTCTTATGAAGGAACTTCTTTGACTGAGATTATGGAAAATGTCAAAAGCTCTTTTTCGCGCAAGTTCTTCTTTTCACATCTATCACTGGTAGTTCTGGGAGATGAATTTGCCCAAAAAACAGGATTCCTGCCGATCACCGATTTTATTGAAAGGCAATACCAAATAAAGGACAATGTCCCGCTTCTTATTGCTGAAAACTCAAAGGCCGTTCAAATTCTTAAAACCTATACACCTGTTCAAAAAATACCGGCGATTGCCATTAAAGACAGAGTTTACAATAATAAAACCGCGATGGGTTTAAAAAAGGGAACAGAGTACAGGGATCTTGCCCAGTCCTTAAGTGAGTACCAGGACCCAGTTGTACTGGGAGTGAAAAAGAAAGTACCAGCTTCAGATGCTGAACAGTCAGAAATTCTGAACAATATAAACGGCAATGAAAAGGCCTTTGAGATTATGAACGTAGGAGCGTTTAAAGGGACGAAGCTGGTTGACTGGCTGAAGCTTGATGAGTCGAGAGGCTGGGCTCTTGCTTCAGGCTATGCCGGCGGGCCCGTTTATTTAACCGTTCCTTGTCCGGATGACAGCAAGGGAATGGCAGGTGTGATGCTGAAGAAAATTAAAGGCGGACTTAAACTGGAAAAAGGCTCTTCTCCTCTTAAGTATAAGGCAAGTGTTGAGGCAAAGGGGATGATCAGTGAGATCACCTGCAATATTCCGATTGAAAATCCTGAAACCATTCAGCAGCTGAACAAGGAAACAGAGCGTGTGCTCACGGCAAATCTCCTTGCTGCAATGGCGAAATCAAAAAGCATAGGATCTGATTACTTAGGTCTGCAAAAACTGCTGTATCAAAATGATTACTTCAGGTGGAAAAAATCAAAAGATAACTGGGAGCAATTATTTCAGAATGCCCAATTGGAAACAGAGGTTAAGGTGAATATAAAAACAGCTGGAACAAGGGTGAAAAGCATTTATGAAGATAAACAAACGCGTGGCAGCCATTAATATCATTCTTTGGGGATGGGCGGGAGCATATGCCATATTTGCTTTTTGGGGGATCGATCTGTTTCCGCTTCCAAAGTGGACAGAAGCCCTTTATAAGCCGCTCTATCCTTTTTTCACTGGAGGAGAATAACAAATGAAGCATACGCTAACAAAAGGGCATCTGCTTATGCTCACAGTCAGTTTTATTACAGGAAGTTCCCTGCTGATGGCTCCTGGGATTACAACTGCAGCAGCAAAAAATAACGGCTGGATCTCTATGCTGATCGCGGCCTTTTGCGGTCTGCTGCTGAATTTGCTGCTTGTTTTCTTAATCAAAAAGTACCGGTACCAATCTATCTTTGACTGTGCAGAGAAGGCAGCAGGACCCTTTATTGGCGGAGTGATCACTCTGCTTATTGTTTTTTATTCGCTTCATCTCGCCGCATATGTTGTCAGGAATGTCAGCAATTTTATGATCACTTCTGTTAACCCGGAAGGCAGTACAGCTATTTATGAAGCGGCGCTTCTTACGGCTGTATGCTTTACAACTTTGTATGGCCTTAATAATCTTGCGCGCTTAAATGAATTTTTGCTTCCAGGTTTATTTTTTCTTCTAATAGCTTCCTTTGGGCTTGTGATAAATCAATTTGACGGAAGTCACTTAAAACCATTTTTCCGTGACAATCCTGGCTCTCTTGTTATGGGGGCTTATCCGACGGTAGGATTTCCTTTTATAGAAATTATTTCATTAATGTCCTTATTTTCCTATGTCAGCAACAAAAAGCATCTCGGAAGATCCTTCTTGCTCACGCTTTTTCTTTCCGGCTGCTTTCTGGCAGCTTCAGTTGTTCTTTGCATAGGGGTTGAGGGGTATGATCTCGTCTCCCGCCAGCCCTATGCCACATTTGAAATTATGAGAGGCATTACAATTGTTAAGCTGTTTGAACGAATTGAAATTTTAACAGGCACATTTTGGATTTTTGGGATTTTTATTAAAATCACCATTTGCTTTCTGGCTGCCATGCTCGGACTTCAAAAACTGGCGCGGCACAACTCCTATTATTCATTTTTGCTGCCGTCCGCAGTGTTCGTATGGGTGATGAGCCTTGAATTTCACCCTGATACAGTTGACTTCAGCCATTATGTTACAAGTGTATGGACACTTTGGTGGTTTACATTATATGTTCTGGTCTGCCTTGTTTTACTAATCGGCATCATGAGAAAAAAACATAAACCCGAAAAACCGTCCTGGAAAAATCAGCTGCCTGAGCCTGTTAAAAAGTAGATTTGCTATTTAAAATCTCTTTTTTTCTAAATTGTGCAATAGAAGCCGGTTTGATAAGATACGGATGTCTCCCTTATGAAACTGAAGAATGGACGTGACTGAATGGAATTGATACTGGCTTCCGGTTCTCCAAGAAGAAGAGAACTGCTTTCACTAATCGGGCTGTCTTTTACCGTGAAGAAGCAAGAGATGGAGGAAGTTATTGAAGAAAACGCGGCTCCTGAAGAAGCAGCGTCCTGTCTTGCCTATCAAAAAGCTTTATTAATCGCTGAGAAATATCCGAATGCCTATGTAATTGGAGCCGACACGGTCGTAGCGGCAGAAGGAAAGATTCTCGGAAAGCCAATAAGCACAGAAGAGGCTTTTGAGATGCTGTCGATGCTATCTGGCAAATCACATGAAGTGATAACAGGTGTATCCATTTGTTTCAATGGAAAAAATAAAACCTTTTATGAAAAAACGGAAGTGGATTTCTGGCCGCTTGCAGAAGAAGAAATCAGACGCTATATCGCAACAGGCGAGCCGATGGATAAAGCAGGGGCTTACGGAATTCAGGGGAAAGGCTCTCTCTTAGTCAAAGAAATCAGGGGAGATTATTTTGCCGTAGTCGGCCTCCCGCTTGCAAGAACGGTCAGAGAGCTGAAAGCTATGGGCTTTCCTATGGAATAATCAAAAAGGGGGAGAATTGTGAGTGCCGATTTATTAAAAATCATGGATTTTCCTGAGGAGGAGAGGCCGAGGGAGCGCATGCTGCTGAATGGTCCTGAAAGTCTTTCCAATCATGAACTGCTTGCCATTCTTCTCCGGACAGGAACGAGGCGGGAATCTGTTCTCCAGCTTTCCAACAGGCTCTTAAATCATTTTGAGGGCCTTCGCCTTTTAAAGGAAGCATCAGCAGAAGAAATGACGAGCATTTCTGGAATAGGAAAAGCGAAGGCTGTTCAAATTCTGGCGGCGCTTGAGCTTGGAAGAAGAATAAACAGGCTTGCCTATGAAGACCGCTATGTGATCCGATCCCCGCAGGACGGCGCCAATTTTGTTATGGAAGAAATGCGCTTTTTGACCCAGGAGCATTTTGTCTGTCTATATCTGAATACAAAAAACCAGGTCATCCATAAGCAGACAGTCTTTATCGGCAGCCTGAACGCTTCCATTGTTCACCCGCGGGAGGTTTTCAAAGAAGCGCTGCGAAGATCTGCTGCCTCCTTTATCTGCATGCATAATCATCCCTCAGGCGACCCTTCTCCAAGCAAAGAAGACATCGAAGTAACAAAAAGGCTTTCCGAATGCGGAAAAGTACTTGGAATCGAACTTTTGGACCACCTTATTATCGGCGACCAAAAATATGTCAGTTTAAAAGAAAAAGGCTATCTGTAAGACTTTTTTTTTTAGTTATTTACGCTATAATAAGGTTTATGAGTTTTTTAATTGAATAAAAAAGCTGTAATCCTTATTAAGCCGGCTCTATGCATAAGAGCTGGCCGGAATCCAGCGTCCAGCCCCCTGAACCGCTTCGATAAAATTCAAAGTGCCAAACCCGGACTTTTCGAATTTTCCCGTGTGCTGCGGCTAGGAGCTGATAAGACGCTTGCGCTTTTCTTATTCACTTGCCTTCTTCAAAAAGTAATTCGTTTCAGAAAGGGAGATACAGTAATGTTTGGTATTGGTACAAGAGACCTTGGAATAGATTTGGGAACCGCTAATACTCTAGTATTCGTAAAGGGCAGAGGAATTGTGGTCAGGGAGCCTTCAGTAGTTGCGCTTCAGACGGATACAAAGCAAATTGTGGCGGTTGGAAATGATGCGAAAAATATGATAGGACGAACTCCCGGAAATGTGGTCGCACTAAGACCTATGAAGGATGGCGTAATTGCAGATTATGAAACAACTGCGACAATGATGAAGTATTACATAAAGCAAGCAACAAAAAACAAAGGTCTCTTTTCAAGAAAGCCATATGTGATGGTCTGTGTGCCATCAGGAATTACAGCAGTAGAAGAGCGCGCTGTTATTGATGCTACAAGGCAGGCTGGGGCAAGGGATGCTTACCCGATTGAGGAGCCGTTTGCTGCAGCGATCGGAGCAAACCTTCCAGTTTGGGAGCCTACAGGAAGCATGGTAGTGGACATCGGCGGAGGTACAACAGAAGTCGCGATCATCTCTCTTGGCGGGATTGTGACAAGCCAGTCCATACGCGTGGCAGGGGATGAAATGGATGAAGCTGTCATCAACTACATCCGCAAAACATACAACCTTATGATCGGTGACAGAACAGCCGAATCTATCAAAATGGAAATTGGCGCTGCCGGAACTCCTGAAGGAATTGATAATATGGAGATTCGCGGAAGGGACTTGCTGACAGGCCTTCCAAAAACGATTGAAATTACAGCAAAAGAAATTGCTGAAGCTTTAAAAGATACAGTCTATTCAATTGTGGAAGCGGTAAAGAACACACTTGAAAAAACACCGCCGGAGCTTGCTGCAGACATCATGGACAGAGGCATTGTGCTGACAGGCGGAGGAGCTCTTTTAAGAAACCTTGATAAAGTCATCAGTGATGAAACAAATATGCCTGTGCTGATTGCCGAAAACCCGCTTGATTGCGTTGCGATCGGAACTGGAAAAGCCCTTGAGCATATTCACTTGTTTAAAGGAAAAGGCAGAGAAAGCCGCTGAATCCAGTAATGAACCTGCCGGAAATCCCAGCAGGAAAATAGAAAAAAGAAAGCGGAGGAAAAGGTGTTTTGTTCCTCCTCCTTTTGTTTTATGCAGCAAATTAAATCCGGAGCCGCACAGGAGGCTGCCGGAGAACTTAGTTTAAGAGGTGTAAAGTCATGCCGCAATTTTTCTTCAACAAACGGTTAATTTTGCTGCTGATAAGCATTATCCTGCTTGTGGCACTGATTGGCTTTTCAATAAAGGGAGACAGGAAAATCACATGGCCTGAACAATTTGTAAAAGACTCAACAGGCGTGTTTCAAAATATTTTCCACCGTCCGTCCCAGTATTTCGCTGGTTTTTTTGAAAATATGAACGAGATTAAAAATACATACGAAGAAAACAAGTATCTTAAATCAAGACTTGATCAGTATGCACAGCTCGATTCGGATCTGCAGGATGTAAAAGATGAGAATAATAAATTGCGAGAAGAGCTCGGCAGGCAGGACAGCCTTCGGAGCTACAAGCCGACACCGGCTGTTGTGATTGCCAGAAATCCAGATAAGTGGTTCGAGTATATCACGATCAACAAAGGCAGCCAGGCTGGCATTCAGCAGGATTCAGCAGTCATTACTTCAAAAGGGCTTGTCGGAAAAGTGAAAAGCGTTGATCAGTTTACGTCAACTGTTCAGCTTTTAAGTGCAAAAGACCGGAAAAACCTGATTTCTGCCATTGTGCAAGGCAAAGATCGCAAGGGAAGCAAAGTGTACGGCTTGATTGAAGGCTATGACAGCAAGCGCAAGAAACTGCTTCTCCGCCATATCGGATCAGACATGAAAATCGAAAAAGGCCAGGATGTTGTGACGAGCGGCACAGGCGGAGTGTTCCCTAAAGGCCTGACAATCGGAAAAGTTTCTGAGGTACAGCCTGATTCCTACGGTTTGACGAAAATGGCTTATGTGGAACCGTCAGCTGATTTCTACGATCTTGAAAATGTTTCAGTCGCAAAGCGCGATGTCAGCACTGCTGACGCAGAGGCGCTAGGCAAGGGAGATGACAATCAGTGAAGCGTTTTTTGCTCCCTTTTTTCATCTTTCTTCTGTTCATAGCTGAAAGCATTTACGCAGATCTGGTTCATTTGCCGTTTCTATCAGATCAGCTGATCTTTGTGCCGAGATTTTCTTTTCTAGCCATCTTGTTCATTTGCGCATTTTTTAACCGGAATACCGCCATTCTTTACGGAGCGATTTTTGGCCTGCTGTATGATATTGTATATACAGAGGTACTCGGAATCTACTTGTTTTCCTTTCCGCTCCTTGTCTATTTAATGTCAAAAGGGCTGAAGGCTCTTCATAATAACGTGCTTGTGGTAATCTTCCTATCCCTTGTTGCTGTAACCCTTCTGGAATTTTTCGTTTACGGCATCCAAGAGCTGATTCAAGCATTGCCAATGACCCTGAATGATTTCGTCACGCTTCGTCTTATTCCGACGCTTGCGCTGAATTTGGCAGCTGGTCTGGTGCTTGTTTATCCCATCAAGAGTTTTCTGGCAGGGCTGAGAAGAGATCTGGACTGATGCCAATGGGTTTTAGAAGCTTTAAGGTTTTATGCGCGATCTTTTCCTGAAGCAAGAAAAAAGCCTGAAAAAAAGGAAAGATGACCCGGCATGTCGAAAATGTATTGCTATTGAGGTGAACTTCTTGAAAGCCCAAAAACACCAGTTAGTGATGATTAAAGGGACAAAGGACGGCCTTTCTCTCTTTATGGATGACATGTGCTCCTACAGCCAGCTTCTTAGCGAGCTTGAAACCATGCTGTCTGCCAGGCAATATGTACAGGAAAATGGTCCTGCTACAGGGGTTATTGTCAAGGCAGGAAACAGGTTTCTGACTGTGGAGCAGGAAGAAGAAATAACAGCAGCAATCAGCAAGAATAAGAGTTTAGCAGTTGAAAAAATTGAATCCAATGTTTTGACGAAGTCTGAAGCGCAGCAGCTTGCCGCAGAGAAGAATATTCACACGGAAGTTAGAATGGTGCGCTCAGGCCAAGTGCTGAAGACGGAGGGAGACCTTCTTCTGATTGGAGATGTGAACCCGGGAGCATCCGTTGCAGCAGGCGGGAATATTTATATTCTCGGCTCGCTGAAAGGAATGGCCCATGCCGGCATTAACGGCAACCGCGAAGCAGTGATTGCGGCTTCAAAAATGGTGCCTGCCCAGCTTAGAATCGCAGAAGAATGGAATACTGCGCCTGAACACCCTGAATCGTCTGAAAGCGAAATGGAATGTGCTTACATAGACGGCGAAGGCCGGATAAAAATAGACAGGCTTCAGCAGCTTTCACATATTAGACCGAACTTATATCGGCTTTGAGGGGGAATGATAACCATGGGTGAATCGATCGTTGTAACCTCTGGGAAAGGCGGGGTAGGCAAAACGACAACGTCTGCCAACTTGGGTACGGCACTTGCCATCATGGGAAAACGTGTCTGTCTCGTTGACACAGATATCGGCCTGAGGAACCTGGACGTCGTAATGGGCCTTGAAAACCGGATCATTTACGATCTCGTGGACGTAGTAGAAGGGCGATGCAAAATTCACCAGGCTCTTGTTAAAGACAAGCGTTTTGATGACCTGCTGTTTCTGCTCCCTGCAGCCCAGACAAGCGATAAAACAGCTGTTTCTCCTGAACAGATGAAGAAGCTGATTGACGAGTTAAAGCAAGACTATGATTATATTATTATTGACTGCCCAGCAGGCATTGAGCAGGGATATAAAAATGCCGTTGCCGGAGCGGACAGGGCAATTGTTGTGACAACCCCTGAAATCTCCGCAGTGAGAGATGCGGACAGGATCATCGGCCTGTTGGAAAAAGAGGAAATTGAGCCTCCGAAGCTTGTAATCAACAGAATCCGCAACCATCTTGTCCAAAACGGAGATATGCTTGATGTGGATGAAATTGTGGCCCATCTTTCCATTGATTTGATCGGAATTGTGGCAGATGACGATCAAGTGATCAAAGCCTCCAACAGCGGCGAGCCAATCGCCATGGATCCGAATAACAAGGCGGCAATTGCCTACCGAAACATTGCGCGCCGCATCCTGGGAGAGGCTGTGCCGCTGCAAAGTCTTGAAGAAACAAATAAAGGTTTTTTTGCTAAACTGAAACAGTTTTTTGGCGTTCGCGCCTAACTGTGCAATCCCGGAAGCGGGATTGTTTTTTTTATTTTATTGATATTTGCGCATTCAGATGCTGGGGCTGAACGAGCGGCTTGCGCTTTTCATTGTCCAGCTCCAGCGCCTAGACCGATCTGAGTCGCTTCAGAAAATCCCAAAAAGTCTAAGACCGGACTTTTCGGGATTTTCTTCCAGCGCTTGTCGGGGCTGATCAAGGCGCTTGCGCTTTTCATTGTCCAGCTCCAGCCGCTAGCCCCTCGAGGTCATAAGCCGTTCATCCAGAGAAAGGAAAGACCGCCTTTCTCCGGCTGACCGTCTTATGCTTGTCGGGGCTGAACGAGCGGCTTCCGCTTTTCATGATCCAGCTCCAGCCGCTAGCCCCTCGAGTCGCTTCACAAAAATCCAAAAAGTCAAAACCGGACTTTCTGGATTTTTGCTCCAGCGCTTGTCGGGGCTGAACGAGCGGCTTCCGCTTTTCTTATCATCATATTTCCCGGGGACAAGTCATAAACTTGTACAAATCACTAGAAAAAGGGATTGATGAGGATGCCGTCTCGCCGTGCGGAGGAAGTCAGAAGAAGGATTGCGAAGAGAAGAAGAGAGCGCCTTGAGCTTACAGGGGGTTTAGAGGAAAAACCGCAAAAACCTGTTAGAAGTGTTCTGACGGAAGAAGAGAAATTCGGATTTCCTGAACTTCCGGCAAGCTATGAAGCAGAACCAGTGACAGAACAAAAACCGGGACATCCTTTGTTCAAAAGCAATTTGTTTATGCTGAAGCTCCTGCTTTCCGCCTGCCTGGTGCTGTTTGCAGCCATCACCTTTAAGAATCAGTCTCCTGTGCTGGATAATGCCAGAACTTTTATTACGAGCAACATGGAAAAGGAATTTCAGTTTGCGGCCGTTTCTTCCTGGTATCAAAAGCAGTTCGGCCAGCCTTTGGCGTTTTTTCAGCAAAATGAGAAGGACAGCAGCACACCTAAGCAATATGCTGTACCGGCAAGCGGCAAAGTCCTCGAATCGTTTAAAGACAATGGGCAGGGCATCATGGTCGAGACAAATAAGCCGGCAGTTGATGCCATGAATGAAGGAATTGTCATTTCAGCAGGGGAAAATCCGGAAACAGGACTGACGGTTGTGCTGCAGCATGCGGACGGAAGCGAAAGCTGGTACGGACATTTAACTCAAATTGATGTGTCACTCTATGATTTTGTAAAAACGGGAAAAGAAATAGGTTCTATTAAAGAAGGCGCCAACAAAAAAGGAACCTACTATTTTGCCATTAAAAAAGGGGAGCGCTTTATCGATCCGATACAGGTGATTTCTTTTGACTAGCATTCTTCAGCTTCTCTTCAAAATTCATATCCATCCTCTTCTTTGGGCACTGATGCTTCTCAGTGTAGTTACCGCCCAGTTTAAAACAATGCTTATGCTGCTGATTATCGTGCTGATTCATGAGCTGGGCCATTCGGTCTGTGCAATGTATTTCTCCTGGAGAATTAAATCAATTGTGCTCCTTCCGTTTGGCGGAGCGGCAGAGGTAGATGAGCACGGTAATCGGCCGTTAAAGGAAGAAATGCTTGTCATTGCAGCGGGCCCTGCACAGCATATCTGGATGGCAGGCGCAGCGTATCTCCTTCATTTGCTTGGGGTTTTGGGAACCTCAGATTATCAGCTGTTTATGTTCTATAATTTGTCTGTTCTTTTATTTAACTTGATTCCTGTCTGGCCGCTTGACGGTGGGAAATTTTTATTTTTGCTTTTCTCGCTGCATAAGCCTTTTCAGCATGCTCATAAAGGTATGCTCCTCGTTTCGTGGGGGATACTGGCGGTTTATTGCGCTGTTTTAGCCTTTGCTGATCCGCTTCAGCTGAATCTCTGGGCCATAACGCTTTTTCTGTTTTATCAGCTGACAATGGAGCACAGGCAAAGGCGCTTTGTGCTGATGAGATTTTTAATGGAAAGGTACTATGGCAGGCAGCAGGATATTGCCAAGCTGAAGCCTATTACAGCTGATCAGAATGATTCAATCTTTCATGTGCTCCTTCAGTTTCAGCGCGGCTTCAAGCATCAGATTATCGTAGAACGGAATGGGGAAAAATGGTCACAGCTGGATGAAAATGAGCTGCTGCATGCTTATTTTAATGAGCATAGGACAGGTTCAACTGTTGGAGAACTCGTGTATGCTTATTGACGAAGCATCTGAAACATGATGAAATAAGGGGAATAACAGGATATCGAGAGGGAAAGATCTTGCATACATTGCTAATCAACGCGAAAACACTTGAAAAAAGAGCGGCTGTCCTTGAAAACGGCAAGCTGACGGATTTAAAAATTCAGCAGCCTGCACATGCCGCCATTACCGGCAGCATTTATGCCGGAAGAGTAGTGAAGGTCGTTTCAGGCATGCAGGCTGCCTTTGTTGATATTGGACTTGAGAAAAATGCGTACCTTTCAGCTGCAGATCTTCCTGCATCTGTCTCATCTTCTAAAAAGCATGACATCGTTTCGCTTCTGCACGAGGGAGAAAAGCTGTTTGTGCAGGTGAAAAAAGAAGGAGACGAATGGAAGGGGCCAAAGGTGTCGGCAAAGCTTGAATTTACCGGCACCTCGCTTGTATATATGCCTTATGGAAACTACATTGCTGTTTCGAAAAAAATTGAAGACGGGAAAGTAAGCGGGGAACTAAGAGCACTTGGAGAAGCCCTTGTCCAAAACACAGAAGGCGTCCTTTACCGCACTGCAGCAGCGATGAAAAGCACCGATGAACTGAAAGAAGAATGGCTCGCATTAAAGGAAGCAGGGCATCGCCTTCAGATGGACAAAGTGAACAAGGTTCCATCCGTCGTTCTGTCAGCTGATAATTTTATAAAGAAGCTTGCAGAAGAACACCTGTTTGAGAATGCTGAAAAAATTTTATACGATGATCACCAGCTGCAAAAGGAGATTACTCAGTATTTGCCTGAGCACCGTTTTGAAGTCCTGGAATACTATACCGGGAAAGAAGGGCTTTTTTCTGCTTTTAAAATAGAAGAAGAAATAGATAAGCTTCAGAAAAGAATAGTTTGGCTGAAAAACGGCGCTTACCTTGTGATTGACAGGACAGAGGCAATGTTCGTCATTGATGTGAATTCTGGCAAATATACCGGAAAAACCTCTTATAGAGAAACTGCTTTGAATGTGAATCTGGAAGCGGCCCGTGAAATTCCCCGGCAGCTGAGGCTGAGGAACATGAGCGGCATTATTTTAATTGATTTTATTGATATGAAGGAAAAAAGTGATCAGGAAAAGGTTTTAAAAGTGATCGCAGCAGAGCTGAAAAAGGACCGCATACATACAAGAATGGCGGGCTTGACAGAATTGAATATTCTGCAGCTGACAAGAAAGAAAACGGAGGGAAGCTTATCGGCTTTGCTTCAGGACCATTGCAGTGTCTGCGGCGGGACGGGAAGGGTTAAAGGAGCAGAAGCGCTCGCATTTCAGCTTGAAAGACTTTTGTGGGAGCATCAGTACATGGAGGAAGATGGTATGTGGATTGAGGCGACCCCTGATATCATTAGCCTGCTGAAAGGGGAGGGCGGAACTCATCTGGAGCAGCTTGAGGCAGCCCTGCATTTCCGGATCTTCCTGACAGAGCTTAAAGAACCTGCACCGCACTTTCATATCAGGCTTACAGGAAGCACAGAAGAACTTTTAACACGAATGAAGAAAAGTAATTGACTATGCCTGCCTGCTTTGGTATCATTGAAATGTTAGTTTGTAGCACCCGTGCTACAACCGCTCAGCATCAGGTTATAAGACAGAGCTTCGGCTTTGGCACCTGTCACTGGCGAGTCTGAGTATAAATGGGAGGTGCATTGGAATGTACGCAATTATTGAAACAGGCGGTAAGCAAATCAAAGTAGAAGCTGGCCAAGCTATCTACATTGAGAAACTTGCAGCTGGTGCTGATGAAACAGTTACTTTTGACAAGGTTTTATTCGTAGGCGGCGACGACGTGAAAGTTGGAAGCCCTCTAGTTGAAGGAGCTACTGTTACTGCTAAGGTTGAAAAACACGGCCGCGCGAAAAAAATCACCGTTTTTAAATACAAAGCGAAGAAAAATAATCGCAAGAAACAAGGTCATCGTCAGCCTTACACAAAAGTTGTTATTGACGCAATCAACATCTAAGGCAGTGATGTAATGATTCAGGCAGTGATTAACCGTTCCAAAGACGGTTCCATCCAATCCTTTTCATTATCGGGCCATGCCCAATCTGCAGATTATGGCAAAGATCTGGTCTGTGCAGGAGCAAGTGCTGTTGTGTTCGGATCCATTAATGCTGTGATGGCGCTCGCGAAGCTTGAGCCGATTCTGGACCTTGGTTCAGATGGAGGCTATCTTCGTTTCGAATTGCCGGAAGAGCTGGAGCCTGATGCATTCAGCAAAGCACAGCTGCTGCTTGAAGGAATGCTCGTTTCCCTGCAGACCATTGAAAGAGATTACAGCAAGTACATGAAAGTAAGATTAAAAAACATATAGGAGGTGGATTTCATGCTAAGATTAGACCTTCAGTTTTTTGCTTCCAAAAAAGGAGTAGGTTCTACAAAGAACGGACGCGACTCCATTTCGAAACGTCTTGGCGCTAAGCGTGCAGACGGTCAATTCGTAACAGGCGGATCAATTCTTTACCGCCAGCGCGGAACAAAAATTTATGCTGGTGAAAACGTAGGTATGGGCGGCGATGATACACTATTTGCGAAAGTAGACGGTGTTGTTCGTTTCGAACGCCTGGGCCGTGACCGTAAGAAAGTCAGCGTATACCCAGCAGCTCAAGAAGCTTAAGAATGATCAAGCTCCAGCCGATTGCCCGGCTGGAGTTTTTATTTTCTGCAGTGCTGCAGAAGCTGCTGTTCAAAAAGCAGCGAAATGAATAAAAATTATTTGCATCCAGCGCAATCAGCCAGATGCTGATCTCAGGGAATTAGTCCCGGAATCCGGAAAACAGGGTGCATCTTTGAATAAACCGTTTTTTCCTCCCCTTAAGTTTGATATAATTTGATTACTATTGTTGCTAAAAGAAACTTTTTCCTTTTAGCGATAACTCTTGGGGCGAAATGAAAAAAGTTCAATCACCGTGTGCATCTTTTGACAAGGCTCCCATCAGCAATAAAGAAATGAGTGGAGTGCGAAAATGAAAAAAACAGACACAGAGTGGGGAATCGTCGATATAATCAGCCATTATCGCCATGATTGGATGAACAGACTCCAGCTGATTAAAGGTAATTTATCTTTGGAAAAGTTCGACCGAGTGAACGAGATTGTCGATGAAATCATCATAGAAGCGCAGCAGGAATCCAAATTGTGCAATCTGAAAGCTCCCGAATTCGCAAGTCTGCTTATGACCTTTTCATGGGAATCCCACCCTTTTACGCTTGAATACGAGGTGCTGGGGGAGATCAGCGACCTGTCTCTTTTTGAACGGAAAATGATCAGCTTTTGCAGCGGACTTTTCCGCATGCTGGATGAATGCGCTGACTGCAAAACAGAAAATCATCTTGTTGTGTCAATTGAAACGAAAAACTTGAATGGCCAGACAGGTTTCATTTTTGATTTTCAAGGCATGATAACAGATAGTGAAAAACTCGCTTCTTTTTTCTATAAATGCGAAGAGGACGGCATCTCCTTGATTAATCTGGACATCCATACATACGAATGGACAGCAGCGCTCGTTTTCACATCATAAGCTTTATTGGTTTTTTAGAACGGAGGAAAAAATATGTTTGTCGATCAGGTGAAGATTTATGTAAAAGGCGGTGACGGAGGGAACGGAATGGTTGCCTACCGCCGTGAAAAATATGTTCCGAAAGGCGGTCCCGCTGGAGGTGACGGAGGCAAAGGAGCCAATGTGATCTTTGAAGTGGACGAAGGTCTGCGCACACTGATGGATTTCCGCTATCAGAGGCATTTTAAAGCAGACAGGGGACAGCATGGAATGTCCAAGAATCAGCACGGAAGAACGGCTTCCGATATGATCGTGAAAGTTCCCCCCGGCACTGTAGTAACAGACGAGGAAACAAACCAGGTGCTTGCTGATCTTGTCGAGCATGGACAGAGAGCTGTAATCGCTAAAGGCGGACGCGGCGGACGGGGAAATTCCCGTTTTGCCACACCGGCAAATCCTGCCCCTGAAGTAGCGGAAAACGGAGAACCTGGACAGGAGCGCAACGTTATCCTGGAATTAAAGCTATTGGCTGATGCAGGTCTTGTCGGCTTCCCGAGCGTAGGAAAGTCAACTTTCCTTTCTGTCGTGACTTCTGCCAAGCCGAAAATTGCAGAATATCACTTTACAACACTTGTTCCGAACCTCGGCGTTGTTGAAACTGAAGACAACCGCAGCTTTGTGCTGGCGGATCTTCCTGGATTGATCGAAGGAGCTCATGAAGGTGTAGGCCTTGGTCACCAATTCCTGCGCCATATTGAACGGACAAGAGTGATCGTGCATGTGATTGATATGTCTTCAGGCGAAGGCCGCGACCCTTATGAAGATTATTTAACCATCAATGAAGAGCTGAAGGAATACAACCTGAGGCTGACCGAACGGCCGCAGGTCATTGTAGCCAACAAAATGGACATGCCGGAATCTGCAGACAACCTGGAAATTTTTAAAGAAAAACTGCAGGGAGAGCATAAAATCTTCCCGATTTCAGCCATTACCCGTGAAGGGGTCCGGGATCTTCTCTTCGAAATCGCCAACCTTGTGGAAAGCACGCTGGAATTCCCGATTTATGAGGAAGAGGACGAGGATGCAGCAAATGCACGAGTCATGTACAAATTTGAAGAAGAAGAAGCGCCGTTTGCCATCACAAGAGACAGCGACGGAGCTTATGTCCTCTCAGGAACCAAGATTGAAAAACTGTTTAAAATGACAGATCTAACAAGAGATGAGTCGATCCGCCGCTTCTCAAGACAGCTGAGAAGCATGGGTGTAGATGAAGCTCTTCGCGAAAGAGGCGCTCAAAATGGCGACACTGTGCGCCTGCTCGAATTTGAATTTGATTTTGTTGATTGACCCTGACGGAGAGCGATAACGCTCTCCGCTTTCTTTAACGTGAACGACAAGAGGGAGAGATGGGATGATGAAAGAAGAAAGCTTCTATCTTGTCCGGGAGGATGTCCTGCCGGAAGCCATGCAGAAAACCCTTGAAGTGAAGAAATTGATTGAACGGGGAAAAGCGGGCTCAGTAGCAGAAGCAGTGCAGCGTGTAGACTTAAGCCGAAGCGCCTTTTATAAATACAGGGATGCCGTATTCCCGTTTCATACAGTTGTAAAAGAAAAAATCATTACGCTCTTTTTTCAGCTTGAAGACCGCTCCGGAACACTGAGTGAGCTTTTGGCCATGACCGCTTCGGCAGGCTGCAATGTGCTGACCATCCACCAGACGATTCCGCTGCAGGGGCGCGCAAATGTCACGCTCTCCCTCAATATTAACGGAATGAATGAAGATATAAACAAATTAATGTCCAGACTGAAGCGGATGGAATTTGTAGAAAAAGTCGAAATCCTTGGTTCTGGCGCATAGGGAGATGAACAGAAAGTGAGCAAAATTGGATACCTTGGACCTGAAGCAACCTTTACGCATATGGCGGTCAGCCGTTTTTTCAATCCTGAAGAAGAAAAAATCCCCTTCCGGACCATTCCGGATTGCATGGATGCAGCTGGTGCAGGCCAAATTGACTTTGCCGTTGTTCCGCTTGAAAATACAATTGAGGGCTCTGTTAATCTGACAGTCGACTACCTTGTTCATGAACAGCCTCTTTATATCAGAGGAGAAATAACAGCTCCTATTGCCCAGCATCTCATGGTTCACAAGGAAAACGCCGAAAACTGGAAGGCAGCGGAGAAAATCCTTTCTCATCCGCATGCCATTGCCCAGTGCCATAAATATTTACATAGCCGGTTTAAAGAAATCCCGTATGAAAATGCCGCTTCCACAGGAGCATCCGCTCAATATGCAAGCGGGCATCCTGAGGAAAAAATAGCAGTCATCGCCAATGAAATGGCCGCAGCTGTGTACGGGCTGGAGATTGTTCAGCACAATATTCACGATTACAACTATAATCACACGCGCTTTGTCATCCTGCATCCTGATGAGAATGCCGCCGTTCACGGTGCCCCAGGTCAAAATGGAAGAGAAAAAACAACCATCATGATCACACTTCCGTCTGATCAGTCTGGAACACTGCACCAGGTTCTTTCCGCATTTGCCTGGAGAAAGCTGAACCTGTCAAAAATAGAATCGAGACCAATGAAAACAGGTCTAGGAAACTACTTTTTCCTGATTGATATCGAACAGGGCATGGACGGCATTTTGATTCCGGGCGCGACCTCCGAGCTTGAAGCACTTGGCTGCGGAGTGAAGGTGCTCGGAAGCTATAAGGCGTTCAGTTTGTAGGTGAGCGGGCAGCAGGAAAGCTGCACGGAAACAGGGCAAGTTGCATGTAAACAGCTTAACCCGCATGTGAATGGGCGAAGCCGCATGTAAACAGTTTAACCCGCATGCAAACAATGAAAGCTGCAGATAAAAAGCTGAAACCTGCAAATAAATTTCAAAAACCTGCAAATAAATCTCGAAAAGCCGCAAATAAAAAGGCGTAACCCGCATGTATTCACTAGGTTTTTCACTTAAAATATCAAAAAAGCAAAGAGGCAGACTCTAATCTGCCTCTTTTTGCGTAAAATTTTCCATTTTATTCGGAATTCCGTCTTATTTTTAGCTCCTGACCGGCAACTCCGCTCCTCAATCTTTCTCCGAAACTAAAAAGCCAGCCTCATCAAGCGCCTTTGCCGCCTGATCCAGTTTTTCTTCAGAATCTGAACTCAGAGTATGAAGGTGCAGTCCTTCTGTCAGCTGGGAAAGGTAGGCAGCGTTAGTAGATTGTATTTTTTGAATAAATTCCTCTGCTTCCTTTCTCGAGGAAACCATGATAGAGGCAGTAAGGTCGCCGTACACGGGATGCTCCACAATCACATCCTTGACTGTGACCCCGTGATCGACAATTAAATTCAGTTCATCTGCTGTTGCTTCAGGTGCATGATAGCTTGCAACAATTTTTTCAAACTGAAAGTGAGGCCGGTTCTCTTTTACGTAAACATACCCTTGACTTGTCGCCATAATCGGGTGATTTTTTGCTTTTAAAAGTGAGATATCCTGGACAATTACTTGCCTGCTCACATTTGTTTTTTTAGCGAGGCCGCTGCCTGTCAGGGGATGATCGCTTTGCGTCAGCCACTCCAGCAGTTTTTTTCGTCTTTCTTCGCCTGTGACCTTATTGTCCACCTTTTTCAATCCCTTCTTCTTCCTCCTACTAATTTAACATGCTGAAAGGGCATTCGTGAAGGCGAGCAATTCAGCTTCAGCAGTAGAGGGGGCCATTGAGACGCGGATAAAGCGCAGTGCTTCCTCATCGGAATACCCGAGCGAAACAACCGCTGCTGAAGGCTTTTGCATGCCGGCCTGGCAAGCGCTGCCGGCTGAAATGGCGATGCCTCTTTGGTTGCAGGTCAAAAGGGCATACTGTCCCTCTGTTTTTTCCAGAATCAGTCCGGCAATTCCCGGAAGCTGATAGGGATCCTCACCTTCTGCAAATTCAGCTTTTATCCCTGCAGCACGCAGCTGCCTTTTCAAATAAGCCCTCAGTTCCTTCAATCTGCTGGCATTTTGGCTCATTGATCCGGAAAGCTCCTTTGCTGCAACGGCAAAAGAACAGGCACCTGGAACGTCTGCTGTCCCGCCGCGAAAGCCTTTTTCATGAGTCGTACCAGGCAAGGCAGGCTTCCATGCTGTGCCAGGATTGATCCAGGCAGCTCCTATCCCTTTAGGTCCGCAAATTTTATGTGCAGAAATAGAGACAGCATCAAGATTCCACTCTTTTACCTCAATTGGAATCTTGCAGAAGGTTTGCACACAGTCGCTGTGAAAAAGAATCCCCCTCTCCTTTAGCGAATGACATAACGGCCCGATATCCTGAACAATGCCTGTTTCTGAATTGCCATGCTGGATGGTAACAAGCGCCGTATTTTCTGTAAGCAGCGGACTCAGCTGCTCCGAAGTTATCCGTCCGCTTCCATCAGGCAGGGCTTTTTTGACAATATAGCCGTGCCCTTCAAGGTGTGCCATAAAGTTTGTAATAGAAGAATGCTCCATTGCACTGTAAATAATCTCTCTTTTTTTCGGATCTGCCACTCCATTTAGCAGGGATACAATAGCCAAAATGCTTGCTTCACTGCCGCACCCTGTAAAATAAATCCCTTTCGGATCACCGCCGAGACAGGAGGCGATGGCATGCCTTGAAGCTTCCAAGAGCTCTGCCGCTCTCCCGCCGATATCATGCAGGCTGCTGCTGTTGCCAGGTGCCTTTTCAGCTGCTTCCGCATAGGCTTTTATCGCGTTCATCGACATGGGTGACGTAGCTGCGTAATCAAGATATATCATGTATAAAGTCTCCTAAACTTTTGATCTGCGTTAACAGGAAATAATTCTTGTTTTTAGTTTAAAGTTATGTAAAGATAGGTGTCAAGACAGATGTAAAGTAAGGTGATGGAAATTGCCTCATTCCGACGTATTGATTATTGGAAGCGGCATTGCAGCATTAGCTGCGGCAGATCAACTTTGTGAAACTATGAGCGTAAGGATTTTAACAAAAGGCAGCTTTTTTGACGGCAACTCCTATTTGGCGCAGGGAGGCGTTGCGGCTGTGCTCAGTACAGAGGACACGTGGGATTCCCACTGCAAAGATACGATGGAGGCAGGAGCCTTTCAGAATGATCCAAAGGCTGTAAAGCAGCTTGTTGAAAACGGCACAGATGCGATTATGACCCTCATCTCAAACGGGATGGCTTTTGATCATAATGCATCAGGGAGTCTCGCCCTTGGCAGGGAAGGCGCCCACAGCTATAACCGCATCGCGCATGCCGGTGGAGATGCGACCGGAAAAGCTTTGCTGCAGTTTCTACTGAAAAAACTGCAGGATAAAGTCGCATTTGCCCAGCATACAATGGCCATTGATCTTTTGATGCATGAAAACCGCTGCACAGGGGCTGCTGCAAGAAATAAAGCAGGTGAGACTGTTTCTTATACAGCAAGCCATACCATCATCGCTGCAGGCGGATGCGGAGCGCTCTATGAGCACACCTCCAACCATCCGTTCCTCACAGGTGACGGCCTGGCGCTTGCTTACAGAGCAGGGGCAGAACTCGGGGATCTTGAATTTGTTCAGTTTCATCCGACAATGCTTCTGAAAAACGGCAGTGCTGCCGGTCTGATCTCTGAAGCCGTAAGAGGGGAAGGGGCATTCCTGCAGAACGAACTTGGCGAAAGATTCATGCAGCACGTTCACCCATTGGCAGATCTCGCACCAAGGGACATCGTGGCAAGAGAAATATTCCGTCAGAATAAAAATGGCCAAAAGGTCTTTTTAAATACACTTCCAGTAAAAAATTTCGAGCAGCGCTTTCCAACCATTACTGCCCTGTGCCGCAAACACGGCATTAACCCGGTAGAGAGTTTAATTCCGGTCGTTCCCGGCATGCACTTTTTTATGGGAGGCATCATGACAGACCTGCACGGCAGGACTTCTGTAGAAAATCTGTATGCAGCTGGAGAAAGCGCCTGCACAGGTGTGCACGGGGCTAACAGACTTGCAAGCAATTCTTTGCTTGAAGGGCTTGTATTCGGTAAAAAGCTCGGAGAATACATTCAGTCAAAGCCTGCAGCATTCAGCAGTCAAGCTCCTTTTCTGAAACAGTCTGTCCACCAGGTACCGCATTTTCCGGATAAAAAGGAAATTCAAGCGGTCATGACAGCGTATCTTGGAATCCAGCGGACAGAAGCAGAGCTGAGCAGAGCTTCCGAATGGTTCAGCGCTTACCAGCACATCATCTCTGATTATCCCTATTATGTGAAGAATTGCACAAACGAACAGTCAGAGATTGCCAATATGCTGACAATCGGTTCATTAATCACCAAGTCAGCGCTTGCCAGAAAAGAAAGCCGTGGAGGCCATTACAGACTCGATTATCCTGAAGCGCTTGACAGCTGGCAGGGAAAGCAGCTGATCCATTCGATCGCAGGAACTAAAATTAAAGTAGGAAAAACAGGGGTGGCCTAAATGAATGAGCTAAAACTGAAAAAGCTATTGGAACAATTTTTTATAGAAGACATCGGGGATGGCGATTTATCAAGCAGCGCAATTTTTGGCGAAAAAGAATCCGGAGAAGCTATTATTCTTGCAAAAGAAGACGGGATATTCTCCGGAGGGAAAATTATTGCCGCAGGATTTCAGCTCCTTGAACACGATGCTGAAATTACGCTGTACAAACAAGACGGAGAACCCATTCATAAGGGCGAAAAAATCGCGGCTGTTCAGGCATCTGTCCGCACGATCCTAAGCTGTGAGCGGGTGATACTGAATCTGATTCAGCGCATGAGCGGAATTGCAACAGCAGTATATAGCGCCGTTAAACAGCTTGATTCTGAACACACAAAAATTACAGACACAAGAAAAACGGTCCCTGGATTGCGAATGCTGGATAAATATGCTGTCAGATGCGGTGGCGGGAAGAATCACCGCTTTGGACTTTATGACGCCATTATGATTAAAGACAATCACATCGATTTTTGCGGCTCCATCACAGAAGCTGTCAAAAGGGCGAGATCCGCAGCAGGCCATAACGTGAAAATTGAAGTTGAAATTGAAACAGAAGAACAGCTGATGGAAGCCATTGAAGCAAAAGCCGATATCATCATGTTTGATAACCGCTCACCCGAAGAGGTTAAGCGCTTTGCAGCCCTCACGCCGGACTCTATCATTACCGAAGCATCAGGAGGAATACATTGGGATGAGCTTCCGCTTTACGGCAAAACAGGCGTCGGCTATATCTCGCTCGGCTATTTAACTCATTCAGTCAAAGCGCTTGATATCAGCCTGTACATGAAAAATACGGAAAAAGTAAAGGAGGAAGCTCAATGAGTCTTCTAGACGTTCTAAAAACCAATAGCATGGTAATGATTCCTGAAAGATACAAACAAATTCCGGAAGAAAAAATGATTGCAAGAATTAAAGAAATCAAAAAAGAATTCGGAGAAAGACTTTTAATCCCAGGCCACCACTATCAAAAGGATGAGGTCATCCAATTTGCCGACTTGACAGGAGATTCCCTGCAGCTTTCACAGGAATCAGCCAAAAACCGAAAAGCGGAACACATTGTATTCTGCGGCGTTCATTTTATGGCCGAAACGGCAGACATGCTGACAGGAGATGACCAAAAAGTCTATTTGCCTGACATGAGGGCAGGCTGCTCAATGGCTGACATGGCTGACATTCAGCAAACAGAAAGAGCCTGGGAACACCTCACAAGCCAATTCGGAGATACCATTATCCCGCTTACCTATGTCAACTCGACAGCAGCCATCAAAGCATTTGTCGGAAAGCACGGAGGAGCCACCGTCACATCTTCCAATGCGAAAGAAATTGTCAAATGGGCTTTTCAGCAAAAACAGCGCATCCTTTTCCTGCCTGATCAGCACCTTGGAAGAAATACAGCCTATGACCTCGGCATTCCGCTTGACCAAATGGCCGTATGGAACCCAATCTCAGATGAACTTGAGTACGAAGGAAGCAAGCTGATGGACCTGAAAGTTTTATTATGGAAAGGGCACTGCTCTGTGCACGAAAAATTCACAATGAAAAACATCGAGCACATCCGGAAAACAAAGCCGGACATGGCGATCCTTGTTCACCCTGAATGCACACACGAAGTTGTGATCCACTCAGACTTTGCCGGCTCCACTAAATACATCATCGACAAAATAGAAAATGCCCCGTCCGGCAGCCAGTGGGCAATCGGTACAGAAATGAATTTAGTCAACAGACTTATTCAGCAGCATCCGGACAAAGAAATTGTTTCTCTCAACCCGTTCATGTGCCCTTGCCTCACCATGAACCGGATTGATCTTGCCCACCTGCTCTGGTCGCTTGAAGAAATAGCTGAAAACGGTGCAGGCGTAAATCAAATTAAAGTGCCAAAAGAGGTTACGCGTGATGCTGTGACGGCACTGAATCGGATGCTTGTGGTGGGGTGAGGGGGTCTTGGGGAGGCTGCTCTCACAATACTCACTTTAGAGACCTGTCCCTCACTGCTTTAAAGCAGGAGAGGACAGGTAACCCGCTCTTATAAACCTTATCATTTCTAGGTTTTTCCTAACTAGGGACATACCTTTAACACACTGCCATACTGAGGGACAGGTGCAGCATATCAGGCACCTGTCCCTCGTTCCGTTAATTGGCAAAAGGACGGGTGGTGGAGTATTTAAGTCTTTCAGCATCAACCATTCTGCTTGAAGGGGACATGTCTTTATTCTGGCAGTGTACCGGGGGACAGGTGCCTCTTTTTAAAGGGGTCAGGTACTTTTCACCTTACCCAAAAGAGTTCCCTTCAGGCAAAAGCCCCTGTCCCCCTCCTAATATAGTTACCTGGCCCTCAGTGCTTTAAAGGAGAAGGGGACAGGTAACCGGCTTTAGTAAACCTTCGTCATTCCTATGTTTTTTCAAAACAGGGACATACCTTTAATCAACTGCCATACTAAGGGACAGGTGCAGCATATCAGACACCTGTCCCTCGTTCCGTTAAATGGTAAAAGGACAGGTGCTTTTGTACTCAATTCCTTCTGCCCCAATTGGTTAACAGTATGGGGACATACCTTTAGCCTGCTGCTGTACCGGGGGACAGGCACCTCTATATGTATATTTTGAAAACAATCCTGCCCCGCCCACGCCAACAAGGACAAATAACCAATCCATACCCTCCTGCATATCTAAATAAAGGGCATTCACCCACCTCTATGGATAATAGGCATAATCCGTCCCTCAATCGAATAAATTTGTGGTGAAGAATAATGACGTTTAGCTGTATGCTGCATTGTTATACAGTTGATGAATAGGAGGGGCAGCTGTTGAAAATCCATATTGTGCAAAAAGGGGATACCCTTTGGAAAATTGCTAAGAAATACGGGTGTGATTTTGAAGAGTTGAAGAAAATGAATACGCAGCTGAGCAACCCGGATGCCATAATGCCGGGGATGAAAATCAAGGTTCCTGCCGGAGGAGCAGGAAGTAATTTAAACAGCAATCCTGGAAAAAAAGAAATGCCTATGAATATTTCTCCGAAAAAAGAAATGCCGATGGAGCATCCTTATGCTAAAGAAAAGCCGAAAGAAGCACCAATGAAAGAGGAAGTAAAGGCAGAGAAGAAAGAAGCACCGGTTATGCCTAAAATGCCGAATATTCCTCAACCGCTGTATCCTGAAATTGATATTAATAATTATTATTCCCTTAACATGAATCTTCCGCAAAAACAGCCTGTGCTTCCGAAAAAGCCGGCGAATGTACTTCCAGAGGCAAAGCCTAAAGAAGTGATGCCGGCTAAGAAAGAAACAGCTGTTTCTCCTGCGAAGAAAGAGGAGGCTGCCAAAGGAATGGCAATGCCAAACAACATGCCGAATGCGAACATGCCAGCGAATGTAGCGCCGGCACAAACTATGCCAGCTTATCAGGGACCAGAATGCATGCCTGTATCGCCTGTAATGCCAGGGTCAGGTTTTTGCCCTCCAGGGTTCGTGCCAGGTCCATGGTGTCCGCCTGGCTATGTTCCAGGACCAATGCCGTACGGTTATGCTCCAATGCAGCAAGGTGTGATGGGAGCTTATGAAAACGAGCCGAACGTGATGGGGGCTTACGAGAACCAGCCAAACGTGATGGGCGCTTATGAAAACCAGCCAAATGTAATGGGTGCATATGAAAACAACGCCAACGTCATGGGAGCTTATGCCAATCAGCCAAACGTAATGGGAGCCTATGATAACAATGCAAACGTAATGGGAGCTTACGCTAATCAGCCGAACGTCATGGGCGCCTATGAAAACAACGCCAACGTCATGGGAGCTTACGCTAATCAGCCGAACGTCATGGGAGCCTATGAAAACAATGCCAATGTGATGGGTGCCTATGAAAACAACGCGAACGTGATGGGTGCTTACGCAAACCAGCCAAACGTGATGGGCGCCTATGAAAACAATGCGAATGTGATGGGTGCTTATGCGAACCAGCCGAACGTGATGGGCGCATACGAGAACAATGCGAACGTGATGGGAGCATACGAGAACAACCCGAATGTGATGGGAGCCTATGCGAACCAGCCGAATGTGATGGGAGCTTACAATCCTGGCTATGATGATTGCGGATGCGGCGGACCTGCTATGGGCGGCTACAGGTTTGGCAGTCCTTATGGCGGCGGAATGCCAGGCGGTGCATTTGGAATGCCTCAGTATGGAAGCCAGTACGGCGGTATGCCTTGGTACGGCGGCCATTATGGCGGAATGCCGGGTTATGGTCAATATGGCGGAATGCCTGGATACGGAGGACAGTATGGCATGCCTCAATATGGCGGCCAATACGGCGGAATGCCTGGATTCGGCGGCCAGCAGGGAATGCCTCAGTACGGACAGCAGGGGCAAATGTTTGGAAGGCCGTTTTATGAAGATGGATATGAAGATTAATGGTTTGAAGACTGCTTGAGACGATCCTTTATCGTCTCTTTTTGTTTTTTATTTGCGCTTTATAAAAATAGGAGCAGGAGGGCTAAAAGAGAAAGATTTGGCAACAATAAAAAAGAATAAAGCGGGGCAAGCAATATGGCTGCTTGATAATTACCTCTATTATAAAGGGTGAGCCAGTTGAAGAGATTGAAATCTATATTAGTAATAGCCGTTTGTTTTCCGATTCTCTTTTTTACCTTCCAGCTGTTCGGTAAAAATTTAAGCGAGGCAAAGACAGGGGAACCCCTGAAGGTAAATGTGCTGCTTGAAAGAGTTTATCTTGATGGTGAAACAAGTGAAGAAAAGAAGACGGAAACTGTTTGGTCAATGGAGGATTTTTGGGCTGAATATGAAGGATGGAAGCTCCTTGAAGAGGGGCCTTCCCGTATGATTTTTCGGAAAAAGGTGGATGATATTTCACCTTTAATGAAGGCGAATGGCTACTTCGGCATAACAGACAATGGCATTTTAACGATCTTTTTAGGAAAGCCGGATCATCCTTCAAAAGTTATCCAGTCATTTTTTCAGATTGATGTTGGAAAGCTGGAAACGAAAAATGTTCAAGAATTGGATAAAGGAATCAGAGTGGAGAACAGGAAAAATTATGTGAAAGTAATTGAATCCTTCAGGCGCTATTCAACGGTCCCGGAAAAAAAGTGAAAAGCTGCATATGCGGCTTTTTTATTATTTTCAGGCTCTCAAGGAAATGAATTTTCAGCCTTGCTGTCCAGAAGAAATGACGAACATATGTTAACAAATTGTGCTCAAAATGGCGTGTTTTATGATACAATGAGTTTCAGTCAATAAGAGGTGAAGCCATTGATCGAGTTTGTTAAAGGGATTGTAGATGAGGTTACTCCCGAATATGTTGTTGTGGAGAATGCGGGAATCGGCTATAAGATTTATACTCCAAACCCTTTTATCTATAAAAGAGACAAAGAGGAAAAGGTGTTTACATATCAGCATGTCAGAGAAGACATTTTGGCCTTGTACGGTTTTCAGTCGCGGGAGGAAAAGAGCCTCTTTACAAAGCTGTTAAATGTAACGGGAATAGGACCAAAAGGAGCTTTAGCGATCCTCGCTTCCGGAAATCCCGGGCAGGTAGTGGAGGCTATTGAAAGAGAAGATGAAGCGTTTCTTGTCAAGTTCCCGGGGGTAGGCAAAAAAACAGCCCGGCAGATTATTCTGGATTTGAAAGGGAAGCTGGCGGATGTAGCGACTGAGCTTATGCCTGATTTATTTACACATGAAGAGATCGGCAAAAGGGACGAAGCTTCAAGGTCCCTTAATGAAGCTCATGAGGCACTGCTTGTTCTCGGGTATGCCGAGAGAGAAATCAATAAAGTTCTTCCGTCCTTGAAGGAGGAAAAGCTTACAACAGATCAATATGTAAGAAAAGCATTGCAAAAGCTTTTAAAGTAGGGTGATCATGATGGATGACAGGCTTGTATCAGGCCAGGCAGAGCCGGATGAATCCGCACTGGAGCTAAGTCTGAGGCCGCAAAAGCTTCATCAGTATATCGGCCAGGAAAAAGTGAAGGAAAACCTGAAAGTATTTATTGATGCAGCAAGAATGCGTCAGGAAACGCTGGATCATGTGCTGCTGTTTGGGCCTCCAGGGCTTGGGAAAACGACGCTGGCGTCAATTATCGCCAATGAAATGGGTGTTAATATCAGAACGACTTCAGGCCCTGCCATTGAAAGACCTGGGGATCTTGCGGCCATTCTTTCCTCGCTTGAGCCTGGAGATGTGCTGTTTATTGATGAAATTCACAGGCTGCAGCGATCCATTGAGGAAGTTCTTTATCCGGCAATGGAGGATTTTTGTCTTGATATTGTGATAGGGAAAGGATCAACAGCCCGATCTGTAAGGCTTGATCTCCCGCCTTTTACCCTTGTAGGTGCGACTACAAGGGCTGGACTGCTTTCAGCGCCGCTGCGCGACCGTTTTGGCGTTCTTTCGCGGCTCGAATATTACCGGGAGAATGAGCTGTCTCTTATTGTGGAAAGGACAGCAGAAATTCTTCAAATAGGAATTGACGGCAAGGCAGCAGAAGAAATTGCCCGGCGTTCACGGGGCACCCCGAGAATCGCCAACAGGCTGCTCCGAAGGGTTCGGGATTTTGTTCAAGTGAAGGGCGAAAGGCTCATCACAGAGGAATTTGCGAAAAATGCTCTTGAAAGGCTGCAGGTTGACAGGCTGGGGCTTGATCACATTGATCATAAACTGCTGCTTGGGATTATTGAAAAATTCAGAGGCGGACCGGTTGGAATTGATACAATTTCGGCTACAATAGGAGAGGAACCGCATACCATTGAAGATGTGTATGAGCCCTATCTTCTTCAAATAGGGTTTTTGCAGAGGACTCCAAGGGGGAGAATGGTAACAGATGCTGTTTACCGGCACTTTAACATGGAGGTCCCTCACAATGAATGATTTTCCGAAGGTTATGATGATTCTGGGTGCCGTTCTTTTGGCGGCAGGATTTTTGCTGCAGTTTATCGGAAAGCTTCCGGGCGATATCATTTTTAAAAAAGGCGGCACAACCGTCTTCTTTCCGATTGTTACGTGCATCGTAATCAGCATCATTTTATCTCTCGTGTTTTCTTTCTTTGGAAGAATGAAATAAAAATCAGTAACATTTTGAGTGCCTGTCCGTATTAAAATGAGACGGGCTTTAATGAAACAGAAATCAGGTGACAGATATGAAGGTAGAAATGTTTGATTTTCATCTGCCGGATGAATTAATCGCCCAGACGCCGCTTAAGCAAAGAGATGCTTCAAGGCTGATGGTGCTCAATAAACAAAATGGCGAAATTCAGCACGAATCGTTCCGCGGCATTCTGAACCATTTGAATGAAGGGGACTGCATCGTTTTGAACGATACCAGGGTGATGCCTGCCCGTTTGTTTGGAACAAAGGAAGATACAGGAGCTAAAATAGAAATTCTTCTGCTCAAACAGCTGGAAGGCGATCAATGGGAAACGCTTGTAAAGCCTGCGAAAAGAGTTAGAGAAGGCTCTGTGATTCAGTTTGGCGACGGCCTGCTTGAAGCTGTCTGCACCGGGACAGCAGAGCATGGCGGCCGGGTTCTGGAATTTAAGTACAGCGGCATCTTCTATGAAGTGCTGGAGCAGCTTGGAGAAATGCCGCTGCCGCCTTACATTAAAGAACAGCTGGATGACCGGGAAAGGTATCAAACCGTTTATTCTAAAGAAATCGGCTCTGCTGCCGCTCCGACAGCAGGTCTTCATTTTACAGAGGAAATCTTAGAAGAGATTGAGAAAAAAGGCGTTCATATCGCTTATATTACCCTTCATGTCGGCCTAGGAACATTCCGCCCTGTCAGTGCAGAGACCATTGAGGAACATGAAATGCATTCTGAGTTCTACCAAATGAGCGAGGGAACGGCGCGTCTCTTGAATGGAGTCAGGGAAAATGGAGGCCGTATTATAGCGGTCGGCACAACATCTACAAGGACACTGGAATCTATTGCAGGCAAGTATGATGGACAGTTCAGGGAAGAAAATGGCTGGACGAATATTTTCATTTACCCCGGCTATCATTTCAGCGCCATTGACGGCATGCTGACAAATTTCCATTTGCCTAAATCATCTTTGATTATGCTGGTCAGCGCGCTCGCAGGAAGAGAACCGATCATGCATGCCTATGAAACTGCCGTGAAAGAAAAATACCGGTTTTTCAGTTTTGGCGATGCGATGCTTATTATATAAAGCGCGCGGAATGCTGCTCTAAAGCAGCGAAATAAAGGAGGGAAAATGGGTGGCAGCTGATTCACCAATTCGCTATGAATTGATTAAAACCTGCAAGCAGACAGGAGCAAGGCTCGGGATGGTGCACACCCCGCATGGGTCATTCGAAACGCCTGTATTTATGCCTGTAGGAACTCTGGCTACAGTTAAAACAATGGCACCTGAAGAATTAGTGGAAATGGGTGCCGGCATTATATTAAGCAACACCTATCATTTGTGGCTGCGTCCGGGACACGACATTGTGAAGGAAGCAGGCGGCCTTCATTCTTTCATGAACTGGGACAAGGCTATATTAACGGACTCCGGCGGCTTTCAAGTATTCTCGTTAAGCGAGTTCAGAAAAATTGAAGAAGAAGGCGTGCATTTCAGAAACCATTTAAACGGCGATAAATTATTTTTATCACCTGAAAAAGCAATGGAAATTCAAAATGCTCTCGGCTCTGATATTATGATGGCATTTGATGAATGCCCGCCATACCCTGCAGAACACGATTATATGAAAAGAAGTGTGGAACGGACGAGCAGATGGGCAGAGCGCTGCCTGAATGCCCATGGAAGGCCGAATGATCAAGGACTTTTCGGCATCATTCAAGGCGGAGAATATGAAGAATTGAGAAAGCAGAGTGCAAGAGATCTGACATCCCTTGACTTCCCAGGCTATGCTATCGGCGGATTATCTGTCGGCGAGCCAAAGGATGTCATGAACAGGGTGCTGGAGTATACCACACCGCTTCTCCCTTCTCATAAACCGCGCTATTTAATGGGAGTCGGTTCACCGGATTCGCTTATTGACGGAGCAATCCGCGGCGTCGACATGTTTGACTGCGTCCTGCCGACGAGAATTGCGAGAAACGGCACACTGATGACAAGCAATGGCCGCTTGGTAGTCAAAAATGCGAAGTTCGCACGGGATTTTGGTCCGATTGACGAGAACTGCGGCTGCTACACATGCAGAAACTACTCACGGGCTTATATCAGGCACCTGATCAAGTGTGATGAAACGTTTGGCATACGGCTTACTTCTTATCATAATTTGTATTTTCTGTTAAACTTAATGAAACAGGTGAGACAAGCGATTCGGGAAGACCGCCTTGGCGACTTCCGCGATGAGTTTTTCGAACGCTATGGCTTTAATAAGCCGGATGCAAAGAATTTTTAAGCAAAAGAGATTTTATTGCTGAATCTGTTTGAAAAAAACGCGGCGGCATTTATGCCGCAGGCATTTTTATAAACGTTTGCAGAAAGGGGTGAAAACTACATGGGAATTTTATCAACAATCGGCCCGCTGATTTTAATGTTTGCGATTTTCTATTTCTTGCTCATTCGTCCGCAGCAAAAGCAGCAGAAGAATGTGCGCGAAATGCAATCAGCATTAGCAAAAGGCGATAAAGTCGTTACAATCGGAGGCCTTCACGGCACCGTTGACGCAATTGATGAAGATCAATTCGTTTTAAAAGCAGGCGACGGATCACGTCTGACATTTGACCGCCGCGCAATCCGCGAGGTGCAAAGAAAAGAATCTCCGTCACTTAGCAAAGAATAATACATAGAAGAGTTTTCTTCTGATGAAAAAGGAAGGCGCCGCAAAGGTGCCTTCCTTTTTTGATGCATTTACTTTGTCTTCAGGGGCTGTTCAAGGCGCTTCCGCTTTTAGCGTGAAGAAGAAAGGTTGACTCCCATCATGCCGCCGAGCATGGCTGTGAGCATAAAGCCGCCATGAAAAGCGGCTTGGCTGAGTGTAAAGGAGGACCCGAGGCCGAGGAATTGAAATAAGATGATAATCAGTGTAAAGAGAAGGGAAGTAATGCCTCCGATGAGCCAGCCCTTTTCTTTCCCTTTGCCGCCAGAGACAAATCCTCCAATAAAAAGTGTGAGAAATGATAATGCAACCATCACCCATTTTAGCGTTCCTTCCGTTAAACCGGTAAATTTCAGCAGGAGCGAAATGATTAGACTGATGATCAGCGCCATTGCAAAAATAGTCAGCAAGCCATGCATGATGGCTTTTCCCCATCTTCCTGTTTCCATGCGGCATCTCTCCTTCAGGCTTGTTTCCCTATGTTTATACAAGCATATTCCGCTGCGCCGAAAATAGAATCCATTTTCCTCAAAATGGAAAAAGAAACCTGAATGCTTCCAGTCTGTGTGCAGAGAATAAATATAGACGAAAAGCGGCAGGGAGGCCATTTCATGGAAACGTACCTTAGTATCATTTTGCGGACCGTTCTTCTTTATTTTTTGATTATCGTGATTTTCCGCCTAATGGGAAAACGTGAGATTGGCGAGCTGAGTGTGCTGGATTTAGTTGTTTTTATTATGATTGCGGAAATGGCTGTTACAGCTATAGAAAATACGGGCGAGCCAGTGATGCATACGGTCCTGCCGATGCTTCTCCTTTTGGGCATACAAATCAGCCTTGCGCTTATTTCGCTGAAATCTCAAAAGGTCAGGCATTGGATCGACGGCAAGCCAACGATTATTATCAATCATGGCAAAGTTGATGATAAGGCGATGAAACAGCAGCGCTATAATTTTGATGACCTTCTTATGCAGCTCAGAGAAAAGGACATCAATAAAATTTCTGATGTTGAATATGCCATCTTAGAACCGTCAGGAAAGCTTTCTGTTATAAAAAAAAGCAAAACAAAACGGGAGGATCTGCAGCTTCCGTTTATTGTAGACGGAATTATTCAGCACGAAAACTTGAAGAATTTAAACAAAACCGAATTTTGGCTCAGAAAGCAGCTGAAAAAGCACGGCCACAAAAACCTGAGGGATATTTCTCTTTGCACATACGGCAACGGCGTTTTTTATGTGGATATGAAAAATGAAAAAGAACAGCATTAATGTTATTTCTTGGCCCCGATCCATTTGCCGAAGAGCGGAACACGGCGAAGCTCTTCGAGTGAAACCAGTTTAAACAGCATAAGCAGCAGCAAATAAATCAGCGAAGTTAAACAAATGGAAAGCAAAAGGCTGCTTACAGAGGGAAGCTTTGAAAAAAACAAGGTACATGCATAATGGCTGACAGCACCGGTCAGGATGATGGCAAAAAAGCTGTACAAGTAATCTTTTGCATAAATGGACATGGAGATCACCTTCATTACTGTTGCAAGATGCAGCAGGGTGACAAGCATGATGCCTGCAGTTATAGCGAGTGCTGCTCCCGTGATGCCGAGGGAGGGCCGTGATGCCAGGAGAAAAATCATCCCTGTTTTGGCGGCTGCCCCAATCAAGCTGTTAAACATGGCAGCTTTCGCCAGGTTCAGCGCTTGTAGAACTGCCTGCAGGGGCCCCTGTATATACTGAAAAATAAAAAATGGGGCCATCAGCTTGACCAGCCCTGCTGCGTCATTATTTCCATACATAGCAGTCATCAGGGGCTCTGCAAAAAGATACAGCACGAGGACGGCAAGGCCGCCTGTCACGATGCTGAGCCTGAGAGCCTGTCTGAGCCTGTGTTCAACAAGCTGATGGTTCTTTTTCGCCATGGCTTCGCTGATGGCTGGTACAAGCGAAGTTGACAGAGAATACGTGATAAAAGAAGGCAGCATCAAAAGGGGAAGAGCGTAACCGGAAAGCTCACCATACTGCCTGGTCGCCATAACGGCCGTTATTCCTGTCAGGGCAAGGCTTTGTGCCACAACAACCGGCTCAAAAAACCAGGCAATCGATCCGATCATCCTGCTTCCGGTCGTCGGCAGGGCTACCTCCATCAAACTTGCAAAGGTTGCTTTTCCCTTTTTTGCAGATGCAAAAAAATTTTTTCTAATCTGCATTTTCTTTTTGCGCTTAAAAGAAAACCAAAGGTACACAAAGGAGACCGCCTCGCCAATCACGGAAGAGATCATGGCGCCTGCAGCTGCGTATTCAATTCCGAAGGGATAAAGCATGTTTGTCAGAAGAGCAATAAGCGAAATCCTGACAATTTGCTCAAGCACTTGTGAATAAGCAGCAGGCTTCATATTTTGCTTTCCCTGGAAATAGCCTCTTAGAACAGACGAAACAGCGACAATAGGCACAACAGGAGAGATGGCCAGAAGAGGGTATAAGGTCCTTTCATCTGTGAGCAGGGTGCTGGATATCAGGGGAGCAAGGATAATCATCAGCGGAGTAATTATAAGGCTGAGCCCGCCAGTTATGGAAAGAGAAACAACAAGAATTTTTTTGACCTTCTGCTGGTCTTTTTCCGCTTCAGCCTCTGCTACGAGCTTTGAGATCGCAACCGGAAGGCCGCACTGTGTAATGGTAATGGCCAGAACAAGCGTCGGTACGGCCATTCTGTAAAGTCCAACGCCCTCAGGCCCGACGAATCTTGCCAAGACAATATTGTTGATAAACCCAAGCACTCTCGTAATCATTCCGGCAGCTATTAAAATAAGCGTCCCTTTTAAAAAAGTTTGCTTCGACATTCCTCTACCTACCTTCTCAAACAGCGTCTTTTCATATACAATTACTATATGCCGAGCATCTGACCAAGCATGACAAGTTTGCAGGGGCGTACAGTTTAAAAAGCACAGGAGTGTGGGCGATGGAGAAACATCCGGCAGAATTATACCATCAGCATGTGATGCCTTTTTTAAAAAGCAAGCTGGAAGAATTTAAAATTATTGGGTATAATCATGTCACGGAAAAACAGTTATGGGACTTCTTGACCAGCAGAAAATGGAAAACGATGAGGGAGCCTTTCGTGCATGAGCTCGTAAGGGATATTATGTCTGTAAAACCAGGAGATTTTATGAATCATACGACAGTGGAATCCTTTAAGTCTGCTGCTTGGTTTGATTCGCCGGAAGGCAAGCAGCTTTTAGATGATTTAATTTGACAGCTGTGAGGGAGACTTTAAGGAGGATACATAGATGATAAAAAAAGGACGCGTAGCCGCGTTTTTTCTTGTGACCATTATTATTGGGGTAATTGTTGGGCTCTTCAGCAATAATGCTGCAAAAAATATTCCGCTTGGCCTTGATTTGCAGGGCGGTTTCGAAATTCTTTATAACGTTTCACCGGCCAATAAAGGAGATCATATCGACAGAAGCACGCTTCTAAGCACAGTTGATGCTCTTCAGCGCCGCGCCAATGTGCTCGGCGTCAGTGAACCGAACATTCAAATTGAAGGAAATAACCGCATCCGCGTTCAGCTTGCAGGGGTTAAGGATCAGAATAAAGCGAGGGAAATTCTGTCCACACAGGCTCAGCTGACCTTCAGGGATGTAAATGACAAAGAAATGCTGAACGGCTCTGACCTGTCAGAAGGCGGAGCAAAGCAGCAATTTGATCCGAATACGAACAGCCCGGTTGTATCGGTAAAATTGAAAGACAAGAACAAATTCAAACAAGTCACCCAAGATATATTGAAGATGGGTGTTCCAAACAACAAGCTGGTTATCTGGCTTGATTATAAAAAAGGGGACAGCTATAAAGCAGAAGCTGCAAAGCAGGACCCTAAATTCCTTTCTGACCCGTCTGTCAATGAAGTGCTGAATACGACAGATGTCCAGATTACAGGCAACTTCACCGTAAAAGAGGCGCAGAATCTTGCCAACCTTTTAAATGCAGGAGCGCTTCCTGTAAAGCTTGATGAAACGTACTCCACATCTGTCGGAGCTAAATTCGGCCAGGAGGCTCTTCAGACAACTGTCCTTGCCGGAATTATCGGAATCTCAATTATTTTCTTGTTCATGCTCTTTTTCTATCGCTTGCCGGGGCTCATTGCCGTTATTACGCTAAGCGCCTATATTTATGTTATTCTTCAGGTGTTTGACTGGATGAATGGCGTGCTGACCCTGCCAGGTATTGCCGCCCTGATTCTCGGGGTCGGGATGGCAGTAGATGCGAACATCATTACCTATGAGCGGATAAAAGAAGAAATCAAGCTTGGAAAGTCGGTCCGTTCAGCATTCAGAGCCGGAAACCGCCGCTCCTTTGCTACCATTTTTGACAGCAATATCACTACGATTTTAGCTGGTGCCGTGCTGTTCTTCTTTGGGACAAGCGCTGTAAAAGGATTTGCGACAATGCTGATTGTCAGCATTATCGCCAGTTTCCTGACAGCGGTATTCTTAACAAGACTGCTGTTATATCTCTTGGTTGAAAGCCGGTGGCTTGATAAAAAAGCTACATGGTTCGGAGTCAAGAGAAAACAAATTCTTGATATTAACAAAACTGGTCCTAACACAGAAGCACCGACCCGTTATGATCGAATTGATTTCCTTAAGTACAACAAGCCATTTGCAATTTTTTCAACAGCTGCAGTTATTATAGGGATTGTGGTGCTGTTCATTTTCAAACTGAATCTTGGCATCGACTTTGCCAGCGGAACGAGGGTGCAGGTAAATGCAGACAAGCCTCTTACCGCAGAATCAGTAACGAAAGAATTTCAGACTGTCGGACTGAAGCCCGATGAGGTGGTTCTGGCAGGGAACAATAACAACACGGCTGTTGCCCGTTTTGTCGGAGTATTGGACAAATCGAAAATTGCTGAAGTAAAAGATCAGTTTGATAAAAATTTCGGCTCGAGCTTGAGTGTGAGCACGGTATCGCCTGAAGTTGGAAAAGAACTGGCGCGAAATGCCCTTTACGGTATTTTAATTGCATCAGTAGGCATTATCATTTATGTGGCGATCCGCTTCGAGTTTTACATGGCGGTTGCTGCCATTGCATCTCTTTTGTATGATGCATTCTTTATTGTCGCCTTCTTCAGCATCACACGCCTTGAAGTCGATGTCACATTTATCGCCGCAATTCTGACCATAATCGGCTATTCCATCAACGACACGATCGTTACCTTTGACCGGATCAGGGAGCTTGAAAAGAAATACCGCATGAAAACAAAAGAAGATTTGCGGATCATTATGAACAAGAGCTTGCAGCAGACCTTTACAAGATCAGTTAACACGGTATTAACTGTATTAATTACGGTGATCTGCATGCTCATTTTCGGAAGCGAATCCATCCGCAACTTCTCAATTGCGCTTCTCGTCGGCTTGATTTCCGGTGTTTATTCTTCCCTCTACATTGCTGTTCAGCTTTGGGGCTATTGGAAGGGCAAACAGATTGAAAAGAACCGTGAAGCGAAAGCAGTGGAAAAACCGCAAGTGTAAAAAGCAAGAGCGCACAGATATGCCATGTGCGCTCTTTTTTTACTTTTAAAAGTTCCTGTTGCAGGTGTGCGGGTTTCAAATCTGCTGAGGGCGGGGTAAAAATACATAATGTAAAGAAACTTGCTTCATTCTATAAAAGAATGAAGCAGAGAGGGGGAATACGCTTGAAAAGGCAATGGAGCATTATACTGACGATTATCTTTGCGCTGATTGTGGCTATTTTTGCCGTAAACAATGTCAGCAGCGTATCGGTAAACTTTTTATTTGGACAAACAAGATGGCCTTTAATCCTTATTATACTGGGCTCTGTACTAATGGGCGGATTGCTGCTGGGATCCACAGGCATGTTCCGCACCTATTCTCTTAAGCGCCGTGTTAAGGAGCTTGAGAAGGAAAATGATGAATTGAAAATTCAAATTGAAAAGCATCGTACTGCAGAAAGCACTGCTGCTGCAGCTGAAACTGAAACTGCAACTCCGATCGAAACAGAAGAAGCACTGCATGAACATAAGAATGAACCTTCTGCAGCACGGGAAGCAGAGGAAGAGCAAAAGATTTCCTCAGCTAATCAGAAAAGACAAAGCAGAATGGAGCGTCATCGTTAAAATAATGGAGAGTGTTCAATCTTATTGAGCACTCTCTTTCTATTTTAGGCTGGGTTAAAGAGGAATGCTGGAGGCTCACTGCCTGCCCTGCGGAAAGCGGACGCCTGAAACGGAAATCAGCATCCAAATTTAACAGAGCCATATTTTAAATGCTTTTCCTGTGCATGCATAAGTTTAGTAAAACTGCGCACCTTAATGTCATGAGAACAGGAAAGGTGGCCGTAAAAATGAAAGTTGCTAAAATAGGCGCTGTTATTCTGCTTGGAACCATGCTTACAGCAGGATGCGGCATGAGCAATTCCGAAAATAAAAAAATGAACCATCCGCAAAATACGTCTTATGATCAAAATCAAAAAAGCAATATGAAGGACAACATGCAGAACAATTTGAACAACGGTGTCAAAAATCTTGGGAATGACGCAAATCAAACCGCCAACAGAGCAAAAAATAATGTCACAGGAAAAATGTCCCTTGCTGAAAAAGAAGCAAAAAATGCTGCTTCGCTCAAAGAAATCAAGCATGCATATGTCATTGCGACAGACAATAATGCTTATGCAGCAGTTGAGCTTACAGGCGATAAAAACCAAAAGCTCACTGAGGACGTGAAAGGCAAAGTAGCAAAGCAGGTAAAAGCAGTAAACCCAAGCATTCGCAATGTATTCGTCAGCGCCAACCCTGACTTTGTTGACCGCATGAAAGACTATTCCAAAGATCTTCAAAAAGGCAAGCCTGTAAGCGGACTCGCCAATGAATTCGCAAAAACCATTCAAAAGATATTTCCGAATAGACAATAACAGAAAAGAACCGCTGCTGCGGTTCTTTTTGTTTTTAGAACGAATAGCGTGTGTTTTTCCCCTCCAGCGCTTGTCGGGGCTGAACGAGCGGCTTCCGCTTTTCTTAATTGTCCAGCTCCAGCCGCTAGCCCCTCGAGTCGCTTCGGAAAAATCCAAAAAGTCTAAGACCGGACTTTTCGGATTTTTCCTCCAGCGCTTGTCGGGGCTGAACAAGCGGCTTCCGCTTTTCTTAATTGTCCAGCTCCATCCGCTAGCCCCTCGAGTCGCTTCGGAAAAATCCAAAAAGTCTAAGACCGGACTTTTCGGATTTTCCCTCCAGCGCTTGTCGGGGCTGAACGAGCGGCTTCCGCTTTTCTTTACACAACACTGTTTTTTATGGAATTAGAATCCGTAAGGTCAGAGTCGAGAACAGAGCTGATGGGGATGTAAATAGGGGCGAGGTCGCCGTTTTCTTCTCCGAAGCCCTGGTTTTGCTTGATGGAGAGGAAATAATCAATTTGCTGAAGGGTGCCGACATTGAATGTCCCGCTTCTGTCTATTACGTTAACCTTAAACCCCATTATGTTTACGACCATTGGGGAAAAAATCATTTCGGCTGCTCCTCCTTTTTAACGGGAAAAGAATTGGAATCAAATGAGGAGAGAGAATCAAACTGGTCCCTGTCGTCCACGATTCCTTTAGGCTGGAAAAAACCTGACATGTCTCCCATGCTTTGGCCAAATCCCTGATTTTTCTTGTCTGAGTTGCTCCATTCTGCGAGAAGGTTCTGCCCGACGTTAACAGCAGAGGCATTTTCAAAGGAATTAATTTTCAACATGAAAATATTAATATTTATATAAGGCGAAGGCGGTCTCATTTTCATCCCTCCTTTTCCTCTCAATTTTATGACGGCCAGCAGATGAATATGTTGACTCCTTGGGGGAATCAAAAGTGGACGCTGAAAAATTAAAGCAGTGGATTAACCTTTCCAAGAACATGTACGGCGGTGATTTTTGGAGAGGCATTTTCGATGATGACACGATGAAACAGTTTATGCAGGATCTCCCCTTTTCGGACACCGGTGCTGTAAGCAGGCCGGATAATAAAAACGGATTTCCTGCTATAGATGTAGCGGAGACAGCGAAAGAACTCATTTATATCATTTATCTTCCAGGGGTTGATAAGCACCAGGTGCAGCTGGCATCTTACGGAGAGTACTTAGTTGTAAGAGGCTCAAGGGCTCTTTTGTTTCCGGAGCAGGTGTATAAAAGCATTGAGGGCCACTACGGAGAATTTGAACGGAAAATCAAGCTTCCCGAATATATTGTCCCCGCAGAGGCGGCAGCGAAATTTATGAATGGCGTCCTTTTTGTCAGTTATTCCAAATCTATGCTGAGAGGGGACATTATTCCGATTGAGTAAAATGCTCTGTTTTAATGGAATCGGCATCTGCCCCGTCGTTATCCAGCACAATCTGGATGGGCTGAAAGACAATTGTGCCATCTGAATTCTGCTCTCCAAATCCATTGTTTCGTTTATTGGACAGCGAGCGGTTCACAAGCATTGATTTTCCGACGTTCATCGAACAGCCTGCTCCTATTGTATTGATTTTCATTCCGGCAATTTGAATGCCGGATCCGGCTATCTGCATGGAAACTCCCCTTTCATCATATTTTCCGCCTGACACACATAGAATGTAGGACAAGCCCTCTGAACCTGAACGAAGCGGTGATAAGATGTCATTAAAAAACCTATTCTCCCTATTTAAAAAAGATGACCAAATCGCCAAGCTCCATGAAAAACTGGATACTGTTGAGAAGAAACTGGAAGCACTGGACAATCTGAAAGACATGATGGCAAAGAGCAGCAAAAAGGAACCCGCTAATGGAACGGTTATTGAAGAAGTCCAGATTAAAGTGGATAAATTTGTTCTGGAAAAGCTTGAATATAATATTCATATGGGCCAGATCGGCATCAAAGAGCTGAAAGGGCGCTTAAATATTGGAGCAACCTATGGGGAATTATTTCCCTTTCAGATGGATGAACAGCTTGGTGAAAAAATAGACGAAAAAGTCGAGGAGTGGAAATCAGACCATGCAGCACAAAAGAAAGCTGAAAACACGCCTCATGTAAACATTCGAGCCAGTTAGCCCCTGGTTTTTTTTACGGAAAAAAATGATTTGACAAAAGTTTAGAATTTTTTGAATAATAGTATACAGGTAAATAACAGGTGAAAGGAGCTGTTTTCCATTTTCCGCAATCATGGTGTCCCCATCCATGCGGCTGAAAACAGAACGGCTGCTGTATGCAGAAATATGAACGGAGAAGAAAGGCTTGTTATCGGTGCAAAAGGCTTTGTTCTGGTTGTTGATCCGGCAACAGAAGAGTGCAGCCAGCTGAATTTGCCATCTAAAACAGATTATCCTTATGTGACGTTTTCCTCGAGCACCGGAATGTTTTATACAGGATGCGGGAGTTTCTTTATTGAACTGGATCCGTTTCAAATAAAAATCATTACGCAGCTATCACCTGTACAGGAAGAAGCTGCCGTGTTCAGTATTTGCGAAGCAATGGACGGAAGCATTTGTTTTTGTACGTATCCAAGCCTGGAATTATGGCACTATGATCCTGATGAAAGAAGGTTTCGCTTTCTAAAAAAGCTGAGTTCAGAAGAAAAATATGCAGGAACGCTCGCTGCGGGAGAAGATGGCTGGCTTTATGCCGGAGTTGGAACAGAAGCTGGCTTTGTAGCGGCATATTATCCGCAAACAGGTGAAGCGAAGGAGCATTTTGATAAAAGCAAAACAGGCAAGCGGACAGGGTATGTCAGGAAAGGAACAAACAATAGAATATACGGCCAGCTCTCTGCAAGGGATTTGAGAGAGCCTTCAGATGAAGAGGCGTGGTTTCTTTTTTCAGAAGGGGAAGCTTTTCCTGTAAAAAAAGATGAGGTGCAGGAGCCGCTGTACTGGGGAAAAGGCTTTTCTGCCTGTTACGGGCAGCTGAAAGGAAAGCATAAAATTCAATCCTTTAGTCTCCCTGATAAAGTTCTGGAAACAGCTGAAAAGACCATTGAGCTTAACTACGTTTCAGAAGGAGCAGAACTGAGCGTGCTGGCATTCGGTCCTGACGGGAAGGTTTACGGCACATCGATGCATCCCCTGCAATTTTACGCCTTTGATCCTGGAAAAGAGAGCTTTCACGTGCATGGCGGACTGGAAAAGGGAGAAGGGGGCAACATCTGCGCCTATGCTGTATCAGGCCAATGGCTGGCAGGAGCTGCTTACACAAATGGAAAGCTGTATCTTCTTGATGTAACAGCAGGCGGAATTCCTGAGCTGAAGGGAGAGCTGAAAGAAGTTCATCGCCCGCGCTGCATGGCTGTTCATCCTGATGGAAAGGAATTTTATATCGGAGGGTATCCAGGCTACGGGGAAAGAGGCGGTTCTTTGGGCATCGCTGATTTCACAGAAGGAAGGATCGAAACGATTCCAAACAGCCTGCTGTTTTCAGACGAAAGCATTGTGAGTCTGTCGATGCTCCCCGGCGGAGATCTGCTTGGAGGCACAAGCGTGCTGACACCGGGCGGCGCAGCCCAGACTAAAGAACATGCCCGTATTTTCAGGATGAAAGGCAGGCCGCTATTCAGCGTTTCCGCTGAAATGGTGATAGAAGGCGAAGAAGAAATTGCCGGCATTCTTTCAGCTGATGAAGAAGGAGCAGCACTGACAGGGAAAAGCACCTTTATTGTTTTTAGCTTGGAGAACCTGCACACTTTAAGCCAAATTCAGCTTGAGAAATTTGGACGGCCTGCAAGGAACGGCTTGTTGAAATGGAAGGAATTCTACTTGTGCCTGCTGGAAAAAGCAGCCGTTCTTGTGAACAGCAAAACGCTTGCTCTCCAAGTTATCCCATCACCTGTTTCCATAACGGCTGGAAGTGCCATATACAGGGATAACGTCTATTTTGCGAGCGGAAGCAGCTTATGCTCGCTGAAGCTAAAAGGAGGAGCACATGCCGTATTCTCTTGATCAGCTGGAAAAGAAGGGAATCCCCCCGCTCCCGGCTGCCAGGCCCTGCTGGGAAAAGCAGCGCATTGCTGTGAGTAAAGCGTGGAGTGAAATGGTAAAAAGAATAGCAGAACCTGCAGGGACGGATTATGAGACAGTGCGAGAAGAAAAGGAAGAGGGCTATATCCGCAAAAAAATTATCTATAAAACAGGAGACGGCGATCAGGTGCCGGCTAACCTGCTGATCCCGGAAAAGCTGGAAAGGCCATGCCCGGCTGTTCTGGCTCTTCATCCGACAGATGCATTCGGAAAGGACGACATTTCTCATCCAAGAGGGAGAAAGGAACGGCAGTATGGAATAGAGCTTGCAAAGAGAGGATTTGCCGTACTTGCTCCTGATGCGATTACAGCTGGAGACAGAGTCCTGGCTGATAGCCTCCCGTTTCATACAGCAGCTTTTTATGAAAAGCATCAAGGCTGGACGGCAGCGGGGAAAATGATATCTGATCATAAGCAGGCTGTGTCGGTTTTGGCAGGGCTGCAGGAAACAGACAGCGGAAGAATCGGAGTAATCGGCCATTCGCTCGGCGGGTACAACGCCTATTTTTTATCAGCGCTGGATGAGCGGATCAAAGCCTGCGCCATCAGCTGCGGCTTTAGTGTTTTTACAGGAGATCCGGAGAGAAACAGATGGGGGGAACGGGAGTGGTTCAGTCACTTTCCAGAGCTGACTCAGTGGGTGGAGAGAGGGGAAGTGCCGTTTGAATACCATGAAATTCTTGCCCTCCACGCACCGCGCCCGCTGTTTGTTTATATGGCAATGAATGACCCGATTTTTCCCCATTGGACAAGAATAGCGGAAGGACTGAAAGAGGTGGACGGTCTTTACCAGGTGCTTGAAGCCCATGAGAGGCTTATGATCCTGATTGGAAACGGCGGCCATGATTTTCCTGCTTCAGTCCGTTCAGCAGCCATCCGTTTTTTAGGCCAATGGCTGCTTTAAACAAACAGAAAAACCAGGAGAGATGCTCATGCAATTGCGAAGGGAAAGCAGTTTTGAAAAAAAATATAATGTATTTACAGCAGAATTAAAGGATGAAATTTTGAGCGGGCGGATGAAGGAAGGGGATTTTCTATTGCCGGAAAACGCCCTCAGCAAAAAATATGATATCAGCAGAGTGTCAATCAGAAAAGGACTTGCCGAGCTTGTTGAAAATGGATACATCGAAAAAATTCCCGGAAAGGGAAATAAAGTGGTGTTCAGCGCAACAGCTCACGTGACAGAAATTAAGCTTGCCTGGTTTTCTTCCTCCTATGAACTGGAAAGCGTCAGAAAAATATTAAAGGCGTTCCACAAGGAGCATCCTTATATCCGCGTCACATTTGACGTGCTGCCTGAAGCAGAGTATGTCAGCCAGATTTCGCACAATATTAAACAAAACAGCGGCCCGGATTTGTTTATGGTGTCAGATTCCCAATTCCGCGAAATGAAAGAGGACGGCAGCCTGGAGCATCTTGAAGCCTATCAATCAGCCAACCTGACAGAGGAAAACAGCTACAGAAAAGTATTTGAGCTTTTTTCCCATCAGGGCGCAGCCTATGCTGTTCCTTTTATTTTTTCTCCTGTTGTGATCTGCTATAACAAAAGGATCCTGCGCCAGGCTGGCATTCAAGAGCTGAGCGAATTAAAAAATTGGGAGGAGCTGCTGTTTGCCGCTAAAAAAATGACAAAAGTTTCGGAAGACGGCACAGTGGAGCATTATGGTTTCTGCTTTTCCTCTTCCTATCACAGGTGGCCGGTTTTTGTTCTGCAGAACAACGGGAAACTGATGGCTTCAAACAGAAGCCGCTCAGCTGTAGCTGATCCTGAAGCAAGAGCAGCACTGGAATTTTGCACAGATTTGATGTATAAGCACCGGGTTTCCCCGATTTTTGCACATGGAAGCGATCATCTTGCAGAGGATATTTTCAAAAAAGGAAAAGCGGGAATGATTCTGACAACCTATTATTATTTAAACGAGTTCAGAGACATGGATTTGGAATGGGACATTATGCCTGCGCCTGCAGAGGAGAGAAAAGCTGCACTGTTAATCGGCGGGGGACTGGCAATCAATAAAAATACTCCGCACAGAGGGGCCGTGCAGTCACTTGTAGATTATATGGTTTCTGAAAAAGCACAAAGCATTGTCAAGCAAAACGGATGTACAATTCCTGTATTAAGAAAAGCGGCTGAAGATGACAGTCTGCTGAAAAAGGACCTGCATCCGGCGCAATATAAAACCTTTTTAAAAGTACTGCCCTATGCACAGCCGGTCGGAGACCTGAATTTAACGTCCAAAGAGGCGAAGATGCTGCAGAGCGAGCTGAATCTTCTTTGGGCCAATATGGAAACCCCTCATGAAGCCTGTATGAGAATTGAAAAAATCCTTAATAAGATGCTTGCTGAATCATAAAACTGGTTATGTTTACTTATTTTTGGAATAATCAGATAAAAGAAGTTTACAGATTTTAGAAGCCGGGATACCCTTAAGTTAATAGACAAGTAAAATACAAGTACAAAGGAGAATATCATGAATCTGCGTTTTCTTCGTATTTTGACTGTTTTGCTTATGGGGATTTTCTTGCTTTCAGGATGGAAGGAAGCAGGAGCGGCTGAAGAAACAGAATGGGTTAAAATATTGCCTGAGAAAATTAATCTGCATGCTGGACAGGCTGTTCCTCTTACTCTTTTAGTAAAAGAAAAGGGTGAACGCCCGCGCTATGTGCCCCGGCCGGAATTTAGATCAGAAAATGAAGATACGGCATTTGTAAAAGAGGGTAAATTATACGGGAACAAGCCCGGAAAAACAGCTGTTACAGCAATCTATAATGGAATAAAGGATGAAAGCATGGTGGATGTAAAAGAAAAAGCAGGAAACTACTCAGACTATCACGTTCAGATGAACCTGCCGGGTGATCTTTCGGTTGGAAGCTACATAAAGACTCCTATAACAATTGAGGCGAAGACAGTTCGAAAAAAAGGTTTTGATGGGGTTTCAGCCAGGATCGAAAAGCTTGAAGGACCCGGAGATGCAGTCATTGCCATTGATTCAAGCCCGAAGAGAGCACTGCTGAACAGCGGAGAGCTTTTGGCTGCTCCGGAAGACCTATCTCCAGCCTATAAGCAGGCCATACAAACGGAAATAAAATTTACGAAAGCAGGGCACTACAGCTTCGAAGTCATGATAACAGGCGAAGATGGTGAATTTATAGCCCGCACAGCAGTGAGTGCTGAAGTGAAGCCATCTTTTCAGGATCTTGGCGTTCAAATTCATAAGCTCATGGCAATGAGAGGGGCTTTCGGAAAGGATGAGAACGGCCGTGCTGTCGCCTACACCGTACTTGCAGGAAGGCCTGCTGAGCTTGCTGCAGTGGACATTGAAACAGAAACGGTGAAAAAGGTTGTGCCGCTGCCTGAAGCGGAAGCAGCATGGGCTGTAACAGTGGCATCTGACGGCAAAGTATATGCAGGCTCCACGCCGAATGGCAGCCTTTATCAGTACACTCCCGGCGATGAGGAAGCCGTTAATTTAGGAAAGCCTGTTAAAAATCAAACTGTCATTTGGGATCTTGTACCAGGAAAAGACGGAAAGGTATACGGCGGCACGTATTATGACGGCCATACCTTTGAATACAGCCCAGGAAAAGGTTTTACAGACTTCGGCGAAATGGTGCCTGGTGAGGAGTATGTCAGAAGCGTTGCCTACAGCGAAACAGAAAACGCCTTGTACGCCGGGGTCGGCGCCCATGCCCATTTAATCAAGTATGATTTGAATACAGGCAGGAAAACAGATGTCCTCCCGCAAGCCTACAGAAAATCCATCTCTGTATATGATCTCCAGGCAGAGGGCGGAAAATTATTTGTCAAGCTGGAGCCTGATTTCAAGCTTGTTGTGCTTGATGAAAAAACCCTTGAAGTTGATTTTGAAGGGCCGATTCAATCAAGAGGCGTTTCACCGCTGACGCCTGATGGCAGGCATGTTTACTATACAGCAGACGGCATATTGCAGGAATACAGCCTTGATGAAAAAATAGCAAAGCCTGTGGAAATCGGCAGTCAAAAAGTCAATGTGGAAGGTCCTGCAATTGGCTTCGGCTATGCTGACTTGAACAATGGACCATTTGCATCAGATACTCTTGTCGGCTTCAGCGGCAACTACGAAGGGAAATTTTTTAAATTCAGCAAAGCTCAAGGGGCATTGAAAATTACGAACCTGCCGCTGCCTCCGCAATCAACCAATATTTATAATATCGGAGGAGGACCTGATGGCAAAATATACAGCAGCGGCTTTATCGGCGGGGATCTTGGCATCTTCAATCCGCTGACAGGGAAAACACAGCAGGAAACAGGACTTGGGCAAGCAGAGGGAATGACATCAGTCGGAAGCAGAATGTTTTTCGGCATTTACCCGAGAGCGCGGATTTTTTCCTATGATACTTCACTTCCGTGGAATAGAAAAACCAATCTCAAAGAGCTTTTTAACCTGCATGGCGAAAATGAGCAAAACCGTCCTGTTGCGATGATTTCTCTCCCTGAACGAAATGAAATTTTTGCCGGGACAATTCCGGATTATGGAAAAATCGGAGGCTCTCTCTCCTCTTACAGCCTGACGACAGGGAAAGTGACCATCAACCGTAATATTGTGGAAAATCAAAGCATCATTTCGCTGGCAGAATACAACGGAATGGTGTATGCGGGATCAAGCATCTTCGGCGGCACTGGTTCAGATCCTGTTGCTAAAGAGGCAAAGCTGATCGGATATGATGCATCATCCGGCAGCAAGCTGTTTGAAACAGCACCTGTTCCGGGAAAGGCATCGATTGGCGCCCTTTATGCGGACGAAACGGGGAAATTATGGGGTATTGCCCAGGACACGCTCTTTCTTTTCGATCCTGCATCGCAAAAAACGGTTTACCGCAGTTCTGAATTTCCAAATGCCGGAGCGATGAGAATCGGCACAGACCTCATTAAAGGCAGCGATGGCATGCTGTACGGAACGCTTGGCAAACAGTTTTTCAAAATTGATACAGCCTCCAAAAAAGTAACCTTTCTGCATGATGATGCGAGTAAAATAGCTGCTGATAAACTCGGGAATTTCTATTTCATCCAGGGGGACGAGCTGTCAAACGGAACGAACATTTGGCGCTATACGAACACAGACCCTGTCATCAGAGTAGAGGCGCTGCTTTTGAACAAAAGTGCGCTCACTATGGAAAAGGGAAGAATCATGCAGCTTGAGGCAAAAGTTATTCCGGAGTTTGCCACAAATAAAAAGCTGACGTGGAGCTCAAGCAATAGCGGAACAGCCAGTGTGGACCAAACCGGACTTGTAACAGCTGTTTCAGAAGGTACAGCCGTTATTACCGCTGTATCTGAAGATGGCCGGGTAAAAGCATCGGCTGAAGTTCAAGTAGAATAGAGAAAACGCCCGGTCTAAGCCGGGCGTTTTTCATTTGGGCAGGTGTAAGGCATAAGTCCTGTCTGCTCTGCATCATACAGGACTTACGATTCTTCTTTTACAGAATATTCCGTTTTTTGTATTGAAAGAGTCTGTAAATTGTGATAATTTTTAGGTGTGGCCAAGAATTGGAATGTTTTTCTATTTAATGTCATATACAAGTTAAATACAGGTATGCAAAGGGGAGCTGCTATGATTGAAGTATTAGATCTTCCTCTCATTGAAGCAGGTGAAGAAGCAGAACTGTTTGTTTTTCATAATGAAAAAAGAATCAGTGTCACCCCTGTGATTAAAAACCCCGGGATTGTTTCCTGGAAAAATGGAGCCGTAAAAGGGGAAAAACCGGGGACTGCGGAAATAGCCATAACCTGTCAAAATGAAACAGTTTTGAAAAAGATCAAGGTCCTTTCTAAACAGCAAAAATTAAATGTAAGCGCTTTAAAAAAACGTCCCAGAATCCTTTTTAAAGAAAATGCAGTTACCGAAATTAGGAACAATCTCCAGCATTATCTGGACGCATGGGGCGCTTTTCTCTCAAGAGCCAATCAATTTGCAGAAGAAACTTCCTTTTTAGTCACATATGGCAATGCTCCTGACAGAATACAGGTTAAACTCCCCCTCAAGCAGCTTCCAGCAAGAAAAAGCCCTAAAGGCTATGTGGATTATCCCTTTTGGACCATGTTTTCAAGAGCTGTGGAGGAACGGATACAGGACCTGTCCATTGCCTGGACTTTAACTGGTGCTTCCATCTATGCCGAAAAGGCGAAAGAGCTGATGCTCGGCCTCGCAGAATTTACAAGATGGTACGAATACCCAAAGAGAGGCGCTGAGGGGAATTTAAGCAATGCTCATTTTCTGATGGGTCAGGCGATAGGCTATGACACTCTCTATTCCATTCTTGCTCCAGCAGAAAAAGAGAAAATCAAAAATTCCATTGTGACACATGGTTTAAGGCCGCTTGCAGCTGATCTTAATAACATGGACACCCACAACATTATTTGTTCCAAGCAATGTGCCATCATGCTTGGCGCTCTTGCTATAAGAGATGAATATCCCCATGCGGAAAAATACATAGCAGGCGCTCATCATTATTTAACATCTTACCTTGATGAAAGAATAGATACGCCTGAGACAGAGGGCCTGCTCTATACGGCTGCAGCCTGCAAGCATATCATGATCGCTGCTGCAGCGTTCAAGAGGGCGGCAGATGATGACTCGCTGATTATGCATCCTTATTTAGCAAACGTTTTGCCGGAGCAATTTATTTACTTTATGGCTCCCGGCAAGAAAGCATCCTTTGCTAATTTTTCAGACTCCGGCCACAGCATCCATATTGCTCCAATCATGGGAGCACTGGCAGATGTGAACCAGGATCCTGTTTCTAAGTGGTTTTTGGAAAAATATGTTCCTGATGACAGCAGAAGCTTCCTTTACCGAAAAAACAGTGAACCAGCTCTTGCTCCTTCAGAAGTCTTTGAAAAACCTTATGTAAAATCCCTTCCGATAGGGTGGGCGTGCATAAGAAGCGGCTGGGGCGACGCGGATCATATGCTTGCTGTTTGCTCCAGTTCATCCAAGCGGGACCACAATCACTTTGACCAAAATCATTTCATCCTGAATGCCGGCGGAGAGTGGCTCATAACAGATCCAGGCTACCAGGACTACAGGCCTGGTCCGAGAAGCCAGTTTACCTTGGGCAGCAAGGGGCACAACACCCTTTTAATCAATGGGGAAGGGCAATGTACAAGAGGCGGAGGCAGAATTTCTTCTGTCAGGAAAGGCAATAAGGCTGTTCTCATAAAGGCAGTTGCTGATGATTGCTATGGAGGAAGGCTGCACAGCTTTACAAGGAGCATTATAGGACATGAATCAGGGTTTTATATCCTGTTTGACTCTATAGAAAAAAGGAGCCGGGGGGATAAAGCGGTTCTTTTGTTCAACAGCACACAGGCTTTTTTATCAGCAGACGGAACGCCATTAAAAACCGGAAGCACTGCCGGACGGCAGATCACGATCGCAGGAGAAAATCATGCAGCAGATCTAATCTTTCCGCAGAAAGATGCTGAACTTAAATTAGTGAAGCAAAGAGGAGCTCTGGATCATGAAAAAGCAGTTTCCGCTGCCGCAGATGAACTGCTTGTTACCATCATTGTTCCCCGAATCAGCAAGCAGCCATCGCCGTTCAGATTTGAATGGCATGAAAAGGAGAACTGCCTTTGGTTTCAGAGAGAAGGGAAACAAGAGATAGAGAAAATAGAGTTACCGCTCCATTAATTCATACCCATTAGGAGGGCTGCAGGAATGACAGGAGTCTTTGGGAGACTTGGCACAGTGTTTGATTTTTTAGTAAAGCTATCCTATTTAAATGTTTTATGTCTTTTCTATTCCCTGCTCGGCGGATTTTTTCTTGGCATCTTTCCGGCAATGGCGGCGGCGATGACTGTGCTGCCGGGTGTTTGCCGGAATGAGGATCTGAAAATTGGAACGGAATTTAAAAAAGCTGCTATCTTGCATTTCAAAAAAGCTAATCAATTAGGCTGGCTGTTTAGTATTCTGCTGTTCATTCTTTATGTTGATTTTGGGTTTTTCCGCTCGTTTGGAAGCATTGCAGCATTAGCAGCTTCATACGTTTGCTTTATCCTGATGGCTGTTCTGTTTTTCTCTTTGCTTTTCGCTATCCCGCTTCTTGTGAATTATGGAGGAAGCGTCATTTCCTGTTTGAAGAACAGTATAAAACTAACACTTGGTTTCCCTTTGCTGACTCTGTCTGCCGCAATTTGCCTGTCAGCTGCCCTGCTGCTGTTTCTGGCAGCGCCTGGACTGCTTCCAATGCTTGCTTTCAGCCTGCCATTTTGCGCTATTCAATTTTTATGCAGCCGCCAGTTCAGGAAGCTGGCTTCCTAAACCAGCCGGTTTTGCATACAAGTTAAATACCTGTATTCGATAGGAGGGAACAGAATGGAAAATCAGCCGGCAAATGCGCTCCCGCCTGCTGCAAGAGCTGTTAACGCGCCAAAGCCGTCTCTTGCGGCGAGGGTCAAAAGGCATTTGCATAAGGAAAGGTATCTGTATTTACTGATGCTGCCTGGCATTCTGTATTTTCTGGTTTATAAATACATTCCGATGTTCGGGCTTGTGATCGCGTTTAAGGACTACAATCCGTTTCAGGGAATTTGGGGCAGTCCTTGGGCAGGCTTTAAACATTTTCAGACGATTTTTTCGAGCAAGGAAGTTGTGCAGGTTATCTGGAACACGCTCAGTATTTCGTTTTTGCAAATACTCTTTGCTTTTCCCGTTCCGATTGTTCTGGCATTAATGCTGAATGAAGCCCGCAGCAGCGTGTTTAAGCGGCTGATTCAGTCCGTGATATACCTTCCCCACTTTTTATCATGGGTGGTTGTAGCAGGCATTACCGTTATTTTTCTGAGAAGCGAAGGCTTGATCAACACCATGCTCCAAACAATCGGTATACAGGGGATTCCATTCTTAACAGATCCCCGTTTTTTCCAGCCGCTTATTGTGCTGCAGGTGATCTGGAAAGAAGCAGGCTGGGGGACAATCATTTTCCTTGCTGCACTGGCCGGGATCAATCCGCAGCTGTATGAAGCTGCTGTGATGGATGGAGCTGGAAGGCTGAAGCAAATCTGGCATATCACGCTTCCTGCCTTAAAAAGCACGATCATCCTTCTTTTTATTCTCAGGCTTGGCAATGTACTGGATACAGGGTTTGAACAAATCTTCCTGATGCTGAATCCATTTAATATGCCGATCGGCAATGTTCTGGATACCTTCGTTTATTTTAAAGGGATTCAGCAGGCGGATTATGGGTTTGCGACAGCTGTCGGGCTGTTTAAAGGAGCTGTTGGTCTCGTCCTGGTCGTCATAGCGAATAAGCTTGCAAAAAGATTCGGGGAAGATGGACTGTATTGATTACCTGCAAAGAAGGGAGAGTGAAGCAAAATGCACAGGCAGTCGGCACCCGAGAGGCTGTTAAGCAGCCTGAATTATATTCTTTTGTTTTTGATAGGGGCATTAATGATTTTTCCGTTTCTTTATATTTTTTCTGTTTCTTTTTCCTCGCTGTCTGATTATATGAGCAATGATCTTCTTCTGTGGCCAAAGCATTGGGTAGCAGATGCTTATTCCTACATCCTGAGCAGCAAAAATTTTATCCGCTCCCTGGGGGTTACGGTGTTTATCACCGTTGCCGGTACAATCGTCAATTTGTTTTTTACCGCCACCATGGCTTACGCGCTCTCAAGACCTGTGAAAGGCCAGCGGGTTCTCCTGTTCTTCGTTCTATTTACCATCCTGTTTAATGCGGGAATGATTCCGACTTACCTCATTGTCAAAGCAACAGGGCTTTTGAATACGCTTTGGGCATTAATTATCCCTTCAGCCATCAGCCCGTTTTACCTCATCGTCATGCGCCAGTTTTTTGCAAGCATTCCTGAAGAGCTGCACGACGCAGCTGTAATGGACGGGGCAAATGAAATTCAAATTTTCTGGAAAGTGGTGCTGCCGCTTTCGAAGCCCGCTCTTGCAGCATTCGGCCTGTTTTACGCTGTTCTACATTGGAACAATTATTTTGCCGGCATTCTTTATCTGAACGATCCGGCGCTTTGGCCCATTCAGGTTGTATTGAGGCAGATTGTGCTCGTTAATGAGCCGAATGCTGCGCTGGGAAGCTCTGCACAGCTGCTTGAGAATCCGCCGCCGCCTGAAACCATCCAAATGGCAGCCATTCTGCTTGCGACACTGCCGATTCTTCTCGTGTATCCGTTTCTTCAAAAGCATTTTGCAAAAGGGGTGATGCTTGGATCAGTAAAAGGGTGAGGGTGCTATAGGAAAACTGGAAGCCAAAAAGATAAGCGGAGGGGAAAAAATGAAAGCAATGCGATTGAGTGCAGTACTTTTATCAGCTCTTGTCGTAGCGGGAGGGTGTTCCTCAAATCAAACAGGGGGAACGAAGGAAATCAAAGATGATCCAAATAAAACCTATAAGATTACCGCGATTGATTACCGCTTTGGCGATCCGCCCCCAAAAGACGGTGCTGGACTGAAGATGATCAACGAGAGGTTTCACGTTGATTATCAGCCTCAGTTTGTTCCGCAGGCCGACTACAAAGAAAAACTGTCTGCTGTTGTGGCGTCTGGAGATATTCCTGATATTACAGGATTTGAAGCGGCAGATAACCGGTATTCAAAGTGGGCCGGACAAGGAGCATTCCTGCCGCTTGATGACTATATCAAAAAATATGATTCTTTTAAAAATGTTCCTTCTTACGTTTGGGATGCCATGAAAGTGAATGGCAAAATATACGGCATTCCTACCTATTATCCTATTTATGATCTGACACCGGTGATCAGGAAAGACTGGCTTGATAAGCTTGGCCTGAAAATGCCCCAAAATTATGAAGAGCTGATGAAAACGGCAGAAGCTTTCACAAATAACGATCCTGACGGGGACGGCAAAAAAGATACGTATGGCTTTGCGATGGGGCAGAACATTAACCCTGATTATGACATGGGCGCCTATTGGAACAGCGACGTCTGGCTTCATAAAAACAAAGACGGCAAGTATATTCCGGGATTAATTTCAGATGCAAGGAAGGAATTGATCCAAAACTTTCAAAAGCTTTACAAGGAAAATGCCATCACAAAGGATTACGCCGTTTTATCCTGGCCTGATACCAATAAGGAATTCTTTTCAGGAAAAGCAGGCATCTTTCTAGGGGCGCCCCGCGGAATGGCAGACCCTTATATGGACGGCCTCCTAAAGCTTGATCCTGGTGCAAAGCTTGCTCCGATTCCTCCTTTCAAAGATCCGGAAGGGCATACAGGGTATGCTGCAACAACCGGATATGGAGGCATTACAGCGATTTCTGCCAAAATTGCGGATGATCCGCAAAAGCTTGACCGAATTCTGAAGATGATCGATTTTGGAAGAAAGTTTTATCCAAGAAATGAACGAAATGCGAAAAATGCGGATTTTGACTGGTGGTGGGGCCATGAAGGAAAGGGCTACACAACGGTTGATGGCAACGCACAGCTTGTTCCAAACTTTGCAAATGATGGTTTAACGCCGTCCACCTATTTTGTTGACAACGCGATGTGGGCTCCGAGTGATGATGCGAATGAGTTTGCTAAGGATTACAAAAATCCGGTGCTGAAGCAGCTGGCACAGGAACTCGAGAACATGCACAAAAATTCAAATCATTACTTGAACCCCGTGAACGGACTGGTTTCAGAAACAGCACAGCAAAAAAAGGATGAACTGAATCAGTATTTGTATGATGAACAAACAAAAATGATCTCAGGGCAGCGGCCGATTTCCGAATGGGACCAAATGGTGAAGGAATTCCTAAACAGAGGCGGACAGCAAATGATTGATGAATACAACAGTCAAATCAAAGACAAGAATTATTGGAAATAGAACAGAAAGGAGAGGAGGCTTATGGCCTTCTCTCAATAGAAGTTGAACAGTCCTGTATACTACCTGTCTACAAAAGGAGGGAGTAATGGAAGACTTAAAGGTCTGCTTAATTGGGCTTGATACCTCGCATGCTGAAATATTTGCGCGTTTGATTTCAGACGGGCACGATTCAAATAAACTTAAAGGAGTAAGAATAACGGCTGCTTATCCTGGGGGATCTCATGATTTTCCAAGAAGCAGAGACCGTGTTGAAAAGTATGTGCAAATAGTAAGCGAAACATATCAAGTGCCGATCGTCTCCTTGCCGGAAGAAGCTGCAGAGGCAGCTGATGCGATAATCATGACTGCAGTTGATGGGCGTGCCCATGAAGAGCTTTTTGAAAAGGTCTCCGGGTTTCGAAAGCCTGTGTTCATTGACAAGCCGTTTGCCGTCAATACAGGATCAGCCAGAAGGATGGTTCAGCGTGCAGAGGACTTAGGAGTACCGCTCATGAGCAGCTCTGCTCTTCGGTTTGATGACACGCTGAACAGCCTGCTTGAAAGCGAAGAAGAGGGAGTGTCCGGTGCAGACTGCTTTGGACCGATGGAGCTTGAGCCGATGCAGCCAGGACTTTTCTGGTATGGCATCCATTCAGCTGAAATGCTGTACAGCATCATGGGAAAAGGCTGCAGACGGGTTTTCGCCGACTATGCGAAGAGCACTGAGCACGTGATCGCAGAATGGGATGATGGGAGAACCGGCACGATCAGAGGTACAAGAAGCGGACACGGCTTTTTTGGGGCGCTCGTTCATTTTGAAACAAAGCCGGCATTTGTTGAAGTTCAAAAAACAGCCAGATCCTACTATGCCTCCCTGCTGGAACAAATTCTTTCATTTTTTTGCACTGGAAGCCCTGTTCCGCCGCTTGATGAAACCCTTGAAATCATTCGTTTCATTGAAGCGGCAAATGAAAGCAGAAATGAAGGAGGCAAGTGGATTTGCCTTTAATGAAAGGTGGGGAAAAAACATGGCAATGGCTGCACTCGGCCTTCTGATTGACCGAATGGAAGCTGAAAGAAGATGGGAGCACAATGAAAACGTCTTTTCTTATTTTTTACAGGAACTGCTGGAGCAAAAAGGAATCCCATACAGCCTGGTAGAGTCAGTGGAGGAAAATCTCGAAGACTATGATCTTCTTATTTGCGGTTTGGCGGAAAACAGTGAAGATGCTTGTTTTAAGCTTGCCGCATATGCAGGCAATGGAGGAAGCCTGATCAATTTTTCAGATTCAGAGAAACTCGCAGCCCTCTTTCAGTGCAAAGTGGAAAATGCTTGCAAGGGATATGCTTTTTTGCCGGATTTTTTTGAACAGCCGGTCCCTCTCCGCTATTTGAGAGGAAACATTTGGCGGAGAGAGGAACCCTCTGCCATGGCAGAGGGGGAGCTGAAAGCGGAAAAGCCTGATGGAGAACTGAAAGGCAGTGTTCTGGAAAAGCTCCCGTTCGGGAGAGGGACCCTTTGGCACTGGAATGTGGATATCCCTTCAACAATTGTCCTGCTTCAGCAAGGGCTGAAGCCTGTAACAGAAGACGGCATTCCGGCTCCTGACGGGACGGCTGACATTGATGAAGGCTTGCTTAAGGCTGATGATGGATTCGCCCTGGATTGGGAGACAGATCGGTTTCTGACGCCATCAGGCATGCCCTACTTTGCCCATCCATATGCCGATTATTGGAGAGAAGCTTTATACAGAAACCTTTTTCATGCCGCGGCAGACAAAGGGCTTTCCCTCCCGTTTGTCAGCCAATGGCCTGATGGCACAAGCCATGTCGCCATCATTTCGCATGACAGCGATGGCAATTCAGATGAAGCGGCCCTTGAAACAGCAGCGGTTTTGAAAGCAGCAGGGGTGAAAACGACATGGTGCATGCTGGAGCCCGGCTACAGCGGTCAAATATACAGCCTCCTGAAAAAAGAAGGGCATGAAATTGCCTTTCATTACAATGCATTAGAAGCTGAGCAGGGTGTGTGGGGAAGGGAAGCATTCCGAACTCAGCTGTACTGGCTGAAAAAAGCGGCCGGCATTCTAAGGGCTGTCAGCAATAAAAATCATTACACCCTCTTTGAAGGCTGGAGCAGCCTGTACTCATGGTGTGACGAAACAGGGATTGAGCTTGATCAGTCAAGAGGACCGAGCAAAAAAGGGAATATCGGTTTTTTGTTTGGAACGTGTTTTCCGTACAGGCCGATTGATTGGCATACAGGCCAAAACAGACTTTTTCATGTTCTGGAGCTTGGATTTCTCACACAGGATTTGAATCATCATGCCCTTGCTGACACTACTGTGATCGCTCCCTTTTTAAAAACAGTCAGGCATCTCGGCGGCGCGGCTCACTTTCTTTTTCATCAAAACCATATTTATGAACAGCCTGCAGTCAAAGAAGCGATTAAGGAAGTCATCCAAAAAGCGAAGGAAGAAGGCTTCGAATTCTGGACCTCTGAAAAAATTAACAGCTGGGAGAGAAAGAAACGGAGCATTTCCATCCATGCTGTTACCCATGATTTTCAGCCGCTTGCTGAAAATACGGAGGAAGCGGGAGGGGCAGTGATTTATACGCCATTGCCTTACGGCTGTGCTGACAAGGGATTGGCGCTTGAAAAAAAATATGGTCTTCCTTGCATCAGAACAGTGCTGATGGAGAATAAGGCTCAATCGATCTAAACAGGGAGGAGATGGAATGGAACAGCCAGCTATGCTTGGAGGACCAAAAGCGAAAACAGTGCCCTTTGGCTCGGGCAAACGCTTCGGCAGGGAAGAAGCTGATGAACTGCTGGAGGCGCTCCAGCAGGGAACGCTGTTTTACCATTTTGGCGAAAAAGTAAAAACATTTCTTTCAGATTTTAATAAGCTTTACGGCATATCAGCAAGTGTTGCCGCTTCTTCAGGAACAGCTGCGCTTCATACAGCGCTCGGAGCTGCCGGAATTACTGTCGGCGATGAGGTGATTACAAGTCCGATTACAGACCAGGGGACGATAGTCGGGGTTCTCTACCAAAATGCCATTCCAGTCTTTGCGGATCTTGAGCCTCATTCTTTTAATCTCTCGCCAGAAGCCATTGAAAAGAAAATCACCAGCCGGACGAAAGCGATTATTGCGGTCCATCTTGCCGGAAATCCATGCCGGATGGATGAGATCCTGTCCATCGCAAAAAAGCACCGCCTGATTGTCATTGAAGATTGCGCTCAGAGCTATTTGGCCAAGTACAAAGGCAAGCTTACTGGGACTCTCGGAGATTACGGCTGCTTCAGCACAAACGATTTTAAGCACATCTCTACAGGAGACGGCGGCATCATTACGGTCAACTACGGCTCTCGTGAAGACTACGAAAGAGTTCACGCTTTTGCAGACAAAAATTATTCCAGGTTTGAAAGCAATGTGACAAGAGAGCCCAGTCACCTTGCACCAAACTACCGGATGACAGAGCTTCAGGGCGCAGTAGGGATCGCCCAGCTGAAAAAACTGCCCTGGATCTGCAGAAAGCGGAACGAACTTGGAACACTGCTGACAGACAGATTAAAAGGATTAACAGGAATCACCCCGATGGAAATAGAGGAAAACAGCGAATGTACTTACTGGTTCTATATGTTCCGGATCGACTTGGAAGAGCTGGGCTGCACGAGAGAGGAATTTTCTGAGTTTCTGAGAGAAGAAGGAATACCGAATCAGGCAGGATACATTCCGAAACCTCTTTATCTCACACCCCTCTTTCAAAGAAAAGAAGCTTACCCTGGAAGCACCTTTCCGTTTCATTTATCAGATGTTTCCTATCAGGAAGGCAGCTGTCCCAACGCGGAAGAAATTTTAAAAACAGCAATCAAGCTGCCGATGAGCGAATTTTTTACACAGCAGGATATGGAAGAAACCGCTGCCGGAATAAATAAAGCTGCACACTATTTTACTTGCAGCAGGAGGGCTGAAAAAGCATGAAAACTGTTGAAGAGCTGGAAGAACGGCTGTCAGAGCCAAGTGAAGCGCTGATTGAGGACATATGCAGGCTGGATGGTGATCTTTTAATCCTCGGAGCAGGAGGGAAAATGGGTCCGAGTCTTGCGAAGCTTGCAGCAAGGGCAGTAAGGAAATCAGGGATTCAGAAAAAAGTAACGGCTGTGTCCCGTTTTACGAATACGGCAGCAAGAGAAGAGCTCGAACAGGCAGGAGTAGAAACCATTGCGGCAGATTTGCTGGAAGAAGATCAGCTTAAGCGCCTGCCGGATTGCCAAAATGTTATCTATATGGCAGGCCATAAATTCGGTACTTCAGGCAATGAATCGTTCACATGGATGATGAATGCTTATACAGCAGGGAGAGCAGCTGAAAAATACAAGAACTCGAGAATAGCCGTCTTTTCTACCGGCAATGTTTACCCGCTTACCCCTGCAGCAGGCGGCGGTGCGAGGGAGGAGACGAAGCCTGGTCCTGTCGGTGAGTATGCCCAGTCGTGCCTCGGAAGGGAAAGAATCATGGAGCACTTTTCCAAAAGTAACGGCACGCCGATCGTGTTTTTCAGGCTGAATTACGCCAATGATCTGCGCTATGGGGTTTTGCTTGAAATTGCGAAAGCTGTAAAAAATGAAAAACCGCTGGATCTTTCCATGGGCTATGTGAATGTGATCTGGCAGGGAGACGCCAATGAAATGGCGATCAGATCGCTCCTGCATGCCTCAAGTCCGCCGGCCGTTTTAAATGTGACAGGTCCTGAAACGCTTTCTGTCAGAGCTGCAGCAGAATACTTTGCCGAAAAGTTTAACAAGAAGCCTGTTTTTGAAGGGACGGAACAGGATACCGCCTTGCTGAGCAATGCAGGCAAAGCATTTCAGCTTTTCGGCTATCCGTCGGTGACCCTTCTGAAAATGATGGACTGGACAGCAGACTGGCTGCTTGCAGACGGAATTCAAGTGAACAAGCCGACCCATTTTCAGGAAAGAGAAGGAGCTTTTTAAATGACTGTCACGCTGAAGGAAGAACTGAAAAAGATTCTTCACGAAGGAATTGTCATCCCGGCCCACCCCCTTGCCCTCACCGGAAATCGGCAGCTGGACGAAGAGAAACAAAGAGCCTTAACAAATTACTATCTTTCATCAGGAGCCGGAGGAGCAGCGGTTGGGGTGCATACAACCCAATTTGAAATAAGAGAAGCAGGTCTTTATGAAAGGGTGCTTGCTCTCGCAGCTGAAGAAATAAAGAACAGAGAAAGCGGAAGGCCATTTATTAAGATTGCCGGAATATGCGGCCCTGCCAGCCAGGCTGCAAAGGAAGCGGAAACTGCCGTAAAACTCGGCTATGATCTTGGACTTTTAAGCCTTGGAGGGCTGAATGAGAAAACGGAAGAAGAATTGCTCTTTCATGTGAAGGAGATTGCTTCCATTCTTCCTGTTTTCGGTTTTTATTTGCAGCCTTCTGTCGGCGGCAGAATCTTAAGCTATTCCTTTTGGAGGGAATTTGCCGAAATTCCAAATGTGATGGCTGTTAAAATGGCCCCCTTTAACCGCTACCAGACACTGGATGTGGCAAGGGCTGTCTGCGAGTCGTCCAGAAGAGATGAAATTGCCCTCTATACAGGGAACGATGACAGCATTGTATTTGATCTGTTAACAACCTTTCAGTTTATAGTCAATGGCCGGCCTGTCCGGAAAACGATCTCTGGAGGATTGCTTGGACAATGGGCTGTCTGGACGGGAAAAGCCGTTCAGCTTCTTGAAAAAATCAAAAAATATAAACAGAATCAGGATCGTTTTCCTTCAGAACTGACGGAACTTGCCTGGCAGCTGACAGATGCGAATGCCGCTATATTTGATGCTGCAAATTCCTTCAAAGGCTGCATCCCTGGCATCCATGAGGTTTTAAGGCTGCAAGGGCTGCTTGACGGGATATGGTGCCTTGACCTTGAAGAGACCCTTTCTCCAGGCCAGAAGGAAGAAATTCGGCGGATAATGGCAGCTTATCCGCATCTTGCAGATGAGGTGCAAAAGAGAGAGCAGGCAGAAGCAGATTAGAAGGAGGGACCATTCATGGGGCTATGTTCATCAAAAGAGATGATAAAAGAGGCCAGTAAAAACAAAAAAGGGGTTTGCGCTTTTGCTGTGCACCACTTTGAAATGATGAAAGGGGTTCTTGCAGCAGCTGAGGAGGAAAATGTACCGGTGATTCTTCAAACAACGCCGGCAACGATCCTCTATCTTGGCATTCCTTACATTGTTCAGTCTGTCCGGGTGCTCGCCGACAGCGTGCAGATTCCTGTTGCATTGCATCTTGATCATGGCGACAGTTTTGAAACAGTTATGGCCTGCATCAGAGGGGGCTATACATCTGTAATGATAGACGGTTCGCATTTGAGCTTTGAAGAAAATATTGCCCTTGTGAAAAAAACCGTTGATGCCTGCAGGCCAGTCGGCATTCCGGTAGAAGCGGAGCTTGGTTCGATTTTCCGGAATGAAGAAGAGGAAGATATGCGGGGAGGAGAAAACCGCTATTTCACTGATCCTGAGCTTGCAGGCGAGTTCGCCGTCAGAACAGGGATCGATTTTCTTGCTCCAGCCTTTGGGACGATTCATGGCGAATACAAAAAACCGCCAAGCCTTGACTATGGCAGGATAGAGAGAATAGCCCAACTGACTAAGCTGCCGCTTGTGATGCACGGAGCTTCAGGCTTATCTGATGATGCGATGAAAAAAGCTGCAGAATGCGGAATCAGCAAGGTAAACTTTTCGACTGAATTAAAAATGGCGTTTGCAGAAGAGCTGAGGAGTTTTTTGCTTTCTCATGAAAAGGAATGTGATCCGCGAAAATATTTTTTAACAGCCCGCGAAAAGGTCAAGGAAATCGCAGGGCGAAAAATGGCCCTCCTTTTCAAAAAAGAGGCGCTTCAGTGATTACAGCCGTTACGCTGAATGCTGCGATTGATAAAACCTATGTGATGAAGTCCTTTCACAGGAACCGGGCAAACAGAGTGGAGAAATGCTTTATAGAGCCCGGCGGAAAAGGCACCAATGCGGCAAAGGTTCTCCATGCTCTTGGTGCTGACATAACAGCAAGCGGCTTCGCAGGCGGCAGAAACGGGGAGCTCATGAAGCAGCTGTTAGATGAGAAAGGCATTCCTCATTCATTTTCTCCGCTGCCTGGTGAAACAAGAACATGTCTTTCGATCGTCACAGAGGCGGAAGAAAATGAGCAGACAGAGCTCCTGGAAAGCGGTCCATCTGCTGATGAAGAATCATGGGAAGCGTGCAAAAAAATGCTGGCTGCCCTTTTTGCCAAAAGCGAGTTTGCTGCTTTGTCAGGGAGCCTCCCCGGGAATCTCGCGCCTGAAAGCTATGCGGAGCTCGTGGTGCTTGCAAAGGCGCATGGCTGCAAAGCGGTCCTTGATGCAGGGGGAGCCGCGCTTGCGCTAGGTATTGCAGCAGGACCTTATATGATTAAGCCGAATCTGCACGAGTACTTGGAATACGTTCAGGAAAAAACGTTTGAGCTGGAAAAATTCCGATTCTTTTCGAGCACGCTTCACGAAAAAGGAACCTCTTATGTTTGCGTAACACTTGGGAAGATGGGAGCTGTTTTATCGTTTAATGGCAGCCTTTATCAAATCGGGGCGCTGGATATCAGGGCAAAGAGCGCTGTCGGCAGCGGGGATGCATTTTTAGCAGGATTTCTGTTCGCTTTATCAAGGAATGAAGATCCCTTAGCGTGCCTGAGGCATGCTTCTGCAGCAGCCGCTGCAAATGCGCTTGAATATACAGCAGGAACCGTCAACAGGAAGACATTTCAAACACTGCTTCAAGAAGCAGTATGCAAATAAGGGGGCAGCAAAAATGAGAGAATGCTATACCGTTAAAGAAATTCTTCAGCAGGACGCTCTTATTGAAAAAACGAGGAAACTGATGAGCGGGAAGTCCTTTCATCCTGTTCAGGAGTCAGAGCATTACGTTTTTACAGGCTGCGGCACTTCTTTTTATATCGCCCACAGCGCTGCGAAATTTTTTCAAAGCTTAACAGGCGTGACGGCTGATGCTGTTCCAGCTTCAGAGCTTCTCTTATATCCTGAAAATATTCTGCCTGAAAACAAAAACACGAAAGTGATTGCCATTTCCCGGTCCGGCACAACAACAGAAGTGGCAGAGGCTGTAAACAGCCTTGCCGAAAGAATCAACGTGTCAGTGCTTGCTGTTACCTGTAATGAACAATCGCCAATGATTGCAGCAGCACATGAAAGCATCGTTCTTTCCCACATAGAAGAAAAAAGCGTCGTCATGACGGGCTCTTTTACATGCATGCTGTATGCCCTGCAGCTATATGCAGCCAAACTGGCAAACAGCAAAGAGGCGCTCCTTCAGCTGGAACAGGCAGCAGCAGATATGGCGGAGATGGTGAGAGAAGCGGAAGCCGTTAAAAGCCTGGCGGAAAATAAAAGCATTGAAAAGGTGATTTTTCTTGGGTGCGGAGCGTTTCAGGGGGCAGCAAAAGAAGCATGCCTGAAACTGAAAGAAATGACGCAGACCTTTTGCGAAAGCTACTCCACATTGGAATTCCGGCATGGCCCGATTTCCATTACAGATGACCGGACAGCCATTGTCATTCTTGGAAGCAGAAAAACGGAAAAGCTTGACAGGGCGCTGCTGGAAGATGTTAAAAAGCATGGTGCATATACCGTATATATTGGCGGAAACGAGCCGGCCGAAAAGGAAAAAGCTGATCTGGAGCTTCCGGTTCACTCAGCAGCTGATGATGCATGCACGCTAGTATTGTATCTGCCATACCTCCAGATGGCGGCTGCATTAAGGGCGATGGCAATGAACCTTGACCCTGATCAGCCCAGATACTTGAGCCAGGTTGTCACTCTTCCGACAATGAGCATAGGGCAAAAATGAACCTTGCGCTCGGACTTGATATTGGAGGAACGAAAATCGCCTCTGGTCTCGTAGACGAAAGCGGTGCCTGTTTAGGGAAATTGACAGTAAAAAGCGACCCTTCAAGTCCTGAAGCCATGTATGCGCTTGTCAGGGAAGCTGCTGAAAAAGCGATTTTACATGCCCCGGCTGGCGCTCATATTATTGGAGCAGGGGCTGGTGTCCCCGGGAAGCTTGATTTGGAAAAAGGGCTTGCTGTTTTTCAAAATAACCTTCCCTGGCGGCATTTTCCATTAAAAGAAAGGCTGGAGCAAGATTTGAAGCTGCCGGTAACTATGGATAACGACGTCTATATGGCAGCCTTTGCCGAGCACCATGCCCGCAGGATAGACAATAAAAAGACGTTTGTTTATATGACAGTCAGTACAGGCATCTCCTGCTGCATTCTGTACAAAGGGGAGTTTTTCAGAGGAGCAGGCTTTGCAGGAGAAATCGGCTTATCGATTTCAGGAAAAAGTCCGCAGGGTCTCTATCAAACACTTGAAGAAGCAGCTTCCGGCAAGGTTTTCGCCCCTTACGTCCTCTCCAATCAGGAAAAGGGGGAAGTGATTGATAGCCTTCTCGCAGGAGAGGAGCCAGCTGCATCACTTGCGAAAAGCACCATCAGCCATCTGGCGCAGTCCATTTATTCATTGGGCTGTGTCCTTGATCCTCACCTGCTTATCCTTGGAGGAGGAGTCATCATGGAGAACAGCAGGCTGTTAGCCTATCTAGCTCAGGAAATCAAAAGCTATCAAACTCCGGTATCAGAGGAAATAGCAGGAAAGCTCGGAATAGCTCTTCTTGGCAAAGAAGCAGGCTTATGCGGCGCAGGACTGATGTGCCACTCCAAATTGAAGGGAGATGCTGTCCGGCAAGGGCTTTGAGACAGTATGAACAGCGTTTGAAACCCCTCATTTTCTCTAGTATAATAAAGAAATTGAGGGGTGATTTTATGCTGAAGGCAAAAACACGCTGGTCTGTCGCCCATGCAGACCCTGAAAAGGTCCAGGAAATGGCGGATGCGCTGTCTTTAACGCCATTTGTTTCTGCTATGCTTGTGAACCGCGGGATCACTTCAGTTGAAGCAGCAAAAGCTTTTATATATACAGAAAACCAAACGTTTCATGATCCGTTTCTGCTTGAAGGAATGGAAGACGCTGTACAGAGAATCAGGCTTGCGGCTGAACAGGGCGAAAAGGTGTGCATCTATGGAGACTATGATGCGGACGGAGTCAGCAGCACAACTGTGCTTATGACAGCGCTTCGGAAAATTGGAGTGAACGTTCAGTTTTACATACCCAACCGCTTTACAGAAGGCTACGGCCCGAACAAGGATGCTATTTTCAGATTAAAAGAGGATGGCGTTTCTTTAATTATTACCGTTGATACTGGTATTTCAGCAGTCGATGAAGCTGCTTATGCAAAGGAGCTCAGCATCGATTATATTATTACAGATCACCATGAACCGGGACCTGTACTCCCTGAGGCACTCGCGATCATTCATCCAAAAAAGCCAGGGAGCAGATATCCTTTCAAGGAGCTTGCAGGCGTCGGCGTAGCGTTGAAGCTTTCGCACGCTTTATTAGGGGAGGTACCGGAGGAGCTGCTCGAAATTGCAGCGATCGGAACGATTGCCGATCTCGTCCCCCTTGTAGATGAAAACCGGCTGATTGCCCACAGAGGCATCAGGCAGATGCAGAGAACGAGCAGGGCTGGTTTAAAAGCGCTGCTGAACGTTTCATCAGCCAAGCAGGATGACATTAATGAAGAAACAATCGGATTTGCCATCGGCCCCCGCATTAATGCTGCAGGCCGTCTTGAAAATGCAGATCCCGCTGTACAGCTGCTCCTGACGGAGGATATGTCAGAAGCAGTTTTTCTTGCGGAAGAAATAGACAGGCTGAATAAGGAACGGCAGAAAATTGTGGCTGATATCGCCAAAGAAGCGATGCAGCAGGTGGAGGAGCAGTACCCTCCTGAAGAAAATGCTGTTCTGATTGTGGCAAAGGAGGGCTGGAATGCAGGAGTCGTCGGCATTGTAGCCTCAAAGCTTGTTGAAAAATATTACAGGCCGTCCATTGTGCTGTCGGTTGACCCGGATTCAGGAAAAGCAAAGGGATCAGCGAGAAGCATTGAAGGCTTTGACCTGTATGAAAACCTTTCTGAGTGCAGAGACCTGCTGCCGCACTTCGGCGGGCACACAATGGCTGCGGGCATGACGCTGAAAACAGAGGACATTGATGCGCTCCGCAAAAGGCTGAATGAGCAGGCATATAAGGTTTTGTCAGAAGAGGATTTCAAGCCAGTCACCGCTGTTGAAGCTTCCTGCCGGCTGGAGGATATTTCAATTGCTTCCATTGAACAGATGAATAAGCTGGCTCCTTTTGGTGTGAGCAATCCAAAACCAATCATTATGATTGAAGGTGCCGGTTTTGAAGGCATGAGAAAAATTGGCGGGAACCAGACCCATATTAAAATGGCTCTTCAGCAGGAAACGGCTTCCATTGACTGCGTGGGATTCGGCTTTGGATACTTAAAGGAAGAAATGGCGCCCTATGTAAAAGCCTCTTTGATCGGAGAACTCTCTATTAATGAATGGAACAACAGTAAAAAGCCCCAGCTTATGCTGCGGGACATTTCTGTCAGCGAATGGCAGCTTTTTGATTATAGAGGAGCAAGGAAACTCCCTGAGCTGCTTGGGCAAATGGATCAGGATAAATTGGAGCTTATCGCCTTTCAGCCATCAACTAAAAGCTGGCTGAAAGAAATAGGAGTCTCAAAAGAAACAGCATCAGGCCAGATAAATCTGAATGGCAAATTCGCTGTGCTCCTGGATCTTCCTGAACAGCTGGAAGACCTTGAGGCCGTTTTTGCGGGGAGTTTGCCTGAACGGATTTACGCAGTTTTCCGGCAGGATGAGCAGCACTTCTTTTCCACCCTCCCGACAAGAGAACACTTTAAATGGTATTACGCCTTTTTGATGAAAAAGAGCCCTTTTGATGTGCGGAAAAATGGAACAGAGCTTGCTAAATATAAAGGCTGGACAAAAAACACGATCAATTTCATGTCAAAGGTGTTTTTTGAATTGGATTTTGTTACAATAGACGATGGCATGATTTCTGTTAATCGGGAAACATCAAAGCGAGATTTAACTGAATCAGTTACTTATCAAAGGAAAGAAAAACAGCTTGAGCTTGAAAATAAGCTGCTTTATTCTTCCTGCAGCGAACTGAAGTCCTGGTTCGATGACCGCTTACGGCGATCTGCAATGCTTGTTAACGTATGAGGAGGACAAAAGAAGAATGGACTTGAAACAGTATGTAACGATTGTTCCGGATTATCCTAAGCCCGGCATTCAATTTAAGGATATCACCACCCTTATGGACAAAGGGGAAGTGTATAAATACGCGACAGATAAAATTGTAGAATATGCCCGCGAAAGGCAAATCGACCTAGTTGTCGGACCGGAAGCCCGCGGTTTTATCATTGGCTGCCCTGTTGCCTATGCCCTTGAAGCTGGATTTGCTCCTGTCCGCAAGGAAGGAAAACTTCCGCGCGAGGTCATTAAAGTGGAATACGGCCTTGAATACGGCAAAGATGTCCTGACCATCCATAAAGACGCGATTCTGCCAGGACAGCGCGTCTTAATCACAGATGATTTATTGGCAACAGGCGGAACGATCGAAGCGACCATCAATCTTGTAGAAGAGCTTGGAGGAATTGTCGCTGGTATCGCTTTCTTGATTGAACTGAGCTACCTGGACGGCCGCAAGAAGCTTGACGGCTACGATATTATGACGCTGATGAAGTATTGAGATATAGAAAAAAGCACTCCGGAGAGTGCTTTTTTCTATTGGATTTTCTGCAGGAAAGAAGCGCAGTCCGCCCTTCCTGCTTGCCCTTTGGACCTTTCGATCGGTTGCTCTTTACAGATCGAAAAATTTTCTTGATAATAGGTACAATACAGTTTTCACACAAAAAGGTGATTTCATGGCAAATGAACAAGTGCTTACACCAGAACAGGTCATTGAAAAAGCGGGTTCCTATCTCTCTGATGACCATCTGGCATTTATAAAAAGAGCTTACGAATTTGCTGAAGATGCTCATAAGGAGCAATTCCGCAAATCAGGAGAACCATATATTATCCATCCTATTCAAGTAGCCGGCATTCTTGTGGATCTTGAAATGGATCCCTCAACCATCGCCGGTGGCTTTTTGCATGATGTCGTAGAAGACACGGATGTGTCTCTTGAAGACATTCGCGACGCGTTCAGCGAAGAAGTCGCAATGCTGGTTGACGGAGTAACAAAGCTCGGGAAAATTAAATACAAATCCCATGAAGAACAGCAGGCGGAAAATCATCGCAAAATGTTTGTCGCGATGGCCCAGGATATCCGCGTCATTCTGATCAAGCTTGCGGACAGGCTGCATAATATGAGAACGCTCAAGCACCTTCCGCAGGAAAAACAGCGGAGAATTGCGAATGAGACACTGGAAATATTTGCACCGCTTGCCCACCGCCTCGGGATTTCAAGGATAAAATGGGAGCTTGAAGATACTTCCCTCAGATACTTAAATCCCCAGCAGTATTACCGCATTGTGAATTTGATGAAAAAGAAGCGGGCTGAGCGGGAGGAATATCTGGATGAGGTCATCGCAGAAGTCAGGGAACGGGTGAATGAGGTTCACATTCAGGCCGATTTTTCCGGACGTCCAAAGCATATTTACAGCATCTACAGGAAAATGGTGCTGCAGAACAAGCAGTTTAATGAAATTTATGACCTTCTGGCCGTCCGGATTGTCGTAAACAGCATTAAAGACTGCTATGCGGTGCTTGGCATTATTCATACATGCTGGAAGCCGATGCCTGGCCGTTTTAAGGACTATATTGCGATGCCCAAGCCAAACATGTATCAATCCCTTCACACAACCGTCATTGGACCGAAAGGCGATCCGCTTGAGGTGCAGATCCGCACAGTGGAGATGCATACGATTGCTGAATACGGTGTGGCGGCGCATTGGGCTTATAAAGAAGGACGGGAAATGGACGATGATCAGGCGCTTGAAAATAAGCTGACCTGGTTCAGAGAAATCCTGGAATTCCAAAACGATGCAACAAATGCAGAAGAATTCATGGAATCACTGAAAATCGACCTCTTTTCCGATATGGTGTTTGTGTTTACGCCTAAAGGCGATGTCATTGAGCTGCCTTCGGGATCGGTACCGATTGATTTTTCGTACCGCATTCATTCGGAAATCGGAAATAAGACAATCGGCGCCAAAGTAAACGGCAAGATGGTCACGCTTGATTATAAGCTGAAAACGGGTGACATCGTTGAAATTCTGACATCCAAGCATTCATACGGTCCAAGCCAGGACTGGCTGAAGCTTGCGGTTACCTCTCAGGCGAAAAACAAAATCCGTCAATTCTTCAAAAAGCAGCGCAGGGAAGAAAATGTGGAAAAAGGCCGCGAACTCGTTGAAAAAGAAATTAAAAATATGGACTTCAACCTGAAAGAAGTACTTGCAGAAGACAATTTAAAAAGAGTCTGCGAAAAGTTTAATTTTTCCAATGACGAAGATATGTTTGCGGCTGTGGGCTACAACGGCATCACAGCACTTCAGGTTGCCAACAGGCTGACTGAAAAGCTGCGTAAAATCCGCGATAAGGAACAGGAGAAGAAGCTTGAAGAAGTAGTTACAGAAACCAAGGCCTATCCGGCTCCTTCAAGAAAGCGGGATGCAGGGGTGCGGGTCAAAGGAATTGATAATCTCCTGATCCGTCTTTCCAAATGCTGCAATCCTGTTCCAGGTGATGACATTGTCGGCTTTATTACGAAGGGCCGGGGTGTGTCCGTCCACCGCGAGGATTGTCCGAACGTCATGGCAGAAGATGCCCAGGCAAGGCTCATTCCGGTGGAATGGGAGCACCAGCTTGATGGCAGAAAAGAATACAATGTGGAAATTGAAATACTCGGCTATGACCGGAGAGGCCTCTTAAATGAGGTGCTTCAGGCCGTAAACGAAACAAAAACCAATATTTCTTCCGTTTCCGGAAAATCTGACCGCAACAAGGTGGCAACGATCAACATGACCATTTCAATCGGCAATGTCGGCCACCTTCATAAAGTTGTTGAACGGATCAAACAGCTGTCAGATATTTATTCCGTACGAAGAATTATGAACTAAAGGAGCTTACTTCAGTGAAACTTGTCATTCAGCGGGCCAAAAACGCCCAGGTAACGGCAGACGGAAAAGTAACCGGTCAGATTTCACACGGGCTCATGGTACTCGTTGGCGTTACCCATGAAGATACAGAAAAAGATGCGGAATATCTGGCCGATAAAACGGCCAATCTCCGCATCTTTGAAGATGAAAACGAAAAAATGAATTTATCACTTTTGGATATCGGCGGCTCTGTGCTTTCCGTTTCGCAGTTTACCCTTTACGGGGACTGCCGGAAGGGACGCCGGCCAAACTTTATGGAAGCGGCAAAGCCTGATGAAGCAAACACCTTGTATGAAGCCTATAACGAATTTCTGAGAAAGAAAAACATTCAGGTGGAGACAGGTGTATTTGGGGCAATGATGGATGTGTCCTTTACAAATGACGGCCCTGTCACATTAATTCTGGACAGTAAAAATTAACAGGAAAAGCCCTGGTGCTCATGAGAGCACCAGGGCTTTTTTATATACTGGGCGGTTTCTCCCCTGTACACTCTCTGCATTTCTACTGAAAATATTGGTTCAGTCCAGCATAAATTGCTTGTGCTGCCTGCTCCTGATATTGTTCAGAGGTGATGATTAATTCCTCCATGCTGTTGCTCAAATAGCCCAGTTCAATCAGGATGGAAGGCTGGCTGTTTTCCCTTATGACATGGAAGTTTCCAAAGCGCATGCCTCTGTCAGAGGTAGGGGAATTGGCTGCCATGGCATCATGAATGGAGGAAGCAAGCTTGCCGTCTTTAACCGTATTGTAGTAATAGCATGTAAAGCCTTTGGCGCTCTGGTCAATGGTGCTGTCGTAGTGCATGCTTACAAAAGCATCAGCATGATTGGTTTGAGAAAGAGCTGCCCTTGATTGAAGGCTTGCATACGTGTCGCTGTTTCTCGTAATAATCACATGCGCACCTGCCGCTTCAAGCTTGGAAGCAACAAGACGGGCTGTTCTGAGTGTAAGGTTTTTTTCCAGCGTTCCATTATAGCCGATTGTGCCGCTGTCATATCCTCCATGACCGGGATCCAGCACAATCGTTTTTCCTCTGATTGTCTGTCCTGAAGAATCTTTGGCAGGAGAGCTGCTGCCGCCTGTATCTGTCAGCCAGCCAGCCACATACCCTCTTTGTCCGCTTGCCAGGGCCACCTTGAACCAGTCTCCTTCTTTTCCAAGCACCTGAAAGGTATCTCCCTTATCAGCCGAGGCTATAATGCTGCTTGAAGTGGAGGCAAGGGACCGGATATTTGTTCCGCCGGCAAGGATGGTAAGCGTCTCTTTGTTTGATGAAGCAGTTTGAGTGCTTTCACGAGTATCAATATATTCGGCGGACACCCAGCCTGTCAGCCCGCCGCTGAAAGAAATTTTATACCAGCTTCCGCTTTCTTCAAGCACGCTTACGGTTGTTCCTTGCGAAATCGTGCCCGCTGACTTTCCGTTAGCAGAAGCAGAATCTCTGACATTCAAAGAGGAAGCGCTGACTGTTCCAGTCCGGCCGTTTGCCTTGGAAGAGGCAGCTTTAACAGATGTGAAATCTATGTAGTCTGAATGAATCCATCCTGTGCCGCCTTTATAGCTGATGCTGTACCAGTCTCCGCGGCTGCCAGTGACCTGGACAGTTTCCCCCTTGTTTAGTATTCCTTTTGACTCATTGCCAGTGCCAGGTGTTTTCCGAACCTGAAGAGCAGTCGCTGTGATCTTTCCTGTTTTGGGAGTAAAAGCTTTATCTGAAAGGGCTGCGGACACATATTCCTTCGCCACCCAGCCTTTATTCCCCTGATAGGAAATTTTCAGCCAGCTTCCTTCTTCTTCAAGTATTGCCGCCTTTTCGCCTTCAGGAAAAGTACCTGATATTTGATAGCCGGTCCCTGGACCAGTCCGCATTCTAAGGTCTGATGCAGCAGATTCTGCAGTACCTTTGCTGCTTTGCGATTGACTGCTTTTAATCGATAGGAGCCATGCTGCTGCCCAGCCTGTTTTTCCGTCTGGGAGCTGAACCTTCACCCAGTCTCCGTTTCTTTCGGCTACTTCAAATTTTTCTCCTCTTTTAGCCGTGTATTGCACCGGATAGGTCTGTCCAGGACCTGAACGAATATGCAATTCTTGTGATGAAACAGTTGCTTCCTGTGATGCTGCGTGAACAGACAGCGGCAAGTCAGGTGCAGCTGCAGCCATCAAAGCTGTGCACGCCAAAATCGTTAAACCTTTTTTAAACATGATTACCCCCTGCAGTAGAATGGATTTGATTACTGCCAAAAAGCAGGATCAGGCATGCGCTGATGCATGCTGGAAAATAGAATGGCAAATAGAGCCAAGTCTTCAGCCGGTATATACATTTCTCTTTTTTGTGCTTAGATCCCTTGATTCTTTTGGAATGTTTTTTCGTTTTTTGGCAACAATAAACACCAAATACTGCTGCGGCGGGGGTTGAAAGAATGAGATACAGTGAAAAGGGAGAATCCCTTCAGGGAAAAGGGAACGGCTTTTTTGGCTGGGATTACCAGAGCGGCCGCTTTCAGGATGAGGATATGGAGACTTTAGAACTGTCTCAGGAATTTTCACCCAGCAAGGCTTCCGTGAGAAAATGGAAGAAACATCTTTCCCGTTCTTGACAGATGAAGTGCTGATTCGTATGATTATATAAAGTTATGAATGGCAATGAAGAAGCAGGCCTTTAAGGCTGATATACATATTTGAACCAATATGAGGGAGAAGAGTAGCACGGAATACAGCCGGAAAGAGAAGAAATGCCTTGGCTGAAAGCATTTCTCCGGGATGACCATGTGAAAGAACACTCCTCAGGTTTCCTTCTGAAAAGCATGATTGCTTAGTAGGAAGCGGACGCTTCCCGCGTTAACGGATGATGAGCGGAAACTGTTACAGTTTCAATTAGGGTGGAACCACGGGAGAAAACTCTCGTCCCTGCATAATGCAGGGATGGGAGTTTTTTTTATTTTCCTTTTTCATCTTTCATCATTATTCAAGGGTCAAAAACAAATAGGAGGAAAGCTAGATGGCATACCAAATACCAAGGGGCACACAGGATATCCTGCCTGGCGAAGTGGAAAAGTGGCAGTTTATTGAAGAGAAAGCCCGGGAAATCTGCAAAAGCTACCAATACAAAGAAATCAGAACCCCGATCTTTGAACATACAGAGCTTTTTCTAAGAAGTGTAGGGGAGTCAACAGATATTGTTCAAAAGGAAATGTACACCTTTGAAGATAGAAAAGGCAGAAGCATTACCCTTAGGCCGGAAGGAACAGCCGCTGCTGTCAGGGCGTTTGTGGAGAAAAAAATGCATGTACAGCCGGAACAGCCTGTAAAGCTTTATTATATCGGTCCGATGTTCCGCTACGAGCGTCCGCAGGCAGGCCGCTACCGCCAGTTCGTCCAATTTGGGATAGAGGCAATCGGCAGCAATGATCCTTCCATCGATGCGGAAGTCATTTCCCTTGCGATGGAGCTCTATAAAAGCGCAGGCCTGAAAAACCTTAAGCTTGTGATTAACAGTTTAGGGGACCCTGAAAGCAGAAAAGCCCACAGAGAAGCATTGGTCAATCACTTCGAGCCGAGAATCGGGGAGTTCTGCCATGACTGCCAAAACAGACTCCACACAAACCCTTTAAGGATTCTGGATTGCAAAAAAGACCGCGGCCATGAATTGATGGCATCAGCTCCGTCCATCCTGGACTATTTAAATGAAGAATCCAAAGCCTATTTTGATAAAGTGCAAAGCTATCTGTCGGCGCTTGCTATTCCTTTTACCGTAGATAAAAATCTAGTAAGAGGTCTTGACTACTATAATCATACTGCCTTTGAAATCATGAGCGATGCAGACGGCTTCGGCGCAATCACAACCCTTGCAGGAGGCGGGCGCTATAACGGCCTTGTTGAATCAATGGGCGGCCCTTCCCTGCCAGGCATAGGGTTTGCCTTAAGCATTGAAAGATTCCTTGCTGCAATTGAAGCAGAGAATATACAGCTTCCCATTAAAGAAGGCATTGACTGCTTTATTGTGACAATGGGCGAAAAAGCAAAGGATCGGTCCGTGCCGCTGCTCAGAGACCTTCGCAAAGCAGGTCTTGCTGCTGAAAAAGATTATGAGGATAAGAAGATGAAAGGGCAGTTTAAATCAGCTGACAGATTGAAAGCCAGATTTGTTGCTGTCATCGGCGATGATGAGCTGGTTAAAAATGCGGCTGCTCTTAAGGATATGGAAACGGGCGAACAAAAGGAAATCAGTCTTGACGAGCTCGCAGAATACTTGAAACAAAAGCTTTAAGAAGCATAACAGCAGGCATAAAGCCTGAAAAAAAGGAGAGAAGATACTATGTTTGGCCGAACATTTTACTGCGGAGAAGTGACTGAGAAAGCGATTGGGCAAAAGGTAACCTTAAAAGGCTGGGTTCAAAAGCGAAGGGATCTTGGCGGACTGATTTTTATTGACTTAAGAGACAAAAGCGGGATTGTACAGATTGTGATTCATCCCGAAGCTTCTCCGGAAGCGCTGAAAACGGCAGAAACAGTGCGGAGCGAATATGTGCTGGATATTGAAGGAACTGTTGTAGCAAGGGACGAAGCAACAGTGAATCCTAATCTGTCTACTGGGAAAATTGAAATTCAGGCAGAAAACATCACCATTCTCAATGCTTCAAAAACGCCGCCGTTTTTGATTGAAAACAAATCTGAAGAGGTATCAGAGGATGTCAGGCTCAAATACCGCTATCTTGATTTAAGAAGACCGGCTCTCGCGGAAACGATTAAATTGCGCCATAGTATTACTCGCGCTGTACGGAACTTCCTAGATGACAATGGCTTCCTGGATATCGAAACACCTGTTTTAACAAACAGCACGCCAGAAGGTGCCCGGGATTATCTGGTTCCAAGCAGGGTACATGAGGGCGAATTTTATGCATTGCCGCAATCTCCTCAGCTTTTTAAGCAGCTTCTCATGGTTTCTGGCTTTGACCGTTATTACCAGATTGCGAGATGTTTCAGGGACGAGGATTTGAGGGCTGACCGCCAGCCTGAGTTTACTCAGATTGATATGGAAATGTCCTTCATGAGCCAGGAAGAGATTATAACAATGGCAGAAGGCATGATGGCACATGTGATGAAAGAAACAAAGGGAATGGATCTTTCCCTTCCTCTTCCAAGGCTGACGTATGAGGAAGCTATGAACCGCTATGGCTCTGATAAGCCTGATACACGATTTGGCATGGAGCTGACAGATGTGTCAGAGCTTGTGAAAAATTCAGGCTTTAAAGTATTCAGCAGTACGGTGGAGCGGGCTGGAAAAGTAAAAGGCCTGACTGTTAAAGCAGGTGCAGGACGCTACTCCAGAAAAGACATTGATGCCCTGCAGGAATTTGCTTCAGCATACGGTGCAAAAGGTTTGGCATGGCTGAAGCATGAAGACGAAGGACTGAGAGGCCCGATTGCCAAGTTCTTCAATGAAGAAGAACAGCAGCAGCTAATAGATGCGATGGACTCTCAAAAAGGCGACCTACTTCTTTTCGTTGCGGACAAGCCGAAAGTTACCGCTGATTCTCTTGGCGCTCTTCGTTTGAAGCTCGGAAAAGAGCTTGGACTTATTGATGAAAGCAAATTCAATTTCCTTTGGGTTACAGACTGGCCGCTTTTTGAGTTTGATGAAGAAACAAACCGTTTCTACGCCGCCCACCATCCGTTTACAATGCCTGCAAGAGAGGATCTTGACAAATTTGACAGCGATCCTGAAGGCATGAAGGCGCAGGCATATGACCTTGTGCTGAACGGCTATGAACTTGGCGGAGGCTCTATCAGGATTTTTGAAAAAGACATTCAGGAGAAAATGTTCTCCTTGCTTGGATTCTCTAAAGAGGAAGCTTATAAGCAGTTTGGATTTCTGCTTGAAGCCTTTGAATACGGAACACCTCCTCATGGCGGAATCGCTCTTGGACTTGACCGCGTTGTGATGCTGCTCGCCGGAAGAAGCAATCTTAGAGACACCATCGCATTTCCGAAAACAGCAAGTGCCAGCGACCTGCTGACAGAAGCGCCAAGCAGTGTCAGCGATCAGCAGCTGGAGGAGCTCCACATCCGTCTCGCAATAAAGGAGAAAAAAGCCCAGGGGTGATTGCTTGAAAGGTGAAATTTCCTGTGGTATTCTTTTCTAAAGTCATATAAGAAAAGTCCTGATGTGTTCGTTGCTCACCTAGTTTTGACCGAACATTTTTAAACTGGGAGCCCAAGTTTCCGAGGTGAGCGAATGCCCTTTTCAGGGGACTTGCAATTCCGCGGAACAGGGCACCCACTTGCTGGGTGCGGGTTCAAAGCGAAGGCATTTACAGTGACGGCACGATTGGGACTTTTAAAACGGATTATTATCGGGCCCGCATGAGTTTATGTAACTTGTGCGGGCTTTTGCTGTCTCATGGCGTCTGGCTGATCATACTGTATTGCATTTTATCTTCATTGTGTTATATTTTACTCGGAGAAAAATCGCTGCTGCCAAAGGGCAGACAAACTATGATAAGTAATGGAGTGAAAGATATTGCTGCATCAATTTTCGCGAAATGAATTAGCCATTGGCAAACAAGGGCTGCAGTTATTAAAAAACAGTACGGTGGCAGTGCTTGGTGTAGGAGGAGTAGGATCCTTCTCAGCAGAGGCGCTGGCAAGATCCGGAGTCGGCAAAATTGTTCTTGTGGACAAGGATGACGTGGATATTACAAATGTGAACAGGCAAATACATGCGTTATTATCAACAGTGGGCCAACCCAAAGTAGATTTAATGGCAGAAAGAATTAAAGACATTAATGCTGAGTGTGAAGTCGTTTCATTAAAAATGTTCTATACGGAAGAAACCTATGAAGAGTTCTTCAGCCATGACCTGGATTATGTGATTGATGCTTCAGATACCATTTCTTATAAAATTCACTTAATCAAAGAATGCCTGGAAAGAAATATTCCGATCATCTCGAGCATGGGAGCGGCAAACAAAACGGATCCCACGCGTTTTAAGATTGCCGATATTTCGAAATCACATACCGATCCGATTGCCAAAGTAATCAGAACGCGTTTGAGGAAAGAAGGCATCAGAAAAGGAGTTCAGGTCATATTCTCTGACGAAAGTCCAATTGTGATCAGAGAAGAGGTTCGCCAGGAAGTCGGAAACGACCAGGCGAAAATCAGAAAAGCGAAAATGCCGCCATCCTCTAACGCATTTGTTCCGTCTGTAGCAGGCCTCATTATGGGCGGCCATGTGATTATGGACTTGCTGAAAGATATACCGATTGCCCGGGTAAATGATAAAAAAGAACGTCCTTAAAGGGCGTTCTTTTTTTGGTTGGCTGCCTCTTGCATGCCTGGACCGGTATGCTCTGAAATAGGAGAAAAGACTTGCCGGAATAATGCTATCAGCCTATAAAAATTACCCCAATTTACACCGATGAATAACGTCCACTACTATTAATTTGAATAGTCTAACTATTACGCGCGATTAGACAGGGGGAAATATAGTGGGCGATGCAAAGAAAAAAATGTTCTTAACCGGTACGCTGGCTGTCAGTATGATTGTGTCAGCAGCCTTTCAAAGCGGATATGCGCAGGCGGGGCAGTCTTCACAAATATCAAATGCAGAAGAAATATTGAAAGGGTTGTCGGAAGAACAAAGGCAAGCATTAAAGCAGCTGGAGGCAAGTCCAGGATTTACTGTTGATCCAAAAATTGATACATCAAGCGGTAAACCGGTTAGCATCATAGTTGAATTTAATCAGGAGCCTGCTCTGGTTCAGGTGAAAAAAGAAGCAGCAAAGGGAAAAAAAGCCTCTTTATCCATGGCAGCATCCAAGGTGGAAGCCTCTCATCAGGAATTTAGGAGCTTTTTGGAACAATTAAAGGCTTCGAAAAGTTTTCCGGCATCCGGTTCAGGTAAAGCAGAGATTAAGAGAGAATATAAAAATGCGTTTAATGGAGTTTCTATGACCATGCCGGGTGCCGCTGTTCAGGAACTGCTTCGCTCAGGAACGGTTAAAAGAATCTGGAGCGATGAATCCATCAAGCTTTCGCTTCCTGCAGGTGCTAAATCGGACAAGCCTGAGTTTAACGAGAGTCTTCCCCAAATAGGAGCCGACAAACTTCATTCGGAGCATATTGAAGGCCAAGGAATTAAAGTGGGAGTCATTGATACAGGAATCGACTATAATCACCCTGATTTAACAGGAGCCTATAAAGGTTTTCGGGCGGAAGACGGTAAAGATCCTAAACAGGTTGACCCGAATTCGGTAAAGGGCTGGGATTTCGTGGGTAATGATGCAGACCCGATGGAGGCCACCTATAAGGATTGGAAAGATTCCAAACAGCCGGAAATCAGTCCGCAAACCGGCGAGCCTTATTATACCTTCCATGGAACACATGTATCCGGAACAATTGCAGGACAAAAGAAAAACAACGTGGATTACGCTGTAGAAGGAGTAGCACCAGAAGCAGATCTATATGTTTACAGGGTCCTTGGGCCTTATGGAGCGGGCAAAGCAGCGGATGTGCTGGCAGGAATTGATAAGGCGGTCAAGGACGGAATGAATGTGATCAATTTATCATTGGGCATTTCAGTCAATGATCCTCTGTATCCAACATCCATTGCGATCAACAATGCCATGCTTTCGGGTGTTACCTCTGTTGTGGCTTCAGGAAATGACGGCCCTAATGAAAAAACGGTTGGGTCTCCTGGAACAAGCGCTTTAGGAATTACCGTTGGCGCTTCCGATGTAACTATGGCCATACCTGCTTTTACGGCAACTGCTGGTGAACACACATTTAACCAAATGAAGCTGCTCGGTAAAAATTTCAAGGATGACATAGCGGCTTTCGAGGGGAAAACCTATCCGATCGTTGCAGCCGGATTAGGCAAACCTGCTGATTTCGAAGGAAAAGATGCTGCTGGAAAAATAGCCTTAATTAAGCGGGGCGACATTCCGTTTGATGAAAAAATAAAAAATGCCAAAAACGCTGGAGCAGCGGCGGTTATTATTTATAACAACACAGAAGGGGACATACCGGCATACTTGGGGGAAAATGCCTCCTATATTCCTGCTTTTCAGCTGCAGCAGGCTGATGGGGAATCGCTGAGCAAGCTCTCAGATCCGTCTCTTGTCTTCGGTAAAATGACGGCACTAAACACAGGGGGAGACTCATTGGCAGACTTCAGTTCAAGAGGCCCTGTAAACGCAAATGATGACATCAAACCGGATATTGTGGCACCTGGTGTCTCGATCTTTTCCGCTTATCCGGAATTCATGAACAGCCCAGAGGAAGGAATTGACTATAGTACTGCCTATGCAAGGCTTCAGGGAACATCTATGGCAACTCCTCACATTGCCGGAACGGCCGCTTTAATTTTACAGGAGCACCCAGATTATGACCCTTTTGAAGTGAAGGCTGCCTTAATGAATACAGCAGTGAAGCTGAAAAAGGATTATTCTGTCAATGAAGCCGGTGCAGGGCGTGTGGATGCCTATCACGCTGTTCATGCTTCCCAAATTGCAGAAATTCATGATACTGCAGAGAATACAGATAACAACGGACAAGTTGTCACGATCGAAGACAAAACAGGCTCCCTTTCTTTTGGAACTCATTATAAAGAAAAAGGACTTGCGATCAATGACTCTCGCCGCTTAACCATTGAAAACAACAGCGGTGCAAAAGCAGTGTACCAAACAGAGGTGGAATTCAGCGCGGCCCATAACGGAATTCAGGATGCTGCTGGAAATCACGTTCAGCTGACCCTTCCGGATAGCATATCCGCAGAAGCATCCAAAACAGCAGCCGCTGATATAAAAATATCTGTTCCGGATACGGCAGCACTTGGCTGGTATGAAGGGTATATTCATTTGAAGAGCGGACAGGTCTCAACGATCTCCATTCCTTTCTCAATCAGAGTGACAGATAAAGGAATTGCTTATACGAAACTGGATCCTCCTTCTGCCACTAACGATACAACTTATCACCAATACTTCTCGCCTGGAGCACCGATGTTTTTCAAGCTGAAAAGTCCGATGAAATATTTGGACGTTGTGATCAAAGATGCGAAAACCGGAAAAGCATTAGGTATTGCAGGAAGCTTGAATGCTTCTTCCATGAAGCCTGACCGCGATTACGTTCTAGCCTTTGCTTTCAGAGGGCTTGTCTATCCTTTCACTGGAGATATCGATCAGCCTGTTTCAGATAGCCCTGCTTACTTGCCTGAGAAAGAATATACGATAGACGTGATTGGACAGGATGAAGAAGGAGCCGTTTATCACTCCTCCAATACAGCCATTGTAGACAACACTCCGCCCGAAACATCCTTTGATGTAAAGCCGGGAGTAGTAGAGATGGATAATTCTATGCTGACGGACGAGGATGGCTATCATGCTCTTTGGGTGCATGGTAAAGTTACAGACTCAACGGTTACTTCACTGCAGGCAAAAGGTGTCCCCTATACCCAAAGCTCTAACACGGTAGGTTACTATGAAAACGGCGTGCCATTTATTCGCGGTTTCCTTGATGTGGCAGATAACGGAGACGTCAAGTTTGGAGTGCTTCCGGAGGAATATGAAAAACCATACCAGCTCCAGATATTCCCATGGGACATGGCTACGGCGGCTGATATCTATACCGCCCCGCGCTTCGTATTCCTGAAAAAAGGAACCGAATATGCAGAAACTAGCTATAACAAGGATGCGGTGAAATTGAATGACCGCATTACAATGACCGTGAATGTGAAAAACGTCAAACAGTTTGTATCAGGCGAATATACAGTGAATTCAGTTTATGATGATACATTTAAGTTTGAGAAAGTGACGGTAAACAAAGCTTTTCAAGAATTGGCCGAAAAAAGAGGGATTAAGATCAATCTAAAAAGCCCTCAAGTGAAAGACAACCTGGCCAAAGTAGGGGCAGTCCTATCCAAAAAGGGCTTTGAAGGGCTTAATGGGAACTTTCCATTTTTGGATGTGACGTATAAAGTCAATTCTGACACTTATTATTATTCGCACGCTGCCTTTAAAGTGGATCAATTTTCTTACCTAAAGGCAGATAACGTCCACCCTGGTCAAATTCCTGCCTACAGTTTAACCAATTTTGCTTTTCATTCAAAGCATTCCAGAGTTTCCGGGTATATTTTTCCGGAGGCCTTCATGACACCTGGAGGCTATCTCGACAACAAGTATAATGCAGCATCGCTCGGTGCCGCTGTCTATGTAAAAGGGAAGGACGGCAAAAAATATAATGGCGAGCTGGATGCAAGAGGACAGTATACGGTAACCGGAGTGCCGGCATCAGACAAATTTTACACCGTGTATGCTGAAGTCCCGGGGCATCTGACTCAAGTAGAAAAAGTGATGCTCGGCAAGGAAAGAAATGGTGAGCTTCACGGTATTAGCTCCCGGATTGTTTTGAACACGAATCAGGCAGGAGATGTGAATCAAGACGAACTCATCGACATTCGTGATGTGCAGCTGCTCGTACAGCACTACGGAGAGCAGGGTCCTGAAGTGAAAAACTTGGATATCAACCAGGATGGCACTATTAATGAAACAGATGTAAGATTTGCGGAGAAAAACTTTTTGCAAATCGGTTCTGAGGCAAAACCTCACGCCAAGCCTTTAGAAAAAATCGGCGGGAAGGGACTGGATGAGCTGCTGAGTGACATCGGATTGACCCCATCCAATAAATAAAGAGGCAAGAAGAGAATCGGACTGATTCTCTTCTTTTTTATTTGAGGGTGAAAGCCAAGACGAAATTGGACAGCAAAAATGAAGAAAATAGTCTTATAATAATAGAAAATGGCACTTGGGGTGTTGGCTGTGATTGAGGGAAGAATCATTAAATTTTACCGGGAGAAACAGGGATTTACTCAAGGAAAGCTGGCAGAAGGCATCTGTTCGGTAACGCATCTGAGCAAAATTGAACGAGGCATTACAGAGTATTCCTCGGAAATTATGAACATGCTTGCTGAAAGGCTTCATATTCATATCAAAAAAGAAGCAGAAAGCTATAAAAGGCTTCATCAGACGCTAAGGTCCTGGCATGACGCCATCATTATGCAGCAAAAAGAAGAGTCAGCTGCCTTTAAGGTTGAAGCTGAGCTGCATCCGTTAAAGGAATTGCCGGACTTCAGAGTTATCTATCAGCTCCTTCTTTCCAGATATGAGCTCTATCAAAATCAGCTCAATAAAGCGTATGATCGGTTAGCAGCTATTCAGCAGGAAGAACAAGAGCTCACCGCTTTTGAAATGAATTTACTGAAGCATGTTCTTGGCATTTATTATTTTTTAACGGCAAAGTTCTCACAATGCATTGAGACATTGAAAAGCATTATACCCGAGCAATACAACAATCAGGAATACTTTTATCACCTGGCTCTGGCTTATCATTCCATTCATTCGAACATTACTGCGTATTATTACGGGGAACAGGCCCTTCGATATTTTCGCAAAACTCTCAATTTGCTTCGGATTATTGACACAGAAACGCTTCTGCTTGTGGAGCTCAACGCCAAAGAGCTGCACGATTACGAAGAAACAAAAAGAATGTATCAAAAACTATTGCGGACATGTGATGTTTGCAAAAGCACAGAAAGAAAAGCAAAGCTTATGCATAATTTTGCCTTTGACCATCACAGAAGAAAAAAATACATAGAGTCATCCGGATTGTACAAAAAGGCGATGGACTTGATGGAAGAGAGCGAGCCAATTTATCTACTAACATTGCATGGATATGTCAGGGCGAGCCGTAAAGCAGGCAATGTTCCTGCGGAGACGCTGCTGAAACTTGCGGAAAAAGGTCTTAGACTTGCAGAAAAAAGGAATTCAGCCAAAAGTGTTATTGATTTTAAATGTTTGCTGGCTCTTCTAACAAATAATGAGTCTGAATATTATAGGCTAATTGAGGAAGAGGCCCTTCCTCACATTAAAGAAAGCGGAGAAATTGTTCTAATCGAACATTATAAGAAGAAGTTATATGAGTACTACATGGCTCAAAAAAAAGAAGAAGAGGCCTTTAAGATGGCTCAATCAATCATGAATGAAAGGGTAAGCTACTACGATTATGATTAGGGAAGTAAATCCTGCATTGGATGAGAATTCGATTGCACTATAGCGGGGGTAAAGAGCAGTTTTTTAAATAAAGTTGATTTTAAAGGAATAAGTACGTTATATTGAGGTTATTCATTAGACAAAGTCTCCTCTCATTATGGTTCTGGACAAACCGAGAGTACTTTGTCTAATGTTTTTTTGTTTTCTATTAAAACCTCATAGCTATACTTCTCCAGCCTTGTCCGGCAAAAAAAAACGGCTTGCCCATCAGCAAGCCGGTCTACTTCTTCTTATTCAAATTATCATAAACCTGTGAAAGCGCCTGTTCGAATTTTCCGGTCTTTTTTGGTGTGTAGTATTTCTTGTTTTTCAGTTTATCAGGCAGGTATTGCTGCTGCACCCAGCCTGACTCATAATCATGCGGATATTTATAGTCCAGTCCGCGTCCAAGATTTTTGGCTCCTTTATAATGTGCGTCGCGGAGGTGGGCAGGAATATCGCCGCTTGCACCGCTTCTGAGATCGCTGATCGCCGCATCCAGTGCTGAGTAGGCTGAGTTGGATTTAGGAGAAAGACACAGTTCAATCACTGCATTGGCGAGCGGAATGCGTGCTTCAGGAAAACCAAGCCGCTCTGATGCTTCTATTGCGGCAAGCGTACGGGGGCCTGCCTGCGGACTCGCAAGCCCGATGTCTTCATAGGCGATGACGAGCAGCCTTCTGTTTATGCTGACAAGATCTCCCGCTTCAATCAGGCGTGCCAAGTAGTGCAATGCTGCATTAACGTCAGATCCCCTGATCGACTTTTGAAATCCTGATAGCACATCATAATGTGCATCACCGTCTTTGTCGTGAACAAAGCTTTTTTTCTGAATGCACTGTTCCGTATCCTTCAGGCTGATATGTATGATGCCGTCATCGTCTTTTTCAGAGGACAAAACGGCGAGCTCAAGGGCATTAAGGGCAGACCGGACATCTCCTCCGCAGCTTCTTGCCAGGTGCGCCTTTGCTTCTTCTTCAAGGTCAATATTCTGATTGCCAAGCCCGCGCTCTCTATCCTTAATAGCATGTTCAATGGCCTCTTCAATTTCTTCCGGCTCCAGCGGCTTCAGTTCAAATATTTGGCATCTGCTGCGAATCGCAGGGTTGATGGCATGATAGGGATTGCTTGTCGTAGCGCCGATTAAAATAATCCTTCCGTTTTCAAGATGCGGCAGCAGAAAATCCTGTTTTGCTTTATCAAGGCGGTGCACCTCATCAAGAATCAAAATAACCTTACCGGACATTTTTGCTTCTTCAGCCACAATTTCCATATCTTTTTTATTGTTAACAACTGCGTTCAAGGAACGAAAGGCTGTATCAGTGCTTCCGGCAATGGCTGTTGCAATGGATGTTTTTCCAATACCCGGCGGCCCATATAAAATCATGGAGCTTAAGTGGCGCGCTTTTACCATCCGGTTTATGATCATTCCTTCTCCGACCAGATGCTTCTGGCCGATGATCTCTTCAAGCTGTTTCGGTCTCATTCGAAATGCCAGCGGCTTCAAACTCATCTCTCCCAGTTTTGCTAGATGGGCTCATTATGAAGAATGAGGCCCTAGAATGCAAATAATTTGAAATCCCTGTATAGATTCATTATAATTCTACAGATTGAAATGGCTGCCTGCATGCTTGAAGCCTTACGATATGGTATAATAGCATAGGCTTGCTTCAGGAAGATCAGCCTGAAGCGTTTAATCGAAACTTCTGCATCACGTATAAGCTGCAGCAGGCAATCACATAATGCAGTTAATGGAAGCAGAAAAATTAGGGGTGCTAGCAGGCATGAAAATTTCAACTAAAGGCCGTTATGGTCTTACTATAATGATAGAACTTGCAAAAAAACACGGGGAAGGTCCGACTTCCTTAAAAAGCATTGCCCAGACGCATAATCTGTCTGAGCATTATTTGGAGCAGCTCATTGCACCGCTCCGCAATGCCGGATTTGTTAAAAGCATCAGAGGTGCGTACGGCGGCTATATTATCGGCAGCAGCCCGAACGAAATCACAGCAGGTGATATTATTCGTGTGCTGGAAGGGCCGATCAGTCCTGTTGAGGTGCTCGAGGATGAGGAACCTGCAAAACGGGAGCTTTGGATCAGAATCAGAGACGCAGTAAAAGATGTACTCGACAGCACAACGCTTGAGGATCTGGCAAGCTACACGGACGGCAATCAGGAAGCTTATATGTTTTATATCTGATTCATAGAAGAAAAAAGGAGTGGCGGTTTTGTCACGTATTTATTTAGATCACGCAGCAACTTCACCGATGAATCCGGAAGTGATTGAAGCCATGGCTGGATTTATGGCGGAATACTATGGCAATCCCTCAAGCATCCATGCACATGGCAGGGAGAGCAGACGGTTTCTGGACAAGGCAAGGGAAACCATTGCCAGCAGTATTCATGCAGGCACGCGGGAGATTATATTTACAAGCGGCGGCACGGAAGCAGACAACATGGCAATTATCGGTACGGCTCTTGCTAATCGGGATAAAGGGAACCATATCATTACAACAGAGATTGAGCATCATGCTGTTCTTCATACGTGTGCGCACCTTGAAAAACAGGGCTGCAGGGTGACGTATCTTCCAGTGGACAAAACGGGAAAAATCAGCCTTGATGATCTGAAAAGCGCCTTGAGCGATGAGACAATTCTCGTCACCATCATGTATGGAAACAATGAGGCAGGAACCATCCAGCCGGTTGCTGAAATCAGTGAACTTCTTAAAAATCACCAATCTTATTTCCATACTGACGCTGTTCAGGCATTCGGACTTCTTCCGATTGATGTAAGGGAGCTTGGAGTGGACTTGCTGTCCGTTTCCGGCCACAAAATCAACGGTCCAAAGGGTGCCGGGTTCTTGTATGCCAAATCAGGAACAAAGCTTTCCCCGATTGCTTTCGGCGGAGAGCAGGAGCTGAAAAGAAGAGCAGGCACTGAAAATTCAGCCGGGATTATCGGGCTTGCCAAAGCAGTAGAGCTTGCGGAGAATTCCCGGGCAGAAAAAGCCCAGCTTTATAAAGAAATGAAAAAAGCCATGCTTGGCGTGTTAAAGGAAAAAGACATTTTATTCGAAATAAATGGCGATTTGGAAAACAGTTTGCCGCATGTTCTGAATCTTTACTTCCCTGGAACCAATGTAGAATCTCTGCTCGTTAATCTGGATATCGCCGGTGTTTCCGTTTCAAGCGGTTCAGCATGCACGGCAGGTTCTATAGATCCTTCCCACGTTCTGACAGCGATGTTTGGAAAAGACTCGGACAGAATCGCTGCCTCCATCCGCTTCAGCTTTGGCATGGGATTAACGATAGATGACGTTAAGGAAGCGGCAATTAAAACAGCAGAAGCAGTCAGCCGTTTGACGGCAAACAAATAGCTTAAAAGGTTAATGCAAAAGAGGTGAAACCATATGAAAAAGGATCCAAAAAATACACGGGTTGTTGTTGGAATGTCAGGCGGTGTAGATTCCTCTGTCGCAGCACTGCTCTTAAAAGAACAAGGGTACGATGTGATCGGAATTTTTATGAAAAACTGGGATGACACCGATGAGAATGGTGTTTGTACAGCTACAGAGGATTACGACGATGTGATCAAAGTGTGCAACCAAATCGGCATTCCTTATTACGCCGTGAATTTTGAAAAGCAATATTGGGAAAAAGTGTTCACTTACTTTCTTGATGAGTACAAAGCAGGCAGAACGCCAAATCCTGATGTTATGTGCAACAAAGAAATCAAATTCAAAGCTTTTCTGGAGCATGCTCTTTCACTTGGTGCAGATTATTTGGCTACAGGCCACTATGCGAGAGTGGAATACCGCGACGGTGAGTATAAAATGCTCCGGGGCGTTGATGAAAACAAAGATCAGACATACTTCCTGAACCAGCTCGATCAAAACCAGCTTTCAAAAGTCATGTTCCCGATCGGCGATATTGAAAAGTCCGAAGTCCGTGAAATTGCGAAAAGAGCAGGCCTTGCGACTGCATCCAAAAAAGACAGTACAGGCATCTGTTTTATCGGAGAACGCAATTTCAAAGAATTTTTGAGCAATTATCTCCCTGCGAAAACAGGTGAGATGAGAACACTTGACGGAACACTGATGGGAAAACATGACGGCCTGATGTATTATACCATCGGTCAGCGCCACGGACTTGGCATCGGCGGAAGCGGTGATCCTTGGTTCGTTGTCGGCAAAGATTTGAAAAAGAATGTGCTTTACGTTGACCAGGGTTTCCACCATGAAACGCTTTATTCCACGTCCATCCTGGCTGTAAATATCAGCTGGACGTCAGACAAAGCGCCAGAAGGAGAGCTTGTCTGTACGGCAAAATTCCGCTATCGCCAGCCGGACAATAAAGTAAGGGTTGAACTGCTTGATGATGGAAAAGCCCGCATCGTGTTTGATGAGCCAATCCGCGCTGTAACACCTGGACAGGCTGTTGTTTTTTATGACGGCGATGTCTGCCTTGGCGGCGGAACAATTGATGAAGTGTTCAAAGAAGAAGATAAATTATGGTATGTTGGATAAAATGATTCATAAAAGAGGGCAGACCTTTTGGGGCCATTGCCTCCGAGCGGGACAGCTCAGGGAGGACAGCACAGGGGTCAGCCCTTTTTCTGCATAAAAAAACAGGAACAGGGGGCTGTCACAATGAAAGATAAAAATCAGCTTGGCATTGAAGCGATGCAAAAAGGGCAGCTGGAAGAAGCTGCAAAGCTTTTTACAGAGGCGATTGAAGAAAACCCAAATGATCCGGTATTATACATAAATTTCGGCAATTTGCTATCAGCCATCCAAGAAAATGAAAATGCGCTGAAATTTTACAGTAAAGCTGCAGAATTAGACGAAAATGCTGCAACAGCGTATTACGGACAGGGAACCATTTATTACGAAAAAGAAAATTACGCTGAAAGCGCAAGGCAATTTCAAAAGGCTATTCAAAAAGGACTGGATCATGCAGATGCTTTCTACATGCTTGGCATGAGCTTTATGCAGGCAGGTTCTCCGAAGCTTGCTGCCCCCTACCTTCAAAGAGCAACCGAAATGAATGAAGAGGATACTGAGGCAAGATTTCAATTCGGATTGAGCCTCGCTTCCTCAGAAAGCTACAAGGAAGCGATTGAGCAGCTGGAAACAGTCGTACTGCAGGACGAAGAGCATGCTGACGCATGGTACAATCTCGGAGTGTGCTTTTTATATCAGAATGATCCTGAAAAAGCGCTTGAAATGTTTGAAAAGGCGGTGTCTGCTGACCCCGGTCATCTTCTTGCACTAAACGGAGTGAAAAGCGTAAAAGAGCAATGATCATCCTTCAGGAAGGAGGGAAAAGCCATGCAAATGTCTATGGATGAAGATTTAGATCAAAAAGAATTTGTAAAAGGCAGGCTTCGGGCGGTTATTTTTCATAATGAAAGCAACCTTTATACTGTACTGAAGCTGAAAATCAGCGAAACAAACCTTTCTTACGAAGATAAAGAGATAACAGTTACCGGCTATTTCCCTCTTCTGCAGGAGGAAGAAACTTATACGTTCTATGGGACTCTTGCTGTCCATCCAAAATTCGGTCCGCAATTTCAAACAGAGCATTTTAGAAAAGAAATGCCGAATACTGAAGAAGGCATTATTCAGTATCTTTCGAGCGACCTTTTTAAAGGCATCGGAAAAAAAACGGCCGAAACGATTGTAAAAGAGCTCGGGGTCGGGGCCATCAGTTCCATACTGGCAGATTCATCGGTATTAAATAAAATTCCAAGACTGCCAAAAGACAAAGCTGAGCAGCTCACGAAATCCCTGATGCAGCACCAGGGACTTGAGCAAATTATGATCTCGCTTTCCCAGTTTGGTTTCGGGCCGCAGCTGTCCATGAAAATTTATCAGGCATACCAGGATCAAACGCTGAACAAAATCCAGGAAAACCCTTACCAGCTTGTGAAGGATATTGAAGGGATCGGTTTTATCAAAGCCGATGAGCTTGGCGGCCAAATCGGAATGTCAGGAAAGCATCCTGAACGGATACAGGCAGCATGCCTCTATACTCTCGAGTATTCCTCCTTGCAAGAGGGACATGTTTTTCTGGAGCTGGAACAGCTTATTATAGAAACAAAAACGCTGCTTGATCAGTCAAAACAGGAAGAAGTTCTGGAGCAGGATATATCCGCTGAACTGATCTCACTTGCAGAGGACAAGCAAATCATTATTGAGGAAAAAAGAGTTTATTACCCTTCGCTGTATCATGCAGAAAATAACACCGCTAAAAACATTGAAAAAATTCTGCAGCAGACAGAGTATGATGAACTGTTTCCTGAATCGGAATTTCTGCTTTCTCTTGGCAAGCTGGAGGAACGGATGAATGTGCAATACGCTCCTTCGCAAAAAGAAGCGATCCAAAAAGCGCTGATGACGCCGATGCTTCTTTTGACAGGCGGTCCTGGTACTGGAAAAACGACGGTCATTAAAGGGATTGTTGAGCTGTATTCTGATTTGCATGGCTGTTCGCTCGATCCTTCTGATTATAAAAAAGACGAGCCATTTCCCGTTTTGCTTGTGGCGCCCACAGGAAGAGCGGCAAAAAGAATGAGCGAGGCGACAGGACTGCCTGCTGTAACCATCCACAGGCTGCTCGGCTGGAACGGGGCAGAGGGCTTTGAGCGGAATGAGGACAACCCTATACAGGGAAAGCTTTTGATCATTGATGAAGTTTCAATGGTCGATATTTGGCTTGCTAATCATCTGCTCAAATCATTGCCTAAAGATATACAGGTGATTATGGTAGGCGATGAGGATCAGCTGCCATCTGTCGGCCCTGGCCAGGTGCTGCGCGATCTTTTGCTTTCAAAAAGAATACCAACCGTAAGGCTTACTGACATTTACCGCCAGGCAGAAGGATCTTCCATTATTGAATTGGCGCATGAGATTAAGCGGGGAAAACTGCCTGATAACATTCTAAAGCCGACAAAGGACAGATCTTTTATCAGGTGCACATCACAGCACGTAAGAGAAGCCGTTCAGCAGGTTGTCGACAATGCCAGGCGGAAAGGATTCACGCCAAAGGATGTTCAAGTGCTGGCTCCGATGTACAGGGGACCTGCGGGCATTGATCAGCTGAATAAAATGCTTCAGGAAATGTTTAATCCAAAAACGCCTGGAAAAAGGGAACTCCTTTTTGGTGATGTGGCCTACAGGGTCGGTGACAAAGTCCTTCAGCTTGTGAATCAGCCGGAAGAACATGTTTTCAACGGTGATATGGGTGAAATTGTGTCCGTTTTTTACGCAAAAGAAAATACCGAAAAAGAAGATATGGTTGTCATTTCCTTCGAAGGAAGAGAAGTAACTTATACAAAAAAAGATTTTATGCAGTTTACACATGCGTATTGCTGCTCCATTCATAAAGCGCAGGGAAGCGAGTTCCCGATTGTGGTTATGCCGATTGTAAAAGGCTATTACCGGATGCTGAGGCGCAATTTGATTTATACCGGCATTACAAGAAGCAAAAAATTCCTGATTTTGCTTGGGGAAGAAGAAGCGCTCAGAAGAGGCATCGAAAGCAGGGATCATACCAATAGGCAGACAACCCTTGCCCTAAGGCTTTCTGAAGGGGAAGAGGCAGAGGAAGAATGGCAGAAGGAACTGCCTTTTGACATCCGTGATGCCAATATCGGAATGGGAAACATTACGCCGTATGACTTTATGGAGAAGGAAGAATCCTATTAGTGTTCGAAAGGTGGGATCACTTTGAGAACCTATCGGCAAATAAAAGGTCTTCCTGTTTTTGAACTGGGTACAGCAGCAGCTATTGGCAGCATCACCGATTTATCGATTTCCCAAAACAGCCAGGTAACTGGTTTTTTGATGGATGGAAAAGGTTTCTTTCAAAGAGACCGCTTCATTCCTCTCGAAGCGGTCCATTCCATTGGAAATGACGGCGTTTTCGTAACAAGCAGGGAGGCATTAAAGCCTGCTGCGCTCGTAAAGCAAAATTTATTCCTCGAAACACACAAGCCTCTCTACAACAAAGCGGTCTATAACTCTTCAGGCGATAAGCTTGGGCTGCTGAATGATGTATACTTTTCAGCAGAATTGGGCACAATCGAAGCATATGAACTGACCGACGGCTTTTTTGCTGATTTGTCAGAGGGGAAGAAGCGAGTACACCCTTCTGATGGGAATTTTACTGTCAGCAAGGATGCCATCGTCATGAATGCTATTACCGAGTGAGGTGTGCCCTTTGCTGAAATGCCCAAACTGCCAGAATAAAGACCTGGGAAAAATCGGTGTAAATCAATACTACTGCTGGAACTGCTTTATCGAGCTTTCCGTTTCAAAAGGAACGATTTTTACTCACCAAGTGGAGGAAGATGGAACATTAAGTTCTCTCGATGACCTTTTCACTGAGGAAGACCGGTCTGTCAATTTGTAGGATTCTAAAAAGGGGGAATACGTCTTGAACCGCATGATGACCTCAATTATCTCCATGGGAGTCGGCGCTGCCGCAGCCCATTATTTGACAAACGGCAAAAGTTTATCAAAGCGTGACTGGAGAAAAATGCAAAAGCGCATGAGAAGGATGTTTTCCTAAAACAATGAAAAAGGGCTGACAGCTGTCAGCCCTTTTTCGATTGTTAAAAATTCAAAACAGACTTTGCATATTTTGCCTTTCTTATCAAAACAATAAAGTGATGAAAGGCGGTGTGCGGGGTGAAGGAAAAAACTGTGCTGTTTCGTGCAGGCATTATACTGTTGATCCTATTGAGCTGTTATTTTTTTCTAAAGCTTAGAGAGCTGTGGAATCCGATCTGGATCATGATTGAGGCAATTTTTATTCCTTTTATCATATCCGCGTTCATTACATACCTGCTGCACCCGATTGTTGAAAGGCTTCATAAAACAGGCCTTCCAAGAGCAGTTTCTATTTTTATTATTTACATTCTATTCTTTGGCTCCATCGGCTATGGCTTTTACAGAGGCATACCCATCCTGATCAGCCAGCTCATGGATCTTTCCGGCAACATTCCCCAGCTGATGGGTCTTTATGAAAAGTGGCTGACCATGATTAGGGATCATACTGATCATTGGCCTGACGGGATTCATGATCGAATAGAAGGACTTATGCTGAGAGCGGAAGGCTGGCTGGCCCAGCTGATTGACAGGCTGATTGAAAGTATTCAGGCTTTGTTGAATTATATGGTTATTATTACGCTCATTCCGTTTCTCGTGTTCTACATGCTGAGGGATGTGGAGGATGTGAAGCGGACTGCCTGGTATTTGACACCGAAAAAGTGGCGGCAGCAGGCTAAGGAATTTATCAGGGATGCGGATCATTCTCTTGGCGATTATATTAGAGGGCAGTTTTTTGTCTGCGTCATCATCGGCTTTCTCGCGTTTCTGGGATTTTTCTTTTTTAAGGTGAAATACGCATTAATTCTAGGACTGATTATCGGTGTAACAAATGTGATTCCCTATTTTGGGCCGATTATCGGTGTCATTCCTGCTCTCATCATCGCTGCCAGCATGGGGGTAAATACCGTCATTACTGTGGTGATTCTGAGTATGTCGCTGCAGTTTATAGAAGCGAATATTCTCGGTCCTTTTATTGTGGGCCGCAGTCTTCATATGCACCCCATCATTATTATGCTGGCGCTTGCGGCAGGAGGGGAGATTGCAGGCGTACTCGGCCTGATCCTCGCCGTACCGGTTACGGCTGTGCTGAAAGTCTTTATTGAGCACGGCATCAGAGTCATCAGGCAGGATTGACAACAGCAGAAGGGCTGGCTATAATTCAGGATATACATATGAGATCACAATGACGGAAAAAGTAGGCTGGCCATTATTCTAATTAGAGAAAAGATTCCATGGCTGAAAGAATCTTTAGCAAACCAGCTGAAAGCTACTCCGGAGTGCAGCTAATCCCTGCCGTGAAGCCGCGTTATGGCCGAAAAGAAGGTGATGGATTTTCCATAACCAGGGTGGTACCGCGAGAAGCTCTCGTCCCTGTGTGAACAGCAGTATGCTGTTCATGCAGGAACGGGAGTTTTTTTGTATTCTGCCTGTTTATCAAGCATTCATATAGGAGGAAATGTAATGAAATTGTTATCATCTGCAGAAGTGCGCCAAATGTTCCTGGATTTTTTTAAGGAAAAAGGACATTCCGTTGAACCAAGTGCCCCGCTTGTGCCGCAGGACGATCCATCGCTTCTTTGGATCAACAGCGGTGTAGCAACACTGAAAAAATATTTTGACGGCCGTGTTATCCCGGAGAACCCGCGGATCGTTAACGCCCAAAAATCCATCAGAACGAATGATATTGAAAACGTCGGAAAAACGGCGCGCCACCATACTTTTTTTGAAATGCTCGGCAACTTTTCCATTGGCGATTATTTCAAAAAAGAAGCGATTATCTGGGCGTGGGAATTTTTAACTGATGAAAAATGGATCGGATTTGATGCTGAAAAGCTGTCAGTAACGATTCATCCTGAGGATCACGAAGCATTTGAAATTTGGACAAAAACAGTAGGTGTGCCGGAAGAAAGCATTATCCGCCTTGAAGGAAACTTCTGGGATATCGGAGAAGGCCCGAGCGGACCCAATACGGAAATTTTCTATGACCGCGGTGAAACCTATGGAAATGATCCGGCAGATCCGGAGCTGTATCCAGGCGGGGAAAACGAACGTTACCTTGAAGTGTGGAACCTTGTATTTTCTGAATTTAATCATAATCCTGATGGAACGTATACACCGCTGCCGAAAAAGAACATTGATACAGGCATGGGGCTTGAGCGGATGTGCTCTGTTATTCAAAATGTACCAACAAATTTTGATACAGACTTGTTCATGCCGATTATTGAAGCAACTGAGGCAGTCTCAGGCCAAAGCTACAGGGAAAACAATGAAAAAGATACAGCTTTTAAAGTGATAGCCGACCATATTCGGACAGTAACCTTTTCAATCGGAGATGGAGCGCTTCCTTCAAATGAAGGCAGAGGCTACGTTCTCCGCAGGCTATTAAGGAGAGCTGTTCGCTATGCGAAGAAACTCGGCATCAGCCGTCCCTTTATGTATGAGCTCGTTCCGGCTGTAGCTGAAATTATGGTTGACTTTTATCCGGAAGTAAAAGCAAAATCCGCTTTTATTCAAAAAGTTATCAAAAATGAAGAAGAACGCTTCCATGAAACATTGAATGACGGTCTTTCCATTCTTTCTGAAGTAACAAGAAAAGAAAAGGCAGCTGGGAAAAGTGTGATTCCGGGCGAGGATGTTTTCCGTCTGTATGATACTTATGGATTCCCTGTCGAACTTACTGAAGAATACGCTGAAGATGAAGGCATGACCATTGACCGCGCAGGCTTTGAAAATGAAATGGAAAAGCAGAGAGAACGGGCAAGAGCTGCCCGCCAGGAAACAGGCTCCATGCAGGTCCAGGGCGGTGTGCTCGGAGAAATTACAGCTGAGAGCACATTTGTCGGCTATGATGTGCTTGAGACTGAATCAGCAGTCATTGCTATTGTACAGGACGGACAGCTGGCAGAGGAAGTTCACGAAGGACAAGAGGTTCAGCTGATTCTTGATAAAACGCCATTTTACGCTGAAAGCGGCGGCCAGATTGCTGATGAAGGAACGTTAAGCTCAGAAGGAGTCCTTGTCAGAATTAAAGATGTTCAAAAAGCGCCTAACGGCCAAAATCTTCACAGTGCAGTCATAGAAAGCGGCATACTAAAAACAAATGATGCGGTTCTTGCAAAAGTCAGCAGAGACAACCGGACAGGCATTATTAAAAACCATACAGCCACACATCTGCTGCACCAAGCGCTGAAGGATGTACTCGGTACACATGTCAACCAGGCAGGGTCGCTCGTTGAAAACAGCAGACTGCGCTTTGACTTCTCACATTTCGGCCAGGTGACACAGGAAGAACTGAAACAAATTGAAAGAATCGTTAATGAAAAAATCTGGCAGTCCCTTGATGTAAACATTGAGTACAAGCCGATTGATGAAGCAAAAGCGATGGGGGCAATGGCCCTGTTCGGCGAAAAATACGGAAACATTGTCAGGGTCGTTCAAATTGGCGGGTACAGCCTTGAGCTTTGCGGAGGCTGCCACGTTGCCAATACATCAGCAATAGGGCTTTTCAAAATTTCTTCTGAGTCAGGCATTGGAGCCGGTACAAGAAGAATTGAGGCTGTAACAGGCAAGGCTGCATACGAAGCAATGAACAGCCAGATCGATATTCTGGCAGAAGCCGCAGCAAAGCTGAAAGCAGCTCCAAAGGATGTTTCTCAAAGAGTTGACGGACTTCTTTTGGAATTGAAAAATGTACAGCGTGAAAATGACTCATTGAATGCAAAGCTTGGCAATGCCGAAGCATCAGGCCTTGTTGGCAAAGCAGTTGAAATTAATGGTGTAACCCTTTTGGCAAGCACTGTGCAGGCTAAGGATATGAACAGCCTGAGAGGAATGCTTGATGATCTGAAGAACAAGCTCGGCTCAGCTATCGTTGTGCTTGGAGCTGCAGCAGATGGAAAAGTCAACCTCGCTGCAGGGGTCACAAAGGATCTGACAGAAAAAGGCTACCATGCCGGCAAGCTGATCAAGGAAGTGTCAGCACGCTGCGGAGGAAGCGGCGGAGGACGTGCTGACATGGCGCAGGCAGGCGGAAAAGACCTTGAAAAATTGGAAGCAGCTCTTAAATATGCAGAGGAATGGGTAAAATCCGTTTTATAATTCCCGGCTGTAGTGTAAAATGTTAATAAGAGTGGACACTTGAGCTATTTCGGGCAAGATTCCGGGAAAGAGGTGCAGATCGTGAGTTCGTTCGATAAAACGATGAAATTCAACTTTTCGGAAGAAACGGTTGAGGCCGATGTAAAAGAAGTTTTGTTTACGGTATACAGTGCTCTTGAGGAAAAGGGCTACAATCCGATCAATCAGATTGTCGGATACCTATTGTCAGGAGATCCTGCATACATCCCCCGTCATCGCGATGCGCGCAACCTGATCAGAAAACTGGAACGCGACGAACTGATCGAGGAATTGGTCAAATCGTACTTAAAAAACCATCGCGAGGGATAAAATGCGAATATTAGGGCTTGACTATGGAACAAAAACAGTCGGTGTGGCTGTCAGCGATTATTTTGGCTGGACAGCACAAGGATTGGAAACAATTAAAATTGATGAAGAAAATAAAAAATTCGGACTGGACAGGCTTTCAGAAATACTGCAGAATGAGGAAGTCGAAAAAATTGTTGTCGGCCTGCCCAAGAATATGAACGGGACGATCGGACCGAGGGGAGAAGCGTGCCAGCGCTATGCTGAAATGCTGAAAGAAGCCTATGGTCTTCCGGTTATTCTTTGGGACGAGAGGCTGACTACAATGGCTGCAGAAAGAATGCTCATTGAAGCAGATGTCAGCAGGAAGAAGCGTAAAAAGGTCATTGATAAAATGGCCGCAGTGATGATCCTGCAGGGCTATCTGGACAGCCTGAAGTGATGGATGGCATTCCCGTCCTCCGAGCAAAATAAGACATATCATCATAATGGATAGAAGAGGTGAAGAAAATGGAACACGGTGAAAAGCAAATTACAGTAGTAGATGAACAAGGAAACGAGCAGCTTTGCGAGATCCTTTTTACATTTGAATCAGACAGGTTTAACAAGTCTTATGTCCTGTACTACCCTATAAGCAGCGACAATGAAGATGAAGAAGAAATTGAAATTCATGCATCCAGCTTCGTTCCGAACGATAATGGGGAAGATGGAGACCTTGAACCGATCGAAACTGAAGAAGAGTGGGATATGGTCGAAGAAATGCTGAATACCTTCTTTGAAAACGAAGAAGAATAAAGGTAAAAAGCTGAGTGTTGACGCACTCAGCTTTTTTTTCGCGGGTTTTGTGGACTGTTCCCCTTAATTTTTGCCGAATAGGAGCGAAAATTGTATTATAATAGACGGAACAGGTTAAGGGGGCGTATGATGACAGACAAAAATAACTTTAAGGGGATGCTTACGCAGCAGCCTCAAAAGAAACAAAAAAGAAAAAAGACGATGCGCGCACTGCTTGCAGCGGTTATTGTACTCTTGATTGCTGCCGCCGCAGCTGTTTTTTACATAATGCTGTGCCTGAAACCGATTGACTCTGGCAGCAGCGATCAGCAGAAGGTTTCCATCCCAACAGGTTCATCTGTTCGGGAAATTGCCCACAGGCTGAAAGATGCCGGCCTTATTCGAAATGAAAACATTTTTAAGGTCTACGTCAAATATAAAAATGCATCCGGTTTCCAGGCTGGTGAATATCTTTTTACGAAAAGCATGTCACTGGATGAAATGATTGCCTTGCTTGAATCCGGAAAAGCTTCGCCCAATTTTGCTTTTCAGATTACTGTACCGGAAGGCAAGCAGCTGAAGCAAATTGCAGCTCTAATCGCGGCAAAATCCGGCTATAAGGAACAGGAAGTCCTCAATACAATGCAGGATAAAACCTTTCTTCAAAACCTGAAACAGAAGTATCCTGATACCCTGAAGAAGGACATCGACAATAAAAATATTAAGTATCCGCTGGAAGGGTACCTGTATCCGGCAACCTATCCTTTTGAAAAACAAAATACACCGCTTGAAACCATTATTGAAACAATGATTAAGCCAACAGACGAAATGGTCAAGAAATACAGCGGGCAGATTCAGCAGAAGAAACTATCCGTGCATCAGTTTTTGACAATGGCTTCACTAATTGAAGAAGAAGCCACTCAAAAAACAGACAGAGGAAAAATAGCGAGCGTCTTTTACAACAGACTGGAGAAAAAAATGCCGCTCCAGACGGATCCGACAGTTCTTTATGCGCTTGGAAACCATAAATCAAAGGTGTATTACAAAGACCTGAAAGTGAAATCGCCCTATAATACGTATCTGAACAAAGGTCTCCCGCCGGGTCCTATCTCCAATGCAGGGGAAACATCTCTTGAAGCTGCGATTAATCCGGATAAAACCGACTATCTTTATTTCCTGGCGAGCAAGGATGGAACAGTAGTATTTACGAAAAACCTAAAGGATCATAACACACAGAAAGAAAAGCATATTACTGGAAAATAAAGAGCCTTAGCCGGCTCTTTTTTTCTGCCTATTATCAGGCATTGCGCCTATCTATGTTCAATACAATGTTTTTATGCTAAAATATATCGAGTTATTGGTGAAAAGCTGTAATTAGAAGCTCATACATACAGCTAATTAAGAGTAAAAAGACCCTGCTTCTTTTTGCAATAGGAGGAAATAGTATCTTGCATGAGGACAAACTGCAGCTTTATCTCGAAAGTCTGATTCCTTCTGAGCCGGAATATATCCGCGATATGGAGGAATACGCCAAGGAAAACCAGGTTCCCATTATGGAAAAGGCGGGAATGAACGTTTTGCTTCAGCTTTTAAGGCTTCATTCGCCTGCAGCCATATTAGAAATAGGAACAGCCATTGGTTATTCAGCCATCAGAATGGCTCAGGCTCTTCCAAACACCAGGATTGTCACACTGGAAAGAGATGAAGAGAGATACAAAGAAGCTGTCAGGCGGGTGGAGTCCGCAGGTCTTTCCGGCAGGATAACCGTTTTATTCGGTGATGCGCTGGAGCTGAGCGGTGAGGTGAGCGGGAGGATGCCTTTTGATGCCTTGTTTATTGACGCGGCAAAAGGGCAGTACAGACGCTTTTTTGAATTGTACGAGCCGATGCTTTCAGCAAACGGCATTATCATCACAGATAATGTATTGTTCAGGGGACTTGTTGCAGAGGATCCGGAAGAAATCGAAAGCAAAAGGATCAGAAGCCTGGCAGCAAAAATCCATTATTATAATGAATGGCTTGTGAGCCATCCGGATTATATGACATCCATTATTCCAGCCGGTGACGGCATAGCTTTAAGCATAAAAAAACCGCCAGCAGACCGTTAAAGCTGCTGGCTAAGTAAAGCTGCTGCAATCCATCAAGGACCAAGCAGCAAGAGGTGAAAGGGGGTATTGAGCAAATGGGCAAGAAGCCTGTTGTTATAGGAGTTGCCGGCGGCTCCGGCTCTGGGAAAACAAGTGTAACCAAAGCCATTTACGAGCATTTCAAAGGCCACTCCATTATGATGCTGGAACAGGATTATTACTACAAGGATCAAAGCCATCTTCCTTTTGAAGAGAGGCTGAATACGAATTATGATCACCCGCTTGCCTTTGATAATGAGCTCTTGATCGAGCACTTAATTAAGCTGCTTCAATACGAGGCAATTGAAAAACCGGTTTATGATTATAAAATCCATACGCGGGCAAGTGAAGTGATTCCTACAGAGCCGAAGGATGTTATTATCCTTGAAGGAATTTTAATTTTAGAGGATGAAAGGCTTAGAGATTTAATGGACATCAAGCTTTTCGTTGATACAGACGCTGATCTTCGGATTATCCGCCGCATGCTCCGGGATATCAAGGAGCGCGGAAGGTCAATTGATTCTGTCATTGAACAGTATGTGTCAGTTGTAAGGCCGATGCACAACCAATTCATTGAGCCGACAAAGCGGTATGCGGACATTATCATCCCTGAAGGCGGCCAAAATCATGTGGCCATCGATATAATGGTAACAAAAATTCAAACAATTCTTGAACTAAACGCTATTTTGTAATAACATAGCATAGATAAAGTGTACTGTGACCATATTATGTATAGACTGTTAAAGAATTCATTAAGATGCTTTTGCAGCCAAAGCAAGCGAATAAGCTTGCCTTTTTTCGCATATACAATTTGCAAAGAAGTCAATAATGAACGAAGAATGAGCGTGAGGACATCATTGTCCTCGCTCTTGTCTATTCTACAGTATTTTACATATGAGAACCTTAGTGGGGGACAGTAAGTATTTCTGAAGGAGTGATAGGGAATGGCGCAAGAAAAAGTATTTCCAATGACAGAAGAAGGAAAACAGAAGCTTGAGCAGGAACTGGAATATTTAAAAACGGTGAGACGCAAAGAAGTTGTTGAACGTATTAAAGTAGCCCGGAGCTTCGGAGACCTTTCTGAGAACTCTGAGTATGATTCTGCAAAAGAAGAACAGGCTTTCGTAGAAGGCCGCGTGACCACGCTTGAAAACATGATCCGCAATGCGAAAATCATACAGGAAGATGAAGGCAGTACAGGCCAAGTAAGCCTTGGAAAAACGGTAACTTTCCAGGAGCTTCCTAACGGTGACGAAGAATCATACACAATCGTCGGAAGTGCTGAAGCAGACCCCTTCGAAGGGAAGATTTCCAACGATTCTCCTATTGCAAGAAGCCTGATGGGCAAAGGAGTCGGAGATGAAGTAAGCGTTCAGACTCCCGGCGGTGAAATGCAGGTTAAAATCGTTAACATTAAATAAAAGCATTTTGTGAAAAACACCTCACCCGTTTTTGGATGAGGTGTTTCTCATTTAAGAGGGGAAAAGGGTAATGCTTTCTAGAGCCAGCTGACATTGTATGCTGCCGGGGATGCTTTTCCAAGGTCATCCTGGATTGATTCATGAACTGATGTTAGAATAGTACAGATAGATAAGGGCAAAAGGAGTGGAAATACATGAATAGCTCGCGATATCAAAAGCGCGGTAAAAGAAGAAAAACAAATGTAGTGTTAAATGTTCTAATCGGGGTTATTTTTGTCCTGATTATAGTTGTAGGCTCACAGCTTATCTTCGGAGGCAGCGGCAGCAAGCAGCAGGCATCAAAGGTAGACAGCAGCCAGCAAACATCAAATTCCGCAGCACAAGATAGCAAGCAGCCGGCTGATTCCAGCGGTTCCAATCAGGACCAAAACCAACAGGGAACTTCATCCGATCAAAATACATCTGATCAGACTGGCTCAGATGATCAGAATGCATCATCCGATCAAAATGCATCAGAGGATCAAAATGCTGACAGCGAAAATTCTCAAAAAAATGACGAAAAATCATCAGATGACCAGCAGGCAAAAGATGAAGATAAAAACAGCAGCCCTGCAGCACAGTCAGATTGGAAGCCTGTCGGCACATCCCAATCAGAGCCTCACACTGCCACATACCAAAAAGATTCACAGGACTGGGCAGAAATGAAGAAAGCAATGAGTTCTGCAACAGGTATTTCTGAAAGCAACATGACGGTATGGTTTATTGGCAACAACGGCTCGCCAAACGATGCCAAAGGCACCATTTCAGATAAAACAACAAAAGAAAAATACAAGGTATCATTGCACTGGGTAACGAACGAGGGCTGGCAGCCTGTTAACGTAGAAAAAGCAAACTAAATGAAAAACATCCTCCAGCAAAACCGGAGGATGTTTTTTTATAGGCTAAGTTTAAAGAAGAATGTTTACATTACGCACCTGATGATCTGCGTTCAAGCGGGGAGACTTCTGCGCGCTCAGCGTCCGCCCTTCGTACTGAAATCAACAGCCAATTTTAATAAGGAATAGTTTTCAGAAATACGATATCTGCGCCTTTCTCATGCTTTCGCTTTAAAATGAACCGCTGCGCTGTAAAACCTTCTTCCATGCTCTGTTACATGCATCTGATGCGATACGGAATGGACCTCAAGCAATATTGCTTTATTGGATTCTATTTGTTCAGTGATTTTTTTCTCAAGAGCTTTCAGATCTTCTCCTTCGAAAAATTCAATTTTATCCTTTATAAAATCAAGCTGAAAATTCATTATCTGTGCCTCCTTTTGCTCATCTTTATTCTACTGGTTGTCCTGCCTGTCAAACAAGCCTGTTTTATTCCGGATTTCAATGAAAAAAGTTGTCAGAAGAACGTCCATGTGGTAATCTGTGAAAGATTAATTCATACTATACTCATAGGAATTGTATATTTTAGTGGAGAGTGAACGATATGGGGAGAGAATTTCTGGATGTGTTTGAAGCATGGGCGGAGAAATATGATCAAGCCGTAACAGGCCATGATGATGAATACAAAGCGGTTTTCCATCACTATGAGGATATATTGAAAAACGTTGTGCAGAAGGCAGGCTGTTTCGTCCTTGAGTTCGGTACAGGAACCGGAAACCTGACAGAGGTTCTCGCATTTAGCGGCAAACAGGTCTATGGGATCGAGCCGTCTGAACCGATGAGAAAGCAGGCCCTAAAAAAGCTTCCCGCGGGAATACAAGTGGCAGATGGAGATTTTCTTGACTTTCCTCTTCCGGATTTTCGTATTGATACCATTGTCAGCACCTATGCCTTCCACCATTTAACAGATGAGGAAAAGGGGCTCGCTGTCACTAAGTATGGCAGGCTTCTCCCGACTGGTGGTAAAATAGTGTTTGCAGATACTGTATTTGTTGATCAGAATGCCTTTCATGCTGCTATTGCCAAGGCAAAAATTCAAAATTTCTTAAGTTTGGCCAAAGATCTGGAAACTGAATATTATACAACTCAGCCTGTGCTGAAAGCGATATTTGAAAGAAACGGCTTTTCCGTCTCTTTCACAGCAATGAACGAGTTTGTATGGATCATAGAGGCAGTGAAGAGGTAATCGGTCAGAGCGGGACCGTGAGCTCTCTAAAAGCATATATAAGAAATAAGCTGATTAACTGAGTACGGCATGCGGCAAATTTATAAAAAAGGAATGTTAAAAATGAGAATAGCTATTATCGGAGCAATGGAAGAAGAAGTTGCCATACTGAGAGAAAAGCTTGGGAGTGCAAGCACGGAAACTGTTGCCGGCAGCGAATTTACATCAGGTGTATATAAATGGGCAGAAATCGTTCTCCTTAAATCAGGCATTGGCAAGGTCAACGCAGCAATAAGTACAACCCTTCTTCTTGACCGCTTTCAGCCTGACTATGTGATTAATACAGGCTCTGCAGGCGGATTCTACAGTGAATTAAATGTAGGGGATATTGTCATTTCGAAAGAAGTGCGCCACCATGATGTGGATGTTACAGCCTTTGGCTATGAATATGGCCAAGTGCCCGGCCTGCCGCCGGCTTATCTGCCTGACCCGCTTCTTCTGGAGCTTGCAGAAGCATCTGCCTTTAAACAGGAAGGCGTGCAAATCACAACAGGATTAATCGTTACCGGTGATTCTTTCATGAACGATCCTGAGCGGGTAGAATACATCCGCACAAAATTTAAAGACATTTATGCAGCTGAAATGGAAGCTGCCGCTATTGCACAGGTATGCCATCAGTTCGGCGTTCCATTTGTCATTATCAGGGCCCTGTCGGATATTGCCGGAAAAGAATCCGATGTGTCCTTTGAGCAATTCCTTGATAAGGCTGCGGTAAATTCGGCAGGCCTTGTTCTTTCCATTGCAGAACAGCTGAATAACAAATAGAAAACGGCGCAGGTGAAAAACAATGCAAATCGTCAAAGGAATCGAGGGCCTGATCGGCTCTACACCGCTTTTTGAAATATCTAAATTCCCCCTTCCGGAAGGGGTCAGGCTGTTCGCCAAGCTTGAATTTTATAATCCTGGCGGCAGCATAAAAGACCGTCTTGGAGTAGAGCTGATTGAAAAAGCATTGCAAACAGGCAAAGTGAAAAAAGGCGGAACCATCATTGAACCGACAGCAGGAAATACAGGCATAGGCCTCGCCTTGGCAGCGCTCTCACGAGGTCTTAAGGTCATTGTGTGCGTTCCGGAAAAATTCAGCATTGAAAAGCAGCAGACAATGAAGGCGCTGGGCGCTGAAATCATCAATACCCCCACTGCTGAAGGCATGAAGGGAGCCATAAAAAAAGCGGAGTCGCTTCTGAAGGAAATACCCGGCTCTTACTGTCCTCAGCAGTTCGGCAATCCCTGGAATCCGATGACTTATTACCATACACTGGGCCCTGAAATCTGGCACCAGCTTGATGGCCATGTGGATGTATTTGTGGCAGGGGCTGGAACAGGCGGGACTTTTATGGGAACGGCTAAATTTTTAAAAGAAAAAAACAGCCTCCTGAAAAGCGTAATCGTGGAACCGGAAGGCTCCATTCTAAATGGCGGGGAATCAGGGCCTCACAAAACAGAGGGGATCGGCATGGAATTCCTCCCAGGGTATATGGAGCCGGACTATTTTAATGCCATTTATACGATAAGTGATAATGATGCATTCAGCATGGTAAAGGAACTGGCGAAACAGGAAGGGCTCCTCACAGGCAGTTCATCAGGAGCGGCGATGAAGGCAAGCCTGCTTGAGGCAGAGAAAGCGGCACCAGGAACGAATATCGTGACCATCTTTGCTGACAGCAGCGACCGCTATTTGAGCAAAAATATCTTTGAAGGAGGCATATGATCATGAAAAAACTGACTAAGATGATACATGGCGGCATTTCGGGCGATGAGCAAACTGGGGCTGTTTCTGTCCCAATCTACCAGGTCAGCACATACAAACAGAATAGAGTCGGCGAACATAAAGGCTTTGAATATTCCCGCACAGGAAATCCTACAAGGCATGCGCTGGAAGAATTGATTGCAGACCTTGAAGAGGGAAAAGCAGGCTTTGCATTCGGCTCTGGAATGGCGGCCATATCTGCTGTCATGATGCTGTTTAACAGCGGCGATCATGTGATTCTGACAGATGATGTATACGGCGGAACTTACCGTGTGATGACAAAGGTGCTGAACCGCCTTGGCATTCAGTCAACCTTTGTTGATACAAGTAATATCTCAACAATTGAAGCAACCATACAAGATAACACAAAAGCGGTTTACCTTGAAACACCGACAAACCCGCTTCTGAAAATTACTGACATTGAAGCTTGTGTATCTATCGCTAAAAAACATAACCTGTTAACAATCGTGGATAACACGTTCAGCACCCCTTATTGGCAGACGCCGATTACGCAGGGAGCAGATATTGTGCTTCACAGTGCCACAAAATACATCGGCGGCCACAGCGATGTGGTTGCAGGGCTTGTTGTGGCAAATAGCAGCGATCTTGGCGAGAAAATTCATTTTGTGCAGAACTCAACAGGCGGAATCCTTGGTCCGCAGGACTCCTGGCTGCTAATGAGAGGCATAAAAACACTTGGTTTGAGAATGGAAGCGATCGAGAAGAATGCAAGTAGAATCGCAGAGTTTCTTGTAAACCACCCAGCTGTCGGAAAGGTATATTATCCAGGGCTTGCAGACCATGCCAACCATGACATTGCGAAAAAGCAATCAAGCGGCTTCGGCGGCATGATTTCCTTTGACGTCGGCAGCGGCGAAAAGGCGGCAGAAGTCATTGATAAAGTCCGCTATTTCACGCTGGCTGAGAGCCTTGGCGCTGTCGAGAGTTTGATTTCAGTGCCTGCTAAGATGACACACGCATCCATCCCTGAGGATCGGCGGACAGAGCTCGGAATCACAGATGGCCTGATCAGAATATCCATCGGTATTGAAGATGCTGAAGATTTGATACAGGATCTGGAAAACGCACTTTCCTAAAAGTACCAGCCTGCTCGCCTGCTGTTTATGTTATCGTTAAAATGGAAAACATTCTGGCAGGTGATCATATTGTACAAAAAAAGATTAACAGCTTTAATGTCTGACTTTAAAAATTACGGCTATGCATTATTAGCTGTTTGTGTATTTTTATATATCGGGATATTGGTTCCTGATCAGTCTCCCGTTCTGAATGAGGCAAAGGAATTGTTCCGCCAGCACATGTTAATGGGTACGGTAAGCCTATTGCTTGCGGGTTCCCTTCTTTGCTTTATGCAGTCTTTAAAATTTAACAAACTTCTCCGTGAAGAAGCAGAATAACCCGCTGTTCACCCAGCAGGTTATTTTTTTTGCCCTTTTTTCTAAAAACAGTTTACAAAACTCCCATAAATGGATATACTTTACAGGTGAGTATTACTTTAAACTAAGGAGGTCGAATGAAATGATGAGAAGTGTAATCAGATATGCAGGACAATTGAATACTTGCATGTTTCATTCGGCTGATGTAAAGCGGAATTCCTGACTGGCTCCTGAAAGAATCCCTTCACTTTTTCATATCGCCATGAAATGAACATGCGTGTTTGCTTCATGGCGTTATATACGTACGGATAGCGAAAACGCCATGGGTATTTGCCTATGGTGTTTTTTCTGTCCATTGAAGGGAGGTGAGAAGGATGACAATCAACTTATTTTTTATAACCGTATCAATTAAACAAAGTATCAAATCAGGCGAGCAGCATGACCGTGACTTGTATGTAAAGCAGATGATGAAAAAAGTAAAAGACCGCCACATCGATGTGCATTATATCGTCTAAGTTTCTATTTTTAGTAAAAAAATAAGGAGGAGATCAATATGGCAAAATCAAAAACAATCGAATACGTGACGGCGGCGAAGGCCAGTCCCTAGTCTAGCGGCTGGAGCTGGACAATATAGAAAAGCGGAGGCCGCTCGACCAGCCCCGACAAGCGCTGGAGCTGGACAATTCAACTTCTGACAATAAGCTAACTGAGTAAATTTATAAATTCTGTTATGACAAAAAAAACGCCTTTTAAAAAGGCGTTTTTGCTTTGTTCAGGAGATCAGGAATCAGCTCTCGCCTGATTTTTTTTCTCCTTTTCTGCCCGGTAAAATTCATGGAACATCTTCATCAGCGCCCGCTTCTCGATGCGGGAAACATAGCTTCTGGAAATCCCAAGCTCTTTGGCAATCTCACGCTGTGTTTTCTCCTTTTGCAGATGAAGTCCGAATCGTCCAACGATGACTTCCTTTTCCCGATCATCCAAAACATCAATAAATTCCTTTACTTTTTCGAGCTCCATATTGAGCTGAATGGTATCGATCACATCTTCGCTTTCTGATTTCAGTACATCAATTAATGAAATTTCGTTTCCTTCTTTATCCTGACCGATCGGATCATGAAGGGAAACATCTTTTTTTGTCTTCTTTAATGCTCTCAGGTGCATCAGAATTTCATTTTCAATACATCTTGCAGCATAAGTAGCAAGCTTTGTTCCTTTTCCCTGTGAGAAGCTTTCAATGGCCTTAATCAACCCAATCGTCCCGATTGAAATCAGGTCTTCTGCATCCTCGCCGGTATTTTCAAACTTTTTCACAATATGAGCAACCAGCCTCAAATTGTGCTCAATCAATAAGTTTCTGGCATGCTCGTCTCCTTCTGACATCAGCTGCAAGTATTTTTTTTCGTCTGAAGCAGATAATGGCTGAGGAAAGGCATTGTTCTTTACATAACTGACCAGAAATACAATTTCCTTTATCGCATATCCTATTGCAGTTAGGAGTCCTGACATTTCTCCACCTCCAGAGCGTTATGTAGGCAATCGCCCATTGATAAAGTGTATGTGGGAGGAAGGATGTCTGTGTCTGTCAACTTTTGGAGACAGGCAGAAGCGTTAGGATATACAGGATTTTGCCGTTTAAAAAGTTCATTGCGTTCAAAGAAAGGCGATTAATCGCAGGAATGCCTTGAAACATTGGCCCTGCTGTATTATAGTTTTGATTAGCTTGTGGAGGTGCATCGAGTGAAAAAAGGTGTTTTGCTGCTGCTCATTATGTTCTTGCTCTCATCATGTTCTGAGAAAGATTCGCTTCCTGCTGCTGTAGCTTTTGGCGACAGCAATACGAAGGAGGCCAATTGGGCAGTCCGCCATTTTCCTGAAAAAGAAAAATGGGTCAGCCTTCTTTCTCAATCAGAAAAAGGAAGATGGGCAGTTTTTAATGAGGGAATCGGCGGGCAAACAACAGAACATGCAAGAAAGCGGTTTGAGAAGGACGTGCTGAAAAAGAGGCCGGCAGTCGTATTTATTATGTTTGGTACGAATGATGCGCTGATGCAGCCGAATAAGAAGCCGTGGGTCTCAAAAGAACGCTATCATGAGAATCTTGTTTATTTTATTGAGAAAATCAGGAAATATGGCGGCAAGCCCGTTTTAATGACCTGTCTTCCTGTTATAGAAGGTAATGGTACGGTGGAGAAGCTTTATTATTACTCCACACACAATGCTGCCCTGTATGTAAAAGTTGGCGGGGCAAGAAACTGGCATAATTCATACAACAGTGTGATGAGACAGACTGCAAAAGAAGAAGGAGTTCCATTAATTGACCACTGGAAGAACATGGTTAAAAAAGCCGGCGGCCCTACTGATGATCTCCTGATTCAATCAGGGCTGATTGATACATCAGGCTATCATATGACACCAAAAGGAGCCAGGCTGCTGTATGAAAGCATTAAGAAGAGCGGCTATCTTGACCGGAAATAAGCAGGACAACAATCAGCAGAGCAAAAAAAGACGCTCAGTCAGCTTCCCGCATTGTCAGGGTGTGACCCTTATGACATGGGCAAGCGACCGGCGCTTAATTTCACATTCAATCAGCTGAATAAAGTCATAGCTCAGTTTCATTTCTGTTGCTTTTAAATAAGATTCAATCAGCAGTTCGTCCGAAAGTTTTCTCATCCCGGCAGGCCAATTAATTGGCGACACACCTCCGATCACTTCTAAAATGTCAGGCAGCATCATATAGATATAGATTGTGTTTCTTTCTGATATCAATCTAACATGATTTTTTTGGCAGAACAACCGTTCTCTTATCCACAGCTTTTAGTGGATAACTTGTGGGTATAGTGTTTATAAAACATCAATTTACGTGCAACATAAGGAAGAACAATGTGTATAAAATTATCCACAGGTGGTAAAAAAACCCAAAATTTGTCGAAAAGTTTTCTGAACTTTTAAAATAGCTTCCTTATTTATCGAAAATTGTAGAATGAGGTGTGTAATCTTGTTAAAGTATTTTTTGCCAGGTGAATTTGTACAGGATATTTTTGAGATTACTCCTGAAAAACTGAAAGAAAGAGATGTTAAGGGTATTATTACTGATTTGGATAATACTCTTGTTGAATGGGACAGGCCGAGTGCCACGCCGAAGCTGATCCAATGGTTTAAGATGATGAAAGATAACGGCATTAAAGTGACCATTGTTTCCAATAATGCAGAAAAGCGCGTTAAATTTTTTTCCGACCCTTTAACCATTCCGTTTATATACAAAGCAAGGAAACCGATGGGCAGGGCGTTTAGGAAAGCGGTGAGCGATATGGAGCTGACAAAGGATGATGTTGTTGTCATCGGCGACCAGCTTCTGACAGATGTTCTCGGCGGAAACAGAAACGGCTTTCACACCATCCTCGTTGTTCCAGTAGCGAAATCAGACGGAGCTATGACGAAAATTAATCGTAAAATTGAAAGAAGAATTATGCACATCCTAAAAAGAAGAGGCATGATTCAATGGGAGGAACCTTCAAAGTGACAGAATTAGTATGCATTGGCTGCGGAGCAGAAATCCAGTCAGAAAATCCGGCAGAGCCTGGATATGCCCCGCCTGCAGCTTTAAAAAGAGAGCCGATTATTTGCCAAAGATGCTTTCGCTTGAAAAATTACAATGAAATTCAGGATGTTCCGCTGACAGATGATGATTTTTTAAAAATTCTTCATGGCGTTGGACAGTCTGATTCCCTCATTGTAAAAATTGTGGACATTTTTGATTTTAACGGCAGCTGGATTTCCGGCATCCAGCGCTTTGTAGGGAATAATCCGGTTTTGCTTGTTGGAAACAAGGCGGATATTCTCCCCAAATCAGTGAAGCATCAAAAACTGATTCAATGGATGAAAAGAGAAGCGAAGGAAAACGGGCTGAAGCCTCTTGATGTGTTTCTTGCGAGCTCTTCCAGAGGACAGGGGATCAAGGAATTAACAGAGGCGATTGAACAGTACCGTGAGGGCAGGGACGTATATGTCGTCGGCTGCACAAACGTCGGGAAGTCGACCTTTATCAACCGGATCATTAAAGAAGTGAGCGGTGAAAATGATGTCATTACAACTTCTCATTATCCTGGAACAACTCTTGATTTAATCGAGATCCCTCTTGATGACGGCGCCGCCTTATATGATACGCCGGGAATCATTAATCATCATCAAATGGCCCATTATGTGGAAAAGCAAGATTTGAAGCTTCTTTCCCCGAGGAAAGAAATCAAACCTGTTGTTTTTCAGCTTAATGAAAACCAGACTTTGTTCTTTGGCGGACTTGCCAGGTTTGATTACATAAGCGGGGGAAGATCCTCTGTTGTATGCTATATTCCAAGCGAGCTTTATATTCACCGGACAAAACGGGAAAATGCTGATGAATTTTATGAAAAACATAAAGGGGAACTGCTCCAGCCGCCTCACCTGGAAAATGCCGAGGATTTTCCTGAACTCGTGCCATTTACATTCACAACAGGTGAAGAAAAAATGGACATCGTATTTTCAGGCATGGGCTGGGTAACAGTTAATGAACCTGGCAAAAAAGTGGCCGGGTATGCACCGAAGGGTGTTCATGTAACGATTAGAAAGTCCTTGATTTAATACAGCAAGCTTGTAAAGAGGGGGAGCTAGCATGACGGACTTGTACGGGCTGATCGGCTTCCCTGTGAGCCACTCCATGTCACCGGCAATTCATAATGAAGCATTACAGGATTTGCAGCTGGATGCCCATTACCATGCCTTTAAAGTGGAGGAAGGGCAGCTGGAAGCAGCTGTGAATGGCCTGAAAGCCATTGGAATAAAAGGCTTTAATGTAACAGTTCCTTATAAAGAAGCCATTATTCCTTATTTGGATGAGGTAGAAGAAACAGCATCAGCGATTGGTGCAGTGAATACAGTTGTTCACAGCGAAGGCAGGCTGATTGGATACAATACAGATGGAAAAGGGTTTTATTCTTCTCTGAAGCCATTGATGACAAAAAAGCCTGAGGAAGCCAAGATGCTGATTATAGGCGCTGGAGGGGCAGCCAGGGCTATTTATTTTTCGATGGCAACAGTTGGCTGCCTTGCCATTGATATATGCAACAGGACACCATCCAAGGCTGAAAAGCTAATAGAAGAATGCCCTGCTAAACCTATAAGCAAAGCCCTGTCTTTGGCACAGGCTGAAGCAGATTTAGCGGGATATGATATGATAATACAAACCACATCGATCGGCATGCACCCAGATACTGATTCTGTTCCGATCAGTCTTGAAAAGGCTGGGACAGATGCAATCGTATGCGATATTGTCTACAATCCGCTGAAAACGGCATTTTTGCAGCAAGCGGAACAAAAAGGCTGCCGCACGCTGAACGGAGCAGGGATGCTTGCTTATCAGGCAGCCCTTGCGTTTGAATATTGGACAGGCATCCATCCTGATGCAGAAAAGATGAAAACAACTGTGATTAAAAAACTAGGAGGGTCAATATGCTGACCGGTAAACAAAAAAGATTTTTACGATCTGAAGCACACCACTTAAACCCCATTTTCCAAGTAGGAAAAGGCGGGGTCAATGATAATATGGTCAAACAAATTGAAGAGGTACTGGAAGCAAGAGAGCTGATCAAAATCAGCGTGCTTCAAAATTGCGAGGAGGACAAAGATACAGTAGCGGAAAAGCTTGCAGGCGGGGCGAAAGCAGAACTCGTTCAGGTAATCGGAAGCACCATTGTCCTCTATAAAGAATCTAAGGAAAATAAAAAGCTCGACCTTCCGAGATAACGGGCGGGATTATCATGAAAAAAATCGGACTATTTGGCGGAACGTTTGATCCTCCTCATTATGGCCATTTGCTGATGGCGAATGAAGTAAAGGCGGCGCTCTCTCTAGATGAAATATGGTTTATCCCGAATCGCATTCCGCCGCATAAGCAGGATGAGGAGCATTCAGGCAGCCATCACCGTATGAATATGCTGAAGCTTGCCATTGAGGGGCACCAGGAGTTTCATACTGAAAAAATTGAATTGGAAAGACAAGGCCCTTCCTTTACGTATGATACAATGGTGCTGCTGAAGGAAAGGCATCCCGATAAAAAATTTTACTTCATTATCGGGGCTGATATGATTGAGTATCTTCCAAACTGGCATATGATTGATGAGCTGGTATCCATTCTTCAGTTTGTCGGTGTTAAAAGGCATGGGTACAAGACAAAAAGCCCCTATCCGATAATTGAAGTTGAAGCTCCGCAGTTTGAAGTGTCTTCAACAATGCTCCGGGAGAGGTTCGCTAGCGGATATCCCACAGATTACCTCCTCCCTGAAAAAGTCAAAACCTATATAGAGGAGAAGCATCTGTATGGAACGGAATAAGGCGCTTGCCATTGTGAAAGAGCAGCTGACAGAACACCGGTATTCACATACAATTGGTGTGATGGAAACAGCGATAAAGCTTTCGGGAATTTTTGGTGCTGATAAGAAAAAAGCAGAAGAAGCAGCTATTTTTCATGATTATGCAAAATTCAGGCCAAAAGAAGAAATGATGGAGATTATAAAAGAGCAGAATATGAAAAAAGACCTTCTTTTATACAGCGGGGAACTATGGCATGCACCGGTTGGCGCTTATCTTGTCCAAAAGGAAGCCGGCATAACGGATCCGGACGTGCTTGAAGCGATCCGCTGCCATACATCCGGTAAACCAGGTATGTCTCTGCTTGACAAGATTATCTTTGTGGCAGACTATATAGAGCCGGGACGCCATTTTCCAGGTGTGGAAGAGGCAAGAGAGCTTGCTAAGAAGGATATTAACAAGGCAGCAATATTTGCTTTGAAAAATACAATTGCTTTTTTATTGAAGAAAAACCAGGCGGTTTATCCGGATACGATAAACACCTACAATGATTTGATTTTGAACTCATAGCATGTTTATCGTGCAAACAAACAGGAGGAATAAAATTAGAATGAATGAAAGAGAATTGCTGGAGATAACTGCAAAAGCAGCAGATGATAAAAGAGCCGAAGAAATTACAGTGCTGAATATGAAAGGAATATCGCTTATAGCGGATTATTTCCTAATTTGCCACGGTAATTCCGACAAGCAGGTACAGGCGATTGCACGGGGAATCAAAGATGCAGCAGATGAACAAGGCATTGAAGTCAAGAGAATGGAAGGCTTCGATGAAGCAAGATGGATTCTGGTCGATCTTGGCGATGTTGTGGCCCACGTATTCCATAAAGATGAGCGCGGCTATTATAAACTTGAAAAGCTTTGGGGAGATGCTCCTCAGGAGGATTACGCGAGCGGGTTCAGCCAATGATTTACACCGGCTTCGCTTCTGTCTATGATGCTCTGATGATAGAAGCTCCTTATGACAGCTGGAGTGAATACCTGATTAAAAGCATGCAGGAGTATGGGAGCGGAGGAATTTCGCTGCTTGACTCCGGCTGCGGCACAGGTGAAATTTCGGCCCGTCTGAAAAAAGCCGGGTTTGATGTAACAGGCATAGACATCAGCGAAGAGATGCTGGCAGTTGCTCAGCAAAAGTCCGCTGAAGAAGGCCTTCGCATTCCTTTTTATCAGATGGATATGAGAAAGCTGGAAGGCTTTGAAGAGCCGTTTGACGCGATTTTGATCTGCTGTGATTCTCTAAATTATTTAACAAGTGAAGAAGATGTGAAAGAAGCATTCCGTCAGGCGTCAAACAACCTGAAGGAGAACGGGCTGCTTATTTTTGACGTTCATTCCCCGTACAAAATGGAGGAAATTTTTAAAGGCGCCACCTTTGCAGAAGCGGAAGAAGAAGCAAGCTATATTTGGAACTGCTTTGAAGGAGAGGCTCCTCTTTCTGTAGAGCATGAACTGACGTTTTTCATTCAGGAACAGGACGGCCGTTACAGCCGCTTTGACGAGCTTCATCAGCAGCGGACGTTTACACAGCAAAAATATGCTGAAATGCTTTCGGAGGCAGGCTTTGAAACAGCCGCCGTCCATGCTGATTTTACAATGGAATCTCCTCATCCGGAATCAGAAAGAATCTTTTTTATTGCCAAGAAAAACAACCCGGCTTAAAAGCTGGGTTGTTTTTTTGAAATGAAAGAAGGAATGTGCCCCATTGTGTCGAATTCCTACAAAGTCTCTTTACTGAACTGTTCCTCAATTTCATGAATGTCTTCGTAATACTTCGCATGTGTGCTCTGGAAAAGATGTTCAAACATTTTTCCTGTTTCCTTTTCCAAAACTTTAATCCCTTCTCCTGTGATTCCGCCTTTTACGCATACTTTTGCCTGGAGAGCAGGCAGCGTAAACCTTTCGCTTTCAAGCAGATTTCCCATTCCAATCAGCATTTCACTGGCAAGAAGCACAGCGGTCTCTTTGTCAATTTTTGTTTCGCTTACCGCCGCTTCGATGAAGCGCTGGAGCAGGTAACTGAAAAAAGCAGGTCCGCAGCTGACAATGTCAGAGGCAATTCTTGTGATTTCTTCTTTAATAGGGACTGGTTTGGATATCATTTCAAACAGCGCTTGAATGGTTACGCGCGTATTCAGTGTACATCTCTCTCCATAAGTAACTAGAGATACTCCTGAAAGAGCCCTGTTCGTTATGCTCGGAATCGCCCGGACAGCCTGGCAATCAGCACTGCTCTCCAGCTGGCTGACAGAGATCGGGCTTGTGATGGAGACCAAAATTTTATCATCAGTAAGCAGTGAAGAGACATTACTTATCAGGGGGTGAATATCCAATGGTTTCACGCAAATAAAAATAAGGTCGCATGATTGAATAACTTCTGCTGCGCTTTCCTCCACCCGGATGCCGGGATATAGTCTTTTAATTGCTTCAGCTTTTTCCTTCGTTCGGTTGGTGATGCGGATGGAAGAGGGACTGAGAGCACCTGCTTCAATGAATGCTTCGATTAAAATCCTTCCCATATTTCCTGTTCCGATGAACCCTGTTTTCAACGGCACTTCCCTCCTTTAAATAACAATTCTATCTCATAAAAGTTATGTGCATTTTTCACAATTATGACCTATGAAAGGGGAACAGAGCTTGGAAAATCTCATCAAATACAAATGGCATCTCATCGCAGTGGGTGCGGTTCTTGCCGCATTTCTCTTTTTTCAGTATGGATTGCCCGGCAAGGAAGAAAAAAAGGAGCCTGCTGCAGCTGAAGAATCCTTTGAATTTGCCTCTACAGAGCATAAAAGCCCAAAGCCTCCTGAATCAGCTTCAATGAATGTAGTAATTGATATAAAAGGTTCTGTAAAAGCGCCAGGGGTATACAGCCTGAAAAAAGGCAGCAGGGTGAATGATGCGGTCCGAAAGGCTGGCGGAATGACGATAGCAGCAGATAAAAAAGCAGTAAATCTGGCATCAGTTCTGCAGGACGGCACAGTTATATATGTTCCGGAAAAAGGGGAAGAAGGAGCCGCTCTGCCTCAATCAGGAAATAGCGGAACTACTCCGGCAGGCAGCGGGGAGACTCTGGTGAATCTGAATAGTGCTGATGAGGAGCAGCTGCAGACGCTTACGGGGATCGGACCTTCCAAAGCTGCCGCCATCATTGGCTACCGTGAGGAAAAGGGCAGTTTTCAGAAAATAGAAGATCTTAAAGAAGTAACAGGCATAGGGGAAAAAACTTTTGAAAAACTGAAAGAGGAAATTACCGTGAATTAACCTTTGACGGAGCCCGGCAATAATCGCTAGACTAAAGAGAGGGAGAATGAAAAGAGGGGGAAAAAGACGTTGAACAGGATTTCATGGAATCAATACTATATGGCTCAGAGCCATTTGCTGGCGCTCAGAAGCACATGCACAAGACTTGAAGTAGGCGCAACAATTGTAAGGGATAAACGCATCATTGCAGGGGGGTATAACGGCTCCATCGCAGGAGGAGTCCATTGTATTGATGAAGGCTGCTATGTCATTGACAATCATTGTGTCCGCACGATCCATGCCGAAATGAACGCGCTTCTTCAATGCGCGAAATTCGGAGCTCCGACAGACGGAGCGGAAATTTATGTGACTCATTTTCCTTGCCTGCAGTGCTGCAAAGCGATCATTCAGGCAGGCATCAAATGTGTGTATTATGCGATGGATTACAAAAATCATCCGTATGCCCTCGAGCTTTTCGAGCAGGCAGGAGTCAAAGTGGAGCATGTACCGCTTCAGGAGGAAATTCTGGACAGAAATATTCAGGAGAAATTCCAATTTGTGACGAACCTGCTGGAGCGAATTTCTAAAACGGATGACAGCTGTGACATCGAAGAATTGTACGGCGCAGCCGAAAAGCTGTTTATCGGTAAAAAATAAATAGGCAAAAGGCCAGCCTAAAGAAGGGGGCTTGCTTTGTTTGAAAGCCGTATACTTTGCTGCGGCTGCCTGCTTTGGCACAGTCTATGCGATTTATCCATCCGTTTTCGGCGCGGTGCTTATGCTGCTGCTGATTGGGTGGACATGCTTGAGGAAACAAGTCACGGCTGCACTGCTTGTCGTTTCCGGCTTTATGATTTTTTTCTGCTGGGCCGACTTTTATGAAGAAAACAATAAAACAAAGCTGACACAGGGAGAAATTCAATTCAGAGGGGTTCTTAAAGACGAACCGGCCGTTGACGGGGATGCGGTAAAAGTCCGGGTGATTCACAGCAGCGGCGAGGTTTTGGCAATGACTTATAACGCGGAAAATCAAGCTGACAGGGACCGGTGGAAGACTCTTTATGGCGGGACAGGCTGCACATTTAAAGGGGTGCTCCAAATGCCGAAGCATGCCGTCAATCCAGATGGATTTGATTACAGCGAGTATTTAAGCCATTATAGGATCCATTGGGTTTTTAAAGCAGCTGAAGCAGCTGGCTGTTCTGAAAAGAAAGGGCTCCTTTCCGTTTTGCATCACCTTCGAATGATGGGCAGCAGCCGGGTGCAGGAACTTTTTCCCGACTCGTCCAGCGGACTTGTGCAGGCGCTGCTGTTCGGGGAAAGAACACAGATGGATGAAGATCTCCTGGAATCCTATCAGAGCCTTGGAACCATCCATCTTCTTGCCATCTCCGGCATGCAGGTAGGGCTGCTTGCAGCTTTTTTATGGACCGTCTTTTTGCGGCTTGGTTTGACTCATGAAAAGGCGAGGCTCTTTCTTTTGATCATTTTGCCCTCATACGGCGTACTTACCGGTGAATCAGAATCTGTTATGAGAGCTGTATATATGGCCGAACTTCTTTTGCTCTTCAAGATCTTCCGCATACCCGCACATCCCATGCACATCCTCATCGGAACACTGCTTTTTATGCTTCTCACCAATCCTCTTCAGCTGTTCCAGCCAGGATTTCAGCTTACCTTTTTAGTTACCGCTGCACTCATTCTCAGCTCGCCTGTTCTTCAGGCGCTCGGCATGATGAAAAAAGCATTCCTCATTTCCATCATTTCGCAGGCAAGCTCGCTCCCCGTCATTTACTATTCTTTTTATGCGCTGTCTCTCGGCAGCTTTGCTGTAAATCTCATCTATGTTCCTCTTTTTTCTTTCATCATTTTCCCTTTGTCAATGGCAGCCTTTCTTCTATCATTTCTTCAGTGGGGCTTAGCTGATTTTACTGCTTCATTCTTCAGCAGAATCATTCTGTCGCTCGATAAAATGACACTTTATCTCGCTTCCAGGGATCCCTTTATGCTCGTGCTTGGAAAGCCCGGAACATTGCTTGAAGCAATGACGGCAGGCTGTGTCATATTTCTCCTCGCTTCATTCGAGATGCCTCTTAAAGGCATGAAAAAGCTGCTGCCTTATGTTCTTCTCGGATCATTGCTTATTCTCAAGCTCTGTCAGCCATACCTGTCTCCTTCTGGAAAGATAACCTTTATTGATATCGGGCAGGGTGATTCGATTCTGATTGAGCTGCCATGGCGAAAAGGCGTCTTTTTGATTGATACGGGAGGAAGGGCAGTTTTTGGAAAAAAGGAGCAGTGGAGAGAACGAAAAAATACGTTTTCCCTTGCCAAAGATGTGACGATGCCGCTCTTGAGATCAAAAGGGATCACAAAGCTGAATGGGCTGTTTCTCACGCATGGAGATATGGACCATACCGGTGAAGCAGAGGCGCTGATGGAGAACATGAGCATTGAAAAGCTGTATATTCCAAAAGGCTTTATAAAAGATGAAAGCGATCGGGATATTATTCAAAAAGCTGAGGAAATGAAAATGGAAATAATAGCACTGCAGGATGGCGATAAGCTTAATCTGGGAGAGCAGCCGTTTTATGTCTTATCACCTGGTGAAAAAGCAGAAACCAAAAATGACGGCTCTCTCGTTCTTTATACAGTAATTGGCGGAAAATCATGGCTTTTTACAGGCGACCTTGAGAAACTTGGTGAACAAAAGCTCCTTCAGCATTATCCAGAGCTGCATGCCGATTACTTGAAGGCTGGCCATCATGGGAGCAAAGGTTCCAGCTCAGAGGAATTCCTGGATAGACTCAGACCTGAAGCTGCCATCATTTCAGCGGGTGAAAACAACCGCTATCATCATCCGCATACAGAAACGCTGAAGCGTTTGGAAGATCGCAGCATAAAAGTGTACCGGACAGATAAAATGGGCGCAATACAATACCAGTTCACCGGAAAGGACGGAACCTTTGCCGTGCACCCTCCATATGATGAAGTATCAAGGAAAGACAGCACTAAGGCAGATTAAAAATAAAAAAAGACTGCATCTGCAGTCATCATGCATCCGAAGAATTTAATAACGGATGTCTGTCAATTCAAACCGGAAAAGCCCTGTTGCATCTCTTTTTTCAAACATAGCAGGCTGCAGTTAAGAGCCAATAAGCTTGATGACTGTAGCAATGATGAAAATGACTGTAAAAAATCCAAAGGATACTGCGAAACCAACGCCGGAATCGGAGACATCGTTCCGCTTGCTTTGCACATTTCTCTCAAATTCATTCATCATAGAACCCTCCTGTTGCCATTTAGTATAAGTGAATTTGAAGAAAAAAGCTATCCGTCCTTTTCCTGGAAACAGTTATTCGTTCTCGCATTCGGAAATATAACTCCGTATTGTCAGAGTAATATACTTAAGGACATTTTCGGTTTAATATGGACATCGTTTTCCTGCAATGAATCCCGGGTCTTGCAGGGGACGTTCACTATAGATTGGAGGGAATGGCGGCCTTGGCGTTCCCTCCTTCCCTGTTTTTCTGAAACACTTATACATACTTGCCAAAAGCGCTCAATCCCGATACGATTAAGCTGAAAACCTACGACTGGGAGAGCGGAAAATGGTATTGCAAATTTGGAAAGACTTAAAAAAACTTCAGGTTCAGCCTGTCTATCTTCTGCAGGGGACGGAAACGTATCTGCTGCAGGAAACGGTAAAAAAGATCCTGGCTGCTGTTTTGCATGAAGAAGAGAAGGAATTTAACTATTCTGTTTATGATATGGAAGAAACACCGATAGAAACGGCAATGGAAGATGCGGAAACACTGCCTTTTATGGGGGAGAAAAGGGTCGTCCTTTTGAAAAACCCTTATTTTCTTACCGGTGAACGGAAAAAAGAGAAAATAGAGCACAAGGTGGAGACCCTTGAGGCTTATTTGAAAGAGCCTGCTCCGTTCACTGTATTAATTCTGCTTGCGCCATATGAAAAGCTTGATGAGCGGAAAAAAATAACCAAGCTCCTGAAAAAGCAGGCGGAAGCAGTAGAAGTACACGCATTGTCGGAAAAAGAGCTCTTCTCATGGACAGCTTCGCTTGCTGAGGCAGAAAACAGAAAAATCAGCCGGGAAGCTGCCGAGAGACTGGCGATGCTGACCAATTCCAACTTAATGATCATGAATCAGGAAATAAACAAGCTCTGCATGTATACAGCCGAATCAGAAGAAATTACTGCTGAAACAGTGGATCTGCTTACAGCAAGAAGCCTTGAGCAAAATATTTTTGATCTGATTGAAAACACTGTGAGCAAAAATATTCCGCGTGCAATGGCCATGCTGTATGACCTTTTGAAAACCAATGAGGAACCAATAAAAATTCTTTCTTTGATGGTGAATCAGTTCAGACTGATTCTTCAGGTAAAACAGCTTTCTAAAACTGGATACGGCCAGCCCCAGATTGCTTCTGTGCTAAAGGTCCATCCTTTTAGGGTAAAGCTCGCACAGAAACAGGCATCACTGTTTGCGGAAGAAGAACTGTCAAAGATTTTAAAGAGACTGGCAGAAGCAGACTATGAGATGAAAACAGGAAAAATGGAAAAACAGCTGATTCTTGAGCTTTTTCTATTAAAGCTGTCCCAAAGGCCATCTGCCTGAACATAAAAAAACGATCCCTTGAGGGGATCGTTTTTTTTACAGCTTACGCAGAAAGTCCGTTTACTTGCTTAGTCAAACGGGATTTGTAACGGGCAGCTGTATTTTTATGGATAATTCCGCTTTGAGCGGCCTTGTCGATTTTTTTAGCTGCATCAAGAAGAGCTGCTTTCGCATTTTCCGCATCGTTGCTTGCTGCTAGAGCTTCTACTTTTCTAATAGCAGTACGCATGGAAGATTTTACTGTCGCATTAGCTGTACGGCGGTCATTATTAGTTTTTACACGTTTAATCGCTGATTTAATATTTGGCATTCTTTTCACCTCCCGTGAATCAACCTGAGGTCTAATTTCTCAATAATTATACAAACAGAGAACAAAAGATATTTTATCAAACCCCTATCAGTTATGCAATACTCTTGTAAAGGAATTTTGGTTGAAAGCAAGAAAAGGAATCTTTTCTGAGCTCTTCGGTCATTCTAATAAAAAAACTGGCCATATCAGTGAATGGGTGGAGTGACAAAATGAAAGAACTGGATTTAAGCAAATATACAGTAAGAACAGATTTGGCAATTGAAGCGCATGAAATAGCTGTCGGGCAGCAGCCGCAGACGGCCCCGACGGCACAGGAATCTGATGTAAGAGGGATTATCGTAACGGAAAGGGCGGAAGAGGGCATTAAGCTTACAACTGTAGAAATTAAAAAAGAGGGAGCAGAGCTCACTGGAAAAAAAGAAGGAACGTACTTAACCCTTGAGGTGCAGGGCATCCGCAATCAGGACTCTGAACTGCAGCAGACGGTGATTGAGGTTTTTGCCAGAGAGTTTGGTAAATTTCTTGAAAACCTTAATCTTTCCAGAGAAGCAAGCTGCCTTGTAGTAGGGCTTGGAAATTGGAATGTGACTCCTGATTCCCTCGGGCCGCTTGTTCTTGAAAACTTGATGGTCACAAGGCACCTGTTCCAGCTGCAGCCTGAAAGCGTTCAGGAAGGCTACAGGCCGGTGAGCGCGCTGACTCCTGGTGTAATGGGCATCACTGGAATTGAAACAAGTGACATTATTACAGGTGTGCTGCAAAAAACAAAGCCGGATTTTGTGATTGCCATTGATGCACTGGCTGCCAGATCCCTTGAACGGATCAATACAACAATTCAAATTGCAGACAGCGGAATTGCTCCAGGGTCCGGCGTCGGAAACAAGCGCAAGGAACTTAGCCAGGACACACTCGGCATACCCGTGATTTCGATCGGAATCCCGACCGTTGTGGATGCTGTTACCATTACTTCTGACACAATAGATTTTATTTTAAAGCATTTCGGAAGGGAAATAAAGGAAGGGGACAAACCGTCCAAATCCCTTGTCCCGGCAGGAATGTCATTCGGCAGTAGAAAAGTTCTGAAGGAAGAGGATCTTCCGGAAGAAAAAGAGCGGCAGCAGTTCCTCGGTATTGTCGGTACACTGCCAGATGAAGAAAAACGGAAGCTGATTCATGAAGTGCTGTCACCGCTCGGCCATAATTTGATGGTAACCCCGAAGGAAGTGGATACCTTTATCGAAGACATGGCCAACGTCATTGCCAATGGGCTGAACCGCTCCCTCCATCATCAGGTAAACGAAGGCAACTCAGGGACGTATACGCACTGACATATGCCGATGCATAGTGTGCAATCCTTAGCGGTCACAGATATATGAGGTATGTCGCCGAAATCCTGTAAGCCGGCAGTTCTTATTGAATGAAAAGCCGTGCTTTTGCGGCAAACAGCAGTGAAATTGCTTATTAACAGGCTGTTTGCAATCGATTGCCGTTCTACGATCTCTTCCCTTGAATATAGTAGTATGGACAAGCTGCTTAGGGGGATTGAATGTGAAACGGACGCGCAATTTCGATGGAATGGTTGTCACAATTAACGGGACAAGCTTAATAAAATATATGATCGCCGGGATCTTATCCCTGCTGTTTGTGTTTATCCTGTCTGCTGCTCTTACTTCTGTCAGGCCGGAATACCGGCCTTCTTCGCCTTCGGTTTACTACTTGGCAGACGGAATTGCGGGAGGGGCGTTTTTGCAGATGCTGTCATCTGAAAATCATTATTTTCAGGCAGCGCTCCCTGAGGAAAAGCAGCCTCAGGGTTTATCACCGGCAGCTTTTAAGCTTGCAACAAGCATCAGTCTTGATGATCCGAGAAGCCTGCTTGGGAGCGAGCTGCCTGGTTTTTCTCTATATGATACGGAGATTATTGTAGCAGGGAAAGGGAGCAACTACACTAATGTGCCGGTGGAATCAGCTCCGCCGCAGGAAGATTTGATAAAAGCAAGAAAGGCATCGATCGCGAGTCTTGAGGAAATTACGAAAAAGGACAAGCCTGATTCAGCGCCTCCCCTCACCACCGCGGGAAGGAAGGCAGTGTTTCTGTACAGCACTCACACAACGGAAGCTTATAAGCCTCTGCTGAAATCAAATAAAGCGGTTGATGTTACGCTTGTCAGTAAAATTCTCCAGCGGGATCTCATTTCGAAAGGAATTGGAACAGAAGTATCAGGAACGAATGTGCAGGATATTGTGGAAAAGCGAAACTGGAACTATGCGAGAAGCTATGATGCTTCAAGGCCTGTTGTGATGGAAGCGATGAAAAAAGATAAAGACTTGCAATATGTGATTGATATTCATAGAGATGTTGGAAAGCACACTGCTGTGATCCGCGAGAAAAAATACGCGCAGCTTGCCTTTATCATCGGAGGCAAAAATCCTAATAAAGAATACAACATTCAGGTTGCAAAGGATCTTCACAGCTTGCTTGAGAAAAAATATCCAGGCATCAGCAGAGGGGTTTTCCTGAAAAATTCGAAGGGATCAAACAGCCTCTATAACCAGGACGTTTCTAAGAACGCACTCCTTGTTGAGGTGGGAGGTGAGGAAAATAATCTTCCTGAGCTTGAAGCGTCAGCAGAAGCGATGGCAGATGTTTTCAGCACGTATTATTGGAAAAGAAACGGCGCAGAGGCGCAGTAAAAGGATGTGATCTTTCATCGCTGGATTTTTAGGAAGATGCTGTATCATTGGGTTTGTGCTGCTTTTCGGGATGCTTCTTGGCATGCAGTCTGCTCCAAGTCCCCAAGATGGACATGCTTTCTCTAAGGCTGAGGTGAATAAAGAACGCGGCAGACAAAGCCAGCCTGCACAGATCCGGATCGAGGATGCTTCAGCAATTGAGAAAAACAATCCGCTGTCTGCAGCAGGCAAAAAGCTGTCGGGTTCTGTTGAAGGGATAGCAAGCAAAGCATTTGGCGGAATCTCCTCACTGGCCGTCAGGCTTACGAATAAGAATAAGCATCGCTGACCGGCTTCCTGCCGGTTTTTATCGTTGAATCAGAAATGCTCTATGAACAGAGGGCGGTTCACGTCAGGATTCAGTGCCTGCGCTTTTCTTTTTCAATTTCATCCAAATCCATTTTCCTGTATTGAATCTTGCCATTTCAATGATATAATCAAGGTTAGTGTATTTGGGCAAGTTTGGTAGGAGTGAGAGAACATTTATGAATAATGATAAAAAGCAACGGCAATCCAAGATCCGCAATTTTTCCATCATCGCTCATATTGATCATGGGAAATCTACGCTTGCTGACAGGATTCTTGAAAAAACATCAGCCATCACACAGCGTGAAATGAAAGCACAATTGCTGGATTCCATGGATTTGGAAAGAGAGCGCGGCATTACAATCAAGTTGAATGCAGTGCAGCTGAAATATAAAGCAAAAGATGGGGAAGAATATATTTTCCATTTAATTGATACACCGGGACACGTAGATTTCACGTATGAAGTTTCCAGAAGTCTAGCAGCCTGTGAAGGGGCCGTTCTGGTTGTCGATGCTGCACAGGGCATTGAAGCTCAGACGCTGGCAAACGTTTATCTGGCGCTTGATAATGAGCTGGAAATCCTTCCGGTCATCAACAAAATTGATTTGCCTAGCGCTGAGCCTGAAAGAGTCAGGCAGGAAATTGAGGATGTTATCGGCCTTGATGCGTCTGAAGCAGTACTCGCGTCTGCAAAAGCTGGCATCGGAATTGAAGACATCCTGGAACAGGTTGTTGAAAAGGTTCCAGCTCCATCAGGGGATGTGGATGCACCGTTAAAGGCGCTTATTTTTGACTCTCTGTATGACGCATACAGAGGCGTTGTGGCTTACATCCGTGTTGTTGAAGGATCAGTAAAAGTCGGCCAGAAAATCAAAATGATGGCAACAGGCAAGGAATTTGAAGTATCAGAGGTTGGAGTGTTTACGCCAAAGGCTGTTCTTCTTGATGAACTCACAGTCGGAGATGTTGGATTTCTAACCGCTTCCATTAAAAACGTCGGCGATACCCGTGTTGGTGATACGATCACAAATGCCAGCAACGGTGCTCTTGAGCCGCTCCCAGGCTACCGGAAGCTGAATCCGATGGTTTATTGCGGCCTGTATCCGATTGATACAGCGAAATACAATGATCTTCGCGAAGCGCTGGAGAGGCTTGAGCTGAATGACTCTGCGCTTCAATATGAGCCGGAAACCTCCCAGGCGCTCGGCTTTGGCTTCCGCTGCGGCTTCCTTGGACTTCTTCATATGGAGATCATCCAGGAGCGCATTGAGAGAGAATTTAACATTGATTTGATTACGACCGCACCGAGCGTAATTTATCATGTTTATCAAACGGACGGCGAAGAAATCAAGGTGGACAATCCATCCAATATGCCAGATCCGCAAAAGATCGACCGCATCGAAGAACCATATGTAAAGGCTGCTGTTATGGTGCCGAATGATTATGTCGGCGCTGTTATGGAACTGTGCCAGCTGAAGCGCGGCATTTTCCTTGATATGCAGTATCTGGATGAAATCAGGGTGAGCATTACGTATGAAATTCCGCTTTCTGAAATTGTCTACGATTTCTTTGATCAGCTGAAATCAAGCACAAAGGGATATGCTTCATTTGATTATGAGCTGATCGGTTACAAGCCATCAAAGCTTTCGAAAATGGATATTCTGCTGAACGGCGAGCAGATTGATGCCCTGTCCTTTATCGTCCATAAGGACACCGCGTATGACAGGGGGAAAATCATTGTCGAGAAGCTGAAGGAGCTTATTCCGCGCCAGCAATTTGAAGTGCCGATTCAGGCGGCTATCGGTCAGAAAGTTGTGGCCCGCTCGACCATTAAAGCAATGAGGAAAAATGTCCTGGCAAAATGCTACGGCGGCGATATTTCCCGTAAACGAAAGCTTCTTGAGAAGCAAAAAGAAGGGAAAAAGCGCATGAAAATGGTTGGTTCTGTGGAAGTGCCGCAGGAAGCCTTCATGGCCGTGCTGAAAATGGACGACAATAAATAATCTTTGAACCTTATAAGATAAAGAGAGATGCCGCAGATCACTGCGGCATCTTATCTGTTTTTTGCCTTGATTTTCATAGATAGATTACGAAAGGCTGAAGCTTAAGGGTATGTACTTCAAGCAAAGCTTCATTTTATAAAAAAGGAGAGTGAAACATGATACAAGCTGCATACATTCACATCCCTTTTTGCGAGCATATTTGCCATTATTGCGATTTTAATAAAGTCTTTATTCAAAATCAGCCTGTTGAAGGTTATCTTGAATCGCTCGGCATGGAACTGGAGAATAGCGCTGCAAAATATGGTGCCGGTGAATTAAAATCAATCTTTATAGGCGGGGGCACTCCCACTGCATTGAATGAATCCCAGCTGGAAAAGCTGCTGCGGCATATACAGGAAAAGCTGCGTCCTGGCAAAAGCCTTGAATTTTCCGTTGAAGCGAACCCGGGAGATTTGTCTTTTGAAAAATTGCAGGTTCTGCGGGCAGGCGGCGTCAATAGACTGAGCATCGGCGTGCAGAGCTTTCAGGATCATCTGCTCGAGAAAATCGGGCGGGTGCACAGAAAGGAAGACGTTTTCCGCTCAGTAGAGGATGCAATGAAGGCAGGGTTTGAAAACATCAGCATTGATTTAATGTTCGGACTGCCGGGGCAAACGGAAGAAGACTTCAGAAGTTCCTTAAAAGACGCCTTTTCTCTGGATGTACAGCATTACTCAGCTTATTCGCTTATTGTAGAACCGAAAACGGTATTTTATAACCTGATGCAAAAAGGAAAGCTTGTGCTGCCGCAGCAGGAAGAAGAAGCAGTCATGTACAACATTCTCATGGATGAAATGGAAAGTCATGGTTTCCATCAATATGAAATCAGTAATTTTGCTCTCCCTGGCAAAGAAAGCAGGCATAACCTGACCTATTGGAATAATGAAGAATATTTCGGTTTTGGAGCAGGCGCACATGGGTATGTGAAGGGAGTCCGTACTGCAAACGCCGGAGTTATTGGGAAATACCGGAACCTTATCAGTGAGGCGGGTTCTGCTGCTATACAGGAAACAAAGGTATCGATAGAAGAGCAGATGGAAGAAGAAATGTTTCTTGGACTCCGCAAAACAGCAGGAGTCAGCAAGAAGCATTTTGCAGAAAAATTCGGCATTGAAATGGACAAGGTATTTAATACGGCTGCAGAAGAGCAAAAGCAGAAGGGCCTTTTGGAAGAATCGGGAGACTCCATCAGGCTTACAAGAGAAGGAAGACTGCTTGGGAATGAAGTGTTTCAGGCTTTCCTGGGACTGGCTAGCCTTGAGAAAAATGAGTAAAATTAATTGACTTTTAGATAAGCATTTGATAATTTGTTATTAGAATTAGCACTCAGCTAATCAGAGTGCTAACAGAGGTGATGAATCGTTGCTTACAGAACGTCAATTATTGATACTGCAAGTCATTGTTGATGATTTTATACGTTCGGCACAGCCTGTAGGTTCCAGGACATTATCGAAAAAAGAAGCGATTTCTTTCAGTTCAGCTACAATCCGCAATGAAATGGCGGATCTTGAAGATCTCGGTTTTATTGAAAAAACACACAGCTCCTCAGGCAGGGTGCCGTCTGAAATGGGGTACAGGTATTATGTGGATCATCTCTTGTCTCCAAAGCGCCTGACCAAATTGGAGCTTGGCCAGATAAAATCTGTTTTTGCCGAGAGAATATTTGAATTGGAAAAAACGGTTCAGAAGTCTGCCCAGATCTTATCTGATCTGACAAACTACACGTCGATCGTTCTCGGGCCCAAATTCAACGAAAACACGCTGAAAAGGCTGCAGATTGTTCCGATTAACGAAAGTATGGCAGTAGCCATCATTATTACAAATACGGGCCATGTCGAAAACAGAACGATTTCTTTTCCGGCTTCCATGAATCCGGAAGATATTGAAAAAGTTGTGAATATCCTGAATGACAAGCTTGCAGGTGCTCCTTTATCAGAGCTGAAAGACAGGCTTTATAAAGAAGTCGTTAACCTCTTGAAAGTGCACATTCGAAATTATGATGCATTTTTAAAAGGTCTTGATGGAACATTTGATTCAGAATCCGGAGAGAAGATCTACTTCGGCGGCAAAACGAATATGCTCAATCAGCCTGAATTTAATGATCTGGCAAGGGTTAAGTCCCTTCTCTCGATGATTGAAGAGGAACATGCTTTTTACGAACTGCTGAAAATGAAGGATAAAGGCGTAACCATCTCGATCGGCCGAGAAAATCAAGTTTCAGCAATGGATAACTGCAGTCTTATTACAGCAGCTTATTCAGTAGGCGCCCGCCAGATCGGCACGATTGCGATTCTTGGGCCGACCAGGATGGAATACTCAAGGGTTATAAGCCTGATCGAGCATGTTGCAAAGGATTTGTCAAAAGCCCTTACAGATTTGTATCATGTATAAATGGAATGGTGATATTGATTAAGGGTGGGAACAGCTCCCATCCCTTTTCCATGAGATTGCTTCTAAACAAAGCATTTAAGGGAGGTGAAAGAAATGGCAGAAGAAAACAAAAACCGTGATGAAGAACTGAATGAAGAAACCATCAATGCCGCTGAAACAGCAGCTGATGATCAGGCAAAAGATGATTCTTCTGATATCCTTTCTTCCGAAGAAGGTGCTGCAGAGGAAGCAGATGCTTGGCAAGCTGAGAATGAAAGTCTGCGCCAAAAAGCAGAAGAAGCGGAAAACCGCCTGCTGAGAATACAGGCTGACTTTGAGAACTTTAAGCGCCGTTCCAGAATGGATCTGGAGGCAACTAAAAAATACCGCGCCCAAGGCTTAATCACTGAATTGCTCCCTGCGATTGACAACTTCGAAAGAGCGCTTCAGATGGAAGCAGCAGATGAGAATGTCAAATCGCTCCTTCAAGGAATGGAAATGGTGCAAAGACAGCTGATTACAGCACTGAAAACTGAGGGTGTTGAAGAAATAGAAGCGCTTGGCAAACCTTTTGATCCGCATCTTCATCAAGCTGTCATGCAGGCTGAGGACGCAGAAGCCCCGGCCAATACAGTTGTTGAAGTGTTTCAAAAAGGGTATATGCTGAAAGACAGGGTTATACGCCCGGCAATGGTAAAAGTAAGCCAATAAAATACATATAATCATTAGGAGGTTCCGTAATGAGCAAAATAATCGGTATCGATTTAGGTACAACCAACTCTTGTGTGGCTGTACTGGAAGGCGGAGAGCCTAAAGTCATTCCAAATCCGGAAGGAAACCGCACAACGCCTTCCGTTGTATCTTTCAAAAACGGCGAGCGCCAGGTTGGTGAAGTAGCAAAACGCCAGGCGATTACAAATCCGAATACCATCATTTCCATTAAGCGACACATGGGAACAGATTACAAAGTGGACGCTGAAGGCAAAAACTTTACGCCGCAGGAAATTTCCGCTATCATTCTTCAGCATTTGAAATCTTATGCAGAAGACTATCTTGGCGAACCGGTAACAAAAGCTGTTATTACAGTACCAGCGTACTTTAATGATGCTGAACGCCAGGCGACTAAAGATGCCGGCCGCATTGCAGGACTTGAAGTAGAGCGCATCATCAATGAGCCGACAGCTGCAGCGCTTGCTTATGGCCTTGAAAAACAGAATGAAGATCAAACGATCCTAGTATACGACCTTGGCGGCGGTACATTTGACGTTTCCGTCCTTGAACTTGGAGACGGTGTGTTTGAAGTCCGCTCCACTGCAGGAGATAACCGCCTTGGCGGAGATGACTTTGACCAAGTGGTCATTGATTATCTTGTTGCAGAATTTAAGCGCGACAATGGCATTGATCTTTCAAAAGACAAAATGGCTCTTCAGCGTCTGAAGGATGCCGCTGAAAAAGCGAAGAAAGACCTTTCCGGTGTTTCTTCTACACAAATCTCCCTGCCGTTCATCACTGCTGGAGAAGCAGGACCGCTTCACCTAGAAGTAACGCTTTCCAGAGCGAAATTTGATGAGCTTACTGCAGGCCTTGTAGAACGCACAATGGGTCCTGTCCGCCAGGCTTTGAAGGATGCAGGCTTAAGCAAAAATGAAATTGATAAAGTCATCCTTGTCGGCGGTTCTACACGCATTCCGGCAGTACAGGAAGCAATAAAGAGCGAGCTTGGCAAAGAACCGCACAGAGGCGTTAACCCTGATGAAGTTGTTGCTCTTGGCGCTGCCATTCAGGGCGGCGTAATCACGGGCGATGTGAAAGACGTTGTTCTGCTTGACGTAACTCCGCTTTCCCTTGGAATTGAAACAATGGGCGGCGTATTTACTAAGCTGATCGACCGCAACACAACGATCCCAACCAGCAAATCTCAAGTGTTCTCAACTGCGGCTGACAGCCAGACAGCTGTAGACATTCACGTTCTGCAAGGGGAGCGCCAGATGGCTGCTGACAACAAAACACTCGGCAGATTCCAGCTTACAGACATTCCGCCTGCACCGCGCGGCGTGCCGCAAATTGAAGTGTCATTTGACATTGATAAAAACGGTATTGTGAATGTGCGTGCCAAAGATCTTGGTACAAACAAAGAACAAACAATCACAATCAAATCTTCCACAGGTTTGTCTGATGATGAGATCGACCGCATGGTTAGAGAAGCTGAAGAAAATGCGGATGCAGATAAAAAGCGCAAAGAAGAAGTAGAGCTTCGCAATGAAGCTGACCAGCTTGTCTTCCAAACTGAAAAGACTCTTAAAGATCTTGAAGGAAAAGTAGATGAGGCTGAAGTGGCAAAAGCGAACGAAGCGAAGGATGCGTTAAAAGCGGCTATCGAAAAAAATGAACTTGAAGATATTCGTGCGAAAAAGGATGCCCTTCAAGCAATCGTTCAGGAGCTTTCCGTTAAGCTTTATGAACAGGCTGCACAAGCTCAGGGACAGCAGGGTGCTGACGGAGCAGAAGGCAAAAAAGCAGACGACAATGTAGTTGATGCTGAGTACGAAGAAATGGATGACGACAAAGACAAAAAGTAATCACAGCTGTTTCTCTTTTATAAAAGTCAAAGTCAGGCTTGTCTTGGCTTTGGCTTTTTTTTAAGGGAGCATAAATAGGCACCTTTTTTAGAATCACAGATAAGATGCTTAAAAGGTAACATGAAAGACAGTTATGAAAAGTTTAAAAGAGCTGTTCATAACAGCAATTTAACTTATATGAACTGAAAGAATGCAGCTGCCGGGGTCAGATGGAGAGAATAAGCGCCAAATTCTGCAAATACCTTGCAATAAAAGAAGGTTGATTTTAATTTATCCGCAGTGATACAATTTAGTTTATGTGAGAATTCGGGAGTGAACAGATATGAGCAAGCGTGATTACTACGAAGTTCTTGGTGTTGGCAAAGGCGCATCAAAGGATGAAATAAAAAAGGCCTATCGCAGCCTGTCTAAAAAGTACCACCCTGATATCAATCAATCAGATGATGCAGCAGATAAATTTAAAGAAGTAAAAGAAGCGTATGAAGTGCTGAATGATGACCAGAAACGGGCTCAATACGACCAGTTTGGCCATACAGATCCAAACCAGGGATTTGGCGGTTTCGGCGGACAGGGCGCTGATTTTGGCGGCTTTGGAGGATTTGAAGATATTTTCAGTTCCATTTTCGGAGGAGCTGGAGGCAGAAGAAGAGACCCTAATGCACCGCGTCAAGGAGCAGATCTGCAGTACACGATGTCCCTTTCCTTTGAAGAAGCAGCTTTTGGAAAAGAAACAACCATTGAACTGCCAAAGGATGAAGTGTGCGAAACCTGCCATGGCTCTGGTGCGAAGCCGGGAACAACCCCTGACAACTGCACCCACTGCGGCGGCACAGGCCAGCTGAATATTGAGCAGAATACGCCTTTCGGCCGTGTAGTTAACCGAAGAGTATGCCACTATTGCAGCGGCACAGGCAAAATCATTAAGCATAAATGTGCAACGTGCGGCGGAGACGGCACTATCAAAAAACGCCGAAAAATCAAGGTCAATATTCCAGCAGGTGTGGACGATGGCCAGCAGCTGAGAGTTTCCGGCCAGGGCGAGCCTGGAGTCAACGGCGGACCTCAAGGTGATTTGTACGTGGTCTTCCATGTGCGCGAACATGAATTTTTTGAAAGAGACGGCGACGATATTTACTGCGAAATGCCGCTGACCTTCTCACAGGCATCCCTTGGCGATGAAATTGAAGTTCCGACACTTCACGGCAAAGTAAAGCTCAAGGTGCCGGCTGGAACACAGGCAGGAACCAAATTCCGCCTCAAAGGAAAAGGTGTGCCGAATGTACGCGGCTACGGACAGGGCGATCAGCATATTATCGTTCGGATCGTGACCCCGACTAACCTTACAGAAAAGCAGAAGGAATTGATGAGGGAGTTTGCCGAACTGAGCGGAAACCGTCCTGATGAACAGGAAGAAAGCTTTTTTGACAAAATGAAACGCGCATTTAAGGGAGAATAAAAGGAAATGAAATGGTCTGAAATCAGCATTCATACAACACAGGAAGCAGTTGAGCCTATCTCGAATATTCTGCACGAAGCTGGTGCGAGCGGAGTTGTCATCGAGGATCCGCTTGATTTGTTTAAAGAACGGGAAAGCGTCTATGGAGAAATTTATGCTCTGAATCCTGATGATTATCCGCAGGAAGGCGTTATCGTCAAAGCTTATTTGCCAATCACAAGCTTTTTGGGAGAAACAGTGGATGGAATTAAGGAATCCATTGAAAATTTGCTGAAGTTTGATATTGACCTTGGTAAAAACAGCGTTGCGATCAGTGAAGTGAATGAAGAAGAGTGGGCAACTGCGTGGAAAAAATATTACCATCCTGTGAAGATTTCTGATAAATTCACCATTGTGCCTACATGGGAAACGTACGAACCTGTCCATTCTGATGAGCTGATCATAGAACTGGATCCTGGGATGGCATTTGGAACAGGAACCCATCCGACAACAGTTCTGTGCATTCAGGCTCTTGAAAGATATGTAAAAGAAAATGACAGGGTAATTGATGTTGGAACAGGATCTGGCGTGCTGAGCATTGCAGCAGCCATGCTTGGAGCAGATTCGGTAACAGCTCTTGATTTGGATCCGGTAGCAGTCAACAGCGCAAGAATTAATACGAAACTGAACAAGGTCCATGAAAAGGTTACGGTTTCTGAAAACAATTTGCTGAACGGCATTGAGCAAAAAGCAGATGTTGTGGCAGCCAATATCCTGGCTGAAATTATTCTTCAATTTACAGATGATGCTTATCGTATACTAGAAGACAACGGTCTCTTCATTACGTCCGGCATTATCTTGAATAAAAAGAATGAGGTAAAAGACAGCCTGATCAAAGCCGGATTTGATATTCTTGAAACGATGGTCATGGAGGACTGGGTGGCCTTTATTGCAAAAAAAACTGTCACCGCCTAATGTAAAGCAGAAAAAACGGCAAGTATGAAACTATCGGTACTGGTGCCGGTAGTTTTCGTTTTGACTGCTGGCAGTGACGAACGGAAGGAAGGCGAACGCATGCAGCGCTATTTTATCAGTGAAAAAAAAGAGGATGCAGAAAGCCTTGTGACCATTACTGGTGAAGATGTTCACCATATAAGCCGGGTCATGCGGATGAGCGAAGGAAGCCGCCTCACGGCCATCACTAGTGACGGCTATGAAGCAGAATGCAAGATCCGGCAAATTTCAGGCAGCATGGTTGAGGCTTTGCCGGAAAAATGGGTGGAGGCCGGCCGTGAGCTTCCTGTGAAAGTCACGATTGCGAGCGGGCTGCCTAAAGGGGATAAACTGGAATGGATTATCCAAAAAGGGACAGAGCTCGGGGCAAGTGAGTTTATCCCTTTTAATGCGGCCCGTTCTATTGTTAAAATAGAAGCCAATAAGGCTAAGAAAAAAACAGAGCGCTGGCAGAAGATCGCGAAGGAAGCTGCTGAGCAGTCCTATCGAACGGTTATCCCGCATGTGAAAGAACCATTCACCATTAAACAGCTGCTTAAAGAAGCTGAATCCTATACACTGAAGCTGCTTGCATTTGAAGAATCAGCTAAAGAAGGGGAGGCTGCTAATTTTGCAGCAGCATTAAAACAGCTGAAGCCGCATGACACAATACTGATTGTCACTGGACCAGAGGGCGGAATTTCAGATGAGGAAGCAGCATTATTTACAAAAGAGGGATTCATTCCTGCAAGCTTTGGACCGAGAATATTGCGGACTGAAACGGCGCCGCTGTACGCTCTTTCAGCCATATCATTTTATTTTGAACTATTGAGGTGATTACCATGCCATCTGTGGCATTTCATACACTGGGCTGTAAAGTCAACCATTACGAAACAGAAGCTATTTGGCAGCTTTTCAAAGAATCAGGCTATGAACGCACTGAATTTGAAGGCGCATCAGACGTATATGTCATTAATACATGCACGGTGACCAATACAGGCGACAAAAAGAGCCGCCAGGTTATCCGAAGGGCTATCCGCCAAAATCCTGACAGCGTTATTTGTGTAACAGGGTGCTATGCTCAAACCTCTCCTGCTGAGATCATGGCTATTCCCGGAGTTGATATCGTTGTCGGCACACAGGACAGGGTAAAGATGCTTGATTATATCCAGCAGTTCCGTGAAGAAAGACAGCCGATCAATGGCGTCAGCAATATAATGAAGGCAAAGGTATATGAAGAACTGGATGTTCCAGCATTCACCGACAGAACAAGGGCTTCTTTGAAAATACAGGAAGGCTGCAACAATTTCTGCACGTTCTGCATTATCCCTTGGGCAAGAGGCCTGATGAGATCAAGAGATCCGGAGGAAGTTATTAAACAGGCTCAGCAGCTTGTTGATGCAGGATACAAAGAAATCGTTCTGACAGGCATTCACACTGGCGGATATGGCGAGGATATGAAGGATTATAACTTTGCGATGCTGCTTAAAGCGCTTGATGAACAGGTTGAAGGACTGAAAAGAATCCGCATTTCCTCCATTGAAGCGAGCCAGATTACAGATGAAGTGATTGAGGTGCTGGACAAGTCTGATAAGATCGTCCGCCATTTGCATATTCCCATTCAATCAGGCTCCAATACAGTGCTGAAAAGAATGCGCCGTAAATATACAATGGAGTTTTTCGCTGAAAGACTGGAAAAATTGAAACTCGCCCTGCCTGGACTTGCGGTCACTTCTGATGTGATTGTCGGTTTTCCTGGCGAAACAGAAGAAGAATTTATGGAAACCTTTCATTTCATTAAAAAGCATAAATTCTCTGAATTGCACGTTTTCCCATATTCCAAACGGACAGGCACACCTGCCGCCCGGATGGAGGATCAAGTTGACGAAGACGTGAAAAACGAGCGCGTTCACAGACTGATCAGCCTTTCTGATCAGCTTGCAAAAGAATATGCATCAGACTTTGAAGGGGAAATCCTAGAGGTTATTCCGGAAGAGAAATATAAGGAAGATCCGGAGAGCAGCCTTTACATGGGTTATACAGATAATTACATGAAAGTCGTATTCCCTGCAACTGAGGATATGGTCGGTAAAATTGTCAAAGTAAAAATCAGCAAAGCGGGCTACCCTTATAATGAAGGCCAATTTGTCCGGGTGCTGGGCGAAGAGGCTGTTAAGGTCAGACTCTCTTCTTGATAAAAATTCAGGCTGTTTCCTTCGGGAGCCAGCCTTTTTGCATTCAGGCAGACCCTGTGAGGATATTTGCCATTTTTGTTTAAATTTTTATAAAAAGGATTCTTTCCGGCACGCTATTTCTTATAGGATTTTTATAAATCTGATGGTAAAAAAAGCTTATGGGAAGTTCATCACTTGCTGCTACTATTTCTAGGGAGATCGTGGTAAGATGTTAGATGTCGGACAACTATTCGAGAGGAGCAATACCCATGTCAGAAAATATTGCAAAAATGATTGACCATACAGCACTGAAGCCAGAAACAACAAAAGAGCAGGTTGAAAAATTGTGCCAGGAAGCAAAAGAGCACGGCTTTTTTTCTGTGTGCATCAACCCAGCCTGGGTGGAAACAGCTGCTAAGCTTTTGGAAGGCTCAGACGTTAAAGTGTGTACTGTAATCGGCTTTCCTCTTGGAGCCAATACTCCAGAAACAAAAGCATTTGAAACAAAGGATGCTATTGAAAAAGGAGCACACGAAGTTGATATGGTAATCAATATCGGTGCGCTTAAAAGCAAAAACTATGAACTGGTTGAACGCGACATTAAAAGCGTTACAGATGCGGCTAAAGGAAAAGCGCTGACAAAAGTCATTCTTGAGACAAGCCTATTAACAGATGAGGAAAAAGTAAAAGCTTCCGAGCTGGCAGTTAAAGCAGGAGCAGATTATGTTAAAACGTCTACAGGATTCTCCACAGGCGGTGCAACAATTGAAGATATCCGCTTAATGAGAAAAACGGTTGGTCCTGATATCGGCGTTAAAGCATCTGGCGGAGTCCGCGACAGAAAAGGCGCATTTGACATGATTGAAGCAGGGGCAACCCGCATCGGTGCAAGCGCCGGGATCTCCATCATTGCTGGACAAACATCCGATTCAGATTATTAAGCGGTTTAAATACTGCTTTTTTGGGAGTTTTTGTTGACCTGCCATGTCTGTTATATTATAATTGCATGGTACATGTTCAAACTTTGAAACATTGTCGATTGGTGTATTCGGAGGGAGGGAAAGAGATGTCAAAAACTGTTGTTCGCAAGAACGAATCGCTTGAAGATGCTCTTCGACGCTTCAAACGTTCTGTATCTAAAACAGGTACATTACAAGAAGCTAGAAAGCGCGAATTCTACGAAAAGCCTAGCGTTAAGCGCAAGAAGAAATCTGAGGCGGCTAGAAAACGCAAATTCTAATTAGAAGGTGTATTCATGAGTCTCCTTGAACGTTTAAACCAAGATATGAAGCAAGCGATGAAAAACAAGGAAAAAGATAAACTCTCAGTTATCCGGATGCTGAAAGCTTCTATCCAAAATGAAGCAATTAAGCAGAAAAAGAACGAGCTTTCCGAAGAAGAGGAAGTAACCGTCCTCTCTCGTGAGTTAAAACAACGTAAGGACTCCCTCCAGGAATTCAATAACGCTGATCGTTCTGATCTTGCCGATAAAGTAGAAATTGAAATTTCGATTGTGAGCGAATATATGCCTGAACAGCTTTCAGAAGATGAGGTGCTTGATATTGTCAAGCAGACGATCACTGAAACTGGAGCTGCTTCTAAAGCGGATATGGGTAAAGTCATGTCTGCCATTATGCCTAAAGTTAAAGGCAAAGCAGACGGCTCAGTCGTAAACAGACTTGTTTCTCAGCAGCTGTCATAAGATAAGCACAGTAAAGCATCCTGCCTTTGGCAGGGTGCTTTTTTGTATTTTGGCTCTGCTTCTTTTCAATCCAGCAGGCTGTAAGACTGGAAAAACGATCTACATTTTTATTTATTTGGAAAATATAATACAATAAGAATGAAACCGATTACCATTTAAAACTGTATTACAAGATAGATGCAGGAGGAGGTGAACCTATGAGAGCAGTTTTCTGTCTGCTGGTTATGGTCCTGTTTGCTGCTGTTTTTCTTCCTCTTGGGGCGATGCCTGAGGCGCTTGCCGGCGGAGCATCTGCGAGCGGGCAGGGCGGAAACTTCCAAGCGGCAGAGAGGCCAGCAGTCCGTGAAACGCTTTCAGCGGAGCAAAAGGCAGCGAGAGTGCTGACTAATCCGTTTGTTGTCGGAATTTTGCTGACTGTAGGCATCGTTGGGTTATTTATAGAGCTTTTTTCTCCCGGATTCGGGCTGCCGGGACTCCTTGGCATCACCTGTCTGCTCCTCTTCTTTTTGGGGCACATTGCAGCAGGTGCTGCAGGCTACGAATCAATCCTCATTTTTATAGCAGGCATTATTCTTATTGTTATTGAATTTTTTCTGCCCGGTGGAATTATCGGCTTGATGGGTTTTGGAGCTGTGCTTTACAGCTTTTTTCTTACAGCAGACAATTTGTTTACTCTTGCTGTATCGCTGGGCATTGCCGTGATAGCAGCAATCCTGGCTTATTTATTTCTAACAAGGGTGTTGGGAAGGAAAATGAGACTTTTTAAAAAGTTTATTTTGGAGGATCAGGCTGATACAAAAAAAGGCTATGTTTCAAGCATCAGCCGCAAGGAGCTAATCGGGAAAACGGGTACGGCGCTTACCAGTCTCAGACCAGCGGGCACAGGCCTGTTTGGAGACGAGAGGGTGGATGTTGTAACAGAAGGCAGTTTTATAGCAAAGGATCAGCGCATTAAGGTGCTGAAAGCTGAAGGCGCCCGCGTTGTTGTCAGAGAAGCTGGCGAAGCAGAGGAGGAATTATAAATGGTTTCAAACACTATTTTTATGATCGCGATCATTATAGGAATATTAATTTTACTTGGTATCTTTTTTACCTTTGTACCGGTGATGCTCTGGATTTCTGCACTTGCTGCAGGTGTGCATGTCAGCATTTTCACACTGATTGGCATGAGGCTGAGAAGGGTTATACCTAGCAGGGTCATCAATCCGCTGATTAAAGCACACAAAGCAGGAATCGGTGTGACAACCAACCAGCTTGAAAGCCATTATCTAGCAGGGGGAAATGTCGATCGTGTTGTAAATGCCCTGATTGCGGCAGAGCGTGCGAATATTGAGTTAAGCTTTGAAAGATGCGCAGCGATTGACCTGGCCGGAAGAAATGTTCTTGAGGCTGTTCAAATGAGTGTTAACCCGAAAGTGATTGAAACGCCGTACATCGCTGGTGTCGCCATGAACGGCATCGAGGTGAAAGCGAAAGCGAGAATTACCGTCCGCGCCAATATTGACAGGCTTGTCGGTGGTGCAGGGGAAGAAACGATCATTGCGAGGGTAGGAGAAGGGATTGTCAGCACAATCGGTTCCTCTGAAAACCATAAAAAAGTGCTTGAAAATCCTGATCTGATTTCACGGACTGTTCTGAGCAAAGGACTTGATTCCGGTACGGCGTTTGAAATACTGTCCATCGATATCATGGATGTAGATATCGGCAAAAACATTGGAGCCATCCTTCAAACTGACCAGGCAGAGGCAGACAAGAACATTGCCCAGGCAAAAGCAGAAGAACGCAGAGCCATGGCGGTTGCACAGGAACAGGAAATGAAGGCAAGGGTCGAAGAAATGAGAGCGAAGGTAGTGGAGGCAGAGTCAGAGGTGCCGCTTGCCATGGCTGAAGCACTAAAAAATGGGAATTTGGGAGTAATGGATTATGTGAATTTCCAAAACATTAATGCTGATACAGATATGAGAGAATCCATTGGAAAGATGTCAGACGGAAATAAAGACGGCAAAAACAGGAGCTAAAAAGCTCCCTTCCCGTCAGGGGGATGAGTATGGAAAAAGCATTGGAAGACCTGACTGGTTTGTTTCAGCACCTCCCATGGATCGGAGCCATTGTCATTGCTCTTGCAGCGGCGGTTTTAAAAAAGCTCGGAGGGTTTCTTCAGACTGAGGAAGCAGCTCCGGCAGCCCAGCTGAAACAGGAGGCTGAAGACGAAATCAGCCGGGAAGAACGAGTATCTATGCAGGACATTTATGAAGAACGCAGAATAGAAGCTGAAACCCATTCCGGCTTTGACAGGACTAAGCATATCTTTACTGAGGATACAGAAAATAAAAGCCAAAACAGAAACGGACTGCAGCTTCCTTCTGATGATACCGTAAGAGGCATGATATGGGCCGAGATCCTCGGACCGCCTAAAGCGAAGCAGCAGGCAGGAAGCTCACGTGCCCGCATGCAGCGCCGAAAAGGCTAGCATCTGATAGCGGTGGGCAAAAAAGCAGTGTTAGAACCTCTCTTTACCTCATAAAATGAGTTGAAGGGGGGTTCTTTTTTATGGCAAAGAAATGGCGCAGAAAGATCGCAAATTGGATGACCAGGACCATCGAGCTACCGCCAGATGTCATGATGGACCTTCCAAGAATCACAATGGTCGGACAGCTTCATATTTACATAGAAAATCACAGGGGGCTGCTTGCCTTTACAGATACAGAGCTCAGGCTCTTATTGAAGCATGGACAGCTGCAGATAAAAGGAAATCAATTTGTGATTAAAACGATCCTGCCGGAGGAAATCATGCTGGAGGGCAAGATTGAACAAGTCACATACCTTGAATCATAAAAAGGGGGAATCGGGATGAAAAACGGATGGACAAACTTTTTAATGGGCTATGTTTGTGTCATTCTAAGCGGCAAAGGAGCAGAGAGGTTTGTAAATGAGTGCATCCGGAACAGCATCCCGGTCTGGCATGTTAAGCGGCTCAAAAATGAAGAGCTTTCCTTTTTTATTCGGCTGAAAGATGTACATGCATTGCGGCCCATTGCCAGAAAAAATGAATGTAAATGCCGTTTTGGAAAGAAAAAGGGCATTCCTTTTCTATTGAAGCGGACAGGCAGGAACATCGGGTTTGCAATTGGCTTCTTCTTATTTTTAGGTGTTTTGTTCCTGCTTTCCAATATGATCTGGTCTATAGAAATCCAAGGAGCAAAACCAGAAACAGAGCATCTGATCAAAAAAGAGCTGCAGCGGATCGGAGTGAAAAACGGCAGTGTCCAATTTTTCATCCCAAATGCAGAGGAAATCCAGAAAGCACTCTCAGAACATGTGAAAGTCATTACGTGGGTAGGGGTGGAGCTGAATGGGACTTCCTATCATTTGAAGGTTGTGGAGAAAAATGAACCAAATCAGACAGAGGCTTTAAGCCCGGGAAATATAGTAGCAAAGAAAAAAGCAGTCATTACCCGCATGTTTGTCTCTCATGGAAAGCCTCTCGTTATGGTGAATGATCATGTTGTAAAAGGACAGCTGCTCGTCTCAGGAGTCATCGGAACAGAGAAAAATGCCAAGGTCATCGCTTCAAAAGCGGAGATATACGGAGAAACCTGGTACAGGTCTTCTGTAAATATCCCCCGCAGCACAAATTTTAATGTTTATTCAGGGAATAGTAATATCAAGCATTATATTACGTTTGGTTCTCTTAAAGTCCCTGTATGGGGATTTGGGCAAAAGAAATTTACACAGTCAGTCAAGGAAGAAAATCAGCATGATGCTTATTTTCTGGGGTGGAGGCTTCCGATCAGCTATATAAAAGAAACAGACCGTGAAAAAGAGCAGGCAAAGCGGGTTTACACGGCAGCTGAAGCCCGTACCGAGGGCCTGAAAATCGGAAGAACAGATGTGCTGAGAAAAATTGGCGGGAGCGGTAAAATAATCGGCGAAAAAGTTTTGCACCAAACGAACGAGAATGGTAAAGTAAAAATGATCATACTTTATCAAGCCATTGAGAATATTGCGAAAACTACACCTATAGTTCAGGGAGACTAGAGAATGCCAGAAGATTTGGTTTCAATGAGCCAGCAATTAGAAAATCCGAACGAGGCGATTGCGCTGTTCGGCATACACGATGTACATTTAAAGCGCATGGAAGAAGAGCTTAATGTAGAAATCGTTACACGCGGCGAAAAGGTATATGTGTCAGGCGACGCAGCCAATGTCCAGCTTGTAGATGAATTGATCCAATCTCTGCTTGCGGTCATCAGAAGAGGCGTGGCAATCAGTGAAAGAGATATTATTTACGGTGTCAGCATGGCCAAAAAGGGCAAGCTGGAACATTTTGAAAGTCTGTTTACAGAAGAAATCAGCAAGAGTGCCAAAGGAAAATCCATTCGGGTCAAAACCCTCGGGCAAAGCCATTATATTAAGGCAATCAGGCAATTTGACCTTGTTTTTGGAATTGGTCCTGCCGGGACTGGAAAAACCTATCTTGCGGTCGTTATGGCTGTTAACGCGTTGAAGAACAGCCAGGTTAAGCGCATTATCCTGACAAGGCCTGCTGTTGAAGCAGGGGAAAGCCTGGGATTTCTTCCAGGTGATCTGAAGGAAAAGGTAGATCCCTATTTACGCCCGTTATATGATGCTTTGAATGATGTATTGGGTGTTGAGCAGACAGGCAGGCTGATTGAAAGAGGAACAATCGAGATTGCTCCGCTTGCCTACATGAGGGGACGGACACTTGATGATGCCTTTGTCATTCTTGACGAAGCGCAGAATACAACACCGGCCCAAATGAAAATGTTTTTGACAAGACTCGGTTTTGGTTCAAAAATGGTCATTACCGGAGACATTACTCAGGTTGATTTGCCGAAAGGCGTGCAGTCAGGCATTGCATCAGCACAAGGCACGCTGAAGGGTATTAAAGGCCTTTCCTTTATTGAATTGGAGGCCGGCGATGTGGTGAGGCATCCGCTTGTCGGAAAAATTATTCAGGCATATGATAAAGTGGAAAAATAGGTGGCCCGACGCCCGATATCGGGTCACTTTTTTAAACCTCTATTCAATATTTTGTCTTAAATGGATTTTTGTGGTATTTCCCTTTGACAGGAGGTGGGCCAGTTGAAAAAGAAGCAGATTCCTACATTCAGGCAGAGGCTTGAGAAGATGAATCAATACCGTTTTATTCACGTGCTGCTTTACACCATTTTCGGTGCGCTGATTTTTCTCGCTTTATTCAGCAATGTGAAACCGGAAACGCTGAAAATTAAGCGGTTTGATGTGGCAGGACAAACCATATATGCACCTTCAACCGTTGAGGATAAAGAGGCGACTGAAAAGAAAAAGCAGGAAGCTTATAATAATGTAGAAGATCAATATACTCTTAAAAGAGAATACTCTGAAAATCAGGTGGAGCTCATTGCTTCCATTTTTGATGCCGTACAGGAAGTAAACACGGAGGCTCAGGCACAGGCCGGCAGCCAGGACCCGAAACAGACTGTGAAACCGCTTACTGAAGACGAGGAATATGGCTTGCTTCAGAAAAAACTGCCGAGTGATTTAACTGAAAAGCTTTCCAAGGATGATTTTCTCCCTTTACTGAATGCTGACAGCAGGGATGTCAGCCTTGCGAAGGATGCGGCAGTTACCTCTGTGAACAATACGATGAGCAAAGAAATTCCGATTAGCAAGCTGACAGAGGCTAAGGACAATGTTGAGCAGGACTTGCAATTTACATCATTGCCGAAGGATGTTGTGCGCTCTGCTGTTACGATCGGGAGATTTGCCATTGTTCCAAACTACATTTATGACAGAGTTGCAACAGAGGAAAAAAGGAGACAGGCAGCTGACAGTGTAAAAGAGGTTCAGATTAAACAAGGACAGATACTTGTAGAGGAAAACCAGCTTGTAACAAATGAAGTATATGCCAAACTGAAGCTTGCTGGTCTTTTGAATAAAGATTTCTCATACAAGCCATTCATAGGCTTAGGATTATTAATCCTGCTTATTATCTGTGTTCTCGTTTATTACTTTGAAAAACCGGACAAGCCGTTCCAAAAGAAAAATAATTCTCTGCTGCTGTATACATTAATTTTTGGGATCACTCTTGCGATCATGAAAATCCTGAGCCTGTTTCAGCAAAGCGAAGTCCCCTACATCGGCTTTATGGTCCCGGCCGCAATGGGCACCATGCTGGTGAAGCTTTTGATCAATGAAAGGCTTGCGATTTTGACAAGTATTATTCTGGCGATTTGCGGAAGTATTATATTTAATGAAGGCGTTACAGCTTCATTTAATTTTTCGATTGGTGTTTATTATCTTGCAGGATGCGTGGCAGGCACACTGTTCCTCGGCAAGCATAACCTGAGAGCGAGAATCCTGCAGACAGGCCTGTTTGTAGCCGGAATCAATGTCGTCGCCATCATTTCCATTTTATTAATTCAAAACGGCCTGCAGTCAAATGTGGAAATTGGTACATATCTTGTAATGGCAATTGCATCAGGTGTTGCCGCCTCTGTCTTGACCATAGGCCTGCAGCCATTTTTTGAAACAGGCTTTGGCCTTCTTTCAGCCATGAAGCTGATTGAGCTTTCCAGTCCGAATCATCCGCTTTTAAGAAAAATTTTAACAGAGACGCCTGGTACGTATCATCATAGTGTAATGGTGGCCAATTTATCGGAATCAGCCTGTGAAGCGATTGGCGCCAATGGGCTGCTTGCCCGCGTTGGATCCTATTATCATGATATAGGGAAAACAAAGCGGCCTCATTATTTTATTGAAAATCAAATGAAAATGGACAACCCTCATGACAAGCTTTCGCCGCAGCTGAGCAAAAATGTCATCATTGCCCATGCAGTTGATGGAGCCGACATGCTCAGAAAGCATAAAATGCCGAAGGAGTTTATAGATATAGCAGAACAGCATCACGGTACTACGCTCCTGAAGTATTTCTACTATAAGGCGAAAGAGCGCGGTGATGAAGTGAGGGAAGAGGAGTTCCGATATTCGGGCCCAAAGCCGCAGACAAGGGAAATCGCAGTTATCTCTATTGCCGACAGCGTGGAAGCTGCTGTTCGTTCTATGGCGAACCCTACACCGGAGAGAATTGAGAAAATAGTCAGGGGCATCATTGCAGACCGTCTTCAAGATGGACAGCTGAATGAATGTGATTTAACATTGAAAGAACTTGATGTAGTGGCAAAATCTTTTTGCGAGTCGCTGCAGGGGATTTTCCATTCCAGGATTGAATATCCTGAAGTACCAAAACAGAAGGTGAAGCAAGCATGAGTTTAACAATTGATTTTTTAGATGAAACAGGAGAAATAAAAGACGAACAGCTGAAATTGATTGAGGGCCTCCTGAATCACGCAGCGGTTCTTGAGAACATCGCAGATGAATCAGAGCTTTCAGTAACCCTGACAGATAACAGCAGAATTCAGGAAATTAACCGCGACTACCGGCAAAAGGACCAGCCGACAGATGTTATCTCTTTCGCTTTGGAAGAGGAAGGCGAAGGCGAAGTGGAAATTATCGGCGCGGATCTCCCGAGAACACTGGGCGATATTATCATATCAGTTGAGAGAGCGAAGGAGCAGGCTGAGGAGTACGGCCATTCGGACAGCAGGGAGCTGGGCTTTTTAGCAGTCCATGGATTTCTGCATCTTCTTGGATATGATCATATGACGGAAGAGGATGAGGCTGTTATGTTTAGAAAACAAAGGGAAATTTTAGATTCCTATGGACTCAAAAGAACCGAAGAAGACTGAGGCCACTCGGTTTTTCAGAAGCTTTCGCCACGCAGCTGCCGGCATTGCTTTTACATTTAAGCATGAGCGGAATTTTCAAATTCACTGTTTCATTTCCGTTCTTGCTGCTGCAGCAGGAATCTATTTTCATCTTTCGGCATTTGAGTGGGTAATCGTGCTGATCCTGATTGCAGGGATGCTGTCTCTTGAACTGATGAATACAGCAGTAGAAAAAACGGTTGATCTTGTGTCGAAGGAATACAGGCCTCTGGCAAAAGCAGCGAAGGATGCTGCAGCGGGATCTGTTCTCGTTTTTGCCATTCTTTCTTTTATATTGGGTCTGGTCATATTCCTGCCGAAGATATTCGGCTGATTTGCTGCAGGGTGAATGAATTTGTATAGAAATTAAGTTAAAATAGAGAAGGATGGGTATAATCCCATTTGAAAGGAAGGCCATGAAAGTGAACAAAGAAAAATTAATCGAAGAAGCAAAAGCAGCTAGAGAAATGGCTTATGTCCCGTACTCAAAATTTAAAGTAGGGGCAGCACTTTTAACAAAAGACGGAAAAGTATACAGAGGCTGCAACATTGAAAATGCCGCTTACAGCATGTGCAACTGCGCAGAAAGAACTGCACTGTTTAAAGCTTATTCAGAGGGCGACCGCGAATATCAGGCGATTGCTGTTGTGGCAGATACAAACCGCCCTGTTCCCCCATGCGGAGCATGCCGCCAGGTCATCTCAGAGCTGTGCGGAAAAGATATGGCCGTTATTTTGACAAACCTGAAGGGCGATGTGGAAGAGCTGACTGTAGCCACTCTGCTGCCAGGTGCTTTTTCTCCGGAGGATTTGAATGACTAACGAACATTATAAATCAGGTTTCATATCCATAATAGGAAGGCCGAATGTGGGGAAATCAACCTTTATGAACAGGGTAATCGGCCAAAAGATTGCCATTATGAGCGACAAACCCCAAACGACACGGAACAAAATTCAAGGCGTTTATACAACAAATGATTCCCAGATCGTCTTTATCGACACGCCAGGCATACACAAGCCGAAGCACAAGCTCGGCGATTTTATGATGAAGATCGCACAAAACACTTTGAAAGAAGTCGATGTGATCATCTTTATGATTAATGCGGAAGAGGGCTATGGACGCGGAGATGAATTTATCATCGAACGGCTGAAGCAGACGAAAACGCCTGTGTTTCTTGTCATTAATAAAATTGATCAGATTCACCCTGATGAACTTTTTCCTCTTATTGAACAGTATAAAGCGCTTTACCCCTTTCAGGAGGTTGTTCCGATTTCAGCTCTTCAAGGCAATAATATTGATACGCTTCTTCAGCAGCTGACAGGATATCTGCCTGAAGGGCCGCAATATTATCCTGCTGATCAGGTAACTGATCATCCGGAGAGATTTATTATTTCGGAATTAATCCGTGAAAAGGTGCTTCATTTAACCCGTGAGGAGATCCCTCATTCTGTTGCTGTAGTCATTGAATCGATTGAACGCAGGGATGAAGGAGCCATTTATGTCAGTGCCGTCATCATGGTTGAACGTGATTCCCAAAAAGGGATTATCATCGGCAAACAGGGAAAAATGCTGAAAGAGGTTGGCCAAAGAGCACGCGCTGATATAGAAGCACTGCTCGGTTCCCGCGTTTTCCTAGAGCTGTGGGTAAAGGTGCAGAAGGATTGGCGCAATAAGCTTTCCCAGCTGCGCGATTTCGGCTTCAGAGAAGATGAATATTAATCACAAGACTTTTAGAATTTAACAATATTTGTGTAACATGAAAAGCAGGAAGAAGGGCTAATCTAACGATAAGAAAATTTGGATAACAACTTGCTGGTCTTTAACATGAAAGGTGGGGTTTATATGTTGGATTTTACCTGGAAGATCTTTTCGAATACAGGTAATATTGATACGTACCTTCTTTTTAAGCAACTTGAACAGGATCGGGACGATGATGCCGATTTGCAGATGGACGAGCGAGCTGTAGATGAATTTCCGCTGTCGTAGCAGCTTTTCTTCCTCTGGATGGTGAGAGGATGCTTCAAAAGTGCGAAGGCATAGTCATCCGGACGAATGACTATGGAGAAAGCAATAAAATTGTTACCTTATATACACGTGAGCTGGGAAAAACAGGCGTTATGGCAAGGGGAGCTAAAAAGCCCAGCAGCCGTTTGTCTGCGGTAACCCAGCCTTTTACTTATGGAATGTTTCTTTTTCAGAAAAGCTCAGGTCTTGGCGGGCTTCAGCAGGCCGAAACAATCGACAGCATGCGGGCAATCAGAGAAGATATTTTTCTGACAGCTTATGCTTCTTATATTTCAGAGCTGCTGGATAAAGGAACAGATAACAATCAAATCAACCCGTACTTGTTTGAATTGTACTATCAGACTCTCAGGCTTCTGGGAGAAGAGCAGGATCCTGAAATCCTCACAAGAATTTTTGAACTGAAAATGCTTGCTGTTATCGGATCAAAGCCTGAATTGGATGGCTGTTCCATCTGTGGAAACAAGGAAGGCACCTTCCACTTTTCAATCAGGGAAGGCGGCTTCATCTGCCATCGCTGCTTTGACAAAGATCCATACAGATTTGCAATTTCTCCTACAACAGCTAAGCTTCTTCGCCTGTTTTACTATTTTGATTTAAACAGGCTCGGGAAAATTTCCGTTAAGCCTGAAACAAAGAAAGAACTGAAAAATGTCCTGGAAGCTTACTACCAAGAGTATTCCGGACTTTACTTAAAATCAAAAAAGTTCCTTGATCAAATAGAAAACATGAGGGATAAGCTGTAATGACCGATAGAGATTGACATTGGCTTCTTTTTGGATTAATATGCAAGTAATATAATAGGCTGTGTTGAAGGAAAAGAGTATTTATTGGAATTCCTAAAGCGACTCCGGGATGGTGCAAGCCGGGGGGAAGGAAAATAAAGAAGGGCATTCCTGAGCAGTGCTTTTAAAGCGGCCGCAGAGCAATGTGCGGCAAATAGGGTGGAACCGCGGGTAACTCTCGTCCCTATGCCTTTCTTTAGGAAGGCATAGGGATGGGAGTTTTTTTTCATTCTTAGCTGGCTCTTTTTCCAAAGCGGTGCCCGGGGCTTAACGGGGCGGTTTCCGTTTTTCTTTGTCCAGCTCCAGCGCCTAGCCCCTCGGGGTAACTTGTCGGGGCTGGTCAAAGCGCTTCCGCTTTTCTAATAAAAAATCAGGAGGTATTTCTAAATGAACATTCAAAATATGATTCTTACCCTGCAGAAGCATTGGTCTGAACAGGGCTGTGTTCTGATGCAGGCGTATGATACCGAAAAAGGCGCAGGCACAATGAGTCCGTATACGTTTTTAAAAGCTGTCGGCCCTGAACCTTGGAAGGTAGCCTATGTTGAGCCTTCCAGAAGACCGGCAGACGGCCGTTATGGGGAAAACCCAAACAGGCTTTATCAGCATCATCAATTTCAAGTGATTATGAAACCTTCGCCTGACAACATTCAGGAGCTTTATTTGGAATCACTGAAGGCGCTTGGTATCAATCCTCTGGAACATGATATCCGTTTTGTGGAGGATAACTGGGAAAATCCTTCATTAGGCTGCGCAGGCCTTGGCTGGGAAGTATGGCTCGACGGCATGGAAATTACGCAGTTTACTTATTTCCAGCAGGTTGGCGGCATTGAATGCAAGCCTGTTTCCGTTGAAATTACATATGGCATTGAGCGCCTGGCGTCCTATATCCAGGATAAAGAGAATGTTTTCGATCTGGAGTGGACAGAGGGCTATACGGTAAGAGATATCTTCTTAATGAACGAGTATGAGCATAGCAAATATACCTTTGAAACATCTGATCCTGAAATGCTCTTCCAGCTTTTCGGCATTTATGAAAAGGAAGCACACCGCCAGATGGAAGAAGGCCTTGTGCACCCGGCCTATGATTATGTGCTGAAATGCTCGCATACCTTTAACCTCCTTGATGCAAGGGGTGCTATCTCTGTTACAGAAAGAACGGGCTATATCGGCAGGGTCCGCAGCCTTGCAAGAAGAGTAGCCCGCACCTATTTTGAAGAACGTGAAAAGCTTGGTTTTCCAATGCTGAAGGAAGAGGAGGCGAGATCATGAGCAATCGCGATCTATTAATTGAAATTGGACTTGAAGAGCTTCCTGCACGATTTGTTACAGATGCTATGAATCAGCTTGGAAGCAAGCTTGAGGAATGGCTGAAAGAGAAAAACTTATCTTATGGAGCAGTTTCTCTTTACTCCACACCGCGCCGCCTTGCAGTGCTTATTCAGAACGCTGCTGAGAAGCAGGAAGATACAGAAGAAGAGGCAAAAGGGCCTGCGAAGAAAATTGCCCTTGATGCGGAGGGTAACTGGACAAAAGCTGCCGCTGGATTTGCCCGGGGACAAGGCGCTTCTGTAGAAGATATTTATTTTAAAGAAATCAATGGTGTAGAATATGTTCATGTACAGAAATTCACAAAAGGGAAAGAAGCGAAAGAGCTTTTGCCGGAGCTTCAGGCTGTCATAACTTCTCTTTCATTCCCAAAAAACATGAAATGGGGAAGCTATGAGCTTCGCTACGCCCGGCCTATTAAATGGATGATTGCTTTGTTCGGCGAAGAGGTTATTCCTTTTTCGATCACAGGAGTGTCAACAGGCAGACAGACAGAAGGCCACCTTTTCCTGGGGAAGCAAACGGCTATTAACAGCCCGGCAGATTATGAAGAAGCGCTGAATGCGGAATATGTTATGGCAGATCCGGAAAAACGCAAGGCTGTCATTTTGGAACAGCTGAAGCAGCTGGAGCAGGATAACGGTTTTAGCATTACAGTTGATGAAGAGCTGCTGGAAGAAGTGAACAACCTTGTAGAATATCCTACAGCACTGTTTGGCCAGTTTGACGAGAAATTCCTGGAGCTGCCTGAAGAAGTGCTGATCACTTCCATGAAAGAGCATCAAAGATATTTTCCGGTCAAATCAGAGGATGGAAATCTTCTTGCTAAATTTGTCACAGTTCGGAACGGAAACAGCGAGCATCTGGGCAAAGTGGCCAAAGGAAATGAAAAAGTGCTGAAGGCCCGTTTGTCGGATGCCGATTTCTTCTACAATGAAGACCATAAGCTGAAGCTTGACGACGCCCTTCAGAAGCTTGAGAAAATTGTTTTCCATGAAGAGCTGGGAACTGTTGGGGACAAAGTAAGACGTACTAAAAATCTTGCTGAAAAGCTTGCCGGCCGCCTTAATTTCTCTGCCGAAGATCGTCAGGATGCCGTAAGAACCGCTGAGATAGGGAAATTTGACCTTGTCAGCCAGATGGTATATGAATTCCCTGAACTGCAGGGAATCATGGGAGAGAAATATGCCCGTCTTATGGGTGAAAACGAAGCAGTGGCAAAAGCCATCAATGAGCAATACATGCCGCGGCATGCTGAGGATGCTGCTCCGTCCTCTAATGCAGGTGCACTCGCTGCAGTGGCTGATAAACTCGACACAGTTGCCGCATTTTTCTCAATCGGCATGGTGCCGACCGGTTCGCAGGATCCCTATGCATTAAGAAGACAGGCGAGCGGCATTGTCCAGATTCTTATTTCCAAAAATTGGACCGTTTCTTTTGAAGAGCTTTTTGACCTGGCGCTTGAAGGGCTTCAGGCTGAAAACAAAGAAGAAGCGAAAAAGGAACTTGCGGGCTTCTTTAAAATGAGAATGAAATATATTCTGGCAGAACGGAATATCCGGTACGATCTTGTTGACGCTGTCCTCGAGTCTGACGACCATTCAGGGCCATCGCTTATTAGAAGGGCAGAGGTTCTTCAAGAAGAGTCAAGAAGCCACGATTTCAAAGAAATTATTGAAGCTCTCTCAAGGGTTCTGAACATCGCGAAAAAAGGCGAGCAGGGCACTGTTCAGGAAAGCCTGTTTGAAAACGATCTGGAAAAAGAACTTTTCCGAAAATCTGAAGAGGCTGAACAAGCTATCCTTCAGGCAGGAAAGCAAGAGGATTATAAAGCCTATTACTCTGTCCTGAAGGGACTGAAAGATTCTATTGATGCTTATTTTGAAGGCACAATGGTTATGGCGGAAGATCCTGTAATCCGCAAAAACCGCCTGGCATTCATGGTTCGCCTGGCAGCGCTTATTAAACAGTTTGCAAACACGAATACCATTCTTGTAAAATAAAAGACCGCTGAATAATACCAATTGAAAAAGACGGTTATCAGATGAGATAGCCGTCTTTTTTGAGTAGTGAGTGCTGGTTTAGTTGAATCAGTGAAAGGGGCTTTCGCTTTGCATTGCCCGGCTTCATCCGCTGATCCTCAAACGGCAGGGGCTGAACGAGCGGCTTCCGCTTTTCGTTGTCCAGCTCCAGCCGCTAGCCCGATCTGAGTCGCTTCGAAAAATCCCAAAAAGTCTAAGACCGGACTTTTCGGGATTTTCCTCCAGCGCTTGTCGGGGCTGAACGAGCGGCTTGCGCTTTTCGGGTGTGCAAAAGTTTTCCATCTCTGCGAAATCCAACTGTTTTTCTTCTTGCAATAGTATATAATATTGAATATAAAGTATAGCTTATTTGTAATATTTTACATAGCTTGTTGATAGAGAACAGAAAGACGAAGCGGGAGTCTCAGACTGTAGCAAGAGGCTTTTAAAGGGCGGTGATTAAAATCGAACTGAATAAACGCCAGGAAACTATCCTGCAGATCGTGAAAGAAAACGGTCCAATCACTGGGGAGCATATAGCAGACCAGCTGAGCCTGACAAGAGCGACACTCCGTCCTGATCTGGCCATTTTGACAATGTCAGGTTATCTTGAAGCCCGGCCGAGGGTCGGATATTTTTATACAGGGAAGACCGGAAATCATGCGCTTTCAGATCAGCTGAAAAAGCTTCGGGTTAAAGATTTTCAATCGATTCCCATTGTTGTGAGTGAAAATGTATCGGTTTATGATGCGATTGTCACTATGTTCCTTGAAGATGTGGGAACTCTTTTTGTAGTTGATGAAAAAGCCATTCTTGCTGGAGTCCTTTCAAGAAAGGATCTGCTCAGGGCAAGCATCGGAAAGCAGGAACTTGCATCGATCCCTGTAAATATTATTATGACCCGTATGCCTAATATAACGGTCTGCAGGAATGATGATTTGATTACAGATGTGGCAGCTTCGCTTATTGAGAAGCAGATTGATGCGCTTCCTGTTATTAAGGACACGGAAAAGGGATTTGAAGTAACAGGGCGGATCACCAAAACGAATATAACAAGAATTCTTGTTCAGCTTGCGGAAAACGAGATTATGCCGCTTTAGGAGATGGGGGAAAGGGATGAAAAACAAAACACTTTACGTCGTTTCGGATTCTGTCGGGGAAACAGCTGAGCTGGTCGTAAAAGCTGCGATCAGCCAGTTCAGCGGGGCATCTGCCCACACAGCCGTCAGGCGGATTCCTTATGTTGAGGATAAAGAGACAATTGCAGAAGTTGTCAATTATGCAAGCACGGATCATTCCATTATATGTTTTACGCTTGTGGTACCGGAGCTGCGCCATTATTTAATCCAGGAGGCTGAAAAAAAAGGTGTTCCTTACCATGATATTATGGGGCCCCTCATCGATCAGATGGAAATCTCCTATGGGAAAAAAGCGAAATACGAGCCAGGACGTGTCAGAAAGCTGGATGAGGACTATTTTAAGAAGGTAGAAGCCATTGAATTTGCTGTCAAGTATGATGATGGAAGGGATCCAAGGGGTATTTTAAAGGCTGATATCATCTTAGTCGGTGTGTCGCGCACATCCAAAACTCCTCTTTCTCAATATCTGGCACACAAGCGGTTTAAGGTTGCAAATGTTCCAATCGTCCCTGAAGTGGAACCGCCTGAAGAGCTCTTTATGGTTCCGCCTGAAAAGTGCATTGGCCTTAAAATCAGTCCGGAAAAACTGAATAATATTCGCCGGGAAAGACTGAAGTCGCTTGGTTTGAATGACAAGGCGATATATGCTAATATTGAACGGATTAAAGAAGAATTAACCTATTTTGAAAATATTATCAGCCGAATTGGCTGTCATGTGATTGATGTTTCCAATAAAGCAGTAGAAGAAACTGCTAATACCATTCAAAATATGATGATCAGCAAAAGCTGAAAAAAACTCAGGGCATTCTGCCGGATTCCGGTCTGAAATACCCTGAGTTTTATCATCTATAAAACATATTGTGCAAAATTCGGAAGAATAGCAGAAAAAATGCTGGAAAATCCCTGTGAATTGCATTATAATAAAAAATTGTGATAAATTTACTTATTTTTAGGTTTAGACTTTGATTCAAGAGAATAAACTATTTATTAGTATGTGTCAAGAATTCCTGCTAAAAATATTTCGACAAATTTCCTGCTTCCTTTCGCGAATAGAAAAGAAGGATTTTACCGGAGTGATGGAGAATAGTGAAAATTGACGAAAAAAAGCCGAAAATTTATGTTGATGCAGATGCCTGCCCTGTAAAGGCTGAAATAGCTTCAGCCGCGCGAAAGCATGGCATTGAAACGATTTTTGTCGCTTCTTACAATCATGCATCCACTGAAACCTTTAATGGGAAATGGGTGTATGTAGACACAGGGAAGGAAGCAGCCGATCTTCAAATCGTAAATATGGCACGTTCCGGTGACATCGTTGTGACTCAGGATATCGGGCTTGCAGGACTTCTCCTGAAAAGAGATGTTATTGTCCTTACTCCAAGGGGTAAACAATATACAGAAACTAACATTGGCACAGCGCTGGAGTTCCGGTATTTGTCTGCAATGGAAAGACGCAGCGGGAACTATCTAAAAGGCCCTAAAAAGCAGACTGATGAAGACAAGCATGCTTTTTCCAGCCAGCTTGAAAAAATCCTGTCGAATCTTGCAGGGATTAATGGCTGAACAGCGAATTAAAAGTAGCACGGAGTTGTTAGCATGGCAAATCGGATTCCCGGGGAGATTATTGATAAAGTTCAGCAATCTGCCGATATTGTAGAAGTAATCGGCGAATATGTGCAATTAAAAAAACAGGGCCGAAACTATTTTGGGCTTTGCCCCTTTCATGGTGAAAGCACTCCATCGTTTTCCGTTTCACCAGAGAAGCAGATTTTCCATTGCTTCGGATGCGGTGCGGGCGGAAACGTATTTTCTTTTTTAATGCAAATGGAAGGAACCGAATTTGGAGAAGCAGTCCAAAAGCTTGCAGACAGGCAGCATATTGAGATGCCTGAATCAGTGCCTGCAATGTCCTCAGACCGGGGTCAAAGTGCAGACGAAAAGAAAATGCTGGAAGCGCATGAACTGTTAAAGAAATTTTACCATCATTTGCTCGTAAACACAAAGGAAGGCGAAGAAGCGCTGGACTATTTAACAGGGCGCGGATTTACGAAGGAAGTCATTGAAAAGTTTGAAATTGGCTATTCTCTTCCATCATGGGATTATGTAACAAGATTTCTGACGAAAAGAGGGTATGATCCATCATTGATGGAACGGGCAGGACTGCTTGTCAAAAAGCAGGAGAGCGGTGATTTCCTCGACAGGTTCAGAAACAGAATTATGTTTCCCATTCACGATCATCATGGCAGCACGGTAGCCTTTTCCGGCAGGGTGCTCTCAAAAGAGCAGCCGAAGTATTTAAACAGTCCGGAAACAAAGCTGTTCAATAAAAGCAGGCTGCTGTATAACTTTTACCAGGCGAGAATACATATACGCAAGCATCAGGAGGCAGTCCTCCTTGAGGGCTTTGCGGACGTTATCTCCTCCGTATCTGCTGGGGTTGAAAATGCGGTCGCCACAATGGGAACGTCCCTTACAGAGGAGCAGGCGAAAATTTTAAAGCGCAATTCCTCCGCTGTTACGATCTGCTATGATGCAGACAGCGCAGGGATTGAGGCAGCCATGAGGGCCGGCAGTACGCTTTCCGGTATGGGCGGAACTGTAAAGGTAGCCCTGATGCCGGACGGATTTGACCCCGATGACTACATTAAAAAATTTGGCGCAGCCAAATTCAAAGATGATGTAATAGGGGCAAGCGTTTCTTATATGGCCTTCAAACTCCGGTATTTCAAAAGAGGGAAAAACCTTCAGAATGAAACGGAGAGATTGCAGTATATAGAGCAGTCTGTCAAGGAAATCAGCCAGCTTCAAAATGCTGTTGAACAGGAAATTTATTTAAAGCAGCTTTCTAGTGAATGTTCAATCAGCATTGAAGTATTAAAAGAGCGGCTGCAGGAGCTGAGAAGAAGCGCCCCAAGGGGTGCGAAGAATCAGCAGGCGGCAAAGCCCAAGGCTGCAGCTGTCCAGACGCGGACACCCAATAAACGAAGACTTCGGCCCGCATTTCATAATGCGGAGCGGATGCTGATCGCCCATATGCTTCGGAACAGCGAGCATGCAGAAAGAGTTCTTGACCTGGTAGGCCTCCAATTTAATATTGAAGAACATCGCGCTATTGTTACTTACTTATACGCTTTTTATGAAGAAGGAAATGAAGAAAACATCAGCTCTTTTTTGCAGAAACTGCCGGATCCAAAGCTGTATGACATTGTTTCAGATATAGCAATGATGCAGATAAATGATGAATTTTCCGAGCAGGAGCTGCAGGATTATGTGCGGCAGGTCTTGAATCATCAAAAAATGTTAATCATAAAAGAAAAAGAGCTTGAGAAAAATGAGGCTGAAAGACAGAAGGACTACCTGCAGGCTGCTAAAATCGGCATGGAGATCGTTCAGCTGAAGAGGTCTTTTAAATAGACGCCCGCATTTGGGGCAGTCAGTGTTTTACATGAATCGGAACCTTGGTTTGCCGGGATATCCTGTTCACTATTTTGATTAATGTGCTGTAGAGTTTGGAAGGAGGGGATCCAATGGCTGACAAACAAACCCATGAAACCGAATTAACATTGGAACAAGTAAAGGATCAGCTTACGGAACTTGGTAAAAAACGAGGCTTCCTCGGGTATGAAGAAATTGCAGAACGCATGTCCAATTTTGAGATGGAATCAGATCAAATGGACGAATACTATGAATTTCTTGGTGAGCAAGGTGTTGAGCTTCATGGTGAAAACGAAGAAGCGACAGACCCTAAAATACAGGAACTTGCAAAAGAAGAAGAATTCGATCTTAATGACCTGAGCGTACCTCCGGGCGTTAAAATCAACGATCCTGTCCGTATGTATCTGAAAGAAATCGGACGTGTAGACCTGCTTTCTGCAGATGAGGAAATTCAGCTTGCCCTCGGCATTGAAAAAGGCGATGAAGAAGCGAAGCGCCGTCTTGCTGAAGCAAACCTGCGTCTCGTTGTCAGCATTGCCAAGCGTTATGTAGGGCGAGGCATGCTGTTCCTTGATTTGATCCAGGAAGGCAACATGGGATTAATGAAGGCTGTTGAGAAGTTTGATTACCGCAAAGGATTTAAGTTCAGTACGTATGCCACATGGTGGATCCGCCAGGCAATCACAAGAGCCATTGCCGATCAGGCGAGAACCATCCGTATACCGGTTCATATGGTTGAAACCATCAACAAGCTGATCCGTGTGCAGAGGCAGCTGCTTCAGGATCTTGGGAGAGAGCCTTCACCGGAAGAAATTGCAGAAGATATGGACCTGACTCCTGAGAAAGTCAGAGAAATTCTTAAAATTGCACAAGAGCCGGTTTCACTTGAAACACCAATCGGTGAAGAAGACGATTCTCACCTGGGAGATTTCATTGAAGATCAGGATGCTACTTCTCCATCTGAACATGCAGCCTATGAGCTGCTGAAGGAGCAGCTTGAGGACGTCCTGGATACATTGACAGACAGGGAAGAAAATGTGCTGCGTCTCCGCTTCGGGCTCGATGACGGGCGCACTAGAACGCTTGAAGAGGTAGGCAAAGTATTTGGCGTAACCAGAGAAAGGATCCGCCAAATAGAAGCGAAAGCTCTTCGTAAGCTTCGCCACCCAAGCAGAAGCAAACGTCTTAAAGACTTTCTTGAATAGAACACTTCAGCAGGCGGACAAACATCCGGCTGCTTTTTTTTGTTTATTTGGAAACGCTTACGAAAAAACTTGTTTACTTCCAGCTGTTCCATTTTTAAAATAATATAGAGTACATCAGAGGGAGCGACCTATGGAACAGCAGCGAAAAGCCATTATCATTCAAGAAATTATTTATTGGAAAGAAAATAAACTACTGCCTTCTGCCTATTGCGATTTTCTGCTGGCTCTTTATACAGGAGGACAGGAAGCATCAGAACCAGAAGGAACTGCTGCAGCAAAAAACAGAACGGCCATAAGAAGCACGCTTTTTGTGACCTTTTTGCCGCTTGCCTTTCTTGCAGGTGCTTTGCTTGTCATTTATTTTACAAAATTGCCTGCTGTTTTGCAAATAGCGATAGCAGGATGCTTCTTCATCTGCAACGCAGGTGTGATTTATGCTGCACGAAAAACGCGAGGTATGGTTCTTCCCTTAGGTACAGGTGCCGCACTGCTTCTTTTGCTCTCCATGTATGCAGCTTCCTTATTAATGCCTGATTCAAGGCACGCTGCAGCAGCAATTGTTCTGATCAACTGTATCCTTTGGGTTTTGACTGGGATAAAGTTTAAAGCAAAGGTGCTTTTTTTCATTTCAGCTGCAATCGGATTCTCCTTTGTGCTTTATCAATACCTCCATTAATGTTTTACAAAAATAAAATAATAATTTTAAAAGTTGTGAAAACACTTTCAAAAAACTATAATAGTTATGTAAGCGCGTACATACAGGGGGGATAGTATGAATTTTGAATTAACGCCAGAACAAAGGCTTATTCAAAAGACGATCAGGGAGTTTGCAAGGGAAGAGGTTGAACCTGGAGCTGAAGAACGGGATAAAACAAAAGCTTTTCCAAAAAAGATTTTTGAAGACCTTGGACAAATGGGAATGCTTGGTCTTCCATTTCCGGAAGAGTATGGGGGAAGCGGAGCAGATACAATCAGCTTTGCTATTGTAACAGAGGAACTTAGCAGGGCTTGCGGCTCTGCAGGGATCACCTATTCAGCTCACATATCACTTGGCGGTGCGCCAATTTATCTGTTTGGAACGGAAGAACAAAAGAGAGAATATCTCCCGAAAATCTGCAGCGGAGAATCTCTCGGCGCTTTTGGACTGACGGAACCGAATGCAGGCTCTGACGCAGGAGGCACAATGACTGAAGCAAAAGAAGAAGGGGACAGCTTTGTTATTAACGGAAGCAAGTGTTTTATCACCAATGCTTCCTATGCCGATTTTCTAGCGTTAACAGCCGTTACAGGCAGAGATAATGGACAGAAGGAAATCAGTGCCATTATCGTTCCGACAAATGCAGAAGGCTTTCAAATCAATGATAATTATGACAAGATGGGCCTGAATTCCTCCAATACGACTGAGCTTGTGCTGGAAGATGTCAGAGTGCCGCAGGAAAATCTGCTCGGCGAAAAGGGAAAGGGATTTAAACAATTCCTGATTACCCTTGACGGAGGAAGGATTGGGATAGGGGCAATGGCAGTGGGACTTGCTCAGGCTGCCTATGAAAAAGCCCTGAACTACGCTAAAGAAAGAAAGCAGTTTAACAGAAGCCTTTCTTCCATGCAGGCCATCCAGTTTAAGCTTGCTGACATGGCAATGAAAATTGAGCTTGCGCGCACGATGGTATACAAAGCAGCCTGGCTGAAAGACCAGGGAAAACCGTTCACAAAAGAAGCTTCCATGTGCAAGCTGTATGCTTCTGAAATTAGTTCAGAAGTTGCCAATCAGGCGATTCAAATTCATGGCGGATACGGCTATATGAAAGATTACCATGTTGAACGGATTTTAAGAGACACCAAGCTGACAGAAATAGGAGAAGGAACGAGCGAAGTGCAGCGAATGGTAATCGCAAGGCAAATCGGCTGCTGAACCCATCTGGGGAGAAATTTGAATGTTTTGTGAATTTCCTTTCCCTGATTGGTAAATTAAAGTAAAATAGATGGTGATAGACAGTCCTTACATATTTCACCATTCAAATTAGGGGGGGACCAGATGAAGCGCAATCCGCTAGTGCCTTTTGCATTAATTGCCATTCTTGGAATCGGTCTAATCTTTTTATTATCCTTTAAAGGCCTTGGGGACAATACGAAACTGGCCGGCAAGGAAGAAAAGCCAAAGACTGCTGATACGGCCAATGCCACTCCTGAAGAAATCTATAAGCAAAACTGTCTGCAGTGCCATGGTGACAAATATCAGGGCGGTGCGGGACCTAAGCTTGCCGGTCTTAATGCAAGTCCGGAAGAAATCAAAAATCAGATTAAAAACGGCGGCGGCGGAATGCCTGGCGGACTGGTTCCGCCTGAAAAGCTCGATGAAATGACAAAATGGGTCAGCTCTTTAAAATAGGTGCAGGCCAAATGAAAAAAAGATAAAAACAGTATCCTTCCTTTGCTTAGGCAAGGGGTTTTTTTATGGTCCAAAATCAGAGATTTGCGGGGGCTTTATTGGTTTTAGAGGAAATAGAATTCATATGTTATGATAGAAAGGAAGTTGTGGAAACACTAGGTAACGTCAGTATATGAAAGATAGGTTTGGTGGTTAAAATGAATGAAATGAAACTTTCTCAAAGGCTGCAGAAAGTTGCAGATTACATACCGGAGCAATCGGTTCTGGCTGATATCGGGTCAGACCACGCCTATTTGCCCTGCTATGCAGTGAAAAACGGCATTGCTAGAGCTGCGATCGCAGGAGAGGTAGTGGAAGGACCCTATCTTTCTGCTGTTCAGCAGGTACAAAAAAGCGAATTGGAATCTTTTGTTTCTGTCCGGAAAGGCGATGGGCTTCAAGTGCTTGAAAAGGGTGAAGCCGGCTGCATTACGATAGCAGGAATGGGCGGAGCTTTAATTGCAAAAATTCTCGAGCAGGGAAAAGACAGGCTCAGCGGCAAGGAGAGACTTGTGCTTCAGCCGAACATTCATGCGATGCACATCAGAAAATGGCTGCTGCAATATGAATGGGAGCTGAAAGATGAAGAAATCCTTGAGGAAGACGGTAAAATTTATGAAATTCTGGTTGCCGAAAAAGGGAATCCTACAGAGCCATATCAACATATAGGCCTTGAAGCCGGCATGCTTTTAGGGCCTTTTTTAGCCAAAGAAAAGAATGAGGTTTTTTTGAAAAAGTGGACACATGAGCTAAAGCATTGGTCATCCATTATAGAGAAGCTGAACGAAGGCACACTCAATGAAGATAACTTGGCCAAAAAGCAGGAGCTTGAGCATCGCATTTCTATAGTAAGGGAGAGTGCGCTATGAGTAAAACACCGAATGGATATGAAGTGATCCAGCTTTTTGAAAAATTTTCACCAAAGAAGTATGCAGTTGAAGGAGACAAAATCGGCCTGCAAATCGGCACGCTGAATAAGCGTGTGAAAAATATTATGATTGCCCTTGATGTGCTGGAAGAAGTGGTCGATGAAGCCATCGAGAAACAGGCGGATTTAATCATTGCGCATCATCCGCCGATTTTCCGGCCGTTGAAAACGGTGCAAACCGATCAGCCGGCAGGCAGAATACTAGAAAAATGCATCAAAAACGATATTGCTGTTTATGCAGCACACACAAATCTAGACGTTGCAGAGGGCGGAGTGAACGATTTGCTCGCAGCTGCGCTCGGTTTAACGGATACAAAGATTTTAGCTCCAACAGATCAGGTAAAATTGAAAAAGCTTGCGGTGATGGTTCCAGCCAGTCACACGGAAGAGGTGAAAGCCGCGGCGGCAAAGGCAGGAGCTGGACATATCGGCAGCTACTCGCACTGCTTTTTCAGCGCAAAAGGAGAAGGGCAGTTTCTCCCGCTGGAAGGCACAGATCCTTACATCGGCGAGCAGGGGAAATTAGAGAAAACCGAAGAGCTGAAGCTTGAAACCATTTTCCCTGAAGAAGTTCAGCGTGCTGTCATCCAAGCGGTCGTGAAGGCACATCCATATGAAGAGCCAGCCTATGATATTTATCCGCTTGATAACGAAGGTCCTAAGCTCGGACTTGGCCGTATTGGACTGCTCGAAGAGGAAATGACCCTTCAGCAATTTGCAGAGCATGTAAAGAAATCACTTAATGTGGAAAAAGTGCGGATGGTTGGAAAAAAAGACAGCCAAGTGAAAAAAGTAGCTGTGCTCGGCGGTGACGGCAATAAATATATTTCACACGCAAAATTCCAAGGCGCTGATGCCTTCGTTACTGGCGATCTTTACTACCACACAGCCCATGAGGCCATAATGATGGGGCTGAACGTCATTGACCCAGGCCACAATGTGGAAAAAGTCATGAAACAGGGAGTAACAGACGTGATGCTTGCCATGTGTGAAGAAAACAACTACGAAGTCAGCATCTTTCCATCAGAACCGAATACAGATCCGTTTGAATTTATTTAAATCAAAAAGGGAAGCAGGCAGAAGCCTGTTTCCCTTTTTTGAATGTGTTGTCAGAAGGTGCGCAAAAACGAAAGAGATAGTATGCCAGTGTGCAAATAAATGAACAAGTGCCGCATTTAAAATGCGAAAACCAGACCATCATTAAAAAACGCTTACTCAATAAAATCAGTTGCTCTTCACTTTCACTTTAGGCAATATCTTTTTCAGCGGCACCGGCTGATTGAGATTCCATGTTTCTTCTTTTTCAGAGTCATATTGCTCCAGAAATTTAATCACTTCTTTTGTAATCGGAGTCGGTGTGGATGCACCTGCAGTAATAGCTACTTTTTGGACTCCTTGAAGCCATTCAAGCTTCAGTTCGGACAAGTCTCCGATCCGGTAGGCTCTTGTGCCGGCAATCTGCTCGGATACTTGTGCAAGCCTGTTGCTGTTATTGCTTTTTGGATCGCCGACAACGATGGTTAAATCGGCATCTTTCGCCTGCTCTGCAACGGCTTCCTGGCGTACTTGCGTCGCAAGGCAGATTTCCTGATGAAACTCAACGTGCGGGTATTTTTCCTTGATTTTTTCCATAATGTCGTAAACGTCCCATTGGCTCATTGTAGTCTGGTTTGTAACAATCAGCTTGCTTCGAGTCACATGCAGCTTTTCAATGTCTGCTTCAGATTCAACTAAATGAACGATCTCAGGGGCAACGCCGACAGCGCCCTCCGGCTCTGGATGTCCCTTTTTGCCAATGTAAATGACTTCATAGCCCTCGGCTTTTTTCTGCAGGATCAAGTCATGTGTTTTTGTTACATCAGGACATGTAGCATCAATGGCAACAAGTCCCCGTTCCTCAGCAATCTTTCTCACTTCTGGAGAGACGCCGTGAGCGGTGAAAATAACTGTACCCTTATCGACTTTTTTTAATATTTCCAGTCTGTTGCTGCCGTCAAGAGTGATAATTCCCTCATCCTCGAAAGCATCTGTTACGTGTTTATTATGAACGATCATACCTAAAATGTAGATCGGTCTCGGCAATGTTTTATCCATCGCAGCATTTTTAGCAATCACCATAGCATCAACAACGCCATAGCAGTAGCCGCGAGGCGCAATTTTAATCAATTCCATATAACTGTTCTTCCTCCTTATTGGGAAAGAATTGAATGAAAAAAGCCGGATTACGGCTTTTTACTCTCATTATCTCAACCTTCATTATAAAGGAAGAACCGGAAGATTTCAAAGCTTGTTACACATACAGGCGAGGGGAAGAGGTTCCGCGTGTCTTTTTAGGAGATGCTTCTTTCACGGCTTCAGCCTGTTCTTCTCCTGCATCTCCTTCAATAGAAGCTGCTTTTGCTGCAGACTGTCTTTTAGGACGCTGCTGAAGGGGTTTGCTTTGTTCTTGTTGAACAGGTTCCGCTTCTGCTTTTGTTTCTTCATTTCCGCTTTCGTCATCACTGCCGCCGCTCTTCAGCTGGGTGTAGATCCGGTACATAGCCGGAAGGTTACGGACAAGCGGTCCATATTGCTGGATCATCGGGGTAACCTGCTGGGCCATTCCAAGGGCTTTCTGCACGTTGCCAAGCATGCCTGAAATGTTGGAGGGATTAGCAAGACTCTGAAGGCCCTGTGCAGCGCCGCCGATGCCTGAACCGCCCTGTGCTGCACCTCCAAGACCAGCGAGTCCCCTGGCTGCGCCGCCAGCTGCCTGGCCGCCGGCTCCCTGTCCGAAAGGCAGAATTTTTGACAGCAGTCCTCTAATTCCTCCGCCGCCTGCTCTTCCGGCCGCCTGCTGCATTCCGAAGTTTTGTCCGCCAAGCATTCCTCCAAAAGGGGATCTTGCTCCCTGATTCATAAATCCATTTAACGGCTGGCCCCCGTTCATAGGCATTCTTCCTGGGACACGCATCATTCCTCTCGGCTGCATCGGTCCCATCGGAGGCATGGGTCTTTGTGGAAACATGGGTTTGCTCCTTTCTATTGCACTTTCTGATTTAATGTATGCATCACAGGGATAAAATGTTTTCATGGCGGCTAAGCGGTAAAATCAGGGCTCCGATGGCGTTTTAGGAAGGAATCGTTTATAATGTTGAGATGGATTAGGAAGAGAGTATAATCCTTAAAAAGGAGCTAATAAAACAAATGAAAGAAACAAACTTTGAACGGTTCGGACTTAAACCCTTTATTATATCGGCTGTCAGCGAACTTGGATTTAAACAACCTACACAAATCCAGGAGAGGCTGATTCCAGCGGTATTAAACCGCGAAAGCGTTATTGGCCAGTCTCAGACTGGAACGGGAAAGACGCACGCCTATCTTCTCCCGCTGTTAAACAGCCTTGACCCTGAGCTTGATGCTGTCCAAGTTGTTGTAACAGCGCCAACGAGGGAATTGGCAAACCAGATCTTTTTGGAAACCCAAAAAATTCTGAAGCATTTTCCTTCTGAAGCCACAGCGAAATTATATATCGGAGGAACGGACAAGCAGCGGACGATTGATAAGCTGAAAAAGCAGCCTCAGGTTGTTATAGGGACGCCAGGAAGAATTCATGATTTGATTAAAGAAAAAGCACTGTTCGTTCACCAGGCAGCTGCCATGGTAGTAGACGAGGCTGATTTAATGCTTGATATGGGATTTTTAGAAGACGTGGATGCCATTGGGGCGCACATGCCGGAAGATTTGCAGCTGCTTGTCTTTTCAGCGACAATTCCTGAAAAATTAAAGCCTTTTCTTAAAAAATATATGGAGAACCCTAAATATTCTCACGTACAGCCTTCACAGGCGGCAGCGGAGAAAATCCAGCATATGCTTGTACCTGTCCGCCATAGAAATAAAACGAATCTTGTCTTTGAGATGCTGAAGGCTTTTAATCCATATCTTGCCATCGTATTTACCAATACGAAAAAGAAAGCGGACGAAGTGGCAGACGGCCTTACCGCAAAAGGACTGAAAGTAGGAAGAATTCATGGGGATCTGACGCCGCGCGAACGAAAGCAGATGATGAAGCGTGTCAACAGCCTTGAATTTCAATATGTTGTGGCCACAGACCTTGCTGCAAGGGGCATTGATATTGATGGTGTCAGCCATGTGATCAACTATGAGCTTCCTTCAGATCTTGATTTTTATATCCACCGTGTCGGCAGAACGGCAAGAGCCGGCTATTCAGGAGTGGCAGCAACGATTTATGAACCTTCTGATGAGGATGCACTGGCAAGGCTTGAAAAGCTCGGAATCAGTTTTATCCATCAAGACGTAGGAGCAGGAGAATGGAAAAAATTAGATGACCGCAAGCGCCGTCTGAAAAGAAAAAGAGAAGCAGATGAGACAGACGCGGCAGCCCGCCGTCTTGTTCAGAAGCCTTCCAAAGTAAAACCTGGTTATAAAAAGAAAATGAATAGAGAAATGGAAGAGTTTAAAAAGAGACAAAGAAGAATTAACAGAAGAAACAGCAGGTAGGGGGGAAGAGCATGTTGAAAATCGGATCTCACGTTTCGATGAGCGGCAAAAAAATGCTGCTTGCAGCAAGTGAAGAAGCAGCCTCATACGGCGCCAGCACCTTTATGGTATATACGGGAGCGCCTCAAAATACCCGCAGAAAAAAAATAGAAGACCTTAACATTGAAGCGGGACAGGCTCATATGAAGGAAAATGGCATTTCCGATATTATCGTTCATGCTCCTTATATTATCAATATCGGAAACACGTCAAACCCTGCAACATACGAGCTTGGAGTGGAATTCCTTCACTCTGAAATCCAGCGCACGGCTGCCCTTGGTTCAAAGCAGATTGTTCTCCATCCTGGAGCACATGTGGGGGCAGGAACTGAAGCTGGCATTAAAAGAATTATTGAAGGATTGAATGAGGTTCTTGAGCAGGATCAAACCGTGCAAATCGCATTGGAAACAATGGCTGGAAAAGGATCAGAGTGCGGAAGCTCATTTGAAGAGCTCGCCATGATCATCGATGGCGTCACCCATAATGAGCACTTATCCGTTTGCTTTGATACATGCCATACACATGATGCCGGCTATGATCTGATTAATGATTTTGATGGCGTTCTCGAGGAGTTTGACCGGATTGTCGGGATCAGCAGGCTTAAAGTGCTGCATGTGAACGACAGCAAAAATCCGATCGGAGCCAGGAAAGACCGCCACGAAAACATAGGCTTCGGCCATATCGGCTTTAAAACGTTAAACAGCATCATTCATCATCCGCAGCTTGCAGATGTTCCGAAAATCTTGGAAACTCCATATGTCGGGGAAGACAAAAAAAACCGCAAGCCGCCGTATAAATTTGAAATTGAAATGCTTAAAACACAGGAGTTTAACGAAAATCTCCTTGAATACATTCTGGCTCAATAAACTAAAAAAACCGGCAGGAGATGACTCTGACCGGTTTTTTTCATTATATAGGAATTTTTAAATGCAATTGATAGCAGGTAGCTTCAGCCGCTAGCCCGATCTGAGCCGCTTCGAAAATTTCCAAAAAGTCAAAGTGCGGACTTTTCGGGATTTTCCTCCAGCGCTTTTCGGTGCTGAACGAGCGGCTTCCGCTTTTCTCTGTCCAGCTCCAGCCGCTAGCCCGTTCTGAGTCGCTTCACAAAAATCTAAATAGTCAAAACCGGACTTTTCGGATTTTTGCTCCAGCGCTTGTCGGGGCTGAACGAGCGGCTTCCGCTTTTCTCTGTCCAGCTCCAGCCGCTAGCCCCTCGAGTCGCTTCGGAAAATCCCAAAAAGTCTAAAACCGGACTTTTCGGGATTTTCCTCCAGCGCTTGTCGGGGCTGGACGAGCGGCTTCCGCTTTTCTATTCACCCTGTGAATTTCTTCAGCAGCAGTCCAACCTGATCGGCTGTTTCTTTAGAAGTAATCTGGGCAACTTTCTTGAGAAGCTCATTTCGCTCTTGTTCGTCAAAAATATTGATGCTGCTTCCTTTAATCAGCGCGGTTATTTTTGAGGCCTGCGCCTGACTGATGACAATTTTATTTTGCTTTGCAAGCTGAAGCAATTCGGATTCACTCATGCCGCTCAATTTTTGATTGATGATCTTTTGAAATAGTATCATTTCTGAAAATCCCTCCTCTAAAAACAATGTATGGGCTCAGACAGAAACGGTGCACAACTTTTTTAATCCATTTGGAAAATGCTAGCGAAAAGCAGGCTTACTTGTTAAAAGGGAAAAGCTTTACAAATCTACAGCATCCATGTATAATTTCTACGGTGAAAGATTGTTCGGAAGAATGGTCCAGCAAGAGGCGGCCATTTTATTTTTTTGAAGAATAAATCGTAACGATTCTTATTAATGCGGAGGCACCCTTTATGACACATGCAATTGAAATTAGCCATTTAACTTATCAATATGACCGGCAGACGGTGCTTGAAGATATTAATCTGAATGTGGAAGAAGGAGCTTTTCTGGCCATTGTCGGGCCAAATGGATCCGGTAAAACCACTTTATTAAAATGCCTGCTTGGACTTTTAAAGCTGCAAAAAGGAGAAATCAAGCTTTTTGGCACACCTGTACAGCGATTTCGGCAATTTCATGAAATCGGGTTTGTTTCGCAAAAAGCGAACAGCTTTAACAGCGGCTTTCCGGCTACTGTAGAGGAAGTAGTCATGAGCGGCCTTACAGCCAAAATCGGCATGTTTAGAAGAGTAAAGCAAGAAGACCGGCAAAAAGTAAAAGAAGCAATCAATCAGGTCGGCATGTCAGCGTTTGAAAAAAGAAACATCGGCGAGCTTTCCGGCGGCCAGCAGCAGCGCGTATTTATCGCCAGAGCACTTGTTAGCGAGCCGAAGCTGCTGATACTTGATGAGCCTACGGTTGGGGTGGATGCTGCCACTGTCCAGGGTTTTTATGAAATGCTGAAGAACCTGAATCGAAATCTCGGGATTACCCTTTTGCTCGTTACCCATGACGTCGGCACCATTACAGACAAAGTAACAAGCGTTGCCTGCTTGAACAAAAGCCTTCATTTTCATGGAAATCCAGAGGCATATGAAGAAATGAACAATCAGCATTTATCTGAGATGTACGGGCATTCTGTGCATGCCATTTCACATGAACACCATCATCACAGCGGAGGATACCGATCATGATCAGCCAGTTTTTCGAATATGAGTTTCTGCAGAATGCCTTTTTTTCAGGTATCCTAATTGGATTAATAGCACCATTGCTTGGTGTATTTATTGTGGTGAGAAGATTGTCCCTTATTGCGGATGCATTAAGTCATGTGACGCTTGCAGGTATAGCAGCGAGTCTGCTGCTTGAAAAAAAGGTAGCCATGCTGACTGGACTGAATCCCATTTATATGGGAATGGCCTTTTCTGTCGGCGGTTCGTTTTTTATTGAAAAATTAAGAAGTGTTTATAAGCATTATCAGGAATTGGCCATTCCGATTATTTTGTCCGGAGGCATTGGGATCGGGGTTATTTTTATCTCTCTTGCAGATGGATTTAACACCGATTTATTCAGTTACCTGTTCGGAAGTGTGTCAGCTGTAACGAGGACAGATTTATGGATTGTCGCCGGGGTTTCTGTTTTTGTTCTGCTCGTTATTTATTTCCTATTTAAAGAGCTGTTTTTACTGTCGTTTGATGAAGAGCATGCACAGGCATCAGGTGTAAAAGCAAAATGGCTTCACTTTGTCTTTATTTTTACTGTAGCACTTGTCATTGCTGCTTCAATGAGAATTGTCGGCATTCTGCTTGTTTCCTCGCTGATGACACTGCCTGTTGCTGCGAGCATCAGGATAGCGAAAGGCTTCAAGCAGGCGATTTTTTTCTCTGTTCTGTTTGGGGAGGCATCTGTTATTATTGGATTATTCCTTGCTTTGCAGCTGGACCTGGCACCAGGCGGAACGATTGTTGTTCTTTCTGTCCTGATCCTTGCTGCTTCCATCTTCTGGAGCAAATTTAAGAGGAGTCCTGCACAATGAATGTTCAAGAAGCACTTTCATTATTAAAGGAAAAGGGCTATAAATATACGAGCAAGCGAGAAGAGATGCTGTCTTTTTTTGCCGGCTCCAATAAGTATTTGACCGCTAGAGATGTATTGAATTTTATGAAGGATGATTATCCGGGTCTTAGCTTTGATACGATTTACCGCAATCTTTCTCTTTTTGCCGAAATGGAAATATTGGAAGCAACAGAGCTATCTGGTGAAAAGCATTTCCGTTTTACATGTAACCCGGTCCACCACCATCATCATTTTATTTGCATGAGATGCGGCAAAACAAAAGAATTGCACTCCTGTCCGATGGAGAAGATAAACGAGGACTTAAAAGGATACGATGTAAGCGGGCATAAATTTGAAATTTACGGAAATTGTCCAGAATGCATTTAAAAAGCTTGCAGCCACTAAGGCTGCAAGCTTTTTACGTTAACTGCTGTTTTTCAAATTTCATCAGCCAGGCTGCTGCTTCCTTCCAGCTAGAAACCCGGATGACTTTTTCAGGCACAGGGTCTTGATTGTAAGGTGTGTTGAACAGCAGGACAGGAATTTGGCACTGCTCGCTGATCATGCAGGCATTATCATGCTTATCTTCAAAAAATACATCAATTTTATGTTTTTTAACCGTCTGTATTTTATCATGTGAACCGACAAGCTCAATTTGATGATAAGAAATAGCATTGTCATCAAACCATTTTTTTGTTAAATCAGCGAGCACTTTCCGGCGTGCACTGATAAAGATCAGCTGATGCTTTTCCTTCCATTGAAGCAATGTTTCCTTTGCATGAGCAGAAACAGGGGCTTCGCTGTAAATGACGGGCTCAAATTCATTCATCCAGTCATCCAGTACCTTTTCACTGACTTTGACCGCTTTCGTTAAGTCATAATCCATAATATCATCAAGTGTCAGCTCAAGGCCGAATGACTTGTTTAAGTAAGGAACAAACGTTTCTGGCGGCGTAACCGTTCCGTCAATATCAATTCCAAGACGCAGCATGGGGGACACTCCTTTTCAAACTTCACTCATAACCATTTTACATTTTATCATAAACAGGAATTTTGCTTAAAATGCGCAGAAAACTTTTACTGTTATACTTTTCCCCCCCGCATTTCATACTAATAAGGCTCCTTATACTGAAAGAGGGGGGAAAACAATGGACGAAGAAAGAAATGGCCGCGAGAGTTCAGAGGAACTTGAAGCGAGCAGCACCAATCTTGATGTTAACAGCAGGTTTACAGACGAAGATAACGCTGGAATGACGCCGGCGATCCTGCCTGCTCCTGTAGGCGCAGTTGATAAACATGATGAAGAAACATCAGCTGAACTTGCCGTGCCGGCGAATGATGTAAGAGATTATGGCAGGCCGCATGAACATGCTGCAGATGCTGACAGAACAGCAGCTGGCAGAACGACAGGCTATATCGCTTTGGCTCTTTCCATTATCGGGTTGTTTATTTTACCTGTTATTTTAGGAGCAGCAGGTATCATCGTCGGCTTTGTAGCCAGAAGAAGAGGGACGCGTTCTCTTGGAAACTGGGCAATCGGAATCGGCATTGTGGCCGTAGTAGTCGGTCTCTTTATCACACCGTTTTATTGATGCAGCAAAAAAGCTTCGGCATAGTGCCGAAGCTTTCTTCCTGTTTAAAATTATACATTCAGTGCTGCGTTTTCCGCTTCTTCTTTTTGCTTGGCGAAATACTCCGCAGCAATCAGGTCAATTTCTTTTTTCAGTTCGTCAACCATTGTTTCTTCAGGAACTTTTCGGACGATTTTGCCTTTCATGAAGAGCAGCCCTTCACCGCGTGCGCCGGCAATTCCGATGTCTGCTTCGCGCGCTTCTCCCGGCCCGTTCACAGCACAGCCAAGAACAGCAACCTTGATTGGCGCTTTAATAGTTGAAATATACTCTTCTACTTCGTTCGCGATGCTGATCAAGTCAATTTCAATGCGTCCGCAAGTCGGGCATGAAATAAGGGTAGCTGCATTGGAAGCAAGACCGAAAGATTTCAATAGTTCGCGCGCTACCTTCACTTCCTCAACAGGATCTGCGCTGAGAGAAATGCGAAGGGTATTGCCGATTCCCATGTTTAAAATGGCACCAAGGCCGGCTGCGCTTTTTACTGTACCAGCGAAAAGGGTTCCGGATTCTGTAATCCCAAGATGAAGCGGATAATCGAATGCTCTGGACGCTTTTTCATAAGCTTCAATCGCCAAATTCACATCAGATGCTTTCATTGAAACAATAATATCGTGGAAGTCTAGATCTTCCAGAATTTTAATGTGGTGAAGAGCACTTTCCACCATTCCATCAGCGGTAGGGTAGCCGTACTTCTCAAGAATTTTTTTCTCAAGAGACCCGGCATTAACACCGATTCTGATTGGAATGCCTTTTTCTTTTGCCGCTTTTACTACAGCTTCAACTTTTTCTTTCTTTCCAATGTTGCCCGGGTTGATGCGGATTTTATCTGCTCCGCCTTCAATAGCCTTCAGGGCCAGTTTGTAATCAAAATGAATATCTACAACCAATGGAATGTTGATGCGCTTTTTAATTTCAGGAATGGCCTCTGCAGCACGCATATCAGGGCATGCAACACGGACAACCTGGCAGCCTGCTTCTTCAAGGCGAAGGATTTCGGCAACCGTTGCTTCAACATCATGTGTTTTTGTTGTTGTCATGCTTTGTATAATTAACTCATTGCTTCCGCCGATTGTTAAATTGCCAACCTTGACGGGACGAGTCTTCGTACGATGTGTAATTTCACCCACGAGTGGATCTCTCCTTAAATAGAGTGGCCGGGCATAAGCACCGGTCTGTTGCTTGCATTAAATCTTCCTTATATATTGTAACAATGAAATTGCCGAATTGACAAGAATTTCGCCGTTTCTCACTTGTTATTTACAGGAAATCGATAGGTTTTCCCAATCACAATCATACCGGCCTTTACCCCAGGATTCAAGTGTTCGAATTCTTTTTCAGCCTTCTCGATAGACAGCTTGCCGGAAGAAGAGGAGGAAGGCAGGCTTTCTAAAATGGAAAGCATCGTATCACCGGATTTCACTGTAATCTCCTGATAGTTTTTTGCAGGGGCTTTCTTTTCATGAGAAGAAACCGCGGCGGGTAAAGTGCCTTTTGCCAAGTCATAATAAATTGTATAGAAAAGAAAACAAATCAGGAGCATGATAATTGGCCGCTTCATCTGGATAATCTCCTTCCGGAAAGAAAAGGTTCTAGTAAAGCTTATGCGGAAACTTGCAAACCATTCTCGCATTTAAAAATTTATGAATGGATAAGCAGCAGATGATAGAAGAAAGGAGAGCAGCATTAGTGAAAAAATCTACTCTATTAACTCTTTTAATTGGAGCGCTTCCTTTTTTAATGGTTCTCGCCAATTCCATGCTGATCCCGCTGCTGCCCCAATATGAAGGAGAATTAAAGCTCAGCAGCCATGAAGCAAGCCTTATTCTCAGCATGTTCAGCGTACCGGCCGCATTGATTATCCCTTTTGCGGGTTTTTTATCTGACAGGTACGGCAGAAAAAGAGTTATTCTCGTTTGTATGGCAGTGATCGCCGCAGGGGGGCTTTTATGTTCTTTTTCGGCAATCTTTCAGGGCAGGCTTGCCTATCAGGTTTTGCTTTCCGGGAGATTTATACAGGGGCTTGGGACAGGAGGCACAACTCCTCTTGCGATGGCCCTCATTGGAGATCTTTTTTACGGGGAAGAGAGATCAAGACAGCTTGGACTGCTTGAAGGGTTTAATGGCATTGCGAAGGTGCTGGCACCAATTGCAGGAGCGCTTTTTGGATTAATCAGCTGGTATGCTCCTTTTTTTATTTTTCCAGTTCTGGCTTTTGCAGCCGGCCTTGGGTTTTATCTATTGATAAAGAATGCTGAAACAGGAAGGGAAGACCATAGGCTTAGTGTTTATTTGAAAAATATAGGAGCAGCTGTGAAAAGGGAAAAAGGCTGGAGGTTCGCCGCTTTTCTTTATGGGGGGGCAGGACTTTTCCTTTTATATGGCCTTCTTTACTTTTTGGCTTATACAATAGAAGAAACTTTCCATATAGACGGTTTTTTTAAAGGTTTTGCTTTTGCATTCCCGCTTGGTTCTCTGACAATTGCTTCTTATTGGGCTGGAAAGAGAATGAAGACAAGCGCTCACTTAATGCAGAGATATTTAGCAGCAGGATCTGTTCTTTTGCTGCTTTCTTTTGCACTGCTCGCGATGATCCATTCGTTTTCCTTCCTCATGTTCTTTTTGACCGTGGGATTTGGAGGGCTTGGACTTGTGCTGCCTTGCCTGAACAGCTTTGTTACGTCGAGTACAGCTGATTCAGAAAGAGGGTTTGTCGTTGGATTGTATGGAACGGCAAGGTTTCTCGGTGTGGCGCTTGGACCGATACTCTTCAGCGTCATGATGGAGAATCCGTCAAGCATGTTTGTTATCTGTATGGCCATTTTGACAGCCGTACAGGCAGTATTCTGGATTTCCTATTATAGAAGAGCCATTGGGCATTTTTTTAAGAAGGCAGCAAAAAGAAGGGCATATGATTAAGAAACATAGAAAAAATCCTGTCATAAGACAGGATTTTTTTAAGCTTGTTTTTTTCCGGCAGGTTTTCCTGGAACTTCTTTTAATGACAGGAACAGCATGATCAGGTGTATGGCCCAATTCACGAGGGCTGCGCTGATAACATGGATTTGAAGCACACCTGTAATGGCGAAAAAGAGAGTGCTTAATGTTACCGCATAGGCTGAGATAACCCATAACTGCTTGAAGTTCATCCGTTTTCCTGCAGCATTTTTAAACAGCAGGCCGATCAAAGCAAGTATTGTCACTTCAATAAACTTTGAGGCGGAAGAAAATAAGTAAACGATGACGGAAAGAATACCGATGATCAGAGGCTTCATGGCACTAACCTGATCGGCAAATCCTGCTACATCTTCTTTCGTTAAGTTCACATTCCCCGCCAAATTGTATGTATAGCTTTGAGATTGGCCGCCAGTAACCAGCACAAATTGATTTTTCAAAAGGCCGACAGCATTTTGCTTTTCTTCCATTTCCTTTTGGCCGTATGCGCCTGTTGAATCAAATACAAACATATAGCTGCCGCGTTTAACTTCTACCGGGTTTTTAACGCGTGACTGCAGCTCGCCATTTGCGATTTGAAAATCAGGAAAATCCTTTTTCAGTGATTGATCAAATCCTGAGAGTGCTGAAGCGGCAAGGCTTACCAAAAAGAAAATAACAGGGAGTGCGGCCAGTACTGAAATTAGAAAAACATAGAGAATGGTTTTTCCGATACCTTGAAAGCGGAAAGAGGCCATTGATTTCGGAGAAATAATGCTTTTGTAAAATTGTGTGAATAGATTCAGCTGAAATCACTTCCTTTCGATGTAACTCTTCTATTATACAAGAAAAACAGGGGCAATGAATACAGGGTATTGGCAGTTTCAGCCTTGAGACAGGAACGCTTTGTAAAGGATGTGTCAGAAGTAAAGAAAAAACTTTACAAAAAATATGGGCATGGTTAATAATTGGGGAGGACTTATGGTTTATATATGAAAGAGAGAGTTATGCTTAAAGGGGCTGAACAGGTTGAGCATCAATATCCAAGAAATGATATTTCAATTTATAGGCGGATTGGGTATCTTTCTATTCGGTATAAAATATATGGGTGTTGCTCTTCAGCGCGCTGCAGGTGACAGGCTTCGTGAAAGCCTTGATAAATATACATCAAGCCCGCTGTATGGCGTGCTTACCGGAATTGTATTTACAGTGCTGATTCAGTCAAGCAGCGGCACAGTGGTCCTGGTAATCAGCCTGGTGTCTGCAGGTTTTTTGTCGTTAAGACAATCAATCGGAATTATTCTTGGCGCGAATATCGGTACAACAGTAACAGCGTTCATAATAGGCATTAAAGTATCGGAATATTCTTTGCCGATTCTTGCAGCAGGTGCTGTAATGCTTTTCTTCTTTAAAAGTAAAAAAGTACAAAATGTAGGACAGGTTATCTTTGGGTTTGGGGGGCTGTTCTACGGTCTTGAGCTTATGGGACTCGGTCTAGAGCCGCTTGGGAGGCTCCATAATGCTGATCAGCTGGCAGCTGTTATGGGAAATAATCCGCTTCTCGGCGTATTGGCCGGAACGCTGTTAACGGTAATCGTTCAAAGCTCCAGCGCATCTGTCGGTATTCTGCAGGAGCTGTTTTCACAAAATTTAATCGATTTAAAATCTGCTCTGCCTGTCCTGTTTGGAGATAACGCAGGCACAACGATTACTGCAGTTCTTGCCTCAATCGGCGCTTCTGTTTCGGCAAGAAGGGCTTCGCTTGCACATGTGACATTCAATTTAGCAGGAGCATTTATTTTTCTATTAATTTTGCCGCTCTATACTTCGTTCATTCAGGCAGTGGAAATGAATCTTTCACTTGATCCAAAGCTCACCATTGCTTTTGCGCACGGTGCTTTTAATATCACCAACACCCTGCTGCAGCTTCCGTTTGCTGGCGCGCTTGCATGGTTTGTGACAAAGTGCATTCCAGGCAGTGATACGCTTGCCGAGCATAAAACAAAGCACCTCGATCCGGTCTTTATAGAACAGTCATCAGCTATTGCTCTTGGACAGGCGAAAGAGGAGATCCTAAAAATGGGAAGACTTGCTTCCGCCGGGTTGAAGGAATCTAATTTATATTTAAAAACGAATCAGCAGAAGCATGCAGAAAATGCACTGCAAATAGAAGATGCCATCAATAACCTGGATAGGAAAATAACAGATTACCTCGTCATGATTGCCAGAAACGAACTTTCAAGAGGAGAATCGGAAGAACATACCATATTATTAAATACAGTCAGAGACATCGAGCGGGTAGGAGACCATTTTGAAAACATTATTGAGCTGGTTGATTATCAGCTGTCAAACAAAGTGAAAATAACTCCGGAAGCGATGCTTGATCTGGAACAGATGTTTAAAGCGGCCTCAGAGGCAGTAGTGCATGCCCTTCTGGCGCTGGATGACAAAGACACCAAAATTGCCAGCAGGGTTCTGCAGCAGGAAGAAATGATTGACAGCATGGAACGGAACTTAAGGAAAAAACATATTATCAGGATTAATGAAGGAACGTGCACCGGCCAGGCCGGCATCGTTTATGTGGATATTGTCAGCAATCTCGAACGGATCGGAGATCATGCGGTAAATATTGCAGAGGCAGTGCTGGGCTATCGATTCTAATAAAAAGTAAGAGATTTAGTTATAATGTAAGCAAAAGCATGCTTACAGGAGGCAGCAGATGGATTTTCTTTTTTGGACGATTATTGTCATTATGTTTCTCATAGCCTTTGCAGGCCTGGTGTACCCGATTATTCCCAGTGTGGTTTTTATTGTCGGCGGATTTGTCCTTTACGGCTTGTTTTTTGGCTTTAAGCAACTTGGGTATACTTTTTGGATCGTGGAAGGTATTTTCACGGCAGTTCTCTTCGCAGCAGATTATTTAACAAATTTAATAGGCATCAAGCGGGTCGGAGGGAGCAGGGCAGCTGTATGGGGAAGCACAATCGGACTGATTGCCGGTCCCTTTATCATTCCTCTAGCCGGTATTATTATCGGCCCGTTCGTTGGAGCTGTTTTGGCTGAGCTGATTGTTCACCGCAAAGACCTGGCAACTTCCATAAAGGTAGGAATAGGCTCGCTGATAGGTTTTATTTCAAGCGTTTTTGCAAAAGCTGTTATCCAGCTGATCATGATCATTTATTTTTTGTTTGTTGTTTTGTGAAAATTGGAAAACAGCCGCAGCTGTTCTTTTATGCGGCTGTTTTTTTATTATGCTATGTTAAAGAAAATGCTGATTTTTGAGCACCTGTTGATCTGCGTTCCAGGCGGGAGCCTCCTGCGAAAGCAGCGGGACAGGTGAGACCTAAGCAGGCGCGAACCGGCGAGGAGGCTCAGGCGCCCGCGCCGCGTAAAGCGGACGCCTGAGTACTGCAATCAACAGGCTAATTTAACAGAGCCTTTCATTAAAACGTGAAAAGCATGCTAAAGAAGCTTGCTGGAAATGATAACGTTATCTTTTCTGAAAAGGAAAGCGTATATTTTTATGCATATTCTTTGAAAGAACGAGCTGTATTTGGTAATCTGAAGTTGGAGTATTCGATAAACAGCGTTTATCGGTTTAAAAACTAATACATATCAAGGAGGAATTAAAATGGCTCATACACTGCCTGAACTGCCATACGGTTATGATGCACTTGAACCGCATATCGACAAAGAAACAATGAACATTCACCACACGAAGCACCATAACACTTATGTAACAAACTTGAATGGTGCATTGGAAGGCCATGATGACCTTCAAAACAAAAGCGTAGAAGAACTGATTAAAGATCTTAACTCAGTTCCTGACACAATCCGCACTGCTGTGCGCAACAATGGCGGAGGACATGCCAACCACACTTTCTTCTGGCAAATCCTTTCTCCAAACGGCGGCGGAGAGCCAAGCGGCGAGCTGGCTGATGCAATCAGCAGCAAATTCGGCAGCCTGGATCAATTCAAAGAAGAATTCGCTAATGCAGCAAAGGGACGCTTCGGCTCAGGCTGGGCATGGCTTGTTGTGAATAATGGCGAATTAGAAGTAACAAGCACTCCAAACCAGGATTCTCCTATCATGGAAGGCAAAACACCTGTACTTGGTCTTGATGTTTGGGAGCATGCATACTACTTGAACTATCAAAACCGCCGTCCTGACTATATTTCAGCATTCTGGAATGTAGTAAACTGGGATGAAGTGTCAAAACGCTATTCAGCTGCAAAATAAATCATAAAGACAGAGCGGCCCCTGGCTGCTCTGTCTTTATTTATAAGATCAAAATTTTTTACATATCTCCCTACTCTCTAGGAACACTAACACCTAGAGAAAGGGAGTTTTTATATGGCAAAGTTTCAGAAGGTGATCGGGGATATTGAAATCAACCGGGATCTGGTATTTCTGCTCATCATAGGAGGACTCTATTCCCTAAGCATTTCATTATCCAACACGTTTGTGAACGTCTTTTTATGGAAGCAGACAGGAGAATTTAGAGACCTTGGCATTTACAATCTGGCAGTTGTCATTTTTCAGCCTTTGACCTTTATTCTCGCAGGATGGACTGCTAAAAAAATTGACAGAGTAACGGTGCTCAGGCTCGGCGTTTTGTTTCTTTCTATTTTTTACATTTTTGTTTTGTGGATTGGTGAGAATGCCAGCAGTTATTTATTTTTGCTTGGCGCACTTCTTGGAGTCGGTTATGGTTTTTACTGGCTGGCCTTCAACGTGCTCACTTTTGAAATAACTGAACCGGAGACTAGAGACTTTTTCAATGGATTTCTTGGTATTTTAACATCTTCGGCTGGGGCAATCGGACCGATCGCTGCCGGAGCCGTCATTTCCAGATTTATCAGCGATACTGGCTACAGGCTTATTTTCGGGCTTTCATTCTGTCTCTTCGCATCCGCAGTTTTGCTTAGTCTTTTTTTAAAGCGCAGGCCGGCACATGGCAGGTATATGCTCAAAAGAGTCTTTTCGGAACGGCAGCATAATGAGAATTGGAGAGCCATTACAAATGCTCACTTTTTCCAGGGGTTAAGAGAGGGGACATTCGCATTTATCATAGGGGTCTTTGTTTTCATCGCCACTGGAAGCGAGCTGGCACTTGGTACGTTCGGGCTTGTGAATTCCGGGATTGCCTTTATTGCCTATTATTTTGTTTCAAGGCTGATCAAAAAGAAAATAAGGAAAAAATCAATTCTTGCAGGCGGACTGATTCTTTACCTTTCCTTGTTTCTGCTGCTTTTCAACATGAGTTTTCAAAGTCTTCTGCTTTACGCCGTATGCATCGCTGTTGCCTATCCGCTTTTGCTCGTACCTTACGTTTCCCTGACTTATGATGTCATAGGGACATCGTGGAATGCTGCTGAAGCGAGAATTGAGTACATCGTTGTCAGAGAACTGTTTCTAAATGCAGGCAGGATTGTTTCTCTTCTCCTTTTTCTAGGTGCTGTTACATTTTTTGCTCAAGGCAAAAGCATTCCAATCCTGCTTGCCATCGTTGGGGCAGGCCATGCGCTCATCTATCCGTGCATCAGAAAGATACACCTGAAGGAAAAAACGGATGAAAGGGAAAACAAGCCCGCCATGCCTGATTCCAGTCTTCTCGACGGTGATAATGCAACATAACAATTGGGTAACAAAACCTTCAGAATTCTAGAATTATCCGTTTTGCACCCGTACAATGAAAGAACACCATGTGATGGTGTTTTTTTTATTGTTTTTAATACGGCTGAGAGGCTGACATTCCAGAAAAAGGGTGAAAAGAATGGAAAAAAGGCAAGATAAGCTGACAGAAAAAAATCAAAAAAAACGTTTGCCAACACGGCTAAATATGCTGTTCCTGCTGATTTTCCTTGTTTTTACCGGCGTCATTCTCAGGCTTGGCGTACTTCAGATCGTAAATGGCACATCCTTTGAAAAAGCTGTGCGTGAAAAGGAAGAAGTAAAAATCAGCACCACTGTGCCAAGAGGGAAAATGTTTGACCGGAATTTTAACCCTGTAGTAGACAATAAATCGCTGAATGCCATTACATACACGCGTTCTGATGCTGCAACACAGGAGGACAGGCTGAAGGTTGCAAAAGAGCTTGCTGCCATGATTAAAAAGGATACAAGCAGCCTGACTGAACGGGACATGAAAGATTACTGGATTTTAACAAGGCCTGATAAAGCTGAAAAGAAGCTGACTAAAGCAGATTTAAAAAAAGAGGAAGATGGAGTAATCGATCAGGCAAAATTGTATGAAATTCAAACAAGCAGGGTGACGAAAGAGGACCTTTCAGAATTAAAACCCTCTGAATTAGAAGTAGCTGCAATCAAGCATGATATGGACGGTGGTTTTGTCAACACTCCTCAAATTATTAAAAACAAAGATCTTACTCCTGAAGAGTTCGCCTATGTAAGCGAACATCTCAGCAGAATGCCGGGTGTAGATGTTACTGCTGACTGGGAGAGAAATTATCCGTACCAGGATATGCTGAGAACCCTGCTTGGAAATATTACTTCGCCAAGCAAAGGGCTGCCAGAGGATAAAAAAGACTACTATCTAAAAAAAGGATATAGCCGGAACGATAGAGTCGGCACAAGCTATCTTGAATATCAGTATGAAGAGTACCTTCAGGGAAAAAAGGCAAGAGGAAGAAATGTAACGGATAAAAAAGGAAGAATCCTTAATACAGATATTACAAAGCCAGGGCAGAACGGAAAAGATCTTGTTCTGACGATTGATATGCAGCTTCAGGCAGAGGTAGAGAAAATCATTTCAGAAGAACTGGCAAAAGCAAAGCAAAATGATGGTACTGCTCTCCTGGACCGTGCGTTTGTCGTCATGATGGATCCAAGGAACGGGGAGGTCCTCTCAATAGCGGGGAAGCAATATGGGAAAGATAAAAAAGGCAAAACCGTGTTAAACGACTTTTCTCTCGGCGCGATGACATCCTCCTATACGATGGGGTCAGCGGTAAAAGGAGCAACAGTTCTCACTGGTTATAAATCAGGGGAAATCAAGCCCGGAACTGTCCAGATGGATGAACCGCTGTATATAAAGGGTTCTGCACCGAAAAAATCCCATGAGAATATGGGAATGGTCAATGACTTGGACGCATTAAAGCGCTCCTCAAATGTCTACATGTTCAAAACAGCCATTAAAATGGGCCATGGAAAATATGAAAAACATAAGCCGCTGCCATTAAGAAAAGAAGCCTTTACTGCCTTTCGCGACAGCTTTGCTGAGTTCGGCCTCGGCGTGCCGACAGAAATTGGACTTCCGAATGAAGCAAAGGGGTACAGAGGAAAGATTACCACTTCTGGCCTTCTGCTTGATGAAGCCATCGGCCAGTTCGACACGTATACACCCCTTCAGATGGCTCAGTACGTCTCAACCATCGGCAATGGAGGCAACAGGATGAAGCCTCAGCTTGTGAAAGAAATCAGGTATCCGGATCCGAAAAAAGGGCTTGGGTCTGTGGCCCAGGCAGAAAAGCCTGAAACACTGAATAAATTGGATATGAAGCCAAGCCAAATTCAAAGAGTCCAGGAAGGGTTCCGCCAGGTTATGCAGGAAAAAGGGGGGACAGCGCATCCGTATTTTATGGGGGCAGTTTACAATCCTGCAGGAAAGACAGGCACTGCCGAGGCTTTTTATGACGGTCCTGATAAAAGCAAATTTCTTACTCCTGTATATAACCTGACACTCGTTGGCTATGCACCTGCCGATAAGCCTGAAATCGCCTTTTCTGTTGTTGTGCCATGGGCATATGATAAGCCGAAAAATGCACACCCAATCAACGAAATGATCGGCAGAAGAATCATGGATAAATATTTTGAACTGAAGGAAAAACAGGAAAAAGAAAATCTTGAAACAAAAAACCAGGATAAAATCGAGCAAAAAGTGCTGGATAGGACGAATGAATAAAAGACTATATTCATGCCTAAAATATTAGAACCTTTAAATAAGGGAGCATTTTCAGCGGGATATATCGACATAAAGTATCATAAATTTACAAAACCTTAACATTTGATTAATGTATGGTTAACACTAGCCCGTTATGCTGTTATACGTAGGACAAACACCGAAATATTAAATTTTTTAGGGGGATTTAAGCAATGAAGAAAGCAAAAAGTTTAGCTCTATTCCTAGTTATGGCAGCACTGCTTGTATTCGCAGCAGCTTGCGGTAACTCTGGAGACAAGAAAGAAGAAGGAACTGACGGCGGCAAAGCTGGCGGCGACACTAAAACTGAAGAAGTTTCTGGTACAGCTACAGCTTCCGGTTCAACTGCACTTCAGCCACTTGCACAAGCAGCAGCTGAAGAATTCATGAATGAAAATTCAAAAGCTGAAATTCAAATTCAAGGCGGCGGTTCTGGTACAGGACTTTCCCAAGTAGCTGACGGCGCTGTTAACATGGGTAACTCTGACGTGTTCGCTGAAGAAAAAGACGGCATTCCAGCTGACAAGCTGACTGACCATAAAGTTGCTGTTGTAGCTATGACAGCTGCTGTAAACCCTAAAGCAGGCATCACTGATATTTCTAAAGAAGATCTTAAAAAAGTATTCACTGGCAAAGTTAAGAACTGGAAAGAAGTTGGCGGCAAAGACCTTAAAATCACTCTTGTAAACCGTCCAGAATCTTCCGGTACACGCGCTACTTTTGATAAATTTGCTCTTGACGGCGAAAAGCCGGCTGAAGGCATCACTGAGGATTCTTCCAACACAGTTAAAAAGATCATCTCTCAAACAGACGGAGCTATCGGCTACCTTGCAACATCTTACTTCACTGATGACAAAGTAACTCAACTTTCTATCGATGGCGTTAAAGCTGACGAAGAAAACGTAACTTCAGGCAAGTTCCCAGTATGGGCTTACGAGCATGTTTACACTAAAGGCGAAGCTACTGGCGTAACTAAATCTTTCCTTGACTACATGATGAGCGAAAAAGTTCAAAACGAAATCGTTCCTCAACAAGGCTACTTTGCTGTTACAAAGATGAAAGTAGAACGTGACGCAGAAGGCAAAGTAACAAACAAGTAATAACCAGCAAGCTACAATCAAACATAGGGTAAGTGTCGAAAGACATTTACCCTATTATGATGTAATTGGGAGTGGTACTTAATGGAAAAGAGGCTGCAGCAGTCGGCTAAAGAGAGATTAATCTACAGTAGAGAGAATAGAAGATCGGATGAAGTACGCGGCAGAATTCTTGTAACAGCAGCAGCGCTGATTATGATTGCAGCGACAGTTGCCATTACAATTTTCCTTGGGGTGAAGGGGCTTCAGTCATTTTTAGTAAATGGTGTAAGCCCAATTGAATTCTTAACCAGCACAAAATGGAGCCTTGGGGACGATCACTACGGAGTGCTTCCATTTATTTTTGGTTCATTTGCAGTCACATTTCTGTCTGCAATAATTGCCGGACCTCTAGGGATCGGTGCTGCCATTTTTATGACAGAGATCGCACCTTCCTGGGGCAAGAAAATCTTGCAGCCGGTTGTGGAATTGCTGGTAGGCATTCCTTCCGTTGTTTATGGATTCATAGGTCTTACAGTATTGGTTCCGTTTATTGGGAATACTTTCCCCAATTCAAATGGCTACAGCCTTTTGGCAGGATTTATTGTGTTATCTGTTATGATCCTGCCGACAGTAACGTCAATTGCAGCAGATGCCATGAGCTCATTGCCGAAAAGTTTGAAAGAAGGCAGCTATGCCCTTGGAGCTACAAGATGGCAGACAATTAGAAAAGTATTGCTTCCTGCTGCGGCACCAACGTTAATGACCGCGATTGTTCTAGGAATGGCGCGCGCATTTGGTGAAGCATTGGCGGTTCAGATGGTAATCGGTAACGTGACCAGCATTCCGAAAAGCCCCACAGAACCTTCCGCAACTCTAACATCAATCCTAACGCAAAATATAGGAAACACGGTATCAGGCAGTGTAGACAACAGCCTGATGTGGTCAATGGGATTAATCCTGTTAATTATGTCGTTCATATTTATTGCGTTTATCCGCTTCTTGTCTGCTAGGAGGAAAATTTAATGAACAGTAAATTATCTGACCGCATAGCGACAGGTGTGTTTGTTGCTATAGCAGTAATTATAGTAGCATTATTGTTTAGTTTGCTCGGTTATATTTTGTTTAAAGGACTAAGTGTTTTTCCTGAAAACTTTCTTACAAAACCATCGTCCACATACGGCAGCGGCGGCGGAATACGCGACCAGCTGTTTAATTCCTTCTATATGCTAGTTTTAACGATGATCATAACAATACCGCTTGGAGTAGGAGGCGGGATTTATATGGCGGAATACGCCCGTCCCGGCAGACTAACCGATATTGTCAGAACCTGTATAGAAGTTCTGGCTTCTCTTCCATCCATTGTTATTGGTGTTTTCGGGCTTTTGGTGTTTGTACAGCTGACAGGCTGGGGATATACATTGATAGGGGGAGCGCTTGCGGTTTCAATTTTCAACCTGCCGGTAATGGTTCGTGTAACAGAGGATGCGATCCGTAATGTACCAGGCGATCAAAAGCAGGCAAGCCTTGCACTTGGTGTGACAAAATGGCATACAATCAAAACAGTGCTCGTTCCAGCTGCCATTCCTTCCATTATAACTGGAGCGATACTGGCTGCAGGACGAGTGTTTGGTGAAGCTGCTGCCCTGCTGTTTACTGCAGGACAGGTGACATCTAGAGTGGATTATGGAAACTGGAACCCTTTTTCCGATAATTCACCGTTAAATCCATTCAGAACAGCTGAAACACTTTCTGTTCATATTTGGGCTGTAGAAACACAAAGTACTTTGCAGAATACAGAGATAGTGGCAGGTGCTGCTGCTGCCGTTCTTGTCATTTGTGTACTGATCTTTAATCTGCTGGCCCGTTTGCTTGGCAGTGTGATCTATAAAAAGCTTACAGCTACTAAATAAGAAGGTTGGGGTGATCTCTGATGGCTCAGTTTACACAAACAATTGCTTTAAAAGAAAATAAAGAAAAAAGAGACGACTCGGCGAATAAGCCTGCTGTCCTAAAAGTAGATGATCTAAGCATTTTTTATGGGGAGAAACGTGCTGTGAACAGCGTTTCTTTCGATATTGGCGAAAATGCTGTAACAGCTCTTATCGGCCCTTCAGGGTGCGGAAAGTCAACTTTTCTTAGAAGCATTAACAGGATGAATGATCTTATTCCTGGTTCCCGGAGTGAAGGAAAGATCATGTATGAAGATATCAATATCCTGGATAAAAACATTAATGTGGTCGCTTTAAGAAAGGAAATCGGCATGGTCTTCCAGAAGCCGAATCCTTTTCCAAAATCAATTTACAATAATATTACACATGCTCTCAGGTTTAACGGGACCCGAAAAAAATCCGAATTAGATGAAATTGTGGAAGAAAGCCTGACAAAGGCGGCCCTTTGGACGGAAGTGAAAGACAGGCTGCACTCTTCTGCGCTGTCTCTATCCGGAGGACAGCAGCAGCGTCTATGCATCGCCCGGACTATTGCAATGAAGCCGACAGTTCTATTGCTGGACGAGCCTGCTTCAGCACTTGATCCGATTTCCAATAGTAAAATTGAGGATTTAATCATTGATCTGAAAAAAGAGTTTTCTATTGTAATCGTAACGCATAATATGCAGCAGGCTTCCCGTATTTCAGATAAGACAGCGTTCTTCCTGAATGGCGACCTGATTGAGTATGATAACACAGAAAAAATCTTTACAAACCCGAATGAGAAACGGACAGAAGAATACATTACGGGAAGATTTGGATAAGGGGGAGTACCTTCGTGACGACCGCTGTAAAAACAAATGAAGTTTTTCAAATGAAAGACTTGAATTTATGGTATGGTGACAACCATGCGTTAAAAAACCTTAATTTTTCAATATATAAGAATGAAGTAACAGCTATTATCGGCCCTTCAGGGTGCGGTAAATCTACTTACATTAAAACACTGAACCTGATGATCAATATGGTTCCTGGTGTGCGCATGTCAGGCGAAATTAATTATCAGGATAAAAATATTTTGAGCTCAAAGCTTGACCTTGTTGAGTTAAGAAAAAATGTTGGAATGGTGTTCCAAAAAGGAAATCCATTTCCTCAATCCATTTATGATAATGTAGCCTATGGCCCGAGAATCCATGGGATTAAAAATAAGAAAAAGCTTGATGAACTTGTTGAGAAGTCTTTAAAAGACGTTGCGCTGTGGGAAGAGGTCAAAGACCGTCTTCAAACAAGTGCTATGGGTCTCTCAGGCGGCCAGCAGCAGCGCTTGTGCATTGCAAGAGCACTGGCTACAACGCCGAATGTTTTGCTGATGGACGAGCCTACTTCTGCTCTTGATCCAATATCTACTCTTAAAATTGAAGAGCTGGTGCTGGAGCTGAAGAAAAAGTATACCATCGTGATGGTGACTCATAACATGCAGCAGGCAGCCCGCGTTTCTGATAAAACAGCTTTCTTCCTAATGGGAGAACTGGTTGAAATAAATGAAACAGATATTATTTTTTCCAAACCAACTGACCAGCGAACAGAAGATTATATTTCTGGCAGATTCGGCTAATAATAAGATTATTCGAAAACCTCCAGCCAAAAGGCGGGAGGTTTTTTTATGTTTTTTAGGGTCAGTTCACCATATTATCCTAGCATCCAGTACGCTTTAAATCTTTTTAGAGAAAGGAGGTCTGAACTTGAGTGAATTGAGAATTCAAACAGAGAGAACAGCCGCTGCTATACGAGACTCCCTGTAAATATTTTGGTTAGGTAGTTATGCACAAAAAACTGCCGAAATCATAGGTAATTTGAATCATTAATTTGTAAATTTCATGTTAAGTTTCTCCAAATCATGAGACAAGAAGCCCGGTCTGAATTAAGATATGAATGTAGAACACAAGGTCTTTTGAATGATATGGAGGGTCACATGTTTAAACAGCTTAGAAACATTAAATTTCGCCAGCGATTCGGAAACCTGTCAGCTATTTGGGAAAGATATTCATTCAGCAAAAAGATATTAACAACGTTCAGTATTGCTATCGGTCTTTTTATCATTTCAGCTCTAATCGTTGTTTTTCTTTTAAATCATGTCATCAGCACCGCTGCCGATATGCAGACGAAAAGCAAGAGGGCAGTGCTTGTCACTCAAATGGGTTCCTTAATCAGGGCGAAAGATATACATATTGCGGACTATATTACATTTCAAAAAGATCAGGATATTAAGGATTACAGAAAAAGCAGAAATGAATTGAACGAGCTTTTGGAAGAGCTTGAATCAACTTCTGGCGGAAGCTCTATTGAAAAGAACCTGAAGCAGCTGAAAAGCAGTAATCAGAAAATCGATCAGCTTTTTATTTCTTCAGTAGCTCCATCTGTTGTGCGTCTTGACGAGGAGATTTACACAAAAGACAGAGCAGCTATTTCAAACCTTCGCGATCAGAATATAAAGGTGCTTGATGAAGCAAGGGAAACGAGCATTAAGGAAAGTGAAGAGTCACAGGCAGCTGTTAAAAGCGGCATCATGTTTTCATCCATTCTTCTTCTCGGAGCCATTTTGGTTTCTGCTCTATCAGGAGGTACGATTCTTCTCCTTGTCATTCAAGGGATCAAGCGCAAGCTTCGCGATGCTGCGGCACTTGCCAAAGAGGTTGCAGAAGGAAGGCTGAGCAGCAAGAGAATTGAATACAGCAGCAATGATGAAATTGGCCATTTAATTCATGCAGTAAACCATGTTTCAGCAAGCCTTAAAGAGATTGTAGCTGAAATAGCAATGGTTTCGGCAGATTTGAATAGGCAATCAAACGAACTGCTTCATTCTTCCAGCGAAATATCCAAAACGAGCAATGAAGTGGCCGCAACGATGACGAACCTTTCCTCAAGCACGGAAGAGCAGGCATCCTATATTGGTACAGCACTTGAATCCTTTGAGCATTTTAATCAGGATATTCAGAGTGCAGCAAACAAAGGAAGCGAGCTGGAGGATTCTTCAGCAGCGGTTAAACGGATGACAGATGAAGGAAACAAGGCAATGGAAACGTCCATTAAGCACATGGATGAAATGTATGAGGATATTAAACAATCATATGAAGAGCTTGCAAGCCTTGAAAAGGATATTTTAAAGGTTTCAAAGCTGTCAGAGGTTATTCAGGACATTGCGGATCAGACAAACCTGCTTGCCTTAAATGCGGCGATCGAAGCAGCCAGAGCAGGAAGTGCCGGCAGAGGATTTTCTGTGGTAGCAGACGAAGTCAGAAAGCTCGCGGGCCAGGTCGGCCAGTCAGTGGTCGAAATCAATGCGATTACAAAAGAAATCAGAACCAATTCCCGCACAGTGACAAAGTCATTGATGAAGGGCTATGAAGAAGTGCAAAAAGGAACGCAGCAGATCAAACTGACTGAAGACAAATTCAGCCAGATTAACGATGAAATGAATTCTATGGCGGATAATGTCTCCACAACAAGCGGTGTCCTTCAGGGGATACACCAGCAAAGTGAAAGTATTATGTCAGGGTTTCAAAACATCTCGGCTGTTTCACAGGAATTTTCAGCAGGCTCTCTCCAGACATCGAAATCTATTGAAGAGCAAAATTTGGAACTATCACAAATGCTTGAGCGGATTAAGCTGCTTCAATCCTATGCTGACCAGCTTTCCGGAAAAGTAGATTTATTTATTCTGGAAGAGGAAGACAATCGAGTACAAGATAGAGACGCAGATGGAGCTATAGAGCTACAGCATGCAGGTTAATTTAATAAATCTAGGGGGATTTACATGGAAGCAACTGCAGTTAAACCAGCAGAAAAAAGCAGTCAAAAAAGCGTTGTTTATAAAACAGAGGGGCTGAACCTCTGGTATGGAAAAGAGCAGGCGCTGAAAGAGATTAACCTGGACGTTTGTGAAAATGAAGTAACGGCGATTATTGGACCTTCAGGCTGCGGAAAATCCACTTATATTAAAACGCTCAACCGGATGGTTGAATTGATTCCAAGTGTCCGTACAACAGGCAAAATCATATACAGGGGGCACAATATTTTTGATTCTCACTACCGTGTAGAGGAACTGCGTACACAGGTAGGGATGGTTTTTCAAAAAGCCAATCCGTATCCGAAATCCATTTATGAGAATGTTGCTTACGGTCCAAGAATACATGGTCTTCGAGACAAAAAGGAATTGGATCAAATTGTTGAAAAAAGCTTAAGGCAAGCAGCCATTTGGGATGAGGTAAAAGACAGGCTGAAGGAAAATGCCCACGGTCTTTCCGGCGGCCAGCAGCAGCGTCTGTGCATCGCCCGCTGCCTTGCAATTGAACCGGATGTCATCCTCATGGATGAGCCTACTTCTGCCCTTGATCCTATTTCAACGCTTAAAATAGAAGAATTGGTTCAGGAACTGAAAAAGAATTACAGCATTGTGATCGTCACTCATAACATGCAGCAGGCTGCAAGGATTTCGGATAAAACAGCTTTCTTCCTGAATGGAGAAGTCATTGAGTTTTCTGACACAAACAAAATTTTTCAGGATCCGGATGACAAGCGTACCGAAGATTATATTACAGGCCGATTTGGGTAAAGAAAAGACCGCATCCGATGCGGTTTTTTTAACTTTGTTCAGCAGAAAAACCAGCTGCATGATAGGGATTTATTAAATTAACAATAGAATTTTCTCATGGAAGAATATTTTTCCTGATCTTTTGAAAACTAGTATATGTTAACTGGTCATTATGCTTTACAATAGAAAGAAACATAAAAGGAGGAGAGCAAACATGCCAGGACGCGAAAAATTCCAACTAGACCTTAATACTTTGCGCGACAAATTAATCGAAATTGGCAGCTTAACTGAAATTGCTCTTTCTAAAGCAATTGATACATTGGAAAGACAGGACATTGACAGGGCGCTTGAAATTATTGAAGAAGACAAAGCGGTAGATGTATTGGATGAAGAAATCAATGATACCGCCATCTTGCTGATTGCGAAGCAGCAGCCGGTTGCAACAGATCTAAGAAGAATCATTGTAGCCATTAAAATATCCAATGAGCTTGAAAGGATGGCTGACTTCGCCGTAAACATAGCAAAAGCAACGATAAGAATCGGTGATGAGCAGCTGATTAAGCCGATTGTACATATTAAACAGATGACAGAAATCTGTGCACAAATGCTGTCGCTCTCTTTGAAAGCTTACAACGAAGAAGATATCGTTCTGGCTAAAAAGGTAGCGGATATGGATGATCAAGTAGACAGCCTGTACGGCCATATTATTAAAGAGTTGCTTGAGCTGACACAGGATAAGCGGGAATCAATGCAGCAGATTACCCAGCTCCTGTTAGTTTGCCGTTATTTAGAAAGATTCGGAGATCATGCGACAAACATTTCCGAAGGAGTATTTTACCTAGTAAAAGGACGCCATTATGATTTAAATACTTAAAAAAAAGGCGATTTTTTTTGCACCTGTTGATTGGAGTGACAGGCGGGAGAAGCGGGACAGGTGAGACCCTACAGGGGCTAAGGCGCCCGTCCCGCAGAAAGCTGAAGCCTGCAACCGAAATCAACTGCCGAATACAAAAGAGCCAAAAAAATAAAATCCGCTGATTATAAGCGGATTTTATTTTATCTTTAGCGCTTTTCTTATTTAACAAGCACTCTTGTGATCTGTTTGAAGCTCATGCCTTGCTTAAGCCTGAAAGTCCCAGCACGGACCTTTGTTTGATTGCCGGTATCGGCCAGATAGGTGGCATAGTCTCTGGCAGAACTCACCATCCCTGCCTGTTCAAGTACTTTTGCTATGTCTCCGGTACTCATGCCGTCTTGAATCGTCAGAGAAAAGGGCTTGGCAGCAGCTGGCTTTGCTTCAGCCGGTTTTGGCGCTGCTTCACCGCTTTTGGCAACAGCAGATTCTTTTAAAGCAATCAGTTTTTCATAATCTTTTCTTGGAACGGCAATTTGGTCTTTTGCAGACAGATGATTTTGAACATCCTGGTCTGTAACGGAAGCTGTGACTGCTTTTGTCGTTTCTTTCGGCTCTGTCATGAAATACGCAGCGGCAAGTATGCCTGAGCTGAGAATGATTCCGGCAGAAAAGGCTCTGAGAATATTTTTGCTCATGTCAGCACCCTCTCATTGTTTTTTACAATGGTTTTGGCTTCAAACAAAGAAAGGTTCTCAGATTGAGCAATGGCTTCGAAAGACATCCCGTTTTGGTATTTTGCCATAACCTTTTTCACAAGCTGGGGATCTATTGTTTCATCTTTACTTGAGTTACGGGGGAATTGCGGATCATTTTGGAGAAGCTCTTCTTCCAGAATGCGCATTTTCTTCTTCAGCTTATAAATTTCCTGCATAGCAGAGAGCTGAAGGTGTTCAAATTCCTGTTCCAGCTCCTTGACCTTATCGCGCTGGAAAAATGAAGCGGCCAGCAGAATAATCGCAATAGCCAGCAAAATGATTAGAACGGTTACCATGAAATTCACCTTCTTACAAAGTTTTCATTATACAGTTATATCACAATTTGTCGAAGAAATTAATCCTTTTAAGAAAAGAAGTTAAAAACAGAATAAGCAAAAGCAGGTGGAGGAACAGATGTCTGAACAGAATAAGCCTGTAAACCACTATACAAATATACGAGAATCTGCGGCAGTTTCAGGGGATGCGGCAAAGCTTTTTCCTGCAATAGGAATTGTAAAAGTGAAATTTAATATAAGCCAGCTCTCAGCCCTGATATGCCCGCATTTGCTGCGTGAGCCGTTTGAATCACTGTATAAAGTTTTAAGAATCTATCATGGCAGCGGGGAGGAGCAAGTCTGCTTTGACTATCGGGTTACTGAATTAAGCGGGGAGCTTTTTCATAAAAGACGCACCAGCCATAGTATTTTGAAAGCTGAGCTTTTAATCTTCAACTCTCAAAACAAAAGGGTTTGTTTAGCTGAATCTGATACTATTCATTCTTTTTCAGCTAAAATGGCTGATAAATCCTACACATGGAACAAACCAAAGAAAGAGAAGGACTGGAAACACTTTTTTTCTGCCTATACCGATTATAAGGGAGAGGAATAGCCAATATGAAAGTGTTGATGATCTCTTCCGAATATCCCCCTGTCATTCATGGCGGCCTCGGAAGGTACATGCAGGGGCTTGTCTCCCCGCTTGCTCAAAAGCTCAGCGCATTATCTTTGCTGACAGCCCCTCATCCAGAATGCGAAGCAAAAGAAGTGATGGGAAACTTAGCTGTCAGCCGTCCCGCCATTGCCGGGACACCGGAAAATCTGATGGATTGGGTGATGCAGTTTAACTTTGCCAGCTGTGAAAGTGTCTTAAAAGAGGGCCTGGACTTTGATTTAATCCATGTGCACGACTGGCTTGCCGCTCCCGCTGGAATAGCCTTAAAAGAGCTGGCAAAAGTCCCGCTGATTGCTTCCTTTCATGCAACAGAAAAAGGAAGGAAAGAAATGCTGCTTTCTGAACAGGAGCATGCCATAGCTTCCATTGAATCAGATCTGGCAAAGAAAGCTGAACAAATTATTGTTTGCAGCGAATACATGAAAAGAACGGTCCAGCATGAATTTGGAGTGCAAAATGCGGCTGTGATCAGAAGCGGAAATGCATGGAGCGCTTTTGGTCAAAACAAAACAGAGGACGGCGGATATGTATTCGCGATGGGAAGATTTGTTAAGGAAAAAGGGTTTGGAGATTTAATAAAAGCTTTTTCTTCTATCCATGTAAATTATCCGGGCATCAGGCTATTGCTTGCAGGAGAAGGACCGCTAAAAGATGAATACATGCAGCAGGCTAAAGAACTCGGCGTTTCAGAAAAACTGCTGCTTCCAGGATTTTTAGAAGGAGAAGCACTGATCAGGACCGTTGATGCGGCTCATATTTGCGTTATACCAAGCCTGTACGAGCCTTTTGGCCTTTCGGCACTGGAATGCATGGGGAGAGGAAAATCTGTTCTCTCATCATCTGCAGGAGGGCTTGAGGAACTGATCATTCATCAGGAAACAGGTTTACTGTTCGAAGGCGGTGATGAAGCCGGCCTTGTAGCCGGGATGGAACAGCTCTTACAGGATACTGCACTCCGGGAAAAACTGGCCGCGGCAGCACTTAAAGAAAGCTTGCACTATACATGGGGGAGGGCAGCAGGGGAAATGTACAGCATTTACAGCAAGATGCTGTGAATAGTTAAGAGCTCCAAGTTGTCTATTCAGCTTAAATAGAAACGGCACTGAATAAAATGAAAATTTAAGTGGAATTTCTTTCTTTTTAATGATATGATATTAAAGTCTGATTATAAATTACGATTTAAGAGTTTGGAGGGAAAGAAATCATGCGTGTTAACTTAACACTGGCTTGCACAGAATGCGGCGAGCGTAACTATATTACTAAGAAAAACAAACGTAATAACCCTGACCGTCTTGAAATCAAAAAATATTGCTCAAGAGACAAAAAAATGACTGTACACCGTGAAACAAAATAAGCAGCAGGAATTCATTCCTGCTGTTTTTTTTATGCCTGAAATCAGGTATTCTAAAAGTCAGAAAGGCAGGGACTCCATTGAATAAAGAGGCATATCGAAAGCTAATGAAAGAGAAGCTGAGCAGGATTGATGAAGAAGATTTTAAACAGCTCTGCCGTCAAATACATACAAATACATTGAGCTTGAGGGAATGGGACGAGGCAAGGATCATCGGCATCACCATCTCTGCCGGAAGAGAAATTGATACAGAGCCATTAATTCGAGCAATGTGGGAACAGGGAAAGCGGGTCGCTGTTCCAAAATGCATTCCGAAAACAAAGGAAATGATTTTTCACAGCATAACATCCTATTCACAGCTTGAAACCGTCTACTTTGGCCTGATGGAGCCTGTACCTGAAAAAACAGAACTTGTCAGGAAAGATGAAATTGACCTTGCCGTGATCCCAGGATTGATTTTCGACAAAAGAGGATACAGGATTGGATTTGGAGGAGGATACTACGACAGGTGGCTGTCTGACTATTCAGGCGAAAGTATTTCGCTTGCCCTTCAAATGCAGGTGGGAGAAAAGATTCCTAAGGAAAGCTTTGATTTGCCTGTAAAAAAAATTATAACAGAGTCGGAGGTAATCCTTACTAGCGATGGTACTCTATTTTAGCAGCGGGATATTGTTAATCATGATGATTTCATTTGCTGGCTGCAGGGTTAAATCGCTGACAGCCGGAGGAGCACTTGCTGCTTTCGCAGTTGGTGCCTGCATTTTTGCGGGACTCGGCTTTTCAGGCCTTATGTTATTGGGGATTTTCTTTGGTACCTCAAGCCTGCTGAGTAAATTTAAAGCGGCAAATAAAAAAGAAGCAGAAAAGCTTCTGGAAAAAGGAGACCGGCGGGACAGCATTCAAGTGATGGCGAATGGCGGTGTGCCTGCTGTGCTTGCGGTTTTTTATTTATTTCTGCAGGAGCCATTTCTGCTGATGGCATTTTTTGTCTCTATTGCGGCGGCTAATTCTGATACATGGGCATCTGAAATTGGAACACTTAGCAAAGGATCCCCAAGGATGCTTCTTTCATTAAAGAAAGTTCCTAAAGGAACGTCAGGCGCTGTATCACTTCAAGGGACGTTTGCGGCGATCGCGGGTGCTGCTCTAATTGCAGCTGCAGCCTGCATGATTTATGGAAACGGCAGAGCTTTCTTTTTTGTACTTTTCTTCGGTTTTTTAGGAAATTTGGCAGACACTTTTCTTGGCGGGAGTATTCAGGCAGCATATCAGTGCCCTGTTTGCGGAAAAGAAACAGAAAGAAAAATTCACTGCGAAGTTAAGGGCGAATTGGTTAAAGGCTTCAGCTTCTTTAATAATGATGCGGTTAATTTTCTATCCATTTTACTTGCTGCTGTGTTAGCCGCAGCTGCTGATCGTTTATTCCTTTTCTTTTAAATCCCCTTTTTCAATGGCCAGCACGATCTTATAGGCCACAGAAAGAATGGTTTGCTGATAGGGAGTCATCACTTTATAATCCTTTGAGACAATTCCATAAGTTCTTAATTTATCAATTGCCCGTTTGATTGCTTCTGTATTTTGATGGGGTTCTGGCACTTGCGGCACCTCCTGCTTTTTCGTCTGGGCCTCATAAAATGCCCGAGCCATTTCATCCAAGTCGACATCTCCGTCTATTCCCGGCACTTTGCCATTTTGTGAATATTGAAAGCACTGCCACTTATCCCAAATACCGTTTTCTCCGGGAGTCTTTCTTCCGTAGTGCGCAATCCAAAGCGGGTAACTGGCCGATTCTTTCGATAAATAACTGTTTGCAAAAGAAGTTGAAGTATACACCATCGGTTTCTTTCGGGTGCTTTTCTCTATCTGCTGCAGCCAAACTTTGGCGAAGGAGGATACCTGATTTTTGGAAAGTCCGGCATTAACTTCAATATCGAGGACATGCGGCAACTCAGAGGGCTTGTCTGCAATGGCTTGCAGAAACCACTCTGCTTCTTGCAGCGGCGGGTTGCCAGGGCGGCTAAAGTGATAAAAGCCGATGGCAAGTCCTGCTTTTTTAGCTCCTGAATAATTCTTTTCTAAATTAGGGTCTTTAATGGCAGTACCTTCTGTGGCTTTGATAAATACAAATTGATAGCCTGCTGCTTTTACTTTTGTGAAATCGATATTTCCCTGCCACTTGGAAATGTCAATTCCCTGCACATTGGACTCCGATCTGGAATTCATTTATTTCCCTCCATTCTTTTAGAGAGCTTGTTCCCCTTTCTATATTAAATTATTCTTTTTCAAATTCGCTGTGACAAAGTGGAAAAACCGGCACATTATCAAGAAATTAGTTGGTTTTGTTGACCTCTTTTAAGAAGACGGGATAAAAATAATAAAAAAAGCAGAAAGTAAAAGAAGGAGGGATGAGAATGGGAAAACTGATTCGCAGCCTAATAATACTTCTTTTATTTGCTGCTGCTTACCGTTATCGCTACAGGCTCTTTAACATGCTGCTTGGCCGGCAGTTTCTGAGGTCAGCGTTTATCCGATTGTCCATGAATTTTCCTTATTTCCGAAATAAAATGATGCATCGCACGTTTTCATGAGCAGCAGGCAAAGGGGAGGACTTTCCTTCTTTGCTTGCTGTTTTCTTTTCCCGCGCCAATGGGCAAATTCACTGCTTCCTCCTTCCTTTTTCCTCTTTGCCGCTGATATAATAAAGAGAAATGGACTATGGCTTGGAAAGGACGATTATGAGGATTGAACAGGATTTTTTATACTGGAAATTGATTGATTTGCTGCTTGCAGATAACAAATTCAGGCTTGTGAACCTTTCGCAGGATCAGAAGGAAGCATGGCTTGAGCCGCGGGGGAGCAGGGAATTCCAGCTTGTGAGAATTTCGCGGAATGAGATAGATTGGGCAAATATGCTCGTTCAGGATGCTGAGAGAAATGCCCGGCTTTTCGAGGAAGTTAGAAAACAATCGGGCTTTCGTTCACTGAATGTACTGAATCTTTACATACTTGATGAAGAGCCTGTGGATGATTGGGACGAACTGAATAAGCCTGTTTCTTTTGAAAAAACAGCATTAAAAACAATGCTTGTTACCCGTGATAATAAAGCGAAATTGATGTCTGACCTCTCCCATATAGTAAAAAGAGATGTAACGGCAGCTGAATCAGCAGGGGAGAACGGAGGGAGCCCGGAGGATTTGGAAGCTTTAAAAGCAAACATCCTCAATCGGGCAAATCAGTCTGTACAGGAAGAACAAAAAATCTTTGATTATGGAAAACCTTTTTTCACTTACGTGTTTATTGCAATCCAGGTAGTCATGTTTCTTTTGCTGGAACTGTCAGGCGGAAGCACAAACACCGAAACACTGCTGAGGTTCGGAGCTAAATACAACCCGCTGATCGAAAGCGGAGAATGGTGGCGGCTTGTTACACCGATTTTTCTCCATATCGGCGTTTTCCATCTGCTGCTGAATACGATGGCTCTCTATTATGTAGGAATGGCAGCTGAGAAAATGTACGGCTCGCTTCGATTTTTCCTTATCTATCTGTTCGCAGGCATAGGAGGCAGTCTTGCAAGCTACGCCTTTAATCCGGGTCTGTCTGCCGGAGCGTCAGGCGCCATATTCGGGTGTTTTGGAGCGCTGCTTTATCTTGCGATCCATGACAGGCAGCTGTTTTTCCGGACAATCGGTCCAAATATTATCGTTGTCATTCTTTTAAATTTAGTGCTTGGCTTTTCCATTTCCAATATAGATAATTCAGGGCACATCGGAGGGCTTATTGGCGGGTTTCTCGCAGCAATGATTGCACAGCTGCCTGGCAAAAACCGAAACGGCCTTCGGCTTGCAGGAATAATTGGAGCTGCGGTCTTTATCGGGGGGCTGATTTTTTACAGTCCAGGCATATCAGCCTCTGCCAGTCCGGAAGGGGCTTTAGTGAAAGCCAATCAGCTTTTGAATGAAAAGAAATATGAGGAAGCAAGCGACGTGCTGAAGGAAGCTAAAAAAAACTCTGGTGCAAACGCAAATGTGCTTTTTCAATTATCCTATGCTGAGATTAATCTGAAGGAGTATGATTCAGCTGCCGCAAATCTGGAGCAGGCCATAAAACTGGATCCTAAAATGGATCAGGCCTATTTCAACCTTGGCCTTCTGTACATGCGAAATAAGGAGCTCGACAAAGCGCAGCAGATGTTTTCAAAGGCAGCAGAGCTGAAACCGGATGATAAATTGTATGCAGAGCATAAAAAAATGGCAGACCAGCTGAAATAATCACTCAGCTGGTTTTTTGGGCATCAGCAAGCGGGCATAAATGGAAAAGGATTTCTGCTTGACGGCAAACCCTTTCTTTTATAAGTTAGAAGAGTAAATGTATGATTTAGAGGTGAGGGCACCCTGAAAACAATTTATGATGTGCAGCAGCTGCTGAAAAAATTCGGAACGATCATCTATGTCGGTGACAGACTGGCTGATCTTGAGCTGATGGAAGAAGAGCTGAGACAGCTTCGCGAGATGGGGCTGATCGAGACGAGGGACTTTCAAATGGCAGTGCTTCTCGTGAGGCACGAAGCCCAAAAGCAAAAAGAAAAGAGAAACTGAACTTCCGAGTGCAAACGGTTTCTCTAATAAACATAAAGGGATGACGCAGAAATGGCAGATCAATGGCTGGTTGGAGTGGACCTTGGCGGTACCACTATTAAAATTGCATTTATTAGCTTATATGGTGAAATTATTGTGAAATGGGAAATCCCGACAGATAAAACAGGGAAAAGCATTACAACAGATATTGCTAAAGCGATTGATGCCAAGCTTGAGGAGCTTGGTGAAACGAAGGAAAAGCTGGCAGCTGTCGGCATGGGTGCACCAGGTCCTGTTAATCTTGCTACAGGCCTCGTATATGAAACGGTGAACCTTGGCTGGAAAAACTATGCGCTGAAGGATCATTTGGAAATGGAAACAGGGCTGCCTGCAGTGATTGACAATGATGCCAACATGGCGGCCATTGGTGAAATGTGGAAGGGAGCTGGCGACGGCTCAAACGATATCATCATGGTAACACTTGGCACAGGAGTCGGCGGAGGCATCATCAGCAATGGCGATGTCGTTCACGGTGTGAATGGTGCAGGAGGGGAAATCGGCCATATAACCTCCATTCCTGAAGGCGGGGCACAGTGCAATTGCGGCAAAAAAGGGTGCCTTGAAACAGTAGCATCTGCTACTGGAGTTGTCCGGTATGCAATGGAAAAACTTGAGCAGACAGATATGCCAAGCCTGCTGCGACAGACACTAAAGGAAGACGGCTTTATTACATCAAAGGATGTTTTTGAATATGCCTCTAAAGGTGACAGACTGGCTCAGGAAGTTGTTGAGTTTGTATCCTTTCACCTTGGCTTTGCACTTGCCAACCTTGCAAACGGAACCAATCCTGAAAAAATTGTTATAGGCGGAGGAGTTTCAAAAGCAGGAGAATATTTAAGAAACAGTGTGGAAAATCATTTTAGAAAATACACTTTTCCGCGTGTTGGAGAAGCAGCTGAAATTACCATTGCAACGCTTGGCAATGATGCAGGTGCAATAGGCAGTGCGTATCTTGCTAAGACATTGTTAACCAATTATTAAGAAATACTTTTTGATTGATTTATCCATAATAAAAGGAGCCTCCGAAGACGGATGGCTCCTTTTTTATAGTTTAAAATATAAAACCTTATCCAGACTATGGAGCAGTTATTGCTCAGCTTCAGCCGCCAGCCCGATCTGATGCTCCATCGGCTTTTCTTATGATGGTTTAAAGCTAACTTGTTTAGGGAATAAAATGACATCTCAAATAATTCATTTTACCAAATGAATATTGATTTGAAGTTGATTTTTTGTAAAGGTAGTATTAAGATATGTACTAGCTTAGCTTTTGTTATTTCAAAATAATGTAAAAACCCTTAGGGTGAAAATAAAATAGGGCGGATAGTAGGGGGTTAGCATTTTGGTTAATACCAGTAAAAGCAAATATTCATTTTTGCTTATTGCAGCAGCCTTTATGTGGCTGAAAACCTATATTGTTTATAAAACGAGCTTTGATATTAAAATTGAAAATTTTGGACAGGAACTCATTCTTCTTATTAATCCTATCAGTTTTTTGCTTTTCTTCTATGGGATTGGTTTATTTTTAAAAGAAAAAAATCGGAATCGCTATATTCTGGGAGCAAGCTTTGTTTTGACATTGATTTTGCTCGCCAACATGATTTTTTATCGATTTTTTAATGACTTTTTAACCTTTCCAATATTATTTCAAACCAATAATATGGGAGAGCTAGGCGGCAGCATCTCCTCATTATTTCAACCAGCTGACTTGCTTCTTTTTGTCGATATCATTATATTGGCCATTCTCATGAGACGGTCATCCTCAAAAAGCGAACAGCGGACTCCCAAAAGAGAGAAAAAAATTTATTTTCTGCTTTCAGCCGCGATGCTGTTTTTAAACCTTGGTTTCGCAGAGGTAGCGCGCCCAGAATTGCTGACAAGATCATTTGACAGAGAAATGCTTGTGAAGAACCTCAGCCTTTACAATTTCCATATTTACGATGGGCTGATACAATCCAAGACATTTGCACAGCGGGCGATGGCGGACAGCAATAACCTGACGGAAATTGAAAACTTTGTGAAATCAAGCAAAAAGAAACCGGATGATAACTTGTTCGGAGTGGCTAAAAATCGAAATGTCATTGTTGTAAGTCTTGAGTCAACGCAAAGCTTTGTTATGAACAGAGATCTGAAGGGCGAGGAAATAACCCCGACCTTAAACAAGCTTGCCAAAGAAAGCTATAACTTTGAAAATTTCTATCATCAAACCGGCCAGGGGAAAACATCTGATGCAGAGTTTCTTGTAGACAACTCACTGTACCCGCTTGGCAGGGGAGCCGTTTTCTTTACAAACTCTGATAATAAATATACGGCAACACCAGAACTGCTGAAGCAGGAAGGATATTCCACAGCCGTTTTCCATGCAAATAACAAGTCTTTCTGGAACAGGGATTTAATGTACCAATCATTCGGATATGACAAGTTCTTTGATATTAACAGCTATAAAGCAACCCCAGAATCTTCTGTGGGATGGGGCTTAAAGGATAAAGAATTCTTCCAGCAGACAGCTGATTTGATGAAAACGATGCCCCAGCCGTTTTACTCAAGAGCGCTCACTCTGACGAACCATTATCCTTTTGATTACAAGCCTGAGGATAAAATGCTTCCTGATGCTGGGACAAGCAGCAAGACAGTGAATAATTACTTTCAGACGGTACGCTACGAAGACGAAGCTGTGAAGGAATTTATAAAGAAGCTTAAAGAAAACGGGCTTTATGACAATTCAGTTATCGTGTTTTACGGTGACCATTACGGCATTTCAGAAAACCATAATGCTGCTATGGAGCAGGTACTGGGCAAAAAGATTACTCCTTATGAGAACATGCAGCTTCAGCGTGTGCCATTTATGATTCATATCCCGGGTGTAACGGATAAAAACCCGAAAAACATTGAAGAACCAGGCGGACAGATTGACATCAGACCTACACTTCTCCATTTGCTTGGGGTAAAAGATCAGAACCGGATTGAATTTGGCCATGATTTGTTTTCGAAAAACCGCTTTCCGTTTACGGTTATGAGAGATGGAAGCTATGTATCAGATAAATATATTTATACAGACGGTAAGTGTTTTGATCGAAAAACAGGACAGCAGGAAAAAGACCCGAAACAGTGTGAAGTCTATTCTGAGCGTGCGAAGCAAGAGCTCAATTATTCAGATAATATCATTAATGGCGACCTCCTCCGATTTTACAATCAGAAAGAGTAGTCATGAAAGCTTTGGTTCTTTTGAACCAAAGCTTTTTCTGATAAATAAGGTCTTCTATCCTGTTTTAAGATGTTCGAAAAGGATTTAGCTCCTCATAAACTGAATGTAAAGAAAGGGGGAAGGCTTATGAACTTTTCTGTTGAACAGCCCATTGGTCTTAATGAACTTTCCGAAAAATTGAATCTTCCGGTTCAGCTGATTCTTGATTCAAATGCAGAAAAACTGCCCGGCCTGCTCTCCCCAGGCCAGCAGGTGCTGATCCCTGGATATGTATCGGACGGTGCAGAAAATGTGCAGCACAATAAAATAACAGGCTTAATGGGAAATCGTAAAAAAGCATATGATTACCAGGCACTGCTGGATGATCTTGCTTTGCTCCAAACAGCCTATCCCTTTATTCAGCAGAATATCATCGGGACCACTGTACTGAAAAAGCCTATATATGAAGTAACAGTAGGCAGCGGACCGAAAAAAATTCATATGAACGCGTCCTTTCATGCTAACGAATGGATTACTTCTGCAGCCCTCATGCAGTTTTTAGAAACTTATTTGCTTGCCCTCATTCAGGAAGCCTCCATCAATGGAATACCTGCAATCAAGCTCTACGAAGACACAACACTTTCGATCGTGCCGATGGTAAATCCGGATGGTGTGGATCTTGTACTCGCCAGTCCGTCCTCCATTAATGATGCCTATTACCAGGATGCCTTGCGGATCAATTCCTTTTCTGATGATTTTTCCAGCTGGAAAGCCAATATCAGGGGTGTCGATTTGAACAATCAATTTCCTGCATACTGGGAAATTGAAAAAGAACGAAAAGAACCAAAATCTCCTGCTCCGAGAGATTATCCCGGCGACCAGCCTCTCACTGAGCCTGAGGCAAAGGCAATGGCTGCATTAGTAAAAGAAAAAAACTTTGACAGGCTAGTTGCTTTTCATACACAAGGGGAAGAAATATACTGGGGTTACATGCAGAAAGAACCGGAGGAATCGGCAGTTATTGTGAAAGAATATGCCATACAGAGCGGATATAAAGCCGTTCAGGACATTGACAGCCATGCAGGCTTCAGAGACTGGTTTATAAATGAGTGGAAACGTCCCGGTTTTACGGTAGAACTTGGCATTGGCGCCAATCCTCTTCCAATAGAGCAATTTGATGAAATTTGCCGCAAAAGCGAAGGCATTTTCTGGTCTACGCTTTACTTATAAAAGCTATCATTTTCTTTTACCTGGCAGCAGCAAAGTGCTCCATCTGAAAGGAAGTTCAAGCCATCACATAAACATAGAGAAAGGAAATTTTCAGGTGAAAGAAAAGAAAGGGAAAAGAATAAGAATAACAGCAGGTGCATCTCTCCTCCTCACTGGGGTGCTCCTTGCTGGCTGCAGCCAAGTAGCTGATCCAAAGGAAATTAAGCAGCATCAAGCAGCGGTGAAAAAAGATTCTGCTCCGCTCAGTGTGCGGCTATACGAAACAACAGAGAAAGACTTTGGGACAGTCAGCGGATGGCTTGATTCTGATCATGTGCTGGTTGAAGAAAATGCCGGTAACGGTGGTTCAAATCTGTTTTCTTACAGTTTATCAGCGGGGAAAAAAGAAAAACTGTACGCCTCAAGTTCAAAATTGGCTTCTGTTAAAATCAATCCGCAAGAAAAGCTGCTGCTGCTTCAAGCGAGCAGCGGGGACAATAAATCTGAAATAATCGTGATTAATGAAAAAGGGGAAACCTTATATAAAAAAGCGATCACGGCTTTCCAGCTTGATACATCCTGGAATAGGCAGAATCCAGATTTGCTCTACGCCACTGCCTTTAAAGAGGACTGGACTTTTCAAACCCATCTTTTGCATCCGCTTAGCAAGAAAGAAGCGGCAAGCCCCGTTGCAGTGCCGTTTGTTGAGTGGGAAGGGAATGATGCTCTTGTCTATATTAAGTGGGACCAAAATGATCCGCAAATTCAGGCGCCGCTGTATCAATATGCATTAGAGCAGGGTACGGAGATCATGTTAAAGAAAAAAGCAGTAAAACAAGAGGTATTTGGAGAAGTACTGCTTACCGTTTCAATGGAAGATGAAAAAAGCAGCACAGGCACCTACACCTTTTTCAACTGGAAGACAGGCAAGGAACTGGCAAGCATGAAAGCACCGCTTATCTCGAACTATTCGGAATGGCAGGTTCCCAATTATGCGTTAAACGAGCAAAAGCAGCTATTTTATACGTTCCGCCAAAACAGCAGCCAAACCTTTGATCTCATCGCATTCTCATTAAAGGATCAAAAAGTTCGTACTGTAAAAAAAGGATTGGAAAATCAGCCGATTTCATTATCGCCTGATGGAAACACCCTTTTATACGGGCCAAGGTTTGAGCAGCTTGTTGATTTACAAACGCAAAAAGTCCTTCCGCTGGTGAAGTATGATAAAATGCAAATGGACAGCAGCCAGTAAGGAGGAAGCATTGTGGCAATATTTGACGTTACCATTATCCCGATCGGCACAGAAACACCAAGTGTTTCAAGCTATGTAGCAGATATTCAAAAGATTTTGCAGAAATACCAGAATGAAGGGAAAATTACCTTTCAGCTAACACCGATGAACACCTTGATTGAGGGGGACTTGAAGGACTTGTTCGAGGTTGTGCAGGCGATTCATGAAGCGCCTTATGAAAAAGGCATCCAGAGGGTGGCGACGAACATCCGGATTGATGACAGAAGAGATAAGGCTTCAACAATGAAAGGAAAGCTTGAGAGCGTGAATAGCAAGCTTTGAACATGCGAAAACCCCGGAGACCCGGGGTTTTTAACCGTGCATCGTTGGTACGCCGTGGTAAATGATCGTCATAACGGAAAACCAGCCAAAAATAGCTATAGCAGCAAGAGTAAAAACAATGCTCAGCCAATTTTTTCGTTTCCATGCTCTGAGCAGTCCCCATACAGCAAAAATCGTGATTAAGCTAAAGATAATTATAATTCCCATCTGCGTCCCCCCTAAGCCATCGTTCTGTTCGTTAACGGAAAATTTAGAAAAAAATGAGAATTTCCTGCTTTAAGTTTAACCGTTTTCATAAAGCTTGTCGAGATGAAAAACAGCGTTTGAAATATTGCAAAGCTTGCTTGATAATGAGAGAAGAAACCGACAATAATGGATGAGGTGATGGAATGAAATGGCAGCGGATCCCGCTTGGGCCAATCCAGACAAATGCTTATTTATACTATGATGATAAAGGAGAATGCTTGATCATTGATCCGGGCAGCGAGGGCAATAAACTGAGCAATATCATAAAAGAAAAGAAATTAAAGCCGCTCGCGATCCTTTTAACACATGCTCATTTTGACCACATCGGAGCTGCAGATAAGGTACGGGAACGGTTTGGCATCCCAGTATATGTACATAAGGAAGAAAAGGACTGGCTCACATCCCCGGAGCTGAACGGCAGTTCAAAAATGGGAATGGAGCCGATTACGGCAAACCCTGCAGAGCATTTGATTGATTCGGAAAAAGAACTTGAAATCGGACCATTCAAACTGGCTGTCCTGCACACACCAGGGCACTCGCCAGGCAGTGTTTCTTATTATGACGCTCTATCTGATCTTGTTTTTTCAGGAGATGCCCTCTTTGCAGGCAGTATCGGCCGAACAGATCTGACAGGAGGAAACCATGAACTGCTTTTAAAAAGCATACATAACAAGCTGCTTTCCCTTCCTGAGGAAACTCTTGTCCTGTCAGGGCATGGACCTGAAACAAGCATCGAAGCAGAAATGGACTCCAACCCGTTCCTTAACGGCTTTTAATGCAAGAGCTGTTTAATAAAATAATCAGAGACGGGGGAAGCATCTCCTATTCTGATTATATGGAAGAAGTGCTCTATCATCCTCAAAAAGGCTATTATATGAAAGAGCAATCAAAGATCGGCAGAAAAGGCGATTTTCTGACAACAAGCAGCTATTCAGAGCTATTTGGAAAGCATTTTGCCCGCTTGTATTCCGATCTTGTGGAAAGCGGCTGTTCACACTCTGCCTTTATGGAAGCAGGGGGAGGAACAGGAGCTTTTCTGCAGTCCTTTCTGGACGAAAGAAGAAGGACCGGAGAAGAACTCTCAGACAATATTTACAGCCTTGAGAAAAGCCCGTATCATGCCTCATTGCAGAAAGGGCCTGTCACTGCTTTGAGCAGTTTGAATGACCTGCAATCACCTTTCAGCGGAGTATTTTTTGCCAACGAACTGTACGATGCTTTCCCTGTTGATGTCATTACTAAGAAAAACGGCAGCCTTTATGAGGTGCAGGTTGGAATATACGATGGGAAGCTGTGCGAAGTACTCGTTCTTATAAAAAACGGCTCATTGACAGATTATCTAAAGTGGGCCTCTTTGCATCCTTGCGAAGGGCAGAGAATTGAAATTCCGCTTGGCATGCTAAAGTTTATGGAAGAGCTCGATAAGCATCTCAGACAGGCATTTATCATCATGATTGACTATGGCTACTATAACGAGGAATTAATGGAGCCGCATTTAAGAGATGGAAGTTTGCGGGGCTACAGCAGGCATTCGCTCATCAAGGATCCTCTGCTCTTTCCTTATCAAATGGATTTGACTTCACACGTTCACTTTGATGCTTATAAGAAGAAAGCAGAAGAGCTTGGATGGAAGAGTCATTTCGAAGGAAGACAAAATGATTTTCTCTGGAAGACCGGCTTTGCTGACAATTTGAAGGAATCAAGCGATCCGTTTTCAAAAGCAGGAAAAACGAACAGAGCTGCCGTTTCTCTTTTATCAGGAAGCGGGATCAGTCAGGCTTTCCATGTCTTTATCCATGAAAAAGTTTATGTTAAAGGAGAATGTTGATTTTTTACGCACCTGTTGATTGGAGTGGCAGGCGGGAGACTCCTGCGGGAGCAGCGGGACAGGTGAGACCCCGGAGGCGCAAAGGCGCCGAGGAGGCTCAAGCGGCCCGCCCCGCGGAAAGCGGACGCCTGAAACGGAAATCAACAGCCATTTTAACAGAGTCATGAAAAAAAGTAACAGCTGCACATGTGTGCAGCTGTTACTTTTTTATGTTTTATTCAGCACCCATACCTGGGATCATCATAAAGGTGGTCCAGTAAGTAAACCCGACAAAAAAGATTGTGCAGTAAGCACCGAAAATATAAATATACATACGCTCAGTTAATTTTAAATAAGATAAAAAGACAAAAAAGACCGTTTGTGCAAAAAATAAAAGCGATGTTTCTTCCATATCCCCAAGGAAAAACATAACAGCAAAGATACCCGTCCAGAACCCCAATACCCTGAACATCCGATCCAAACAAATTCCTCCTTTACCCCTCTGACTGATTTTATTATATCCAACAATTCCTTCCATTGTAAATAACCCGCTCGCTTCCAGAACTGTAAAAAAGGAAGAAAATGGCCCTTTGTAATAAAAAGTTCATAATTCAGTTAAGTCTTATGGGTATACAAACATTGTACAAATAATGTACAATACAATTACACAAATAGAAAACGGATTTATATAGAAAAGGGCCTTTGTAATATATTCCAGGAGGAAATGAAAATGGATGAATTGACATTTTTTACTTATCCTAGCTGTACATCTTGCCGTAAAACAAAGCACTGGCTGAAAGCGCATGAAATCGGTTTTCACGAAAGGCACCTCTTCAGAGAAACACCAACTGCCTTGGAATTAAAAAAAATCCTTGAGCTGACAACCGAAGGGATTGACGAAATACTCGCCACCCGCAGCCAGACGTACAAGGACCTTAACCTGAATATAGAAGAACTGAACCTATCAGAGCTCTTGAAACTGATCACTGAAGAACCAAAACTGCTTAGACGGCCGATTATTACAGACGGAAAAAAACTGATTGTCGGCTACAATCCGCAGGAGCTTAACAAGATTGCCAAGGATGGCAGCTATCATCAGAAGGTTTGCTAAGAAAATCACCCTTGGAGGGTGGTTTTTTTAGTTGAACAGGCTGTACAGTACGAATAAAAATTATTGTTGGAATTTCATTATAATGGTATATTTTAAGAGAATTGTTCTTTATTAAGCATGAAAAGGACGGTAATGCATGGGAGAATTTAAATTTTTCTTAGAGGGGATAGGATCACGAACGGTTGCTGCGGATTTTCTTAAACCTGATTTTACTTCAGAGAGTCCTAGCATTATTGATGCTTCAAAGGAACTTGCTGAAAAAAAGAAATTAAAATTTATGGGGCATGAATCTCTTAACAGGGGATACCGGTTGTACTACGAAAAGCCTTCCTTGCTTAAGAAAAACAGAAAAACTTACATCTATTATGTATCCTGTGATTAATGTCTGCTAATGCAGGCTTTTTTATTTGAAAAAATGGCTGGGCTAGCTGGATTCGAACCAGCGCATGACGGAGTCAAAGTCCGTTGCCTTACCGCTTGGCTATAGCCCACTAAAGAATGCGACAAATAGTATCATGTGCAAATTAAACTTTCTTATGCAGAAAACGCAATAATTAGTTGGCCAAAATACGCTTTTCTTTCGAAATTCGCAGAGAAAAATAAAATATCACAATATGACAAGACTTAATGCTTCCCATATAATCCACTTGTAGACATTAAGGAGGCTGATCCATGCAGGCAATTGAGCTATTAAGCGAACGGATTATTGAAGAAGCGCATTCCCTGCAGGCATCTGACATTCACCTCGTCCCGAGGGATGAAGATGCTGCTGTTCACTACCGCATTGATGATGACCTCATAGAAAAGCACGTGCTGAAAAAAGACGTTTGCCAGCGTCTGATTTCCCATCTGAAGTTTTTAGCATCCATGGATATTGGTGAAAGAAGAAAACCTCAAAACGGTGCCCTGGCGTTTACATCTGCTAAAGGCAAGATGAACCTGAGACTGTCCACTCTTCCGACGATTTATGATGAAAGTCTTGTGATTCGTCTCTTGGCTAAAGAAAAGGTGCCGGCAGTGCCAAAGCTATCTCTTTTTCCCTCTATCACGAACAAACTCCTCTCTTTTCTAAACCATTCTCATGGCTTAATGATTTTCACAGGACCGACCGGCTCCGGAAAAACCACTACTCTTTATTCACTGCTTCACTATTCCAAGAAAAACTTCCAGAGAAACATCATTACCCTTGAGGACCCAGTGGAATCAAAAAGTGATGAAGTGCTTCAGGTCCAGGTGAATGAAAAAGCAGGCATTACTTATGCTGCAGGCTTAAAGGCAATTTTAAGACATGATCCTGACATTATCATGGTTGGAGAAATCAGAGATCATGAAACTGCTCAGATTGCCATTAGAGCAGCGCTGACCGGCCATCTTGTCCTGAGTACCATGCATACGAGAGACGCAAAAGGGGCGATCTACAGATTGCTTGAATTTGATGTGCCGCTCTCTGAAATTGAACAAACGTTGATCTGCATCACTGCCCAGAGGCTCGTTGAACTCAAATGTCCCTTCTGCAAAGAAAAGTGCTCTCCCTATTGCAAGCAAATGCGGAAAATCAGAAGGACAGGTGTCTATGAACTGCTGTACGGGAAAGATTTGAGCCATGCCCTTGAAAACGCAAAAGGAGCAAATACTGTATGGAGCTATCCAACATTAAAGGATGTTATCAAAAAGGGAATTGCACTCGGTTATCTTTATCCCGACACCTATTATAAATGGGTATTTGATCATGAAGCTTAATAAAGACTGGAAGCTGAGCACGCAGGCTGAATTTATGCAGCGTTTAAGCGAGCTGCTGGAAAAAGGCTACTCGTTAAACGAAGGGCTCAGTTTTATGCTCCTTCAGCTAAAGGGACGAAGAAAAGCTGCTCTAACCGTCTGCCTTGAAGAATTGAGCAAAGGCTTGTCCATTTCCTCGATGTTTGAGAAGCTTTCCTTTGATAAAGATGTCCTCAGTTATCTCTATTTCGCAGAAAATCATGGTGATCTTTCTTTTGCTTTAAAGGAAAGTGCCAACCTTCTCTCAAGAAAATGCAATCAGGCGGAAAAGCTGTCTGCTGTCATGCGGTATCCCCTGTTTCTTATTTTTATCGGCGGAGCTGTTATTTATATTGCACAGTCTGTCATTGGCCCGCAATTTCTGCAAATCTACCAGTCCATGAACATGGAACCCTCTCTGCTGACGAAGGGACTTATGCTGCTATTCGACTTCATAAAATATGCTCTTATTGGTTTGGCAGGCAGCGGTCTACTTTTCTTCGTTTTATATTTTTTCCTCTTTCATAAGCTTCATCCACAGAAAAAAATGAGGATTGCAATGCAAATACCGCTCATCAATAAAGGCTTTAAAATGCTAAACAGCTACTATTTTGGGCTTCAGCTCAGCTATCTTCTTAGAGGAGGATTGTCTTTTTATGAAAGTCTCCTGATCTTCGAAAAGCAAAATTACCACTCTTTCTTTCAAGCGGAAGCCAAAACCCTGATCAGCGAGCTGAAAAAAGGGGAGGCTTTCGAGACGGTCATCCAGAACAGCCCTTTTTACGAAAAAGAATTTTATCAAGTCATAGCTCATGGACAGGCGAACGGCCGCTTGGAAAGAGACTTGTATCATTACAGCCAGCTTGTGATAGCCAATCTTGAAAAGAAACTGTCTAAACTGATTTCTGTCATCCAGCCAGCAGTATTTTTAATTGTAGGCTTGATTGTATTAAGTGTGTATTTATCTATGATGCTGCCGATGTACCAGATGATGGAGCATATATAAGGAGGAACAGATGAAAAACCAAAAAGGCTTTACATTGATTGAAATGCTGATCGTACTTCTCGTTATCACCATCCTCTTACTGATTACGATACCGAATATCGCTAAGCATAACGCCAATATCCAATCAAAAGGCTGTGAAGGGCTGAAGGATATGATCCAGGCTCAATCATCCGCATATGAAATGAAAGAAGGAGAAAAAGCTACCATCGAAAAGCTTACAACTGAAAAATATATAACAACCAATAAGTGCCCTAATGGAACAACGCTTGGGCTTGATACGGAAGGTGCTGTGGTTGAAGCGGCAAAGCAATGAGGAGGGCTTCACGTTAATAGAAAGTCTGATTGTGCTGCTAATATTTATTGTGCTGAGCCTTGCCCTTGTTGTGAATATGAAGCCGGCAAAAGAGCACGCAGTTATTTCTCAATTTTTTGAACAACTGGAAAAGGATATACTTTATGCGCAGCAGCATGCGGTCGTTTCACAAAACAGCTATTACTTTATTTACAGCGCATCCTCAAAGCAATACAGCATCCGCAGCAGCGGTATTTATCCTCAGAAATTAATAGAGCGGGCATACAATGAGGAAATCACCATGACTAAGCAGACCATGCCTTACACCTTTTATTTCGATCCTCAAGGCAACATATCCGCAAGCGGTACCATCCTTGTCCAATATAAAGAGCAGCATTACTTAATAAAGTTTTATCTAGGAAAGGGGAGGTTTCATGTGGAGAAGGTCTGAAGGATTTTCCTTGCTCGAATGCATCGCTGCTTTTTCAATCTGGTCGCTCATCACTGTCACTCTCCTTCCTGTCATGATGCATCTCTCAATTGAAAGAGATAACAGTGTAAAAGAAACAAAGGCAGTGAAATACCTGAATTTAAAAATGAAAGAAAACATGTATAAGGGAAGCTCTGTGCCTTTTCCAATAGATGATGCCTATACATTGGAGGCTGATCCGCATAAAGAACTTTGTGTTATATGGAAAGAAAAGCCTGAACGCAAAAGAAAATATTGCCTCCCGCTGCCGGAATAGCCGCGGCTATACTCTTTTAAACATGCTGTTTGCCCTTGGGGTCTTTACCATTATTGTTTCATCCATGCTTCCGCTGATTTCATTTTTGCTTCATTCTTCCCAAAAGTCCGGAGATCTCAGCGCTTTTGAATGGGAAGTATTTTCAGAACAGCTATCAAATGAAATCAGGCAAGGGAAACAATTCTCTGTGACAGCAGAGGGGATTGACTTTACCAATCCCTCAGGTCAAAGAGTATCCATCACTAGATATAACGACCTTGTACGACGGCAGGTAGGGGGAAAGGGACACGAAATTATGCTGCAGCAAATCAAATCAATCCGGGCAGAAATCACCAGTACTGGCCTTGCCTTTAATCTTGTAAGCAAAGCAAATGTATCCTATCATTTATCCATCCCGTTATTTCAAAATCTTAAAGGAAACACTTATGAATAACCAAAAAGGATCAATTTTCCCTTTCACTGCTATGATGTCCATGCTGGTTTTTCTCACCATTCTTCATGTTACTGCACTGCACCTGTTAGAAAAAAATTTCTATTTTGATACAAAACAATATTATGTACTCGACAGTCTCATGCAAAGAGGAGTGGCACAGTCACTTAAAAAAATAAAAACAGCGCCAGAAGCTTTAGTGGAAGAAGAAGTACTGAAAACAGGGAAGGTCAGATACCATATCACCCAAATCTCCCCAGGGGAGTACAAAACAGATATTGCCTGTGAAACGAATGAGAGCAGAAAAAAACAAGCCTACTATATTTACAGTAATGCAAAAGGTCTTATCACATCGTGGACAGAGTGATAAACTATAGCAATATGCATAGCGATGGAGTGATAGGATGAAAAGAATCTTTCTAACCGGATTTATGGGTGCAGGCAAAACAACTGTTGGGGCAGAGCTGTCGAAGAAGTTAAACCTTCCTGCCGTAGATACAGATCACCTTATAGAAGAAAGCGCAGGAAAGCCGATAAAAGAAATTTTTAAGGAAGAAGGCGAAGCAGCATTCCGCTTGCTGGAAACCAAGACTCTGAAAGAAGTGCCGCTTGAGAACATTATCGTTACAACAGGCGGCGGTCTCGTCATTTCGCCGGAAAACCGCCGCTATATGCTGGAGACAGGAGCGGTGGTTTATCTCGAGTGCCATATAGACACCCTATATGAAAGGCTCCTCAATGATACGGACAGACCTCTCATTCAGGAAAAAACAAAAGAAGACATCCATGAAATATACAAAAGCCGGATGCCATTTTATGAAGAATGCATGATAAAAGTTGATACATCAAATAAGACTCTTTCGGAAATCACAGAGGAAATTGCAGAGAGATTAAAATAGCTGGAGCCAGGCTATACTGACAGTAAAATCGCAAAAGAGGGGCGAGGCAGCTGTCAACGAACGATTACGTCAAATACCTGACTCAGCAGTTTGTCAAGTACATGGATACACCGAAGGAAAAACGGATGGAGCAAAAAAAGCTGCGGAAGGATGAAAGGCTGCCTGCTGTGAATCGCTGGTTTGGCATTTTGCCTTTCGGAGTCATGCTATTATTCAAAAATAGAAGAAAACAATGAAACCTTTGAACTTGCTTCAAAGGTTTTTTTGTTCAAAAAAGAAAAGTTAAGAAAAACCAAGAAACCAAGAGAAAAAGGGCTATTTATTGGTTTAAATGACAATATTTGATTGATTACGTCTATTGAGAAAATAGGAAAAAAGAGGTAAGTTTTCTTTATAAAGAACATAACCTGGCGTATTTAGGGGTGAGGGTACATTATATGAAACAAACAATTGGGGAGAGAATAAAAAAGCTCAGAATTCAGCATAATATGACGCTGAAAGAGCTTGGGGAAGCCGTAGATTTTAACTATAGCAACTTATCTAAAATTGAGAGGGGGATCCGAAAGCCGCATATTGATTTTCTTCAAAAGGTTGCAGATTTTTATGGAATTGAAATGGCCTATTTTTTCACTGATCCTCTGGAAAGAGAAAAGCAAGCCGATTCAAAAGGAAAAAAGTATTACATTCATTCTATGAAATAACATCAGCAGATTTCTCAAAATTTCAAACAGGACTATTGACATGTTCTTTATAAAGAACTAGACTGAGTTTAGAAAAAGTTTTTTCAAATTGAACAACTGCGCTTAAAATGTTCGTTTTAAAGAACTTAATGAAATTTGAAGAGAAATGAGTGACTGTATGGAAAAGGAAATTGATTTAAAGAAATTATTCAATGTACTTCTTCTAAGAAAATGGCTTCTGGTATCTGTTACTTTTTTGTTTGCCGCAACAGGATATTTTCTCAGTGCACCTCAGGATACAGCCTATTATTCTGCGACTGGGAAGGTATTAATTAAAGATGATGGCAAACTGACAGGCACATTGCTTGCCATGTTTAATGAGCCGGTGATTTTAAAAGAAGCTGCTGCAAAGCTTAAGCTAAAGGATAGTCCAGAAACATTAAGCAGCCAGGTTTCTGCCGTGCAGAAGGAAAATTCTCAGATTGTATATGTAACCGTTACTGATTACAATAAAAATCTTGCTATTCAAAAAGCTAACGCGGTTATGGAAGCATACCAGGATAATATTCCTAAGGTATTAAACTTTAACCAAATTAAAATTCTTGATCCGGCAAAGTATTCTCAAGAGATCACTTCAAGTCCGATGAAGACCATATTTTTATTTACAGCAATTGGACTAATTCTCTCCATCGGCCTGATCTTCCTGCTGGATTCCTTAGACAGCTCCATTAGGACAGAGCATGAGGCTGAGCAAATTTTAGAAATGGCCGTGCTCGGCAGTATTGCAAAAGCAAACCGAAGAAATGCCCCAATCAATAAGAAAAGCAAGCTAAATGCGATTGTGCGAGGTGAGTCTGTTGCAGGCTATGATGAGTCTCTTTGATAAAAAGCTTTCCCCGCGTAATTTATATGCGTACATGAATGCCGGTTCTGCTCTCTCAGAACAATACCGGACAGTCAGGACCAATCTTCTTTTTGCCCTTGATAAGCATAAGAGATACTCCTTGGCCGTCACCTCGCCTGAAAAGGGTGATGGGAAATCTGTGACCTGCACAAACCTGGCAATCTCGCTGGCGCAGCAGGGCTGCAAGGTGCTTCTCATTGATGCCGATATGAGAAATCCTTCCCTGCATACCTTGTTTAATGTGAAAAATACTACCGGTCTTAGCAATGTATTGAACAAAACCTGCCGCATCGAAGAAGCCATTCAAAACACACCTGTTGGAAGGCTTGACTTGCTTCCTTCCGGGCCATTGCCTTATAACCCGACAGAACTGGCGGATTCACAGGCAATGGAGAATCTCATTTCACTTGCTTTAGAAGAATACAATTTGGTTCTGTTTGACACACCAGCCATTAATCAATATTCGGATGCAAAAATTTTAGCTAATCAATGTGACCAGTTAATAATGGTCATTAAAAGCGGCAAAACAGCTGCAGAAAAAGCGGTGAAAGCTAAGAAGTCACTAAGTGAAGCAAAGGCTGAGTTTCTCGGAATCATTCTGAATCAGCGATAGATCATTTTTACTAGGAATCGTTTTCAGTTTTACACAAAATGTTCTTAATAAAGAATTAGGAGACGTCATCTTTCCTCTAGCAATGATGGCACTCGGTCGCGCTGCGGGTTTTCTAAACCTTAGACGCCAGTCGTCATAAGCGGGATGTGAGGAGGGGTTGAATGCCCCATATTTATAAATTTACTTATGCGGTCTTGGAAAAGACCGTATAGCTAAATTTTATAAATGTTTCTTTTACTCAGGACAAAAATTATGAAATATGGAAAGGGTGAGCTGGTTGGCCTACCGGACAAGATTGTCCTTATTAATCCTGATTGATTCCATCATTGTTCTGACATCCGTGTTTTTCTCAAGGTTTGTTGTCAGCGCAGATATTCATGTATTAACCGTTCCTATTATGATCAGTTCTGTCACACTGCTGTTAAGCCATCATATTTTTTCTTATATTTATAAGCTCTATAAAAAGGCTTGGGAATATGCAAGCATCAGCGAACTGGTCAAGATTTTTCAAGCGATTACGTTTTCTATCATATTGCTTGGAGCTGTTCAGCAGGTGTTTTTTGGAGATGTTTATGCAAGGCTGCTTGCTGTTACCTGGATGATTCATATTCTTCTTATCGGAGGTTCCAGGTTTTGCTGGAGGGTATACAGAGACTCCTTATTCAAACAGCATGACCATCGGAAAAGAACATTGATTATTGGAGCTGGTTCAGCAGGGACGATGCTCGCAAGACAGCTTAACCGCAACAAAGCAGCTGAATTATTGCCGGTTGCTTTTATAGATGATGACCTAAGAAAAAGAAACCTGGATATTCACGGCATACCGGTAGCAGGGGGCGTAGCTGACATTCAGGCAATTGTTAAAAAATACAAAGTGGAAAACATTGTCATCGCTATTCCTTCATTAAAGAAAAAAGCATTAAACCGTATTTTTCAGGAATGTGCAAAAACAGAAGCGAAAACAAAGATCATGCCAATGCTTGAAGACTTGGTTACAGGGAAAATTTCGGTCAGCCAATTCAGGGATGTAAAGGTAGAGGATCTTCTTGGCCGGGAACCGATCAAACTTGATATTGACAGCATTTCAGAATATGTCACAAACAAAGTCGTCTTGGTCACTGGTGCAGGCGGATCCATCGGGTCTGAAATTTGCCGGCAGATTGCAAGATTTGAACCCCGCCAGCTTATTTTGCTTGGGCATGGCGAAAACAGCATATATTCAATTGAAATGGATTTAAGAGAGATCTATCAGGATAAGCAAATTCACTTAACCACTGAAATAGCCGATCTGCAGGATGCGGCAAAAATGGCTGCCGTCATGGAGAAATACAAGCCGGACGTTGTTTACCACGCAGCAGCACACAAGCATGTGCCCCTCATGGAAAGGAATCCAGAGGAAGCCATAAAAAACAATATGATCGGCACAAGAAATGTGGCAAATGCTGCAAGCTGGTATGGGGTTGAAACTTTTGTCATGATCTCGACAGACAAAGCGGTAAATCCCACAAGTGTGATGGGAGCCACTAAACGGCTTGCAGAAATGATTGTTCAAAATATGGACTCGATCAGCAATACGAAATTCGTTGCCGTAAGATTCGGCAATGTCCTTGGCAGCAGGGGAAGCGTGATACCGCTTTTCAGAAAACAGATTGAAAAGGGCGGTCCTGTTACGGTAACTCATCCAGAAATGGTCCGTTATTTTATGACGATTCCTGAAGCATCAAGGCTTGTGATACAGGCAGGTGCACTCGCGAGAGGAGGAGAAATTTTTGTTCTCGATATGGGCGACCCGGTGAAAATTGTTGATCTTGCCAAAAACCTGATTACCCTCTCAGGCAACTCTGAAGAGGAAATTGGCATCGAGTTTACCGGTATCCGTCCAGGCGAAAAATTATTTGAAGAGCTGCTGAAAAAGGACGAGGTTTACGAGCAGCAGATTTATCCAAAAATATATATCGGTAAGAAAGCATTTCTTTATATAGAAGAAATCGAACAATTGATTACTGAAATGGACAATTTGTCAAAAGAAGAATTAAGAGAACAGCTTTTGGCACTGGCCAACAGGCAGCAAGAACAAAATGAAGAGCTTATGACCATCCCGGGCTAGGGAGAGGAGATTGAAAAATGACGAACAAAGTGCTCTTTTGCGCAACAGTTGACTATCATTTCAAAGCCTTTCATCTGCCCGTTTTACAGTGGTTTAAAGAACAGGGATGGGAGGTTCATATAGCTGCCAAGGGCAAAATAGATCTGCCATTTACGGACAAAAAGTTCGATATTCCGATCCAGCGCTCCCCTTTCAAAAAGGAAAATATAGCTGCTTATTCTCAGCTGAAAAAGCTTCTGGAGGAACATCGCTACAATTTGGTCCACTGCCATACCCCTATGGGAGGAGTGCTCACTCGCCTTGCCGCAAAGAATGCGCGAAAACAGGGGAGCAAGATCATTTATACAGCTCACGGCTTCCACTTTTGCAAAGGCTCATCACTGGCAAATTGGCTGATTTACTATCCGATAGAAAAGCTCCTGGCGGAACATACCGACTGTCTTATCACCATTAATAAGGAAGATTACGAGCTCGCAGCAAACCGCAGATTTAACGCAGGCGCCATCAAGCACATACACGGAGTCGGTATAGATACGGAACGGTTTAAGCCGGCTGAACCTATAAAGAAAAATGAGCTGAGACTGAAATACGGCTATCGCAAGGAGCAGCTTCTTCTTTTTTATGCAGCTGAGTTCAATGCAAACAAAAATCAGCAGCTGCTGATCCGGGCGATGGCAAATGTAAAAGAAGCTGTTCCAGATGCTAAGCTGCTTTTAGCAGGAGAAGGAAGACTCCAGGATGAATGTAAAAAACTTGCGAAGGAGTTTAATGTTGAAAGGAATATTGACTTTCTTGGATACCGGAAAGATATTGCTGAACTGCTTCCAATGTGCGACATCGCTGTTGCCTCCAGTCTGAGAGAAGGGCTGCCGGTGAATGTGATGGAGGCGATGGCGTGCGGGCTGCCGGTGATAGCAACAAAGAATAGAGGCCATTCGGAGTTAATTGAAGACAAGCTAACCGGTTTTATTGATGTACATACTCCAGAACTTATGGCAAAAAAAATAATACATCTGCATCAAAATGAAATTGATCTTAAAAAAATGAGCGAAGCAAGTGTTAAAAAAATCAGCTCATTTTCTATTAACCGAATTATTATGGAACTTGCTGAAGTTTATCAGAGCTATTTCCCGGAGGTAGACCATGCCAAGCGTGAGCATAATCGTGCCTATATATAATATGGAAAAATACTTGGTTAGATGTTTGGATAGTATAGTAAATCAAGAACTTCAGGATTTAGAAATCATATGTGTAAATGACGGTTCCAATGATTCCAGCAGAAGAATACTAGAAGAATATTCTGCTAGGGATAAAAGAATAACACTAATTCACAAGGAGAATGAAGGAGTATCTGCAGCCAGAAATACTGGGATAGAAGCATCTACAGGTGAATATATAGGATTTGTTGATCCTGATGATTGGATCGAGCCTTATATGTATTCACAATTATTTAAAGCTGCTGTTAAAGAAAACTCTGATATTGTGATGTGTTCCTATATTAGAGAGTTTGGGACTCATTCAAAAGCAAAGGAACTCAATCTTCCTGAGAAGTTAACAAATGATCAAATTGGTGAATTGATAAGAAAATTAATCGGCCCCATAAAGAATGAAGTCGCAAATCCAGAGCTCCTGGATGCATGGGGAACAGTTTGGTCAAAAATATATCGGCGTTCTTTGCTAAAAGAAAATGAGATAAGATTCATCGATTTGAAAGAAATAGGCACTAATGAAGATACGCTATTTAATTTATATTCTTTTTCTCATGCAAATGCTGCTTATTTTATTAATTATCCTTTTTATCACTATTGGCGTGCAAATAATCAATCAGTAACTTCTTATTACAAAGAAGACCTTTTAGAACAATGGTTAAACCTGTTTCGTCTTTTTGAAAAATTCATTTCTGAAAATGAACTATCTCCTGCATATATTTCTGCATTAAGAAATCGAATTTGTTTAGGAACTTTGGGTCTTGGGTTAAATATCATCAGTCAAGATAACAAATTATTAAATTATAAAAAACTGAAAGAAATAAAAAACATTCTAAATAACGATCAAATTAAAAAAGCTTTTAAAGAATTTGATTTAACCTACCTTCCTATTCACTGGAGGGTTTTTTATTCTCTGGGAAAATTCAGAATGACAATTGGGTTTTATTTTATGCTTGTCTCTATAGAAACTCTTAGAAGAAATATTAAGTAAAGAAGGTGATCCTTTGGAGCCAGTAAGAATTCTGCAAGTAGTCACCATAATGAACCGAGGCGGCTTGGAAACAATGCTGATGAATTATTATAGAAAAATCGATAGATCACAGATCCAATTTGACTTCATGGTTCACAGAGATGAAAAAGGCCATTATGATGATGAGATTAATAGCTTAGGAGGCAGAATTTATCGTATGCCTTCTATTAAACCGGGGAGCTATAAAAGGTATTTCAAACTGCTCGATGACTTTTTTAAAGAACATAAAGATTATAAAGTTATCCATGCCCATAATAATGAAAACAGCAGCTTTGTTTTAAGAGCTGCTAAAAAAGCTGGCGTTCCTTATAGAATAGCTCATAGTCATTTGAGCGATCTAGGACTTGATTATAAATATCCGTTTCGATTGTATGCCAGGTATTTCCTGAAAGATAGCACTAACTTTTACTTTGCCTGTTCGAATAGTGCAGGTAAATGGTTATTTAATAAAGAAAAATTCACCGTTTTAAACAATGCAGTAGATGCTTCACGATTTAGATTTAAACAAGAAAATCGAGTGAGAATAAAAAAAGAGCTTGGAATTGAAGAAGGTTTAGTTATAGGGCATGTAGGACGCTTTAATAAACAAAAAAACCATAAATATCTCCTGGAGATTTTTAAAGAAGTTAATAAAAGAAGAAAAGATTCTCATCTAATTTTGGTCGGAGAGGGTCATTTGCAGGAAGAAATGAAAAGAAAGGCAGTAGCATTGGGCGTTGCTCCAAATGTCCATTTCTTAGGAGTTCAAAAAAACATAGAAGAAATTATGCATGCAATGGATCTATTCCTTTTTCCATCACTATTTGAAGGACTCCCTGTTGTGTTAATAGAAGCGCAGGCTGCAGGCCTTAAATGTGTTGTTTCAGATACGATTACAAAAGAAGCAGATTTAACCCAGAGGCTAGTATTCAAAAATATCAGGGAAAACCCCTCTGAATGGGCTGATCATATTCTTTCTCTAGATTATGATCATGCAGACACTTTTAAAATGATCCAAAAAAGCGGGTATGATGCCGCAGCAAATGCAAGATGGCTAGAAAACTTTTACTCTGAAAAAAATCAAATCGGTGTAAACTAATGGCAGAATTATTGACAATATTTACTCCAACTTATAATCGTGCATATACTCTTCATTTAGGATACGAGAGTCTAAAAAAACAAACTTACAAAGATTTTATATGGCTGATTATAGATGATGGTTCTGAAGACGAGACAAGGGATTTAGTAAACAGCTGGATGAAAGAAGATCTTATCAAAATCCGCTACCATTATCAGGAGAACCAAGGAATGCATGGAGCGCATAATACAGCGTATCAATTAATTGATACAGAGTTAAATGTATGCATCGATTCTGATGATTATATGCCAAATAATGCAGTTGAAAAAATCATTGAGACCTGGGAGAAAAATAAACATTTGAATATTGCTGGAATAGTAGGGCTTGACGCAAATCCAGACGGTAATATTATCGGAACAAAAATGCCAGACCATCTAAAATGTGAAACCCTCAGTAATTTATATAGCAAACATAGAGTAAAAGGAGACAAAAAACTCGTCTTAAGAACTGACTTAACTAAAAAGGTTCCGCCATATCCGATTTTTCCTGGGGAAAAATATTGCCCCCTTAGTTATAAGTATATATTGATTGATCAGGAATGTCCGTTACTTTTGTTAAATGAAGTTTTGTGTTACGTGGAGTATCTAGAGGACGGATCAAGTATGAATATGATAAGTCAGTATAAGAAAAACCCTAGAGGTTTTTCTTTTTTTAGGAAGACGGCTATCAAATATGCACCTACGTTAAAAGATTCTTTAAGAGAAGCTGCACATTATGTATCAAGCAGCCTGCTTTCAAAAAACTATGATTTCCTAAAAGAATCACCTAAAAAAGTTACTACTTTTCTTGCTATACCTGTTGGAATTCTTCTGTATTTATATATTAATAACACAAAAAAATTAACGGTTAAGTAAGGGAATTTAATATGGAAGTTCTTTATGTAAATTTATTTAGTGTATATATTTTTTCATACTTTGCAAGATACTTTTCTATACAAGACCTAAGCAATATAACGCGAGTGAAAGCTGAAAAACTCCTGGTTCTAATATCGGGCACTATTTTAATTATTGTTTCTGGCTTAAGAAACAATATTGGAGACACCGTTTTCTATATTCATTCATATGAAAAAGAAAATTTCACTTGGGAGAGTGTCATGAAGGGAAAAGATGCAGGATTTGGTGTGTATCAAATGCTGCTTAAGCAATTTTCAGATGATCCCCAAATTTTAATTTTTGTTTCTGCTTTCATTACTAACCTTTTGATTGTAATGGTTCTCTATAAATATTCCAGATTACTAGAAATAAGCTTGTATGTTTTTATTACATCTGGCATGTTTTTAGTTTCAATGAATGGCATGAGACAATTCTTAGCAGCTGCCATATTATTTGCAGGCACAAAACTATTAGAAAAAAGAAAATGGTTGCCTTATTTTTTAGTTGTACTTTTGGCGTCAGCGTTTCACCAATCGGCACTTATTATGATTCTCGTTTACTTTTTGGTAAATAGAAAGGCTTGGACTAAAGGAACCTTTATGCTGTTGGCAGCCGCTGTTTTGATTGTAATTGGATTTAGTCAATTTCAAACGCTTCTCTTTAATGCCTTGGAAAACACTCAATATGAAGGATATAAAAATTTTTCTGAAGGTGGTGCCAACTTTTTAAGGGTAGTAGTAAATGCTGTACCTTTAGCGATTGCATACTTTGGAAGAGACCGTCTAAAAGAAATTAATCCTAATTCAGATCTCATAATAAATATGACATTGTTAGGCTTTATTTTTATGATAATATCTACACAAAACTGGATTTTTGCTAGGTTCTCCATTTATTTCGGATTATATAATTTAATTCTTGTTTCTTGGATTATTAAGGTGTTTCGTAAAAAAGATGAAAAGCTAATTTATTATTCCTTGCTAATATGCTATTTTATCTTCTTCTATTATGAAGAAGTACTTAGTTTAAATATGTATTATTCCAGCGACTACATTAAATTGTAGCTAGTGATAAAAGGGGGGAGATTATGAGTGCAATACCAAAAATTATCCATTTTTGCTGGTTTGGGAAGGGTGCAAAACCTAAGCTGGTTCAAAAATGCATCAATAGCTGGAGAAAACATTTGCCTGATTATCAGCTGATTGAGTGGAACGAAAGTAATTTTGACATTAACAGCAACCAGTATGTCAAGGAAGCTTACGAAGCAAAAAAATATGCTTTTGTCAGTGATTTTGTCAGGCTGCACGCCCTGTATAAGCATGGGGGAGTTTATATGGATACTGACGTAGAAGTCCTTAAATCGCTGAACCCGCTTTTAAAGGATAAAATGTTTACTGGATTTGAAGACGGGCAGTTCCTGCAGTCAGGAACAATTGGGGCAATCAAAGGGCATGAATTAATCGAGGAATTTATGAAGTATTACTATACAAAACGGTTTAAAAAATTGGATGGCACTTATGACATGACCACAAACACCAACATTATGACATCATTGTGTCTGCCATTCGGCTTAAAAACAGATGGAAGTAAGCAAATTTTATCAAATGGAACAGTGGTCTATCCACGGACCTACTTCAGCCCATATGATTACATCAATGGAGAAAATCACATTACAGAGCAAAGTTATACCATTCATCATTTTGCTCAAACCTGGCTTCCCGCAAATGTTAGGCTTAGAAGCAATTTAAAAAGAATGGTAAGCCGCATTGCTGGACCCAAGACCATTTCAGCAATAAGGAAAGCAATTCAATCTAAGTAAGAAGGGCTAAACATGAAAAAGAAAGTGCTGATATCTTCGTTTGATTTGGCTATTGGCGGGGTAGAGAGAAGTTTAATCGGGCTGCTCAGCCAATTTGATTATTCAAAGTATGATGTAGATTTGATGCTTTATAAACATGAAGGGGAATTTTTCCCTATGATACCTAAAGGGCCCAATCTTTTACCAGAACAGGCTGATTATGCAACCTTTAGAAAATCTATAAAAGAGATTGCCAAAGAAAAAAGGTATCCAATTCTTCTATCCAGGGTAATGGCTAAGTATTTAAGTTCTTTTCAAGGAAGGGTAAGGAAAATTGAAGAGCCTGGTTACCTAACAATCCAGTACGGCTGGGATTTAACAGCCCCTTTTCTCCCAAAGGCTGAAAAGAAATATGATGCAGCCATCAGCTTTTTGTGGCCGCATCACTTTGTAGGTGAAAAAGTAATTGCCAGAAAGAAATTCGGCTGGATCCATACTGATTATTCAAATATAGAAGTGGATCAGAAACGAGACGAAAAAATGTGGAGCAAAATGGATAAAATTGTGGCTGTGTCAGATGAATGCTCTAAAACTTTCCTCGATGTCTATCCTAAATTGCATAATAAAACAGAGGTTATTGAAAATATCATCTCTCCAAAATTTGTTAAAGAGCAGGCAATCACCGGAAGTAGTATTGGAATTAAACGAAAACCAGGCAGGACAATTCTAGTCTCTGTTGGCCGCCTCACTCACGCTAAAGGTCTCGATGATGCAGCAAAAGCATGTAGAAAGCTAATTGACCAAAATATAAATGTGGAATGGTACATAGTCGGTTACGGCCCTTTAGAAAATGAACTGAAAAAGCTGATTAAAGAACTGGATCTAGAAGATCGGTTTTTTTTATTGGGGAAAAAGACCAATCCTTATCCCTATATTAAAGCCTGTGATATATATGTGCAGCCAAGCCGCTATGAAGGAAAAGCTGTCACCGTCAGAGAGGCTCAGATTTTGGAAAAGCCAATTGTTATCACAGATTTCCCAACTGCAAGAAGCCAGGCGGAAAATGGTGTAGATGCTCACATCACAGAGATGGGTGTAGATGGAATTGTTAACGGGATAAAGGAAGTTATGCAAAACGACCTGCTTAGGCAAACTTTGATTCAAAACTTACAACAAACCAATTTTGAAAGCACAGCAGAGATTGAAAAGCTTTACAGCTTGATTGAAGCTTAAAAGGAGGATCTAATGGCCATTCTTTTAACGGGCGGTGCCGGGTATATCGGCAGCCATACATGTGTGGAGCTATTAAACGCCGGACAAGAAATTGTCGTTCTGGATAACTTGTCCAACAGTAAGATTGAGGCCTTAAAAAGGGTATCTGAAATTACGGGAAAAGGACTAGCCTTTTACCACGGGGATCTCTTGGATAAAGAAACAGTTGAAAAGGTATTTATCCAAAATCCCATTGAAGCAGTCATCCACTTTGCCGGTTTTAAAGCAGTCGGTGAATCAGTAGAAAATCCACTTGCGTATTATCAAAATAATATCAGCGGCTCACTTGTTTTGTTTGAAATAATGAAAAGCTTTGGAGTGAAAAATTTGGTATTCAGTTCCTCCGCGACGGTTTATGGCATACCTGAAACGGTTCCCATTACAGAGGATTTCCCAATAGGTGCCATCAATCCTTATGGACGAACTAAGCAAATGATTGAAGAAATTCTGAAGGATATTTTTATATCTGATCCAGAATGGAGCATCACGTTATTAAGATACTTTAACCCGGCTGGTGCACATCTAAGCGGGAAAATCGGGGAAGATCCAAAGGGCATTCCAAATAACCTCATGCCATATATTCAGCAGGTAGCGATAGGAAAGCTTGATGAACTGAAGGTTTTCGGAAACGATTATCCTACACCAGATGGTACCGGGATAAGGGACTATATCCATGTCATGGATTTGGCAAATGGACATGTAAAGGCGTTGGAAAAGACAATTCATCGGCCTTCCTTGAATATTTATAACCTTGGTACAGGCACAGGATACAGTGTTTTAGAACTCAAGAATGCTTTTGAAAGTGCAACTGGACAAATCATTCCCTACAGCATCACTGAAAAACGACCAGGCGACGCTGCTGCATGCTTTGCTGACCCTTCTAAAGCACAAAGGGAGCTGGAATGGCAGGCACTTAGAGGAATTGAGGAAATGTGCCGGGACAGCTGGAACTGGCAGATTAATAACCCGGAAGGCTACAAAGAAACAAAGCTGACAGCTGAAGTTTATTAGAAGCGGGGAGTCAACAATGGAAGAAGCAAGCCTAACGCAGAAGCAGCTAATAGAGCTTCTGCTTTTTGCGTTCAGAAGAGGAGAAGAAGCAGATTCCATAAGCGCAGCAGAACTGGTAGAAGAAATTATTTACCTGCTTCAATATATGATGAACATCCGAGAACAAAAAATTATTTAGGGGCTATAAAGCATGAAAAGAGTATTCGATTTTGTATGTGCTTTTATCCTGCTGATGATCTTTATCGTACCAATGATCATTCTTGCTGTGATGATAAAAGTAAAGTTAGGATCTCCTATCCTGTTTAAACAGCTGCGCCCCGGACAATACGAGAAACCATTTCTCCTTTTTAAATTTCGTACGATGACAAACGAAAAGGATGCTAATGGTTTTTTATTATCTGATGAAATTCGGCTGACGTCTTTTGGAAAGTTTTTAAGGAGGTTCAGCTTGGATGAGCTGCCGCAGCTTTTTAATGTGATAAAGGGAGATGTCAGTTTAGTAGGGCCCAGGCCTCTCTTAATGGAATACTTGCCCCTTTATACAAAGGAACAGGCGAAAAGGCATTTGGTTAAACCGGGGATTACCGGCTGGGCCCAGGTGAATGGCAGAAACCATTTAACATGGGAAGAAAAATTCAAGCTGGATGTTTGGTATGCAGAAAACAGAACTTTTCGGCTAGATATTAAAATTCTAATGATCACTTTATTAAAAGTAATAAAGTCTGAAGGCATTCAGCAGACTGGCTTTGCAACAGCAGAAAAATTTAAAGGGACAGGAATGGATTAAATGGAAAGCCTGATCATAATTGGAGATGGCGGGCACAGTAAAGTAATCCGAGACATTATAGAAGCCCAAAATAAATATAAACTGATTGGTATTTTGGATGATAAATATATAAACATTGAGAAGAGAAACGGCTTGTACTATGGGCCGGTCAAAGATTATAGAAGGTTCCTTGATCAGATACTATTTTTCATAGCAATTGGGGATAACAACTCCCGAAAAAAAATTGCACAAGAACTTTCTTTATCAGATCAGCAATATGCCTGCCTGGTCCATCCAAGTTCTATTATCAGCAAAAGTGTGAAGCTAGATGCTGGTGCCGCCGTAATGCCAAATTGTGTGGTCAACGCAGATACGAAAATTGGAAAGCATACCATATTAAACACAGCTGCTGTTATTGAACATGATTGTGTAATTGAAGATTATGCCCATATCTCACCAAATGCAACCTTAACAGGCGGGGTCAGGATAGGAGAAGGCGTTCACATCGGAGCTTCAGCAGCAATTGTTCCTAAAACTTCAATCGGTGAATGGACTGTGATAGGAGCGGGAGCCGCAGTGATACACTCCATTTCATCCTTCTCATTGGCTGCTGGCGTTCCAGCAAGAATTAAAAACAAAGCATTAGGAGGTGTTTAAGATGATCCAGGCAACAGAACAAAAAAGAATCTTTCTATCACCGCCGCACATGAGCGGAGAAGAATACAAATATATTAATGAGGCTTTTGACACGAACTGGATTGCACCTCTTGGACCGAATGTGGATGCGTTTGAAAGGGAGATTGCGCTATATACAGGAGTTAAGCATGCTGCAGCTGTTAGTTCGGGGACTGCTGCTATTCATTTGGCTCTTATTTTACTTGAGGTAAAAGAAGGGGATACCGTATTTTGTTCTTCATTGACCTTTGTAGCCAGTGCTAATCCTATACTTTATCAAGGAGCGACTCCCGTATTTATAGACTCTGAGCCAGAGACTTGGAATATGTCGCCGGAAGCATTAGGAAAAGCATTAAAAGAGGCAGCAGATAAAGGAGAACTGCCTAAAGCCATCATTGCAGTTAATCTTTATGGACAGATGGCTAAAATGGATGAAATTCGTGCCCTTTCTGAAGTATATGGGGTGCCTATCATTGAAGATGCTGCTGAATCTTTAGGATCCTTATATAACGGAAAAGCAAGCGGGGGATTTGGCAAATTCGGGATATTTTCATTTAATGGCAACAAAATTATTACCACTTCTGGAGGAGGCATGCTTGTTTCAGATGATGAAGAAGCAATTAAAAAGGCTAAATTTATTGCTTCCCAGGCCCGTGATCAAGCAATCCATTATCAGCACAGTATTCTTGGTTTTAATTATAGAATGAGCAATATTTTAGCTGGCATTGGCAGAGGGCAGCTCCAATTTCTAAATAAAAGAGTTGAGGCCAGAAGGTCTATTCATGCCTATTACCAAAAATATTTAAGTAAAATACCGGGCATTGATTTTTTGCCAGAACCAGAGAACACTTTTTCCAACCGGTGGCTGACAGCTGTAACAATTGATGAAAAAGTATCAGGTTTTACAATATCGGAAATTTTAAAAGAATTGGCTGAAAATAATATAGAAGCAAGACCTGTATGGAAGCCGCTGCATTTGCAGCCTCTTTTTAAAACTTGCAAATACTTTTGTCATGAGGATCACAAAAGTATATCTGAAGTGCTTTTCAGTAGAGGTATTTGTCTTCCGTCAGGCTCAAATCTATCTGTTGAAGAATTAAACAGAATAATTGATTGTTTTTATGGAGTTTCTCAGAGAAAAGGAAAAATTATAATATGAAGCCAAAAGTTTCAGTTATTATTCCTGTCTATAATGCTGAACAATATCTTGATGAGTGTATTGATTCGTTATTAAATCAAACTCTTGATGAAATAGAAATGATTATTGTTAATGATGGATCTATAGATAAAAGCCAGCAAATTATTGAGAGTTACTGTAGAACAGATAGTAGAGTAAGACTATTTTATCAACTGAATCAGGGAGTAAGCGCTGCAAGAAATAAAGGATTACAAATGGCGTTAGGAAAATATGCAGCCTTTGTTGATGCTGATGACTACATCGAACCAGATATGCTTCAGACTCTTTACTCTTCTGCAGAAGAAGGTAAATATGATGTGGTAATTACAAATTTTGCGAATGAAATAAAAGGTATAAAGCGGATCACTAAATATCCTTTCCCCATGAATTTATTGTTAGATAGACAATTTATAGAAGAAAAAATATTGCCTTATCTAGTGGGGACAGATAACTTCAACTCAGTTTGCACCAAACTATATAAAACTGACATTATTCAAAAACATAACATTGAATTTCCTTTGAATGTTGATCTGGGAGAAGATGGAATATTCAATATGAAATTCTTTTCTCAGGCAAAAAAAGTCATGTACATTGATTACGCTGGATACAACTACCGTGAGGTGTTTGGAAGTGCTACGAGAAACATTATTGAGAAAGATTACTTTAAAAGAGCGTTGGAAGAATATATTCAACCACTTCCTGAAGAAGTAACTAAAAAAATAAATTCTGATGTAATAACTCAGCTTAAATCCAAAAAACTAATTAATAGCATAAAAGCATACATACACATTTACTTTGCAACTGGAGAGATTCCTTTTAATAGAAGATACCTATACGTAAAGAAAATGATTTGTCATCCTCTGGTTCAAAGAGCTTTAGTAAGCTATTTAAATAGCACAGCTGGAATTGGAAGATATGAAAGGGTTCTATATTTGCTTATAAATAAAAAACTGACAATTGGCCTATATTGTATTACTTCATATAGCCAATTTAGAAATAGGCACGCGGGAGGAAATACTAAATGAAGATTATGATGTTTGCACATGATGGGAGCCAGAATCGCGGGTGTGAAGCGATTGTTAGGTCCTCTGCCAAAATTATTAAAGAAAAATCCAATAAGGCGGAGATCTTTTTATCTTCTGGTAGACCGGAGACAGATAAGATAATTACTCATTTAGACAAAATCAATGATGGGTCTGCCAAGGATATTAAAAGGTATTCTTATGATTGGTTTGTATCTACTATGAGATATAAGCTTTTTAAAGATGAATCATATGCCTTAAGCAAAATTCATAAAAATATTATTCAACAGATTAATGAAGCGGATATATGCTTATCAATTGGAGGAGATAATTACTGTTATGGAGAGCAGCCAGGCTGGTATGAAATTGATCGAAGGATAAAACGTAAAAATAAGAAGCTTGTGTTATGGGCTTGCTCAATCGGCGAGCAAGATCTATCGGAACAAAAACTAGAGGATCTAAAAATGTTTGATTTAATCCTGGCAAGAGAATCTATTACTTATCAAACGCTGTTAGACAAAGGTCTTTCAAATGTTAAGCTGTGTGCCGATCCCGCTTTTACAATGGAAAAAGAAGAGCTGCCATTGCCTAAAGGCTGGAAGAAAGGAAAAACTCTTGGACTCAATTTTAGCCCCTTAGTTTTAAGTAAAAATAAAGAATCAGAAACTGCTGTTTATCAATTGATTGAACATATTTTAAGCACAACAGATTTGACCATTGCGCTGACTCCTCACGTTATAAAGGAGAAGGACAATGACTTCAAATTACTTTATGAGTATTACCAAAAATTTAAACAGTCAGATAGAGTACTGATTTTACCTGATAATCTTACTGCACCTCAGTACAAAGGCTATATTTCAAGGATGAAGTTTTTTGTTGGGGCCAGGACACATGCAACGATTGCTGCCTATTCATCACACGTACCAACCTTGGTACTTGGATACAGTGTGAAATCAAAAGGAATAGCAAAAGATCTATTCGGAGAAGAAAAATATGTATTGGGAATAAATGAACTTTCAGACAGTGATAAATTGAGAGCAGAATTTAATCACCTCTTAGAGAATGAAGAAGATATTAAAAAGTCTCTTGAAAAATCAATTCCACAAATTAAGAAAATGTCTTATAAAGCAGTAGACTATTTAAATGAAATTGAAATATGAGGATAACCTCAAATGAAGAAAAACCTTTTGTTTGTTATTCCAAGTCTATCTGCCGGAGGCGGAGAAAAAAGTTTAATCAATCTATTAACACAGATTGATTTTGAAAAGTATCAAGTAGATTTGCTTCTATTTAATAGAAGTGGAGAATTCATTTCCTTATTACCTAAACAAGTAAATATTATAAAACTCAATCAGGACTACGAGCTTTTTTCTAAAAATCTTTTCCTATCGCTAAAAGGATTTATATTAAAAAAACAAGTGAGTTTAGCATATTCCAGGCTGTTATTTACAATTCTATCAAGAGTTATACTCGATAAAGCAAAGTCCGAACAATACGCTTGGAAGTATGTTCAACAGTCCATAAACAGTTTAGAAAAAAATTATGATGCTGCCATAGGATACCTAGAGAAATCATCTATCTATTTTGTAGTAGAAAAAGTTAAAGCTAAAAAGAAAATTGGTTGGATTCATACTAACTATCTCAATTCTGGTATGGACGAAAAAATTGACCGGTCTTTTTTTCAGCACTTGGACCACTTGGTAACCGTATCCAAAGAATGTGCAGATTCTTTGAAAATAAAGTTCAAACCCATGACTAATAAAATTGAAGTCATCTATAATATTGTGTCACCGCAAACAGTTCGTTCGCTAGCTAATCAAAACGTTTCTGATCGATACAATCAAGCAGAAAACAGAAAAAAAATTATTACTGTTGCCCGTCTTAGCCCTGAGAAAGGAATTGACCTTGCTGTTAAAGCTTGCAAAATCTTAGTAGAAAAAGGGCACCGGATTCAATGGATTGTTTTAGGAGAAGGCAGCGAACGAGATAAATTAGAACTAATGATTAAAGAGTTAAATTTAAATAATCATTTCTTTTTAGCTGGTGTAAAAAAGAACCCTTACCCTTATATGAAAGATGCGGATATATATGTTCAGCCTTCACGGTATGAAGGGAAATCTATTGCAATTGATGAAGCAAAAATTTTGGCAAAACCGATAGTAGTGACTGACTTTGACAGTGCTAAAGATCAAATCATACACGAAGTAAATGGATTAATTGTAGAAAAAGATGAACAAGGGATTGCCAAAGGGATAGATAAATTGCTTAGAGATACACTCTTTAAGCAAAGCTTATCTAAAAACTTACAGATGGAAAAGCTGGGTACAGAAGAGGAAATACAGAAGCTATATACTTTAATCGAGTGGTGATGGTATGAAGAAACAAATTTTATTTATTATGAATAATTTGAACTGTGGAGGGGCTGAAAAAGCCCTTATTTCTTTGCTGGAAACGATTGATTACTCAATATATGAGGTTGATCTTCTCCTATTTAAGAAAGAAGGAATTTTTTTAAGCAAAGTTCCAAAGCAGGTGAATTTACTGGATGAGCCGAAAGAGTTTATTTTTTTCGATATGCCTATAAAAAAAGCAATTAAAAAAGGCTTTTTAATGGGAAGAATAGATATAGTTATTAACAGAGTTGGAGCGGGATTTATATATAAAAAAGAGAGAAATTCAGCACGTTGTGAACAAAGAGTGTGGAAGCGCATAAGGAAAACCTTAATGCCTTTAGAAAAGAATTATGATGCAGCTATTGGGTACCTTGAAAAGAATCCAGTATATTTCTGTATTGAGATGGTAAAAGCAAAGAAAAAAATAGGATTTATACACAATGATTATGAAAAACTTGGCATGGATTCTAATATAGATAAAAACTACTTTGATAAACTTGATCACTTAATAACAGTATCTAATGAATGCGCTAATGTACTAAAAAAGAACTTCCCATTGTTTATTAATAAGATTGAAGTAATGCAGAATATTGTTTCGCCTGCAGTTATCAAAAAGTTATCGTTAGAAGAAGCAGTTAAAAAGGATTCTAATGTGCATATTGTGTCTGTAGGTCGTCTAAATTATCAAAAGGGATTCGAATTCGCTATCCATGCCTGCAAGACACTAAGTACTGAAGGGCATCGTTTAAGATGGGATATTATTGGAGAAGGCGAAGAACGAGAGACTTTAGAGCGCCTCATAAATGAAGCAGGATTAAAAGGCACAATTAACTTATTAGGAATAAAAGAAAATCCTTACCCTTACATTCGAAGAGCTGATATTTATGTTCAACCATCACGGTTCGAAGGAAAATCGATAGCAGTCGATGAGGCTAAAATTCTTCAAAAACCTATCATTGTTACAAATTTTAGTACAGCGAAAGATCAAATCAATGATGGTTTTAATGGCTTGATCGTAGACATGAATGGAGATTCTATTGCTGAAGGGATTAAAAAACTAATAGAAAACCCTGATATTGGAAAAAAGTTAGGTTTAAACCTTAGTAAAGAAAAATTAGGAACAGAAATGGAAATTCAAAAGTTTTATAGATTTATAAGTGCAATTTGAGGAGGAGAAATAATGTTAACAGCCTGCATATTATTCATCTTATTATTTCTAGCTTTTTTTCTCACAGATATTTTTCCTATTTTAAATGACTGGTTTAATAGAATTAAGATTGGAAAATACCAGAATGAACTTATTTGGATAGAAAATATTACAAAAGTCAGTTTAAAGTGGGTGAATAAAACCCCTAAAGTTAAACTAACAGATAATAATCGTTTAATTTTAATTGATATTATAAAAGGCAATTATTCAAAACCAACTATTCAGCATTGGCAGGAAGCATCCTTAATTCTTGGAGTATGCGAAAACAATAGCAATAATGAAAAGATAGAAAGGGAAGTAAAGAAATTTTTAGAAAGAAAATTTGATTCCATGGGTCAGTGGAAGGAGCAACCAAAGCATATCGATGCAGCCATTCTGGCATATGCAGTTATGAAGATAGAATTTGAAGATACGAATAAATTTAAACCCGCTTTTGATTATATTTGGAAAATGATCCAAGATCACTTGGGAACTGAGGGAACAGTTTTATATAGAAAATCAATGCCTAATTACAGATACGTAGATACTATTGGATTTATTTGTCCTTTTTTAGTTAGGTATGGAGTTAAATACAATAAACCCGAATGTATTGATTTAGCTTATAAGCAATTAACAGAATACTTAAATAATGGCTTTGACAAACAAATCAAAATACCATGTCATGCATATAGCATTATAGATAAGGCACCACAGGGGCTATACGGCTGGGGTAGAGGATTAGGGTGGTTTGCGATCGGTCTTATGGATAGTTGGAAGGAAATGCCTATTCAGCATAATTACAAAGTTGAATTAAAGACCTACATAAAAAGTTACGCAGCTGCTATTAAAACGTACCAGCAAGAAAATGGAAGCTGGAACTGGACCGTAACAAGAAATGAAGCAAGGTCTGATTCTTCAACAACAGCTATACTTGGCTGGTTTTTGGCCAACACAACTGAGATAGATAATACCTTTAAAAAAAACTCGGAAAAAGCTCTTGATTATTTAATGACGGTAACCCGTAGGAGTGGGGCAGTAGATTTTTCTCAAGGAGATACAAAAGATATAGGAATTTATTCCAATTTATATGCTTTGTTGCCCTTTACCCAAGGGTTTAGTTTAAGGTTAGTTGCTATGCAACCTCTAGTAAAGCAAGATATTACTTCTTTAAACAAAAAAGGTGCGTAACAAAAGGAAAAATTATTTAATAAGTTAATTCTCTAGTGGGGTGAGTAGTTGAAAAACCTAAAACGCAAAATAAATGTTTTGAAGAAAAAGAGTAAGAGTCATGGCAGTCAGATTTTATCTGGAAAGGGACTGTATAATGAGCAGAATAAAGAGAAGTCTTCTAATGGTATGGAACAATACTATTAATTTAAAAATCATCACTGAGAATCAAATTAATAGATTAGTAGATATAGTCAATCAATTATATACAAAATCACCAAAAGTTTTTCCTATTGAAGACACCCTATTACAGATCATTAATAATAAATTATCGGTATGCAGATATGGTGATGGTGAATTTAAACTTATAAAAGGTCTAGATATCACTTTTCAAAAGGCAGACATTATTCTAGCAAATAAACTAAAACAAATATTAGCAATAAATGAAAAAAATTTAATGGTTTGTATACCGGATGTATTTGATTCTTTACATCATTATGAAAACCAGACTAGAAAATATTGGCAAATTCATATATCTAAAAATAGGTTGCAATGGTATAAACTTTTAAGAATAGATAAACAGTATGGGAACTCTTTCATTTCAAGATTTTACAACCCTTTTGTAAACAAAAAAGACATTAGTAATTATATCGTTTTATTAAAAAAATTATGGGATGATCGAGAAGTAGTAATAATTGAAGGCGCTAAAAGCAGGTTGGGAATAGGCAATGATCTATTTAATAGTTGTAAATCGATTGAAAGAATTCTAGTTCCTGAAGAAAATGCTTTCGAACAATATGACAAAATTTTATTTGAAGCATCCAAGTTAAATAAAGAAAAACTTATCCTTATTGCAGCGGGTCCCACTGCCACTATATTAGCATACGATTTGTATAAAAAAGGATACCAAGCTATTGATATTGGCCATGTTGATATTGAATATGAATGGTATTTACGTAAAGCAAAGACCAAAATTAAAATTGAAAATAAATATGTGTGCGAAGCTGGTAAAGGAGAAGGGGTCGGGGAACTAAATGATCAAAATTATACTAGGGAGATCATTAGCATAGTTAATTAAGTGGGTGATAGGATGGAAAAATTAATTAGCGTAGTAGTACCAATATATAATCAAGAAAAGTGGCTCGCTCAATGTATAGAAAGCATATTAGATCAGCCTTACCAAAATATTGAGATTCTTTTGATTGATGATGGATCGACTGACACAAGTTTTCAGATATGTGAACATTATAATCTTAAAGATCATAGGGTTAAGGTAGTTAAAAAAACTAATGGGGGTGTCAGCAGCGCTAGAAATACCGGAATAATTGCTGCAAACGGGTCTTTTATTACATTTATTGATCCTGATGATACAATTAGCTATCAATATTTTACAGATCTTTATAGCCTAGCAGATAAAAATGAATGTGAAGTGGTAGTATGCGGATACACTACTTTCCCGACCAATAAACATGTTGTTCCTGGTTTTGCATTAAATAAGGTAATGACCGGTAAAGAACTAATTTTAAGTTCAAGGTATGTTCATTCTAATAATGATTTATGTTTTTCTTGGAGGTATTTTTATAATTTAGATACTCTAAGGAAAAATAATAGTATGTTCAATGAACAGTTGTTTATTGGAGAAGATGTCATCTTTAACTTAGAAGTATTAGCGAAATCAAAAAGAGTAATTGCAGTATCAGAATCTTATTACAAATATACGATTAATAATCCTGAAAGCGTAATGAGAACTTCCTACAAGCCTCAATTGCTCAACAACCTATCTGTTCAATATGAGGTTAGAAAAATTGTTTCAGCAGATAATGGACTGAACAGAATAAAGACATATAGAAACGATTTGGCAAATTATAATATAAAAAATATTTACGCATTATTAATAAATAATCTAATTAACAAAAATGACAAAAATCACTATGAAAAAGAGATTCGTGAAATTGTTAACAGTAAACTGGTTAGAGAAGGCCTAAAAGAAATAGGATTTTCTTATAATTGTAAAAGTATTAAAGAATATATATATTTCCTAGCTCTAAAATACAAGATTTATACCATAATATTATCTGTTTTTAAAAAACAATTGACCCCTGGAAACATTAAAAATTCATAAAGAAGGCGAATTAATGAGAACAAAGTACTCAATCTTAAATATTGCTACAGGGATAGGAAGTCAAATAGTCATTACATTACTTAGCTTTGTTTCTCGTACTATTTTCATCCAATTCCTAGGGGCTGAGTATTTAGGAGTTAACGGTCTTTTTGGTAACATATTAGGAATGCTTTCATTAGCTGAGGCGGGTATTGGGTCAGCTATTATATATAATCTTTACAAGCCAATGTCTGATAATGATACAGAAAAAATTAATGTACTAATGAAATTTTACCGAAAAGCATATATTTTCATATCTTTTATTGTAATTTTGCTGGGGATCTCATTAATTCCTTTTTTGCCTTTTATCACAGGCAATTCACATATTGAAAATATTACTTTAATTTATATTATTTTTCTTGTTAACACAGCCTCTTCTTACTTATTTCAACATAAAATATCCTTTCTGAATGTGGCTCAGAAAGGATATATTGTTACTGCAGCTTATACGGTCTCCTCCATTTTCTCAATCCTGATAAAATGGGGGATTTTATTTTTTACAAAGAGTTTTATCCTCTATTTACTTGTAGACATTATCATGACAATTGGCACATCCTTTATACTAACTGGAATTGTTAATAAAAAGTACCCATTTCTAACTAGAAATACAAAAAGCAAACTTGATAAGGCAACAAAAAGCAATATTGTTACAAATGTAAAAGCTCTTATATTGCATAATATTGGGGGCTATGCAGTCTTTGGAACAGATAATATCCTAATTGCATCATTTATTAATTTAAAGGCAGTAGGACTTTATTCAAACTATTATATGCTATTCAATCTCTGTCGGACATTTATTAATCAAATTTTTGACAATATTAATTACAGTGTAGGGAATTTAGTTGCGAGTGAAAGTAAAGAAAAAGTTTATAGTGTTTTTAAAGTTATGATGTTTTTCAATTTCTGGATCTATTCCTTTTTTGCTACTTTCCTATATGTCATTATAGAGCCGTTTATTAAATTATGGATTGGACCGGAATATCTAATGGGTAAAGGAGTACTTATTATCCTTTTGCTGAATTTTTATGTTTCCGGTATGAGGCGGTCTATTACGATGGTTAAAACAACTTCAGGAATATTCCATGAAGACCGTTATGCTCCTTTTTTTGAAGCGGGTGTAAATTTATTTTCTTCAATTGTATTAGTTCATTATTTCGGCATAGCAGGGATATTTCTTGGGACATTTATAAGTACTTTGCTAGTTCCTTTTTGGATTTCACCCTACCTGGTATACAAAAAAGTGTTTGATATAAATTTAACAGGATATTTTAAAAGATATTTACTATACTTTTTGCTATTTATGATTGTTGCAGAGATAACGAGTTTAACATGCAGTATTTTTCCGAGCGAAAATTTACTTTACTTGTTGTTAAAAATGATATTAAGCTTGGTAATTCCTAATGTAATCTTTTTAGTGATTTTTAAAAAGACAGAAGAATTTACTTATCTTTCAAAAATTATCGGCCAGTATTCTATGAAAACATGGCTGAAATTTAGATCTTATAAAAATTTTACTCATGTAAAGCATAAAACTTATTGAAAGGGTGTATTCCTGTTAACGGGTTTTTTAGAATTCTTAAAACAGTCTTTCTTGGTATGATCCGAGGGTTGTAAAAGAAGAAGGAATTTACCCTTAATCTACTATGTTTGTATAGTGGATACGCGAGGACGGAACCTAGAAAAACCGTTACTGGTTTACTCATGAGGGGAATTTTACGATAGGGGTTAATATATGAATAGAAACCATTCAATTGATTTAATAAAGTTTTTTGCGATTTTCTTGGTTGTTTGTATCCATACTGCTCCTTTTTCCAAAATAAATCTAGGCTTTATTAATGGGTCAAATATAACTTTTATCTTAAATACTTTTGGAAGGTTTGCTGTACCGTACTTTTTTATAATATCAGGATATTTGTATGGAATTAAGAATAATAAATATGAATTCTATAATAAATATACGTTTAAATATCTTTTAAATTTATTTCGGATATATTTAGGTTGGGCCGTATTTTATGTCTTGTATGATTTTTTCCTGAATTGTATGCATGGTATTAACATACAAATAGAGGCTTTACAGTTTATTAATAAAATAATGAATTTAAAAACCTTATATCTAAATGGGATTAGCAGCAGGCACGCATATCAATTGTGGTACCTTGTTGCTTTAATTATTTCTATCTTAATTATTTGGGTTTTTATAAAATTAGATAAAATAAAATTACTACTGATAATAAGTTTAGGATTAAATCTAATAGGTTTATTCGGAGAAGGACAATCATATTCTCAATTTTTCAACGCTCATATTATTACTAGAGATGCCTTATTTTATGGATTGTTTTATACAACGCTAGGTTTTTTCTTTGCAAATAATACTTTTATACCAACCCAGAATCCATACGTTTATTTAAAATTATTTTTTCTGTTTTTCTTTGGACAATTTATTGAAAGATTTGTATTGGTCTATCTTTTTCAAGCTCCACAGGGAGATTACTATGTATTTACTATACCCCAAACTATATTCTTATTTTTATTTGTAGTAAGTTGCAGGAATGTGAAGGATAATTTCCTAGCAAAAATAGGATCTAACGCAGTAGGTATCTTCGTAATCCATACCTTTGTCATAAGTGTTATTAAAGATATTATTTTAGGGGAAACTTTTTTCGAAAATATAATTGCAGACACCGTTGTTGGACAGTTGCTTTATACCCCAATCGTTTTTATTAGTTCCTATTATTTGTACACTTCAATACAACTAATTAAAAAGAAAATCAATTATATTTCTTATAGAAATGTTATAAATGAAACTAAAAAAGCAGGTTAATAAAATTAAATACATTGTCATTTTTTATTAGTTGATAAAATTTATTGTAAGAAAAAAAGCCTAAAAAGATAAATACCGCAACTAAACTTTCTATTTTGTAGTTTGTATTAATCCCTTTTTATAACGTTGGTCAACCAAGAAAGGAGTATGTTTTTGGAAATCTCAAAAAATGATATGAAAATGCTAAAAGGAGTAGCTATTTTATTAATGCTGCTCCTTCATTTATTTTGCAGAAAAGAAGTAAACGGTTTATATGAAACATTTCCACTTATAAATAATGTGCCTTTAATCTACTATATTGGGTTATTTGGAGATGCGTGTGTCCCAATATATTGCTTCGCAAGCGGTTATGGATTATTTGTTTCTTATAAGAAGCAATATAAATCAAAGAACTTTCCACGACTATTTAAGCTATTAATTAATTTTTGGATAATTTTAATCCTATTTGTAGGTATTGGCTTACTATTAGGAAAGTTTGAAGCATTCCCAGGGGGGGTTAATGGGTTTATTCTCAACTTCTTTTTATTATCGAATTCATATAATGGTGCATGGTGGTTTTTGCAAACTTACGTCATCCTTGTTTTTATATCTCCAGTTCTGTTTAAATTGGTATTGAAATACAGCACAATTAGTATACTGCTAATAACTGCAGCAATTTACTTAGTATCCTATATTCAACGAATTAAGCATGTAGTGGATTTTGGAGACAGTTTATTACTAGGTACGATTTCAAATTCTCTAGTTTTGGTGGGCACCTCATTATTTCCATTCATTTTGGGGACTATTTTCGCCAAAAATAGGGTTTATTCGAAAATTTATAGTAAGATTTATAACATTTCTTACAAGAATATTCTTTGTGCTACTGGCATAATAGCTTTAATCATTATTCATTCGGTATACGAGTCTATGATTATTGCTCCTTTTACTGCGTTAACTTTTATCTGTATTTTTACATTAATGAATAAAAGTACAATAGTTCAAAAAACTTTCGCATTTTTTGGTGAGCATTCAACAAACATATGGTTAACTCATATGTTTTTTTATATGTCGATCTTTCCAAGTTTAACATTTGCACCAAGATACCCAATATTGATATTTATTTGGCTGCTAATATTATGTATTATTTCTTCTTATATAATTAATTTTATTTATAAGTCAATTATTAAGATGAAAATTAAAAATACCCCACACGAGCCTAATGAGGGTACTTATCAAGTTAAATTAAATGACCTCTAATATAAAATTATTAATTGTGAATAAAACCAATTGACGCACTGATTTCCTCATGGTATCTTGGTACTATATTGTTCTTTATAATGAACATAAAGCGAATTATATGCTTTCATAAGGATAGTCGTTACACTAAAAGTTCTTAAATAAGAACAGATTGGAGTTGGAAAACATGAGCGCAATTGTTGGCATGTATCAATCATTAAAACAACCAGTATCAGCTGAATCTAAAACGACTATGATGCAAGCTCTTGAACATTTTCCTGCCAATGATGTTCAAATATTTCATAAAGAAGACATTTTCATGGGCTGCCACTTACAGTGGATCACACCTGAATCAGTAGGGGAACAGATCCCTTATTATGATTCAGAAATGCAATTAGCTATTACAGCTGACGCTATTATAGATAACAGGGCCGAACTCTTTGAAAGACTGCAAATCGCTAATACAGAACGAAGAACCATAACGGATAGCAAGCTGATTTTACTCTCTTACTTAAAATGGGGAACAGAGTCCCCTAAATACTTAATTGGGGATTTTGCGTATGTCATTTGGGACGAAAAGAAACAGCTTCTTTTCGGTGCTAGAGATTACTCAGGCGGCCGAACGCTCTATTACCATTTTAAAGACAGTAAGTTTAGTTTTTCTACAACCATGAAACCACTGCTTACACTGCCATTCGTTGCAAAAAATTTAAATTCTGATTGGCTATCAGAATATCTTTCCATACCATACAACTTTGAATCCATAGATCCTTCATCAACTATCTATAAAGAGATTTATCAGCTGCCGCCTTCTCATTTATTCATCGTTAAGCAAGATGGGGTTAAGCTGACAAGATATACTCAGTTTAATTTTGACAAAAAGTTAAGCTTATCTTCTAACGAAGAGTACGAGGAAGCATTCTTGCATGTATTTCAGGAAGCAGTAAATTCTAGAATTAGAACCATTCATTCTGTTGGAGCACACTTGAGCGGAGGGCTTGATTCTGGATCTGTAGCAAGCATAGCAGCTAAATCTTTAAAGAAAGAAAACAAATCACTCCATACATACAGCTATGTGCCAGTTGACGGCTTTGAATCTTGGATTCATAAAAGAAGAATAGCTGATGAAACACCATTTATTGAATCAACTGCCAACTATGCAGGAAATATCAAAAAAAACTTTTTAAAATTTGAAGATAAAAACCCTTTTTCTGAAATTGATAGCTGGCTGGAAGCGATTGAAATGCCTTATAAATTTTACGAAAACAGTTTCTGGATAAAGGGTATTTACGAAAAAGCAGAACAGGATGATATAGGTGTCCTCTTAAATGGTCAAAGAGGAAACTGGACGGTTTCCTGGGGGCATGCAATGGAATTTCAGGCTGTGTTACTCAAAAAGTTTCAGCTGTTTAAGTTGTTCCGTGAAGTGGCTCTTTATAGCCAGAATATTGGAGTAGCCAGAGGAAAAATATTTTCGGTTGTTAGAAAAAAGGCATTTCCATCGCTATTTAATAGAAATGCTCATTTGGAAGAAGATCCTTACCCGCAGATGATAAATCCTCGTTTTGCTGAAACAACCAAAGTTTATGAAAGGTTGGCAGAAAATGGGGTGGATTTTACTGGAACAGGAACACAAACCGTTTTTGATGTGAGAAAAGAGCAATTTAAAAGAGTTTATTATTGGAATATTAATGGAACATATGGAACTAAACTGTCACTAAGACACAGGATTTGGGATCGTGATCCTACAAATGATCTTAGAGTCGCTAATTTTTGCCTTTCTGTTCCTGAGGATCAATATGTTCAAAATGGGCAGGATCGGTCACTAATTAGAAGGTCTATGAAAGGGCTGCTTCATGACAGTGTGAGGCTAAATCAGACAACTAGAGGTATACAAGGTTCAGATGGTTTATACCGAATACTTCCTGTATGGAAGGAATTTGTATCAGAAATTGAAGACATACTTATAGATCCTGTGATGTCTGATTTGCTGAATATGTCTACCATTCGATCCTGTCTGGAAAAGCTTAAGGATGATCCATCCCCTAAAGATGTTTTTGAAGATGAATTTAGAATTTTAATGAGAAGCTTAATTTTTCATCGTTTCATGAAAAAACTCACTTGAAAGGAGGTGATTTTATGAAAAAGGCATGGGAAAAACCAGAATTGGAAGTACTCGAAGTGAACATGACAATGGCAGGACCTGGAAGGAAAACTCCAGATGCTGCACAGCCAGATCCAGACGATCAATTGCGTTTCAGCTAATTTGAATTTATTGCATGTATACTTACCCATAAAAAAGCCCTTATAGTTTCATAAGTTATAAGGGCTTTTTTATACTCTAATGTTAAGTGGAGCTGGGAAATTTGCAAACAACCTTAAAAAGATATGCTTATACTGTATTTGGTCTATCGCTGGAGAGCGAAATACCGCTTCCAGAGCTTATTCATTTTAATCGACCTGCCCTTGATTTAGATTGTGAGATCGTAATACGAGATTTAACAAGTGTATGGGATAGTCTTAGTAGCGGAGAAAGTAAATTTTTTATGGAAAAAGACCATGTAATGTTCAAAGCGGCAAACACGGCTATCTTTTCTATTAAAGATGGCAGCAGGATAATTGTTTCTCCTTTTCCAGGAGCAGACTTTGCAAAGATCCGTCTATATATTTTAGGTTCATGCATGGGTGCTCTGCTGATGCAGAAGGGGATGCTGCCGTTGCATGGCAGTGCAATTGAAATAGATGGAAGGGCATACGCTATTGTTGGAGAATCAGGAGCGGGAAAATCAACCACAGCTGCAGCATTTTTAAAAGAAGGATTCAAGCTTTTAAGTGATGATGTGATTTCTATTGAGAATAGAGAAGGAGTTCCTCTTGTATTTCCTGCTTATCCTCAGCAGAAACTCTGGCAGGAAAGCATGAATTCTTTTGAAATGCAGACGCAGCATTATCAGCCATTATTTGAACGAGAAACAAAATATGCTATCCCAGTTCAAGATCAATTTTGTAATCAGCCGCTTCCGCTTGCTGGAGTGTTTGAATTGGTCAAAAAGGACAGCGGGAAAGTATCCATTTCTTCTGTCAGGGGATTGGAAAAGCTTGATTCCCTGTTTAGAAATACATACAGAAATTTCTTCATAGAAGGCATGGGTTTAGTAAGCTGGCATTTTAAAGCTACTTCAAGCTTTGGGAAATCAATTGATTATTATAAACTTAGCAGACCTGAAGGAACCTTTACTGCTAAAGAGGTTATAAATATTATTTTAAATACGATAAAGAAGGCGGGAGAAAAGTGATAAAAGAGAGCGTGATTCAAGCTGATAGCCAGTTAACAAAAGTTGAGGGTAATATCGTCAGCAGCATGGACGGTGAAATGGTTATGCTTAGTATCAACAGCGGCAAATATTATAACTTTGGTGAAATTGGAGGAGAGATCTGGAGGTTAGCAGATGAATTTCCTACAGTCAAAGAGATTATTGATGAACTTAGAAATATTTATGAGGTGGATGAAGAGACTTGCACAGCCCAGGTAATGGAGTTTTTGGAACACTTGAATAAAGAAGGCCTAATCGAAGTTAATTAAAAGATGAAGAGAAAGTTAGGATGATTAACGTTGATTCGTAAAGTTAAATCTTTCGTTAACATGGAAGCCGACATGAAAAAAATACTGTTTGAAGCGTACATTTATTTGGCTTGGGGCCGTTTACTAAAAATGATGAAGTTTTCAAAGGTTGTCCCGATGCTTGGTGTTCATATGGCGGAAACATCTGAGCAAGCATCAGCCGAACATAGAGAGTGGGTTTCAAAAATCTCTTTCGCTATTGATTGCATGTCCCGTTATACATTTTGGGAAAGTATGTGCCTCGTAAAAGGAATTGCTGCTGTTAAAATGCTGGAAAGAAGAAAAATAGAAAGTACGTTATATTTAGGAACCGCGAAAGATTCAACCGGTAACATGATTGCTCATGCATGGGTCCGTTCTGGTACTCAATATGTTACTGGGAAAGAAGAGATGAAAAAATTTACGGTTATCAGTACCTTTGCCAATAAATTTAATTATTAAGAGGGATAGGGAGAGTTAGATGGAAGAGAACATGTTTTCAAGAGAACAGAACCTATTATTATGGCTATCCCGGACAGATTTTGAAAAGCACATACCTGAAAAAGTATTTGATGATATTAATTGGATTGAATTTAAAGAATTAGCCTTACATCATCGTCTTTTTTCATTAATTTATCCAAGGCTGAAAAAGTTTAAGGAGCAGCTGATTCCTTCGTATATTAAAGAAGAGCTTGGGCGCTTATATAAGAGCAATACGATGAAAATGATGCAGCTATCTGGTGAAATGGGACTAATCAGCAAAGTTTTACTAAACGGAGGTATTCATACACTCTTTCTGAAAGGTCCTGTTCTTGCAGAGGAATTATATGGAAGCCTATCATTAAGGACCTCAAGGGATTTAGATTTTTTAGTACCTTTAGACAAATTGGAGGATGCTGAACAGCTTCTTGTATCCCTTGGATATGTAAAGAATGATTATTTTCCAAAATTTTTAAATGAATGGAAATGGCGCCATCATCATTTAGCTTTTTACCATCCGGAAAAGCATATTACTGCTGAAGTGCATTGGAGACTTAGCCCTGGACCAGGGAAAGAGCCTCAGTTTAAAGAGCTTTGGGAGCGTAAAAGGAAAAGTGCCATTACTCATCAGCCGGTCTATTTTTTGGGGAAAGAAGACCTTTTCTATTTTCTGGTGACGCATGGTGCCAGGCATGGATGGTCAAGGCTGCGCTGGCTGGCAGACATTGATCGCCTGGTAGTAACCAATCCGGATTGGAGGGTTGCTTATCATTTGTTGAAAAGATTTCAATGTTTGCAGCTTGGTGCTCAATCGCTGCTGTTAGCTTCACAGCTGTTTCAAACTGAGATTCCCGGTGCTTTTAAAGAGATAACAGCAGGCAAAAAAGCAAAAAAGTTAGCAGAAAATACGTATTTTTATTTAAAGGAAAAAGTGAATCTGCACACTGAACCGCTTCCTGAACATGTTTCAAATTATCATAGTCATTATTTATATTCATTAAAATCTTTTGAGCAAAAGATCCTATTTCTATTAAACTTTCTTTATCCTTACCCAAGCGATCAAGATAAATTGCCGCTCCCTAAAACTTTTCATTTTTTGTACTTCCCGTTAAGACCTTTCCTATTGCTTTGGAATAGAGTGAATAAGAAGGTGCTCATATGAAGTTTATAATGGAATATTTAAAGCGATTCTATCAATTCTCGGGGAAAGCTATTTTTTTAAATATGTCTGGCATGGTTATCGTGAGTTTGCTGGAAGGAGCAGGCCTTTTTATGCTCATTCCATTGATAAGTTTAAGCGGACTTATTCCGATCCAATCAGAAAAGCTTACTTTTATTAGTCAATCCTTTATGTATACTGGTTTGCCGAAAAATATACTGCTGCTTTTGCTGTTAGTTATGTTTGTGCTCGTTATGATAGGACAAGGCTATTTGCAGCGCTATATCAATATTAAGAACGTTGAAATCCTGCATATATTTTGCAGGGAAATCAGAATTAGACTTTATGAGATGACCCTGCAGTCTGATTGGAGCTTTTTTATTAAAAAGAGAAAATCAGATTTGATAAATTCTTTAACAACTGAATTAGCCAGAGTTATAGGAGGAATTAACTTTATTCTGCAGCTTGCGGCTTCCCTTGTTTTTACTGTTGTACAAATCGGAGTAGCTTTATGGCTTTCTCCTAAAATCACTGTCTTTGTACTTGTCTGCGGCTCTGTGCTGGTTCTGTTCTCTAAAAAGTATTTGAAAAGAGCCCGTAAGGCTGGTTATAAGTCATCAGAACTGTCGCAGCAATATTTAGGCGGAATAACCGATCATTTTAACGGTATTAAAGATATTAAAAGCAATACCCTTGAGCAGTCGCAAATCAGCTGGATTAAGTCACTGACCCAGGGAATGGTAGATGAACAAATTGAGTATGTCAAATTGCAAACAAGCACTGAATTATTTTACAAAGTTTCTTCTGCTATTTTTATTGCTGTTTTTTTATTTGTATCGGTAACTATGCTGCATGCAGAAATGGGGCAGCTTCTGTTAATTATCTTAATTTTTTCAAGACTTTGGCCTAAATTCACCAGCATACAGGCTGATATGCAGCGGGTGGCTTCTACTATCCCGGCTTTTCAATCGCTTGTGAGACTTGAAAAAGAATGCAAGCTTGCGGAAGAGACGTTCATTCATCAGCAGCAAAATGTTCCTGCTTTAGTTTTAAAACACTCTATTGAATGCCGAAATGTATCCTTTCGATACAATCAGGAGTCCAAAAAGAAGGTTTTGCATAATATTAATGCAACCTTTTACCGTAATCAAATGACAGCCATTGTGGGCAGGTCAGGAGCGGGGAAAAGTACGTTAATTGATCTGTTAATGGGGCTGATGAGGCCTGAGACAGGAAGTGTCCTGGTTGACGGGGAAGAACTGGAAAATCCTCTGGCGTTTAGGAAAGCAATCAGCTATGTTCCGCAGGATCCGTTCCTTTTCAATGGAAGCATTCGAGACAATTTACTAATGGTGAAAAACAATGCGATGGAAGTAGAGCTACTTGAAGCACTCGAATTTTCTTCGGCTGCAGAGTTTGTCAAAAACCTTCCTGATGGGTTAGATACCATCATAGGAGATCGGGGAGTCAGACTATCAGGCGGAGAAAGACAAAGAATTGTTCTTGCCAGAGCGATATTAAGAAAACCTTCCATCCTTATTCTGGATGAAGCTACGAGCGCACTTGATACTGAAAATGAATCAAAAATACAAGCAGCCCTTGAAGCATTAAAAGGCCAAATGACCATTATTGTCATTGCACACAGGCTATCAACGATTCGCAATGCTGACCAAGTCATCGTATTGGAACAAGGGGAAATTATTCAAAAGGGAGCTTTTCAGCAGCTGGCTCAGGAAAAGAAAAGCATGTTCAGCCATTTGCTCGGAAAGCAGATGGAATTGTCACAATAAAAAAGGACTGCTTCCACTCGGAAGCAGTCCTTTTATGCATTTTTTTCTCCTCTCAAAAACACCCTTACCTCCTCAACCGTCAATCCAATCCTCTCCGCCTCCATCATCAGATCCAGCCATTCCTCATCAATCGGTTTTGCCAATTCAATCGTCAATTTCCTCATCCTCTTCGTTTTGATCGTCCTGCCATTTTTTGAAACGTATGTAATCCCGGAAGTAGCGAAAATCGTCCTTGGTCATTCCTTCGTTTATGGCTTTTTCTAGGATGGTGAGCCATTCTTCATCGACGGACTTGCTGCTGTCTTTATCATGAAGAAGATCGTTGACGTCTGTGTCCAGTGTTTCAGCAATTTTTGTTAAGAATTGCAGGGATGGGTTTTTCTGAATGTCTCTTTCAATGTAGCTTAAATAGGATTTTGACACTCCAGCGAGCTCTGCAAGCTCGCTCAGTGAGTACCCCTTCATTCGCCTTAGCTGCCTAATGCGTTCACCAATCATAGATCATGTCCTCTCTGCAGTAAGCCGCTTTATCATATCTTCTTTCGTTCATTATAAATAACAAATCGTTCTATATAAAATTACAAAATTGTATGAAAACAGAAGAAAAAGGAAGGATGAAGGAGGTTTTGTTCTTATAAACGAACAAAACGACAAATTACGGTGTTTTTTTATTTGGTCATATATAGCTATAATTCGGTTATGAGGTTCGTTATGAAGAACAAATGAGGGTTGGGTGAGAGGATGTTTAAGTCCTTCCAGATCAATGGGAAGGTGCTGGCTGGCTTTGCCGTATTTTTTCTGATATTCACGTTCTTACAGCAATATTCGCCAATTCAGATGAAGAGTATTCTGTCAGGGTCCATGGAACCGGTGTTTTATACAGGTTCCATCATTCTCGAAAAAAAAACGGATCAGCATACTGTTTTCCGGCAGGGAGACGTGATCACGTTCAAAGTAGAGAACGGAATTCATATTACTCATCGAATTCAAAAAGCTGTTAAAAAGAACGGAGAAACCTTTTATGTTACAAAAGGGGATCACAATAATGGACCCGATTCTGAGATGGTCAGTTCCAGACAGATTGTAGGAAAGTATCTTGGGATTACTATTCCATATGCCGGTTATGTGCATCACTTTCTTTACACCAAGATAGGTTTGTTGGCTTTTATGATTCTCCCTGGAATTTTCTTGCTTGTCCTTTCCTGGCGAATGCTTTTTCTTCAAAAGACTTCCGTTAAACAAGGTTGAAACTTCTGAAATAGAAGTTCACATAAATTTAATCACTATGGGGGTTACAAAATGGGAATCAAAAAGAAATTAGGTTTGGGTCTGGCAACAGCTGCACTTGGATTATCACTGGTTGGCGGCGGTACATACGCTTATTTCAATGACAAAGCTGATGCAACAAGTTCATTTGCTGCTGGAACACTTGATATCGAAGCAAAGCCTTCCACAATTATCGATGTGAAAAACCTTAAGCCAGGGGACTACATGATCCGCACATTCAAGCTTCAAAACAAAGGAAGCCTTGATATGAAAAAAGTTCTTTTAACATCTAATTATATGGTGACAGATGCAAACGGCAATAACGCCGGAGAAGATTTTGGCAAATATATTAAAGTGGATTTCCTATACAATAGCGACAAAAATTCAGATGTCATTTATGACACAACCCTTGATCAATTGAAAACAAAAGATGGTGTTGATGCAGTAGAAAAAGGTCTTATGGGTGGAGAAAAGAGCGGCCTTAAAGCAGGAAAAACGGATGAAATGTATGTGATGTTTACATTTGAAGACAATGGTCAAGATCAAAATAAGTTCCAGGGAGATTCTATGAAATTAACTTGGACTTTTGAAGGGACTCAAGGTGCTGGAGAACTGAAATAAGCTAATTACCAAAAGGGAAGGCGGGAAGTTTCCCGTCTTCTTTTCCTATTCAATTTAAACACTTTGCAATGATGACAGGGGATGATGACAATCATGAAGCTTTTCATGAAAAATAAAAAGGTATGGGTCCTCACACAGGCTTCCCTTATATGGTATACAGGTGTTCTTCTACTAGCCAATATCCCCAGCGAAACAATGGCTTATTATTCCGACCAAACAGAGGACCAATTTGAAATACAAGCTGGAACATGGTGGGACAAGAGCAATTTATCCTTTGAGCAGGATCCTAAATCCCTTGAAATCGAAACGTGCGATGCAGCAATAGTTTCTTTTCCGGTTAAAAATTCGGGTTTTACAATGATTGGCCCGACTTCTTATAAAGTGCTGTTTAATAATGAAGTGATCGAGAATGGGACTCTCGGTGAAATATCTGAAAATGGTCTCGGTGCTATCTCCGCTGCAGCAGATAAGCCTGGAAGCTATCAGGCCATAGTAGATCAAAGGCCAGGATACCAGGGAATTGATGATCAAGTCACATCTGTTTCAAGCAGTCCGGTAACAGTCACTTGCACACCTCCAAAAGAAGAAGAAAAAGATGATAAGAAAGATCCTGAAAAGAAAGACCCTGAAGTTAATAATACTGAAAAGGCAGATAAACCTGCCGATGAGAAAATACCAGCAGGCAGTGAACAAGATCCATCCATTCATGATCAGCCTGCATCTAATTCTCCTGAACAGCCATCTGACAGCAGCCAAGTTCAAGATGAACAGCCAGTAAACCCAGACAGCGGGAAAGGTGATAAACAGTGAAAATACTGAAGAATATCATTAGTACGGTGATTACAGCAGTGTTATTTCTCTCTTTATGCACGATGATCTTTTTTGTTCTTTCTTCCAAAGCTTCCGGAGGAGAACCACAGCTTTTGGGTTATCAATTGAAAACGGTCCTTTCCGGTTCGATGGAGCCGGGAATTCATACTGGTTCTCTTATTGCTGTTAAGCCCGGAGGAGATATGACCCGGTTTGTAAAAGGTGATGTTATTACCTTCCATATGGATGAAAAAACGATTGTTACTCACAGGGTACTGTCTGTCGTTAAAAGAGATGGACATGTTTTTTACGAAACAAAGGGTGACAGCAATCAATCACCTGACTCTCAGCTTTTGCAATCCTCAAATGTAATAGCCGAATACAGCGGGTTTACTATACCTTACGCCGGCTATTTCTCAGAGTTCGCAAAATCAAAACAAGGGAATGCCATTTTAATGATTATTCCGGGCATTTTGCTTCTAATTTATTCAGTTTTTACAGTTTGGAAAGCACTCTCTAAATTAGAAGTGAAAACTCCTTAATAGAGGTGTTCAGCGCCTCTATTTTTTTTAGAACAGATTGTTCTTAAAAAAGAACGGATGGGGGAGTGTTTTGAAAAAGTGGTTTCTTTATCTGGCAGCCGTTAATTTTCTTGATGCAGCAGCAACAGCCTGCGGGCTCATGATTGGGGCAATTCAGGAACAGAATCCGATGATGAGCTTTCTTTATCAGCTGCATCCATCGGTATTTATAGGGGTGAAATGCTTACTGTCTGCCATTCTTGTTTTTCTTGCATACAGGCACGCATTTTCCTTCCACAGGCTGATAAAAATAGGCGCTTATGCTGCAGGAGCTGTTTACACCTTTGTAATGGCTCTTCATATTCTTTGGATTACTCAATCCATTATCTAAAGGAGAGATACTTTGTTTAAAAAACTTTGTACCCGCTGCACACGTGCTTCCTTCAGCAGCTACGATGGAGGGAAGTGGATCTGTCCGGCCTGCCAGAATGATTTGACTCATAGCAAAGCAATTCCCGCCAGCAGCAAAACCTCCTATTCAGAGGCATATGCAGCCTATCAGAAAGCTCATATTCAAAAGATAAAAGGTTTTTCAAAAAGCACATAACCCTGCTGGAGCTCAAAGCTGCCAGCTGTTTTTTTGTCTGATATGCTAAATGGCTTTTCATATAAATGATGGAGGAAGGGGGATTAAACTCTGCGTATTCCAATCGCGAAATTGGTTTTCTTTCTATCGAAAGGGGATAATTAACTAATAGGAAAGGAGGCAGTTACTTGTGAAAAAAGCGTTTGTCTATCTTGCCATCGTTAATGTGCTGGATATGTGTGCGACGTTCAGCGGGTTAAAGCTTGGGTTTATATATGAGCTGAATCCTGTAATGAATGCTCTTTATCAGGCTGATCCCATTTTATTTGCTGCCGTTAAGCTTTCCTTTTCTCTTATACTTGTTGCTCTCGTCATAAATGTCCCGATTAAAATAAATGTATTTCTAAGGTGGGCAACTGCTGCTGCCTGTATCTTGTATACGCTGATCCTTGGTATGCACAGCCTCTGGATTTACCACGCAGTCAGCTAAAAAAGAAAAAACGGCACGATGGCCGTTTATGATTTCTTTGATTGATCGATTCTCCATTTATTAAACTCTAAGAATTCGCGGAATTGATCCTTTGTGACGCCTGATTGCATAGCCTCTTTCACTAAGATTGCCCAATCAGAGTCAAGCTGGGTTTTATAGGCTTCTTCATCCTCTTCATTCAGCAGGGTGTTGACAGAAACGCCGAGCACTGCTGAAACCTTTTCCAGAAACTGAACGGATGGGTTGGATTGAAGGTTTCGTTCTATAGAGCTTAAATATGATTTTGCGACCCCTGCTCGGTCTGCTAGTTCAGATAGGGAGAGTTTTCTTTCTTTGCGATATTTGCGAATGCGCTGGCCTATCATATTATCACCTTCCTATATATAGACAGTATAGCATATAACGAAGGGATAATTTCTATAAATAGAACAGAGAAAATCACAAATTTATTTCACTAATTGGGGCATTTTTTCATTGGCTGCTGAAAATGATTGAAGATAGCTGCGAATTTCCTCAGACGTTATCCCCATCTCAAGTGCAGAGAGAATAAGTTCCTTCCACTCCTGATCCAATGGTTCCAATTCCGGCACTTTTCCGCTCATCTCAATTACCCTCCTAAAATACAATAGTATTTCAGGCAATCCGGCTATCCTGATTGCACCTATTCTGCTCTGCAATTTTAGACCCGTGACTTTGCGTCCTTGCCTTTTAGCAAGTTTGCCTTTTACTGATGGTGAATTCCACAAAAATCCATTTTAGTGTATCGATAGTCATTTATGTATGAATCTACCTTTGTACTATGATTATATAATTGAATTTTTAGAAAGTTTGCTGAACGGTGTCGAGACTGAAAAATTTTAACAACTTCATCGAAAAGGCGGAGAAACTGGGACTTTCCGGACCTATTAATTCCTTTCAGCAGCACAGGAAAAGAGAGTTGCTGTCGTCGTTGGGTATTTAGACTGCAGGTCAAAAGGTTTGGTGTTTTGTCATATTGTACCAATAGAAAATGGATTTAGGTAGAATATACCACCATTTTGAACGGAAATTGTAATTTTTGGTTCGTATAGCTCACGAAGCGCTTCTTTTTCGAGCCAATACGCCTCTGGTTTTTCTTCAAGATTCTCGTAAAAGTGATTTAATAGCATAAGATCCGCGTTCCAGCGCTGTCTGGCATCATCAGCCCATGTGTGTTCTTCCTGCTGTATTTTATCTTGAATAAAAGAGTAGATCCGATTCAGTCCGCTTTGCGGCTTGACGAGAGGCGACATCGTGAAGCAGAGGTCAGGAATTTTCGGCGTCATCTGCAGAAGCTCAATTTTGTGCTGGAAATCCTCTGCCATTGCTCCGCTAATCAAGTTCAAACCGATAGAGTAGAGCAGATCCTTTTTCATGTCACATTGGTAGGAAACTTGAATGTTTACCCCGAGCCAGGGGTGAAGCGGCATACTGCCTGACTGGCTGTCCGATTTTTCATACAATCTGATAAAACCGCCCAGCACTTTCGCTGATTGAAAGATTTGATGCAGTCTTGGGGCGCCGAAGTGAATAAATTCGCCTTTTAGGTCAGGATTTGTTTTTTCTTTTTCCGTAATTAATGTGAGCGGGAGCGGATTTGGGATGCCGCCTGTTTTTTCGAGATAATGCCAGTAGAAAGGGCGGTTCATCAGCTCTTTATCCATTTCAACGGTCAGCTGCACAGCCAAATGCCCCTCAGTGCTTTCTGTTATGCTGCATCCGTTTGCTGTGAAAAAACGCTGGAGCAATGAATGAATGTCTCTTTGCTGCATGATGGTCCTCCTTAGCTGGAAGCTTTTCTGGCTTCCGTTTCATTTTCTCCATAGGACAGGATAGAGGTTAAGTTCTCCATTTTAATTTTCATTTCTCCTTCAGAGCTGGAGTGGAAGAAGATGTCCTGGATGTGATCTTCGAAATTTCCGATTTCAAGCTTTGTAAGAATTTCATCAAGCTCGCCAACTACTTTTTCAAACAAATTAATTTTTTCATACAGCAGCTTTAATATGTGCTCTTCCACTGTATTTTTAACGGAGAGATTGTATATGTGTACGTCCCGCTCCTGGCCAAGCCTGTGAATCCGCCCGATTCTTTGTTCAAGGCGCATTGGGTTCCAAGGCAGGTCGTAATTGATAATATGGCTGCAAAATTGCAGGTTGATGCCTTCGCCGCCTGCTTCTGTTGCAATCAGCACCTGCATGCTGCCTTTGAAGAGCTCCTTCATCCAATCCTTTTTGCCGCGTTTAAAGCCGCCGCGGAACGGAACAGAGGAGATGCCATGCTCTTTCAGAAAGACCTGCAGAAAGAATTGGGTTGCCCTGTATTCGGTAAAAATAATGACCTTATCATCTATTTGTTTAATCAGCTCAAGAACCTTTTCAGCCTTTGAATTCATTTCAACCAGATGAATTTCTTCTATTAATTGATTGATCACGTGAGGCGGAAATGGCTTGCCTTCCTCCTCAGGCCGTTCCAGCATTTTTTTCAGCGTCATATAAACAGCTTCCCTGCTGCTGCATGCTTCTCTTTGCAGCGTCATCAGGGAAAACATCGGAACTCCCATTGGAGAAAGGTTTTTCACATCACAGATGGCCTCATACAAATTCCGCTCTGTTTCTGAAAAGGTGATTGGAACGTTTTCCACGATCCGTTTTGGCCATTCAATTCCTGTGTCCCCGCGCCTGTTCCGGATCATCACCTTATTAACCAGCTCCCGAAGGTGATCGTGGTATTCAACTTGGCGGTTTTTCGCCGAATAGACCTCTGAGAAATACGCTTCATTTCCAAGATGGCCCGGCTTCAAGAGAGAAACTAGGTTAAAGATTTCTTCAATTCTGTTCTGGATCGGAGTGGCTGTCAGCAGCAGGCAGTATTTCTTTTTCAGCTGCAGAACAAACTCATAGTTTTTCGTTTTATTATTTTTCAGTTTGTGAGCTTCATCGATAATGACCATATCATATTGCTGCTCCAGCACAATTTCCTTATGAGGACTCCGTTTGGCTGTATCAATGGAGGAAACGACAATGTCGCATTGCTCCCAAACATAGCTTTTCTTTTGCTCAACAGCCGGAATGTAGAATTTGGTATTCAGCTCTCTTGCCCATTGCGACACAAGGGAGGCTGGAACCAAGATTAAAACCTTTTTGACAAGTCCGCGAATCATATATTCTTTCAGAACCAGTCCGGCTTCAATCGTTTTCCCGAGTCCAACTTCATCAGCCAGGATGGCTTTTCCGTTCATGTTCTCAACGACCATTTTAGCCACTTCAAGCTGATGGGGGAGAGGGGTAAAGTCAGGCAGGTGCCGGGGAGCCTGCAATCCTTCAAATTCAGGAACCGCTAAATGAGTCTGAATCTCTGAAGATAGCTTGTACAGCTCCCAATTGCTCCACGGGCCGTCCTGCTCGAGCCGGGCAAAAAACTCATCCTGCCAGGACGTATCGATATTCACCTGGACATTTAAATGTGAATGCCTTTTCATTTTTTCAGCCTCATTTCATGAATGTTCTTCTTTATATCTATTTAATGCGTTTCGGAACTGTTAAAGTGTTTAATATTATCGTAAATACGAATGATTTGATAATTTATCATTTAATTATTAAGAAAAATCTTGATTGCCGAACACTGTAGAAAATGGTAGGATATGAAGTAGTAAGAAAGTTAGTAATAAATAAATTTTTCTTACATACATACATGTTTTAGTATTGCCATATAACCAGAATATATATGCGAATGAGAGCAGGGGGAGAGACTGCATAGAATGGTGCAGCGCCGAAGGAGCAAACAAATGATGTGAATCTCTCAGGCAAAAAGACTCCTGCCTGACGCAGCTCTGGAGAGAGCCTGCATGATTTTTGACAGGCCACCAAAGGGGAAAGCCCGTTTTTAACGGGTAAACTTTCAGGTGCTGGGGACAGAGACTTCCGTTTGACAAAAGGGAGTACTCTGTCCTTTTTGCTGGTGCATTTTAATATTGGAGGGGATACGGAATGGCAGATTTAAAGCGAACACCGTTATACGAGGTTTACAAAGAATCCGGTGCCAAAACGATCGACTTTGGAGGATGGGATCTTCCTGTGCAGTTTTCTTCTATTAAAGAAGAGCACGAAGCGGTAAGGACAAAAGCAGGTCTATTTGATGTTTCCCATATGGGCGAAATAACGGTAAAAGGCACAGGCAGCCTGGATTACCTTCAAAAGATGCTGACCAATGATGTATCCAAGCTGAAAAGCGGAGGAGCCCAATATACAGCAATGTGCTATGAAGACGGCGGAACAGTCGATGACCTCCTTGTCTATAAAAAAGACGAAGATGATTATTTGCTTGTGGTGAATGCATCGAACATTGATAAAGATTTTGATTGGCTGAAATCTCATGCAGACGGCCAGGCAGAGATTGAAAATATTTCTGACAAAGTGGCGCAGCTTGCGGTCCAGGGTCCGCTGGCTGAGCAGATATTGCAAAAAATGACTGCGGAAAATTTATCAGAGATTAAGTTTTTTAAATTTAAAGATCATGTTGATATTGAAGGCGCCAAAGCGCTTGTTTCCAGAACAGGATACACCGGTGAAGATGGATTCGAAATCTATTGCTCTTCAGAAGATGCTGAGTTTCTATGGAAGGAAATGCTGATAGCCGGAAAGCTTGAAGGACTTCTTCCATGCGGCCTTGGAGCAAGAGACACGCTCCGGTTTGAAGCAAATCTGCCGCTGTACGGACAGGAATTGTCAAAGGAAATTACACCAATTGAAGCTGGAATCGGTTTTGCAGTAAAGCCTGATAAAGAAGCTGATTTTTTTGGTAAAGAAACATTGAAAAAACAGAAGGAACAAGGCGCTGACAGGAAGCTCGCCGGGATTGAAATGATTGATAAAGGCATTCCGCGTCATGGCTATAAAGTATACAGCGGGGAAGAGCTTGTTGGGGAAGTAACGACAGGCACTCAATCGCCTACATTAAAAAAGAATATTGGTCTTGCACTGCTGAAGCGGGACTTTGCAGGGATCGGGACAGAGCTTGAGGTTGAAATCAGAAATAAACGCCTGAGAGCAGCCGTTGCAGAAACACCATTTTACAAGCGTCCAAAAAAATAATGAGTAGAAGAAGGGGGCATACAAGATGAAGCATCGCTATTTGCCGATGACAGAACAGGACCAAAAGGAAATGCTTGCCGCCATTGGCGCTGAATCTGTTGAAGAATTGTTTTCAGACATCCCTGAAAACGTCCGTTTTAAGGGAGAATATAACATAAAAAAAGCGAAATCCGAGACTGAACTGACAAGAGAGCTGACCAAGCTTGCCGGTACCAACAAGGATACAAAGCAATACGCTTCTTTTCTTGGGGCTGGGGTTTATGATCATTATGCACCTGTTATTGTGGATCATGTGATTTCCAGATCTGAATTTTATACAGCCTATACTCCATATCAGCCTGAAATTTCTCAAGGTGAACTGCAGGCTATCTTTGAATACCAGACGATGATTTGCGAGCTGACTGGAATGGATGTGGCCAATTCCTCCATGTATGACGGCGGAACAGCTCTTGCAGAAGCAGCAATGCTTGCGACAGGCCATACGAAAAAGAAAAAGATTCTTGTGTCACAGGGTGTGCATCCTGAATCAAGAGATGTCATCAAAACTTATGCAAAAGGGCAGTACATTGAAGTGGTTGAAATTCCGCTTGCGAACGGATTGACTGACCTGGAAGAACTTCAGGCGCAAATGTCAGAGGATGTTGCAGCAGTGCTTGTGCAGTATCCGAATTTTCTTGGCCAGATTGAGCCATTGAACAAAATTGAACCGATTGCCCACAGCGGAAGCGGCATGATGGTTGTCTCTTCCAATCCGCTGGCGCTTGGGGTGCTTGCTCCTCCAGGAAAGTTCGGGGCGGATATCGTGACTGGAGATGCCCAGCCGTTTGGTATCCCGCAAGCATTTGGCGGGCCGCACTGCGGATACTTTGCTGTTACTTCAAAGCTAATGAGAAAGGTTCCTGGACGGCTAGTCGGCCAAACGAAGGATGAGGATGGCAAAAGAGGCTTTGTTTTAACGCTGCAGGCGAGAGAGCAGCATATCAGACGGGAAAAAGCGACATCCAATATTTGCTCCAATCAGGCACTGAATGCACTTGCTGCTTCTGTTGCCATGACAGCTCTCGGCAAAAAAGGCGTCATCGAAATGGCTTCTCAGAATATCCAGAAAGCAAACTATGCTAAACGCCGCTTTCAAGAAGCAGGAGCAGAAATTGCCTTTGAAGGTCCGATTTTTAATGAATTCGTCATCAAGCTGCAAGGCTCAGTTAAGGAGGCTAATGCCCGCTTGATTGAAAAAGGAATCATCGGCGGATACGATCTCGGTCTTTCCTATCCGGAGCTTAAAGATCATATGCTTGTTGCTGTTACTGAGTTAAGGACAAAAGAAGAGATTGACACGTTTGTGAAGGAATTGGAGGTCGTGCAGCATGCATAATCAGGATCAGGCACTCATTTTCGAATTAAGCAAGCCGGGACGCACCGGCTACAGCCTTCCAGAAATGGATATTGAAGTGAAGGAACTGAATGAATACATTCCTGCAGACTATTTGCGCGAGGAAGAAACGGATTTGCCGGAGGTTTCCGAGCTTGATATTATGAGGCATTATACGGCTCTTTCCAAGCGTAATCACGGGGTAGACTCAGGGTTTTATCCGCTTGGATCCTGCACAATGAAATACAATCCGAAGATTAATGAAGCTATTGCAAGAATTCCCGGGTTTGCTCATATTCACCCGCTTCAGGATGAAAGCACTGTTCAGGGAGCAATGGGACTGCTGTTTGATCTTCAGGAGCATTTAAAGGAAATTACCGGAATGGATGAAGTAACCCTTCAGCCTGCCGCAGGGGCACACGGTGAGTGGACTGGCCTGATGATGATCCGGGCTTATCATGAAGCAAACGGGGATCATGAACGGACGAAAGTGATTGTGCCGGATTCTGCTCATGGTACAAATCCTGCTTCTGCCACAGTGGCTGGTTTTGACACAGTAACGGTTAAATCAGATGAAAATGGATTGGTGGATCTGGAAGATCTGAGAAGAGTTGTGGGCAGGGATACAGCAGCCCTTATGCTGACCAATCCGAATACACTTGGATTATTTGAAGAAAATATCCTTGAAATGGCGAAGATTGTGCATGAAGCTGGAGGCAAGCTTTATTATGACGGAGCAAACCTGAATGCGGTTATGAGCAAGGCGCGTCCTGGAGATATGGGCTTTGACGTGGTCCATCTTAACCTTCATAAAACGTTTACTGGCCCGCATGGCGGAGGGGGCCCTGGCTCAGGACCTGTCGGAGTGAAAAAGGATTTGATTCCTTATTTGCCGAAGCCTGTGCTTGTGAAAGAAAATGACACTTACCGCTTTGAATACAACCGCCCTGAATCGATTGGGCGTGTGAAGCCTTACTATGGCAATTTCGGAATCAATGTCAGGGCATATACGTACATTCGCACAATGGGACCGGACGGCTTAAAAGCGGTGACGGAAAATGCTGTACTGAATGCGAATTACATGATGCGCCGTCTGGCACCTTATTTCGAGCTTCCATATGACCGTCATTGCAAGCATGAATTTGTTCTCTCAGGAAGACGTCAGAAAAAGCTTGGCGTGAGAACGTTGGACATGGCTAAAAGGCTGCTTGACTTCGGCTATCATCCGCCGACAATCTACTTCCCGCTGAATGTAGAGGAAGGCATGATGATTGAACCGACAGAAACAGAATCCAAAGAAACACTCGATGCTTTTATCGAGGCGATGATTCAAATTGCCAAAGAAGCGGAAGAAAATCCCGAAATGGTTCAGGAAGCGCCGCACACTACGGTGATCAAGCGCCTTGATGAAACACTGGCAGCCAGAAAGCCTGTTCTGCGCTACCAGAAGCAGCCGCTGCAAACGGTCTGACCAGCAAAAAAGCCCCTTGCCTAAAAGGGGCTTTTTTGTTTAGTAAAAATAGAAATAACCCTCCAAAGGTCCTGTTTCGAACCTAATCAGGTTTAAAGATGTATGAAAAGGGAATGTATCAAACATCACAATTTGCAAAGGATACATATTGCTGCATGCATCGGAAAAACTAACCTATACATAAAAAAACGGGTAAAATCAGGAGGAATAAACATGGCCAACAAGAAAAATCTGGCACTGAGAGCGTCCATTGGAGCCATCGCGGGAGCGCTAATCGGCGTACTGACACACCCTAAAGCAGGAAGCACAATTAAGTCTGGTTCTGCAAGAGCAGGAGAAATGCTGAAAACTTCCGGCAGTACTGTAAAAGATAAGAGTCTGGAGATCGGAAGTGCTTCAAAAAGAAGGTTTTCTTCATTGAAACAGTCTGCAGCAGAGGGTTTTACACAGGCAGCCGGCAAAGTGAAGTCAGCTGGAGGATATGCTGCTAATTCTGTAAGCAGCGCTATCCCTTCCTTTGGAAAAAAGAACAAGGAAGAAAGCCTGGAAAAGATTGAAAATGGCGATGTAAGCGAAGAAGAATCAGTACCAGGCCTAGCCCCAGAATCGAAGGAAGAAGAGAAGAAAGTGGAACAGGATAAAAGTTCTGCTGGATCTGAAAGCGGGAAAAAGCAAGGCACAGTGATTACTAATAATGATGATACAAGCGAATCTCTTCGGCAAGCTGGAGGTGAATAAATATGAGTGCACAAAGCGGTGAGATTTTTGATCCGGTGCTTGAAGCCTACATTTTAGCAGCAAACCAGGAACAATTTTCTCTTGATCTTACGCTTTCTGTCCATGGCAGTCTTGTTTCAGGAACGCTGATTTCTACCTCAGAATATTTCACAGAGCTTTCCAAACTGTTCCGTAATGGCAACAGCGTGTCAAAAGGCTTCTCGGAAAGATTCCAAAATGCAAGCGAAGTCGGCCGCGACAGCAACTCTACTGTTTTCATCCATTTAAAGGATACAAGAATATACTGCGGCGATCAGCAGCCGACACCTTCTGGAAGCACCTTCCTATGGAGAGGTAAGCTTGACCAGGTCGAAGGCTTTTTTATTGGAAGAATCTCTGAATCAAATGAGTAGATTAAAAAAACCGGCACGGTTCTTCTGTGCCGGTTTTTCCTATTATTTTTTCTTGATTCGGCCTGACCATTGTTTAAATCCGCCTTTAAGGCAGTTAATATCTGTATAGCCTTTTTTGTGGAGAAGCTGTGCAGCTCTTCCGGAACGGGTTTCGTTCTGGCAATAAAGATAGATAGGCTGATCCGTTCGAAGCTCCTTGTAGCGCTGGCGCATTTGGGAAAGCGGAAGATTGCGGGCTCCCAGGATATGGCCGCCGTCAAACTCGTTCGGTTCCCTTATATCAATCAGCTGGGCTTTTCGATAGCCTGCTCGGAATTCTTCTTCTGTTAGTTTTTTCATGATTCTTTTCTGGTTAAAATAGGTGAAAACGGAGTAGGCGATGACCGCCACCAGGATCGCGATTAGAAAATAAAGTGAAGACAATGATTTCGACTCCTTCTGCATGCTGCTAAAATCTATTTGAACTATATCTATTATATAGAAGGAACCATGAAATGTCATCCGAATAACCTGGCGGCTTCGGGCGGAAAAAATTTTACAAGCCTTAATTTAGGCTCACTGCCAAAGAGAATGGTGCGAATGTATTTTATTCAGTACCTCCTTTTGGTAGACTAGTAAAAGACCACTAATACATAGCAAAAAGAGGGTAAGCATATGGGAAAAGAAGTTTGGCGGTTCATTGATTCTGGCAATTGCCCGCCTGCCTTTAATATGGCGCTCGATGAGGCGCTGCTTGACTGGCACAGCGAAGGGAAAATTCCGCCTGTGATCCGTTTTTACGGCTGGTCGCCTGCAACGCTTTCCATAGGATATTTTCAAAAGGTTGAAAAGGATATCAACATGGAAGCTGTCAGCAAGTACGGTCTCGGATTTGTGAGAAGGCCGACTGGCGGCAGAGGTGTATTGCATGATCAGGAGCTTACATACAGTGTAATTGTTTCAGAGGAATACCCGGATATGCCAAAAACGGTAACAGAAGCTTATAGAGTTATCTCAGAAGGCATATTGGAAGGGTTTAAAAACCTTGGCCTTGATGCTTATTTTGCTGTTCCGCGGACACAGGAGGAAAAGGATGGTTTGAAAAATCCGAGATCGGCTGTGTGCTTTGATGCGCCTTCCTGGTATGAACTCGTTGTCGAAGGCCGAAAGGTGGCAGGAAGCGCTCAGACGCGGCAAAAGGGAGTGATCCTTCAGCATGGCTCAATCCTGCTCGATATTGACGAAGACAAGCTGTTTGACTTGTTCCTATATTCCAGTGACAGACTGAGAGAAAGAATGCAGCGCAATTTTAAGAATAAAGCTGTTGCAGCCAATGCTCTTAGAAAAGAGCCTGTCAGCATGGAGGAAGCTAAAACGGCATTTCGGAAAGGCTTTGAACAAGGACTGAATATAGAACTGGAGCCTTATGAGCTGACAAAAGACGAGCTTGTTTACGTTGAACACATTGCTAAAACTAAATATGAAAGTGATGCTTGGAATTTTAAGAGATGAGCATTGTCTTGTAAGAAAATTAAATTTAACTAAGCCAAAAATTAAGCGGCAGCCCTGCCGCTTATTCTTTTTTGCTCCTTTGTCAAAACCTGCTATTGAAAATAAGGAACAAATGTTCTATCCTGATGATAATCCTTATGGTAAAAAAATTGGTGGAAGCAGCATACAAAAGATAGAAATTATGACACCATTTTCCTGATTTTATCATGCCGCTAAAATTGCAAGCGACAAAAACCTTCCTTTTTTGCAGTCTATATCATTAAGGCTTCAATTTCATCGTGTTTTCTTTTGTTTTTAATAAGTTTTCGATTTGACAAAACAGGGAAAAGATGAATGAAACTCAACATATAGTATATTATTTAAAAAACAGACTACTATATGTTGATTTTAAAGAGCGGTTTATGATACCTTTTATTAAGAGATTAGGCTCGTTTCCTTCAACTGCTGACAATCGATTACTTGCACATTCACCCCCCATCATTAGGATTGCTGCTTCTTGATTTCATCTCTAGAAAACAGGACAAAAGCAGACTGCAAAATAAAAGGAATAGCCGTACATAAAGATAGAGGAGTTGTTAGAATGCCCGTTTCATCCGTAGAAAAAATGCAGGTCGATGTGGAAAAGCTCAATAAGGATATAACCTTGTTTCCGCAAGTCCACCCGATTACAGAAGATATGCATATCACCCATAAAGGGGTGTCAAGGCTCGTTATGCTGGATCGCTATACCTTTAAGGATACAGAAAAGGTCACGCTGTCCAAAGGGGATTTCGTCGTTCTTACAATCAAGGAAGATCCAAAGTTTCCTGCAAGAGGGCTTGGCTTTTTAATCGACATTGACTGGAATGAAAAAACTGCGCAGGTGCTGGTGGATGAAGAATACAGACATTCACTGGATAAACCGGAGGAAGCTGAAACAGGCATTATTAAACGTTCGCTTGACGTTATTGAAAAGCCGCTGGAACTGTATTATGAACAAATTGCCAAGCGGAATGCAGCAGGACTTTCCTCTGTTGAAGAAACAGAGGAAAAGCAGAAAGAATGGTTTGAAAAGTTCTACAGCGAACTGGTGAACTTGAATTTTATCCCGGCAGGTCGAGTGCTTTACGGTGCTGGTGCAGGGACAGATGTTACGTATTTCAACTGCTATGTTATGCCATTCATTCAGGATTCAAGAGAAGGTATTTCAGAGCACCGCAAGCAGGTGATGGAAATTATGAGCCGCGGTGGGGGAGTCGGAACGAACGGTTCCACACTGCGTCCGAGAAATGCCCTTGCAAGAGGGGTAAACGGAAAATCCTCAGGTTCTGTGTCCTGGCTTGATGATATTGCGAAGCTGACGCATTTGGTCGAACAGGGCGGTTCAAGGCGCGGCGCCCAAATGATTATGCTTGCTGACTGGCATCCTGATATTGTGGACTTTATTATTTCAAAAATGCAGAATCCCCGCATTCTCCGATATTTACTGGAGAATACGGAAGATGAAAGCATTAAAAAAGCCGCAAAGGATAAACTCAAATTTAAGCCGCTCACTGCTCAGGAACAGGATATGTACCAGGGAATCGTTAACTACAAAACGATTCCCGGAACTGGCGGCTTTAGCGAAAAAACCATTAAAGATGCAGAAATGAAGCTGAAAATCGGCGGTCATTACAGCGTCCATAACTCTGAATTTCTAACAGGGGCCAATATTTCCATCACGCTGACAAAGGAATTCATGGAAGCTGTCGAAAATGACAGCGACTATGCGCTCCGTTTCCCTGATGTTGAAACCTACAGCCCTGAGGAGATGAAAGTGTATAACGAAGAATGGCATAAATCAGGCGATGTGCGCGAATGGGAAGCAAAGGGCTATAAAGTCCGCACATACCGCACCATTAAAGCCAAAGAGCTTTGGAACCTGATTAATGTTTGTGCAACCTACTCTGCTGAGCCTGGGATTTTCTTTATCGATAATGCAAACGATATGACGAATGCAGCGAGCTACGGACAGAAGGTTGTGGCGACGAACCCATGCGGCGAGCAGCCTCTTGCACCATACAGCGTGTGCAATCTTGCAGCAGTCAATCTTGCAGAAATGGCTGATAAAGAAACTAAAACAGTCAACTTTGAGAAGCTGCGCCGGACAGTGGAAGTCGGAGTCAGAATGCAGGATAACGTGATTGATGCCACACCTTATTTTCTTGAAGACAACAAAAAGCAGGCTTTGGGTGAACGCCGTGTAGGTCTTGGCGTTATGGGCCTTCACGATCTTCTGATTTACTGTGAAACAGAGTACGGCTCAGAAAAAGGCAACGAGCTCGTTGATAAAGTATTTGAAACGATTGCCGTTTCAGCGTACAAGGCATCTGTCGAGCTGGCGAAGGAAAAAGGCAGCTTCCCATTCCTGACAGCAGAAAATAAGGAAGAAGAAGCACGCCTGCGCAATGCCTTCACCGAAACAGGCTACATGAAAAAAATGCCTCAGGAAATTCGAGAAGACATTGTTCATTATGGTATCCGCAACTCTCATTTGCTGACCGTTGCCCCTACAGGCAGCACAGGAACAATGGTTGGTGTTTCCACAGGACTTGAACCGTATTTCTCCTTCTCTTATTTCCGAAGCGGCCGCTTAGGAAAGTTTATTGAAGTGAAAGCAGACATTGTTCAGGAATACCTTGATCAGCATCCAGAAGCTGATCCAGCCAACCTGCCGGAATGGTTTATCTCTGCAATGGAGCTTTCACCAAACGCTCATGCAGATGTTCAATGTGTGATCCAGCGCTGGATTGACAGCTCCATCAGCAAAACAGTCAATGCGCCGAAAGGCTACAGTGTGGACCAGGTTGAAAAAGTGTACGAGCGTCTTTACAAAGGCGGAGCAAAAGGCGGTACCGTTTATGTAGACGGCAGCCGTGATTCACAGGTTCTGACGCTAAAAGCTGAAGAGAATACATTTGATGAAGAAGAAAAACCAGCTGAAACTCAAGAAAAAGGGAAGGTTGTCCTCGTTGATACGATCAATGATCTGCGCTCAACGAACGTGACAGTCGGAAATGAAGTCGGCAATACCTGCCCTGTCTGCCGGGAAGGTACTGTTGAGGACCTTGGCGGGTGCAACACTTGCACAAGCTGCGGTGCCCAGCTGAAGTGCGGTTTGTAGAAAGTCAGAGAAGGCCGGAAATTCCGGCCTTCTTTTTTAAGCTCTAAAAAGAAACAATTTACGATAAAGCCGCCTTGATATACTACATGAACTATTGTACACTTGTAATGATTTGTTAAGAGCGGCAAAATAGGCAAGATTGGCCAAAGCATTGGAGGAAAAGGCATGCCAACACCGAGCATGGAAGATTACATCGAACAAATATACATACTCATCGAAGAAAAAGGCTACGCACGGGTCTCAGACATCGCCCTAGCCCTAGATGTACATCCCTCCTCAGTGACGAAAATGGTGCAAAAGCTTGATAAAGATGAATACTTAATATATGAAAAATACCGGGGCCTGATTTTAACTCCAAAAGGAAAGAAAATCGGCAAGCGTCTCGTTTACAGACATGATCTTCTTGAGCAATTTATGCGCATCATCGGAGTAGAAGAGGAGCGCATTTACCATGATGTTGAAGGAATCGAACATCATCTTAGCTGGAATGCCATCGACAGAATCGGGGACCTTGTACAATATTTTGAAGAAAAAGGGAAACGATTAGAGGACCTCAGAACAGTGCAAAAAAATAATGAGCATAGTGAGCAGGTATAACAGGGCATAGCCCTGTTTTTTGTTTGCGGAAAAAAGTGGAACATGGTTCGATAAACGGTTGAAATTCTCTCTCTGCAGCGTCTTTTTATGTGAATTGCTTTCATTTTGAGCACTTTTTAAGGGAATTGCTGCTAAAATCAGCGTTGTTAAAGCTGAAATACCCCTTATATATGCGGGTTTGGAAGATTTATTTGCAGGTTTTAGAAATTAATATGCAGGTTTCAGAAATTTAAATGCAGCCTTGGATGCTTGCATGCGTCATCTGGGCTTTATATGCACCCACAGAGTTTTACATACAGGATTATAGGTTTATATGCGGCTTCAAAAAACCAGGCTAAGGGTAAATCCCTTGCTTTAGGAAGCATGAGAACCGTCCCTATGCTTCTGTTAGGAAGCACAAGAACCGTCCCTCTGCTTCCTTGCTTCCTCAAATTAACGGTCTATTCACCATTGTCCCCGCAATAACATAGTAACGTTGGCGGGAGGCGTGTGAAATGTATATTGATGGAGTGTTTTCGGGCGGGGGCATTAAAGGGCTTGCTCTTATAGGGGCCTGCCAGGCAGTTGAAATGAGAGGCTTCCGCTTTGCCCGTATGGCTGGAACAAGTGCCGGTGCCATCATAGCCGCTTTTTTAGCTGCAGGGTATACAAGCGATGAAATTATGCATCTGATGGAAGACTTGGAATTAAAGGAATTTTTGGATGAACGGAAAGCTCTTTTCCCTTTTCGGTTTATTCGGTGGATTTCCATTTACTGGCGCCTTGGATTATATAAAGGAAATAAGCTGGAGGCATGGGTCGCAGAAAAGCTGAGAGCAAAGGGCATATCGGTTTTTGGTGATATACCTGCCGGCAGATTGCGGATCATTGCTTCTGATTTGACGAACGGTAAAATGATTGTTCTGCCTGATGATCTTTTGCAGTACGGCCTTTCGCCTGATCGGTTTTCAGTCGCAAGGGCGGTTCGGATGAGCTGCAGTCTTCCTTATTTCTTTGAACCGGTAAAGCTGACCGCAAGCGCTGGCAGAAGCATTGTTGTGGACGGCGGGGTATTAAGCAATTTTCCTATTTGGCTTTTTACAGAAGAAAAAATCCGGATTCGGCCTGTCATAGGGTTCAAGCTGAGTGCAGGAGATGACTACAGACCGAAAAAACAAATCCGGAATGCTTTTGAAATGTACACTGCCCTTTTTGAAACAATGAAAGATGCTCACGATACGCGCCATATACTGCAAAAGCATGAAAAAAACATTGTTTTCATTCCAGTTGATTATGTGGTGACGACTGAGTTTGAAATGACGGCAGAAAAAAAGCTAGCTCTCATTGAGCTAGGCAGGGAACGAACATTTGATTTTCTTAAAAAATGGACTTACTGATGGCAAACGATCCATTTTAATCGAAGGGGTCTTGAGAGACTCTGCTGGAATCCCTCAAGCCTTAACGCCAGAAAACCGGCCACAATTAAAATAGGGCGCGATTTTTCTTTTTGCCTTTTTTTCCCTCAATCACGGTTAAATGCGACTGCTTTTGTTTTTGCTTTTTCTTTCTCCCTGATACGGGGCTTGAAGCTCTTCGGATCGGGGAGATGTTATTTCTAGGTGCTGCCCCTTGCTTTTCACTGCCGCGTCTTTTGGACCTTTTAAGTGCTTTTTGGTAGGAGGAATATTCAGATCCTGCCTGCTTTTTCATAAAATATCTGAAAAGAAGGTAAACAACTGCACCGATCACCACTATAACGGCGAGCTGCTGAAATAAAACGGCGGGACGATGAACGAGCATATCAATAAGCCCGTATAGCCCAAGAGCTGAAATAATCAAGAAAAATGGATTGAATTTGCGTTTCATAAGTCCACCTCCCCTTCAAATTACCAGTGACTAAACGATTTCTTCTTTTTCCGGCTTTGTTCCTTCTTCTAATCTCAATAATTCAGAAAAACTTGCAATCGCCACTTCCACCTGATCATCTGCGGGATCTTTTGTCGTGAGGAGCTGCAGCCATAAACCCGGGTATCCAAGCCAGCGGAGCACAGGGATGCCGCGGAGGCTGTTCGTAGCCTGCAGCACCTCAAATGCGATGCCAAGGACAACAGGAATTAAGGCAATCCTGTTCAGGACCCTTACCCATAATGGGTCTGTAGGGACGAGCATATAGACAAAGACGCCGACGATGACTGTAAAAAGGATAAAGCTGCTTCCGCATCGATAATGCAGCCTTGACTGCTGCTGAACATTTTCAACAGTAAGCGGAAGACCGTTTTCATAGCAGTTGATCACTTTATGCTCAGCGCCATGATATTGAAAAACCCTTTTGATCATAGGGGTCATGGAAATAAAATAAATATATGCCAGCAGAAAAATCAGCTTAAAGGCTCCTTCAACCAGTATTTGCGAGAAATCGGTTGAAAAAATCGGCCTTGTCAGCTCTGCGAGAAAAAGAGGAACGAGTGTAAAAACGAACTTCCCGAAAAGAAACGTCAGAATCCCCATTAATGCGAGCCCAAAATACATAGACATCTTGGATTCCTTGCGGCTTTCTTCAATCTTATAATCTTCCGAAGGATCCAGCTCGTATCGCTCACTGGAAAAGTTAAGGTGCTTTGTGCCGTTGGCACTGGCCTCCAAAATTGCCACGATTCCTCTTAAAAAAGGTATTTTCTTGAGCTTTCTAAGGGACTCCTTTTCTTCGCGGGGGAGCCGGAAATATTCCAGTTCTCTGTTTTTCCTCCGAATTGCTGTAACGTAATGCTTTTTGCCGCCAAACATGACGCCTTCCACTACTGCCTGCCCGCCATAAGCAGGTTTCGCTGATTTAGACATGTAACACCAACCTATCTGAAGTCATTAATGATGCCTGAGCACCATTCTAGAGGGGGAGGTGCGGTTTCATGAAAAGATTCGCCAAATAGCAAGAAAAGATGCCGCAGAGGGTCATCTTCCCGGTAATCGTTCTGAAACGAAAATCCCTCTCTATATCTTCTATTTTACCTAAAAAGACTTCAAACAACTAGCTGGAAGTTACAAATAATCTCAAGCGTCCGGAAATTTCGAAATGCTGAATAAGTCAATATTTAACTGGTGATAAAAGTAATATTGATAGTATACCCCGCCTGACAGTTCTTACACCTGAAAAAGCATAGGAAAGACGCTTGAGCAAGGGAGCTTTCAATCCGCATGAGAAGCGGTCCTGATGGGCATTATGATGGGTGAGGTGATCATGATGACGAGAGGTCAGGACAGGCGGGATAAACGGGACAGAAATACCTTTGATTTAACAGAGCCTTCATTGAGCAGGAAAGAAAGAAGACGTTCTTTTTTTGAGAGAATCATGGTAACAGGCTTTGTAGGAGGCGTGCTTTGGAGTTCATTAGGATGGCTTGCTCATTTTCTGAGTTTTGCAGAGATCAGTCCGAACCTTATTTTGCAGCCATTTGTCCAAGCGGGATGGAAGGATGGACGCTGGGGAAATCTGCTTAGTATTTTACTGATTGGTCTTCTCTCCATTTTGGCTGCTTTTCTTTACTATGCCGTTTTTAAAAAAGTGAAATCCATGTGGGGCGGCTTTTTCTATGGAGTATTATTATGGATTCTCGTTTTTTATGGGTTCGCTTTTCTTTTTCCTGCTGTAAAAAATGCGGGGGAGTACACGCGGGATACAAATGTAACAACCATATGCCTGTACATCCTATTTGGTGTATTCGTCGGCTATTCGATTTCGTTTGAGGAGAATGAACTGGGTACAAATCAAAAGGCAAAACCCGCAAACCATTAGAGGATTCCCGGCTGCTATGGTAGAATATTCTGTATAATGGTTTTTTTAAATCTGTATGCTCACAGCATGCAGAACCATACATAGAAGTCTGATCATTGGGGGAAGAAGCAATGGATGCCTATTTAATACTAAACGGCCCTAATTTGAACAGGCTAGGCACAAGAGAGCCGGACATTTATGGAGCGGAAACTCTGCTGGACTTGGAAAGAGGCCTTTTGCAGTTTGGGGAAGAAGCAGGAGCAGAAATTACGTGCCTGCAGTCCAATCATGAAGGAGATTTGATTGATGCGCTGCATGAGGCAGAAGGCCGCTATGCAGGCATTGTACTGAACCCTGGAGCTTTTACCCACTATAGCTATGCAATCAGGGATGCTGTGGCAGGCATTTCCGTTCCGGTTGTTGAGGTTCATCTGTCAAATGTTCATGCCAGGGAGGAATTCCGCCACCAATCTGTTACGGCACCAGTTACATATGGGCAGATCATCGGTCTTGGGTTTGCCGGATACCGGCTTGCATTGCAGGCACTGATCGAGTTAAAGGGGAGAGAAAATAAATGAAAACAGAGAGAATTCGCAATGAGTTTGAAGCTTTAAATGTTGACGGGCTTTTGATCACAGGGGAATATAACAGAAGATATGCAACAGGGTTTACCGGTTCTTCAGGTGTTGGCGTCCTGTCTCAGGATAAAGCTGTCTTTTTAACAGATTTCAGATATACAGAACAAGCATCTAAACAGGTGGATGAATTTGAAGTTGTTGAGCATAAAGGGCCGATTATTAAAGAAGCAGCAGATAAAGCCAAGGAATTGGGCATCAAAAGGCTCGGATTTGAACAGGATCATATGACTTTTGCGCTCTACAATCAATACAAGGAAGCGCTCAGCGGAATTGAGCTTGTGCCAGTGTCAGGAACGATCGAAAAACTGCGCTTGATTAAGTCTCCGGAGGAGATTAAGATATTAAAGGAAGCAGCGGAGATCGCCGATGCAGCCTATACGCATATTCTTCAATATGTTAGAGCCGGCCTGAAAGAAATTGACGTAGCCAATGAACTCGAATTTTTTATGAGAAAGAACGGAGCAGCTTCTTCTTCATTTGATATTATCGTAGCCTCCGGTTACCGTTCTGCACTGCCTCATGGTGCTGCAAGCGGCAAGGTGATTGAAAAAGGGGATTTCGTTACCCTTGATTTTGGGGCTTACTATAAAGGCTATTGCTCAGATATTACGAGAACCTTTGCAGTTGGAGAGCCGAGTGATCAGCTGAAAGAAATTTACGCAGTTGTTCTTGAATCCCAGCTTCGTGCTATGAATGGCATTAAACCGGGTATGACAGGAAAAGAAGCGGACGCTCTTACCAGAAATTATATTACAGAAAAAGGCTATGGCGAGTACTTCGGCCACAGCACTGGCCATGGCCTCGGCCTTGAAGTGCATGAAGGTCCTGCTCTTTCCGTCCGCTCTGAAACGCTTCTTGAACCAGGCATGGTTGTTACGGTTGAACCGGGTATTTATCTGTCAGGAATTGGCGGCGTAAGGATTGAAGATGACACCGTCATCACAGATGCAGGCAATGAAGCATTGACAACTTCTTCAAAAGAACTCATTATACTATAAGGCTCATAACTTTCGAAAAGCCTTACGCAAAAGCTAGGAGGAAACATAAATGATTTCAGTGAATGATTTTCGTACAGGACTTACAATAGAAGTGGATAACGGCATCTGGCGCGTTATTGATTTTCAGCACGTTAAGCCAGGCAAAGGAGCAGCATTTGTCCGTTCTAAGCTGCGCAATCTTCGTACCGGCGCCATTCAGGAAAAAACATTCCGTGCAGGTGAAAAAGTAGCGAGAGCACAGATTGAAACGCGCAAAATGCAGTACCTTTATGCAAACGGCGACATGCACGTATTCATGGATACAGAGTCATATGACCAAATCGAGCTTCCGGCTGCTGCGATTGAATATGAATTGAAGTTTTTGAAAGAAAACATGGAAGTACATATCATGATGTTCCAAACAGAAACACTCGGTGTGGAGCTTCCTAACACAGTAGAATTAAAGGTTACTGAAACAGAACCGGGCATTAAAGGCGATACAGCTTCAGGGGGAACAAAGCCTGCGACCGTTGAAACAGGCCTGACTGTTCAAGTTCCATTCTTCGTGAACGAAGGCGATACTCTGATCATCAACACTACTGACAGCTCCTATATTTCCCGAGGTTAAACCCGCAAAAGAACCAGTGCTGCATGACAGCGCTGGTTCTTTTTGTTTGAATAGATTCTATTTCATTTCAGCTGTAAGTTGGTTATTCCTAATTTCTGATTTCTGCAATCTTCTTTATTGGGAAAGGCTGTAAATCAGCAAAGATTATAAAGCTGCTGTTTTCTACTAATTTTTGAGTGCAATTCCTTCTATTGCTTTTAAGGAAAAGAGCTTCACCCAATTCATCATTTTATATTTATTTGAAAAAGTCCCACTCTCAACTATATGACTCGATCTTTAGGTGGATTTCTTTGTCTTTATCTATGTTAAAGAGGAAGGTTGATTTTTACGCACCTGTTGATTGGAGTGGAAGGCGGCCGACTCCTGCGGGAGCAGCGGGACAGGTGAGACCCCGCATGCGCTTAAGCGCATAGGAGGCTCACCGCCCGCCCCGCGGAAAGCGGACGCCTGAAACGGAAATCAACAGCCAATTTTATATATTATTGTAAAAAGCGCAATGCAAGCTGAAAAGCTGCCTTGCGCTCTTCTTTATGCTAAAAACGCGAAAAAGAACTAATGATTTGATTCCTGCGGGCATATCTTGTACAAATTGCAAAATTTATAATCGGCGGTGAAATATGAAAAAGTGGTTATCTTCCTTTGACAGTACGGTTGCAGCAATGGCAGGCCTTCGAATTCTATCAGCGTCTATTGAATTAACAGCAGCGATTTTAATGCTTGTTTTTAACGATGTGAAAAAAGCTGTTGCCATTAACAGCATGCTGGCCTTTGTGGGGCCGGTGATTTTAGTGACGACGATGACTATCGGTGTTTTCCAGATTGCCGATCAAATCTCGTATGGAAAACTGATCATTATCGCACTTGGCGTAGGGCTGATTCTCGTTGGGGTCTTTAAGCCTTAGAAAGCAGATTCCTGCACGGGACAGGATGTCATATTCGCATTCATCAGGCATAAACTTGAGATATGAGCCACGAAGGAGGATTGGGTATGAAAGAGATCCTGGACGTGCTTCCTGAACGGATCAGGAGAAAAATCGAAGATCTTCCGAAGAAGGATTTGGACAAGCTGGAGGAAATTCGAATCCGCCTATACCGGCCTGTAGAGCTCATTTTTTCAGGAAGCCCTGTTTATTTGGAATGTGAAGCGGGAGAAGAAGACGGTATGAGCCTGCTGAATGAAATCAGCGGATACTCCATTTATGCCATGGAGGAAGAGCTGAAAAGGGGATACATTACCATGAAAGGCGGTCATCGGGTCGGTCTTGCCGGAAAGGTTATTACAGAAAACGGTACCGTCAAAATGATCAGGGATGTAGCTTCTTTTAACATTCGGATTGCCAGGCAGAAAATCGGAACAGCAGAACCGCTTATCCCCTATTTATATAACAGCAGATGGCTGAATACGCTGATCATCGGCCCTCCTCAGACTGGCAAAACAACGCTTCTCAGAGACCTTGCCAGGGTTGTGACAGAAGGCTATGGCTCCATCTCTCCTCAAAAAGCAGGGATTGTTGATGAAAGATCTGAAATTGCCGGCTGTGTCAGCGGGATTCCACAGCATCGATTCGGGACAAGAGTGGATGTACTGGACGGCTGCCCAAAGGCAGAAGGGATGATGATGCTGATCAGATCCATGAGTCCTGATGTGCTGATTGCGGATGAAATCGGCAGAAAAGAGGATATGGGGGCTGTCATGGAAGCAGTTCATGCAGGTGTTCAGCTATTTGTAACCGTCCACGGCTATCACACAGAGGATCTTTTGCACAGGCCATTTATGAAAGAGCTGATTGATGCCCGTGTTTTTGACAGATATGTTGAGCTCAAAAGAGGAGCAGCGCCTGGTGCTGTCGGGGCCATTCTGAATGAAGAACGGAAAAACCTTTTCTTAAAGGCTGGTGCAGGATCATGGTGAAGCTGATCGGCGCAGTGCTGATTGTGGCTGCAAGTACGTTTATCGGATTTGAATTTGCCAGGCGGTTTTCTGACAGGACCAAACTGCTCAGACAGCTGAAAACAGCTCTTCAGGCCTTGGAGGCAGAGATTGTATTTTCCCATAAGCCGCTTGGGCTTGCAGCAAAAGATATAGGCGAACAGACCGACGGGCCGATTTCAAAGTTTTTCAGCAGGTTCTCCAGGCTCTTGCTTCAGGGAGGAACAAACGTGAAAGCTGCCTGGGAAGAAAGCCTCAAGGAACTTGAAAGAAAGTCTCCGGTCAGAGCAGGTGAAATGGAAGTGCTCAGGCAGTTTGGCGAAACGCTTGGAAAGCATGATCTTGTGTCACAGCAGAAGCATATCAGGCTGGCGCTTGTTCACCTTGAAAGAGAGAGCGGTGATGCAGAGGAAAGGCAGGCGAAGAACGAAAAGATGATTAAGAGTCTTGGTTTTCTGTCAGGTCTTCTCATTGTCATTCTCTTAATGTAAAACCATCTATGCAGAGAATAAATCAGGAAAGAAGGAATCAGCGATGGGTGTCGACGTTAACGCGATTTTTCAAATAGCCGGAATTGGAATTGTGGTGGCTTTCCTTCATACGATTCTGGACCAAATGGGGAAAAAAGAATACGCCCAATGGGTTACATTGCTTGGCTTTATCTATATTCTTTTCATGGTTGCCACCATCGTTGATGATCTTTTCAAGAAAATTAAAGCAGTCTTCCTGTTTCAAGGGTAGAGGGGGGCTCAAAAATTGAAATTCTTCAAATAGTAGGCATTGGGTTAATTGCCACTTTTCTGGCACTCATTATTAAGGAACAAAAGCCTTCCTTTGCTTTTTTGCTGGTCGTATTTTCCGGCTGTGTGATTTTTCTTTATTTAATAGATCAAGTCTACCAGGTCGTCGCAATGATCGAAAAAATAGCGGTCAGTGCCAATGTAAATGTCATGTATGTAGAAACAATCTTAAAAATTATCGGCATTGCCTATATTGCCGAATTTGGGGCACAGCTGACAAAGGATGCCGGACAGGGTGCCATCGCATCTAAAATCGAGCTTGGCGGCAAAATACTGATTCTCGCCATGGCGATTCCGATTCTGACCGTGATCATTGAAACCGTCATCGGATTGATTCCGTCTTTTTAGGCTGCAGGAGGAGTAGGTTATGATGAAAAAGCTGGCTGCTGCTTTGCTGATTCTGGGCTTGTGGATCTTGCCTTCTGCCGTATATGCAGAAAACAACAGCTCTGCAAATCAGGAAGAGCTTGTCAATCAACAGGCGGACAAGCTTCAAATCGGCGATATGCAGAAATATTGGAATGATATTTTAACGAAATACGGCGGCTATTTGCCTGAAAGCCAAAAAGGCAGCCTTTTTGATTATATAAAAGGGGAAAAAAGCTTTTCTCCGATGGAATGGATCAAAGCGTTCGCCAAGTATCTCTTTTATGAATTACTGGCAAACGGCAAGCTGCTGGGCACACTGATTCTGCTGACCATTTTCAGCATGCTGCTTCAAATGCTGCAGACAGCCTTTCAGCAAAGTGCCATCAGCAAAGCGGCCTACTCCATCGTGTACCTCGTGCTGATCATTCTCGCGCTCAACAGCTTTCATGTCGCGATTCAATATACGAACGACGCCATTCAGGCAATGACAGGATTCATTATATCCTTGATTCCGCTCTTGCTGGCGCTTATGGCCTCTTCAGGGGGATTGGTTTCGGCAGCCTTTTTTCATCCGGTAATTTTATTCCTCATGAATACAAGCGGCTTTCTCATCCAGCATGTTGTTCTTCCGCTCCTGTTTTTATCAGCCCTCCTGAGCATCGTAAGCACCCTTACTGACAAATATAAAGTCACTCAGCTGGCACAGCTTCTGCGGAATGCCGGCATTGGTCTTCTTGCTACATTTCTTACTATCTTTCTTGGAGTCATCTCCGTACAGGGAGCCTCAGCAGCGATAACGGACGGCGTTACGATCAAGACGGCAAAATTTATAACAGGAAATTTTGTTCCGGTTCTCGGACGGATGTTTACGGATGCAGCTGACACCGTGATTAACGCATCAGTGCTTCTGAAAAATACTGTCGGGATCATCGGTGCAGCCATTCTGCTTTTTATCGCTGTTTTCCCCGCCATTAAAGTGCTTTCGCTTGCCTTTATCTATAAATTTGCTGCAGCGATTCTTCAGCCCGTTGGCGGAGGGCCAGTCATTGCCTGCCTCGACATTATCAGCAAAAGCGTTATTTATATTTTTGCAGCGCTCGCAGTTGTTTCGCTGATGTTCTTTCTCTGCATTACGGTCATTGTCGCCTCAGGAAATCTGACGATGATGGTCCGGTAAAGGAGGATTCTGCCATGGCATTTTTAACAGGCTGGGTAACAAATATTATTTTGTTTATCCTTTTGGCTATTGTGATTGATCTCTTGCTTCCGAGCTCTTCGATGCAAAAATACGCCAAAGTGGTTATAGGCCTTCTGCTTATTACGGTTATCCTTACACCTGTATTTAAATTCTTCTCAAAAGATATGAATCAAGTCATAAGGGAGTTTCAATTTCAGTCCTCTTCAGGGGAGGATCCGGTAAAAAGTTCGCTGGAAGTGCAAAAAAAAGAAATACAAGCCAGTGAGCGTGCATATATTTTAGAACAAATGGCTGTCCAAATGAAAAAAATGGCTCAGAAAGAGCTGAAAAAGAACTATGGGACAGAAATTGCAGCCATCAGTCTCACGGCTGCAGGCGATGCAGAAAAAATCCAGTCCGAAAAAGATGTAGAGAAAGCAGAAGTGATCATGAAAGAAGAAGAAAAAGCCGTTCCTGCCATCCAGAGGATTGATATTGATACGCATCAGACTAAAAAAACTGCTGAAACGGCGGACGAAGCAAAAATTCAGGATGTTATCCGTTTCCTCTCAAAGACATGGCAGCTGGATCAAAAAAAGATAACAGTCCGGATGGAAGGAGGCAGCACGGCACGAAATGAGTGAAAAGAAGACTTGGAAGGATCACCTGCAGGAAATCTTGAAAAAAAATGCCGATGCAGACGGAAAAGCAAGGCCGAAATATCAGTATTTTCTTCTTGTACTCGGAATTGGACTTGCCTGCATGCTGATCGGAAACTTGTTTCTTGGCGGCCAGCCAAAGGAACAGGCACTTTCTGCAGGCAGTGCTCCTGCTGCTGCTGAAACAGAGAAAGAAGTTTTCAAACAGCAGGATGACAGCGGCGGCGGAATCATCAAAAACTACGAAAAAGATTACGAAAATCAGCTGAAGGAAGCCCTTGATCATATTGCTGGGGTTGATGATGCAACAGTCGTTGTGAATGTTGATGCATCCTCTCTGAAGGTGCTGGACAAAAATCGCACAACCCAGGACCAGACAACAGAAGAAACAGATAAAGAAGGCGGAAAGCGCAAAGTAGAAGATCAATCCGGAGAAGAACAGACAGTCATTATTAAAACCGGAGACAAGGAAGCGCCATTTGTGCTGCAGGAGAAAAAACCTGAAATCAGGGGAGTACTCGTTGTTGCAAAAGGAGCAGACAACGTTCAAATAAAGCAAATTATTATTGAAGCGGTAACAAGGTCGCTTGGCGTGCCGAGCTACAGAGTTGCTGTTTTGCCGAAGAAAACAAAGGGGGATTCATAAGTGATGCTGAAAAAACAAACCGTTTGGCTATTAACAATGCTGAGCCTGGTTGTCGTACTATCCGTTTACTATATTACTTCACCGGATGGCGCGAGCAATGAAGCGGCTGTATCCAATGGGAAGCAGGCTGAAAAGAAAGAAACCGGGAAAGCCGGTGAAAAGCAGGAAGCAGCAAAAGCAAAAAGTAAAGACGGTCAAGAAACAGCAAAAGACGGCAGCTCTGTCTCTACTGTACAGGATGACGATCTATTCACTTCCATCCGGATGGAGCAGGAAGACGCCAGAAGTGCTAGAGAAGAAGAACTGAAAGATACCATCGCCAGCAATGCGCCGATTGACAGAAAAAATGAAGCGTACAGCGAATTGAAGGTGATGTCAGATACAGCTGATAAAGAATCTCTCCTTGAAAAACTGATCAAATCCAAAAACTATGATGATGCACTTGTCAGAATTGATGGAGGAAAAGTAAGAATCACGGTGAAAGCAGATAAGCAATCTGCTGAGGCAGCCAATGATATTTTAATGCTCGTCAGAGGCGAGCTGAGCAATATGGAGGATGTAGCCGTTAATTTTGAACCGGCTAAGTAGAATGGGCCGGAAGATAGAATTTATTTAGAAGGCAATGTTTAACCGTCTGGCAGCTGATACCGCCAGGCGTTTTTTTTTGTTTCATAAAGCAGGCTGCTGAAAGCGTTTTATTTTTTCTCCGGCTTCCTTTATAATAAAACATTAGATGACGGAAATAGTCAGGCTTGCACATATCTATTGAATTTATCAAGCAAACTATCGTAAGATGAATATGGTGTACATAGAGCAGATGATATCTGTTTATGCTGAGATCATACAGCTACAACATTACTTAAGGGGTGCCGTACATGCTGAAAATCCAAGAGATTAGAGAATTGATCAAATTGATTGATCAGTCCTCCATTGATGAATTTACATACGAAAATGAAGGAGCAAAGCTTTCCCTGAAAAAAGGCGGAGAGCTCGCAGCGCAAGTCAGCACAATGACGCAAATTCCTGCTGAGAGACCTGTACAGTCTGCTGTTCAGCAAGAGCCAGTGGCTCAAGCACCTCAAGCAGCAGAGCCTGAAAAGAAGGCGGCAGAAGCAAGTGAGCCGGCTGCAGAGAACACAGTAACAATCACATCTCCGATGGTAGGAACTTTTTATGCTTCCTCATCGCCTGATGCTGATGCTTATGTATCTGAAGGTTCGAAGGTAAAAGAAAATACGGTTGTCTGCATAGTGGAAGCGATGAAATTGTTCAATGAAATTGAAGCAGAAACAAAAGGCGAAATTGTCGAAGTGTTAGCCGAAAACGGCCAGCTGGTTGAATATGGCCAGCCGCTGTTCAAGGTTAAGCCGGAATAAGGAGCGAGTCAATTGATCAGGAAGCTGCTAATTGCAAACAGAGGAGAAATTGCCGTTAGGATTATCCGGGCATGCAAAGAGCTCGGCATTGAAACGGTAGCGGTCTTTTCCGAGGCGGACAGGGAAGCATTGCATGTCCAGCTGGCAGATGAAGCATACTGCATCGGACCAACCGCTTCAAAAGACAGTTATTTGAACTTCACGAACATCATCAGTGTTGCGAACCTTACAGGAAGTGATGCCATTCACCCTGGCTATGGATTTTTAGCGGAAAACGCTGATTTTGCAGAGCTGTGCCGGGAATGCAACATCATTTTTGTAGGGCCAAGCCCTGAAGCGATTTCGAAAATGGGAACGAAAGACGTTGCCCGCGAAACAATGAAACAGGCAGGCGTACCGATTGTTCCTGGCTCTAACGGCATTATCAAAGATGTCAAGGAAGCCCTGGAAATTGCTGAAAAAATCGAATACCCTGTTATCATTAAAGCTACAGCAGGCGGAGGCGGCAAAGGCATCCGCATTGCGAGAAACGAAGAGGACCTGGAAAAAGGGATCCGCATTACCCAGCAGGAAGCGGCAACCGCTTTTGGAAATCCAGGGGTTTATCTAGAAAAGTACATTGAAGATTTTCGTCATGTGGAAATTCAGGTTTTGGCTGATTCCCATGGCAATACCATTCATCTTGGCGAGCGTGACTGTTCGATCCAGCGCCGGCTCCAAAAGCTGCTTGAAGAAACGCCATCACCAGCCCTCACCCCTGAGATCAGGGAAAAGATGGGCGATGCAGCGGTAAAGGCAGCAGAAGCCGTGCAGTATACAGGAGCCGGTACGGTTGAATTCATTTATGACCATAATAAGCAGTCTTATTATTTTATGGAAATGAATACCCGCATCCAGGTGGAGCATCCGGTAACAGAAATGGTAACCGGAACAGATCTTATTAAAGAGCAGATCAGAGTGGCATCAGGCGAACATTTGTCGCTGACACAGGAAGAAGTAACGTTTAACGGATGGGCGATCGAATGCCGCATCAATGCAGAAAATCCAGCGAAAAACTTCATGCCTTCCGCAGGAAAGATTGAAATGTATCTTCCTCCAGGGGGTCTCGGTGTAAGGGTGGATTCTGCTGCTTATCCAGGCTATACCATCCCGCCTTATTACGATTCCATGATTGCGAAACTGATCACTTATGGGGCTACGAGGGAAGAAGCTATTTCAAGAATGAAAAGAGCGCTCAGCGAGTTTGTCATTGATGGCGTTCATACAACCATTCCATTCCATCTGCGCCTGCTTAATAATGAAACGTTCAAGAGCGGTGATTTCAATACGAAGTTTTTAGAACTGCATCCAATTATGGATTCCTAATATTTTTTGGAGGTGCAATGCCTTGAAGGAAAATAAAATTTTGGAAATGAATCAGGACGACAGCATGCTTGGCAAAGTGGAAATCGCTCCAGAAGTGATTGAAGTTATTGCTGGGATTGCAGCTTCAGAGGTAGAAGGCGTATCCAGCATGCGCGGCAATTTTGCGTCAGGCGTTGTTGAGCGTCTTGGGAAGAAGAACCATGGTAAAGGTGTTAAAGTCGATTTGTCTGAAGACGGAATTTCAATTGATATTTATTGTGCCATGAACTTCGGCGTATCCATCCCGACAGTTGCACAGGGAATACAGGACAATATCCGCCAGGCGCTTTTGACAATGACAGCTCTTGAAATCAAAGAGATCAATGTTCATGTTGTAGCGATTGTATTTGAAACAAAAACTTCTGAAATTGAAGTAGATCAAGAAATGTAAAAAAAAGCTAAGCCGCCTTTGGCGGCTTATTTTTTTCCCTCATAAGGCCATCCGTTTTTGGCAAGGCTTAAAGGGAAAGAAAAATCCGCTTACAGAGAAAAACGAATATTGGTAATTAAAAACTTAATTTTATTCGGTTATAGAGCAGATAGGCTATTTTTTTCGGATGATTAAGAAAGGGAAATATGTTATGATTTCACTATTAGGTTCAAGAGAATCCGAAGAATAGATTCCATATAGAGGGATCAGTACATAAAAGGAGCAATGAAATGAACAGAAGAGCGGCAAGGGAAAAGGCACTGCAGGCGCTTTTTCAAATCGATGTAAGCGAAATAGACCCTGTAGAAGCGATTAAGCATGTATTTGAAGAAATAACTCCAGATCTTTTTACAGAAAGACTTGTATTTGGAACACTGGAAAATCAAAGCCGTATTGATGAGTATATTAAACCTCAGCTTGTAAATTGGACGCTGGAGCGGATTGCAAATGTGGACAGGGCCATTTTAAGGCTTGCCGTCTATGAGATGGCTTTTGAAGAAGATATTCCTGTGAATGTGTCCATCGATGAGGGAATCGAACTGGCCAAATCCTATGGTGATGATCATTCCGCCAAGTTTGTGAACGGCGTTTTATCGAATGTAAAAAAAGCGTTGGAAAAATAAATCAGGGAGGTTGGGGCATGACAGCCAAAATAATTAACGGGAAAGAAATTTCTAAGCAAAAGCGGTCAGAGCTTGCTCTTGAAGTGGAATCTTTAAAGGAAAAGGGGATCTGCCCCGGACTTGCCATTATTCTGGTCGGTGACAGCCCGGCTTCTCTCTCATACATAAAAGGAAAACAAAAAGCAGCCGAAGAAATTGGACTGCTCTTTAAGCTGGAGCATTTTTCGGGAAATATATCTGAGGATTTTCTGCTGGAGGTTATTGATCAATATAACCAGGATGACCGTTTTCATGGGATTCTCGTGCAGCTTCCGCTTCCGGCACATATTAATGAGCTGCATGTTATTGACCGGATCCTTCCTGAAAAAGATGTGGACGGCTTTCATCCCATCAACGTCGGCAAGCTTGTAACAGGGCAGGAGGGGCTTGTTTCCTGCACACCTGCCGGCATTATTGAAATGCTGAAGATTGAAGGCGTTCAGCTTTCAGGCAAGCACGCAGTTGTCGTCGGCAGAAGCAATATCGTCGGAAAGCCAATTGCCCAGCTTCTTCTGAAGGAGAATGCAACAGTCACCACCTGCCATTCCAAAACAGCCGATCTGTCTTACTATACGAAGCAGGCTGACATTTTAATAGTAGCTATCGGAAGGGCTAACCTCATTAAAGGTTCTGATGTGAAAAAAGGGGCAGCTGTTATTGATGTGGGCATGAACAGGCTTGATAGCGGCAAGCTGACCGGAGATGTTCTGTTTGATGAAGCAAAAGAACAAGCAGGTTTTATCACACCTGTTCCTGGTGGCGTCGGACCAATGACCATTACCATGCTTGCAGATAATACAGTGAAGGCTGCAAAAATGATTGAAGCGGGAAAAATGAAAGCCTGACAAGAAACGGGGTAGTGAAGGTTTGAGTGAAGTGAAATATGTCACTGTCCGGGCATTGACAAAATACATTAAGCGAAAGTTTGACGTTGATCCCCATTTGCATGATATCTGGGTTAAAGGCGAGCTCTCCAATGTGAAAATACATAGCAGAGGCCATATTTATTTTACACTGAAGGACGAAGATGCCCGCATTCTTGGCGTCATGTTTTCAAGCCAGAATAAATCACTGAAATTCAGGCCGGAAAACGGCATGAAGGTGATGCTCAGGGGAGAAATCAGTGTTTATGAAGCGAGCGGACAATATCAGATCTATGCGAAGGAAATGCAGCCTGACGGAATCGGCAGCCTGTATCTTGCCTATGAAGAGCTGAAAAAGAAGCTGCAGCAAAAAGGCTATTTTGATGAAAAGCATAAAAAAACGATCCCTGCCTTTCCGCGGCAGGTAGGAGTGATTACCTCTCCTACAGGCGCGGCGATCAGGGATATTCTTACAACCATCAACAGGCGTTTTCCAATGGCGAAGGTGATCCTCATCCCTGCCCTTGTGCAGGGAGTCCAGGCAGGACGATCAGTAGCCTCAGCCATTCAACAAGCAAATAATCTGAATGATTTGGACGTACTGATTGTCGGGCGCGGCGGCGGTTCCATTGAAGAGCTTTGGGCCTTTAATGAAGAAATTGTTGCAGAAGCCATTTTTCAATCAAGGATTCCGCTGATTTCAGCTGTTGGGCATGAAACTGACTTTACGATTGCCGACTTTGTTGCGGATTTGAGAGCACCGACACCAACGGCAGCCGCTGAACTCGCTGTGCCGCATTTTGCAGAGCTGGCTGAACGGATTTCTGCCAGAGAAACAAGGCTGATGCGGGCGATTCAGGAAAAAGTGACGCATCAGAAGGATAGGCTTCAGTCGCTTAGAAAATCTTATGCTTTCAGATACCCGAAGCAGCTTTATGAGCAAAAGGAGCAGCAGCTCGATTTGCTGACTGAAAGACTTCAAAAAGAAACGCTTCGCGCGGCAGATAAAAAAAGGGAGCGCTATTTACAGTCTAAAAACCGGCTGAAGCAAGTTCATCCTTCCTCTCAGATTAAAAGAAGCAGAGCTGATTTTGAACAATGGCAGCGCAAGCTTCAAAGAGAAATGCAAATCACGATCTCCCAAAAGCAAACAGGCTTTTCAGCCGTCCTCGCCAAGCTGAACGCTTTGAATCCTTTAGCTATTATGGAGCGGGGCTACAGTGTCGTTTACAAAGAGGAGAAGCTTATTAAAAAGCTTGATCAGGTAGAAGAGGGAGACAGGCTTAAGGTGATGCTTCAGGACGGTTATGTTCATGCGGAAGTCAGGGATAAGGAGAGAAGAAACAATGAGTGAAAAAAAACAGGACGAAATGAGTTTTGAGGATGCCATCCAGAAACTTGAAGGAATTGTAGACAAGCTTGAAGAAGGCGATGTGCCTCTTGAGCAGGCCATTGAATATTTTCAAAAAGGCATGCAGCTTTCAAAGCTCTGTCATGAAAAGCTTCAAAAAGTAGAAAAACAGATGGATTACATCCTGCGCGAAGGCGGGGAGCTGGAACCTTTTGAAATTCAGGAGGAGGAATAACAATGGCGCTTGAGCTAAATGACTATTTAGCCTCCAGAAAGGCCCAGATTGAGGAGCAGCTTCCCTTGTATCTCCAAAAGCTGCACACTACTGAAGATCTGAAGTCAGCTATGCTCTATTCCCTGCAGGCAGGCGGCAAAAGACTGAGGCCGATCCTTCTTTTGGCAACACTCCATTCTTTCGGAAAAGACGAAAGCCCCGGCATGGCTGTTGGCTGTGCAATTGAAATGATTCATACCTATTCTCTGATTCACGATGATCTGCCGTGCATGGATGATGATGACCTCAGAAGAGGAAAGCCGACAAATCATAAAGTTTTTGGCGAGGCGATGGCCGTTCTTTCCGGTGACGGACTGCTGACGCAGAGTTTTGATTTAATTGCCTCACACCCTGATCAAAAGGTTACCCCTTTAATGAAGATTGAATTGATCAGAGAGCTTGTCAAAGCAGCAGGCGCTGAAGGCATGGTAGGCGGGCAGGCAGCCGATATGGAAGCAGAGAACCAAAAATTGAACTTAGAAGAACTGCTCTATATTCATGAGCATAAAACGGCAAAGCTCCTCGCATACAGTGTAAAAGCAGGAGGAATACTGGCTGGTGCAGATCCCCTGGAAATGAAAAAGCTGGAGGAGTTTGGCTTCCACCTCGGCATTGCGTTTCAAATTAAGGATGACATTCTTGATATTGAAGGAATAGAAGACCAAATTGGAAAACCGGTCGGCTCTGATACAGCCAACCATAAATCAACCTATCCTGCACTCCTGACTCTTGACGGGGCAAAGGCTAAGCTTGCTGAACAAGTAGAGAAGGGAAGGGAAGTTCTCGCTGAGCTTTCTCTCGAAAACACGATGCTTGAACAGCTTCTGGAGCTTGTTGCCATCAGAGATTATTGAGATTCTATCCAGAAATTGAGCAGCTTTTTCGCTTGTGATATAATGGGCCTATACAAAATGGGCCACGCTGGATAAGAGTAATAGCTTATAACACAGCCGTTATCACATTTGTGCTAGCGGCTTTTTTAATAGGCTATGGGAAAGAAGAATGTTTTTACACCCTATTGATTGGAGTGGCAGGCGACAAGGCGCTGAGGAGACTCACCGCCCGCCCGAAACGGAATTCGACAAATGAGAAGGTTTGGATCCGTAAGGCGCGGCCCCTTTTCATTCATACAGAGTTGCAAAAAAATCACCCATTGGTATAATGGGACAAGCTGATTTACCGTTCAATAATGAGAACAGCGTCTTTTTATATTAAATAAGGCTGATCCTGTACCTTAGAACAGGCTGCAGCGTAATCCGGCCGTTTTTTAGATGGCTATTTGGTTTAATAATGCTATGATAGGCTATAACAAAATATTGCCAGAAAAAAGAGAAGAAATACGAATGAGGCATGAAAAGCCCTTATAAAGCGAACATTAGCCATACCAATTAATTCACAGTGAAAGTGAGTGATCCAATTGGATCTTTTATCGATTAAAAATCCAAAGTTCTTAAAAAAACTTTCCACTAGCGAACTTGAAAATCTAAGTGCCGAAATCCGGCAGTTTTTAATCGAGAAGCTCTCTGCAACAGGCGGACATATTGGTCCGAATTTAGGTGTTGTTGAATTGACCGTTGCTCTGCATAAAGTATTTGATAGTCCGAAGGATAAGTTTATCTGGGATGTCGGGCATCAATCTTATGTGCACAAAATTCTTACGGGGAGAGCTTGCGAATTTGACACACTCCGCCAGTATAAAGGCCTTTGCGGCTTTCCTAAGCGAAGCGAAAGCGAGCATGATGTCTGGGAAACAGGGCACAGCTCCACCTCCCTTTCTGCTGCAATGGGAATGGTTGTGGCAAGGGATTTAAAAGGAACGGACGAAACCATTGTGCCGATTATCGGCGATGGGGCCCTTACAGGCGGAATGGCTCTTGAGGCCTTGAATCACATTGGCCATGAACAAAAAGACATGGTTGTCGTTCTAAATGACAATGAAATGTCGATTGCTCCAAATGTCGGCGCCCTTCATAATGTTCTCGGACGTCTGCGCACAGCAGGCAAATACCGCTGGGTAAAGGATGAGCTTGAACTGCTTCTGAAGAGAATTCCGGCTGTTGGCGGGGCATTGGCTTCAACGGCAGAAAGAGTGAAGGACAGCTTAAAGTACCTGCTTGTCTCAGGCGTATTTTTCGAAGAGCTTGGTTTTACTTATCTTGGTCCTGTTGACGGGCACAACTATGAGGATTTGATGGAAAACCTCCGTTATGCCAAGAAAACAAAAGGGCCTGTGCTTCTTCATGTGATCACTAAAAAAGGGAAAGGCTTTACTCCTGCGGAATCGGATAAAGTCGGCACATGGCATGGCACTGGACCGTACAAAATTGACACCGGAGACTTTGTAAAACCAAAAGCAACAGCACCTTCTTGGAGCGGGCTTGTCAGTGAGACGGTAAGAAGAATTGCCAGAACAGATAAAAGAATTGTAGCCATTACTCCTGCAATGCCGGTTGGTTCAAAGCTCGAAGGCTTTGCAAGCGAATTTCCTGAAAGAATGTATGACGTCGGGATTGCTGAGCAGCATGCTGTTACGATGGCAGCCGGCCTTGCTACACAGAACATGAAGCCATTTCTTGCGATATATTCCACATTCCTTCAGCGGGCATATGACCAGCTTGTTCATGATGTTTGCCGCCAGAATTTGAATGTATTCTTTGGTATTGACAGAGCAGGTCTTGTCGGAGCTGATGGGGAAACTCATCAGGGTGTATTTGATATAGCCTTTATGCGTCATCTTCCGAACATGGTCCTGATGATGCCAAAGGATGAAAACGAAGGCCAGCATATGGTCAATACAGCGGTCAAATATGACGGCGGACCAATTGCGATGCGTTTTCCAAGGGGCAACGGGCTTGGTGTGAAAATGGATGAAGAACTGAAGGAAATCCCGATAGGAACATGGGAAGTTCTACAGGAAGGTCACGATGCAGTCATTTTGACTTTCGGCACAACGATCGGTTTGGCGAAGGAAGCTGCAAAGCGCCTGGCAGAACAGAATATTTCTGTTCGGATTGTTAATGCAAGGTTTATCAAACCGCTTGACGAGAAAATGCTGAAAGAAATTTTTGCTGAAAACCTTCCGATTATGACAATAGAAGAAGCTGTTCTGCAGGGAGGATTTGGAAGCGCTGTGCTTGAATTTGCGCATGAGCATCATTTCCATAACGCTGTGATCGAACGGCTTGGCATACCAGACCATTTTATTGAACACGGCAGTGTTTCAAGCCTGCTTGAAGAAATCGGGCTGACAGCAGCAAATGCCGCTGAAATCTTGAAAAAGATGATTCCATTAAAAGAAAAAAGGGCGTAAGAATGAGCAATAAGAAAGAACGACTGGATGTTCTGCTTGTCGAAAGAGGACTTGCAGAAACAAGAGAAAAAGCTAAAAGGTCTGTTATGGCAGGCCTTGTTTATTCAAATGAAGAACGGCTGGACAAACCAGGCGAAAAGCACCCGGCAGATATTCCGCTGACACTTAAGGGCAATGTGCTTCCCTATGTCAGCCGCGGCGGCCTTAAGCTTGAAAAAGCACTAAAAGAGTTTGACGTTTCCGTCGAAAATAAAATCATGATTGATATCGGTTCTTCAACAGGCGGCTTTACAGACTGCGCACTTCAAAATGGTGCTGTAAAGTCCTATGCGGTAGATGTCGGCTATAACCAGCTCGCTTGGAAGCTGCGCAAGGATCCTAGGGTTATTGAAATGGAACGGACTAATTTCCGCTATTCGGTTCCTGCTGATTTTCAGGAAGGACTCCCGGAGTTTGCCACAATTGATGTTTCGTTTATTTCTTTAAAACTGATCCTGCCGGTTCTGAAAACCATTCTTGTACCAGGCGGCGATTGTCTTGCACTCGTGAAGCCTCAGTTTGAAGCAGGGAAGGATCAGGTAGGCAAAAAGGGAATTGTCCGTGACCGGAAAGTGCATGAAAAAGTGCTTTCGGACATTACCTCCTTTGCAGCAGCCGAAGGGTTCGATTGTACGGCTCTTTCTTATTCTCCGATAACAGGCGGAGACGGAAATATTGAATTTTTGCTGCATCTTAAGCTGAAGAAAGAACAAGAGCCAGGTCAGGCTCCATCCCAAGCTGAAATACAATCAATTGTCACGCAGGCACATGACACATTGAAACATAAAAATTTACAGGAAAAGGAATGAATCGGTCCCGGTCATTCCTTTTTCTATGGTACATACTATTTTTAAGATCTTGCAGGGGAAAGCATATACATTTTGCTTGCTTTCATATAACATGGTAGTGATAAAGCAGGATGAATAACAATGAATAAATATAAAACTGTTTAATGCTTAAGGGGTGCTGTATGAATAAAGGGCAAAGACACATCAAAATCAGGGAAATCATTACCCATAATGATATTGAGACACAGGACGAGCTTGTCGATTGCCTGAAAAACGGCGGCTACAATGTTACGCAGGCCACTGTTTCCAGGGATATTAAAGAGCTGCACCTTGTCAAAGTCCCGATGATGGACGGACGGTATAAATACAGCCTTCCTGCTGATCAGCGGTTTAACCCGCTTGCCAAGCTTAAGAGGTCCTTAATTGAAGCCTTTGTAAAAATTGATCACGCCGGACATATGATCGTTATGAAAACCCTGCCGGGAAATGCCAACGCAATCGGCGCATTGATTGACAACCTTGATTGGGACGAAATCCTTGGAACGATTTGCGGAGACGATACCATTTTAATTATTTGCCGCTCACCAGAGGATACAAACGTGATTTCTGAGCGGTTTTTAGATATGCTTTAACATATACAGGGTTCTTTTCTTTCTAGAAAAAGAACTTGGTTCTTTTCTTCTTAAGAAAAGACCGGATTAAATTGCAGAGGTGTGGTTCTCTTTGCTAGCGGAATTAACCATTAAAAACTTTGCCATAATTGAATCGATATCCATTTCCTTTGAAAAAGGACTGACCGTTTTGACGGGGGAAACAGGAGCAGGAAAGTCTATTATCATTGATGCGATCCATCTTTTGGCAGGAGGAAGGGGATCTTCCGAATTTGTCCGTTACGGTGAAGACCGCGCTGAGCTTGAAGGTCTTTTTCTCCTCGATGACGACAATCATCCCTGCTATGAAAAATGCCGCGAATTCGGGATAGATGCAAGCGATGGAATGATGGTATTAAGAAGAGATATTTCTTCTTCTGGGAAAAGCGTCTGCCGGGTAAACGGTAAGCTTGTGACAATTGCTATTTTGCGGGAAGTCGGCAGAACCCTGATTGACATTCACGGACAGCATGATAATCAGGAGCTCATGCAGGAGGAAAATCATCTTCATTTGCTCGATCAGTATGGCGGTTCAAAAACAGCTTCAGCTCACACAGCCTACATTGAAATATATGGGAAATACGCTGAGCTGAAAAGGAAAATCCGCGGTCTTTCCGAAAACGACCAGGAAATTGCCCATAGGCTGGATCTTATTCAATTTCAGCTTCAGGAAATTGAAGGGGCAGAACTTGAGCCGATGGAGGACGAAAAACTCCAGGAAGAAAGACGGGAAATATCCAATTACGAAAAAATCTTTGAAGCTCTGCAGAATGCCTATAACGCACTGAGCGGAGAACAAAAAGGGCTTGATTGGATTTCTCACGGGATGGGAAGTCTCGAAGGAGTTGCAGAAATTAACGGCTCCCTGAAGGAAATGGCTTCTACTGTTTCAAACAGCTACTACATGCTTGAGGATCTTTCCTACCAGCTGCGAAATGAACTGGATGCCCTTGAATTTGACCCGGAAAGGCTGAATTTTATTGAGGGCCGCCTTAATGAAATTAACCATCTGAAGCGGAAATACGGCCAGTCTGTCGATGAAATTCTTTCCTATGCTTCAAAAATACAGGATGAAATTGACACGCTGCAAAACAGGGACAGCCATGTGAACAACCTTCAAAAAGAGCTGCGTTCTCTAGAACAGGACATGGTACTGGAAGCTGGAAATTTAACAAATGTCAGACAGCAGAGCGCCAAAAAATTAAAAAGCGAAATTCAGCGTGAGCTGAAAGAGCTGTATATGGATAAAACGGTTTTTGATGTTCAATTTGGCAGACGTCCTGGGTCAGCGGATGATCCGGAGATTAACGGAAAGCCAGCAAAGTTTCAGAGCGACGGTGCTGATTCAGTGGAATTTTACCTTTCTACAAATCCAGGAGAGCCTTTAAAACCGCTTTCCAAAACTGCTTCAGGCGGAGAGCTCTCACGGATTATGCTTGCCATGAAGAGTATTTTTTCCAAGCACCAGGGAGTAACCTCGATCATTTTTGATGAAGTGGACACAGGCGTGAGCGGCAGGGTCGCACAGTCAATTGCCGAAAAAATCTACCGCGTATCGATCGGATCCCAGGTTCTTTGCATTACACATCTTCCGCAGGTCGCTGCAATGGCTGACACCCATTTGTTTATTTCAAAGGTGACTTCAAAAGGAAGAACAAAAACAAGTGTAAAGCCTCTGAAGGAAGAGGAGAAAATCAAAGAAATCGGACGCATGATTGCAGGAGTGGAAGTAACCAATTTAACGAAAGAACATGCAAAGGAACTTTTATCTCTTGCCCATGCTGCAAAAAATGTTTAATGAAACTGCTGAAAACTGCCGCTCTTGCGGCAGTTTTTTATTTATGGAAATACTGCCGTATTTTAAGTCGCTTATTTCTCTCCTGCTTTGTTATAAGATGCCCTCAAACAGGCAAGATTAAAGGATGTAGCCATGATGAATGGCGGTGGCAGGAGCGAGGAGAGTGAAAAGGTGTACCTTGAAAAAAGCAGAAAAATAATTGGTGTAATTCTCCTTGTTTCATTAGTTGCAATAGGATTTTTAAAACCAGTTAAGGAATTCGTTCAATTACCCCGGCAAATCACTGTATTTGAAACTCAGCAAACAACGATTGAAGCTTCGCTGCCTGTTCATCCTGCAGGCCAAAAAGCAAGTGAAGCTTTCTCCATACAGCAGTCCGGCAATAACCTGATCATTGATGGAAAGCACAGCGGCGAAGCAGAACTCGTTTATGACTTTGCAGGCTTTCCAGTAAAAAGAACAAATGTCAAAGTACTCCCTGACTTAAAGGTTCTCCCTGGAGGCCAGTCAATTGGAGTAAAGCTCAACACTATGGGAGTCCTCGTTGTAGGACATCATCAGATTAAAACAGCAGAAGGCAAAAAATCTCCAGGAGAAATAGCCGGTGTACAGGTCGGCGATATTATTAAGAAAATAAATGGCAAAAAGATTGAAGAAATGAGCGATGTTACCCCGTTTATCCAAAATTCCGGCAAAACCGGTGAACCATTGAAGCTTCTAATTGCCCGGGATGCGAAGGAATTTGAAACAACGCTTTACCCTCTGAAAGATACGAACGATCACGCATACCGCATTGGCCTTTATATTAGAGATTCCGCTGCTGGAATCGGCACTATGACCTTTTATGACCCGGCATCAAAAAAATATGGCGCACTTGGCCACGTTATTTCAGATATGGATACGAAAAAGCCCATTGTTGTAGATGACGGCCAAGTAATGAGATCTACCGTTACATCAATAGAAAAAGGAACTAACGGCAATCCAGGGGAAAAGCTCGCCCGCTTTTCCAGTGATCATGAAGTAATTGGAGATATTACAAAAAATACTCCGTTCGGCATATTTGGAAACATGAAGGAGGACATGGGGGGCGGACTGATGAATACCCCGCTGCCTGTAGCTCTTTCGAATGAAGTAAAAAAAGGCCCAGCTCAAATTCTAACGGTTGTTGATAATGACAAAGTAGAAGCATTTGATGTGAAAGTGGTCAGCACCATACCGCAAAAATTCCCTGCTACAAAAGGGATGGTTATTAAAATAACAGATCCTAGGCTGCTGAATAAAACAGGCGGAATCGTCCAGGGAATGAGCGGCAGCCCCATTATCCAAAATGGCAAGCTCATTGGCGCTGTGACTCACGTTTTCGTCAATGACCCCACTTCAGGCTATGGTGTTCATATTGAATGGATGCTGAATGAAGCAGGCATTGATTTATATCATGCGAAAAAGCAAGCAAGCTGACTGCCGGAAATATCCGGCAGTTTTTTTATGTGCTCCAGCCGCTGGCCCGATCTGAGCCGCTTCAGAAAAAACCAAAAAGTCTAAGACCGGACTTTCTGGTTTTTTCCTCCAGCGCTTGTCGGGGCTGTCAAGCGGCTTCCGCTTTTCTATATAGTCCAGCTCCAGCCGCTAGCCCCTCGAGGTCATAAGCCGCTCATCCAGGGAAAGGAAAGACCGCCTTTCCCCGGCTGATCGTCTTATGCTTGTCGGGGCAGAACGAGCGGCTTGCGCTTTTCTGCATTGTCCAGCTCCAGCCGCTAGCCCGATCTGAGTCGCTTCGAAAAATCCCAAAAAGTCAAAGACCAGACTTTTCGGGATTTTCCTCCAGCGCTTGTCGGGGCTGTCAAGCGGCTTCCGCTTTTCTATATTGTCCAGCTCCAGCCGCTAGCCCCTCGAGGTCATAAGCCGCTCATCCAGAGAAAGGAAAGACCGCCTTTCCCCGGCTGATCGTCTTATGCTTGTCGGGGCAGAACGAGCGGCTTCCGCTTTTCTTTTTAATCCGTCAAATTTCTCGATTTTAATCTCTAAAGCGACAGGTAAAGAAGGATTTTGTCTACAAGTTTCTAAGAAAAATTTCCCAAAACACCTTTTCATTAAAATCAGTTTTAGGTAAAATAACGATAGAAAGATTATTCGACAAATACACTTTCATTTTAAATGTCAAGTAATGCATTCAGTCGAAATCGCCAGTAAATTGAAGAATGATTAAGATAAATTAATTTTTTGGGATTTTTCGGAATATTTAAAGGAATTTTCACTGCTCTGTCGAAATCTTTAGCTAGAAAAGTCACTTTATTAGTAATAACAGCAGGGAATTGCCTGCATCAAGATGCCAGCAGCAATAATTTACAAGTGTACAGGCTTCACACTGCAGAAAAGGGCAGCACCTGACAAAGTGCGTTGATTTAAATGAAGACTGAGGAGGAATGACGGTGCAAAAAATCAAAGTGTGTATAGTGGATGACAATCGTGAATTGGTAGGACTTTTAGAAGAATATATTTCCAGTCAGAACGATATGGAGGTCGTGGGGGTGGCCTACAACGGCCAGGAGTGCCTTCATATGCTGGAGAACAGAGATCCTGATGTTCTTGTCCTTGATATCATTATGAAGCATCTGGACGGCCTTGCAGTCCTTGAAAAATTAAGAGGAATGAACAAAAGCAAGCAGCCTAATGTAATCATGCTGACGGCATTCGGCCAGGAGGATGTGACAAAGAAAGCGGTGGATCTTGGAGCTGCTTATTTCATCCTTAAACCGTTCGATATGGAAAACCTAGCGTCCCATATTCGCCAGGTTAGCGGAAATTCTGCACCAGTTCTCAACCGTTCCTCAAGCTCAATCATTAAATCAAGCTCTGAAAACAAAGGCAGAAACCTTGATGCCAATATTACAAGCATTATCCATGAGATTGGTGTACCGGCTCATATCAAAGGCTATCTTTATTTGCGCGAAGCCATTTCAATGGTTTACAACGACATTGAATTGCTTGGATCAATTACAAAAGTTCTTTATCCTGACATCGCCAAAAAGTTCAACACTACAGCAAGCCGTGTTGAGCGAGCGATTCGCCATGCGATTGAAGTAGCATGGAGCAGAGGAAACATTGACTCCATTTCTTCCTTGTTTGGCTATACAGTCAGCATGACTAAAGCAAAGCCGACAAACTCAGAATTTATTGCGATGGTGGCGGACAAGCTTCGTCTGGAGCATAAAGCTTCTTAATAAAAAACAGTTTAAAACACCGTTTCTTCCAGGGAGAAGAAACGGTGTTTTTATGCTTAAGGGGTGTAAGCGGGCATGTTGTTAACTGGCTCTTCGGGAGAATAAGCGTTTCATTCGGGAAAATAAAGGTGGAGTTCGGGGATACGGCTTTATGCAGGGAATGAAAAACAGCTTTTAACCTTTGAAAAAGGCGTTTTCCTGCCCTCCTAGAGGAGGTGCACGTGCTGGGTTTGAACAGAACTTGTCCTGTTTCTTTGTACCCGGCCGTTCGGGAAAATAAGACGGGCTTTCAGGAAAATAACGGCCGGTTTTGAGAATTTCACTTTGCCATTCGGGAAAAGAACCTCTTAATTCGGGAAATTGGGCTTTATATTTAGTCCGAAAAGCAACCAGCTGTTTTCTTTTTCCGTATTTTTACATCCGCCATTCTCTCCGCCTTTGTGTTATAGTATGAAAAGAACGTTTTTGTACGGAGAAGGTGAAAAGATGGGAAAAACTTACCGAATCGGCCAGCTTGCCGAAATGTGCCAAGTATCAAAAAGAACCATTGATTATTACACGAATCTTGGATTGCTCCAGACCGTAGATTCTCCCAGAAGAAGCCGCTACTATGATGAATCTGCCATAGAATCACTGAAGCTGATCGAGCATTACAAAAATAATCATCTTGTGCTTTCTGAAATCAAAGAGAGATTAACTGTCTTAAGGTCATCAAGAACAGATGGGAAGCTTGTGCTTCAGAAAATGGATTCCATTGAAGGCTTGCTTGGTAAGCTCGAGGAAGAAGTACTTCAGCTCAAACCCCATCTGCACAGCGTTGATGAGGATCAATATGAAGCGCTGAAAAGCCAGCTGGCTGCTAAGGGAATGGCTCTGGCGAAAATTCTTGCACTGCTTTCACAAGGAAATTTGATGCTGTAAAAAAACATAATTGCCGCAGGGGCTATGCCTCCTGCGGTATTTTATTTTCAGGGTTTGCTTAGGGTAATCCGGCTGCGTCCGATGCAATTAAAGTTTCCACGATTTCCAAGAAGGGTAAAAATAAAATGAAATTGTTTGAAAAGTGAAAAAGCATAAAAAAGAAATGGGGGTTTAAAGAGGTGGCATTTAAGAAACCTGAACAGATTGCCCTGTCAGCAATTGAAATTGGAGCTGCGAAAGTGAAGCTGCCATTTTTATCTCTTTTGCTGCTTGGATTTTTGGGAGGCGCATTCATTTCTATAGGATTTTTGCTGGATATCCGGGTGAGCGGAACGCTTCCTGCAGAATGGGGAAGCTTTGGTACACTTCTTGGGGCGGCAGTATTTCCAGTCGGACTGATCTTGATCGTTCTCGGTGGGGGAGAATTAATAACAGGGAATATGATGGCTGTGGCCATTGCTTTTTATGCTAAAAAGATTTCCGCAGGAAATCTCCTGTCCAACTGGTTTTGGGTTACGGTAACCAACTTAATCGGCGCTTTGTTCGTGGCTTATTTTTTTGGACATGTAGTAGGCCTGACGGAAGGGGACTTTCTGGCCAAAACAACGGCGATCGCTTCTGGGAAAATAGATGAATCCTTTTTTCAGGTGTTTGTATCAGCAATCGGCTGCAACTGGCTTGTATGTCTTGCCATTTGGCTCGCTTACGGAGCAGAGGATGTAGCTGGCAAAATTATCGGAATCTGGTTCCCGATTATGGCGTTTGTGGCCATTGGCTTTCAGCACGTTGTCGCCAATATGTTTGTCATCCCAGCTGCCATTTTTGGAGGGAAATTTACCTGGCTGGATTTTATCGGCAACATTATACCGGCCTTCCTCGGCAATGTTATTGGCGGGGCGGTATTTGTAGCAATGATTTATTTTGTTTCTTATCGAAGAAATCTTGAAAAAAACTCGGACATCCGGAAGGCTGGCTGACTGGGAATGCTCCAAACCTCTGCAGGAAAAAAGCAGGGGTTTCTTTTTTTATGCGGGACATTAGTCTGTATAGGAAGTAGGTCTAATTGGTTATTTTTTCAATATTTACGAAAAATATACAAAATTTGACGGCAACGTTTACATTTCTCAACTAAAATAATAGAGCAGGATATCTATTATGGACGAAGAGAGGAAGTAAAAAATGAAAAGAAGCATTAGAAGAGCTATGAAGCGCAGGTTTCTAAAAAGTTCTATGGCAATGGCTGTTGCAGCCACTACTGTTCTAATTCCATTTGCTTTTTCACCTGCTGCACATGCGGAAGAAGCTGCGGCAGTTAAACTTAGACTGATGGAAACGTCTGATATTCATGACCACATCATGGATTATGATTATTATTCAGATGCAGCCACAGAGAAGTTCGGCTTGGCACGTACAGCAACACTGATCCAAAAAATGCGCAGCGAAGCAAAAAACTCCATCCTGGTAGATAATGGAGATCTGATTCAAGGAAATCCAATGGGCGATTATATGGCGAAGGTAAAGCCGCTTCAGCCAGGTCAAGTTCATCCTGTCATGAAGGCTCTCAACCTTTTGAATTACGATGTCGCTACACTTGGAAATCATGAATTCAATTTTGGCTTAAACTTTTTAAGTGAAACATACAACGATGCGAAATTTCCATACGTGAATGCAAATGTATACATAGACGATGAAAAAGATGACAAAAACTACTTCAACCCATACAAAATCATTGAAAAGAAAGTAACTGACGAAAACGGCCAGGAGCAAACGCTGAAAATTGGCTATCTTGGACTGGTTACCCCGCAAATTACCATCTGGGATAAAAACAACCTTCAAGGAAAAGTAGTAACAAAAGATATCGTCCAGACGGCTCAGAAATTTGTTCCTGAAATGAAAGCAGCAGGTGCAGATCTTGTTGTTGTGCTTGCTCACACCGGAATTGATACAGTAGAGCATGATCCAGGAGCTGAAAACGCCGTCTATGATCTTGCTGCAAAGGTGCCTGGAATCGATGCAATTGTATCTGGACATCAGCATAACCTTTTCCCGGGTGATGCTAGGTTCAATGGAGTAAAAGGAATTGACAATGTAAAAGGAACAATCAATAACATTCCGGTTGTTATGCCGAAAAGCTGGGGATCAAACCTTGGTGTGATCGACATGGACCTTGTAAAGACTGACGGCAAATGGAAGGTTTCCGATTCCAAATCCGCAGCGCCTTCCATCTATGATGCAGCTGCTAAAAAACCACTTGCAGACAGATATCAGCCGATTATAGATGCTGTTAAGTCAGAGCATGAAGGCACATTGGAATACATCAGGGAAGAAGTTGGACAGACATCTGCACCGATCAACAGCTTTTTCGCGCTCGTTCAGGATGATCCATCCGTTCAAATCGTAAATGATGCGCAAAGCTGGTTTGCGAAAGAGAAGCTAAAAGGAACTGAATTTGAAAAACTGCCGATGCTTTCCGCTGCAGCGCCATTTAAATCTGGCGGAAGAATGGGCGCAGACTATTATACAAATATCAGCACAGGCAAACTGGCAGTCAAAAACATCGGTGACCTGTATCTGTATGACAACACCCTTCAAGTTGTAAAACTGAAAGGCTCTGAAGTGAAAAACTGGCTGGAAATGTCAGCAGGTGCCTTCAATCAGATCAATCCGTCCAAAACAGAAGAGCAGCCGCTGCTGAATCTCGACTTTCCATCTTATAACTTTGATGTGATTGATGGAGTCACTTATCAAATCGATGTCACGCAGCCGGCGAAATATGATAAAGACGGCAAGGTCATTAATGAAAATGCAAGCCGGATTGTGAATTTGAAGTATAATGGCAAGGCGATCGATAATAATCAGGATTTCCTTGTAGTAACAAACAACTACCGTGCTTCAGGCGGAGGTTATTTCCCTGGATTGAACGACAGCAAGATCGTTTACAAAGGCCCAGATGAAAACCGCCAGGCGCTTCTCAGCTACATTGAAGAAAATAAAACAATCAATCCAAGTGCTGATAACAACTGGTCTGTAGCAGGGGATGCAAAAAAGGCAAATGTCACGTTTGAATCTTCTCCAAAATCAAAAGAATTTGCGGCACAGAGCAAAGCCCTGACTTTTAAGAATGATCTTGACAGCGGTTTTGCCAAGTACAGCATAGCTCTTCAAAAGCCGGAGGCAACAGAGGAACCTTCCAGCATTCAGGAGCTCCCTGCCGGACGCTTGATTGTCAAGAAAACAGCTGAAATTTTGAAGAAGAATGAAGACGGCACTTTCAGTGTATACCGTACTGCGAAGCCAGGCGAAGCTTTAAGATTTTATGGATCAGAAGATGACAAATTCAATGTCGGCGGAGACTATTATGTGAAATACAGCAATAATGTTGTGCCATACAGCGGCCGTGTGCTGATTAAAAAAGACATGCCGCTTTATAATAAAGACGGCAAGGTTTACCGCATGCTGAAAAAAGGCGAAGCAGTCAAAGTATATAGCATGGACACCGGCCATTACCTGGTTGGCAACGGCTATTATGTTAAAAAAGAAAGAAATGCAGTTTATCATGTAGGATTTGTTCATTTGTCAGCTGATACTGCGCTGATGTTTGAAAAAAAGACAGCAAAGATGCTGAAAAAAGGCAGCAGCTACCGTGTATACAGTGTTGATGGAAAGAGACTGGATCTTGGAGGCGGCTATTCCGTTACGGCATCCAAAACAGCTGCATTCAGCAAAAACTAACGAGCAGAGCCAGCAGGAATGATTCCTGCTGGCTCTTTTTATTTAGTCTATGTTAATGAAGAATATTGATTTTTACACACCAGTTGTTTGGAGCGCAAGGCGAGAGACTCCTGCGGGAGTGCAAGTGACGGGAAACCCCGCTGAGCGATAGCGACGAGGAGACTCCTGCATTTCCCGATGAAAGCGGATGCCTTGAGCGGAACAGAAGGGTTTTCCTGCTTGATTTTTTGAACGCTCTAAAATAGGGTATAGTGGAAAAGAGGAAGAATATATCGAGAAGAAGGTGAAAAGGATGACGAAAATTTTTGGACATCGCGGTGCGGCCGGAACCTATCCTGAGAACACAATGCTTTCTTTTAAAGAGGCGATCAATGCCGGAGCAGACGGGATTGAATTGGATGTTCATTTGACTAAAGACGGTGTACCGGTGGTAATCCATGACGAAACAGTGGACAGAACTACAGACGGTTCAGGAAATATTATTGATTTAACTTTTGATGAACTGAGAGAATTCAATGCTGCCAGCCATTTTCCATCGATAGAGGAAAAGCATCTGATTCCTTCTCTCGAAGAAGTGCTGGATTGGGCAGCATCCTCCAAAGATTTGTTTTTAGTAAATATTGAATTGAAAAATGATGTAGTGGATTATCCCGGGCTTGAAGAAAAGGTTATTGAGATGGCGGCAAAGCATCAGCTTGAAAACAGGCTCATTTTGTCTTCATTTAATCATTACAGCCTTCTTAAATGCCTGAAAACAAATCCTCAGATTGAAACAGCCGTCTTATATATGGAAGGTCTGTATCAGCCGTATAATTATGCCAGAAAGATTGGTGCAAGATCCCTTCATCCGGCTCTTCATGCCGCGAAACCGGATATTATTCAGCAATCGGAACAATCAGGCTTTTCTGTCCGTCCTTTTACGGTTAATGATGAGGAAGACATGCTCCGGCTATTGGAAAGCGGCTGTTCAGGCTTTATCACCGATTACCCGGAAAAAGCGATTGCATTGCGAAAACAGCAAAATGGCTGAATGCGAAAACCCTGCTCCTCACATTAAAGAGAAGCAGGGTTTTTCTAACTCGTTTTTCTTCTTTTTTGAAACCGCTCCTGCACTTTGCTTCTTTTGCGGTCTCTGTAAAAAATAAAACCAGCAACAAAAGAAAGTCCTCCTGCAAAAAAGACCAGACCGCATAAAAATTGCAATGACAGGGACTGAAAAGGCGCATTAAGAACGCCGAACATCATATCTCTCATCAGTTTGATTCCCCAAGCCGCAAGGATGCCGGGAACTAGCATGATACACAGAGCTAAAAACCGTGCCATTCTTTGAACTCCTTTATAAAAAATTGCTTTAATAAATTCTTCTCTACTTATTATTTTTATCCTGCGGGAGAAAAAGATTTGTTCTGGAATGTTTTGATGATATGATAACTATATGCAATATGTTGCAATTTATCAGTAAAAGCCATGAAGAATTTTTCACTGTAAGGAGGTTTGCCATGCAAAAAGCAATGCTGGTCGGTGCCGGAAAAGGCGGTACTGCTCTTCTGAAAATGCTGATTGAAACCAAACTGCTTGACGTAGCAGCTGTGGTGGATATAAATGAAAATGCTCCTGGCATGCAATACGCACGAAACCTAGGCATTTTGACAAGCCTTGATTGGAAGCCTCTCCTGACAGAGCAAATCAGCATTGTAATGGAAGCGACAGGCAGTGATGAAGTTCTTCAGGAGCTTTTAAAGAAGCGAAGCCGGAAAACGGTTGTGGTGCCTGGCACTGTTGCCTTTATCATGTCACAGCTGATAGACGAAAAAGAGGCTCTGATTGCCAAGCTGCAAAACATTACAAATAAGCACAACACTATTTTTAATTCAACCAATGATGGCATGATTGTAATTGATTCAAATGAAAACATCATTCTTTTCAACCGCATGGCTGAAAAAATCACGGGGCTTTCAAAAGAAAAAGTACTCGGAGAAAATGTTTTGTCAGTTATCCCATCAAGCATGCTTCCGGATATCTTAATAAAAAGAGAACCGGAGTACAATCAGGAGCAGATTCTTGAAAACGGAAAAAAAATCATTACGACGAGAATTCCCATTCATGATGAAAAAGGGTATTTAGTTGGAGCTCTTTCGCTGTTCAAGGACATCACTGAAGTCGTTGCCCTTGCTGAGGAAGTAACCAACTTAAAAGAAATCCAAACGCTTCTGGAAGGAATTATTCAATCATCAGATGAAGCGATCTCCGTTGTTGATGAAGAAGGGCGGGGAATTCTGATAAACCCTGCTTATACCCGGATGACAGGCCTTTCTGAAGATCAAGTGATCGGCAAGCCTGCTGATGCGGATATTTCAGAAGGGGAAAGCATGCACCTGCAAGTCCTTCAGACAAGAAGGCCTGTGCGTGGGGTGCGCATGAAGGTGGGCCCCGCAAAAAAAGATGTGCTCGTTAATGTTGCTCCGATGATTGTTGACGGTGTCTTAAAAGGCAGTGTCGGCGTCATACATGACGTATCTGAAATACAGACCTTGACCAACGAGCTGAACAGGGCCCGGCAAATCATCAGGACGCTTGAGGCCAAGTATTCCTTTGAAGACATTATCGGTTCAAGCGAAGAAATGCAGGTAGCGGTCGAACAGGCGAAGCTCGGGGCAAAAACGCCGGCTACAGTGCTCCTGAGAGGGGAATCAGGCACAGGGAAAGAGCTTTTTGCCCATGCCATTCACAATGGGAGCGACCGGAAGTTTAACAAATTCATCCGCGTTAACTGTGCTGCAATATCAGAGCATTTGCTTGAAAGCGAGCTGTTCGGCTATGAAGAGGGAGCGTTCACTGGAGCAAGAAGAGGCGGAAAAAGAGGCTATTTTGAAGAAGCCAACAATGGAAGCATCTTTCTGGACGAAATCGGCGAGCTTTCCCTCAGCATGCAGGCAAAGCTTTTAAGAGTGCTTCAGGAAAAGGAAATTGTCAGAGTTGGCGGGACGAAGGCTATACATATTAACGTGCGGGTTATTGCTGCTACAAATGTAAACATTGAAAGGGCAATGGCTGAAGGGAAATTCAGAGAAGATCTTTATTACAGGCTGAACCGCTATCCTATTTCCATACCGCCGCTCAGGCAGCGCAAAGAAGACATACCGGCACTCAGTCTGCATCTCATCCGCAAAATTAATCAGGATTATGGAAAGAATATTGAAGGGCTCTCAGAGGAAGCTGCGAAGCATTTAATGCAGCACAGCTGGCCCGGAAATGTCAGAGAGCTTGAAAACGTGCTGGGCAGGGCTATGATCTTTATTCCGGCTAATCAGATGATGATTGAACCAAAGCATCTTCCCTATGCGGAGGGACAAGTACAGTCAAGTAAGCCGGGACATGGATACAGCGAAGAATCGAAAGATGAAACACTGTCAGAGGGCCTTGAACGGCTGGAAGAAGAGATGATCAAAAGGGCGCTGAAAAAGTTCCAGTTTAACAGAACTAAAACGGCTAAAGCTCTTGGTGTTTCATTAAGAAATCTCTATTACAAAATGGAGAAGTACGGAATTGCAAAAAACAGCATGCAGTAATTTGCATCATTGAAGTTTTTTGCATGATTAGAGTACTTATAAATAAAGCGTTTTCATTAAAAAGAGTTGGCATGCTTTTTGCTTATATAATATATTGCTGACTTTTTGCGAAAGGATTGAAGCCAGCTTTGAAACTTCATGATTTACTGAATAAAGCTTCTTTGCTTAGCGGAAATACCGTTGCGGTAGCATCAGCAGAGGATCCGGGGCTGATGGAGGCTGTAAGGAGAGCCATGGAGGCCTCTCTAGCCGATTTTATCCTATTTGGAGATAAGGACAAGATTTACTCCTGTATGAAAGAAGCAGGCATTCCGAAAGATCATGCAGCCGTTGTTCATGCGAAAACACCGGCAAGGGCAGCAGAGCTTGCTGTAAGAGCCGTTCATCAAAACGAAGCAGATGTGCTTATGAAAGGGAATGTGCAGACAAGCATTCTGTTAAAGTATATGCTGAACAAGGAGATCGGGCTAAGGACAGGCCAGCTCATTTCCCATATTTCAGCATTTGAAATTCCCGGCTTTGACAGGCTTATTTTTCTGACAGATGCTGCTATGAATGTAGCTCCTGATCTTTCCCAAAAACAGCAGATTATCATGAATGCGGTGGAAGCTGCAAAGCTTCTCGGTGTTGAGCACCCGCTTGTTGCACCGCTTGCCGCTGTAGAAACGGTTAATCCGGCTATGCAGGCAACACTTGATGCTGCAGCGCTTACATTGATGAACAGAAGAGGCCAGATACCAGGCTGCACCATCGATGGGCCGCTTGCCCTCGATAATGCTATTTCTAAAGAGGCAGCGGAGCATAAAGGAATATCAAGCCCTGTTGCCGGACAGGCAGATATACTTGCCGTGCATTCCATAGAAGCAGGAAATGCGCTTTATAAATCCCTTGTTTATTTTGCCAAAGGCAAGGTGGGGGCTATGATTGCTGGAGCGAGGGCTCCTGTTGTGCTGACAAGCAGGTCGGATACTGCTGAAAGCAAGCTTTATTCACTTGCTATGGCCCTTTGCACAGTAGACAAAAAAACACTTAAGTAAAGACCGGCATTAATTTTACCTACATAGGAGGAAAACGGAAATGGAAATTTTTAAATATATGGAGCAGTACGATTACGAGCAGGTTGTATTTTGCCAGGATAAACAATCAGGACTAAAAGCGATCATTGCCATTCATGACACAACACTCGGCCCGGCGCTTGGCGGAACAAGAATGTGGACATACGAAAATGAAGATGCGGCTATTGAGGATGCTCTTCGCCTTGCACGCGGAATGACTTACAAAAATGCTGCAGCAGGCCTGAATCTTGGAGGCGGAAAAACGGTTATTATCGGTGATCCGCGCAAGGATAAAAATGAGGAAATGTTCCGTGCATTCGGCCGCTATATTCAAGGCTTGAACGGCCGCTACATTACGGCTGAAGATGTTGGAACAACAGTGGAAGACATGGATATTATTCACGAAGAAACAGATTATGTTACAGGCATTTCACCTGCATTCGGTTCTTCAGGCAACCCATCTCCTGTCACAGCTTATGGCGTTTATAAAGGCATGAAAGCTGCTGCAATGGAAGCCTTCGGAACAGATTCACTGGAAGGAAGAGTGGTTGCTGTTCAGGGAGTTGGAAATGTAGCCTACAATCTGTGCAAGCATCTGCATGAAGAGGGAGCATCACTAATCGTAACAGATATAAATAAAGAAGCAGTTGCCCGCGCCGTTGAAGATTTTGGTGCAAAAGCGGTAGATCCTGATGAAATTTACAGTGTTGAATGTGACATTTATGCACCGTGTGCGCTTGGTGCAACGATCAATGATGATACAATTTCTAAAATCAAAGCGAAGGTTATTGCAGGAGCAGCCAATAACCAATTAAGAGAAACACGCCACGGCGACCAGATTCATGAAATGGGCATTGTCTACGCTCCGGATTATGTCATCAATGCAGGCGGGGTTATTAACGTAGCAGATGAGCTATACGGCTACAACCGTGAAAGAGCCCTGAAAAAAGTAGAGAGCATTTACAGCAACATTGCAAGCGTTATTGAGATTTCAAAAAGAGACAGCATCCCAACTTACTTGGCAGCTGACAGGCTTGTAGAAGAAAGAATTGAAAGAATGCGTAACTCCAGAAGCCAATTCCTGCAAAATGGACATCATATTCTTAGCCGCCGTACAAAATAAGAACAAGATTCGGCAACAGGCGAAAACAGACGGAAAGATCGGCAGAAAAGCCGATTTCTCCCTCTTTTTGGAGGTAACACGTGTTTCAAAACGAATACAGAATTCTTGTGATTAACCCTGGCTCTACTTCTACTAAAATTGGCGTTTTTGATAATGAACGGGGCATTTTTGAAAAAACGCTCCGTCATGATGCTGATGAAATCAATTCTTTTAATAGTGTGATCAATCAGTACGAATTTCGGAAACAGGCGATTTTGGAAACACTTGATGAAGAAGGAATGAACATTTCCAAGCTGAGTGCTGTATGCGGGAGAGGCGGTCTGCTGCGCCCGATCGAAGGCGGCACTTATCTTGTCAATGAACAGATGCTGAACGATCTGAGAAAAGGCTATGCCGGGCAGCACGCATCCAATCTTGGGGGAATTCTTGCATATGAAATTGCTTCGGGATTGAATATTCCATCCTATATCGTGGACCCAGTTGTTGTAGATGAACTGGCACCGGTAGCGAGGCTTTCGGGTCTTCCTTCAATTGAAAGGAAAAGCATTTTTCATGCTCTTAACCAAAAGGCAGTTGCACGGAGAGCAGCAAGCGAGTATGGCAGATCTTATCAGGAGCTAAACTTGATTGTCACCCATATGGGCGGCGGGATCACTGTCGGCGTCCATAAGAACGGCAGAGTGATAGATGTCAACAACGGCTTGCACGGTGACGGCCCATTCAGTCCTGAACGGGCAGGAACTGTTCCGGCAGGAGATCTTGTTTCGCTTTGCTTTTCAGGTGATTACTTCAGGGAAGAGGTCATGAAAAAGCTTGTAGGAAAAGGCGGGCTCGTCGGCTATCTCGGCACAAACAATGCCGAAACCGCCCAAAAGATGGCGGATTCAGGAAATGAAAAGGCGGCTCTTGTGCTAAAGGCGATGGCTTACCAGATCAGCAAAGAGATTGGTGCTGCCAGCGCTGTTTTGAAAGGAAAAGTGGATGCCATCATTTTAACCGGGGGCATGGCATACGGTAAAAATTTTGTGAAAGAAATTTCTTCTCATATTGACTGGATTGCAGACGTGATCGTTTATCCGGGAGAGGATGAACTTCTTGCCTTGACCGAAGGAGCTCTGCGGGTTCTGAGAGGGGAAGAGCAAGCAAAGATTTACCCGGGAAAACAGATGGAAACAAAGGTTTTTCAATAGAAAGGGGCTCTAACTATGGCTACTGAATATGATTTGGTCGTACTTGGCGGCGGCACCGGCGGCTATGTGGCGGCTATCAGAGCTTCCCAGCTCGGGCTGAAAACAGCGATTGTCGAGAAAGGGAAACTTGGAGGAACTTGCCTGCATGCCGGATGCATTCCAAGCAAAGCACTGCTCAGAAGTGCTGAAGTATATGCACAAACGAAGCGGTCCGAAGAATACGGCGTTTCAGCTTCTGATGTTACCTTGAACTTTGCAAAAGTGCAGGAAAGAAAGCAAAAAATTGTCGATCAGCTTCACAAGGGTGTGCAGCATTTAATGAAGCAGGGCAAAATTTCTGTTTATGAAGGTACAGGCCGCATTCTTGGTCCTTCTATCTTCTCGCCGATGCCTGGAACGATATCTGTTGAAATGAATGATGGATCTGAAAATGAAATGCTTATCCCGAAAAATGTTATTGTAGCAACTGGTTCAAGACCTCGTTCTCTTCCAGGCCTTGAAATTGACGGCGAGCTTGTGATGTCTTCTAATGAGGCACTTGTAATGACAGAGCTCCCGAAATCTATATTGATTGTCGGCGGCGGTGTTATCGGGATAGAGTGGGCCTCCATGCTGTCTGACTTTGGGGTTGAGGTTACAGTGCTTGAATATGCAAACAGCATCCTTCCAACAGAAGACCACGAAATTTCAAAAGAAATGGAACGTCTCTTGAAAAAGAAGGGCGTAAAGATTGTCACAGGTGCGAAGGTTATGCCTGAGAGTATTTCCAAGCAGAATGGCGTTTCTATTTCAGCTGAAAAGAATGGCGAACAGCAAACCTTCCAGGCTGAAAAAATGCTTGTGTCCGTCGGCCGTCAGGCAAACGTAGAAGGCATTGGCCTTGAGAATACGGATATCAAGCTTGAAAAGGGCTTTATTTCTGTTAACAAATTTTATCAGACGAAAGAGTCCCACATTTATGCGATCGGTGATGTAAACGGCGGCCTTCAGCTTGCACATGTGGCTTCACATGAAGGACTCACAGCTGTTGAGCATCTCGCTAATCTTGAGCCGTTCCCGCTTGATTACACACAGGTTTCGAAATGTGTTTATGCCACACCTGAAGTGGCAAGCGTCGGTTTTACGCAAAAAGAAGCTGAGGATCAGGGCTACGAGGTAAAAGCTGGAAAGTTCTCATTCAGAGCCATTGGAAAAGCATTGGTTTTTGGAGAGTCTGACGGTTTTGTGAAAATCGTGGCCGATGCGAAAACAAATGACCTTCTCGGTGTTCACATGATTGGACCTCATGTTACAGACATGATTTCTGAAGCTGCGCTTGCAAAAGTTTTGGATGCTGCACCTTGGGAAATTGCCCGCACGATCCATCCGCATCCGACACTTGCAGAAGCGATCGGCGAGGCAGCGCTTGCTGTTGACGGAAGAGCCCTACATTCATAAGAGGGGCAGCAATTCAATGATATCCGGACCTTTTCTGTCCGGACTTAAGGAGGATGTTTTATGGCTGAAAACCGGCATGAAGCACTTGGACTGACAGGCAATGATGTGCTGGAAATGTACAAAACCATGTTATTGGCCCGCAAAATTGACGAACGGATGTGGCTGTTAAACCGTTCAGGAAAGATTCCGTTTGTCATCTCCTGCCAGGGACAGGAGGCAGCACAGGTCGGCGCAGCCTTTGCGCTCGACAGAGAAAAAGATTATGCCCTTCCTTATTACAGGGATATGGGAGTTGTGCTTGCGTTTGGAATGACAGCAAAGGATTTAATGCTTTCAGGTTTTGCAAAAGCAGAGGATCCCAACTCAGGCGGACGCCAGATGCCAGGACATTTTGGTCAGAAGAAAAACAGAATTGCAACAGGCTCCTCTCCTGTTACGACACAGGTTCCCCATGCAGTCGGCATTGCACTTGCCGGAAGAATGGAGAAAAAAGACATCGTAACCTTTGTAACCTTTGGGGAAGGCTCTTCCAACCAGGGAGATTTTCATGAAGGCGCAAACTTTGCAAGCGTACATAAACTGCCTGTTATTTTTATGTGTGAAAACAATAAATATGCCATTTCTGTTCCGTATGAGAAACAGGTAGCCTGCGAAAAAATTTCAGACAGAGCGATTGGCTACGGCATGCCTGGAGAAACGGTTGACGGCAATGATCCGCTTGAAGTTTACAAAGCCGTAAAAGAGGCTGCAGACAGAGGGCGCCGCGGCGAAGGACCAACCTTGATTGAAACCATTTCCTACCGTCTGACCCCTCACTCCAGTGATGATGACGACCGCAGCTACCGCGGACAGGATGAAGTGGCCGAAGCGCGGAAAAACGACCCGATTGTGAGCTTTGCAGCTTACCTGAAGGAAGCTGGCGTTCTGACAGATGAACTGGAAAAAGACATTCTTGACGATATTGCCAAAACAGTCAATGAAGCAACAGACTATGCAGAAAATGCTCCATACGCAGAAGCTGAATCTGCCATGAAGCACGTGTATGCGGAGTAAGGGGGAAGAAAAATGGCTGTCATTTCTTATATTGATGCAGTAACCATGGCGATCCGCGAAGAAATGGAGCGGGATGAGCGCGTATTTGTACTGGGCGAGGATGTTGGTAAAAAGGGCGGTGTATTTAAAGCGACAGTCGGGCTGTACGAGCAATTCGGCGAAGAGAGAGTTATTGATACGCCGCTTGCGGAATCAGCGATTGCAGGAGTTGGGATCGGTGCTGCTATGTATGGCATGAAACCGATCGCTGAAATGCAATTTGCCGATTTTATCATGCCTGCAGTGAATCAGATTATCTCGGAAGCGGCTAAAATCCGCTACCGTTCCAATAACGACTGGGAATGCCCGATTGTCATCAGAGCCCCTTATGGCGGCGGAGTACATGGAGCTCTCTATCACTCCCAGTCAGTAGAAGCTGTTTTTGCCGGGACGCCCGGCTTGAAAATTGTCATGCCTTCCACTCCTTATGACGTGAAGGGGCTGTTAAAGGCTGCGATTAGAGACAAGGATCCCGTCCTGTTCTTTGAGCACAAAAGAGCCTATCGCCTTATTAAAGGGGAAGTTCCGAATGATGATTATGTTCTTCCAATCGGCAAAGCAGATGTAAAAAGAGAAGGAGAAGATATTACGGTTATTACATACGGACTGAGTGTTCATTTTGCCCTGCAGGCTGCAGACAGGCTTGCCCAGGACGGAATCTCAGCTCACATTCTTGATCTTAGAACCGTTTATCCTCTTGATAAAGAAGCGATTATTGAAGCAGCATCAAAAACAGGCAAAGTTCTTCTTGTAACAGAAGACAATAAAGAGGGCAGCATCATCTCTGAGGTTGCGGCCATCATTGCTGAAAACTGCCTGTTTGACCTTGATGCCCCGATCATGAGGCTTGCCGGTCCTGACGTTCCTTCAATGCCGTATGCCCCGACAATGGAAAAGCATTTTATGATCAATCCGGACAAAGTCGAAGAAGCTATGAGAAAGCTGGCAGAATATTAAACACTGCTAACGGGAGGTAAATGCAAATGGCTGTTGAACAAATGACAATGCCGCAGCTCGGCGAAAGTGTAACAGAAGGAACCATCAGCAAGTGGCTTGTAAAAGTCGGCGACAAAGTGAACAAATATGATCCGATTGCAGAAGTTATGACGGATAAGGTCAATGCGGAAGTTCCCTCTTCTTTTACTGGTGTGATCACTGAGCTTGTCGGCAATGAAGGCGACACTCTCGCAGTTGGGGAAATCATGTGCAAAGTGGAGCTCGAAGGTGCACCAGAGCCTGCTGAAAAGGCTCCGGCACAGCAAGATCCTATTCAAACTTCTTCTGAAAAACCAGCTGTACAGCAGGATGCAGCTAATAAAAAACGCTATTCTCCTGCTGTCCTGCGACTTTCACAGGAAAACGGCATTGACCTTGAACAGGTTAACGGCTCAGGCGCCGGCGGACGGATTACCCGCAAGGATCTGATGGCTATCATTGAAAGCGGAAATATTCCGGCAGCCAAGCAGCCTGAAACAAAAGCACCGGCAGCTGCCGAACAGCCTTCAAGCAAGCCGGAACATGCTGCTGAAGCACCGGCAATTCCGGAAAGAAAGCCTTCTGATGTTCAGACGTCTCCAGGAGACATTGAAATCCCTGTAACCGGAATCCGCAAAGCCATTGCATCCAACATGCTGAGAAGCAAGCATGAAGCGCCGCACGCATGGACGATGGTAGAAGTGGACGTTACAAATCTTGTTGACTACCGCAATGGAATCAAAGATGATTTCAAGAAAAAAGAAGGCTTCAACCTGACCTTCTTCGCCTTCTTTGTTAAGGCTGTTTCACAGGCTCTCAAGGAATTTCCGGAAATCAATTCCATGTGGGCTGGAGACAAAATCATCCAAAAGAAAGACATCAACATTTCCATCGCTGTTGCAACAGAGGACGCTCTCTACGTCCCTGTTATTAAAAATGCTGATGAAAAAACCATCAAAGGCATAGGCCGCGACATCACTGAGCTTGCCGGCAAAGTCCGGACAGGCAAGCTTGGGGCAGACGACATGAAAGGCGGAACGTTTACTGTTAACAATACAGGCTCATTCGGTTCTGTCCAATCTATGGGAATCATTAACTATCCGCAGGCTGCAATTCTGCAGGTAGAATCCATTGTGAAACGCCCTGTTGTGATGAACAATGGCATGATTGCTGTCCGCGACATGGTAAACCTTTGTCTGTCCCTTGATCACAGAGTGCTCGACGGACTCGTCTGCGGCCGCTTCCTGGCACGGGTAAAAGAAATTTTGGAGAACGTGACAAAAGAAAATACATCTGTCTATTAAAGATCGAAAGCGCCTGTGAAATGGCGCTTTCTTTTTTTGTATCGTTTTTGTTTAGCCTGTATGCCAGGTTTCACATATCCTTGCGTTTTGCAGGAGACGGGACTCTGGCAGCTGTAAAGTAAGTTCCGAGGCTTGGTAAAATTCTCCCTGTTGCTGATTGAAAACCATCAGGGAAAAACTCAACTTCTACCCGGTCTCCTGCGTTTAAAAATAGATTATCACTAACCTGGGTAATTTCAGACCTTGACCTGCCGGCTGGATTAATTCTGAAATCATCCTCTCCATCAACAGCGCTTCCATTAACAGTGATAATGATAAAAGGGTTGACTTCATTTTGCTGAGTTTCCAAATTTTTAATGTAATTGACGCTTGCGGTAATAGCATATACACCGGATGTTTTAGGTATAAAAGCAGAGGCAGCTGAATCATATTCGCCTGCTAGATCATAGGTTACTGTAGGATAGCTTACTTTTGTCCGGCCAGTAACTGTCACTACCTCGGCAGCTGTAGCTCTAAATGCTGAGGGTCTTACTAAACCAGCTCTTTCGAAAAAACAATTTAGTATGGAATGACTGAATCCTGAGATAAGGTGAGCAGCATTCTGAAGAGATGCTTGTGTTAGAAGCTGTTCCGGAAGAAAAGATGAAAGATTTATCTTTTGGTCTGAATTCCCATTATGCTCCATTAAAACTACTCCTTTTGCAATTCATAGAATAAAGTATGAAAAATAGTAAAAAGAGTATGGTGGCTTGTACTATGACGAATGCGTAATTTTCCCTCTGGCAGCACAAATAGGTAAATGCCAGGCCGATGAATAGAAGAATTTATGAGAGTTTATAAGAAAGGCCAGGCACCTGTACAAAGGAGCCTGGCCTTCAATCGATTGTTTTATTCCTCAGCAGGCACAGCCATCCGCAAATGCTGCTTTTTCACCGTGATCATGGCAGGGGTTTTTCCATATACCTCGCCGTCCGTGTCAGCCTCCATTTCACTCTCTGTTGAAATCGATATTTGGCTTCCCTGAAAGTGGAGAATGCTGCTGCCGGTATTGTCCCATGCTTCAGAGCCTCTCATATTGAGAATATCTTTAATAACTGACAGGTTCGTTTCCTTTAAAATGAAAATATCTGCTTTGCCGTCCTGGATGCTGATGCCAGGATAAGGAAGCAGGTTTGTGCCAATATATTGGCCATTGGCAGCAAGGATCATGACAGCTTTGTCTTCGATTTCCTCACCGTCAACCATCAGTTTAAAGGAAAAAGGTTCAATTTGCTGCACCGTTTTAAAGGCGCTTAAAAAATAGCTGATTTTCCCAAGCAGTGCTTTTTGATTGCCGTCTATGTTATTGGAAGCTTCTGTAATTAAACCGATGCCCCAAAAATTCAGGTAGTAATCATCATTCACAGCAGCTGCGTCAACGAGCATTTCTTTTCCGTTCACAAGTGCTTCACAGGCTGCTTTTAAATTAAGAGGGATGTTAAGTGTTCTGGCAAAATCATTGCAAGTACCGCCAGGCAGGATCGCAATTCTCGGCTGTTTCTCCAGAGGTGCAATCCCATTAATGCACTCATGTACTGTGCCGTCTCCGCCGTATATGTAAATGGCGTCTGCTTCTCTTCCGTATGTTCTGCAGAAATTTTCAGCATCTGAAGGTTTTTCTGTTTGCAGAATCAAGAGCTTTGGATGTGCGGCAGCTAAGATGGGGACGATTGTTTCAAGCGAGCGCTGGAGGTTCTTTTGACCTGCATTGCCATTTATAATCAATAAAGTTTTTGTTAAGTTATCCATCCTCAAATTCTCCTTACAAAAGACATTATTTCTACTATACCACAGCGAAAGCTGTTAAAAACGCAGAGGGAAAGATTGAAGCAATCCTGTTCTTATACTAAAATAAAATTAGTTCTAAATAATTCTGAATTTTTAGGCTGACATAAAATGAAAACGCATTCTTAGGGGGTGGGCTTCCATTACGGGAGCGATTATGGAAACAAAGCAGAATGCAGGAAAACCTTTTTCGGAAATAACGGAAAAAGATTGGCAGAGAGAGGTAGAAAAGGCGCTGCGCGGAAAGCCGTTTGAGTCTTTATATACGGAAACAGCAGAGCAGATTCTTCTAAAGCCCCTCTACACCTGGGAAAATACTGAACACCAGCCGCTGCCTGGCGAATATCCGTTTGTCAGGGGGGCGAAAACAGAAGCGGGATGGAAAGTCAGCCAGCTTTTTACCGATTTCAGCAGTCCTGAAGAGCTGAATGAAAGAATTCTTGACGCTTGCAAAAAAGGTCAAAATTCTGTTTTTATAAAAGATTTTTCAAAGCTGAACAAAAAGGAACACTGGGAAAAAGCGCTCTTTAATGTGCCGTCTGAAACGCTTCATTTTGTGCTGGACTATGGGTCCAATCCGGCGGCAGCCGCCAGTTTTGCGAAATTTGCAGAAGAAGGGGATGCCTTTAAGGGGGAGGGGATCATTGGATTTGATCCTTTTGAAGGTCTTCTCAGAGGTGAACAAAGCGCAGCAGGAACAGAGCATGCCATCGCATTTTTGTTTGATTATGCCTCATGGTGCACAGACAGGCTGCCGCATGTGAAAACCATTTACATAAAAGGGGAGAGCTTTCACGAAGCAGGTGCAAATGCTGTGCAGGAGCTGGCCTATACATTTGCAAAAAGCCTTGACCTTCTTCATGCTGCAAAAGAAGACGGCAGGCTCTCCTCCATCGCGGATAAGTTTGCTTTTGAGTTTAAAACAGGACCTGATTACTTTATGGAAATATCGAAGCTTAGAGCGGCTAGGCTGATCTGGAGTACAATCATCCCGCTTTTCAGCGATCAGGAGGACGCGCGAAAGCTTACGATCCATGCGGAAACTGCTCAAATTAACCAGTCGAGGCTTGACTACCATATGAATTTGCTTCGCGCTGCATCGGAATCCTTCTCCGCAGCAGCAGGCGGGGCGGACAGCCTGCACATTTCTCCTTTTAACGAAATGGACGGAGCCTTCCATAATCTTTCAGACAGAATTGCCAGAAACACTCATCACCTGCTGAATGAAGAAAGCTTTTTAACGAAAGTGGCTGATCCTGCTGGAGGTTCCTGGTATGTGGAGGCTCTGACAATTGAACTGGCAGAAAAAGCCTGGCAGGAAATTCAAAAGATCGAAAATATGGGAGGGTTCACCAAGGCTGTACTAACCGGCCATATTCAGGAGGAAATAGAAAAAGCCTACGATCAGAAAGAAGATGCTCTTCATTATCGAAAGCTGGAAATGATCGGAACCAACATTTACTGCAGCCTGAGTGATGCAATACTGCCGCTTGACCGGAAGGAAAACAGGCAGCCTCTTTCTAAGAATCTATCTTTTGCAGAGGCATTGAGCGGTGAGGTGGAGGAAGCAGCGATAGCAGGCTCAGGAGTAAAGCCGCTAGTCCCGAGAAGGCTTTCTGAGACCTTTGAGAAGCTTCGAATAAAGGCACTCAGCTTTAAACAGAAAAATGGTGTTTTTCCAGTATGCAGTATTCTGGCAGCAGGAGAATTAAAAGACTATAAGCCAAGGCTTGATTTTGTACAGGGGCTGCTTGCAGCTGGCGGCATTGAACCCCTTATGCTTGAAACAGGCAGTGACGCTTGTGGCGGACCTGTTATCGTTTGCGGAAGCGATGCAGCTTATGAAGAGGGCACAGGTGATATCCAAGAACTTGCGAAAAATTGCAGCAGCATCTGGATAGCAGGAAAGCAGCCGCAGGATAAAATGGATGCTTTGTCAGCGGAAGGCTGTCTCTACCAAGGGATGAATATATACGCCTTTCTAGAAGAGCTTCAGAAGAGATTGGGGGCAGCGGAATGAGCAGGGTGGATCTTTCAACCGTTAAATTGGCGAAAGGAACGGCAGTAAGCAAGGGAGTGGAAGACGAGAAAACCGGATACGAAACCAATGAGCGCATTTTATTAAAAAAGGTGTACGGGAAGGACGACCTGAGCGGCATAGAAGGCAGCCGCTCCTATCCAGGATTGCCTCCTTTCCTGCGGGGGCCCTATGCGGCCATGTATGTAAACAGGCCTTGGACAATCCGCCAGTATGCAGGGTTTTCCACAGCGGAGGAGAGCAATGCTTTTTACCGGCGGAATCTTGCGATGGGCCAAAAAGGGCTGTCTGTGGCGTTTGATCTCCCTACCCACAGAGGCTATGATTCCGATCATGAAAGAGTCGTCGGTGATGTGGGGAAAGCAGGGGTTGCCATTGACTCGATCCTCGATATGAAAATTCTGTTTGACGGTATCCCGCTTGATGAGATGAGCGTTTCCATGACAATGAACGGAGCGGTTTTGCCCATAATGGCATTCTACATTGTAACAGCGGAGGAGCAGGGCGTACCGCCTGAAAAACTGTCAGGCACAATACAGAATGATATTTTGAAAGAATACATGGTCCGCAACACCTATATTTATCCGCCGGAGATGTCTATGAAAATTATCGGGGATATTTTCGAATACACAGCCAAAAAGATGCCGAGATTCAACAGCATCAGCATTTCAGGCTATCATATGCAGGAAGCGGGGGCGCCTGCTGATCTTGAGCTTGCCTATACGCTCTCAGACGGACTTGAATATGTGAGAACAGGCCTCGCGGCAGGGCTTGATATTGATGCGTTTGCGCCAAGGCTGTCCTTTTTCTGGGGAATTGGAATGAACTACTTTATGGAAGTCGCGAAAATGCGGGCAGCCCGGTATATGTGGGCGGAATTAATGGCTCAGTTTAAGCCGAAAAATCCCAAATCACTAGCCTTAAGAGCGCATTCCCAAACCTCCGGCTGGAGCCTGACAGAACAGGATCCTTTTAATAATGTCATTCGAACGTGCATGGAAGCCCATGCAGCGGTAATGGGACATACCCAGTCGCTTCATACAAATGCACTGGATGAAGCGATTGCCCTGCCGACTGATTTTTCCGCCCGCATTGCCCGGAATACGCAGCTGCATCTTCAAGCGGAAACAGGCATTACAAGAGTAATCGACCCATGGGGCGGGTCTTATTATGTGGAACACCTAACTAACGGGCTGATAGAGAAGGCGAAGAAGTGGATGGATGAGGTTGAAAATCTTGGCGGAATGGCAAAGGCGATTGAAACAGGATTGCCGAAAATGAAGATCGAAGAAGCTGCCGCAAGAAGGCAGGCAAGGATAGATTCTGGCGCTGAAAGCATCATCGGCGTGAATAAATACAGGCTGGAAAAGGAAGATCCTCTGGATGTTTTGAATATTGATAATACAGAGGTCAGAAGAAAGCAGATTGAGAGACTGGAACGCTTGAAAAGAGAGCGGAACCAGGAAGAAACGGACAGAGCGCTGAACAGATTAACAGAATGTGCAGCATCAGGCGAAGGAAATCTTTTGGAGCTGGCAGTTGAAGCAGCCAGAAAGCGGGCAACTCTTGGGGAGATTTCCTATGCGATCGAAAAAGTCAGTAAAAGGCACCAGGCTATGATTCGTTCCATAAGCGGCATTTACAGCTCAGAATATACAAACGAACAGGAAATTGCTGCTGTAAGAGAAATGGCGGATGAATTTCAGGAACTGGAAGGTAGAAGGCCGAGAATTCTGATAGCAAAGCTTGGCCAGGACGGCCACGACCGCGGTGCGAAAGTAATAGCCACAGCATTTGCCGATTTAGGATTTGATGTGGACATTGGCCCGTTATTTCAAACACCGAAAGAAACGGCGCTTCAGGCGATCGAAAACGATGTGCATGTCATTGGGATGAGCTCGCTTGCGGCAGGTCACCGCACACTATTGCCGCAGCTTGCCGATGAGCTCAAAAAAGCAGGGCGGGAGGACATTCTCGTCATAGTCGGCGGTGTAATTCCGCCGGAGGATTACGCATTCCTTCTATCGAACGGCGCTGCAGCGATCTTTGGTCCTGGAACCGTTATTCCTGCTGCCGCCTCTAAAGTAATCGAAAAAATATACGATCAGCTTGGCTATGAGGAAGTTGAAGAGAAATGATGCGCAGGAAAAAAGAAGGCTCTGCCGATATGCCCTCTGTCAGCGAATATGCGAAGGGAGTGGCAAGCGGCAGCAGGATGATGCTGTCAAAAGCCATCACTCTGATTGAAAGCAATTCCCCCAAGCATTTTGAGGCAGCACAGGAGCTCATTAAAGAAATCAATTTAGACAGAAAGCCTTCTCTGCGCATTGGGATTACTGGTGTTCCGGGAGCAGGAAAAAGCACTTTTATCGACGCATTCGGAACACTGCTTTGCGAAATGGGCCATAAAGTAGCCATTCTGGCAGTTGATCCAAGCAGCCAGGTATCAAAAGGAAGCATTCTCGGCGATAAGACGAGGATGGAAAGAATGTCAAGAAATCCAAATGGCTTTATCAGGCCTTCCCCTTCAAGCGGTGTACTCGGAGGCGTTAATAGGAAAACAAGAGAGACCATTCTTCTTTGCGAGGCTGCCGGGTACGATATTATTCTCGTTGAAACAGTCGGTGTAGGGCAAGGAGAATTTCTTGTAAGGGGAATGGTTGATTTCTTTTTGCTTCTTGTGCTCACAGGCGCCGGTGATGAACTGCAGACGATGAAAAAAGGAATTATGGAGCTTCCGGATCTTGTTGTGGTGAACAAAGCGGATGGAGATAACCGCCTGCAGGCTGAAAAAGCTCAGCGTGAATATAACAATATTCTTCATTTTTTAAAGCCATATACAGAAGGCTGGACAACAAAGGCAACAAGAGCTTCCGCTTTAAAGGAAGAGGGCATTGCTGAGATATGGAAGACCATTCAGGAGTTTCAAAAAGCCACAGAAGAAAACGGCATTTTTGAAAAGCGCCGTAAGATTCAGCAAAAGGAATGGTTTTACGAGAGCATGAAAGAACAAATTCTTTTCCGCTTTTTTCATGAAGGCGGAATGAAGGAGAAAGTGAAAAGGTTTGAAGAGGAGATTGAGGAGGGCAGCCTTCCGGTTTCCGCAGCCGTAAAAACGCTGATTGATGCCTTTTTTTCCAAACATCCGACGTAATCAGAGCACCCTGTTTGCTCTTATCCTGACCCATTGGTAAGATAAGAGGGTAAAGCTATACAAGATGCCTTGATAGCACACCCGTGAAAAAGGAGATGTGTGTTTATGAATATGAATTTTAACCTGTTTATGAATGATGTCGTAAGACAGGCGCGCAGTGAAATAACATCTGCCGGCTATACAGAACTGAAAACAGCCGATGAAGTGGATGCAGCACTGAATAAACCAGGAACAACTTTAGTTATGGTCAATTCCGTTTGCGGCTGTGCCGGCGGCATCGCGAGACCTGCAGCAGCACATGCCATTCATTATGATAAGCGTCCTGACCAGCTTGTAACCGTTTTTGCAGGCCAGGATAAAGACGCAACAGCAAAAGCAAGAGAGTATTTTACAGGGTTTCCCCCATCCTCGCCATCCTTTGCGCTGCTAAAAGACGGCAAGCTAGTCAGAATGGTTGAAAGACACGAAATAGAAGGCCATGAGCCAATGGCTGTTGTGAATAAACTGCAGGATGCTTTTGAAGAAAACTGCGAAGAAATGTAAACAGAAAGCCTGATTCCAGTATATTGGAATCAGGCTTTTTTATTTTCATAAAAACAACATGACTTATGAATATAATTTGGATAATATAATAGTGAATTTTATGAGAAAAGAAGATTATGCACTGATATAAAGGTTTATAGGCATTATTCATTGATTTATTTTTAATTATTTTATTGCATAAATATAAAATTGTGTTAAAATTCATATTATCGTATAAATATAAGTTTAAAAAAACCCTTGCTATGACTCGATGATGTAGGACATAATATACATAGTTTTAGGAATCTTTTAAACTTTTAGAAAAATTAATATGGGGGAACGGAAATGAAAAAAGGGTTGGCGATTTTTTCAGTCATTCTTTTGATTTGCATGCTGTCTGCCTGCGGAACATCTCAGACATCAGGCTCAGGAGGAGAAAAGAAAGTGCTGCAGATGGCAACTTCTGCTGATTACAAACCATTTGAATACAAGGATACAGCTAAAGGCAGCGACATAATGGGATTTGATGTTGATCTCATTCACGCGCTTGCTGACAAACTGGGATACAAGATTGAAATTAAAGACATGGATTTTAACAGTCTCGTTCCGGCACTTCAGGCGAAGCAGGCGGACATCGTACTTGCCGGCATGACGCCGACAGAAGACCGCAAGAAAAATGTTGATTTCACAGATATCTACTATACTGCGAAGCACATGATTGTTTCAAAAAAGGGAAGCGGCATTAAAACGGTTGATGACTTGAAAGGAAAGACACTTGGCGTCCAGCTTGGATCCATTCAGGAAGGAAAAGCAAAGGAGCTTCAGAAAAAGACAGCTTTCAAAATTGAAAACCGAAACCGGATTCCTGATTTAGTGCAGGAAATGAATGCTGGCCGCTTCGATGCAGCAATAATCGAAGATACTGTCGCAAAAGGCTACTTTGAAGCAGATAAGAACCTTGAAGGCTTTGTCATTCAGGACAGTGAGGAAGCAGGTTCAGCGATTGCCCTTCAAAAGGACAGCCCTTATACAAAAGAGTTCAACAAGGCGCTGAAGGAACTGAAGGACAGCGGAGAGTTGGAAAAACTGATTGTGAAATGGTTTGGCGGAAGCCAAAAATAAATGCCGGCCGCCTGAAAAACGTTCATCCGCAAGGCTGGACGTTTTTCTTATGGCTTAGTTTTTAAAAAGAAAGGATGTGACCTTCCTTGCTGAATTTAGATTTTAACAGCATTGTTCCTTCTATTCCTTACATTCTGGGAGGCCTGCAGTACACATTAAAAATTGTGGTGGTTGCTGCTCTGCTTGGCTTATTGCTTGCCACAATTCTTGCTCTCTTTAAAATTACTACAATCAAGCCGCTGATCTGGCTCGCTGATGCTTATACCTCTATTTTTAGAGGAACACCGCTCGTTTTGCAGCTTTTGATTATTTATTTTGGTCTTCCGCAAGTATTTAATTTTAAAATTGACCCTTATTGGGCAGCAGTTTCTGCATTTTCCCTTAACAGCGGGGCGTATATGTCAGAGGTCATCCGCGGCGGCATCATGGCTGTGGACAAGGGGCAAAGAGAAGCTTCCGCTGCGCTTGGCATCCCTTACAGCAAGATGATGCTGGATATAATCCTGCCGCAGGCATTCAAAAATTTCCTTCCTGCGCTGATGAATGAATTGATTACACTGACAAAAGAATCGGCTATTGTCACAGTGATCGGACTTGAAGACGTGATGAGAAGGGCATACCAGACAGGATCTGATACCTACAGATATTTTGAACCGCTTCTGTTTGCAGGACTTGTTTATTATGTGCTTGTTATGCTGCTCACCATGCTTGGCAAGCTTGTCGAGAGGAGGCTTCGCAAAAGTGATTAAAACAGAAAATCTCAGCAAATCGTTTGGGAAGCACGAGGTTTTAAAAGGTATCAGCACCTCTATTAACAAGGGAGAGGTTGTGGCAATCGTCGGACCGTCCGGTTCAGGGAAATCCACCTTTTTAAGATGTCTGAACCTGCTCGAAAAACCCACGGGCGGTTCCGTCTGGATCAATGATCAGGAAATAACAGATCCAAAGACCAGTATTTTAAAAGTGAGGCAGAACATGGGGATGGTATTTCAGCACTTTCATTTGTTCCCTCATAAAACAGTTCTTCAGAATTTAACGTATGCACCGGAAAAAGTCAAAGGCATGACAAAAAAAGAAGCAGAAGAAAAGGCTGAGAGCCTGCTTGAGCGGGTTGGCCTGTCTGAAAAAAGAGATCAGTATCCGAACCGCCTTTCCGGAGGACAGAAGCAGCGGGTAGCCATTGCAAGAGCACTTGCGATGGATCCGGAAATAATGCTTTTTGATGAACCGACCTCTGCTCTTGACCCGGAAATGGTCAAAGAGGTTCTCGAGGTAATGAAAAACCTTGCACAGACTGGCATGACGATGGCTATTGTTACGCATGAGATGGGATTTGCCCGCGGAGTGGCAGACAGAGTGCTGTTTATTGACGATGGCAGGATAGTAGAAGATGCCGTTCCAGAGCAATTTTTTACAAATCCTCAGCACAAGCGGGCGCAAGACTTTTTGGAGAAAATGTTATAAGATAGAAAAGGTGATCCTTCAGGGATCGCCTTTTCTTAATTTAAAAGCAAACGGAGCTGATGATATGCTAAAATTCCGCATTGGTTATCGAACCATTAAGACAGCTCTCGGGACAGCGCTCGCCATCACTCTGGCGCAGCTTTTTCAGCTGCATAACTTTCCTTCTGCAGGAATTATCACAATCCTATGCATTCAGGTTACGAAAAAACGTTCGCTGCAAACTTCCTGGGCGCGTTTTTTAGCTTGTGCCATTGCGATTGTTTTTTCATTTGTATTTTTTGAAACGTTCGGTTTTCATCCTCTGACTATCGGCGTGATGCTGCTGTTTTTTATACCAGTAACCGTTATGGCAAGAGTTTCAGAAGGAATCGTTACAAGTTCGGTCATCATTCTCCACTTGTATGCTTCGAAGCATATTACCATGCCGCTGATTCTGAATGAGCTTGCATTGATTGCAACCGGAATCGGCGTAGCGCTCGTCATGAACCTTTACATGCCAAGCGTTGATAAAAAGCTGAAAGAATATCAGGAAAAAATTGAAGAGTGCTTCGCAAAAATCTTCTGTGAAATAGAATCCTTTCTGCTGAATGGGGATTACAGCTGGGACGGCAAAGAAATAACCGAGGCCGCTTCTCTCCTCCAGGAAGCCAAAAAGCTGTCATCACAGGACGTGGAAAACAGGTTTAATAAACAAGGAAACCTTTATTATCACTACTTCAAAATGAGGGAAAAACAATTTGAAATTCTGGAAAGAGTACTCCCTATTTTAACCTCCATTTCCATTACGGTTGAGCAGGGGGAAATGATTGCAGACTTTTTGAAGGATTTAAGAACCCATATCCATCCAGGAAATACAGCGCACAATTTTTTGAGGAAACTGCATGATATGAAAGGTACTTTTGAGGAAATGCCGCTTCCAAAAACGAGAGAAGAGTTTGAAGCGCGTGCTGAGCTTTTTCATTTTGTGAAGGAAATGGAAGAATACCTGGTTATTAAAAGCACATTTAAAGGATTAAAATAAAGAGCATGAGAGCCGCCTGTTTGCGCAAACTAAGCAAAAAGAGGTGAGGAGCTTGAAGCTCTTTTTTGCTGCCTTGATAGTGCTTTCCCATCCTGCATGGCCGATTGGCACGCACCCCTATCCAGGGGATCCTTATATTATTATTAATAAAGAAAAAAATCAGCTTGCGCTGATTGAGAACGGGTCGATTCAGAAGCTCTACAGCATTGCTACCGGAAAACTGCCTGAGCTGACACCTGAGGGAGAGTTCACCATTGTAGTGAAAGCTGAAAAGCCTTATTACAGAAAAAAAAGCATTCCTGGGGGCGATCCGAAAAATCCTCTTGGAGCAAGATGGATCGGATTTGATGCAGGGGAGACAGACGGCAGAATCTACGGCATTCACGGGACGAACAATGAAAATTCGATTGGGAAATATGAAACTCTTGGGTGCATCAGAATGCATAACAATGAAGTCATCGAGTTTTATCAGAAAGTTGCCATTGGAACAAAAATATTTGTTACCAAATCAAAAAAATCCTTTGATACACTCGCAAAGGAAAAAGGTGCGCTTCCCTTTCAGGAGGATCAAAGCCATTAATCTGCTGCCGGCTTTTCTTAGTGAATCTGTATTTCTTGTGATTCCATCGTTTTATAAGCTGCAGGGATGGCTTCGTCTGCAGAAAAATTCGACATGCGTTCCAAGTTGTGATGCTTAGCCAAGTTTAAATACATGCATTTTTGAGTGGATAAGAGGCTTTCCACACGCTTATTAATCCATTTTTCCAGCAGAAGGTTAAATTGGTTCAGCCAATGTTCTTTTTCTTCTGAATCTATGCTGGAGGAGGCGAACAGAATGCTTCTCCCTGTGTTCAGTTCTTTGCTTAAATACTGGGCGAGCAAATAGTCTCTTTTTTCCGGATCTTTTACATACCTGTAAATCACCTTTATGCTTGTTTCCAATGTTTGATAATAGTCCTCCGGATGCACATCCATTGTGCTTGCATGCTGCTTGTCATCGTGATTGACCACATAGTAGCATGGATAATCTGAGACAATCGAAATTCCGTCTGCCAGTATGTATGCTTTCACCATAAAAGGCTGGTCTTCTGCAGTGCAAACACCGACCGGAAACGCTATTTGACTGTTGATAAGAAAACTCTTTCTGAACATTTTGGTAGGACCGATTGCCTGAATAACAGGGGAATGAAAGACATCTGTTCTGCCCTGATTTTCTGTAAACATAACGGAAGGAGCAACTCTGCCGTTTACACCGATCATCTTGCCCAGTACAATATCTGTCCTGTTCCCGCTGCCCATGCGGTACATTCGCTCGATTGCTTCCTCACCAAGATAATCATCTGCATCAACAAAGAAAATAAATTCCCCTCTTGCCTGCTTTATGATCAGATTTCTTGGAAGTCCCGGCCCGCCGGTGTTTTCCTGATGAATGACCTTTATATTAGGATGACTCTCAGCATAGGCATCCAGGATCTGCCCGCTTTGGTCTGTTGAACCATCATTGATTATAATAATCTCTATTTCGCTTTGAGGCATTGACTGAGAAAGAATGGAGCCGAGGCACGTTTTGATATGATTTTCGGAATTGTATACTGGTATGCCGACTGTTACTTTATACTGCTTCATTTCAATACCCCTTTCTGTCTTTTTAGCCAAAATTTGTACTTTATTCAATACCCATTAGGTAGAGATATGTAAACCAATCCCGAAGCTAAAAAAAGGTGAAATCAGCCAAAAAGCGCCCTCTCCATTTGGAAAGGGCGCTCTTTAAAATGCAGCATCAGAACAGTGCTGTTATACCGGCAAGAATAGTGGTGCCGAGCATGAGGATCAGCATAAGGTAAACAAAGATTTTCTGAACTTTTTTATTCACAGCCATCACTCCTAAATCAAGTGCTCTTTATATTTTAACCTGCATGTTATCAGCAGGACAAGGTGTTTTCTATGTCGAACCTTATCTTATAAAGAAGGATTATGGCATAGAAAACTAGAAGTAAGAAATGAATTCGTTTACAACTGGGAGAGATGGAACATGGTTGAAAAAGTCGATCATTTAGGAGTGGCAGTCCGTTCAATTGAGAACAGCCTGCCGTTTTACACAGAAGTGCTTGGAATGAAGCTTCTTGGGATGGAAACTGTTGAATCGCAGCAGGTGAAGGTAGCCTTTCTTACTGCGGAAAATACGAAAATTGAGCTTTTGGAGCCTTCAAATGAAAACAGTCCTGTAGCTAAATTTATTGAAAAGCGCGGAGAAGGAATTCATCATGTAGCCTATGCGGTAAAAAACATTTCAGAGAGCCTTGCTTCCTTGGAAAATCAGGGGATACAGCTCATCGACAAGACACCAAGAAAGGGTGCGGGAGGGGCTATGATTGCTTTTTTGCATCCAAAATCAAGCCATGGAGTTCTGACAGAGCTTTGTGAGAAAAGGGAAAGCGGTGAGCGGAATTGAGTCACGATATTTATGAAAAAATTAATGAGCTGTATGATAAAAGAAGAGAAGTAGAGCTTGGCGGGGGAGACGAACGAATTGATGTGCAGCATGAAAAAGGAAAGCTGACGGCAAGGGAGCGGATTGATCTTTTAGTTGACAGCGGGTCATTTGTTGAACTGAATCCGTTTCTTGAACATCGCTGCAATGATTTCGGCCTCCAGGGAAAAAAAGGTCCGGGCGACGGGGTTGTAACAGGATACGGTAAAGTGAACGGACGCCCGATTTATCTATTTTCGCAGGATTTTACGGTTTTCGGGGGCGCCCTCGGAGAGATGCACGCAAAAAAAATAGCCGCTGTGATGGATTTAGCTGCCAAAAACGGCACCCCTTTTATCGGGCTGAATGACTCCGGCGGTGCGAGAATTCAGGAAGGTGTGGTATCATTAGATGGCTACGGCCATATTTTTTACCGCAATTCCATCTATTCTGGGGTCATTCCTCAGATTTCAGTGATTATGGGGCCTTGTGCCGGCGGTGCTGTTTATTCACCGGCAATCACTGATTTTGTGTTTATGGTGGAAAAAACGAGCCAGATGTTTATCACAGGCCCAAAAGTGATTGAAACCGTCACAGGCGAGAAGATTACGTCTGAGGATCTAGGCGGAGCAAGAGTACATAATAGTATCAGCGGCAACGCGCATTTTTCATCAGAATCTGAAGAAGAGACGCTCTCTATGGTCAGGCAGCTTCTCAGCTATCTGCCGCAGAACAATGAAGAAAAGCCGCCTATTTCTTACAGCGGGGCAGGCGATGATTACAGGCCTGATTTAACTGATATCATTCCTTTTGATTCAAGCCGGCCTTACGATGTAAGAACCGTTATCGAGCAGATCGCTGATGAAGGATCATTTTTTGAAGTGCATAAGGCGTTTGCCAAGAATATTGTTGTCGGTTTTGCGAGAATCAAAGGGCAGCCTGTCGGCATTGTGTCCAATCAGCCGAAGTATATGGCGGGCGGGCTTGATATTGATTCCTCTGACAAAGCGGCAAGGTTTATCAGGTTCTGCGATTCTTTCCAGATCCCTCTCATTACGTTTGAAGATGTTTCAGGCTTTTTTCCGGGGGTTAAACAGGAGCATGGCGGCATCATTCGCCACGGAGCGAAAATTCTGTACGCCTATTCAGAAGCGACAGTTCCCAAAATTACTGTTATTCTCAGAAAAGCTTACGGCGGCGCTTATGTAGCCCTGAACAGCAAATCAATCGGAGCGGATCTTGTGTATGCCTGGCCAAATGCAGAAATTGCCGTGATGGGGCCTCAGGGGGCAGCAAATATTATTTTTGCGAAAGAAATTCAGGCGAGCGATGATCCTGAAGCTACGAGAGCGAAGAAAATTGAAGAGTACAGAGAAAAGTTTGCCAACCCTTATGTAGCCGCGAGCCAGGGCATGGTAGACGATGTGATTGATCCGAGAGAAACAAGAGTCAAGCTCGTCCAGGCTCTTGAAATGCTCAGCACGAAGAAGGAAGAGCGCCCATATAAAAAACATGGGAATATTCCTCTCTAAGCAGGAAAAGAAAAAAGGAGGCAGCAGCAATGGTAAATAAGGACCGCATTGTAGAAGAGTTTTTGGAACTGGTGCAAATCGATTCTGAAACAGGAGACGAAGGAGCCATATCCAAAGTATTGAAAGAGAAATTTTCTTCCCTTGGATTAAAGGTTGAAGAAGACGATACAACAAGCATTACAGGCCATGGCGCTGGAAATCTTATTTGTACACTTGAAGGTACAAAAGAGGGCGCTGAAACCATTTATTTTACCTCCCATATGGATACAGTTGTACCGGGTAAAGGCATTAAACCATCCATCAAGGACGGTTATATTGTGTCAGACGGCACGACCATTCTTGGTGCAGACGATAAAACAGGCCTGGCAGCCATGTTTGAAGCCATCCGCCTGTTAAAAGAAAACAATATCCCGCACGGCAAACTTGAATTTGTCATTACTGTAGGAGAAGAGTCAGGACTGGTAGGGGCTAAAGCACTTGATCCTTCTAAAATGACAGCGAAATATGGATATGCTTTGGACAGTGATGGGAAAGTCGGCGATATTATCGTCGCTGCTCCAACCCAGGCAAAAATTAAAGCCATTATCCATGGCAAAACAGCACATGCAGGTGTTGCCCCTGAAAAAGGCATCTCCGCAATAACAGTCGCAGCAAAAGCTGTGGCACGCATGCCGCTTGGAAGAATTGACGAGGAAACGACAGCGAATATCGGCCGTTTTGAAGGCGGTACACAAACGAATATCGTTTCTGACAGAGTGGATATTCTGGCAGAAGCCCGTTCTCTTGATCCGAACAAAATGGAAGCTCAGGCTGCCAAAATGAAAGATGCCTTCGAGTCTGCAGCTGAAGAAATGGGTGCCCGTGCAGCGGTAGAAATTCAAGTGATGTATCCAGGCTTTAAATTCGCAGAAGGAGATCAGGTTGTTGAGGTGGCGAAGCGCGCTGCAGCGAAGATCGGCAGGGAAAGCAGACTGCTGGCAAGCGGCGGCGGCAGCGACGGCAACGTGATCGCCGGCAATGGCGTCCCAACTGTGATACTTGCAGTCGGATATGAGGAAATTCACACAACGAGCGAAAGAATGCCTGTAGAAGAATTGGTAAAAACAGCTGAAATGGTTGTGGCAGTTATTGAAGAGGCCGCAGGAAACTAAAAAAAGAGAACCCCGGGAAACCGGGGTTTTTCAGATGCTAAATAGCCTTAGCTGCTGCATGTGAGTGTCAGTACGGCACGCAAAATGGTAAGATGAAAGGATAGAATGAAAGCCTGTAAAGGTGTGACAATGATGAACGGCATTCAAAACAGCAAGGGAAGAATCCTTTTTCATATTGATATGAACAGTTTTTACGCTTCGGTTGAAATGGCCTTTGATCCCGAGTTGAAAGGCAAGCCGATTGCGATAGCAGGCAATCCGGAGGAACGGAAGGGCATTATTGTGACTTGTTCCTACGAAGCAAGAGCATATGGCGTCAAAACGACCATGCCGCTCTGGCAGGCAAAAAAGCTATGTCCGTCACTTATTATCAAAAGGCCGAATTTTGACCGCTACCGTCAAGCATCAAGAGCGATGTTTGATATCCTCAGAGAAATTACTCCAATCGTTGAACCTGTTTCCATTGATGAAGGCTATATGGACTTAACAGATGCTGCTAATGGAAAAAATCCGGTTGAAATCGCCCGGAAGCTCCAGGAACGCCTGATGGGCGAACTGCTTCTGCCCTCAAGCATCGGCATTGCGCCGAATAAGTTTCTTGCAAAAATGGCCTCTAATATGAAGAAGCCTTTGGGCATAACCGTTTTAAGAAAACGGGAACTGAAGGAAAAGCTTTGGCCGCTGCCAATTGAAGAAATGCACGGGGTCGGAAATAAAACAGCTGAAAAGCTGAAGGGCATCGGCATAACAACGATCGATGATCTGGCTCATTTTGATACGGCAGCTCTTAAATCTCTTCTCGGCATTAACGGAGAAAGACTGAATAAAAGAGCGAATGGGATTGATGACAGACCTGTTGATCCGGAATCCATCAATGAGTTTAAAAGTGTCGGCCACTCAGCGACCCTTCCAAGAAATACAGACAATCCTGCTGAGCTTGATCAAGTTTTAAAGAGTCTTGCTGAATCAGTCGCAAACAGGATGAAAAGGAAAGAGGTTTTAGCCTCCAAGCTGACAGTTATGATCCGCTACAGCAATATGGCTACTTTCACAAGAGGGAGAAAGCTTGCCAATCCTGCTGGAGATGCCGGCGATATTTTTGAACAGGCAAGACGAATATTCTATCAGAATTGGACAGAAGAGCCGATCAGGCTGCTCGGCATTACAGGCTCCGATTTATTAGAGAGGAAGGAAGCCTTTAAACAGCTCGATTTATTCAGCTTTGAAGAAGATGCTAAAAAAGAGCCGCTGTATTCTGTTATTGATCAAATCAATGCCAAATACGGCGATCAGGCAATCAGGCACGGCACAGCTGGAAAGAGAGAGTCCGATTCTGCAAAAGGGACGAGCTTTAACAAAGACTTTCTTCGTGAATAGCCCGATTGTATTGCTTGAAACATAAAGAGCAAATATGATATTTTCAAGACGGAAAAAGACGAAACTGAATCAGAAGGGATGTTGGCTATGCCGAAACAGCAAATAGGCGTGATCGGATTGGCAGTAATGGGGAAAAACCTTGCATTGAACATCGAAAGCAGAGGATATTCGGTTTCAGTCTATAACCGGTCTTCGGAAAAAACAGAAAAGTTTATGGAGGAAGCTGGCGGGAAGAGCGTTGCTGCCTGCTACAGCGTGGAAGAGTTTGTCCAATCTCTTGAAACTCCGCGTAAAATCCTTTTGATGGTTAAAGCGGGAGAAGCCACAGATAAAACCATTTCTTCCCTGCTTCCGCATCTTGATAAAGGCGATATTTTAATTGACGGCGGAAATACGTTTTTCAAAGATACGCAAAGAAGAAACAAAGAACTTGCTGAAAGCGGGATCCACTTCATCGGGACAGGTGTTTCAGGCGGTGAGGAAGGGGCTCTTAAAGGACCTTCTATCATGCCGGGCGGCCAAAAGGAAGCACATGAGCTTGTAAAGCCGATTCTTGAAGCGATCTCGGCTAAAGTAGACGGTGAGCCCTGCACAACGTACATCGGTCCTGACGGGGCAGGCCATTTTGTGAAAATGGTGCACAACGGCATCGAGTATGGAGACATGCAGCTGATCTCAGAAGCCTACTTTATTTTAAAGCATGTTCTCGGGCTGTCAGCTGAAGAAATGCATGACGTTTTTGCTGATTGGAACAAAGGCGAGCTTGACAGCTATTTAATCGAAATCACAGCGGATATTTTCACCAAAAAGGATGATGAAACAGGCAAGCCGCTTGTTGATATGATTCTTGATACAGCTGGTCAAAAGGGAACAGGAAAGTGGACAAGCAGCAATGCCCTTGACCTTGGGGTGCCGCTTCCAATTATTACAGAATCGGTCTTTTCACGCTTTATTTCTTCCATGAAGGAAGAACGCAAACAAGCAAGCGGTATTCTCTCCGGACCTGAAGCAGTTCCTTTTGATGGAGACCGCAAAGAGCTGATTGAAGATATCCGAAAAGCTTTGTATTTCAGCAAAATCTGTTCCTATGCACAGGGCTTTGCCCAAATGCGCGCAGCATCTGAAGAGTACAGCTGGGATTTAAAGTATGGAGACATTGCCATGATTTTCAGAGGCGGCTGCATCATCAGGGCAGCGTTTCTGCAAAAAATTAAAGACGCTTATGACCGTGAAGCAGGCCTTAAAAATCTTCTGCTTGATCCTTACTTTAAGGACATTGCAGAAAATTACCAATCTTCTCTGCGGAAGGTGCTGGCTGTGGCAATCGAAAGAGGCGTCGCTGTTCCATCACTGTCTGCAGCACTAGCTTATTATGACAGCTACCGGACAGAAACACTCCCAGCCAATTTGATTCAGGCGCAGCGCGATTATTTTGGAGCGCACACCTATCAAAGAATTGACCGGGAAGGCACTTTCCACACAGACTGGATGTCCAAATCCTAAAAACGGAACTTTTATCAAGGCTTCTTCGTATAGGAAATGCCCCTGTCAAGGAACAGGGGTATTTTGTTTTTTAAAATTTTGGTTTCGAAATGAGCAACGAGAGGAATAAAAATATTGACTTTTCCTTAAAAAAGAATGATTTTATCAATGATATGGAGTGGATAGTGATGGCTGGAATTCTTCTTGCTTTGGCAGGGGCAGCAGCATGGGGCAGTGTGCTTCTGATCTGCATGAGAATCGGGGGAAACCCGCAGAGCCAGATGTTTGGAATATCAATTGGAACGATCTTGCTTTCTTTGTGTCTTTTTTTCTATCAAACACCCTTAATGAATAATGTCACATGGGTGCTCGGATTCGTCTCAGGCTTCGCTCTTGCTATCGGCCTTTATAACCAGCTCATATCAGCAAGACTCATCGGTGTATCAAAGTCAGTGCCTTTTATAGCAGGTGTACAGCTGCTTGGAGCAGCAGCCTGCAGTGTGATTATTCTGAAGGAATGGAGCTCGCTGTACAGTCTTGCTCTTGGCATGATTGCTATTATCTTAATTATTGTCGGTTTAGTATTTATTCTTTTATGGACGAGCACAACCGTGAAAAAAGAGCGTTTCAGCAGGGCCTGGGTGAAAATGCTGCTGTCAGCCCTCGGCTTTATCGGGTATTTTGGCATCAGCAATGTATTTGATATTGACGGCTGGGGTGCCATGCTGCCAATGGCTCTTGGATTGTTTGCAGGCACATGCATGCTGGCATTTAGGAAAAAGCCAAAATTTGCAGATACACTGCGCAACATGGTGTCTGGAGCTGTCTTTTCAATCGGAAGCCTTTGCTTTCTCTTTTCGCTCTCGATTCTAGGAGCAGGGCCAAGCTTTTCTGTGTCACAGGTGTGGGTTGCCCTCTCGACAGCAGGAGGCCTCTACCTCTTAAAAGAAAAATCTACAAGAAAGCAGGCAGCGTTTCTGCTGCTCAGCAGTGTGCTGATTGTTGCTGGCGGTGTAGCACTTGGATATTCGAAGGGATAGAAGCAATATAGCTGATCTTTTCAGAAAACTCTGAAGGGATCAGCTTTTTTTGCTGAGCCGGAATAGGCTGGAAATAGGACGGAGGAATGGACATTGGAAAGCAATTTCATCAAATTGAGAGAATTTCAGGAGCAGGACTGGCAGGAGGTACACCGTTATGCTTCTAATCCCGTTGTATCCCAATATCAGCCTTGGGGGCCAAACACTGAGGAGGAAACAAAAGCGTTTATTGCTGATTGTTTAACAGATCAGGAGACTTTCCCGAGAAAGCGGTGTGTGTTTGCCATAACCTCTCAAGAAAAGGTAATCGGAGCAGGAGAGTTTCAAATAAATGATTTTACGAATGAGGAAGGCGAAATCGGCTTTGTTGTTCATCCTGATTACTGGGGAAAAGGAATCGCTTCAGAGACTGCAAAGAAATTGCTGCAATTTGGCTTTTGCGAATTCCAAATGCACCGGATTTTTGCTACATGCGATCCGAGAAACCTGGCGTCTGCAAGAGTGCTCAAAAAAGCAGGCATGAAGCAGGAGGGACTGCTCAGGGAGAACATAAAGCTTAAGAGCGGCTGGCGGGACTCGCTGATCTTCAGTATGCTGAAAAAGGAGTGGGAAGCGAGTGAAGATTTTAAAAAGCAGCAGGGTTTTTAAAACCTCCTGCTGTTTTTTTTTTGAAAAATGAGGAAAAAAGTTAAGCTGCCCCGTCTAATTGATGAAAGGGGGAAAAAAATGAACGCCGGCAAAATGATTTCCTATCCGCCAAAGAATGATGAAGATACTGAAAGGGAAGCCCATCTTGAAAAAGTTATGAAGGAGTATGGAACAGAGCTTTTAAAGCTTTCTTATTCCTACGTGAAAAACAAAGAAACTGCCAAGGATATCGTCCAATCTGCTTTTATTTCTTTTTATACTAATCTTACTGGATTTAAAGGCGAATCCTCTCTTAAAACCTGGATTTACCGGATTACCGCGAACAAATGCAAGGATTATTTAAGAAGTGCCTATGTAAGAAGAGTCTTTCCCATGCAGCATTTGGGAGAATCGGCTTCTGGAAATGGAGCAGATTCTGATCTATTGGAGGAAGAGCTGTCAGAGATGCTGAAAAAGCGGGTTTTTCAGCTCCCTGTCAAATACAGAGAGGTCTTGATGCTTCATTATTTTCAAGAACTTTCTGTGCAGGAAATAGCAGAAGTGCTTCATATCCCTCAAAGTACGGTCAGAACGAGGCTGGAGAGAGCGCGCAAAAAGCTCGCACCTCTTATCAAAGAGGAGGAATTTTTTTATGAGTGAAAATAATCGGTTTAAAGAGCTGCTTAACAAAACCGAAATAGGAAAAATGACGTTCTCGCAAAAGGACCGGTTAGAAGTAATGAACGCAGTTAGGGAGAAAAGGGAGCTAAAACCAAAGCAAAACAAAAGAAAAAATCCTGCTGTTATGATGTCAATGATTGCGGCGGCGGCCATTTTGTTTCTATTACTGATGCAATCTCCGCTGAAAGACGAGATAGAAGGTGCATTTACTAAAAAATCATCCTCCTTGTTCAGTCAGTCATTTGACCCAGGACTTGCAGCAATGAGCAGTCAAAATGATGTGAGCCAGGTAAATCAATCTTCTGAAAACAGCGGAATAAAGGTTACATTAAAAGAAGTGATGTACGATGGCTATCGATTAGCGATTAGTTATAAAGTACAGTCTAAAGAGAAATTCGTAGGACGGCTGGACAGTCCCAGATTAAAAGTTAATGGAAAACTAGTTAAGTTTTCTTTTGATCCAAGCAGGGTTGGTGAGTTTAAAGAAATTAACTCTCAGGAAAAAGTCCATTCCTATAAAGGAATTGCCAGCTTTGTAATCAATGATAAAATCCCTAGTGATTTTAAAGCCACCATCCAATTTTTTAGTATTCGCAGTAAAAGCGGATTTGTGCTGCCTAATAAACCTGAAGACAGTACAAATGGGAAGTGGGAGTTTACGGTTCCTGTAAAGAAAAGAGGGGAAGTATATGCCTTCAAGCCTGAAGATAAAGTGAAGGATGGCGTCACTACACTTAGTGTTGACCAAATTATTCTTGCCCCATCTGCTACTGAAATAAGGTTTTCAAAAGAGGACAAAGGCCGCCGCCTTCCGTTAGTGGAAGCAATGGCATATAGGGTATTGGATGATAAAGGAAATTTGCTTGCCGGGTTTGGAGATAACCAGGGTTCCGGTGAAGAGAAAAACGGAAATTTTATTTTGCATAGCAAAAGAACCTATGGCCCGCCATCTGGAAAGCCTTCTTATCTAGTTATTCAGCCTTTTTTGTACGACGGTCCAACTCAAAATGCCAATAAGAATCATACGACAATAAAGAGCATTTCAGATAAGCTGCCAATGACATTCCCGCAGAAAAATGGATCCATCGTTGTGAATAAAATTGAAGAATCCAATGATAAGAAACATGTGAAAGTTTATTATGAAGTAAAAGGCGATTTACCTGAGATAAGAGGCAGTGCACTTTATTTATTAAAAGGGAAAACCATAAAAAAAGGTGGCACTAATGTTTTGAACGATAATCATTATTTTGAAAATATCAAAAGTGCAGACCGAAATAAAATGGCCGAATTTAACACAGGCCTTCAAAAAGATTTATATTTAGCAGGCTCTTATGCGAGTCCTGTGCTGTTTAAGGATTTGGAATTGAAAATCCCTATAAAAAGAGAAGATCTATTAAAGAAATAAAATAAAAACCCGGCCTCTGCCGGGTTTTTGTCTTAGTTTGCAGAAAGTCCTTCAAACAGCAGAATACGTGCAGGCGCTGCGTCTTTGCCGAGTATTCTCAGCGGTGCAGCCACCATGAAGTATTCGCCTTCTGGAGCGTCTTTCAGCCTTAAGCCTTCAATGATAATGATTTCATGCTTGAAAAGAGTTTTGTGCGTTGGATGGCCTTCCTGGCTTCTTTCAATGCCAAGGCCGTCAATGCCAACGCCTCTGATGCCGATTTCGCTTAAGTAAACAGCTGCGTCTTCAGCTAAAAAGATAAATTCAAAATTGAATTCGTCTTCTAAAGAGTTTTTTGTTTTGAATAAAACAAAATCTCCCTTTTGAATGTCAAAGTGTTCGATATCTTTTTTCTGAATTTTATCTGTCACATTCACTACATCAAAAACCTTCGCTTTTCCGACAAGGTCGTCAAGTGAAATGGATTCCATTGTTTCTCCTTCAACAATCATGTGAAGGGGAGAATCAACATGTGTCCCTGTATGAAGATCCATGCTGATGCGTGATTCTGTGACATAGCCGTTTGTCACGGTGTTTAATTCCGGCTGTTTTTCCGGTTTGTTTTTGTAAACGGGCATGCCTTCAAAAATTGGTGCTGAAACATCATACATTTTCATCATTATTTCTCCTTTTAGCCAAGTAAGATATCGTTATTGCAGTCTTTCAGTAACTGGCCACCAGTTAAAGCCATCTGCTGATAAAAGCTTATCAGAAAGTTCAGGCCCCATGCTGCCTGATTCATAGTTCGGGAATGCAGCAGGGCTCTTTTCCCAAGCTTTTGAGATGGCATCGACAAATGTCCAGGTGAGAGCTACTTCATCCCAATGGGTAAAGTTCGCTGCATCGCCGTTCAGGCAATCATCAATCAATCGCTCGTATGCTTCAGGTGTGTTCTGTTTATCAGCGCAGTTGTTGCAGTAATTCAGCTTGATCGGTTCGCCGTATGAGCCATCTGATGTTTTTCTGGCATTCAGCTGCAGAGTAATTCCTTCATCAGGCTGAATATGAATGACCAGCAGGTTCGGTTCCACATTGTCGCGGTTTTTGTAATACAGGTTCATCGGGATATCCTTGAACTGAACAACAATTTTTGTGGTTTTGGCTGTCATCCTTTTGCCTGTGCGGATATAAAAAGGAACTCCTGCCCAGCGGAAGTTATCAATCATCAGCTTTCCGGCTACAAATGTTTCTGTATTGGATTTCGGGTCTACATTGTTTTCTTCCCTGTAGCCTTGAAGCGATTCTCCTTCGATCGTTCCGCTGCCATATTGGCCTCTGACAAAGTATTTTGATACCTCTTCGCCTTTAACAGAGCGCATCGCTTTGAAAACTTTTACCTTTTCACTTCGGATCTCTTCATCTGACAGCATGACGGGAGGCTCCATTGCAAGGAGGGCAACCATCTGCATCATATGATTCTGCACCATATCCCGGAGAGCGCCCGATTTCTCATAATAACGGCCTCTGTCTTCTACTCCAAGTGTTTCGCTGGAAGTAATTTGGATATTGGAGATATACCGGTTATTCCAAAGCGGTTCAAACATCGCGTTCGCAAACCGGATCACTTCGATATTCTGCACCATTTCTTTTCCAAGATAATGGTCAATCCTGTAAATCTGATCTTCTGAAAAAGCCTCACGGATTTCTTCATTCAGCTTTTTAGCGCTTGGGAAATCATGGCCGAACGGTTTCTCGATAACAAGTCTGGACCATCCTTCCGTTGCGGTCAGGCCTTCATTTTTTAAATGGAGGGCAATGGTTGCGAAAAACTCTGGAGCCATGGCCAGATAAAACATTCTGTTGCCTGGAATATTGTGTTGGCCTTCAAGATCCTTCAGCACAGTATTCAGCTCGCCATAAGAGGATGGGCTGTTAATATCCACTGGATGGTAGTGAAAGTGAGAAATGAATTCATCCAGGCTTTCTCCGTCTGCTGATTTTTCCACAGATTCAGTTACATTGCTGCGGAATTCTTCATTCGACCAAGGTCTTCTGCCGACACCGACAACGGCAAACTCTTTGCTGATCCGGCCGCCCTTGAACAGTCTGTAGATCGATGGATAAAGCTTGCGTTTTGCAAGATCGCCTGTAGCTCCGAATATGACTATTACTGCTTTTGGCTGCTGTTCATTATTCACTGATAGAACCTCCACTTTGCAACATCGTTTTTTGTTTTGACTGATTCCTGCATGGTTCTCTTTCCGGCTCTATGTAAACATCTTTACAGCAATAAAAGAGCCAGTGCTTTTTTATTATCTGTTCAATTTCTAAATTTTAAAGGTTAACCTTCCTTAAATCAAACATTTGATACGAAGCTGTATTAATTTCTTTAGGAAAAATGGGAAAGGCAGCGAAGAAATGAAATAAAATAAAAAAACATTTCAAAAAGTAATTGATATTCCAAGATGCGGGGAGTAAGATGATTATGAAATAAAATAGATTTTACATTTCATAACTTTAAATTGGACATATGGGGGAATCCAAAATGAGCATCCGGCTAAAGAAAGCCAACAAGCATTATCAAAGCGGAGAAGTGACTGTTCATGCTTTGAAAAATGCAGATCTTGCCATAGAAAACGGAGAAATAGCTGTCATACTTGGACCGTCCGGCTCAGGCAAATCCACCTTAATGAATATCATCGGCGGCATTGACAAAGCGGATTCAGGACAGGTGGAAGTGGAAGGAAACAGTCTGCATTCTCTTCAGGAGAAAAAGCTGGTTGAATTCAGAAGAAAAACAACAGGTTTTATTTTTCAATCATACAATCTTATTCCGGTTTTAACTGTAAAGGAAAATGTAGAAGCAGGAGCAGAAATAAGCAGCCGGCCTCTTTCCGTTCAGGACATTTTAAGAAGTGTCGGGATGGAGGATAAAGCCGATATGCTTCCGCACCAGCTTAGCGGGGGAGAGCAGCAAAGAACGGCCATAGCAAGGGCAATTGTGAAAAATCCTCAGCTCTTGCTTTGTGATGAACCGACGGGTGCATTAGATGAAGCGACAGGGAAGAAAATTCTCGCTCTGCTGCAGGAGATTAATCTGACATACAAAACAACCATCATTATTATTACGCATAATCAGGGCATTGCAGAGATGGGCCACAGGGTGATCCGAATGAAGAGCGGAGAAGTGGCTGAAGTTAAAGTCAATTCATCGCCTCTCCAAGCAGAACAGGTGGAATGGGTATGATTGTCCGGAAAAGCGTGCTGAAATCACTGAAGCAGCATTTTTTTCAGCTGTCAGGCTCCATCCTGCTTCTTTCGCTTGCCGGAATGCTGTTTCTCATGATGTACACAGCGATTGGAAGTGTAGATAAAAGTAATCGGCATTTTATAAAAAGCCAGCATCAGGAGGATTTTCAATTTTACACAGCTGAAAAATTAAAAACAGACTCCTTGAAGCGGCTGGAGAAGCAAATCAATGCCAGGCTTTCAGAGAGGATGTTCGTTGATGCAGCTTGGGGAAAAGAGGGAACCCTCCGGCTGCTTTCCTATAATCAATCCGTCAACGTCCCCTATATTGAAACCGGCCGGCTGCCGGAAAAAGAAAATGAAATGGCTTTGTTTAAAGGAAGTGCTGCTGCAAACGGGTATGAGGCAGGAGATTCCCTGAAAGTGAATGGAAAAACCTTCCGCATTACCGGGGTCGTATTTTTACCTGATTATATTTATCCGGTAAAAAGCGAATCTGATCTTTCAAGCGATCCTGAAAAGTTTGCTGCAGGAATCGCAAGCGATCAGGCGATTAAAGCACTTCAGCCAAAGCCTTCTTTTTATTATATGGGGGAAAGTGCGGGGAAATCTTTCTCCAAAGCGGCGCTGAAGCATGCCATTCTGCAGGAAACACCTATTTTAAAGTGGCTTGACAGCAAGAATAATCCAAGAATTTCTTTCATCGATGCCAAAATCAAATCGTCAAGTTCGATTGTGATCGTTTTGCCGCTTGTGATCGCGGTAATCGTTATGCTTATGACGATGCTGGTCATTAACAGGAAGTTAAAACAGCAGCAAAAGCAAATCGGCACTTTAATTGCACTGGGATATTATCCGAAAGAAATCACCAGGGCCTACATGCTTTATCCTGCTGCAGTTTCGCTTGCAGGCTCTGTCATCGGAATCGTTTTTGGCATCATTCTCTCTATGCCTATGACAGCGTATTACACATCTTATTTTAATATACCGCTGCTGTCAGCTATAAATTTTAATGCAGAAGGCATTGCAGGAGCAGTGGTCTTGCCGCTTCTCTTTCTGTCAATTGCAGGATATTTCACGATCAGGGGCACTGTGTCGCGGCCGGTATTGGATCTTTTGGCAGCAGGAGGGAAGGCGAAACGGACTGGAAGGAGCTTTGCAGTAAAAGGGTCCTTTATCCGAAGATTCAAGCTGAAGATGCTTTTAAACAACCCGTCAAAAGCAGCCGTTTTATTTCTCGGCATATTGTTTTCAGCTGCCCTGATCATGTTCGGTTTTCTCACAATGGAATCAGTGGATACGATGATCAAACGAACCTATGAAGATACCTACAAATACAACTATGCTGTGTATTACAGAAGCCCTGTACAAAAGGAGTCGCTGAAGGGAGAAAGTGCTTTTACTTTTCTGAATGCTGCTGTTTCCAAAAGCGGCGGGACCGAAAGGAAAGAGCTGCCCCTCTACGGAATAGAGCCTGATCAGCAGCTGGTTGCCCTGCAAGACGAATCCGGCCGGCTGCTGAATTCAAACGTTTCCCAAGGTGTCATTCTTACGACAGCAGCTGCTGCTTCGCTGAACGTCAGACAAGGTGATTCAGTTTCCATCAAAAGCGGCTGGTCTGAAAAAGAAGTGCGGGCAAAAGTGGCAGGAATAAGCGATGTCAGCATCGGCACAGCTCTTTATTGGGAGAAAAAAGAAGTAAACAGTCTTCTTGGCTTGCCTGAACAGGCAGCTCTCGGCAGCTGGACGCTGACCAAACCTTCCAAAGAAGAGAATATTATTTCAGCTGAGGATAAAAAGGAAGCGAAAAAAGCGCTGCAAGAAGCTCTTATGCCGCTGAAATATTCTATTGTTCTCATCAGCCTGTTTTCTTTCACGATCGGTTTTATTATGATTAAGCTTATAACTGGCCTAATGATTGAGGAAAGTCTGGCAAGCATTTCCCTGTTAAAAGTAATCGGATATGACGATCGAAAGATTTCGCAGATGATGCTGAATATCTATTTTCCGGTTGTGCTGCTGGGCTATGGAGCTGGTGTGCCGCTTTCCATCCTGGGCTTGAAAATGCTGGGTGCATCCATTGCTGAATCTGCAGGGATGATTCTCCCGATAGCACCAACGCCCCTTATGATTGCAGCAAGCTTCGCAATCATTACGGCAACCTACTTTATTTCGTTGGCATTTTCTAAAAAAAGGCTGAAAAAAGTCTCTCTGCAGGAGGTTTTAAAAAAGCAGGAGTAGCAGAAATGATACTAAAAAAGAGGCTGCAGTAATATAAGGTAAGGAGAATGCTATTTGGAAAGGATGGTTGTTTTGGAGGACTATTCAGCTTCTGAACTGCGGAAAAAAGAGGATGCGGCAGAAATTCACAGGCGTCTTGATAAAATGGAGGAAAAGCTTGATGATCTTCAGCGGAAAAGTTACGCTGCCTCTCATGGCCATCCGGTATGGGTATTCATCCCTGTCGCTGCCATCATTATGTGGGGATTGGTGAGGATATTTGGATAGCAGGCGAAAAAGGGCTTGAATAGTTCAAGCCCTTTTTGCATTCATTGATTTCTGAGGATCTGCTGCTTTTCTGTGCTGTGCTTTCTTTTCCAGCCATTCTGTAACCAGGATGGCAATCAATAGCCATGCAAGACCCAGTGCTGTGCCGCCGAGAATATCTGTGGCGAAATGGTCCTTTAAATAAATGCGGCTCCAGCCAATCCCGGCGAGAAGCAGGAAATAGCAGGCTAGAAGGGGTTTTTTCCACTTTTTCTGCGTTTCCTTTTTTAATGAGCGGAAAAGAATATAGAGAAGGTAGCCGTAAAAGAAACTTGCATACATCATATGGCCGCTCGGAAAAGAATAGCCGTCCCCTTCCTTTGGCCGCGTCCGCCCGACAAAGTCCTTAGTCATCGTTCTCAGTTCTCGGGATGCTGTATAAAAGAGAAAAAATACAGCGCCGCTGACTGGTTGTTTAAAAACAGCTAACAGTACGGCAAAAAAGACAGTCAGGTAAAGCAAAAAGCGATAATCTGCCAAGTGTGTGAGGAACTTCGCCAAAGGATCAAGAGCATCACAAATACCGCTGTAAATGAAGGCATTAATGGTGCTGTCAAACTGAGTGACTAACGGCAGCTTAGCTTTCACAGCGATAGCCAGCAGGCAGAAATAAAGCAGGAGTAGAAGAATAAGGCTGACGGTGGCGGCTGTCTTTTTAGTAAGCTTAATGGCGATCACTCCCCAAAATGGGTATAGGACTGGATTCCTGTCCCGCTTTTTTCAATATATGATGGGTGGAAAAGCCTTATGATGGTTATATTCGGTGCTGGAGCAGCTTCCATTTCCTATCGCCATCCTGTATATTTGCACTAGAAGAAGAGGAGTGAGCAAGTTGAATCTTTTATTTTTAGGAACTGGTGCAGGAGTACCCGGAAAAGTAAGAAATGTTTCCTCGATGGCCCTGCAGCTTCATGAAGAAAGAGGCAGCGTGTGGCTTTTTGATTGCGGTGAAGCAACCCAGCATCAAATTCTGCATACCCCGCTGAAAACAAGAAGAATTGAAAAAATTTTTATTTCCCATATGCATGGGGATCATATATATGGTTTGCCTGGACTGCTTGGAAGCCGTTCTTTTCAGGGATCGGAAGAAAAACTTTCGCTTTACGGCCCAAAAGGCCTGAAAGAATTCGTTACCGTTTCTCTTGCGGCGAGCGAGACCTATTTAAGATATCCTCTTGAAATCTTTGAAGTAAAAGAAGGGGTAATTTTTGAAGATGAAGGGTTCCAGGTTGAGGCGATCCTGCTTGAACACGGGTTGCCGAACTACGGCTACCGCGTGATCGAAAAAGATCTGCCTGGTGCTCTGCTTGCAGAGAAGCTGAAGGAAGAAGGCATTAAACCTGGCCCGCATTACAAACAATTAAAACTTGGACAAACTGTTCAATTGGAAGATGGACGGACGGTAAACGGAAAGGACTATATCAGCGATCCTATTAAGGGGAGAATTGTAGCTATAACAGGGGACACAAGACGCTGTCCGCAAATTGAGACGCTTGCCATGAATGCAGATGTACTTGTACATGAAGCCACATTCGGCTTGAAAGATATTGCGCTCGGTTATGAATACTATCACTCTGCAGCGGCAGAGGCTGCTGAAACAGCCAGCAAGGCCGAGGTGAAAAAACTGATTCTGACTCATCTGAGCTCAAGATACCAGGCGGAGGACATCAGTCTGCTGCTCGCTGAAGCAAAAGCTATTTTTTCGAATACGGAAATAGCAGAGGATTTTATGACTGTTGATGTACCGAGAATGCATCCTTAGGATTTTGAATGGGAGAGCGGAAGGCTGGGGCTGAGTTTAAAAGGGCGGGGCTGAAGCTGCAAATAAAAGGCTGAAGGCGCATATAAAAGGGCGGGGCTGAAGCTGCAAATAAAAGGCTGGATCCGCATATAAAAGGCTAAAGCTGCACCTAAAACCGAAAAGCTGCACGTCATCGATTAAAGCTGCATGAAAATTTCCAAAACCTGCAAATAAAAAGCGAGAACCCGCATATAAAAATTCAAAACCTGGAAATAAATCCGCGAAACCCGCATATAAACAGGCTTTAAGGGTACCTTTTTGAGGCCGAACTCTCTTCCAGAGCTCAAAAACATCTAAAAATATAGCCTTTTAGCATTAAAAAGCTGCCAAATGGATAAAAAAGGAGGCTCAAAACATTCAATTGCCTCTTTTTTTAAAAATCGCAATTCAGCCGAAATTTTAAAACCATTTTGTTAATAAAACTGCCGGTTACAGCAGCGTAAGTTAAGAGATTGGTTTTTTAAAAAAAGCCGGGTTCAGCAGAATGTCTGCCAAACCCGGCTTTTTTGTATTGAGTGCTGCTTTGGATTATAGGGGCTGAACGAGCAGCTTCCGCTTTTCTAAATTGTCCAGCTCCAGCCGCTAGCCCGATCTGAGTCGCTTCAGAAAAAACCAAAAAGTCAAAACCGGACTTTCTGGATTTTTGCTCCAGCGCTTGTCGGGGCTGAACGAGCGGCTTCCGCTTTTCTTCTTACCAGCCGCGTTCGTACTGCACCGGCGCTTCGATTTCTGTTTTGAGCTGTGCGGCTGCTGTTCTTGGGAAGTAGGGGTCTCTTAGGAATTCTCTTGCTATGAAAATCAGGTCTGCGCGGCCGCTTTGCAGGATTTCTTCTGCTTGGAGGCCGTTTGTGATGAGGCCTACGGCGCCAGTTGCCATATTGGCTTTGTTTCGGATCAGGTCGGCGAATGGGACTTGGTAGCCTGGGTAGACGTTGATTCTTGCAGGCACAACCCCGCCTGAACTGACGTCAATTAAGTCTACGCCCATTTCTTTCAGCCATGCAGCTGTTTCGGCGTAATCCTCTGGTGTCAGGCCGTTTTCATTGTAATCATTTGCAGATACTCTGACGAAGAGAGGGCCGTCCCAAACGGTGTTAACGGCTTCGATCACTTCTTTTAAGAAGCGGCGGCGGTTTTCAGCAGAGCCTCCGTATTCATCGGTTCGCTGATTTGTGAGCGGCGATAAAAATTGATTAATTAAGTAGCCGTGGGCTCCATGGAGTTCAATGATGTCAAAGCCCGCTTCTTTTGCCCGCCAGACACCTTCCTTGAAGGCAGTGACAGTGTTTTGGATATGTTCTTTTGTCATTTCTGTTGGAGTTTTTGATTTTTCATCAAAAGGAATAGCAGATGGGGCGAAAATTTCCTCTTCCAGTACTGCTTTTCTTCCAGCATGAGCAATTTGAATCGCTGTTTTGGCTCCGTAGGATTTTAATTCAGCGACAAGGGATGCCAGCCCTTCTGTGTGCTCGTCGCTCCAGATTCCCAGATCCTGCGGAGAAATTCTTCCTTCAGGCAAAACAGCTGATGCTTCAAGCATAATAAGACCAGCCTGCCCGACTGCACGGCTGACATAGTGGGTGCGGTGGAAATCTGTCAGCTTGCCGTCTTCCTCCATGCAGGAATACATGCACATCGGTGACATGACAATACGGTTTTTCAAAGTGACATTCTTAACTGTATATGGTTCAAATAACTTTGCTTTCAAGATTTCAGCCTCCCTTACGATTAACAACGTTAGAATTATATCAGGCATGTATTTTTTTTGTCATATTATCTGCTCTCTTGAAAGTTTTTATTAATTCCCTACAATATAATGAAAAGGGGATTGGAGGGGAGAGCATGGTTAGTCAGCAGTGGCAGACAAAAGAGGCGTTGACAGGCCTTCTTGCCAAGCTTGTGGAGTACGATAGCATCACTGGTACAGAAGGGGAAGCAACCTTTCCGGAATATGTGTATTATCTTTTAAAAGATATGGAGTATTACGAAAAGGCTCCTGATCACTTGAGTCTTCATCCAATTCAGGATGGCAGGCGTTTTCTAACCGCTTTGGTTAAAAAGCCGGGAGCTGTAAAAACAATTGTTCTTCTGAGTCATTTTGATGTGGTGGATGTACAGGATTACGGAGATTTAAAGCATCTGGCATTTCGGCCGCAGGAACTGACAGATATGATGCTTATGAGAAAGGAATTGCTTTCAGATTTCGTCAAGGCGGAGCTTGAAACAGGGGATTGGCTCTTTGGAAGAGGCTCCATGGATATGAAAGCAGGGCTTGCTGTCCAAATGGGCCTGCTTGAAAAGGCAATGAACGGCGAGGTGGACGGCAACCTTCTCCTCCTCACTGTTCCTGATGAGGAAGCCAATTCATCCGGTATGCTTGGGGCGGTGGATGTGCTCAGGCAACTTGCGAAGCAGCATGAGCTCCAGTATGTTACCTGCCTGAATTCAGAGCCTGCTTTCAGCCGCTATCCGAATGATCAAAATCATTATATTTATACAGGGTCCATCGGCAAAATACTGGCTGGCTTTTTCTGCTGCGGAAAAGAAACACATGTTGGCGAGCCGTTTTCAGGCCTTAATGCCACGCTGATGGCTTCTGAAATCAGCAGCCTTCTTGAGCTGAACGAACAATATTGCGAAAAGGCAGGCAATGAAGTCACTCCGCCGCCAACCTGCCTCCTCCAGAAGGATTTAAAGGAAGAGTATTCCGTGCAGATTCCGCATCTTTCTGTTTCACTGTACAATTTGCTTATCATGAAGCGGCCGCTTTCTGAGGTGCATCGTCTCTTGAAGAAAACAGCCAATGAAGCAGCAAGGCAGGTAGAGCGGAAGTATTTGCAGAAAGCACAGTCTTTTGCAGAAATGGTTGCATATGAACCAGAGCCGCTTCATGTATCTGTCCTTTCCTATAGAGAGCTGCTTTCGAAAGCGGTCGAAAAAGCAGGGGCCCAGGAGGTTGAAAGACGTATTGTTAATTTAACCACCAGTATGGGGACAGCAGATGACAGAAGTTTATCCATTCAAATTACGGCAGAGCTTGCAGGAGTATGCAAGGAACTGGCGCCGATGGTTGTGCTGTTTTACGCGCCGCCTTACTATCCGGCTGTTTCTTCAAGCGGAGACAGGATGATTGAAAAAGCCTCTGAAAAGCTCATAGCCTATGCGGGAAGCAAATACGGCGTTTCGCTCAAGCGCCAGAATTATTTTAATGGTCTTTCTGACTTAAGCTTTTTTCAGCTGAAGGATGGAGATGAGCATATGCAGAGTGTGCTGGACAGCATGCCGCTATACGGAAAGCAGTATACGCTCCCGATGGCAGCCATCAGGGAATTAAATATGCCTGTGATAAATGTGGGGCCCGAAGGAAGGGATGCGCATCAATGGACAGAAAGAGTGAATCTTCCCTATTCGTTTGGCATTCTGCCTGATCTCTTAAGACATACAGCTGCATCTATTTTTGCAGAGTCCTGAGAACATTCTCAGGCTCTTTTTCTTTCCTCTGGTTCTCCCGCGAGCTTCCTGAGCTCTTTTGACCGTTCTGCTGCTTTTTTTATGCTTTCTACGATCGCTTCCTCGAAATGATATCCTTCAAGCGACTTGATGCCTGCTTCCGTTGTTCCGCCGGGACTTGTGACTTCTTTGCGGAGCATAGAGGGCGCTTTATCCGATTGCAGCAGCATTTCAGAAGCGCCTGCCAGTGTCTGCAGAATTAAATCCTTTGCCGTTTTTTCATCAAGACCAAGTTCAGCTCCTGCTCTTTCCATCGACTCGATAAAATAATAAATATAGGCAGGACCGCTTCCTGAAAGGCCTGTCACAGCATCAAGGTGCTGCTCTTTTACGACAGTAGCCATCCCGATCGTCTCAAAAAGATGTTTGGCAAATTTCAGCTGGCCCATCGTCACCTTTTTGCTTGCTGAAAGGGCTGTTGCCGACATCCTTATGGCAGCTGATGTGTTCGGCATCGCTCTGATGACAGCTGTTTCTTTTTCAAACATCCTGTGAATCGCTTGAATAGTGATGCCTGCCAATACCGAGATAATCAGCTGGCGGCCAACCAAATGCTTGATGGAGGAAATGGCGAATGCCGCATCCTTCGGCTTCATCGCAAGAACGACTACATCAGCATGCTTGAGGAGATCTTCCTTGCTGTCTGTAATATCAATTCCATATTTCTCATGCAGATAAAAAAGCCTCTCTCGATTTGTTCTGTTTGCTGCAATGATATTTTCTTTTGGCACAATATTGCCGTTAACGAGGCCGGAAATCATGGCTTCAGCCATTGACCCTGCTCCTAGGAAGGCGATTTTATTCATTCTGATTCCTCCTGTTATTTATTAGCTGCCATAGCAAAGTGCCAAAATAAAAAACCTCTTCATCCATTTTGAAGGACGAAGAGGTTCCGCGGTACCACCCTTATTGGCGTTTCAACTTGCAAACACCCTGCTTTTTTCCCGTAACGGGGGAAGAATCGTTCAGGTTTTCCTGACAGCTCATGGGTTAGGTTCAGTCAAAAAGAGGGCTGCAAAACCTTCCAGCCTGCGGGTTTTGCTCTCTTGTGCCTTTTTTGGCCTACTATTCCCAATCACAGCTAATTTGCTGTATATCTTTCTTATATTAACCAGGCATTTCTAAAGCCTTGCTTACTTTGTATGAAAGCGGCGTTGATTTGTACACATTATGCACGGGAGGACAAGTGTATGTCAACACTATTTTCTGTCGAATCTCACGTGAATTATTTGAATATAATGACAAATGAAGCGTGAAAGGATAAAATAGGGAGCAGACAGAAGCTAGGATAGAGATTCCTTGTAGCGCATTCTATAGAAACATAACAAATTAAGGCGGTTATAACATGAATTTAATGACAAGCGAAGCTTCGATTCATTCCATCGCATTGCCGACCCCTTTCCCGGTAGGCGATATAAATGTGTATCTATGCAAAGGGGATGCTCTCACACTCATTGATGCCGGCCCGAAGACAGAAGAGGCTCTGCAATCGCTGAAAACTCAGCTGAAGGGGCTTGGGTACCGGCTGGAGGACATTGAGCAGGTTTTTTTGACTCATCATCATCCGGATCATGTCGGTCTGCTTGATTATTTTGATGATATCCCGATTATCGGTCATCCGTATAACCAGCCATGGATTTCAAACGATGCCCTTTTCAAAGAAAAGCAAACACAATTTCTAAAAGAGCTGTTTACGGAGCTTGGCATCAGCAAAAATTTTACACCTTCTCTTGCTGAGCTAGATAAAACGCTTCTCTACTCCTGCAGCCGTTCCTTAACCCGTGCTGTTAGAGAAGGAGATGAAATTCCGGGGATGAAGGAGTATGCTGTTCTTGAAACACCAGGACATGCTCAGTCGCATCTTGCACTTTATCATAAAGAAAATGCTTCTTTAATCGGCGGCGATTTGCTTTTGGCGAAAATTTCTGCCAATCCGCTTTTGGAAATGCCGATGGAGGGAGGCGAAAGGCCAAGACCTCAGCTTCAGTTTAACGAAAGCTTCCGCAAAATTCTGAGCTATCCTGTGTCTGCTGTTTATCCAGGCCATGGCGAAACCATAGAGGAAGCTCATTCTTTAATCCGCTACAGAATGAAGAAGCAGGAAGAAAGGGCAGAAGGCGTTTACCGGATGCTGAAGGAAAAGCCAATGACAGCCTTTGAAGTATGCCGCATGCTGTTTCCTTCCCTATATAGCAGGCAGCTGATGCTGACGGTCTCAGAGACTGCTGCCCAGCTCGATGATTTGGAGCACAAAGGCAGAATCACTGCCGTAAACAAAGAAGGAACCAATACTTATAAAGTTATAGCCTGAAAAAGGAGGTTTTATCAGTGGCAAACTCCCTGAAAAACAAACTTGTCGTGATCACAGGCGCCTCGAGCGGAATCGGTGAAAAAACAGCCTGGCATGCGGCAAAGCGCGGCGCAGTTCCCGTCCTGCTTGCAAGGCGGGAGGCAAAGCTTTCTGAGCTGTCGCAAAAGCTTCAGAGCGAATGCGGAATTGCTGTTCCCTATTATCAGCTGGATGTTCAGGATACCGGAAGAATTGAAGCGGTTTTTCGGGAAATTCTGCAGCAGTTTGGCTGCATTGATGTTCTTGTTAATAATGCAGGGTTTGGTGTATTTAATACGGTAGAGGATGCTTCCCTTGATGAAATGAGAAGGATGTTTGAAGTGAATGTGTACGGCCTTGTAGCATGCACGAAAATGGTACTGCCAGCCATGAAAAATCAAGGCTCCGGCCATATTATTAACATTGCATCCATTGCGGGGAAGATGGCTACTCCTAAGTCAAGCCTCTATTCGGCAACAAAACATGCCGTTCTCGGCTTTACAGACAGCCTGCGGATGGAGACGAGAGGCTCCGGCATCTCCGTAACTGCTGTAAACCCAGGGCCGATTAAAACAGATTTTTTCCAAACGGCAGACAAAAGCGGTGAGTACACGAAAAACGTGGAGCGCTGGATGCTTGATGCAGACCAGGTAGCAGAGGCGATTGTAAAAAATATGCTAAAGCCTAAAAGGGAAATCAGCCTTCCGCGCTGGATGAATGCCGGCAGCACGCTGTACCGCGTATTTCCTGGGCTGGTGGAAAAAGCGGCAGGCCGAACGCTGAATAAAAAGTAGAGGAAGGCAAAGTAGAGGAAGGCCTAAAATGGGCCTTCCTGTCCTGTTATATATCCATAAACCGTATCTTCAACCAGCTCATGCCAATCTGCTTCCGGATCTTTTTTCTTGCTTTTTGCAGGTTTTCATACAGCCTTGCGCTGTCATCCACAGGCAGCGGGGCTGTCTTTATTTCTCTTCCATATTGGGCGAATGCCCTCTCCAGCATCTTCATGAATTATCTTCCACTTCTCTACACCTGCTTTCTTTCCATAGTATAAGGGGTTTTATCCTTGCAGCCAAGCCATTTTGGGCAGGGTGCGGGTAAAATTACCATTGAAAGCGAACGTATATTCCCTTATGATTATCAGTATAATAGAACTACGAACATATATTCTTTAAGGAGCAAATGAAATGGTTGATTACGATCAGCTTCCCGAAAAGAAAATTTTATGCATTGATATGAAAAGCTTTTACGCAAGCTGTGCCGCTGTTTTTCTCGGCCTTGATCCGCTCAATTGCCATCTCGCTGTTGTAGGAAACACTGACAGGGAAGGGAGCGTAGTACTGGCGGCCTCACCGAAGCTGAAAAAAGATTTCGGCATCAAAACAGGCTCAAGAAAATTTGAAATTCCGCAAGATCCCCGCATTATTGTGGTGGATCCGAAAATGGCCCTGTTTGTCAGGGTATCCACAGAGCTCACCCGGCTCTTTCACCGCTATGTGCCAAAGGAAGCGATCCATACCTACAGCGTGGATGAAAGCTTTATTCAAGTGGACGGAGTTGAGCACCTGTGGGGGGATGCAAAGGAGATTGCCTGGAAAATCAAAGGCGACATGGAAAGGGAATTTCAGCTGCCAAGCGCGATCGGCATTGGCCCGAACATGCTTCTTTCTAAAATATGCCTTGATATTGACGCGAAAAAAGCAGGGGTCGCGGAATGGACGTACGAGGATGTTGCTGAACGCCTTTGGCGGCTGAAGCCTCTCAGCGAAATGTGGGGCATCGGCAGGAGACTGGAAAAAACGCTGAACAAAATGGGCATTTTCAGTGTCGGCCAGCTTGCTGCTTATCCGCTGGAGCAGCTGGAAAAGAAGTTCGGCATTATGGGAAACCAGCTTTATTTTCATGCCTGGGGAGTGGATTTGTCAGAAATCGGGGCGCCGATTATGCAGGGCCAGGTAAGCTTCGGCAAAAGCCAGATTCTGCTCCGTGATTATCCCGATCCGAAAGAAGTCAAACACGTTATCCTGGAAATGTGCGAGGAAGTGGCAAGACGCGCGCGCAGCCACAGGAAAGCGGGCAGGACCATCAGTCTCGGAATCGGCTACAGCAAGGATGAGATGGGCGGCGGCTTTTCGCGCGCGAGAACGGCAGCGGAGCCGACCAATGTGACGCTTGACCTGTATAAAATATGCCTTGAGCTGTTTGAGGAATTTTATGAACACAAAACGGTCCGTACGATCTCCATTGCGCTCTCCAATATTGAAGAGGACTGCGAAATGCAGCTGAATTTATTTGAGCCGGACCGCGAGAAAAACCGCTCTCTCGGCTATGCAATGGATGCGATTCGAAAAAGGCATGGCACAAACGCCCTGCTCCGCGCAGTCTCGTATACGAGTGCCGGCACGGCAAAGCAGCGGGCTTCGCTGCTTGGAGGCCACAAAGCATGAGTAAGCGCCGGAAAAAGGAGGAAGAACGGCATGATTCGCGATCGCGGAAACATTAAATGGACATCAATGATGCTGCCGGAGCATGTGAAGCTTTTGCGGGAATGGGCGAAGGAAGAAGAGTTTCAGCCAAGACCGGAGCTTGACGAGCAGGAGCTTGAGATACTGGATGAAGCGATCGGCATGGCGATGGAAGAGAACAGAGAAGTGCACATAACCGTCCATCAAAATAACAGGCTCACCAAATATTCCGGAAAAATCCACTACGCAGACGCTCTCACCCATTCCATCCGCATAATTGACACAGAAGGCAAAAGGCAGACAATCAAGCTTGACAGCATAATAAAAATTGAAGAGTAAAAAAAGAAAAGCGGAAGCGCCTTGCTCAGCCCCGACAAGCGCTGGAGGGAAAATCTGAAAAGTCCGGTCTTAGACTTTTTGGATTTTTCCGAAGCGACTCGAGGGGCTAGGCGCTGTAGCTGGACACAGAAAAGCGGAAGCCGCTCGTTCAGCCCCGACAAGCGCTGGAGCAAAAATCCAGAAAGTCCGGTTTTGACTTTTTGGATTTTTGTGAAGCGACTCAGATCGGGCTAGCGGCAGTAGCTGGACAAGGTAGAAAAGCGGAAGCGCCTTGCTCAGCCCCGACAAGCGCTGGAGGAAAATCCCGAAAAGTCCGGTTTTGACTTTTTGGGATTTTTCGAAGCGACTCAGATCGGGCTAGGCGCTGTAGCTGGACAAAGAAAAGCGAAAGCCGCTCGTTCAGCCCCGGCAGCTGCATGCGGAAAATCCCAAAAACGAAAAAAGCAGCGGGCTGCTCAAGCCCGCCGCTCTTCATCCAGCATCAGATCTTTTCAAAAAGGCCAGCTTCAACAAAAGGGCCGCTTTTGTCCCTGCTGTCCTCATCGATAATTTCTACTACATCCCCAGGCTGCAGAGAGAGGGCAAGAATGCCGAGGAGGCTTTTGGCATCAATAACCCAATGGTCTTTTTTGATCAGGATTCTTTCTTCATGGCGGTTTGCCGCTTCAACAAGCTTGCTTGCCGTTTCGGCAAAAACCGGTGTGACTGCACGTACTTTCATCATCTCATCTCCATTTTCCTTTATAATTATGGCGGAAGTGCACAGCAGTTCCCTAAAGCATTTAAAGGCCCTCTTCTTTTATCCTAATCTCCAGAAGCGCCTGTTGTAAACGGCCAATTTTGCTATATTTCTGCTAATAGGAAATCCTGTGCTAAAGAGCGGCACAAGCTGATAGAAGCGGCAGGATATGCTAAAATATAGAGAGGCTATAGCAGGAAGAAGGGGACTGGTATGAATATTGAAATAACGGAAGCTGCAGTAAAGCAATTAGAGAAAGCAGCCGCCGATGCTCCTGATAAGAAGCTGAGGCTTGAATACGATACAGAAGGATGCGGCTGCGTTGTGGACGGAGTGGCTGTGCTGCTGCTCACAGATCAGCCCGGCGAATCAAGCGAAATGGTCGAAACAAACAGCATGGCAGTATATCTCGACAAGGCGAAAATGGTGTATTTGGATGAAGAGCTGAGGATTGATTTTAGCGAAACAGCGAATGCTTTTCAGCTGAAAAGCCCTTCTCAAATGCTCAATCCCCGCATGAGCCTTCTGGTCCAATGAGGTGCGGAGATGAATGACCGTTTTGAAAGCTTGAAAAATACAGCCTTAAACAGAACGTGGGTATCGTTTTTAAGCAGCAATCACCCTTACAGCCTTCTGCACTGGTCTATAGGAGGCCTTCATGACCAAAAGAAAGATGTATGGCTCCTGCAGGATGAAATGAGCTTTGAAGCTCAGGAGTTTGCCACAATTGACGAGGCCGTCCTTTGGATAAAAGAGAATATGCCTGAAATAACAGACGTACTGAGCTGAAAAAAGCCGATCTCTTCGCTTCACGGGCGAATGGGCCGGCTTTTTTGCCGGCTAAAAGCAGACTTTTTGCGCTTTATCAGGAAAAAACAGCTCCTTCTATCCGTGGAGCTTATTTAAAATAAGCTGTAGAACAGTAAAAAACCCGGTTTCCAAAAAGGAAACCGGGTCTCAATAGAAAAATTAGTCAGCCGCATTTGCCGTAATCAAATATAAGAAAGTTTTAAACCACCACTTCTCAAAGTGGGTGTTCGCAGAAACGGCAGATGTATGTCCTCCTTGTCTTGTAGACAGAGGCTTGTCATCCTCGCTTCAATCTAAAACTCCCTATTACAGCTTAAAGGTTAAAACTTTATTATCCATACGTACAATGCAGCCAGTGATAATATATTACCTCATCTGGTTTCGGAATGCAACTTATTTTCCTCCTGAATTTCTGAAAGAAATTCATCGAGAATCCGCTGATATTCTTCGCGGTTTTCAGCGTAGCTCATCGCATGGGAGCCTTTTTCCGCAATGAAAATTTTCTTGGCGCCAAGCTTTTTTTCGTAAAGCAGCCTTGAGGATTCAGAAGGAATATAGTCATCATTTTCACTGTGAATAAAAAGGACAGGATGCTGAATCCGGTCAACAACCTGAATCGGAGATACATCTTTAATCAAATATTTATCGCGAAGCTTTAAAAAGACATTGGCAATCGGCATAACAAGCGCGCCTGGCAGCCTGAATTCCACCTTCAGCCTGTAGGCAAGCTGCCTGCCGAAATCTTCAAAAGGACAGTCAGCTATGTAAAAATCAGCTCCATCTTCAATCATGCCTGCATACAGAAGCGTTGTGACTGCACCCATCGATTCCCCGTGAATGCCGAGTGTCAAATCCTCTCCATACTCTTTTTTCAGCCAGTGTACAACCGACTGCAAATCGAACTTTTCATAATGGCCGAAGCTTGTTGTTTTTCCTCCGGATTCTCCGTGGCGACGATGGTCATAAATGAGAACATTCCATCCTCTTTTTAAAAAAAGATTCATGTACTTGATGGAATTATACCTGCTGACCGTTACACCATGGCAGAGAATGATAAATTGCTTGTTTTGATAAGGAGCGATCAGGCTTCCTTTAATGTCATAGCCAAACGAAGAAGGTACAGAAACAGGGATTTTCTCAAGCTTGGTAAATTCCTCGTGATTGTAGTGGCCGCCTGCTGTTTCTGTTTCAAGTATTTCCTCATCGGTTTTTCGTTTAATAAACATCATTTTGCTGGTGAAGAAAAAGCCAACGATTGTTACGTATGAAAGGAAGATCCCTAAAGCAATAAGCAGTTTTTTCATTTGCGGCTCCTTCCTGCCTTTTTACCGGTATTTTATCATGCTTGCAGGAAAGAAGCAGGCATTTTGATCTGCGGATTCTTCAGCTGTTTACCGCATTTTCCCGTAGCTGAAACTGTCTGCTTGAAATGCTTCTATTAAGAGAGGGCTGAATCAAGAGAAGAGCATCAAGCAGCGGATCAAGCTGAATGCCTGTTTCAATGCCCATTTGCTCAAGCATGAAGACTGCATCCTCTGTTGCAATATTCCCTGAGGCACCTGGAGCAAACGGACAGCCTCCAAGACCGCCCGCTGAGCTGTCAAAACGGTCAATGCCCGCTTGAAGCGCAGCCAGAACATTCGCCAGGCCCATTCCTCTTGTATCATGAAAATGAGCGGTAAGAAGCACATCGCTGAATTCTTCCCTGAGCCTGCTGAAAAGTGAATAAACCTCATGCGGAGACGCCATTCCAATCGTGTCGGCAACACTTAAATCATCTGCACCCGCACGGACAAATTCACGGCAGATGGCAGCCGTATCTTTTTCTTCTATTTTGCCCTCATAGGGACAGTAAAATGAGGTCGAAATGCAGGCCCTGATAAAAAGACCCCTGTCCTTTGCCTTTTCCACAAGCGGAAGAATTCTTGAAAGGCTTTCTTCTGTAGCGGCATTAATATTTTTTTGATTAAATGTACTGCTGACGCCAACGAAAAAAGCGATGCTTGAACAGCCAGAAGCAACGGCCCGATCAAATCCTTTTTCATTGGGAGCAAGGACGATATTCCGGCTTTCATCAGAGCATGCAGCAATAATTTCGGCCGCGTCGCTCATTTGCGGAACCCACTTCGGTGATACAAATGAGGTTAGTTCCATTTCCTTAAATCCAGCTTTTTTCAGCTGCTTAATAAAGCTGATTTTTACTGCTGTATCAATCTGAACTTTTTCATTCTGCAGGCCGTCTCTTGGCCCTACTTCAATAAAAGATGCTTTTTTCGGAAATTTCATGCGCCCACCATCCTATTTTTTGTGAAAGGGTTTACATATTGATATTTTAGTAGGAAAATAAGAGGGAGTGCAACACTATTTTGAATACTTTAAATTTTGCGCCGCATTTAATCGCAAAGGGGGAGCAGATGACATGTATGCAAGAGAAATCGTCATTGTGAGCGCAGTTAGAACAGCAGTCGGGAACTTTGGAGGAGCATTGAAAACCATTTCAGCTCCAGAACTCGGCGCCATCGCCATAAAAGAAGCTCTAAAAAGAGCCGGCATTGAGGGAAATCAAGTATCAGAAGTCATCATGGGAAATGTGCTGCAGGCAGGACTTGGACAGAATCCTGCGAGACAGGCGTCCATTCAGGCAGGCATTCCTGAAGAATGTCCTTCTATGACCATAAATAAAGTATGCGGCTCTGGTCTGAAAGCAGTTCACCTTGCTGTTCAGGCAATTTTAGCAGGTGATGCTGAAATCGTTGTAGCCGGAGGAATGGAAAATATGAGCCAGGCTCCATATCTGCTGAAAGGGGCAAGAGACGGCTTAAGAATGGGCGATCAAGCCTTGATTGACAGCATGACATCTGATGGTCTTACATGTGCCTTTAATCAGTACCACATGGGGGTTACCGCAGAAAATCTCGCGGAGAAGTACAGCATTTCACGGGAAGAGCAGGATGAATTTGCTGCAGAAAGCCAAAGAAGAGCGCAAAAAGCAATAGAAGAAGGCAAGTTTAAAGAAGAAATCGTTCCAGTGAGCATCCCGCAGCGAAAAGGGGAGCCAGTCCTGTTTGATACAGACGAATTTCCGCGCGCAGGCTCTAATGCCGAAAAGCTGTCAAAGCTTCGTCCGGCATTTAAAAAAGATGGAACCGTTACAGCAGGAAACGCCTCCGGGATCAATGACGGAGCTGCCGCACTGGTAGTTATGCCGAAGGAAAAGGCAGAGGAGCTCGGCCTAAAGCCGCTTGTCCGCATTATCGCGAACGGCAATGCAGGGGTTGACCCGGCCATCATGGGCATCGGGCCTGTTAAAGCGATCCGGAATGCTTTGAAAAAAGCGGAAATGGAATTAAATGAAATAGAACTGATAGAAGCAAACGAAGCCTTTGCTTCCCAGACAATCGCAGTAGACCGCGAGCTGCATTTGAATCAGGACATTTTAAATGTAAACGGCGGAGCCATAGCGCTCGGTCATCCAATCGGCGCCAGCGGTGCAAGAATACTCGTTTCTTTGATTCATGAAATGAAGCGGAGAGAAGTGAAAATGGGGCTTGCCGCGCTTTGCATCGGCGGCGGACAGGGCGTTGCAACGATCGTTGAAAGCATCTGACTAAAACAGGGGGAAAGAGGATGAAACAAATCATAGGATCTTTTCAGGAAGCGGTTAAAGACATTGGGGATGGCTCCACACTGATGGTAGGCGGATTCGGCCTTTGCGGCATTCCGGAAAACCTCATTTTGGCGCTTGCTGAAGCAGGAACAAAGGATTTAACCATCATTTCAAACAATTGCGGTGTAGATGACTGGGGTCTCGGTCTGCTTTTGAAAAACAAGCAGATTAAAAAAATGATCAGCTCTTATGTAGGCGAAAACAAGGAATTTGAACGCCAGGTGCTGTCAGGGGAGCTAGAGGTGGAACTTGTCCCGCAAGGAACACTGGCTGAGAGAGTTCGTGCAGGAGGGGCGGGAATACCGGCATTTTACACACCTGCAGGCTTCGGCACGCCGATTGCAGAAGGCAAGGAAACAAGAAACTTCAACGGCAAAGATTACGTCCTTGAGGAAGCGCTTACCGCTGACTTTACTCTTATCAGAGGATACAGGGCAGACAAAATGGGAAATGTGGTTTACAACCTGACTGCCCAGAATTTTAGTCCAATGATGGCAGCTGCTGGAAAAGTAACGATCGCAGAGGTGGAAGAACTAGTGGAAGCAGGAGAACTTGATGCGAACACGATACATACTCCTGGTATATATGTTCAAAAGCTGATCGTTGGCGAGCAGGAAAAAAGAATTGAACGGCTGACCGTTCAAAAAACGGGGTGATCATATGGCAGTGATTGAAGAAAAAGCAAAAGTGAGAGAGCGTATCGCAAGACGTGCCGAAAAAGAAATCAAAGATGGCTACTACGTCAACCTTGGCATTGGAATGCCGACGTTAGTGGCTAACTATATTCAGGATAATAAAGAGGTTGTGCTGCAGTCTGAAAACGGACTGCTCGGGATTGGGCCATATCCGATAGAAGGCGAAGAAGATCCTGATTTAATCAATGCCGGAAAGGAAACCGTAACGGCCATCAAGGGAGCGGCCTATTTCAGCAGTGCCGAATCCTTTGCGATGATTCGCGGAGGGCATGTGGATTTAGCGATTCTCGGCGGGATGGAAGTGTCAGAAACGGGAGACCTTGCGAACTGGATGATACCGGGAAAAATGATTAAAGGAATGGGCGGCGCCATGGATTTGGTGCATGGAGCGCAAAGAATTATCGTCATTATGGAGCATGTGAACAGAAGCGGCGAGCCAAAAATCCTGAAAAAATGCTCGCTTCCTTTGACCGGAACAGGAGTCGTGACGCGCATTATCACTGACAGAGCGGTAATTGATGTTACAGAAGATGGCCTTAAGCTTGTTGAAACAGCAAAAGGTTTCACAGCAGAAGATATCCAAAATTCCACAGAACCTGATTTAATTATTTCTGATGACGTGCAGCTTGAAGCATTTTAATATAAACGGGGAGCCCGGGCTTCCCGTTTTTTATATGTTTTTAGTATAATGATTAGATAGTGGAGGGGTGCAGTCATGAAACCTAAAAAACAAGAAAAAGAGACCATACTGAAAGACTATCTCAACCAGGATCTCTTAAAAAAGCTACAGTCAATGAAAACTGATTTAAAGACAGAAGAAGCACAAAAGGAAGAAGCAGCACGGCAGGCAAAGCTGAAGGAGCTCAAAGAGCGCGAGAAGAATAAAAGCTTTGAAGAGCTGCTGAATGAGAGCGATATGAACTGGAAGAAGTTTAAGCAGTGAATCTGTGAAGTACGAGCGGCCGCGCCTAGGCAGGAGGAGCCGTTTATAAAGAGTGCAGCCAGCACGTAAACAGCAGAAGCCGCTCATGAAAATTGAAATCCGAGCATAAACAGGAAGAGTCAATAAATAATATTTAACAAACAGGCATCATTTTATATAAGACTGTGTTAAAGAAGAAAGTTGATTTTCCACACCTGTTGATTGGAGTGGCAGGCGGGAGACTCCTGCGGGAGCAGCGGGACAGGTGAGACCCCACAGGCGCCAAAGGGGCCTGAGGAGGCTCACCGCCCGCCCCGCGGAAAGCGGACGCCTGAAACGGAAATCAACAGCAAAATTTAATAGACCCTGTAAAAAAAAGAGCGCCCCAAAACATAGGTTTTGGGGCACTTCTGTTTGAAAATCGCTTCTATTACCATGTATTTTGCTTAATAAGCCATGTCAAGAGGACCGGTGGGTTTCATAAATCTCTGCTTTCGAAGCTTTTTGCAATGCTTCGTATTCTTCTGCAAAAAGCGGTTCCGCTTCGGCAGCGCGGCAGTTTTCAAGCAGCTGCTCTTTTTTGCTGGCGCCGGGAACTAACGCGCCGACTGTATGATCATATAAACAATACTGCACAGCTGTTTCTGTCAATGTATGCCGCGGAGCAGCATCCTTCAATGAGGTGCGCACCTGCTTCAATTCTTCATAGGAGTAGGAGAGGTAGCCTTTCTCTTTTACCGATTCAGAGGCTGATTCAACCGGACGTTCTGTTAAGAGCCCTTTCGCCATTGGGCCTCTTGCAATAACGCTGACATCTCTTTCCTTTATAAGCGGAAACCATTCTTCAGGTCTTCGGTCAAGAAGGCTGTACTGCATCATGATTGAAACAATGGAGGATTTCTCTAAGTACTTCATCATCACATTCGGCCTGATGGAAGAAATGCCGTACCAGCGGATGAGACCTTCTGTTTTCAGCTCTTCGAATGCTTCAATGGTTTCATCAATCGGATCATCAATTGTTCCGCCGTGCAGCTGATATAAATCTATGTAGTCTGTACCAAGCCGGCGCAGGCTCTCTTTAACCGCTTCTTTTATATAAGCTTTTGAAGGATCCCAGTACCAGCTTTCTTTTCCTTTTTCCCAATGGTTGCCGGCCTTTGTCGCCAGTATCATTTCTTCTCTGCGGCCTTTCAGCGCCTTACCGACAAATTCCTCGTTTAACCCATAGTCATAAAGGTCAGCCGTATCAAAGTAATTGATTCCCCTGTGAATCGCCTCATCAATAATCGATTTGGCCTGGGCTTCCTCAGTGCCGAGCGACATGCAGCCGAGGCCGATTTCACTCACATATAAATCAGAGTGTCCGAGCTTGCGCTTTTTCATAATTCTCCCCCTTATATCAGGCTCTCCATTTGACAGTAGTATAAGAGAGAGGAAAAAGCAAACCTCATGGCTGGCGGTCGTTAATCCAGTCCTGAAGGAGAGCGTACTGTCTTGCATACTCTTTTAATTTCGCCCTGATTTCCCATGCTTTCCCGACAAGTACAATCCGGTTTTCAAAACGGCAGATTTTCATGAAAGGGTACCAGCTCCTTGGTATGGGAATGATTATGATAGAATGTATGAAAGGAAAGAAATACATAGAACGAGGAGCTGAAATGATGGATCACTTAAAGGAAAAAGAACTTCATTCCAAGGAAATTTTCTCTGGAAGAATCATTGATCTTTTTTTACAGGAAGTAGAGCTGCCAAACGGCAAGACAAGCACAAGGGAGATCGTCAAACACCCTGGAGCGGTCGCTGTTATTCCGGTTACAAAAGATAATAAGATTGTGATGGTGCAGCAGTTCAGAAAACCAATGGAGCGGATTATGGTGGAAATACCGGCAGGAAAGCTCGAAAAAGGAGAACAGCCTGAATATACCGCCAAAAGGGAACTGGAAGAGGAAACAGGGTATACATGTGATTCTATGGAACATTTGATTTCCTTTTATACGTCCCCGGGATTTGCCGACGAACTGGTTCACTTATATCTGGCAGAAGATCTTAAAGTGATGGAAACTGAAGCATCGCTTGATGAAGACGAATTTGTAGAAGTAATGGAGGTGACGATTGACGAGGCGCTGCAGCTGATCAAGGAACAGCGGATTTATGACGCCAAAACGGCGTATGCTGTTCAGTATTTGCAGCTGAAGCAAGCTTTGCAGCAAAAATGAAAGAATACTACGCAGATTTGCATGTTCATATCGGGTCAACAGAAACCGGAAAAGCAGTAAAAATTACGGCATCTAAAACATTGACCTTAAAAAATATACTGATAGAAGCAAGCGACAGCAAGGGGATCGATATTGTCGGCATCATTGATTCCCACGTACCAGAGGTGCAAAGCGAACTTAGAGCTCTCATCGACAGTAAGGAAGCAGCGGAGCTTCCGGAAGGCGGAGTCCGCTACAGAAACACTACGCTGCTGCTCGGAACAGAGCTGGAAATTTATGACCCTTTCTGCAAAGGGCCTCTGCACGTCCTGGCATTTTTTCCTTATCTTGAAAATATGGAGAGGTTTTCCGAGTGGCTTAAAGGTTGTCTGAAGAATATTAATTTAAGCTCGCAAAGAGTTTACGTACATGGAAAAGTTCTGCAAGAGCAGGTAAAGAAAGAAAATGGCCTCTTTATTCCGGCTCATATATTCACCCCTCATAGAAGCGTGTACGGAAGCGGTGTGGAAAAATCCATCAAAGAAGTGTTTGAACCAAAGCTCATCGATGCTGTTGAACTTGGATTAAGCTCCAATACAGAAATGGCTGATGGCATTGCTGAGCTCCATGGTTATTCCTTCGTTTCCAATTCGGACGCTCACTCGCTTCCTAAAATGGCGAGAGAATATCAGAAGCTTCAATTAAAAAGTGCATCCTTTGAGGAACTGAAAAAAGCTCTGAAAAACGAAGGCGGAAGGAGGATTCTTGCCAATTACGGCCTGAATCCTTTCCTGGGAAAATACTATTTAACAACCTGTGAAGGGTGCGGCATAGAACGGCCGAAGCCTGATGGTCCTTGCCCTAACTGCGGAAAAACAAGAATTACAAAAGGCGTGAGCACAAGAATTGCAGAATTGTCAGATGCAGCCGGCAAAAAACCGGAAAGGCCTCCTTATATTCATCAGGTGCCGCTTCAGTTTATTCCGGGTATCGGGCCCAAAACATTAACCAAACTAAAAGAAGCATTCGGTACGGAAATGACGATTCTTCATCATACAGAAGGCAGTCAGCTTTCAGAAATAATCCCTCAAAAAACAGCTGATCTGATTCTGGCAGCAAGAAATGGAACCCTCGCCTTAAAAGCGGGCGGCGGAGGAATATATGGAAAAGTTGACCAAAAGGTGCGCCCATAATGGCGCACCTTTTGGTGTATAAAGAAAAAATTTAGAATAAATTATCGAAAAATTAATACTAGATTTACAATTCGAGTATTTAATTGATAGAGAGTAATTTATTTTTACATAATCAGGAGGATGAGTATGAAAAAGAGAATCGCAGTGGCTTTGGCAGTGGGATTAATGGTCCCTTGCATGGCACCGGCCCATGCTGCTACAAAAGAAGTAACCATTGAATCAATGAAGTTCAAAGGAATGGACGCTCCAAAAACGATTGAACAAATGGTAGATACATACACTGGCGCATCTATTGAAGTAACTTACAGCAATGGCCTGAAAAAGGACTTCCCTCTCTCCTACAACAGATTATTCAAGTCAGAAGATAAAGTAGCAGAAAACAAAGGGCAAATGATCGCGGCAGGAACTCCAATTGATTTTAACGGCAATCCGATTATGGATACTAGTGCTGAAGGAAAGCCCGTTCCATTCGTATCAGACGCACCTGACTCCAACAGCGTCATGAAAGTCGGCAATGATATTTATATGGTGACGCATTATGAGTATCAAACCATTGATGCAGCCGGAAAATCTGCTTACGGCCTTGTCCCTGCATCTATGTCGCTTACAAAGCTTGTACAAGATAAAAAAACAGGCAAACTGGTGCCTGATAAAGTTTCTAAAATTGACTTTTCTTCCGTAAATGGACTATGGATTCCCTGCAATGGTTCTCTGTCACCTTGGGGAACGCACCTGGGATCAGAGGAATATGAGCCGGACGCAAGATCTTTTGAAGACAAAAAATCCAATGCCTATACACAGGTGAGCACTTTTGCCAAGCTTTACTTTGGCGACGAAGCAAAAGCTAATCCATACAACTACGGATGGATTCCTGAAATTACAGTGAATAAAGATGGTTCCACGAAAGTTGCCAAGCATTACAGCACAGGCCGCTTCTCCCATGAATTGATGAAAGTAATGCCGGACAACCGCACAGCTTATTTTGGCGATGACGGCGGCAATACGATGATGTTCATGTATGTGGCTGACAAAGAGAAGGATTTCTCTGCCGGCACTCTTTATGCAGCTAAATTTAAACAGACTGGAACTGAAAATGGAGGTTCTGGAGACCTTCAGTGGATGAAAATCGGCCATTCTACTGACGATGAAGTGAAAGCGATCATTGATAAAGGAACAAAATTCAGTGATATCTTTGAAACTTCCGATACAGCCAAAGAAGGTTTTACAGCTGTAAAAACTTACGCGAGCAAAAATGTTGAATACCTTAAGCTTAAGCCTGGCATGGAAAAGGCAGCTCAAACGCTTGAAACTCGCCGTTACGCAGCAATGAAAGGCGCCACTTCAGAATTTAATAAAATGGAAGGCCTTGCTTACAATACAGCGGAAAATAAAGTGTATGTGGCCATTTCTGATCTTTCCGGCAGTATGGAAAAAGACGCTGCAGGAAACGATCCAACGGATGATATCCAGCTTCCTAAGCGCAAATCAGGCGTGACGTTCGAACTCGATTTGAAAGGCCAGCAAATGGATTCTGAAGGCAAAGCCATCGACTCTGCCAATGTAGCTGCATCCATGAAAGGCCTGCTTGTCGGTGAAGACCTTGCAGCCCCAGATGCTTACGGCAATACAGCAAATCCTGATAAAGTAGCAAGCCCTGATAACTTAAGCTTTTCTGATGATATGAACACTCTGTTTATCGGTGAAGACAGCGGCATGCATACGAACAACTTTGTATGGGCTTATGACCTGACGACAAAAGAGCTTTCCAGAGTCCTTTCTGTACCTGCAGGCGCTGAGGCAACAGGCCTGAAAGTTGTGGAAGGCTTGATGGACCACAATTATATTATGAGCAACTTCCAGCATCCAGGAGATGAATTGGATGGCAAGAAAATTACAGCTGTTAATCCAGAAGAACTGAAAGCTGCCATGGAAAAAGGCATCGGAATCGATAAAACAGGCGGTATCGGATATATCGGCGGCCTTCCGATGGGTAAAGCAGGAGATAAAGCAGTCGGCAAGCTGCCGATTGCAAGGATTATTCTTAAGCACGAAACACCTCTATATAAAATGGCAGCAGACGGCTCCCTTACACAAGCTGGAAGCATTAAAAACGGCGCGTTTCGCGTGTATGGCCAAATCGGCGACCTGATTAACGTCGGCGGGGACTATTATGTGAAATCAGGCGAAGCTAGGGCACAAAGCTACCAGGGCAGAATACTGATCAAAAAGCCAATGGCTCTCTATAACAAAGACGGCAAGGTTTACAGAATGCTGAAAAAAGGCGAAGCGATCAAAGTTTACGGCATGGGAAGCGGAAGATATGAAGTAGGTAACGGATATTATGTGAACGAAGACCATGATGCTGTTTACTACGAAGGCATTGTCACAATTAAAAAAGATACGGATTTATTTAAAGACGGAAATGCAGCGAAAACTTTGAAAAAGGGCCTCACTTACCGTGTATACGGCTATAAGGATGGTATGCTTGACTTAGGCGGCGGCTATTACACAATGGCTGACACTTCTGTAGAATACAGCAAAAATTAATTATGGAGGCGGCCCAGCTGTTGGGCCGCTTTTTCTATGCAAAAGATTGAAATCTATTAAATAAATGAAACTCTAGCAGATGAGAAGGAATAGTTCCCCCGTGCAATCATATAATCTACTATGAGCCAGCCACAGGGGGAAGAATAATGAGCAACCAGCAAATAAAAGGATTGTTTACGAAGCATATAAGAGAGCATTCTTCTATCTATGTATTTGTTTTTGTGCTGTTTTTAATGGGAGTCATTTTCGGAGCTGTGATTGTAAACAGTATGACATTCAGCCAGAAGGAAGATCTTTATTTTTATTTAAGCCGCTTCTTTGGACAAGTCTCAGAAGGGAAAGTGGCCACCTCCGCTGACATGTTTCAGCAAAGCTTTCTCCATAATGTGAAATACCTCGGGCTGATGTGGATTCTGGGCATTTCCATTATTGGACTGCCTGTTATTCTGATCATGCTTTTTCTTAAGGGAATTGTTGTTGGCTTTTCAGTCGGCTTTCTTGTGAACCAAATGGGCTGGAAGGGATTCCTGCTTTCCTTTGTGTCTGTCTTTCCGCAGAATATCCTCATGATTCCTGCTTTTATCATCATGAGTACGGCAGGAATCGCCGTATCTCTAAAAATTTTCAGGCAGCTATTTTTGAAGAAAAAAAGTACGCTTGAGAGTCCTTATCAATTTTTCGTAAAATATGCGATTGTACTTGGAGTAATCTGCTTAATGATACTGGCCGCTTCTTCTCTTGAAGCTTATGCATCGCCTGGCTTGATGAAAAGTGTTGTGGATGCTTCCGGAGGAAAGTAAAGAGAGAGCTTGACAGGCTATTTAGTCTATAATGATTCTTAAATAATAATCTATTCTCTTATTAATTTATAATAATTTCAGTTGGAACCCTCACTCTCATTTGATATAATATGATGAGGCAAGTGGCGAGGGAGGAACACTGGATGGAAAATCGCATAGACAGAATTAAAAAGCAGCTGCATTCATCAAGCTATAAGCTGACGCCGCAGCGCGAAGCAACCGTTCGGGTATTGCTGGAAAATGAAGAAGACCACTTGAGTGCCGAAGACGTTTACCTCCTCGTAAAGGAAAAGTCTCCAGAAATCGGGCTCGCTACAGTATATCGGACATTGGAATTGCTGACTGAACTAAAAATAGTTGATAAAATAAATTTTGGAGACGGTGTCTCACGGTATGATTTAAGAAAAGAAGGGGCAGCGCATTTTCATCATCATTTAGTTTGCATTGAATGCGGAGCTGTCGCTGAAATTGAAGAAGATCTTTTAGAAGATGTTGAACAAATTGTAGAGCGCGACTGGAAATTTAAAATTAAAGATCACCGCCTTACGTTTCATGGCATCTGTGAAAAATGCCAAAGTAAGCATGAAAGTGAGTAACCTTTCTGTACAGGAAGGTTTTTTGCTTTTTTTTGGCGAAAAGATGAATGAAGCCGGCCGCATTCAAATCGCTTGCACTTTTCCTTGTCTTTCTTCTTCTTCAGGTATAAAGTTTGTCCGTTTTGGCATATCTTTTAACAGGGCTTTCCCCATCGTAATCCTGCATTGAGGTTTAAAGCTTCTTGAAAAAGGGGAGTCAAATTGAAGATAGACTGGAAGGAAGAGCTGAGATGAAGCGGATGCTGCGCGCATTCTTTGATTTATTGAAAGTATTTGTGATTTTTACCGGATTTACGATTTTATTCTATTATGCTATTATTTGGGTTAATCTGGAGTATCAGGGATACCATAAGTATGATGAACCAGAAGGCGCTGCCTTAAAAGTCACCAAAATGGTGCATGAGAGGACAGATGACTGGCGAAACAGGCTCATATTCTTTTTTTTAAACGGGGAGTAGAGAGATTTGAATGACCAAATTAAAGATTTTATTCATTACCTTGTGGTCGAAAGAGGATTATCGAATAATACCATTGTCTCTTACGAAAGAGACTTATCCCATTATGCTAGATTCCTCTCAGAGGAACAAAAGATCTCTTCCTTTAATGACGTTACGCGCCTGAACATCATTCAATTTTTAAAATTGCTGAAAGATCAGGGGAAATCAAGCAAAACAGCTGCAAGGCATATTGCCTCAATCAGGTCGCTTCATCAATTCCTGCTTAGGGAGAAGGTATGTGATCAGGATCCGTCTGTACATATCGAATCCCCTCAAATTGAAAGAAAGCTGCCGCAGGTTCTTTCCCTTAAAGAGGTGGAAAGGCTCCTTGAAACACCGCTCTTAACCTCTCCGATTGGATACCGCGACAAAGCAATGCTGGAACTGCTCTATGCAACAGGCATCCGTGTCAGTGAAATGATTAATCTTGATTTGGCTGATGCCCATTTATCCATGGGATTCATCCGCTGCTTCGGAAAAGGGAGCAAAGAAAGAATTGTTCCTATCGGGAGAGCAGCATCTGATAGTTTAACGCAATACCTTGAAAAAGCCCGACCGAAAATGCTGAAAGGCCGTTCAGGAACTGATGCTCTGTTTTTAAACCATCATGGAAATAGAATTACACGGCAGGGCTTTTGGAAGAACCTTAAGAAAATCGCTTTGGAAGCAGGCATTTCTAAAACGCTGACACCGCACACTCTGAGGCATTCATTTGCAACGCATCTTTTGGAAAATGGAGCGGATCTGAGAGCAGTGCAGGAGATGCTCGGTCATGCTGATATTTCCACTACTCAAATATATACTCATGTAACGAAAACAAGACTGAAGGATGTTTACAAGCAATATCATCCCAGAGCATAAAAAGCAGCTGCATTTTTGCGGCTGTTTATTTATTTTTTAGAAAATTTTTGCTGCTGAAGCCATTAGGAAACCTGTTATTGTCACAATCGTTGTAAACGGTTTATAATATGGTTGTCAGACTTCTGACTTATTCAATTTAACTAGACATTCGGCACATTTTCAATCAGGTTTAAAAACTTTACTCGCATGGATTGAGAATGGCCCTCAAAGGGAACTTTGAGTAAGGACAGGAAGACAAAAGTATTTTATTTAGGAGGAACAGGATGTCTGATTATACATATAAGCGCATGTTCATTGTTGTGATGGATTCAGTCGGAATCGGAGAAGCTCCGGATGCAGAAAAATTTAACGACGTCGGTTCAGACACGCTGGGACATATTGCCGAAAAAATGAATGGCATTCATTTACCGAATATGGCGAAGCTCGGGCTCAGCAATATTCGGGAAATTAAAGGGGTGCCTCTGCAGGATAAGCCGCTTGCCTGCTATACAAAAATGCAGGAAGCCTCTAATGGAAAAGATACGATGACAGGACATTGGGAAATTATGGGTCTTTATATTGAAAACCCTTTTCAAGTATTTCCTGACGGATTCCCGAAAGAGCTTGTGGAGCAGCTTGAGGAAAAAACAGGCCGCAAAGTAATTGGAAATAAACCGGCATCCGGAACAGAAATTCTGGATGAGCTTGGCGAGGAGCACATGAAAAGCGGCTCTCTTATTGTCTATACTTCTGCAGATTCCGTTCTGCAAATTGCTGCTCATGAAGAGATTATTCCAATAGAAGAGCAGTACAGGATTTGCGAAATAGCGCGGGAACTGACAATGGAAGACAGGTTTAAAGTGGGAAGAGTGATTGCCCGCCCGTTTGTCGGAAAACCGGGAGAATTTAAAAGAACCTCTAACCGTCATGACTACGCCCTTAAGCCATTCGGCAGGACAGTCATGGACGAACTGAAGGATGCTGGCAGGGATGTGCTGGCAATCGGCAAAATTTCTGACATCTATGACGGTGAAGGCATTACAGAATCCATTCGGACTAAATCAAATATGGATGGCATGGACCAGCTGATCAGCACAATGGACAAGGACTTCACAGGCATTAGTTTCCTGAACCTTGTTGATTTTGATGCACTTTTTGGCCACCGCAGAGATCCTGAAGGATACGGAAAGGCACTGGAAGAATATGATGAACGACTTTCAGAGGTGCTGGACAAACTGAAGGAAGACGACCTTTTGATTATTACAGCTGACCATGGAAATGATCCTGTCCATCCAGGAACTGACCATACAAGAGAATATGTGCCTCTTTTAGTCTACAGTCCTTCCTTTAAAGAAGGCAAAGCACTGGATATCAGGGAAACGTTTGCTGATATTGGAGCCACTGTAGCTGATAACTTCAATGTTAAACCAACGGAATACGGCAAAAGCTTCTTATCTGATCTTAAATAAAGGCTATGTTAAAGAAGAATGCTGATTTTAGCGCACTTTTTGATTGGAGGGGCAGGCGGGAGACTCCAGCGGGAGCAGCGGGACAGGTGAGATAAGCATGCGCTAAGGCGCCGAGGAGGCTCAGCGACCGCCTCGTGCTGAAATCAACAGCCAAATTTAACAGACCCTGAATAAAAAACACTATATTAAAAAGCTTGCTGATTGAAGCGGGAGCTTTGCTTTTCATCTGCGGGCTTTTATGAAGCTAGGGGGATTATGGCGTGAACCATGAACAAATTATAAAGGCTGCAAGCTTTATCAAGGGGAAAATAGAGGAAACGCCTAGAATCGGATTGATTTTAGGCTCAGGGCTTGGTGTACTCGCTGATGAAATTGAAAATCCGGTGAAAATTGCTTATTCGGATATTCCCGGCTTTCCGGAGTCCACAGTAGAAGGCCATGCAGGACAGTTTGTATTCGGTACCCTTAAAGGGGCATTTGTTGCTGCAATGCAGGGGCGTTTTCATTTTTACGAAGGGTATTCAATGGAAAAAGTAACCTTTCCGGTCAGAGTTATGAAGGAAATCGGGATTGGCACTCTGATCGTCACAAATGCTGCCGGCGGCATTAATGAAAGCTTTGAGCCCGGCGATCTTATGCTGATTACAGATCACATCAATAACATCGGCACAAATCCATTAATCGGTCACAATGATCATAATCTTGGCGTCCGTTTCCCGGATCTGTCTGAAGCGTACAGCAAGAACCTAAGGCTTTTGGCGAAAAACACAGCTGAAAAAACAGGCCTTTCCCTTCAGGAAGGCATCTACATTGCTAACAGCGGCCCTTCTTATGAAACACCGGCTGAAATCCGCATGCTGAGAAGCTGGGGCGGCGACGCGGTCGGCATGTCAACAGTGCCAGAGGTGATTGTGGCAAGGCATTCAGGACTTGAGGTTCTCGGCATTTCCTGCATCTCCAATATGGCTGCAGGCATCCTTGATCAGCCGCTTTCTCACAGTGAAGTAATGGAAACGACTGAAAAGGTAAAAGCGAGCTTTTTGCAGTTCGTAAAAGAACTGGTACATGATATTCATTCTACGACTAAACGATAAGGTGTGAGCATAATGAGAATGGTAGATTTAATTCAAAAAAAGCGTGACGGCATGGAACTCAGCAAAGAAGAAATTCAATTCATCGTGGACGGCTATACAAATGATGAGATTCCTGATTATCAGGTAAGTGCTTTTACAATGGCTGTCTTCTTCCGTGATATGACGGACAGAGAACGCGCTGATTTAACAATGGCGATGGTAGAATCCGGCGATACGATCGATTTAAGCGGCATCGAAGGAATTAAGGTTGATAAACATTCCACAGGAGGAGTTGGCGACACAACAACGCTTGTGCTTGGCCCGCTTGTCGCATCTGTCGGTGTGCCTGTTGCTAAAATGTCCGGAAGAGGACTAGGCCATACTGGCGGCACAATTGACAAACTGGAATCTGTTGAAGGGTTTCATGTGGAAATTGAAAACGATGAATTTATCAAGCTTGTGAATGAAAATAAAATTGCAGTTATCGGCCAAAGCGGAAATTTGACGCCTGCTGACAAAAAGCTTTATTCATTAAGAGATGTCACAGCAACTGTTAACAGCATCCCGCTTATTGCCAGTTCCATCATGAGCAAAAAAATTGCTGCAGGGGCTGATGCGATCGTACTTGATGTGAAAACAGGCGCAGGGGCATTTATGAAAGACCTGGATGATGCGAAAGAATTGGCAGGCGCCATGGTTGCAATCGGAAATGCTGTCGGCAGAAAAACGATGGCTGTTATTTCAGACATGAGCCAGCCGCTCGGATACGCTATCGGCAATGCGCTGGAAGTGAAAGAAGCGATTGATACGCTGAAAGGGGAAGGACCTGAGGATCTTCATGAGCTTTGCCTTGAGCTTGGAAGCTACATGGTGCTTCTGGCAGAAAAGGCATCTTCCCTTGAAGAAGCGCGTTCACTTCTAGAAGAATCCATTAAAAATGGTAAAGCTCTTGAAACATTTAAAGTATTTTTAACCGCTCAGGGCGGTAATGGGGAAGTCGTTGACTCTCCAGAAAAGCTTCCGCAGGCAAAATATAAAATTGAGATGGAATCAAAAGAAGACGGCTATGTGTGCGAAATTGTAGCAGATGAAGTCGGGACTGCTGCTATGTGGCTCGGTGCAGGCCGTGAAACAAAAGAATCTCAAATTGACCTTGCAGTCGGACTTATGCTGAATAAAAAAATCGGCGATAAAGTGGCGAAAGGCGATTCTCTTGTCACGATCTACAGCAATCAGGAAAACGTAGACAGCGTGAAGGAAAAGCTGTATGAAAGCATTAAGCTTTCACAGGAAAAAGTAGAAGCGCCTAAGTTGGTGCATGCTGCGATAAAAGAATAAGGTGAACTGGGAGCACAAAAGCGCAGAGCTTTTGTGCTTTTTTCATTTAGATAAAGACAAAATTTTGGAGAGCGGCGGGAAAATGAATTTTTGCATTGGGATAAACTGAATTTGGAGTCCAGCACAAATTCATATTCCCGTATCCAGCCCCTAAATTCCCGATCGAAGAAGCTAATTTCACGAACCCGGCTGTTGTATTCCCGAAAGCAGCCCATATTTTCCCGAACGGCCGGCTGCAAAGAACTGGCCTTAGTTAACAGTCATTTAGTTAAAGCAGCAGCCCCAATCCAACAGCAAAAATCCTATATAGAAAGAGAAAGTACATTTTTAAAAAATCCCCTCAGCTCCATATTCCCGAACTCCGCCCTCATATTCCCGATAGATGGCCTGAATTTCCCGAAACCGGCTGTTATATTCCCGAAAGCAGCCCATAATTTCCTGAACAGCCGGCTGCAAAAATCCGGCCGCAGTAATTCGTTCTTCATACCACTCTGCTTTTCTGCACCCCTGCTTAAAAAGCACTTACCCTTTTCTTTATCAATTTTTCGTATAGAAACCCTAAATTAGGAAAAAATGGTATGTATCTTGATTGGGAGGCTATGGAAATGAAAAAACTATTTTCCATTACATTTTTTGTTTGTTTACTAACAGGCATATCAGCAAACGCCCTTGCGGCTGAAAAAACAGATTCAGCACCGAAGCTAGCAGATCAGGCGAAGTCTGCCATCTTAATAGAACGTGATACAGGAAATGTACTTTACCAAAAAAACAGCGATCAAAAGCTTCCGCCGGCAAGCATGACAAAAATAATGACCATGCTCCTGATTATGGAAGCCATTGATAAAGGCGAACTCAAAATGACAGATAAGATCCGGACGAGCGAGCATGCTGCTTCTATGGGCGGATCGCAGATATTTTTGGAGCCAGGCGAACAAATGACTGCTGAAGAAATGCTGAAAGGCATTTCCATTGCTTCAGGCAATGATGCTTCTGTAGCAATGGCAGAGCATCTGGCGGGCTCAGTCGATTCTTTTGTGAGCCGCATGAACAAAAAGGCGGAAGAGCTAGGTTTGAAAAATACGCATTTTGCCAATCCGACAGGACTTCCGGTTGAAAACCACTACAGTACGGCACATGATATGGCCATCATGGCAAAAGAGCTTTTGAAATATGAGAAAATTACGCAGTTTACCGGCAAGTATGAGGATTATCTCAGGGAAAATACAGACAAAAAATTCTGGCTCGTCAACACGAACCGTCTCGTGAAATTTTATCCAGGTGTGGATGGAGTAAAAACTGGCTTTACGAATGAAGCAAAGTACTGCCTGACAGCTACTGCGAAAAAAGGAAATATGCGGGTCATTGCTGTGGTATTTGGCGCAGCCACACCGAAAGATCGAAACAATCAAGTAACAAAGATGCTTGATTATGCTTTCAGCCAGTATCAGACCCACCCGGTTTATAAGCGCAATCAAATCGTAGGAGCAGCCGGAATTCATAAAGGCATGCAGAAAACAGTTCATTTGATGACCTCTGAACCTGTCTCCATCCTGACCCGAAAAGGAGAAGACCTGAAAAAAGTAACCAAGGAAATTACGGTGAATAAGGATATTCAGGCTCCTGTCAAGAAAGGCCAGGAAATTGGGTCAATTATTGTGAAGAAGGACAGCAAAGTGCTCGCCAAAAGCCCGCTCGTTGCAGAAAAAGATATCCCTGGTGCAAGCTGGTGGACTTTCTTTAAAAGAGCGCTGGGAGAGTTTACGAAGGCAGGCTAAAATCATGGCGAATCAGCACTAGTTTTGTCACAGGGCAGGATTTGAAAATAAAGGCAGCGAAACCCTTCTTAACAACAGTTCAAGGAGGAATCTTAGCAAAATGAGTCTTGCCGTCGATTTTACTGTAAAAGAATCTGTTCTATGCATCCGGCTGTCCGGTGAACTGGATCATCATACAGCGGAGGAGCTCCGCGACCAAGTGAAGGAGCATTTACAGTCAAAAGAACTGAAAAGCATTGTCCTGAATCTTGGAGATCTATCGTTTATGGACAGCTCCGGTCTTGGCGTTATTCTTGGCCGCTATAAGCAGGTAAAGCAGCTTGGAGGAGAAATGGTGATCTGCTCCATCTCTCCAAGTGTAAAAAGGCTTTTTGACATGTCAGGATTGTTTAAAATCATCCGATTGGAAGAAAACGAAAAAGAAGCCTTGCTGAAACTGGGGGTGGCGTCATGAATAACACCATGGAGCTGCAGTTTTCCGCTTTGAGCCAGAACGAATCTTTTGCCCGTGTTACGGTTGCGGCCTTTATCGCTCAGCTCGACCCGACGATGGACGAATTGACGGAAATTAAAACGGTCATTTCTGAAGCTGTAACCAATGCCATTATCCACGGCTACAATAATGACCAGTCAGGGATCGTCTACATCGCTGCAACCCTTGAAGAGGATACGGTTCACATTACGATCCGCGATGAAGGGACAGGCATAGAAAATGTTGAGGAAGCACGGCAGCCGCTGTTCACAACAAAGCCTGAGCTGGAAAGATCCGGCATGGGGTTTACCATAATGGAAAACTTTATGGATCACATCAGTGTTGAATCAACCCCGGCTTATGGAACAACAGTCAAACTGCTGAAGCGGCTATCAAAAAGCAAAGCTTTATGCAATTAAGGGAGACTTGTCATGGATGTTGAGGTAAAAAACGGTAAAAATGCCGCTCAGCTGAAGGACCATGAGGTAAAAGAGCTTATTAAAAGAAGCCAGGAAGGCGACCAGGAAGCAAGAGATCTTCTTATTCAGAAGAACATGCGCTTAGTCTGGTCAGTTGTCCAGCGCTTTTTAAACAGGGGCTATGAGCCTGATGATCTGTTTCAAATCGGCTGTATCGGATTGCTGAAGTCTGTTGATAAATTTGATTTGTCCTATGATGTCAGATTTTCCACCTATGCTGTCCCGATGATCATCGGTGAAATTCAGCGGTTTATCCGGGACGACGGCACCGTTAAAGTCAGCCGGTCCCTGAAAGAGCTCGGAAACCGGATCCGCCGGGCCAAGGATGAACTGTCCAAGACATTGGGCAAAGTGCCGACTGTTAATGAAATCGCCCATTACCTGGAAATTTCTCCGGAGGAAGTGGTCATGGCTCAGGAAGCGGTCCGGGCTCCTTCCTCCATCCATGAAACAGTTTACGAAAACGACGGCGATCCCATTACACTGCTTGATCAAATTGCAGACAGCTCTGAGCAAAAGTGGTTTGACAAAATTGCCTTAAAAGAAGCACTCAGGGGACTGGACGAAAGAGAAAAGCTGATTGTTTATCTTCGCTACTACAAAGACCAGACACAATCAGAAGTGGCGGAAAGGCTCGGCATCTCACAGGTTCAGGTTTCCCGGCTTGAAAAGAAAATCCTCGCCCAAATGAAAGAGCGGATGGATTAGCCAAAAAGATGGACTGCATAGCGGTTCGTCTTTTTTTGTTGTTAAAATTCTGCCGCACAAAAAATTGGATAAAACTGTTTCATTGCAGAGGAAAAAATCTGCAGCCAATCAACGAATGATTCGCCGCCGCCCAATGCATACTACATATACGACCAAAATCTGATGACGGAAAAGATGTGAGATGGATGGATAATACCCTCTACATAAGGCTTCGGCATCGAATTCAGGTGTATCCTGAGGATGAGCTGACTATCGGAAAAATTGCCCAGCTGGCAGGGGACAGAAAGCTGATGGAGAAAGCCGGCGGGCTCATCATTCACAAAATCACGCCTTCAGATAAAAATATGGTTGTCGTTGATGTGATGAAGGCGATTAAGCTTTTGAAAAGAGAAATGCCTGGACTGGATGTTCAGCCGATCGGAGCTTCCCAGACAATCGTCGAGATTGTGTATGAAAAAAAGCCGTTCAAGCCGCTTCTTTTCGTCCTTGTCTGGCTGATTCTTTTTATCGGTGCAGCGATGGCGATCATGAACTTTCATGAAGATGTGAGCATGCAGGCTGTGCACCAAAGGCTTTACAGAATCCTCACGGGCAAAACATCAGACAGCCCGCTCCTGCTTCAAATTCCTTATTCCCTTGGACTGGGTCTTGGGATGATTTTATTTTTCAACCATTTATTCAAGAAACGAATCAATGAAGAACCCAGTCCGCTTGAAGTCGAGATGTTCAAGTATCAGCTTGATTTGGACCAGTATGTTGCCATGAATGAAAACAGAGAAAGCGTAAAGGAAATCGAAGATGATTAGCAGCCTGCTTATTATTTTCATCGGCTTTGCCGGAGGGCTGGCGGTGGGATCAGGGTTTGTGGCTTTTCTATCTGTACTTGGCATTATACCAAGGCTGACGCAGCTCAGCAAAACAGGGGATTATATCAGAGCCTATGAATGGGGAGTAGCTATCGGAGCAGTAGCAGGAGGCTGGCTTAGCCTCGCCAATCCCATGCTGTATCTGCCGGCATTCATAACTGCTCCGGTCGGACTATTTGATGGGGTTTTTATCGGCCTATTGGCTGCAGCGCTTACGGAAGTTCTTAATGTGCTTCCTATTCTGGCAAAGAGAATCGGCATTCAGGACAAGATGATTATTATCCTAATGGCCATCGTAATGGGGAAGGTTACCGGATCTTTGTTTCATTGGCTTTATTTTATACACCACTGACAAAGGAGACATCACATATGTCTGAAAAACTAAAAGATCAGTATAAGGAAAAAGTAAAGGAATATCAGCCAAAGCCTAATGTGTTTCTAAATTGTCTGAAGGCCTTTATCGTAGGAGGTCTCATTTGTACGCTTGGAGAGCTGATTCAGCTGATGTATATGACCTACTTTAATTTTGACGAAAAGTCAGCCGGGAATCCGACAGTGGCAACACTGATTCTCATTTCTGCGCTACTGACAGGGTTCGGCATCTATGATAAAATCGGACAGTTTGCCGGCGCGGGCTCAGCGGTGCCAGTAACAGGCTTTGCAAATTCTATGACAAGCGCAGCACTTGAACATAGAAGCGAGGGAATTGTCCTCGGAGTCGCAACAAACATGTTTAAGCTTGCGGGAAGCGTCATTGTATTTGGGACGGTTGCCGCTTATATCGTCGGGATTATCCGCTTTTTCTTCAACATGGCAATGAAATAATTACAGCTCTATGAAAGGAAGGTGCAGGCAGTGAAATTAAGAGGTAAACAGACGTGGATGTTTGAAACACCCATCTATGCTCATTCTGCAGGAACAGCTGCAGGTCCTAAGGAAGCAGAAGGACCGCTCGGCAAGCTGTTTGATGCCACACACAGCGACCTGCATTGCGGTGAAGCCAACTGGGAGCTTGCCGAAAGGCGCCTTATGCAGCAGGCTGTCGATCATTGCCTGAAAAAAGGCAATACAGCCAAAGAAGAAGTGGATTTTTTTCTTGCGGGTGATCTATTAAATCAAAATGTAACAGCAAACTACACAGCAAGGCATTTTCAAATCCCATTCCTCTGCTTGTTTGGAGCCTGTTCTACTTCCATGGAAACAGCAGCAGTCGGATCGGTGCTTGTTGAAGCAGGATTTGCCAATAAAGTTATTGCAGCAGCGAGCAGCCACAATGCAACCGTTGAAAGGCAGTTCCGCTATCCGACAGAATACGGCGGGCAAAAACCGGATACAGCTCAATCAACAGTAACAGGGGCGGGGGCTATGCTGATTTCCAAAGAACCAGGCCCGATAAAAATTACGGCAGCAACCATCGGAAAAGTGTGGGACCTTGGACTGAAAGATCCATTTGATATGGGTTCGGCTATGGCGCCTGCGGCAGCCGATACGATCCGGCAGCATCTGGTGGATACTAATAGAAAGCCTGAGGATTATGATCTGATTGCAACAGGAGACTTGGCAGGAGTCGGGAGTCCGATCCTTAAAGACCTTCTCAAGGAAGAAGGCGTTGATATCAGCAGCAATCACAATGACTGCGGTTTAATGATATACAGGCCTGATCAAAAGGTATTTGCCGGGGGAAGCGGCTGCGGATGCTCGGCAGTTGTCACATACAGCCATCTCTTTAATGAAATTAAAAAAGGTAATTTAAAAAGAGTGCTTGTCGTGGCAACAGGAGCTCTTTTAAGTCCGACGATGGTTCAGCAGAAAGAATCAATTCCGGCGATTGCTCACGGTGTCGTGTTTGAATATGCAGGGGAAGGAGTGAGGCCGTAATGCAGTTTATCATTGCTTTTATCGCAGGAGGTTTGATCTGTGTTGTTGGCCAGCTGCTTTTTGATGTGTTCAAGCTTACTCCTGCACATGTTATGAGCTCATTTGTCGTCATCGGGGCGATCCTGGACGGGTTTGGCATTTATGATAAATTTATCGAATTTGCAGGGGCAGGGGCGACGGTTCCGATTACAAGCTTTGGCCACTCACTCCTGCACGGGGCAATGGAGCATGCGGATAAGCATGGCTTTATCGGAATTGCGATGGGGATATTTGAGCTCACATCTGCCGGTATCTCCTCTGCCATCTTATTCGCTTTTATAGTGGCGCTTATTTTTAAGCCGAAAGGATAACAGGCGATGGCAAAAAACCGGAAAGTCATATTGTTTACAGATGGAGATATCTATGCCGCCAAAACGATTGCCTATGTAGCCGAAAAAACAGGGGGCCGATGCATTTCATGCTCTCAGGGCAATCCCAGTGTGCTATCAGGGCCTGAATTGGTGCGCAAAATTCTGCAGGCGCCTTATGACCCGGTTTTTGTCATGTTTGATGATTGCGGGATGACAGGTGCCGGAAGCGGAGAAGCGGCGATGGTGTATGTTGCCGGTCATCCCCAAATTCAGGTGATCGGAGCTGTCGCAGTAGCTTCAAAGACGAAGCAGAGCGAGTGGACCAAAGTGGATTTTTGTATTGACAGATATGGAGAAATCACGGAGTACGGCGTGGATAAAAGCGGCATCAAGGAATACGACATCGGAAGAATTAACGGGGATACTGTCTACTCTTTGGACAGCCTGAATATTCCGATTGTCATTGGCATAGGGGATATCGGCAAAATGGCGAGAAAAGACCATATTCAAAAAGGGGCTCCCATTACAATGAAAGCCGTGCAGATTATTTTGGAAAGGAGCGGATTGCTTGAAGCAGGAAAAGCAGCAGCCGATTTCAGAGAAGCTGATTTCGAATGAGCACTATTTTAAAGAAAATGCCGGGATGGGGACAAGCTTTGACCTTGGCGTTAGAAAATTCACGGTCATGGGAAAGGAAATCAATCTTTACTTTATCAACGGTCTTGCAGACACGCAATTTGTCATTTTTCTTCTGAAAGAACTTATGGAAGTGAATGATTTTGAGACGGATTCAATGAAATTTAAAGAAATTGTTGAAAACCGTCTTGTTAATCAGCAGGTTAAAAAGGTCTACAGCCTGCCTGAAGCGGCAACAGAGGTATTATCAGGCCTAGTAGCAGTCTTCCTGGAAGGAGCGGGCTACGCTCTTGTCATTGATGTAAGAAGTTATCCGGGAAGAAACCCTGAAGAACCTGATACCGAAAAGGTGGTTCGCGGGGCAAGGGACGGTTTTGTTGAAAACATTATTGTGAATACAGCACTAATCAGAAGGCGGCTGAGAGACGAGCGGCTGCGATATGAAATTATGAAAATCGGCGACCGTTCGAAAACAGATGTTTGTGTGGCTTATATAAAAGATGTGGCGAACGATGATCTTGTGGACATTGTTAAAAAAGAACTGAAAGCGATTGAAATAGACGGCATTACCATGGCAGATAAAACAGTGGAAGAATTTATCGTTAAACAGGGCTATAATCCTTTTCCGCTAGTCCGTTATACCGAAAGGCCTGATGTTGCAGCGACTCACCTTCTGGAAGGCCACGTGATCATCATTACGGACACTTCACCGAGTGTTATGCTCACTCCGACTACTTTATTTCATCATGTCCAGCATGCTGAGGAATACAGGCAGACGCCGACAATCGGGACATTTGTCAGATGGGTCCGTTTCTTAGGCATGCTTGCATCTATTGCACTTTTGCCTCTATGGATGCTGTTTGTGATGGAGCCTTCCCTCTTGCCGAAAAACATGGCTTTCATCGGGCCGAATGAACAATCTAATATTCCTGTAGTGCTTCAGATTCTTCTGGCGGATTTCGGCATCGAATTTTTAAGAATGGCAGCGATACACACACCTACAGCCCTTTCGACGGCAATGGGGCTCATTGCTGCCGTGCTGATCGGCCAGATTGCCATAGATGTGGGATTATTTTTGCCTGAAGTCATACTCTATGTTTCGCTCGCAGCCATCGGATCTTTTACGACCCCAAGCTATGAGCTGAGCGTAGCGAATAAATTGGTCAGAATTTCGCTTGTCATCCTTGTTGCCGCTTTTAAATTGGAAGGGTTCGTCATCGGATTTACAGCGCTCATTCTTTGGCTTGTTCACCTCAGATCATTAAATACGCCCTATTTATGGCCGTTCATACCGTTTAACCCAAAGGCGATGTGGAATGTGCTGATCAGAGCAAATGTACCAGGCGCTAAAATCAGGCCGAGCATTGTTCATCCGAAGAAGGTGCGCAAACAGCCTGCGCGGTAATTTGCTGATTGAAAGGTTTCATAAATTATGATAATGTATGTTTAACATTTTGCTGTACTAAAGGATTCAGCACGGTCTACGCCTTGCAGGAAAGAGGGGAATATACATTGTTTTTGCATGGAACCAGCACGGTAAATAACGATGGTCATCTTGAAATCGGCGGAGCCGACACAATCAGCCTTGCCAAAAAGTATGGAACACCTTTATATATTTATGATGTGGCATTAATCCGCGAGAGGGCAAGGGGTTTCACAGAAGCCTTCCAAAAAGCAGGGGTAAAGGCGCAGGTAGCCTATGCCAGCAAAGCTTTTTCTTCTATTGCCATGTTTCAGCTGGCACATGAGGAAGGGCTTTCCCTAGACGTGGTTTCAGGGGGAGAGCTATATACAGCCATTCAGGCAGGCTTTCCAGCTTCCAAAATTCACTTTCACGGCAACAACAAAAGTGCCGAAGAGCTTGAAATGGCGCTTCAGCACCAAATTGGCTGTATCGTTGTGGATAATTTCCATGAAATCAGCCTGCTTAAATTGCTCGGAAAGCAGCTGAATAAAAAGGTACCGGTCCTCCTAAGGGTGACTCCTGGTGTTGAGGCCCATACTCATGACTACATCACAACAGGACAGGAAGATTCAAAGTTCGGTTTTGATCTTCAAAACGGGCAGATTGAACAGGCGATAAAGCAGGTTCTCGATGCTGGCACATTTGATTTTCTTGGCATCCATTGTCATATCGGCTCCCAAATTTTTGATGCAGCCGGCTTTGTGCTGGCAGCGGAAAAAATATTCCAAAAGATCGGCGAATGGAGAGAGCAGTTTCAATACGTCCCAACTGTAGTTAATCTCGGCGGCGGCTTCGGCATCCGCTACACAGAGGAAGACGAGCCGCTGCCTCCTGCGCATTACGTTGAAAAAATGATTGAAACAATCCAGGCAAAAGCTGCAGAGCTTGAGATTGAGCTGCCAGAAATATGGATTGAACCCGGCCGCTCGCTTGTAGGAGACGCAGGTACAACGCTGTATACAGCGGGCTCACAGAAAGAAGTGCCGAACATCCGCCAGTATTTGGCTGTAGACGGGGGAATGAGCGACAACATCCGTCCTGCGCTGTACCAGGCAAAATACGAAGCAGTTCTGGCAAATAAAATGGCAGAAAAAGCGGACAAGACTTTTTCAATAGCCGGTAAATGCTGCGAGAGCGGCGACATGCTATTATGGGATGTGCTTCTCCCTGAAGCAGCCGCTGGAGATACGCTTGCCGTCTTCTGTACAGGTGCGTACGGCTATTCAATGGCCAACAACTACAACCGCATTCCGCGGCCTGCTGTCCTGTTTGTGGAAGAAGGAGAAGAACAGCTAGTGGTAAGGCGGGAAACCTTTGAGGATCTGGTTTCATTGGATCTGCCCTTAAAATATAAAGTTTCTCATAAATCATAAGAAAAAGAGCCGGCAAAATTGCCGGCTCTTTTATTTGTATTTGAATTGGAACAAGCCGCTTGCCCTTTTCTTGTCCAGCTCCAGCGGCTAGCCCCTCGAGTCGCTTCAAAAAAATCCTAAAAGTCCAAAACCAGACTTTTAGGATTTTTTCTCCAGCGCTTGTCGGGGCTGAACGAGCCGCTTGCGCTTTTCTTATTTCCCTGAGAACAGGGAAACGATCGCATTCCATAATGCAGCAAAGAAGTCCTGTGCTTTTTTGAGGAAGCTTTGTCCTTCATCTGACTGAATATACTTTGTGATTTTGTCTTTTGCTTGATCAAGCTGCTGGCCAACCTGGTTCCAGTCAATATTGGCATTTTGCATGCTGTGGAAAAGGTCAATCAGCTTTTGAATATCAGCTTCGCTTAAAGTAATGTTCAAATCCTTTGCAGCCTTTTCAATCATTTGCTTGAGTTCTGCGTCGTCCTTCGGAAGTCCGTTTTTAGCGACCTCTTCTTTAATTTTTGCTAAAAGAGCTGCTGCATTTTCCTGGCCGTGCTCTTCGCCAAGCTTGGCTGTTGTCACAAGCTCCTGGTTTGCCACCTGTTTCACATCTTCTGGAATTGCTTTGTCTGAGCTTACTTCATAGGCTTTCATGAGACCTGTCAGAGCAGCAGTTCCTGAAACCTGTGTCGGTGCTGTCACATAAACAGTGGCATCCTTTACACCAGCAGTCATAAGCGCATTCAAGTACATTTCATCTGTTACCCAGTTAATGTTGTTTGTTTTAACTTCTAATCCGGAACCCTTGTTTTCTATTTTAATAGATGAAGAGGAAAGCGCTTTTGTACCGATTTGAGAAGCTGGTACATATTTTCCTAGATATTTATGCTCTTCTGCATTTGAAACAGTAACCATCTGCGCGTCCTCGGGCGCACTCATTTCCTTCAGCAGTGCATCTTTTTGTCCTGCTGTCAGATTTTCACCCAATGTAACAATGACATCTCCTACAGCACTGTCTGCAAAACTTACCTTTGGTGCGGCAAGCAGCATGGCTGCGAGAATTAAAACGATCCCTTTTTTCACTGGAATACCCTCCTTGTAGGTACAATCCGCATAACGCGGACAAACTTATTATAGTCCTTTTTCTTGAAATGTTAAGAGATTTTTTATGCAGGACTATATGCAGAAGCGCAGTCTTATAGCTTCTGAAGCCGCAATATAGTAGAATAGATTACGGTCTCAATGATTAGACGCATAAACTATAACGGAGGTTTCAATCTTATGAAAAAAGCACAGATTACAATGGAGAACGGCACACAAATCAACATTGACCTTTTCCCGAACGAAGCACCTGGAACAGTAGCAAACTTTGAAAAGCTTGCAAATGAAGGGTTTTATAACGGCCTGACATTCCACCGCGTTATTCCTGGTTTCGTTAGCCAAGGCGGCGATCCCAACGGCAACGGTACTGGAGGTCCCGGCTACACAATCAAATGCGAAACAGAAGGAAATCCTCACAAGCATACTGCAGGCGCTTTATCTATGGCGCATGCCGGAAGGGATACTGGCGGAAGCCAATTTTTCCTTGTGCATGAACCGCAGCCTCATTTGAATGGCGTTCATACTGTTTTCGGACAGATTACGGAAGGCCTTGAAGAAGTCCGCAGCATGAAAAACGGCGATGTTATGAAGGAAGTTAAAGTTTGGGACGCTGAATAACAATGAAAAGCCTGGAAATATTTCCAGGCTTTTATTTTTTACTAAGTAGCAGTGGTAAGAGCGGAGCAAAGCGTTTGGGCTTTGTGCTGAATGTTATCAGTTGCACAATATTTTTATCTTCGTTATGATATTTGTTAAGGCTAACTTAATAACATTGTAATCCTTCGGGGCAGGGTGAAATTCCCAACCGGCGGTGATGGAACAGTTTCTGTTTCCAAGTCCGTGACCCGGTAGCGTTTCGCTAACGGTGGATCCAGTGAAAATCTGGAGCCGACAGTATAGTCTGGATGGGAGAAGGATCACAATTTTCTTGACGGGTATAATTTTTCTGAAAAAATGAAAATTTATGCTCTAGTTTGTCATGCAAATGTGATCGTTTTCAAAAGCTCTGGGGAACATATTCCCTAGAGCTTTTTTTAGTCTTATTATTTTATCAGAGTCAAGGGGAGGTGCCGCTTTTGAATGATGAAGAGTATATGAAGCAAGCTCTTGCCTTAGCTGAGCATGGAAGAGGACAGACAGCACCAAACCCGATGGTGGGCGCAATGGTGGTAAAAGATGGAGAAGTGGCTGGAATTGGCGCTCATTTAAAAGCAGGCACTCCGCACGCAGAAGTGCACGCTATCCGCATGGCTGGCGAGAAAGCAAAGGGATCGACGGTATATGTCACATTGGAGCCGTGCAGCCATTATGGAAGAACACCGCCCTGTGCTGATCTCCTGATACAAAGCCGGATAAAGAAAGCAGTCATCGCAACAGTCGATCCAAACCCCGAAGTGGCAGGAAGAGGGATTCAGAAATTAAAGAATGCAGGTATTGAGGTAACTGTAGGGATATTGGAAGAGGAAGCAAAAGAACTGAATGCTTTTTTCTTCCATTTTATTAAAACAAAAACGCCTTATGTCACGCTGAAATCAGCTGCCAGCATGGATGGCAAAACCGCTGCATCCTCAGGTGACAGCAAATGGATTACTGGCGAGGCGGCACGGGAGGATGTTCACAGGCTGAGGGAGCTGCATGACGCAATACTTTGCGGAGTGGATACGGTGATTCACGATGACCCGAGTCTGACCTGCCGAATTCCAGGTGCAAAAAGGCAGCCTGTTAGAATCATTCTGGATACTCATTGCCGCATCCCGAAAAATGCAAAAGTACTGACAGATGAAGAATCCAGAACATGGATTGTTGCAGGGAGCAAGGCGGATTCCAGAAAAATAAACGGTCTCATTGAATCGGGCGCCGAAGTTTTACAGATGGATCAGGAAGATATCAGAATACCTGATCTCCTCAAGCTGCTTGGAGAAAAGGGCATCACCTCTTTGCTTGTAGAAGGCGGAAGCACTGTGATGGGAAGTTTTATAGAAGCACGAGCCTTTAAGAGAATGATTTTGTATATGGCGCCTAAATTAATTATAGGCAGAGATGCATTGCCTATTGCCGGCGGTGTTGGTCCGCAAACAATGAAAGAGGCAGGAAGCTTGGTTTTCAAGGACGTTTCCATGATAGGAAACGACTTGAGAATAACAGCCGAGCCAGTATAGGAGAGATCAGCATGTTTACAGGTATTATTGAAGAAATTGGACATGTAGCTGAGGCAAAGCAGGGCTCACGGTCCATGGTTCTCAACATTCAGGCTGAATTGATTATGAAGGATATCGTTCTTGGCGACAGCATTTCCATTAACGGGATTTGCCTGACCGTAACCGGCTTTAATGACAAGACGTTTGCCGTAGATGTGATGCCCGAAACAATGAAAGCCACCAATCTCCGTTTTCTAAAAAAAGGCTCGCCTGTTAATTTGGAAAGGGCGATGGCAGCAAATGGAAGATTTGGAGGACACTTCGTCAGCGGGCACGTTGACGGAACCGGCATCATAGCAAAGAAAAAAGCAGAAGAGAATGCGGTTTATTACACGATTCAGACTTCAGAGTTCATTACAGAAACGCTGATGCTAAAAGGATCAATCGCTGTGGATGGCATCAGTCTTACCATTTTCGGCCTAAAGGACGGCTTTGTGACGGTTTCCCTTATTCCCCATACACTCCAGGAAACGGTTCTTGGCAGCAAGGGTGAAGGAGATACAGTCAACATTGAATGTGACATGGTCGGGAAATACTTATATAAATTCGCAGAAGGCGGCAAAAAGAAACCCTTAAATGCAGATTTTTTCAGAGAACATGGCTTTATTTAGTCAGGAGGAGAAAATATGTTTCATTCAATCGAAGAAGCGCTGCTGGACTTAAAAAAAGGCAAAGTAGTGATTGTAGTAGATGATGAAGATAGAGAAAACGAAGGGGATTTTATCGCTCTTGGAGAAGCAGCCGCTCCTGAGATTATTAACCTCATGGCTTCAAAAGGACGCGGGCTGATTTGCGTGCCGATGACAGAGGAGAAAGCAAAAGTGCTGGATTTTCAGCCTATGGTCAACCATAACACAGACCCTAACGGCACGGCTTTCACCGTCAGTGTGGACCACGTTTCTTCCACCACGGGCATCAGCGCCTTTGAAAGATCGCGGACAGTCCTTGGAATGCTTGATAAGGATGCCAAAAGTACGGATTTTGTCCGGCCGGGACATATCTTTCCTTTAATCGCCAAAGAAGGCGGGGTTTTAAGAAGAGCGGGTCATACAGAGGCAGCTGTTGATTTGGCGAAATTGTGCGGCAGTGAACCTGTAGGCGTCATTTGCGAAATCATGAACGAAGATGGATCAATGGCCAGGGTGCCTGAATTGATCGAGCTTTCAAAAGAACTTGATGTGAAATTAATCACAATCAAAGATTTAATCAAGTATCGGAACCATTCAGACAAGCTCATTAGAAGAGAAGCAGAAATCAATTTGCCGACCGATTTCGGCACTTTTAAAATGTATGGATATTCAAACCTCCTTGATGGAAAAGAGCATGTGGCACTTGTGAAAGGGAAAATTGAGGAAGGTGAACCGGCTTTGGTCAGAGTTCACTCAGAGTGCATCACAGGAGATGTTTTCGGCTCGAAAAGGTGTGACTGCGGCCCGCAGCTGCATGCTGCTTTGAAGAGAATCGAAGAAGAGGGCAAGGGAATCTTGCTTTACATGCGCCAGGAAGGAAGAGGCATCGGCCTTATTAACAAAATGCGGGCGTATAAGCTTCAGGAAGAGGGGCTTGATACGGTTGAAGCCAATGAAAAACTTGGATTTAAAGCAGATTTGCGGGATTACGGCATCGGCGCTCAAATATTAAAAGATCTTGGGATTCGAAAATTGAGGCTTTTAACGAACAATCCCCGCAAAATTGCCGGTCTTGAAGGATATGGTCTCGAGGTAGCCGAAAGGGTTCCGCTGCAAATTCCGGCGGTGCGGGAGAATGAACGCTATCTAAAAACAAAGCATGATAAGCTTGGGCATTTGCTTCATATATAAGCTGAAAAATAAAACAGGATGGTGCAGAAATGGCTAAAATTCACGAAGGAAATTTAATTGCAGAAGGTTTAAAGGTTGGAATTGTGGTAGGCAGATTTAATGAATTTATTACTTCTAGACTCCTGGGCGGTGCAGAGGATGCGCTGAAGCGCCATGGAATACCAGAAGACAATGTGGAAATTGCATGGGTGCCGGGGGCGTTTGAAATTCCTCTTGTTGCAAAGAAAATGGCCGAATCAGGCAAGTACGATGCAGTCATTACTTTAGGAACAGTCATCAGAGGGTCCACAAGCCATTATGATTATGTATGCAATGAAGCGGCTAAAGGAGTGTCTCAGGCGTCATTGACAAGCGGCATTCCTGTCATCTTTGGAGTTTTGACAACAGAAAATATTGAGCAGGCAGTAGAACGGGCAGGAACAAAAGCCGGAAATAAGGGCTGGGAAGCTGCTGTATCAGCCATAGAGATGGCTAATTTAATGAAGACACTTGGCTAATCTCATAAAAAGGTTTAAATTAGCGGAATTTCTGTATATAATATTCTGTGGAGCGATTTTTACAGATCGATGGACGGAAAAAAGCAAATTTTATCTTTGATAAGAACTTGCACGCTATTCCTGCTGTCTTAAGCAGGGTAGCTATTTCGCTAATGAGGGGTATTTATGCTGATTCGCTACAAGAAAAGCTTTGAAAAGATTGCCATGGGACTTCTCTCTTTTATGCCAAATGAAAAAGATCTCAAACACCTGCAGCAAACAATCAAAAGCTATGAAATAGAAAAAGACCAGCAGCTTTTTCTTTGGAAAGAAGAGGAAGATATCATAGGTGCCATCGGCGTCTTTTTAAAGGACGAAGAAACGGTTGAAGTGCATCATGTGAGCGTCAACCCGTCCCACCGCCAGCAGGGCATAGGGAAAAAGATGGTTCGGGCGCTTCAGGACATGTATAAAAACCGGGCGGTTATCGCCGATGAGTTTACGGAAGGCTTTCTGGAGAAATGCCAGCCTGAAGAAAATTGCAATGAATAAACAGCCTTAAAATCTTTAAAAGCAGAGGATTAATCCTCTGCTTTTTTGATGGCATTTTTTCTTTTTTCTTCCCTTAATTGTTTTTGCCTGTTCCGTTCTGAAATGACATCTTCCCGGTTTCGCAAAGAGTGTCTGTTAATTAAAGGGAGATTTTCAAGCTGGCTCGGTGAACCCCACTGCATGCCGCGGTTTTTGCATTCTTTTCGGCATTCATTCAGGAGGGACTGATCGGCGATGGGGAGATCAATGCTTTCATATGGTCCATCTTCTCTGATTTTATTGATACAAGCAGTTATTTGCTTTAATAATCGGGATTCATCTAGGCCAAGTTTCTTTAAGGCTGTTTTTTCAGCAGAAAAAATACCTTCAGCATTGTTCATCAGCCGAAGGGCTCCCGGAAAATTTCCTCTTCGATGATGATAAAGCGCAACAGCGAGCTGAATCAGTCCGACCCAAACGATCTTCCGTTCCTGCACCGGCTTTTCTTTCCAATATTCCTCCAGTACTTCATGGCATTCAAAATAATCTCTGTCCCCATGAAAATGGACTAAGTAATCTATGTATGCATCAGGATACATAAGGAGCACCTCATTTTAGGTCAGTTTGCTTTAAAGCAAGTTTATCATAAGAAGAACGGCTGCTGGAATGAAAAAGAAAGCGCCAAATGGCGCCTTCCTTAGCAAACAACTAGCATAACCAAGCTGCACCTACGATAATCAACAAGATAAACAATACGACGATAAGTGCAAAGCCTCCGCCGTAAGCGAATCCGCCATCACCCATGTTTGTTTCCTCCTTCATGTCTGGCATTTACATAGGCATCATATGACCGGGCGGCTTGGCTTGCATGGGCATCTGCCCGTTCCTAAGTAAATTAATTATATATTGGACAAGCGGCGTGAATGTTCTATACTATTGGATAGTGGTTAATTAGAGATGTTGGTGGGATTACAGTTGAAATACCATGTTAAGCTTGACGCATTTGAAGGACCGCTGGATTTGCTCCTTCATTTAATAAACCGTCTGGAAATTGATATTTATGATATTCCGATGGCTGAAATTACTGAACAATATATGTACTTTATTCACGCTATGAAAGAGCTTCAGCTTGATGTTGCTTCTGAATACCTTGTTATGGCCGCTACGCTTTTATCGATCAAGAGCAGAATGCTCCTTCCAAAGCAGGAGGAAATGCTTCTTGATGATGAATTCGGAGAAGAGGCTTTAGAAGACCCTAGGGAAGAGCTGATAAACAGGCTGATTGAATACCGCCGCTATAAGGAAGCGGCAGGTGAGCTGAAAGCAAGAGAAGAAGACAGAGCATTGCTCTATACAAAGCCGCCGAGCGATTTGAGCGAATTTGCATCAGATATTAAACCCGACAGAGGGCCGATCGATGTGTCTGTATATGATATGCTCGGCGCTTTTCAAAAGCTGATGCGGCGGAAAAAGCTGCAAAGGCCGGCCTCGGCCAAAATAACGCGGCAGGAAATTCCGATTGAAAAGCGAATGGATGAAATAATGACGGAACTCAGGAATGTTCCGGGACGAAGAAGCTTTTATGATTTATTCCCTTATGATTCAAAGGACCACTTAGTCGTAACTTTTCTTGCTGTTCTGGAACTGATGAAAAAAAACCTGATCAATATCGAGCAGGAGCACAATTTTTCAGACCTTTTCGTCACAGGGAGTGAACAGCATGGAAAATAGCAAAATGGCAGAATGGAAGGCTATTGCCGAAGCCCTTCTTTTTGCAGCAGGAGACGAAGGTTTGTCCATCAGGCAGCTTTCCGAAGTTCTGGAAATAGATGAACGGGAAACAGCAGATGTTCTTGAAGCATTAAAAGAAAGCTATTCACATACTGAGCGAGGGATTATGCTGACAGGGATTGCCGGCGTTTACCAGCTGGCAACGAAGAAAACACTTGCCCAGTATTTGAAAAAGCTTGTGGAAAACCCCGGCCCCTCTTCTCTCTCACAGGCAGCCCTAGAAACTCTTGCGATTGTTGCCTACAAGCAGCCGATCACAAGAACGGAAATTGAGGAAATTAGAGGGGTGAAAACAGAACGCCCGCTTCAGACACTTGTTACAAAGGCAATTATTAAAGAGGTCGGAAGGGCAGAAGGATCTGGAAGAGCCATACTGTACGGCACTACAAGAGAATTTCTGGAGTACTTTGGATTGGGATCGATTGATGATCTGCCTCCGCTGCCTGAATCTGCAGATGATGAAGGCGATCAGGAAGAAGCAGATCTGTTTTTTGAAAAATTCAATGAAACACTGAATGACCTAAAATAAAGTAACAGCTGTCAGAATAATGTGATAAAATAAACAAAGAAGAAAAGCAGGGACGAGCTTGGGCTATGCCTCATGAACCGTCATTCTATTAAGAAAAGCTGCAGCATAGGCTAAGGGTAGCAGGATGGGGGCTTACAAGGCTTTAAGTTTGCCAGGCACAGTCTCTTCTAGGACACATAAGATTAATTGGAAAAGGACACTTTGCCTTGAACAGGCGGTGCAGAAGAATACGGAGGGATTACAGTCCAATGGGCAATAGCATGGTAAAAGCACAAACGGAACAAACAGCAGATTTTTTGAAGAAAGCAGTCGGCCAGCTGACAGATTTCCTGAATGAAGCAACCATCACAAATCTGATGGAAGAGCTTCAGGGAGAGGATGTTTTTTACAAGGAACTGCTTGGGAACTTTCGCAGGCTTACCGTCTTTTGCGAGGAGGGTTTGGAAGCATGCCAGGTCATTATATACAATGACCCGTTCCGCAAAGGCGCAGCAGAAAAAGTGCTTTACCGGATCTATCACCAGTGCATTGAAGAATTTTTCCAGCCAAAGCAGGATGTCTGGTATGAGGACAGCCGTTCCGCTTATACAGGAAAAAATTCCATTAAATTCAGACAAGATGTTCCCCATTCCATCAAACAGCTTGTAAAGAACCTTGAAAGCGATTTTCAAAACATGAGGGAAGAGCTGGAATATTATGAAACCGATTATCGCACAAAAATGATGCAATCAAGATAAATGGCAATGAAGAGCAGTCTTAACCAGGCTGCTCTTTTTTCATGCCCTTAAAGCACATATATGGAAAAGCCCTGCATAAACTTGTACAAATGCTGTTCTGATGACGCAATCAGACCGTACAAAAGAGCAAGGGACGTGCAGACGAATGATACTGATGAAAAAGAGCTCCATCTTTATAGCTGTGTTGCTGATTGTCATTTCTGCTTTGCCTATATACCCGAAACAGGCGCTTGGAGTCAGTGCTCAAAGCGCCATTCTGATGGATCAGAAAACGGGGAGAATTCTCTTTTCAAAAGACGAAAATACAAAGCGCCGAATCGCCAGCATTACGAAAATTATGACAGCAGTATTAGCGGTGGAATCCGGGAAGCTTGAAAACACGGTAACAGTCAGCAGCAGTGCTGCAGGTACTGAAGGATCCTCGCTTTACTTAAAAGCCGGAGAAAAAGCGAAACTGAAAGACCTTGTTTACGGGTTAATGCTGAGATCGGGAAATGATGCAGCGATGGCCATTGCCGAATACATTGGCGGCAGCAAGGAAGGCTTTGCCTATTTGATGAATCAAAAAGCAGCCCAAATCGGGATGACCAATACAAATTTCACCAATCCCCACGGCCTTGATGACTCAGGGAGCCACTATTCCACCGCATATGATATGGCTTTGCTGATGAGATATGCAATGCAGGATCCTGCCTTTAAAGAAATATCCGGAACAAAGGTTCATCGGGCGCCGAATCCAGACGAAAAATGGGACAGAGTATGGAAAAACAAAAATAAGCTTCTGACTTCCCTCTATGAATATTGCACAGGCGGAAAAACAGGATACACAAAGCTTGCCAAAAGAACCCTTGTCACGACTGCTTCAAAAGAAGGACGGGATTTTATAGCTGTCACGATCAATGCCCCTGATGATTGGAATGATCATATCAGCATGTATGAGACTGCCTTCAGCAAATATGACCTCTACAAAATAAAAAGCAAAGGGATGTTAAATGAGGCAGGAGATGTGTTTTATAAAGACCGTGTCTTCATCACCCGAGACGTTGTTTACCCGCTGTCAGACGAAGAAAAAAACAATCTGCGGGTCCAGATCAATCTGCAAAAGCCTGATCAATCATGGGAAAAGCCAAGCAATGTTCCTTCTGTCGTTGGTTCTTATGAAGTAACCCTTGATGAGAAGCTGATTCAAAAAGTGCCTATTTATTATGATAACGGAAAAACGGAAAAGCCGGCGGTCTCTTTCTGGCAATCCTTTAAGCAGCTCTTTTTTGCCCTGACCGGAGCTTCCTATGGTTAATATTATCTGGGTGGCGCTGACGGTGATCGGCATCGTATTTGCTCTTTTCAACGGCACTATTGATCAAGTGAATGAGGCTGTTTTCAAAGGCGGGAAAGATGCTGTCACTCTTTCATTTGGCTTGATCAGTGTCCTTGTCTTCTGGCTTGGACTAATGAAGATTGCTGAAAAGGCAGGGTTATTGGAAAAGCTGAGCAGAATGTGCAAGCCTGTGGCAAGCAAACTATTCCCTGAAGTGCCTGCAGACCACCCGGCAATGGGGTACATTATGTCAAATACCATTGCCAATGTATTTGGCCTTGGCAATGCTGCCACACCGCTCGGCATAAAAGCGATGGAAGAATTAAAAAACCTTAATGGGGGCAAAAATTCTGCCAGCAGGTCAATGATCACGTTCCTTGCCGTCAATACATCAAGCATCACCTTAATTCCTACAACAGTGATAGCTGTAAGGATGACCTATCACTCCGCTTCCCCGACAGAAATAGTCGCACCAACCCTTATTGCCACCATCATTTCAGGCATCGGCGCCTTGTTTATCGACAGGTATTTCTATAGAAGAAGGAAGAAGAGAGGGGGATAAGCATGGCCGTCATCAGCCTGATATCTGTTTGGATGATTCCCCTGATTATCGTATTTGTCCTGATTTACGGCACGCTGAAAAAAGTTCCGACCTATGAAGCATTTGTAGAAGGAGGAAAGGAAGGAATTGAACTCTCCTTTTCCATCATCCCTTTCCTTGTCGGCATGCTCGTCGCCATTACGATATTCAGGGCCTCCGGCGCTCTGGAATACTTGATGAACGTATTAAAGCCCATGCTTTCCGCCCTTGGCATACCAGCTGAGATCGTCCCCTTAGCGTTTATCCGCCCAATCTCGGGTACGGCGGCGCTTGGAATGACGACAGATCTTATTGCGGTCCATGGACCTGATTCCTTTATAGGGAGACTTGCCTCTGTTATGCAGGGAAGCACGGATACAACCCTGTATATCCTCACCGTCTACTTTGGAGCTGTCGGTATTAAAAAAATGGGAGATGCGCTGAAGGTGGGTTTATTGGCAGACTTGATCGGCATCATTGCATCCATCGTAGTGGTTTCGCTGCTGTTTTAACGAGCAGCTATTGGCTGCCAGGGTTGGCTGTTTGGTGGCAAAATTCGTTTTTAAGGACGTATAATTGCTTTTTATGAGTTTGGACAGTAAATATAGGAGTTTGGACAGTAGAGTGCATAAAACGGACAGTAAAGAGAGGATTACCGCCAGTTGGAGAGGCAAACTGGACAGTAAGATTGTCAAACTGGAAAAATATAGGACGCAGAATGCTTTTTAGTCCTGTTTTGAAGCTTCAAATTGAAGATTTGCCCAACTCTTTATCCAAAAAAGAAGAAATGTACGGCCATTTAGCCAAAAGTTCAAAATATAACATTATTATGTCATCCTAACACCCTTTCTGCCTCCCTTTTCACCCCCAAAGCTAACGCCATTGCGGCGTTTTTTATTTTGCAGGCAAATCAGCAGCGATCTCCCGCAAGCTCAGGGCCAAAGAGTGCTTGTTTATTAAATCTGAAACAAGTAAGATGTTACAAGAGGTGAATATCAATGGAACGATTGCAAAAGGTGATTGCCCATGCAGGCATCGCATCAAGAAGAAAAGCAGAAGAATTGATTTTAGAAGGAAAAGTAAAAGTGAATGGCGAAATTGTTAAAGAGCTGGGAATAAAGGTGTCTGAAAACGACCGTGTTGAAGTATCAGGTGTTCAAATTGAAAAAGAGAAGCCTGTTTATTATTTGCTTTATAAGCCAAGAGGCGTCATTTCTGCCGCTTCTGATGATAAAGGCAGAAAAACTGTTACAGATTTCTTCCCGCTCAGTGAAGAGAGAATCTATCCTGTGGGAAGGCTTGATTATGAAACAACAGGACTTATTCTTCTGACGAATGATGGAGAGTTCTCAAATCTACTGACTCATCCAAAGTATCATATAAATAAATCCTATGTAGCAAAAGTAAAAGGAATCCCATCAAAGGAACTTTTGAAAAAGCTGGAAAGAGGCGTGCAGCTGGAAGACGGCAAAACAGCCCCAGCGCATGTTAAATTAACATCTTCGGACCGGAAAAAAGGCACCAGCATCATCGAAATTACGATTCATGAAGGCAGAAACAGGCAGGTGCGCCGCATGTTTGAAGCAATCGGCCACGAAGTCATCAAGCTGAAAAGGGAGCGTTTTGCCTTTTTGGATTTAAAGGGACTGAATGCAGGCGATGGAAGGGAATTAACACCGCATGAAGTGAAGCAGCTCCGATCGCTCGCTGAAAACGGCATATAAATTTCTGACAATTCACATAAACTTCAAAATCTGCCGCCGCTTTTAGAAAAATACGGTGATATAATAATGTTAAATGCAGACGGGGTGGGGGAGAAGCCTCATGAAAAAGAGAAGATTGCTGATCAGAAGTGTGATCCTGCTTGTGCTTGGCGGAGCCATTTTTTATACGTTCTACACCAATTTTATCGCAAGCAAGGAGCTTGTAGGCAAGGGATCAAAGGCACCTGATTTTATGCTGACAGATATGAATGGCAAAACCCATCAGCTTTCAGATTATAAAGGCAAGGGCGTTTTCCTGAATTTTTGGGGAACATGGTGCGAGCCGTGCAAACGGGAGATGCCTTATCTGGACAGGCAGTATGAGCATTACCGCAGCCAGGGGGTTGAAGTGCTGTCAGTAAATATTTCAGAATCCAATATTACAGTACAGAATTTTATTGACCAGTATCAGTTATCTTTTCCAGTCATGATTGATAAAGATCGGCAGGTGCTTGATGCATACGGGGTCAATCCGCTGCCGACAAGCTTTTTGATCGATAAAACAGGCAAAGTGGTCAAAGTTTATTCAGGGCAGCTGACGGAAAGAATGACTGCGCAATTCATGGAACAAATTAAACCTTGAACAGGGAGTTTATCACCATGGAAGAAGTAAAATGCGAATGCGGACACATTAATCCGCCAGGTACTGTGCTGTGCGAAGCCTGCGGCAAGCCAATCGGCCATTCTGCTGAAGCAGAGGCATCATTGCTGCTGGATATGCGGTATGACGGCAGTGCAAGACGGTCCATGACCTACAACAAAACCGTTGTGGACAAAATTTGGAATTTCTTTTCATCCGTTAAAGTCGGTATATGGCTCATCTTCATTACGCTTGTTGCCTCAGCGGTCGGCACGATTTTTCCTCAGCAGATGTATATCCCTCCGAATGCCGATCCGGAACAATTCTATAAAGATCAATATGGGATTCTTGGACAATTTTATTACGATCTTGGCCTTCAAAACACATTCGGATCCTGGTGGTTTTGCCTCCTGCTCGCATCCATAGGGATCTCGCTTGTAATCTGCAGCCTTGACAGAGTCATTCCGCTGTACCGGTCATTGAAAAAGCAGGGAGTCACAAAAAATGATTCTTTTTTAGCGAGACAGCGCCTTTACGGCATTTCAGAAGCAGCTGATAAAGGAACGCTTGATGAAATTAAAGAGAACCTGAAAAAGCGCCGATACAAAATCAGAGAAGAAAATGGCAGTATTTTAGCTGAAAAAGGCCGTTTTTCCAGGTGGGGGCCATATGTCAATCATATAGGCCTGATCATTTTTCTGATTGGGAGCATGCTCAGAGTTGTTCCTGGAATGTACATAGATAAAATGCTTTGGCTTCGTGAAGGAGAAACAGCTGTTATTCCCGGAACAGACGGAAAATACTTTTTGAAAAACAATAGCTTCAAAGTGGAAGTTTACGAGAAAGATAAGGAAAATGCTGTTTTTGCTCAGGCGATTGACAGGGAAGGCGACGGCACTGTAGCAAAAAACTACCAGGCTGATGTAACCCTTTATGAACGAAAAGGGAATCAGATTCCCGGTCAGCCCCCAAAGCTTTCGAAAGTGGAAGATAAGCAGATACGGGTGAATGAACCGCTCGAGTTCAGCCAGTTTTCCCTATATCAGGTCGATTTCCGCATGAATGAATTGAATAAAATGAAATTCAGCCTCACAGATAAAAAGACTGGCAAATCATTCGGGCAGCTGGCAATCGATTTAAACGATCCTGCTAAAAAGTACAATCTTGGCAGCGGTTACAAGGTGGAGATAGCCGATTATCTTCCTGACTTTTATTTTGACAGCGAAGGGCAGCCGGCATCCAAGTCGCGCATACCGAATAACCCAGTGTTTGTTTTTAAAATGTTTGCTCCTGACAGGCCAAAAGGTGAAACAAGCCTTGTCGGCATTCAGTCAACGATGGAGCCGCTCGGCGCCACAAAATATAAATTGAAATTTGCCGGGGTGGAAACCAAAAATGTCACGGGCCTTTCTGTTAAAAAAGACTTAACACTTTGGCTGCTGGCACTCGGCGGTGCCATTTTCATGATAGGTGTTTGCCAGGGAATGTACTGGAATCACCGCCGCATCTGGATAAAACGGAAAGGCGGATCAGTATGGATTGCCGCGCACACAAATAAAAACTGGTACGGCTTAAAATCTGAGATTAACAGAATAACAGAAGGTACATCCGTAAAAGAGCCGATTGATCAGAGAGAGATAGCAAAAGTTTCAGGGGAGGAAGCCTGATGGCTGAGATCAGCAGCAATTTCTTATACGCCGCATTTATTCTTTACCTTGCCGCAACATTCATTTTTGGAGGCTCCATTCGGGACAGCCGCCGGGATAAAAAGGACAGGACATTCCGCAAATGGTCTCAGACAGCGATCGCTGTCACACTGGCAGGCTTTGCCTCACAAGCTGCCTATTTCGTTACAAGATGGATGGCTTCCGGCCATGCTCCGGTCAGCAATCTATTTGAATTTACAACGTTTTTCGGCATGATGCTTGTGCTGGCATTTATCATTTTGTATTTCATCTACAAAACAGCCATACTCGGGCTTTTTACACTGCCTGTAGCGCTGCTGTTAATCGCGTACGCCAGCATGTTTCCTCGTGACATTACACCGTTGATCCCTGCTCTTAAAAGCCAGTGGCTCTACATACATGTGACAACAGCCGCGCTTGGGCAAGCCATTTTGGCCATCAGTTTCATTGCAGGAGTGCTGTATTTAATCAAAACAGCCGATCACGCCAAGCCATCCAAAAAGACGTTTTGGCTTGAATTTGTTATGTTTGTTATGGTTGCAACAATAGGCTTTATTATCATTACAACAGTTTTCAGAGCTGCAGGATATGAAGCTGAGTTTAAATGGATTGATAAAAAAGGCGCTGAAGCACAGATGGTTTATGATCTTCCGGCGCTGATCGGGCCGAATAAAGGAGAGCTGCTGACAGAAGGCAAATTGCATCCTTTATTTAATGTACCTCCGATTTTTTCAGGCAGGAAGCTCAACACAGTTGTTTGGTCAATTTTTGCCGGTTTAGTTTTATATGGTTTGGCAAGAGTAATATTGAGGAAGAGTTTATCCAGGACCCTGCAGCCGCTGACCAAAAAGCTGAATTTGGATCTTACGGATGAAATCGGCTATCGGTCTGTTACAATCGGTTTTCCTGTTTTCACCCTCGGGGCATTAATTTTCGCGATGATTTGGGCGCAGGCCGCATGGACAAGATTTTGGGGCTGGGATCCAAAAGAGGTATGGGCTCTCGTTACATGGCTCTTTTACGCCGCCTATCTGCATTTGCGGCTTTCAAGAGGATGGCATGGCGAGAAATCAGCCTGGCTCGCTGTTATCGGCTTTGCCATCATCATGTTCAATTTGATATTTGTTAATTTGGTGATTGCCGGTCTTCACTCCTACGCGTAACAGGAAAAAGGGCACACAAGCTTGTTAAAAGCCTTCACTTTTTACTGTGAAGGTTTTATCTGTTTAAATGGCAGCAGAAAAAGCTGCTGAAATGCAATGAGTTTTATCACCTGAGTTTGAAAGACAGTTTGCATCAATAGGAGGCTGCTTATGGAAGAGTATCAAAATACAAAAGTGCTTGTTGTGGATGATGAAGCAAGAATCCGCCGTCTTTTGAAAATGTATCTGGAAAGGGAAGGCTTTCTGATTGAAGAGGCAGAAGACGGAAATCAGGCTCTGGAAAAGGCGCTTGAAAATGATTATGCCGTCATCCTGCTTGACTTAATGATGCCTGGGATCGACGGGGTTGAAGTCTGCAGACAGCTGAGAGAGAAAAAAGCGACCCCTGTTATCATGCTCACAGCAAAAGGGGAAGAGACAAACCGTGTACACGGTTTTGAGGCTGGGACAGATGATTACATCGTAAAGCCATTTAGCCCGAGAGAAGTGATTTTGAGGGTAAAAGCATTATTAAGAAGAAGCTCTCAAACCTCTTTCTTAAAAACCGAAACAACCGCCAAAAACGTCATCGTGTTTCCGCACCTGTCAATTGATCATGATGCGCACAGGGTAACAGCTGATCAAAAGGAAGTCAGCCTTACGCCGAAAGAATATGAACTGCTCTATTTTTTGGCCAGAACGCCTGACAAAGTGTACGACAGAGAAAAGCTGCTGAAAGAAGTCTGGCAGTATGAATTCTTTGGAGATCTCAGAACAGTTGATACACATGTAAAGAGGCTCAGGGAAAAGCTGAATAAAGTATCTCCTGACGCTGCCAAAATGATTGTAACAGTATGGGGAGTAGGCTACAAATTCGAGGTTGGAAATGAATGAAGCCATGGAAAAGTGTCGTTGGCAAGCTTTGGGCAACCATACTGGCCCTTGTAACCGTTGTTCTGCTGATATTAACGGTCTTATGGTTTGAGTTTATTGAAAATTATCATGTAAGTCTGGCGGAAAAGGAGCTGGACCAGCTGGGAAGCAAGGTTTCGCTCATTCTCTCCCATCATTATGAAGATACAGAGCTTGCAAAATCCATCGCCTCAGAATTGGCGGATGACTCCACAAGCATCATTGTGGAAGATAGCAAGAAGCACGTGTTCGCATCAGCCAATGAATCAAATGAACAGCCAAAGGTGTCGCTGAGAGAAATTCAAAAGGACCGCGAACTGGCAGGCGTCATACAGTCAAGAAAGAAAACCATTAAAAGAATAGATTCTAAAAGCGCTAATGGCACGGAAGAAGTTCTCGTTACAGGCGTTCCATACAAGATTTCAGAAAATGAATACGGCGCCGTGTATGTTGCAAGATCCTTGAACGCTGTCCAGGAGGCGACAAAGAGCACGACAAAATATACGCTCCTTGCAGCTCTTCTCGGGATGGTTCTGACAACCGTCTTTGCCTTTTTCCTGTCAACAAGGATTACCAATCCGCTGAGAAAGATGAGAGAAGCGGCTTTTGAACTGGCACGGGGTAAATTTGACACAAAGGTTCCCATCCTCACAAACGATGAAATCGGCGAGCTTGGAATTGCCTTTAACCAGATGGGAAAGCAGCTGAAATATCACATTAATGCACTGAGCCAGGAAAAGGAACATTTATCGAGCATTTTAAGCAGCATGGCTGATGGGGTCATTACGCTGAATATTGATGGAAGCATTCTTGTAACAAATCCTCCTGCAGAACGGTTTTTGCAGGCGTGGTATTATGAGCAGCATTCGAGGCTTGAAAACAGCGAGGATATTCCGCCCGAAGCTAAAAATCTCTTTCAGCGGGTCGTTCATTCAGAAAAAGAGCAAGTGGCTGAGATTACGTTGCAGGGAAGAACATGGGTATTGCTAATGACGCCTTTATATGATCAGGATTATGTAAGAGGCGCTGTGGCAGTCCTGCGCGATATGACAGAGGAGAGGCGTCTTGACAAGCTCAGGAAGGATTTTATCGCCAATGTCAGCCATGAACTCCGCACACCGATAGCGATGCTTCAGGGCTACAGCGAAGCGATTGTCGACGATATTGCCGGGAGCGAAGAAGATCAAAAGGAAATTGCAAAGATCATTCATGACGAATCTCTCAGAATGGGCAGGCTTGTGAATGACTTATTGGATCTTGCCCGAATGGAAGCCGGCCATATTACTCTTCATTACGAGGAACTGGACATCTATGAGTTTGTGGAGAAAATCAAACGGAAGTTTCAAGGTCCTGCAAAAGATAAATCCATCAAACTGCATGCAGAAATCATGTCAGAGGACAGCCCCTTCTCTCTTGACCCGGATAAAATTGAGCAGGTTCTGACAAACCTTGTAGACAATGCGATCCGCCATACTGAAGAAGGCGGAGAGGTTACGGTAAAGGTAGAAACCATCTCTGGAGGATTGCGGTTCGATGTAAGCGATTCAGGATCAGGCATCAGTGAAGAAGATCTGCCATTTATCTTTGAACGGTTTTACAAAGCAGATAAAGCGAGAACCCGGGGACGCGCCGGAACAGGGCTTGGACTGGCCATTGCCAAAAATATTGTAGAAGCTCACCAGGGGACCATTGCAGTCCGCAGCCGGGTGAACGAAGGGACAACCTTTACGTTCTTTCTTCCGGAACACAAAGAGCGATAAATTGGGAGGGAAAAAGGGATGAAGCTTTATACGAAAACAGGTGACAAGGGGAAAACAAGCCTTGTAGGTGGAAGAGTCGACAAGGATGATGCAAGAGTTGAAGCCTACGGGACAATCGATGAGCTGAATGCAGCAGTTGGAGTGGCCATGACCTTTCTCCATGAAGAAAAATACCGTGATATCCAGAGCGAGCTGGAGCGCATACAGCATGAATTGTTTGACTGCGGCAGCGACCTCGCATCAGTTATCAGCGAAGAAAAACGCCAAAACAAAATGACGGTGAAAATGGCTGAGGATCTGGAGCCGAGAATAGATGCCTATACTGCAGAAGCTCCGCCGCTTGAACGCTTTATCCTGCCAGGCGGAACAAAAGCATCCGCTCATCTCCATATGGCAAGAACAATAGCCAGAAGAGCGGAGCGCCGAATCGTTTCACTTCACCGTCAGGAGCCTGTGAGCGAGGCTGTACTGCAGTACGTCAACAGACTGTCAGATTACTTTTTTGCTGCGGCCAGAGCGGTCAATTATCGTGAAAATGTAAAAGATGTGGAATACGAGCGCAGCGCCATTGTTTTCAGGGAAAGAAAAGAAAAAGAATAACGCGGAAATATGAAAAAGGAAGGAATTGCCTTCCTTTTTTTTCGTTTGCATAATATAGTGGTGTTGTAACTTTTTACAGCTGAACACCGACTTAGTAAATGAACGGGGGTTTCTCATGGAAGACACCTTTCAAAAAATCTATGAGAAATATCATCAGGATATTTTTCAATTTTTATTTTATATGGTGAAAAATCGGGAACAGGCAGAAGATCTCGTACAAGAGGTTTACATAAGAGTATTGAAATCCTATGACCGTTTTGAAGGGCGGAGCAGTGAAAAAACCTGGCTTTTTTCTATTGCTAGACATGTGGCCATCGATTGGTTCCGCAAGCAAAAAACAGTCAAACAGCGGATATTGGATAAATTTGATTGGGATAATCAGCAGGTTCAGGATCAAAGCCCGCTGCCTGAGGAAATTGCTCTTCAAAATGAAGAAGTGCAGCGGATGTACCGGTCGTTGGATAAATGCTCCATTGACCAGCAGACGGTGATTATCTTGAGATACATACAAGGTTTGTCTATTGCAGAAACAGCCGATTCCCTCGGCTGGACAGAAAGCAAAGTAAAAACAACACAGCATAGAGGAATCAAAACATTAAAAAAGCTAATGGAAAACCTGATGGAAAAGGAGGGGAGCCAGAATGAGAAAATCAGAGTTTAATGAAGAATACATACAAACGCTGCTTGAAAACCTGCCTAAGGCTGAAGATAAACGCAGCAAAGCAGAGATATGGCAGAACATTGAGCTCAGGCGCCGGAGAAAAGAAAGAAAAACCAGAATTGGACCGATTATTGCCGCTGTTTGCGCTGTTATGCTGCTGCTGATTCTGTCCCCTTCATTTCTGGCTCAATTCAGCGGGCAGCAGGGAAGCAGCAAGCTTGCCGGAAGTCCTCCTCATTTGGAAAAAAAGGCACTTCCTGAAAAGAACATCAGTGAGAGCAGCAGTGATAAGAGCATGGTGGCTGATAAGGATCAGCAGGAAAGCAGCTCTGACAGCAGCGCGCAAAAATCTTCTTCAAAAGCTCCAGTGTCTGAAGATAATGCTAAAAGCTCAGAAAAAACATTTGTTGTTCCAAGGGATCAGCAGGATAAGGCAGTTGTAGTAGCTCTTCAGGATCAAAACGTCGAAAATATTATCCCTATCACCCTTGAAGGCGGCAGCAAGCAGCCAAAAGCCGAACAAATTACTCCGCTTCTTCGCCAGGTAAATGCCGAAGCGTTGGGATTCGCTCCTACAGAGCTGACAAAACTCAACTTTAAAGAAACCAGCAGTGATACCGTAACAGTAAATGCCGGTAAAGCCCTCAGCATTGAAAGCGAGGCAGAAAGCTTCCTGAAAGATCTTCTGGAAGAAACCTTCAGATGGTCTGGCTACAAAAAGGCCCAGCTGGAAACAGACGGCCATAAGGGCATCAATTTTGGCCAATACGGCAGCCTGGATATTCTGCACATCAGCCCGGAAATGAAAAAAGGCTATTTCCTCTTCCAGCCTCAGCCTGGAAAAGAAAAACTCTTTACTCCTTCAAGGGAATCCTTCGCAACAGTGGAAGATGCCATTGCAGGAATGAAAAAGGCTGAAAATCATTCCCAGGAATCATTGCTTGCTAAAGACCTGCCAATTAAAGAACTTCAAACTGCCGGTAAGAAGTTAATTATTTCTTTTTCCAAACACGAAAACGTGGAAAGAACAGATAAATACATTCTGATGCTGGAAGGCCTCCTTCTGACAGCTAAAGAATTCGGCTATGAATCTGTGCTGTTTAAAAACCTGAAAGCCGAGAAAATCGGCAGAATGGATGTAACAAAGCCTGTGGAGGTTCCTTATTCTCCGAACCCTGTCAATTGGAAGGATTGATGGCGGGGACTGCTTGTGTGAATGCCTCTTTGGCTTTTTCTGCATATAAACTGGCAGAGATCTGCTCTCTATTTTCAAAAGGGATATTGGCTCAGCACGAAAAAAGGTGTCTCTTATAAAAAGAGACACCTTTTCTTATCCAGCTTTCTTCAAGCTGCTTTCTTGCTTCTTTTTCCCTCTGCTGTAAAACCAGAGGCCGAGAAGAGCAAAAACAGCAGGACCGATTATCATGGGCGTATATTCTGCAAGGGTTGTGCCTGATGCAGGGATAAGCGTTAAGACTATTGTTCCGATAACAGAGAAAAGGCCGACTGCTGCTGTTAGATAAGCCCAAAAGTCTTTTTTAATCTTGAATGGCCTAATGGCTGTCTTTTCTGATTTGCGGAGCTTAATGTATGCAAGCAGCAGAAAGACATATGGAATAAAGAAGGCAAGTGTCGCCATTAGCACAAGCATATTCAGAGCCTGTGAGACGCTTGGTATAAATCCTGAGCTGATCAGGATGACGGAGACGCCGGCTGCCTGCCATAGGATAAGGTTAGCTGGCATATCATTTTTATTGGCTTTTATGAGTTTTTCAGGTAAAATGCCCTTTCCGCTTTCAGCCATCATAATACTCGGGTTCAAAATGAGAAATGTCAAAGAACCGAGTATCGCGATCACAAAGCAGATGCCAAGAATCTGTGCGAGATTGAACGGCAGATGAAATTGCTGGCCGATGACATCAGCAAATTGATAAAGCGCTGTTGCTGTATCATCAGGCGTAATTTTGATGACAAACTGAAAGGCTGCTGTTGCAAGGATATAGATAATGCCGATCGCAATTGACGCAATCAGAATCGTCTTTGGAAAAGTCCTTTGCGGGTTGTGAACATCCTTCGCAATGGTACCGATCATTTCGATGCCTGAGAATGCAAACATCAATGTCGAGAGGAACATAACAGAATCCATTGAGAGATTTCGCGGTGCAATCGTTTCAGCAGTAAAAGGAGTGGCAGATGGATGTCCTGTTATTAGACTGGCAAGCCCAAAGCCGAAAATTAAAATGGCTGGGACCAGTACTCCGATAGGTGCGCCGATTGCGGACATTTTTCCGCTTACTTGTGTTCCTCTTAAGGTAAGGATGGTCAGTGACCAAAAGATCACAAGAGAAACGATCGTTGTAAACCATGTATTGCTGATAATCTGCGGAGCATTAATGGCATATGAGACATTTACCGTGATTCCGATCAGCAGCGAAGGGTAGTAAGTAAAATTGGCCACCCAGAAAAACCATCCGCATAAAAAGGCGGCTTTTTTTCCAAATGCCCGTTCCACCCATGCGCTGATGCCTCCTTGTTCAGGAAATGCGGTGGAAAGCTCAGCGACGATCAAGCTGATCGGTATAAAGTAAAGGAGAGCAGCCAGAATCCAGAAAGAAACAGCTGACGGTCCGATTGTTGCAGCAAAGGGAATATTTTTTAAACCAAGAATAGCATTGATGCTGATCAAGGAAAGCCCTAAAACACCAATTTTTTTATTTCGCTTCATGATAAAAACCTTCCAATCTATCTATATAAAGAACATGACTAATCATACATCAACCAGAATAAATATACAATTTATTTTAGTAGAATAATAGTATTTGTTTAATTGTGATTTGTCCGATTATTTCGGAAAAATTGTTCAATTCTTTAGCCGTGCATGATATGGTAGAAAGAAAAATGAGGTGAGAAATTTGCTGACAGACTATCATAATCATTTAGAGCGGGGAACCCTGACATTGGATTACTTGAAGAAATTTACGAATGTGGCAGCTGAAAAAGGCATTCAGCATTTTGGCATCTCTGAACATGCCTATCATTTTTATCAAACAAAAAACATTTTAAGCAATCCATGGGTAGATGAACGCAGATTTTATGATATGAAGGATTATGTTTCCCTGTTTCAAGAGGCATGGAAAAAGGACATTGATGTAAAGATGTCGATTGAAATGGATTATACACCTGGCAAGCATGAAGAAATGAAGACCTTTATCGAACAGTACGACTTTGATTATGTGATCGGCTCTGTTCACTGGGTAGGGGATTTCGGCATAGATTTAAAGGAATTTATACAAGAGTGGGATAGGCGCGATCTTTATCTTACATACCGTAATTATTACGATCAGATTGTCACGCTTGCAGAGTCCAACCTGTTTGATATCGTCGGACATTTGGATCTTGTGAAAATATTTAATTACATACCTGAAGATGAAGAATTTCTGCTGGAGCAATATGAGCGGGCAGCAAATGCTCTTTCTCAGTCAAAAACGTGTGTGGAAATTTCTACTGCAGGATTGCGAAAGCCTGTTGGAAAGCTTTATCCAGATCCAAGGCTGCTAGAAGCCTGCTTTCAGAAGGGAGTGCCGATTGTGCTTTCTTCAGATGCGCACCAGCCGAATGATGTAGGGGCGGATTTTGATCAGGCGGTGAAGCTGGCGAGAAAAACCGGCTATAAAACAATTATGACGTTCTCTAAAGGAGAGCGAAGGGAAGTGCCGATCGGGTAAAAGAAAACCCCCGTTCCAGGTAAGGAACGGGGGCTTTCTTTGCCTTTTTACAGTTCAAGCGGAAGAACAGAGACAATTTCTCCGACTTCCCTGAATGCATCAAGAACGTCATTTTCAAGCGGCTTATCAAAGCTCAGCATCATGATTGCCTCGCCCCCTCGCTCTTTTCGGCCAACCTGCATTGTAGCAATGTTGACAGCATGGTCGCCGAGAATTTGCCCGACCCTCCCAATCACTCCAGGCACATCTGTATGCTGCACATACAGAAGGTGTCCTTCAGGATAAAAATCAATCGAGAATCCATTTAGATTGATAATGCGAACCCCGTATTCAGGAATATAGGCCCCTTTAATTTCAAAAGTAGATCTGTCGCCTTCAACCCGGACAGTGACACAATTGGCGTATCCTGATTCATTGGCTGATTTTTTCTCAGAAAAGCTGATGCCCCGTTCTCTGGCAATCATTCCTGCATTAACCGCATTAACAGTAACATCAACCCGGCTTCTTAAAAATGAAGCAATGACGCTTTTTGTAATAAATGAGGTTTCCAGATCTGCCACAGTTCCTTCATATTGCACTGATATGCTGTTGACTGGTTCCCGCATGCACTGGCTTAGAACACCGCCCATTTTTCTTGCCAGGAGATCATACGGCTTCATAATTTTATAATCATCTTCTGAAAGCGAAGGCAGATTGACGGAAGAGGTTACCTGTCCGCCTTCACAGAATGTCAGGACTTCTTTTGCTACCTGTGAGGCAACATTAAGCTGAGCTTCCTTAGTGGAGGCTCCAAGATGCGGGGTAGTAATCACCTGCGGGAAGTCCAGCAGTCTGTTGCCTGCCGGCGGTTCCTCAATAAATACATCCAGTGCTGCTCCGCTGACATGCCCGTTTTCCAAGTAATAGATTAGGGCTTCTTCATCTATAATGCCGCCTCTGGCACAGTTTACAAGATAAACGCCTTTTTTTGTCTTCCCGATCGTTTCGTGATTTAGAAGCCCTCTCGTTTCTTTCGTTAAGGGAGTATGTACTGTAATAATATCTGCTTCTTCAAGGAGCTGGTGAAAGGAATAGCTTTCCACCCCGATTTTTGAAGCTCTTTCTTCTGTTAAAAAAGGATCAAATACAACGACTTTCATTCCAAAAGCCCTTGCACGCTTGGCGATCTCGCTGCCGATCCTTCCGAGTCCTGCGATGCCGAGCACCTTGCCGTACAGCTCTGTTCCAAGGAAGGAAGACCTTTTCCATTCATTGTCTTTCACACTGGCATTTGCTTGAGGTATATGGCGCATAAGAGACATAATCATGGCAAATGTATGCTCTGCAGTAGAAATGGTATTGCCTTCAGGGGCATTGATGACAATAATTCCATGCCGGGTAGCCTGATCGATATCTATATTATCAACACCAACACCTGCTCTTGCAATTATTTTCAGTTTCGGCATTTTTTCCATCAGCGATTGAGTGACCTTTGTTGCGCTTCTCACAAGAAGGGCATCGAACTGATCCAATTCATCCTCAGCATCCTTGACGTTTTTTTGGACGATTTCGAGCTGGTCTGACTGCATCAAAGGCAGAAGGCCATCCTTGCTTATTGGATCTGAGACAAGTATCCGAAACACTCTAACAACCCCTAACTATAAATTTGAAATTTTTTGATAATTTATCACATTCCTTTATTTATGTCAATGCGCTAAAGTGTGAAAGCGTTTACTTAAAACGGCTTATTCAGCAGTATTCCGATGTATTTCCAAGACTTTTCTCTATACAAATGAGAAGGTTTATCATATAATAACTTTTGAATATTATATTGATCAATCTTCGGGGCAGGGTGAAATTCCCGACCGGCGGTGATAAGCTTTATTGCTTTAAGCCCGCGAGCCTTTTGTTTTGGGCAGGATCTGGTGAGATTCCAGAGCCGACAGTACAGTCTGGATGGGAGAAGATGGTGGTTTTGGCGTTTTGAAACAGCTGTTTCATCCGCTTATTTTGCCTGCCGCTTTTCCCTCTGTTCTCTAGGACAGAGGGTTATTTCGTTCAGGCAAAAACCCTTTCTTTCTTTTCGGGAGCGATCATGAAAAGGAGAGATTTTTTTGAAAGTCAGCAAGGTTAACAAAATGGTTGTGTTAGCAGCATTAAGCAGTGTATCATTTCTGCTCATGATGCTGGAGATTCCTTATCCGGGTTTTGTATTTCTTAACATTGATTTCAGCGATGTGCCGGCTATTATTGCCGCTGTTGTCTTCGGACCTGCAGCTGGAATCATTGTGGAAGGGCTCAAAAATATTCTGCATTACCTGATTAAGAGCAGCGCTACAGGCGTTCCTGTTGGAGAGCTTGCCAATTTTATCTCAGGAGTGCTGTATATTCTGCCTATCGCATTCATTTATAAAAAAATAGCGACAGCTAAAGGCGTGGCAGCAGGACTTGCCCTTGGTACGTTGTCTATGACAGTGATCATGAGCATTTTAAATTATTATGTGATTTTCCCTGCGTATACGCTGTTCATGAATTTTCCGGCTATGCCGGCAGCAGAGCTTGCCCGTACGATAACAGCCGGGATTATCCCATTTAATATCGTAAAAGGCATTTTAGTTGCCGCCGTATTCCTCATGCTGTATGGAAGGTTAAAAACATGGCTTTCTAAGCAGAGAGCACTGCGGAATGCCGCTTAAGCATAGATAGACTTAGAAGAGCCCTTTTCAGAAGGGCTCTTTTTATAAAGCAAAAAAACTTCGGTGCCAGTTTGGCCGCCGAAGTTTTTTTGCTTATTCAAATTTTGTTGCGTCTCCATCAAAAGACTCGTCTGCGACTTTAATGGAATCAGTCGGGCAGCCTTCAAATGCATCCATCATATCTTCTTCCAAAATTTCGGGCACTTCCACAATTCCCTGATTGTCATCAAGTGTAACGAATGCAATGCCTTCGTCATCATAATCATAAATGTCAGGTGCCGCAGCTCCGCAAGCCCCGCATGCGATGCAAGTATCTTTATCAACAATCGTATACTTTGCCATGTACATAACCTCCTGATGGTTCTAATAGAACATATAATGTCACCTGCAAGTCTTTGCAGGATGGAAAAACTTAAAACATATATACATTGTATAGGTGTTACATTAACTTTTCAATAAAAACATGGCGGACCTGAATCCTGCCTTTAAGTCGATGCCCTGCTTATTATGCCGCAGCTTTTTCTTTGCCATGTTAGTGAAACATAAAATGAGGAAAGAAAATGACGCAATTAGCTCCTCCATTTGACAAAATCTCTGATACAATAGTAAAGGCTTGCTGGTGCTTCTCCTGCGGGAAGTTAAAAAAAATACCGTGTGCCAGTCTGGCGAAAGCAGCTGGAAAAAGACTTTAAAACCTTGTCAGAAAATGGCGGTGGAATGAAATTGAGCTATTTGGATGTCCTTGTTTTATATAGCATGAAGCAATTTCAGGGAGAACGTTCAGCTGCAGCCGTTTACCATCTTCTCAAAGGAAAACGGTCCTCGCAAACCATCCAGGATTTACAGCTGTTCAAGATTGGAGCACTGTTCGGTTTGTTTCCGAATATAAAAAAGGATCAGATCGAAGCTTCAAAAGAAAGGCTCTCCGCTCAAGGCTTTTTAACAGCAAATCTCCATGTTTCAGACGCGGGTCTATCCTTTCTGGAAAAAGAATGGCAGGAGCATCCGCTTCCATCACAATTAAACGGCTGGAAATACTCTGCTCATTCCAGGCAGTATTGGATGAAGCTTTCCCTGCTTGTTCAGACGATTTCCAACCTTATCGGAGGCAGCACACGCTTCCTTCCTTTACTATACAATGATGAAGAACTTCTATGGGTGAAAAAATTTTTGCTGAAACAGGGCTCCTCAAGGCAAGAAATGGCTCATGCACTTTACCATGAGCTGTCCGGGCTTCTAACAGGCCAGGCGCCGCTTGCGGCTGCTGTCTTTACATACCGATTAACCTCAAAGGACCGGATAGGGCTCACTTTTCAGCAGCTGGCCGATCATTACAAACAGGATGAATGGTACATCAGAGTGCTTTTTCTAAATGTCCTGCATGCCATAATGGAAAGGTCTTTAGGAGAGCTTCCATTTCTCGCTCTCCTTCATGAGCGGAAGCCTGCAGCCAAAACGCTTACTGCTTCTACGGAAAGAAGCTTCCGCATGATGGCGGAAGGAAAGACGATTGCAGAAATAGCTGCAGCAAGAAGGCTGAAGGAAAGTACAATAGAAGATCATATGGTCGAGATTGCTCTAAACGATCCTGACTTTAATTTTTCCCGTTTTCTTCACCGTGAGGAAATGGATGAAATCAATGCCGTGATCAGCCAGCTTGATACAAAGCAGCTCAAAAAAGTAAAAGAAAAGCTTGAACATGCATATTCCTATTTTCAGATCAGGCTGGCATTTGCGGAAATGAGGTGGAGAAAAGGTGATGACTCCTGAGGCAGTGCTGAAAAAACAGTTTGGCTACGAAACATTTAAAGAAGGACAAAAAGAAATTATTGCGGATGTTTTAGCTGGAAAAGATGTGCTGGCAATGCTGCCGACAGGGGGAGGGAAATCCGTCTGCTATCAGCTTCCTGCCTACTTGCTGAAAGGGCCTGCTGTTATCGTTTCTCCTTTGCTTTCTCTTATGGAAGACCAAATTCAGCAGCTGAAAGCAAGGGGAGAAAAAAACGTTATTGCCATAAACAGCTTTCTTGAACAAAAGGACCGCCTCCATGCACTGAAAAACCTCGGAGCATATAAATTCATATTTGTATCACCCGAAAGCTTGAAATCCAAAACAGTTATGCAGGCTTTGAGAAATACCCGCATTTCATTGTTTGCAGTAGATGAGGCCCATTGTATTTCTCAATGGGGCCATGACTTCAGGCCGGATTATTCGCTTCTCGGCAACGTCCGGAATCAGCTCAATCATGCTCCCTGCCTAGCGTTAACAGCGACAGCAACAAAAGAGGTTCTTGAAGATATTAAAGGCTCCCTGGGCATGGTGGATCCTGCTATGCACGTTTATTCAGCAGACCGGCCGAATATTGCGATTAAAATAGAGAAAATGGAAAGCCTGTCAGAAAAACTTGAAAGACTTTACGAATTGGCAAAGGGGTTAAAAGGTCCGGGAATTATTTATTGCGGCGGCAGACAATGGACGGAAAAGCTCGCCGCTTATTTAAAGGAAAAAGGCATTGAAAAGACCGCCTATTATCATGGCGGAATGGAGTCTGAGCAGAGAATGCTTGTTCAGCATCAGTTTTTGAACGGCCAGCTCAGCATTATTTGCAGTACAAGCGCTTTTGGAATGGGAGTCAATAAGGCAGACATTCGGTTTGTACTTCACTTTCACATGCCTCAAAGCATGGAAGCTTATCTGCAGGAAATCGGAAGAGCAGGAAGAGATGGAAGCCCTGCTGCAGCAATCAGCCTGCTGACTCAAAACGACTACGAAATACCGCAGCATCTTATTGACAGCGAGTTTCCTGAAAAGCAGGATATAGCTGCCTATTTAAAAGATGGTATCCTGCTGCCTGAGGTTCATATGCGGCTCATTGATCATTACCTTCAGAATGATTCATTGGACAATAGCCAGTCACCCCAAGAAGCGATTGCAAACATATTTGCGTCAAGAAAAAAGGAGAAAAAGCGAAAACTGACAATATTTATGAGATGGATTTCAGCAAATTCCTGCAGAAGAGAAGGAATACTGGCATATTTTGGTGAAGTAATTAAGAAAAACAAGCCTTCCAGCTGCTGTGATGCATGCGGATTGGATCTGCAGCCTTATTACAAGGGAGAAGAGGAGATTCTTGAATCTGGTCAGTTTGCTGATTGGGAAACAGAATTAAGAAACATCTTTTTGATGAGGGATATTCATTGATAAAAAAACAGAGAAATATGATTCATTCTTTATCAGATAAACAGATGGTGATGCAGCTTTATCTAACACAAGGCCTGCTTCTTGCCGTTTCCATTTTGCTTTCGTTATTTTTTTTTCGCACGGTGCTGGCACCGTTTGACCATTTTGCCTGGAGTGCCGAAGCAGTTATTTGGGGCTGCGCACTTGCAGGGACGATCTTGATTTGTGACATGCTGATCATGAAATACGCCCCAAAATCCTGGTATGATGATGGTGGGATTAATCAGAGAATTTTTCGTTCCTGCAGCATACCTCATATTGTTTTCCTTGCGCTTTTGATTTCCTTTACAGAGGAGATCCTGTTCAGGGGAATATTGCAGCATGGACTTGGTCTCTGGCCTGCTGCCGTTATTTTTTCATTGCTACATATCCGTTATCTTGACAGGCCGCTTTTATTTGCCGCTGTTATTATTGCCAGCGTGCTCCTTGGCCTCATCTATGAATGGACAGACAATCTTCTTGCTGCCATTACAGCTCATTTTTTCATCGATTTCGTATCTGCTGCGCACATACGGATAGAGTACTTGAAGAGAGGTGGATCAATATCAGATGATGAACCAGCCTAAGAAGACAGATCAATTTGAAACTGCAAATGCAGGGGAAACAAGGGGAAAAAGCCGTTCTGCCAGGCATGCCTCAAGAAGAGAGCTGCACGGCAAGAAAAAAAAGAAAGAAAAAAAAGCTCCTTCTCCTTATCCGCTGATTAATTTTTTAGCTGTATGTTTTATCCTTTTAATTGTTTTTATATTTACCTATACCATTTATACGCAAAAGCATGAGCCTGTTAATACAGACAGTGGAGAAGTACAATTCCTGAACGAAAGCACGCCTCAGCAGGACAAACCTGCCGAAACAGATAAAAAACTGGCGGCAGGGAATGAAGACAAGTCTGAAAAGGCGGAACCGAAGGAACAAGCTCCTAAAGCAGAAGCCCCCAAAAAAGAAAGTCCGTCTGATGCCGGCAAGAAGACGCCGGCATCAGACGGAGATTCTGATCAGAAAGAGCAGCCAAAAGCTGCTCCTAAAGCATCTGAGCGCAGCAAGGAGCAGGAAAAAAAGGAAGAAAAGAAAGCTCCTCCTGCTAAAGAAAAAGAGAAGCCTGAGTCAAAGGAAAATAAGGCAAGCGGTGATTCTTCTTCAGATTCGCCTGCCAAAGAGAATATTAAAATTGTTAAACATACTGTTCAGCCAAAAGAAACGCTGTACAGAATTTCAATGAAGTATTACAACAGCAGAAGCGGCGAAGAAACCATCAGAAAGTGGAACAAGCTTTCCGCCGACAGCGTATATGCTGGACAAGTGCTGGAAATCCCTCTGAAAGATCATGTATAATCATTTATAATAATGAGACGTTCCCTTAAAAGGAGCGTTTTTTTAATGAAGGCTATGCTAAAGAAGAATGTTGGATCTTTGAGCCTTGTTGATTGGAGTGGAAAGCGGGAGACTCACGCACTGTCCGTGGAAAGCGGACGCCTGATGCCTTCAACAGCCAGATTTTATAGAGCCTAAATGGAAGGCTGACTTGAGTAATCGTGGTAATCACTGAATAATCCTCTTTTTTTCATCATACCTTGTACTATTAAATGAGGAATGATGGTGAAGAGATGGAAAAGGAATTCAGCAGCCTGAATGAAAGCACAGATGAGCCGACTAAAAAAATGCTCCAATCATTGGTTGATAAAAAAAGAAAATTTGATAAATATAAAAAGAAATGTCTATACTGCCAGCTCTTTACTTTTGGAACCGTTCTTGCCTTCATGGGCTACTTTTACTTTTGTATTCTAAAACAGAGCAATTCGGACATATCGGCTATGATCAGTTTGTTTCTGCAGCAATCCTTTCATTTGTTTTTTGTCATGAGCATCATTGCCGGTTATGCAACAGCTCTTTATTTTAAAAAGAAAGAAGAAAAGGCTGAAAAAGAGTTTCATGCTCTCCGCTGCGAAGTAATAAGGAAAAGCCCTGAACTGTGGCCGAAGCCTTATTACTGGAAAAAGCGCGAACAGGTTTTTTTAATGATGAAAAAAAAATTCGGCATCAATTTATTTTACGAAAGCAAATAATGATTTTTTGCAGCGGAGGAATGACATGTATGGCTATTTTTCTGTTAGTTTTAATTCTTGCAGGGCTCCTGTTTGGAGCTGTTATGTACCGGAATGCCATTGCAGACACTGTCACCATCAACAATTTATCACTTCCGGACTTTCCTTCAGATAAAGAACAGCTGACTATTTTTTTTATTTCAGATATTCATAGAAGAACAATAAAAGAAGAGCTGCTGACCCAGTGTCCCGGTACTCCTGACCTCGTCCTGATCGGAGGAGATATAGCAGAGGGAGGAGTTCCATTAGAAAGAGTGCGAGAAAATATAAAAAAGCTAAGGAAGCTCGGGCCGGCTGCAGCTGTGCTGGGCAACAATGACTTTGAGCTTGACCGCAGGGAGCTGGAAAAGCTTCTTAAGGAGGAAGATGTCCGGCTGCTTCATAATGAGGCGCTGCGCATCTCAGAAGACGTTGCCGTTATTGGCCTAGGGGAAATGAAGGTTAATGAAGATATGCTGGAAGACGGTCTCAAAGATGCAGGAGATGTCTCTTTTAAAATTCTTTTGTGCCACAGCCCTCTTATCTTGCAAAAGCTTAAAAAGAAGGACGGCATCGCGCTTGCAATAAGCGGCCATACACACGGCGGTCAAATCCGGATAGGAAAGTTCGGATTATATGAAAAGGGAAGAGTATTTGAGACAGAATCCTGTACAGTGCTGGTGAGCAATGGATACGGAACATCCAAGCTGCCGCTGCGTTTAGGGGCCCCGGCAGAGGCCCACTGGATCACGATTTCAAAAAGCTGAGAGAGCTGATAGTTATTCAACTGTTATACAAAGTTTACACAAGCTGTTCATTCCTTTATAATTCTAGTAGATGATAGGCTTTTAGCCTAATGCCAAACTTTGGAACAGCCCCTTTCTTTCAGCTTTTTTGTGTTTACAGGGCTTTAATGGAGGAAAAGAAATGGACAATCAGGGCGGAAAATACAATATTAAAGCAGTATCCAAGATGCTCGGAATCCAGCCTGGTACATTGCGGGCATGGGAAAGGCGCTACAACATGATCGCACCTGTCAGAAATGAGTCAGGGCACAGGCTGTATACAGAGGAGCACATTAAAATTTTGAAATGGCTGATGAGTAAAATCAATAAGGGCTTTTCCATCAGCCAGGCGGTTAACCTTCTTGAAAATACCGGAATTTCTGCAGAAGAACCGAATCTTGTCCAGGAGGAAGCTGCTGACAGAGCCGCTGAGCTGACAGATGAGCTATTGAAGGCGCTTCATTCATTTGATGAAAACTCTGCCCATGAGCTGTTAAATAAAGCTTTCAGTCTGTATTCCATAGACAAAGTGGTTATTGATATTCTCGGCACAGTACTGGTGAAAACAGGGGATCTGTGGGAAGCCGGGAAAATAACCACTGCCCATGAGCATTTTGCCTCATCCTTTTTAAGGTCAAGGATTGGAATGATTCTTCATACACTGCCGGTAAACGGCCTATTGCCGAAAACCGTTGCTGTGTGCGGACCTGGAGAGTGGCATGAGTTCGGGCTGCTGATTTTCACCCTTTTTCTAAGAAGACGGGGGTTTGAAGTCATTTATCTGGGGACAAGCATAGCTGAAAAGGATATTGAAGCGGTCATTGAAGAGGTGAATCCGAAGTTTCTGATTTTATCCTGTACGTTAATGGAGAACGCCCCGAAAACACTTAATTTGGTAAAAGAATTGTCTGAAAAATATGAAGAGCTTTCGATCGGGCTGGGAGGCTCTGGATTTCATTCCAGTACAAATCTCAACCTGAAGGAGTACAAAGCCTACTTGATTGGAGATTCTAAAAACGAGTGGGAAGAATGGCTGAAAAATAATCTTTCGAGGTCCTATGGTTTTTAACTTGTCTATTTTCCACTGTCGTTGTAAACTGTTAACAAATTAAGCGAACCATCTTGCTTGATTAACATACTATAAAACAGGTAAGTTGTGTTTTTACGGCAGGAGGGAACAGGATGCGTCTGGAGCGATTGAACTACAATAAGATCAAGATATTCTTGACAATTGATGATTTAATGGACAGGGGATTGACCAAAGAAGACCTTTGGAAAGATTCCTTTAAAGTGCATCAGCTATTTAAAGATATGATGAATGAAGCGAGTCAAGAACTCGGTTTTGAGGCATATGGCCCAATTGCAGTAGAAGTTTATTCACTCCAGGCACAGGGCATGGTTGTTATCGTGACGAAAAGCACGGATAGCCAGGATGAGGACGATGACGACTATTCTGATGACTATATTGAAATGCAAGTGAAGCTAGATGAAAGCATCGATATCATATATGAATTTGAAACATTCGAGAATTTGATTCAGCTCTCCGCATCTCTATATCAGCAAGGAGTAAAAGGCGGAACAGTCTATTCTTTTAATGGACGCTACTACCTGCTTCTTGATGAACATCAGTCTGTATCAATTGAAACCCTGATTGCCGTGCTTGCGGAATACGGAAGCTCCACTACACTGACTATTCACAGACTTCAGGAATATGGAAAAGAAATTTTTAAAGATCATGCCATTTCCGACATTAAAAAATACTTTTTAAGCTGACCTGCGCAGCTAATTAATCTGCATCTCTGTAAAGGGGTGCTTTTTCATTGCCAAAAAGCAAAGAGGACTATAGGCCTGAACGTAAGACATTGCTTTTCATACAGGTAAAAATACCTTAGAAGCAGAATGCTGGAATATCGGGAAAATTTAGACTTTTCAATAAACGGAGAGCGGCTTAATCAAAGCTGTCCGGTTATATTGCCTTATTCCGGTTCTAGTTGCAATCGCTTACAAATCAAGCCTAAAAATTCAATAAAATCGCGCTTTTTATCTTTGCAGGACACTTTGGAAGGTGTATACTATGTCATGAATGGTGGACACCGACACTAACTTTGATTGATACTAGGAGGTTTACTTATGGTAGCCGAGAAAAACACCGAACAGAACAGAGATAAGCACGATGTGCTGAAATCGACTCAGACGGTGATACATAAAGCCCTCGAAAAATTAGGGTATCCTGAAGAAGTGTATGAATTACTTAAAGAACCTTTGCGCATGATGACAGTTAAAATCCCAGTAAGGATGGACGACGGGTCGGTTAAAATTTTTACAGGCTACCGAGCACAGCACAATGATGCTGTAGGACCGACAAAGGGCGGAATACGATTCCATCCAAATGTAACAGAAAAAGAAGTTAAAGCGCTTTCAATATGGATGAGTCTTAAATGCGGCATTGTTGACCTTCCTTACGGGGGAGGAAAAGGAGGCATTGTCTGCGATCCGCGTGATATGTCCTTCAGAGAACTTGAACGCCTGAGCAGAGGGTATGTCAGGGCAATCAGCCAAATCGTCGGGCCGACAAAAGACATCCCTGCTCCTGATGTATTCACCAATTCTCAAATAATGGCCTGGATGATGGATGAATATTCCAGAATTGATGAATTTAATTCACCTGGATTTATTACTGGAAAGCCGCTTGTACTGGGCGGTTCCCATGGCCGTGAATCCGCTACTGCCAAAGGGGTAACAATCTGCATCCATGAGGCAGCAAAAAAGAAAGGGATCACATTAAAAGGCGCTAGAGTTGTCGTGCAGGGATTCGGTAATGCCGGCAGCTTCCTGTCCAAGTTCATGCATGATGCTGGGGCAAAGGTTGTTGGTATATCAGATGCATATGGCGGCCTTTACGATCCGGAAGGCCTCGATATTGATTATCTGCTTGACCGGAGGGACAGCTTCGGTACAATAACAAAGCTTTTCAATGATACCATTACAAACAAAGAGCTTTTGGAGCTGGATTGCGATATTCTTGTTCCGGCAGCAATTGAAAATCAAATTACAGAAGAAAATGCACATAACATTCGCGCAAAGATTGTGGTAGAGGCGGCAAATGGTCCGACAACCCTTGAAGCAACACAGATACTGACAGATAGAGATATATTGCTTGTACCTGACGTTCTCGCAAGCGCAGGGGGAGTGACCGTATCCTATTTCGAATGGGTGCAGAATAACCAGGGATACTACTGGACAGAAGAAGAAGTCGAAGAAAAACTCGAAAAAGTAATGGTGAAATCATTTTCTAATATTTATGAAACTGCTCAAAACCGCAGAGTTGATATGAGGCTCTCTGCTTATATGGTTGGCGTCAGAAAAATGGCAGAAGCTTCAAGATTCAGAGGCTGGATTTAATACAGACCATTTGCATAGACCGCAAAAATCTCCTATCATTAGATAGGAGATTTTTTTGTTAACGCAAACGTGCAGCTTCATCGGTATAAAGAACGGAGTGGAAAAATGAAAAAAGAAGATGCTGTAATAATAGGCGCCGGTCCTTGCGGGCTTGCGGCAGCCATTGCCCTTCAGGAAATCGGGCTGAACCCTCTTGTAATCGAAAAAGGCAACATTGTAAACGCCATTTACCAGTATCCGACTCACCAGACATTTTTCAGCACAAGCGAAAAACTGGAGATCGGAGATGTAGCTTTTATAACAGAAAACAGAAAACCTGTCAGAAACCAGGCTCTGGCCTATTACAGGGAAGTTGTCAAAAGAAAAAATATACGGGTTCATTCGTTTGAACTTGTGAAAGAAGTAACAAAAGCGGAAGGCACTGATTATAGGATCTCAACTTCAAAAAGGGAGTATGCGTCGCCGTTTGTTGTGGCTGCAACAGGCTACTATGGCCAGCCGAATTACATGAATGTGCCTGGTGAAGACCTGCCGAAGGTATTTCATTATTTTAAAGAAGGCCACCCATATTTTAATCAGGACGTTTTAGTCATTGGAGGGAAAAATTCCAGTGTCGATGCAGCCCTAGAGCTTGTCAAGGCAGGAGCAAGAGTGACGGTCATCTATCGGGGTGCGGAATATTCCCCAAGCGTAAAGCCATGGATTCTTCCGGAATTTGATTCGCTTGTAAGAAACGGAACAATCAAAATGGAGTTCTGTGCAGAAGTGCAGAGAATTACAGAGGACCGTGTGTATTACCGCAGGCAGGATGGAACTGAAGCTGAAGTTAAAAATGACTTTGTGTTCGCTATGACAGGCTATCGCCCTGATCATCAATTTTTAAAAAAGATGAACATTGTAATTGACGAAGCATCAGGACGACCAGTATATAATCCTGACACAATGGAATCTAATTCAGAAGGAATATATATTTCTGGAGTAATAGCAGCAGGAAATAATGCGAATGAAATTTTTATTGAGAACGGGCGCTTTCATGGAGGGTTAATTGCAAAGGACATTGCCCGAAAGCTCGGTCTGTAACTTCAAAATATTTTTTTGTGCAGCCATCGGCAGGTAAAGGAAAAAATGCTTGGAGAATCTGTGTCTCTAAGCATTTGTTACCTGTATCTTTAACATCCTGAGGTTAATTATTCTTTACTGTATTCCCAGTTATTCCTTTTGGCTGAACTCCAAAATATTCAACCCCTCTGATGCTGATGGTGCTTCAAAAAAACTAGTAACATGATTAAACACCGCTTCCGTGTCAAAAGCTGCTCTTTCAGGCTGTTCGCCTCGCCGCCGCGCAATTTGGCGCAGGCATTGCTCATTGCTTAAATTAAGAAAGATCAGCTGATGGCTGGCATTTATTTCTGAGGCTATCTCCAAAATCCACTTTCGCTGTTTAACGGTGTTGCCCGGAAAATCCATTACTGCGTTTGTACCTGTCCTCAATATGTTCTGGACATGCGTTTTCACAAGCGGCTTGAGCTGCGCTGAGTAGTTTAGATAGTCCTCAAAGGCTGTAATCTGATTGGGATAAAGAGAAGAAAGCCATTCATCCTCAGACAGCAGTACCGCTTGTTTATCCTTAGCCAATTGTTTTGATTTAGTTGACTTTCCTGCTCCCATTTTTCCGCAGAAAAAATATAATGTTCCCAATTTATTCATAACGACCACCTGGCTTATTTTAGTTGGTGATTTTTATCATTCAACATAAAGATCCAAAAACCTGCTGGTCACCATGTCAGCTGAAAGCATATATAAGTTATTATTTTTATAAAACAGACCGGTTTTTTTGTTTAAGAGCAGAGAAAAAGGAAGTCCAATCATTTAGGATTATTTGTTATGATAGAAATGACATTGACAAGGAAGCAGGTGTTCTTTTGGAAAAAGTAGTTCTTTTAACAACAGGCGGTACGATAGCGAGCAAGCCGAACACGAGCTCGGGTAAATTAGCATCAGGTGCCATTACGGGTGAAGAGCTTGCAGCAATGTGCAACCTCCCGGATGGAATAGAAGTGATTGTTGACTCTATATTTCAAAAAGCGAGCATACATATAACATTTGATGACCTCACAGCGATGAAACGGAAAATTGAAACCCATTTTCAAGATGCATCGGTCAGCGGCATTGTTGTGACTCATGGTACTGATACCCTTGAAGAAACAGCTTACTTTCTTGATTTAAGCATTTCTGATGAAAGGCCGGTAGTCATTACTGGCTCCCAGAGATCCCCGAATGATCTTGGAAGTGATTCATTTATTAACATCAGGCATGCTATCTATTCAGCCTGCTCTAAGGATTTGCGGAACTCAGGCTGCACTGTAGTGTTTAATGAACGGATTTTTCCAGCAAAATATGTTAAAAAAGAGCATGCTTCCAATATTCAAGGCTTTAACGCCTTTGGGTTCGGTTATCTCGGCATCATTGACAATGATGAAGTTCATGTGTTTCAAAAACCAATCCGCAGGGATTATATTAATTTTGAAAACGACATTCCCCAAGTGGATTTGATCAAGTGTTATATCGGCGCTGACGGTAAATTCATTAAGGCAGCAAGAGAAAGCGGTGCAAAAGGCATTGTAATCGAGGGTGTTGGAAGAGGCCAGGTTGCTCCGGAAATGATGGAGGAAATTGAAAAGGCCATCGCGGATAGCATAAAAATTGTGGTGACCACTTCATCTGAAGAAGGAGCGGTGTACCCAACCTATGATTACAAAGGCAGCGCTTATGATCTCCTGGAAAAAGGGGTCATTCTCGGAAGCGATTATGACAGCAAAAAAGCAAGAATTAAACTTTCATTGCTGCTTGCCTCAGAGAATAAACAAATTGCAGACGCCTTTAAAAAGTAATCTAAGCATGCTGTAAGCCTTATTCAAAAGGAGAATGGACAAGATGATGGAAGCAATCACAGCGGGATTGGCTCCTGGCATTGCACTATTGTGCTACTTTTATTTAAAGGACCGCCTTAATATGGAGCCTCTTCACATGGTGAGCCGTTCCTTCCTGTTTGGCATGCTGATTGTATTTCCAATTATGTTTTTACAATATATTTTTCAAGCGGAAAATGTGATGATGGGACCTTTTCAATATAACTTTATTGCAGCTGGATTATTGGAGGAAAGCTTAAAATGGCTTGTTCTCATATTCGCCGTCTATCATCATCCGCATTTTGATGAGCGCTATGATGGAATCGTATACAGTACCGCTGTTTCCCTCGGATTTGCCAGCTTTGAAAATATTTTTTACCTGTTTGCTAATGGAATACAATATGCCATTGGCAGAGCGCTTTTGCCTGTAACAAGCCATGCTTTGTTTGGTGTTATTATGGGGTACTATCTTGGAAAAGCCAAATTCACAGCACAGGGTAATGAAAAAACTTATTTATTCATTGCCTTGGCAGTCCCTGTCTTTCTTCATGGCACGTATGATTATATTTTGAGTGTTTTCTTGAATTGGACGTTTGTGATCCTGCCTTTTATGGCAGTGCTGTGGTGGTATTCCATGCAAAAAGTAAAAAAAGTGCTGCGGGAACAAGGTGCGCAGTAAAGATGTCTCTTATGGAGGCATCTTTTTTGTTTTTTGCAGCAGCCTCAGGAAATATGATTTCTATGAACTTTTTGATGCTCATGAATAAAATGCCAGTCTCTACAAAAAATACAGCTAACAAAATTCATCCAATGTAGGAGGCAGCAAGATGAAAACTTTGCGAAATGCTTGGAAAGTGCTCTGGATAGCTATCTTCGCTTTCACAGCGATCCAAGCAGTTGCACCTGAAAAATCAGCCAGCGCATTTACCCCGCAAGTCATGCAAAGAGGTTCAACAGGTGATGATGTTATCGAGCTTCAGGCGAGGCTCCAATATATCGGGTACTACCATGGAAAAATTGATGGAGTTTACGGATGGAGCACTTATTGGGCAGTAAGGAAATTTCAAAAACAGTTTGAGCTGAAAGAGCTTGACGGACTGGTTGGATTGGAAACGAAGAAAAAGCTCGTAGATCATTCCAAATTCTATGATAAATTTGTGCATACCCAGCTCCTGAAAGGAAAGGACTTCACCCACTATGGCGGTGTACCGCTAAAACAGCAAACAGGTCCTTCTGCCGCGATGCGGTCTAGAATGAGGCAGAAGCAGCCAAGTGCAAAGCCGGCAAAAGTTGCCGGAAACTCAAGCAATGCCGGTAAGCAAGGGACAAAGAAGAATCAAACGAAAGCACAATCTGAGAAAAAGCAGGCACAGGGAAACACCGCTGTAAATATGCCAGCAGGATTTTCACAGAATGATATTAAATTGATGGCTAATGCCGTTTACGGTGAATCAAGAGGAGAGCCATATATTGGGCAGGTGGCGGTTGCCGCTGTAATTTTGAACAGGGTCGCAAGCTCGAATTTCCCTGATACTGTATCAGGCGTCATATTTGAACCTGGTGCTTTTACGGCTGTGGCAGACGGACAAATTTGGCTGACACCGAATAAACAGGCGAAAAAAGCTGTTGTGGATGCGATTAACGGCTGGGATCCAACCGAAAGTGCGCTTTATTATTTCAACCCGGATACTGCCACCAGCGGATGGATTTGGGGCCGGCCGCAAATTAAACAAATCGGCAAACATATATTTTGCGAATAAGAGGTGAACGGACATGTTTCGAGGAATATTAATCGGATTGCTTGCTATTGCAGTAATTGGAACTTCTTACTGGGGCTATAAAGAACATCAGGAAAAAAATGCTGTCCTGATCCATGCTGAAAACAATTACCAGCGGGCCTTTCACAATCTGACCTTTCAAATGAACCAGCTGCACGATAAAATCGGTACTACACTTGCGATGAATTCAAGAGAATCACTTTCTCCGGCGCTTGCTGAAGTATGGAGAATTACTTCAGAGGCACACAATGATGTAGGGCAGCTGCCCCTTACATTGCTGCCGTTTAATAAAACAGAAGAATTTTTAGCGAATATCGGAGATTTCAGCTACAGAACAGCAGTAAGAGATTTATCAAAAAAACCGCTGTCTGCTGATGAATATGCCACGCTGAAAAATCTCTATGCCAAGTCAGATGATATTCAAGGGGAACTTCGGAACGTGCAGCATAAGGTGATCGACCGAAATCTGCGCTGGATGGACGTTGAACTCGCACTGGCATCTGGAAAAAAACAGGATGATAACACAATTATAGATGGGTTTAAAACAGTCGAGAAAAATGTCAATGCCTACTCAGAAACAGATTTCGGGCCAAGCTTTACCTCCATGAAAGCAAAAAATAAAGATTTCAAACAGCTTAAAGGCAATATGATCTCCGAAAAAGAAGCGAAGAAAAAAGCTCAGGAATTTGCTTCTGAAAAAGTGAAAAACATTAAGGTGGAAAAGAGCGGTAAAGGAGCCATCAATCATTTTTACAGTGTATCCATGTATGATATGAACCACAAAGCAGTGACAACGATGGATATTACTGAAAAAGGCGGGTATCCAATCTGGCTTATGCAAAACAGGGACGTAAAAAAGGCCCGCATCAGTCTTAATGAAGCATCTAACAATGCCATGAAATTTCTAAAGAAGAATGGCTTCAGTGACATGGTGCTTGATGAGAGTGCGCAATATGATAACATCGGCGTTTTCTCCTATGTGCCTGAAGAACATCAGGTGCGAATTTATCCAGACACGCTCAGAGTAAAGGTAGCGCTGGATGATGGGCAGATTATCGGGTTCTCTGCGAAAGATTTTCTAACTTCGCATAAGCTGAGAAACATTCCCAAGCCTGCGATCTCTGTAGAAGAAGCCCGTAAAAAAGTAAATTCTAAAGTTGAGATTCAGGAAGATCAGCTGGCCATCATTACAAACGATCTTGGTGAAGAAGTACTGTGCTACGAGTTCTTGGGAACAATCGAAAACGATACATTCAGAATGTTTATTAATGCAAAAACAGGCATGGAAGAGAAAGTTGAAAAGCTGAAAGATGCGGAACCGATCTACCAGGAAATTTAAATTTATAAAAACTGCTAAAAAAAGGAAAAGGTTATGCTTTTCCTTTTTTCTATTCCGTGTTTAAATAAGAATGGGAGAAAATATAGGTCAAAAGAACTTTTATATTCATTTTGAAACTATAGTACCTGATACCTTTGGCGGATAAGATAAAAGGAAGAGTGATAAGATGATAAACATAGGGGATGTCCTGCTATTAGAAGATATTGAAACGCTCGAAAAATATAGATGCAAAGCAGTTGAAATAACAGAAGAATACCTGTTAATCGATTACCCGATTAATGAAAAAACAGGGAAAACAGCTTTTATAATGAATGGAGCTGAATTTTCTGCTTCTTTTACTGGAAAAGACCAGAATGCCTATGTATTTAAAACAAAGGCGCAAGGAAGAAGGAAAGAAAATATCCCTATGATTGTTCTTGCCTTGCCGGCGAAAGAGGATTACACTAAAATTCAGCGCAGGCAATATGTTCGGATTGAAACTGGAATTAATGCAGCTGTGCACCCTTCCCAAAGCGGTGATTTTCACCCCTTTACGGCCTTGACAATTGATATCAGTGCAGGAGGAGCAGCATTGCGTTTTCCGGAGGATAGCGGCGTTCTGGAAGGCAGTGAAATAGGCATATGGCTTTCGCTTCCTTTTCAAAATGCGGCGAATGAGTATGTTAAAATAAAGGCAAAGGTTATTAGAGTGCTCGACGGCAAGCCTGGATGGAAAAAAGGAATCATTGAATTTCATCATTTATCAGAGCATAGCCGCCAGCTAATCATGAGATTCTGTTTTGATCAGCAGATTCTTTTGAGGAAAAAAGGCATCTATTCTGAATAAATGCCGGGCTAAGACCGCATACTTAAAAAAGCCGGAGCATCGGCTGCTGATCCAGCATGCCAATGCTGCATATACATACAAAACTTAGAAAAAGACGCAGGCTATTGAGCCGGATGCTTTGAGTAATTGAAAGCAAACGCAAATGCCTTCGTCTCTTTCTTTGCAGAGGACAATATCATCAGCCTGCAAAAAATTATAGGGATTAGACAAGCTCCTAGTTTTCATTAGAAAATTTGGGGTAAAGGAGAGATAGATGTTGAGCAGAAAATTATCCATAGCCATCGATGGTCCGGCAGCTGCCGGGAAAAGCACAGTGGCTAAAATCATAGCAGAGGACCTGTCCTATGTTTACATTGATACTGGTGCCATGTACCGGTCATTAACCTACAAGGCGATACAGGATGGGGTCAGTCTTGAAGATGAGCAGGGGCTCTGCCTGCTGCTGTCGGAAATGACGATAAAATTAGTCCCGGGACTTCGCCAAAGCGTTTATATTAATGAAGAAGATGTTACCGAAAAGATTCGGACAGCTGAAGTTACGAATCAAGTATCCATTGCAGCCATGCATGCCGGCGTCCGCGGGGAAATGGTTAAGCGGCAGAGGGAGATGGCTGAAGGAGGCGGCGTTGTAATGGATGGCCGGGATATCGGCACACATGTCCTTCCAGATGCAGACATTAAGATATTTTTGCTTGCATCAGTGGAAGAACGAAGCAAAAGGCGTCATCAGGAAAATATATCAAAAGGTTTTCCGTCAGATCTGGAGCAGCTGAAGCGCGAGATTGCACGAAGAGATCAGCTTGATTCTGAGCGCGAGGTTTCTCCTCTAATAAAAGCCGCAGATGCCATTGAAATAAATACCACATCTTTATCAATAGAAGATGTAGCTGGTAAAATCAAGGCGCTTGTTGTGGAAAAACTCCAGAAGGAAAAAAATGATTTAAAATCCTGAAAAAGGGAAAAAGTTGAGCAGTTTGTATGTTTTTATCTGATATGCCTCAGTCAGAAATGAGAACGTGGTAAAAAAGAATCTTAATTAAGCTTTTTTCCGTCATAGCCCGATTCGGGTGTGAAATGCTAATTCCACAGCCTGTGCAGTTTGGCATTACTCGCTGAGGGAACTGAAGCCCTCGGTGAACATCCGATTATATTCACCATTCACAGTTTAATTTAGGTCTAAAGTTGTAGAAACCCTTCACTGACAGAGCATTCTGACTGTTATTTTAAAAGAGGCTATGCATCTTGAGGGGGACTAAACACTTGACAAAAAGTAGCATTTATTAGAAGTTTAATAAAAGAGAATGTTTATCATTTCATCATTTGCATGAAATGTTTACATAACATTAAGTCGTGCTGGTTTTGACCAAGGAGGTAAATGGAATGGCAGAAGAAATGAACGATGTAGAAGTATTGACACCAGAGGTAGGAGATGTAGTAAAAGGCACTGTTACAAAAGTGGAAGAAAAGCAAGTAATTGTCGAGATAGATAATTGCAAGCACACTGGTATCATTCCCATCAGTGAACTCTCAAGCCTTCATATTGAAAAGGCCTCTGATTCAGTTAAAGAAAATGAAGAATTGGAATTAAAGGTGCAAAAGGTAGAAGAAGAAGCTATCATTCTATCAAAGCGAGCCATTGATGCTGACAAAGCATGGGACGATCTGGAAGAGAAATTCCAATCTAAAGAAGTATTTGAATCTGAAGTGAAAGACGTAGTAAAGGGCGGATTAGTGGTTGATCTGGGCGTCCGCGGATTTATACCGGCTTCATTAGTCGAAACGCATTTTGTAGAAGATTTTTCCGACTATAAAGGCAAAACATTGTCCTTAATGGTTGTTGAACTTGATAAAGAGAAAAACAGGGTGATTTTATCCCACCGTGCAGTTGTAGAAAAAGAGCAGACTGACAAAAAGCAGCAGCTGCTGGATTCAATTCAGGCCGGAGAAGTTCTTGAGGGGACTGTGCAGCGTCTGACTGACTTTGGTGCGTTCGTTGATATCGGCGGTGTTGACGGTCTTGTGCACATCTCCCAGCTTTCCCATACGCATGTAGACAAACCGTCAGATGTAGTGGAAGAAGGCCAGAAGGTGCAGGTGAAAGTGCTGTCTGTTGACAGAGACAACGAAAGAATTTCTCTTTCCATCAAAGAAACACTGCCTGGCCCATGGGCTGACATTTCCAACAAAGTAAAATCCGGTGATGTGCTGGAAGGCGCTGTGAAAAGGCTTGTGAGCTTCGGAGCCTTTGTTGAAATTCTGCCTGGTGTGGAAGGACTTGTACACATCTCCCAAATTTCAAACAAGCACATCGGGACTCCGAATGAAGAGCTTGATGAAGGGCAGACTGTAAAAGTAAAAGTGCTTGATGTTAATGAAAGCGAGCAAAGAATTTCTCTTAGCATCCGCGAGCTTCAAGAAGCTCCTAAAGCTACTGAGAACGATTATAAAAATTATCAGCCGAAAGAAGAATCTTCAGGCTTCCAGCTTGGCGATCTGATCGGCGATCAGTTAAAAAAATTAAAATAGTCTGGTGATGCTGGTGAATAGGGCAAAACGCAAAATGGATCATATTAATCATGCGGTGCAAACGGGCCAAAGCGGTGACAACGGCTTGAATGATGTCCTTTTTGTTCACAACAGCCTGCCGGAATTGTCTGTCAGTCAAATAGAGCTGGATACAAAAATAGGCGAACTTTCTTTAAGTTCGCCTATTTTAATTAATGCTATGACAGGCGGCGGGGGAGCAGAAACGGCAAAAATAAATGAGGAGCTTGCAAAAGTAGCACATGGAGCAGGAATAGGCATGGCTGTGGGCTCCCAAATGTCAGCAATCAAGGACCCTGCTGAACGCAGTACATATGAAATTGTCAGAAAAGTAAACCCCGACGGCATCATTTTTGCTAATTTGGGCAGTGAAGCTACGGTGGAACAAGCTGCGGCAGCTGTAGAAATGATCTCCGCCGATGGCATCCAAATTCATTTAAATGCCGTACAGGAGCTTGTGATGCCCGAAGGAGACCGTTCTTTTACAGGGGCGCTTAAAAGAATTGAGGCGATTGCTTCTGCTCTTGATGTACCGGTTATTGTCAAGGAAGTCGGATTTGGTGTCAGTGCAGAAGCCGCTAAAAAGATGGCAGAAGCAGGAGCTGCAGCTGTTGATATCGGCGGGTACGGCGGCACCAATTTTTCTAAAATTGAAAACATGAGACGGACAAGAAGCATAGCCGCCTTTGACAGCTGGGGCATTCGGACAGCTGCCTCTCTTTGTGAAGTTTCCCAATCATTGAGCAGCACTTCCATTATCGCTTCAGGCGGCATAAAAACATCTATTGATGCTGCAAAAGCAATCGCTCTTGGTGCTTCTGCATGCGGCTTGGCCGGCTTTATGCTCAGCATCCTTCTGAAAGACGGCACAGAAGGGTTAATCAGCGAATTGAACATGCTTCATGAAGAGCTGAAAATGATTATGGCTGCACTTGGGAAAGCTTCCATAGAAGAATTGAGAGAAGCCCCGCTTGTTATAACAGGAGAAACACATCATTGGCTGAATGAAAGAGGTTTTCAGACCTCTTCTTACAGCAGAAGAAGCTAGCAAGCAAAAAGGCACAGGCCGTTTAATCGGCCTGTGCCTTTTTATTAATAGCAGAATTTCCTAAATGCGGTTAGATAGCTGATAGTAAGAAGATGAATTGTCCGCTAGCCCTATTCTTTAGTCACTTTAAAAAGTCCGCCAAAATGCGGTCTTTTCGTTATTTTCCGCAAGCAGCTGCAGTGTTTGAATAAGCGGCATCCACTTTTTTATTTATTCCGTTCTCTTGCTTCTTCAGCACCCTCAAGTGCTGCAGATCCTTTATTCTGTATTGATTGATCACGATCTGATTCTACTCTTTTTTGAGCCTTCAGTTTTTTTTCCTGTCTGTCTTTACCCATTGTAATCCTTCCTTTCTGTTGGTTCTTTGACAAAAGAACTTGTCAGGGCTGAGCAAGCGGCATCCGCTTTTCTAAATTGTCCAGCTCCGGCCGCTAGCCCCTCGAGGTCATAAGCCGCTCATCCAGGGAAAGGAAAGATCGCCTTTCCCCGGCTGATCGTCTTATGCTTGTCGGGGCTGAACGAGCGGCCTCCGCTTTTCTAGGATAGTTTATCCGGTTAAACCTTGCTCATTCAGTCCATAATGGTAAAAGAAATGGAGGAGTACGGAGTGGAGGGCATTCTTTATTATTGGATATTTTGGTGCTGGCTGATTATAGCAGCTTTTCTTTGGCCGAAAGGAACAGAACGAACGATGGCTATTTATTTTATTCTTATAAATTTGGCGAGCAGCCAGTCTTTTGTACATGGAAAGGAAGTGGCTGCAGGGCTTTCTTCCCTTGAAATGTGGGCATTTTCCATGTATTTAACTGCGAGGAACGGATACTTAAAGTCGCCGCGCTTTTTATTGGGTGTATTTGGAATGATGGCTGGCTATGCTGCCATTCAGCTGTTTCAGCTGTTTGATCCCGTCTGGTTTATTGTTGACAAGTTTTATATTCTGCTGATTGTTTTCACAGGGGGATCTCTCTATATCGGAAAAGACTGGATGGAGCGGATGGTGCTTTTTACAGCCGCTATGCTTCAGGGAGAATTTTTGTACTGGGCAGTCATCAGGCATTTTTATGAGGGGCTCTTTATCGGGGGAGCTGATTTCCTGGATTTGTGTGCTTCAGGTACCGCTGTTATTGGAACCTGGACACTGCTTGGAATGGGAGCAGAACTTGTGCGGAAAAGACGGAAGAAAAATACCGGCAGCCAGGATCCTGTGCTCACCCGTTTTCCGTAATGGATTAAGTTGTTTCATCCGGTAAAAACTGATAGAATAAAAAAGCTTAACCCTTCTATAAAGAGGGGTTTCTTTTATGAAGCTGTATTTACTGGGCTGTTCGCTGAAAAGGGACTTAAGCGTATCGCTTAGAAATAAAACTTAAACCTTTATGAAAGCTATAAGCAAAGGGTATAACAAAATAAGCCCTTCTTTAGCGAAAATGAAATAATGCTGCTGACAAGCGTTTATGAATAAGCAAAGAAATTTGCAGGTACAGCAAGAAGACTTGCCTGCTGACAGTGCGTACATAAATAAAAGGCAGATTGAAAAGAAAGGATGCTGGATAAATGGCTAAACCGATTATTGCCATTGTCGGACGCCCGAATGTGGGCAAATCCACAATATTTAACAGGATTGTTGGAGAAAGAGTGTCGATTGTCGAAGATATTCCAGGTGTGACAAGAGACCGAATCTACAGTTCCGGAGAGTGGCTGAACCATGAATTTAATATTATTGATACAGGCGGTATCGAGATTGGGGATGCCCCATTCCTGACACAAATCCGTGAACAGGCAGAGATTGCCATTGATGAGGCAGACGTTATTATCTTTTTGACAAACGGAAGAGAAGGCGTCACATCTGCTGATGAGGAAGTAGCCAAGATTCTATACCGTTCGAATAAACCGGTTGTTCTTGCTGTTAATAAAATTGATAACCCTGATATGAGAACGGATATTTTTGATTTTTATTCACTTGGATTTGGAGAGCCTTTCCCCATTTCAGGATCCCACGGTCTTGGACTTGGTGACCTGCTTGATGAAGCGGCAAGGCACTTCCCTGATACATCAGGCAAGGACTACGATGATGAAATGATTAAATTCTCTCTTATCGGAAGGCCGAATGTCGGCAAATCCTCCCTTGTTAATGCAATCCTTGGCGAAGACAGAGTTATCGTCAGTAACATTGCCGGAACAACGCGGGATGCCATTGATACTGTGTATAAATATAATGGCAGAGAATATGTCATTATTGATACGGCCGGTATGAGGAAAAAAGGGAAGGTTTATGAATCTACAGAAAAATACAGCGTGCTTCGCGCATTAAAGGCGATTGAACGCTCAGATGTTGTCCTTGTTGTTCTGAACGCAGAAGAAGGCATTATTGAGCAGGACAAAAAAATTGCAGGCTATGCCCATGAGGCCGGAAAAGCGGTTGTTATTGCCGTTAATAAATGGGATGCCGTAGAAAAAGACGAAAAAACAATGAAAGCATTCGAACAGAACATCAGAGAGCATTTTCTGTTCCTTGATTATGCACCGATTATTTTTCTATCTGCAATTACTAAGAAAAGAATTCATACAATGATGCCTGAAATCTTGAAAGCTAGTGAAAATCATGCGATGAGGGTTCCGACAACTGTTCTTAACGATGTTATTGCTGATGCTGTTGCAATGAACCCAGCGCCTGCAGATAAGGGGAAACGTCTAAAAGTTTATTACGCTGCACAGGTAGCTGTTAAGCCGCCGACTTTTGTTGTATTTGTGAATGAACCTGAACTGATGCACTTTTCTTACGAACGTTTCTTAGAAAACCGGATCAGGGATGCTTTTGGATTTGAAGGAACCCCGATCAGAGTTATTCCGCGAGCAAGAAAGTAATCAGGATAATATCGGGAAGAGGTGATGGAAATGCAAAAAATTGCAGTTCTTGGAGCTGGCAGCTGGGGCACTGCCCTCGCGATTGTGTTAGCAGATAACCAGCATGAAGTATTGTTATGGGGGCATCGGAAAGAGCTGATTGATGAAATCAACACTTCACGCAGAAACCAGAAGTATCTTCCTGGAATAGATCTTCCTGCAGGCATTACAGGCAGCAGCTCTTTGGAAGAAGCTTTAAAGGATGCAGATGCTGTTATCCTGGCTGTACCTGCAAAGGCGGTTAGAGAAGTGCTTCAGGAAGCTGTCAAGCTGAATCCTGACCCGATGACTGTTGTTCATGTGAGCAAAGGCATTGAACCTGACTCATTAAAAAGGATTTCAGAGATTCTTGAAGAAGAAGTACCTGAAGCCCTTTTAAAGGACGTTGTGGTTCTTTCAGGGCCAAGCCATGCGGAAGAAGTAAGCCGCAGGCATCCGACAACGGTAACTTCTGCTTCGAAGAACATGCAGGCTGCAGAGTATATTCAGGATTTATTCATGAACCAAAACTTCCGGGTCTATACAAACCCTGACGTCATTGGAGTAGAGATTGGCGGAGCGCTGAAAAATATCATTGCACTCGCAGCAGGCATAACGGACGGCCTGGGATACGGCGATAACGCAAAAGCTGCTTTAATGACAAGAGGCCTTGCTGAAATAGCAAGGGTCGGCAGCAGCATGGGGGCAAACCCGCTGACATTCTCAGGTCTGACAGGAATAGGCGACTTGATTGTTACCTGTACAAGTGTCCATTCCCGGAATTGGCGGGCAGGCAATATGCTTGGAAAGGGCAAGCAGCTTGAAGAAGTTCTTGAGGAGATGGGGATGGTTGTGGAAGGGGTCAGAACCACCAAGGCCGCTTACCAGCTTTCACAAAAATATGACGTGAAAATGCCGATTACAGCTGCCCTATATCAAGTTCTCTTCAGCGGAGAAAGCCCGAAAGAAGCTGTTGATTCCCTAATGTCGAGAGTAAGAACGCACGAAATGGAGGATCTCATAAATATTGTCGGCGAGCGGTCAGAGTGACAAGTGACCATAAGTTCACCGCAGGCATATGATATCTTGAGTTTCTCGAATGAAAGTTGAAAAAGTTTTAAAAAGCGGCTAAAAGTTCTTCTGCAATTCTTAAACATGCTTTAAACTAGGCATTAGAGGATGCAAAAACAGTTTAGTCCGCATAATATGCATCGTACAATAGAGAGGTGTCCTGTTCGATAGGGTAAAATTAGTCGCTTTTTAGAGCTGAAGTAAAGCTGCCCCCTCTTTACTTCAGTTTTTTACATCCAGAAGCTTGCTGCTATGCTTTTTCAGGCAATAGAGGACAAGCGCTTCATCAAAATGTAAACGTTGACAAATGAGGTTATTCTGAATGGAGGGATCTGGTTGTCTCCGGCGCTGGTAAAAATGTGGATTGCTCTTTCGTCCATGGTCTTTATGTTTATTGCTGTCTTTTTTATTTATTTCAGCCGTTACAAACTGAATAATAAGCCATTGAAAATGATATTTTCATCTGCAGCCTACATATTTTTAGTTTTTGCAGGTCTGATTATCCTGTTTGTTGTGTTTACAGGACCTGTCAATGAGTAAGGGGAATTCTGCTATGAAAAAACTTTTGCCCATCCTTCTCCTGATGTTCTGCATTCCGTGGCTTGGCGGCTGCATGTACCCTGAAGGCAGGCTTGCTGCCAATCAGGTGCCGTACGAAAGCCAGATGGAAAGCGTACAAAAGGCCATTGAACAGTTTCAAAAGGATAATGGCGGCATCCTTCCTATTAAGACAAGAAATATGAAAACACCAATCTATCAAAAATATCCAATCGACTTTAACCGGCTGATCCCAAAATATTTGCCTGATGCTCCCGGCAACGCCTATGAAAGCGGGGGGAATTATTTATATGTGCTGCTTCATGCCGAGAAAAAGCCCGAAGTGAAGCTCATTGATCTCAGGACATCTGAAACAATCAGAGATCTTAAAATAAGGCTTGCCGCATATATGGAATCAAACGGCTATCCTCCGTACAGCAAAGTCCTTTCCGATAAAGTGTACAGCCTTGATTTTAAGGAGCTTGGCTATCAGTCGCCGCCTCAGGCTGTCAGTCCTTATTCTGGCGTTTATATGCCGATTGTGATTGATAACAAAGGCAATCTCTATGCAGACTATTCTGTTGATCTAGCCAAAGCTTTGAAAGAAAGCGGGACCCATCCGAAAAATGGAGAAGATATAAGGGATCTCCTTGCGGAAAAGTCTCCTTTTGTGCCTGCCTTTTCGATGCCTTACACCGTCAATAAGGACAATGAGCCAATTTTTATGATTCAATAAGTCATGAACCCTTCTTTCAGAAAATAAACTCAGAAAGAAGGGTTTTTTATTTTCTCAAAATGAAAAAAATAGAAAATTTTTCATTGATGGTTATAAATAATTGGGACAACGTCATACACATATAGTGTCCTGGATAAAAGAACACGGAAAATCCCAAGAAACAGTTGATCGGGAGGGGATCACTTGGAAAAGGTAGATATTTTTAAAGACATCGCTGAACGGACCGGCGGCGATATATATCTCGGAGTAGTTGGAGCGGTAAGAACAGGCAAATCTACTTTTATCAAAAAGTTCATGGAGCTTGTTGTGCTTCCGAACATTGATAATGAAGCAGACAAAGCAAGAGCGCAAGATGAACTGCCTCAAAGTGCTGCAGGAAAAACCATTATGACAACAGAACCGAAATTTGTCCCTAACCAGGCTGTGAGTGTGCATGTAGGGGAAGGGCTTGATGTGAACATCCGCCTTGTTGACTGTGTGGGGTATACCGTTCCGGGAGCGAAAGGGTATGAGGATGAAAATGGCCCCCGTATGATTAACACTCCTTGGTATGAAGAGCCGATCCCGTTCCACGAAGCAGCTGAAATCGGAACGAGAAAAGTGATTCAGGAGCATTCCACAATCGGTGTAGTCATCACAACAGACGGATCAATCGGTGAAATTCCCCGTTATGATTATATTGAAGCAGAAGAGCGCGTGATTGATGAGCTGAAGGAAGTCGGCAAGCCGTTTATTATGATTATAAACACTGTACAGCCGTATCACCCGGATACTGAGCTCCTAAAGCAGCAGCTGAATGAAAAATATGATATCCCTGTCCTTGCCATGAGTGTTGAAAGCATGAGAGAGTCAGATGTCATGAGTGTCCTCAGAGAATCACTGTATGAGTTTCCTGTCCTTGAAGTAAACGTTAACCTTCCGAGCTGGGTAATGGTCTTAAGGGAGAACCACTGGCTCAGGGAGAGCTACCAGGAGGCTGTGAAAGACACTGTAAAGGACATCAAGCGCCTTCGCGATGTGGACCGTGTTGTCGGCTCATTCAGCGAATTTGACTTTATTGAGCGCGCGAGTCTTGCTGGCATAGAAATGGGCCAGGGAGTAGCTGAAATTGATCTGTATGCGCCGGATAATTTATATGATGAAATTTTAAAAGAAGTGGTCGGAGTGGAAATCAGGGGCAAGGATCACCTGCTGCAGCTCATGCAGGATTTTGCTTACGCGAAATCAGAATATGACCAGGTTTCAGATGCTCTCCGCATGGTTAAACAAACGGGATACGGCATCGCTGCCCCTGCACTGTCTGATATGAGCCTTGATGAACCGGAGATTACACGGCACGGCTCCCGCTTTGGGGTAAGATTAAAAGCAGTGGCTCCTTCGATCCATATGATTAAAGTGGATGTAGAATCAGAGTTTTCTCCTATTATCGGCACTGAAAAACAAAGTGAAGAGCTTGTCCGCTACCTGATGCAGGATTTTGAGGACGATCCTCTTTCCATCTGGAATTCCGATATTTTTGGAAGAAGTCTGAGCTCCATCGTCAGGGAAGGAATTCAGGCAAAGCTTTCGCTCATGCCTGAGAATGCCAGATATAAGCTGAAGGAAACACTTGAAAGAATTATTAACGAAGGATCCGGCGGCCTGATTGCCATCATCCTTTAATAACAAGCGGCTCTTGGAATGACCAGCATTCCAGGAGCCGTTTTTATATTATATGGCAAGCTGATTAGTCAAAACAGCTTGTAACCGGCTTTTGGTTCAATTAAAAAACTGGGAATAAAGCCGTTTTGGAGATTGGCCAGTAAAGCAGCTGTTTTGGCAGTTAATGATGAAAATCCGCCAGTAAAGGGAGCGTTTCCGCCTGTTGAAGGGCTGAACTGGACAATAAAGAGGTCATTTTGGACAGTAAAAAATAAAATAACTCATAATAATATTATGGTTAACCTACCTTTATCCTTCTAAATTACAAAAAGAACATATCCCCTGATAATCCGCATGACACCCTTCGGAAAGAGGCCGCTTCTTAAACTTTCCTAAGAATAGCTTAATATTTAAAAAAGAAAGCTCCCTAGTAAAAAAAGCCTGCCCAATAATCAGAAAAATGTCTTTTTCGACAGCAGGGACGAAAAAACCGTGAAACGGCCGAATGATATTTACAAGTCCGGAACGCAATGTTACCATACGATTCCAAGCAGCCGGGCTTTCTTATGACTCGGAGAGGACATCCTGCCGGTTTTTTGGAGAAATCACCTCAGGAAGCCTGATAAATTAAGCTTTTCTGTGCATTTATAGTTGCTATGGCTTTTTTGTTGTGATAATCTACTAACAGGTTAGGAGCAAATTTTCTCTCAACTGGTCAAATATCCCTAAAAAAGCGCTTAATATCACGGAAAATGATTGAATTATGCAGTGTTATCCGTTAATATTAGCGTGAAAACAGTAAAACGCTTGCTTTTATGTATAGAACAAGCGATTTCTGTGAAGAAATGGAAGTAACAGAGTCCCTGTTATCTCATACTCCTTGGGAGGAGGTGAAAGGCATGAACAAAACAGAACTTATTAATGCTGTAGCTGAAGCTGGAGAACTTTCCAAAAAAGATGCAACTAAAGCTGTAGATGCGGTTTTCGATACAATTTTAGACGCACTGAAAAGCGGAGACAAGATTCAGTTGATTGGTTTCGGTAACTTCGAAGTTCGCGAACGTGCAGCCCGTAAAGGACGCAACCCGCAAACAGGCGATGAAATCGAAATTCCTGCTAGCAAGGTGCCTGCATTCAAACCAGGTAAAGCGCTTAAAGACGCTGTAGCTGGAAAATAATCAGAAGTGAAAAAGAATCTTTTCTTTTTCAGTGTATAATTACATACACATTTCTTCACAGAGAGCCCCTTATTTTTGAGGGGCTTTTCTTTTCGCATTTTTTGAAGCGGAACGGCGTCTGCTAGGGTTAAAGAGCCGGCGTTCAGGGTGTATGGATTTAGAGGGCGCTTGTTCAGGCATGGACCTGCATTCGGCAAAGAAAAGAACATGGCAGAAAAAGCAGCTTCGGCACACAGAGCTTTTGCTTTTAGCCTTCAGAATATGCTAGAATCTGTATCAAATGTAACTCTTACCAGGAGGCTTATGGAATGAACGAAGTAAACATCCAGAAAATTGAAGAAGCAGTAAAAAACATCTTGGAAGCAATCGGGGAAGATCCTTCCCGTGAAGGGTTAATAGATACGCCAAAACGGGTAGCAAAAATGTATCAGGAAGTTTTCTCAGGTCTTGGCGAAGATCCTTCTGATCATTTTAAAACCATTTTTGGAGAAGATCACGAAGAGCTTGTACTGGTAAAGGAAATTCCTTTTTATTCTATGTGTGAGCATCATTTAGTGCCTTTCTTTGGCCATGCACACGTTGCATACATACCCCGCGGAGGCAAAGTTACCGGTCTTAGCAAAATTGCGCGGGCTGTTGAAGCTGTTGCCAAAAGACCGCAGCTTCAGGAAAGAATCACCTCTTCTATAGCCGAAAGCCTTCTTCACTCACTCGATCCACACGGTGTTATGGTTGTCATTGAGGCAGAGCATATGTGCATGACGATGAGAGGCGTAAAGAAGCCAGGATCAAAAACCGTTACTTCTGCCGTACGCGGTGTTTTTGCCAATGATGCAGCTGCCAGAGCTGAAGTAATGTCCCTAATAAAAAAATAAGCTGTGCGGCACCAAAATTATGATTAGCTTTTCAAGATAACCTACAATGGCTAAAAGCCAATAAAATACAAGCAGGTGACTCAATGTCAAAAGAATCAAGTGAATACGTGGTTATAAAAGCAGCAGAAGACGGTGTGCATGTTATCGGTCTCACAAGAGGGTCTGATACAAGATTTCACCATTCAGAAAAACTGGACAAAGGCGAAGTAATGATTGCCCAGTTTACAGAACATACTTCTGCTATTAAAGTCAGAGGAAAGGCTGTTATCCAGACAAGCTTTGGAGAAATAGAGAGCGAAGCAAGAAAATAGAGCGGCCGGTCTCCTGCCTTTCATGCATGATATGCTAAATTGTTCAGCAGAGTATGGTATAATGATGGTTGTATATTAAGCTCGGACGGAACAGTTTAACAGGCTTCAACGATATTGGATCCTATTCGGGAACAAGGGTGATTTCATTGCAAGACATCTATGGACCATTGGAAAAATTAAAACAACAACTGCAAAAGAAGCTGACTCATCCCTATTTGGCGAAGTTTCTGCCTTCGCCTGTAATAGATGAGGACAAGCTTTTGCTTTTTTATGCCATATTGGATCAAGTCCCTCTCAAAGAGGAGCAAAAAAGCAATTATGTGCTGACTGCAATGCTTGTGCAAATTGCCCTTGATACCCATGATGATGTATCAACTCTTCCTCATATTGAACAGCAGGAATTTGTCCAGCGCCAATTGACAGTGCTTGCTGGAGATTACTTCAGCGGACTTTATTATTCTCTGCTTTCCGATATGAAGGATATCAAGATGATCCGGACGCTTGCTACAGCCATCAGAGAGATCAATGAGCAGAAAATCCGTCTGTACGAAAATTCAATAGAAGGAATAGAAGACGCAGTTGAGAGTATTACAACAGTAGAAACTGCGCTTTTCAGAAGAGTATCTGAGCATTTTGGAATTGATATGTGGAAGGTGTTCTCTGAAAAGTTCCTTGCTTACAAACGGATGTCAGCCGAGAAAAAACGATATGAGCTTGGTTTGCCGGCCATCATGAGAAAGACCGACAGAAAGAAAAGGAATTTCTCTGCCTTCGAAGCTTCTGCAGGCATGCTGAAAGAATTTTGCAACCGCTACTTCGAGGAATCGGTTTCGCTGATGGATAAAGGATTGACTTGCTCGCCTTCTCTTAAAGCCGCCTTTCTTTCAAGGCTGCATTCCATGCGCTACCATGAAGATCCGGCGTACCATAAGCTAGCGGAAGAAGGGTTATAAATCATGCAGCAATCCAAGGAAGAAAAAGTACATGGAGTGTTCCAAAAAATTTCAGGCCAGTATGACAAGATGAATTCGGTTATCAGCTTTAAGCAGCATCTTGCCTGGAGAAAAGAAACAATGAAAAGAATGAAGGTTCATAACGGAGCGGTGGCGCTGGATGTGTGCTGCGGCACAGGCGACTGGACGCTCGCGCTTGCTGAAGCTGCAGGAAGCAGCGGCAGGGTCGCAGGCCTTGATTTCAGCAGCAACATGCTTTCAGTGGCCCAAAAAAAGGTGGCAGACAGCGACTATAAAGAGATCGAACTCGTTCAGGGGAATGCTATGGAGCTTCCGTTTGAAGATAACACGTTCGATTTTGTCACCATTGGTTTCGGTCTCCGGAATGTGCCTGATTATATGACAGTGCTAAAGGAAATGACCCGGGTAGCAAAGCCAGGCGGAAAAGTGGTCTGCCTTGAAACATCTCAGCCGACATTGCCGGTTTTTAAACAGGGGTACTTCATCTATTTCAGATATATCATGCCGCTGTTCGGTAAAGTCTTTGCTAAAAGCTTTCAGGAATATTCCTGGCTGCAGGAATCAGCACGTGATTTCCCAGACAGCAAAAAACTTGCCCGTATGTTCGAAGATGCCGGATTGGCTGATGTTGAGGTTAAGCCCTTTACAGGCGGGGTTGCAGCCATGCATTTGGGCAGAAAGCCAGTACAATGAAATGAAGAGTGTTGGTGAATGCGATGAAATTTAAAAGTTTGTATTCATTCTTGAATGCTGACATTGATTTGATTGAAAAAGATCTTGAAGAGATCGTTCAATCTGAATACGACCTGATCAGCCAGGCAGGTTTGCACTTGCTTCAGGCAGGCGGGAAGAGAATCAGGCCCGTATTTGTTCTACTGTCAGCGATGTTCGGTAACTATGACATACAGAGAATTAAATATGTGGCTGTTTCACTTGAACTCATACATATGGCTTCGCTTGTACACGATGATGTGATTGATGATGCGGAGCTTAGAAGAGGAAAACCAACAATAAAGGCAAAGTGGGATAACAAAATTGCCATGTATACAGGAGACTACCTGTTTGCCAGATCCCTGGAATACATGACCAATATTGATAGCAGCACGGCTCACAAAATTTTGTCAAATACCATCGTAGAGGTATGCCTTGGCGAGATTGAACAGATTAAGGACAAGTACAGATACGATCAGAATCTGAGAACCTATTTAAAGAGGATTAAAAGGAAAACAGCACTTTTGATAGCTGTAAGCTGCCAGCTTGGTGCTGTGGCTTCAGGAGCAGATGAACAGCTTCATAAAAAGCTGTATTGGTTCGGGTATTATGTTGGCATGTCCTATCAGATTATTGATGATATCCTCGACTTTACTTCAACGGAAAAAGCACTTGGCAAGCCAGTAGGCAGCGACCTCCTGCAGGGCAATATTACCCTCCCCGTGCTTTACGCAATGAATGACAGCAAACTCCGCGAACAAGTATTAAAAGTCAGCAGCGATAGTAATCCAGAAGGTATTAAGCCTCTGATAGAAGGCATAAAAAAATCAGGAGCGATTGAGCAATCCTTCTCGGTGAGCAACCGCTACCTTGATAAAGCATTGGCTATTTTAAAAGAACTGCCGAAGGGCCAGGCAAGAACAGCGCTCGGTTCTATAGCTAAATATATCGGGAAAAGAAAATCCTAAGCCCTTTCATAAAACAGGACCGCCACATTATTGCAATAAATGCAATTAAATGGTACGATTTTTAACGGGGTTGTGAAATCCTTTACATAATCGACGGGGTGGGATACATATGGAAAAGACATTTCTGATGGTGAAACCCGATGGTGTACAGCGTCAGCTGATCGGGGAAATTTTAGGAAGAATTGAAAGAAAGGGCTTTCAATTGGTCGGAGCAAAGATGATGACCATTTCACGCGAGCTTGCTGAAGAGCACTATGGCGAGCATAAAGAACGTCCTTTCTTTGGAGAGCTTGTCAGCTTTATCACATCCGGACCTGTTTTTGCTATGGTTTGGGAAGGGGAAAATGTGATCGAAGTAACGCGCCAAATGATGGGGAAAACGAATCCGAAAGAAGCTCTTCCGGGAACGATCCGAGGCGACTATGGCATTATTGTAGGAAAAAACATCATTCACGGTTCTGATTCACCGGAAAGCGCTGAAAGAGAGATCGGTCTATTCTTCCAGGAAAATGAATTATCATCATACGAACAGCATATCAGCAAGTGGATTTACTAAAATGCAGACCAGCCATCCGGCTGGTTTTTATTTTTGTTTTAAGTGAAGAAGGCATAGCTAAAGAAGAGGGTTCTCCGCTGCCCGCGGCAATCCAATAAAGACAGTGGCAGGAGTATGAGATATACTGAAAATGTTAAACTTTATCGGTACTGGGAGAAATGTCTATGGATGATTATTCGCTGTTTGTAAAAAATATCAAAAAAAAGACAGGCATCGACTTGTCTCTTTATAAAGAAGCGCAAATGAAGAGAAGGCTCGCCTCTCTGCTTCAAAAGAGGGGTTATGATGGATTTTCATCTTACCAGGAGGCTTTACTAAAGGACGGACAGCTGCTTGCGGAATTTCTCGATAGAATGACCATTAATGTTTCAGAGTTTTTCCGCAATAAGAAAAGGTGGGACATTTTTGAATCAGAAATTCTTCCAGAGCTGCTTCGGGGCCGGAGCTTTAAGGCGTGGAGTGCGGCATGCTCGACAGGGGAGGAGCCTTACACAATGGCAATGATTCTCAGCAGCCATTTTCCTGCAGGATCGTACAAGCTTCTGGCAACAGATCTTGATGAAAATGCGATCGCGAGGGCTAAGCTTGGCTTGTATTCAGAGCGGTCTCTGGCGGAAGCACCTAAAGAAATGATTAACCGTCATTTTATTAAAAAGGAAGAGCTTTACGAAGTAAAGGATAGTATTAAGAATCAAGTGCTGTTTCGAAAGCAAAATCTCCTGTCAGATGCTTTTGAAAAAGATTTTGATTTAATTGTGTGCCGCAACGTGCTTATTTATTTTACCGAACAGGCAAAAGAGTCGCTGTATAAAAAGTTCAGTGATGCATTAAAACCGGGCGGTATTCTTTTTGTCGGCAGCACAGAACAGATTTTTCATCCTGAAAAGTATGGTTTGGAGCCGGCTGACACGTTTTTTTACCGGAAAATGATGTAGCAGCTCAAAAGCGGTTTGAACAGTAAAAGACATAAAACGGCCAGTAAACTCAGGGTTTTCGCCATTAGTGGCTGTGTTTTGGACAGTAAATGAAAAGCCGGCTTCATTTTTTTCTGTATTGGCAGAGGGGGAAAGTTAGTTTTATCGTTAAAAAACTAACTTTTTCTGATTTTAACCGGAATGAATGAAGAGAGCAGGATTATAAAATGACTATAACAATAGCTTTCATTTTATAATAATGTTATGTAAACCCGGACAAAACTGTGTTCTTATTTCACATCAAAAAAGATAATCATTCGCCCTACATTTTAATAGCCATCTATGTTATAGTATTACATAAAAGTTTGTTTATACATAAAAGCGTTAATGCGATGAAGGGAGAAAGTGCGATGAGATATTTAACAGCGGGTGAATCCCACGGCCCTGTGCTGACAGCAATTATAGAAGGAGTTCCAGCTGGGCTCCCCTTGCTTGATTCTGATATTAATGAAGATCTTGCCAGAAGGCAAAAAGGCTATGGCAGAGGAAGACGCATGCAGATTGAAAAAGACCGCGTCAATCTTCTGAGCGGCGTGCGCCACGGCTATACACTCGGGTCGCCCGTTACGTTGTCTGTTGAAAACAAGGATTGGACTCATTGGACAAAGATTATGGGAGCTGAGCCGGTAACAGAACAGGAAGAAAAAGAAATGAAGCGGCAGATCACAAGGCCCCGTCCTGGACACGCTGATCTAAACGGTGCTATTAAATATGGCCATAGAGATATGAGAAATGTCCTGGAAAGATCATCTGCGAGAGAAACGACTGTCAGGGTGGCGGTCGGAGCTGTGGCAAGAAAAATCCTGGCTGAATGCGGGATCACGGTAACGGCTCATGTTCTTGAGATAGGCGGCGTAAAAGCATCTCCGTCATATTCATCCGCAAGAGAACTGCAGAAGTTAACAGAGGACTCGCCTGTCCGCTGCGCAGACGAAGAAGCAGCAGTGAAAATGATGAAGGCGATTGATGATGCCAAAGAGCAGGGAGATTCAATCGGCGGAATTGTTGAAGTGATTGTCGAAGGAATGCCTCCTGGGGTTGGCAGTTATGTACATTATGACCGCAAGCTTGATGCCAAAATGGCTGCTGCGATGCTGAGCATCAACGCCTTTAAAGGAGTGGAGTTCGGAATTGGCTTTGAAGCTGCCAGCAGGCCGGGCAGCCAGGTTCATGATGAGATAGCATGGGATCAAGAAAAAGGCTACTACCGGAAAACAAACCGCCTCGGCGGCTTTGAAGGCGGTATGACTACAGGCATGCCGATTGTTGTCAGAGGTGTTATGAAGCCGATTCCGACACTGTATAAGCCGCTGATGAGCGTAGATGTGGAAACGAAGGAGCCATTCTCGGCAAGCATTGAGCGATCTGACAGCTGTGCAGTTCCTGCGGCAAGCGTAGTCGCTGAGGCTGTTATTGCATGGGAAGCTGCTAAAGCCATAACAGAACAATTTGGTGCAGATCGAATTGGTCTGATTCAGGAAAATGTCCGTAAAATGAGAGAACATGCGAGGGAGTTCTGATGAGAAGCATTCAGGTTAGAACAGCTTCTCATTCATACCCTGTCCACATTGGTGCGGGGATTTTTGCAAAGCTTCCTGATGTGCTGGCTGAGACCGGACTCTCTCCTTCTAAAATTCTGCTTGTTACAGATACAGAGGTTGAAAGGCTTCATGGGGAAAAAATAAAAGCCGTTCTGGACACAGCGGCACCCTGGTGTCAATATACTGCTGAAAGCGGCGAGCAAGCAAAATCGTTCGAATCGTTTTTTAATGTCCAATCCTATGCCTTGAAAGAAAAGCTGGACAGAAAATCCTTGATCCTTGCAGCAGGGGGAGGAGTCGTCGGCGACTTGGCAGGCTTTTGCGCTGCAACCTATATGAGAGGGATTCCGTTCATTCAAATTCCAACGACACTGCTGGCCCACGACAGTGCGGTGGGAGGGAAAACGGCTATTAATCATCCTGAGGGCAAAAATATGATTGGTGCCTTTTATCAGCCTGAAGCAGTGCTGTTTGACACAGACTTTTTAGAAACGCTTCCGCAGAAAGAGCTGCGTTCCGGCCTATCTGAAGTCATCAAGCACGCTCTTATTAAAGATGAAGAGATGCTTTACAGCTTGCTGGACAATGTCAGCTCACCGGAAGAGATTTCACCGGATATGCTCGAAGAACTGATTGAAAAAGGAATTAGCATCAAGGCAGCTATTGTATCAGAGGATGAGAAAGAACAAGGCATTCGGAGCTTTTTGAATTTCGGGCATACTCTCGGGCATGCGCTTGAAAAAATTGCCGGTTATGGTTTTTATACACATGGAGATGCGGTTGCTTGCGGCATGGCCTTTGCGCTTTGGCTGAGCGAAAGAACACTTGCAAAGCAGCTGGGTGCAAAAAAGATTGTTTCATGGTTTAAAAGGATGGGATATCCTGTCACAATCCCTGAGAACTTCGCTTCAGGGGACCTCTTGGATGCCATGGAAAAGGATAAAAAGGCAGAATCAGGCTCTATTCATATGATTCTGCTTTCAGGCATAGGCTCACCAGTAAAGCATCCCTTTAAGAGAAGAGAACTAGAGAAGCTCTTAAATGAATGGCGATTGGAGGGACAGCTGTGAATAGGGGAATTCGCGGTGCTACTACCGTTGAGAGAGATGTTCAGGAGGAAATCCTTGATGCTGCAGAAGCTCTCTTCCGGGAAATAGCCGATAAAAATCAAATAGAGCCGGAGCAGGTTGTTAATGTGTATATTTCCATGACAAAGGACCTGACATCTGTTTTTCCTGCAAAAGCCATGCGGAGGCTGAAGGGCTGGGACAAAGTTCCCGTCATGTGCATGCAGGAAATTGATGTGCCGGGCAGTTTGGAAAAATGTATTCGGATTATGGTGACGGCAGAAACCCGTTTAAAACAGGAGGAAGTCAGGCACATTTATCACAACAGGGCTGTATCGCTCAGACCGGATCTTGCAGGTAAAGATTCCTCATGTAAAAGTAGATGATTTCGGTTGACAAAAAAAATCCTCCGTACTAACATGGATAACAAGTTAAAAGAAAGTCCAGTACAGTTTAGATGAGTTGAGAGAGTTCAGGGTAGCAGAGAATGAGCAGAGCAGAGGTGCGGATACTTTCTTGTATGCGCGGATTTTGACTACCCAAAAATAGAGAAGCTCATGGAAGCTTCCCTGTTTTTGGGTTTTTTAATAGAACGGATTTTGCCCTTTCCGTTTTGGTCACATCCGAAAACTTAACCTCCTTTTCTTCATTCTCCCAAATTTTCATTTCGGGAGTGAACCTTATTATGCCTTCTTCATTTGCATCATTTTTGGAAAAATCCAAAACCTATCAAACTATACCCATTACAAAATGCTACAAAATCGATACATTTACACCGATCAGGCTTTTTCAGGCACTCAAAAAGGATGCTGTTTATTTGCTCGAAAGCCATGATGAGAGCTCAAGCTGGTCGCGGTATTCATTTATCGGGCTGAATCCCATTTACACGATCAAGGAAGAAAAAGACGCTTTTATAATGAAGGACCGTAAAGGGAAGGAGCTGCACCGGACAGATTGTTTTCCGGATATTTTCCGCTTTTCAGAGGAGAGGCTGAAAGCAGCTGTTCCGGATTTGCCGCTCCCTTTTACAGGAGGAGCAGTCGGATACATTTCCTATGATGCCGTTTCTCTTTTTGAGCAGCTTCCATTGCACCGGGAATCAGAGGCTCATAGCTCGAAATGCGAGCTTGTCATTTGCGAAACCATTGCGGCCTACGATCATATTGAAAAAGAACTGTCTTTTATCTCCTATATCAGTCTGGAAGGAGCAAAAGAAGAGAAAGCTCTTCGGCAAAAGTATGACGAAGCAGAGAATAAATTGGACGGCTATCTTCAGCAGTTAAAAAATGAAAACCAGGCAGACAGCATTTTTCTTCCTCCGATTGAAAGGGCGGCGGCTGATTTCAGTGCTGTTGATTCTAACTACACGAAACAGGAATTTACAAAGATCGTTGAAAAAATTCAGGAATACATTCATGCGGGAGATATTTTTCAGGGAGTGCTGTCTCAGAAATTCAGCGTCCCAATCAGCATCAGCGGCTTTGATTTATACCGGATTTTAAGGAATGTGAATCCTTCGCCTTATTTGTTTTATTTGAAAACAGGCGATGGCGAACTTGTCGGCAGTTCTCCTGAGAGGCTGATTCATGCAGCAGACGGCCATCTTGAAATTCATCCGATAGCAGGAACAAGAAAAAGAGGGGAGACGAAAGAAGAAGATGACCGCCTTTGCCGTGAGCTCCTGCATGATGAAAAAGAACGCGCAGAGCATTTAATGCTTGTTGATCTCGCGAGAAACGACATCGGCAAGGCTGCTGAATATCACTCTGTTAAAACAGATCATTTTATGGAACCTGTCTTTTTCTCACATGTGATGCATCTTCTCTCAAAGGTAACAGGCAGGCTGAAAAAGGGAACACACCCAGCAGAAGCGCTGATGGCTGCTTTCCCGGCTGGTACTGTATCAGGAGCACCGAAAATCCGGGCTATGGAAATTCTGAAGGAGCTTGAAAATGAACCGAGAGGGCAATATGCAGGCTGTGTAGCCTATATCGGCTTTGACGGAAATATTGATTCCTGCATCACCATCAGAACTGCAGCAATTAAGGACGGCAAAGCTTACGTTCAAGCTGGAGCGGGAATTGTGGCAGATTCCGTGCCAGAGCTTGAATATGAAGAAACACAGAATAAAGCGAGCGCACTGCTGAAGGCCATTGAACTGGCGGAAGCCTATTTCAGAGAGGAGGACTCCCATGAAATCCATTCTCAAGCAGGCTATTGAAGGACATACATTCAGCGAAGATGAAGCGTGCCAAATCATGCTGGGACTGATGAATGGCGAAGCAACGCCAAGCCAGATTGCAAGCCTTCTATCCATCATGAGGCTCAGGGGAGAAACAGCTGAAGAAATTATTGGCTTTACAAGGGCGATGAGAAGCAAAATGATTTCCTTTCACTATCGTGAAGATGTGATCGATACTTGCGGCACAGGGGGAGACGGCGCTTCCACCTTTAATATTTCCACTGCATCTGCCATTGTAATGGCTTCTCTCGGAGCGAAAGTAGCAAAGCATGGAAACAGGGCTTTTTCTTCGAAAAGCGGCAGTGCAGATGTGCTGGACAGACTTGGTGTAACACCTCAAAGCTCGCCGGAAGAAGCAGTCAATGCACTTGAAGAGAAAAATATGGCGTTTCTTTTCGCACCGCTTTACCATGCGTCCATGAAGCATGCAGTAGAGCCGAGGAAAGACATTGGTTTCAGGACGGTGTTTAACCTGCTTGGTCCTTTGGCCAATCCAGCGGGAGCCAAAAAGCAGATGGTCGGAGTCTTCTCTCCTCATTATGCTAAATTGATGGCAGAAGCCATGCTGAAGCTGGGTACAAAGAGAGCCCTTCTGGCATCTGGAAGAGACGGCTTGGATGAATGCAGCATTTCTGCTCCGACCGACGTATTTGAAATCAAAAACGGAGAAATCCTCTGTTATGAGGTAACGCCGGAAGAAATGGGCCTGAAAAGAGGCAGCTTGAAAGAGATAAAAGTTTCCAATCCGGCAGAAAGTGCAGCCTTGATTCACCGTGCCTTTTCAGGTGATGAAAGAGGAAGTGCAAGCGCCATTATTGCCTTGAATGCAGGAGCCGGCCTTTATACGGCAGGACTGGCCGGAAGCATCCGCGAGGGAGTGCATGAAGCCCTGCAGGCGCTGAAAAATGGCACAGCTCTCAGGCATTTGGAAAAAATGAGCGGCAATAAGGAGGAAAAGTATGCTTGATAAAATTCTGGATTACAAGAAAGAAGAGGTAGCAAAATTGGTTTTGCCGGAGGATGCAGATCTTCCAGTCCTATCATTTGAAAATGCCCTAAAGCGGCCGAACAGGAGACTTGGGCTCATTGCTGAAGTAAAGAAAGCATCACCTTCCAAAGGGCTGATCAAAGAAGATTTTCACCCTGTGTCCATTGCTTCCCAATATGAAGCAGGAGGCGCTGACTGCATTTCTGTTTTAACAGACGAAAGGTTTTTCCAGGGAAAGCGCGATTTTCTGTCAGAAGTGAAGAGAAATACCAGAATTCCAGTGATGCGAAAAGATTTTATTATTTCAAGCATCCAGGTAAGAGAATCAAAGAGGATCGGGGCTGATGCTATTCTCCTCATCGGAGAGGCACTGGAAGCAAAAAGGCTGCATGAGCTTTATCTTGAGGCAAAGGAAGAAGGAATGGAGGCACTCGTAGAAGTTCATTCCGCTAACGTGCTTGAGAAAATTCTAAATGTATTCACTCCTGCTGTCATCGGAGTAAATAACCGGAATCTGGCTACCTTTAAGACAGATCTTTCCCAGCTTTCCTATTCGGCAGATCTGATGCCTGAAGGCTCCATCATTGTCAGCGAAAGCGGCATTCATACGAATGAGGACCTGCTGCAGGTGGAGAAATATGGGGCAAAAGCTGTTCTGGTTGGAGAATCGCTGATGAGACAAAGTGATCAAAGAGAAGCGATTTTGAATCTTTTTGGAGAAAATGCCAATGAACAGGCCTCTCATTAAATACTGCGGCATTTCATCGCTTGAAGACTTAAGGGCTGCTTCTGCTTCACAGGCAGATTATATCGGAATGATTTTTGCCGAAAGCAAACGGAGAATAGACCCAAAAGAGGCGACAGAGTGGATCAGCGAAACAGGGCTGAACGGAAAAAAACTTGCTGCTGTAACGGTTAATCCTGGTGAGGAGGAAATATTATCGATTGCGGAAACTCTTCCTCTTTCTGTCATTCAGTTTCATGGGGATGAAGATCCGGCGTTTCTCGCTCAGATAAAAAAAACAGCTGGAATTGACGTTTGGAAAGCTGTTTCAGGAGGAAGCAGTGTGCTGGAAGAAATGGCGCGCTATCAGAGCGTCTGTGACGGCTTTGTGGCTGACAGCCGCACGAAAGACGCTTACGGCGGGACAGGAAAAACCTTTGACTGGAACCTTGTGCCGGCAATTGTCCAGGAAGCAAAGAAATACGGTAAGCTTTGTTTCATTGCAGGCGGCATATCCTATCTGAATATTGAAAGGCTCATGGAATACAAGCCGGAAGGAATAGACCTGGCAAGCGGAATTGAAGAGAATGGGAAGAAATCACTCGAAAAAATAAAACAGCTGGAAGAGAAGGTGAGAAAGCATGAAAATACTGCCTGATAAAAATGGAAGATTCGGAGATTACGGCGGGAAATTTGTTCCGGAGACGCTTATGCAGCCGCTTGAAGAACTTGAATCAGCTTTTGAAAAATACAGAAATGATCCTGTTTTTCTGGAAGAATATCATTCTCTGTTAAAAAACTATTCCGGCAGACCGACTGCTTTGACTGAGCTTAGTAATATGACAAAAAGGCTTGGCGGAGCAAAACTCTATGTAAAAAGAGAAGATTTGAATCATACTGGTGCCCATAAAATTAACAATGCGATCGGACAGGCGCTGCTTGCTGTCAGGATGGGGAAAAAGAAAATAATCGCTGAAACCGGTGCAGGCCAGCACGGTGTGGCGGCAGCGACCGTTGCAGCGAAATTCGGTCTGGAATGCAAGGTGTTCATGGGTGAAGAAGATGTAAGGCGCCAGGCTCTCAATGTGTTTCGGATGGAGCTTTTGGGAGCAGAAGTCATTTCTGTCTCAAGCGGGAACGGCACGCTGAAGGATGCGACAAATGAAGCGATCCGCTATTGGGTGCAGCATTGCGAGGATCATTTTTACATGATTGGATCAGTTGTCGGTCCGCACCCCTATCCTTTAATTGTAAGAGAATTTCAAAAAATAATCGGCAATGAATCGAAAAAGCAGTTTTTGGAGAAGGAAGGAAAATTGCCTGATCACGTTTATGCCTGTGTTGGAGGAGGATCCAATGCGATCGGCATGTTTCATGGTTTCCTTGAAGAGGAAGATGTGAAGCTTGTCGGTGTTGAAGCAGCAGGAAAAGGGATAGATTCAGGGCTTCATGCGGCAACGATCACTAAAGGAACAAACGGTGTGATTCATGGCTCCCTGACCTATTTAATACAGGATGAATTCGGGCAGATTGTAGAGCCGTATTCCATCTCTGCAGGACTTGATTACCCTGGAGTAGGACCTGAGCATGCTTATTTGGCTGCATCAAAGCGGGTAAAATACGTCCACTGCACAGACAGCGAGGCACTGGATGCTTTAAAAACACTCGCAAAGGAAGAGGGGCTGCTTGCCGCCATTGAGTCTGCTCATGCGCTTGCAAAAGCATTCCAGGCAGCAAAACAGATGAACAAAGAAGAAAGTATTCTCGTCTGTTTATCTGGAAGAGGTGACAAGGATGTTCATACATTGATGGAGAATAGTAAAGGAGGAGAGGACAATGACCAATCATTACACGGAGATCACTGAGCAGGGCAAAAAGCTGTTTATTCCATTTATAACAGCAGGAGACCCTTGTGCTGAAGCGACGATTGATTTGGCATTTGCCCTTCAGGAGGCAGGTGCTTCCGCCATTGAGCTCGGCATTCCATATTCAGACCCGCTCGCTGACGGACCTGTTATTCAAAGTGCTTCCAAGCGGGCGCTTAAGCAGGGAATGAACATAGTCAAAGCGATGGAGCTTGTCCCCGAAATGCGGGAGAAAGGCCTTAAAATCCCGATTATTCTCTTTACGTATTTTAATCCTGTGTTACAATTGGGAGAAGAACGCTTTTTCGCTTTAATGCGCAAAAATGACGTAAATGGCCTGCTTATTCCTGACCTGCCTTTTGAAGAAAACGGAGACCTGAGGATGAAATGCAGAGATGCGGGCATTACTTTCATTTCCATGGCTGCTCCGACCTCTTCACAGAGGCTAGAAAAAATTGCGGCTGGATCGGAAGGATTCCTTTATTGTGTTTCCTCGCTTGGGGTTACAGGGGAGCGGAAGGAATTTAATGAAAGCATCTATTCCTTCATTGAAGAAGTCAAATCAATAGCTCCAATTCCGGTTGCTGTCGGCTTTGGCATTTCTTCAGGAGAGCAGGCACAGAAAATGAACGAGGTATGTGACGGTGTGGTAGTCGGCAGCGCTTTGATCAGAAAAATAGAAGCTCTTGAAGACAGGCTTCTGGATAAAGAGCTTCGAAAGGACGCTGTGAAAGAGCTGAGAGAATACGCCAGAACATTTGTCACTTCCGCCTAAATGAAAAGGGGACTTAAGTTATGGAAATCAAATCACAGCTGCGCAGTCTGAAACCTTATCAGCCTGGCAAACCGATTGAGGAAGTTAAAAAAGAATACGGCCTTGACAAAGTAGTCAAGCTCGCGTCGAATGAAAATCCTTACGGCTGTTCTGAAAAGGTTGTTCCGGCACTTGAAGAAGAACTAAAACAGCTTGTTCTGTATCCTGACGGCTACAGTGCAGTTCTGAGAGAGAAACTTTCTGTCATGCTTGGCATACAGGAAAAGCAGCTGATTTTTGGAAACGGCTCAGATGAAGTGGTACAGATCATTTGCAGGGCTTTCCTCGATCAGGACTCTAATACCATTATGGCTGTGCCCACATTCCCTCAATACCGCCACAACGCTGTTATTGAAGGAGCGGAAATAAGGGAGATTCCAGTAATAAACGGAGAACATGATTTAGAAAAAATGCTGTCAAGCATTGACGCACGGACCAAAGTAGTATGGCTGTGCAGCCCTGATAATCCGACGGGAAGATATATTAATGAAGAGTCTTTTATTCATTTTATGGACAGAGTGCCTGAGCATGTTCTCGTAGTTTCAGATGAAGCATACAGAGAGTATGTGACAGCTGACGACTACCCTGAGACGGTCAAACTGCTTGATCAATACCCAAATCTTGTTATTTTGCGGACTTTTTCAAAAGCCTACGGTCTTGCAGCGCTTCGAATCGGCTATGGCATCGGATCCGAGACTCTCATTCAGGGAATGGAACCTGCGAGAGAGCCTTTCAATACGAGCCGTCTCGCACAGACGGCGGCGCTTGCTGCACTTGAAGACCAGGAGTTTATCCGCCGCTGCAGAGAGCAAAATACTGAAGGGCTGTCGCAATATTACCGTTTTTGTGAAGAAATGAATTTATCGTTTTTCCCTTCGCAAGGCAACTTTATCCTGATCGATTTTAACAGAGATGGTAATGAACTGTTCCAAAAACTGCTGGAAAAAGGCTATATTGTCCGCTCAGGAGCAGCGCTTGGATTTCCTTCATGCCTCAGAATTACTGTCGGCAGCAAAGAGCAGAATAATGGCATCATCACCGAGCTGAAAAAAATTCTTTAAACTTTATCTTTATGGGGTGAAATAGATTCACCTCTTTCACTTTTTTTATGCAGAAGGATGATGCTTACACTATAATAGCAGGGTGAATAAATGATGAAAAAAGTTTTTATAGCAGGGCTGGGGCTTATTGGCGGATCCATTGCCCTTGCCATTAAGAAAGTACATAAAGAAATTGAAGTGATCGGCTTTGATATCCAGGAAAGTCAGCTCGACGCAGCTGAAAAACTTGGCGTGATCGACAGCAAGGCAGGAAGCTTTGAAGAAGGCGCTCTTTCAGCAGACGTCATTTTTTTGGCAGCGCCTGTCCAGCAGTCACTGAAGCTTATTGAAAATCTTTCTCTTCTGAATCTCAAAAAGAATGCCATCATTACAGATGTCGGAAGCACGAAAAGAAAGATAACAGAATTTGCAAGAGAAACCCTGCCGGACGGAATGATTTTTATCGGGGGGCATCCAATGGCAGGCAGTCATAAATCAGGTGTGACGGCAGCTAAATCGCACCTTTTCGAGAACGCCTATTATATCCTGACCCCTGAAAGGGATAGCCTGAAAGAACAAATAGAAGAATTGAAGCAGCTTCTTCAAGGCACAAAAGCGCAATTTGTTGAGATGAAGCCTGAAGAGCATGACAGGATAACCGGTGTGATCAGCCACTTTCCTCATATTGTGGCGGCAAGCCTTGTACACCAGGCTGAATACTATGAAAGCGACTTTCCGCTCATAAAGCCTCTTGCTGCAGGCGGGTTTAGGGATATTACCAGGATTGCCTCGAGCAATCCGGCAATGTGGCGGGATATTCTGCTGCAGAACCGCGAATATATGATCAAGCTTTTTGAGGACTGGACAAACGAAATGAACAGAATCCGCTCCTTTGTCGAGCAGGAAAATGATTCTGCGATCTATGCCTACTTTGAAAAAGCCAAGGCTTTCAGAGATGAACTGCCTGTTAAAAAGGAAGGGGCTATTCCTTCTTTTCATGACCTTTATGTGGATATCCCTGATTATCCGGGAGTTATATCCGAAATAACCGGCTATCTCGCAAAAGAAGCGATCAGCATTACGAATATCAGAATCATTGAGACAAGAGAAGAAATTTATGGCGTTCTCAGAATCAGCTTCCAGACTGAGAGAGACAGAGAAAAAGCGCAAAGCTGCATAGAAAAATACACGAAATATGAAACATTCTTCGGCTGATTCAGGAGGAGATACAATGAAGCTAAATAAAGTAGATTCTTTAAAAGGTGAAATAACTGTTCCTGGAGACAAGTCCATTTCACACCGAGCTGTTATGTTCGGAAGCTTGGCAAACGGGGAAACAGTTATCAGAAATTTTTTAATGGGTGCAGACTGCTTAAGCACTGTCAGCTGTTTCAGAAAAATGGGGGTGGCAATTGAAGTAGGCGATGAGCAGGTAACAGTTCAAGGAAAAGGCATTGATGGTCTAAAGGAGCCGGAAGAGGTGCTGGACACCGGAAACTCTGGAACCACAACAAGGCTGATTCTGGGCATACTGGCTGGACTGCCATTTCACACAGTGCTTACAGGGGACGAATCTATTGCAAAAAGGCCTATGGCCCGCGTAACAGAGCCTCTCAGGCAAATGGGGGCGAAGATCGAAGGAAGAGCGAATGGCCAATTTACACCGCTTTCCCTTCGCGGAGGAGACTTAAAAGGCATCAGCTATCACTCGCCTATGTCAAGTGCCCAGGTGAAATCCTCGATTCTTCTGGCAGGTCTTTTGGCTAAAGGAGAAACAACATCAGTCACAGAGCCTGAAAAATCAAGAGATCACACAGAGAGAATGCTGAAAGCCTTTGGTGCTGATCTTGAAGAAGACGGACTTGCCGTTTCCATTAAAGGAGGTCAGTCCTTAACAGGCATTGAAATACATGTTCCAGGCGATATCTCATCGGCGGCATTCTTTTTGGCGGCAGGAGCAATTGTGCCTGACAGCATCATCACGCTGAAAAATGTCGGCATGAATCCGACTAGGACAGGAATGATTGAAGTTCTGCAGGCAATGGGTGCTGACCTTGAGATACGGTACGATGAAGCCTCTCTTCAAGCAGAGCCGATGGCTGATCTGACCATTAAAACCTCCTCGCTTAAGGGAATTGATATTTCGGGAGATTTGATCCCAAGACTGATTGACGAGATTCCAATCATTGCCCTTATGGCCACTCAGGCTGAAGGAACAACAGTGATCAGAAACGCAGAAGAATTAAAAGTGAAAGAAACGAACCGTATTGACACGGTTGTAAACGAATTAAAAAAACTTGGAGCGGATATAGAACCGGCTGATGACGGGATGATTATACGCGGTAAAAGCAGGCTTTCTGGCCCGGCAAGCGTCAAGAGCCATGGGGATCACCGGATCGGGATGATGCTTGCTGTGGCTTCTTGCATTACAGAAGGAGGGTTGACGCTTTTGGAAAGCGAAGCTGTCAATGTCTCATACCCTGACTTTTTTCATCATCTGCAGCAGCTGAGCAAGTAGCAGGCGAAAATCCTTTGAGGATTTTCGCTTTTCCTTTTTAGATGGAATATCTGTCGTTTTTTATTCATAGCCTGTCTTAAAGAAAAGGCTCCATAACTTGTCTAAAGATTTAACCGGAAGACAAATGCGGATCTTTTAACCTTGACAGCAGCTGAATAAAGGCGGTGATCTAATTCGGAAGTTTCGAATCCCTCTGGAAAAATGAGGTGAGAATGACCAGGGTTTCTCCCGAGAAGGGGGAAATCAGAACGGGAGCCTATGCAGATTACAATCTTTACAAACTTAGAGTCACAGGCGATTTGGTTGAAACCGGCTCTGTTCTGGATTATGATATTACTGTTCCGGCTATAACAGTTCATAAGGGACGCGTTGTAAAAGCAGGAAAAGAGATCATGTATACCCCTGGATTCGGGGAAGAACGCCTCATTCCGATCAGTAAATTTGCCTTTAATGAACGATCAGGCAGAGGCTTTTAATGGAAAGGAAACAAATATGCAGCCTAATTCATTGCAGAAAGCGATTGAACTTGTAGAAAAAGGACAAGTGGAAGAAGGACTTGGCCTGTTAAAGGAAATGGAAAGCACCCTTCATGATGAAGAAAAATTTCTGCTGGCAGAAAAATATTATGAATGGGGCAATCCTGAACTTTCCCTGTCCATTTTAATAGATCTTCATCTCCTTTATCCGGAAGAAACAGATATTACTCTTTTGCTTGCTGATGTTTACATTGATCTTGAAATGGAAGATGAAGCAATCAAACTTCTTGAAGAAATCAGCCTTGAAGATGACGCCTATCCGCAGGCTCTTCTGCTCCAGGCAGATCTTTACCAGATGCAGGGACTTCAGGAGGTCACAGAGCAAAAGCTTAGAGAAGCAAAACGCCTTTTACCGGATGAACCTATCATTGATTTTGCCCTCGGAGAATTTTATTTTCAGTCCGGCAAGGATTTAAAGGCCATCACATTTTATGAAACAGCGCTCAAAAGCATGAAAACAGCTGCTGGTGTGCAAATTGAAGAAAGACTCGCTGAAGCACTTAGCAGTGCAGGGAGATTTGAAGATGCTCTGCCTTATTATGAAAAGGTCAATGAGGACGAATTGAGCCTGCATTCCCTCTTCAGCTTTGGCGTCACAGCACTTCAGGCTGGCCATGCTGAAACAGCCATTGATAAACTGACAAAACTGAAGGAATATGATCCTGACTATTCTTCCCTTTATTTGGTGCTGGCCAAGGCCTATGAACAGGAAGAAATGCTGAAAGAAAGCCTTGAAACAGCAAGAGAAGGCCTGAAAGTAGATGAACTGAATAAAGATCTGTATTTATTCGGCGGAAAAATGGCATTGAAAAATCACCTGCCTGAAGAGGCGGAAAGACTGCTGCGGGAAGGAATCGCGATTGACCCAGGACATGCAGAAGCTGTACTGGCGCTCGCCGGTATTCTGCTGCAGTCGGAGAAATACGAAGAAGTCATCGAGCTCATGGAGGAAGTTATGCGCTTCGGTGAAGAGGATCCCCACTATTTTTGGCACCTCGGAAAAGCCTATAATGAAACAGAAGATTACAGCAAGGCATCAGACAATTATCAAAAAGCATATAGATTTTTTAGCGATGAACAGGATTTTCTTGTGGAGTACGCCGCGTTTTTAGTTGAAGAGGGAGACAGGCAGCAGGCCGCCGCTCTTCTTCGCAAAGCACTAGAAATGGATCCGTCCAATGTCGAAATCCAAGCCAATTTGATGAGATTGGAAGATGATTTTCTCAGCTAGCGGGCAGGAATTGCCATATGATTTGTTGAAATGAATCAGTAAGAATGAAGGTAAAGCAGAGGAGGGATGGATGATGACGGCCCCTGTATCTGTCAATGAGAAAAAAGACTTTATCAGATGGTTTTTAAATCACTATCAGCTGAAACGAAGAGAGTGTGTCTGGATTCTCAATTACCTGATGAGCCATGATGGGTTAATGGAACGGGTTCACTTTGTGGAACAGGCTCAATACTGCCCCCGCGGCATCATCATGTCAACGCATTGTGTTGAAGAAGTTCCTTTCCGGTTTTATAAAGAAAATGTAATGACAACAGATGCAGAAAAATCATTTCATGATATCCGCCTGAACAGGGAGGAAGAGCTTTTTATTCAGCTGAATTTCCGTTCGTCCTACCAGTCGCCGGAGTATGCGGTGGTGCTTGAGTCTAATCCATTCATGCCTAAGCATTATACAATGAATGAAAAGGACCGGGTAGTAGCTGAAAAGGTTCTGGAATCTTCCATCAAAACGTTTCAGAAGGAAAGATTGCTGAACGCCATTGATGCAGCACTTGACCGGAATGATCAATCAGCTTTTCAGGAGCTGACAGAAAAACTGAAAAATCTTGTTTGAAAAGGCGGCCGTTTACCCGGCGCCTTTTTTTGCAATGGCTAAGTTATACGAGAATGTTGAGTTTTATGCACCTTTTCATTGGAGCAGCGGGCATGAGGCACCAGCACTGCCGCGGCTGTTTTAGGTGCTTGAAATAGAATTTTTATGAAATTCCTGAAAGAAACAGCGTCTAAAGACCTGAAAAAAGATTGTGCAGAAGGAAAAACAGGAAAGGGAAAAGCTCTACTTTTGCTGTACAATAAAGTAGAATAAAAGAATAAAGAAAAAGAGGTGCCAATGGTGAAATGGACATCAAAGGATTTAAAAATCTATCAGAAGGAGGAAAGCTACTTTGATACGATTCTTCTCCCGCTTGTACCGGTGAACTTCACTGAATTGCCCGCAAGAGCAGCAGAAAAGACTGAATTTTCTGCACTTGTAGCGGACGAGCTGGAAAGAAATCTGGCAGGGAGAGTCTTGCTTGCCCCGCCGTTTACATATCTCTCCGCGGAAGATGAAGCTTTTGAGAGGCTGCTCTCATGGAAAGCTGCGCTGTCTGAGAAATTCCGCCATATTTTATGCATTACAGGAGATGAAAGCTGGAAAAACAGCCAGCTGCCTGATCACACCCGATTAGTCTGGGTGCCGCCGCTTCCTGTGAACGACATGGACGAACCTTATTTGAAAAAATTATTGGAAGAACAGACAAATCAAATTATGAACATTTTGTTACAATTATGGAGACAATGATGTAAGCCCTTGCATTTATTAGTATTTTCTAAAAAAGGATGATATTGACCTTGTTAATAGATTGATATATCATTAAAATGTCCTAGTTTATAGATATTTTTGTATTTTCTGGCATTTCATGTGACGGACATAGGGGGGGTTTTGATGAGCGAGAGAAAACCCGACGTTTCACGACGTCAATTTCTGAACTACACGCTTACGGGCGTAGGCGGTTTTATGGCTGCCGGAATCTCAATGCCGCTGATCCGCTTTGCATTGGATCCTGTATTAGAGCCTGCGGCTGCTCAGGGGTTTGTTCAGGTGGTTAAGGCTGATGAAATAACGAATGAACCGCAGCGGTTTGATTACAAAATCAAACAGACGGATGCCTGGTACAAATCAGAAGTATCCAAATCAGCCTGGGTCTTCAAGGATCCAAAAGGCGAAATTGTTGCCCTGTCTCCGATCTGCAAGCATCTTGGGTGCACAGTCAACTGGAAGGGCGATCCGAAAACGCCAAACGAATTTTACTGTCCATGCCATGGAGGCAGGTATGAAAAGGATGGAACCAACATCCCTGGTACACCCCCTCAGGCGCCGCTTGACCGCTATGAACACCAGATCAAAGACGGCTATCTGTATTTAGGTGCAGCCAAGCCGAAAGGGGGAGCGTAAAGCCATGCTGTCTAAACTGTATGATTGGGTTGATGAAAGGCTCGATGTTACTCCATTATGGCGGGATATTGCAGACCATGAGGTGCCGGAGCATGTCAATCCGGCCCATCACTTTTCCGCTTTTGTCTACTGTTTTGGAGGATTGACTTTCTTTGTGACAGTAATCCAGGTTTTATCCGGCATGTTTTTAACAATGTATTATGTCCCCGACATTAAGAACGCCTGGGAATCTGTTTATTATTTGCAGAATGAAGTGGCTTACGGCCAAATCGTCAGAGGAATGCACCACTGGGGAGCAAGCCTTGTCATCGTGATGATGTTTCTTCATACACTGCGCGTTTTTTTTCAGGGAGCGTATAAAAAGCCGCGCGAGCTCAATTGGATTGTCGGTGTTCTGATTTTTTTCGTCATGCTTGGCCTCGGCTTTACAGGCTACCTGCTTCCATGGGACATGAAAGCCCTTTTTGCTACAAAAGTTGGCCTGCAGATTGCAGAAGCGACTCCTTTGATCGGCGCCCAGGTGAAAACCCTGCTGGCCGGACATCATGATATTGTCGGTGCCCAGACACTCACCCGCTTTTTTGCCATCCATGTTTTCTTCCTGCCTGCTGCCCTATTCGGGCTGATGGGAGCTCACTTCCTGATGATCCGGAAACAGGGTATTTCAGGACCGCTGTAAACCGGCGGTATCTTGACAGGATCTATAAAAAAGGGAGGGAATATACATGCACCGCGGAAAAGGGATGAAGTTTGTTGGAGATTCGCGCGTACCGGCGATAAGAAAACCGAATATTCCGAAAGATTATTCTGAATATCCAGGAAAAACAGAAGCGTTCTGGCCGAATTTTCTCCTGAAAGAATGGCTTGTCGGAGCCGTTTTCCTAGTCGGCTTCCTATGTTTGACTATAGCGGAAAAATCACCTCTGGAAAGGATTGCCGATCCGACTGATACCGGCTACATACCGCTTCCAGACTGGTATTTCCTGTTTTTGTACCAGCTTTTGAAGTATTCATTTGCCTCAGGACCTTATACCGTCCTCGGAGCAATTGTTATACCTGGAGTTGCAGTCGGAGCCTTGATGCTTGCTCCATTTCTCGACAGGGGTCCAGAGCGCAGGCCGTATAAGAGGCCAGTCACAGTTGGAATGATGCTGCTTGCCTTTTCAGCTATGTTTTATCTTACTTGGGAATCTGTTTCAACCCATGACTGGAAAAAAGCGGCTGAACAAGGTAAAATTAGAGCGGAAGTAAAAATTGATACAAATGCGGAAGGCTATAAAATCTTTAAAGCCCAAACCTGTGTTTCCTGCCATGGCGACAACATGCAGGGTACAGCCGCCGCGCCTTCATTGATAGACAATGGCAAAAAACCTGAAGAAATCGCAGAAATCGCAAAAAAAGGGTACAAGAAGATGCCAGCCGGTATATTCAAAGGAACAGACAAAGAGCTGAAAACCCTTTCTGAATTTGTTTCGAAAGTAAGCTCCAAATAATCTTGGCTGGCAGCTGTCAGCCTTTTTGTTTGCTTTTGGAAGTTGTACGGGTGCTGTTGGGAAAGGTGCATCAATTTTTAAATGAAATAAGTATTCAGACAGAAATGGATTGGTTAAACGGATGAACGCGATCTTGTATGGCTTTGGACAAAAGCCTGTTATTGCAGCCCTATTTATGATTAATCTTCTTGGCACAATCTACGGCTATTACTGGTATATTCCGCAGCTTGTGGAAACCCCGCCGGTTTTTCTTGCCTTTGTCCCTGACAGTCCCACTGCCAGCTTGTTTTTTACAGCAGTTCTCTTATTTTTCTTATTCAAAAAAAATGCACCGCTTCTTGAAGCGCTTGCCATTGTGACGCTATTTAAATATGGCATCTGGGCGGTTGTAATGAACCTTCTTGTTTTATTATTTGAAGGTAGCCTTCCCTGGGAAGGCTATATGCTGATCGCTTCCCATTTTGGCATGGCCGTTCAGGGAATCCTGTATTCTCCGTATTTCAGATTTAAGCTAAGGCATCTTATGATAACTGCCGTCTGGACGGTGCACAATGACGTGATCGACTACGTATTTGGCATGATGCCGAAATATTACACTTTAATGTCCTACATGCCTCAAATTGGCTATTTTACCTTCTGGCTCAGCATACTGTCCATCTTTCTTGGCTATTGGTTTGTTGTTCGCAGAAACAGCGCCAAGCTTGAGCTTTCCTAAAAGAGTCCGGTTCTCCGGACTTTTTTTGTATGATCGGAAAATACAAAATAGCCGAGAACCGCATCAAATGGCTGGGGATGCTTATTTGCTGCACAAGCGCTTTTTTTGGTCTAACCTTGTCCTTTCTCACATACTGTTTTATTAACAGGTTCAGGAGGGACAAGAATGAAAAAGCTGATGTCCGTAGGTTTGATAGCCATTTTCCTCACTTTTATCCCCTATAGGGCGGAGGCAGAGGGCTCCGTCAATTGGACTTCTTTAAACGCGATTTCCCATGATGTTTTTCATTTAGCCAAAGAACACCATTTTGCTGAATCTTTGCAGCTCATTTCCTATTACGGCAGGCAGTTTAAAAAGCTGGATATGAAAGAAGCCGGCATCAGCTACGATGAACTGAGGGCAATTGCAGCCGTGCACCAAAATGCTGAAGAAGCACTGCAAAGCAAAAAAGAGCCCGAAGAAAAAATTAAAGCGGTAACGCAGTTCAGATTATTATCAGATGCACTCCACTCAAAAAATGAGCCTCTCTGGGGTTCTATGGAAGAAGAAATTATGACGGCATTTGCCGAAACGAAAAAAGTGGCCGAGAAAGGGAAGCCTTATCAAGAAGAGTGGAAGAAGTTTTTATCTTTATACGAGATGATCTATCCCTCTGTTTCGGTTGATGTCAGTTCTGATAAAGTCAAAAAAGTGGATTCAGATATAGCGATCATTGCAGACAGGCAGTTTGCGGGTTTATCAGAAAATGCCAAAACAAAGCTGCTGGATGCTGCACAGACTGATATTCAAAAACTGTTCGAAAAAGCAAAGGACGATGAAGCAGATCCTTCGCTCATATGGGTGATGATTTCAACTGGGAGCATCATTCTGCTTTCCCTTTCTTATGCAGGCTTCAAAAAATACAAAGGCGAGCAGCAGCAAAAACAGCAAAAAAAACAGACAGAAAAATAGGCTGATCCAGAAATCTCAAGCTGCATGGAAGGTGCAGGCCTGAGATGGCTGGGATCAGCCTTTTATCTTTCTATCGGTTTTTTCTCTGCATCAAGCGTAAAGCCCTCACCGATGACATCATGCACATCGCTGACAGCCACAAAGGCATGAGGATCTACAGAAGTGATCACCTGCTTCAGGCGGACAAGTTCGTTTTTTGCCACCACACAGTAGAGCACATCAATATCCTTCCGGGAATAAGAGCCCTGTCCTTTAAGGATCGTGACACCCCTGTCCATTTCCTTCAGAATTTTTGACGCGATTTCGTCATTCAGAGAGGACATGATGGTCGCACCTTTAGCGGCATATGCTCCTTCCTGGATGAAGTCTATCACTCTTGCTGCAACAAAAACTGCTACAAGGGTATACATCGCCTGTTTATAATTCAAATACACAATCAGCGAGAGGATAATAACGCAAAAATCAAAGACAAACATCGTTCTCCCCATGCTCCAGCTGCCGTATTTAAACACAAGGCGGGCGATAATATCAACTCCGCCTGTTGTCCCGCCGTATCTAAAAATAATACCAAGGCCGACACCAATAAAAACGCCTGCGAACAGGGCGGCGAGGAACAGGTCATGCTCAAGAGGCATTCTGATTTGATGAGCTTGAAAAATTGCCAGAAATACAGACAGACTGACAGTGCCGATGAGCGTGTAGAAAAACGCGGTTCTGCCAAGCATCCTCCAGCCGATAAAAAAGATCGGAATGTTCAGCACAAGGTTTGATATGGAGGGATCGATATGAAATACAAAGTATAAAAGCAATGTAATACCAGTAAACCCGCCCTCAGCAAGCTTGTTCTGCATATTGAAATGAACCAGCCCGAAAGCAAAAATGGCTGAACCGAGCAGAATGAAAAGAATGTTTTTAAATTTTAAACCAAATAGAGTCAATCACATCAGCTCCTTTATGTCGAATGCAGGCGATAATAGTATAGTGGAAGAAAAGGTTTTCGGCAAATCATCATAGGCTCTGCGAAAACATTGTCAAATGCCTGTCAATTAGCTAACATTAGCATAGTATGTCATTTTCGAAATCGTTCAGCCATCAGCAAACGCAGAAACCGGGGTGAGAAAGTTGGATCAAAAACATAAAACAATGAAACAGCTTCAAGAAGAAGTTGATCAATACATAGGACAGTTCAAAGAAGGCTATTTCAGTCCGCTGGCAATGGTGGCCAGATTAACAGAAGAGCTGGGAGAGCTTGCGCGGGAAGTCAATCATACATATGGAGAAAAACCCAAAAAGAAAACAGAAAAAGAAAAGGCCATTGAAGAAGAAGCAGGAGACATGCTTTTCGTACTGATCTGCCTTGCCAATTCATTAAACATTGACCTCGAAAAAGCGCATGATGCGGTAATGGAAAAATTCTCGACGAGAGACCGTGACAGATGGACAAAAAAAGACAGCTAAAGGAGAATGCCTGATGGAAAAAATCAAAATTGTCATTGCAGGTCCCAGAGGGAGAATGGGGAGCGAAGCAGTAAAGCTTGTGGAAGAAACCGAACACTTTGAGCTTGCAGGCGCAGTAGATTACAAGCATGACGGAAAGCGGCTCAATGAGCTGGCCGGTTTTACAAGCGAAGCAAAAGTTTACGGTGAACTGAAAGATTGTCTTTTTGAAACAAATCCTGATGTCCTGATCGACCTGACAACGCCTGAGATTGGCAGAAAACATACCATTACAGCCTTGGAATACGGAGTAAGGCCAGTGGTCGGCACTACCGGTTTTTCAGCAGAAGATCTGGAAATGATTGAAGAAATGGCGAAAAGACAGCAAATCGGCGCGATCATCGCACCGAATTTTGCAATCGGCGCTATTTTAATGATGAAGTTTTCCCAAATGGCTGCCAAATATTTATCTGACGTCGAAATTATTGAACAGCACCATGATCAAAAGCTTGACGCACCGTCTGGAACAGGCATAAAGACGGCGGAAATGATTCACGCAGTCAGGGGGGAAAAAAGGCAGGGACATCCGGATGAAAAGGAAACGATGGAAGGCGCAAGAGGAGCTTCCTATCACGGAATCAGAATACACAGCGTTAGGCTTCCCGGCCTAATCGCCCATCAGGAAGTCCTTTTTGGAGGCGATGGGCAAACGCTGAAAATCAGGCATGATTCGTATAACAGAGCTTCCTTCATGTCAGGTGTAAAACTTTCAGTTGAAGCAGTAATGAACTTGAATGACCTTGTGTACGGCCTTGAAAATATCATTGAATAAAGGAGCGGTGTTATGAAAATCGCATTGATCGCCCATGATAAAAAGAAGAATGATATGGTTCAATTCTCCATAGCTTACAAAGAGATTTTAAAGAATCATGAACTGTTCGCCACTGGAACAACAGGTTTAAGGATTCAGGAGGCAACAGGTTTAGCCATTCACCGCTTCCAATCAGGCCCGCTTGGCGGAGATCAGCAGATTGGCGCATTGATTGCCCAGAATCTGATGGATGTGGTTCTTTTTTTCAGAGATCCTCTTACAGCACAGCCCCATGAACCTGATGTCTCTGCTCTGATCAGACTTTGCGATGTATATGCCGTCCCGCTTGCAACCAATATGGGAACAGCTGAAATCATTATCATGGGCCTTGACAGAGGTGACTTAAAATGGCGGTCGCTCGTTCATAAGGAAAGCTGACGTTTCTTTAAATAGAATAAAAGACAGAGCTTAGAAAAGAATTAGTTCTGCTGTTTTACTACATAAAATAGGCAAGTTAGGAACAGTTGAACTGTTCCATTATGAAATGGACCGGGTGATAACATGAAAAAATTAAAAATCGGCATCACATGCTATCCTTCTGTAGGAGGATCCGGCATTGTCGCAACAGAGCTTGGCAAGCTTTTGGCTGAAAAAGGCCATGAAATTCACTTTATAACCTCAAGCCTGCCGTTCAGGCTTAATAAAGTATATGGAAACATCTACTTTCACGAAGTAGAGGTGAATCAATATTCTGTATTCAAATACCCGCCTTACGATCTGGCGCTGGCCAGCAAAATGGCCGAAATAGCGAAGCGCGAGAAGCTGGACCTGCTGCACGTCCATTATGCGATCCCTCATGCCATCTGCGGCTACCTTGCAAAACAGATGACCGGGGATCATTTAAAAGTGGTCACAACCCTGCACGGGACAGATATTACAGTGCTTGCAAACGATCCCTCCCTTTCAGGCCTGATCAAGTTCGGCATTGAAGCATCCGACAGAGTTACAGCAGTCTCGCACTCGCTTGTGCAGCAAACCTATGATTTGCTGAAGCCTGATAAAAAAATTGACACAGTATATAATTTTATCGATCAGGAAGTATACCGTAAAAAAGATGCCGAGCATTTAAAAGATGCCTATGGAATAGAAAAGGGAGAAAAAGTTCTGATTCACGTTTCAAATTTCCGAAAAGTAAAACGGGTGCCTGATATTGTAAAAGTCTTTCAAAAGGTGCTGAGCAGCATGCCGGCAAAGCTGCTGCTAGTCGGAGACGGGCCCGAGATGACAAAGGTATGCGGGTTAATCAATGAACTGGGGCTGAAAGATCATGTTCTTCTTCTCGGAAAACAGGAAAACATGGAGGAACTTTATTCCATCAGCGATCTGCAGCTGCTGCTGTCTGAGAAAGAAAGCTTCGGACTCGTGCTTCTTGAAGCAAGCGCCTGCGGAGTCCCTTCCATAGGGACCAGAATCGGTGGCATTCCGGAAGTGATCCTAGACGGAGAAACCGGCTTTTTATGCGACGTAGGCGATGTGGATGGAGCGGCGCGCCAATCCATAGCATTGCTGACAGATGAAGACATGCACCAGCGCTTTGTGGAAGCAGGTCTTAAGAGAATCAATGATTGCTTTCATTCAGGGAGCATCGTGGAACAGTATGAAAAGATCTATGCAGAATTACTTCAACTACAGGAGATGTGAAGAGTGAAATCTGTCTTTCTAAATGCCCTCCAAATCTTGCACAAACTAACGAAAGAAGGATATCAGGCCTATTTTGTCGGCGGTTCAGTCAGGGACTCCCTTCTGGAAAGGGAAATCGGCGATGTGGATATTGCCACTTCGGCAGCACCTGATGAGGTGCAGCGGATTTTCCCGAAAACGGTTGACGTTGGAGCAGCGCACGGGACCGTAATTGTTATACATAATGGAACGCCGTACGAAGTGACAACCTTTCGGACTGAGGAAGGGTATAAGGATGCCAGAAGGCCAGATAAAGTTTCGTTTGTTCAGGATATCACCGAGGATTTGAAAAGAAGGGATTTTACTGTTAATGCAATGGCAATGGATGTGGATGGAAAGCTCATTGATTTCTATGGCGGCCGTGAAGATCTGAAAAAAGGGATCATCCGGACTGTAGGGGATCCTGCAGAACGGTTCTCTGAGGATGGGCTGCGGATGATGAGGGCTGTCCGTTTTGTAAGCCAGCTTGGTTTCAGGCTTTCAAATGAAACGAAAAATGCCATTACAGAAAAAAATGCGCTCCTTCAGAAGATTTCAATTGAAAGAAAGCTTGCTGAATTTGACAAGCTGCTTTTAGGGGAAAACAGGGGTGAGGCCATTCTCCTTCTATTGGAAACAGGAATAGAAGAGCATCTTCCCTTTTTAAGCGGACAGAAAGAGGCACTCCTGAGGTTTGCCCGGCATGAGAAAGGGGCTCTTTCTTCCCTGAATGAAATGTGGATGCTGCTGCTCTATGAGCTGCACTTCAGCGATCCAGCAGGGTTTTTAAAAAGCTGGAAAATGCCGATGAAGCGGATTAAGCATCTTCAGCATGGTGTTTCGATTCTGGAAAAGCGAAGGCAGGAAGGCTGGACAAGCTGGCTGCTTTATCAGGCGGGAAGTGAAGCGGCAATAGAAGCAGAAGCCTGCTGTCTTGCGCTTGAGGGTGAAACCAGCAGAAACAGAGCTCTGAAGGTGGAGGAAGCATTCCGCTCACTGCCGATCAAAAACCGAAGCGAGCTTGCGGTAACAGGAGAAGATTTGCTGAATTGGACAGGCAAAAAACCTGGACCATGGATATCAGAAATGCTTGAGGATGCCGAGCAGGCTGTTCTCTCCCATAAAATCGGCAATTCAAAGACAGAAATAAAGGAGTGGGTTTTCCGTTGCAGCAGTCAAAAGTAAGGCAAATGCTGCTTCAGGCTTTTTCAGAAGCAGAGGGCAGCTATGTATCGGGACAAAAAATGAGTGAAGTGCTTGGCTGTTCAAGAACAGCTGTATGGAAGCATATTGAAGACCTTAGGAAAGAAGGATATGAACTGGAAGCTGTCCGAAAGCTGGGGTATAAGATTGTTAAGGTTCCTGACAAAATTTCAGGAAATGAAATCCGGCTTGGACTGAAAACAAAACGGCTTGGCAGGCATATTCATTTTGAAGAAAGCGTGGGTTCTACACAAAAAACAGCTCATGCCCTTGCTGGCTCCGGAGCAGAAGAAGGAACGATTGCAGTAGCTGACCAGCAGACAGAAGGAAGGGGCAGACTGTCCAGGTCATGGCATTCCCCTAAAGGAAAAGGGATTTGGATGAGCACAATCCTGAGACCGGAAATTCCACTGAATAAAACCCCTCAGCTTACCCTTCTTGCTGCTGTGGCCATCGTACAGGCCATAGAAGAATCCACGGGGCTCTCACCCGATATCAAATGGCCGAATGATATTTTAATCAACGGGAGAAAAGCGGTTGGAATTTTAACAGAGCTCCAGGCTGAAGCAGACCGGGTTCATTCCGTCATTATTGGAACTGGATTAAACATTAATCATGAAAAAAATGACTTTCCAGAGGAGCTGCATGGAATCGCCACATCGTTAAGAATGGAAAGCGGACAAAAATTCAACAGGGCTCAAATCATTCAGGAAATCCTTCTGAAGCTGGAAACCCTGTATGATCAGTATTTGACGCATGGATTTAAGCCGGTCAAACTTTTATGGGAATCGTATGCGATCAGTCTGAATCGGCGAATTACAGCCCGCACTCTGCAGGGGGCCGTTTCTGGAAGGGCCATCGGCATCGATGACGAAGGAGTTCTTCTCCTTCAAAAGGATAATGGAGAAACAGAAAGAATTTACTCGGCTGATATCGAGCTTGAAGGCTAGGCAGCAGGCGGTTTCAGCAAATAAAAATCTGGCTGTATAGATGGCCATAGTGTATAATACACAGTGAAAACAGCGCTTTAAACATATGGGCAGTATCTTTAGCGGAACTGCACCGTTTTATCAAACCGCATTTTCATATGAGATATTCTGCCTTGATCCATAGGACTGGGACAGAGGGATGATCACCGTATTCAAGCTATGAAGATAATCTCCCTTCTTCCCTGTGAAGAAGGGTTTTTTATTCCCGGTATTCATCGCCTCTTTTAAAAAAAGGAGGGAAAATGAATGAAATCCAGACATGATTTTAAAAAAATGAAGGATGAGCAAAGTCCGATCGTGATGGTCACAGCCTATGACTTTCCGTCTGCTAAATCTGCAGAAAAAGCAGGAGTCGACATGATCCTGGTCGGAGATTCGCTCGGTATGGTTGTGCTTGGCTACGATTCAACTGTACCTGTTACACTCGACGATATGATTCATCATACAAAAGCGGTACGGAGAGGCGCTCCTGAAACGTACACGGTGGCAGACATGCCATTTATGACATACCATTACTCAGAGGATGAAACATTGCGGAATGCAGCCCGTCTTTTTCAGGAAAGCGGTGCACATGCTCTGAAAATTGAAGGTGCCGGACCTGTAGCTGATAAAATAGCAGCTTTGACAGGTGCAGGCATTCCTGTTGTTGCCCATTTAGGCCTTACCCCTCAGTCAGTCGGGGTGCTTGGCGGATATAAGGTACAGGGAAAGGACGCTGAAAGCGCCAAACGTCTTCTCGAGGACGCACTTTCCTGCGAGAGCGCGGGAGCCATTGCTCTTGTTCTGGAATGTGTGCCTGCAGAAGTTGGAAAATATATTTCAAGCTCCCTGGCTATTCCTGTCATCGGGATCGGTGCAGGATCAGAAACAGATGGACAGGTGCTTGTTTACCATGATTTAACCGGATACGGTGTTGACCGGGTTCCGAAATTTGCAGAGATGTACGGCAGCATTGGAGCAAGCGCAGAGGCAGCCATCGCATCTTATGCACATGATGTGCGGAAAAGGGAATTCCCTTCATCAAAGCACAGCTTCCGCATGAAAGATGAGGAATTAACAGGGTTGTACGGGGGAAAGGCATAATGATAAAAGCAGAAAAAATAGCAGAGCTGACAGCAGCTATCCGCAAATGGAAGGAAGAAGGCAAAAGCATAGGCTTTGTTCCGACTATGGGATTCCTGCATGAAGGCCATTTATCACTGATAAAAAAGGCAAAAAGCGAAAATGATGCTGTTGTTGTCAGCATATTTGTCAATCCGCTCCAATTCGGTCCGAATGAAGATTTTGAGGCCTATCCAAGAAGTATGGAAAGGGACCTTGCCGTTTCTGAGGATGCAGGGGCTGATCTTGTATTTGCACCTGACGCAGGAGAAATGTATAAAGGCAAGCCTGCTGCAGCCATCACTGTCACAAATAGAGTGGATGTGCTTTGCGGCAAATCAAGACCGGGCCATTTTGACGGCGTGGCGGCAGTCTTAACGAAGCTGTTTCATCTTACTCAGCCTGACAGAGCTTATTTTGGGATGAAGGATGCTCAGCAGGTAGCGGTCGTTAAAGGGCTTGTGGATGAGTTTTATTTCCCGCTGGAAATTGTTCCTGTTGAAACAGTAAGAGAATCTGATGGTCTTGCGAAGAGCTCCAGAAATGTCTATTTGACCGAACAGGAGAGAGCCGAGGCTCCGCATCTTCAAAAAGCGCTGCAGAAGGCAGCGGAAATGGCAGAAGCCGGTGAATGGGATGCGGCAAAACTCGAAAACCAAATCAAAGATTATTTGAACACTCATACAACAGCTGAAATTGATTACGCGGAAGTGCTGAGCTATCCAGAACTTGCGCCTCCAGCAGAGGAATCTAAAGAAATCATTTTGGCCGCAGCGATTAAATTTTCAAAAGCCCGCCTGATTGATAATATTACGCTAAAATTGAAACTTTAGGAGAGAGCATAATGTTTCGTACAATGATGAATGCAAAGCTGCACCGTGCCCGTGTAACAGAAGCAAACCTGAATTACGTCGGCAGCATTACAATAGATGAAGATTTGATTGACGCAGTCGGCATGGCGCCGAACGAAAAGGTCCAAATTGTAAACAATAATAATGGAGCCCGTCTTGAAACATATATTATTCCAGGGCCAAGAGGGACCGGGGTGGTTTGCCTGAACGGAGCTGCGGCAAGACTTGTACAGGAAGGGGACGTGGTAATCATCGTTTCCTATGTCATGGTCGCAGAAGAAAAGGTAAAAGACCATGAACCAAAAGTGGCTATTTTAAATGAAAAAAATGAGATTGTTCAAATGATTGAAAGTGAACCCGCTTCAACTGTACTGTAATGATTGGCGGATGCATTCAAATGTATGTTATCCTTTAAAAAGGCATTGCTTCCTTCCTGGTGATTGGGGTTTAGAAGTGAACGCCAGCACCAAAATGCAATCTGCCGATCAATGCTTTTTGCTTTCGGCAAAAATGTTCATTTGGGTCATGTTGAAGTCTGGCCATCAGGCATTGGTAAATGCCTTCAGCCAGACTTTTCTTTCTATCCCGTGCGCTGGACTATTAAGCCAGCGCACAGGAGATACATATTTGCATGAAAAAAATTTATGCTAAGTAGTGCAGCTGCTTTATGAACTGAGCAGCGAAAATCAGAGGTGCTGCATATGAAATCAAGACGATATGTCGTACTTGATGTAGAAACAACCGGTAACTCGCCGAAAAAAGGTGACCGAATTATACAGTTTGCCGCTGCAGTGCTTGAAAACGGCGAAATTACAGAACAGTTTGCAAGCTTTGTGAATCCTGAAAAGCCGATTCCTCTTTTTATTGAACAGCTTACAGGGATTACAGATGAAATGGTCAAGCATGCCCCCTTGTTCAGCGAAATTGCTCCTAAAATTGCAGAGCTGCTGGAAGGGGCTTATTTTACTGCTCATAATGTCAGCTTTGACCTTTCTTTCGTCCAAGCTGAGCTGGAACGAAGCGGGTTCGGCAAGTTTACTGGCGGTCTGATCGACACGGTTGAACTTTCAAGAATCGCTTTTCCGGCCGCGGAAAGCTATAAATTAAGCGAACTATGCAATGGCCTTGGAATTGAACATCTGCAGCCCCACAGGGCAGACAGCGATGCATATGTTACCGCCATCCTTCTTCAGAAAATTTTTGAGGTGTTTTCATCGCTTCCCGCACTTACCTTGAAAAGCCTTTTAAAACTTTCTTCCTCATACATAAGCGATGCGGAAGAATTATTTGCAGGTATGATTCAGGAAAAGCTCAAGGGATTAACAGCAGAAAACCGTGTAGACATAGAGCTTTACAGAAGCCTTGCCGTCAAAAGACCTGCCGAAAAGCCGGCTGATAGAGATCCGTTATTTGATGTGCCGGAAAAACTGGAACTTCCACACGGGTATAGAGAACGAGAAGGCCAAAGTCTAATGATGAATTCAATTCTTCAGGCTCTTGAAAGCCATGAGCATCTGCTGCTTGAAGCGGGCACAGGTACAGGAAAGACAATGGGCTACCTGCTGCCTTCTCTAATCTTTTCCCTAAAGCGAAAGGCAAAAGTGATCATCAGCACTCACACAACATCATTGCAGCAGCAGCTTCTTACAAGGGATATCCCTGCTTTACAAAGCAGGTACCCTTTCTTCAAAGCAGCGCTTTTGAAAGGGCAGGGGCATTATTTAAGTCTTCAGAAGTTTGAACGGGTGCTTGCCGACAAGGACGATAACTATGACAGCATCCTTGCCAAGTCGCAGATTCTGGTCTGGCTAACTGAAACAGAAAGCGGAGACAGAGATGAAATTAACCTTCCTTCAGGCGGAGCTGCTTTGTGGAACAGGATACAGTGCACAAAAAATTCATCCCGGAATAATCCCTGGCTTTCCAGATGCTTTTACCAGCGAGCGAAGCAAAAGGCAGAAGAGGCAGACCTTATAATCACCAACCATTCTCTTCTTTTAGCTGATGCTAAAGCTGAAAAAAAACTGCTGCCGTCCTATCAGAATGCCATTATTGATGAGGCTCATCACCTCGAAAAAGCAGCAGGCGCACAGCTTGGCCGAAAGCTTGACTATTTAGCCGTCCACACGGCTCTGGACAGAATCGGCCATTTGTATTCCGGAGGATTGATGGCGCAGGCAGCTGACTGGATGGAGAAATATGCGCCTGAAAGCTATGACAGCATGCTTGAATTAGACGTCATGCTGAAGGACTTTTCAGAAGAGGCGAATGACTTTTTCCAATCGCTGCACAGCTATGTGCAAAAGAAAGCTAGAAATAAAGGCTTTAACAAAGTGGTCTATAAGTTTGATAATGAAAATAATTCCTTCTGGCACAGCGTTCTGGAGCTTGCCGACAGGCTTAAATTTTACCTCTATGACCTTGTGCAAATCATGGAAAAACAGCGGGAGCTGATCGGGGTTCAGGAACCGGAGAATGTCATCCTTGAAGAATACTTTGATAAAATTTCGTTTCTAAACGGAGTTTATGAAGATTTGGCAGAGCTGTTTTTTATGAAAAGCGAAGAGCATGTGCGCTGGATTGAGATTGAAGCAAAAGGGGCAAAAAATGCGGTCTCTGTTTATTCAGAGCCTCTTTCTGTATCAGAGCTTCTCGCTGATCAGTTTTTTCACGGAAAAAACAGCGTCATTTTAACGTCAGCAACAATGTCTGTTGAAGGCTCATTCAAATTCATCATAGGCAGGCTTGGTTTAAAAGACTTTTATCCGTCTGAACTTTTGATTCCGTCCCCATATGATTACAAAAGCCAGACAGCACTTTTAGTCCCGGCAGATCTTCCTTCCATCCAGGAAACCGGATCCGAAGAGTATGCAGCGGCTTCTGCAAAAGCAATAGCCCTTCTTGTTAAAAATACGCCTGGAAAAATGCTTGTCCTGTTCACCTCATACGATTTGCTCAGGAAAACCTACCATGAGCTTAAGGAAATAGAAGGTCTTGAGGATTATATTATTATGGGACAGGGAACAGGCAGCGGAAGCAGGACGAAGATTGCAAAATCATTCCGCCAGTTCGAAAAAGCGATTTTGCTTGGAACAAGCAGTTTTTGGGAAGGCATCGACTTTCCAGGAAATGAATTAACTTCATTGGTCATTGTCAGACTTCCCTTTTCTCCGCCGGATGACCCGATAGTTTCGGCTAAATGCGAAAAGCTTGTAAGAGAAGGGAAGAATGCCTTTTATGAGTATTCACTTCCGGAAGCAGTCATTCGCTTCAGACAGGGCTTCGGAAGGCTGATCAGATCTGAAAACGATAGAGGGCTTGTGTACGTTTTTGATAAAAGACTGACTGAAACAAAATACGGCGTATATTTTCTTCAGTCCATTCCAGAGCTGCAAATTGTCCAGAAACCCCTGGCAGAGCTAGCTGAGCATTCCGAAAAATGGTTTAGGGATAAAGGCATTTCAGTGGAATAATAACTCGATGAGTAATGCTCCAGTATGTAAAAAGAGCCTGTGACAATCACAGGCGAATGGGGTGGGCAGGAGTAAATTATTTTGCGCTAATGTTCTTTGCAGCTGTTATAATGGGAACATAACTTTGCAAAAACATGCTGCTGTACTTCTACTATTCCCGGACGGGAAAAGACATATAAGTTACAATATTACCGAGAACAGGAGGAATCTGTATGGAAAGTAAAATTGAAATTCTTTCAACAGTAAAAATATCTTTTTCAGATGACCTTTATAAAGTGGTGGACTCACTGAACAGGACACTGAAACGCGAAAATCTGATGTTTGGTCTTGCCCTTGATGAAGAAGATAAGGAAAAAGCGGTATTCACCATTTATAGGACTTAGTGGAGCATATGGGAAAAATCACAGGAATTACACTGTCCTTACTAATCGTTCTTGCACTTGCTGCAATTTATCTTACCAATGTGTACCAATCGGCAATGAGCCAAAAAAACGCCTGGCATGATAAAGCAGCAGCTATAGCGAAGGAAAAAGCGAATTTAAATTCCGTACAAGCTGTTGAAACATTCAGCGGCCAAACCCAAACCTTTGTTGTGACAGGCAAAGACAGGAACAACAGTCCAGTGGCAGTCTGGGTGCCTGCAAATGGGAAAGATCCTGTTCTTGTCCGCAAGCTTTCAGATGGTATTACGAAAGATGCAGCTGTTTCCATAACAAAAAAAGAAAGCAATCCTAAAGAAATTATTTCCGCCGGGCTTGCTGAAGCTGAGAACATACCATGCTGGGAAATCAAATACGTTGACAAGTACAACCGTTATACATATGAATATGTTGACTTTGTTAAAGGAACGATTATTAAGCAAATCGCGATAAAATAGGGGGAAAAACTTATGCAACTGGCAAAAAGAGCAGCTTCATTAACACCATCAGCAACTTTGGCGATTACGGCTAAAGCAAAGGAATTAAAGATGGCAGGCCATGATGTGATCGGGCTTGGAGCAGGCGAACCTGACTTTAATACACCTCAGCATATTATCGATGCGGCTGTCAAAGCAATGAATGACGGAAATACGAAATATACCCCTTCAGGCGGGCTAAAAGCGCTGAAGGATGAAATTTCCGCTAAATTTAAAAAAGACCAGGGACTCCATTATGAAGGCTCCGAAATCATTGTCTGCACTGGAGCAAAACATGCTCTTTATACATTGTTTCAGGTTATCCTTGATGAAGGCGATGAAGTGATTATTCCAACACCTTACTGGGTCAGCTATCCTGAGCAGGTAAAGCTTGCCGGGGGGGTGCCGGTTTACGCTGAGGGCAAAGAAGAAAATCAGTTTAAGCTAAAGCCGGAGCAGCTTGAAACAGCTATAACAGATAAAACGAAAGCTGTTATCCTAAACTCTCCAAGCAATCCTACAGGTATGATCTATACGGAAGAAGAGCTTCAAAAGCTTGGTGAAATCTGTCTGAAACATGGTTTGATGATTGTATCAGATGAAATTTATGAAAAGCTGGTATATGCAGGAAGCCAGCATATTTCCATCGCACAGCTTTCTGATGAGCTGAAAGAAAACACGATTATCATCAATGGAGTTTCAAAATCCCACTCCATGACAGGCTGGAGAATTGGATATGCCGCAGGAAATAAAAAAATTATTAAAGCAATGACAGACCTCGCAAGCCACAGCACTTCAAATCCTGCTTCCATTTCCCAGTATGGTGCGATTGCTGCATACAGCGGCCCGCAGGATGAGGTTGAAGAAATGAGAAAAGCCTTTGAAAGCAGACTGAATAAAACGTATGAGCTGCTGGCCGATATTCCGGGATTCAGCTGCATCAAGCCTGAAGGGGCCTTTTATTTGTTCCCTAATGCTCAAAAAGCAGCTGAAATGACTGGCTTCCAAAACGTAGATGAATTGGTTGAAGCGCTGCTGGAAAAGGAAAAAGTCGCCCTTGTTCCAGGATCTGGCTTCGGTTCTCCTGAAAATGTCAGATTGTCTTATGCTACATCAATGGATGCACTGGAAGAAGCCTTGAAGCGAATCAGCCGGTTTATGGCTGAAAATACGGTGCAAGTGAAGGGATAACGACCTTTCTTAAGCTGTGCTGGTCTGCTTCAGTATTTGAGGCAGTGCAGAAATTAAGGAATGCAGCAGACATTCTGCTGCATTTCATTTGCAGGTTTAAAGCATAATAAGATAATTTAAGCGAATAGAACCCAATAATCAAATTGACCATTTTCGGTCAAAAGGTATAATAGGGGTTATACATATTCAAACCGTATTGGTTTGTGGAGGGAATTATTGAGTGAAAACAACGATTTCAGAAGTTGAAAAGTATGTAGGACAGGAAGTTACCATTGGAGCATGGGTTGCAAATAAGCGTTCAAGCGGTAAAATTGCCTTTATGCAGCTCAGAGACGGAACTGGATTTATTCAAGGAGTTGCCGTTAAAGCAGAAGTAGATGAAGAAACATTCCAAACAGCTAAATCAGCCACCCAGGAAACATCTCTTTATGTAACAGGCATTGTGAAAGAAGACGAGCGTTCTCCATTTGGTTATGAATTAAGTGTGACTGGCATAGAAGTGATCCACGAAGCAGCGGATTACCCGATTACCCCAAAGGAGCACGGCACAGAATTTCTAATGGACCACAGGCATCTCTGGCTTCGTTCAAAACGCCAGCATGCTGTCATGAAAATTAGAAATGAAATCATCCGTTCTACTTACGAGTTTTTTAATAAGGAAGGGTTCGTTAAAGTTGATCCGCCAATCCTGACAGGAAGCGCACCTGAAGGAACAACTGAACTGTTCCATACGAAATATTTTGAAGAAGATGCTTATCTTTCTCAGAGCGGTCAGCTTTATATGGAAGCGGCAGCCATCGCTTTGGGCAAAGTTTTCTCGTTTGGGCCGACATTCAGAGCAGAAAAATCAAAAACTAGACGCCATTTAATTGAATTCTGGATGATTGAGCCTGAGATGGCTTTTTATGAGTTTGAAGACAATTTAGTGGTTCAGGAACAATATGTTTCGTACATTGTTCAGAATGTCCTTGAAAACTGCAAGCTTGAACTGAATACGCTGGGCCGTGACACAGCTGTTCTTGAGAAAATACAAGCTCCTTTCCCAAGAATTTCTTATGATGATGCCATCAAGCTGCTGCATGAAAAAGGCTATGATGATATCGAATGGGGAGATGACTTCGGGGCGCCTCATGAAACAGCGATTGCGGAAAGCTATGATAAACCGGTTTTTATCACCCATTATCCTACTTCTTTGAAGCCGTTTTATATGCAGCCTGACCCGGAAAGAGATGATGTCGTTTTGTGTGCTGACCTGATTGCTCCTGAAGGCTATGGAGAGATTATCGGCGGTTCTCAAAGAGCGCACGACTATGACTTCCTTAAAAAGCGAATTGAAGAGCATGGACTCGATCTGGAAGCATACAAATGGTATCTTGACCTTAGAAAATACGGTTCAGTGCCGCACTCAGGCTTTGGACTTGGACTGGAAAGAACCGTTGCCTGGATCAGCGGTGTTGAGCACGTCAGGGAAACCATTCCATTCCCGCGTCTCTTAAACAGGCTGTATCCATAAAAATTAAACAGCAGCTGCTGCCCCAGAATACTGGGACAGCAGCTTTTTTCTTCCTGAAAGGAAGCCAGAAAAAAATAACATCATGATATACTAGAAAAAGAGGTGTGGCACATGAGCAAAAAGCTGTTTGTCGATATGCTGTCAGAAGGCAGCCTGTCGGTTCCAGGAACGATATTAAAGCATTACCGCGATCTTGGCTTAAGCGAGGAAGAGCTGGTTCTTATTCTTCAGGTGCAATTTTTTTCGCAGCAGGGAATTCACTTCCCGACTCCTGACGAGCTGTCGGATAGAATGTCTGTCAGTGCGTCTGACTGCTCCATGATGCTTAGAAGACTGATCCAAAGAGGCATACTGGAAATAAAAGAATATAAAGAGCAGGAAATTCTTTATGAACAATACTCGCTTATCCCATTATGGGAAAAGCTTTTCACTTTTCTATCCTCCCCTTCACGGAAAGAAACAGAAAAACAGGAGGAGGAAAATTTATATCCTGTTTTCGAGCAGGAGTTTGGCCGCCCGCTGTCTCCTTTTGAAAGCGAAACACTGATCATATGGATGGATCAGGATCATCACGATCCGTCTATTGTAAAAGCTGCCCTTCGGGAAGCAGTCATATCAGGCAAATTAAACTTCCGCTATATTGACCGGATTTTATTTGAGTGGAAGAAGAACGGGATTAGAACATTGGAACAGGCAATGAACTATTCCAAGCGTTTCCGGCAAAACCAAAACAGAACAAAGCCGGCTGAAAAAGAGCAGACAGAAAGCTATCAAAGAAAAATTCCTTTCTACAACTGGCTTGAAAAATAGATCCCGTAAGCATCAGCTGTTTAAAGGCGGCTTTTGCGTCAGCCTTTAAACACGCTTCATCATTCTATGACTTCGCGGCATCTTTCTCGAAAAGAGCCTATTTAAAGAAAAGGGGGGAAAGTCATGCTGACTAACAGTCAAATTAAAGAATGTCTTGCAGCAATGGCTGAAATGTTTCCTGATGCGCATTGCGAGCTTGTTCATAAAAACCCCTTTGAACTGGTTATTGCAGTTTCGCTTTCAGCACAATGCACAGATGCGCTCGTTAACAGGGTAACAAAAGACTTATTTCAAAAATATAAAAAACCGGAAGATTATCTTGCAGTGCCGCTTGAAGAGCTGCAAAACGATATTCGTTCCATTGGTCTCTACCGAAACAAAGCCAAGAATATCAGAAACCTATGCGAGCTTCTCCTAACAGAATACGGCGGCAAAGTACCGGAAGACAGAGATGAACTGACGAAGCTTCCTGGAGTTGGAAGGAAAACAGCGAATGTTGTTGTATCTGTTGCATATGGCGTGCCTGCAATCGCAGTCGATACCCATGTAGAAAGAGTGTCCAAGCGGCTTGGGTTTTGCCGCTGGAAAGACTCTGTATTGGAAGTGGAAAAAACATTGATGCGGAAAGTGCCTGAAGAAGAGTGGGGGAATACGCATCATAGGCTGATCTTTTTCGGACGGTACCACTGCAAAGCACAGGCCCCGAAATGCACGATGTGTCCGCTTCTTCATTTGTGCAGAGAAGGAAAGAAACGGACGAAGGAAGGGAAAATCGCCGTTGGAAAACCATAAAGATCTATTGCTGCCGGAGCGTTTTCGTTTTAGGCCCTTTTTTCAGGAAAAACAGCATTATATAGTGGCGATCAATTATTCGGAACCTGAAGAAACGATCTCTCATCAGCCTTTTTGGTATGACCTTCTTTTTTTTCATGGACAAACAGATGCGGATCGGCCGTGGACTGAAAGCAGGGAGTATTTTCTGCGACTGTTGCTGAATTTAAAAGAGAACACGTCAGAGAGGATTGCAAATAGTATAAAGGAAGGCAGCAAAGCAGATGAGAAAGATTTTATCATGCTGGCAGCGCTGTTTATCCTGTTTTTGAATTGGGGCAATCATCAGCCCGTTACATCTCTTCACCCGTCTTGTGAATGGCTGAATGAACTGAAGATTAAGCCTGTGAACGCCAGGGAACGTCTCCAATTTCTTCTGGAAAGACCTGGACGCTATCATTCCATTATTCAGCTGCAGGAATTATTTGCTGAGCTTGAAAAAAAAATATATAAAGAAGAAGCAGCAAAAAAAAGAACTCCGAATTGATCATTCGGAGTTCTTTTTCAATTAGCAGCATTATCGGTTTTTTGGAGGGGGTGTCTGATTCGTTTGGCCGCCGGTACCGCCAGTGCCTCCTGTACCCCCCTGACCGCGGGTAGTACCGCCATCAGTGCCGCCCTGGTCACCAGTACCGCCGCCAGTACCACCGTCAGTACCTCCTGTACCGCCAGTACCTCCTGTACCGCCAGTGCCTCCTGTACCGCCAGTGCCGCCACCAGTACCGCCAGTGCCGCCCTGGTCACCAGTACCGCCAGTACCGCCGCCAGTACCTCCTGTACCGCCTTGGTCACCGGTACCGCCGCCAGTACCGCCCTGGTCACCGGTACCGCCGCCAGTGCCTCCTTGGCCGTCTTCGCCGCCGGTGCCGCCCTGGCCGTCATTTCCGCCCTGGTCACCAGTGTCGCCGGTTCCGCCTTGATCACCAGTACCGCCCTCGCCTTGTCCAGGGGTTCCCGGCTGCTGACCTTCACCGCCGCCAGGAATACTAATGGCTGCTGAAGCAGGATCGCTCTTCTCTGCGCTATTTGCATCGCTTACTGCAATAACCTGATATCTATAGGTGCTGCCGGGTGCTACTCCTGAAACTGCAGCAGAGGTTTCTTTTGTCGTACTGATTATTTGATATGGTCCATTATCTGTTGATTGCGAAACAACAAAGGTTACGCCTTGTTTTGCCGCTTCATTATAGCTCCATGAAAGGGAAACAGCATTTGCCGCAGCATCATAGTTAACAGATAAGCCTCCAGGCTTTTCTACAGCAGTCTGTTTTGTATCAGGCTGTTCAGGCTGCTGGTAGCTCTCAGCCTCTTTAGTCGGCTCAGTGCCTCTGACAAAGTATTCATTGGCAATTTGATCCTTAGGTGCATAAGCAGGAGCCAATTCAGGCGGATTTGAACCTTTCAGCACGCTTGCTTCCACAACGCTCTTCGGCTTTTTGAAGTCTGAGCTGTCGCCGTCAGATAAGTCCGTCATGATGCTTTTAAACATTTTGCGGGCAATTTTTTGTTCGGACTTTGTCAGATACGGATGTTTTTTATCTCCGTCATATCCAGTCCAAATTGCCGCTGTTAATTTAGGAGTATATCCGACAAACCAGGCATCCCTTGAAGATCCTGCAGGGATATTATATTTTTGCTTGTCTTGTTCGGTAAAGTTGGTTGTACCAGTTTTGCCTGCAACATTGACTCCAGGTATAGCAGCAGATTTTCCTGTACCGTATTTCACTACTGACTTCAGCATATCTGTGACCATGAAGGCAGTATAGTCGCTCATCGCTACTTTTGGTTCTGGTCTTAAATTTTCTTTCGTTCCGTCCTGGTACTCGATTTCTCTTACCGTATGCGGCTCAATGTAGATTCCGTTGTTGCCGAATGCACTATAGGCACCGGCCATTTTAAGAGGGGAGGACTCAAATGTACCGAGTGCTGATGATTCGTATACATTCTTAAGCCCCATGCCGAGACCATTGGCAAATGTTTTGGCTTTTTCTGTGCCGACTTCCTGCAATGTTTTTACTGCAGGCACGTTTCGTGAATCAGCCAAAGCATCCCTAATGGACATCTGCCCTTTATAAGATCTGTCATAGTTGCTGAATTCCTGACCGCTTGAATAGTGGTAAGGCTCATCAACAATTTGATGGTAAGTAGACCATTTAAGATACTCTACAGCAGGTCCATAATCAAGAATCGGCTTGACAGTAGAGCCCGGCTGTCTTCTTCCTTGTATAGCATAGTTGAAGTTACCGGCTTTTTTATTAATGCCAGGGCCTATGGCTCTTATTTCACCGGTCTGTGTATCCGTAATTACCAGACCGGATTGAAAGTATTTGCTTTCTGGAAAGTCAATTTCATCTCCATTTAATACACTGTTTACTTTTTCCTGTGCTTTTGTATCAATCGTTGTGTAAATCTTTAAGCCAGCTTTTGCAGGATCAAGTCCAGTTTTGCTTTTTACCTCTTCTGCAATCTGATCGGCAAAGGCAAAGTAAGGATTTGTTTCTTTTTTAGGCTTTATTAGATTATCAGAAATACTTGTTTGCTCCGCTTCCTTAGCTTGGCTTTCCGTAATAAAACCATGCTTGGCCATCAGAGAAAGAACCGTATCTCTGCGCTGTTTTGCCTTTTCAGGATTTGTACGCGGATTGTATGTGTTAGGGGCTTTCGGCATGCCGGCAAGCATGGCTGCTTCAGGAAGCGAGAGATCCTTCACATCTTTACCATAAAAGGCTTCTGCTGCCTTGCCAATTCCATAGTTATTGCCTGTAAAATAAATGCCGTTTAAGTAAAGCTCGAGTATTTGCTGCTTTGAATATTGCCTCTCGAGCTGAAAGGAGAGCCATAGCTCCTGAACCTTTCTTTTCATCGTCTTTTCATGGGAAAGAAGATAGTTTTTAACAACCTGCTGGGTGATCGTGCTTCCGCCTTCAGCGCCAAAGCCTTCTTTAAAGTTAGCAAGCGCCGCGCCGCCAAGCCTGATAAAGTCAACGCCGTTATGCTGATAAAAACGGGCGTCTTCAGTGGCTAAAAAGGCATTTTCAACGACTTTCGGAATCTTATCATATGGCACATATTCTCTTCGTTCATCTTTGCCTATGTCAAAAATCTTTTTGTTATCTTTATCAAAAACGGATGAAGAATAATCCGCACTCAGCTTTTTCTTATCAAGCGGCGGAGCGCCGGCAACCATAACGCCGAAGGCAATCCCGCCGGCAAGCAGAAAAAGCACCCCTGCAGCAAGTATTGTGAGGACAATCTTTTTCCATAAGGGCGAACCGTTCTTTTGTTTTTTAGGAGCTGCTTTCTTTTGGGGCTTAGCAGCTTTTTTGCGCTCTTCGCGGCTTCGATATTGTTCAGACATGTCATCTCAACCTTTCGTGAAAACATAACAGGAGACCTTTAATAGATTCGATTCCTGCTATTAATAAAATAGGGCTTCAACCGCTTTAATATAATCAATTCTCGGCTGGTAGCCAAAAGGAATTTGTATCGATGATTCGATTAGTTCCTGCTGTGAAATCGATTTTCTTCCGCCATTTTCCTTGCGTTCCCAAAATGGAAACAATTTCTGGGCTTCTAATAAATAGATGGAACCGAAAGCTGAAATAATAACAAAGCATATCCCTTGCTGATCGGTTACTCTCTGCATGTGCCTGATTTGGTGATCATGGAAATTTTTCAGCGGAAAGGAGGTTTTGCTTTGTGTCTCCTTCGCTTCAAAATCAATATATCTTCCTTTAAAAACGCCATTGTAATCCGTTGTGGAAGATTGCTTGAAGTAGGCTTCCTTGATGACAGCTGCACTCCTTTTTGGATAGTCCACATTTACTATTTGAACTGGAGTGGGCTTTTTATGAATAACGGCAATTCCTCTTTCAAGATAATAAAGATTTGTCTCATTCAAGTCTTCTTCAAGAGTCATTCCTCTGTTGCTGTATGAGTGGCTTGCCTTGGCGTTCACAGTCTGGCTATCTTTTGGGGCATAGGCTTTGCCATTAGGATACCGAAAAATCATTCCTTCCCTCCTGCTATAAAGACTATACATATCATATCAGAAAAAAGGACAATGTAATGATAAAAAAGTAATGATTTTTTATTCCCCTTCTACAAGAAATAAAACTTGCGGCAAAAGAGGCGGCATTAAAATGAAGAAGCAGCAGTATGAACTGGAACATTGGGTAGTAGAGTCAATTAAGTTAAATACGAAAAAAGGGAATTTAGACAATATTTCGAGAACGTTGTTTTATGAATCTTATTATAGAAGAAACCATGAAATAAAATGGGCTTTTCTCGCAGGAATGGTTTCAAGGAATGCAGGATGGTGCATGATGGATTTAGCTCTGCCGCCGTTCAGAAGCCTTATTAAGGAAAAGACAAGGAAAAACTTATTTATGGCTTATGAGGCATCCAACTGGCTGATCTTTTCAGACGCATGGCCGCAGCTTGCTCTCTATGAAGCCTCCAAAAAGTTCGGCTTGCCTTTATTCCATTTGCTCGAAAAGTTCGGCATTTCGAGCTTTATGCAAGAGGAATGGCAGCGCTTCTGGCAGAGCGGTGATAAAGAGAGACTGATGACAGCACTAATTATTAATGAGCAGCATCTTATTCAAAAGCCCGTCGTAAAAAACATCGTTTTTAAAAAAACTGTTTTTGGCACGCTCCTTTTCCGAATGCAGGATATGATGCATTTCAGCACCGTTTTGTTTCCTGCGCTTGACGGCAGGATTTTCGGTTTTACAGCTTATGATTTTAAGCGGCTGGAAGAACGGATTTCGCTTGGGAAAAGGTTAGCCTGGCTTTTGTTTCACGAAGAATACCATCTGTTATTTTCAGCCTTTTCCAAAAAAGCAGTACCGACAGGCTCTAGGTATGATTATGAGAAATTCAGCGGAAAAATCCATCATAAAAATACACCCATTCTAAGAGCAGTATATCCGATTATCACTCATAATATAGGAAGCAGTCAAAGAGACTGGTACAGGGGCCAGCGTCTGGAGCATTTCTTTCCATCACCGGCTGTTCCTGATGCATATGAAGTATCTGGGTGGTATGAAAAAAAACAAAACCAGCTGCTGGGCATGGCTCTCCTGAAAGAATATTTTTACTCGCAGCATAAAAAATAGCAAGGAAAGCTCCTTGCTATCGGCCTATACGGACGGACGGTCAGGACCTTTAAGCTTTTTGTCGCCTGTTCCCGCTGGACGCTGCTCTTTTGTTTTGGCAGTTGTTTTCTTTTCCTGCTTTTCCATGTGGTATCCACCTCCTGCCTTGTTATTGTCTGCAAAGGGGCCAATTCCATTCCATTTGTCGTTATAGCTTTGTCGCAAGTTTGTCCAGAATCTGGATTGATCAGATTGTTTGCCGAAATGAAACTAGTTTTGTCAATGGGAAAGGGGAAAGTTTCCAACCGGCGAATTTATTAGGCATTTAGCAGAGGGGGAGAGTCATGATGAAAAAACTCGCTGACCGCCTGGAGATAGAACAGCTGCTTTTGGAAATTATAGAAGAACTGGATATTCTGGAAGAAAAGCTCGTGCAGAACATATCCCGGACAGAAGAAGACGAAATCATCCGGATCCAAGCGGATATCTGCCAGATCAGCAATGCTTTAAGCGATGCGGAAGATCTTCCGCAGCTGCCCCAATTTACTGCAGGCTGCCGCAAAACTGTTCTTCCGCTGTCATATTAGCTTTTGCGGGGACTGGGACGGATTCTTCTGCTATGATAAAACAAGAGGTGAATCGGTCCAATGGATAAACTCGAAAATCTGTGCCGGGAAATGAAAAATAGTATTGCTGCAAGCGGCGAAAGGCTGAGCGCTGCTGCTGAAGAGGGGAAGGAATTTTCTTTCTTCGAAGAGGTAAAACCAGCATTTGAAGAAGCATCTGAGCTTGCAGAGGCTTGGAAACAGGAAGCAGAGAAGTGGATTTTAGAGGCGCGGCCAAAGCATCTTCATCCTGTTCAGCTGGAATCAACAGCAGAAAATTTTGAACAGGCTGTGCTTCAGTCGTTTTATAAATCTACAAAACGAAAAAGGCACCGGAATATGTGCGAATCTGTTTTGTATATTGTTGATTTGATTTTGGATGGCAAAATCAGCGGAATTCCGCATGAATAAAGAGGAGCGCCGATCTTCGGCCTCCTCTTTTTAATGATTATTTTAAATCGCTTTCGTGCTTAATGGAAACGGGCCTGTCGCCTTCACTTGCAACAGGTTCAATATCGTAAACGTCATGGTCTTTCTGCTTTGGAGAAAGCTCTCCTGCTCCTGCTTCCTGCCTGCCAGCAAGGCCTTGTGCTTTATGGTTAAAATGTTTTCCTCTTCCCATGCTGTACCTCCTTTTAGAAAGATACTGTTAATATGCTCGCACATTTTCAGGTTCATTCCATTTTTAAAGGAAGAAGGATTGCTATTAGCTGGGAGACTCCTGCGGGAGCTGCGGGACAGGTGAGTCCTAAGCAGGCGCTAAGGGAGCCTTAGAAGGCTCAGCGCCGCCCCTCGGAAAGCGGACACCTGAGTACCGCAATCAACAGCCATTAAAAGAGCCTAAATAAAAAAGCAGAGAATAATCTCTGCTTCATCAGGCGTTTTCTGGAGTGGATGCTCCCTGCGATTCCAGATCCTTAACTGCGGTTCTATAATCTGAAATGGATAAAGCTCCATTCAGGTAAAGTGATTTAGAAAAGTCCAAAAGCTCATTTACATCTGATGGGCGATACTGTTTGGCATGAAAAAATTTTTCCTGCAATGTTTGTATATTCATTAACTCATCCCCTTAAATGATTTTGGAACCGTTATCATCGCTTAAGCCTGCTATCATCAGGCTATCCCCTGCGCTGATTATTCATATGGTACCACGCGATTTCCAAAATCTTATTTGTAAAAAAATTTAGACTTCCGACACATCCTGACAATCTGCGCTTCACCGCCCATGCTCTTCATGCATAGCCTGATATCAGCCCATCACATGCAAAAGGAGGAAGAGAATGTTTCGTTCAGCTCAGCCTAATAAAGAAGAGCTTCCCTATCGAAAAAAAAGACGGCTGCTCAAAAAAACAGAACGGGCTGCTGCGGCAGGCAGGTACGGGTATCCAAGCGAGGCCTATCCTGGACACTTGAACCCGCTGGGTGCAGGCTTGCAGATTCCTTACGGCTATAAGCCTTATCAGCCGGATATAGCCTACCTTCAGGCACTGCAGCATGCGGCAATGCAGCCTGGATTCAGCGGCAGCTTAACAGATTCCTATCAAAACACTTACCAGAACACTTACCAAAATACTTATCAAAACCAAACCCCGCAGCAAAATATTTATCACAATGCATTCGGCAGCACCTATCAGAATACCTTTCATGAAACCAACCTCACAGCTCCGCACCAGATGCCTGGAAGCGGAGCGCAGGGAAACCCTTATCAGGGATTTCAGCCGCCGCAGCCGCCTTCCCAGAATCCATACAATCCCTATCCGAATCCCTATCCAAAACAGGTTCCTTTTACCAAGCAGCAGAACGGTACGGGATTTCAAACAGTTGTTTCCCAGTTCAAGAAAGCTGATGGACAGATGGATTTTAATAAAATGGTCGATACCGCAGGCCAGATGATGAGCGCAGTGAATCAAATGAGCTCGCTGGTGAAAGGGGTATCAACCATCTTCAAGGTATAACAGCGATTCTGATGAAAAAGCGGGGGAGATTGCAGCCTCCGCTTTTTTCGTACAATGCCATGCCTGAAAAAGAAAAGGCTGCAGCAAACAGTATTGCGTTTGCTGCAGCCTGTGATGCTATTTTTTTCGGGGAATAGTAATAATAGCTGTGTCTTTTAAAAAAAGAATCTGCATGCCATCTTCATCAACAGGATAAGGGAGAAGAACAGATTTTGAAAAATTGCTGAGGCTTGCTGTATTCTGATAATAAGCTTTGTTTTCATGAATAAGCTGGCTTTCTTCTTTATGAATAACATTTAAATTTAAGTACCGGTCAAAAATTTCCGCTTCAAAGTTCTCTTTTGATAGCCCTGGCATGGCTGCTTCAACAGTAATTTGATTGTCCTCAACTGCTGTTTCAATGTTCAGCAGCGGAAAGGCAAAGCTCTGCTGGACAAGCTGATTAAACTCATTCAAAAAGTGCTGAATCGGCTCTGACCGGAAAAAATGATCAACAAAACTCAAAAGGGGTGCTTCCTGCTTTATAAAGTCAGGCAGCCCGTAATTTTTTTTGTTCTTATCCTGCATGCGGTTCACTCCTTTGCATAACTCCCTCGGGATATAGTATGCGGGAATGCCCATGAGTGCTATCAGATGGTCTGCACAATGGAAATATGATTTAATAATGATGTATACAAGTGTACATAGATGATTGAAAGCTTTAATTCCCGCTGTGTTTTTTGAAAGCAGGCAATGGGTAAATATCTTTAACATGGATTTGAGAAGGGAGCCCCAAAATGTTTAAAAAAATGTTTGGAAAAAAAGAAGAAAAAGCAGCGGAAGAAATTGTTTATTCTCCTGTATCAGGAAGGCTGGTTTCGCTTGAAGAGGTGCCAGACCCGGTATTTTCGCAAAAAATGATGGGTGATGGAATGGCAGTAGAACCAGTGGACGGAAATATTGTATCACCGGTTAACGGTGAGATTATCCAGCTGTTTCATACGAAGCATGCGATCGGCATCCGTTCTCAATCCGGCATGGAGCTGCTGATTCATATAGGGCTTGAAACAGTCGGTATGAACGGTGAAGGCTTTACTGCTCACGTAAAAGAAGGGGACAAAGTCAGAATAGGCGATCCGCTCTTAACATGCGATCTTGATTTAATCAGAGAAAAGGCTGCAAGCACCGTTACTCCTATTGTTATTACAAACGGCGATATCCTGGAGAGCATTGAAAAAGCAGGTTCAGGGGAAGTAACATCAGGAGAGTCCAAAATATTAGAAGTGAAAGCAAAATAAGAGCCACAGCAAAAAGCGGGAAATACCCGCTTTTTTGCTTGCCGAAAAAATTGCAGGCATCATCTTTTACAACGAACATTTATTCGCTATTATAGAGAGATAAGAGGTGAACTGCGATGAAAAAACAAAGCATGCAAGAGCTGATCGACTTTATTCGGACAGATTCTGCCTATAAAGATCAAATCGTTCATTGGAAAACGATTGATGAGAAAAAAGCTAAAACTGAGCCCATTCCAGAGTGGATACATCATAAACTAAAAAACGCCCTTGAGAAGCGAGGGATTAAAGAGCTGTATACCCATCAAAAAAGCGCACTGGATGCCGTGAAACAGTCAGAGAGCATCACAGCCGTTACACCAACAGCTTCAGGGAAAACTCTCTGCTACAACCTTCCTGTGCTGGACAGCATTCTGAAGGATTCTAATAGCAGAGCGCTTTATATTTTTCCTACCAAGGCGCTGGCACAGGACCAAAAAAGCGAATTGAACGAATTAATAGAAGAGATCGGAATGCCGGTGAATTCCTATACCTATGATGGGGATACTGCACCGAATGTCCGACAGGTGATTCGCAAAGCAGGGCATATTGTGCTGACAAATCCTGATATGCTTCATTCCGCTATTTTGCCGCACCATACGAAATGGGTCTCTTTGTTTGAGAATTTAAACTATATCATCATAGATGAGCTTCATACGTACAGGGGAATTTTCGGCAGCCATGTAGCAAATGTTTTAAGAAGGCTGAAGCGCATATGCGCCTTTTATGGAAGCAGCCCTCAATTCATCTGCACTTCTGCAACCATTGCGAATCCGCTGGAGCTTGGGGAAAAACTGACCGGTACAAGCATGACTCTGATCAATAATAACGGGGCGCCTTCTGGAAAGAAACACTTTGTTTTTTATAATCCTCCTGTTGTGAATAAGCCGCTGAACATCAGGAAGAGTGCAACTCTTGAGGTGAGAAATCTGGCTGCAGAGTTTTTGAAAAATAAGATCCAGACGATCGTCTTTGCAAGAAGCAGGGTCAGAGTTGAAATCATTCTTACTTACCTCCAGGAACTGATCAAACGGAAGCTTGGTCCGAAAACAATAAGAGGGTATAGAGGAGGCTACCTTCCAAAGCAGAGAAGAGAAATTGAAAAAGGACTTCGGAATGGAGATATTCTTGGGGTAGTCAGTACAAATGCCCTTGAACTTGGCGTTGATATCGGGCAGCTTCAAGTTTGCATTATGACTGGATACCCCGGCACAATTGCCAGTGCCTGGCAGCAGGCAGGAAGAGCAGGAAGAAGGCACGGGGAAGCGCTGATTCTGATGGTAGCAAGCTCTACGCCTCTTGATCAATATATTATCCAGCACCCTGATTACTTTTTTAAGCAAAATCCGGAAACAGCTGTGATTAATCCCGATAACCTGATCGTCCTCGTGGATCACTTGAAATGCGCAGCCTTTGAACTGCCTTTTAAAGAAGGAGAAACATTTGACGGCACAGAGCTTGATGATATTCTTGAATTTTTGGCTGATGAAAAAGTTCTGCATCAGAACAGGGGAGCCTATCACTGGATGAACGATTCTTTTCCAGCGCATGAAATCAGCCTTCGCTCTGCTTCACAGGAGAATGTTATTATCGTTGATATGACCTATACCGGGAATTTTAAAGTGATCGGCGAAATGGACCGCTTCAGTGCTATGACACTTCTTCATGATGAAGCGATATATTTGCATCAGGGTGTCCAATTTCAAGTGGAAGAGCTGGATTGGGAAGAAAAGAAGGCCTATGTAAGAGAAGTGGATGTTGACTATTTTACAGATGCCAATCTTGCCGTGCATATGAAGGTGCTTGAAGAGGACTTATCAAAAGAGCTTGCAGCCTGTTCCATCGGTTTCGGTGATGCTGCTGTGCAGGCGATGGCTACTTTTTTTAAAAAAATTAAATTTGATACACATGAGAACATCGGCTTTGGGCCCATTCACCTTCCAGAGGAGATTCTTCATACCAATGCAGCCTGGATCAGCATTTCAGATGAAACAGCTGAAAAATGGAATGGCGAGCGGCTTGAAGATGCACTTGTCGGGGCGGCGAACGTTCTGCGGCATATCTCTCCTCTAAGTGTGATGTGCGATCCTTCCGATCTCCATGTCGTTCCGCAAGTTAAGGCTTCGCATAATGACCGGCCGACCATCTTTTTATATGACCGGTATCCTGGAGGTGTAGGGCTTTCCAAAAAGGTGTTTGATATGATTACAGAAATATTGCTGAAATGCTCCCAGATGGTGTCTGAGTGCCCATGCCAGAGCGGATGCCCTTCCTGTGTAGGCACAGATGGAGAGCTTGACAGCAGGAAGATGGATACGATTAAGTTATTGAATGAATTGAGAGCTGATGATCATGTCGATTAAAAATAAGCTGAACCGCTTAAAATCCCATATTGTTAAAGAGGAAAAGCAGGCAGAGAAGCAGGATTCTTCTGCAAAGCATTTGGAAGAAGCTTCAGATTCTGTATGGGAAGAGCATGGAATGGCTGTTTATAGATTTGAAGACCAATTCTGCTATGTGAAAGAAACGCATTATCCGCTTGATTTCTTTCACGGTACAGCGATGCTTGGAACCTTCAGGAATACGGTTGAAGCTTGGAATGACAGCAGTCTTGATCATCCTCTGTCTGCAAAGGGACATCTTCCGGAAAACCTGTTCTTCTTTGACACTGAAACGACAGGTCTTGGCGGCGGAGCGGGAAATATGATTTTTTTATTGGGCCATGCAAGAGTAATGAACGACAAAGTGGTCGTCAAACAGCATCTGCTGCCTAAGCCAGGTAACGAAGTCGCTTTGTATCAAAGCTTTTTGAGCGAAGTGAACATTAAAACATTAGTGACTTATAACGGCAAAGCGTTTGACTGGCCGCAGGTTAAAACAAGGCATACTCTGCTTCGCAATCTTCTTCCTGAACTTCCTGCTTTCGGCCATTTTGATCTGCTGCATGCAGCGAAGCGGGTCTGGAAGAATCACCTGTCTTCTCTTAGGCTCTCTCTTGTGGAGAAAGAAATCCTGAACATTGAGCGTGAAGGGGATGTTCCCGGCTACCTTGCTCCAGTTATATATTTTCACTTTGCCGAAACACAGGATCCAGAGGTTATAAAGGGGGTCATGAAGCACAATGAGCTGGATGTCCTGACATTGATTACATTGTATCAAGTCATCTCAGACCTGCTCATGAATGCTGCAAGCGAAAAGGACGAACATATCCAGTTCGAGCTTGCGAGATGGCTGGAATCCTCAGGTCAGAGTGAATCAGCTATGAATGCTTTCACAGCGCTGTCGGAAAAAAATTCTGCCAGGCAGTTTGAAGCAAAGCTAGCGATTGCCAAAAAGCTGAAGAAAGAGAAACAAAATGAAAAAGCAGCTGCATTGTGGGAAGAAGTGTTTGTAAAAAGCAGCGGCTCTCTTAGAATTGATGCAGCAATTGAGCTTGCAAAGTACTATGAACATAAGGAAAAGGATGCCGGAAGGGCCCTTCACTATGCAAGAGGGGCAATGATGGAAGCGAAGGAAATCAGGGTGCTTGCTCAAGAAAAGAAACAAAAGCTTTTGAATGAATTAAGCAAGCGGAAAGGAAGGCTGGAAAGAAAAATTTCCAGCTGATTATTCCCCGGGCAAGCGCAAAAAATGAGCTGTTTCACCAGCATTATATTTTCTTTCGAAATTCATTGTAGAATGATGGCGAAGCATGTAAAATAATTCATTGTAGTGACATTTTGAAGTAGGGGAATGCTGTTCATGTACAAAGGGATTTTTTATATGTTCTTTTTTGTTGTAGCACTTATCGTTTTCGTTTTCACGAACTTTAAAGAAAGCTTTTACGCTTTTTTGTAAGGTTCTTTATAGAACAAAAGCGGATTTTTAGCGCGAAGCTTATCCGGGCAAACTCCGAACATCTTGCAGGTAACCGCTTTATACGGCAATTTGGCTGCATAATCGATGGGCAAAGACATGATGGATGCCTTTCAAAATAGGTTTTTGCATTAGTACATGTTCACTGCTTCTTTCATAGGCTGTAATTGTAAGACAGCAAAAATGAAAGGAGTTTTGAAAATGCACGGAAAATCAAACAAGATGGCGCCACAAGTAAGCCCGGCAATGATGGGACCTGGAATGGGGCCAGGAATGGGTCAAGGACCTGGAATGGGAGGTCCTGGAATGGGAATGGGGCCGATGGGACCTGGAATGATGGATCCCTCAATGGTCAGCCCGGCAATGATGGGACCTCAGAATGCAGTTCCGCCGGTTGTACACCCGACGCAAAATGCTGTTGTAAATTCCTACTCAACAACAATTGTACCTCACATTCATCCGCAGCATGTAACGAACGTCAACCATCAAATGTTCAAGCACCTGCATTACCATCCGCAAACACAATCCTGCTGCAATGAGGTTTCCCACCAGCATTTTAACTGCCCGGGACCTGGCCCGTTTTTCCGCTAAAAAAGGCAAGGAGCTGATTATGTCAGCTCCTGCTGCCATTTATAAGGGGTTTTATATGAAAACACTGCTCATTACCGGCTATAAATCAAGTGAACTGGGTATATTTAAGCAAAATGATCCTGCGGTCTATTACATCAAGCTTGCCATAAGGCGCAGCCTTATACCGATGATTGAAGAGGGACTGGAATGGGTTATTATCAGCGGCCAGCTTGGGACAGAGATTTGGGCTGCAGAGGAAGTGTATTCTTTAAAAGAAGAGTATCCAAACGTGAAGCTAGCAGTTCTTGAGCCTTTTTATAATCAGGACGCCAATTGGAATGAAGCCAATAAAGAGCTTTACGAGAGCATAACGGCAAAAGCTGATTTTAAAGATACAATTTCGAAGCGCAATTACGAAAGTCCGCAGCAGTTTAAAAATAAGAACAGCTTTTTAGTTGATAAAACAGACGGTCTGCTGCTTTTATACGATGAAGAACGCCCGGGAACACCGAAATTTATGCTGGAGGCAGCCAAAGCCATACAGCAAATCAGGCCCTATGAAATTATTCAGCTGACCTTTTATGATTTGCAGCTGGTTGTGGAAGATCTGCAGGAACAGGAGCGCCGGGATTAAAAGGAAAATCAGCATTATCACGCAATATTTTCCTGTTTCTTTCGCCAGTAAATTGACTTTTCGCTGATTTTTTGAAAAAATAAAGAATGATCAACTCGATTGAGGTGAAAGGTATGCTTTCTGACAAAATTAAATTATCGGCTAAGGATATTCTTGAAAAAGAATTTAAAACATCCGTAAGAGGGTACAAGCAGGAAGACGTTGACAAATATCTTGATTTAATCATTAAAGATTATGAAACGTTTCATCAGGAAATAGAAGAGATGCAGCAGGAGAACCTGCGGCTGAAAAAGCAGCTTGAAGAAGCGCACAAAAAGCAGCCTGCACCTGCCCAGACCAATACAACCAATTTTGATATTTTAAAGCGTCTGTCTAACTTGGAAAAGCATGTTTTCGGCAGCAAGCTTTATGACTGAGTTACATAAAAAACGCTGATCACAATGAGATTTACAAGCTTCTTGACAACTGGCATGGCGTAAGTTATACTAAATAATGCTGTAAAATTAATAACGTTCGGGCAATCGCTGCAGTTTTTAGAACTGTAGAGGAAAGTCCATGCTCGCACGGGCTGAGATGCCCGTAGTGTTCGTGCCTGGCCAATTCATAAGCCAGGGCAGCTGATTTTTCAGCTGACGGCGGGGAAGAAACCTAAGTCCTTGTGATATGGTTTTGCTACCCTGAAAGTGCCACAGTGACGTAGTCTTTTCAGAAATGAAAAGAGTGGAACGCGGTAAACCCCTCGAGCGAGAAACCCAAATATTGGTAGGGGCACCTTCTTTGAGGAAACGAACAAAAAGAAGGACAAGGGTGAGTTTGCACCTTTGTAGATAGATGATTGCCCCCTTCAGTACGAGGTGAAGGCCGTTTGCAGTACGAAGGGACAAAACATGGCTTACAGAACGTTATTAATATCAGTACAGCTATCACATGACATTTTAGAATAAAGGCTGACTCGCTGTCAGACTGTCCCAATTGTTCACAGCAGGATGAAGATTTGACTTCTGTTCATGCCTGTGAATGAAGACAGCCTGTTTCTGCATGAGTCAGCCTTTTTACATAGGTTTTGCCAATTGAATGAACTGCTAACTTTTATAAGAAATAATATCAGGAAAGGGTGCCATGCATGAACCAGGTAACATTGATCGCCACATCGGCCATGGGCCTAGAAGCCTTGGTGGCAAAAGAAGTAAAAGATTTGGGATATGAAGCATCAACTGAAAACGGAAAAGTTACTTTTACAGCAGACCCGCTCGCGATTTGCAGATCCAATCTGTGGCTAAGGACCGCTGACCGGATCAAGATTAAAGTCGGCGAGTTTAAAGCTGAAACATTTGATGAACTTTTTGAGAAAACGAAAGCATTAAACTGGGGTGACTACATTCCTGAAAGAGCTCAATTTCCAGTCATCGGGAAGTCAGTTAAATCCAAGCTGTTCTCAGTGCCGGACTGCCAGAGCATCGTTAAAAAGTCCATTGTTGAAAATTTAAAAAAGCGGTACAAAAAGCAATCAGACTGGTACGAAGAAGAGGGCCCGGTGTATAAAATTGAAGTGGCTCTTTTAAAGGATGTCTGCACGCTTACCATTGATGCAAGCGGTCCAGGCCTGCATAAAAGAGGGTTTCGGACAGGACAGGGGGAAGCGCCAATAAAAGAAACACTTGCAGCTGCATTGGTTCAGCTTACAAATTGGACACCTGACAAGCCATTTGCAGATCCTTTTTGCGGTTCAGGAACCATACCGATTGAAGCAGCTTTGATCGGCCAGAATATTGCACCTGGGTTTAACCGGCAATTTGTTTCAGAAGATTGGACTTGGATCGGAAAAAATGAGTGGAATGAAGCAAGAATGGAAGTTGAGGACCTGGCCAATTATGACCAGCCTTTGGATATCAGCGGCAGTGATATTGACCACAGAATGGTTGAAATTGCGAAAGACAACGCGGAAGAAGCAGGTCTCGCCGAGATTATTACATTTAAACAAATGCAGGTTAGGGATTTTACGTCAAAACGCGATTATGGCGTTATTGTTGGAAATCCTCCATACGGTGAAAGGCTTGGGGATAAGAAAGAAGTGGAGCAAATGTACAAAGAGATGGGTGCAGCATTTGCTGATCTTGATACATGGTCAGTGTACATGCTCACATCTCATCCGGATTTTGAAAAATTATACGGCAGGCAGGCAACAAAAAAACGGAAGCTTTTTAATGGTTTTCTAAGAACAGACTATTATCAGTTCTGGGGAAAACGGCCGCCCAAACAGCGTGCATAAGATTTTAAAAGTAAGCATAAACTAAATCATTCTTATTAATGAACGGTAAAGAGGGTGATTTGGTTATGCTGAAAGACCAGGATTTTCAATTAATTTCAAAAGCGCTGATCAGCTCTTACGAATGCCTGTCAAAGCAAGACCAGGAGTGCGCGGGTATCCAGTCGCTTGGAAGTGCACAGGAAAATCTTATGAAGGCTATGGCCCATGCCGCAAGCATTGATCATAAAATGCTTGTTCAGTCGCTGTTTGACAGAAATAACGGTCTATAAGGAGAAAATGAAGAGCTCTTCAGAAGAGCTCTTTTTCCATGCTGCAGAGCAGGCCAATTGAAATGTACAAGCTGATTTGATATTATAGAAAATCTGAATAGAATGATATCGGGGGAATTTGTAAAGATGGCATCTCAATTACCATTTGCCGTATCAAAGGACGAAACGTTTTACGAAGGCCTATCCAATTGGATTGGAGATGTTTTTTACGATCTTCTTCCAGAGCAGGGCTTTGATTTAAGAGATGAACAGATATTTATGGCCTTTCAGCTTGAGCGGGCTTTTAAAGATAAAAGCACCATGTTTGCAGAAGCAGGAGTGGGGACAGGCAAAACGCTCGTGTATCTTCTATACGCGATCAGCTATGCGAGATATACAGGCAAGCCTGCACTCATCGCCTGCGCAGATGAAACGCTGATTGAACAGCTCGTAAAAAAAGAAGGGGATATTGCAAAAATTTCAAAGCACCTCGGAATCGACATAGATGTGAGATTGAGTAAATCCCAGGAACAATATCTTTGCTTGAAAAAGCTGAACAAAATGGCTGAAAAGTCTGATGAAGAGGTTTACCTTGATCTGCATGACGCCCTTCCGGATTTTGTGCATGATCATGCCGGCATGCAGCGGTTTACTCCTTACGGTGACAGAAAACAGTCACCTGGCTTAACAGATGCCGAGTGGTCGAATGTGTCATGGGACCCTTTCCAGGATTGCCTTTCCTGTGAATTGCGGAACAGATGCGGTTTGACACTGTCACGAGATCATTACAGAAAAGCGGGCGATGTAATTATCTGTTCGCATGATTTTTATATGGAGCATGTTTGGACAAAGGATTCAAGAAAAAGAGAAGGACAGCTCCCATTGCTTCCAGAGCACAGCTGCATCATTTTTGACGAAGGGCATCTTCTCGAATTTGCCGCACAAAAGGCGCTGACATACAGAGTCAAAAAAGGAACACTGCTTGATTTGCTAGAGAAAATTCTCCAAAACGATGTGCGTGAGGAAACTGCTTTGCTTGTAGAGGAAGCACTTCTTCTTAATGATGAGTTTTTTTACAGCCTGAGTGATTCACTTGAGCAAAATGAGGGGTCTGAAAGAAGAAAAATTCTTGTTAATAATCCTCTTATCAAGCGGGCTCAGCAGCTGAAAGGAATTCTTGCTGCCATATCAGAAGCATTGGTTTTTGAAGGAGAGCTTTACACGGTAGCTGGCTATGATACAGCCATTGTGGAAGAATATTTAGATCAAATGGAGTACAGCATCAATTTGTTTTCCTCTGGGTCAAGTGCGATCTCATGGGTGGAAATGCAGGATGGCGATTATTCCCTTGTTATTATGCCGAAACAGGTTGAAGAAGTGCTGAAGGAAAAGGTATTTTCTCAAAAGCTTCCCATTATCTTTTCCTCTGCGACGCTGTCAACTGCAGGGTCGTTTGATTATCTGGCCAAAAGCCTCGGAATTGAGGCCTACGACTCCTTTTCAGTGGCCTCTCCATTTGAATATGAAGAGCAGATGAAAATCTTTTTGCAAAAAGAAAGCAGATTTGAGGAAAAACGGGCGTCTGCTCTTGAATCAATTTCAAGAAGCAATGGGCGCACTCTTGTCCTGTTCCCTGATTTTATGGAAATGAACAAATTCAAGAACTCCTTTAGCAAAGAACTTTTACCGTTCCCAGTTTATTTTGAAGGTGACCGGGAAATAAGCGAAACCGTTTCCGATTTTCAAAATGAGGAAGCGTCTGTTTTATGTGCCGTCCACCTGTGGGAAGGTCTTGATATTCCAGGCGAATCTCTGTCCAATGTCATCATATGGGCATTGCCGTATCCGCCGCTTGACCCTGTTTTCGAGGCGAAAAAGGATGGAGCAGAAGATTATTTTCATGAAGTTGAGCTTCCGTACATGATCCTAAGGCTGCGCCAGGGAATTGGAAGATTAATCAGAACAAATGAGGATAAGGGAGAAATCACCATATTCGCAGATGATGATGAAAAACAGGAAGTATTGGATGAAATTTTTAATATTTTGCCTGTGGTCCCTGTATTGAAATAAGATGATCCGCCCTGATTGTGGGGCGGGTTATTTTAGTAGGATAAAAAAGCCGGAGTTTGGTTTACATAATAATATTATATCTATGATCTGAATTAGAATGTGAACTCGGAAATCCTCAATTTTAAATAGCCAGCTGCAAAATTGCTTTTTAGGCGTTCAAAGTTTGTTTTTGTCCATTAGAGAAGGGAGGTACATTCAATTCAGCACCTCTACTGTCCAAACTAGCGGCATTACTGTCCAAACTAGTGACTTTACTGTCCAAACTAGTTGCTTTACTGTCCAAACTAGCGGGTTTACTGTCCAAACCAGTGATCACACTGTCTAAACCTGTGATCTCACTGTCCAAACCAATGATCCCACTCTCCAAACCACATCCAAGCACCCGGTCACGCATCCATCCATATTGACACATTCTCAATCCATCAATTAATCTTAAATCAGGAATTTTTATACATAAACAAGGAAAACAGGGGGAAACGGGATGCAGAAGACAAATTCAGAAGAAAAATTTTATGCGCTGCTGGAAGAAATTTCGAACTATAATGAAGCATTGAATGTCATGTATTGGGATTTAAGAACAGGCGCACCGAAAAAAGGTGTAGAAAAGCGGTCAAGAACGATTGGAACATTGGCAGCTGAGGTGTTCAAGCTGAAAACCTCCAAGCAGATGAAGCAGCTGATTGATGAACTTTCTGCTGTAGAGGGGTTAAGCGAAAGAACATTAAAAGCATTGGAAGAAGCGGAAAAGGAATACGTAAAATACGCTAAGATTCCTGAAGAGGAATACAAACAGTATGTGATGCTGCAGACAAAAGCAGAGTCTGTATGGGAAGAAGCAAGAGAAAAGGCGGATTACAGCTTGTTCAGTCCTTATTTAAAGCAGTTTGTTGAATATAATCAGCGTTTTGTGGATTATTGGGGGTTTGAAGGGAACCGTTATAATACGCTGCTTCAGGATTATGAGCCGGGCATGACAGTAGATATTTTGGACAGAGTTTTTAGGCAGCTGAAGCAGTCCATTGTTCCGCTAGTCAAGGAAATCGCAGAATCATCTGCAAAGCCAAAGACTGATTTTCTTTTTGAAACATTTCCCGCTGACAGCCAGCGAAAGCTCAACCGCTTCTTTTTAGAGGAGATTGGGTATGATTTTTCAGCGGGAAGGCTTGATGAAACGGTCCATCCGTTTGCTACCGCGATTAATCAGAATGATGTCCGGATAACGACACGCTATGATGAAAAAGATTTCCGCATGGCCGTTTTCGGCACCATCCATGAGTGCGGCCATGCTTTGTATGAGCAAAACATTTCTCCTGATCTTGAAGGGACAGGGCTGAGCGAAGGCACGTCATTCGGCATTCATGAATCGCAATCGCTCTTTTTTGAAAATTTTATTGCCAGGCATAAAGGGTTTTGGCAAAAGTATTATGAAACATTCAAGTCTTATGCTGACGGGCAGTTTGATGCTGTTTCATTGGATGATTTTTATTTTGCCATCAATGAATCCAAGCCGTCGCTGATTCGAATTGAAGCGGATGAACTGACTTATTCCCTTCATATTATGATCCGCTATGAAATTGAGAAAGCGCTGTTTAACGGTGAGGCTGATGTGGAAGAGCTCCCTGCTCTGTGGAATAAAAAATATGAAGAATATCTTGGCATCACACCACCTGACGATGCGAAAGGCATTCTTCAGGATGTTCACTGGTCAGGCGGCAGTTTCGGCTATTTCCCTTCCTATGCACTTGGCTACATGTATGCGGCGCAATTCAAAAAGGCGATGGTAAAGGATCTGCCGAATTTCGATCAGCTTGTTGAAAAAGGTGAATTCAAGCCGATTGTCAGCTGGCTGAATGAAAAAATTCATGTCCACGGCAAAATGAAAAAGCCGCTTGAGCTTCTCCAGGAGGTAACAGGCGAAGAGCTGAATCCTGCCTGCCTAATTGAAGAATTAAACAGCAAATACCGGATGCTTTATCAGCTTTAAGCACTCCGATAAAAAAATTCTTCTTTTTAGCATCAGCTTCTGCTATAATTTAAACCATTCATTAACACATAAGATGACCACTCATATAATCGCGGGAATATGGCCCGCAAGTTTCTACCGGATTACCGTAAATGATCCGACTATGGGTGAGCAGCTGCTGATATTATGGGGCAGTCTTTTTAAGACAGGCTCTTTCCATTCCAGCGGCATTGCTTGCTCTATATTTAGGGCCGGCAATGCCGCTTTTTCTTTTGTCTTTTTATCCGGCACTATAAAATCAGGAAAGTGGAAAGAGCAGCATCTGACAGCAGAAGAATGACTATTAGGAGGAACCGCTATGAAAATGTTAAAAGAAAAAATTGCAGCCGAAGGAATTGTACTGAATGAAAATGTTCTAAAAGTAGACTCCTTTTTGAATCACCAAATAGACCCTGTGCTGATGGCGGCAATTGGTAAAGAGTTTGCTTTGTTATTTAAAGCAGAAAAAATCACTAAAATTTTGACTCTTGAATCTTCAGGTATCGCTCCTTCTGTTATGGCAGGACTTGAGCTTGGGGTTCCGGTCGTATTTGCCAGAAAAAGAAAGTCATTAACTTTGACAGAGGAGCTCTATACAGCAGATGTCTATTCGTTTACAAAGAAGGAATCAAACACGATCGCTGTTTCCATGAAGCATCTCAGCAAGGAAGATCACGTTCTGATTATTGATGACTTTTTAGCTAACGGACAGGCCGCACTCGGTTTGTGCAGGATCGCGGAAGGTTCAGGGGCAAAGGTGGCAGGAATCGGCATTGTGATTGAAAAAGCATTCCAGGAAGGCGGAGAGCTTCTGAGAAACAGCGGTTACAGAGTAGAATCTCTGGCTGAGATTTCCTCGCTTGCAGGGGGAAGCGCCGTATTTAAGGAGGAGGCAAAGATATGAAAATCTTTACACTGGCCCTGCAGCATCTGCTTGCCATGTATGCAGGCGCTGTGATCGTTCCTCTCATCATAGGAGGTGCGCTCGGACTTTCAGGTGAGCAGCTGACATATCTCGTTGCAGCCGATATCTTTATGTGCGGTGCAGCCACGCTGCTTCAAGTGTTAAAAAATAAGTTTATGGGAATAGGACTGCCTGTTGTACTGGGCTGCACCTTTACAGCAGTGGCACCGATCATTGCGATTGGAAAGGAATACGGCATTGGCGCTGTTTACGGTTCTATTCTGGCCGCGGGTCTGTTCATGGTCCTGATCGCCGGGTTTTTCGGCAAGCTTGTCCGGTTTTTCCCTCCTGTCGTAACAGGCTCCGTTGTGACAATTATCGGCCTGACTCTTATTCCGGCAGCGATGAACAATATGGCAGGCGGTGAAGGAAGCGAAAGCTTTGGATCTGCTGGAAATCTTTCTTTATCCTTTGGCGTATTGTTATTCATCGTGCTGCTGTTTAAATTTTCAAAAGGATTCTTTCAATCAATTGCCATATTGGCTGGGCTTGCGGCAGGTACGGCAGCAGCCTCCTTCACTGGAATGGTCAACTTTCAGGCTGTTGCTGATGCATCGTGGATTAGTTTTCCTCATCCTTTTTATTTCGGAACGCCTGTTTTTAAAGCTGCACCAATCTTGACAATGATCCTTGTGTCACTTGTCAGCATGGTGGAATCTACAGGAGTGTATATGGCTTTATCAAATCTGACAGGCCGCAAAATTTCAGAGGAAGACTTGAAAAAAGGCTACCGTGCAGAAGGAACAGCCTACTTGCTTGGGGGGATGTTCAATGCACTTCCCTATACGGCTTACTCGCAAAACGTCGGTCTTGTCCAGCTGTCTGGCATCAAAAAACCGCTTGTGATTTCGGTAATGGGAAGCATGCTCATCGTTCTGGGCCTCGTGCCGAAGATCGCAGCATTTGCCACCATCATTCCATCTCCCGTAATCGGCGGTGCGATGGTTGCCATGTTTGGAATGGTGATTGCTTACGGCATAAAAATGCTGAGTACGGCCGATTTAAAAAATCAGGAGAACTTGTTTGTGATTGCTTGTTCGATTGGAATAGGACTAGGTGTGACAGCAGTGCCAGAAATGTTCAGCCAGCTGCCGGGTTCTTTGAAAATTCTTGCTGGAAACGGCATTGTCGCCGGCAGTCTGACAGCCATTGCCCTGAATATCCTGTTCAGTCTAAAGAGCAGGAAAACAGAAGCAGGTGTTCAGGAAAGACAAGCCTACAAACAAGCTACTTCATAAATGAAACCCCCGCTTTCGGAGCGGGGGTTTTTCATCTTTATGCTGCTTCTGTTTTTAGAAAAAAGGAAAAATGAAGTTCGCCGCCGTTTGCCAGTTCAACAGGCAATGTGCCGCAATGGAGCCTGTCCATCAGTTCCGGACGTCCTTCGGCATGAGGCGGAGTAATATCCATCCGGAATCCTTTTTGCGAAACATTTGTTGCAAGCTGGCCAGCTACCATATTTCCGAATTCGCCGATGAAGGATTGCAGCATATCCCCCTCAAGGATCATGCCGAACATTCCCTCTGCAAGGTGTTTAAAAACGTTCCCTTCCTCCTTGATCAGAAGAATGCCTTCAATATCTCCAAGGATTTCAATAGATACCTGGCCGGCAGCATCTGCTGGGCTGGTTAGAACGGTTTTTGCTGTGAAAGATTGCGGAATCACTTGCTTTAATGATTCTAAAGTACTGTCAACCAATATATCTAATGGATTAGAAGGGTTCATTTTATAGTTCCTCCAGACTAGTTATCATGTGTATCATACCATATTTTTCTCAGATTTGAAGTTGGTTTTTTATATTTTTTGATCTATCCTGCGGCTGTATTTTTCACCTTTCCTTAGAACCTGCAGCGATTGGCATATTGGCTGGCCTCAATCGCTGTCTCCTAAAGTGCCATTGTGCTAGCATAAAGAGTAATAGCGGGAAGGGATCGGCATACTAAGCTAAAAAGGTGAATGAAATGAACCTGAATAGGTACGCTGTTAAAGGAAAAGACGGCAGGACCGCAATTTTGCGGCCAGCAGAAGAGACGGACGCTCCCTTTATTCTTCAAGCGGTAGAAGAAATCATTAGATCAGGTGTTTTTATTCAAAAAGAGCAAAAAAGAACATTGGACAAAGAAAAGGAATTTATCAGGGAAATGAAAGAAAAGGGAAACCTTTATGCAGTCGTAGAGCTTGATGGCAAGGCCGCCGGAATTGCCAGAGTGATAAAAGGAGAGCTTGCCATGAAACGCCACACTGGCCTTTATCGCACCTGGCTGTCTGAAAGAGCCTCAGGAGTTGGCTTTGGCAGGGAAATACTGAATTATACCCTTGATTGGTGCAGAAATGAGAGACTTCATAAGCTCTGCCTTACTGTTTTTGCTTCAAATGAAATCGCTGTCAGGCTGTACGAGAAAAATGGTTTTGTTATAGAAGGCATTCAAAAAGAACAGGTCCTGCTGAACGGCCGCTTTGATGATGAGATTTATATGGCTCGCTTTTTTAATAAACAGAATAAAAATGCCGTCTTATGAAAAGGGGTTGTGAACCTGCAATCAGAGGGAATAGTAAGCGGCAGCAAAATAAAATCTAAAGGATGAAAAACATGGCATATATTGTTTCTGTAGGGCTCTCACTGCCTAAGCATGAGCTTGATCAAACGAAAACAGCAGAATTTGCGAGAGATATGTTTCAGGGTGCTTTTAAAGACATAGACAGGCTGCTCAAAGTGTTTGGCAACGGAGGAATACAGAAGAGGCAATTCGCAGAGCCGCTGCAGTGGTACAAGGAAGATCATACCTTCAGCGAAAAAAACAGCACATTTATCCAGCATGCTGTTCATCATGGAATAGATGCTGTTAAAAATTGCTTGAAGAAGACCGCCTTTTTGAAGAAACCGGTAGATTATGAAGACATAGATGCTATTTTTTATATTTCCAGCACGGGAATGTCCACACCGAGCATTGAAGCAAAAATCATGAACCAGCTTCCGTTCAGGGAGGATGTAAAAAGGGTGCCGATCTGGGGTCTTGGCTGTGCCGGCGGGGCGGCTGGATTGTCAAGAGCCTTTGAATATTGCAAAGCCTTCCCGGATGCGAAGGTTCTTGTGCTAGCCGCTGAGCTTTGCAGCCTGACGTTTCAAAAGGATGATGCATCAAAGAGCAATTTGATCGGAACCTCGCTTTTTGCAGATGGCATTGCCTGTGCCCTGCTGACTGGAAATGAAGGCATTAAAACCATTTCTTCTGCTTTGCAGAACCTTCCGAATATTAAAGGCACCCGCTCTTCCTTTATGAAAAATTCCGAAGACATTATGGGCTGGGATATTAGAGATAACGGATTGTATGTTATTTTTTCAAGAGATATTCCAACGGTGATCAGTGAGTGGCTGAAGCCGAACGCAGAGGTCTTTTTGCAGGATTTCGGGCTGTCGCTTTCCGATATTTCTCACTTTATGGCACACCCAGGCGGCAAAAAGGTGCTGCTGGCTTATGAACAAAGTTTGGGGTTTGGAAAAGAGGCGCTTCAAGAGTCGCACGATGTGCTGCAGAATCACGGCAACATGTCATCTGTAACCGTTCTGTATGTCATCCGCGAGTTTTTGAAGAAGCAGCAAAGGAAACCAGGGGAAATGGGCATTGCAGGAGCTCTTGGACCAGGTTTTTCCTCAGAGCTTCTTCTCGTAGAATGGGAGGAAACGGTATGAGTTTCGCTTTCTCCGTGTATATGGCTCTTCTTATTGTGCAGCGCCTGACAGAGCTTGTGATAGCCAGGAGAAACGAGAAAATTGTAAAAGAGCGCGGAGCAAAAGAGTACGGGAAGTCTCACTATCCGTTTATCGTGACTCTGCATGTGTTGTTTCTGTTATCCATTTTTGCAGAAGCAGCTATATTTAATAGAGGACTCTCTCCCGCATGGCCTGTCATCCTATTGCTGATCGCAGCTGTTCAGATTCTGCGCTATTGGTCCATTTTCTCGCTTGGAGCCTACTGGAATACAAAAATTTTAATTGTCCCGGACGGAAACCTGCAGGCAAAGGGGCCATACCGCTATATCCGCCATCCGAATTATGTCACTGTCGCCCTGGAGATGGTTCTTTTGCCGGCATTGTTTCAGTGTTATTTTACTGCCATTCTTTTTACTATCCTGAATGGGATTATGATGATGGTCAGAATTCCTGCAGAAGAAAAAGCCCTTCAGCACTACAAGGGTGAAAAAAACAGCTTTGGCGGCCAGGTGGAAAAGTAATTGAAAATGATTATCATTAATGATAAGATACAGCTAACGAATAAACATCAGAGCCATCAAAGGAGTGTGTCCTTACATGAGTGCTGTATTGATCGCCGGAACTGTCATGACTTATGCTGTATTGACAGGGATAGTCCTGAAAAAAGTAAATGCAAAACCCCAATAAAACAAATTCAGCCGCCAGGACAGTGCTCTGGCGGTTTTTTTCTATTGAGCTGTGTTAAAGAAGAATGTTGATTTTTCCTCACCTGTTGATTGGAGTGGCAGGCGCGAAGCGGCGAGGAGGCTTAAGCGGCCCGCCCCGCGGAAAGCGGAGGACTGAGTACTCCAATCAACAGCCAAATTTAACAAAACCTTCTTATAAAAAGATCATTATATGCCGGGCGCTTTATGCAAAGACCCTTCCCGCTTTCTTAATTTTTTGATTCCTATAGGAATTCACCGGATTATTAAGTAAAATAACTATAGAGAACAGAACAAAGGGGAAATTCATCCATGCAGGCAGTTAATAGCTATGAAACCGAAGCAGCAAGGCTGATCGCGCTTTATGAGGCGATGGATTTATATGATACGAAAACAGCTCTGAAAGTGGCGGGATTGATTCAAAAAGTGGTGAGTGGAGAAAAGCATATCGCCTTTACGGGCCATTTTTCCGCAGGAAAATCATCCATGATCAATGCGCTGCTTGGAGAAAATATACTGCCGGCAAGCCCGATTCCGACAAGCGCCAATTTGGTGCTGCTTCAAAAAGGGGAGAAAAGAGTAGAACTGACGATGAGGGATGGTTCTATCGCAGAGCTTCAAGGCAGCAGCTATTCTTCTGAAAAAGTTCAGCAGTATTGCAAAGAAGGGCAGGATATCGAAAGAGTTCATATTTGGGATGAACATTTTCAGCTTCCGGAGCATGCTGTCATTCTTGATACACCGGGGATAGATTCAACTGATGAAGCCCATATGGCCTCAACAGAATCCATTATCCATTCTGCTGATCTCATTTTTTATGTAACCGACTATAATCATGTCCAATCTGAAATGTCTCTCAACTTTGTTAAACATTTAGCAGAGAGAGAGATGAATGTCTGCCTGATTGTTAACCAAATTGACAAGCATCGGGAAGAAGAAATTCCTTTTGAGGTGTTTAAAGAAAAAATCAGTTCTTCATTCGAAGAAATCGGCCTGCACCGCGGGAACATTTACTATACTTCTTTAAAAAAGGGGCATCAGGCTCACAATCAGCTGAGCGAAGTCCGGCAGCTCATTCAATCAGCCATGAAAGAGAAAAATGAGCCCGAATCAGCCAAAGTGCAGCTCCCTTATTTGGTGAAAGAACATTTGCATATCCTTGAACAGGAAAAGGAAATTCAGCTTGCGGAAGAACAGGATCTTTACAAGGAAGCAGAAGAGCTGACGGCAGAAAAAGAATCTCTGCTTGCTGAAATGAAGGAATCCGATCGAGAGCTTGAGCAGCTTCTTCTGCAGGGGAAAGACAGCATTAGAGATCTTCTGAAAAACGCTAACCTTACCCCTTTTGAGGTAAGAGAAAAAGCGGCTCTTTATCTGGAGTCGCAGCAATCCGGATTTAAGGCTGGATTTTTGTTTTCAAAAGGCAAAACCATAGCAGAAAAAGAAAAACGAGAACAGGAGCTGACAGAAGCGCTTCAGGAAAAACTGGCTTCACAGATTGACTGGCACTTAATTGAGCTGCTGAAAAAAATTCATGCTTCTTTTAAGGGGGCAGAACAGGCACTTATTGGAGAGATTCAGGCCTACAGCACTGATGGTGTGCAAAAAGCAATGAAAGATTGTGTGAAAAAGGGTGCAGCCTATAATCCTGATTACGTTTTAAACTATTCAAAGGAAATTGGGGACACATTAAAGCGCAATGCCCAGCATCAAGCGCTTGACCTTCTTGAAAAGATAACAGCAGGCGAAGAGAAAAAGCGGCGCCAAAAACAGAAGCAGCTCCAAGCAGCTATCGCCGCGGCTGAAGAGAAGCTCGCTGCAGCCGAAGAAAAAATTACAAGGATAGAATGGCTGAAGCACCACCAAAAAGATTTAATGAGCCTTTTGAAACAAAAGGAAGGCTTTGGCATATCAGCTTCAGAATGGGTTAAACAGTCAGTCCTGTTTGATAAAAACACCATCAGCGAGCAGGAATTAACAAGCCGCTTTGAGGATAAACCCAAATTTGGAAAAGACAATGCCGTACACTCTAAAAAAGAAGAAAAAACTGAAGAGATCCATTCCGCAAAAGCGGCTGAAGTCCTGGGGAAAACGGCAGGGCTGCTCAAGGGAACTCCAGGATTTCAGCATTTTGTAAAGTCAGCAGAGGATAAAGCTGCAAGGCTAACCAACAGGCAGTTTACGATTGCTTTATTTGGAGCTTTCAGTGCCGGGAAATCCTCCTTTGCCAATGCGCTATTGGGAAAAGAACTGCTGCCGTCATCACCTGCACCGACTACTGCTGCCATTAACCGGATCAAACCTGTGGAAGAAGGCAAGCCCCATGGCTATGCAGAGATTAAAATGAAAAATGAAGAGCAGGTGCTGGCAGACCTTAACAGCATCATGTCCGGTTTAAAGGAAAGTGGATCATCTCTTGATGAAGCTTTAGAAAAAGCGGAGAGACTTGCTGAAAAACAGGGATTAGATGAATCTGTCCGTGTACAGCTTTCTCTTTACTGCAAGGTACTGAAGGAAAGCTCGAAAAAAAGCAGCCTTGGGCAGACAATTCAATCAGATGCTGAACATTTTAAGCCGTACATTTCAGTTGAAGAAAAGGCGTGTCTCGTTGAAGAAGCCATTATTTATTATGATTGCCCGCTGACAAGAAAAGGGATCACGCTCGTTGATACTCCAGGGGCGGATTCACTTCATAAAAGACATACTGAGGTAGCGTTCAAATTTATAAAAGATGCTGATGCCATTCTTTTCGTCACCTACTATAATCACCCTTTTTCAAGAGGCGACAGAGAATTTCTGCACCAGCTTGGAAGGGTTAAGGATGCCTTCTCGCTTGATAAAATGTTCTTTATTATCAATGCCGCTGATCTGGCAAAGGATGCAGAGGAGCTCAGCCTTGTTAAAGAGTATATCGAAGGACAGCTGCTTGAACATCAAATCCGTTTTCCAAGAATGTACGGTGTTTCATCGCTGAATGAGATAAAAGGGCATCAAACTGAGACTTCAAAAGATTTTGAGCGTCTTAACCGTGATTTAACAGAATTTATTGAACATGGCCTTGTGGAAACAACCATACAGGCATCATTGGAAGAACTGAGGAGCATTAAGAGACAGCTCGGCGGGTTTATAGAGGAAATGAATCAGGATGAAGCCGGGAAAGAGAAAAAAATAGCTGCTTTGCATAAAGCGAAAAAGGATGCAGCTGAAGCCGTAGAAGCAAAACAGGAAGAGCAGGATTTTCAGTTTGTCCGCCAGGAGATTAAAGAGCAGCTCTATTTTGTCAGGCAGCGGCTGGAGCTGCAATTTTCAGATTTCTTTAAAGAAGCTTTTCATCCAGGAGCTTTTTACAGCCAGCAAAATGTGAAGGAAGCTCTGAGGGCGTGTATGGCTGAATTGCTCGGCAGCATGGAATTCCGCCTCCACCAGGAGCTTCAGGCTGTTACGCTCCGCATTGAAAATAAATTTAATGAAAGCCTGCTTGGGATGAGAACGAATCTTATAGAGGAACTGCTTGGCATACAGCCGAATTTCGCGTTTTCATCAGCAGAAGCTGTGCGGCTTTCAACTCCTGAGATTCCAGAAGTCATAAAAAAGCTTCAGCCTGATGACTTTCAAAAAGAATTATCGATTTTTAAAAATGCCAAAGCTTTTTTTGAAAAAGATGAAAAAGCAAAAATGAAAGATGCTCTTCTTACAAGGCTGTCAGCTGGTATGGAAACTGGACTGGAGCTTGCCGGCGGTAAATTTGACAGCTATTACAGGGAGCATTTTAAACAAAACCACAGCCATACCCTTGAAGCCGTTCATGAAGAAGCAGACAGTTACTTCCAGGCTGTTTTCTCCATGTATCAAACAGGTGAAGAAAAAGAAAAGATGCAAGAGCTGCTGAAGAAAATCAGCCTTCTTGCAGGAGAGCTCGGTATATGAAAAAACATTCTTTTCACTGCTGTGCAGCCTGTGTTCATTTCAGGGCAGGAAGAAAGGAATCAGGAGGCATGGAGTATTTATGCAGCAGGCTCGGCTTTCAAACGAAGCCGGAATACTCCTTTGACTGCTTTACGCCAAGTGAAAAAGTAAAAAAATTAATGCAAAAAAGAGGGATATCAGCAAATGAGTGAAGTACACAAAGCGATAAGCGAACATTCTAAAAAACAAAATGAGCTGGTGACAGCATTCGCACGGCTTGATGCAGAAAGAGAGCGCCTTATCGAGGAAGCGCTGCTGCTCTGCAAAGAAGGCAGATCGTTCTCGGCAGACCAAATCAATATTGTAACAAATGAAATCAATCAGCTCGCGAAAAAAGGAATCATTCCTCAAAGAAAGCTTGTAACGAATGAAATGATTCAGGAGTATGCCGGAAGGATGAAGGCTTAACATTATTGACCAGCTATGCTCCTCGAAAGGCAAGGGAATGCTAAGCATGTTTACTTATTACCTTTGAGGAGGCATCACCATGGGAAGAACAAAGCTTGGAAATGCCAATGCACAGCGCAACAATAATAAGAAACAGAAGAACGGCTACAATACTGAATTTGCTTCTTATGCCGAAGCAGAGGCTGCAAAGCTTGCAAGCAGCAAAAAGGTTAAAAAGGCCGATAAATAAACAATGAAAAAGCCCGCTTGTCACTAGCGGGCTTTTTCATGCAGTCAGATATGGTATAATTGGGGATATGTCTGAATAAGGGAGTTTACTAAATGAAAAAAGATCAGCATCTTTTAGTCATTGACGGAATGGCATTGCTTTTCAGAGCCTTTTTTGCTACTTCTGTTCACGGAAATTTCATGATGAACAGCAAAGGGCTGCCCACTAATGCCATAAATGGCTTTTTAAAGCATTTATTAACAGCTATAGATTTCTTTAAACCTACACATGCGATTTGCTGCTGGGATATGGGCAGCAAAACATTCCGTTCTGATGTTTTTAAAGATTATAAAGCAAACAGAGGAGAAGCCCCGCTTGAACTGATGCCGCAATTCGACCTGGCGAAGGAAGCCAGTGCTGTTTTGAATATACCGAATATCGGCATTGAAGGATATGAAGCAGATGATTGCATCGGGACCATTACAAAGAAATTCGGCCAGGATATTCATATAACAGTACTCTCTGGTGACAGGGATTTGCTGCAGCTTCTCGAAGGCAACGTTCATGTTGCGCTCCTTCAAAAAGGGATTGGACAATATAAAGTCTATACCGATGAGCTGTTTCAGGAGGAAAAAGGCATTTCGCCGCTGGCTTTAATTGATGTGAAAGGTCTGATGGGGGATGCAAGCGATAATTATCCCGGAGTAAAAGGAATAGGGGAAAAGACAGCGTACAAGCTTGTGACTGAATATCATTCAGTTGATGGGATTTTGCAGAATCTGGAGAATCTTTCGCCTTCCCACCGAAAGAAAATTGAAAGTGATCTCGAGATGCTGAAGCTTTCAAGGCACCTCGCGGAAATTCATTGTGAAGTTCCGCTTGAATGCATACTGGAAGAAGCTTATTTGGAGATTGATGCAGCCAAAGCACTCGCCTGGATTAAAACCTATGAGATCAAAGGCATGGAAGGCTTTTTAAGAAAAGCGGCAAAAGAAGAGGCAATTTAATTCCTCTTCTTTTTTTCTGCTTTCGCGCTTGAATAAATGTCTGGCAATTTACTGCTGAAAAAAGTAAAATCAGACATGGATAAGAAAAGAAGATGCAGACATTAGACAAGAGGACGGATGAAGCTATGCCGCAAACCATTGCAGACTATCTCACACAGCTGTCGCGCAAAGGATTCAGACTTGGTGAAGATGCAGAAGGGTTTATTGAATTTGGAAAGCAATACGCTGGAGCAGATGAGCAGCAGGTTATTGCAGCAATTGAAATCACTTTAAAAGCACAAAAGTCTTTTGATGGAGCCTTTTATATTTCCCTGCTGGAACGCCTTGTGAAAGAAAATATTAAAAACCGAACAGAAGCGATGAAAAAAGCGCAGCACCTTCAGCTCTTGTAAGCCAGTCACCCTGCTTCACTCTGATCAAGCAGCCGCCAAAAATATGCCTAGTTCGAACTGCCTGTAAAGCATTCTTAAGCCCGGCATCCTCTTTATGTAAAATACTTTCGGAATTGACTCAGAGCCTGCTGCGGAAGCTCTGAAAGTATCATCCCTGCAAAGATGCAAAAACACCCCAATGTTCCTAATCCAGATAAGGTTTCTCCGAGAACAAAATAAGCGGTTAATGCTGCAAATACCGGCTCCATGGCAAAAATAACAGCCACTTTGGCAGCAGACGTATATTTTTGAAAAGCAGTCTGAGCCAAAAAAGCAAATGCAGTTGCAAAGACGGAAGTAATAATCAGGGCAAACAGCACCTCTTTATTCAGCAGCACTGTGAAAGGAGAGCTTTTTGCCTTGCTTTCCAAAACGGCTGATGCGAAAAAGCTCAGCAGGCTGACGGCAAACAGCTGAACAATTGTAACCTGCAGTGCGGAATGCCTGCTGGAAACCCTTCCTGTTAAAACAATATGAAAGGCGAAAGCAGCAGCACAGCACAATACGAGCAGATCGCCAAAATTAAATCCTGAAAGCCGTCCTCCCGCAAGAAGATATAAACCGGCTGTTCCAAGAAAAGCACCTGCGGCAGAAGCCGGCCTCCATTTTGATTTCAAAAAATAAATAGAAAGCAGCGGTACGATCATCACGCTTAACCCTGTTATAAAACCTGCCTTTGAGGTCGTGGTATAAAGGAGCCCGACGGTCTGAAATGAGTAGCCCAGAAACAGGAACAAACCAAGCAGCAAGCCGCTTTTGACAAGCGAAAAGGAGAATCTCGGCCCTTTTGCCGGTTTTCGCCAAAGCCAGAGAAGCAAAATAACAGCAGCCATGAGAAAACGGCATCCATTAAAAAAATTCGGGGGAATGGCATCGATAGCTTTTTGCACCACTGTAAAAGTAGAGCCCCATATTGCTGCAACAAGAAGAAGGCAAAGATCTGCTCTAAAAGAAGTTTTCTTCATTTTGTTCAATCCCCATTCAGCCTGACAGCTTTTTTTGCGAGAAGATCTGCTGTATTGTTCTGGCTTCCCGGAATCCACTTAATAAAAAATAAATCGAATCTGTCAATCAGTTCTAAAGCCCGCTTAAGAAGCGGCAGATATTTCTCATTTTTGGCATGCCTGTTTTCAATGGCCCGTTCAATCAGCTGAGAATCGGTTCTGAAGGATACTGTCGTATATTTTTTAGAAAGACAAATTTCCAGAGCGTGAAGCAGTGCCATATACTCTGCTTCATGATTGGATAATTGGCCAAGAGGAATAGAAAATTGCTCTCCTTTGCCATGGCCCCTGATAAAAATGCCAGCTCCAGAAGGCCCTGGATCTCCAGCACTGGCACCGTCAATATAAACCTCGATCAATAAGAATCCCTGCTTTCAACTATTATGCTGCTGCTAAAAATTGCTGAAATGGTAAAACTAGCTGATAGACAGCAGCTTCTTGCCTTAAGGCATTTAGTTTCTCAAAAGGCCGGAAAGTGTTAAAATGTACTAATGCAGCTCCCAATTAAAGGAGATGCAATATCTTCATCATAACATGTTTACCAGTGCTTTTCTTTCTCTTTGTTCTGCCGCATCAGGCAATCAGAGGGCATTATGAATGACCGGGAGTGACAGCAATGAAAGCAATGCTGGAATGGGTTTACCAAAGTCCAAAAGGAATCAAAACCAGCTTCACGTCTGAATATATGCCGGCTGAAGAAGCAATGATGCTTGCAGAGGATATTGAAAAAACCGGCAGAGCGAAAGAGATTGCCTTCATAGATGAACAAAATCTCAAATGGACAAAAAAAGAATACTTAAAGCTTAAGGAAGAAATGGCAGCAGAGCCGCATGACATAACCGCTTATTTTGACGGCAGCTTTGATTTGCAATCGATGGAGGGAGGAGCGGGAGCAGCCGTTTATTACTCCCAAAACGGAAAAAAGATGAGAATTCGGGCGAATGCTGTTCTAACGGATATGACCTCTAATAATGAAGCTGAATATGCTTCTTTCTGGTTTTTGCTGTTAGAGCTTGAAGCACTGGGTGCAAAGGGACAGCAGGTCCAATTTAAAGGAGATTCTCAAGTTGTGCTCCAACAGCTTGCAGGTGAATGGCCGTGCTACGAAGAAACATTTCAAATATGGCTGGACCGAATAGATAAAAAGCTGATTGAAATGCGGATACAGCCTGTTTACCGTCCGATCAGCAGAAAAGAAAATGAGGAAGCAGACCAGCTGGCAGGGCAGGCGCTCCAAAAAATACCGATTCGAAGCCAAATACAATTGAAAGGATAGAAGCCAAAGCCATGGAACAGAGAAAACAACTTTTGGACGAAATTGGCACATTGCTTGATACGTATTGCGTGGATTGTCTTTTAAAGCAGCACTTTCGCAAGGAATTCGGCAAAGCTTACGCCCATCAGTTTTGCATTGCACAGTGTACAGTAGGCCAGAAATTAAAAAAGATGGGAAACAAATTATCATAAAAGAAGAAAAAAATCCGCTAAAGCCAGCGGATTTTTTTATTTGCCTTTTTTCTTAAACTGGGTCGGAATTTTGGGATGCTTCTGTGATCTGATGCTCGCATTGCTGAAGAAGTTCTTTTTGGCGGGATAAAAAGGCTTCATCGGCACCGCTGATGATATCATTCCCGTCAAATTGCTGCCAGGCAGCCTGTATAGCCTTTTGGGCATTATTCAATGCGTCTTTATCAAGGCTCATGGTTGCGGAACCTGTCATCTTTTGTGCTGCTTGAACAGACATTTCAATCTGTTTTAAATCGTTGTATCCAGTATGAAGTTCAGAATGCTCATTGGTCATTATGATACACACCTCCTTGTTATAGAGTTGGAAAATAAAAAGAAATTATGCATCTGCAAATTAGAAGATGAAAAAAACGGAAAATAATGTTATTTTTGTATTAGGGTATTTTGGGTATAAAGATTTACATAATGTAAAAACAAGGAGATTATTGAAACCTTATGTCCTGTTTTCTGGGACCAAACGGGAAGGAGAGGGAAGATTTGAAAAACAAACATTTAGAAGAAAGCATTCGTTCCGCTTTTACTGAAATTTATAATGACCTGGATAAACTTGTATACATAGCGAACAACGCGAATGTATTTAATCATCTCGAAGTGAGGAGAATTGAGAATAAAATCAAGCAGAATATTAAGGCGTTGGAATATTTGATGGTAACGGGAAAATAGCAGCAAGAAAAAGGGGCTGAAAGTATTCAGCCCCTTTTTTATAGGTGAAATATAAATGTCAATAATTATATTTTCACAACGTTTGAAGCTTGCGGTCCGCGGTTTCCTTCAACAATTTCAAAGGAGACTTCCTGACCTTCTTCAAGGCTCTTAAAGCCTTCACCTTCAATAGCAGTGAAATGAACGAATACATCTTCGCCGCCTTCAACTTCAATGAAGCCAAAGCCTTTTTCATTGTTAAACCATTTTACTTTACCGTTTTGCATAGTACATAATCCTCCTGTTTCATGTAGCACAAGCGGTGCTATAAAAAGTTTTAATCATTTATTGACTAAATGATGCTTTAAATATACAACAAAAAAATATTGCGAGTCAAGGTGATGAAATAACGAAAAAACAGAAAAATTTATCCGTTGCTGCTGTGGGTTGTAAGGCCTTACATTATCTGATATGGTGAAAAAAAGGCACATTATTTTAATGGCAAAAGGCAGGGGACGCTAATGGAAAAAGAGAAGGAATGGACAAAATTGGCCGCCTCTTTATGGAATGAGCGGGCATCCTATTGGCACAGCAGCAGCCAAAATATGTGGGAAGAAGGGAGCAGGAAAAAAGCCGTTGCTTTTTTTGAGAAGTTTGTCCCAAAACAAGGAGAAGTGCTGGATATTGGCTGCGGTGACGGATATGGATCCTGGAAGCTGTACAAGGCAGGATACAAAGTGAAAGGAATTGACCTGTCAGAAGAAATGATTTCGCTCGCTAAAAAGCATGAAGTTCCGGAAAGGCTGACTTTTATGGAAGGAGATATGCTGCATCTGCCGTTTGAAGAGGAAAGGGCAGAGGGGATCATGGCGATAAATTGCATTGAATGGGTGCCTGATCCTCTGAAAGCTGTAAAGGGGATGCACAGAGTTTTAAAAAAAGAGGGGTATTTATGTGCGGCTGTGCTCGGGCCTTCAGCTGAGCCGCGAAAAGCAAGCTACGGCAGGCTCTATCACAAGCCGGCGGTTTGCAATACGATGATGCCTTGGGAGTTTAAACAGCTTGCAGAAGAAAATGGATTTAAGCTGAAAGCATATGAGCCAGTTTACAAAAGAGGGGTAAACAGCGAAATGGCTGATGCGCTTCCGGAAGTGCTTCGCCAGTCACTTTCTTTTTTATGTCTCTTTATGCTCCAAAAATGAAGCAAGGCCGAGACGGGCCTGTAATTTCCGCCATCCAAAGAAAAGGCCAAACGGCATAACCGTTTGGCACAGCTTAGGCTGTAAAATGATTGCTTTCTGTCAGAGGATGGTGAAACTCCATCCTCTCTTCTGCATCTTTCTCCTGATAAATCCATCCGGTGCAGGAAGAAAGAATACGATGATCTTTGCTGATGATGACAATTGCCATAAAAGGAAAATGCGATTGGCCCGTCCGAAAACGGTAATCGATAAACTTCACTTCATAGGCATGACCAATGTCTTTTACAGAAGGATAAACGAAATCGGTGCTTTTCAGAAAATGAATCGCATTTTTGGCGGTCCGTGCAAGCAGAATCAATTTTTCATCAAAGGCTTCTTTTTTAAAAGAATGGACCCAATTGACTTTTCCGTTGTATACATCACCTGAATAAATGCTGTCATCTGTCACAGCAGTTACCTTCCATCTGCTCCACTTCATTGTCGGAGCCATCATCACATTGGCCTGTCCGAAAGGAAAATCCTCTTGAATCTGTCTGGATAGCTTTCGGGAGGCATGCAGTCTTTCAGCCATATAGCCGCCAATGATAACATAAATGACAGTGAAAATAAGTGCTGGATGGCCGAAAAGCGCCCATAAAAGGAAGCCGGCTAAATGCAGAAACATCATGAAAGGATCAAATAATGGAATCGCATTGAGAGCAAGCCACTTTTTTGTAAAGGGGCGGCCTCCCTGAGTGCCGAACATATTAAATATATCAATAAAAACATGAAAAGCTGCCGCGAAAAGAGTCCAGCCGAACAAATGAAAAAAAGCGAGCGGCGAATGAAACAGCTGTATGATCCCTGAAAGAAGGATGGCCCAGATAAAAAGGGCAGGAATGGAATGGGATATGCCTCTGTGATGCTCAATGTACATCGCTTTTCCCTTTACAAGCTTGACCGCATAATCAAAATCTGGTGCATTAGAACCAAGGATTGTGCCTGCCATAACAGCATTTGCTAATACAGGATCTGCTGCGACTGCTGGATCAAGGTACGCAAGCCCTGCAAAACCTATTCCGAATGCAATATGAGTGCTAGTATCCATGAATAATCCCCCAAAAGTTGATGTTTCCCTTCATCCGAGGACCGCTCTTTTTATCTGTCTTTTTCTATTAATAGTAGTTAACAGAACCCTTGATTCTTTTCGTGCTTTGCATGGTTTCTGCTTCTTTTAGCAAATCATCCAAAATTACTTCAGAAGAGTTTGATAAATGAAGCTTGTGAATTTTATCTTTCATGGAGTTAAGCTTGGCATCGTCTTTGAAAACCTCTTCTACAGCATCGTAAATATCTTCATGCTTATACACCACAACAGCAGAGCCTGTGTCTTCAAAGAAAATGGCATTTTCTTTTTCCTGGCCTGGAACCGGCTTATACAAGATAACAGGAACGCCCAGTGCAGCCGCTTCGCTTAATGTAATGCCTCCTGGCTTCGTGATCATGCAAGAAGTAATATGGAACAGCTCATCGACATTCTCTACATAGCCGAGTGCTTTCATCCGGTCAGGATAGGCCTGTGCCAGAGGGCTGAGAGTATCTTTCAGCGTCTGGTTTTTCCCGCATACAACAATAATCTGAAGGTCTTCTTTTGCCAGAAAGTACTGGCATAATTCTTTAACATTTTTTAAAACGCCGTGAGCCCCTGCCATAATTAAGAGAGTTTTTTTATCACGGGAAAGACCGTATTTTTTGTGAAGATCTTCTTCTTTGGCCTCTTGTTCAAATTGAGGTCTGATTGGAATTCCAGTTACCTTTATTAGTGAAGGATGAATGCCAAGCTGGATAATCTTTTCCTTAACATGATTGGTTGCAACATAATACTTATCAATGTTTTCATGAACCCAGATCTTATGAAGGCAAAAATCCGTTAACACATTAAATGTAGGGATCACATTGCCGGTTTTTCTTCTGTATTCAGGAACAACAATCATGGGAAACGTGTTTATCAAAATATCCGGCTGTTCGGCTAGAATGATTTCATGCAGCTTTTTATGGCCGATTTTATAATAGAGATTCATCATTCTTTTGTTGTACATCTTGTCGACTCCATAATAAAACAAGCGGTAAAACTGCTTGCCGATGGAGAAACTCTTTAAATAGAGATATTGGGTAATTTCCGAAAATACCGGATGGGATTCTGAATATAAATCGCAGATTACCACATTATCGATTCCTTGCTTTTTGCATTGTTCATACATGGTATTGGCGACCTGCACATGCCCATTGCCATACCTGGCTGTCAATATTAATATCTTCGGATTGGAACTCAAAGTTTTCACCTCAATTTAATCAGGAGCTAAGAACATACCATCAAGTAGAAGAAACCGTGCTGTCCAATATATTCTTTAAACGGTTGCTCATGATTTTATTAGAAAACGGAAAAGCCGATTATAGACTTTCATAATTGGCAATTCATAAAACATTTTATCAAATATGACATGCGGATGTAAGATGTTTTTCGCGCGTCAGCCGTTTAGACGCTGATATTATTTCCACATATAAGGAGTTTCCTGATACACACAGTAGTTAAGCCAGTTGGAAAAAAGCAGGTTTGCATGCGATTTCCAGTATGCTGCAGGCTTGATTTCCTTATCATCTGTTATTATATAGTTTGCCGGAAGCTGAATATTTAAGCCTCTTTCCTTGTCCCTGCGATATTCTTCCAGAAGTGTTGTTTCCGTATATTCAGGATGTCCTGTCAGGAAAATCTGCTTGCCGTCTCTTGAAGCAGCGAGACAAACACCTGCCTCTTCTGATTCTGCGAGAAGCTTCAGTTCTGGATGCTTGGACAGCTCTTCTTTCTTTATATCTGTATGCCTAGAATGCGGGACATAGAATTCTTCATCAAACCCTCTGACAAGCTTTTCATGAGGATTGACTAATTTGTGCTTAAAGAGACCGAAGCATTTTTCGGGAAGCGGATGTTTTTGGACTCCGTAATGATAATAAAGCGCTGCTTGGGCACCCCAGCATATATGAAGGGTCGATGTCACATTTTCTTTTGACCACTCAAGTATAGACGTAAGTTCATCCCAATAGGTTACGTCTTCAAAAGGAAGCTGTTCCACAGGCGCTCCCGTAATAATCATACCGTCAAACTTCCGGTTCTTCACATCGTCGAAATTTTGGTAGAATTCATTCAAGTGCTGCGGTTCAGTATTTTTAGAAACGTGTGATTCTGTTTTTAAGAGAGCAATATTCACCTGCAGGGGCGTATTTCCAAGCAGGCGCAGCAGCTGGGTTTCGGTTTTTTCTTTCAGAGGCATCAGGTTGAAAATCAGAATATCAAGCGGCCTGATGTCCTGGCTGACCGCCCTTGATTCCTCCATCACGAAAATGTTTTCCTCTTCAAGTATCGCTTTTGCAGGCAGGCTGGCAGGTATGTTGATTGGCACCGCAATCACTCCGTTTCTTAAAAAGCTTTTATCCGTTTTTCTTTTCAAATCTATATCGGGTTTGTTTTTATTTAATCCTTAAAGGGGAAAGAGCCGAAACTGAATTCCCTGCAGGTACAGTCAGTTTTTGCATAAACCGTTTTTATGAAAGTGAAAATACTAGGATAAAAATCAGTCTATCCTATATGATGAATAAACGGCCTTTGCTGCTGTTTATCATCCCTTTTAGCATTAAACAAAATATACATACATAAAAGGAGCTGAATTTTTATGTTCCAGCCATTATCCGATTTGGAAATTGCCATGCAGGCTGAACTGAAACCAATACAGGAAATAGCCGGCGGAATGGACATCCTTCCAGATGAGCTCGAATTGTACGGCAAATATAAAGCAAAACTTTCTTTAAGCTTGCTCAGCCGCCTGCAAAGTAAAAATGAGGGCAGGCTGCTTCTTGTAACATCGATTAATCCTACACCTGCCGGGGAAGGGAAGTCAACTGTCACAGTAGGACTCGGGCAGGCTCTTAATAAAATAGGGAAAAAGGCAGTCATTGCCATGAGAGAGCCATCCCTTGGACCTGTAATGGGCCTTAAAGGGGGAGCAGCAGGAGGAGGCTACTCCCAAGTTCTTCCGATGGAAGAGATTAATTTACATTTTACAGGCGATTTACATGCCATTACAACCGCAAATAATGCTCTTTCTGCCTTTATCGACAATCATATTCATCAGGGAAACGGTCTGAAGATCGATGTGCGGAGAATTGTATGGAAACGCGTAGCTGATTTAAATGACAGGGCACTCCGCGAAGTGATCGTCGGCCTTGGCGGACCTGCCAATGGCATTCCAAGAGAAGATGGTTTTGATATTACCGTCGCTTCTGAAATCATGGCAGTCCTGTGTCTTTCAGACAGCCTTCATGACTTAAAAGAAAGACTTGGGAAAATGATAGCAGCCTACGATCACAATAAAAAACCTGTAACAGTCAAAGATCTCGGCTATGAGGGGGCGCTTGCCCTTCTGCTGAAGGATGCGCTAAAACCGAATCTTGTACAGACAGCCGAACAGACGCCGGCTATTATCCATGGCGGTCCTTTTGCAAATATCGCACACGGCTGCAACAGCCTGCTGGCGACGAAGATGGCGATGAAGCTTGGAGAATATGCAGTGACGGAAGCGGGCTTCGGTGCAGATTTAGGTGCGGAGAAATTTCTTCACATCAAATCACGGGCAGGCGGTATTAAGCCTGCAGCAGTAGTGATTGTGGCAACTGTAAGAGCGCTTAAAATGCATGGAGGAGTTCAGAAAGATCAGCTGAAGGATGAAAATGTGAATGCATTGCTGAAAGGGGCAGAAAATTTAGCGAAGCACATTGAAACGATCAAGGCATTCGGCCTGCCGTATGTTGTGGCAGTAAACCGTTTCACATCTGATTCCCAAAAAGAGCTTGATGCCATCCTTTCGTGGTGCCGGAGCCGCAAGCATCCAGCCGCTTTAACTGAAGTTTGGGAAAAAGGGGGCAATGGAGGGATCGAGCTCGCGAAAGCTGTTATAGCAGAGGCAGAAGCTTCCAATAAATCTTTTACCCCTTTGTATGACAATAATGAACCTTTGAAAAGCAAGATCGGCAAGATTGCCCAAATCGTTTATGGAGCATCAGAAGCGGTTTTTTCTTCAAAAGCAATAAAGCAAATGAAAGAAATTGAAGCGAACGGTTGGACCGGCCTTCCTGTCTGCATGGCCAAAACCCAGTATTCTCTATCAGACGATCCCCTGAAGCTCGGCCGGCCTGAGGGTTTTTCAATCGGGATCAGAGAGCTGAAGCCATCTGCAGGGGCAGGTTTTATTGTAGCGCTGACAGGGGAAATTCTAACGATGCCGGGACTGCCAAAAGAACCTTCTGCCCTGAAAATGAATGTAAGCAAAGAAGGCAAAGCGGAGGGGCTTTTTTAATCATGTTTGATCCAACTATTTTTGATAACCTGAAAGTGCTTCTTGAAGGAGCAGTGTATGATTTAGATTTAAACGGCGACTTGGTGGTTCAGGAACGAAAAGATCTTGTAAACCTTGCAGATATGTCGAGACAGTACAGGATCAAATTTTCAGGGAATAAAGGGAAAAGTGAACAAGCTGTCGAATTTGAATTATCAATGGCGAATGAAGCCATGCAGAAAGAATGGAACGGTCTGGCCGTTCACACTGGATGCCGAATATTTTTACTCTTTACTTATCAGGAGGCTCTTTCAGAAGAAGGCATGCCTGAGGAACAGAGAATCAGAGAAATTTGGGGAGACGAGGTTTCCATTTCTCATCAGATTTCCATAGAGAAGACCCCAGCCGGAAAAATCCAAAAATCTCATTTAATAAAGCTGGATTTTGGCAGGCTTATTAATGAGGACAATGCAGAGGATTTAGAAAAAATGGTTAGGTTTGCATTAGTTACTCTTGAAAAATAAACCAGCTTGCAGAAGCAGAGGAGGCAGGAAATGACAATCTATGATTTTGAAGCCAAAACAATTGACGGTACAGTTGAATCACTTTCAGAATACAAGGGAAAAGTGCTTTTAATCGTTAATACAGCAAGCAAATGCGGCTTTACACCTCAGTTCAAGCAGCTACAGGAGCTGTATGAAAAACATGCAGGCGAAGGTTTTGAGATATTGGGATTTCCATGCAACCAATTTATGAACCAGGATCCTGCAGCAGAGGATGAAATTTTGAGCTTTTGCCAGAAAAACTATGGAGTTTCCTTTAAAATGTTTTCCAAAGTTGACGTTAATGGAGAAAACGCCCATCCGCTATTTGTTTATTTAACAGAACAGCTTCCCGGGATGCTTGGCCTTAAAGGAATCAAATGGAACTTCACAAAGTTTCTGATCAGCAAGGACGGAGAACCTATTGAAAGGTTTTCGCCCAACACAAACCCGCTGGACATAGAAACACAGATTGAACAGCTGCTGCTGGAAAATCCGGCAATCCGCTAAAAAGTCAGCCGTTAATTAAGAAGCCTTAGTGCTTCTTTTTCTTTTGGCTATACCAATGTTAACAGAGCCTTTTTAAAAAGTGAGTGTTTCAATATAAAGGAAAAGAAAAGATGAAAAGAGGAGCAGGCAGCATGATGAAGGAAATCATTCTAACAGTTGAACGGCAAGTGAAAGAAAGACTCTGGCAGGAAGAGAGCGGACATGATTGGCATCATATTGACAGGGTGAGGAATCTAGCCATTCTTCTTGCAAAAGAAGAGGGAGCCGATAGAGAAATTGCGGAGCTTGCCGCTTTGCTGCATGATCTGCCCGATGAAAAAATGAGCCAGGACAGGTCCCTTTCCCTGTCAGAAATAGCTCTCTGGCTGAAAGAACTGAATGTAACAGAACAGGCAAATGACCATGTTTGCCGTATTCTCAGCACCATTTCCTTTAAAGGCACAGGAGCATCTGTCCCTCTGACACTGGAAGGAAGAATTGTGCAGGATGCTGACAGGCTGGACGCCATTGGGGCTATTGGAACCGCGCGGGCTTTTTTGTATGCAGGGTCAAAAGGCCACTCTCTCCACGCTGAAGAAAGTGTGCCGCGGGAGAATATGACGAAGGAAGAATACAGGCTGCAGCCCTCAACTGCCATCAGCCATTTTTATGAAAAACTGCTCAAGCTGAAAAGCTTGATGAATACGGATGCCGCTAAAGTAATGGCTGAGGAGCGGCATGCTTTCATGCTCACATTTCTAGATCAGTTTTATAAAGAATGGAAGGAAGCAGGCAATATCACCCACAAGGAGTAAAAGGAGCATCATTCGTCCTGTGTGCCATCCTATGCTAAGATATAAGGAGATAGATGGAATGAAAGCAATGGACCAAAATATACTTTAATGCAGGTGATGAAAATGAAGATCGTGTCAATTGAGCCTACACCAAGCCCGAATACGATGAAAATTCTTTTGGATGAAGAGCTTCCTGCCGGTAAGAGCAGCAATTATAAAAAAGATCAGAGGGAAGAAGCTCCTGAAATAATCGGCTCCATTTTAGCGATTGACGGGGTAAAAGGCGTTTACCATGTGGCGGATTTTCTGGCAGTAGAAAGAAATGCAAAATTTGACTGGAAGGAAATTCTGCCTAAAGTCAGGAACTGCTTTGGCGAAGATGAGCATGAAGCAGAATCAGGCGCCGGCATGCTGGATGGATTTGGGGAAATAAGGGTATTTATCCAATTTTTTAACGGCATCCCTATGCAGATTAAGCTGTCAGACAGTGAAGAAGAGCGAAGATACCCGCTTGCTGAACGCTTTCAGCAGGCTATCTTAGACTTGCAGAATCAGTCTGCCAATGTTGTGCTGAACAGAGAATGGAAAGAGCAGGGTGTCCGGTACGGTGACTTTGATGAAATAGGGAAAGATGTGGCGGAAGAAATTTCAGCAGCATACAGTCCTGAACGCCTGAAAAGACTTGCATCTAAACAGACGGAAAAAGAATCCGGGATGCCAAAACCAAGAAGCGCCTATCCGGTATCTTTGGAAATGCTGGACGAGCCTGACTGGAGAACCCGCTATGCCCATATGGATCAGATGGAGCCTGACCTTAACAGCCTCCCCATTCTTAACAAAGCCCTTGATGATGAAAAAGCCAGCATCAGAAGGCTTGCTGCCGTCTATCTCGGAATGATTGAAGATCAGGCTGTTCTTCCTTATTTATATAAGGCGCTCACTGACAAATCAGTTACTGTGAGAAGAACGGCAGGAGACTGTCTGTCTGATCTTGGTTTTGAAGAAGCAGAAAAGGCAATGATGGATGCATTAAAAGACTCAAGCAAGCTTGTAAGATGGCGGGCCGCCATGTTCCTATATGAAACAGGAACAGATCAGTCTCTTGCAGCATTGAAGGAAGCAGAAGATGACCCTGAATTTGAAGTAAGCCTTCAGGTAAAGATGGCCATTGAACGGATTCAGGGAGGCGAAGAAGCAAAAGGCTCTGTGTGGAAGCAAATGACAGAAAGCAGACAAAGAAACATATAACCAAGAGGCTTGTTTTAGCGGTGCTGCCGCAAAACAGGCCTCTTTTTTCATGATCAAATAGCCAGGTTTGTAAGGGTTTTCATATATTCTGTATAATCCAAATGTTTAGAATATTATTGAAAAATAAAAAAGAAAGCTCTATAGTAGTATACAATAATCATTTTTGGAGGGATTGCGATGGCAAAGGATTTGAGAATTCGAAGCAAAGCGATAAGTGAAGGAGCAACACGCGTGCCGAATAGAGCGATGCTTCGGGCAACAGGGTTCCAGGATGAGGATTTTTTAAAGCCGATGATTGGAGTTGCCAGCACCTGGAGCGAAGTAACACCCTGCAATATACATATTGATGAACTCGCAAGAAGAGCAAAGGCCGGCATTAAGGATGCTGGCGGTGCAGGAATGATTTTTAACACGATTACTGTTTCAGACGGGATTTCAATGGGCACGCCTGGAATGCGTTATTCTTTGCCGAGCAGGGAAGTTATTGCCGATTCAATTGAAACAGTTGCCGGTGCAGAAAATTTGGATGCGTATGTGGCGATCGGCGGCTGTGACAAAAATATGCCTGGCTGTATGATCGCGATAGCAAGATCAGAGATTCCTTCCCTCTTTGTCTATGGAGGAACCATTCAGCCTGGCAAGCTCGATGGGAAAGATATTGATATTGTTTCAGCGTTTGAAGGGGTTGGAAAATACAATAAGGAAGATATCGGCAGGGATGAGCTGCATCAAATAGAATGCCATGCCTGTCCAGGTGCAGGATCCTGCGGCGGCATGTATACAGCTAATACAATGGCATCTGCCATTGAAGCCATGGGGATGAGCCTTCCGGGAAGCTCCTCCAATCCAGCTCAGTCAGAGCGGAAGCTGGAAGACTGCTATGATGCCGGACGTGCTGTTTATCATCTTTTGGAAAGCGATATTTATCCGAAAGACATTATGACGAAAAAAGCATTTGAAAACAGTATTTCAATTGTCATGGCCTTAGGCGGTTCAACAAATGCCATCCTGCATTTATTGGCGATTGCCCATGCCATTGACGTAGATTTAACATTGGATGATTTTGAACGGATTCAAAAAAAAGTGCCTCATATCGCTGATCTGAAACCGAGCGGGAAATATGTCATGCAGGATCTGCATGAAGCAGGCGGCATCCCGGCTGTAATGAAGCTTCTGCTTGAACACGGCTATCTTCATGGGGACTGCCTGACTGTCACCGGAAAAACGGTTGCAGAGAACCTGGAAAATGAAAAAGGCTTTACTGAAGGGCAAAAAGTTATTGTTGACCCTGCGGAACCTTTTAGAAAAGAAGGTCCGCTTGTGATCTTAAAGGGGAATCTGGCTCCGGACGGCGCAGTAGCGAAAGTATCTGGATTAAAATCAACCTCTCTGACAGGGCCTGCAAAGGTATTTGACAGCGAGCCGGAGGCTACAGAAGCAGTGCTCAGCGGGCAGGTGAAGGATGGCGATGTGATTGTGATCCGTTATGAAGGGCCAAAAGGCGGCCCTGGAATGCCGGAAATGCTTTCCCTGTCCGGCATTCTTGTAGGAAAAGGGCTCGGCGAAACAGTGGCGCTGCTGACAGATGGCCGGTTTTCAGGAGGCACGCACGGCCTTGTCGTCGGCCATATTGCTCCTGAAGCCCAGTCAGGCGGTCCAATTGCTCTTATTGAAACAGGAGATGTTGTCACAGTTGACAGTGAAAAAAGACTGCTGAGTGTTCATGTATCAGATGAAGTGCTCGAAGAAAGAAGAAGAGCGTGGAGAGCGCCTGAGCTGATAAAACGGGGCGTGCTCGGCAAGTATGCGAGAACCGTTTCCTGTGCTTCAAGAGGTGCAGTAACAGATGACTTTACAGAAGCAGGCGAACCGCAAAAGGTGCGTTAATCATTTGCCACTGCTTTTGAACTGTAGTATTCTTTCTATACAGAAGCATCAATAGGAGGGAATTACTGCTATGTCAATGGCATATGAAGAATATATGAAGCAGATTGTAAAGCCGATGAGAGAAGAACTCACAAGGGCTGATTTTACAGAACTGACATCACCGGAAGAAGTGGAATCGTTTATAGAGGGCGCAAAAGGAACAGCGTTTGTTGTCGTTAATTCTGTCTGCGGGTGTGCTGCAGGGCTTGCAAGGCCAGCTGCAGTTCAGGCTGTCATGCATACAGATCATAAACCGGATCAGCTCGTAACGGTCTTTGCCGGACAGGATAAGGAAGCAACGGCAAAAATGAGAGAATACTTTGAAGGATATGAACCATCTTCTCCTTCAATGGCGGTATTGAAAGATGGAAAAGTCGCGCATTTTGTTCCCCGCCATGACATTGAAGGGAATTCTATGGAAAATATTATGGAAGGCCTTTTAAATGCCTTTCAAGCCCATTGCTGAAAATTTAAAAAAACATTGGATGTCCCTTTTGGGGCATCCTTTTTCAGGCGCTGAATGAATCGCCTGCAGGAGGATACCGAATGATCTTTACCACAGGAGGAAGAACGGATACGGAGGGAAAAGCAGAAGCAAAGCGCATCGCTAATAGTCTGAACATTCCTTTCATCGAACGAAAAAAGCAGCCGCTCAATGAAATGATGGAGAAATACCGCACGCCGGTCATTGTTGCAGGAAAGAAAAGAATAGAATGCCATACGCCAGGAAGTGAGGAACCTCTCTTTTTTCATCCGAACAGCGCAATGTTCCGGGTGAAGCGGCTGTTGAGAGGCGAAGCCGATCCATTTATTGAGGCGTGCGGGATTAAGAGCGGGACAAAACTTTTGGATTGTACAATGGGGCTTGGCGCTGACAGCATGACAGCAAGCTTTGCAGCAGGAGACAGAGGCAAAGTAACAGGCATTGAGGAAAATTCCATTGTGGCGTTTCTCACAGCAGCAGGCCTTTCAGGATACGAATCAGGCCTTGAAGAATTGGACAAGGCAATGAGAAGAGTGGAGACGGTTAACTGTCATCATCTGGATTTCCTGAAATCCTGCAGCAGCGGCCAATATGATGTTATTTACTTTGATCCTATGTTTGAAGAGGAAATTCTTGAGTCCTCAAACTTCTCTCCATTAAAGCCGCTAGCGAGCTATGCCCCATTATTAATAGAAAGTGTTGAGCTTGCAAAGAAAGCTGCGAAGGAAAGGGTAGTTCTGAAAGATCATTTTAGAAGCGGAAGATTTGCTGAGCTCGGCTTCCGGCAGCTGAAGAGAAAATCAGCGAAATTCCACTATGGTGTTATAGACTTGCAATGAAAAACAGAAACTATCTCAGGAAGAGGTGGTGAAGAACATGCCAAAAGGAAAAAGCGATCCTTCAAAATCTGCCCTCGGTTCTCCCAATGTAGAAGGACAGGGCACAACAGCTTCTGAAGAAGGCGCAAAAAGATCATCTTCATTGAATAAGCAAAAACGGAAATAAAAAAACGGATCTGCCGGCAAGTGCGGGCAGATCCGTTTTTTAATCTGTCATTTCCATATAAATAAAATAAACAAGAGTCAGAATGCTGGCGCCTGCCAGGAGCGCATGATACATTTCGCCACCTCTTTTGCTGGAATTTTCAGTCATTTCTCTATTTATTGTACCCTCTTTCTATAGCAGAGGAAAAGAGGTGTCTTTAAAATTCTTCACAAAATATTTGATGTTCTGCCATGTTTGTCCTCTCTTATATGGTAATATGAAATTAAAAAAGGTGAGAGGAGGAGCTGAAATGAGCGCACAGCTTCGAAAAATGCTGGTTATTCTGTTTTCCATCTTTACCTTAGGGCTGGTCGCTCCTCCCCAAGCCCTACTTGCAAAGGAAGCGCATACAGAACATTCTTCTGTCATCCAGGAAGATGATGCTTCCTTTCGGGAATCGGAATATGAGTGGACGGAAGAGGATTTGCACCGATTATACAGGCAGGCGGATGAACAGTCCTATTTGAAATTCGGGGGCAAAGTCGGACCTGTCATTGATGCGGAATTCAGAGCAATCATTCTGCCCAAAATAGAAGAGGCAATAGAAGAAACCCTTCTTTCTGCTAACAAAACCAATATTGCTATATCAAAAAAACCCGGCAAGGGAAAAAGCGAAAAAATATTCCATATTTATGACACTGAAACAGGGGAAGACATGATCAGGTTTCATGTAAGAATTGACCATCCTCCGAAGAACGGCTATTGGTTTAATTTTCATTATCATACCGAAAATGATGGATTTCAGGCCCATCATGAACTCGGAAGTATTTATTGGGATAAAAACACACCGCCTGGGTGGATGAACGGCGGACAAATGCTTCAATGAAATGCTATGAAAATAGCATTTTTCTTTTTGCATAAAGCTTAACAGATTTTTCTCAAACAAGTATAATAGGTGATAGTGTTATTTTAGGAGGAGGATGTTTTTTGGGTTTTTTTGAAGGAATTCTTCATACTTATTCCCAGTTTTTCAACGGGCATATGTGGGTCGAAGCATTGTCTAACCCGGTTAACTGGGGATTGATAGGAACACTGGTTATACTGGAAGGGCTATTATCAGCGGATAACGCGCTTGTTCTCGCTGTTATGGTTAAGCCGCTTCCGCCGGAAAAAAGAAAAAAAGCCCTTTTCTATGGTCTGATCGGAGCTTATTTGTTCCGTTTCATCGCCATCGGAATAGGAGTTTATCTGATTCAGCTTTCATGGGTAAAGATACTTGGCGCAGCTTATCTCGCCTGGCTGTCCATTAAGTATTTTATCGATAAACGTAAAGGTGAAGAAGGGGAAGATCCTGAAGAGGAAGCAAAGCTTTCGAAGAAAGGCCTCCTGACCAGAATGTTCGGCACATTTTGGGGTACTGTCGTTTCTGTTGAACTGATGGATATCGCCTTTTCTGTTGATAGTGTGCTTGCTGCCTTTGGTGTGAGCGAGAAGATCTGGGTTCTGCTCATCGGTGGAATGCTCGGCGTTCTCATGATGCGCGGAGTGGCCGGTCTGTTCTTAAAACTGATCGAAAAAGTGCCGGAACTGGAAACAACAGCTTATCTTTTGATTGCCATCATTGCAATTAAAATGGCGCTGTCTGTCGCGGGTATTGAAATTCCGCACGCTGTTTTCTTTATCATCCTTATTGTGATGTTCGGCGGAACATTTATTGTGAACAAAATGAAGAGTTCCGGTAAACAGGAAAAAAGATCCAATCCTTAAAACAAGGCTCTGTTAAAGAGGAAAATTGAATTTTTCACACCTGTTGATTGGAGTGGCAGGCGGGAGACTCCTGCGGGAGAAGCGGGACAGGTGAGACCCCGCAGGCGCTAAGGCGCCGAGGAGGCGCGGACGCCTGAAACGGAAATCAACAGCCAAATTTAACAGAACCTAAAACAAAAAAGCTTGCCGGTTACAATCCGGCAAGCTTTTTTCATTACAATGGAATTTTAAAAATGCCCGACAAAAACAAATGCCGCAATCAACCCGGCTGTAATCAGCCCGTCAATAACAAGAAATTCAATTCTGCTTGTATTGGAAAAGTATTCTTCCCATTCTTCACTGCTGAGCTGCTGGTATTTTTCTTTCATAGGCATCCTCTATCACACTTTCTGCTGTTGATTGTTGTATGGTGTGCCATTATTATTCTATTCAGGAGTGCACAGGTTTGATTCTTTTCTTTATACTCGACAAAAAGGGATTTTTCTATACTGGTTTGATACAATAGAAAAATGAATAAACGGAAAGGCGTGAGGAAATGAAGCAATATCTTGATCTTTGCCGGCACATTCTTGAGAATGGCTCATTAAAAGAAGACCGGACAGGCACTGGGACCATCAGCTCGTTCGGATATCAAATGCGGTTTGATTTAAGCGAAGGATTCCCGCTTGTCACAACAAAAAAACTGCACCTGAAATCCATTATCCATGAACTGCTTTGGTTTATTGCAGGAGATACCAATGTAAAGTACCTCCAGGATAATGGAGTGAGGATCTGGAATGAATGGGCAGATGAAAACGGCGAACTGGGACCAGTTTACGGCCATCAGTGGCGTTCATGGGAAGGGGCAAACGGTAAAACCGTTGACCAGCTTAAAGAGGTAATAGAAAAGATCAAAACAAGCCCAGATTCTAGAAGACTGCTTGTAACTGCCTGGAATCCCGCTGATGCAGAGGACATGGCTCTGCCGCCGTGCCACTGCTTGTTTCAATTTTACGTATCAGACGGGAAGCTCTCCTGCCAGCTTTATCAGCGATCAGCTGATGTCTTTTTGGGGGTGCCGTTCAACATCGCCTCTTATGCGCTTTTAACTCTGATGGCAGCACAGGTATCAGGTCTTCAGCCGGGAGAATTTATCCATTCGTTTGGAGATGTTCACATCTATAAAAACCATGTAGAACAGGTAAAGCTGCAGCTGGAAAGAGAACCAAAAAAATTGCCAGTTATGAAGCTGAATCATAATGTCACTTCGCTCTTTGATTTTACATATGAAGATTTTACACTCGAAGACTATGATCCCCATCCGCACATAGCAGGGAAGGTTAGTGTATGATCTCTTTTTTGCTTGCTATGGACGAAAACAGGGTGATTGGGAAAAATAACGATCTTCCGTGGCGCCTGCCGGCTGATCTGGCTTATTTTAAAAGGATTACGATGGGGCACAAAATTGTGATGGGGCGCAAAACGTTTGAATCAATGGGAAGGCCTCTTCCAGGAAGAGAAAACCTGGTTGTCACAAGAAATGGCGATTTTCAGAGAGAGGGAGTAAAAGTTATTGATTCCCCTGCATTATTCGGCCAAGAGGCGATGGGAAAAGAGGAAGAAATTTTTGTCATCGGCGGTGAAGAAATTTTCCGCCTGTTCCTGCCATATTGCCAAAAGCTTTATATTACGGAAATTCATCATGCATTTGAAGGCGATCGCCGTTTTCCAGAGATGGACATGAGCGATTGGGAAGTAATTTCGCGGGTAAAAGGGGAAAGAAACGAAAAAAATCCTTACGACTACGAGTTTTTAGTCTATAAGAAAGCATAAAAAAACAGGCCGCTGATTCGGCCTGTTTTTTTGTATCAGTGAAGCATTGGAGCGGCATCGAGAGCAAAGTAAAGAATGCAAAAGAACATTGCTGCACTGCCGGCTAAAACGAATCCATGCCAGATCGCATGGTGAAAGGGAATTTTCCTCCAAACATAAAAGATAGAACCGACGGAGTAGAGAATGCCTCCGATAAGAAGCAGCATAAAACCGTTCATGGACAACCCGTCATACAGCGGCTTTACTGCTATCAGAATCATCCAGCCCATAGCCAGATACAATAGAGTGGAAAGGACGACAAACCGTTTGACAAAATAAATTTTAAAAATGATCCCGGCCAGTGTCAGTCCCCAGACAATTCCGAGCAGCGTCCATCCAAGCGTTCCTCTTAAAGGTCCAAGCAATAGCGGTGTATAGGTCCCGGCAATTAAAAGGTAAATGGCTGAGTGGTCCAGAATTTCAAATACATTTTTTGTTTTCTTATGCTGAATGCTGTGGAGCAATGTTGAGAACAAATATAAAAGAAGCATAGACACGCCAAAGATGGTAAACCCGGCAACATCTATCGCGTCCCCGTATTTCACAGACTGAATAATCAGCATGACAAGCGCCGGTATACTGAGCAAAACGCCGATTCCATGAGTAATGGCGTTCACAATTTCTTCTTTTAATGTATATTCCATATTATTCACTCCTTTGTATGGCTTGCAGGTTAACAGAAAGGGAATGAAGAAAATCCATTCCTTCAGAAGTAATTTTCGTTCCTGCTCTTCCTCTGCCCTTTGCCACATAATGGTGTTTTTCAAGAAAATCAAGCCTGTGTCTAACCTGCTGATTCGATAATGGTGTGCTTGAATCCTTGCTTTTTTCGGCTACAATTCTTCTGCTTGCAGGCTCGCCGGTTTCGTTGCAATCTTTAATCGTATCAAGAATAAAATGAAATTCTCTTTTATCCATCACCGTGAGCTCTATTTCATTTTGCGGCTTTGCTTTTTTTTCTTTTCCCTTGGAGATATATGTTTGCGGCAGGTCATGAAGCTGAATGCTCACCCCGTCATAAACAGTAAGCATGTAGTCAACCGCATTTTTCAGCTCGCGCACGTTTCCCTTCCATTCTATGGCGCTCAGCGCTTTAATAACAGCATCATCCATTCTGACCTTTTTGCCGGATTGATTTAAAAACGCCTGAACAAGGAGCGGAATATCAGACTTTCGTTCATCAAGGGATGGAACCATAAGCGTCAGGACGTTAAGCCGGTAATAAAGATCAGGACGGAAAGATCCTTGCTGGGCTAATTTTGCCAAGTCGCTGTTGGTTGCAGCGATGATTCTTGTTTTAACTGGAATAATCTTTGAGCCTCCGACTCTTCGGACCTCTTGTTCTTCCAGAACCCTTAAAAGAGCTGCCTGAAGTTCGCGGGGAATATCGCCGATCTCATCCAGGAAAATTGTTCCGCCGTCAGCCTGTTCAAAAATGCCCTTTTTCCCGCCTTTTCTGGCACCTGTAAAAGCAGCTTCCTCATAGCCGAAAAGCTCGCTTTCCAAAAGGGTGGGGGAGAACGCCGAGCAGTTCACCGCAACAAAAGGGCCTTTGCTGCAGGCAGAAGCCAGGTGAATCGCCTGGGCAAAAAGCTCTTTTCCTGATCCGGTCGGTCCCTGAATTAAAATGGGATGGAGACTTCCGGCAAGTTTACCCGCAATGGTTCTGGCATCAAGCATTTTTGGATGGTTTCCAATAATATCATCAAATGTGTATTTCGCGATAAAGCCGTTTTGCTTAATTTCTTTTCGGGCTGTGTGCTCTGTTTCGATCGCCTTGCTTACACTTGAAAAAGAGGCAACGGCTCCCCCGTCTTCAAGATAAGTCCGTGTGACCACATATCCGTTTTGGTGAAGCGAAAAAAATTGTTTCTCCATTGTGCTGTGAAAGATAAAATCAGCTACTTCAACAGGCAAATAGTTCTCTGCAGAATCTCCGATAGCAGCCGTTTTTTTTAAGCCGAGAATTTCGGCAAGCTGTTTGTTGAAAAGCAGCAGCCGGCCATCCTTGCCGGCTGCAAGAATTCCTTCATCCACATGATCGACAATGTGAGTAAGTGTCCGGCTTGTTTTTTCAGCCTCGCATTCGGCTTCATGAAGCTTTTTGGCTACAGTTATCAGGTTTTTAGCATAGCGGGAGGAAATAATTCCAGTCAGGCCATCAAGCTCCAACAGCTCCAGCAAGCGGATAAATGTTGAAAGATCGATGAGCCTTACCCCGATGTCCGTCACGTTTTTTATGTAAGAAGGCACATATGCCGCCTCACCTGGGGTAATCGCTGTTTTGATATCATCATGATATTTGTTTTTCGGATGGAACGGAATATATTCAAGATGATTCAGACCAAGTTCGATCAAGAGGTCTGCGAGCTCTGCTGCTGATTCGTTGTGATCATTCACCACAAGGATTTTTTCTCCCTGTGGAAGCCTGAAAAGCTTTTCTAATGATTGATAATGCAGCGTTCTTTGTGCAGTAAGGACCGCTTTGCAGTCTTTGGCAAGTTGGCTGTATTCTTTTCTCAAGCTTTCTGATGAAAATAAGACAATCCCAGCGGTTACAGGTTCTGGATTGCTTTCATCTGCTGCTGAGCTTTCAATGCGCACCAGCCCGTTAAGAATAGTTGATAGCTGTTTATGCAGTTCAAGTCTTGTTTGGTTGGTTCCTGTTATGAGTGTCAGTAAGGGAAGGGTCATATGCCATCTCCTATTATAATCTGCTTTTATCATAACACCCAATTGCACCTAATTGGAACCAATTCTTTTTTAAAGTTTTTGCTGCTTAAATATTACATTCTGTTTGAAGGCTCTTCATCATTTTAGAGTAAAGGCCCGGCTCTTCAAAATCAGATGCTTCCCAATTGTCTTCTATCCATTTTATTAATTCCTGTTTGCTATTGAATACCTCGCCGCTCGTATCTTCTTTGCGGATACAGTAAATTCCGCTGTCTTCATCGTTAGTCACGACGCATGGAGAGGCGCTTTGCCTGCTCTTCAAGTAATAGTCCATTCTCATCAGCCTCCATTTGTAGTTTGCCGGATCTGCAGGAGGAATATGTGAGAAGCTTTTATCGTTAAATGTTTGTAAAATTCATCAATTGACTGTTAATTTGAAATATTCATGCTATAATGGCAAATTATAAAACCGTTTCAGAAAGGGTCTTGCTATGAATCCTCAAACAGCCAGGAACATCATTCAGGTAGAAGAAATCCTTAAAGCTCATCATCAATTAAAGGACATTGTCCTGCATACCCCTCTTGAAAGAGACAAAAGGCTTTCTGACAAATATCAGTGCAATCTTTATTTGAAAAGGGAAGATCTTCAGACTGTAAGATCATTTAAAATCAGAGGGGCTTATTATAAAATCAGATCCCTGAAAAAAGAACAAACAGTTAATGGAATCGTCTGTGCAAGTGCCGGAAACCACGCTCAGGGAGTAGCCTATTCGTGCAGAAGGCTTCAAATCCACGGGAAAATATTTATGCCGTCTACAACCCCGAGGCAGAAGGTTTCACAGGTTGAGCTTTTCGGAGGAGAATATACCGACATTATTCTTTATGGAGACACTTTTGACGATTCGTATAATGAAGCTGTAAAATGCCAGCTGAAAGAAAACCGGGAGTTCATCCATCCATTTGATGATGAAAAAGTAATAGCCGGCCAAGGGACGGCAGCAGTAGAGATTATGAATGACTTGAAAGAACCTGTAGATATGGTCATCGCAGCAGTCGGAGGGGGAGGGCTTATTTCCGGAATCGGTTCTTATATTAAGTCTGTCTCGCCATTAACTAAAATTATCGGGGCAGAACCGGAAGGAGCCGCCTCCTTTACAGCTGCGAGAAAGTCCGGAGAAATTATCACTCTTCCGAAAATTGATAAGTTCGTTGACGGAGCCGCTGTTCAAAAAATCGGAGAACTGCCATTTCATATCGGACAGGAGGTTGTGGATGATGTCATCCTTGTTCCGGAAGGGAAAGTCTGTTCTTCGATCCTGGCGTTATACAATGATAACGCCATTGTGGCAGAGCCTGCAGGTGCGCTTCCGGTTGCTGCACTGGATTTCATTCGAGAAGAGATAAAAGGCAAAACAGTTGTCTGCATTATCAGCGGCGGCAACAATGACATCGGGCGAATGCAGGAAATGAAAGACCGCTCTATGATATACGAAGGACTGCAGCACTATTTCATCGTGAATTTTCCCCAAAGAGCCGGTGCGCTAAGAGAGTTTTTAGATGAAGTGCTTGGTCCTGATGATGATATTACACGCTTTGAATATACGAAAAAAAATAATAAAGAAAACGGCCCGGCACTTGTCGGAATTGAATTAAAGTCAAGGGAAGATTACGATCCGCTTCTCTTAAGGCTTGACAGAAAAGGGTTTCCATATAAAGAAGTCAATAAAGATAAAGACCTGTTTCACCTGCTTATTTAAATGCTGAATTTTTTTGGCTGAGGGAGAATTAGACAGACTTCGGCATTAGATTGGGGTATAATAGAGAAAACGGTTAAAAAAAGAGGATTGATATTTTGTTATTCAAAAGCCTGGAGTTCAAACGCAAGGATGGACAGAAGGTAAAAGTTTTGGAGATTCCTGTATTGGAGGAAGATAACAATTATCGCTTTATTGTAGACGTCAGGCTGCAGACTTTTCTGACAGCGGTGTACAACAAACCGGATAAGAAAATGGTGTATTCTTTTAGGGATTACTTGAAGAAAGCCGTTAAGTGGCATGACTATGAAGCGATTTTTCAATCTGACATTTTAAAACATAATGCTTAACAGGAAGGCCCTTTAAAAGGGCCTTCTTTTTTAGGGATACTGCTTGAAAGCTTGATTTTGAAACGACTGTTAGGCATTCCTCCTCATTTTCTTTCTTGTCCAAGCAGGTGCTGAGGTGTCTTCATATGCTAGAAGGAAATGTCAACTGGCAAATTGTTTTGTCTGCTTTTGGTGAATTGTGTATGAAACAGCCGCAACAATCGGTATAATACAGGTTAACTAGTTTGATGGGATGTGAGTATTTGCAGAAGGTTAAAATTGTAACAGACTCGACTATGGACTTAGATCAGGAATTGATCAGCAAGTATGGCATAGAAGTTGTGCCGCTGACACTGAGTATTGATGGCAAACTTTATACAGACAGGGTAGATATCAGTCCCTTGGAGTTTATAGATAAAATGGAGCAGGCAGAAGAGCTTCCAAAGAGTTCTCAGCCGTCTGCCGGAGCCTTTGTTGCTGTTTATGAAAGGCTTGTTCAAGAAGGATTTGAAGTTATTTCCATTCACATGACTGGAGGCATGAGCGGAACAGTCCGTTCGGCAGAATGTGCGGCTGAAATGACGGAAGGCGACATTACTGTGATAGACTCCCAGTTCATTTCTAAAGCCCTTGGCTTCCAAGTAACAGAGGCGGCAAGGCTTGCAATGGAAGGAGCGTCCAAAACAGAAATCATTGAAAGAACGGCTGCCATCAGAAATGGAAGCCGCCTGTACGTGTCAGTTGATACACTGGATAATCTCGTAAAGGGCGGCCGAATCGGCAAAGGAAAAGCAATGATCGGCTCGCTGCTTCACATTAAACCGATAGCAAGTCTTGAAGATGGGGTGTACACACCTGTCACAAAGGTAAGAAGCAGGTCGCAGGTTGTTAAATTTTTGGCCAGACAATTCGCTGAAGATATAAAAGGAAAAACGGCAAAGGCGATTGGCATAGCGCATGCAGACGCTCTTGAGCTTGCAGCTGATCTGAAAAATGCTGTTCTGCAGATTTGTCCAGGGGTAAACGTTGATATCTCTTATACTACACCTATTGTGTCCACACATACAGGCAGAGGAGCCGTTGGATTTATGTTCTTTGCTGAATAGCAGCAAAAAGAAGCCCGCGTCAGACCGGCTTCTTTTTTTTGCCTTAAAGGCTTAATCCAGATTAGTTTCGCCTGTCTGAATATTTTAGTGTTTAAATAATTGCAAGAACCTTGCTGTAGCTTACATATAAATTAAAAATGGTGCTTTGCGCAAGTAATTCTAAGGAAATAAGACAGTCTTTTTTATCACCTAAATTTGAGGGAGAGAGAAAATGAAAAATATCCTCTTCTTTTCTGATTTCGGAATAGATGATCTTGCAGCAGCCATATATGCGCTGTACGATCAGGACATTAATATAATAGGCATTGTCGCTGATTATGGAAATGTATCCAAACGGGATGCAGCAAGAAATGCGGTTTACTTGCAGGAGGTTTCCGGAAAGTTCGAAATTCCGGTCTACGGAGGGGCTGAAAGTGCTCTTACAGGGGAAAAGCCGGAATACTATCCCGAAATCCATGGGCCCGCAGGATTTGGGCCGATCATACCTAAGCCTGTTAACGGAATCGGGCTTTTTGAAAACTTTTATGAAGTGACCAGCTTAATTGCGAAGTATGGAAACAATGTCACCATTGTGAATGTTGGAAGACTCACATCGCTTGCTACTGCGTTTTTGCTTTATCCAAAGTCACTTTCTCAAATCTCGGATATTTTCCTGATGGGTGGGGCCTTTTTTTATCCCGGCAATATTACACCTGCCGCGGAAGCTAATTTTTACAGTGATCCCGTTGCAGCGAATATTGTTCTGACACTTGGGAAACCGATTACCATTATTCCTTTAAATGTGACAAACAGGGCGATTTTAACACAGCACCAGGTAGACGGGCTTGATGCTGTTTTCCGCCGCAAAGGAGAAAAAGCCGGCCAGCTTCTGAAACCGCTGCTCGATTATTATTCAGCTTATTACAAAAGAACTGTACCGGGGATACAAGGCGGCCCCCTGCACGATGTTTTAACGCTATGGTCCAGTGTGAACGAAGACGCCTTTACATTTGCAAAAAAGCCCGTTAAAGTTGTGGCAGAAAACGGACCTGCAAGGGGCTTGAGCATTGCTGATTTCAGACCTTACAAGAAACTGGCAGAATATCCTGTTCACAGGATCGCGCTTGATTTTGATGAACATTACTATACTTCAAGCATCTTGTCAGCTTTTGAAAAAGGACTGCCTCAGCAGCATAGGTATTAAATGTAAAATATTATGTAATCTATGAGATAGTATTTTCATTTAGATGGACTGCATGTTAAACTTTGGTTGTTAACGAAGAAAAAGGTGAAGCGTCCATGTATAAAAAAATCTCTTATCCTTTCTTTATTAAATCAGCTGTTTTCCTATACTGCATTCTGCTGCTGTCTTCATGCCAGCCGCCATTTGGTGAGGGAAAAGTAGCGGAGTTCCGCTATACGGACCAAAGCGGCCGTCCCTTTGATAAAAAGGAGCTTGAAAACAAAGTGTGGATTGCTGATTTTATTTTTACAAGCTGCAAAACAGTTTGTCCTCCAATGACAGCGAACATGAGAGCGCTGCAATCAATGGCGGAAGAAAAAAGAATTCCGATTCAAATTGTTTCTTTCAGTGTGGACCCTGATGTTGATACACCTGAGAAGCTGAAAGAATTCTCGCGAAAATTTCAAGTAAAGGAAAATAACTGGCATTTTCTCACTGGATATAAAAATGAGGAGATCAGCCAATTTGCAAGGGACAGCTTTAAAACCATTGTAAAGAAGCCGGAAAATGAAGATCAGGTTATTCACGGAACGTCCTTTTACCTGGTAGATAAAAAAGGCCGCGTTTCAAAAAACTACAGCGGGACCGGAAAAGTGCCGTTCGAGCAGATTTTATCCGATGTACAGAAGCTTGAAAAGCAGCACTGAAGATGTATTAATAAATAAGCAGAAAAATAGGCTCTATGCTTTTTAATATGATATAGTAACTATTTAAAAGACGGTTAAGGGTGATGTGAATTGGTCAAACAATTTGCCTGGATCATAGCTGTCCTCCTGCTGCTGGCTGGATGTGAGGGGTTCTCCCTGAAGCCTGCGGCGCCTGCTTCCAAAACAGTACAGATTAAAAAGAAGGAAAAGCCCCTGCAGGATTTTATAAGGGGTGATATCAGTATTGTAGGTGTAGGTGATTCGTTAACGGCCGGAGTTGGAGATGACAATAAGAAAGGCTATATTGGGTATGTCCAGCAAAAACTTATGGAAGAACACAACCGAAAAAACATATCGCTGACAAATTATGCTGTGATGGGGTACCGAACGGACGATCTTCAGAAGAGGCTTAAGCGCCAGGAAGTGATAAACGCGTTAAAAGGCGCGGATATTATCATGCTGACGATCGGAGGAAATGACCTCATGAAGGTTGTGAAAGACAATTTTCTAAATTTAACATTTGAACCTTTTAGAAAAGAACAGGTTCAATATGTGAAAAAAACATCAGAAATAATGAGTACAATCCGGAAGCTGAATCCAAAAGCTCAGATCGTGTTTGTAGGTCTCTACAATCCGGTAAAATATGCTTTTCCGCAGCTCTCTGAAATCGATGTCATCGTGAAAGAATGGAACAATGGAGCGAAAGAGGCTGTAGAGCGGGATCCAAATGCCAAATTTGTTCCGATTGAAGATTTCTTCAGCTCGAATGATGAAAAAGGAATTCTGTACAAGGATGCTTTTCATCCGAACGAAGCAGGCTATCAGCTGATCGGAGAAAGAGTTTATCAGGATCTGATTTCGGATGATTCTAATGAAAACAACGACAATCAATAGGTTAGGGTGAAAAACGAGTGAAGAAATGGAAAACAGCCTTCTTTGTCCTACTTGTCCTGAATATTCTTGCAGCAGTTGTTATCATGGCGCTTCTGTTTCTTCCAGCAAGCAATCAAAGCAATCAAGGGCAAATCAAAGAAGGGGAAAGCACTGCAGAATTAACAGTCTCCTCTAATAAAGAAAACCTGAACAAGCTGATCAATCATTACCTGCAGCAGGAGGCCAATGCCGATCAGCTGAATTACAGAGTTCAAATTGATGATAAGGTAAACTTGATAGGTAAAATCAAAGTGTTCAACAAGGAGATTGATGCGAAAATTTCCTTTGAACCAATTGTAAAAAAAGACGGCAACATGCGCCTCAAGGTGGAGGACCTGTCGCTTGGACAGCTTGATATTCCTATTTACATCGTCTTAAGCTACATTAACAGCTCCTACTCGCTTCCGGATTTTGTTTACATTGATGAAAAAAATAAAACCATTGATGTGGCATTGACGGAAATCAAGCTGAAAAGCGATTTAAAGGCGAAAGCGGAAGCGTTCAATCTGAAAAAAGATGATATTCGTTTTAAACTGTTTGTGCCGCTTAAAAATGAGAAAAAGGATTCTTCTTTATCTTTTTAGTACAAAAAAAGGCCGTTTCTTTAAGAAACTGGCCTTTTTTCTTTCCTGCAAAATCATGCTAGCCTCTCGCCACTACAGCATCAAGCGGAGGGTTTCCATTGGCAAGGCCTACGGCAAAGATGGTATAGGCATTATCAGAACGGAGCTGCAGCCTCGGAACCGAAAGTACGACTGTATCCTTTCCGGCAAGCCTGACTTCAAGATCATACTTTCCGGCAGGCACAGTAATGTATTTGGTCGATGTCATAAAAGAAATGTTTTCAAACAGGACATCACCATTCTTAACCGCAACATCAACGGAAGGAGCATCAGGGGAAAGGTGAACAAACTTCACCTTCGTTTCGCCTGCAGCAACAAACGGCTTATCAACAATCGGGAAAAGCTTAATTCTGGAGACGGGGCCTGCAGCTGTAAATGTATAGGCAACACCAGGCACAAAGAGAAGGTTTTCTGCAATCACCGGGGAAGAAGTGCTTCCTGTTGGATAGATATCTACCCTGTACTGGCCGGCGGGAAGATGCATATACTCACTGATTTCTTTATATTTTAATCCGCGGAGAACCAGCTTTCCATTTAAATACACATCAACGGCAGGGGCGTCAGGGGAAGCGTGGAAAAACCTGGCATTGGTCATTCCGGAATTCATCTGATATCTGCTGCTTTGCTGTTTGACTGCTTCCTGTATGGCTTTCAGGTGCATTTGATAATACATTATGTGCTTGTTTGGATCAAGATATTTATAATATGAAGCAAGCATATCGTACATCAGCGCTTGAGAAACATACGGATTGTTATCCTGTTGAGGCACTATTCATCACTCCTATGCTTTTCATCATCTCTCATACCATATGAGAAAGCATGGGTGAATGTCACAATGGGAATTTCTTTAAAGGTTCTTTGCAGCACCTTGCCGCCTTAAGCACTTGAAAAAATCCAAAAAGTCAAAAGGACTTTTTGGATTTTTAATTCCTTTTTATTTGCCGGCAGATGCAAACATAGCTGGCTGGTGAGCATTGCGCCCGCAAAAAACCTTTGTCAGGAAGAAACCAGCCGCAATCATTACCGTTGTCCAAATGCTTGCTTCTACTCCAAACGAACCGCCGGTCCAAATAGAATCCGCAGCATGCACAGAGAATAATCCTTCAGGAGGAAGGCCGCTGACCGGAAATCCAATCACACTGCCCTGGGTAAAGTTCCACATTAAATGGTATCCGAATGGCATCCAAAGGGTCCCTGTTTTAATCATCATATAAGAGAAAAGAAGTCCTATCAGAAAAATGTTGATAATGCCTAGAAGATGAACATTTGGATTGGAAAGATGGGCAGCGCAAAAAATAAGAGCTGAACCGATATAAATCAGGGGAAGGGAACGCGACTGGCTTAGGGTTGAAACCACATACCCCCTAAAGTAAAGCTCCTCATTTGCTGCGACGATGATATAGGCAATAAAACCCATGAGAACCTCTGTCCATAAACCATTTCCGCCCATTCTAGCCGTTAACTGCACCTGCCCTGTTGCAGCGAGAATGGCAGTAATGGCAAGAATAGAGCCTCCGCCGGCAGCTAAGCCGAATCCAAGGTTTTTTCCTTGAGTCCTGATGGAGGTTATACCAAGCTCTCTCCATTTTCTCTTTTCTGCTTTTAAAAAGATCAGCAGAGTAAGCAGTGTGGCAATAAGCTGAGCAATCATGACCCCTAGCTTAATGGATGGGTTTTCCATTAATTTGCCCATGTCTATTTCAAGCTGAAATCCAGGCCCCTCAGAAGTGCCCTGCATAATCAGACCCGGCAAAACGGCAGGAATAAGCAATATGCCTGTCAGCACCTGCATTAAGAGAAAAGATAACAGGATTTTCCAGCCGCTTCTTACCTTGCCTTCTTTATTTTTAAAAACCTTCATGTCTGGTACCCCCTTTTTTGGCATAACCATATTATACAAAATTATAAAGGCAAATCAGACTGCAAAAAGTGATGGTTCTTAGTAATGAATTAATCGCATGCAAAAACTGTCCTTTGGGCAGTTGGAACCCTAATCCTGAAATGAGATTTATGTAAAAACTCCCAATTCAGTTAAAATTAATCTCCTGTGAAGACGAAAATCAATAAAAGGAAGGTAATCGGGTGGCGGCCCGCAGAAAACAGCTGAGCCTAAGGCAGGCGGCCTTTAAGTTTAAGAAAAGCTTCTTTGGGAAAAACATAGAAAAGGCTCAAAGGAGGAAACGCAATGAATTACTATGAATTGACAAGAGGCGAAAAAGAGATCGGATACATAGATGAAGGTGTAGGGGATACCATCATCCTTCTGCATGGATTTTGCGGAAGCCATGAGTACTTTAAATACTTGGTCCCTATACTGGCTGAGAAGCATCGAGTCGTTGCTCTTGACCTTAGGGGCCATGGCGGTTCCAGCACATCTGATGAGCCATATTTTGTTGAGGATATGGCAGACGACGTGAGGGATGTGATGAATGATTTGAAAATCGATCATGCCTCTTTGTTCGGCCATTCACTTGGCGGCTATGCCGTGCTGGCGTTTGCTGAAAAATATCCTGAGATGACCGCCTCCTTTGGTCTTCTGCATTCAACTCCATTTCCTGACAGCGAGGAAGGAAAAGCGAAAAGGCAGCATAATATTGAACGGGTTGAAAAAGAGGGGATCCATTCTTTTATTAACGACCTGATTCCCAATTTGTTTGCTAAGGAAAATCTTGAGGTCCTGAGCGAAGAAATTCAATTTGCAAAGCAGATTGGCTATCATACTCCTCAGGCAGGGGCGAAAGAAGCACTTAACGCCATGAAAAACAGGCCGGACAGAAGGCATGTGCTGGAAAACACCAGAATCCCTGTACTCATCGCGGCAGGGCGTTCTGATCAGATTGTGCCCATGGAACAATCTTTCGCAGTTAAAAACCCGATGATTAAAGAGGCTGTCTTAGAGGGTGCCGGCCACATGGGGATGCTTGAAAAACCGGATGAAATAGGAAACATTATTCTTCAATTTATCGAAGAGCATGTAAAAGTTAATGCGGATGAATAAACAAAAGCTGTCCTAGGTCCAGGACAGCTTTTGCGTATATCAGCTCTTGTTCATCGGATGAGATTCGGCGAATTTCAAAAACGTTTGCTCATCCTCAATTGTGCCGCAGGATCCGCATTGGACTCTTCTTTGAGTCCCCTGATAAGAGGCGTGAAATGGCCCTGCTTCTGATTGTGAATACTCCTCTACCATAGCCCCTGTTGCGGGATCGAGCTTTACAGCCTGCGGATGCTGCTCCATGATATTGAACCTTGAACGGTTTGTTTTGCAGTTTGGACATAAGTAAGGTGCTGTCATCGTTAACCCTCCCAGCTTATTATCACTAGTGTGCAGCAGAAAAAGATTTTTATGTAAAAGTCTTATCTAAACCTGCAAAATGAAGCGCAGGATAAGGAGTGCTCGTATTTTTGGAAAGTACGGGAAAAAGATCTGAAAAAGAAAAAAGCCCTTAAGCATATAAGCTTAAAGGCAGGTAAAGTTAAGAGCGGTCCAGCTTCCGGAAAAGAGAAATCAGCTCATTCATTTCTTCGTCTGTGTAGCAGTTGAAGCGGCTGAATAGAAAATCGGTTTTTTTAACTTGAAGCTCCTTCAGTTTCTCTCTTCCAAAGTCAGTTATTTCTATTTCAATAATGCGCCGGTCACTTTCAGATCTTTCTCTGGAAATGAAGTTTTTTTCAAGCAAGGAATCAGTAATAGCGGTTATATGGCTCGCTGACACTTCAAGCTGTTTGGAAAGTGCAGAAGATTTTTGGGGCCCTTGATCCTGAAGTATTTTTAAAATGTAGAATTCGTTTCTAGTCATTTCATGATTTAACAGACTGTTAATTTCAATGCGAAGCTGTCTGACGACGTTGCGGAGCAGCGCTTCCATTTCATACATCATTTCTTGGCGGTTTTCCAAGTTCATTCCCCCAGGCATACGAATAAAAATATTCATTCCGCGATTTATTAACTAAGTTAACTATTTATAAGATTAAATAAATTCCTTTGAGCTGTCAAGAGAAACTGTGTAAAAGCTGATTTCTATGAAAACAAGCAGGAAGTGATATAATAAATTTTAAAGCTGAATCGAGAGGAAGATGAGAATGGAGAATAAAAACATTCAGTTAGCGACATTTGCTGGAGGATGCTTTTGGTGCATGGTTCAGCCTTTTGATGAAATGCCCGGCATTCATACTGTCACTTCTGGATATACTGGCGGCACAGTCGAAAACCCGACCTATGAGCAAGTATGCTCCAATTCGACAGGCCATTATGAGGCTGTTCAAATTGCCTTTAATCCGGATATTTTCCCATATGAAAGACTCCTGGACTTATATTGGCAGCAGATTGATCCGACAGATGCCGGAGGCCAATTTTATGACAGGGGAGAATCTTACCGGACAGCCATTTTTTATCACGATGAAGTCCAAAAAAACCTTGCTGAAGAATCGAAGGCTGCCCTCCAGGAGAGCGGGCGATTTCAAAAGCCAATCGTAACAGAGATTCTTCCATCAGCACCTTTTTACCCGGCAGAAACTTATCATCAGAATTATTACAGGAAAAATCCTGCACATTATCAGCAATATAAAAAAGGATCTGGGAGGGAACAGTTTATCAAAGATGCATGGAAAGACAACTCAAAAAATGATTTAAAAAACCGGCTATCACCTATACAGTATAACGTAACACAGGAAAATGGTACAGAGCCTCCTTTTCAAAATGACTACTGGGACATGGAAGAAGAGGGGATTTATGTTGATATTGTGTCAGGGAAGCCTCTTTTCAGCTCCAGGGATAAATATGATGCAGGCTGCGGCTGGCCAAGCTTTACAAAGCCGATTGGGGAGCATGAAGTAGAAGAAAAAATGGACTTTACCCATGGGATGGTGCGCACTGAAGTAAGAAGCAAAACAGCAGACTCACATCTCGGCCATGTGTTTAACGATGGCCCTGGACCGTCCGGCTTAAGATACTGCATTAATTCTGCGGCCCTTCGGTTTATTCCTAAAAGTGAATTAGAAAAAGAAGGCTACAGCAAGTATTTGCCGCTCTTTAACTGAATGGACGGCGCCGTTTTTACCTGCTCTGCACAATGCAGAGCAGTTTTTTTATGGGATTAAAGCGTGCAGTTGCCTTCTTCTATACTCTGCATACTGTATAGGCAAAAGGGTAAGGGGAGATGAGATGAAAGAGAATGAAAGCATGCTTGCAGCAAGTATTGTGATGCCTGCTTACAATAAATATGAATTGCTCCGTTTTTCTCTTTATGCTTTACACCTGCAGAATTATCCAAAAGAACACTTTGAAGTGCTGATTATCGATGACTGCTCCGAGGATTTGACGCCTTTAATTGATGCCCAATGGCGGGAAAAGCTCCCCAATCTGCGCTATTTCCGTCTTGAGAAAAACAGCGGCAGAAGCTTCGCCCGGAATCTGGGCATTTCCATGGCAAAGGGGGAAGTGATCGTCTTTATTGATGCGGAGATGCTTCCTGAGCCGGATTTCCTCTCCGCACACATGGCCCATCATGCCGGTTGCAGAAAATGTGCTGTATCTGGCGGGTTATATAACAGGCATGTTTTTACGCATTATTATCAAGGCTTTCTGCAGAAACAAAAAGAAAAACTAAAAGAGCTTTCAGCACAGACATTTTATCAGGAACGATTTTTGCAGGCTTTGCAGGGAGCAGAGGAAGCTGTGCCGTTAGTAACAGAAGCGGAGATAGCTTGCGGAAAATATAAATCTTTGTCCTATGAAAATACTTATTTTTTTAATAAAGGAATCCGTCATTTTGAGAGTAACTTCGGCGCATTCAAGCTCTCTTATCTGGCTTTTTTAAGCGGCAATGTGTCTGTCCGAAAGGAGCATTTAATAGCTTCTGGAGGGTTTGATGAAGCTTTTGAAGGATACGGGCCTGAGGATTGGGAGCTCGGCTACCGTCTGACTCAAGACGGTGTTGTGCTGCTTATAGATGAGGCAGCTGCAGCCTGCCATCAGGAACATCCAATAAGCAAAACAGTTTTCCGCGAAGCGATGGCGAACCAATGCCGCCTGATGGAAAAGCATCCAGTGCTTGATTTGCTTGTCCTCGGGCTTGAGTACAAAGGCTTTGATTTTCAGTTTATGCATTCTGTTCTGGTGGAAGCAGATCATGTAAAAGCTGTATTTGATGATGTGCTGCAGCTGATCTCCGAAATGCTGCAGTCTTTATTTGTCTCATTAAGAGACCAGGTTCCCGAGAAAAAGTGGAGAAAAATACTTAAGGAAAGAGGCTATGATCTAGAAGGCAGGAAGGAAGCTCTGCGGAAGAGCGGGTGTCCTCATCTTCTGCTGGCCCTGGCTGCACTGGCAAATTGAAATGAACACATAATAAAAAGGCAGCTGATGCGCTGCCTTTTTATATGGCATTAAACATTATAAATTGTTACTGCTTCTGTTTTCCTGCAGTCTACTTTAATGATGTTTGTCATCTGAGAAGTAGAAGTGGAAATCGTCTGGCTCAATGTGGCAATGCCGGTCATTTTGTTGAATCTAACAAATGTTGCCGGTCCGATCGAATCACCTGAATCAAGCAGCACGCTGACCTGCTGCCCTGGAAAAAGCTTCTCAAAAACGGAACAGGCTCCTTCTTCGCAAATTTCCGGCAGCAGATCCCAGATGTGCTTTGTTGCACTAAGCCCTGCCCCGGTAAGGGTAGAAGCAAGCGCTCCAAGCTCTCTGATCAGCTGATGTCTTGTGCTTTCCAAATAAATCACCCCGAATAAAATTGTGTTTTCGGGGCATTATATTCCACTTGTCTTGATCGTGATAGCTTATTCGCACAGATCCTGCTTAAAATGGACATTCATCAGGGATACTTTCGCCTATTTGCTCCTATTCGTAATTTTCCCGTTTTTAATGGAAACGTTATAAGAAATCGACTGCAGGTATTTTTCCATAGAGGTTCTGGCTGCTGCACTGACAGGCCGGATAACATCCTTTGAAATTATATATGGCTTAAATGAAATAGAAGGCTGCTTCCCTTCAAGAGTGAGTGTTAACAGTCCTGTTTGCGCCGTTTTTCCCGTCACATAATCAGGGAAAAGGAAATTGCCGAGCGAAAACGCAACTGGAACACTTTTTATCGTTTTTCCGCCCGATTTTTTTGGATAATAAGTGAAGCCTTGCAGGACGTGGGGATGAGAGCCGATAATGGCATCAACATCTGTTTCACTGACAATTCTTTTTAAGTATTCCCATTGATAGGCGGCGGGCTTTGTTGTTTTTTCAACACCCCAATGAAGATACAAGACAAGATAATCTGCTCCTTTTTTCTCCTTTTTCAGAGCTTTTATGAGCGGGTCAAGCTGGTAGGCGCCTGCAACACCGGCTTTAGTAGACCGATTGAATGTGAACCATGAATTAGATGGAGCAAAGCGGGTCGCTGCAATGAATTTCACTTTTTTGCCTTTTATAACAGCTGTTTTGGCACTGTAGGCTTCAGACATCGTTTTGCCTGCGCCGATATAGGACAATCCGGCTTTCTTAACGGAGCTCATTGTATCAAGAAGCCCCTGCTGGCCATAATCCAGCGCGTGATTATTGGCAAGGCTTACTAAATCAGCACCAGACTGCTTAATTCCTGTCAGCATGGATGCAGGCGCCTTAAAATTGTAGCGCTGATTCCGGTCTCTATAGGAATCAGGGAGAGATGTGATCGAGGTCTCCAGATTCAGTACAGCATAATCCGCGCTTTGCAAATCTTTTTTCACATACTGAAATGGATAGGAAGGACCGTATTTTAAGGCTGTTTTCAGAGTGGAGCCTGAAAATTGAGTGTCACCTCCGATAACGATGCTGATTGGCTTCTGGGAGGTTTTGGCTGAACTGTTTCCTGCAGCAGATGCGGACGAAGCATCGCTAAAAGGATTTATGCTTCCAAGAAAAAGGACCGCGCAAGCAAGTATAACCCCTTTTGTTTTTACTTTCCTCATGAATTCCCCTCTGTTTCTATAAAATTCCAACAATATTAATGTAAAATACTCATCCACTAAATGCCAGAGAAATTTTGGATTTTCAGCAAATTTTCATGAGCCGGGGCAGGATAATTACTTTTCTTAAAAAATAGGCAAACGCACAGTCAATACAACCCTGCATCCACATAGGCTACAGGGAAAACATCAAGTATTGATGGAGGGATTATTCAATGTACGGTTATGGATGTCACGGGGGCTATGCTGCTCCATATTACGGTCACGGATGCCACGGTTACGGAAACAGCTTTGTTCTGATTATTGTATTGTTCATTTTACTGATCATCATCGGTGCAGCGTATATTAACTAACCTAAAAAGGACCCTGGATGGGTCCTTTTTATTTGCAGGAAGATCCCTAAAACACGAACATTAAAATTAATTGTTTTAAATATAGTTCGGAAAAGAGATTGACGGAAGCGCTATCCTTTGGTATATTTACCAGTGGAATATTAAAACTGCTTATTGAGCAGTGTGCGGAGGGGATCACCTTGGAACAGCATTATGATGTGATTATTGTCGGAGCAGGCCCCGCAGGGATTTTTGCTTCTTATGAACTGACTCGTAAACTTCCAGGAGCTAAAGTGCTTCTGATTGATAAAGGCCATGATATTTACCGGAGGAATTGTCCGATTCTTCAGAAAAAAATTGAAAAATGTCCTCCGCCTGCTGGCAGAAAAGATTTTTCTGGCTGTTTGCCTGCATGCTCCATTACGAACGGTTTTGGCGGGGCTGGTGCTTATTCAGATGGGAAATTTAATATCACAAGCGAATTCGGCGGCTGGATGACAGATTACCTTCCTGACGGAGCTGTGATGGACTTAATTCGGTATGTAGATGAAATAAACCTTCTTCATGGTGCAGCAGAATCAATTACAGACCCATTGACAGATCATGTAAAAGACATCGAAATAAGGGCCTATGCTGCAGGCTTGAAGCTATTAAGAGCACAGGTCCGCCATTTGGGAACAGAACAGAATCTGGAAATATTGAAAAGCATTTACGAATACTTAAAAACAAAAATTGATATGAAATTTAAAGCTGAAGTAAGCGACCTGATCACCATTAAAAATGAAGGCATCCATACCGCAAAAGGAGTGCTGCTCGCAAGCGGCGAAGAAATTCTGGCGGATAAAGTAGTGGTTGTGCCGGGCAGGGACGGCTCCACATGGCTGAGCAGCATTTTGAAAAAACGCCGGTTAAAAATGACAAGCAATCAAGTAGACGTCGGGGTAAGGGTGGAGACGTCTGATATCGTAATGGAAGAAATCAACAAGCATTTATATGAAGGAAAATTTATTTTCAATACATCTGTCGGCACAAGGATAAGAACTTTCTGCAGCAATCCTTCCGGACATGTTGTGGTGGAAAATCACTCCGGCACGATGCTTGCCAACGGTCATGCCTACAAAGATCCAAAGCTTGGCAGCAGCAATACGAATTTTGCACTGCTTGTCTCTCATAAATTTTCCGAGCCGTTTGACAAGCCGAATGAATATGCGCATGAAGTGTCAAAGCTTGCCAACAACCTTTCAAGCGGCGGACTGATTGTGCAAAAATACGGAGATATACTAAAGGGAAGAAGATCAACTGCGAATAGGATGAAAGAGGGCTTTCTGGAACCGACGCTGAAAGAAGCAGTGCCGGGAGATCTTGGTCTGGTGCTTCCATATAATACGATGAAGAGCTTGATCGAAATGACAGAAGCGCTTGATAAAGTCACACCGGGTCTTGCATCAGAACATACGCTTTTCTACGGAGTGGAAGCCAAATTTTATTCAGCCCGTCCGAAGCTGAACGACCGTTTTGAATCGGAAATCAGCGGACTGTACGTTGGCGGGGACGGGGCAGGAATTACCCGCGGACTTGCACAGGCAGGAGCATGCGGTGTCTGGATTGCGCGGGATATTGCGGCTAAAAAGGCAGGAAAGCCAGAGAGAACAGCTGTTATGGTTTGAGGAGAACGTTCTGAACAGAGGCTTTTGAAGTACAAAAGGGACAGGTTCTGCTATTTAAGCAGACCTGTCCCTTGTTCTATTAACCCTTTAAAAGCTTGAGGCTGCGGAAAATCTCAAAAACGCCAGCCGCATTTTTGGCAGATTTCGCATTCAAAAAGAAGCAAGAGAATCCTCAGCTTCTTTCATCACTTTTAGAAGTATATCTTCAGCTGTTTCGCCATACTTCATCATTCTCAATCCCTGTCCTGCCCAAAGCGACATAAAAGCAGGATTATTTTGTTCTGCAGCAGCTTTTCTGATTTTGCCTGTTGCCGTATTCTGGCTTGGGAAGGGAAGCGGCGGAACGCCCGAGAGTTCAAAGCTACTAATAAACTGATTGGAAATGCCCCTTGCCGGCCTTCCGGAAAATGCTGATGTTAAAACAGTTGAGGCTTCATTCGATTGCGTCAGCATTTCCTGATAGGCAGGGTGGGCACCAGATTCCGCGCAGGCAAGAAAGCGGGTGCCGAGCTGCACGCCTGAAGCTCCTAGCATCAAGGAGGCAGCCAAACCTCTTCCATCCATAACGCCTCCTGCTGCGATAACCGGAATAGCCAGCGCATCGGCCATTTGCGGAACAAGAGAAAAAGTGCCGATATTTGCACCTTGAGGATGCTTGTTCATATCGAAGGTTCCTCTGTGTCCGCCTGCATCGCTTCCCTGTGCAACAACGGCATCCGCTCCGCTTCTTTCGGCGCTAATGGCTTCTTCCACAGTTGTGGCCATCGCAATGATCTTCCTGTTTTGATTCTTGGCTTCAGCCATATGCTCTTCTGGAAGCAGTCCGAAGGCTGTGCTGATAATCGGCACATTTTCTTCCATGACAGCCTGAAACTGTTCCAGGAACATATCTTTCGTTTTTAAGCCTTCAAAGCCAGCTTCTGCTCCGATAGATTCAGCTATTGGAGCAAGAACTTCTTTCACTTCATGAATTCTGGAAAAATCATCTTTCATGTCTGCTGTAAACAAATTGACGGCAAAGGGGCGGTCTGTTTTTTCTCTAATCAGTTTGACCGCTTCCCGAATCGCTTCACCTGACATATAGGCAGCTCCAAGTGTTCCGAGCCCTCCTGCTTTGGATACCGCTGCTGCGAGTTCAGACCCGGCGGGTCCTCCAGCCATTCCTGCCTGGATAACCGGGAATTGAATGCCGAGCAGGCTGCACAGCACGCTGCTTTTTTGCATCATAGAAACCCCTCCGTTTTATGCAAATATTCATGGTAATGAAGCGCGTACAAAGAAATCTATCATACTGCCAGTATATAAAAATGTTGGAGAGGAAGGGAAATGATAAACTGGCGCTAATGACAGGGCTCCATTATTAAAGGTCATTTGCTGTCGTTTTACGGTTCACTCCTCAGGGAAATGGACGGATAGGAAAAATAAAAAGGAGGAATTTTTATGGCTGAAAATAACAATGAAGAACAGAATTCAAAGAGCCAGGACAGCAAGGAGCAGGAAGAAAAGAAAAAACAGGGGCTGTCAGAAGAGCCTCAGAAAGATACACGAAAAGAGGATGGAGAGTAAGATAGGAAAAACTGCCGGAATGTCCGGCAGTTTTTTTTATATTATTTTATTTCAGAATAGTATAAAAATTTTGTGCATTTAGTTAAAAAGGTACCGTGAAGGATATTGTATAAAAGTTAAGAAGATAAATAGTCTCATTTTTTCTATTTTTTAATAATTTCCATTGGCATTGAAAGCGCTATCAACTATACTGTTATACAAACAGCATATCGCACAGGGAGGAAGAAAAATGAATAAGCAGACAGAATTGCACAGAGGGCTTGAAGAGCGGCACATTTCTTTAATGTCTTTAGGTGCAGCAATAGGGGTTGGCCTTTTCCTCGGTTCTGCAACAGCTATTAAGCTGGCAGGTCCGGGAATTCTTCTTGCCTATGCCTTTAGCGGAATGATCATGTTTTTTATCATGAGAGCGCTTGGAGAGATGGCCGTTCAGAATCCGGTTGCCGGATCTTTCAGCCGATATGCAAGGCTGTACATCGGTCCGCTTGCCGGTTATATTACCGGCTGGAATTACTGGGCTTTGTGGGTTGTGACCTGTATGGCAGAGATTACAGCAGTAGGTACATACATGCAATTTTGGTATCCGGATACTCCTAAGTGGATTTGGGCGCTTGCCGCTCTGGTTATTATGGCTTCTGTCAATTTCTTAGCCGTAAAAGCTTATGGCGAATTGGAATTTTGGTTTGCCTTGATTAAAATTGTGGCTATTATTTCCATGATTGCCATTGGATTAGGCATGATCTTCTTTGGAATCGGCAATGGCGGCGCAGCGACAGGGATCAGCAACCTGTGGAATAATGGCGGATTTTTCCCTAATGGCATTCAGGGAGTTTTTATGTCATTGCAGATGGTGATGTTCGCGTACCTTGGCATTGAATTGATAGGGATTACAGCAGGTGAAGTGAAAAATCCCGAAAAAACATTGACTAAGGCAATTGACACCGTGTTTTGGCGCATTCTTATCTTTTATGTAGGTGCTCTATTTGTCATCATGTCCATTTATCCATGGGAAAATATCGGCACACAGGGAAGTCCATTTGTTTTAACGTTTGAGAAAATCGGCATTCCAAAGGCAGCCGGCATTATTAACTTTGTTGTCTTAACGGCAGCGCTGTCTTCCTGCAATGGCGGCTTGTTCAGTACCGGAAGGATGCTTTATAACCTGGCACAGCAGGGTGAAGCGCCTAAGCCATTGGCTAAGCTGACAAAAGGCGGCGTTCCGGGCATTGCGGTCTTTATCTCAGCTGCTGCCCTCCTGATCGGTGTACTGCTGAATTACTTAATTAAAGATGAGCGCGTGTTTATCTATATTACGAGTGTTTCAACCTTCGGCGCGATATGGACATGGGCTACCATTCTCGTTTCGCAGATCAAATATCGCCGAAGCCTGTCAGCTGATGAAGTAAAAAAACTAAAGTACAAGCTTCCGCTTTATCCATTCAGTTCTTATCTGTCACTGGCATTTTTAGCAGCAGTGACTGGTTTAATGGCCTATTTTCCAGATACAAGGGTTTCCCTTTATGTTGGAGTTCCATTGATTGCTATACTGGTCATTTCCTATTATGCAAAAGGCCTTCATAAAAAGAATGTGTCTGAAAAGCCGGCCTCGAGCCATAAAGCTGGATAAACAAATAAAAGAGAAAGCAGCCTGGAACCACTCCATGCTGCTTTTCTTTTTGTTTCTATTAAATTCGGTTTTTCAATAAATCCTTCTTTTTAAAAGCTCTTTTTTGCCGGCCAAGCCATAAAACAATCTTTGAAGAAACCTTTTCTGCTGCAGCAGCACCCTAAATTGCTTTTCCTTCTGCAAATCTGGATATAGGCAAAAAAACAATCATATAGTGAACTATACAGCGTCTTTTACTTTCAGCATGCTGAGGGCTTTATGCAGCATAGCGGTACAGGGCAAAAGGGGACTATTCATATGAGTTACTTAATCAAGCCTCTCTTTGATGGGCATTATCCTGAAGTCAGCCATGGAAAAGGCGTTTTTCTATATGATAAGGAGGGCAAGGACTACCTTGATGCATCGTCAGGTGCCATCACATGCTCAATTGGGCACGGTGTTAAGGAGATTACTGACGCCATGGCAGCCCAGGCTGGCAAGGTTTCTTTTGTCTACAGATCGCAATTTACAAGTGCACCGGCAGAAGAACTCGCGGAATTACTGGCAGAAATGATGCCGGGAGATCTTAATTGGAGCTTTTTTGTTAACAGCGGCTCTGAAGCAGTTGAAACAGCAATGAAAATTGCCCTGCAGTATTGGCAGGAACTTGGAAATGACCGGAAAACCATCATCCTTTCAAGATGGAACAGCTACCATGGCATAACGCTCGGAGGCCTTTCGTTATCAGGCTACCCGGAAAGACGGAACCGGTTTAAAAGCTGGATGTCTCAGGCTCCTGCGGTTCATCCTCCCTATTGCTACAGATGCCCTGCCGGCAAAACCTATCCCTCTTGCAGCCTCGCATGTGCGGATGATCTTGAAGTTCAAATCGGACGCATCGGTTCTGAAAACATCGCTGCGTTCCTAGCAGAACCTGTCATCGGCGCAGCCGGCTGCGCCATTTCTCCTCCGCAGGGCTATTATGAAAAAATCAGAAGGATCTGCGACGCTGAAAATATTCTCTTTATTGCGGATGAAGTGATGAGCGGAATAGGGCGGACGGGTAAAATGCTGGCTTTAGAGCATTGGCAGACACTCCCTGATATTGCAGCGGCAGGAAAAGGCCTGTCAGCTGGATACAGCCCAATTGCTGCTGCCATTGTATCTGATAAAGTTATTGAGCCGATTAAGAACGGATCGAAAAGCATTATGAGCGGACACACCTACAGCGCCAACCCCCAATCAGCCGCAGCCGCCGCTGCCGTGCTGAAGTATATGAAAAAACATGAAGTCCTGAAAGGTGTGGAAGAGAAAGGAGATATCCTTTTATCTGGTTTGCTTGAGCGGAAAAATAGGTTTTCTTTTATCGGAGATGTGAGAGGAAAGGGATTGCTGCTAGGGCTGGAACTTGTTGAAAACAAAAGGGAAAAGCTGCCGTTTGCCGTACAAAAAAATGCGGTGCAAACGCTGATTAAAAAGGCAGCTGAAAAAGGGCTGCTCGTCTATCCCGCTGCAGCAGGGGAAGCTGGAAAAGGAGGAGGGGGGATTTTGATTGCTCCTCCGCTTACCATAACGAAAAAGGAAATCGGAGAGCTTTTCAACAGGCTGGATGGGGCGCTCTCAGCCTTTGAAAAAGATCTCTTGCAGGTCGGAGGGCTGTAAATGGAAACACGGCAGGTCAGCAAATTTCAAACAGCGGCAGATGCCATTAAGCAGATAAAAGACGGTTCCTGCTTAATGATCGGGGGTTTTGGAGGAGTTGGGACGCCTCCTTTGCTTATTAAGGCTTTATTGGAAAGCGGCGTGAAAGAGTTAACCGTGATTTGCAATGATTCCGGATTTCCTGATATCGGCATCGGAAGGCTCATTGTTAACAAGAGAATAAAAAAGCTGATTACATCGCATATAGGCTCAAACCCTATTGCAGGAAAGATGATGACAGAAGGACTGCTTGAAGTTGAATTTAATCCGCAGGGAACACTGGCCGAGCGGATCAGAGCAGGAGGAACAGGACTTGGCGGCATTTTGACTGATGTCGGAATTGGAAACAGCATGCTTGAAAAAGGCAAGCAAAAAGTCAAGATCGGCGAGAAGGAATATCTTCTGGAAACTCCTCTAACAGCTGATGCTGCGTTTATTAAGGCAAAAAAGGCAGATACCTACGGAAATCTTATCTACAGCAAAACGGCAAGAAACATGAATCCGCTAATGGCCATGGCAGGGAGGTATACGATAGCGGAAATAGATGAATATGATGAGGAAAATGGATTGAATGGGGAGGAAATCATCACGCCTGGCATTTTTGTTCAGGCTATTGTTCAGTCAGAAGGGGTGAATTGGAAATGGGCATGGGAACAAGCGGAAGAAGCAGAATAGCAGAGCGTGCAGCAAAAGAGATCCTCCCTGGCATGGCAGTCAACCTCGGCATCGGCATTCCTTCCCTTGTACCGGATTTCCTTCCCCGAGATTTTCCTGTGATGATCCATGCTGAGAATGGAATTCTTGGAATTGGGCCTGCCCCTGCTAAAGGGATGGAGGATGAGGATTTGTGCAATGCTGCAGGTTTCCCGGTAACAGAAGCCGTAAATGCTTCTTACTTTGATACATCGCTTGCATTCGGCATGATCAGGGGAGGACATATTGATGTAACGATCCTCGGCGCTCTTGAGGTAAGCGAAACGGGTGATTTGGCGAATTGGATTGTACCTGGCAAAAAGGTGCCCGGTATCGGCGGTGCAATGGAGCTTGCCTTAAAAGCAAAAAAAGTCATCGCCGTTTTAAGTCATAGTAACAAATCCGGCGGAAGCAAGCTCAAGGCTGCCTGCACCCTTCCGCTTACAGCTGAGGGCTGTGTTGATTTAGTGATTACCGAAAAGGCTGTTTTAAAGCCTGGAAAGGATGGTTTTCAGCTGGTGGAGGTTCTTCCGCCCTATACACTGGAGGAAGTAATCAGGGAAACTGAAGCTAACATCTATACTGCCGGGATGAAAAGTCAATAAGAAAAGAGGATGCTGATGTTGGATCCGATGAAAGAAACAGCTGCTGCATGGATTGACAGTAATGAGAGCAGAGGAGTCAGTCTGCTGAAAAAGCTGGTTGAACAGCGCAGTGTGCAGGGGAACGAATCTGGAGCACAGGCAATCATTTTAGAGAAGTGCAGGCAGCTCGGCCTTCAGATCGATTTGTGGGAGCCGGAAAGGGAATCTTTGAAAAGCCATCCTCATTTCTACTGCACAAGGGCTCATTTTAAAGACAGCCCGAACATAGCTGCCGTTCTTTCAGGAAAAGGCGGAGGGAAATCTCTCATCTTAAATGGACACATTGATGTTGTTCCTGAAGGAGACCTAAGCCGTTGGGAGGATGAGCCGTATTCTGCCTCCTGCAGAGACGGCAAGGTTTACGGGAGGGGCACTTCCGACATGAAAGGGGGAACAGTTGCCCTTTTAATGGCAATGGAAGCTCTTATAGCCAATGGCATCCAGCTGAATGGAGATGTCATTTTTCAAAGCGTCATTGAAGAAGAAAGCGGCGGGGCCGGCACCCTTGCTGCTGCAGTAAAAGGCTATAAAGCAGACGGAGCACTGATTCCTGAACCGACAGGCATGAAAATTTTTTCCAAGCAGCAGGGCTCGATGTGGTTCAAAGTAAAAATAAGAGGCCTGTCAGCCCATGGCGGCACAAGGTATGAGGGTGTAAGCGCGATTGAAAAAAGTTATGCTGCCGCAAGCCATATAAAAAGTTTGGAAGATGAACGGAACAAAAGAATAACAGATCCCCTCTATGAAACAGTCCCTATCCCAGTTCCTATTAATATCGGAGAAATATCGGGAGGCAATTGGCCTTCTTCTGTCCCTGATCTCGTCATAATGTCAGGAAGGTGCGGAATTGCGCCGGATGAAACGGCCGAAAGCGTACAGCAGGAGTTTGAGGAGTGGATGAAGACGCTTGCTGAAAAGGATCCCTGGTTTAAAGACCATCCTGCAGAAGTAGAATGGTACGGGGCAAGATGGCTGCCGAACGGGCTTGACGGGGAGCATGAGCTTCTCGCTTCGCTAAAAGCCTCCTTTTTGGAAGCGTCAGGAAAAGAGGCCGTGGTTGAAGCCTCGCCATGGGGAACAGATGGGGGGATGCTTTTTCATGCCGGAGGTGTTCCAACCGTTGTTTTCGGACCTGGTGCAACGGAAGCGGCTCATTTTCCAAATGAATTTATTGAAGTCAGGGCCATTACAGAGTGTGCGAAAATCATTGCCTTCTTTTTGATGGATTGGTGCGGAACCGATGATCTGCTGAATGGAGGGAGCAAATGACACAGAAAAACGAAAACACTGAAAAAAAGGCAGGCAGTCTGACAGAAAGCTGGCTTCGAAGAAGAAAGGACAGCATTCCAAGAGGACCTTTTCATACGGTGGAGGCCATTGCAGCGGAAGCTAAAGGAGCGATTGTCTGCGATATAGAAGGTAATCGCTTTCTTGATTTCGCTGGGGGCATCGGTTCGTTAAACGCAGGGCATTGTCCGAAAAAGGTTGTTGATGCGGTAAAGGAGCAGCTGGACCGCATGATTCACCCCTCTTTTCATGTCATGCTGTATCCAGCTTATATTGAGCTTGCAGAAAAGCTCAACGCGCTAGTGCCCGGGGAGCATAAAAAGAAAACGCTGCTGTTAAACAGCGGGGCAGAAGCTGTTGAGAATGCTGTGAAAATCGCACGAAGGTATACCGGCAGAAGAGGAATTGTTTCCTTTGAGCGGGGCTTTCACGGAAGAACATACATGGCGATGTCACTGACAAGCAAGCCCAAGCCTTACAAAAACGGATTCGGTCCATTTGCCGGTGATACGTATAAGCTTCCGTATCCGTACTATTTCAGGGAAGCTTTGCAGGAGGAAGAAGCGGATGAAAGGCTTCTTAACCAAATTGGGGAATTTTTCCTGAGGGAAGTGCCGCCTGAAGATATTGCTGCTTTTATTATCGAACCGGTACAGGGGGAAGGCGGGTTTGTTATCCCATCAGCCCGCTTTATAAAAGGACTGGAAGAAATCTGCAGAAAGCATGGCATTCTCCTGATTGCAGATGAAATACAGACAGGATTCGGCAGAACAGGAAAAATGTTTGCGATGGAACATTTTGGTGCTGTCCCTGATATTGTGACATTGTCCAAATCCATTGCAGCAGGATTTCCGCTAAGTGCTGTAACAGGAAGGGCAGAAATTATGGATGCTCCCGAAGTGGGCGAAATCGGCGGAACTTATGGCGGAAGCCCTCTTGCCTGTACAGCAGCTTTGAAAGTGATCGAAATGATTGAAGAAGAAAACCTCCTGGAAAGAGCGGAATGGATTGGAAGTCAAATTGAAAAAACAGGACTTGAGCTTCAAAAAGACTGCCCGTTTTTAGGAGAGGTCCGCAGGCTCGGCGCAATGGCTGCTTATGAAATAACAGAAGGCAGCAGCAGAAAGCCTGACAAAGAAAAAACGATAACACTTTTAGCGGAAATAAAACGGAGAGGCGTCATTCTCATGAATGCAGGCTTATACGGAAATGTGATCAGGTTTCTTTGCCCGCTTGTGATAGCGGACGATGAACTGAAAGAAGGACTGTCCATCATCAAAGAAGTGTTTCTGGAAAGCAGAAAATCATAAGAAGGCAAGGGGGATTGCCGTGGAGGTTATAACCCTTAAAAAAGGAGCCTTTACAGCTGAAATTGTTCTTGACCATGGTAATCAAAGGACAAAATTAGAAAATTACAGAGGAGATTTTATCAGGGCCGCAAAGGAAGCAGTCCAGTTGGCTTCACTGCACCGCCATACAAAAGTCATTGCCAAAGTGAAGAATAGGGATCTTTCTGCAGCAAGAGAGGCGCTGTTTCTTCAGGAAGGGATCCTTCACCATTATTTTGGCGGCAGTGACGCGTGGCTTTTTTCAAGGTTCCTTTCAGAAGAACGACGGCAGACACTCACATGGGTTGAAGAAGACACCATTCTTCTTTCGATAAAGAAGAAAGATAAACCCGCTGAGGTTTCAGAAAGCGGAATAACCATCAGAAAAGCAGGCCAGAACGATGCGGAAAAGCTCGCAGCTTTATACGGAAGCATTTTCACCCTGTACCCTGTTCCGCTGTTTGATCCGGAGTATATTAAGGAAAGCATGAAAAATGGCAATATTTATTTTGCAGCAGAAAAAGACGGAGCTGTGATCAGTGCTGCTTCTGCAGAGATAAACAGAACTTTTGCAAATGCGGAAATCAGCGATTGCGCCACACATCCTGAAAACCGAAGCCAGCGGCTGATCTACAGGATCATAAATATGCTTGAAGAGGAATTGAGAACAGAAGGAGTATACTGCACCTATTCACTTGCAAGGGCAAGAAGCGCTGGAATGAATGCCGTGCTCTTAAACAGCGGATATCACTATACCGGCAGGCTGCTGAATAACTGCTGGATTCTGGAATCCTTGGAAAATATGAATATATGGTGCAAAAATCTGGCCAAAACACCCTTTTGATGCCGCATGCATACTCTGCGCCTAGATGGCTCCTGCCTCTAAATTGCACGAATGAAAGGGGAAAGCGCGAATGACCCAGGCACTTTACAAGCCCAAAAGGCACTGGAAAGACGTTGAGCTTTGGAAAAATGTCACTGATGAGCAATGGAATGACTGGATATGGCAGCTCACCCATACTATTCGGACATTGGATGATTTGAAAAAAGTAATCCACCTCACAAAAGACGAAGAAGAAGGCGTTAAAATTTCCACTAAAACGATTCCATTGAATATTACACCATACTACGCATCACTGATGAATCCTGATGACCCGCGATGCCCGATCCGAATGCAGTCTGTACCTGTATCAAACGAAATGAACAAAACAAAATACGACCTCGAAGATCCGCTCCACGAGGATGAAGATTCTCCTGCCCCTGGCTTAACGCACAGGTATCCGGACAGGGTGCTTTTTTTGGTCACAAACCAATGCTCTATGTATTGCCGCTACTGCACAAGAAGGCGGTTTTCAGGACAAATCGGCATGGGAGTTCCTAAAAAGCAGCTGGACCAGGCCATCAGCTATATTGCAGAAACGAAGGAAGTCAGGGATGTACTCATCTCAGGAGGAGACGGCTTGCTGATCAATGATCAGATCCTGGAATATATCCTCAAAAACCTCAGAGCGATCCCGCACGTCGAAATTATCCGGATCGGCACAAGAGCGCCGGTCGTATTTCCGCACCGGATTACAGAAAACCTGTGCGCCATTTTGAAAAAGTACCACCCAGTCTGGCTGAATACTCATTTTAATACGTCAATTGAAATTACAGAAGAAGCAAAAAAAGCCTGTGAAATGCTCGTTGATGCAGGTGTGCCTGTCGGGAATCAGGCAGTCATTCTGGCAGGCATTAACGACAGTGTTCCGATTATGAAAAAGCTCATGCACGATCTTGTGAAAATAAGAGTTCGTCCTTACTACATTTATCAGTGCGATTTATCAGAAGGCATCGGCCACTTCAGAGCGCCTGTTGCTAAAGGACTTGAAATTATGGAAGGGCTCCGGGGCCATACATCAGGTTATGCTGTACCGACATTTGTCGTTGATGCTCCTGGGGGAGGAGGGAAAATTTCCCTGCAGCCAAATTATGTGATCTCCCAGAGTCCGGAAAAAATTGTTCTCCGCAATTATGAAGGGGTCATTACAGCTTATCCAGAACCGGAAGGCTACACGGCAGGCAGGGCAGACGACTATTTCAACAGCATCTATCCGGAAGCAAAAGAAAAAGCTTCTGCTGCAGGAGTGGCAGGTTTTTATAACGATTCAGTATTTAATCTTGTCCCAGAAGGACTGAGCAGAATCAATAAGCGAAAATCCTATCAATCAGAACCAGGACACCAGTCACTGAAAAATATGCGCGAAAAGCGCGATCAGCTGAAAGAAAAGAAATTTCAAGCCCAGCAGGCAAAAATGAACGAAGGAAACTCTTCTGATGAAGAAGTGTGAATGGTGCGAATCCTCCAAAATTCAAGCCGGTGAAGAAACGGTTTTCTGGGAGCTCCCTGACGGCAGCAGAGCCATCACAATTACTGATGCACCTTCCATTCACTGTTTTTCCTGCACGATGAATTACCAAAGTCAACAAACGATAAAAGAAATAGAAGATCAGCTGCTGTTAATCAATACAGGTCTGCTGCCAGAAACCATTTCGTACAAAAGTCTTCTTGAGCAGCCAAGACTGCTGAAAAGAAATTATTTTGATTTTTCCTAACAGGGAGGCTCCCTGTTTTTTCTTTTTAGAATCATCAGCTATAATAGTAGAAATAAAAAGCTGATGGGGGATCAAAATGAAGTCCTTTTACCACTACTTAATGAAATACAGGCAAGGAAAGCCTGCTGATGCCATCAGCAGATTTGCCAACGATGCCTATGATGACCACTCTTTTCCGAAAAGCTCCTCGCATTATGAGGAAGTGTCGAGCTACCTTGAACTGAACGGCCATTATCTTGAAACAATGGCTGTTTTTGACGAAGCATGGGATTTGTATTTAGCAGAAACGAAAAAGTGATGGGGAAAAAAGCGGGCCATAGCGGTACCGCTTTTTATATTGGATGAAGGTTTGGACAGTAGAGCAGGCGTTTTGGACAGTGAAACGTCAAAAATGGCCAGTAAAGCATGAATTTCCGCCAGTAAAGTGATCATTTCGGACAGTGAATGAAAAGCTGGCTGCAGTTTCGTTAACACAGATCAAAGAGAGGAGCGGATAAATGAATTTTTATTGCTGAAAAGTTCATTATCTCTTATTACAAGTAAAGAGGTGATGAAAAAAATGCAGAAAGGGATTAATGATGAATTTATAACATAATTATGTAACCGTCCTGTATTTGTTCAAACAATACTTTGTTCTAAATAAACAACTTTCAAGCCGCAGAAAGCATTCTTAAAAGAAGCAAGTATTAACTAAGAAAAAATTTAACAAAACAATGTTCTAAATAATCATAATAAAAATTCAAAACCAGTAACCAAGGAACCTTAACTCCTCATTCTCCAGAACTTCGAACTTCCTCCCTAAAGCACGCTCTTGCCTATACCTAAAATCTGCTCCGGCATATACTATTTTATCTTTTCGAAGTGCGGGAGGAAGGAAAAATGGCCTCGAATTCACCTAAGTATCAGGTTGGAGATGTTGTCGTGGTTATTATCTATGGCACCGTCGGCACTATTACAAGCGTTTACCAGGTAAATCAGCAGTTTTTATATGAGGTCAATCACGGAGAAGTTCTTTTTTTCGAGAGGGCAATCGTTCCTTATAAGGATTATGAAGGAAATGTTTTTGAAATAGAGCGGGTTGAGATTGAATATAACTTTGCAATTGGCGATTTAGTTAATATTAAAGGTTATGGGAAAGACCTTTTTAAGATTGCAGGTCTAAGAACAGAGGTATGGCGCTATTTGGAGGACGGCTGGGAAGACACTGTCTATGAGCTTACAAGAGTAACAGACGGAGAATGGCTGGAAGCAGCGGAAGAAGAGCTGGAACTTGTGATGAGCCAGCAGGAAGCAGAAAAATGCCTGCAGCAGATCATGATGCTTTATTCTTCTAAACAAAGCTCCCCTGAGTGGGATAAGCTGCTTGCAGGTGCACTTCCTGAGATTAAGAAAGGCGTAGAAGAGAGCAGAACAAAAATGATCAACCATCTGCTCGATATCTACAATGATTACGTTGTTCTGTATCACATGTTTCAAGACAGGGAGTACCAGGAAATGATGGATCTCGTCCTTGAAAGCCTGAAGCGCTATACGAGCGAAGAAGATGAAAACAGCGGGGAAGACTAAAAGAAAAAGAGCACAGCCTGCCATAAAATAATAGGCATGAGAAAGACTGCAGCAAAAAGAAATAAACCGCATGCTGTTCTATTTAAGTATTTATCAAATTTCCCGCTGTCAAGAAACGCTAGAAATTGATTCATTATTTTCCCTCCTAATGGCTTGTCCTGTTAAACTTTATGAATAGAGGACAGGCGATATGACCGTTTTCCAAATATTTTCCTTTTGGATAAGCAGTCATAAGTCCTTGATTTGCTTCATAAACAATAACCAAAGGGGGCGCTGCTGTTGAAAGAAATTGAAGTTGTGATTGACACAGAGGAAATTGCGGAATACTTTTATCGCGAACTGATTAAAAGAGGCTACATACCAGTGGAATCAGAACTTGACGCAATGGCAGACATTACGTTTGATTATTTGCTTGAAAAATGCATTATACATGAAGAATCTTCTGATGAATAAGTGAAAAGGCCGGCCTGATGGCTGGCCTTTTTGTATTTATGGAAGCAGCTCATATACTTGTTTGGGGATCAGGTGGGCAGGACCCAGTTTCGCCAGATTAAAGAGAACTTTTGCTGAAACATCCTCAACCTTGGCAGAATCAAAAGCATCAAAGCCTTCTGCAAGCCCCATATCCGTAAACCAGTCTTCTTTTGAGAAAAAAGAATGAGCATGATCAGGCCATGCCTCTTTTAGAGCAGTACTCTCCAGCAAGGATGATCCGCTGTCTTTTGAATAAAGGTGCGGCCAATAGTCATTTCTGGAGCCGCAGTGGGGGTGGAGGAAAGCAAACTGGCAGCATGATTGCAGAAGCAATGGATTGCCAAAAAGCATGGCGTAAAGCTTTTTCCCCGTCTGTATACGGTGCCCGGCACTTTTGAAATGAGACACCAGCACGCCAGCAAGAGAATAAGTCCGTTCCTTTTCCCTTTTCTTGTATGGAAAAAAAACACTTGTCATGCCCATGAACTCCTGAAGGAAAAACTTAGGGTTCTGAAAAATCACCTGCTGTATGTGCGGAAGACGGACAAGCCTCTGCTGAAGCAGCTCCTGCTCATTTTTGATCAAAGCATTCGTCAGCAGTGAAGAATGCTTTGTATGAAAAAAATAATTCCAGACAGGCTCCATAAATTTTGAAACAGCAAATGCGGGAAGCAAAGAAAAAAGAGATTTGTTTTGCTGCTTGCTGTGTTGGTACAAAAGAAGCTGGGGATAAGCGTCATAAAAAATGAACGCGTTGGCTTTTTCTAAAAAAAGATAAAAATCTTCCTGTTCTTTTTTCTTCAAAAGATTTCCGTAATGAGGACTTTTGAGATCGGTCATACTCCATCCGCCATTTCTGGAAACCATATGAGCTAAAAATGCCCAGTGTATTTCAGGGTTGCTGCGGTAAAAATCCAAATAGGCTTTTGTACGGGTCACATTGTTCAGATTGTGATGATCTCTTTCCGCTTTTATCTGAGCGACAAGCTGCTTTTCGTCCTGGTTAAGGATAAGCGGGGATTTTTTCAGCAGCATGTCTTGCAGGCTGCTGAAAAGCTTTTGCCTGGCTTTTAAGTCTGGAGCAGTATCAAAAAGGTGGTTATTTCTATTAGTTCCAATAAAGGAGGGCAGGCGCACTCCAGCACCTCACTTTCCTTGTGATACTGTTTTTTTATGTTAAAAATGCGGAAGTGGTTCAACAAAAGTGATGTTAGAATCCGCGATTGTTTTTACTTGCTGCAGTTAGGGGAAAATAGGGACAGGAATTCGATGAAGCACTCATTATAGTAAGAATACGGAGAGTATTAGAATGAAATGGTTTCTCAGCTGTCTGATGATTTTTGCATATTTGGGATACACAGCTGATTCAGGGGTTTCATGGCAGCTGGACAAGTTTATTGCTTTAAAACTGGAAGAGATCAGGTTTCCCTTCCTGACCGAAACGATGATGGCGATTACGGAACTTGGTTCATTTCGATGGACACTTCCGCTGATGCTTGTTTTTCTGCTATGGCTTTGCTGCCGGAAAAAATGGATCCCTTCCCTTTTTCTTATATTTTCTTTTTTCAGCGTTCGCTTATTTAATACAATATTAAAAGGACTTTATGAAAGAGACAGACCATCCTTCAACCCGCTTGCGGATGAAGAGAGCTACAGCTATCCAAGCGGACATGCAATGAACAGTACAGTCTTCTATGGGTATTTATGCTATATTTTAATTGAAGAATTTCCATTTATAAAAAGTAGGAAAAAGTGTTTTTATATAGTAACAGCGGTGTTGATCTGCATTATTGGATTTTCAAGATTATATCTCGGTGTTCATTACTTGACTGATATTGCCGGAGGCATCACAGCAGGAGCAGCGTGGCTGATTATAATATTCAAGATCATACAGTCGACAAAAATAGAAGAAAAGCGATAAAGGGTTTTGGCGTCCTTGCGGCAAATTATATGGGAAAAGTGAACAGCTTTTCTTTTTTGAATGCTATGTAAAAAAAGAAGGTTGAATTTTGAACACCTGTTGATCTATGTTCCAGGCGGGAGACTCCTGCGGGAGCAGCGGGCCAGGTGAGACCCCGCAGGCGCTAAACGCCGAGGAGGCTCAGCTCCCGCTCCGCGGAAAGCAGACGCCTGCATACTGAAATCAACAGCCCAATTTAACAAAGCCTTTTTAATAAAAAGAAATGAAAAGAACAAAGGGGATGAAGGGCATGCTACTGCGTTATCGCAAACTGACTGAGTTTGATGTGACCATCTTCCAGACTCCTGAAGCTGGCGGAAAAAAAGGCTACAGGCAGGTATACCGCTGTCATGTGAATGCCAAAAACCATAGGGAAGTTCTTGATAAAACATTCAGCCTTTTTAATGTTGCTGACACTCTTCCTAATGATTACCAATCAAGATTTATTTCGACAGGAGATATTTTGCTGATTGATGAAGGAAGAAAAGGGCAAACTTATTATAAGCTATTTTCTGACGGATGGAAGCCGATTAACCGAATACTTGTGCGCTAAAAAGCAGCGGAGGACCGCTGCTTTCCATTAAATATGATTGCCTGGACCAGCCTTCCTATTGGAAGCCTGATTTTCTTTACTGTGAGCCTCATGCTCTGCAGCAATGTTTTCAGGTGAAATGTGGTTGTTCTTTTTTGGAGCACTTATTCGGTTTCGGTGTTTTTTACCCATGCAACTCACCTCCAGGATAAGGGGTTTTCATCATGAAAACAATCATCATCATTCTTTTGGGCTTAATCTCAACCGTTTCAGCCCTGATGGTCAAGCAAGAGATGGAACGCCTTTTTTACAAAGGTAAAGTTAAGCTTCTGTTTCACAGCTTGAACATTTATTTTGTATCTATGCTCCTCTGCATGCTGGTCATCATTTTGTTTGGCCAATACAGAAACATGTCTTCATTTGCTGTGTATATAAAGGAGTTTGCCTTGATCGGCGCTATTTATATTCCTTTTTATGCTGCTCTTGCTTACGGATTTAAAAGGTATATGGCCAGTCTGAAGAAATATGAGGTTAAAGGCAATGTTCTTGTGATTAAGCCGAAGTACTTAGCGAAGAGGCAGCATTGATTTTTCTGCCTTTCAAAAATTAGCTTTCCCTTTTTGTGAGCGGTTGATGGCTGGTATTTTCTCCTTTTTGGTGAAGTGCTTAGTCAAAACCGCTTTTTAATGCGGAAAATCAAGTATCCAATAGCATAATTTTTTCAGCAAATTTTGCAAAATATGCTATAGTATCTCTATAAAGGAGGAGTAAAACAAATGAGCATACATATCGAAGCAAAAGAACATGAAATAGCTGAAACGGTACTTCTTCCTGGAGATCCGCTCAGGGCCAAATATATTGCCGAAACATTTCTTGAAGGTGCAGAATGCTATAACAATGTAAGAGGCATGCTGGGTTTTACAGGCACTTATAAAGGAAAAAAGGTTTCAGTTCAGGGAACAGGTATGGGCGTTCCATCCATTTCCATCTATATTAATGAACTGATGCAGAGCTACGGGGTCAAGCAGCTGATCAGGGTTGGAACGTGCGGAGCTATACAAAAGGATGTAAAAGTTCGGGATGTTATTCTCGCCATGACAGCATCAACTGATTCACAGATGAACCGGCTTACGTTTGGCGGTATTGATTATGCGCCGACCGCTGATTTTGAATTATTGAAAAATGCTTATGAAGCCGGATCTGAAAAGGGGCTAAAGCTTAAGGCAGGAAATGTATTCACAGCAGATATGTTTTATAACGACAATGCAGATCATGAAAAATGGGCGCGTTACGGAATTCTTGCCATTGAAATGGAAACGGCTGCACTTTATACGCTGGCAGCTAAATTTGGCAGAAAAGCACTTTCCGTATTGACGGTCAGTGATCACATTCTTACAGGGGAAGAAACAACAGCAGAAGAAAGGCAAACTACGTTCAATGAAATGATTGAAGTATCTTTAGAAGCAGCTTTAAAGTCCTCTAAATAAGGAAAAAAGGAATGCGCATTGAGAAAATGCGCATTTTTTATCGAAAAATGTCAATTTTTATTTTGGATGCGGCGGAAGCAATGATACAATAATTCATGCTGGCAATGTATTTTAAGCCATGAAATTGTATAGGGTGGTAACGACATGAAAAAAAGAATTATTTGTTCCGTACTTCCAATCATCTTCCTGACATCAGCCTGCTCCAGTTTTCCGAAAGAACTGAACTTTTTTCAGGATGATCAAAAAGAATCCAAACCTGTTCCCGTAAAGCAAAGCAAGCCGAATGAACAAAATCATTATGTGCTGAAGGCGGCTTATTTTAATAACATTCAAACAATTGACGGAAAAGAAACGATTACGAACCCTGATAATATTCTCGTACTCGTGAATAAAAATTTTTCACTGCCTGCCGGGTACAAAGCAAAGGACTTAGTCACACCTGATGTCCCTTTTTCCTTTGGTGATAAGGACATTCAGCAGCGCTACATGCGAAAAGAAGCAGCACAGGCGCTTGAAAAGTTATTTAATGAAGCGAAAGAAGAGAATATTGAACTGTTTGCTGTATCCGGATTTCGCTCATATTCCTACCAGCAAAGTGTATTCAACAGGGAAGTGAAAGCGAACGGCGAGGAGCATGCAAAACAGGCTGTTGCTCTTCCTGGGCAAAGCGAGCATCAGACAGGGCTGACAATGGATATATCAAGCCGCAGTGTTCAGCTTGATATTACGCCGAAGTTCGGTGACACAGAGGAAGGCAAATGGGTAAAAGAGAACGCCAGCAAATTTGGCTTTATCATCCGCTATCCCGAAGATAAGACGGATATTACCAAATATGAGTACGAGCCATGGCATTTGAGGTATGTTGGCGTAAAAACAGCTCAAATACTTAAAAAAAATAATTTGACCCTTGAAGAATACTTTGGCAAAGTGAAAAAAATCTAGCATCCGAAGAAATGAGGGATGGCATGCAGCCTCTTAAAGATTTGCTTGCAAAAGATTTAACACTGCTGTTTATCGGCTATAATCCAAGCCTTCTTTCTGCCGAAGCAGGTCATCATTATGCCAATCCAAACAACAGGTTTTGGAAGATCCTTTTTCAGGCAGGAATAACTGAAAGGCTGTATTCGCCATTTGAGGATGAAAAGCTTTTAGAAAAAGGTATCGGGTTTACGAATATTGTTCAAAGGCCGACAAAGGCAGCAGATGAAATTACAAGAAAAGAATATCATACCGGCAGTGATGAACTCAGAAGCAAAATCAGCTCATGCAAGCCCAAAATCGCCTGTTTTGTTGGAAAGGGTGTGTATCTGGCATACAGCGGCAAGAAAAAAGCTCCATGGGGAAAGCAGGAAGGTTCTGTGATCAATGGAGTCATTGAATTTGCCGCACCTTCTTCGAGCGGCCTTGTCAGAATGAAACTTGAAGACATCGCAGACATTTATAAAAAATTGCATCAATATATGTAAAATATGGCTGGCCGTGAGCTATGCATGTCTTCCCATGCATAGCTCACGGCCAGCTTTCTGCTTTTTAAAGCAATTTATCCTTTTGCTGCACTAAAAAAGCCAAAAACAGCCGCAGGCTGTTTTTGGTGCTTGCTCTTTTAACGCATCTTTACCACAGTAATAATCCTGCTAAAGCTACACCGGTAATGAAGCCAAGCCCAATTCCGTATGCCGGCCCGTAACCATACCAGCCGCCATATCCTCCTCCATAATATCCCAATCCGTAACCTCTGCCGCCTCTTTGCCTTACAGGCTGAATAAAAACACTATGCGGTGTAACTCTTACAATTCTGCCCACATGCACATTTCCATCCCTGTGGCTGATGCGGACGATCTTGCCCTGATACCGCTGGCACATGCCATAATATCGGCTCATCCATTATCCCTCCCTAATTCGTTTCCTTACAACCTATGTTGGGAAGGGACAGGACGTTTGTACGCTTATCCTATTTAAAAAGAAATTAGGAGGATGAGCTGCACCTGTAGATCATGCAGCGGACTTTTTTGCTGAAAGCCTTTGTCATTTCCTGATGCCTGTCAAGCAGGGTGAAAAGGGCAGGATCTGCATCCTCATCCAAATCAAATTCAGCCATTTGGTCATAAATGTCCAATTCATAATCCACAAGGGATGAAGAATCTATTCCATAAAAGCCGGTTTCCTTCAAAGAACGCTCCCAGTCTTTATTGGTATTTAATGAAACTGCAGAATAAAAAGAAGAAAATTTTTCTCTGTCTTTGCGAGGTAAATTTGGCTCAGCTGTCATTTCAATCATGACCAGCCTGCCGCCTGGCTTTAAAACCCGATGTATTTCAGTCAGGCTTTTAGGTGCGTCTGTAAAAGAAAGGACAGATTCTGAAAGGACAAGATCAAAAGTATGATCCTTGTAGGGGAGGTTTTCTAATGATCCGCACTGAAGTCTTTCTTTTGAGCCTCCGAGCCGGCTTTCAGCTTTTTGAATCATTCTCTGGTCTTGATCAATACCTTTTGCATCTGCACCAAGCTGCATGAGGTAATAAAGAGTCTGCCCTGTACCGCATCCGGCATCAAGGACTTTTTTGCCGAAAAGAGGCTGTTCTTGATCCAGCACGCATTTAGTGAGGGCCAATCCTCCGGGGTGAGCGCCGCCGATGCCTAAAACTGCAAGTAAATTCAAATACTCTCCCAATTGGCATCTCTCCTTCACATTTTTTACATTCTATGCGGAAGGAGGATGTGTGGCATGCGGTCAGTTCAAAGACACTTAAGCAATTGGTGCTTTTGCAGCAATACAGGCAGTCTTGTCATAAGCAGCTGGTTAATCTCTGTTTGCAGAATCTTTTTCAGTGCCTTTTTAAAGCGGCCGGCAGATACAAACTGTTTCACTCTCATTGTTATATAGGTCATCACCTGATTTTCTGAAAATAGTTCTTTTACGCTTATTTTTCGATCTACCTCATGCAGCAGAGAAAATGAGAAGGAAATAACCTCATAATCTTCTGCTCCAACAAATCGCTCTAGGTCCAACGCATTTCCCTCCTTTACAAAAATGAAATATTATTTACATTAAGTTAACATATTGGAGGAGTAAAATCATGTCGAAAGAAGGGACCGCGAAAAAAATGCTTTATAAAACAAAAGATAGGTGCTTTTGTTAACAGTTGACGGGATAGGGAACGTTAGACATAATTAATGAAGGCTATTTTTCACTTGATTCTTTCGTGGAGAAGGATAGCGATCTTCCTCTGTTTGCATCCGTTTCTTCTAAAATTCGAATACGGATACATAAAAGGCTGCGGCCTCAACAATTTTTAAGGTGGTGTCAGGGTGGGAAAATGGTTAAAAACAGCTGTCATCATTATTATTACAGCTGCCATCAGTTCAGGGTTGACCCTTGCTCTAATAAAACCGTCAGCAGCACCGTTAGCTAAGAAAGACGGTTTTCAAAAGCTATACACAGCATACGAACAGCTTGATAAACAGTTTTACGAGGAACCTGATAAGCAAAAAATGGTGGATGGAGCCATTAAAGGAATGGTTCAATCCCTTGGTGACCCATATAGTGAGTATATGGATGCTGATACAGCCAAAAGCTTTAGCGAAAGCATCTCCTCCTCCTTTGAAGGCATCGGTGCAGAGCTTCAGGAAAATAGCGGTCACGTTGTTGTCGTTTCACCAATCAAAGGATCTCCTGCAGAAAAAGCGGGCATTAAACCGAAAGATCAAATTGTAAAAGTAAACGGTAAAAACATGGCCGGAAAAAGTGTCAATGACATTGTGACCCTTGTAAGGGGCAAAAAAGGCACCTCTGTTAAAATCGGAGTTGAGCGCCAGGGCAGCGGGATGCTTGAATTCACGATTGTGCGCGATAAAATTCCGGTTGAAACGGTCTCGCATACTGTAACAGATCAAAATATCGGGAAAATCCAAGTATCTAAATTCTCTGAAACAACTGGTGCAGATTTTCAGAAAGCTGTAGAAGATTTGCAGAAAAAGAAAGTAAAGGGCATTGTCATCGATTTAAGGCAAAACCCGGGAGGTCTGCTTGACCAGGCCACCAAAATGAGCGAGATGTTTATTCCGAAAGGAAAGAATATTCTTCAGGCAGAAAACAGAGATGGATCAAAAGAAGTCATTGCTTCGAGAAATGAGCATCCTGTTACGATTCCGACTGCTGTTTTAATAGATGGCGGCTCTGCAAGCGCTGCTGAAATTATGGCTGCAGCATTGCATGAATCTGCCGGAGTACAGCTGATTGGCGAGAAATCGTTCGGGAAAGGCACCATGCAGCAGCCAGTGGAATTTAAAGATGGCTCATCCTTTAAGTTTACGACTGCGAAGTGGCTGACTCCGAAAGGGGAATGGATTCATAAAAAAGGAATTCAGCCAGACCAAAAAATCAGTCTGCCTGATTATGCAAACCTGCCGCTGCTGAATCCTGAAAAAGTGCTGAAGGAAGGCGATTCTTCTGCACAGGTGAAAGCCGCACAGCAGCTATTGAAAGCCATTGGATATGATCCTGGCAGCGAGGATGGTTTTTTCTCAAAAAACATGACAGCTGCTGTGGAAAAATATCAAAAGGATCATCAGCTAAAAGTGACTGGTGATATTGACAAAGCTGCGGCATCCAGCATGATCGGGACCATCCAAAAAATGCTTGTTGAAAATGATACCCAATACAAAGCAGCCGTTACCTATTTAAAAAAGATTAATCCATAACAGTGAGAGGGGACTGATTCATGCGATCAGTCCTTTTTCTTTGGCTATGTTAAAGAAGAAAGTTGATTTTTCCCGCCTGCTGATTGGAGCGGCAGGGCTAAGGCGCTTGCGCATTTCTTTAGTGGCTAATAAAACCTTTCTTTTATAAAGGACCCCCAGGAATGGAAAGTATTGCGGAAAAAGGGTATAATAATATAAAAGTAACGCACTAACTTTTAGTAAGTTATAAAAATATTGGGATAACCGTCAAGAAAGCAGCACAAGGGGGAACAAAATGAATTCAAATGTATGTCCCAACATCGAATTTGCTTTTGGATTGCTCGGCAAGCGCTGGAATGGCGTAATTATACATGTACTGATGGATGAACCGAAACGATTCAAGGATTTTTCCGGCATGATACCGGGCATCAGCCAAAAAATGCTCTCTGAAAGGCTGAAAGAACTTGAGGTTTCCGGTTTAATTGAAAGGGAAGTCATTCCTGAAACGCCTGTTAAAGTGATTTATAAATTAACCAAAAAGGGTAAAGGTCTTGAAAACGTAATGAAGGAAGTCCAGTTATGGGCGCAAGATTATTGCGAAAAACAGGGGGATCTTGAATGAAAAAGCGGGTTGTCATTGTTACAGGAGCAGCAAATGGAATTGGAAAAGCAGCAGCAGCTGCATTTGCAAAAAGAGGAGACCGGGTTGTTCTGGCGGACATTGATGAAAAGGCAGGCAAAGCTGCAGAAGACAGCATTAACCAAGAGGGCGGACAAGCTTTATTTATTAAAACAGATGTGTCAAAGCCTGAGGAAATTGCCAGCTGTGCTGAAACAGCTGCAGAAAAATTCGGCGCCATTGATATCCTCATCAATAACGCCGGCATCTCTGCTTTTAAACCTATGACAGAGCTGTCAGCTGAAGACTGGAATCATATTCTGTCGGTCAACCTCAGCAGCGTATTTTTCTTTTCAAGAGAAGCAGCAAAATATATGAAGGAAAATCAAAGCGGCGGTTATATAGTCAATATGGCATCAACAAGGGCGCATATGTCTGAGCCTGATTCAGAGGCTTATGCAGCTTCAAAAGGCGGCATAGCTGCCCTTACGCATGCGCTTGCCGCATCGCTTCAGCAAGATTTTATCACGGTGAATGCCATCTCCCCGGGATGGATTGAAACAGGGGATTACAGCTCTTTGCGCGAGAAGGACCATGAACAGCATTTTTCCAGAAGAGTTGGCAGCCCAGAGGACATTGCCCGCGCCTGCCTATACTTAACAGAGCCTGGAAATAATTTTGTGAATGGGGCTGAGCTTGTGATTGACGGCGGAATGACCAGAAAAATGATCTATGAGGGCGAATAGAGATATAAAATGAGCAGCTGGGGGTTCTTTCGCCCACTCCTTTTCCCATTAGGTGAATAACCTGTAATGCAGGCATATGATGAGGAGGGAAACCATGCTGCCATATAGATACCCATACAGCTATCGTTCTGTGTACCCGCAGGACAGCCGATTTTTCTTTGGAGCCCCCTTTTTAGGAGGCCTCGCTGGAGGACTTTTAGGCGGAGCTTTGATCGGAGCATTTGCACGGCCGTTTTACCCGCCGTATTATGCTTATCCGGGAGCGGGCTTTGGACCGGGATTCGGACCGGGATTCGGAGCAGGATTCGGCTATTATTGATAACGCTCTGCGGCAGCCGGAAGATTGAGCGGTACCCCGCACCAGAGAATCTTAGGGGTTGACAGCCTGTTCAATTAAACCAGCTGGCAAGACTGACAGAAAAAAACTACCTGCTCAGCTGAGCAGGTAGTTTATTCATTTTCGGAAATAAAAATTTCAGTCATGGTATTATCTTCGTTTTTCATAAGAGCAACTTCCAGAAAAGGCTGTTTGTAAACCGCTTTTGAGCCTTTTCTTCTTATGAGGGAGGGAAGGGCAATGGCTTCAGTATGACCTTCTGAAGGATAGTTTTCCAAAAACAGCTTATGAGAAGAATGCTGAATCTTTACTTGCTTTGCTGTTTCGGGAGCCATTTCCGCTTTAACGAAAACGTGATCACTTGTTTCAAATATTTCGTGCCGCGGCTTTACGGATGAAGGCTCCGGATCCATATGATCTTCTTCAGCCTGTTTTGGAAATGGAAAGGAAGAAGCTAGATCGTTTCCGAAGACTTGGCTCATCACCTGGCTGACGTAATTTTCCACGTCATTTGGATTCATCTTTTTTAAATAATCCGGAAGCTTTGATTGCTGAAATGGGAATTGGCTGTTCCATGGAAACAAACCGGCTCAGCTCCTTTAGCTGCATATTGGCCCGTTTTGCATTTCCTGTGCGGATAATGAGCCTAGTGCATTATATGCAGAAGTCATTCTGATGCTTGCTGAATTTGCCGGGCGAATATTGAAAAAGCCGGAGCTTCTTCAGCTGCAAGGCGACTTTATTGATTTTCGTTGCAACCCTGTCATAATAGAAGAAGATTATTCAGCTTTGATTGCGGAAGTAGGGGAGTGATCACAGAATATGGAGGATAAAGCTGTGCTGCTCTCGAGGTATATGGATCTTTGGCAGAATAGAACCTATGATCATACTGGCGAAAATGCAGCTGAAGAGCTTCAAGAAGCAGTCCGGCGCGATCTGAATGATGAATGGACTCATCCAAGGGTGCGTAAAGGCCCTTCAGAAAAGTTTGCTGCTGCAGCCAAAAGAATTGTCTTTTCCAATCTTTCTGCAGAAGAAAAAACGGCTTTGCTCGCCATTTACCTTGAGGTATTGGAAGAGCTTTGATACGGAAGGAAGAACAGGCCATGATTAATTAAAATCATTGCCAGTCATAACAAATAGCTTAAGAGTTTAACCAGGAGGAAAAAGCATGAAACCTATTGATAAAATACAAATTCAGCAATATTTAGATGAAAAGCTGAATAAACCGCTGTATCTGCATCTTGAGACAACTACTGGCGCGTATTCCGCCCACCGAAATGAAAGCAATTTAACTGTTGTGGCATTTATCCGCAATGCAGAAATTACATATGAACAAGCGAAAATCACAGGAAACGGTCCTTTCCGAATCGGTTTAAAAATGCCGCATGGCTGGACTTATGCTGAAGGACTTACGGACTTTACAATTGATGAACAAGACCGGCTGCTGGCTGCCGGCCATCATCCTGACGGGAAGCTTGCCATTGCCTTTCAGCTGAGTGAGTCTCCGTTTCCTTCTTAAACTGACAGGCTGCCAAAAATAAAAGGGCTGTTATTAAAAACCTGCAGAGCTTGCAGGGGAATGTTGAAGGCAGTCCGAGCTACATTACACTATCGTATTGACTATTACAGCCACCATATGAATAAAGGAGAATGAAGGATGAGAGAACATGTGCTTGTTGTTCTGCCGCACCCTGATGATGAATCATTCGGTGTTGCCGGAACAATTGCTTTAAAAAGAAAAGAAGGCATCCCTGTAACCTATGCCTGCCTGACACTTGGCGAAATGGGCAGAAATATGGGAAGCCCGCTTTTTGCCAACCGGGAAGTTCTTCCGCTGATCCGAAAAAGAGAGCTGGAAGATGCATGCAGGGCAATGGACATTGAAGATTTGCGCATGCTTGGCATGCGTGATAAAACACTGGAATTCGAAGATATCGAACTGTTTGCAGACCGGATTCAGGAGCTGATTGAAGAAATAAAACCATCACTCGTTGTGACCTTCTACCCTGAACACGGCGTACATCCTGATCATGATGCAACAGGAAGAGCTGTGATTCATGCTATAAAACGGCTGCCCGCTGATGAAAGGCCTTTGACCTACTGCATGGCAATCACAAAAAACCGTGAAGAAGTATTGGGAGAAGCGAATGTGATAATAGACATCCGCGAAGTGGCCGGGGTAAAACTGGAGGCTTTAAAAGCTCACCGCTCTCAAACTGAAGGATTGATTAAAGAAATGGAAAAGAAATATCAAGAGCAGGATGCAGGCATCATGTCCTGGCTTTTTGAACAGGAGATTTTCTGGACCTATAAATGGGATTGATAAAAAAACCTGTGTGAGGGGCAGAGCCCGGTCACACAGGTTTTTTGCTTGCATGTATTTAAGATTGAGCACTTGGAATATCCCTGACTGTTCTCCTTTGGATAAAGCGGAGCCTAAAGCTGAGTCCTGCCGCACCAGCGGCAAGCCCTGCGATCAGTCCGATCCAAAAGCCAAACGCGCCAATCCCGGTAAAAGCTGCAAGCAGCCAGCCTGTTGGCAGACCAATCACCCAATAGGAAATAAGAGCTGTAAAAAAAGTAAAGTTTACATCCTTATATCCTCTCAATGCACCCTGAATCGGCGCCGCAATGGCATCTGAGAGCTGAAAGAAGATCGCATACAGCAGAAAATGCTGAGTCAGCGCCAATACTTTTCCATTTGTTGAATAAAGCCCTGCAATGCCCTCCCTGAAAAAGAAAATAACAGCGGCAGTCAAAACAGAAAACAGCACAGCAGTCTGGATGCCGATCATTGCATATTGCCTGGCATGATCAGGACGCTTTGCCCCTGTTTCAAACCCCACAACAATGGTCAGAGCCATTGAAATGCTTAGTGGCAGCATGTATAAAAAAGAGGCAAAGTTCATGGCAGCCTGATGAGACGCGATAGTAACTGTATCAAAACGGCTCATAAACAAGGTAACAGCTGCAAAAATACTTGTTTCAAAGAAAATCGCCATCCCAATGGGGACACCGATTTTTAATAATTCCTTCCACTTTGCCAGAGAAATAGCGTGCAAACGGGAAAAAACACCAAACCCGCGAAAAGGATCGCTTTTTGTAATGATGAGAAGCGCAATGATGGCAATAATCCAGTAAGTAATGGCTGAAGCTGCGCCTGCCCCTGCGCCGCCAAGCCTTGGGAAGCCGAAATTCCCGAAGATAAATAAATAATTCAGCAGTAAATTAACAGGAACAGCAGTCAGTGTAATGAACATTGACACCCTTGTCTGTCCAAGGGAATCAATAAACCCTCTTAAAATATTATAGATAAACAAAGGGAGTATGCCTGCTGAAAGGGCAATTAAATAATTCCGCGCCGTGTTTTCCGCCCCTTGTTCAAGATGGAGAGCAGAAAGGACCGGGTTCAGCAGGATACCTCCGATTATGGTTACAGCAATAGCGAGGAATGCTGCAAGATAAACCCCCTGAAGGACGGAAAATCCAGCTTTATGATGTTTTCCTCCCCCTGCAAGCTGTGAAACGATTGGCGTTATGGCGAGCAATATTCCGCTCAGTCCTGTATAAACGGGGACCCACAGGCTTGACCCAATTGCGACACCGGCGAGATCTGTTTGCGTGACATGTCCTGACATGGCAGTATCCATAAAGGTCATCGAGTACAAGCCGAGCTGTGTAATTAAAATAGGAAGAAGAATAGCCAGAAACTGACGGATTTTCTGGCTGGCAGAAGATGTTTGGATCATGACTCAGCCCTCTTTTGCAAAATGATAATGAGAGCATTATATCACTAAAGAGAAAAGATTATTGATTTTGTTTTTCTTTTTTTGAAACGGAATCTCTCCGGAACATTTTATAGTAAATGAACCCCAGCGCAACAGTGCCTGAGACGCTGCAAAAATATTGAATCACTTTTTGAATGATCAACGCAATTCCTCCTTTTAAGTAATATCAAATTTAAAGAGTGTACTTAAATAGCTGATTGTCAAGCTCGCTTCAGAAAAAACCAAAAAGTCTAATACCTGACTTTCTGGTTTTTTCCTCCAGCGCTTGTCGGGGCTGAACGAGCGGCTTGCGCTTTTCATTGTCCAGCTCCAGCCGCTAGCCCCTCGAGGTCATAAGCCGGTCATCCAGAGAAAGGGAAAACCGCCTTTCTCCGGCTGCCCATCTTATGCTTGTCGGGGCTGACCGAGCGGCTTGCGCTTTTCTTAATTGTCCAGCTCCAGCCGCTAGCCCCTCGAGTCGCTTCGAAAAAAACCTAAAAGTCCAAAACCAGACTTTTATGTTTTTTCCTCCAGCGCTTGTCGGGGCTGAACGAGCGGCTTGCGCTTTTCTGCTACCATCTTTAATTTTTTCCAATTGAAAGAATTTATTCCTTTGCATGACAATCCGATTGAGAGGGAAGTTAATCTTATACAGCCAAACAGAAGAGGAGGCGGTCATGATGCTGTATGAAGAGGCCGTACTGTCTGATCTTAAGGAGCTCTTGGCAGCAAGACTCAGAGAAGTTGTTGAAAAATCCGAGAAGCTGATTGGTAATCTCCATTCAGAAACAGAATGCCTGCTTTGTGATTTAGAAGAAATTAAAAAATCTTTTTATGCTATTCAGTCATCCGCATCAACTTTTTATTTAAAAGCATATCTGGCTGATTATATAGAGAATTTTCAAGCGCTGGCCAAGGCCATTGACCATTTGTCAAAACTTCGCCACGGAGCATTGATTGTAGTAGAACGGGATACTTCTGTTGATGGACTGATACATAAGGGGATATCGGTTAATGCTGAGCTTTCAAGCTCCCTTTTGGAGAGCATCTTCTATCCCGGAAGCCCTCTTCATGATGGTGCTGTCTTAATTAAAGACGAGGTGATCGTTTCAGCGGCGAATGTTCTGCCTTTATCAGGCATCAAAACGGGTGAGAATAAGCTTGGAACAAGACACAGAGCGGCTCTCGGGCTTTCAGAGGTCTCCGATGCCCTCATTCTTGTTATTTCTGAAGAAACAGGCCGCATGTCTTTTGCAAAGAACGGCACACTGTATCCAATCAGCTCAAATAATCTGTGAATTTCAATAATAACAGCATGTCTTTGCTCCTAATCACAATTAAGATATAATAGCAAATATGTTTTAGAAGGCCCTTTTCTTATATTTTAAAGCAGATCTTACAGAATTATATATTTTAGGATTATTCTGGTTATATAAAACAAAAGAAAAGAAGCCTTAAGCTAGAAGAATTGTGTGAAGAAGATGCTGAAGAGAGCAGCCATCTTTTCGAAAACAGCTATTAGGAAAGTTAGGGCTAGGAGGAAAGAAAGTTGAACAAACTATCATCAAGAATTGATGGATATTTCCATCTGACTGAACGGAGCACTACGGTAAAACGTGAATTTTTAGCAGCTCTGACCACCTTTATGACCGTCAGCTATATTATACTTGTTAACCCGGTCATCCTCTCTGAAGCCGGTTTGCCGAAGGAAGCTGCACTTGCTGCAACCATTTATGCCATTGTCATCACAACAATGATAATGGGCTTGTGGGCAAACCTTCCAATCGTCATCGGACCAGGGATGGGACTGAACGCATTTTTCACCTACACAGTGGTTTTGAAGCAGGGGCTGTCATGGGAAACAGCGCTTGGTGCTGTTTTTATTTCAGGACTGGTGTTTTTCATCCTTTCCATTCTAGGGATCAGTTCAAAAGTGGTGCAGGCGATACCGAAAACGCTAAAGTCATCCATCACAGCAGGGATTGGTCTTTTTGTCGCCTTTATTGGCCTGAAAAACAGCGGAATCATCGTTTCTGATAAATCTACTTTTGTTGCTCTTGGGCATATAACAAATACAGGGACGATGCTTGCCATTATCGGGCTCATTCTGGCGGCAGTTCTTGTGGCGCTTAATATAAGAGGAGCGCTGATTATTTCGATCATTGTTATCTCAATAGCCTCCATGGCAGCGGGAAATTCGCCATTTCCAAAAAGCCTTTCAGATGTTGTATCTTTTCAGATCCCATCAATAGCACCGACGTTTATGGCAATGGATATAAAAGCGGCGATTGCCTATGGCATTTTTTCTGTTATCTTCTCTTTTACGATCGTTGAGCTTTTTGATACGCTTGCCACTTTAATCGGACTCACAAAGAAGGCGAACCTTTCTGCGCCTGATGGATCTGTGCCTCACATAAAAAGGGCGCTCACCACAGGAGCCCTTGGTACAATGATCAGTGCCCTGTTCGGTTCTACGGCAATGAATACGTATATTGAAAATGCCACAGGCATCGCTGAAGGAGGACGGACAGGACTTAAGGCTGTTTTTGCTGCATGTCTGTTTATTCTGACTCTTTTGTTTGCTCCGTTTATACAATTTATCCCTGATACTGCAACAGCTCCGGTTCTGATCATTATCGGCGCAATGATGCTGTCGGAATTGAAAGAAGTGAACTTTGACGATTTTACAGAGCTGGTTCCGGCATTTTTAACGATCATTATGATGCCGCTGACGTTCAGCATAGCTGAAGGGGTAGCTTTCGGGTTTTTGAGCTATACACTGATTAAACTGTTTACAGGAAGAATAAAAGAACTGCATTGGATAATGTTTGTGATTACCATAGCCTTTTTAATCAATTTTGTAATGATGGGCTAAAATGATCGAAGGGAACCCTTACTGGAGGTTCCCTTTTTTCTTTCCCTGCAAAAAAATATTTCGTATGGCGAAACACTTTAAAGGGTGCTATAGTATTGTAAGACATTACCGTTTTATCAATTTCTTAGCAGGGAGTTCAATATGCTGAAAAATAAAAATGTATGGATCATTCTTTCAGGGGAATTTATTGCTGGTTTGGGGCTTTGGGCAGGGATTATCGGCAACCTCGAATTTATGCAGCGTCATGTGCCGTCTGATTTCTTTAAATCACTTATTCTTTTTGCCGGACTTCTCGCAGGGGTTTTTGCAGGTCCAATGGCAGGAAGGATCATTGATTCCAAATCAAAGAAGGCTGTCTTATTATACGCAGGTCTCGGCAGAATGCTGAGCGTTCTTTTTATGTTTGCTGCCCTTCATTACGAGTCGGTTGTATTAATGGTGCTCTTTATGGTTTGCATCCAGCTGTCAGCAGCATTTTATTTTCCTGCGCTGCAGGCAGCCATTCCTTTAATTGTAAAAGAAAACGAGCTCATCCAGCTGAACGGCATTCATATGAATATGGCAACCATCGCAAGGGTGATTGGAACAGCACTTTCCGGAGCCGTTCTTGCGGTCACAAGCCTTGAAGTGCTGTACGGAGCATCTATGGCAGCATACGGACTGCTTTTTCTGCTGACTTTTTTTCTCGAAATTAATGTAAATGAACGCGAAGAGAGTGGATTGTTTAAAAAGAAGGGGAGTTTTAATGAGATTCTCCCAATATTAAAAAATGCCCCAGTAGCCTTTACAGCGCTGGTGCTGACCATTATTCCGACATTGTTTCTTGGTGGCTTTAACCTGATGGTTATCAACATCAGCGAGCTTCAGCATTCAACTGCCATTAAAGGCTGGCTTTATACGACAGAAGGACTCAGTTTTATGGCAGGAGCATTTTTGATCAAAAAGCTTTCATCAAAGTATAACTCCATTAAATTAATGTTTTTCTTTGCTTTTGTCATTTCCATTGCCCATTTATCTTTATATTTTTCAAACTTGCCGGCTGCATCGCTGCTCTCATTTGCTCTGTTTGGGTTTGGAGTTGGATCATTTTTCCCGATTGCCTCCACTATTTTTCAAACGAAAATCAGCAAGGAGTATCACGGAAGGTTTTTTTCCTTCCGAAACATGCTTGACAGAGTAATGTTTCAAATCGTTCTCCTCGGAACAGGCTTGTTTCTTGATACAATAGGCCTTCCGTTTATGGTTCTAATATTCGGTGCGCTTTCGCTGGCGATTGTGCTATCGTACGGCTACAAAATTCTCGGTAAAACAGGTATTCGGAATATGGCGGAAGAAGCTCCTGCCGGCAAATAAGCGGGAGCTGATCTGATAGAAGTTCCAAGCAGGCTAAAGGCCTGCTTTTTCTCTTTTTTTATGAAAAAATTGCTTGAATATGGATATTCCTTCAATATAATGCAGGATTTAATAAAAATATGTAGTTTTCTTGCCGGCTATCGATTAAACTTATTTTGAATAGTTAAGAGGAGGTACAGGGGGAATGAAGCATAAAATGATCGGCATAACTGCTTCTGCCATCGTTGGTTCTTCTTTATTTGCATCGGCAGCTTCTGCAGAGGAAGTTACGGTCAAAAGCGGCGATACCATTTGGAAGCTTTCGAAAAAATATCAAACAACAGAAGATGCAATAAAAAAGGCAAACGGTCTGAAGAATGATGTTATTTTTACAGGCCAGGTATTGAAAATTCCTGCTGCAGGAACAAAGATTGCAAAATCCATTCAAGTACCCGCAAAAGTAAGTATTCAGTCTCAGCAAAAGCAGGAGCCATCATCCCACACGGTTAAAGCAGGCGACTCACTATGGCTGATTGCAGAAAAGTACAAAACTTCTGTAACTGAAATTAAGCTTTTAAACTCTTTAAAAGGTGATATCATATACGCCGGGCAAGTGCTGAAAGTGAAAGAATCTAAAGAGGCGAAACCGGCGTCTGCCCAGCAAGCAAAGCCATCCGGACAGACCAATCATCAAAACATAAGCCAGGGTACATACAGAGTTGCAGCTGGTGACTCATTATGGATCATCTCTGCCAAAACAAAAGTCACCGTTCAAAATCTCCGCAGTATCAATCAGCTGAAGAGCGATGTCATTTTTCCAGGACAGATCATGAAGCTGACAAAAGGTACAGTCAAAGGGGAAGCTAAACCGCCGGCTGCTCCTGCATCAAAGCCTTCTGCAGGCCAGAACAGCCCTTCTCAAACAGATACATATAAAGTTGCAGCAGGTGATTCCTTATGGAGCATCTCAGCCAAAATGAAAGTCACTATACAGGAACTTCGGACGGCGAATGAGCTGAAGAGCGATACGATTTATACCGGACAAGTCCTGAAGCTGACAAAAGTAGCAGGCACAGAAACCAGCACTCCTAACCAGTCTGGCACTCCGGCAGCAAATTCGGGGGGCAAGCAGGATCAGGGAGGATCATCATCTGTTCAGCCTGGCAGCCAGGCAGACAGAATGATTGCTGAAGCGAAAAAACAAATGGGCGTTCCATACAGATGGGGCGGAAACACATCAGCAGGGTTTGACTGCAGCGGTTTTGTCTACTATGCATTGAATAAAGTTACTTCTATTTCCAGATTAAGCGCTGCTGGGTATTGGAATGTGATGAAGCCTGTCAGCGAGCCGCAAGCCGGGGATTTTGTTTATTTTACAACTTATAAGGAAGGCCCTTCTCATATGGGCATTTACCTTGGTGATGGAAACTTTCTTCACGCCAGCGGTTCAAAAGGCGTGACAATATCTAACCTGAGTGAATCTTATTGGACAAGCCATTATCTTGGCGCCAAGCGATTTTTCCAGTAAACAGAGGATAGGCATCCTTTCTTAAGGTTTGCAATAAGGCGGCAAAGTTTAAGAAAAGACCTGATCACAGAAGCAGCTTAAGCTGCTTAAAAAAGCGCTCTCCTGATGGAGAGCGCTTTTTCATTGGGAAAGATTGAAGAAAATCAACTTTAAATCGTTCTTCTGCAGAAGATTACAAGAACGAAGCTTTTACTAAACGTAATATTCCCTGATCACGGCAGATTAACTGTTCCTTTCCTTGGACAGAATGCTAATGAAACTGCCTGAAGGAGGAATGGAAATGAAAAAGGTAATGATTCTGGCTGGTGCAGGGCTGTTATTGTTTTCAGCCGGCTGTCAGCAAAGGGAGCATATGAACGAGCAAGAGGTTTTTCCTGCAGAAAAGCATGCTGTAATGGATGTAACGGTTCCGCTTATCAATTCAGAAGGAAAAGAGGCGGGGAAGGCTGTGCTTTCTGAAACTTTTAAAGGAGTAAATGTTCACCTGACGGCAAAAGGGCTGGCTCCTGGCGCCAAAGCCATTCATTTTCATGAAACCGGAAGCTGCAAAACACCGGATTTCATGAGTGCAGGCGGACACTTTAATCCAGAAGGGAAAATGCATGGGCTGAAGAATCCAAAAGGGCCGCATGCAGGTGATATGCTGAATATCATTATCCCGGAAAGCGGAACGGCTGATGTGAATGTTACGGCACCATTCGTTACTCTGGAAGAGGGGAAGCCTAATTCGCTGCTTGATGAAAATGGGAGCGCATTGGTTATCCATGAAAAAGCTGATGACTATGTAACTGACCCTGCAGGAAATGCCGGGAAAAGAATTCTTTGCGGAGTTGTAAAAAAACAGTAATTCTTTGCAGGATAGCGCCTGCAGGTTCCCTTTTTGTAACTATGCCCGGTTTCTAGTATAATTTGTGTAAAGAGGCTGCTGTTGCCTGAACAGAGTCTCTTCTTTTTTGTTCTCATTCATATTCTGTTTAATAAAGCGAGGTTAAACGATGCATAGCCATTTGGAAAATATTGGGCTTCCTTCTGAAGTGAAGGAGCTTTTAAAAGATAGAGGGATTGGAAATCTTAGTGCAGAGGATGAATCTTTGATAGGGAGGGGAGGCTTTGCCTCAGAAGACGATGCCATCATCTATGATGCCATTATCTCCCTTGCCCTTGATAAAAATCTTCTATTAAAAGGCCCTACAGGCTCAGGTAAAACAAAGCTTGCCGAAACGCTTTCTTATTGGTTTCAGCAGCCGATGCACAGCATTAACTGTTCGGTTGATCTGGATGCCGAAGCCATGCTTGGCTATAAGACGATCATGTCCCGAGGAGAAAATCAGGTTATTGAGTTCGTTCCCGGACCTGTTATCAAAGCAATGAAAAATGGCCATCTTCTGTATATTGATGAAATTAACATGGCGAAGCCTGAAACACTTCCTATTTTAAACGGTGTTTTAGATTACAGAAAAAGAATAACAAATCCTTTTACAGGAGAAGTGATCACAGCAAAAAAAGGATTCGGTGTGATTGCAGCGATTAATGAAGGATATGTAGGAACTGTACCGCTGAATGAAGCCCTTAAAAACCGTTTTATCATGATCGATGTTCCCTATATACAGGGTGATATGCTGAAAAAAATTCTTAAAGCGCAATCAGGGCTTCAGGATGACAAGCTGCTTGATTTGTTTGTCCGTTTTTCAGCTGACTTGATCGTCCAGGTTAAAAATGGGCAGATTTCTGAGGAGGCGGCCTCTGTGAGGGCTATGCTTGATACATGTGATCTTGCTGTATATTTGCCTCCATTAAGGGCCATAGAGCGCGGCATAGCTGAAAAAGCAGAGGATGAAAGGGAAAAAGCAGCGATCCGGAATATTGCGGAAACGTTATTTGAGTGAGGGCTGCCTATGAAGTTTATTAAATTTAACGATAGTCAGATAGATTCTTTTTTATTTATGGAATTGACAGATTTGGCTAAGACCATTTCCAAAAACAAAGAAATGGAAATTGAATATGAAGTTCAGTCTTACCTTGATCCTTTCAAAAATACCGTCTATATAAGCCACTTTTGGAATCAGAGGCCTATCCGAGATACAGTGGAAGGCCTTAAGAGCGACTTATATTTAAGAGCGCTGGGGAATTATTACTTTACAGCTCCATTACAGGTGAAAGAGTTTTTGCGCAAAGTTCACAGAACACGTCTGCCGGAATTCGGAAAGCAGCTTTTTGCTCTGCTGGAGGATCTGAGGCTTGAAGAAATTTGTAAAAAAGAGCGCCCTGGTACAAAGAAAACCTTTCAGAAGCGTAAGGAGCTTTACCGGAAATATTTTCAATCGCAGCTGACGATTAACCGGGAAAGAAGCCTTTATGCAGATGCCCTGTTCAGCGGCCTGTATTTAAAGCTGACAGCAGAATCTCCTTTAGTGGCACTTCCATCTTTAAAGGAAGAAATTAATCTTGCTTTCCCCTTTATAGAAAGGATGCTGGAAAAATCCTATGAAGCAGCTTCTGCTGAAGAAACAGCTGAAATTGCTTTGGAAATGACTGAGGTACTGGAGGATTTGCTTGATAAGGATATGCTGAACACGTATTTCTTTATCCCGGAGAGCGTCTACAGCAGAGAAGACCTGGGTCTGACTTTTGATGATCTAAAGAGGAAATCAAAGCTTGATCAGGATGATTCCCTTGGACCGCTTGAAAAAGAGGATAAAGATGTTCATGAAGACAAGCTGCCGACATGGCACAGAGAAACAAGCGAAGCGACGAAGAGTTTTCTTCAGTTTGATCTTGAGCACGGCTCCAAAACGGATTTAGCCGGTCAGGCAGCAAGAGAAGGAGAAGATGGGGATCAGGCGCTTGGTACAGTCCAGGGAACATCAAAAAAAGCGAAGAATAACGATTATTCAAAGCTTGAAGCCCTCGAAGAAGACAGAAGAGGAGAAAGCGGCGAGGATGCACATCCTTACGGAAAGGAAAATGCAGCAGCTGTGCCTTTCCAATTGGAACCGCGATCTGCATCGGCTGAGGAAGAAAGGATATACAGGGAATACAAAGCGGATATTCTAAATTATCAAAAGAAAATGAAGCAAATGATTCAAAAAATGCTTGAGCATAAGAGGACCTTGCCAAGAACAGACCTTCATACCGGCAGGCTTGGGAAAAAGCTATTAAAGCTGTTTACAGACGATAATCCAAAGCTTTTTTATAAAAAAGAACAGCCATCCATTCAAATTGACGCTGTTTTTTCGCTGCTCGTTGACTGTTCGGCCTCGATGTTTGACAAAATGGATGAAACGAAGCGCGGAATTGTGCTTTTTCATGAAGCGCTGCATTCCGTTCAGGTGCCGCACCAGATTACAGGTTTCTGGGAAGACACAGGTGAAGCAACAGATGCTTATCAGCCTAATTATTTTAAACGGGTTCTTTCCTATCAATCTTCGCTAAAAACAGGAAGCGGCCCTGAAATCATGCAGCTTGCGCCTGAAGAAGATAACAGGGATGGATTTGCCATCCGCCATATGGCTGAAGAGCTGCTGAGAAGAAATGAAAAACAGAAATTTCTGCTCGTTTTTTCAGACGGCGAGCCCGCTGCTATGAATTATGAGCAAAACGGAATTGTAGATACGCACGAAGCGGTGCTTATGGCAAGAAAACAGGGCATTGAAGTGATTAATGTATTTTTATCAAACGGCGAAGCAGATGAAAGTCAATATAAATCGATTAAAACGATTTATGGCAATTTCAGTCTGATTGTGACGAACATCGAAGAGCTGCCGGATGTCCTGTTCCCGCTGCTGAAAAAGTTATTGAAAAAGAGCCTTCAATCGGGATAACCGGAAGGCTCTTTTTTGTGCTGCTGAAAAGGTTCATTGATGCTGAAATAACGAGTGAAAGGATAGAAATCAGAAAAATCCCTGAAAATACTGATTGAAAAACAGCTGAAAAGACAAAAGAAGCTAAATTTTTTGTTTTTTACTATTATTTTTAAATTTTCTATCGATATTTGTTGGAAAGAACGGGACGAGAGTGGTAAAATATCATATGGAAGCGTTTTAGCTTTTTCTTTCTTTTCACTTAAGCCGATATGAATCGGAAATTGTATATCAAAATAGTATCTTTTAAAGCACTTGGTAATTCACAGTTGGGGGTAATGTTAATGTCACAAGCTGCATCGAAACCTCAAGTAACATGGGAAGACTTTTACGGTCCCAATCTTGGCTATGTTATGGATTTGTATGACCAATACCTGGCAGATCCTGACTCACTGGATGCTGAACTGAGAGAATTGTTTGACAAGCTGGGGGAACCGTCAGAAACAGAATTTCAGGAAAATGCTTTCCGGCAGCCTTTAGATAAAGGATCTGCTCCATCGCCGGATGCTGTTCACAAAATCGCTTCTGCGGTCAAGCTGGCGGAAGATATCAGAACATACGGACATCTATATGCTTCTGTCTATCCTCTTGAAAACCAGGAAAGCGCAGAGGATTTTTTGCGTTTGGAAAAGTATGAGCTCACTGAGAAAGATTTAAAAGACATTCCTGCAGCCGTTCTTTGTCCTGATGCACCGGCTGAAGTCAAAAACGGCCTTGAAGCCATTAACTATCTGCGGGAAACGTATAAAAAAACAATCTCATTCGAATTTGACCATGTACATGGCATCGAAGAGAAAAACTGGCTGAAAAAAATTGTCGAGTCAGGCGAAATTTTCACCCATTTATCCAATGAAAAGAAAGTCGGCATTTTAAAAAGACTGATGGAAGTTGAAGGATTTGAAAAGTATCTTCATAAAACATTCGTCGGCCAAAAGCGCTTCTCTATAGAAGGTTTGGATATGCTTGTTCCAATGCTTGACGGCATGATCGCAAGCGCCGTCGAAGCCGGTACGAATACGATTAACATCGGCATGGCGCACAGGGGCCGCCTCAATGTGCTGGCGCATGTGCTTGGAAAACCTTATGAAATCATTTTTTCTGAATTTCAGCATGCTCCTAACAAAGAACTTGTTCCGTCAGAAGGCTCCATCGGCATTAACTACGGCTGGAGCGGTGATGTAAAGTACCATCTTGGCGCTGACAAGCAAATTAAGGATGAAAGCACAATCAGGGCAAGGCTGACGCTTGCCAACAATCCGAGCCACCTGGAATTTGTTGATCCGATTGTTGCCGGCTATACAAGAGCGGCACAGGAAACAAGAACAGGCGAAGGCTTTCCTGAACAGGATATTAAAAAATCTCTTGCCGTCATGATTCATGGCGACGCTGCTTTTCCTGGCGAAGGAATTGTGGCAGAAACTTTAAACCTGAGCAGGCTGAAAGGCTATCAGACAGGCGGATCCATACATATCATCGCTAATAATGTGATCGGATTCACAACAGAGAGCAAGGATTCCCGCTCAACCCGCTACGCAAGCGACCTTGCAAAAGGGTACGAAATTCCGATTGTCCATGTGAATGCAGATGACCCTGAAGCATGTTTGGCTGCTATTACAATGGCGATGGAATACCGTTATAAATTTAAAAAGGACTTCCTGATCGACCTGATCGGCTATCGCCGCTTCGGACATAATGAAATGGACGAGCCGATGACAACACAGCCTCAGGTTTATGAAAAGGTCCACAAGCATCCGACAGCCAAAGAAATATACAAAAAGCTTCTGCAGGACGAAAGCGTTTTGACACAGGATGATGCTTCAAAGCTTGAAGAAGAAGTGCAGAACAAGCTTGATGCTGCGTATCAGAAAGTTCCTAAGAGGCAAGTTACTGAAATTCATGATATCGAGCTGCCAGAAACCATTCTTCACGGCTTTCCTAAAGTGGATACATCCGTTCCGCTTGACAGACTGCACAGCATTAACAGCCAGCTTGTTCAGTGGCAGGAAAACTTTAATGTTTTCGGCAAGCTTCAAAGGATTTTGGAGCGCCGGAGCAATGTGATGAAAGAAGACCATAGGGTAGAGTGGGGCCTTGCTGAAACACTCGCATTCGGTACAATTGTTCAGGATGGAACACCTGTCCGCCTGACTGGCCAGGATTCTGAACGCGGAACGTTTGCTCAAAGGAACCTTGTTCTTCATGATTCAAAGACTGGTGAAGTATATTCGCCGCTGCACACAGTGAAAGATGCAAAGGCAACATTTGCGGTTCATAACAGCCCGCTGTCTGAAGGATCTGTTCTTGGATTCGAATATGGCTATAATGTTTTTGCACCTGAAACATTGGTCTTATGGGAAGCTCAATACGGCGATTTCGCCAACGCTGCCCAAGTATTTTTTGATCAGTTTATTTCAGCAGGCAGAGCCAAATGGGGCCAAAAATCAGGTCTCGTTATCCTTCTTCCGCATGGTTATGAAGGACAGGGGCCAGAGCACTCCAGTGCAAGGCTTGAAAGGTTCCTGCAGCTGGCATCTGAAAATAACTGGACAGTAGCCAACCTGACCAGTGCGGCCCAGTATTTTCATATTCTGAGAAGACAGGCCAAAATGCTTCAGAAAGAAGAAGTGCGCCCGCTGATCATTATGACGCCGAAGAGTCTCCTCCGAAATCCGAATACCATTTCGGACGCAGAAGAACTGGCAAGCGGCAGCTTTAAACCGATTATGGAGCAGCAGGGACTCGGCGCAGATGCTGAAAAAGTCAAGCGCGTAGTCTTCTGCTCAGGAAAAGTGAGCATTGATATTTCTGAAAAACTTAAAAATATGGAAGAGAACCCGCAGGAAATTCATGTAGCAAGGGTTGAAGAAATCTATCCTTTCCCTAAAGAAGAGATTAAGAACCTGATTGGACGTTTTGAAAATTTGGAGGAAATTCTTTGGGTTCAGGAAGAACCTCAAAATATGGGTGCCTGGTCTTATATGGAAGCAAAGCTGCGTGAAACGGCGGCTGACAGCATTAAAGTCCGCTATGAAGGCAGAAGAAGAAGATCCAGTACAGCCGAGGGAGATCCGACTGTCCATAAAAAAGAACAAGAACGCATTATTACACATGCCTTAACATGGGATAACTAAGGGGGAGACAAATCATGGCTGAAATTAAAGTACCGGAACTCGCTGAATCTATTTCTGAAGGAACAATTGCCCAGTGGCTGAAGCAGCCGGGTGATTTTGTAGAGCAGGGAGAATACCTGCTGGAGCTTGAAACAGATAAAGTAAACGTAGAATTAACAGCAGAACAATCTGGGGTGCTGAAGCAGGTATTAAAAGAAGCGGGCGATATCGTTCAGGTTGGCGAAACAATCGGCATGATTGATGAAAACGGCCAAGGATCCGCAGGCGGCGGTGCAGAGGAACCGAAGCAGGAAGCAAAAGCTCCTGAAACAGCGCCATCAGCTGAGCAAGCTAAGCAGACTCCACCGAATGAAGCGCCTAAAACGGACTATATTCAGCAAACTGAAGCAGCAGAGGATAAAAAATCAGCCCGCACAATTGCTTCTCCTGCAGCAAGAAAGCTTGCAAGAGAAAAAGGCATCAGTCTGGAAAGTGTTCCGTCTGCTGATCCATTCGGAAGATTGCGCAAGCATGATGTAGAAAACTATAACGGTTCAGAAAACCAGCAGGCGGCTCCTGCGAAGCCTGCACAAAGTGCTCAGCAGCCAGCAGCACAGCAGCAGGATAATCCTGCTAAACCGGTTGAGCGCATTAAAATGTCCAGAAGACGCCAGACAATTGCCAACAGGCTGGTTGAAGTTCAGCAAACTTCAGCGATGCTGACAACATTTAATGAAGTGGACATGACGGCTGTTATGGATCTTCGAAAGCGCCGCAAAGACCGCTTCTTTGAAGAGCATGATGTACGCCTTGGATTTATGTCATTCTTTACAAAAGCAGTGGTTGCTGCTCTTAAGAAATTCCCGCTTGTGAATTCTGAGATTCAGGGAAGCGAGCTTGTGCTGAAAAAATTCTATGATATCGGCATCGCTGTTTCTGCTCAGGAAGGCCTTGTTGTTCCTGTAGTCAGAGATGCAGACCGAAAATCATTTGCCGAAATTGAAGGCGAAATCACAGGTCTTGCAAAAAAAGCCCGCGACAATAAGCTGGCATTAAGCGATCTACAAGGCGGAACTTTCACTATTACAAACGGCGGCGTATTCGGCTCATTGCTTTCAACACCGATCCTAAACGGACCGCAGGTTGGAATTCTCGGCATGCACAAAATTCAGGTGCGCCCTGTTGCCATTGATAATGAAAAAATGGAAAACCGCCCAATGATGTATATTGCCCTTTCTTATGACCACCGTGTCATTGACGGCAAAGAAGCAGTAGGCTTCCTTGTTGCCGTGAAAGAGCTTTTGGAAGATCCGGAATCACTTCTTCTAGAAGGCTGATCTAGCATGAGGAACTCCTTTAGGAGTTCCTCTTTTTTTGCTTTTTTAGGAAAAAGGATTTGCGGAAAATATGAAGAAAGTGAAAAAGAGAAAAAGACACATTTTGGAGGAGAATGCATGGACAGCCAGCTTTACTATAAAAAAAGTCCCAATAAACTGATTCAGGAAGATGCCTGCTTTATCCATACCTCTATGGAAGCAGCAGGAGTATTTGATGGTGTGACCCCGATTGATGCTTATAAAAATTCAAAAGGTGAAAATGGTGCGGTTCTCGCCTCCCATTTGTTCAAAAGATATTTTCAAGAGTTATTCACAGAAAAAACGAGTCCAAAAGAGGGTATTGCAGCTGCTAACAGGCTGCTGAAAGAAAAAATGCAGGATTGCGGCATTGATTTATCAGAAAAACCTTATTTATGGTCAACCTGTGCCGCTGTCGTTAGGGCGGAAGAAGATGTGATCTCCTTTGCACAGGCGGGGGATTGCATGATTGCGGCCAGAATGAAGGACGGAAGAGTAAGGGAACTTGTAAAAAACTCTGTTAAAGGAATAAGCGCCAGAGCAAAAACCAGGCGGGAAAATGAACGGGACGAAGGAAAAGGTATTCAGCCAGAGCACTATTATCAGCAAAATCCAGCCGCCCTATATGCAGATCACAGGTCAATGGCGAATACGGAAGATGGTTACTCTGTATGCAACGGAGAGGAAGCTCTTGAAAGCTACATACAGGAGGGAAGCATTGAAAAAAAGGATGTGGATGCCATTCTGCTCATTTCTGACGGTTTTTTTATTCCTGGAGAAGAAACATTGCAAAAGGCTGTTGAGTTTGCCTGCCAAAAAGGGCTTCCAGCACTGGCCGAATTTATTGAACAAAAAGAAAAAGATGCTAACCTGCCTCCAGATGACCGGACTGCCATACTCATTCGCTTTAACTGAAATAGAGAACCTGTTGCCAATAAAGTGCGAATGCTGATAAAATGAAGTGAAACTGAAAAAGGGGCGCTCATAATGATTCACCATAACTGGCAGAATACAAAAACATTAAAAGAAGTAACTTGTGTACATACAAATGCAAAAAAATATGTTGTGAACCAAGCCTTAACAGAAGGCAAAACATACGAAGTGAAAAATGAAACTGAAGAATTTTACTTTGTTATCGACAATACCGGCAAAGTCAGCGGCTTTTATAAAGATTATTTTGAAGAGCGCTGATTGCAGCCCCTGCCCATGCGGCAGGGGTTTTTATTTTGATTTATTTAGTGGTGCATTTTGCCTTCTGCTTCAAACAGCAGATGAAAAAGCAGTATTTTTTATGAAAGAAGGCGATGTTAAAGGGGAATCTTGTTTTTTTGAACCTGTTGATTTTCGTTTAACGCCTGAAACGGAAATGAACAGCCAATTTAACTGACCCTAAAAGGAAAAAGGCAGCCCCGGTTCCTTGCTGGTTTGGTTTCTTCAAATTAAGGGAAAAATTGATTCAGCCTGGCACATGTGAATTTGGGGAGAGATGTTGATGAAAACTCGCGGATTATTTAAGAAAAGAATACTGCTGCTCGTCCTTATCCTGTTTTTAGGCGGTGTGATGATTTTTAACTGCTATAAGCCGCTTCCAAAGGGCCTGTCCTATGAAGGGCCGATACATAAAACAGATGACATCAAAATGTACAGCAACCTTTACTATAAGAATGGGGGGAAAACAGTATTCCAGGAACAAATATTTAATAGAATTAACCAAATGATAAAAGAGGCTGACCAATTTATAGTCATTGACCTTTTTCTCTTAAACGGCTACATAGATGATGGCGTTAACTATCCAAAGTTAAGCGAACAGCTCACAGCAGCGCTTATTCAGAAAAAGAAAGCCAATCCAAACATACAAATTGCCTTTATTACAGATGAAGTCAATACCACCTATGGAGCACACCGTTCAAAGGAGCTTCATGATCTGACAGAAAACGGAATTCAAGTGGTTACTACCAAATTGGAACCGCTGCGGGATTCTAACCCCATTTACTCCAGTGTTTGGAGAACGTTTTTTCAATGGTTCGGTACGGAAGGAAAAGGATGGCTCCCAAACCCGTTATCAAGCAAAGCGCCAAGTGTAACATTGCGGTCTTATCTTACATTGCTCAATGTAAAAGCCAATCACAGAAAAGTCATTTTAACCGACAAAACAGGAATGGTCAGTTCTGCCAATCCTCATGACCAAAGCGGTTTTCACGCCAATATGGCTTTTGAAGTAAAGGGAAATGTTTTGAATGATCTTTTAAAAACTGAAAAAGCGGCTGCTGGATATTCAGGAGCAGATTCAATCCCCGGAAGCTATAAAGAAGAAGAAAAAGAACAGGGCGACATGACCGTTCGAGTGCTGACAGAAGGTAAAATTTTGAAGCACGTTGAAAAAACAATTGATCAAGCAGAAAAAGGAGACACCCTTTGGCTTGGCATGTTCTATCTGGCTGACCGTTCTCTTGTCAACAAGCTGATAGACGCCTCAAATAGGGGTGTGGCCATCAATATGATTCTCGATCCAAACAAAAATGCCTTCGGAAAGCAGAAGATGGGGATTCCCAATCAGCCGGTCGTCAAGGAGCTTACTGAAAAAACGCACGGGAAAATTCGTGTTCGCTGGTACAATGTCAAAATGGAGCAGTACCACACCAAAACAATGTACTTAAAGCATAAGCAAAAGGGAATCATCATTGCAGGCTCTGCCAACTTTACAAAAAGAAATCTGGCAGATTTAAACCTTGAAACAGATTTAAAAATTGAAGGCCCTGTCAACAAGGAGCTGATGAAGGAGATGGATTCTTATTTCAGCAGGCTGTGGAATAATGAGGATGGAAGCTATACTCTTCCGCAAAAAGCTTATCAGGATACCCTTACGCCATTGAAAAGAATTGTCTTCACCATTCAGGAACTGCTTGGTTTTACCACATACTGAACAATGCTATTTATGTTACCCTGATTAAAGGGAAAGGAGATGTTTTAAATGGGACTGTTTTCAGCAAGCCGGTCGGCAGATACAAGGAGCTTTGAAAAGCTGCTGGTAGAAGGAGAATCCATTCAAGCTGTCTACAAATTGCGAATTGATCAGATCTGTTTTACGAACAAGAGAATCATTTTCTTTGATAACAAATTATTCTCCCGCAAAAAAGCGAGGGTATTTGTGCCTTACAAATCAATCGAAAGCTATGCCATAGAAGAAGCGGGGCTATTTGATCTGGATGCTGAGCTGATGCTCATGACTAAAAGCCGGACTTACCAGCTCGAGTTTTCCAAAAACACTGATATGATCGAAATTCAGGCTATCCTGGCTAATCATCTAATATAATGTGATTAGGGTTATAAGGCTTTTGATACTCTTCATTAAACTAATTTTAAAAAGTTTTTCTATAAAGAGAGCTTCTGCTAACAGAGCTCTCTTTTCTTTTTCATATGTTCTTTACATGCAGATACAGTGCAGAAATTCAGATGATGGGCGACTTTAAGCACATACCTGCAAAATAAAATTTCTTTATTCATTGTACAGCCGGGTGCGTTCTGCCGTACTTTTGCTTCCGAAATAAAACATTTCCAAAAGATTCATGTTTAACATTGTGATTACAAGTGAAAATAATAATTAAGCGTACGGAAAGGAGTTGATGAATTTTGAATCAAAAGAACCATTCGGAAGAACAGCAGAATAATAAATGGGTGAAACGGGCAATTACAGGAAGTGCAATTCTTGGCTCTGCCCTCATTTTCCGTACTGGCAAGGCAAAATTCACTCAAAAAAAAACTCCAATCACTTCAGTGGAGATAACATCAAACGCGGCTTAGTCAAAACAATCAGAGACATCATTATTAAGCGGAAAAAAGAAAAAATGGAACATGCCATGCAGGATAAGCTTGTGGAGGCAAAAGACAAAATGGGTCATTCCCAAGAGAAGCTTTCAACCAAAGTTCATGGAAAAGCAGAAGAACTGGAAAGCAATCTTCAGGACAAACTTGGAGATTTGCGCGGAAAAATAGCTTCTGTCAAAGAAGCTGGGGAAAAATTTCAGGAAAATGTTAAACAGGAACACGGCGGAACGAAAGTGAAAACAGCTAAAGACTTAAAGAGTGCAACAGACATCAAGGGTGCGAGCGAGGTCAAAAGCTCGAAAGACATCCCGCATTACTTTAATTAAGGAGAGGATTTAACATGGCTGGTATTCAAAGAAGTACTGACAGTTCAAGTTTAGCAGAGGTTATCGACAGAATTTTGGACAAAGGGATTGTGATTGATGCCTTTGTAAGAGTTTCACTAGTAGGAATAGAATTGATAACCATTGAAGCGCGCGTCGTTATCGCAAGTGTGGATACTTGGCTGCGGTATGCGGAAGCAGTCGGTCTGATAAGAGACGAACTAATGGATGATGAATTCAAGCTTTCTGATCAGAGAGGCGAAAGAGACCGTATAGCTGCTTCAACAAAATAATATAACTGACCAGGGCGCAGCTGCTGCGCCTTGGTTCCATTTTAAGGATCAAGGTGGCGATGTCAGATGAGCATGAAAAAACTGCTGCAGGAAGTGACCGATTTTTTCTCAGAATATGTCCGTCCCCCGTTTAAAATCACTTCTGTAAAACCGGTGGATAACGGCTGGGATGTTGTAGTTGAAGTCATTGAAGAGAAAGAATATATGAAAGCCTATGCGAAGGACCAAATGATCGGCGTCTATCACGCCCATATTAATCAAGACATGGAAGTCGTATCATATGACCGAAAAAGCATGCGGCCGCGAAGCGCCGTAATAGTGGAGGATAATTAAACCCATTCACGTGGATGCAGGAGGCAGTGAAGATGGAAGTCCAGCAAATTGAAAGCCCCATTAAACAGGAGATTGTAGCTTACCCAAGAATCAAAGAGCTGGCAGAGCGGGCAGCAATGTACCTATCAGGCTCTTATCCTGTTCACTTCACAGGACCGGCCGGGATCGGCAAAACATCACTTGCGCTCTTTACGGCAAACCAATTAGGACAGCCGGTTACCTTTCTTTCCGGAAACCATGAAATGTCAAATGAAGATTTGCTTGGTTCTTTCAGAGGATTCACTAAAAGCACTCTAGTTGATAATTTTGTGAGATCCGTTTACAAAAAAGAAGAAAAACTAGATGAAAACTGGGAAGATGGCAGACTGCTAAAGGCAGTTAAAGAAGGCCATGTTGTCGTATATGACGAATTTACCCGTTCAAAGCCAGAAACTAATAACTTATTTCTTTCCGTCATTCAGGAAGGAATTCTTCCGATTTACGGAAAGAAAGAAAATCAATCTTACATACCGGTGCATCCGGATTTTAAAATTATTTTGACGAGCAATCCGGAGGAATATGCTGGTGTTTTTAAATCCCAGGATGCTCTTTTGGACCGTCTGATTACATTTAAGCTGGAATACCCTGGTGCCGATGAGGAGGCAGATCTGATTTCGGGGAAAACAGGCATCGAGAAGCAAGATGCGATTTTTCTGACTGAGTTTATCAGCAGAATCAGGCAAAAGAGCTCTTCAAAAGGGTCAGCTGGTCCCGGTATGAGGGCAGCTTTAATGATTGCAACGATTGCAGCCAAACAGGAAATCGAAATAAGCAAAGAAAATGATAGCTTCAAAAAACTTTGTCTGGATGTTCTAACCTTTCCTGTCGGCCAAATGATGGACCAGACAAGCAAAGAAAAAACGGAACAGCTTATCATTAACGAATTAAAGAAAACGAATGGAGGATGACTATGGCTGAGGAAAAACTGGGATACTACACCTTTTGTGCGATCAATTCAGCAGCTGCTGAAGAACCGCTTGGAGCGGCTGAAATAGAAGGAATGAAAAGCGAGCTTGAGGTCATTCCATACAAAGGCTACGGTATGGTAACAGCCAAGTTTCCGATTAAAATCTATCACCCGAAAAAGGACAATCTTGCGGTGCATCAGCAAGTTGTTGCAGGATTAATGGATAAGTATACCGTTATTCCAATGAGCTTCGGAAATATTTTTGAAACGAAGGATGACATTACCTATCTGCTTGAACACTTATATGATGAATTTTTAGAGATTTTCCCTAAAATTGAAAACAAAATTGAAATCGGCCTAAAAGTTATCGGGAAAAAAGAGTGGCTTGAAAAAGAAATTCATGAAAATGAAAAGGTCGTTAAGCTGAAGGAAAAGATCAAAGGGAAAAGTGAAAATGCTGCTTATTATGATCGAATTCAGCTTGGTGAATATGCCAATAATTTTATTAATGAAAAAAAGGATCTAATTACAAAAGAAATCTTTCTCCCGCTCGCCAATATCGCTGATTCCTCCAAGCAAAATGATTTGATTGGAGAAAGAATGCTTCTGAATGGATCTTTTCTTGTGGACCGCGAGAGCGACGGAGAATTTGATAAGCTGGTAAATGAACTGTATGAGAAGTGGAATGATAAAGCAGATTTTAAATATACAGGTCCTTGGCCTGCTTACAGCTTTATAGATATTAAACTGAAAGCGAGGGAAGCTCAATGATTCAAAAGCTCTTTACTGCTCCATTTGACTTGCTGATTAAAGTAGGAGAGAAGGTTCAGGAGGAAGCAGATAAAGAAATGTATGATTTGGAAACCATTCAGAAAAAGCTTGTTCATTTAGAATTAATGCTTGAAATGGATGAAGTTTCAGAAGAAGAATACAAGGAATCAGAAGAAGAGCTTCTTGAAAGATACGAAATTGCCAAGCTGAAAGAACAAGAACAATTTTACAATAGAGGCTAAGGTTTTATTTTTAGAAAAACGAAGCTGGCAGAACAAATGAAAACAGGCAGGTGTAGAAGATGGATGCTGTAACTGAAACAAAGGAGCTTTTGTATTTATACGGATTTATTCCATCTAAAGAGGTCGATTCTCTTCCGCTTGAATCCTTTAGCGGACTTGATGGAGAGCATTTAGCTTATACAAAAAGCTTTGGTGACATTACCTGTGTTTTATGCAAGCTCGAAGAAAATGAGTACGGTGAAAAAGAACTGGAAGAAAGAATGCAGGATCCAAAATGGCTTCAGGAAAAAGCTTTTCATCATCACGAAGCACTTGTAAAGATAAATGATCAATATACAGCTATTCCTTTAAAATTCGGCACGATTTTTAAGAGTGAAACCCGATTAAAGGAAACGATTGATGGACAGCGTGACACAGTGCTTGCTTTATTTTCTTCATTGCAGAACAAAGAAGAATGGAACGTTAAAATTTATTGTGCAGAAGAAGCACTTAAAGAGGAAGTAATGAATTCTTCACCTGAAATGGAGGCAAAACGAAAAGAAATTGAACTTCTGCCTTCAGGAAGGCAGTTTTTTGAAAAGAAGAAACTGCAAAAATATGCAGATGAGCTTTTGGAAAATGAAATGGATAAGCGATCAAAAGCCATTCACGATGAACTTTCCGCTCTTTCCAGCAAGGCAGCTGTTAAGAAGAACCTTTCCAAGGATGTTACGGGAAGAAAAGAAGCCATGGCCTGGAACAGTGTTTATTTGATAGAAAAAGAAAAGGTCAATAATTTTTTGCGAAGAATTCAGGACATGAACTCTGCAGCGGAAAAACAAGGGTTTTTCATAGAAGTAACGGGACCTTGGCCGACATACTATTTTGCCAATCTGTAAAGGAGGTGTGAGAAATGGCCAGTGAGGAACAGTTAAGAGGCCAGGATGTTTCGCTGCTTGACATATTGGACGTTGTGCTGGACAAAGGTGTTGCGCTCAGAGGGGAACTGGTTATTTCCATCGCCAACATTGACCTTGTATATCTTGATTTAAGACTTCTTATTACCTCTGTTGAAAAACTTGTCCAGGAACGGGAGGACGGCACCATTAAAAGCAGCAGGGAGGAGATGAAAGAATGGAACAGCTTGAACGAAAAGCTAGTCGAATCGACCTCGACCCGGACGATGTAGAACACGGGCTTTCCCAGCTTGTCATGACACTTGTTGAACTGATCAGGCAGCTGGTTGAGCGCCATGCCATCAGAAGGGTTGAGGGCGGCACCTTAACTGATGAAGAGGTGGAAAGACTCGGAAACGCTCTGATGGATCTGGAAGTGAAAATGGAAGAATTGAAGAAGATTTTCAATTTAAAGGATGAAGATTTAAATATTGATCTTGGTCCTTTGGGCAATTTACTTTAAAGGAGAGGATAAACAATGAATCAGCAGCCAATGAATACGTCATCTAACTCAAGCAACCTTGTGGAAGTGCTGGAAAAAATCCTCGACAAAGGCGTCGTCATCGCAGGTGATATCAAAATCGGACTTGCAGATGTGGAGCTTTTAACCATTAAAATTCGCCTGATCATCGCATCTGTTGATAAAGCCAAAGAAATTGGCATGGATTGGTGGGAAACAGACTCTTATTTCTCATCCAAGCATACAGAAAAATTGGAACATAAAAATGACGAACTGCTGGAACGGATCGATAAATTGGAGAGAAATTTAGCCGCTAAAAGCGAGCAATAGAATGTAAGGCTCTTCTTTAAAAGGAAGAGTCTTATTTTTTCTGCTGGCGTCCATCTATGCTTGTACGGCAGAGGGTTCAAAAATCAAGAATAAGTGTTGACACTCTAGAAGATAGGTAGTATAATTAAGATTCTGCGGCTGTTAATTAAATGCCGAGGGTAAGTAAACGCGTGATGCGTTGTGCTGTGAAGATGTGCCGCTTGCAAAAGGCAAGCAAGATAATATATGAACACCATGGATCGATAACCCCACCCGGTAAACGGATGAATCCTGTATAAATCTTGGCCTGCAGCTTCTGCTGCCGGTTTCCTCCATCACTTCTTCACCCGCTTTCAAATCTGATTCACACTGGCGCGGTCTCGGAACCGCAAGGATGAAAGAGAGGCAGGGCTTTCATTGTTTTAGCTTTATAAGAAAGTATCTCTCGGCCATAAAAAGAAAAAAGAAGGAGTAGGTTTAGGATGTATGGGCATGCTAATACAGCCGGACCGCTTCTTCACCAAAATTGACAAAAGAAGTAAATGATCGTATAATAGGTGTATGATTTTTAAAATTCACTTATTATAAAGAGTTATCAGCAAATGAGGTACTTTTTATAATACGTGAATTTTTGTTTTTTCAATGCGTATTGTTTGTATGCTTTGTAACTTACTTTAGGATTGCAGCCGAAAGGGGTAACCAAATGTATAACCGAAAACCTGCGGAAGAGATCGTATTGGAAGAAACAAAAGTGTGGAACTGCACTTCAGAAGATTGCAATTGCTGGGTGCGCGATAACTTTAAAAGCAGCGAAAAACCGCTTTGCCCTATTTGCAAAAGCGAAATGGCTCCAGGTGTTAAAGAGCTTCAGGCTGTTGAAAATCCGCGTCAAAACGCCTGAATTAAGATGTACGATAAAGCAGCTTAGCTGCTTTATTTTTTATGTTCTTACTAATGGTTCTTTTAATTTTTTGGCTATGTTAAAGAAAAATGTTGATTTTTACACACCTGTTGATCTACGTTCCAGGCGGGAGACTCCTGCGGGAGCAGCGGGACAGGTAAGACCCCACAGGCGCTAAAGCGCCGAGGAGGCTCACCGCCCGCCCCGCGGAAAGCGGACGCCTGAAACGGAAATTAACAGCCAAATTTAATAGAGCCATTTTTTTAAATGAAAGCGCACGCACCACTTGGTGATCTTCCCGTCATGAACTGGGACAAGCTTTCTTTTCAGGAAGTTATCATGTATACTAATCTGAATGAAGGGAGGTGAATGCAGAATGATTGAGCTTTCAGCGGATCTTGAGCCATATATGATGCTTTTCAGCGTATTGGTCGCCATGGCAACGATCTTTGCTTTCATTTATTTCATGAAGCATCAGGTTAAATATTCACCTGTATACAAAAAGTCCCTTGGAAGTCCCTTAACAGCAGACGTTTCTTCCCAAAGGACAGCCAATGAACAAAATGCAAGCGAAGCCTGGCTATCATTGTTTAAATACCGGTGTGATGATTCAGATGATGTACCGCCCTGTTTTCTTCCTTTTTTATTGATGAAGAACAAAAACAAGGAGGAAAAACATGCAACCCAAATATTCTGCATTCATCTCACCACGGTTTTTAACATTAAGTCTTATGATCGTATTGGCTGCTTTCATTCTTGGAGGGTGTCAGCCTGCAAGCGGAAGCCATTCCATTACGTCTGAAACACCAGGATTTTTTAATCATTATTTTGTCTATACTTTTTCCGTCATCATTAAAACACTTGCCAATTGGTTCGGCGGCAGCTACGGGATGGCTATTATCCTGACAACACTGTTAATCAGGCTTGTCCTCATGCCGTTTATGCTTAAGCAGACAAAGAACCAAATGATCATGAAGGCAAAAATGCAAAAAGTACAGCCTGAATTGAAAGAAATTCAGGAAAAAATGAAAAGTGCAAAAGACACGGAAACAAGATCAAAGCTTCAGCAGGAATCTATGAAGATTTATCAAAAGCATGGCGTTAATCCGCTTGCCTCTCTTGCCGGATGTTTGCCGCTTTTGCTTCAGCTTCCAATCTTGATGGGATTTTATTATGCAATCCGGGAAACGCCGGAAATAGCGTCCCATACGTTTCTATGGTTTAACCTGGGACACTCAGACATGATTCTGCCGATTCTGGCAGCTGCGATTTACCTCATTCAGTTCCGTATTTCACTCAAAGGAATGGATGAGGCTCAGAGAAAACAAATGGCTGCCTTTGGCTATTTATCGCCAATTATGATGGGGATCTTTTCATTTTCAGCTGCAGCAGCATTGCCTCTCTACTGGACTGTCGGCGGTATATTCGTTATTCTGCAAACAATGCTGTCTCAAAAACTTTACGGTCATAAAATTGAAACTCACGAAATATCTGTTGGAAAATAAAACGGTAGCCCGCTGCACTAAGCAGCGGGCTTTTTAAATTTTGCCTCTCATGTCAGCAAAGTTTATGGCATGAGCGCTTCTTAATGCTTTCTTTCTCGTTTGATGTTTAAAATACAAGGGTAAAATACTAAATGCTAAAATTACAGACAGGGAAGGTGAAAGTATGAAAGCAATCGTGATCGAACAATACGGCGGAAAAGAAAATTTAAAGGAAATAGAAATGGAAAAACCTGAACCTGGGGAAGGCCAGGTTCTAGTGAAGCTTTTGGCTACATCCATTAATCCAATCGACTGGAAGCTCCGTGAGGGATATTTAAAAGACATGATGCCATTTGAATTTCCGATTATTCTTGGATGGGATGCAGCTGGCATTATTGAAAAAACGGGCAAAAACGTGAACAGTTTTAAAGAAGGCGATGCCATTTTCGCCAGACCGGAAACGACAAACAGAGGCACCTATGCTGAATACACCATTATTGACGAGCATCTCCTGGCGAAAAAGCCTGAGTCCATTTCATTTGAGGATGCTGCTTCAGTGCCTCTTGCAGGGATGACAGCCTGGCAGTGTCTTTTTGATTTTGGAAATGTGCAAGAGGGAGACAAGGTTCTGATTCATGCAGGTTCAGGCGGTGTTGGGTCCTATGCCATCCAATTCGCCAAACATAAAGGAGCTTATGTGATTACAACGGCAAGCGGCAAAAATACAGACTATGTAAAATCCCTTGGGGCCGACAAGGTGATCAATTATAAAGAACAAGATTTCGAGAAGGAAGTAAGCGATCTGGATTTTGTTCTTGATGCGATGGGAGGAGAAGTGCAAAAGAAGAGCTTCTCTGTTTTGAAAAAAGGCGGCAGGCTGGCATCCATTGTTGAAAAACCGGATGAACAGCTTGCAGAAGAGTTCGGAGTCACAACAGATATGATATGGCTTCAGCCAAAGGGTGACCTGCTTGCTGAAATTGGTCAGCTGATGGAAGATAATAAAATAAAGCCAGTAACTGGAGAAACGTTTCCTTTAACAGAACAAGGGCTGAAAGATGCTCATGAACTAAGCGAAAGCCATCATGCCAGAGGTAAAATTGTCATTTCAGCATCCAAATAAACTGCCAAAATAAAAACGCCGTAATGGCGTTTTTATTTTGGCTGAAAACCAAGCTTTTTTCCTCGCTCCATAGAATACGATGTGAGAAAGCAGCACAGAGGAGGGAGAAAGATGAAGGTTTTTATCGCTTCACCGTTTTTTAATGAGGAAGAAATTAAGCGGCTTCGTTTTGTCGAGAAAGTATTAAAAGATGTGAAGGGTTTTGAGGTGTTTACCGCAGTAGATCATCAGTTTCCGATGCTGAAATTTGGCTCTGAACCATGGCGGGACGCTGTTTTTGGAAATGATCTGTCACATCTGCATGAAGCGGACATTGTGATCGGCATCCATGACAGCGGCAGATCAAAAGAGCCAGACTCAGGAACTATTTGGGAAATCGGATATGCCTATGCCAATAGAATCCCCATTATCATATTTAAAGAAAAAGAAGAAGATGCCGTCAATTTGATGATTGCGAATTCTGCAAGAGCATTTTTACTGTCTAAACAAGAATTTAAAGCATATGATTTTCGCTCATTGCCAACTATACCATATTATGGAAAATTGATATAGATAATTTGTTCAATTAAACTATGTTCTAAATAAACATTAGAATATAAAAAAAAGAACTCATCTATATTTTTTCAAATTAAACTATGTTCTAAATAATCATTATTAAATTCAAAACCAGTTATAAAATGAAAAAAGTAGGATTTTCAGCAAATGAATAGGGAAATGACAAAGAATATTGTATAGTAAAGGAAATCATGTGTTCTATTAGAGAAGAAAAATGAAGGAGGAAGTGCAATGGGGGAGACAAGAACGGCAAGCGGATTTTTACTGAAGCAGCGGGCATTTTTGAAGCTGTATATGATCACCATGACAGAAAATGAAAGGCTATATGGTTTAAGGCTTCTTGACACGCTCCGGGATGAATTTGCCCATATTGGCTTCAAACCAAACCATTCTGAGGTTTATAAAGCACTGCATGATTTAATTGATGATGGCATTTTGAAACAAGTAAAACAAAAAAAAGAAGGAATGAAGCTGCAGGAAGTGGTATTTTACCGATTTGCGGATTACGAGGCAGCTAAATTATATAAAAAGCAGCTTAAGCTCGAGCTCGACAGATGTCTCGCACTCATTCAAAAAGCACTCAAAGATAATTATTGAGTGCTTTGCAGCTTGTTAAGAATGAAAGGCAATTAGTTTCTAATTGAAAGAAATTCATTTACTCGCTTTACATACGGCTCTTTGTTATAGCCGTTGTAAAGACCTGTCGCAAGACGGAATGGATCGCCGAAAAAAAATCTTTCATATTGTGTCTGCCTGGTACCGAAGGCACTCATGCTCAAATCCCATGCAAGACGGAACAGTTTTACGCGCTCGAATGCAGGCATGGAAGCAGCCTGCAGGTACGTATGAACATCAGAAGAGATTTCTGACAGGAAGTCTGCTTCCTGCGGAATTGAAATCATGCCGGATGCGCCAATTTGCTGCAGAATTTCCATATAGGATGGATACAATTTTGCATAAAGCATTTTAGAGGCATCCAGTGCGTTTACTTCAGGAACCATTGTTCCTCTTTTATCCTGTTTGGCATTCAGCTCTGAGGCAAGCAGTAAGGCTTTAAATGTTTCTAAACCAAGGATAATATCTGCTATTTTATGTTTTATATGGAAATATTCCTCTACCTGGATGGCTTCTGCCAAAGATTGTGCCACCCCTAAAATAAATTCTGTTTTAATAATTTGTCTTGAAAGTACCTGGTGGAGCAAGAGGGCATTAAAATGCATTTCACTGAACATTCCCATCGCTTTCTCGCAGTTTTGAAACATAATAATCCGGTCCCATGGGACAAGCACATTGTCAAAGACTACAATGGCATCCATTTCTTCGAATCTCGATGCGAGAGGATGATTAAATTCATTTTGACTGTATGAGAAAGATTCCCGGCAAATAAAACGCAGACCAGGCGTATCTGCTGGAATACAAAAGGCATAAATATAAGACTCAGCAATAAAGTTTCCGCCCGATGGCAGCACTAAAATTTCATCAGTCATACCTCCCTGTGTAGCAAGAAGGCGTGCTCCTTTAATAACAATTCCATCTGCTGTTTCTTTTATTGCCTGCGCAGCAATGACTTCTTCAGAGTCTTCAAAGTAGGTTACTGACCGGTTAACCTGAGGGTTGATAAATGTATGTGTGAAGCAAAGATCCTTCTCCATTGCCCTGGCATATAGGGAACGGGCATTTTCACCGAACTTCCGGCTGCCATCACTGAAAAAATCATAGGCTGTTCCGATAGCCATAACAGTCGTGTTCATATATTCAGGAGATCTTCCGAGAAGTCCGGCGTTGGTCTTCGCCCATTCCTGCGCAGCAAACCTTCTCTTTTCCAGGTCTTCTTTGGATAATGGCCGCATAAAAGACGTTCCGGCTCTGTTTCCATCAGGTCCTGTTTTAAAGGTCAGAAGATCCTGAAGTAGGGGATCATGCTGCATATCGTAAAGCTTTGCTTTGCTTTCAATCACACCTGAAAATGCAGGGTGGCTTGTTATATCCTTCACTTGTTCTCCATTAAGCCAAATTTCCGGCTTCATCTTTTTGAGCCTCTCTTTATAATCCTTACCGCTTGCAGCCGGCATCTGAAATTCAGCTCCTTTCCTTGCACTGTCTTGCTATATATATGCGAAAGCAGCCCGGCACAGGATTTCAAGCGCTGTTTTCGCATAAAAAAACAGTATGCAGGATCGTCCTGCATACTGTTTTTATTTATTGGGAGTTCATTTTTTCTTCCTGTTTTTGCTTATATTTTTTTGCTTTTTTCCTCATAGTGCTTGTAATATACCCGCCTTTAAACGATCTGAGCTCATAGGAATTCATAAAGGCTTTAGGCTCAATCGATTCCACGATTTCGAGAAGTTCCTGCTCCCGGGATCTTTTTGAAACAATATCAAGTCTGTATCTCACTGAGTTAATACCTTGACCTGTAAAAACCGTAACGCCAAATCCAGCCTCCCGAAGAGCGTTGACAAGCTCATCTGAACGGTCAAGCAAATTGACGTGGTAAGTAACATAACCGATGGCGAGCTTTGTTTCAAGCTTGCCTCCAATAAAAAGGCCGACTCCGAATCCAAGGACATATCCTGCAATATTATACAGGTTCGATAAGTCCTGAAATACAATTCCCAGAGCCACAATATAGATTGCAGCTTCCAGCAGACCGACGCCTGACGCCGCTTTTGTCTGGTTTTTGACTAAAAATATGGTTCTTAATGTCAAAACCGGAACATAAATGATTTGCAATGCAAAGATCAGCAGAGCTTGAAGCACGATGAAACCCCTTTTCATTTATAAAGTTAGCTGACAGTATCTGCTTTTTATGATTCAAAATACAAGTGGGCATGCAGGCTGCAGCCCGGGTTGAATTTTGCAGAACAATGAGGGCAGACGGATTGGCAGTTCATGTATTCAAGAATGGTCAATTCCTTTTTGCAAGCACCGCAAAGAATAGCTTTTTTGCTAAATTGGCTTTTTGGCCATAGTATGGTTTCATGGTCAGCAACACTGCTATGGCAAGCATAACACGGAAAATAAGTTTGGCAACAATAAAATTTTATAGCAATAATATCTTTTTCGGAATGGTAATGGATGCACCTTGTTTCTGAATCTATTGCAGCACCTTTTACCAGCAAATTCCTGTCTGACATATGATTTTCACCTCTCCTCCTATTCTAGCAAGGAAGCTTACTTTTTCTATAGCCTATTTATAGAAAGAGAAAACAAAAATGCGGGTAAATGATTAATTTTCTTGAATTGTGTATGATAGAAGAAGCGGAAAATTGACCATAAAGGAGAAATTGATGTGAAGCTTATTGCAATTGATTTAGACGGAACCCTTCTCTCATCCAAAATTAAAATTTCTGAAGAAAACATTGCGGCTATTAGAAAAACTCAGGAATCAGGCCATGTTGTGATGGTATGCTCCGGAAGAGCACCTGAAGATATAAAGAAAATATTGAAGGATCATCACTTGGATTGCCCTGTTGCCGGAAGCAATGGCACGGTTGTATACATAAAGGAAAAATTGCTCCACATGGTATCACTAGCTGAGAACGATGCCAAAACGGTTGCCGCCATTTTAGAAGATGACCATATGCCGTACAGAGTATACACGAGCCATGGAATCTATGTGCCGAAGAAGTGGTCCCAGTATGTCAGTGAAGTTATTCAGAGCGGAAGAGCAGCCATTGATAATTTAAAAGCAAAAGAATATACATACATAACAGAACAGCCGAAAGAAAACGACATGATAAAAGTATTTGATGAGGTCAGCGAACTCCTTGATAACGAGGTGGTAGCCATTCAGAAGTTTTTTATTCTAACACTGGATATGGACCAAAAAGAAAAGCTTTCCAAGGTGTTAGGGAACATGGAAGGAGTTAATGTCACGACTTCAGGACAGCTGAACCTTGAAGTAATGGAAAAAAACGGGAACAAAGCGGCAGGTTTACGGGCTGTTGCAGAGCATTTTGGGATAAAGATTGAGGATACGGTCGCCATCGGAGATAACTTCAATGATCTTCCGATGCTGGAAGCTGCTGGCTTGTCTGTCGCTATGGGGAATGGCGATCCTGAAATCAAAAAACTTTGTGATGTTATTACTCTTGCAAATGACGAAAACGGTGTGGCTTATGCTTTGGATAAATATGTGCTTCAATAGAGCAGCAAAGAGCGGGACCTGTTAAGGGTTTCCGCTTTTTAAATGTAGAAGAGCGCTCCATCTTTCTCCAAACCGGTTAAAAACAAACAGACAAGGGTACAGAATTATAAACATCCTTTATCTGGATTAACAAGGAGGAGATCGAGTGATGGAAATGACATCCATATCTAATACAGATATAACAGCATCCAGAATTGCTCTCGGAACATGGGCCATAGGAGGGGACATGTGGGGAGGAACAGATGAAAAACGTTCCTGTGAAACAGTCATGGAAGCGCTTGAGCTAGGCATCAATATACTTGATACTGCTCCTGCTTATGGAAAAGGAAAATCAGAAGAAATAGTGGGCAGAGCATTAAACCAATGCGGTGACAGAAGCAAAGTCATTGTTTCTACAAAAACGGCTCTTGATTGGAATAAAGAAGGGGACGTATACCGCAATGCTGCGAGAGAATGCATTGAAAATGGACTTGATCAGTCACTGGACCGCTTGAAGACTGACTATATTGATATATACCACATTCACTGGCCTGATCCTGAAACGCCGATCGAAGAAACTGCACTGGCGATAAAATCATTACTTGATAGCGGAAAAATCCGAAGTATAGGCGTAAGTAATTTTTCTGTGGATCAAATTGAAGAATTCCGCAAATATGCTCCTTTGCATGTGGTGCAGCCGCCATATAATCTGTTTGAAAGAGACATTGAAAAGAATATTCTTCCCTATACGAAAGAAAACGGCATCACAACACTTCTATACGGCAGCTTGTGCAGAGGATTCTTATCCGGTAAAATGTCCAAGTCACGGAAATTTAAAGGCGATGATTTGCGGAACAATGATCCGAAGTTCCAGGGAGACCGGTTTGAACAGTATTTAAAAGCCGCGGAAGAGCTCGATCAATATGCCAAAAACAATTTTAATAAAAGAATTATCCATTTAGCACTGAGATGGATTCTTGACCAGCCAGGAGCTGACATTGCGCTGTGGGGTGCTAGAAAGCCCAATCAGCTTGATCCTGTAAAGGATATGATGGATTGGGAGCTGGATGACACAGCGAAAAAGGATATTGACAGCATTCTTGAAAAGAATATCCAAAATCCAGTAGGACCGGAATTTATGGCACCTCCGACAAAAAGTAAAGTTCATAGCTGACATAAATAGAAAGCAGGCTCAAGCCCTGTTTTCTTCTTTTTGCCAAACTTCTTACCCTTCCTTTATAATAAAAGAGGGTAAAGGAGGAGAAAAATGAAACCAATCTTCTTCAGAATCATCGGGCTCCTTTTTATTTTACAGGTTCCTTTATGGCTCGGAATCGTTCATCCAATCTTTTTAATGATTATTGGAGCAATCGGACTGCTGATTGTTATTTTCAGCAAAGAATTGAGCAGAAGATCAATGCAAAGCAGCAAGCCTGCGCCTGATGAAAACGATAAGAAATAATAAGCCTGTTTTAAGCAGTAAAAAGCCGTCTCAATTTGAAAGACGGCTTATTTTACGTGGTTCAACGTTTATTTCTTGAATGTATTTCTTTTTGTTTGTCAAATTCCTCGTTAAATTGTTCTGCTGCCTTTTCCTTTGTTTTACCGGCTTTCTCCTGAATAAACCCTTCCGCCTGTTCCAATCTTCCTTCAGCTTGCTTTGATTGATTGTTTGTCAGTTTGCCGTAATCTTTTTTTGCTTCGCCCTTAGCCTTTTTTGCATTTCCTTCAGTTTGATCTTTATTCATAAAAGAACACCTCCAATATGTCCATTTGATTCCCTCTGCTGAATCTTTTAAACGTTTTTATTGAGACACCATTTCTTTTTCCTGTAAAGTTAAACTAGATTAGCAAAAAAGAGTCTCAAGGAGGAATAGCAGTGAAGTTTTTAATTGCAGGAGCAGGAGCTGTAGGCGGGTACTTTGGCGCAAGGCTTGCAGAAAGCGGAGAAGATGTTACTTTTCTAGTCAGAGAAGGCAGAAGAGAACAGCTGAGAAAGAATGGTCTTAAGGTGTGCAGTCCATATGGAGATATAAATCTGAATCCGAAAACAATAGTAAAGGGGGAGGAAGGAGCTTTTGATGTTATTCTTATTGCATCGAAAGCCTACCATTTAAAGTCTCTTCTTCCTGACGTCAGCCGCTTTGCAGAAGATAAGACTGTAATCGTTCCGCTCTTGAACGGGATGAAGCATTTAGAGGAGCTTTTCGCCTTATTTCCTAAAGAACAGGTCCTTGGAGGCCTTTGCTATATTGAATCAACTCTTTCCAGTGAAGGCAATGTCATTCATACAAGTCCGATGCATGATCTTGTTTTTGGGGAATGGGATGGCCAGGAAACAGAAAAAGCCATGTCCATCATAAAGGCTTTTCAAAAATCAAAGGTTAATGTTGAATTATCAAACAGCATTTTAAAGGAAATGTGGAATAAATACTTCTTTATCTCGGCTTTTTCCGGCTTAACATCTTTATACAAAACACCTATCGGCCCAATCAGAGAAGAAGGTCTGAATGTCATTGAACGTCTGCTTTCTGAAATAGGGGAGATTATGAGAGCATCAGGGGCACCGATCGAAGACAGCTCAGAATTGAAGCAATTGGAGAAAATGATGTCCATGAATGCAGAGATGAAGTCCTCTATGCAGAGAGACATGGAAAAAGGCTCTTTAATCGAAGGTGATCACCTGCAGGGGTATTTGCTGCAGCTGGCTAAAGCAAAAGGCATATCTGCACCTGTTTTGGAAACCATTTATACCGGCTTGAAAATCTATGATTCAGATTTAAAGAAAAGCCTTTCTTGAAAAACAAGCCTAACATAGGCTGTCCATTCCTTTCATAGAATAGCAGGAAGAGACAGGAATGTGAGGGCCTTACATGAATTTCAGCAAAAAATCCATATCTTATTTGTGTGCTTTAATTTCAGTTGTTTTTTGGGGAATGTCTTTTGTTTCAACAAAAGCTGTTATGATGGATCTGTCTCCGCTGGAAGCCACAGGATTCCGCTTCGGCATAGCAGCTGTTTTTTTATTTCTTCTTATATTCACAACAGGCAGCAGGCTGCGCATAAAAATCATCCATCTGCCAATTTATTTGGCTCTTTCAAGCATCGGAATTACGATACATCAGCTCATCCAAGCATCTTCTTTGCTCACCATTGACGCTTCTGATGCAGGCTGGCTTGTTTCGCTTTCTCCCATTTTTACTGCAGTCATTTCTTATTTGTTTTTAAAGGAGCAGCTATCCTTTTCAAAGATGATTGGAATATTCATTGCTGTATGCGGTGTACTTTGCCTGACTGTTCAAAAACGGGCAGGCTTTCAAATGGAAATAGGCTTTTTGCTGATGATTTTGAGCACCTTAAACTGGGCTGTTTATTCTATCCTTTTGAAAAAGTTCAAACTGCCGTATTCTGTTTTAACTTCAACCTTTTATATAACTCTTTTCGGGTTCCTTTTTACCCTGCCTTTACTGATAAAAGCAAGCACATTGGAGCATTTTGAACAAATGACTCTTGAAAGCTTGCTGCATCTGCTGTTCCTTGGTATTTTTGTATCTGCTGCAGCTTATTATTGCTGGGGAAAGGCATTGGAAAGCCTAACAGCGATCGAAGTGTCTGTTTTTCTTTATTTGGAACCTGCAGCAACCGTTGCGGCAGCGTTTATATTGCTTGGGGAACATCCGCATCCAAAATCAGCCATAGGAGGCTTGTTTATTCTGCTGGGTGTTGTTCTTGTAAACGGACACAGTTTATTTTTCTCTGAAGGCGCTCCCAATCGCAAAAAGTAACTTCACTCTAATTGGGGTAAATCATAGTTTTACTCTATCAGGCCAGTGGTAAAGGAAATTAGACGCAATGAGAGAGGGGATGATTTTTAATGGAGAAAAATATTGTATTCTATGATGCCCGGTGCCCATTATGTTCCAATGTAAAAAAAGTCATGCAGCTTCTGGACTGGAAAAAGAGAATCAGCTGGCTCGCCGTTCAGGAAATGGAAGCAACGCCATATGCTTTTCTGCTTTCCAGAGATGTGCATGACCAAATTTATATGGTAACCTCTGATAATCGAATTCTTGCAGGCTTCAGAACCATTAGAAAGCTGCTGTTCGAACTTCCCCTGACGCGCTTGATCAGTCTGCCATTATTCCTTCCCTTTATGTACAAGCTGTTTCAGCCGCTTTATATGTATGTATCCCGTCACAGGCACAAATGGTTCAGGCAATATCCAGAACCTCATTTAGATTAAAAGGCTATATTGCCTGCTTGCAGAATAACTTAAGCGGATTGTTTTTTAGCAGAGGTTTATTAGATAGGCTTTGTTAAAGATGGGTGTTGCACCTGTTGATTTGAATGGCCGGCGGGAGCAGCGGGAAAGGGGAGACCTTAGCATGCGCAAAGGGAGCCTTAGGAGGCTTGCCGCCTGCCACGCGGAATGCGGCCGCCTGAAACGGAAATCAACAGCCAAATTAACAGACCTATTAGAGAAAGAAAAGGGCGGGAGCTATTAATGAGAATTATTCAGGCAGAAATGCATCATGCAGAAGAAGCAGCAAAGCTTTTTAATGATTACAGGCAGTTTTACAATCAAGATAACAATCTGGAAGGCTGTATTCAATTTCTAATTGAACGAATAGAAAAAAAGGAATCTGTCATTTTTTTGGCGTATCCAAGCGCGCATGAACAGGCATCAGGCTTTATACAGCTTTATCCGTCTTATACTTCTGTTGGGCTTGGCCGTATATGGATCATTAATGATCTTTATGTTGCTGAAAATGCCAGAAGAAAAGGATTAGGGGAGAGCTTGATGATGCAGGCCCGGAAATTTGCAGAAGAAAATGGGGCAAAGCGCCTTGTGCTTGAAACCCAAATCAGGAATAAAGGAGCTCAGCAGCTGTATGAGAGCCTGTTTTACAAAAAAGGTATAGAGAACTATCATTACGAATTAGAGCTTGGAAAGGAAACGTCTGCATAAAAAAAGCCAAGGCTGATCAACAGATCATCTGCCTTGGCTTTTATATTCAGCAAACAGAATCATTTGGCTTAGGATTGCTCAATCCAAAGAAAGTCCGCAGTTTTAATGCTGCAGCTGTTCCTAGCAAAGCCATAATCATCCAGACCCAGCCATGAAGACTGAAGGAAGCAATACCGCCAAAATAAGCACCAATATTGCAGCCAAAAGAAAGCCTTGCTCCATATCCCATCAACAGCCCGCCAATAATAGAAGCAAGCGCGATTTTGGGTTTGATTTTTTTTGGCTTAAACGTTCCTGCAGCAGCTGATGCAAGAAAAGCACCTAGTATAATGCCGAAATTCAGCATGCTTGTTGAATCCTTGAAGATTGAAACTTGCAAAGCCTGTGCTTTCCCGCCTGCGAAATATCCCCATTGAGAAGGGTCACCGCCAAATATCATTAAAAACTTGGAACCCCATAGAGAAAAAGCAGAAGTAATGCCCCATGGTTCTCCTCTTATTGTCAGGATAAGAGCATTCAGAACAGCCAGGACAAGCGCTGCTGAATACAGCGGCCAGGATCCCCTGACTATTCTTTTCCATCCTTCAGCTTTTGGAAGAGGTCTAAGAGCAGGCGGGTTTTTCCTTTTTGCTATTTGCACCGCTGCCCAATAGATAGCAGCAAGTAGTGCTAATTGAAGAATCAGCCCCCAGAAATATCCGAATCCTGTTGACTCGGCAAGTGAAATAGGGGGCAATGACGGGGTATCATTCTGCCAAAAAGATAAGTGGGCAGCCCCGATTGTAGCTCCTGCTATAAAACTGACAAGAGTCAAAATCATGGAAGAGGAACCGCCGCCAAGAGAATAAAGCGTCCCAGATGCGCATCCGCCCCCAAGCTGCATGCCAATCCCAAAAAGAAAAGCCCCAAAAACAACACTGATGCCAACTGGAGAGACATACCCCTTTGGATCAATCCCTGTAAAACTGAAATGACTGTTTAAGATAAGTGCGAACAGAACAGAAGCGGCTGCGAGCATGAGAAGGTGAGCTTTCAGCGCTTCCGGATTGCCGACAGCCACGAGCCTTCTGAAAGCTGAAGTAAAGCCGAAACGGGCATGAAGCAGGGTGAATCCAAGCGCCAAACCAATCAAAAACAGTACTGCCTGAATATCGCCGCCAGAAAAGAATGCTGCTGATAAAAGAATCAGGCTTAACAGCAGCCCTATGGCCAGAAGTTTTTTCTGCACAGGTGTTTTTAAAGGAAGATCTTTATTTATTCTGTTTTTGTCAGGGGTGTTCTCATTATGCAAAGCAGTATGCAACAAAACCACCTCATTCCGATTGAATTAATTGGATATAAACAGTATATCGAAAATACTTATGACAGTAAAACAATTAAACTGAGGAAATTTTTAATTATAGCTGCAACAATTTCCTGCATAGCGCTGTCTTATATATAAAGGATGAAAAAATTTAAACACCTGAGGATAGGAGGACCGCTATTCATGAAGAATATTGGATAACATTGTATATTTTACAGGAATGACCAAAAAAATAAGTCGTTTTACACGCGATTAGTTGTGAAAGCATGGTAAAATCTATGTGTGTGTATTCCAAAATCTAAAGAATGAAGAATATATTGGATATTAGATCCTTGCGTTTCACTTCTATTAAAAACAATAATCATTTATATAATCTATTAGCCGAATAGCCGGGTACACAATAAATAAGCAGTATGGGAGAGAGAAGTTTGTTTAGAATCAGTTTATTACTGTCATTATTCTTATTGGCAGCTGGGTGCAGCACAAACGGCAGCAAGCCGGAAGAAAAAGAAAGTGCTCCAAAAGACATGTCTGAGGCCTCTATCAGTTTAAGCCACAAGGATTATTCGCTTAAAGTTCAGCTTCTTGATGAGCGCAGCGGAAAAGTAATGGCAACCTACAATCCGAATGACAAATCACAAAATGCAAAAGAATTGGCAGCAGAACTGGCAGATAAAATTGATCAGCCAATGGTGCCTGCAAGACTCGACAGTGCCGGCAACGTAACAGGCGGAAAAAGCCGGGTAGTGCTCGATGAAAAAGAAACGGCAAAACGCCTGAATGATATTAAAGCATTTGATAAGGAAATTATTCTGCCAATCCAAGAAACCAAGCCTACTGTCGCAAATGTTCCGGCAAGTGCTATGAATAAAGTGATTGGAAGCTATAAAACTACTTTCAATGCTTCCATTACAGGCAGAACAGAAAATATTGCTATTTCCGCTAAAGAAATCAACAATGTTATTCTTGGACCTGGTGACCGTTTTTACTTTAATCTTGTGGTGGGAGACAGAACAGAAGCCAGAGGCTACCAGAAAGCACTTGAAATTGTTAATAAAGAATACAAAGAAGGCATAGGCGGCGGAGTTTGCCAGACTTCCAGCACTTTGTACAATGCAGTGGATAAAGCTGGTCTTGAAATGCTTGAGCTCCATCACCATTCAAAACATGTAGGCTATGTACCAGAAGGCAGAGATGCCACAGTTGCTTATGGTTTTAAAGATTTCAAGTTTATGAACAATAAAGATTATCCTGTTAAGTTGAAGGCTGCAGTAGACAAAAAGGCTGGATGGATTGAAATACAGGTGCTCGCTGCTCAAACACCTGCTGTAAAAAGCTAGGTTTAAGCACGCCGAATAAAAGACAATTTGCCTTCCAGGTAAATTGTTTTTTATTTGCTTTTCAAATGGTAAATTCTCCTATATACTAAAACTAATGCCATTAGTTTATGGGGAGTGAAAAGATGAAAACGATGAAAGCGCCAAATCTTTATCAGCTGACATTTTTGCCGGGGATTTTCCCAGTTAATTGCTATCTTGTTGAAGATGAAAAGGAATTAATCCTAATTGATGCTGCATTGCCTTATAGTGTAAAAGGAATTTTATCTGCGGCGCAAAAAATCGGAAAACCGATTTCCAAAATTGTCCTCACCCATCCGCATGAAGATCATGCGGGGGCCCTTGATGCAGTAAAGAAAGAGCTTCAGCATGCCCCGGTGTACCTTTCAGGACGAGATGCAAAATGGATAGGTGGAACCAAAGAGCTTGAGGAAGGGGAACCATCTTCTCCAATAAAGGGGAGAGCTCCTAAAAATTTAAAAACGAAGCCAGATATTTTGATAAAAGATGGGGACAGGATCGGACCTCTTCTCGCTGTTTCCACTCCAGGGCACACTCCTGGCCATATGTCTTTTCTCGATACGCGGACAGGAATGCTGATTGCGGGAGATGCCATGCAGACAAGAGGCGGAGTTGCAGTGGCAGGCAAGCCGCAGCCGCTGTTTCCCTTCCCTTCATGGGGAACATGGCATTTGGAAAAGGCTATTGAAAGTGCAGAAAAACTGGCCAGCCTTAAGCCTGAAGGGCTCGCTCCGGGACATGGGGCCATTCTGAATCATCCCTTCGGCAAAATGAAAACAGCCATTGCTGAAGCAAGGGAATATGCAGCTAAACAAAAGAGAAAAGGCAAGAGCTGATGTCTCCAAGAGCCGGTTTAGATAAAGGGAGGATTTTACAGGAAGCAGCTATTATGGCTGATCAGGGTGGATATGACACGGTAACGTTGGCGGCAGTGGCTAAATCCCTATCTGTGCAGCCGCCTTCTTTATATAACCATATCAGCGGACTCCCGGAACTGAGGAAAATGCTTGCCATAAAAGGGCTGGAAGAACTTTATCACTGTATGGCTAACCATACTGATAACTCAGTGAACGAAATAGCCCAATCTTATTTAGCATTTGCGCTGAATCATCCCGGTCTGTATGAAGCAAGCCTCAAAGCCCCGGATCCTTTTAATGAAGAAGTTCAGGAAGCAGGAAACAAAATTCTAAACCTTATCATTAAGCTGCTTAACGGCAGGGGTCTGGAAGGTGATAATGTTTACCATGCTGTACGCGGCTTTAGAAGCCTTCTGCATGGGTTTGTTATGCTTGAAATGGTAAAGGGCTTCAACATGAATCTCAAACTTCCAGAAAGTCTTGACTTTGCGGTAACAGCCTACATTGCAGGTTTGGAGGCAAAGGCGGATGAAGAACCGTGATCTTCCGTCCTCTGAATTTGATGCTTGCATTTTTGCTTGAGCTTTTCCTTCTGGCCGTTTTCTTCTATTGGGGATTAACGCTAAATGTCGAAATCCTTTTCAAAATCATTGCTGCTGTTCTTGCTCCTGCAGCAGCTGCCTTTCTTTGGGGAAGATATGCAGCTCCTCGGTCTCCTAGGAGGTTAAGGGGATATCATCTGATTCTTTTTAAAACAAGTCTTTTTTTATTAGCTGCTTGCGTCCTCTATTTTAAAGCAGGAGAAACGGCAGCAGCTGCCTTCATGGTTATTTTTGCAGTCAATACCATGATCCTGGCAAAAGCAGAAAAAGGGGGAGCATAGCTCCCCCTTTACTATTTATACATTTCTCACATCCATGATTGTTTCTGCACCGAAATCTGGACTGTGAAGAACACGCAGCAGTTTTTCTGCTGTTTCTTCAGGTGAGGCAAGCTCCCGGTTTTTTTTATAATTCACAAATTTTTCATGGAGGCTGAATTCTTCTTTAGAGGAAGAACGGATTTCCTGCTGCATTTCCGTATCAATAATCCCAGGGGCGATAGAGACAAGTTTTATTCCTGTTTGTTTTTCTTCCTGCTCCATAACGCAGGAACGGGTAAAGTGATCAAGGCCTGCCTTCCCTGCACAGTAGCTGCTCCAGCCTGAATACGTTTTTCTTCCTGCGCCTGAAGAAATATTCATGACTCTTGCTTCAGCGTCATGTTCTGCGCAGTTGCGGAGAAAAGATGAGGTAAGCTGCATTGGAGCGATTAAATTCAGCATGATGCTTTTTTCAATATCTTCCTCGCTGATTTTATCTGCTGGTCCTACAGGCTGAACAGTTCCAGCATTGTTAATAAGGCAGATTAACTGTGTCTCATCTTTATGGATCAGCGAAAAAATTTTATCCATCAGGCCAGCTGATTTTCCTGAAACGCTTAAATCTGCTTCTATGTAATCCAGTTTTGCATTTTTTTCTTCTGCCAGCTGAAGCAAAGCTCTGTTTTTGGTTCGGGAAAGGCAGATAAGATGACTGTTCCCCTCAAGTAATTTCTGTGCCATAGCACTCCCAAGTCCTTTGCTTGCACCGGTAATGATGTACACGTTCAATATTTTTCCCTCCTTAGCTGAAAATTCACCTAAAAACACTTTTTGTCTATCCTAATTTTATCAAAAAGGGTAGACAGGTTAAAGAAAAGGGAATGAGATAATAAAGACATATACTGTAATGTAATTGTAATAGGAGGTGGTTCGGCATGCTTGTGGGAAAAACAGCGATTGTTACAGGAGCGACCCGTCTGCAGGGGATAGGAGCTGCTGTTTGCAGAGAAATGGCTGCCTCTGGCGCCAACATTTTATTTACTTACTGGACGGAACATGATAAAAAAATGCCATGGAAGATGGGGAGCAATGAGCCGGAACTGTTAATGGAGGAGCTGCGGAAATGGGGAACAGGGATTCATTCCATAGAGGCTGACTTGAGCAGGCCAGAATCTTGGAGAGGCATTATGGCGGAAGCTGAGAAGGTCTTTGGCCAGTCAGATATATTGGTGAACAATGCGGCATATTCTTCTCATACTGATTTTCTTACATTAACAGCCGAGGAACTTGACCGGCATTATGCTGTCAACGTGAAGGGCTTGACAATGCTGAGTCTCGAATTTGCCAGGGCTTTCAGCAAAGGCAGCGGCGGCCGAATTATCAGCATGACTTCAGGCCAGTCGCTCGGCCCGATGCCTGGAGAAATCGCCTATGCGGCAACAAAAGGGGCTATAGAGGCGCTGACTCTGACACTCTCAGCCGAGCTTGCCGCTAAAGGCATCACAGTAAATGCCATTAATCCCGGCCCGACAGATTCAGGAACGATGACTGAACATTTAAAGGAAAAGCTTGTGAAAAAATTTCCTTTTCACCGGATTGGCACCCCTGAGGATGCTGCAAGGCTCGCCTGTTTTCTTGCAGGTGATGAAGCAGGCTGGATTACAGGGCAGGTCATTCACTCGGAAGGCGGTTTCAGAAGATAATAAGAAAAGCGGAAGCGCCTTCCCGACAAGCATAAGACGTTCAGCCGGAGAAAGGTGGTTTTTCCTTTCTTTGGCTGAACGGGTTATGACCTCGAGGGGCTAGGCGCTCGAGCTGGATCCATCAGCTTCTGACAATCTGTCATGCAAGTAAATTTATCACTTCTGATCATAAGAAAAAGTCCTCATCGCTGAGGACTTTTTCTTATTCGCTGACGTTTCCTTCTGCAGGAATTGGCTGATGGCTGAATATATTGGCGAGGTGCACCAGGTTATAGGCCATTTCCCGGCTTGTGCTTCTAGTAAATTCATTGCTCCAGCCCTCTGCTTCAATAAAGCTTGGACCTGGGCCTGCATCACCAACCCAATAGGTGAGGGCTGATGGAGGAATTGTAAACCCTGCCTGGTTCAATTCAAACTGAATATCTCTTCCGGCGTGCTTGCCTCCATCTTCATTTCCTGTGACGATTACACCGGCCACCTTGTTATAGCCGATCATCTGGCCTTTATCATTTGTAGCTCCTGACCCATATAATCTTTCGCCGACGATATGAGCAAGAGTCCCTCTTATGCCTTGCCAAATGGGTGTTCCAATTAAAAAAATGTCCGCTTCCTGAATTTTATTCAGCAGGACCGGCCATGCATCCGAATCATCAACCTTATCCATTATTCCAAGGGGGATGCGGTAATCAGCTACCCGTACATTTTCGAATTCCAAATCCGGCTTTTTTTCTCTCATTATTTCCGCCACTTTATGATAAAGGGCTTCCGTATTGGATGTTTCCTCTCCGCCTTTTAAAGAGCAGTTAAAAAATAAAACCTTCATTATTGGCCTCCTTGATTTTACAAGATGGTATTTGTTCATTGTCTACCACAAGGGGAATAGGCTGAAACGCTTATATTTTCTAGAATTAGGGTTTAAGACGGCCAAAAGAGGAAAAAAGGTAATATCAGAATAAGAGAGGCGGCAATAAAATGAGAGCATTAACATACCAGGGTAAAGAAAAGGTTGAAGTGATTAACGTTGAGGATCCAAAAGTTCAAAAAGGGGACGATATGATCGTCCGCATAACAGCAAGCGGGATTTGCGGATCAGATTTGCATCTTTATAAAAAAGCCATTCCTTTGGAAGAAGATTATGTAATTGGGCATGAACCGATGGGCATTGTTGAAGAAGTGGGACCTGAGGTGAAAAATGTTAAAAAAGGCGATAGAGTTGTTATTCCATTCAACATTGGCTGCGGAACATGTTTCTTCTGTGAAAACCAGATGGAAAGCCAATGCGACAATTCCAACCCGCATTCTGACAGCGGCGGATTGTTTGGTTTTTCTAAGCAATTCGGAAACTATCCTGGCGGGCAGGCAGAGTATTTAAGAGTTCCTTATGCTGATTTCACTTCCTTTGTTGTCCCTGAGAGCAGTGAATTAAAGGATGAAAGTGTTCTATTCCTGTCAGATGTTGTGCCGACAGCCTATTGGAGTGTTGAGCATAGCGGTGTAAAAGAGGGCGATACTGTCCTTATTTTAGGCTCAGGCCCTATTGGCCTGATGGCTCAAAAATTTGCCTGGATGAAAGGGGCAAACCGTGTTATTGCTGTTGATAATGTAGCACACCGGTTAGAGCATGCGAAGGCAACCAACCGGGTTGAAACATACAATTTTGATGACTATGATGAAATCGGACAAATGCTGAATGAAACGACAAAAGGCGGAGCAGATGTCGTAATTGACTGTGTAGGAATGGACGGCGTTGTACCAATGAAGGAAAAAATTAAAAATGCTGTCGGCAGCCAAAAAGGCAGCATCATGCCGATCATCACCGCTTCAGAAGCAGTCCGGAAGTTCGGCACGGTTCAGCTGACAGGTGTTTATGGCGCACCTGCAGACGGCTTCCCGCTTGGTGACTTTTTCTCAAGAAACGTTTCTCTAAAAATGGGTCAGGCCCCTGTTATTCACCTAATGCCAAAGCTGTATAAAATGATTGAGAACGGAGAATTTGATCCGACAGATATCATTACACATACGATGAACCTTGAAGATGCTCCAAAAGCATATGATATTTTCGATAAAAAATCCGATGGAAACATTAAATGCATTTTGAAGCCATAAAAGATCGTTTTACTTTTAAAAGCCTGCCGCGAGCAGGCTTTTTTCATGCTGAAAAAGAAATTTTATGAATAGAAAAGTCCGCTTTAGTGTTTATTCCAATCCTAGAAAATATGGTAAACTATTTGAACCTGGAGACGAAAAGAAGCAGAAATAAAGGTGATCAAATATGAAACTCATTCTTGCAGAAAAACCTTCTGTGGCAAAAAATATTGCAGAAGCACTGAAAATTAAAGGCAGGCAGGATGGTTACTTAGAAGGCGAAGGGTATATCATCACTTGGGCTTTCGGCCATCTGCTGCAGCTTTATGATGCGAAGGATTACGACCAAAAGATGGCAAAATGGAAGATGGAAAACTTCCCTTTTCTGCCTGATTCTTTTCAATACAAAGTTAAAAGCAGTCCCAGTAACCGGGAAAAATCAGACCCCGGGGCTGTAAAGCAGCTTAAAATCATTCAATCTCTTATAAAAAGAAAAGATGTAGACGCTATTATATCTGCCTGCGATTATGACCGAGAAGGGCAGCTCATCGGCGACAGCATTATTTATCATCAAAAATCAGGCAAAAAAGTGTACAGGCTGCTCCTGAATGAATGGACAGCTGAAGAAGTGCTGAAAGGGCTTCAAAATTTAAAGCCCAATGAAACAATGAGGCCTTTATTGAATGCAGGGCTTTCAAGGCAATGGACGGATTGGGCGCTTGGAATAAACTTAACTTCTGCAGCAACGCTCAAATTTCAGAAAGGCTCAGGCAAAGCTCTGAATATTGGACGGGTATTAATGCCGACTCTAAAGATCATTTATGACAGAGACCTGGAAATAGAAAATTTCAAGCCTGAAAAGTACTATAAGCTTGCTGCACTTTTTAAAACAAATAAAAATGAACAATATGAAGGCGCCTACACCCTGAAGGGGCAAGATAAGCATAAAGAAAAGGATTCCCTTGATTTGCTTGCAAAAATGCTTGCTGAAAAGACTGGGGTCATTACAGAAAAAAAGGTGGAATTGAAACAGGAATATCCTCCGTTTTTATTCAATCTCTCCAGTCTACAAGGATACATCACGAATAAACACAAAGGCTGGACTTCTGATAAAGTATTAAAAATTGCCCAGTCACTCTATGAAAAAAAACTGATTACTTATCCAAGAACGGCAAGCATAGCCCTGGAAGAGAGCTTGAAGGAGAAAACGGCAAAAGTATTGGCGATTGTGAAAGAAGATTACCCTTTTTCTGAAGAAATTCAATTTTCCGCTTCAAAACGAATTTTTAATAACAAAAAAGTGGAGAGCCACAGTGCGATCATCCCAACCTATATAAAGCCGAAAAAGCTTTCAGCAGATGAAGAAAAGGTGTACCTGGCTATTAAAAACCGCTTTGTTACGCAGTTTATGCCAGTGGCTAAGCATGAAGAAACAAAGCTTGAAACGACAGTTGCGCATGAAGGGGAGAAGCATCTTTTTCATTCAAAAGGCCGCGTCCAAATAACTGAGGGCTGGAGAAAAGCAGAAAGTATTCAAACAAAAGACTCGCTGCTTCCAAAAGTAGAACTCAATGAACAGGTGACAGCAGAATCACTTGATGTAAAAGAGCAGGAAACAAAGCCGCCAAAGCCTCACTCGGAAATGACTTTGCTAAAGGTCATGGAAACATGCGGGAGAGCGGCGAAAAACGAGGAAGAGCTTGTCGGAAGCATTTTAGCAGGCTATAGCATCGGTACACCTGCAACCAGGGCAGACACGATTAAAAAATTAAAAGAGATCGGCTACATTTACTCTGAAAGTAAATCCCTCCGCTGCACAGAGCTTGGAAAAAAGCTGGTAGAAACACTGCCCGTAAAAGAGCTCTTTGACCTTGAGTTTACTGGCAGACTTGAGAAATACCTCTTTGATATTCAAAAAAACAAGATGGCTAAAGAACAATTTCTGGCACAGATATATCAGTTTACAAAAGAGTCTGTTGAAAAGATAAAAGGCTTTGAAAATGTGATTCTCAGTGAAGGCTCAAAACTGCAAAAGAAAAAAGAAGTGCTCGGCAGCTGTCCTCTTTGCGGAAAACAAATTGTAGAAGGATTAAAAGGGTACGGCTGCAGCGGCTGGAAGCAAGGCTGCAAATTTGTTATTTGGAAGAATGATAAATTCCTAGCCTCCATGCAGAAAAAAGTAACGAAAACAATGGTAAAGACGCTTCTTAAAAACAAGTCGGTTACCGTAAAGGGACTTAAAAGCAAAAAAGGGAATTCGTTTGATGCCGTATTGAAATATGAGAAAAACAGTGACAATGACTATTTCAGCTGGAAAATGGAGTTTTTAAAATAGGCTAACAGGTGCAGCGGGACAGGTGAGACCTAAGCAGGCTCAGCACCTGCCCCGCATGAGTAATACTCCAACAGCCGTATTTCAAAGAGCCTAAAGGCTGTGAGATTATCCTGAAGAAAATGAACTGCACTAATTTTGTTTTTCCGGAATAGCAAAAAGAGGCAGAGCGCCTCTTTTTATTTTTATATAAGTGTTCCATATATAGAACATCATTCATTAATAAAGGTGAGGAAGAGCAGGAATGTTTGACATACACTACGTCGGCAATTAGAATTGACATACTATACGTCTTGAAGGGAAGGTAGAACAATGGCTCATCCCTATTTAACTGTTCTTGATTATGTTATAAAGGCCAAAGGAACCTCTTTTTCTGCGGTGGGGAAAGAACTGAATATTACCCCGCAGCAATTTTCTGACTGGGTAAAAAAGCGGCGTCCAATTCCCGCGAAACGCCTTTCTTCCCTAAGTGAGTTTCTCGGCATTCAGGCAGACATGCTGACAGATGAAGGTCAATACGCAAAAGAGCTGAATCCTGCGCTTGAAATCGATATAAGAATGCAATTAATCCATCAGACGGGTGATGAGAAGTCCGAAACACAGCTTGCTCAGCTGCAGGAAGAGAAGAGCCGATTGGAGATCGTAGAAAGGGTTAAAAGACTGCTCGGCCGCAAAGATTCAAAATCTGCCGATATGCTTTCTGCTGTTTTAACAGAGCTTGAAAAATGGTAAAGCATTTAATTACCAGGTACTAACACTAAACAAACTTTCTGCAATTATTACCAGGTACTAATACCAAACAAACTTTAAACTTTTATAGAAAGGGTGAACTGCTTTGTCTCAGGATTATTTTATAGATCCGCCAAAAGAGGATATTAAAGAACAATGGCAATACTATTTCGATATAATGGACATTCCAGAGGGAGCGGTTGTTTTAGATGCAGGCTGCAATACAGGAGAAGCGGATGTTTATTTAGCCAGGCTTAGACCTGACCTCCGGATAATCGCCATTGACAGCAGCGCTGAAACAATAAAGCAGGCCAATCAGCGCTGGAACAATGAAGGGGTGGAATTTCAAAGAGCTGATGCTGAAAATCTCCCATATGAAGATGGTTTTTTTGATGCCGTTTTCTGTGTGGAGGTATTAGAATGGGTGGAAAATCCTTTAACTGCAATCAAAGAAATTAAACGGGTGCTGAAAACGGGAAGTAAGGCATTTATTAATCATTCTGATTACGAAACGCAAATTTTTTCTTCAGAAAATACGCAGTTAAACCGGAAAATCACACAGTTTTTTTCAGATGACGGACCCAATGGAATTATTGGAAGAGAGCTGTATGGTTTATGCAGGGAAGCAGGTTTTCAGGAAGTCATTCCTTTTGTCTATCCTATGGTGAATCTGCAGTTCACTGAATATACGTATTCCTATGGAATGGCAGATATGATGGCAGGCATGCTTGAAGAGAAAGGGAAGATCACAAAAAAAGAAGGAGAGGAATGGAAAAAGGGCCTGGTGGAAGCTCATAAAAAAGGCCGATATTTTTACAGCATTAACCGCTATATTTGCCATTGCATGAAGTAGATCACGCTGATTACCAACAGGTAAAACAGGGTATAGAACATCATATATATTTTATGTAAACAAGGCGGTGATTGCTTGCTTGAAAAAAGACACCCGATCCCAGTTGCTGAAGCTATAGCAAGAATAATGAAGTTAAAGGGACAGGGAAAAACGGAAAAAATACATATTGATAAGGCGTATGGAAGAGTGCTTGGGGAAGATTTAACTGCAAAGCACGATGTGCCGCCTTTTGACCGTTCTCCTTACGATGGCTTTGCCATAAGAGCAGAGGATACCTCTGGCGCTTCAAGCAGCCAGCCTGTCTCTTTAAAAGTAATAGAAGAAATAGGAGCAGGAAGCGTTGCATCAAAAGTACCCGGTGAAAATGAAGCCATCCGGATCATGACAGGCGCTGCCCTTCCTAAAGGATGCGATGCAGTTGTCATGCTTGAGCTTGTTCAGGAAAAAGAAGAGAATGGCCAGCCATACATAACGGTAAAACGATCTTTTCAGCCAGGTACAAATCTTTCCTATAAAGGAGAAGATGCGAAAGAAGGCACTGTTTTAGCTAAAAAAGGGGAAAGAATTAATCCTGGCGTTCATGCCCTCCTAGCTACCTTCGGTTATGAATACTTGCAGGCTGCTGTGCCTCCTAAAGTTGGTATTTTTGCAACAGGCACAGAATTACTTGAACCCGGTGATGCTCTAGAGCCTGGGAAAATCCGCAACAGCAACGCCCATATGCTTTTCGCCCAGGTGCAGCGGGCGGGAGGAGAGCCTGTGCTTCTCGGCAAGCTCCCGGATCATCTGGAAACGTGCTATAAAGCAGTTAAAGAGGCTTCACAGCAGTTTGACCTTCTCATTACAACAGGAGGAGTTTCTGTTGGAGACTTTGATTATATGCCGGAAGTTTACGAAAAGCTTGGAGCAGAGGTCCTTTTCAATAAAGTGGCGATGAGGCCGGGAAGTGTTACGACCGCCGCCCATAAAGATAACATCGTGTTTTACGGCCTGTCCGGCAACCCATCTGCCTGTTTTACAGGATTTGAGCTTTTTGTACGGCCTGTTATACAAACAAGGCTTTTCTCTGAAAAGCCGCATTTAAAAAAAATACAAGGCAGGCTGTCGGAGGATTTTGCAAAACCGAATCCCTTCACCCGCTTTATCAGAAGTAAAATGAGCTTTGAAAAAGATGCTGTTACTGTTGCGCCAAGCGGGTTTAACAAATCAAGTGCTGTCAGTTCACTTGCAGCTTCTGATTGTTTTATTATGCTGCCGGGCGGAACAAGGGGCTTCCAGAGGGGCGATCTGGTTGATGTGCTGCTCCATGAAAGCAGCGAAGGGAGCCAGTGGCATTGGAACTAGGGGGCAGGATACTCCAGATTGTCGGCTATCAAAACAGCGGAAAAACTGAGCTGGTCTGCAGCCTGCTTGCGGCCGGCAGCAGCCAGAATGTTAAAATGGCTTCTATTAAGCATCACGGCCACGGCGGTGAACCTGATCTTCACCAAATGAAAGACAGTGAACGCCATTTAAAATCCGGTGCATTTCTGGCAGCTGTTGAAGGGGAGGGGCTAATGCAGCTTGCGATGAAAAAGCATGAAATTAGGCTTGATGAAATCGTAGCGCTTTACAAATCCCTTGGCGCAGATGTTATCCTGATTGAAGGATACAAAAGAGAAAAATACCCGAAGCTTGTCCTTATTAGAAATGAAGAAGATTTGGTCCTTCTTGAGGAACTTCAAAATATTGCGGCTATAGCTGCCCCATTTTACTCTGAGGATTTCACAAGCCTTGACTGCCCTTATTTCCATATAAAAGATCATCAAAAAATATGCAGCTGGTTTCAGCAGAATTGGCTGTTTACATGTTAACGGAGGCGGGCTGCTTATGATAAAAGTATTGTTTTTCGCTGGAATAAAAGAACAGGCTGGACGGGATGTATACATGCTGGACAGTTCAGAAATGACCGTTTCTGAGCTCCTGGCTGAGTTAGAAAAGACATTCAGCCTGCAATTGCCGGAATCGCTCATGGTAGCGGTTGATGAAGAGTACGCAGAGCACGATGAAGTCATTAAAGCCGGCTCTACCGCCGCATTGATTCCTCCAGTAAGCGGAGGATGATCTGGATACTTCCACGTTTGGAGAGAATGAAATGATTACTGATAGATGGGACAGACCATTAAAAGATATTCGTATATCTGTAATCGATCAATGCAATTTCAGGTGTACTTATTGCATGCCAGCTGAAATTTTTGGACCGGATTTCCGGTTTTTAGATAAAGAAGAGCTCCTGACATTCGAAGAAATAACTAAGCTTGCCCGCTTTTTTGCCGGTCATGGTGTAGAAAAAATCAGGCTGACAGGCGGTGAGCCCCTTCTTAGGAAAGACCTCGACGAACTGATCAGACAGCTCAACGATATTGCGGGAATCAAAGATATCGCTCTTACGACCAATGCCATGCTGCTGCCGAAATATGCCGGCAAATTAAAAGAAGCAGGGCTTAAGCGGGTGAATGTCAGCCTTGACGCCATCGAAGATGAAGCATTTAAAAAAATTAACGGCAGGCAGGTTGCAGTAAAACCGGTGCTGAAAGGAATTGCTGCAGCCAAAAAGGCAGGACTGCAAGTAAAGATCAATATGGTAGTGAAAAAAGGAATGAATGAAGATCAAATACTGCCGATGGCAGAATTTTTTAAACAGGAGCATATTCCTCTCCGGTTTATCGAGTTTATGGATGTTGGCGCAACAAATGGATGGAAAATGGATGAAGTTATTACCATGAAAGAGATCATCGAACAGATCGGGGAGCATTTTCCGCTTGAACCGGCAGATGCCGCTTATTATGGGGAAGTCGCCAAAAGATACCGCTATAAGGATTCCGCTGATGAAATCGGTATTATCTCTTCCATCACTCAATCTTTCTGCTCGTCCTGTACAAGAGCAAGAATATCAGCAGAAGGAAAGTTTTACACATGCCTTTTTGCTGAACAAGGGTACGATCTGAAGGATTTAATGCGTTCAGGAGCAAGCGACGAGAAGATTAAAAGTGAAATTAAAAACATCTGGCTGCAGAGAAGCGACAGATATTCAGATGAGCGGACAGAGGAAACGGTGCGCGGAAAAAAACGGATCGAAATGTCCTATATTGGCGGATGAAGAAATGAAGAATTCAATTAAAGTCAAGACAGCGGGAGTCGTTCTGGCTGGAGGGCTTTCCAGAAGGTTCGGGGAGCCGAAAGCTTTTGCGATTTATAATGGCAAGAGGTTCCTGGACTATTCATTGAATGCCCTAAAGGATGCGGCAGAATCTCTTGCAGTCGTATGCCGAAAAGAGCATAAACAAGAAATAGCAGCCACTTGTTCTGCAAATATAATAGAAGATTTAGAAGCTGTAAAAGGACAAGGGCCGCTTGCAGGCATCTATTCTGCCATGTCAGCAGTACCGGCTGATTGGTATATTATTCTTCCATGTGATGCACCGCTTGTGCCAAAATCAGCCGTGCAATACTTAAAAACGGCAGCGGAAAAAGAAATGGACGCTAAAGCAATCGTTCCTGTCAATGAAGAGGGCATCCAGCCTTTAATTGCTGTCTATCATGCTGATGCCAAAGCTTTGATTCTGGATCTCTTAGTTAGCGGGAAACAGAGCATGAAAGCTTTCTTAGATGAAATTCCAGTAAGATATATAGAGGGCGATCTTTTTAATAAAGAATATTTGGCGAATATTAATGACCAGGAAGCCTTAAGCAGGCTGACTGAAAATGACATATAAAAAAGACGCCTGGCATGCCAGGCGTCTCTCGCGTATTGAGGCGAAAAACCAAACTCCACATAGTTTGTTCCAATTAAGGGCGTTTTTCGACTTACACAACTCAGCTCATCGCTAAACTATCTTAACATGCTCACATAGCAAAAACAAGCTATTTTTTTTAGCACATTTGGAAGGATCTCGTCAGTTTCAGTTTTTTTTCAGAAGGGAAGTAGTAAAGGAGTAACTCAATTGGAGGAATAAAATGCTTACAAAAAATCGCTCTCTATTAACAAAAGAAGATATGACAGATCCAAACGCTGTGCCGGATTGGGTTATCCGAGAGTACAAGCAATTTCATGAAACCGTTACAGACAAAACATTTCCTTGTTATTTTGGCATGAAGGCGGAAAATAAGGGTGAACTTCGCTACGCATACATAACGCATGATGACTGGTCCAACCTTCCTAAAGCTGCCGAAGAATTCCTGGAGCTTTTCAAGGAGCCGCCATACATCCGCCATGGCCTCTTTGTTTTTACAGAACCTGAACTGCAGGAGAAGGATTTGGAGCACTACCGGAAATATTTTTGGGATGTGCTTCAATACATGCATGAGCAGGATAAAAAGCCGTGGCCAGGCGGCAAGCCTAAAGATCCCGAGCATTATTTGTGGGACTACCACTTTGCTGGAGAGCCGATGTTTGTCTTCGGAAATGCACCAGCCTACAAGCAAAGAAAAACACGGGATCTTGGTCATTCGCTTGTGTTCGGATTTCAGCCTCGCATGATTTTTGAAGGCCTGGAAGGAACAGAGAAAGGCGGAATCATGTCCCGCGAGAAAGTGAGAGAAAGGGTTGAAAAGTGGGATCAGCTGCCAAAGCACCCGAATATCAGCCATTACGGCGATCCGGAGCATAACGAATGGAAGCAATTTTTTATTGGCGATGATGCAGAACCTATTCAGGGAAAATGCCCTTTTCATCATAAAGGGTAATATCACGGCAGCCTGCTTGAGCGGGCTGCTTTTCTTTTTTGCGGTAAACGGAGGTGGGTTTACATAAAATGATTATAAACATGATGCAGAGATGAATTTCTCTCTTGGCCATCTAATAGACCGAAAAAACTTCTTATTACAGTCCTATTTACGAGTTTTCTTACTGCCTTACCAGCCGGCTCTTCATTAACTGTTCAATAGATAAACGTTACTGGCGGAAATGTCAGGTTTACTGTCCAAAACAGCTGCTTTACTGTCCAAACTGTTAAAAGTGAATTTTACGCTTGCTAAACTTAATTTTGCTGCAAGCAAGCAGGGAACAGCCCTGACGAAACAGAATGGTTAAATTATCAGATTTAGAAAGGAGCAGTTAAATGATTCCGCAGCGAATTTCACTTTTAACCATCGGGACGGAAAATGTTCCAGTCCTGAGAGCTTTTTACCAGCGTCTCGGCTGGGAAGAGACAGCAATCAGCTCAGATGAATATGCCGTATTTAAAACAGCAGGCGTCCTTCTTTCTCTTTATCCTCTGAAAAAAATAGAGGAAGATGCCGGCATTCAGTTTACAGCTGCGACTGGAGGCTATAAACCGGTGACGTTAGCCATCAATGTAGAAGAGCGCGAAATGGTAGATGCTGTCATGCTGAAAATAAAACAGGCAGATGCGGAAATTTTAAAAGAACCTTATGAGGCATTTTGGGGCGGGAGAATTGCTTATTTCGCAGATCCTGAGAAAAATGTATGGGAAGTAGCTTATAACCCTGACTCTGTTTTTGATGAAAGAGGAGCCATGCTTTCTTTTTAGCAATAAAAAAACTGTCTGCAGCCAGACAGTTTTTTTATTGAGGAAATAGCTTCGAGAGCAGCTTATAAGAATTCTTTCGGTCTTCAAAGCTATAGACGTTCGTTAAAACCATAAACTCCTCAGCCTGGTAGGCATCTTTTAACTCCAGCAGCTGTTTTTTTACCGTTTCAGGAGATCCGATCACCATCCGCCTGCGATTATGGCTTATTTTCTCCCGGTCGCTTTCTGTATAGGGATAAGAGGCCGCCTCTTCATAATCCGGGATCCTGCTGTCGAGCCCTTTTTCTACCCGAAGCAGCCATAAATCCTGGCTCATTGCCAATTCTTCCGCTTTTTCTTCGGTATCTGCACAAATAATAAAGATAGCTGTTATGGGAGATGGGCTGTCATGAAATGGCGAAGATGCAAAAACTTCTTTGTATAGCCCATGTGCGCGTTCTCCTCGTTCATTTTTAATAAAATGGCCAAACACATAGCCTGCGCCCTTAGAACCAGAGAGCCTTGCACTGTTTTCTCCAAGTCCGAGCAGAAAAAGCTCCGGGAGAATGGAGGCAGAAGGTGCAGCTTTTATTCCGTAGGAAGGGTGATCGGGCGGCAGCGTATCGGTTAAAAAGAAGATTAAATCGTTCAGCTGTCTTTGAAAGTCAGTCATGCTTTTCTTATGTCCGTCTGTTAAAGCGAGTCTGACTTTTTCTGTTCCTCCCGGAGAACGGCCAAGGCCGAGATCAATTCTTCCTGGATACAGGGCTGAAAGCTGGCGGAACGTTTCTGCGACTTTATAGGGGCTGTACTGGGGAAGCAGAACACCTCCTGAACCAACGCGGATCTTTTTTGTTGCAGCTGCGGCGGCTGCAATGAGGATTTCGGGCGCTGAAGAAGCAAGTCCTCTTGTGCTGTGATGCTCTGCAAACCAGTATCGTTTATAGCCAAGGCTCTCAGCCAGCTGTATCATTTCAATCGATTCGTTCAGGCTCTGTTCCGGACTTGAGCCCTTACGGACAGGAACCTGGTCAAGAATGCTTAATTTCATCAGCATAACCTGCTTTCGTATGATTCATATCTATTAAGGATAATGGAAGCAGAGCAGTGTTCCAACTATAATGATCTCCTGCAGAAAGCCGCTTGTTTTTTGTTGGGCAAACCTTTAACTAATGTTAAAATGGAAAAAAAGACTAAATTCCTAGAAACAAAGGGAGAGAATGAACTATGGGAGTAACACTGCGCAAGGGCCAAAAAGCCGATCTGACAAAGTCTTACCCTGGACTGTCAAAGATTGCTGCCGGTTTAGGATGGGATGTCAATCAAACAGGCAGCAGCCAGTATGACCTGGATGCTTCTGTATTTCTGCTGGGCGAAAACGGAAAGGTGCAATCCGAATCCGGATTTGTCTTTTACAATAATCCAAGCGGTGCCGGCGGTTCAGTTATGTACTTGGGAGATAACCGCACAGGTGCTGGTGCCGGAGACGATGAATGCGTCACGATTGATTTGCAGCAGGTGCCGTTATCGTTTGCCAGAATTGCCTTTACTATTACGATCCATGATGCAAAAAGCAAAGGGCAAAGCTTTGGACAGGTTTCCAACGCCTATATCAGAATCTACCGTCAGGATACCAATGAAGAACTGCTGAGATACAATTTAGGGCAGGAATTTTCTGTCGAAACAGCCATTGTAGCGGCGGAATTATACCGGCATAACGGGGAATGGAAGTTTAACGCAATCGGAAGCGGGTTTCAAGGGGGGCTTGCTGCACTGTGCCGTAACTTTGGCGTAGAGGTTGATGATGAACCAGAACCTTCTCCAGCGTTCCAAGGCGGCCAGAGCATGCATCAGGCAGGAAATTACTATACCCAGCCCCAGACTCCCGCTCCGAATTATCAGCAGGCACCGCAAGGCTATCAGCCTCAAGCCTCGTATGCCCAGCCTAGTGCAGCCGCCTATCAGACTGCAGCAACTGCTTATCCGGCCCAAACAGGGCAGCAAACAGGCGCTGGACAGATGTCCTGTCCAAGATGCCGTTCCACAAACTTGAATGCGGGCAAGAAAGGCTTTGGAATCGGAAAAGCTGCTGTAGGCGGCCTGTTACTCGGACCAGTCGGACTTCTTGGAGGATTTGTCGGGGGCAATAAAGTGCAATTTACGTGCGGCCAATGCTTCCATAAATTCTCACCCGATCAAAAAGATTTTGCTGCATGGGCAAATGATCAAAAGAGAAATGCAATGGACTTATTTCAGCGGTTTAAAAATCAGGATGTTCTTGATGCAGTAGTAGCAGGATGCGCTCTAGTCAGTATGGCTGACGGAAGCATTTCCAGCGTTGAGCGGCAAAAAGTGCACGAATTTATTCATACCAGCCAGGAGCTCAGAGTGTTTGACACCCAAAAAGTGCTGGAGCGCTTCAACTTCTTTTTATCAGGAATTGAACGGGACTGGATGATAGGGCGTGCAGAAGCGCTGAAGGCCTTAGGAAGAATCCGGACAAAACCTGAGGTTGGCCGTCTTGTTGTCAGGTACAGCATTGCCGTTGGCTTTGCTGATGGCAATTTTGACCCATCCGAACAGCAGACAGTATCAGATATTTGCAGAGAGCTTGGTTTAAATCCATCTGAATTTCTTTCCTAGTATAAATCCCATCAGGAGATATCCTGGTGGGATTTTGTCTGTACTGGTTCTGCTGATCTTGAGCGGGATTTGCCTTGTTTGACCATCTTCAGCTGTGCAGTGAGGAGAAAGCTGACGATCACAAGCAAGAGCCATGAGCTGATTTTGGATGGATGAACAACTTGCCATCCCGTATGCTGATCCGGATATTGCCATGCGCCAAAAAAGGTGGCAATATTCTCGGCTATCCAAATGAAAAAGCCGATGAGGACAAAGGAAAGCGAAAGCGGCATGCTATATACTGTGCCATTAACCTTAAAGGTGACATAGCACCGGAAGAACAGCAGCAATATGGCAGCAAATAAAAACCATCGCAAATCATACATATAGTGATTAGAAAAAAAGTTGCCGTATATTAAAATCCCAAGTAATCCTGCTTTTTTTGAACCTGGCCAGTTAAGAACGTCCAAATCAAATCCTCTCCATGCCTGGCAAATATAGCTTCCAACGCTTGCATACATAAATCCGCTGTACAATGGCACATCAAATATCTTTGTCCATGCTTTTTCAGGGTATGACCAGGAGCCTATATGCACTTTATAGATCTCAAGCAAAAGACCGAGCACATGAAATAAGAGAATAACTTTTAATTCATCCTTTGTTTCCAGCTTATACTTAACCATAAGCCATTGGACGAACAGGCAAATCATCAGTATTAAATCATAGCGGTGCAATAATGGCATCGGCGGAAGATATTTCGTGACAGCAAGCGCCAAAAAAATGGCAGCAGGGAACAAGCAGGACAGCGCCTGCTGCCAGCCGAAAAGCAGGAAGTTCACACTATGCTTTTTCATCTCAGGAAGAGCTTCCGTCAGCAGAGGAAGAAGCAGCGATCGAACTTGAAACAGCGGCAATCATGGCTGCCTGCTGTGCCTGCAAAATGGCTTCAACAGCAGCGGAAAATCCAGCCTCGGCAAGCTTTTCCTTCCCGATTTGTTTGCCTGCAGCCAGCTGAACGGAAAGCAGCCGGTTCATATCCTGGTACCATTTGAAATATTTATCGCTGTTCAAAGCATCATATGTTTCTTTTACAGAAGGGACAAACTCAGTGCTGTTGTCGATCAATGCAAGAAGTCCGATGCCTGGATAAAATGCAGGTTTCGGTTTAATGCCTTGTTCTGACAGAGCTTTATGGATCCTCTCACACCTATCCAGAAGGATTTCACCCTCACTGCTTAGGGTCAGAATATGACTGAGGAACTGCAGTTCATTTCCTTTTTTGAAAGATTTGCCGCTTAGCGCGGAATAAAGGTTTTCCATACTTTCAAGAATGTCATTTATGGGCTCTTTTTGAAGAGCCATCAAAACAGCGAGAGGATAGTCGCTTTGATTTGTAAGGAAGTAGTGATTTTTTTTCATCCCTTTATACAAATGGGAAGCTTTTTCACACACCTCATCCGTGAAATCCTCCTTTAGAAGCACTGTCCCTGCAATATATGTATAAATGCCTTTCGAAAATCCTTTTTCCACAAGCAAGCCGTATACTTTCTGAAGCTTTTGAAAAGCGGAAGAAGGGTCCTCATGATGTACATCAAGAGCAGAAGCGATCGTAAAGCGGGATGCTGTTCTTAGCGGGGAAAATAAGCCGCTATCTTTTCGAATATTTTCACTTAATGAAAGAAATGAATCGAGTGAAAGCGGGCTATCATTGACGGTATACATGGATGCAATCATCATGGCTGAACGCTGATCAAGACCCTTCCACTTCACTCCGTTTTTTAAGGTTTCAAAGTGGCTTCGAAACACTTTTAGTGAGCTGGCCGTATTCAACACATCCACTCCTTAGCTTTTTTTCTTAACTATATCAAATTTCGACGCGGAAAATGAGAGAAGTTCCAGAATAAGGGCTGCAGATTGTAAGGCGGTATAGCAAAAAAGACTTGAAAATGAGCAGGATATCCTGTAATATATTATGTTGCTAAGATAATGACCTTGATCATTTATATCTTGCAAATATAAATAGACAGGTGATAAATATGTCGAATAACCCATACCGAGTTTTACTTTACTACAACTATGTAACAATTGAGGATCCTGAAGAATTTGCGAAACAGCATTTGAAGTTTTGCAAAGAGCTTGAGCTGAAAGGCCGTATCCTTGTCGCAAATGAAGGGATCAACGGAACAGTGTCAGGCACATTTGAACAAACAGAAGCCTATATGAATGAAATGAAAAATGACCCTCGTTTCGCTGATATGGTTTTCAAAATTGATGAAGCTGATCAGCATGCTTTCAAAAAAATGCATGTGCGTCCGCGCAAAGAATTGGTCACTCTCCGTCTTGAGGATGATGTAAACCCGCATGAAATCACGGGAAAATACTACAGTCCGAAAGAATTTTTTGAAGCCATGCAGCAGGAAGATACCGTTATTCTGGATGCGCGAAACGATTATGAATATGATTTAGGCCACTTTAAAGGGGCCATTAAGCCGGATATACAAGCTTTCCGGGAACTTCCCGATTGGATAAGAGAAAATAAAGAAATGCTTGAAGGAAAGAAAATTTTAACTTACTGCACCGGCGGCATCCGCTGTGAAAAGTTCTCAGGTTTTCTTGTAAAAGAAGGCTTTGAAGATGTAGCACAGCTGCACGGGGGCATTGTTACTTACGGCAAAGACCCTGAAGTCCAGGGCGAGCTATGGGATGGCCAATGCTACGTATTCGATGAGCGCATCAGTGTGCCGGTTAACCGGAAAGAGCATGTGATTGTCGGCAAAGACTATTTCACAGGAGAGCCATGCGAACGCTATACAAATTGTGCTAACCCAGTGTGCAACAAACAAATTCTTGCTTCTGAAGAAAATGAACAAAAGCACTGGAGAAGCTGCTCTGAAGAATGCCTTACGCATCCAATGAATTTGTATGTGAAAGAGCACGGACTGACTGAGGATGACATTCAGCGCAAGCTTGAAGAGTTAAAAGCTGAAAATACAATGCCGGTAATGAGCTGAACAAAAGCCTGAAGGACTGAAAATGTCCTTCAGGCTTTTTTGCATCTTATCATTTGACAGAGAGGGCCGTTTATCATATTATTATCTCGAATTAAAAATAATTTAGACAAAACTATTTTATTTCAATATTTTTGAATGAATGGTTTGAAAGAGGAGGAAAGCACGATGGCAGCTGAATTTTTCTCAGCCATTGAGAACAGAAGATCCATATATGGAATAAGCAAGGAGACAGTCGTTTCTGATGAGAGGATTCAGGAGATTATCGAGTTTGCTGTAAAGCATGCTCCCTCAGCATTTAATTCTCAAAGTGCAAGAGCAGTTGTAGTCCTTGGAGAGCAGCATGATAAGCTTTGGGATTTGACGAAAGAAACACTTCGGGCAATCGTGCCTGCTGAAAACTTTTTTCCAACAGAAGAGAAAATGGCAGGCTTTAAAAGCGGGTATGGCACAGTACTGTTTTTTGAAGATCAGCATGTTGTAAGAGAATTTCAGGAAAAATTCGCATTTTATGCGGACAATTTCCCAATTTGGTCACAGCAATCATCTGGCATGCTGCAGTTTGCCATCTGGACTGGTTTGGAAAGCGAAGGCTTTGGTGCTTCCCTTCAGCATTATAACCCGCTGATTGACGAGCAGGTTAAAGAAGAGTGGGATGTTCCTGAGAACTGGAAGCTGATCGCTCAAATGCCTTTCGGAAAACCAACAGCGCCACCAGCAGAGAAGCAATATCAATCTTTGGAAAGCCGGGTAAAAGTGTATAAGTAAGTTATAAAAGAGTAAACAGCACTTTCCATAGCAGACAGTTTTTAAAAGGCAGTATTCCCTGTTATGGGCAGTGCTGCTTTTTTAATGCCTGGGGAAGTAATAAGTATTTCTGAAGCGAGCAGCTGTTATTAGAAATAAAGGGGCAATGATAGAGAGAAGAGAACTTAAGCATGAACAGTTTTCATTTTGTGGCTAACGGCTTTTAAAATAAATAATTTTTCTTTAGCGGTCAGCATTCTCCAGCTTCCTGCACGGATTACCATTTTGCAGCACTCCTTTTCCAAAAGTTTTCTATATAGAGTTTATACCGTCTTTGTAAAATATTGAAACCTTTAAACGTTCTACAAAAAACTCGTTTCAGCCTTCTGTTCATGGCTGATCTTACCGAATAAAGAGATAGAAGAGCGAATAACCAAAATTATTGCAGAAAAAAAGACAGTGATTTATTTTTCACTGTCATCCTTTTTCATATCTTCCGGTGCGGGGTTTTCCTCTGAAAACTCTGTGGCAAATGCAAAGCTTCGATTCAGCTCAAAGCCTTCTGCAGCATTCTCCTTAATATCTGAAGCGATGAACCGGTGTACGAGGACTTCGACAGCTGTAATGACAGATGCCGCTATGATGCTTCCCCATGCAATTTGCAAATACCCATTCAGCAGGACGCTTCCAAATATCCACACGCTCATATAAGTAATGGCAAATTCGGCGGCTAAAGCCTTTGCGTTGCCAAGTGCGGGAAGGATAATAAGATCACCCAGCAGATAAGTGAAGAATGTTGCGAAAAAACTGAAGGATAAGATATCCACGAATGTGGCATCAAAAAACAAATCAAGTCCGGCAGCAAAAGCAACTACCCCTGTTAAAAATTTTATACCAAGTGCAATGATATGCCTCACTAGAGACACCTCCTCCATAACAGTTTGATCAAATTGGCAGGAATCATACATAGGAGAGAGGCACTCTCTGATAAAGATTAATTAAAATAAATAAATAACCCTAAACCGGCAATCATGATTACAGCAAGTACTGCATAAATGAGAGACAGCCCAAGCAGATTTTTTTTAGTTGATGAAGAGTATTCCTTTTCGCCTTTACCGCCAATGACAATCGTACCGACAAGGGAAAGAACGCCTGTCAGGACTACTAACACAATTGAAATAGCCATGATCCACCGCCGAATTTTTATTGAATATTCTGAAAATATTAAAACATAATACTTTTCCTTAAACAGATTTCCTGTTATAGTATCTTTTACACTAGTTCATTTAAAGGGGAATAAGTCATGAAAGCAAAAATTAACCGCAATGCTGCAAAAGTTTTGAATAACATGCTGGCAGAAGAGGAAGCAAAAGCTCAGCATGTGAGGGTTTCGATCACCCATATGCATGGAGATCACGCCCATTATGAGATTGGCCTTGATGTACCAAATGAGCATGATGAACTGGTTGAAACAGACAAAGGAATTACCGTCCTGCTTGATAAGCGTGAGGAATTTCTCGATGGTGTTTGGATTCAGTATTATTACGTTCCTGAAGAAGGATTTGTGATAACCAACCCTTCAAAAGGCGGCCATCATCATTAATAGTATAGCATAAAACGCTTGGAAAAAGATGTAAATACATTTTAACTGTAATGAATTTAGTTACAGAATTTTGCCTAAAGAGGAGGCGGGTGAAAAGTGAACAGTGAATTTACGATTGCTGTCCATAGTCTTGTTTATCTGGCTTACCTGCCTGATCATATGGCAACAAGTGAATGCATTGCCCGAAATGTCTCTACAAATCCTGCAAGAATCAGAAAAGTTATGAGCTGTCTGAAAAAAAACGGATTTATTGCAACAAAAGAGGGTATAGGTGGAGGATACATCCTTAATCTTGATCCGATGGAAATGAATCTTGGAGAAATATACAGAGCATTATCCTGCGGCTCAATTAAACCGAGCTGGCTGACAGGCGATCCTGAAGGCACCTGTCCTGTTTCTTCTAAAATACAGCCTGTGATGGATCAAGTATTTGAGCAGGCTGAAGATGTATTAGAAACATTCCTGAACTCCATAACAATTGCATCTTTGCTTCATAGAGTGAAACATCATGCTGATGAATTGCATATAGATCGACTATTATAAATGAAACGAGAGGAGCAGTATACGATGAACGACAACCAAACCTTTATCAAAACTGGAGATTGGATTCGCGGTAAATTAAAAAGCGGGGAAATGATTTACGGATATATCGAAGGAATTGAAGCATCAAATGGTGTTGTAAAGGTCAAAGTTGTACACTGCGACAATCCGCATATTGCGGGCAGAACAATAGGGGTTTTAAGCAAATGGGTTGAAAAAACGGCGATGTCAAAAGCCATTTCAAAAGAACAGCTGCAGCAGATTATTGATTTGGCTCTTTTAACGAATGATAAGGAATGGTTTCTTGAGCTTACAAACCAGCTGAAAGCTGACAGCCCTGCAGTAATGGAAAAAGATAAAAAAGCAAAAGAATCAGATAAAAACAGCTACTTTTTTAAATAGCCATTAAAAAGTGAGGGACTGGATGGAACAGACTGTTACTTTAAATAACCGAGAGATCAAGACTTATGATTTTAAAGATGAATCGGCGGACAAGAAAAAAATCTCTTTTCGTTTTAAAGTCAGAAGCGGCCAGGAATATCATGATATCACTGTCCTGTTGTACGAAAACAATTTTAAAGTTGAGGTGCCTGAAAGCAATTTAAGCTTCCAAGGCACTATAACCAATTACTTTTCTACCGTAACGAATTTATACAAAGAAAATGAAACAGGGGAATTCACTCTTGAATTAACCGAAAAATAAGGAAGCCTCCATTTTTTAATGGAGGTTTTTCGTTTGCAACGGTGCAGATGTATTAATATTTTGTAAACTTAACGCAAATTTGTTCCTTTTTAACGCAAAATGAGCTATGTTTCTGAAGAAGAAATATAATTATTGGTGGGTTAATCATGGCAACCATTAAAGATATTGCGCTTAAAGCACAAGTTTCAATTGCAACGGTTTCCAGAATATTGAGCGGCAATAAAACGTATTCTTTTTCAAATGAAACAGTTTTAAAAGTTAAAGAAGCTGCTGCAGAGCTCGATTATTTCAGCCGCAAAAAGCTCAGGCCGCTGAAACAGGCTGGAGCAGCAAAAGAAGCCTTTTCTATCAGCATTGTATATTGGTTTAAGGAAGAACAGGAGCATGAATTTTTATATTACAGAGAAATCCGTTCAGGGATTGAAAAAAGATTCATCTCTAAAAACATTCCTTTCAGACATTATTATACAGTGGAAAAGTTTCAAAAAAACAAGAACAAAAATACGGATGGCATTATAGCGGTGGGAAAATTTTCAACACAGGAAATACAGGTTCTTCAAGAAAATTCAAGCAATATTATTTTTGTTGATTCTTCTCCGGACCCTCTTTTATTCGACAGTGTCACAGCAGATTTTTTTGCTGCAATGAAAGATTTGATCGAGTATTGCATTGAAAAAGGGCACAGGAAAATCGGCTATATTGGCAAGAAGGAATACGTCGGGGACGGTCAGGCGTACCCTGATATAAAAGAAGAAAGCTACCAGCTTATTATGAAGAGCAAAGAATTATATGACCCGTCCTTCCATCTTGTGATCGATGATCCGACTCCTTCAGCCGGCTTTGAAATTGCCAATCACTCGCTAAACAAGAAGATGCCTGATGCTTTTATTGTTTTTTCAGATACTGTTTCTTTAGGGGTTTTAAGCGCCTTTCAGGAAGCCAGCTTAAAGGTGCCTGATGACATTTCCATTATCAGCTTTGATGATTTGCCCATTGCCAGATATACATACCCTTCTCTCAGCACGGTCAAAATTTTCACAGAACAGATGGGAATGGCAGCAGCGGACATCCTTTGCGAACGAATCAGCCAAAACATAGAAATTCCGAGAAAGATTGTTATCCCTCATAAAGTCATCATCCGGAACAGCAGCCGCTAGGTCTGCTGTTTTTTTTTTGCGATAAAATGACGCAAATAATAAGGTTTTTGCATGATTATTTACGCAACATTTACAATGTTTTTATTTAACTTCTATCACTGGTTTACATAGTACCTGTACCATTTAGTTTGTTAGGCAATCAAACAACCAGGGGGTTAGAAAATGCTTAGAAGTGCAAAGTACTTATCTTTTTTCCTTGTTCTAATGATCATGTTAGCTGGCTGTTCTGCTGGCGGAGCGGATTCAGCTGCTGAAGGAGATGCTTCTGCAGCTAAAGAAGAGAAGAAGATTGTGGTTTATTCACCGCACGGCGAGGAAATGCTCAATGGCATGGCTGAGAAATTTGAAAAAGATACAGGCATTAAAGTGGAATTCTTAACAATGGGCGGCGGGGAATTAGTTGACCGCATAAGGGCTGAAAAGGAAAATCCGCAAGCGGATGTGATTTACGGAAACCCATCCTCCGTTTTTAATGAAATGAAGACTGATGGATTGTTAGAAAAATCTTCTCCTTCCTGGGCCGGCTCTATTGACCCGATGTTTAAAGATAAAGACGGCTATTGGTACGGTACCATTCAAACACCTGTCGTCATGTTTTACAATAACAAAGCACTTGACGCGAAAGATGCTCCGAAAGACTGGACGGACTTAGCCGATCCAAAATATAAAGATCAAATTATTGTCCGCAGCACAACGTCTGCTGCTTCCCGTGCTGCTTTTGCAAGCCTGATTGATCAATTTGATCAAAAAGGAACTTTAGAAAAAGAAGGCTGGGACTTTCTAAAAAAGATGGACAGCAATATTAAAAAACAAGTTTCTGATTCTTCCTTAATGTTCCAGTCCATTGCAAGAGGAGAAGGCTCTATCGGCTTCTGGACGCTTGACGGCATTATCGAAAATACTGAAAAAAATAATATGCCATTTACAATGATTGATGCAAAAAGCGGCAGCCCTGTGATTACAGACGGAATCGCCATGATTAAAGGAGCTAAGCACCCAAGCGCAGCAGAGAAATTTATTGAATATGCAGGAAGCAAGGAAACGCAGAATGAGCTTGCAAAAGACTTTAACCGTATGCCGACCAACAAAGAAGCATTGAAAACATCCCCTGATTGGATGAAAAACTTCAATTACAAGCCAATGGATGTAGACTGGGAGAACCTGGCCGTTCACTCTTCCGAATGGCTGCAAAAATATGAAGATAATATTCGTGACACTTCAAAAGTACAGCAATAAAAAATAGGGGGGCTGTCCCCCCTATTTTTTATCAGCAGGGAGGACCTTTCATGTCTGTCATTATGGATGGAATTTCAAAAAGTTTTGGGAATTTTAAGGCTGTCGAGAATCTTCAGCTGGAAGTAAAGGAAGGGTCTTTTTTTACCTTCCTTGGTCCATCAGGGTGCGGTAAAACAACAACTCTCCGGATGATTTCCGGATTTACGTATCCAGATAGCGGAACAATTTATATCGGAAATGAGAATGTCACATACACAGCCCCTGAAAAAAGAAATATTGGCATGGTCTTTCAAAACTATGCTCTTTTTCCGCATATGAATGTGTTTGAAAATGTGGCCTATGGATTGATCATGAAAAAATTTAAAAAACAGGATATCAAGATACGGGTTCAAAAGTATCTCGAAATGGTGGAGCTCAGCGGCTCTGAAAGCAAAAAAATTTCCGAGCTCTCAGGCGGACAGCAGCAGAGGATAGCACTTGCCCGCTCCCTCGCGATGGAGCCCCGCATTCTTTTACTGGATGAACCGCTGTCAAACCTTGATGCCAAGCTCAGGGAAACGATGAGGGCAGAGCTGAAGCGAATTCAGCAAGAATTAGGAATTACGACGATTTATGTGACCCATGATCAGACGGAAGCCTTAACAATGTCTGACCAAATAGCCGTTTTTAACAAAGGGATATGCCAGCAGGTCAGTACGCCGGAAATGCTCTACGATAAGCCGGCCAATAGCTTTGTTGCTTCATTTATAGGAGAAGCGAATCTTTTTCCTGCCAAAAAGACAAAAAAAGGCATCCTGCTCGGCAGCGGTGCTGAACTGATCACTTTGCCTGATGCAGAAGGGGAATTTGCATTAATCCGCCCTGCTTCAATAAAAATCAGCAAAATAAAAAAGCCGGAGATGAATTGCTTTGAAGGGGTTGTTTCAGAAAAGCAATTTTATGGAACACATACATCCTATACAGTAAACGCAAAGGGACTAAGCTTTAAAGTCAATTCTGTTCATCAGGCAGATGGCTATTACCATGAGGGTGATGAGGTCTTTTTAACTATTGATATAAAAGATATTACTCTTGTGCCGGAAGGGTATGGAGGGACATACAAATGAGCACTCTTGCCAAAAAGAGATGGATAACTGGTATAGCGCTGATTCCCCTCTTATGGATTCTGATCGGCTTTATTCTTTATCCGACATTGAATACTGTGTCTTTAAGCTTTTTTCATAACAGCAGATTCAGCCTGGAATATTATCAGCAGTTTTTTACATATTCCAAAAACATGGAGGCATTCCGGAATACCCTCATGGTGGGCTTTGCGACTGTTATCATTTGCGGTGTGATAGGAACTGCCCTTGCCATTTTTGTAAATGTGTTCAGCTTTCCGGGAAAAAAGCTCATGCATTTGCTTTTGCTTTCCCCGATTATGCTGCCGGGAGTTGTAACAACCATTGTTTTTATGCAGCTTTACAGTGAAAGCGGCCTTGTAACAAAAACTGTTCAGCTTCTTTTTCACATGAAAGAGCCTCCATTTGAGCTGAAAGGATTCTGGGGCATTATGTTTATTCATGCCTATACACAATATATCTTTTTTTATGTCAATGTTTCAGCAGGACTAAAGCGGATAGACCAATCACTGATTGAAGCTGCTAAGAACATGGGCGCCTCCAGCTGGAAAGTGTACCGCACCATTATCCTGCCATTAATGACGCCAGCCCTTGTCGCTTCATCAGTTTTAACATTTATGACAGCAGTAGGGTCGTTTGCGGCACCGATGCTTGTCGGAGGCTCCTTCAGGGTTATGAGCGTTCAGATTTTAATGACAAAGGTGAACAATTACCTGGAGCTTGCAGCTGTTCAGGGAATTATGCTTTCCCTTATTTCTGTCGGATTTCTTCTTGTGATGAGGTGGTTTGAAACGAGAAGGGACTACACCGTTTCAGTGAAAGGAAGGGTGACAGGGACCATCAGGATTGAAAGCACTCTGGCAAAATGGGTGTTTGTCCTGGTATCCTGTTTGCTTGTCTTCATTATTATCCTGCCAATTTTTACGCTGATTCTTCTGTCATTTGTTAAACAGGGAACTTGGATTGCCGAAATTTATCCTTCCGTATTCAGTTTTGATAATTATGTACAATTTTTCACAGAGCCAAGAGTGATGCAGCCGTTTATCAACAGCATCAATATGGCTGTTCTTTCGACTGCACTGGCTGTTGCTGTCGGCAGCATTTCTTCCTACATCATTATAAAAACAAAGCTGAAGCTGAAATGGCTGATTGAGGTGCTTGTTCTGCTGCCGTGGGCACTTCCCGCCAGTACTGTGGCCATTAATATGGTGGCTGGATTTAATGTGCCGAATATTTTTTCGTTTAATCAAGTTCTTGCCGGCAGTTATTGGATTTTACCGCTGACGTATTTCGTGGGAATGCTGACTCTGATTGTCCGCTCAACTAACGCGTCACTTTTGCAGCTGCATCCGTCCATTGAAGAAGCATCCAGAAGCCTTGGAGCCAGCTGGTTTTCAACTTTCAGAAAAATCGTCATTCCCATTGTCATGCCAGGTATTTTAGCCGGTGCATTGCTTGGTTTTATAGGAGCTCTAGGAGACTATACTTCTTCCGCTCTGATGTATACAGTCCACAACATCCCAATCTCAGTGGAAATGATCAGCAAAATGTATGATTTTAATATTGGACTCTCTATGTCATACGGTGTCATTCAAGTTGGCATTACCATTTTAGTGATTTTAGTCAGTCAAAAGCTCGGTAAAATCGGTGATTTTAAATTTTGAGAAGGCAGGTGCAGCATGAAGAAAGGCTATCATATTCCGCTTGGATACACTGAAAAAGAGATCGTGAAAATTGGGGAGGAGCTCCTTGGAAGCGGAATCTACCAGGCAATCGAAATCAAGTATCCATATGGAATGGCAGGGTTTAACCCTGAAAGCTACCTAAAAGGAATTAATGAACTGAAATCACAGTTTTCACCGGAAATTACGATGCATATTCCAACAAATTTGGACATCGGCCACACCAATCCATTTATCTGGAATGCCATATTGGATGAAATAAAAAAGAGCATCGATTTTGCAGAAGAGTATGATGCCTCAGTACTTGCGATTCATCCCGGAACCATCGGAACAATGGATATTCCTGCTCCTGACGGCAGCAAAATAAAAGATGCCCTGATTCAAGCAGGTCAGAAGAAAAAGGAACATGCCCGTTACTTGACTGTTCAGGCTCTGGAAATTATTGCTTCTTACATAGACGGCATGCCGGCGGTGCTTGCGCTTGAAAATGTCCTGCTTTCTCAGGAAATTGTCTATTCACCTGAGGAATTGGATTTCATTATTAATGAAGTAAACCGTCCTAATGTAAAAGCATTGTTCGATTGCGGCCATGCATTCAGATGCGGAATCCATCCTGCAGAATTTTTGAAGCAGCTGAAAGCAGGGATTGCTCATGTTCATGTGAATGACAATGATGGAACGTGCGATTTGCACCAGAGCATAGGTGAAGGAAAAATTGACTATGCCCCAATGTTTGAGGTTCTGAAAGAAAAGGGCTATAAAGGAATCATACTAATGGAAACGTCCTACAGAAATTCGCAAAGCCTTGCAGAGGATGCTGAAAAATTGGATCGTTATATTGGCAGCTGAACAAAAGAATAGAAAAACCCTGAGCAATGTCAGGCCTTTTCAGACATTTTATTTCTCCTTCAGCTTTATGCTGGCAATTTCTCAGGGGTTTTTCTTGCCTTTTCTGATCAGCAAGGACTTTTCAAATACAGAGATTGGCTGGATACTGGCTATTAATACAATCAGCGGAATTGCCGGCCAAATAGGGACAGGGCTTCTTTGTGACTGGCTGAGGAGACTAAAAGGGATATTTATTCTCTGGGTGATCTTGCTTGCTGGTATAACGCTTGTTCTCTATTATTCTGAGATGCTGCCTGTTTTCCTTGCAGCTGTTATACTTGCTTCTTTCTTCCAATCTGCCTTAATTGGCCTAATTGACAGCTGGATTATTGAAACAAGCACTGAAATGAAAAGCCGATTCGGAGAAATCAGGGCGTTTGGTTCGCTCGGTTTCGGCATTTCTATGATCATAACGGGATATATCGTCAGCATGACAGGCTACAGTGTTATCCCATATGCATTCGGACTTTTATCGCTGCTTCTCCTGTTTGTGATCCGTCCAATTTCCAACCCTGTTAAAGAAGAAAAAAATCCTGCTATAAAAATAAAAGACCTGTTCATTATCTTACAGAACAAGCGTTACTTCTATTTAAATATGCTTTATATTTTATTTTATATCCTGCTTGGAATGGTAGGACTTTATTCTGTGCTTTTGATAGAGAAAGCTGGAGGAAGCGAAAAACATATTGGGGTTTTTCAGGCAATAGCAGCATTCTCGGAAATCCCTATGTTTTTTTTAGCGCGCAAGCTGACTGTAAAATTTCATTATATGTTTCTATTTTTGGCTGCGATTCTCATGATGGCAGGACGGATTGCTGTTTTATCTGCTGCCAGTGACCTTTCTCTGCTCATTTTATCAGGTGCACTGCAGGGGATAACCATGCCGCTTTTTATGGTTGCTTCAAAGCAGCTCACAGAAGACGCTGCATTCCCCCAGTACAGGACAACCATGCAGATGGTTTCCATTGCGGCTTACCTTGGCATCGGAAGCAGTGTTACATCAGTATTAGCCGGCACCTTGTCAGACTGGATATCCATCCGTTCAGCACTGATGGTTTATTTAGCGATAAATGTCTTAACGCTTTTCCTTGGAACAGCTTACAGTTTAAAATACTATAAGCATCCTCAAAAGAGCGGAAAACAGAAAAGCTGATGAACGTTCGTCATCCTCAATGTAAAAAAACCTCCTCAATCCAGGAGGTTTTTCTTTTATTAGCCTGCATTGTATTTGCCAAGCAGCCTGTAAGAAGCAGTACGGCTTTCATAATCAGGAGTATGTGTGACAACCATTATTTCATCTGCTTCATATTGTTTTTGAATGTTTTCTAACTTTTGAAGCACTTGATCTGGAGTGCCAATAGCCATTTTCGCTTTTGATAAGTGGAGCATGTCTTTTTCTGAAGAAGATAAGGAAGTTTCTTTTTGATCTTGCTTGATTTGTCTGTATAGTGCAGCTTCCGCCAAACTTACAGCTTTTTCTTCCGTTTCAGCGCAAACAGCACTAACAGCTGCAATCACCTCTGGCTCTGGTTGAAAACCGTTGCTTACAAACTGTTTTTTGTAGCTCTGAACAATTTCCGGACCGTCTTTATCGCTCATAAAATGACCGAAAGCATAAGAAGTGCCCGTCTCAGCAGCAAGTATTGCGCTCTTGCTGCTTGTGCCCAAAACCCAGGGAACAGGGGGTTTTTGCGGCAAGGGAGATGCAGAAATTTTGGCATACAGGCTTTCTTCAGGAAAATCACTTTTTAAAAAGTGCAGCAGCTCTTTATACTTGTCCGGCATTTCCTTTACTTTTTGAAGAAAGTTGCCTGATAAGGCAATAGAGGCCTCAGCAGATCCGCCGGGTGCTCTTCCTATCCCTAAGTCAATTCTGTCTGGAAAAAGGACAGAAAGCATATTAAACGTTTCTGCGACTTTAAAAGGGCTGTAATGGGGGAGAAGAACGGCCCCGGAACCGATTCGGATGTGTTTTGTTTTCTCTCCGATCAAGCCCAGCAGAACTTCAGGAGCAGGGCAGGAGAGGTTTTGAAAACTATGATGTTCAGCGATCCAGTATCGTGTAAATCCTGCTTTATCTCCTTCAGCAGCCAGCTCAATAGATGCTCTAAGCGCTTCCGCGGGCGAACTTTTCTCCAGTACGGGGGCTTGATCCAGTATGCCAAGCTTCATTGTATTTCCTCCCATCTGTTGCTCATTTAATCATCCTACCTTACTGTCTGCAGGGAAGAAAAATAATTTGACTCGTCTGAGCCAGGGTAAAATTCTAGATGCTTTAGCAAAAAATGTTTAAACTAAAGAAAGCACCTTTTAACTTGCAGCAAACGGAGATGAATTTATGACTGTCAAAAATCAGTACATGGCTGAAAACCTCATGGTTCCCTTTCAAAAAAGAGCCGTGTTCACCTTCAGCAGCACACATTTTATCAATGATCTTGTTACGACAGGCATGGTTCCTGCACTGGTAGTACTGTACAAAGAGGCTATGCATCTTAGTTATACCCAGGCTTCCCTTATTGTCCTAATTTCTTATCTTACTTCATCTGTTTCACAGCCGCTCTTTGGAATGATGGCTGACAGAAGCCCCAGAGTATGGCTGTTTTCAGCAGGTGTGTTCCTTTCTGTTTTAGGCCTTGCTTTAACCGGAGCAGCGCCTTCCTATGGCTGGCTCCTTTTTTTCGTAGCACTTTCAGGCCTTGGATCAGGAGCTTTTCATCCTGAAGCTTCAAGGGGCACGCATTTGGCCGCAGGAAGCCAAAAAGGCCTTTCACAGGCTATTTTTCAGGTTGGGGGAAATGCCGGCCAGGCATTCGGTCCGCTGATGATCCCTCTTTTTCTTGTTCATACAGGCATTCAAGGGCTGCTTTGGCTGATTCCTCTAGCATTCTTGAGCATTATCCTGACAGGGCAAATCCTTAAATGGCTTGGCGGCAGGGTAAAAGAATCTTTTCAGAAGAAAAAAGAGCTGGAGGGTGAAAATAATTATACAGGTGTAGCCCTGCTGACCCTCATTATTGTTCTCAGATCCTGGTGTCAGGTGGGAGTTGTCGTCTTTTTGCCTTTTTATTTAAAAGATCTGACTGTCAGCCAGTCTGAAATGCTTAACTTTGTCTTTGTCGGAGCAGGGGCAGCAGGCACCTTTATAGGCGGAGTTTTTGCTGACCGAACAGGCATGAAGCGGCTTTTGTCTCTTTCTTTATTTCTTGCAGCACCGTTCGCTTTACTTTTCCCGCATTTATCAGGCATTTTATCTGTTCTTGATTTATTGCTTTTCGGCTTTTGCGTTTTATCATCGTTTTCCGTCACCGTTGTCCTTATGCAGGCAATGCTGCCGAAAAACATCGCGGCGGCGTCAGGGCTTGCCATCGGCTTTGGGGTGGGAGCCGGAGGGATCGGTTCTGTTTTGATGGGAGGACTGTCAGACATTTTTGGTGTAGCATCCGTTTTTGTAATGCTCTCTTTTTTGCCGCTTTTGGCAGGAATCCTTTCCTTATTTATGCCGAATGACCGGCTGCATGCAGCTAAATAATTAAAGACTGCTTTTTAAGAAGAAAAAAGGGGGAAATAACATTGGAAGCTTCAAGTAAACAAGGAATGCCGGAAAAACCTGTTTGGCGTGTTATGCTTTTATTCCTCGTTCCATTGCTTTTAAGCAATGTGCTTCAATCTGCCGGTCAGCTTGTTGGAGGCTTTGTTGTCGGCCGTTATTTAGGTGTGGAGGCATTCGCTTCCATTTCTGCTTTTTTTCCGTTATTTTTTCTTCTTGTTTCCTTTACAATCGGAATAGGTTCCGGCAGTTCCATCCTGATCGGCCAGGCATACGGAGCAAAAAACGAAGAGCGAATGAAAGCCATTATCGGCACCACCTTAACATTTACCTTTTTTATGGGCGTTGTGCTGGCTGTAATCGGGAGCTTTTTTGCCAACGATATTTTAAAGCTGATGGGAACACCGGTGAATGTGCTTGAAACCACAGTCCACTATGCGAGGATCTTATTTATTTCAATGCCTGTTATGTTTTTATACTTTGCGTATACCACATTTTTAAGGGGAACAGGCGACTCAAAAACTCCTTTTTACTCGTTAATCGTCAGCACCGTGCTGAATATTGCGCTGCTCCCGGTGCTGATCTTCGGACTGCTTGGAATGCCAAGGCTTGGAATTTATGGTGCAGCGTATGCCAATGTAATTTCAACAGTGGCAACTTTTCTTGTTCTTATGCTGTATTTAAGCAAAATCAGTCATCCGCTGAGATTTGATAAAACCGCTGCCAAAAAGCTAGGTGTAGATAAGGAGCTTTTGAAGCTGCTGTTAAAGCTTGGCATTCCCTCCAGCATTAACATGATTCTCATTTCTCTTTCTGAAATTGCCGTTATCAGCTTTGTTAACCGGTTTGGCTCAAATGCCACTGCTGCCTATGGCGCCGTTAACCAGGTCGCAAGCTATGTGCAGATGCCAGCCATCAGCCTTGGAATAGCTGTTTCCATCTTTGCGGCCCAATCAATTGGCGCCAATCAAATGGATAGACTGAAGCAGGTCATCAAAACAGGAATTGTGCTCAATTACACAATTGGCGGAGTATTAATTATCATTGTTTATCTTTTTTCAAGAAGCATACTTTCTCTTTTTTTGCGGACAGAAGCAACGCTTGATATTGCAGAAAGCCTTCTTATGATCACTTTGTGGAGTTATATTATTTTCGGAAATGCTCAAATTCTGGCTGCAACGATGAGGGCGAGCGGGACGGTATTGTGGCCGACCGTTTTCAGCATTCTGTCCATTTGGGCTGTTGAAGTACCTGTCGCTTATTGGCTTTCTTTTTATACGCCGCTAGGAATAAAGGGAATTTGGATCGGTTATCCTGCAGCCTTCATTGCGAGTCTGATCCTGCAATATGGTTATTACAAACTTGTATGGAAGAAAAAAAGCATACAGCGTCTCATCAGCTGAAAAACGGGCATTATGTCCGTTTTTTTATTTACGTTTCTACAGTCCAAAATAAATACCTATAGACAATTTTCAGAAAAAATGATAACTTTCACTTAAACGATTAAGTCATGTGGTGAAAAATGAAAAAACCTACACTGAAAGACATTGCTGCAAGAGCCTCTGTTTCTTCAGCGACCGTGAGCTATGTACTCAACAATGCAGCAAAACAATCGATCCCAGCAGAAACCAGGGAAAAAGTGCTGAAAATTGCAGAAGAGCTTGGCTATGTTCCAAATCTGGCAGCAAGATCGCTTGTAAGCCGAAAATCCGGACTGGCCGGGATCCTCATCAGCAGAGAGAGCACCCGCAGTGTTTGGCGGAGGCATAAGTTTCTTGAAGCTGCTAATGAACTGGAGCAGCTATTATCAGACAGCGGCTATCATACATTGCTGTTCAGTCTGCGTGATGACAGCTATCAGATCATTGCTGAAAGAAAGCTTGATGCCGTTTTCCTTTTTGATGCCGCTGAAGAAGAATTTTATGCAATCGCCAATCAATTTGACGTCCCGCTTGTTTTGATCGACAGCATGCTGGATGATCCCTTGTTTCACAAAATACTTCCCTCTTATGAGGAAGCAATTCGACAGGCAGAGGGATTTTTGAATCAAGAGGATCGCTTCTTAGTGATGGAGCAATTTAGAAACAAAGCTCTTAAGGAAGAAATCATCCGGCTAAGCGGTTTGAAAGAAACCGATATTTGCATTATTGAAGAAGAAGAACAGCTGTATTCATTTTTATTAAAAAAAAGGCACCGAAAAGGAATTATCATTAATGAATATCTGGGGGCTATGGCGATCAATCATTTTCCTCCTGAACAGCTGGCTGTTATTTGCACAGCAGGAAATGAAAATCTCCTTCACCCTGAAGCAGCAGCTGTAACGTTTGCCGAGTCCATTGCTTCTGCAGCCTGCAAGAGAATGTTAGAGCTGCTGAATAGCGAATGGCCGGCGGAATCTAAAAAATATGTATGGATAAAGCCAACTTGAAACCAAGATGGACAAAATAAATAGAACAAGAGGTGCAAAACATGCAAAAAGAAGCCATTTACCATAGTTCAAGCAGCAAATACTTATATGCTTATGACAATGAAACCATTCACATCAGGCTCCGCACTAAAAAGGGAGATGCGGATGAAATCAAGCTTCGATGGGGGGATCCTTTTGAATGGGAAGAGGACGAAAAAGGAAACTGGACCTGGGAGCTCTACGAAACGGTCAAAATGGAAAAGCAGGGCTCAAGCAGCCTTTTTGACTTTTGGGTTGCAGCACTTAAGCCGCCATATAAAAGAGTCAAATATGCCTTTGAGATACATAGCGGAAGCGAGTCTATTGTTTATGCTGAAAAAGGTTTTTTCCAAAGTGATGAAAAGAATGACAGTGGGGGCTTTTTTACATTTCCATATTTAAATGAAGAAGATGTGTTTTCTCCTCCAGAATGGGTGAAGGAAACGGTCTGGTATCAAATTTTTCCTGAGCGCTTTGCAAACGGCAATCCATCGCTGGATCCTGAAGGCACATTGCCGTGGGGAAGCAAGGATCCGGAAAGAGATTCTTTCTTTGGCGGAGACCTGGAAGGCATTATTCAGCATATTGATTATTTGAAGGATTTAGGCATCACAGGAGTTTACATGACTCCTGTCTTCAAGGCGCCGACAAACCATAAATACGATACGATTGATTATATGGAAATTGATCCGCATTTCGGTGACAAAGAAACCTTCCGAAAGCTTGTTGAAACTTGTCATAGCAACGGAATCAAAGTTATGATCGATGCGGTATTCAACCATGCCGGCTATCACTTTCCTCCTTTCCAGGACGTGCTTGAAAAAGGCGAGGCGTCAAAATACAAGGATTGGTTTCATATGAAGGAATTTCCGCTGAAAACGGAGCCAAAGCCTAACTATGCGACATTTGCTTTTGAAAAAACAATGCCCAAACTGAATACATCTAACCCAGAACTGAAGGCGTATTTGATTGAAACCGGGAAATACTGGGTCAAAGAGTTTGATGTAGACGGCTGGCGACTTGATGTAGCAAATGAAGTGCCGCATACCTTCTGGAGAGAATTCCGAAAAGAAGTTAAAGCGATCAAACCCGATGTTTATATCCTCGGAGAAATTTGGCATGAAGCTTCAGAGTGGCTGCTTGGCGACCAATTTGATGCCGTCATGAACTACCCTTATACAGATGCAGCTCTTCGTTATTTTGGAAAAGAAGAAATCACTGCAGAAGAATTTATCGATAAAACCGTTAGTGCGGTCTATATGTATCCTGATAATGTAACAGAGGTATCGTTCAATCTCCTCGGCAGCCATGATACACCAAGAATTTTAACCGAGTGCGGCGGAAATAAAGACAAAGTCAAACAGCTTATGGCCTTTCTTCTGTCAGCACCGGGTACTCCCTGCATCTATTACGGAGATGAAATCGGCTTAAGCGGCGATATGGATCCGGGCTGCAGAAAGTGCATGGTCTGGGATGAAAAACAAAGAGATCTGGATATGCTCGCTTTCACAAAAAAACTGATTTCCCTGCGGAAAGCAATGCCTGTATTCGGCAATCACGGCCATTTGACATTCCTCGATCAGTATATCGGACAAGATATTATTGCGTATACGAAGGAATATGGTGAGGAAAAGCTTCTATTCTTGTTCAGCAATGCGAAAGGCGCTGAACTTCACCTTGATGAGAGTCTTCAAGGCGGGACCTTCAAAGAATTGATCAGCGGCAGAGATATTTCTGGATCAGAAGGGATCGTTCTGAAACCGAATGAAGTGCTGATTCTAAAACGGTAATATGCTGGAAAAGGATGCCTGACCGGCATCCTTTTTTTCAAAATTTTATAGAACAGCAGGAGGAAAAAGATGAATTCACTCATTAAGCTTACCCCTGATAAAGAGGAAGCCTATTTAGATTTTTATCACGATTGGCAAATAAGCGGAGAACAAAAGGTTCCCTGGATTATCGGCATTTCCCCTGAACCATTTCAGGCATTTATTGATTTTTGCCGCCGGCAGGAAGCAGAAGAACATATCGAAAATGGCTTTGTGCCAAGCAGCACCTATTTTTTAGAAAATGAAAATGGCATCATTACAGCTGCCGTCAACATCAGGCACAGACTAAATGAGTATCTTATGCAAAGGGGAGGGCATATCGGATATGGCGTCCGGCCTTCCGAAAGGAAGAAGGGCTATGCGAAGATGATCCTTTCACTCGCTTTAGAAAAAACAAACGAAATGGGCATCCGGGAAGTGCTTGTCACCTGTGATGCTGAGAATTTCGCATCAGAGAAAACGATCCTCTCGAATGGAGGGATTTTTGAATCCAGCTTTACTGAAGACAATGGGAATGTGATTAAGCGGTTTTGGATCAAATAATTATTCAATTTAAGCCTTACAGCACATCCGGACAATGCGGAAAGCACTTAGAAAAGCCTTCTCGCCTTAAACAGTGTACAATGAGGAAAAGCTGACCAAATGTGAAGGTGAAAACATGAACCAGGTAAAAATCATTTCCGGACTTTCCATTGCGGCCCTGCTGATATGGGCAGGAGGCTTTGGATTGACCATCAGTCACGAATTTCTGCAGCCTCAGCAGTCACCGCCGGCAAAAAGTCCTGCAAAGGCAAAAGAGGACAAAAAAGAAGAGAGCGGCTACAATATTGTCGGGCTTGGCGACTCGCTGACAAGGGGTCTTGGGGATTCCAGCGGAAAAGGGTATACCGGCTATTTACTTGATCATTTAAAAGAAAAAACGAAAGAAAAGGTTACGCTCACAAATTTAGCAGTGAGCGGGATGACGTCTCCACAGCTGAAGCAGCAGCTGAAACTGGAGGAAGTGAAGCGGCAAGTTCAAAACGCTGACGCCATTGTGATGACTATTGGAGGCAATGACCTTTTCAATGGCGGAGAAGTGATGAATGATTTATCAGAAAAATCTATAAAAGCAACCAGAACAGCTTTTATGCAAAGACTTTCTGCCATTTTCGGAGAGCTGACAAAGCTTAATCCGAAAGCGAAAATTTTCTATGTGAGCCTGTACAATCCATTCAGTGATTTGGAAAGCAGCAAACAAACCTCTTCCATAGTAAGAGAATGGAATTTTTACAGTGCTGATGAAGCGGCTAAATATAAAAATATTATCTCTGTTCCAACCTATGATTTATTTGAACAAAACGTAAATGATTATCTTTACAGTGATAAGTTTCATCCGAATAAAGAGGGCTATCAGCTGATCGGCGAGCGGCTGTCTTCTCTCATCACTTTCAGCAGAGGAGGGAGCAGCACATGAGCCAGGACGTTACACTAGCGGTAGAAAATTTAAAGAAAAGCATCAAACGGAAAGAAATAATCAAAAATATCAGCTTTAAACTGCATAAAGGGGAGGTTTTTGGTTTTCTGGGCCCGAACGGCGCTGGGAAAACCACAACCATCCGAATGCTTGTCGGACTGATTAAGCCATCATCAGGCAGGATAACGATTTGCGGAAAAGATCTTCAAAAGAATTTTTCAGCTGCCATTCGCCATATTGGCTGTATTGTAGAAAATCCGGAGCTGTACACCTATTTAAGCGGAAGAGAAAACCTGGAGTATTTTTTAAGAATGCTGAAAGGGGTTCCTGAGAGCCGCATTGATGAAACAGTCAAACTTGTCAGGCTTGAAAACCGGATAAATGACAAGGTGAGTACCTATTCTCTCGGCATGAAGCAAAGGCTCGGCATCGCTCAGGCGCTTTTAAGCAACCCCGAGGTTCTCATATTAGACGAGCCGACAAACGGCCTTGATCCTATGGGGATCAGAGAAATGAGAGAATTCATCCGGTTTCTTGCTGAAAAGGAAGGACTGACTGTCCTTGTGTCTTCCCATCTGCTTAGTGAAATACAGCTGATGTGCGACAGAGTGGCGATTATGTCAAAAGGAAAAATTCTTAAAGTAGATTCCGTTTCAAGCCTTTTAACTGAAAAAGAACGTGTGGTCTGGCACGCTGAACCGGTGGACAGGGCAAGAAAGGTGCTGTCAGAAAGAGCGGAAATTCTACCGGATGCAGCAGGAAGGCTTGTCACTGCCAATGACGGAGACATTTCGAAATGGAACAAAGCGCTTGTAGAAGAGGGGATTGAGGTAAAGGGAATTGATGTAAAGCTGCCTTCTTTGGAAGATCTTTTTATCGAACTGACAGAAGGTGAGTCTATTGATTAACCTGATTTATAATGAAATGATCAAAATTGTCCGAAAGAAACGGCTTTTTATCATTATCGGAATTCTGGCGCTTCTTGTTGGTATCTTTACATATGCACAGGTAAAACGGCATGAAGAGCAAGTCAAGCAAGCCGGAACAAGCGATTGGAGAACACAGGTCCAGCAGGAAATCATCAACACGCAGAATCGGCTCAGTTCAGGGACAATCTCACCGGAAATTAAAAAATTTCTTAAAACAAGAATGGATCAGCAGCAGTACTACCTTGATCATGATATTAACCCAAATGCACCTGGCGCTCCTTCCTTTATGAAGAACTTTGCTGAAAATTCCATTGACCTGCTGCTTCCTCTCATGGTTATGGTGATCGCAAGCGACATGGTTTCAAGCGAGCTGACGAATGGTACAATCAAACTCCTTTTAACACGGCCTGTAAAACGGTGGAAAATACTCTTAAGCAAATACCTGGCTTTGCTTCTGTCCATCTCATTTATCGTTTTGTCCGTCGGTGTTTTGTCTTATGTTATTTCAGGGATAGCACTCGGGTATTCAGGCTGGAACCTTCCGATTTTGACAGGCTTCAGGGTGAAGGGCTCTGAATTAGTCACAAACGGCGTTACAACCATGAATCAATGGCAGTTTGTCTATATGGAATTCGGCTTAATCTGGTTTGTTGCCGTTGTCATCGGCACGCTGACTTTTTGCTTATCCTCACTGATCAAAAGCACAGCATCTGTGATGGGAATCGTGCTTTCTCTCCTTATTGCCGGAGCCATACTGACAAACATGGTATCCTCCTGGCACTCCGCAAAATACTTGTTTATGGTGAACCTGAGGCTGACGGACTACTTAACGGGAATGGCTCCGCCAATAGAAGGGATGACGCTCGGCTTTTCTATGGCTGTGCTTTCTATATGGGCAGCCGCCGCGTTAGCTGTTTCCTTTTTCTTTTTCACGCGGAAGGATATTTATTAAATAAAAAGGCTCTGTGAAAGTTGGCTGCTGATTTCCGTTTCAGGCGGGCGGTGTGCCTCCTCTGCGCTTCGCGCATGAGGGGTCTCACCTGTCCCGCAGCTCCCGCCTGCCACTTCAATCAACAAGTGTTTAAAATTAACATTTTTCTTTAACATAGCCAATAAAAAAACGAAATGGCGAGAGAGCCATTTCGTTTTTTATTTTCACAATATAAGCATGCCAGCCAAACCACAAAGGATACCGAGCACTACAACAGATCCAGCTGTGAAGACAAGTACTTTTGCAGGAAATGATCTGCTGACCATAAGCAAGGAAGGGAGGCTGATTGACGGCAATGTAAGAAGAAGTGCCGCAGCAGGTCCTCCGCCGAGTCCGGCTGCCATCATGGATTGTATAATCGGTATTTCAGCTGCCGTTGGTATAACAAAGAGCATGCCGGCAATGGCGAATCCAACAATCGTCAAAATGCTGTTGGCTGCCGCATCGCTTACGTGCGGGAATAGCCAAATTCTGGCTGCCCCGAGCAAAAGCACGGAAAGGACGTATGCAGGAACAATATAAAGCAGCATCGTGCCAATGCTTTTTATCCATCTAGTTAAAAAGGGGGCTTTTTCCTTTTCTTCTGTTTCGCTGATCAGTTGATCCATATCCACCGGTTCCGGGTCTTTGACAAACCGATTAGCTAGATAGCTGACGCCAAAAGTAAGAATAACGCCAAATATCAATCTTAGCAGCGTGAATTTCCAAGAAAGAACAAAGGTCATAAAGACGAGAACTGCCGGGTTGATTGCAGGATTTCCAATCCAAAAGGCGAGCGCTGCCCCTGCAGAAACTTTTTTCTTTCTTAAACCAACCGCCATAGGAGCTGCACAGCATGAACACATCATGCCTGGTATAGAAGCAAGACCTGCTGCAGCGGTGCTGCCGAAGGAAGTTTTGCCAAGCACTCTCAGCAGCCAGTTGGCCGGAAGAAGCACTTGAATCAGCGAGCCGAGCAAAATGCCTAAAACGGCTGCCTTCCAAACTGCGTTGAAGTATGTGGCAGCATATGAGAGAGCGGTGTCCCATGAAGGGGTTCCCTGCATGTCGCCAAGAATGGAATCGCCGACAGAATGCGTAGAAGCAGCGGCCAAGCTTTTCAGAACATAAGGATACCATTTAACATAGAGCAGTCCAGCTGCTGCAATGAGAAGAAAAAGAACAACATACCAGATTGTTTTTTTATCCCCCATCCGATGTGTGGACGTTTGAAGATCCATCATAACCCTCCAAATAAAATAGAATAATGGCTTATTGCAAAAGCCAAATAAGTGCAATGCTTGAACAACCTTAAGCATTATACCATATTTAGTTAGTTTTATTGCTGTTCATGCTTCTGAATGTGAGCGATTTGCAACAAACTTGAAGAAAATAGCTTTATAATATAAATGGGTTAAACTACTTGAAAAAAGAAAGGCTGGTCATTATGACGCAATCAGCATCCATAAAACTTACCTCATTCTCAACTAAAGGAGGGTGCGGCTGTAAAATCGGGCCTTCTGATTTAGCAGAGGTTATCCGCTCTTTGCCGCCAGCGGTTCAGAATCCGGATCTGCTTGTTGGCTTGGATACAAGCGATGATGCAGGTGTTTACCGTTTAACAGATGATCTGGCTCTTGTGCAGACAGTAGACTTTTTCACTCCGATTGTTGACGATCCTTATTCATTCGGACAGGTTGCTGCAGCAAATGCTATCAGTGATATCTATGCAATGGGCGGAAAACCGCTTACAGCTTTAAATATTGTGGCTTTTCCTATAGCCGATCTGGACAAAAGCATTCTTGCTGATATTCTAAGAGGCGCAGGGGACAAGCTTAAAGAAGCCGGTGCGACACTTGTCGGCGGACATTCGATTGAAGATAAAGAACCAAAATTCGGTTTAGCTGTAACAGGACTTGTTCATCCTGATAAAGTCAGAAGCAACGCCGGTGCAAAAGCGGGAGACAAGCTGATTTTAACAAAGCCGATCGGCGTCGGCATTATGTCTTCCTCCTTGAAGAGAGGGCTGCTATCTGAAGAGGAAATCAAACGGGTTACAGAGGTCATGGCTTTCCTGAATAAAACAGCTGCGGAAAAAATGTCCGCATACTCTGTCAGTGCCTGCACAGATGTGACGGGTTTCGGTCTGCTCGGTCATGCTTCAGAAATGGCAAAAGGGAGCGAAAAGGGCATCATGATCGACAGCAAAAGGGTGCCTGTGCTGGAAAGAGTCAGAGAGTTGGCAGAACAGGGTGTCATTCCGGGCGGAACTAAAAACAATCATAAGCATTTAAGCGGTTCTGTTACTTTCCCTGAAGGAATGGATGATATTGATCAATACATCCTTTGCGATGCTGTAACTTCAGGCGGTCTTCTTATTTCTCTGCCTGCAGTGGAGGCTGAGTCGCTGCTGGCTGATTTGAAAGCAGCGGGGCTGGAAGCAGAAATGATCGGCGATGTGACAGATGAACATCCTGGTCACATTACGGTTTTGTAAGATTTAGAAAGGCGGGTTAACAGTGTTTCAGGATTTATCAGTAGAAGATATGCTGAAGCTGACAGATCAGAATAAACTTTCTCTCATTGATGTCAGATCACCTTCAGAATTTAAAGCGGCAACGATACCAGGGAGCATGAATATCCCTTTATTCAACGATGAAGAAAGGGCAGAAGTCGGAACTCTCTATAAACAAACCGGTGTCCAGGCAGCAAAAGACAAAGGACTGGAAATTTTTTCAGCCAAGCTCCCTTCTTATATAAAAGATTTTTCTTCAATAAATGGGGAAAAAGCTGTTTTTTGCTGGAGAGGCGGTATGCGAAGCAGGACAGCTGCTACAGTGCTCGACTTAATGGGGATTAAGGTTTACCGGTTAAATGGCGGCATCCGCGCCTATCGAAAGTGGATTGTCGATATGATTGAAACCATGCCGGTCAAGCCTGATGCCTTTGTTTTGAACGGAAATACGGGAACAGGCAAAACACTTATCTTAAAGCAGCTGGAATCTGAAGGATATCCAATCATGGATCTGGAGGGAATGGCTAATCACAGAGGATCCATTTTCGGTCAAATTGGCCTTGAGCCGCATAATCAAAAAATGTTTGATGCGCTTTTTATACAAAAAGCAAGAGCAATCAATCATTCGCCGTTTATGCTTTTTGAAGCTGAAAGCAAAAGGATCGGAAAAGTTGTGCTGCCTTTAAGCATCATCCAGAAAAAGGAGCAGGGGATACAGCTGTTTATTGAGCTTCCAATGGAAGAAAGAGTCCGCCATATTCTGGATGACTATGATCCATCTATGCACCACAAGGAATGCCTGCATGCATTTCAAATGATCAAAAACCGCATTCATACGCCAATTGCAGCAGATATTGAGGCAAAGCTTTCTGCAGGAAATTATGGAGATGCAGCAGAGCTGCTGCTGCGCTACTATTATGATCCCAGATATGAACACAGCTACATGCAATATCCGGAAGATCAAAAAATATCAATTGCAGCAGACAATGCAGAAAAAGCAGCAGAGGAAATAAAGCACTTGCTTTATAAAAAATACAAGCTGTCAGCATTTCAGCAAATGGGGATCCAGGCATAAAGAAAAGAAAGGCAGCAATCTGCCTTTCTTTTTTTTAGATATTATCCTATTGCCACACAGCTTTATTATTAAAAAAGCTTTACGAGTGCGTTCACCGTACCATAGGCCATAGCCCCGACTAGAACAACTATAATAACAGCCATCGCTATAATAATGACATTCTTAGCCTTCTCCGATCTTGGTATCGGATTTTCAATGCCGCATTCCGGGCAGCGGCTTGAATGATAAGGGATCAGGGCGCCGCAGTTTTTGCAGGATATTTGTCCTTCTTCCATGTTAGTCCTCGATCCTTTCAAATAGAATTTTCAGCTATTGTTTTATGGTACCCCACATTGTCCAATTTTTACAACTTCAAAAGTGACAATATCGTGTTGACCTTTCCGCAGCGTCAAGGTGTAAAGTGAAATTGTCAGGAGGAAGACGATGGAATATACCGTACAAAAGCTCGCTGAACTATCAGGCACAACAGCAAGAACACTCAGGTATTATGATGAAATTGGAATCCTGAAGCCGGCCAGGATCAGCTCATCAGGATATAGGATTTACGGTAAAAAGGAAGTTGACAGACTTCAGCAAATCTTATTTTATAAAGAGCTCGGTGTCAGCCTTGAACAAATACAGGAGATCCTGTCCAATCCTACATTTGAAGCAGCAAGTGCCCTGAAAGAGCATTACGAACAGCTCCTGTCTAAAAGAAAGCAGCTGGATCTTCTGATTCGAAACGTAGAAAAGACGATCGCTGTGCAGGAAGGAAGAGGAAAGATGTCAGATCATGAGAAGTTTGAAGGCTTTAAGCAGGAAATGATTAAGGAAAATGAGGAGAAATTCGGAAAAGAAATTCGGGAGAAATACGGTGAAGAAAATATCATGCGCTCAAATGAAAAAGTGAAGAACATGACAAAGGAAGAATATGAGACGCTGACCAGACTTGAAACAGACTATCGTGCGCTGCTGAAGAAGGCTGTAGAAACAGGAGATCCGGCAGGCAAAGAAGCACAGGAAGCGTGCGAGCTTCATAAACAATGGCTGAGCTTCTACTGGCCGTCCTATACGAAAGAAGCACACGCAGGGCTTGGGGATCTCTATGTTTCTGATGACAGATTCAAAGCCAATTACGATCGTAATGTACCTGGTACTGCTGAATTTTTCAGAGAAGCGATCAAGGTTTATACGGGGAAATAGTCGCTGAGGAAGTGCAGCAAAAATGACTTTTGAATGCGGAAAATGGTTTGGACAGTAAAGCATCTATTTTGGACAGTAAACACTGAAAAATGGACAGTTAGATGATGATTTTCGCCAGTAAAATCGCTGTTTCCGCCAGTGAAGTGATCATTTTGGACAGTAACTGAAAAGCCGGCTATTCAGTTACTGGTGATGGCCAGGAGGCAGGGAGTAAAAAAGAGTTTTGCTAGTATAAAAAGAAATTTTGCCGTGATTATTCTTCACTCAAAGTAAAAAACAGTAAAAATAATTATAATAATAGTATTATGTAAACTCACCCTAGGTAGAGGCTCCTTAAAAAAAGGAGCCTCTACCCATTTCCAAAGCTAATTCCCTGCAGCAGGCAGTTCTGTTTCTTTTTTCTTCAAATAGTAAGATCTCAGCGGCTTCAGCTGTTCGTTTAGTTCGTAAACAAGAGGAACGCCAGTCGGAATATTCAGGTCTGCTATACCGTCCGGAGAAAGGTTGTCTAAATATTGGACCAGCGATCTGATGGTATTTCCGTGGGCTGAGATAATGATTTTTTTCCCGGCCTTAATTTCTGGCGCTAATGTATTGTGCCAATACTCCAGGACCCGTGCTTCTGTAGCAGCAAGATTTTCAGCCAGCGGCAAATGCTGCACTGGTACATGCCGATATTTCGCTTCAAACCCAGGGTACCTGCTGTCTGTTATGTCGAGAGGAGGAGGTACCTCAAACATGGACCGCCTCCATGCATGTACTTTATCTTCCCCGTACTTGGCTGCTGTTTCTTTTTTGTCCAAGCCTTGCAAAGCCCCATAATGTCTTTCATTCAGCCGCCATGATTTGCTGATGGGAATCCACACTAAATCCAGTTCCTGAAGAATAATCCAAAGTGTTCGGATCGCTCTTTTTAACAAAGAAGTATAGCCCAGATCAAAAACATACCCATGGCTCTTTAAAATCAATCCCGCTTCTCTTGCTTCGTCAAGCCCATGTGGAGTTAAGTCAACATCTGTCCAGCCTGTAAATTTATTTTCCAGGTTCCAAACGCTCTGCCCATGCCGGACTAATACTAATTTATACATAAAACCATTCCTCTGCAGCATTTGTTACTAATGTAAGCAGTCCGTATGCTTCCTATCCAAAACCTCTTGAAAAGTTTACACCTTCACATACAGGGTACTTCTTTTAATAGGAAATTGAAGGAGGCAATCACGTATGAAACGATTAGAGAACAAGGTCGCCATCATAACAGGCGCCGCTACAGGCATTGGAAAAGCTGCAGCAGAAAGATTTGCAGAAGAAGGAGCAGCTGTTCTTTGCGCAGATATTAAGCTCGAAGAATTAAATGAAACAGTTAACAGCATAGCTGAAAAAAATGGCAGAGCTAAAGCTTATGAGGTGGATGTATCTAATGAAAACAGCGTAAAGAACTTCGCTGATAAAGTGAAAGAAGAATACGGAACAGTCAGCATTCTGTTTAATAATGCCGGTACGGATCAGGAAGGCGGCAAGCTTCACGAATACCCTGTTGAGCTGTTTGACAGGCTGATTTCTGTTGACCTCAGAGGCACTTTTTTAATGAGTAAATACATCATCCCGCTTATGCTCGAAAACGGCGGTTCCATTATTAATAATGCTTCTATGTCAGGAAGCGCCGCAGATCTTGACCGTTCAGGCTATAATGCGGCAAAAGGAGCCATCATTAATTTAACAAAGGCTATGGCCATTGATTACGGAAGAAGTGGGATAAGAGTCAACTCCGTTTCTCCTGGAACCATTGAAACTCCTCTTGTCAGCCATCTTGCCGGCAGCAAAGAAGAGGAACAGGGAGAAAAATTCAGAGAGGCGCAAAAATGGGTAACACCAATGGGCAGGATCGGAAATCCTTCTGAGATTGCATCTGTTGCCCTTTTCCTTGCGTCAGCCGACAGCTCTTTTGTCACAGGTGAGGATATTCGGGCAGACGGCGGTGTAATGGCTTATACATGGCCTGGGAAAATGCTGTTTGAGGAGGGCTGGAAGGAAGAAACAGAATAAGGACTGGATACGCGGGGGTCAGACACGAAATCGAAAGAAATATTTCCTGCGCTAACCTTGAAAGCGAGAGACAAGCCTGAAATCGAATAAACTCGATATCTTGTGGAACAGAGAATTTGAAAAGCAGCATCCGCTTGTGCTGACAGTCATACCTGACAGAGCTTAGAAAATAGAAACAGCCGCAATCCTAAAAAAATGGCGGCTGTTTTTGCTTTTCAGTTGACTTAAACCATGGTTTAAGACTTAAGATGAATTTGTCGACGTACTAAATGGAGGATTTGAAGTGAACTATTATTCTATTGGCCAGGCCGCAGAAAAATTCGGTATTACGGAGTCAGCGCTGCGTTATTATGAAAAAAAAGGCTTATTGCCGCTAATGGAGCGGGATGAAGCCGGCAGAAGAATCTTCTCAGAGAACCAGATGGCATTGTTTGAAACTGTGCTTTGTTTAAAAAATACGAATATGCCAATTAGTAAGATAAAACAATACATTGAATGGGTAGTAGAAGGAGACAGCACGATAGAACAGAGACTCTCCATGATGGAGAAGCATAAAAAAGCGGTATTGGCGGAAATTTCTTTAATGACCGTATCCATTAAGAGAATTGATTATAAAATTTCGCGTTATTTGGACGCTATTCAAAAGAATGACCTTTTAAGGGAAGCAGAAAATGATGTCCAGATTCTAACTTAATGATGGTAAAAAGCAGACTTCTCTTGATTTGCCAGCAAACAATACAGAAAGAGGGATCTTTTTTATGAAACGATCAGGAAACACCATTCTTATTACAGGCGGCAGCACAGGAATAGGGTTAGCTTTTGCAGAGCGCTTTTTAAAAGCGGAAAATACGGTGATTGTTTGCGGCAGGCGTGAAAGTGCGCTGGAAAGCGCAAAGGAAAAATACCCAGATTTGATTACTCGTGTTGCTGACGTAAGCAAAGAAAATGGCCGCACAGAATTATTTAAATGGGTAGCGGAAAATCATCATGAGGTTAATGTGCTCGTTAACAATGCCGGGATTCAGCAGCGTTTTAACGTGTTAAAAGCTGAGGCAGAGGACAATTGGGATTATTATAAAAATGAAATCACAACAAACGTTGAAGCGCCTTTCCATCTTTCTATGCTTTTTGCGCCATACTTAGCGCAAAAAGAATACGGTGCAATCATAAATGTCACATCAGGTTTGGCTTTTACACCATTTGTCATTGCACCGATTTATTCGGCTACAAAGGCTGCCCTGCATTCATTTACCATGAGCCTGAGGCATCAATTGTCAGAAACATCAGTTGAGGTAATTGAAGTTGCTCCTCCCGCTGTAAAGACAGATTTAGGCGGAGCGGGTCTTCATACTTCCGGTGAGCCGTTGGATGAATTTGCAGACGGTATTTTCAGAGGGCTTGAAGAGGGAAAAAGCGAAATTGGCTATGGCAGCTCGGCGGACCGATTGCGCATGTCACGGGATGATATTGATGATTATACTGAAAAAATGTACAATGCAACGAAGCATACCATATAATAATAAGAAAGGCAAAGCCCATATTTTTATTTAGGGCTTTGCCTTTCCTTTATTTTCGCTTCTTCTTTTTTAGATTTTCCATTTCCTCTGAAACCGCAAAAGCGAGGTCATCGTTATTGTAAAGTGATAATACCCCTAATAATGTGTCAAAGGAAATGTCTCCAGCTTCTTCCTTCGGCACTGTCAGAGATAAGGCATGCTGCAGGGCTTGATTGCTTTGCTGGTTTGGATAAGCCTTTGCATATACGTCTTCAGGGACGAGGCCGTGATTAATGCACCACTGGGCAAAGACGAGGATCATCATTTCCTCATCCTTTTGATATTGCTGGATAATGGCTTGCTGAAGCTCTTTTGGTTCCATATTTAAGCTCCTGTCCTATTGATGTTTAAAGAGTATCATATTTTTTCCGAGTATGGTAAGAGTGCGGTTTCTGTGAGATAATACGGAGGATTTCTAGAAGCGGGATAATAAGACAGTGCTTAATGAGCAATAATGAGAAGGAAAGCGCATAAAGGAGGCAAAACCAATGGATAAAGTTGAAGTGGGAGATATTTTTCTGATGGAAAATGAGGATGGCCAGGAAGAAGAGCTTGAAGTGCTTGGTACTGCAGAAATTAACGGCGTGCAATATGCAGCAGTCAGCTTCTCGGCCGATTTAGAGAGCTTGTCAGCTGAAGATATTGAACTTTTCTTCCTGCGCGTTGAAGAAGACGGAGAATTGTCAGAGATAGAAAGCGACGAAGAATTTAATGAAGTCACAAAAGCATTTGATAGCCAAAATAGCTGATAGACTGGGGCTTATTTAAGCCCCAGCTGCATTTTATGCGATAGTAAGGATGAAAAAAGAGATGAAGCAGACGAATAAATTTGTTTATACTTATACATACAGTTTAGAAGAACAGTCTCTCTGCATGCTGGAAATGCGGACTTTTTTTAATGATGGAATAAAAGAAAGCTTTGTTGTGTCAGAGATTGAAGTAAATCCTGACCGTTCTCCTTTCTTAAGAGAACGGATTGACGTGCTTTTTGAAGGAAAAACGATTCAGGAACTGGAAGATGCCGTAACAAACATCGATCATCCTGAGCAAACGTTTAAGATTATCTGTTCCAAGCACAGCGAGCTGCCATTTTCCTATCAGGACCGGCGATCGATCGAAAGAAAGCTTGGGGCCGTCATTAAAAGTGAAGCAGATATGCACCATCCAGATATTTATTACGGCGTGTTTGCTGCAGAAGACAACTGGTATTTCGGCCGCTATCAAAAAAGCGAGGCGGTTTGGCTGAAGCATATCAAGAAACCTCAGCAATATTCTACAGCACTCAGCACAAGAGTGGCGAGATCAATCGTCAATATTGCCATTCCAGACCCTGAAGGCGTGCGGGCAATCGATCCCTGCTGCGGCATTGGAAATGTGCTCGTTGAAGCCCTCTCTATGGGAATCAGAATGGAAGGTCGGGACATTAATCATCTCGCTGCTAAAGGGGCAAGAGAAAACATTGCTTATTTTGGTCTGGAAGGCAGTGTTACAAGCGGTCCGATCAGTGAGGCTGAAGGGTATTATGATGCTGCCATTATTGATCTGCCTTATAATTTATACACTCACATTACGGAAGATGAGCAGTTTGACATTATCAAGCATGCCAGACGGATCTCAAAAAGAGCCGTCATCGTTTCCGTTGCTGAAATAGAGGACAAGATTGCACAAACCGGGTTCAGCATAAAGGATCGCGGGCTGGCGGTGAAAAGCCAGTTTTCAAGACATATCTATGTTTGCGAATAAAAAGGAAAAGAGCGAAAACTCCTTTCCTTTTTATAGTTTTATTTCATACAAACTCAAATCAATCTCCGTCTCTTCTCCTGCTGCAAGCTTTGCCAGCTCAGCCCCTAAATAAGGCCCCATTGTCAGGCCGGATGCGCCTAATCCGTTCACAAAGAATGCTCCTTTAAAGCCTGGAAGCGGACCAATGACCGGCAAAAATCCTTCTGTGTAAGGACGAAATCCAACTCTCGCCTCTAAAAAATCATATTCAGCAAGCCCTGGCGCAATCGAAAAAGCCTTTTGCAAAACCTCTGCGATCCCGCCGGCCGTGCTTGAAGAATCAAAGCGCTCTGTATCTTCATGCGTGGAACCGGCGACAATCCGTCCCTTTTCAAAAGCAAGCAAATACTGATCACTTGGCGGCATTACAACAGGCCAAGCTTTCGTATCCTTTTCCTTTGCCTGCATGTGAACAATCTGTGCCCGCTGATGGGTAATGTTAATATTCAGACCAAGCGGCTGGACGAGTTCTCCTGCCCATGCACCTGCACAAATGCTGACAGAAGCAGCTGGAATGATTTCTTCATCTGCCAAAATTCCTGTAACAGTCTTACCTTCGTATTCCAGTACAGCACTTCCGCGGCGCAGAACCGCTCCGTTTTTGCATGCAGCCCTTAATAGCGCGTCCCTCAAAAGCCTGCCGTCAACTCTTGCTGCACCGCTGATATGGAGAGCTTCCAAATCGCCTGCGATCGGCGGGAACATTCTTTTTGCCTCTTCAGGGGACAGCCTTGAGAGGACTCCTATTTCAGGCGCATCCGCCAATCGCTTTCTCGTCCGTTCTTCCATTGCCTGAATTTTTTCAGGGACAGGATGAAGGCTGATTGCCCCGGCTCTTTCATATCCGGTGTCTGTTTCCCCGTCTGCCTCCAGGTTTTTGATCAGCCCGGGATAAAAGGCAGCACCTGACTTCGCCAATTGATACCACGCTTTATTCCGGCGCTGGGAGATCCAGGGGCATATAATTCCTGCTGCGGCAGCGGTTGCCTGCCCAGGATCATTTCGATCAATAATCAGAACCTCATGGCCCTTTTTAGCAAGATGGTAGGCAGCAGAAGCGCCAAGAATGCCGGCGCCGATAATGATATGTTTTGTCATCGCTAACATCCTTTTTCTTTCAAGTCATTTTACTATAACATATCCCAATCCCATAGGCGCTTTGCTATACTAATCAACTAATATAGCGCTGTACTAAAATTTTCTATTCCGATTGACAGGTCAAGGAATAAACCCATACAATTAAAAGAGTTATTAGTAAATAGGAAAAATTCAGATAAAAAGAGGTTTTCTATGAGTCTTACTAAAGAAATCGGGAAAGCGGCGCTCCTTTTGGCTGCCTTGTCGGAAGATGAGCTGGCTTCTTTCAGCCATTTATTTCAAAATATCCGCTATTGCCAGGGCAGGGTCGGCTCGATGAATATGCAAAAAGTCATCTCGGCTGCAGAGACCGCTGCTAAAAGGAACGGGCTGATCATGGATGGCGTATACAGGGAAACCCATGCACTTTATCATGCCGTGATGGAGGGCATAGAGGGCGTGACAAGAGGACAGCCGGCAATAGGCGAAATGAGCAGAACTGTCGGGCTCAGGTTTGCGATTGTCCGGGGGCGGCCATATGAAGATGAGGCAGAGGGAGAATGGATTGCTGCAGCATTTTACGGAACAATCGGCGCTCCTGTAAAAGGGCTTGAGCACGAAACGGCCGGCCTTGGCATGAATCACATTTAAATATAGGGGAACATTGCCTATAGTTCATTTAGATAAGAGGAGGCGATGATGGTATTTGATATGCCATTGTCGTCTCCTTTTCTATTTCAGGGGGGATAAAGATGATTCTGCTGAATGGCAATACACTGACGCTTGAAGAAATCAGGCGCATCTGCCTTGAAGGCGAAAAGGCTGCAATCAGTGAAGAAAGCATGAAAAAGGTGCGCAAATCAAGAGAAGCTGTTCTCCGCATTGTGGAGTCCAAAAAGATTACCTATGGCATCAATACAGGGTTCGGGAAGTTCAGCGATGTGGTGATTGGAGAGGAAGATGTGAATCTTCTGCAGCTGAACCTGATCCGGTCACATGCCTGCGGAGTGGGTGATCCCTTTCCTGAAAGCGTATCGCGCGCAATGGTTCTTCTTCGGCTGAATGCTTTGCTGAAAGGGTATTCCGGCATTCGGCAGGTGATTGCCGAACAGCTTTTGACGCTGCTGAACGAAAACATTTCTCCTCTTATTCCGCAGCAGGGCTCGCTTGGAGCTTCCGGGGATCTTGCTCCTTTGTCCCATCTCGCTCTTGTCCTTATAGGAGAAGGAAGGGTCCTGCATTCAGGAAAAAGCCAGGAAACCATGAAAGTTTTTCAAAAGAAAGGCATCTCTCCTGTACAGCTTGAAGCAAAGGAAGGGCTGGCGCTGATCAACGGCACACAGGCCATGACAGCAATGGGAGCCATCGGCTATCTTGAGGCGGAAGAATTAGCCTATCAGAGTGAAATGATCGCTGCTCTTACCATGGAAGGACTGCATGGGATTATAGATGCCTTTCACCCTGCCATTCACGAAGCAAGAGGCTTTCAGCAGCAATGTGATGTAGCAGAAAGAATGAGAAACCTCCTTGCAGGAAGCTCGCTTGTCACACACCAGGGCGAGAAGCGCGTGCAGGATGCCTATTCCTTAAGATGCATCCCGCAGGTACACGGCGCATCCTGGCAGGCGCTTCACTATGTGAAAGAAAAGCTTGAAATTGAAATCAACGCGGCCACAGATAATCCTCTTATTTTCGATGACGGACGCACAGTGATTTCAGGAGGCAATTTCCATGGCCAGCCTATTGCTCTCAGCATGGATTTTATGAAAATTGCTGCTGCTGAACTGGCAAGTATTTCAGAAAGAAGAATTGAGCGGCTAGTGAATCCGCAATTAAATGATTTGCCGCCTTTTTTAAGTGCACAGCCTGGACTGCAGTCCGGTGCCATGATTATGCAGTACTGCGCGGCATCTCTTGTGTCAGAAAATAAAACCCTTGCTCATCCGGCAAGCGTTGATTCCATTCCGTCCTCTGCCAACCAGGAAGACCATGTCAGCATGGGAACTATTGCGGCAAGGCATTGCTATGCCATCATTCAAAATGTACGAAGGGTGCTTGCCATCGAGTGCATCTGTGCTCTTCAGGCAGCAGAATTCCGCGGGATTGAGCAAATGGCGCCGCTCACAAAAAGCTTTTATCTTGAAGCAAGAAACATTGTACCTTCTATAACAGGAGACCGGGTATTTTCTGAGGATATTGAGAGAATGGCGGAATGGCTTAAAAAAAAGAAAGAAGGATGGACAGCCGTAACAAAGGAAGCTGATCCTGTCCGTCTTCACAGCTAAAGGAGGAGAAAGAAATGGAAACAAAGCGTGTGATCAGAGCGAAAAAAGGACTGGAATTGGAATGCAAGGGCTGGGAACAGGAAGCAGCGCTCCGGATGCTGTATAACAATCTGGACCCAGAGGTGGCTGAAAAGCCTGAAGAACTGGTTGTGTACGGGGGAATCGGGAAGGCTGCGAGAAACTGGGAGGCATTCGATGCCATTGTGCAGACGCTCAGAAGGCTTGAAAATGATGAAACCATGCTGGTTCAATCAGGAAAGCCTGTTGCCGTTTTTAAAACTCATGCTGCTGCTCCCAGAGTTCTCCTGTCCAATTCTGTTCTTGTGCCAAAATGGGCCAACTGGGAGCATTTCCGCGAGCTTGATCAAAAAGGGCTGATGATGTACGGGCAGATGACAGCAGGGAGCTGGATTTATATTGGGACACAGGGAATTCTGCAGGGAACATATGAAACCTTTGCAGAGGTGGCCCGCCAGCATTTTGGCGGTTCATTGACAGGAACCATTACCCTCACTGCAGGCCTAGGCGGCATGGGCGGAGCACAGCCGCTTGCTGTGACAATGAACGGCGGAGTATGCATCGCAGTTGATGTTGATGCTGAGAGAATTGATAAACGCCTGAAAACGAAGTACTGTGATAAAAAAACAGATCAGCTTGATGAAGCCCTGAAGTGGGCAGCTGAGGCGAAGCAAAAAGGAGAACCATTGTCGATCGGCCTTCTCGGAAATGCGGCAGAAATTCATCATGAACTATTAAAGCGCCAGATAGCAATTGATATCGTTACTGACCAGACATCAGCACATGACCCTCTGAATGGCTATATTCCTGAAAGGATGACACTGCAAGAGGCAAATGCACTGAGGGAAAAAGATTCTGCCGCTTATATGAAGCGCGCTGCCTCCTCAATGGCAAAGCATGTAGAGGCGATGCTCGAATTTCAGAAGAGGGGATCTGTTGTTTTTGATTACGGCAACAATATTCGCCAGGCGGCTGCGGATGAAGGAGTAGAAGCTGCATTCAGCTTTCCAGGCTTTGTACCGGCGTATATCAGACCGCTTTTTTGCGAAGGCAAAGGGCCGTTCCGCTGGGCCGCTTTGTCTGGGGATCCAGAGGACATTTACCGGACAGATGCTTTAATTCAGGAGCTTTTCCCTGAAAATGAACCGCTGCAGCGCTGGATCAGCCTGGCGCAGAAAAAAGTAGCTTTTCAAGGACTGCCTTCCCGCATTTGCTGGCTCGGCTATGGGGAAAGAGTAAAAATGGGGCTTGCGATTAACGATCTGGTGAGGAGCGGGGAGCTGAAAGCGCCGATTGTAATTGGAAGAGATCATTTGGACTGCGGCTCTGTTGCTTCGCCGAACAGGGAAACAGAAGCGATGAAAGACGGCAGTGATGCTGTTGGCGACTGGGCAATATTGAATGCCTTAGTCAATACGGCAGCAGGCGGCTCCTGGATTTCTGTTCATCATGGAGGCGGCGTTGGCATGGGGTATTCCCTGCATGCCGGAATGGTGGCCGTTGCTGACGGCTCAAAGCTTGCAGAAGAAAGACTGCAGCGCGTTTTAACGACAGACCCGGGAATGGGGATTGTGCGGCATGCTGATGCAGGATATCTAACCGCCATGGAAACAGCGTCTGAAAAAGGCGTTGACATCCCGATGCTAAAGAATGGGGGGAATTAAATTGAAAGCGGATCTTCTTGTACACAATATCGGGCAATTGATATTGCCGAAAGCGTCGCAGAAGCCATTAAAAGGCCAGGAAATGAAACAGCTGAAGGTGATGAAAGAGGCAGCGATTGCGGTCAGTGAAGGCATGCTTGTCTGGATTGGCCATCAGTCGGAAATCAAGAGCATTGATGCAGCAGAATATTATGATGCTGAAGGAAAAACGGTGTCTCCCGGCCTTGTTGATCCGCACACTCATCTTGTATTCGGCGGAAGCAGGGAAGATGAACTGGCCCTGAAACAGGCAGGGGTTTCTTACTTGGACATTTTGTCTAAAGGAGGCGGCATTCTCTCCACTGTTCATGCAACAAGGAAGGCAAGCGAGGAAGAATTAGCTGAAAAGGCTGCCTTTCATTTAGAAAGAATGATTTCCTATGGGGTAACAGCACTTGAGGCGAAAAGCGGCTATGGGCTGGAGCGGGAAACAGAACTGAAGCAGCTTGCAGCGGTAAAAAAATTGAGCGAAACATACCCTGTCAGACTGATTTCCACTTTTTTAGGGCCCCATGCCATTCCGCCATCCTTCAAAGAGCACAGTGATGAGTTTCTGGAAGAAATGACAGGGCTTCTGGAGGAAATAAAAAGAGAGAACCTTGCCCAGTTTGCTGATATTTTCTGTGAAACAGGAGTCTTTACTATTGAGCAGTCAAAACGGTTCCTAACAGCAGCAAGGGAAATTGGATTAGGTTTAAAAATCCATGCCGATGAAATTGACCCGCTCGGAGGTCTTGAGCTTGCTGTCAGTCTTGGTGCAGAAAGCGCTGATCACCTTGTGGCTGCTTCTGATGAAGGAATAGCAGCGCTTGCCGAAAGCGGCACGGTTGCCGTACTCCTTCCTGGCACAACGTTTTATTTAGGAAAGGAGCAGTATGCAAAAGCGCGCGAAATGATCGATGCAGGAGCCGCTGTTGCACTTGCTACGGATTTTAACCCTGGCAGCTGTGTAACGGAGAACCTTCAGATGATTATGTCGCTTGCTGCCCTGAAGCTCAAAATGTCAGCGGAAGAAATTTGGAATGCCGTAACCGTTAATGCGGCCCATGCGATCGGCCTTGGCTCTCGGGCTGGTGTGCTTGAGATCTCCAGGCAGGCAGACTTTGTAATATGGGATATACCGAACTATCAATACCTTCCATATCATTTTGGCGTTAACCATGCAAATAGTGTATTTATTAAAGGTATCAAACGCTGGGAGAGAGTGCCGTATGGAACATTTTCGCTACCTGAGGCCGGGAAAGCCGGCCGTTTTTAAGGATCAGTATGTAACAAAGGTGACAGAAACCATTTCAGCTTATGTACCCGGGAGCAGGGGGCAAACAGCCATCATTGGACTGCCTTTTTCGAAATCGTCTATTTCTTTGTCACAGGCTGCAGAGGCGCCGGCGAGAATAAGGGCGGCACTTGGCGCTTATTCTACTTATTCCGGTGAAAGAAATACAGATTACAAAGACCATTCCATTATTGATTTTGGAGATGTTCTGACTCATCCGGCTGATTCCGATGAATCGTTGAATAGACTTTATATCAGCGTCAAGCAGATGCTTGAAGTAAAAGCGTGTGAAAAATACATTTTGCTTGGAGGCGACCACGGAGTCAGCTTTCCATCCATTAAAGCGTTCCATGAACAGTTCGGAAGCATAGGGGTGATTCAGTTTGACGCACACCACGATGTCAGGAACCTGGAAGACGGGGGAAGAACGAATGGCACGCCATTTCGAAGCCTAATGGAAAGCCATCATTTGAAAGGCAGCCATCTTGTGCAGATCGGAATCAGGGATTTTTCAAATGCTTTTCACTATCACGAATATACGAAAGAACAGGGAATCAAGGTTTACTCAATGGCAGATGTGGAACATGACGGAATTGTCGCCATTATTGAAAATGAGTGCCGCAGACTGTCGAAAGAGACAGATGCTGTCTATCTTTCTCTTGATATGGATGCAGTAGACCAGGCGTATGCACCTGGCTGCCCGGCAATCGGTCCAGGGGGGCTGACAAGCAGGGAGCTGTTAGCAGCAATCAGTGCTGCTGCAAATTTTAAAAAAGTAATCGCGATGGATATTGTCGAAATAGATCCATCAAAGGATTTTCGGGATATGACGAGCCGCCTTGCCGCACATGCAATGATGCGCTTTATGTACCATTGAAACAAACCTTATAAATGAAACAAACCTTTTAAAAGCAGAATGATTGTGAATCAGACATCATTCTGCTTTTTTCATTTAAAAGAGCGGAAGTATGATAAAATAAGCTAAATTATAACTGCATAAAGATACATAGATTTGAAAGAGGTACCGGAGAATGAGCATATTAAAAGACTTTTTGCTGCAGCTGGCGATTATGGTGATCCCCATATTCAGCTATTTTACGTTAGTTATCGAAAAAGTAGAGAGCGAAAAAAGAAGAACATTGTTCATGACCCTGTTATGGGGAGTATCCATTCTGCTCTGCATGGCTTTTCCGATAAGCTTTGGAGATCACGCCCGTTTGGATTTAAGAATACTTCCCTTATTATTCGGAAGCTTGTATGGCGGATTTTGGCCCAGTATTTTTCTGTCGGCCTTCATTATTCTATACCGGCTTACTTCCGGAATCAGTGCTGGTTTATATAGTACTGTGCTGGTTTTAGTGCTGACCCTTCCGATCATCTGGTACTATCAAAAAACCTTTTTAAAGGCAGCACGGGCAAAAAAAGTTTTCATCTCTTCCAGTCTTTCTTTCTATTATTGTTTGCTCGGCCTTATCATTGTTGGACTTTTAAGTGGGTTCAGCGCTGAAAATATCAAAATCCAATTAATCTTCCTTCTTTTTGTCACGGCCGTTGCTTTTTGTTTCATTATGCTCGTTGAAAAGATCAGAGAAAATCACCAGCTTAGAAAAGAGATGCAAAACGCTGAAAAACTGCGGGTCATCAGTGAGCTGGCAAGTGTTTTCGCTCATGAAATTAGAAATCCGATGCAGGTCACACGCGGCTTTCTGCAGCTTTTAAACGATCCTGATCTGCCTGATGATAAAAAGAAATACGTTCAAATATCCATCGAAGAGCTGGATCGGGCCAATGAAATCATTCATGACTTTTTATTGTTTGGTAAACCATCAGCAGATAACAGGCAAAGAGTGGATGCAGGTCTGCAGCTAAAGCGGGCAGTGAATATTATCCAAAATTACTCTTTCTCCTTTAACGCAGAAATAAAAATGTCAATTGAGGATAACTGCTGGATACATGCCAATTCTCAGCAATTGAATCAGTCGCTGATTAATATTTTGAAAAACGCTGCAGAGTCCATGGAAAATGGCGGAACCGTTTCTGCGGGATGCACCGCTGAAAATGGGTATGTCAGAATCACTATTAAAGATCAAGGGATAGGGATGACAGAAAGCCAAATGGCGCGGCTTGGGTCACCTTTTTATTCCTTAAAGGAAAGCGGCACAGGACTCGGAATGATGGTCAGCTATCAAATAATCCGTTCGTTTGGCGGCAGCATAGAAGTAAACAGTGCCATGGGTGCCGGAACGGAATTTATCATTCTTCTTCCGCATATGGACCAATAAGGAAAAGGAACAGAAGCAATGCGCCTCTGTTCCTTTTTTTAACTGTTTTTATGCTGTTTTCTCATAAAAAAGTAAACCGGCAGACCAAGTGCTGTGATGCCGATTCCCCATAAAGCCAAAATAGTTTGGGTCAGAAGGGTATTCACGACAATAAACAGTCCGCCGAGGATAGAAATAAGCGGGAGCACCGGATACAGCGGCACCCTATACGGCCGCTGCAGATTTGGTTCTCTTTTTCTCAAAATGAGCACGGCCGCAAAAGTCATTGTGTAAAAGATCCAGATAACGAAAACAAGCATGTCTGTCAGTGTGTTAAACCCGCCGATCATCATCATGATCATCGCAATGAAAAGAATAAAAAGACCGGAATGATATGGAACTTTGCTTTTAGCTGACAGTTTTCCAAACCAGCTGCTGAATGGAAGCTTATTTTCTTTTGCCATCGCATAAGGAATTCTCATGCCGGTCATCACGTAGCCGTTAATCGATCCAAATACGGAAATCAGAATTCCAATGCTGACAAGCTTGCCGCCGAATGTGCCGAAAATGATCTGTGCAGCTTCATAGGCCGGTGTATCTGTTCCGGCAAGGGAAGAGGCCGACATGACCGTTAACAAGGCTACATTAATCAGTAGATAGATGGCCATGACAGCTGATAAGCCAAGAATAATGGCTTTTGGCAAATCTTTTTTCGGATTTTTCATCTCGCCGGCAATATTGCCGACAAGGATCCACCCGTCATAAGCAAACATAGTTGCTAAAAGACCTGACCCCAGTGCAGACAAAAAACCTTTGTCAGCTCCCGCTTCTACAGGAAAGAGCTGAAATGGAACCTCTCCTTTATGAAGCAAGCCAAAAATAATGATCAGCACCAACGGGACAAGCTTGCAGACAGTTGCTGCTGTTTGAATAGTGCCTGCAGCCTTTGCTCCGAGAAAATTCATCAAGGTTAAAAACAAAGCTGTGCCGATGGCAACCCAAACTATGACAGTGTGGTTTTCGTTGGCCGAAAGTCCAAAGAGGCTGACTGTCTGAGTGCCAAAGATAATGGAAAGAGCTGCAATATTCGCAGGAAAATAAATGACCGTCTGTGCCCAGCCGAGTAGAAAAGCTGTTAAATTGCCATATGTTCTTTTCAGATAAGCCATCATACCGCCAGTCTCCGGGATGGCGGCAGACAGTTCAGCAGCTGTTAAGCCCGCACAGATTGTCAGCACACCCCCAATCAGCCAAGCAAGAAGACCAAGGCTTGCGGAACCTGTAAAACCATACACAGCAGTCGGCTTGAAGAAGACACCCGCTCCTATAACGGTTCCTATTACCGTTGTTAATGCTGCTAAAAATCCTATTTCCTTTTTTAGTGTATCTTGCTGCAAGAAAACCACTCCTGTGAAAGAATATCATTGTGAAAAATTCACATATAAAGACCAAAAAATAATGACTGCTTCTGCAGTCATAAAAAATCAACATGTTAAGAATTCTAGCATACCCCAATCATTCAATTCAATAATAAGAAAAAGAAAATGAAGCTTGGCCACTTTTATGCCAAATCTCTCATAAATCAAATGAGATTGTTCATGATAAGAAGAGTGAACTTTTAAATTTGGAGGGTGCTTAGATGAAAAACAAAATGTATATCGCTTTTATCGCCATTGCCATCATCCTGCTTGCTGCAGCGGGATGCGGGAAAAGCAGCCAGCAGCAGGAAAAAAAGAAGGATGGGAGCGGATCATCAGCTGGCGGTGCTGAACTGATCGAAAAATATACATTAACAGATCCGCCGAAACTTTCAAAAAATATACTGGGTGCGATGGGCTCCTCATTGGTTCATATACCTGGCGACCCGGAGAATATTTTTTATTCCTCCGGCGACAGAGGGCCAAATGGAAAAGTAACGGTAAATAACGAAGAACGGCGAACTTTTCTTCTTCCGGATTACACCCCGACTATTTACAAGATCAAAGTTTCTAATAAAAAGATCAACATTCTGGAAGAAATTAAATTAAAGCTGCCGAAGGGGAAAGACTCTGTTACAGGAACAGCATTCATTACCGGGTTGCCGAATTTTAAAGAGTATGACAAAGCCCCTTATGATGAAAAAGGAGAGAAAGTCATCTCTTATGATCCCTATGGGCTTGATACAGAAGGTATTGCCTATAATTCTAAAGACAAAACCTTTTGGATAAGTGATGAATACCGGCCAAGCCTTTTGCAGGTTAAAAAAGATGGAACCATTCTGCAGCGCCTTGTGCCGGCTGGGACAGAAAAAGAATTTAAGAAAGCATCCCTGATCCCTGTAAAGGGAACGCTTCCAGCTGTTTTAACCAAAAGAATGGATAACAGAGGATTTGAAGGAGTCAGTATTACACCTGACGGCCGTTATTTATTCACCATTACGCAAAGTGCTCTGAAAAACCCTGATGAAGATTCAAGAATTGGCCGTCTGCTGAAAATAGATTTAAACACAGCTAAGGTTGCGGCAGAGTATGTGTATACAGGGGAAGACGGGAAAGCACTGGATACTGATCAAAAAGATATCGGAGTATCAGACTTAATTGCGATGGATGAAAAGACTCTCCTGGTTGACGAAAGAGATTCAGAAGCAGGAAAAAAAGCTAAATTAAAAAAGATTTACAAAGTCAGCTTAAAAGAAGCCACCAATGTATTAGGCAAAGAAGAGTACAATGGTAAAACGCTTGAACAGCTGAAGCCTGAGGGATTAAAAGGAGCGGGCATCACTGCCGCTTCCAAAAAAGAAGTTTTAGATCCTTTAAAGTTTGGGTTTCCTTATGAAAAAATTGAAGGAATAACACTTGTGGACAGCAAAAAGCTGGCCATTATCAATGATAGTGATTTTGGAGTAGATGACCCCAAGGTAAAAACTGTGCTGTGGCTGTTCCGGCTGCCTTAAAGCAAACAAAAAAGCTGCTGATCTGTTCAGCAGCTTTTGTTTTGCAATTTACACTTCCCATCTCTTCCCGTTAACATGGATGGTTATATCGTTCTCTCTTTCGGATGAAAAGGGCTTCCTGGACTTTGCATTTTGCCGGGTTTCTGAAGCTGGCGGATCGTTGATAACAAGATTCTTTAATAGGACTTAAAAAGATGGAAGAAAGATGGATTATTGGCTGAATAACGCTGAAAACAGAAATGATAGATGGGAATAAATATTTACCCGTCCTTGCGGCAAAGTAGTATGGAAAGAGCTAAGTAAACCGCCTAAATAGCATTATCATGAGAAAATTCTGTTTGCACGGAGGTCATCTTTTTTCTTCTGTTAAGCGGAAAGCTGATTATGAAAAAAGCCAAGCAAAATAATCGCCTGAGGACTCAAAAAAATTTATGATAGTGTAGGAAGTTTGGATACTTTTTGTAAAATGGAAAGACTTTTCGAGGATTACTTTAATTTGTTTAAGAAATGAGGAATACAGATGCTGACTGTCATTGAAAATGAATGGCTTCAAGTAAAAATTGCTGCAAAGGGAGCAGAAGTCCGGGAAGTGAAGCATAAGAAAACCGGACTGGACTATATGTGGACAGGAGACAGTGCTTACTGGGGGCGGGTTTCACCAGTGTTATTTCCGATCGTTGGAAGGTTAAAGGATGATCAGTATAAGCTGGATGGAAGCACATACGAGATGCCGCAGCATGGCTTTTTGAGGGACCAGGATTTTATCTTGGACAAGAGGTCAAATACAGAAGCGGCCTTCGTTCTAGAATCTGCAGGTAAATTTAAACAAATATATCCGCAGAAATTTAAAGCGGTCATCCATTATGAACTATCCGGAGCTTCCCTTACAGTAAAGTGGGAAATTCTTAATGATGACAAGGGGGACATGTTTTTTTCCATTGGTGCGCATCCGGCGTTCAGGGTCCCATTGTTACATGATGAACATGTCAGTGACTATCGAGTGGACTTTACCTCAAAGAAGAATCATATGGTGACCGAATATGAGCTGCAAGATTCGCTCATTCGTGAAAAAGGCCAAACCAGCGAGCTGCCTTCTTTTCTGCTTGATGGATCATTATTTAAAAATGATGCCCTTGTTTACAGTCATATTGACGCGGTTTCCTTAACTTCTGCGAAATCGGGGCATGGTGTAAAGGTATTGATGGAGAATTTCCCTTTTGTCGGAATTTGGTCCAGGTATATGGAAGATAAGGGAACAATCGCTCCGTTTGTGTGTATCGAGCCATGGTATGGCATAGCGGATACCATAGAAGCAACAGGGAATTTAAATGAAAAGCTAGGTATTCAAAAACTTGGCGAGGGAGAAAAATTTCGGACTCACTATCAAATAAATTTTATTTGAAAATGATCGGATCCAGGGAACCGCTTGAGGACAAAGCTTATAAAAAGAACAATTATTTTTTTACGCATCAATCATACAAGATCAGAATAGGGGTATACATGTTGGAGCAATCAAATAAAGCGTTTAGTGACGCATTAGTCAAATCATTAAAAGGCGAACGAGGACATCTTCCCATCAAGAATGCATTGATGGATATCAATGCAGAGCTTGCTGGTAAAAGCAAAAGCGAATTGCCTTATTCCATTTTTCAATTAGTCAAACATATGATTTACTGGCAGGATTTTCTCTTATTGATGGCTGAAGGTAAAAAACCGAAACCTCCAGCCCATGTAAGTGAAAGCTGGCCGGAAGAAGCAGGACCAGGCAGTGAAGAAGAATGGCAAAGGACGATTGATTCTTTTCTTCAGGGGATTGAACTGGCAATTACGATGGCTCAAACAGTACAATTGGACAAACCCTTAGAGAATTTTCCGGGTGAAACCCCTGGCGGCCTCTTACGCAACATTGCCTCTCACAATTCCTATCATTTAGGAGAAATTGTAGTTCTTCGCAGATTATTTAGCTCCTGGCCTCCTCCAACTGGCGGATATCCCGCTTAACTTTTCTAAAAGTATCGGCTATATACGATTTTTGTAAAAAGCAGTCTGATGTTCAGGCTGCTTTTTACTATTTTATCGCATGCCAGCAACAGGAAGGAATTTGGAAAATCCCTATTCAAATAAAAATGATATAGTTAGAAATAAGAATACAAAGGGGGGAGCACACATGAGTACATTATTAAATTCTTTTCATGAAACGAAATATCAGCTTACCGGACATGGGAAAAGAGACATTCAAACTTTATTGAAAGCGTTTCAAACAATTGATCCTAAGCTTGAAAGCGATAAGTATGGTCAAGGTAAAGTGATAGAAGAATTTCAAAATAAGCTTTCAACCTATTTAGGCAAGGAATCCGCTGTATTTTTTCCAAGTGGGACAATGGCCCAGCAAATTGCTCTTAGAATATGGTGTGATCAAAAAGGGGAAAAAACCGTCGCATACCATCCATTATGTCATTTGGAAATTCATGAGGAGGAAGGTCTGAAAGAGCTTCATCACATTCATTCCCTATTACTGGCGGATAAGGATCGATTAATTGAGTTAGAGGACGTCATGACACTCCCTGATCACGTAGCCTGTTTGCTGCTTGAGTTGCCGCAGCGGGAGATAGGCGGACAGCTGCCGCCTTATGAAACAATAGAGGCTATTTCTTCTTATTGCAGAAAAAAAGGAATAAAACTCCACTTAGATGGTGCAAGGCTTTTTGAAATCCTCCCCTTTTATCGCCGGACAGCAGAAGAAATTTGCCGTCTATTTGATAGTGTATATGTCTCTTTTTATAAAGGCCTTGGAGGAATTGCGGGTGCCGTACTGGCCGGTGATCATTCCTTTATTGAAAAATCAAAGGTTTGGAAAAGGCGCCATGGAGGCGATCTCATCAGTCTTTACCCATATATTATCAGCTCAGATTATTACTTCGAAAAAAGAAAAGATAGGATGGAGCAGTATTATCAAGATGCGGTTGAATTAGCAGAACTCTATAACCAATGCTCAGCGGCAGCCACGATTCCGGTAATTCCGGTGTCCAATATGTTTCATGTCCATTTTCAGCTTTCTAAAAAACAGCTTGAGCCCATTCTGACAGAGATTTATAGAGAGACCGGAGTTGGTTTAACTGGATACTTAGCAGAAACAGGAGAACATTCCTGTTCTTATGAAGTGAGCATAGGAGATCAATATGGAAAGGTACCAAAGGAAAAACTGAAATGGGTCTTTCAGCTTATTAATGAAAACCTTCATCAGTGAGAGCAGCCACCTGAACAGGCCATTCTTTCGCAAAGGGAAAATCATACTTGAAGCTAAAGGATTTGCAGTCTTTTTCAACACTCAGTACCGCTGAATGAAGCCTTCTAGTTTTGTGAACCGTTTACATTTAGAGTTCATTTTATATAAGCCAGGGGGAATTGAAAGTGAATCATCATAAGCTGATCAAAAAGTTTAATAAGCAAGCTGATACCTATGATCGGATACGGGAAAAGCAATACCAGGGAAAGTGGAGAAAAGCACTGTTAGAGGAGGCTCATGGCGCCGTTCTGGAAGCAGCAATCGGAGCAGGTGGAAATTATCCCTATTATCGACAGGAAGCTATAAAAAAAATAATAGGAGTAGATTTCAGTCCTAAAATGTTAGAAAAAGCGAAGGACGCAGATGAACAATACTCTCTGCCTGTTGAATTAATCGAAAGTGATATCAATCAACTAAAGTTTGAAGAAGATCAATTTGATACGATTGTTTCCACTCTCTCTTTGTGCGGGTATCCAAATCCAAAAGAAACATTGGAAAGTTGGGCCAAGTGGTGCAAACCGAATGGCAGCATCCTGCTTTTAGAGCATGGAATCAGTTCAAATCCTTTCTTTTCAATACTGCAAAGAACACTGGACCCTTTCGCTGTAAGAGCGGTTGGCTGCCATCAAAATCGAAATTTTAAAGAAATTATCAGCCGTTCTCCACTGGAGATTAAGAAAGCCGAAGATCATTGGTTTGGAGTATTTCACCTTATTTGGGCTAAACCCCAAAAAAGAAGGTGAGCCATTTCAACAGTGGTTAATGATGAGAAACTTATATTCTTCCTACTTTAATTATATCATACAAAAAATGGAGATTGCAGTCTGTTTATTCACATTTTCAGCTGTTAAAATCAGTAGGACTTTACTGATTAGGGGAGATGCTCGAATGAGTTCACTTGTTCTCGGGTTTGAAGAAATGAACAAAACACAGCTTTTGCTTGTAGGCGGAAAAGGTATGAATTTAGGGGAATTATCCAAAATTCCTGGAATACATGTGCCAGATGGATTTTGTGTCTCAACTGCGGGTTATCAAAAAGCCACCAGAAATAATGAAGTTTTTGATTCCTTATTGAACCGTCTCAGCATGCTAAAAGCAGATGATCGAGAACAAATCACTGAAACTAGCCGGATGATAAGAGAAATCATTTTGGAAGCTGAAATCCCATCGGATGTTATGAATGAAGTGACTCATTATCTCTCCAGGTATGGCCAGAATCAAAGTTACGCTGTGCGTTCCAGTGCTACAGCTGAAGATTTGCCGCACGCTTCGTTTGCAGGGCAGCAAGATACGTATTTAAATATTACCGGGAAAGAAGCGATCCTAAAGCATATCAGCAAATGCTGGGCTTCTTTGTTTACTGACCGTGCCGTAACATACCGTATACAGAACGGGTTTGACCATAGCCAGGTGTATTTGTCTGTCATTATACAGAGAATGGTTTTCCCGGAAGCATCAGGTGTTTTGTTTACGGCTGATCCCATATCGTCTAATAGGAAACTGTTTTCCATTAACGCCAGTTATGGATTAGGGGAAGCGATTGTCTCGGGGCTTGTAACGCCTGATTGCTATAAGATAAAAGAAGGGGATATTGTTGAAAAAAATATAGCAGATAAGAAATCAGCCATTTATGACAAGAAAAATGGAGGAACAGAAACAAGAGAAATTCCTTCAGGTCAGCAAAAGGCCCAAGTCCTGACTGATCAGCAAATATTAGAACTTGGGAAAATTGGAAAACAAATACAAGGTTATTTTGAATCTCCGCAGGATATTGAATGGTGCCTTGCAGAAGATACCTTTTACATTGTTCAAAGCAGGCCCATCACAACTTTATTTCCTATACCAGAGCATCCTGATCAGGGGAAGCACGTTTACTTATCTGTCGGCCATCAGCAAATGATGACAGATGCCATGAAACCTCTTGGACTGTCTTTTTTTCTGCTTACGACTTCTGCACCCATGCGGATAGCCGGGGGAAGGCTTTTTGTCGATATTGCCCGCCAGCTTGCTTCTCCTGACAGCCGAAATGCTTTACTAAAGATGATGGGACAGCACGATCCACTTTTGAAAGATGCCCTATTGAGCCTTATTGAACCCGATGATTTAACAGAATCTTCTCAGGAACAATCCTCCAAAAATAATAATGAAATGCCCCCGGCTGCCGATTTCAGCCCGGCAATCGTTCCAGAATTGATCAAGCGCAATCAATTGTCCATAGAAGAACTAAAACAAACTATCGCAAGCAAGTCAGGAACAGATTTATTTGACTTTATTCTGGAGGATATTCAGGAATTAAGGAGAATTTTATTTGATCCGCAAAGCTCAGCTGTGTTTATGGCAGCCATCAATGCCTCCTTATGGATTAATGAAAAAATGTATGAGTGGCTGGGTGAGAAAAATGCAGCAGATGTCCTTACACAATCGGTACCAAACAATATTACGTCCGAAATGGGCTTAGCCCTATTGGATGCAGCAGATGCGATCCGCCCTTATCCTGAAGTCATCCATTATTTACAGCAAGTAAAAGAAGATCGCTTCCTGGATGAACTAGATAAGGTTCACGGCGGACAGCAAGCCAAAGAAGCTATTACAGCTTTTCTGGACAAATACGGAATGCGCTGTGCCGGAGAGATTGATATGACGAAAACCCGGTGGATTGAAAAACCCTCCACACTAATCCCTGTCCTTCTTAGCCACATCGAAAACTTTCAACAGCATGCCAGCAACCTGAAATTTGAGCAGGGGAAGCGTGCTGCATTTCAAAAGGAACAAGATCTCATAAGCTCGCTGAAACAGCTGCCTGATGGGGACCAAAAAGCAGCAGAAACGAAGCAAATGATTGATACTGTCCGGAATTTCATTGGATATCGTGAATATCCGAAATACGGGATGATTCAGCGCTATTTCGTTTATAAGCAGGCGCTGCTGAAGGAAGCTGAAGAGCTTGTGCAAGCGGGAATCCTTCTTGAGAAAGAGGATATATACTATCTCTCTTTTGAAGAACTTCAGAATGCGGTGCTGACGAAAGAAACTGACAGCCAAGCGATTCATACCCGAAAAGAAGAGTACAAACTATTTGAAAGACTGACTCCTCCGCGAGTAATAACATCTGATGGAGAAACACCTGCAGGAAAGTATAAACGAGAAAACCTCCCCCCCGAAGCACTTCCAGGTTTGCCTGTTTCTTCAGGGGTCATAGAAGGGAGGGCGCGCGTTATTTTAAAGATGGAAGAAGCTGATCTGCAAGAAGGCGATATATTAGTTACAGCATTTACTGATCCCAGCTGGACAGCGCTGTTTGTATCCATAAAGGGCCTTGTCACAGAAGTTGGAGGATTGATGACCCATGGCGCTGTTATCGCCCGTGAATATGGCTTGCCTGCAGTTGTCGGCGTAGAAAATGCCGTAAAACTAATTAAAGACGGACAGAGAATTAGAGTGAACGGAACAGAGGGGTATATTGAAATCCTCTAGAACCCTTCCGAAAAAACTTAATATAGGAGCTGATCAAATGACGATCCGCAGAATAGATCACGTAAGCATTAACGTCAACGATCTTTCGGCAGCAAAAGAATTCTTTGCCGATCTAGGATTTGAAGTTACGGCGGAATGGGAAGCAGAAGGAGAATGGCTTGATGGTGTCGTGGGGCTTAAAGGAGTAAGAACAGCCTGTATGGCATTGCGTGCTGCAGAAGGCCAGTCATGGATCGAGCTCGTGAAATACATTTCTCCCGCAGATGAAACAGAGATTCAGCAGGCCTATGCCAATACCCTTGGTTTTCGCCATATTTGCCTGACTGTAGAAGATATTGAAACAATCGTCTCCAATTTAAAAAAGAGGGGAACAGAACTTTTCAGTGAGATTCAGCAATATGAAGAAAGCTACAAACTGTGCTATGTCCGCGGCCCAGAGGGAATGATTCTGGAGCTTGCGGAGGAAATCAAATAATGAAAAGGTACGATTCTTAAGCTAAAAAGAACCTCTAGGGCCTCATTGTATATAGAGTTATCGGAAAGAGAGGTAAATGATATTCCTAAAATTGACAATATGTTAGCCATTCTATGGATGCTTCAATCAGGTGAAAAAATTACGGCAAAACAAATTTCAGAAAAGTTAGAGATGAACATAAGAACGGTGTATCGTTATATAGATACAATTTCAACAAGCGGCGTCCCTATCATTTCGGAACCAGGCCATAACGGTGGATACACTTTAATGAACAATTTTATTGAAGCTCCTCTTTTTTTTGATTTTGAAGAACAAACCTCACTATATCACGCTGCTGTTTTTGCAGAAGAAGCGGGTTATTATGGAGGAGAAGCACTAAACAGGGCCATTTCAAAATTAAGTAAATACTCTAATCAAGAACAGGAAACAAAGATAACCCAGCATTTAGCCAGTCTTGAAGTAATAAATCGATTAAGTTCACTCTCTGCGAAACCTTTTTTGAGGGACTTGGAGCAGGCTGTAGCTGACGGGTACTCAGTAAAAATTCTTTACCACAAAAGTGGAGAAAAGCAATTGAATGATAGATTGGTCGACCCGTACAGAATTATCTATTGGAATAATAAGTGGTATGTGATTGGATTTTGTCATCTTAGGAATGATATCCGCAGCTTTAAAGTAGATCGAATGGAAAATCTAATGCTGACCGAAAATAAGTTTAACCGGCCAGAAAATTTTTCAGCACGTGACTTTTTTATGAAAAATCTCCTTCCAGCTATAGAAGATAAGGAAGGGATTACTACTTTAGTTATTAAAGGAAATGAAAGTACGCTGAATGATGTTTGCCAGCATTGGTTTTTAGGACATTATTTACATGAACAAAATTCCAATCAAGCAGTTTTTCTTCTTGAAAAAGATCTAATACATGCATATGTACCTTCTTTACTTTTACCGTACGGTAAATCTATTCAAATTATCGAGCCAATAAGTCTAAAGAAAAGAATGATTGAAGTTCTCTCTGAATTAATAAAATTTCATCAAGTATAAAAACTTCCCTGACGTTAGCTGTCAGGGAAGTTTTTTTATAATTATTATATAAATTGTGATTGGAAGTGTTATTGAATGCCAACAAAAAACGTTTATCTATACGTATTTAACACAATGTCAGACTGGGAATATGGATATTTAATTGCAGAACTAAACACAGGAAGATATTTCAAAAAAGATGCAGTACCTTTACAAGTAGTTACAGTAGGAGCTAATAAAGAAAATATCAGTACGATGGGGGGGCTGAGCATAGAACCAGATATTTCACTTGATGAGTGTAATCTAGAGAGTAAAGATCTTTTAATTCTGCCTGGAGGGACCACTTGGGGAGAAGCTATTCATCAGCCAATCATGAAGAGGATTGGCGAAGCTTTAGAGCTCGGTACTATTGTTGCTGCGATTTGCGGTGCAACTGAGGCTCTAGCGAATATGGGTTACTTAGATTCTATAAAACACACAAGCAATGACCTAGAGTATATGAAAATGGTCTGCCCTAATTATAAAGGAGAAAAATATTATGAGATGGTACCTGCGGTATCTGATGAGAATTTAGTTACTGCATCAGGGGTTGCGCCTCTGGAATTTACGATGGAAGTATTGAAAGTATTAGATGTAATAGCACCAGACACATTACATTCATGGTATAACCTGAATAAGACTCATAAACCTGAATACTTCTTCCAGTTAATGACTTCAATGAATAGTTGAGCTAATTCTCCGGCAGATTCAGTGAAATTCAGCAATTTGAGGACAGCTGCAAGCTATGCTATGTTCGAGGACCAGAGGGATTGATTCTGGAAGGTTAAAAGAACCGATTAAAAATCGGTTCTTTTTTCTTTATACGCCATTTTTCTTTATGAAGTGCTCCTTCTTGCATCATAGAACGTTTGTTCTTATAATAAAATATGTAAATAATTTCTAATGAGAGAGGCGGAGCAAACCATGAAAAACGGCAAGAGAAAAAGAACGATGGAAATTGAAGATATGATCAAGCTATATCTTGAAGGGAAGGGGACCACTGAGATCGCAGAAGCTGCAAATGTCTCTCCAAGGTATGTCAGATTAGTTCTGACTGAAAATAATGTCCCAAAGAGGCCTTTTGGTGATTGGAAAAGAAAATATCAGCTCAATGAGCATTATTTCAAAGTCTGGTCCAACAATATGGCTTACATATTAGGGTTTTTCATCGCCGATGGTTTTATTGCCAGTTCACAGCAAACGGTCAGCTTCGCACAGAAAGAAAAATACATCCTTGAAAAAATTAGAGATGAAATGGGATCAAACCAGGTTTTATACCAAAATAAAATTACCGGGGTTTACAGCTTGAATTTGAACAGCAAAGTCTTAAAAGAAGATCTTATTAATATTTTTGGGATCACCTCTAATAAATCCATTGAAGTTGAATTTCCTGCAGTTCCGGATGAGTATTTAAGCCACTTTATGAGGGGTTATTTTGATGGTGACGGCAATATTAATTATAAAGGATATTTTATTAACTTCGTTGGCGGATCATTTAGCTTTATGAATACTCTATGTGACTTGTTAGATAAAAAAGGATTTCATCCAGTACTTAAACAATACAGCAGCAAGCATTATAGAGTTTATGTGAGCGGCAGAAAAACCATAAAAGAATTCAGCGATTGGATTTACAAAGACAAAGAACTGTTCTTACATCGAAAATATGAATTATTCCAGCAAGAAAAGCTGCCGATTGAAATGCTTGAAGATAAAATGAGAAAGTTCCGGGAAAAACGTGATGATCAAATCAGAGAGCAGCAAGCCTTGTATAACTGGAGGTAAAATAAAAAGGGAAGTCAGGAAACCGGATCCTGACTTTTAAATATTTTTTCAGGTAGACATAATATATATTCTAGGCAGTTGCACAAACTGAACAAATTCCTGTCTCAATCGAAAAGTATTCTTTTAGTTTTGAGACAAAATGAAAATTTTCATTATAATTGCTTCAATACGTTTTCATTCTTTTCTAATCTGTTTATTGGTTCCTGGTTAAAGTAATGCCGCAGCAATTGCAGATAATCATTCATTGTAGTTAGATTAATGGATAACAACCCAATTTGATGTTTGTCAGAAATATAATACAAACTGCCATTGCTAAAACTTTGCAAAACTCATCATAAGCAAATGTCGTATAATTACCTTCAATACCTAATATTAGATTGATACCACGCTCAGATCTGCGCCTTATTGCCTTTAAACTCATCATGAAGCCCTCATTTTACTCATATTGTATGTAGAAAGCCAATTTTCATAAAACAGTTTACATAATAAATATATGGAATTATGCTAAAATCCCTATCCGTTTTCCGAAAAATTTGATATTATTCAAGTAATCTCATTATTCAATAAGGAGGTGCAAGATGAAAAAGCCGATTTGGTTATTGTACATCATAGCTTTCAGTTTCTTGATCGTCAATCAGAGCCTTGCTGCTCATACCTTCTTGCATCATACCTCCAAAATATATCTGGATGATGAATATGAGAAGCATGGACAGCAGATCCAAAGTGATGAGGATAAATTTCATGTTCTTTTTGGTGAAGCTGCATCCTTTGAAACCCTGTTAGTAAGCGCTCTGCTTATGTCAGCGGTCTTTTTTACAGCAGCTCTCTGCGATTTCAGATTTCGAAAGTTTTTGCTTAGTGTTTTTTATCAGTCCTCTTATTTTCGAAAAGCATCCCTCCCCTTATAAAACATTAAAAAAGGAGGAATTGGGATGTTTTGGATATTTAGATTTTTTATGATAGCTTGCTTTTCATTTACAGCGATCAGCTTGCTTTCTTTCCAAGGTGTAGAAATTTTCCACGCGTTTCAGGATTTCTTCAGCAATAAGCAAAATTGAGTAAAAGAAGGCAGCATGCCATGGCATGCTGCCTTTTATATATTTGTAAGCTTTTGAAGCAATGCGTTCATCCGCTTGCGGTTCACTCCAAAGTCGTAATATCCCTTCGTGGACTCAGATTTGAAGTGAATCAGCTTCTTTTCCCTGTCTAAAACGAATGCTGCTTTGTCTGTAAACTTCATAACCTTCGTTCTAAACTGGCAATGGAGCGAATGATCATCAATTCTTAGTATATGTGATCCCGCTGTGCTATTCACAGCATCGGTCAGCTTTCTCATCAGCTTTTCTTCTGAAATGCTGTATTTTAGAGGCGGTATTGCATGTGAATGATCTGTATCAATGGTAGAAATACAGCTTTTTTTGTGAATCGGGCAAGGTTCAATTGCCTGTTCTATATTCATTCCTTCTCCTCCTAGATTAGAAATAGCCCAAAGAATGGGCTTCTAGGTGCTACACCTCTTCTGTGATGAAAGATGGACCATTTTCGGTAATGGCAATCGTATGTTCGTATTGCGCAGATAGCTTGCCATCTACTGTTCTGGCCGTCCAACCGTTTTTATCCATCTTGGATTGCCATTTGCCTGCATTGATCATCGGCTCAATCGTAATAACCATGCCTTCACGAAGCCTTGGACCTTTGCCTGCATTGCCGTAATGCAGAATAGTCGGTTCTTCATGAATCGATTTGCCGATCCCATGGCCTGTGAAGTCTCTAACAACAGAAAAGTTTTCGCCTTCTGCATAAGACTGGATCGCATGTCCGATATCTCCTGTGCGGTTGCCTGCAATAGCCTTTGCGATGCCCCTATTCAGAGATTCTTTTGTTACGTCCAAGAGCCGCTGCGTCTCCTCTGAAATAATACCGACCGGATGCGTCCAGGCAGAATCGGCAAGTCCTCCGTTTAAATTCACAACCATATCAACGGTCACGATATCGCCTTCTTTTAAAGGCTTCTTACTCGGAAAACCGTGACAAATTTCATCATTAACTGAAGCACAGGTTGCGAAAGGATAACCCTGGTACCCCTTTTGCTCAGCAGTTGCTCCGTACTTGGCCAAATATTTTTCTGTGAATTGGTCAATTTCCAATGTTGTAATGCCGGGTTTAATCAGCTTGGCTATCTCCCTGTGGCACTCAGCAAGAATTTTTCCCGCTTCCCGCATTAATTCAATTTCTCTTTGACTTTTCAGCGTAATCATACATCATATCTCCCTGCAATGGTTAATTCCTATAAATGCATTATAAATTCTACTCTTTTCTCTAATTCTATGCAAATGGCTGAATTAGAACTGGCTGTTATGCCAGAAGCTTCTCCCAGTCACTTGTATTTTCTAAGATAATATCTGGAGTATGTTCAAATTCACTCGTTTCAGTATTCGGCAGCCACTTTACACCGCACGTTTTCAGTCCTGCCTTTATTCCTGCCTTAATGTCAGAGTCGCTGTCCCCTGCGTATATTGTTTCCGACTTCGCTGTCTGCAGCTCTTTAAGAGCCATTTCAATGCCCTCTGGTGAAGGCTTTGGCTGATCAACGTCATCACCCGTAACAACTGCTTGAAAGAAGCTCTCCATACCAAGCTCTTTCAATGTAATGGACAATCCTCTCTTGCTTTTCCCTGTTACGACTCCTAATTTAATGTCCCTTTCCTGAAGCTTTCGCAAAACGTCCTTAATCTCTTCGTTTTTCTGAATGAACTCCGCATGTCTATCTTCATATTCCTTAAAATAATCTTCTTTTGCTTCTTTTTTCTGATCGCTTTTCAAGTTCTGCTCAATGATTTCTGTTTCTGACGGACCAAACATTCCAATAATTTCTTCTCTGGAGAGATCTGCTCCATCATATTTGTTAAACACCTCTGAGAAAGAATGAACAATATTCGGGATTGTATCAGCAAGTGTTCCGTCAAAATCAAAGATAATTGCTTTCATTAGAAAATAGCCCCTTTCAGTATGAAAATAGTGATATTCTTTCCTTACCCTTAATTGAGTTTCTTCTTTAGCCGTTTTCAGAAAAAGTTTTTAAGTAAAGGCTTCTTTTCCTTATAAAATGCCAAAAAAAATGGTGCAGACATCAGCCTGCACCATTTTTTATTCTTCTTTGCGATATAGCCATGCTTCTTTTACAGATCCTGCTTCCTGCTCATCTAGAGCAAATGATCCATTGGAGTAGCGGTCTGCTTTCCGAAAGGAGCTGAGATCCAATTGTTCTATTCTCCCCTTCTCCGTCTTGGCATTTAGAATAGCGCCATTCTCCGCTAAGAAAGCATTAATAATCCGATGAGGGTTCTTTTTAAGCTCCCTCAGCATGATGAGGCCCCGCTTCGCTCTTGAACTTTTCTCAAATTCCGAAGGGATACTCATTTTTTTGACAGCTCCCCGCTGCGTAATAAGGACAACCTCAGGGCTGCTGTCTTTTTCAAAGGCAAGGCCGCTTACGACAGAATCATCTTCTTTCAGATTGATTCCCTTCACTCCTGCAGCTCTTGCGCCGATTGGCGCTGCTTCTTCTTCAGAGAACCACAGTCCATAGCCGCTTTGTGTTACAAGGAAAATATCATGGCTTCCACTTGTTACATGCACATCAACGAGACAGTCATCACCTTTAAGGTTGATGGCCATCAGTGCTTTTGAATAGCGCTGTGCTTTGTATAGAGAGAGCTCGGTTTTTTTCACCATGCCATTTTTTGTAACAAAGAAGAGATATTTTCCGCTTGTGAACTCTTTTACAGCTATTGCTTTGACAAGCTGTTCATCTCGGTCAAGGTTGACCAGATTGGCAACGTGCTGTCCGGTATCCTTCCATCTGATATCTGGAAGCTCGTGCACAGGACAGTACAGGTAGTTTCCTTTTGAAGTGAACAGAAGGAGCACATCAGTTGTATTGGCTTCCTGCTGGAACAGAATTCTGTCGCTTTCTTTCATGCCGAAGTCCTGCCCTGAGGAAGCTGCAAAAGATCTCTGGCTTGTCCGCTTCACATACCCGTCCTTTGTTGCTGTCACAATCACATCTTCGGATGGAATCATAACCTCAAGGTTGATTTTCAGTTCTTCTATTTCCGCTTCAATCACAGACCGGCGCTCGTCTGCATAGGTTTTTTTGACTTTTTTCAAATCTGTTTTAATAACTTGATTCAGCTTTTTTTCCTGACTTAAAATCGCTTCAAGCTCGCTGATTTTCTTATCAAGCTCATCCGCTTCCTTCTGAAGAGCTGTAATATCCGTATTGGTCAGCCTGTATAGCTGGAGTGTCACAATGGCCTCAGCCTGCGGTTCAGTGAAGCCAAATTGGCTGATCAAATTTTCCTTAGCATCCCGCTTGTCTTTGGATCCTCTGATCACAGCAATCACTTCATCCAGAATAGAGAGGGCTTTCATCAAGCCTTCCACAATATGCTGGCGCTCTTTAGCTTTTCTCAGTTCATATCTCGATCTGTTTGTAATAACTTCTTTCTGATGGTTAATATACGCATCTAAAAAATCCTGCAGCGTCATAAGCTTCGGTCTGCGGTTATAGATGGCCACCATATTGAAGTTATACGGCACCTGCAAATCAGTGTTTTTAAACAGGTAATTCAGGACGCCTGTTGCATTTGCATCTTTTTTTAGTTCGATGACAATTCTTAAACCCGTGCGGTCCGTTTCATCGCGGATCTCATAAATGCCTTCCACTTTCCGGTCAATGCGGCAATCATCTATTTTTTTAACAAGATTGGCCTTATTTACTTCAAACGGTATTTCATCGACAATGATCTGCTGCCTTCCGCCTTTCATGCTTTCGATGCGGGTTTTGCTTCGGATAATAATTTTTCCTTTGCCTGTTTCATAGGCCTTCTTAATGCCCTCTAAGCCTTGGATAATGCCCCCTGTTGGAAAATCAGGACCCTTCATATCCTGCATTAATTCATCAACCGTGCAGTCAGGGTGATCCATTCTCCGGATAACGGCATCTATGACCTCTCCGAGATGGTGAGGGGGAATTTCTGTGGCATACCCTGCTGAGATCCCTGTTGATCCGTTAACAAGCAAATTGGGAAACATGGCAGGAAGAACAACCGGTTCACTGCTGGTATCATCAAAATTCGGAACAAACTCAACTGTTTCCTTGTCAATGTCCCTGAGAAGTTCTGATGCAATGGCAGAAAGCCTTGCTTCTGTATAACGCATAGCTGCTGGAGGATCACCGTCAAGACTGCCGTTGTTTCCATGCATTTCTATCAGCACATTCCGCACTTTCCAGTCCTGGCTCATCCTTACCATGGCCTCATATACGGAAGAGTCACCATGCGGATGGAAATTACCGATGACATTTCCGACCGTTTTAGCAGATTTACGGAAATTCTTATCATGAATATTGCCTTCTGCATACATCGCATACAGAATTCTTCGCTGTACAGGCTTCAGGCCGTCCCGCGCATCAGGAAGGGCCCTGTCCTGGATAATGTACTTGCTGTATCTTCCAAACCGGTCACCGATGACTTCTTCAAGCGGGAGGTCGTGAAATTTTTCTGGTAGTGCCATTATTCATTAACCTCCTCTGCGACCGATAAATTTTCATTTTCGAGAATGTTGCTTTCTTCATCAAGTCCAAAAGCCACATTTTTTTCAATCCATTTTCTGCGGGGCTCTACTTTGTCGCCCATTAGCGTAGTTACCCTTCGCTCAGCTCTTGCAGCATCATCAATTCGGACGCGGATCAATGTTCTTGTTTCAGGATCCATGGTTGTTTCCCAAAGCTGATCGGCGTTCATTTCGCCAAGTCCTTTATAGCGCTGAATCGTATAGCCGCGGCCGACTTTTTTCAGAACATCCTGAAGATCTTCGTCAGACCAAGAGTATTCTACAATTTCTTTCTTTCCAGTGCCCTTGCTCACTTTGTAAAGCGGCGGCAGGGCGATAAACACTTTGCCTGAATCAATGAGAGGTTTCATATACCTGTAGAAGAAGGTCAGCAGCAGTACTTGAATATGCGCGCCATCTGTATCGGCATCTGTCATAATGACAATCTTGTCATAGTTGATATCTTCAACCTCGAATTCAGGGCCGACGCCCCCTCCGATGGCATGAATAATCGTATTGATTTCTTCATTTTTAAAGATATCAGCAAGCTTCGCCTTTTCTGTATTGATTACCTTGCCCCTGAGCGGGAGCACAGCCTGGAAACGTCTGTCTCTTCCCTGCTTGGCAGAGCCGCCTGCTGAATCTCCCTCAACAAGATACAGTTCATTCTTTTGAGGATTCCGTGACTGGGCAGGCGTAAGCTTTCCGCTTAAAGATGTTTCAGAGCGCTTTCTTTTTTTTCCGCTTCTGGCTTCTTCCCTTGCTTTTCTTGCCGCTTCTCTCGCCTGATAAGCCTTGATGGCTTTTCTCACAAGCAATGTGCTCGTTTCAGGATTTTCTTCCAGAAAATAAGCAAGATTCTCGGAAACTACGCCATCTACTGCTGAACGGGCTTCGCTTGTGCCAAGTTTGCCTTTTGTCTGCCCTTCAAATTGAAGCAGCTCTTCCGGAATTCTTACACTCACAATAGCTGAAAGGCCTTCTCTTATATCAGAGCCTTCCAGGTTCTTGTCCTTTTCCTTTAACAGCCCTGCTTTTCTTGCATATTCATTAAAGACGCGTGTCATGGCCGTCTTGGCACCTGATTCGTGCGTGCCGCCGTCTTTAGTGCGCACGTTATTAACGAAAGAAAGAATATTTTCTGAATAGCCGTCGTTAAACTGAAAGGCAAAATCCACTTCAATGCTACTTTGGGTGCCTTCAATGGCTACTACTTGATGAAGAACGTCTTTTTCTTCATTTAGATATTCAACAAACGCTTCAATTCCGGTTTCATAGTGAAACACTTCATGCAAAGATTGTCTTTGATCGATCAATTCAATCTTTAAGCCTTTCAGCAGAAAGGCGGATTCTCTTAAACGCTCGCTTAATGTATCAAAGTTATAAACAGTTGTGCTGAAGATAGACGGATCCGGTTTAAAATGAATGATGGTGCCGGATTTTGAAGTTTTCCCAAGCTTTTCAAGCGTTGTCGCCGGCTTGCCGCCATTTTCGAAACGCTGCTCATAGGTCATGCCGTCCCGCATGATCGTAACGGTAAGCTGTTCGGAGAGCGCGTTTACGACTGAAGCTCCGACGCCGTGAAGACCTCCGCTTGTTTTATATCCGCCCTGGCCAAATTTTCCTCCTGCATGCAGAACGGTGAGAATGACTTCTGGGGTCGGTTTGCCGAGACGGTGCATCCCGACCGGCATGCCTCTGCCTTTATCGGTTACAGAAATACTGTTATCTTTATGAATTTTAACGATAATGTGATCTCCATACCCTGCCAGTGCTTCATCTACTGAGTTATCCACGATTTCATAGACTAGGTGATGAAGGCCTCTGCCATCTGTGCTGCCAATATACATACCAGGCCGCTTTCTGACAGCTTCCAGCCCCTCCAGTACCTGGATGGAATCATCATCATAATTTAATTGCTGCTTAACCAAAAGACGCTAACTCCTTTCAACCTTCCGAATTCCCTCTTGCAGATAGGAACGTATGTTTCCTTATTATTTTAGCTTAATTTCTCTGAACATGCCAACCCTGAGCAGAAAATAGTTCCCTGCTTCCATTTTTCCTTTTTTCTAGAAAATATTTCATGATTGCATGCTGTCCAAGCACTATTTTATCTTTTTCCGCTGAAATCGCAAACCTTATTTAGCATAAAGTCCTTGTTTTTGCATAAGAAAACAGTAAAATAGGCTTCTTGGCAACTATTTTTTTATAATAAATGATTATTTAGAACATAGTTTTATTAAAAAGAAATTGAACTATTTTGAAGGAATGTATTATTCATCATACCATTTATCAGCTGTTTTATTTTTTTCTTTTCTTTAATTATTTAGAACAAGGTTTTATTAGATATGATTATATATAAAAAAACTGCCGGATCGTCCGGCAGTTTTTCTTATTTCAGAACAGCATGGGCCACTTTAATGCAAAGATCCATGATAACTGGATATCCTTTTTCCTTCAGCATGTTATAGGCTTTTTCGTTTGCCAATCCTTGCTGTGCCCAAAAAACATCTGCGTCGGCTTCTAAAAATTCTGCTGCTGTTTCCGGCAGAAATTCGGATCTTCTGAATACATTGACAATATCAATATGCCCTTCTACATCCTTTAGCGATGGAACAGCTTTTACCCCCAGTACTTCCTTGACGGTTGGATTGACTGGAATAATTTCATAGCCCGCATCCTGCATGACCTTGCTCACCATGTAGGAGGTTCTGGAAGGATCATCAGACAGCCCGACAACGGCAATTCGCTTGCTCTTATTTAAAATATCCCGGATTTCATCGCGTTCAGGGTTCCGCATCATGCCAATCACTCCTTTTTTTATTATTTTAATCCCTTAAAATGACGAGTACAAACAATCTAGCTTGTGATGAAATCAGGTTTTTGTAGTTGGATATCCGCTCACATGGTAGAATAGAATTACTTAAGGAAGACTTGCAGCTGCAGCGCTGCATTATTGACCATTAAAAAGGAGTACAAACATGACACTTGCCATTATATTGATCTTAGGTTATTTGCTGGGATCTATTCCTTCAGGGCTGATTGTCGGTAAAATCGGCTATGGAAAAGATATCCGCGAGCATGGAAGCGGCAACCTTGGCGGTACGAACGCATTCAGAACTCTTGGTGTGAAAGCGGGTTTAATTGTAACCATTGCCGATATTTTAAAAGGAACAGCTGCTGCTTCCCTGCCGTTTTGGTTTCATAGCGATCTTCACCCGCTTCTCGCAGGCATCATCGCTGTGATCGGCCATATGTTTCCCGTCTTTGCAGGCTTTAAAGGCGGCAAAGCTGTAGCCACTTCAGCCGGCATTCTGCTTTACTATGTCCCGCTCCTGTTTTTGACTTTGCTCGCCGTCTTCTTTATTATTCTCTACATAACAAAGATGGTGTCGCTTTCTTCCATGCTTTCAGGAGTTTATACCTTTATTTACAGTTTGTTCACGATGGATCTCATCCTGATCATTATCGCAGCTGTTCTGACCATTTTTGTGGTTTATAGACACCGGGCAAACATTAAGCGCATCCTGAATAAAACAGAACCTAAAGTAACCTTTTTTTCAAGAAAAGCTCAATAGTAAAAGCTCGGGGAGTATCATTCCCGGAGCTTTTTTTATCCCTTCCTTTTCGGAAAAGGTGGAAGGTATGTTAAAAACCAGCTGAGCAGAAGCTCTTCCAGTTCATCCAAGTGTTCCATAAAAGAGTGCGCGGCACCCTTCAGCACTGTCATTTGCGACTTGCAGTTAAGCCAAGCCATCCCTTCTTTCGTCAGGTTTGAAAGAATTTTTTCCTCCCAGTCTTCCCCGTGAATAAAGAGAACTGGACAATGAATGCCTGCTAATAGTGTTTTTTGATCTGCCTGCTCAAAATCGAGCAGAATCTGCTTCGTGATCTTCCTGTCCTTCCCATCAGCAGAAACGGTCATATACCCATGCTTTTGCATGTGCAGAAGCTGCTCTTTATCGAAGTAGTCATCCCACTGATATTGTACAGGGCCTGTCCCGGCACCTGAAAGAACCATTGCTTCTGCATTCTGGTCTTTCAGGTAAGCTTCAAGGCATATTCTGGCACCGAGGCTGTGGCCATAGTAACCGATTTTCTGATACCCAAGCTTTTTGACAAAATCTGAGGCAGCGAGCAAGTCTTCTGTTTTCTGACTAACATCTGAGAATGGTCCTTCGCTTTCCCCTGACCCGCTGTAATCAAATAGAAGCACCCCATACCCATTGCGTGAAAGCGTTTCGGCAAAGCGGTCAAATCTCCCTCTTGAAGATTTGTCAGAAAAAAATCCGTGGCTGAACAGAATGAGCGGATGTCCCTCTGATGGATAGAGATGGCCTGCAAGCTTAACTCCCAGCTGATTCATGAAATAGACTTTTTCCATAAAGCAGAGCTCCTTTATTGTAAATATATTGCTAAATAGGAAATGATAACAAAAAGGAAAATATTTTCAAAACTACTATCCTGTTTTACAGAAAACCAGTACTATATATCTAATAAGATAAATGAAGGTGTGACAGTAGATGAAGCGCTTACTTTTGGTTTTTTCCGGGCTGATTGCGATCATTATATGCTTTCTTCTTTTTTACCGCGGACATTTCCTTCCCGAAACGGTAAAAGCAGCTGAAAGTCTTCCTGAAAGACAGAATGGCCTTATTCAAAAAAGTGATATTCTCATAAAGAAAACGGCCGGAATAGCTGAAACTTCAGCTGTTTTCAGCGCCATCGGAGATGTTTTGATTCATAAGCCTCTTTATGAGGATGCTGAAACCCGCGCCGGCCATTATGATTTTGTTCCGATGTTTCAGGATATGAAACAGGTGCTTTCAAAAGCAGATCTTACCTTTGCCAATCAGGAATCAATCGCAGGAGGGGCGGAGCTTGGCCTGTCTACTTACCCTGCTTTTAACAGCCCCTTTGAAATAGAAGATGCTTTGAAATATGCCGGTATTGATGTAGCAGGTATGGCAAACAATCACGCCCTTGATAAAGGGGAAAAAGGCATTGTTAATGCTGCTTCACATTTTGAGATGCTCGGCATTCCTTATGTTGGTGCATATAAAAGCCCTGCTGACGCAGGCACCATAAGGGTGATTGAGAAAAATGGCATCAAGTTCAGCTTTTTGGCTTATACATACAGCACCAATGGATATAAGCCGCCTAAAGGAAAAGAATACCTGGTGAATTATATTGATAAAAAGAAGATAGCGAAAGATCTGAAGGAAGCCAAAAAAGTTTCCGATGCAGTTGTTGTAGCGATGCATTGGGGAACAGAGTATGAAAGAATGCCAAACAGCGGGCAAAAAGAACTTGCCGCATTTTTAGCAAGCCAAGGGGCAAATTTAATTATCGGTTCCCATCCTCATGTTCTCCAGCCTGCTGAGTGGCTGACACAGACAGGCGGAAATAAGACACTTGTAATGTATTCGCTTGGTAATTTCCTATCTGGCCAAAAAGGAGAATATAAGACAATCGGCGGGATGATTTCTGTTAAAGTGAAGAAAAAAACCGAAGGAAACAAGGTTTCCATCGAGCTCGAGCAGCCTGATTTCACCCCTGCAGTTACACTGCATGACAAACAGCATCACTTTCGCGTTAAAAAACTCCAGGATCTGGACAAAGCGAAGGCAGATAAAATTAAACGGTTTGTTCTTCAATCCTTAAAGTGACATGGCACTTGGACACCGTCTTCCACACAGTAAAGATATGGATAAAGCCGCCCTTTTAAAAAGGCGGCTTTATTGAACGAGTGCGTGTTTAAAAGCATAAATGACAGCCTGTGTCCGGTCCTGGACATCCAGTTTGCTGAGAATATTTGATACATGAACTTTGGCGGTTTTTAATGCGATAAAAAGTTCGTCAGCAATTTCCTGATTTGTTTTGCCTTGAGCCATAAGAAGAAGAATTTCCATTTCTCTTCCTGTCAGCTCATCGTGCAGATGCTTCTTTTCTTTTTGCCGCATTTTCATCATCATTTTTCCGGTTACTTCAGGCTCCATTACCGTTTGGCCTTTATATGCCGCTCTTACAGCATTCGCAATTTCATTTGCTCTGGAGGTTTTCAGCAAGTAACCTGAAGCCCCTGCTTCAAGTGCCGGATATACCTTTTCATCATCGAGAAAGCTTGTAACAATCAGTATTTTCGCTTCAGGCCACTTCTCCATAATGTTTCTTGTAGCTTCAATCCCGTCCATCTCATCCATAACCAGATCCATTAAAATAATGTCAGGCTTTAATTGCAGGGCAAGGCGGACTGCCTCCTTGCCGCTTGCTGCCTCTCCGCATACTTCGATATCCGGCTGTGCGGCCAAATAGGATGAAACACCGATTCTGACCATTTCATGATCATCTGCAAACAATACTTTGATCATTTCTTCCCCTCCATTTCCAGCAGCGGAATCTTCACTTCCAGTCTTGTTCCTTTGCCTGGAAGGCTGACTACCTTCATTGAGCCGCCAAGTTCCAGCGCTCTTTCTTTCATATTCTGCAGTCCGTAGGACCCCGTCTTTTCATTTTGTGCATCAAACCCTATCCCGTCATCCATTACTCGAAAGATCACGAGCTGATCTCTTATAATTAAAAGAACTTCAAGAGATTTGGCTTTGGAATGACGCAGAGTATTTGAAAGCGATTCCTGTGCGATCCGGAATAGATGATCTTCTATTCCTTTATCCAAAGGAACATCTTCCATTTTCCAGCTGATTTTCATCGGAACTTTCAGCGACAGTTCGGCAAGCAATTCTTCCACGCCTTCTTTCAGTGTTTTTCCTTTTAGAAGAGCGGGTCTTAAGTGAAGCAAGAGAGCCCTCATTTCCAGCTGAGATTGGTGAATCATCTCTTCTACAAGCTTCAGCTGCTTTGCTCCAGCTTCATCCTCTTCCTTATTCTCATTCACAGCAGACATCAGCATGGAAGCAGCGAAAAGCTGCTGGCTGACTGAATCATGAAGCTCCCTTGCAAGTCTCTGCCTCTCTCTTGAGACAATTTCCTGCACCCGTTTTTCCTGGTCTACTGCTTTTTCATTCGCCAGTTTTTGAGAAAGCTTTACTTGTTCTGACAGATGGGAGCGGATGCTTGATATGTCCTCCCAAATCTCGTTCAGTTCTTGAATGGATTCTTCCTTTTGGCTGCCGGCCGGTTTGCCGTTTTTCAGCTCCTTAAGGGCTGCTGCAATGCCGGCAAACTGCTTTTTAAGAAACAGGCTCTCATACAAACCGTATGCTAATCCTATGAAAAGGCATAAAAAAGGAATAAATAAATAAAATGGCATGTCCATAATTTTCTTTTCTAAAAGAAAAGAGCCTTGTTCAAAAGGAATAACATAAAAATAACTGGCAGCAAGTGCACAAAGAATTGTAAATGAAAGCAGGCAGCTTATGAGAATGGTCCGCCAGAAAAGCGTCATATCCGCTTCACCTCTAAATCTCCGGCAAAAACAGATACCACAATTTTAATCTTTTCAACTGTCTCCTCATATTGGGGGGTTTGATAGGAAAGATTTTGATTGAATGCCTTATGATCACAATGTTCAAACAAATAGAGCGACCCATAAAGCGCAGAATAGCTTACATTGACTTCCATGCCATAAGGTATAAGAATCTGCGTATTTCCGATCGCTTTATGAACAAGAATGACTGCTTCTCCTTTTGGAAAAACAGAGTTGCTGAGATCAATCACAGTATCACCGAAGCCTGTTTGAATATTAATATCATCCCACTCATAGGCTTTGTCAGGTGTTCTGCTGCTCCCGAAGAATCGGTTAAATAAGAAAGGCTTCTTTTGAATCACATCTTCCTTATTGCCGGAGGATGGAATTAATTCCGGTTTAAGCACAACGGGATGCTTTTTTGATTTGCTGTATAGGTAGAGAAAATAAATCAGAAACGCAAACAGCAAAAATTTAATCGCAAGGGTTTGAAGAAGAGTGATAAAGAAAAAGATGATACCAAACCAGAATAAAAGTTTTCCCACTCCGGAATGAAGTTTTTTCCTTCCGGCATAAATGCAAAGAGCTGTAACGCCAAGAAAAATAATTTTCCCATGATTATCAAATAAAAATTCAAAAACTAAAAGAGCGGCGCCGATAATAAGCAGCATATTGATCGTATCTGTTCTGGATTTTCCTCTCATCGCAGCAGCGCCCCTCCTTTCTAGGTCTTATTAAAAAAATTCTAAGAAGGCATTGTGAATTCCGGGCCTTCTTAGAATACCATATTCTTACTCTTGTTTTGCATCCCTATTTTTGAGTTCATTTTCTAATATGACAATCTTTTCATCTATTGTGCTTCGGAGATAATCATTATTTGCTTTCTGCTCAAGCTGGTGCAAATACTTTTCCATTTCCTCAAAGCGGCTGACTTCACCCGTGTAAGATTGTCCCTCATTAAAGACTCTCTCCATGCGGTGATTTGCCCTTGCCTCATTTTCCTTCCCCATCAGCTCCATGCGCCGAATCTGCATGTCCTTTAGTTTATGCTTCATCTCTTCGTATTTGTACTCAAGATTTTGCAGACTTTCTGCTGCTTGCTCAGAGCTTTTCATAAGCCTCGCTGCTCTTTCTTCATAAATGCCCTGTTCTTTTGCAGCGAATTCATAGAGCTCCATTTCACCAGCCTGGGATGCCACTGATGCCTGATGCTTTCTTTTTGCTGCAAGCTCACTTGCACTGCTGAGCTCTTTCATTAATTCTTCTTTTAAAAGCGCTTGTCTGTCCACCAATTTTCTAACTCTTTCCGTTTCAATCTCACATTCTCGCAAATAATGATTCAACAAAGCAATCGGGTGATCCTTTTCTTTAGAATCAAATAGCTCCTGCAAGTCAGCCTCAACGGTTTGCCTGATGCGGTGAAAAAGGTTTCCCATCATAATCTCTCCTTTTGTATTATTTTCTTTTCAATTCTTCCCATTGCTTTTCAAAGCTTGTAAATGGGTCCTGTTTTTTAGTGACATTTTCTTTTTTCTCAGTTTTCCACGATTTCATCACAAAATAGAGTAAACATAGTGCTGCAACTCCCAGGAGTGCCGGGATGTTCGCTGCAGCTGACAGTAAAGCGACAAGCACGAGAGCCCCCCACAGTACTTTCTTTCCGCCTGAATTTGCCCTTAAAAATCCTCTTACTGCAAAATACATGAGCACGAGGCTGATGGCCATTCCAATCATATGCCCTGCGTTTGCCAAGAGCAGCACTGCTCCTGTAATCCCCAGCAGCACCAAACCTGCTTTTTTCATTTTTATTTTCCTCCCTTCCATGTCTTTATCTTAGCCTGTTACTAAATCATTCATAATGAGCTGCAGCTATATTTTGCAGTAAGACCAGAGGCTTAGTCAGTGTAAGTCTTATTACGATTTTTGGTTTTTAAGTAGGTTATTTAGAACATAGTGTAATTAGAATTTATTGGGTTTTTTTCATCAGGAATCAGCTTTGCAATCTGGCTGCAAATTTTTAAAAAAAGGGTACTAACCAGCTTTTCTTGGTCTCTTCATCAGAATAATTTTTTATAGAAATAATTGTTTATTTAGAACATAGTTTTATTAAAATTTGATAACGGATTATTGTCAATTTTTGGTTTTAGGTTATTCATGTTCTTTTGGAACATGGTTTTTTTAGAATAAATTATCGTCTTCTTTGCTTGTTTGAGAACCGGCGCTTATAATAAAAGAAAAGTGATGGGAAGTGATGCCTGATGAAACTCACAGTCAGTGATGAAGCAGCTGCCTGGTACAAAAATGAACTGGATCTTGGTGAAGGTGATGCTCTCCGCTTTTTTGTCCGTTACGGAGGAAACAGTGTGATTCACAGCGGCTTTTCTCTTGGAGTCATGCCAGGCATTCCTGACGAAGCCGCAGCAGCAGCTGAAAAGAGCGGCATAACCTTTTATATTGAGGAAAGCGACAGCTGGTATTTTCGGGATCATGACTTGACGATTCTGATGGAAGAGAAAACAGCAGAGCCTGAATTTTCCTACATAGAAAGAAACTAATACGAAAAAACCGCACTGGAACTTCAGTGCGGTTTTATATTTTGAAACGCTTTATATGTTCTTTTAAGCCATTATCATGCAATATTTCAATTTGTTTATCACCTAATAAATCAAAATGCGGATAGCTGCTTCTTGCATCAATCCACTCTGCTTTTAATCCGTACTGCTCTCCCCAGTCGATCAGCTTAGCTGTATCACTGCACCCTGCTTTTGTTACAGAATGTGCGTTAGGAAAACGGTCATCAAGCCAGTAATGAGTCAAAAAAGCCAGTTCCCCTCTGGAAACTTTCTGTTTCCACTCGTTCAATTCTGCTCTTGTAATGCCGAAAGCCATGTTAATCCCTCTTTTTTGCCTCTTCATAGGCCCGGTGCCATTCCGGATAATGTTTTTTGAACTGAATCGGCTTGAATGTGTCTTTTTTCACACAAACATGAGTGGAAAAAGCAGTTGCTGCTGTTTCACCTGATGGAGCCAAAATCTCATAGCCGTATTTTACCCTCACGCCCGTATATTCCTCAACCCAAGTATGTATAACAGCTGTTTCTCCAAATTTCATCGGTTTTTTATATTTTATATCCAAATCAACAACAGGAGACAGAATCCCTTCCTCCTCCATTCCCGCATAGGAAAATCCAAGATCACTGATCAGCTGTGTTCTTCCCACTTCAAGCCAGATCACATAATTGGCATGATAGACCACACCCATCTGGTCCGTTTCCGCGTAGCGCACTTCTATTTCTTTTTTTGAAATAAACATGTTTCTCTCTCCTTCATGTACTAGCTTACTGCATTAATCATATCATATATTCTGCTCTGTTTTGACTGCTCGCGTCTTGTGCAGAGAATGCGCAGTATAACATATTTTTTGTTTACATAATTATATTATATGTTCATTTTGTGGTCTTACTTCTCTTTTTGCTGCATTATTTTTACGGGTATTGCTGTTTTGAAAGAAAATTAATGCTTTTTCATCGCGAACCCTAACCAAAAAAATGCTTTACTGTCCACAATGAATAATTTACTGGCGGGTTTAGTCAGTTTATTGGCGAAAATCCTGCCTTTACTGTCCATTTTTCATTTTTTACGGGCGAAAACAGCTATGCAACTGGCCAAACGCTCAATCCGCGATATTCTAAACAAAATCCAGGCCGGCCAGATGGCCGGCCTGGATATTTAACGCTGTTCGTCTTCTCTGTAGCCTGTTTCACGGGCATGCGCTTCGTCTTTAATTTCAGACCTCATGGCTGCAAGAGAATCCTCCCGACGTGCATTTTTCGCCATAATGGCTTCCCGTTCTTCCTCTGTTGAACATTGCATGGTTTCATGCGATTTTTCAATGTTCATGATCGTATTTTGGACCATATCCTGCAGCTTTTCCACGTTGTCCGTTCTGTTGTCCGGATTTGGTTTGTTTTGTTTATTCATAATGAGCTCCCCCTAATAGAAATTGTAGTAGCTATTCCCCTTTAGTCTGCATAACCTGTGCATGCTTGCCTGAAGTGTCCTGCATTTTTTTTCCATTATTATTACCGAAGCTCCTTGGCTTAGTTCCAATATGGTTTGGTGTAAACGTGCTTTGCTTGTTTTGTGAGTTGGTCAAAATAACAGCCCCCTTTCCGGATTATTTTTTCCGAAATAGGGGGCTGTTATCAAAGATACTTGCCATATCCATTATTTTTCTGTAAAGCGCTGTTCAATTTTGTCTTCCACTTTGCTTAAGAATGCCTCATCCTTCAGCAATTCTTTTTTATTTTCTTGTACCAGTTCTTCAAAAGTAAGTTTTTTGATCTTTCTCATGCTAGGCCTCCGTTAGATTCTGCACTTTTCCTAAAGTTACAGAAGTTTCTAACAGTTTCGCCAAATTCTGAACTGTCTATACTACATTCACTAGAGCTTTTTAATTTGGCTGTTGTTTCAGTTTCAGGCGTTTAATAACTAACTTCTTTCTAAACTCAGACTAAAATTTGGAGGCTAAATCTTCTTTAGAAAGTTCTCCTCTAACAATGTGTTTTATGGTACCTTGTTCATCCAGAAAAAAAGAAACAGGATATGAAAACACTTGATAGTCACCAGAAACTTCTGCATTATAGTCCAGCCCTACTGGAAATTTCAGATCCCTTTTTTTCAAGAAATTCCTAACGTTTTCAATACTTGGTTCATTGGCAGTAACATTTATTGTTAAAACTTTAATTTCCGGATGGTCCTGCTGGTATTCCTTTAAAAGCGGCATTTCCTTTTGACAGGGGCCGCACCAGGAGGCCCAAAAATTGATCAGCACTTTTTGGCCTTTATAATCAGCAAGCCGTGCTGACTGCTTATCAAGAGACGGCAGACTGAAGTCAGGCGCTTTGTTTCCAGCCTCCGCTCCGACTGGGGCATCCTTTGGGAGGAGTAACTGAAATAGCGCGGCACCTGCAAGTGCTGCGATAAACAGGATTGCTGTCCACTTTTTCAACTGTTTCCCCCCTTGGCCATTTTTTCTTCTCTATTTTTATATTTCAACAAGCCTTTAGATATATCCTTTTTCCTGAGATCAATGCAGAAAAAAAGAACGGCCGAAGCGGCCGTTCTAAATCAATCAGTTATTTTTCAGTTTGTCGCGAAGGACCATTTGAAGAATACCGCCATGACGGTAATAGTCAATTTCAACTTCACTGTCAAAACGGACAAGAACATTAAACTCAGTTACTTTGCCAGCTTCGTCAGTTGCACGCACTTTAACGATATCACGCGGTCTGACAGATTCATCGATTGCAACTTCGATGGTCTCTTTACCAGTCAATCCAAGAGTGTCCGCATTTTCGCCTTGTTTGAATTGAAGCGGCAAAACGCCCATCAATACAAGGTTGCTGCGGTGAATGCGCTCAAAGCTTTCCGCAATAACCGTTTTAATGCCAAGAAGGTTTGTTCCTTTTGCTGCCCAGTCACGGGAGCTTCCCATGCCGTAATCTTTACCGGCAAATACAGCAAGGCCTGTTCCATCTTCTTTATACTGCATGCAAGCATCATAAATGGAAGTTACTTCATTTTTAGGCCAGTAAGTTGTATATCCGCCTTCAGTTCCAGGTGCGATCTGGTTGCGGATACGGATGTTGGCGAATGTTCCGCGCATCATCACTTCATGGTTTCCGCGGCGTGATCCGTAGGAGTTGAAGTCTCTTGGAGAAACTCCTTTTTCCTGCAGATAGCGGCCTGCCGGAGTATCCTTGCCGATGGCGCCTGCTGGTGAAATATGGTCAGTTGTGACAGAATCACCGAATTTTGCTACAACACGAAGGCCTTTAAGCGGTTCAACTGTTCCAGCTTCAGGAGAAAGACCGTCAAAGAACGGCGGGTTCTGAATGTACGTAGAATCAGCATCCCATTTGTAAAGGGCATCATCTGTTGTTTTGATTTCATTCCAGCGTGCATTATCTTCAAATACACGATTGTATTCTTTACGGAACAATTCAGGCGTTACAGTTTGAGCAACAACCTGCTTGATTTCTTCCTGGCTAGGCCAGATGTCGTTGAAGAAAACATCGTTTCCGTCTTTATCTTTTCCGATTGCATCTTTAGCAAGGTCGATATCTACTGTACCTGCCAGCGCATAAGCAACAACAAGCGGCGGTGAAGCCAGATAGTTGCCTTTCACAAGCGGGTGAATACGGCCTTCAAAGTTACGGTTGCCGGAAAGAACAGAAGTAACAAGCAGGTCATTTTCTGCTATAGCCTTTTCGATTTCTTCTGCAAGCGGTCCAGAGTTTCCGATGCAAGTTGTGCAGCCGTAGCCTACAAGGTTAAAGCCGAGCACTTCAAGGTAAGGAAGCAGTCCGGAATTTTGCAGATAGCCTGTAACAACTTTGGATCCTGGAGCTAGAGATGTTTTCACATACTCAGGCACATTCATGCCCTTTTCCACTGCGTTGCGGGCAACAAGGCCGGCGCCGACAAGGACGTATGGGTTAGAAGTATTTGTGCAGCTTGTAATTGCGGCGATCGCAATCGCACCTGTCTTCATGACTGTTTCATTGCCATTGGCAAGCTTAACAGTAACTTCTTTGTCCATTTCTTTTGCTTCCAGTCCAAAGCCCTGATTGCCTGCAGGAGCAGTCAGATGATTATGGAACGTTTCTTTCATATCTGACAGCGGAATCAAATCCTGAGGACGCTTTGGCCCTGAAAGATTCGGTTCAATAGCTGAAAGATCAATGTTCACAGTATCTGTAAAAGTTGGATCTTCCAAGTCAGGTGTGTAGAAAAGGCTGTTTTCTTTGCAGTATGTTTCAACTACATCGATTTGGCTTTCTTCACGGCCAGTTAAGCGAAGGTAGTTTAATGTTTCGCCGTCAACCGGGAAGAAACCGCAAGTTGCACCGTATTCAGGAGCCATATTGGCAATCGTTGCACGGTCTGCTAGCGGAAGCTCCGCCACGCCTGGGCCGTAGAATTCAACAAACTTGCCGACAACACCTTTAGCGCGCAGTACTTGTGTAACTTTCAGCGCAAGGTCAGTTGCCGTAGTGCCGGCAGGCATTTTTCCTGTCAGTTTAACACCGATTACTTCAGGAACCGGGAAGTAAGAAGGCTGTCCAAGCATTCCGGCTTCTGCTTCAATTCCTCCGACACCCCATCCTAATACACCAATTCCGTTGATCATTGTTGTATGGGAATCTGTACCGACCAGGGAATCTGGAAATGCAATTGTTTCGCCGTTTTCATCCTGGGAATGAACAACGTTTGCCAGATATTCAAGGTTTACCTGATGCACAATTCCAGTTGCCGGCGGAACAGCACGGTAGTTGTCAAACGCTTTTTGCGCCCAGCTTAAGAACTGGTAGCGCTCAGTATTTCTTTGGAACTCAAGCTCCATATTGAATTGAAGAGCATCATCCGTACCAGCTTTATCAACCTGCACAGAGTGGTCAACAACAAGGTCAACTGTTTTTTCAGGATTGATTTTGTCAGGGTCTCCTCCAAGATCAGCCATTGCCTTTCTTAAAGAAGCAAGGTCAACGACTGCAGGAACACCTGTAAAGTCCTGAAGGATGACTCTGGAAGGCTTAAATGGAACATCCACTTCTTTAATGCCTTCTGTGCCCCATTTGGCAAGGTTTTCAACGTGTTCTTTCGTAATAACGCGGCCGTCTACCTGGCGAACCACTGATTCCAAAAGAACCTTAATGGAATAAGGAAGCTTTGTAACGTTTCCCAGTCCTGCATCTTCTAATGCTTTTAGTGAGTAGTAGTTGTACGTTTTTCCATTCAGCTCGAAATTTTTGCGAGCCTGAAAAACATCATGCTTTGATAACTGTTGTTGTTCAGCCATAAATTTCTCCCCCTTAAAGCTTGATCGACTGCTGTCGAAACCGGTTTCATCTACCGGTGCATAGCATACAAATTAATCTTAATACAACCTTATACATAAGTAAATAACAATGATGTTATTGAAGAAGATAAGTTTGACTTATCAACATAATGATTTTCTAGCGGTAATGATTGCAGAAAATGCTTTTTTCCCCTGAACAAGCCTTATTGCTTTTTTGCACCTCTTCAGGATCATTATAGTGGAAACACGAAAATTTAAGATTCTGCCAAGCATTTTATCCACATCTTTCTTCTTATGCCGAAGCCATTTTTAGAACATATTATCCGTAAGGAGCGTGAAAAATATGGCGAAAAGAAAATCAAATCATGTCATCCCAGGTATGAATAATGCCAGCTCTCAAGGCATGGGAGCGGGCTATAACGAAGAATTTCAAAATGAACCGCTGACAGCGGAACAAAGACAGAACAACAAAAAAAGGAAGAAAAATCAATAATTCAGAGAAGTTTTCAACAAAAAAAACGGCGAAAACTCGCCGTTTTACATGTTCCTGTCCATTTCATCGGCAATTGTCTCAATTTCCTGCTGGAATTCATCCAGCCGGCTGTTTTGGGTAGCTGATGCATTTTCCCTTGCCGAATCAATTTGAGCAAAAGCTTCGTTAACCTCTTCTTTTACATGCTTCATTTGCGAGCCGTAATCAGCATCTTCCTTTGACACTGCATGGTTCAGTTCAACCGCGTCAGCTGCGCTCTGCTGTGCAGCCTGAAAGCTCTGCTGTTTATTTTTATGGTAAGGCATAAGAGTCACTCCCTCGTGAAATATGATTCATTAGGATAGTGTTGCTTTTATGCAGAAAAAATATCCCGTTTTTCATTAAAGGAGGAAACAGCATGTCCAATAAAAACACTGGCAAAGATATGAGAAAAAACGCTCCTAAAGGCCACCAGCCTGGTCAGCCTGAGCCGCTTGACGGATCAAAAAAAGTAAAAAACAGAAATCATACAAGACAAAAGCATAATTCAGGACATGATTTTTAAGAACGTTTTTCATTAAATTGAATAAAATGGCGGCAGCTTTTAAAAGGAGGCAGCCGCTGTGAATGAATTAAATGGAAAAAGCAGCTTTCAGGAGGGTCTGGAGCTTTTTCTTGAGGATCCTTTTACCGGGTTTTGGGATGATTATGCCTTTCGGATCGATGTATACGAAAGGCATGATTCCTATTTGATAGAAGCTTTAATGAGCGGGGCAGCTCCTGAATGGATTACTGTGGCTGCCGAACAAGATCAAGTGAGGATAACTCTTATCGTAAGTGAAGAAAAATCTGAAAGAACCGTTTTTCTTCCTATGGCAGCAAACAAAGAAATATCGGCCTGCCTGCAGGACGGCATTCTCGAGATAACAATTGACAAGAACGGAGCTTCAGGCTATCCCTCAAATAGAACGATACCTGTCCAATATAAAAAATAAAACTGCTCTGAATCATGTCCAGGGTTATTTTTTGTTCTTCCCGCTGGATTGGTTTTCAAGCTTGATTTCAATCGTTTTGCTATCTTGTTTACCGCATTTTTCACAAAAGGAGCCTTCTTGGACAAACGCCATACAGTTAGGACAGTAGTTTTTAATCATAGTTTCCACTCCTAAGGCTTTTTTTAAATGTATGTTTCAATTGTCCAATTGTTTCGTGATTAAAGCGGATTTTCTAATTTTTCATTCTTCTGAAATATTTTCTGAAAAAATAAAGGGACTTCCAGTATAATAAAGGAAAACAACAGCATATGAGGTGAGAAGGATGTTGCTTGGCGGAATGTTTTTATGGTTCATTCTGCTGTGGATCTTGCTCATGGCAGGCCTGCTTGGAATCGGCGGATTTTTTATGTTCAGAAAGTTTCTCAAGCGTTTGCCGAAAGAGGATGGAAAGTCAGAATTGGATTGGCAGGAGCACTATATTGAAAAGTCCAGCCACCTGTGGCAGGAAAGAGAGAAAACGCTTTTGGATTTTCTTGTTGAACCTGTTCCTGAGCTGTTTCGGGATATTGCCAGGGCGAAAATTGCAGGAAAAATCGGTGAACTCGCTTTAGAGGAAAAAGCTTCCAGGGTAACAGAGGACCATGTTATTCGGGGGTACATTTTAGCAACTCCTAAAAGAGACCATAAATTTTTAAGAAAACGCCTTAAGGAAAAACAGATTGATGAAACTCCCTATCATGCGCTTTTCCAATAAATTCAGATCAAAAAAGCGTGCCGGACAGAGCCGGAACGCTTTTTTTTGCTGTATTAGGTTACATGAATTTTAGGCGGGTGCAGCTTGCTGTAAAGTTTTTTGTAGGAGAAGTACATCGCAATTCTCCAAGGGAGAAGCATACTGAAGGCGAGGAGAAAAAACATTCCTCCCAGTTCCCCTACATCAATTGTACTGCTGAGGTAGGACTTTAAGGCAATCCTGATAAATAAAAGGCCGAATAGGACAAAAACAAAGGCTTTAGAACGTTTTAAGTAAATATCGCTGTCACGCACTTCAAATTTAGAGGTTGCAATCAGCAAAATAGAAAAAAGAGCGCCGATGATCACCGATTCAAGGATTTCAGCCCCTGAAATACGAAACTGTGGAAAAATGTACATCAAAGCACCGGTACTCATAAAAAATGGAGGAAGGATAATCTTCTTCGCACTGGCAGGCTTTTTTGAGGCTCTCATTCTGACAAACATAACTAAGATGCCCATTACAACTGCCACGATGGAAGAAATAACAACCATGTCCATTTGCATCATCCTTTTTTTTCGCGTATAAGCCTATTATAAACCTTTCATGAAGAAAAAACCATTTCAGAATCCGCCTCTGAAATGGTTTTCATTATCAGCCTATTACTCTTTGTACAGCTTCAGCAACACGATTTTTATCAAAAGGCTTTACTATAAAATCCTTTGCTCCTGCTTCAATTGCATCCACAACCATCTTCTGCTGCCCCATGGCAGAACACATAATCACTTTGGCGTTTGGATATTCTGCCTTTATCTCTTTCAGTGCTTCAATGCCATTTTTTTCAGGCATTGTGATATCCATGGTAACAAGATCAGGCTGCAGCTTTCTAAACTCTGCAACCGCTTCTTCTCCGTTTTCTGCTTCGCCGGCAATCTCGTGTCCGGCTTCCTGCAAAATGTTAGACAGTGTTATACGCATAAACTTAGCATCATCAACAATAAGAACTCTTGCCATGCCAGACTCCTCTCCGCTCCTCATAAACGGCTTCTGATGTATGTATTATACCAAATAAATTCAATAAAAATAGTCTTTTAGACTCAAAATAAATAAAAATTTAGGACTAAAATCCTGTAAACCCTGTAGTCTCTGAAAAGAAGATAATGATCTTTGTCATCCAGTTGAAAAATAACAGGACTCCCATTGCAATCATTAGAGTGCCGCCAGCTTTCATCAGGCGGATGTTAGCGGTCCGGAACCATTTCAGCTTGCCGAGGAAAAAGGACAGGACGAAAAACGGAACAGCGAATCCGGCAATATAAGCAAGCATATAGAGCATTCCTTGATCTGGATGGCTTCCCGCAAGCAGTATAACAGCTGATAATATAGGTCCTGTGCAAGGAGTCCATCCTGCAGCAAAACCAAGCCCGATCACAAAGGTGCCAAAGAGACCTGCAGGGCGGTTCTGGAACTGAACGCGTCTCTCTTTTGCCATAAATTTCGGCTGAATCACCCCTGCAACGACAAATCCTAGAAAAATGATTGCGATAGCGCCAATTTGCCGAATAAAGTCCTGATAGCTTAGGAATAGTTTGCCGACAAAAGAGGTGCCAAATCCTATAGCGATAAAAATGAGCGAAAAACCAAGGAGAAAAAACAGCGTATGCAAAAAGCTGCTTTTTTGCAGCATGCCTTTTTCATTTTTCAGGCCATGGACAGAAACACCTGTTATATAAGACAAAAATGCTGGATATACCGGCAGGCAGCATGGAGAAATAAAAGAAAGAAATCCAGCTCCGAATGCTAAAAAAACATTTAATCCTCCTGACATCTCCTTAAAACTCCCTCTCCTCTTTTTGACTATTCTATCAAATCACCTATAAATATCCTATGTCACTCTGTGTTTCAATTATATGTCAGTTTACTAACAACTTAAACACAAATCTTTTAGACAGATCCCTTTGTCAATTATAATAGTAATGCTCATTGCAGCAGTCTTTCCAGTAAATTTTCATAAGCGGCCGCAGAAAGGATAGGTAAAAGTGTCAAAAAGAGAAATGAATGAAAAAATTGAGAAAAAGCGGGCCGAATTAATTGCCGCTGTCAGAAGCCTAGGGCTGGCATCTTCACTCGCCATTCAATTTAGCCAGGAACTTGATCTCCTGCTGAATGAATATGAAAAATGCTTGTCCTGCAGTGAATGATTAGCATTGCCCTTCACATAAATAGGAAACTATAAATAATAAAAACCATCTTTTCTAAGAAGTTTCAAAGAAAAGATGGTTTTGATTTTGATAGTCATGTAAGAGAATAAATTTCTCAGCGCTTTTATTTCAGCTGCTGATTGTTCATTGCCTTCATCATCTGATTGATTTTCTTTTGGGATGGTTTCATTCCCATTTGCATCATCATCATTTTAAGCATTTGTTCATTAATCGGCGGGTTTTTCTTTAAATAAGTCATCATATAACGGCGAGCAATGAAAAAGCCCAGCGCAACGCCCGCAAGCAGCGCCAGTACAATTGCTAAAATGCCTACCCATAACGGCATGGTACTTCCTCCTTCAAGTTGTCTATTTTACAGTGTACTAAACCAATCGATATTATACAATATTTGCTCATTAATTTCTGCTTTTTTAGACAAATTTTCTCTCTTTTACGGGATTTAGCCACCCGTATTTATTACTTTGAAAATCCATTGCCAGAAAACAAGGGGCATAGCTTCTCAATATTTCAAAAAAAACTGTTTCAGCTTCAACGCTTCCAGCGGCATTCATTTCAAGGAATCCACTCTTCACAATCAGCGTGGCATTTCCTTTATTCCGCATCAGCTCTAATTTATGTATTTGGCCGATTCTCTGGTATTCCGGCCTGCTGCAGAGATGCATCTCCAGCAGCTGATTCATTTCAAAGACAGGTATTTCTTTCGTTATATAGGCAACTTGCTTTTTAACTATGGAATAAGAAGGATCTTGATAGCTTGTCCATTGGTATTCTTTAAAAAAAGAAAACATCTTTGCTTCTCTGCCAAAATAATGGCCTGCAAATTCTTCTTCTATTAAATAAATAAAGAAATGTCTCATCCTAATCCCCGCCCCATCCAATTGGTTAATTGCCATTATAATACACTTACCCAAAATTTCTTGTCTGAAGGCGGAACAAGCTCTCACTTTTTTTGTCGATTTTTGGCATATTGAATAGAAAGGGCGCTCCTATAAGGAACGCCTTTTCCAGTGGTCTTATTAGTTGATTAAGGCTTTCAGGCGCGCTGCCACATTTTCCTTTGTAAAGCCGAATTCCTGCATAATTTTCTCTCCAGGAGCAGATGCGCCGAAATGATTAATTCCAAGAACGTCTCCTTCATCTCCGGTGTATCTTTCCCAGCCAAATGGAGAGGCAACTTCAATAGCAAGACGTTTCTTAACATCCTTCGGAAGAACAGACTGCTTGTATTCATCAGACTGCTGTTCAAATCGATCCCAGGATGGCATGCTCACGACAGCTGTGTCAATGCCGTCCTTCAGCAGTTCTTTTTGGGCTTCAATCGCAAGCCCGACTTCTGATCCTGAGGCAAGGAGCAATGCGTCAGCTGTTTCCTTTTGAGATGGTGAAATCGTATATGCCCCTTTTTCGACTCCTTCAAAAGCAAGATCACCGCTTTTTTCGAAAGTCGGCAGGTTTTGCCTTGAAAGCACAAGAGCTGTTGGTACAGATTTCGAGCGCATCGCCATCACCCAGGCTGCTGCTGTTTCATTGCCGTCGCCAGGGCGGATGACAGAAAGGTTCGGCATCGCCCTTAATGATGGAAGCTGCTCAATCGGCTCATGCGTCGGTCCGTCCTCTCCGACTGCAATGCTGTCATGTGTGAAGACATATGTTACAGGCAAGCCCATCAATGCAGCAAGCCTTATGGATGGACGCAGATAATCGGAAAATACAAAGAATGTACCGCCGAATACTTTTAAGCCGCCATGAAGCGCCATTCCATTCAGCGCTGCTCCCATAGCAAATTCCCTGACGCCGAACCAGATATTGCGCCCGCTGTAATCTTCTGCAGTGAAGTCTCCTTCATCTTTAATGGTTGTTTTATTGGACCCGGCAAGGTCAGCTGCGCCGCCAAAGAAAAACGGCACTTTTTTAGCGATGGCGTTAATGGCTTCTCCTGAGGAAGCCCGTGATGCAAGCGATTTTCCTGCTTCATACTCAGGCAATTCGCTGTCCCATCCTTCTGGAAGCTCACCCTTAATAGCCATTTTCAGCTGGTTCGCAAGCTCTGGATGCTCGCTTTCATACTTCTTAAAGAGCTCGTTCCACTCCTGCTCTTTCTTTTCTCCTTTTTCTGCAACTGTTTCGCGGAAATGAGAATATACTTCCTCAGGGACATAAAAATCTTCTTCAAATGTCCATTTATAAGCTTCTTTTGTAAGCTTCAGTTCGTCGCTTCCAAGCGGTGCTCCATGCACGCCATGATTGCCGGCTTTATTAGGGGAACCGAAGCCGATAATGGTTTTTACTTCAATGAGTGTCGGCTGAGAAGTATTTTTCTTCGCTTCTTCGATGGCAGCAGAGATGGCTCCCAGGTCATTTCCGTCTTCCACCCTGATAACCTGCCAGTTCAGCGCCTCATATCTCGCCTGGACGTTTTCGCTTTGGGACTGATCAAGATCGCCGTCAAGCGAAATATCATTAGAGTCAAACAAAACAATCAGTTTTCCAAGCTTTAAATGGCCTGCGAGTGAAGATGCTTCATTTGATACGCCTTCCATCAAGTCACCATCACCGCAAATAGCAAAGGTGTAATGATCCACTACATCAAAATCGTTTTTATTATATGTACTCGCCAAGTGCCTCTCAGCCATTGCCATACCGACTGCCATGGCAACGCCCTGTCCGAGCGGACCTGTTGTGGCGTCAACTCCAGGAGTATGCCTGAACTCAGGATGCCCAGGTGTTTTGGAATTCCACTGGCGGAAGCTCTTAATATCATCCATACTGACTTCATAGCCGCTTAAATGGAGCAGGCTGTATAACAAGATAGAACCATGCCCTGCAGATAGAACAAACCGGTCACGGTTAAACCAATCCGGGTTTTTAGGATTGTGATTCATGTAATTTGTCCAAAGCTCATAAGCCATTGGTGCAGATCCCATCGGCATACCAGGATGCCCGGAATTAGCTTTTTCCACTGCATCAATAGATAAAGTTCGAATTGTTGCGATACTCAGATCCTCAATTTTTTGCATCACAAAAACCTTCCTTTCATATCTTAAAATGCTTACTCTTCTATCATATCTGCTCTGCTTAGGTTGTACAACTTATACAATTTCTTACCCGAAATCATCTTGTTGTATCATCTGCTCACAAGGCGCAGGAAATACATCGTTTTAAACAAACAGCTAAAACAGGGCCATATTTGGCATACCACTCTTGTAGCTTCTTTAAGCATTTATTTGAATAGTGCTGCACTTGGCTTAGCGCCATAAAAAAAGAAACACCCTAGTGAGTGTTTCTTTAATGGAGATTTTTCTTTTCTCTTTTCAGCTTTTCCGGTGTAACATCGTTTCCTTCCGGATCTATGACAGTAACATTTTTAAGCGTGTTTTTCATGGATCCTCTGAAAGCTTTAAGGTATTCTTCGCGAAGCTTTTTTTGCTCTGCCTTTTCAGCTTCTGTCAGACCTTCTGACTTTGATTTTTTAGCCAGCAGGTTAATTCTGTTTACTTTATCTTGTGAAAGCATATCAAATCTCCTTTAAATCCTTCGGTATTGCCATCTTACAAAAAACTGTGTAAAATGGCAAACCATGCGTTTTACTCTATAGGCTTTCCTCTTTCTCTATTTCTTTCATCGCTTCCTGATATCTCCTGTGTACTGTCGCCTTGGAAACCGAATAGCCGAAACCGCGCAGTGTTGCAGCAATTTCAGCAAAAGTGAGCTTATTTTTTTTTAATCTGATGATTTCTTCCACTGGCACCTCAATCTTTTCTTTTCCGCCGGCGGGCTGTCTGTGATCCAGATTTTTCTCCGGCCGGTATCCGTTTTCTACCGCTTTTTTCATGCCGCGCCTTATTTTCATGTTATGTATTTTCCGCTGGTATTCTTCTACAATACTGACAATATCCAAAACCATTGAATCTGCTTCAGAAAGCTGCAGCTTGCCCCTGTGGGAGATAGTAAAGATTGCTGCGCCTTCTTTCAACAGCACGTGAAGAATTGCCATCCTGGCATTCCCCCGCCCAATACGGGTTTCATCCTGTATTAACACCGCATCTGCCTGTTTCTGCTTGACTGCATCCAGCAAATTAAGGATTCCGTCCCTTTCAATTTCATACCCGCTTGCCTGTTCTGAAATAACCTGGATCACTTCCATGCTGTATTCCTCTGCAAGAGCAGTTAATTCTTCCCGCTGCCTGTCGAGCGAGGTTTCCTGCTCTGCCTTTGATGTACTGACCCTGCAATATATCACTGCTTTCAATCCTTTAGCACCTGCTTATCTAATGCAATATTTTTTGTTTCCGAAAGAGACTCCTTCTTAACAGGAATAATGACTGATTCACCCGGGTGGATGACAGCCGTTGTTAAATGATTGTTATCCTGCACCCACTGTACAAAATCCGTTTTGGAAAGACCGTGCAAATCCTGCATTCTGTCAGCAAGGGTCCAAAGATTATCCCCTGCCTCCACTTTCACAGTCGCGTATCCGTCCAGCTTTTTTTCCCCGCCGGTGTAGGCAAGAGCCAATATAATCGTAATCATTAATGCCATAAAAGTAAAAATATAAGGAAGAGAATCTTTACGGAACATCTTTTTTCCCCCATTCAGAATGTTTGTTCGCATTTTATGTTTTTAGTATAATGCGAACAAATATTCTATGTCAATCTCTTTTTTCGAACTTATGTTTGTATTTACAGGAAAAACATGCTATAATCAGCATTAATTACTTGAGACGAGAGGTGTAAGGGATGACGACGAAACTGTCCAGAAGACAGCAGGATATACTGGAGTTCATCAAAACTGAAGTTAAGAAAAAAGGCTATCCGCCTTCCGTAAGAGAGATTGGCGAAGCAGTGGGCCTTGCATCCAGTTCAACCGTTCACGGACATCTTTCCCGCCTTGAAAGCAAAGGCCTCATCAGAAGGGATCCGACAAAGCCGCGGGCTATCGAAATACTTGAGGAAGAATCGGTTTATCAGATTCCAAAGAGCACGGTCATTAATGTACCTGTAATAGGTAAAGTAACAGCCGGCGTTCCAATCACAGCCGTTGAGAACATTGAAGAATACTTTCCCATCCCTGACCGTTTTGTAGCCCCTGATGAGCATGTTTTTATGCTTGAAATAATGGGAGACAGTATGATTGAAGCAGGAATTCTCAACAGGGACCTTGTGCTTGTCCGCCAGCAGCAGACAGCAAACAACGGAGATATTGTGGTGGCTATGACAGAGGAAGACGAGGCAACAGTCAAAAGGTTCTTCAAAGAAAAAGACTATATCCGCCTGCAGCCGGAAAACTCAACAATGGAGCCCATTATTTTAAGAAATGTTTCAATACTTGGAAAAGTAATCGGCGTCTACCGCACTGTACATTAAAACTTGTCCGGCTTTTGGACAAGTTTTTTCTTGTTGAGGGACTTCACTTTTCAAATTAAGGAGCAGGCAGCATCAGGTTCCTTGCATTTCAATACAGGATGGTGAAACAGCAAAAGAAGCGTGACGGGTGCCGTCACGCTTCTTTTGCTGTTTCATTCTTTTTCATTTAAAGAGAACTGGAGGCCTCTTTCAAGAGCTCTGAAAGCAGCTTGTAATCAGGAGAGTCGCCTTCTTTAATCTTTAGCCATTTTCGCTCTTCTGGGCCTTGAAATCCATTTGGCACTTTCATTCCGCTGGTGTTCATAATCATAAATGCAATGGCATCTTTAGAAGGGGAAATAACTGCGGCATAATGCCCGTTTTTTAAGAAATGCGGCTTTTTATATTGAATTCTTTCTTCAGCCTCAGGAATGCATTCATGCACCATCTGCCGCAGCTGATTTGACACATCGGCTTTCCAGGATGGATCCATTTTTTCAATAAACGCAGTAACTTCATGATTCATTGAAGTTTCCCCTTTTTTATAAATTTTTTTATAGCATCAGAAAAATGTATTTATTTGGATATTCACTTTTAATATACCATTCTTGTAGATTAAGTAAAATATTTTCCTGCGCTTGTTTTCGGTTAAATGGTTAATAATTTATCTTACTTACCTTCATTAATAGCAGAGATCCTCATAGAAAACTCTTTAAAACTCATTTGTCCTAAGGCAAACTTTGTACTTTGAACAAATATACGTTCATTTTTCGTTAGTTCTCGGTCAGCTGTCTTCTCAATCCAGTCAGTTTCTATCTCTAGACTATCTAAAACATGCTTTTGTTTTGAAAAAGCTTCATAGTATCTTAATCCAAATTTCCTTTGAGAGATGCTGTCAATATGAATGCCATCTGGATTTGCTGTTAAGCCTTTTGCCGTTACAAAATAGCAATTTTTTTCGGAATGAGCAACCTTAGAAAGTATTTCGTTTATTTGTTTATATTCTGCTGCACTTTTTCCAAATCCGGCCTTTCCAAGAAAATGTCCCAATTCACCGATCATAATCGGGATATCTGGTTCATTTAATTCCTCTCTTAAATGCTTAAACAGTGAAAGTAATTTTTCCTCATACGTCTTATACCGTTCTCCGTAACTGTCGCTCTCTCCTTGATGCCACAAAATCCCCGCTATTTCACTTGTTTCCATCGCGAATTTCGCCTCTGAAATTGCATGTCTTGTTAATATTCCATCGTTTCCCCATTCATCAATAGAGCTCCCTCCCTCGGCACAGGGAATAATTCCGATGGAATCTCCCGGATGATCGTCTGTCCAAGCCTGAGCAAAAGAGGCTGCCGGCCCAACTCCGGATATATGACGATCAAAATTCAGCGGCTCTGCCATCATTTGCCAACGGCCGTTTCGCAGCATTTTAATGTGTTCATTATAAATAGGAGATACATCCTCAATAAATCCTCTTCCTGCCATGTTTGACTGTCCGATTAATAATATGGATTTCATAATAAAAACCTCTTCCTTTGTTTAAAGGGCTAATTAGAGTAAATACGATAAAAACATAGATTATTTAAACTATTATGTCAAGTTGATTTTTACTTTATTCATAGCCAGATAGTTTGATAATGCAGAAAAAATAAGAATCCATAAATGATATCTTGCGTGTATTAAATGTAACTAATTCTACGTGACATGTGAGCTTTTTTTGATTCCACATCCCTTGGATAAACAGCTTCGAATCATTATTTTCATTCTATGTATTGGATCATACACTTTGTTTTCATACAAAACTACAGATTCCAGTAAGCCTGCCTGCAACTAATAAAAAAGCACAGAACGAGTCTGTGCTTTTCATAAGATCTTATTGCACGCCTACTGCTGTATAAGCAGCTTCAACTGCTTTTACTTCTGCGGAGGAAACGCCTTTGATGTCCGGGTAAAGATCACGTGCAGCCTGGATGGCGGCTTGGCGCATCTGACTGAAGTCGGAGCTGGCATTCAGGTAGGTGGTAATTGTTCGGTAGAAAATCTTTTGTGCTTTGTCTTTGCCGATTCCCGTCACAGTCACGCCATAATGGGTGCCGCCGTTTGTAATCAGGTAAGCCGCTTTGTTATTAATGCTGCTGTTAATGTGTACGCCACCATGATCTAGGGTTCCAAGGTAGCGTTTATCATAATGATCCGGATAGCGGCCGTCTTCTGTATACCCTCCGAGCCTTATTGAAGCAGGATCGCTCAGTGAGCGCAGTCCGTCTCCCGGTTTATTTGGTGTCCAGATGTCCTCTCCCATCAGCCATAGATCATCTCCTGATTTGTTCTCAATAAATGATCCCATGATATCAGCGAGAGATTCGTTTAGTGCACCTGGTTCATTTTCGTAAACAAGGTTGGCTGTTTTCTCTATCACTCCATGCGTCATTTCATGCCCAATCACATCAAGGCCGCCCGAAAGGGAAATCATCTGATTGCCATCACCATCTCCGTACAGCATCTGCTTTCCATTCCAAGCCGCATTATTCCACTTGTCTCCGATATGTACGGTAGATACAAGCTGCATTCCATTTCCGTCAAGCGAGTTGCGCTGGAATGTCTTCTTGTAGTAATCGTACACTTTGCCAGCGTTCACATGGGCGGAAACCGCTGCCGGATCATAGAAAAAGTTTTTCATGCTTGTCACTTCATATCCTGTAAAGCCAAAAAGGGCAGAAAGCAGAATAAACGGCGTCTCTCCCAGGCGGATGGCATCAAAGGTGTGCATCCCCTTGCCCCGCGTACCATCATACAAATAGTAGGTTCCATCTGCAGGATCTTTTACAGCCTGCAGCGATTGAAGATTGCCGAAAATATCCATTCCCCGCGCTGCAGCAGGCTCTGTGATTGGAGGCATTTTCTTTACGGATGTTTGCGCAGCAGGACCCGCAGCGGGCACCGGATTTTTATCGCTAAAATCAAATGCTGTATCATGAATGGTATTGAAGCTCTTGATGATATTGCCTGTTTTAGCATCAACAAAATAATGCCAATATCCAGGTGCCGGCATGGTTGTGGACGCCTTAACATAATATACAAGGCTGTTGTTATCATTCGGATCGATTATCAGCTCAGATTTAATGCCATCATAATCCTCGACCTTTCCAATCTTTTCCTCAATACTTCCTTTTACTTTATCCACTGCCTCATCACTTGAGATGGCTGCATCCGTATTGACAATTTCAAGAGAGGCTTCATTGGCGATGGTGCCAAAGTAAGCTTTCACATTGTTGCTGTTATCCAGCGCAATGGTTTGTTCCGCTCCATAGACTGAGACCCCATTCACCTGCTGCTTTGTTTTTACAATAGTGGTATTTGTACTCGCATCACTTTTCTGGCTGATGATTTTAAAATGAGCCTTTGTATCGTTAGCAGAAACTTTCCCTTTACTTTTCGGCTGAAGAATTTTGGACTGCAGAAAAGCATAGACAGCATCTTCCCTTGATAATCCGTTTGGCGAATTCCAGGTTTGTGTTATAGACATCGGTTTAGCCAGCGTGTTTTTTACCTGAGTTTGGGCAGAAACCAATCCGGTCCCCAAGGCCATACTGCTCAATACGATTGTTGCTGCCAATACAGCAGGAAGCTTCTTTTTCTTCTGATTCTTCCTTCTCACTTGCATCACCCCTCAATTAATTTGTAAATCACCTCCAATTATTGTGAGTTCCGTCTACATTGGTCAATTGGGTTATTCAAAGTCAGTGCGGACAAGTTCCTGCTTACTGCTTCGACATGTCTACTCATGATTCTACTCCCATTCGACAATGAAATAACCCGATATACTTACCAGTTTCCGTCTTATACGATGTTATCAACAAAGCAGACAAAGGAACTGAATGTCGCATGAAAAGACCACTTTCCACTCATCCAGTGTTTACAAGCCTGTTGCTTCTATTTTTATATACAGCGTTTCATAGCATTGGTGAGACAAAGGCCGCCTATTCAAGCCAGAACGATCAAGTCATGGCCGTCACGGCTGCTGTCGTCTTTCCCTCTACCATTCATAAGTTGAGGGATGAAGCTTCTAAGAACGCTGACGCCATCCAAAGTCTAACTCAAACACACTTGGAACTACTGTCTGCTGGTGATCTGCTCGCGTTAAGAAAAGGGCTAATCTTCGAGACAGAGCATTTGCAGACTATTCAGCAAGAAATCAACAGCTATGAGCGAAAAACAGAAGATAGTAAGCGCAAGGAAGAATACCGTTTCGTTATAGAAGGATCTGCTGTTCTAAACAAGTTGGTTGATAAGAGCAAGGCGCCCTCTTTTCTAAGCCGCCTCAATCTAGCCCTCATTGACACACAGCAGCAGGGAAAGGAAAAAGCACAAGGAAAACATCCTGATCCAACAAAAAAATTAGAGAACGCAGCTGAAAACAAGCCATAATAAACGGCTAAAAAACACATGGAGGAGTATATGAGAAAACATTTGATGATTACCAAGAAAATCATAACAGCCACTACAATGATTCTTTTCTGCGCGCTGGTCTTTACAGTTCTAATCTCCAAAGCTTCCGGAGAATCACCAGCATTCTTTCATTATCAGCTAAAAGCTGTCCTTTCCGGATCCATGGAGCCGACATTTATGACGGGGTCCGTCATCCTCATTAAAACGGGAATTAATCCCTCTTCTTTGGATAAAGATCAAATTATTACGTTCCGATCGCAGGATAAAATAATTACCCACAGGATTGCAGGAATGCAAATAATCAAAGGGAAGACGCTCTATCAGACTAAGGGTGACAATAACGACGCTCCTGACCTGGACTATGTTAGCCCAGAAAACATCTTGGGACTTTATACAAATCTCACGATACCTTATGCGGGTTATCTTATGAACTACGCCAATTCACGGTTCGGATCAGCTCTTCTGCTAATTCTTCCGGGTCTGCTGCTTGTTATCTCTTCGGTCCGAACCATCTTTGCAGCTTTTAAAAAACTTGAAATGAAAAATGTCTGAAACCTGGTTGATCCTATGAGCTGCATGCAGCAAGCCATAGATTAATAATAAAGATTGAAGTAAGGGAGGAAATGAAAAATGGGTTTTGCAAAGAATGCTAGTAAGGGTTTTATAATGGCAGCACTTGGATTTTCATTGATCGGAGGAGGTACATACGCTTATTTTAGCGATAGTGTCAATACACAGAATACGTTCGCTTCCGGTACATTGGATTTATCTGTCGATCCCGAAGCTGTCGTGAATGCGGACAATCTGAAACCTGGTGATGAGATAAAACGCGAATTCACCCTCGCCAATGATGGGACTCTCGATATTTCAAAAGTGCTGCTTGATACCGATTATTCAGTAATTGATGCCAAGCTTAACGGTGCCGCAAACCAGGATGACCTGGCCAAGCATATCAAAGTCACTATTATGTATAACCAGGCCAATGCAACTTCGCCAGTAATCGAGACTACCCTGTATGAACTGAAGAGCCAAAAACCCGATCTTACAGCCATTGACGATTACGTAGGGAACGATACTCGCCCTGATGGGTTAAAGCCTGGTGAAAAAGAGAAAATTATTGCATTGTTTGAATTTGTGGACAATGGACAAGACCAGAATGAGTTCCAAGGAGATTCCTTGAAGGTGAATTGGAAATTCAATGCGGAACAGATGGCAGGTTCACTCGATTCTAAATAAAGCATGAGGGCTCCGCAGAATCTTGCGGAGCCTTTTTATTTCAAATCAGCATGCCCCGTGACTTGCAAGGTTTTTTCCAGCTGATTGGATGCTAAATAGTATTCATAAAGCACCCTTCCATACCGGTCCTTCAGTAACAATTGTTTTTTTTCACTAAAATAGGGGAAAGCAACTTGTTCAACGTACTCATAAAAATCTGATTGTTGATCTTTTATTTTTAAAGACAGCAATTGAAACAGAATAGTATATAATTCATTATTTCTTTGCTTTGATAGAGCCAGACCCCTGCTTATCTTGTTCATCAATGTTTTCTTAGTAGAGAGTTCACCTTCCACGCAGCAGTCAATATAGTTATAAAGCCTTAGCAAGTAGGTTGCTGTTCCTTCACTATCCATGGACAGAGCTTCCTGAAAATATTTCTTTGCTTTAGCATATTCTTTTTTATTTAAAAGGATATGTCCTGCATTATTTAAAAGCGGTGCTTTCTTATCAAATGCGCCAATTAATTCACAGTCCTGGATCAAGCTTTGGTATCGTTCAATAATCTCCGGATAATTTGGATAATCATCCATGCTCAGCTGGACCAGCATTAGCGATTCCGCGTTGATAGCCGCTAAATAATTATTGGTACTCTTAAAATATAAAAGAGCCTTAGATGCATAGTGATAAGCCATCACATGATTGTTGATACAATTATAAGCAATCGCCAGATGGACATAATACTCTTCGTTCTTGTATACTTCTATATCAATTTTTTTTAGAACATGGATGGCCTTATGCTGGTATTCATTTGAACTTTGGTAAAGGTAATACATTCCTAAAACGTGGCAGTACAGGTTTTTTTCAAATGGATTGAGCTCCGCTAAGTTTTGCTTCACTCCATCCAGAATAATTGCAACTTGTTCTTCTTTGCGGTTAATGAGATAATACCTTGCCTTCAGGAGCTGATAATAGGCCTTGTATTTCGCAAATTTTACTAAAGGAGACTGCTCTAATTCTATCTTTAACTTCTCCATTACATTTTTCCGATTCATGATAATGGCCTGATGCCACAGATCCAGCTCTTTACTTAAGTTTTCAAAGGATTGAATCTCATTTTGAATATTGATTCCAAGGCGTTCGGAGAATAGAGCAATAATATCTGCTGAATACGCTGTCTTCCCTCTCTCAATCTTGCTTACATGCGTTGTTGTACAAATTCCTTCACCCAATTGAGCCTGAGTCATCCCCATTTTTTCCCTGTAAAACTTTATAATTTTCCCTGTTGGCATACCTATGCGACCTCTTCTCAGTGGATTGTAATTACATATTTATTACTCATATTCGGGCAACTTCCTCCCTAAATTTATAAAAAAAAGAGTATTTAGGGAATAAATCCTAAATACTACTTTTAATTAAATATCCCTCTTATCATCAGTTAAGCAAAACTTTATCAATGCTGTTATACTTTTGGGGATCATTAATAAAAAGGTTGGCAAAACAGCAAACAAAAAACCCCCTTAACACCACTGGTGTCAAGGGGGTTCTTATTAATACATCGTAATATACTGTTCTCTTTCCCATGGGTGAACCTGCGTACGGAACATATCCCACTCGATTTCTTTCGCTTCAACGAAGTGCTCAAACAAATGTTCGCCAAGTGCTTTTACGATGACTTCATCAGACTTCAGGTTGTCAAGCGCAGCAGCAAGTGTTGCAGGCAAATCAACAATACCGTTTTCAAGTCTTTCTTCCTTCGTCATAACATAAATGTTGCGGTCGATCGGTTTTGGCGGAGTTAATTTATTCTTAATTCCATCCAGTCCTGCAGCAAGCAATACAGCCATGGCCATATAAGGGTTTGCAGCAGGGTCAACACTTCTTACTTCAACGCGCGTGCTTAATCCGCGGGAAGCCGGAATACGGATCAGCGGGCTTCTGTTTCTGGCAGACCATGCAACATAGCAAGGTGCTTCATATCCAGGCACAAGTCGTTTGAAGGAGTTGACAGTCGGGTTAGTAACAGCCGTAAAGTTTGTCGCATGCTTAATGATACCAGCAATAAAGTAACTTGCATCTTCACTTAGCTGAAGTTCTGCATTTTCATCGAAGAACGCGTTTTTGCTTCCTTTAAATAATGAAAGGTTGCAGTGCATGCCTGATCCGTTCACACCGAACAGCGGCTTAGGCATGAATGTTGCATGCAGGCCGTGTTTGCGGGCAATTGTTTTTACAACAAGCTTAAATGTTTGAATATCATCACATGCTCTTACTGCTCCGGCATATTTAAAATCAATTTCATGCTGTCCTGGAGCTACTTCATGATGGGATGCTTCAATTTCAAAGCCCATTTCTTCCAGTTCAAGCACAATGTCGCGGCGGCAATTTTCGCCAAGGTCTGTAGGAGCAAGGTCAAAGTATCCGCCTTTGTCATTCAGCTCCAGTGTCGGATCTCCGTTAACATCCAGTTTAAAAAGGAAAAATTCCGGTTCAGGCCCAAGATTGAAATCAGTAAAGCCAAGATCTTCCATTTCGGCAAGAATGCGCTTCAGGTTTGTTCTTGGGTCTCCTTCAAACGGCGTGCCGTCTGGATTGTAAATATCACAGATAAAGCGGGCAACTTTTCCTTTTTCAGACGTCCACGGGAAAATAACAAATGTTTCCAGGTCCGGGTAAAGGTACATGTCGGATTCTTCAATCCGGACAAAGCCTTCAATGGATGAACCGTCAAACATCATTTTGTTATCCAATGCTTTTCCTAGCTGGCTGACAGGAATTTCAACATTCTTAATCGTACCCAGGATATCCGTAAATTGCAGACGGATGTATTTTACATTGTTTTCTTCAACTTGCTTGATAATGTCTTCCCTTGTAAACTTTGGCATGAATCTTTTCCTCCCCAGTTCAGTAGACTGTATAGTTAAAAATCTTGCACACATGTTAATGGAAAAAGCGGGACATGTCTCCCTGATTCAGGGCTGTCCTTTGAAAGCGGCCGGCCTGGACAAGCTCTGTTCTTAACAGCTTGCGCAGCTCATCATCTGTAAGGTCCGGCTTTTCTGCTTTTTCTGCAGCTGTTTCTTCCCTTTCAGAAGGCGGGGAAGTTTTAATCAGTATTTGCTTTACCCCTGCCATATTAATCCCTTGTTCAATCAAACTTTTAATCTCCAGCAGCTTTTCAACGTCATTAAAGGAATATAAACGCCGATTCCCTTCCGTTCTTGCAGGCTGGACAAGGCTGTGCTCTTCATAGTAGCGGATTTGTCTGGCGGAAAGCTCTGTCAGCTGCATGACGATTCCTATTGGAAATAAAGGCATTGAGCGCCGAATTAAATCACTCATTCCTTTTTCCTCCTTTACTTGCTTATGCACATTATATTCCATGTCAGTATATGTGTCAAATACATGTGAGGAAATATGACATAAGACTCAATCTCCATTATTCCGCCTGTTCCGCTAAAGCAATAAAGCCTTTATCAATTAAAGCATCTATGCTTGAGCAAATGGCAATTTTAACATGAGAATAAGTCAGTCCTCCCTGAACAAATGCTATGTAAGGCGGACGAAGCGGACCGTCAGCTGACAGTTCAATGCTTGCTCCCTGAATAAACGTTCCTGCAGCCATGATGACATCATCTTCATAGCCAGGCATATAGCTTGGATAAGGCGTTACATGCGAATTGACAGGAGAAGCATATTGTATAGCCTGGCAGAATGCTACCATTTTATCCCTGTCGCCGAATTCAACCGACTGAATCAGATCCGTTCTCGCACTGTCCCAGGAAGGGCTTGTTTTCAGCCCGATTCTATCAAGCATCCGAGCAGTAAAAACGGCCCCTTTCAGTGCCTGGCCCGCCACATGAGGGGCGAGGAAAAATCCTTGATACATTTCCTGAAGACTGTACAAAGACGCACCAGCTTCCCTTCCAATGCCGGGTGATGTCATCCTGTAAGAGCAGGCTTCAACCAAATCCGCCCTTCCAGCAATGTATCCTCCTGTTTTCGCCAGTCCTCCTCCGGGATTTTTGATTAATGAGCCTGCAATGAGATCCGCTCCAATATGGCAGGGCTCCCGCTCTTCGATAAATTCCCCATAACAGTTATCAACAAACACAATCAGGTCGCTTCGAATAGATTTTACAAAATCGATCATTTCTTTAATCTCATTCACTGTAAAAGACGGCCGTGCAGCATACCCCTTTGACCGCTGAATACCAATCACCTTTGTCTTTTCCGAAATGGCCTGACGGACAGCTTCATAATGCACCTGTCCGTCAGACTTCAATTCAACTGTTTGATATCCGATGCCATATTCCTTCAGCGAGCCTGTTCCCTTTCCCCTGATGCCGACGATTTCTTCCAGCGTGTCATAAGGCTTTCCTGTAATGTAAATAAGTTCATCTCCAGGCCGGAGCACGCCGAACAGAGCGATAGAAATAGCATGCGTGCCAGAAATAATCTGCGGCCTGACAAGCGCAGCCTCGCCCCCGAATACTTCAGCGTACACGCTTTCAAGCGTGTCCCTTCCTATATCATCATATCCGTAGCCTGTAGATGGGATAAAGTGAGAGTCGCTTACTTTATGAGACCTGAAACTTTCGAGCACTCTGTACTGGTTGCTTTCAATTCTTCTGTCAATTTCCTGATGAATTTGCGAAATTTCTGTTTCTGTTTCTTCCGCCAGCTTTTTTATTAATCTTCCGTGCTTTAACTTGTTAAACATTGTCAGTTCCTTTCTCGATGTCTTTTCGGTACATATCAAGTACTGGGTGGTAAGGCCACGCGTACCCTTTTATCACGTACTTTTCCATTTCTTTATCAAATTCAAAGCTTTCAATGATCGCTTCTGTTCTTAATTTGGAAAGCATTCTCCCTTCTTCAGGAGGTATTTCAGCCATAAACGGCTTCATTAGATGCTTCAGTCTGTTTTCCATCTCCGTTTTAAGAAGAAGGATATCTTTTTCATCCAGCGCACTGACCTCTATATGCTTTTCTTTCGTTGATGGCGTAAAGTCAGGAAGCCTATTGTCCTTTTTATTATAAACAGCAAGTACAGGAATTTGGTCTGCTTCTAATTCATGGAGCAGGCTGTACACCGTGTTTTCATGGTTGGCATAATCCTCATTTGAGCTGTCTACTACATGAAAAATAAAATCAGCTTCCTTTACCTCCTCAAGCGTTGATCGGAATGCTGCGACGAGCGTTGTCGGCAAATCTTGGATAAAGCCGACTGTATCCGTAATCAGTACTGTGTATCCTGAAGGAAGCTTCATTTTTCTTGTCATCGGATCAAGTGTGGCAAAAAGCAAATTTTCTTCATAGCTGTCTGCCTGTGTTAATTTGTTAAACAACGTTGATTTCCCTGCGTTTGTATAGCCGACAAGCGCAGCCTGAAAAACATGATTCTTTTTCCTTCTTTCTCTATACCGCTCCCTGTGATGGACGATTAAATTCAGCTGGGCATTAATTTCGTGAATTCTTGTTCTGATATGCCGTCTGTCTGTTTCAAGCTGCGTTTCCCCCGGCCCTCTCGTTCCGATGCCGGCCCCTTGCCTTGAAAGGTTTATCCCCTGGCCTGCGAGACGGGGAAGAAGGTAATTCAGCTGGGCAAGCTCAACCTGCAGCTTCCCTTCTTTCGTTTTTGCTCTTTGAGCAAAAATATCCAGAATCAGCTGTGTGCGGTCTATTATCTTAACGCCAAGTATAGTGGAAAGATTCCGGATTTGGCTTGGTGAAAGTTCATCATTAAAAATGACCATGTCCGGATCAGTTTCTTCAATTAAATGAGACAATTCCTCTATTTTCCCTTTGCCTATATAGGCAGCAGGATGAATCCGCTCCCGTTTTTGACTAAGCTCAGCAAGCACCTTTCCCCTTGCTGTCTTAGTCAATGCAGCCAGTTCATCCATTGAGTTGCGGAAGCCTTCTTCGTCTGTTCCGGGAAGCTGGCACCCGACGAGGACAGCTTTTTCTATTCTATCTCGATTTTCAGGTGTTTCTTTCAAAAACCGATCCCTTCCTTTCCTTTAATAGAGCCAATAGTAGTCCTATCATATCAAAAAATTATATCTGCATCTAATTTTACAAGGGGCGTTTGACATTAATGGTTGATTTTATTCTCTTCAGAAGATAAAATCATACCGGCTGACTGCCGTCAAACAGCATTGGAGGTAAACAAATGACTTGGGATGTTCTAAGTGCAATCGGCACTGTTGCTTTTGCCATCAGCGGCGCAATAGTCGCGATGGAAGAAGATTACGATATACTCGGCATTTATATTCTTGGGATTGTAACAGCGTTTGGAGGAGGCGCTGTTCGGAATTTGCTTATTGGCGTTCCGATATCGGCCTTATGGAGCCAGGGGCTGCTGTTTCAAATAGCGCTACTTTCCATTACCTGCGTATTTTTGTTTCCGCAAATTCTGCTGAAGCACTGGAATACTTGGGGGAACTTTACTGATGCCATCGGCCTTTCCGCGTTCGCTATTCAGGGGGCCCTTTACGCGGTACATATGAACCATCCGCTGAGCGCTGTCGTTGTGGCGGCCGTTCTGACTGGAAGCGGAGGGGGAATCATTAGGGATATGCTCGCAGGACGGAAACCGCTCGTATTAAAATATGAAATTTATAATGTATGGGCAATACTAGGCGGATTTGCCATCGGCCTAAAACTGGCAAAAACTCCTCTTGAGCTGTACACCCTGTTCGTTCTGCTTGTCAGCTTTCGGATCCTTTCCTACAAATATAAATGGAAGCTTCCGACACGCTCGATTCAGCAGATGAAAAACGATCAGAAAGGGATGTAAAAAAGATAATCCCAAAAAGACAATAAAAGACACCTGAAAAGGTGTCTTTAGTCTTTTAATCCGCTCGTAGCAATTCCTTTGACAAACTGCTTTTGGAAAATAATGAACACGATCAGGACAGGAACCATTGTGATGACAGACATGGCCAACAGGCTTCCCCAGTCCACACGGAATTCTCCGATAAAATTGGCAATTGCCAGCTGAATGGTGTATTTGGAAGGATCACTGATGACAATCAGCGGCCAGATGTAATCGTCCCATCGCCACATGAAAGAAAAAATGGCCAGCACAGCAATGACAGGTTTTGCGATCGGAATGATAATGTTCCAGAAGATTCTCCACTCAGAGGCCCCGTCTATTCTGGCAGCTTCCAGCAAATCATCCGGTACAGTCAGCAAATACTGCCGTATCAGGAAAACGCCCATTGGCGTTGCCGCCGGCGGGATAATCAGCCCGAGAAGATTGTTGTAAAGCCCCAGTTTGCTAATAACTGTGAAGATCGGCGTCATGATTACTTCAAGAGGTATGGCCAGCGTTGAAAGGAATAAAAAAAGAATCAGCGCATCCCCTTTAAATCGGTATTTCGATAAGGCGTAGCCAGCCATTGTGTTAATAATCAGAGTTAAAACAGTCGCCGAAACCGTTACGACAAGACTGTTCCAGAAATAGAGGCCGAAATTTCCCTTTTGAAAGGCCATAAAAAAGTTTTCGAATGTAGGATTATTCGTGAAAAATTTTGGCGGCCAGCTGTAAAGGTCGATTGGACCTTTGAATGAAGAGAGCACAATCCAAATGACTGGCGAAATGATGATTAATGACATGACAGACAGGATTAAATATGTCGGCCACTTTGCTTTGACTGTCATTCGTAGCTCCCTCCTTTGGCCCATTTGTATTGAATCAGCGAGAAGACAGCAATAACAACAAACAAAATGACCGACATGGCGCTTGCATAGCCAACATCACTCTTAGTAAAGCCGTTCTCATAAATATACTGAACAATCAGCGTAGTTTCTTTAGCAGGTCCGCCGCCTGTTAAAGCGAATACAAGCGGGTAAGACTTTGCAGATTCCACAACGAGCAGCAGAAACACAAGAAGACTCGTCGGTTTCAGCAGCGGGAATGTAATCTTCCAGAATGTCTGCCATCTCCCTGCTCCGTCCAGCTGCGCAGCTTCATAATAGGAAGCAGGAATGCTCTGAAGCCCTGCAATAAAGATGACCATAAAGAAACCGAGTCTTGACCACACCGTCGCCATTACGATGGATGCTTTTGCAAAAAACGGATCAGACAGCCACTTTACGGCAGGCAGGTGGAAAGCTTCCAGCAAATAGGTTACAATGCCAAAGCTGTCGCCGAAGATCCATTTCCAGGTAAGGCCTACGATAATAAATGAAATCATGGTCGGCCAGTAAAATATAGCCCTGAAAAATCCTCTTCCTTTCAGCTCTTTTATGAGCAGCACTGCTGCAAAAAGAGAAACAGCAAATACGAGCGGGACAACCATTACAGCATATTGGATCGTATTAAGGAATACTTTCCAGAACTCTTCGCTCGCGAAAAGACGTGTGTAGTTTTCAAGCCCGATAAAGCTGAACTTAGATACCCCATTATAGTTTGTAAAAGAATAAACCAGGCCCATTATCGCAGGGATAATAATGAAAATTAAAAAGATTAAAAGATTAGGCAATACAAATAAGTAGGGAGCCCAAAAGCGTTTTCTTTTGTCCTTTTTAAGAGACTGGATTTTCGTACTTGACATGGACATCGTCTGCTTTTCGACCACCATCTTTCATCATCCTCCCGTCACGCATTGTTCTTTGCGGCAAACAAAATTACTGCTTGCTGTCTGCAGCTTTTTTATTTTTTTCAATCGTTTCGTTAAAAATTTTGGCAGCATCGTCCAGTGCTTCCTGAGGAGTTTGCTCATGCTTGACTGCCTTGGCTATAGCTGTAGTAAGATCGCCTGCATTCACACTCATGACGCTCTGATTGGCCCAGTCTCTTGTAGAAGAGGCTGAAACAGCATCCAATTCATCATTAAAGACTTTAAACAGCTGCGGATCCGCGTCATACTTTAAATTTTTATTATCTTTGCGGGGGCTCATAAAAAGTGATTCCTTCGTGTATTTTGCATTCACTTTTTGAGATGTCAGGTAGTTGATGAAATCTGCTGTCTCTTTTTCAACGCCTGTCCCCTTAAAACCCATAACATATTTGCCGCCAGGCACTGATCCGCGGGACGCTTCTTTCGGCAGATAGGTCACACCCCAGTCAAAATGGTGGATGTCCTTATAGCTTCCAAGCATCCAGTTCCCAGCAAGATGGGCGCCGACTGTACCGGAGCGGAACAGGTTATTTGGATTTTCTCCGCCAAGCCATACAGAATCCGGGGTCAGCCCTTCCTCATGCAGCTTCACAAACTCAGTCAGCGCCTGAACCCCTTCCTTGCTGTTGATCACAGATTTTGATAAGTCTTTATTGAAAATGCTGCCTCCATACTCATACAGCATCGTAGACCATCTGTGACCGGAAAAATCCGTTACAAGGCTGTATCTGGCGCCGCCTTTTTCTTTCACTTTTTTCAGTGCGTCTTCAAATTGCTCCCATGTCCATACATCATCTTTTGACTGAGGCACTGTTACGCCAGCCTTTTTAAACAGGGTTTTATTGTAATATAGGCAATTTACGGTTATATCCATCGGAGCGGCAACAATTTTGTCACCAATGATGTAAAAAGGCTTAATGGATTCGTCAAACTGGGAAGCGAATTTCTCCTTATCCCCGACATATGGTGTAAGATCAAGAGACTGATCAACAAATGCTCCCGTGTCGTTTATTCTGGTAAGAGCAGGCGGCTTTCCGCCAGCTACCATTGTTTTCAGCTTCGTTTTGATATCTTTGAATGCCACTTCAATGAGGTTAATTTCAATATTTGGGTGCTCTTTTTCGTAGTCCTTGATGATTCCCTTCATGACTTCCCCTTCATTTCCATCAGAGAACCACATAAAATCGAGCTTCACTTTTCCGCTGTCAGATTGACCGCAGCCGGAAAGCGCAAGCACAAGAACCAAGATAGCAAGCAGAATAATCCCTTTTTGTGCCAGTCCTCTCAATTTCTTTCCCCCTTTTGCCTTTTTCCAAGTTTGCAGCTGCTGCTTTAGCACCAGTGTTGGAAAATTCGAAATTTTCATCTTACATATGTATCCTTCATCAGTGACCTTATGCTATCCCCTTTACGGCATAAAACCCCCAATAATCTTATTTTCCCTTAATTTCGCAACATAAAACCTCTTTTTTTGAAAATATTATATTTTGCTAACATATGAGATACGGCCGTTATTTTCTGGTATATTTTCTTTCTATTTCCTGCCAATGTACCTCTTCTCAAAAAAAAATCCGCAAACAATGATTTGCGGATTTTTTAGGCAGAGCAGTTCAGAAAACTTTTCTTTCATTCCTTATACGCTGCTCTTGTTTTCAAAAGCGCTTCTTTTACCCAATAGGAAGCGCAGAGTGCTGAAACACTTCCGGAAAAAAAGAGCAAAGAAACCGGTTTATAAAGCATCAGCCAAAAAACCAGGATTAAGCTTGTTAAAAATCCCAGAGTATGCAGCGGCGCACGCAAGGAAAGGAAAAAAGCGTAGTAAGAGTAGTGCGGGCTTCCAGTCTTAATCAGCCGGAAGAGCGCAAACAAATAAATGGCTCCAGCCATGTACAGTCCTGCAGCAGCAGGCCAGAACAGGGATGCAGAAACAAGCCCTGTCCCTGTAAGAATATAATAGAGAATACTAAAGACAGCCGCACATAACCCAGTATAGATCCAGCCGGTCAGCTGGCTTTGCACGTATTCCTCTTTAAACTTTTGATAAAATTGCTTGTAAAGCGAATCAGGCTCATCCCCGTCCATCATTTTTCCGACAATGGCGGAGAGCGCTGCTGTTGCAGGGAAAAACCCGAACACCAGGAGTCCCCCTATAGAGAATACCAGCCATAAAAAATTTAAAAAGGCGAGTTTCATCACCCATTCGAAAAATATGTAAATTCCTTGTACAGCTCTGTTCATCCAGTCACCTTCCTATAGCAGCATTCCTGACTGGTACTCGTTCGCCAGCGAAGAAATTTTATTAACGTAATGTAATTATATCGATTTTATTATAATTAAAAAATTCTTTTTAAAAGAAAAAGTCAGAACCACTGGGGTCCTGACTTTTTCTTAAAACACGATATCGTTTGCCTTTATGGCAAGCAGCTCTTCCCTTGTATACCTGTCGCTGGTGAGCAGCCTCATTGCCTGCGTTCTGATCGACTTTTCAATAATATTCCGAATATACCGGCCGTTAGAGAATTTCGCCGGATGTGTTTCTGATTTTACAAGGATCAGATGCTCTGAAATTTTCCATTCTGCATCCTGGCTTAAGCTGTATTCCCGCTCTTTTATCATTCTTTTCGCAATGTCCATCAGCTGATCAACCGAGTAATCAGGAAAGTCGATCACGAGCGGAAATCTGGACTGCAAGCCTGGATTAATGGATAGGAATTGCTCCATTTCTCTTGAATAGCCCGCTAATATCAGAATAAACTCATGCTGTTTATCCTCCATGTGCTTGACAAGTGTATCAATGGCCTCTTTGCCAAAATCCTTTTCTCCGCCTCTGGCAAGGGAGTAGGCTTCATCTATAAATAATATGCCGCCGATGGAGCGCTTGATTAAATCTCTCGTCTTTTGCGCAGTGTGACCGATATACTCCCCGACAAGGTCCGCTCTTTCCGCTTCAATTAAATGGCCTTTAGACAGCACATTCATCTGATGAAAGAGCTTCCCGATCAGCCTTGCAACGGTTGTCTTTCCCGTTCCGGGGTTTCCTTTAAACATCATATGAAGCGCTTGCTTGCCAGCCTTCAGCCCCTGCTCTTCCCTTTTTTTATTCACATAAAGCCATGCGTATATTTCTTTCATTGTCTGCTTCATTTCTTCCATGCCGACAAGAGCATTCATTTCTTCTTCAATATTCTTTAATATCGCATGTTTTTCCTGAACCTGGGGGAGCGGCGCCATTATCTCAGCAGCTTCAATCTTATCTTGTTTAGGTTTTTTTTGCCCATTTAAAATAATATTAATTTGTCCGTTGTTTTTATAAGTCACTGCCTGATCCAAAGAGGTTCACCTCACGTTTCTCCTGATACTGTACACTGCTGGGTAGATTTCCGTGACAATTGCCTAACTGCTTCCCATTCTATATTTTTATGCTTATATACCGTATCTTTAATATGTATTCGTTAAATCATGCCGTACAACCATCCAAATAAGCCAATCGTACAGAAAAACCCTGCAGCTGTATTTCGCTGCAGGGTTCTATCGCTTTTTTTATTCTAATTCAAGCTGGATGTTCTTCTGCGGTGCAAAAGTTGAAATAGCATGTTTATAAATTAACTGTTGCTTACCTTCAGTTTCAAGCATTACGGTAAAGTTATCGAAGCCTTTAACAAGACCTCTGAGCTGGAAGCCGTTTAATAGGAATACTGTCACGAATGTCCCGTCTTTACGAAGCTGATTTAAAAACTGGTCCTGGATATTGATCGATTGTTTCATGTTTCGTCCTCCTCATTTCTCTATGTCATATAGATTCGATTAAAGTTTCAGCTTTCCTGCCGCATATGTAAAAATTTCAGCTTCCTTTTCCGCAGTATTGACGGGCGGAGTCATATCAAACCACTCTACATCCATCTTGTTGCGAAACCAGGTAAGCTGGCGTTTTGCATATCTTCTGGAGTTCTGCTTCAGTTCCTGCACTGCTTCCTGAAGCGGCACAGTCCCGTCTAAATAGCGGTAAAGCTCTTTATACCCGATGGCCTGGATAGACTGCACACCTTTTAGCCCGCTCTCATAAAGCCTGCTGACTTCATCGAGAAGCCCTTCCTCCATCATATGGTCCACTCTCTTGTTTATTCTTTCATAAAGGAGCTCCCTGTCAGCAGTCAAACCGATCAGCGCAGCATCATACTGCAGCACTTTTTTCTGTTTTTCAAGAAATTCAGTCATCGTTGAGCCTGTGCAATGGAATATTTCCAGTGCTCTGATTACTCTTCTGACGTTATTTGGATGAATTCTTGCAGCGGAAACAGGATCTTTCAGGGTGAGCTCTTCATGCAGAAAGGCTTCGCCAAACCTCTGCAAGTCCTCTTCTTTCTGCCTGCGGAAGACCTCATCTGAAGCCGTTTCTGTAAACTCATAATCATACAGTACAGATTGGATATAAAGGCCTGTCCCGCCCGCTATGATGGGGAGCTTTCCTTTGGCCGAAATTTCCTGTATGCAACCTCTGGCCAATTCTTGAAACTCTGCAGCGGAAAAGTCTTCGGAAGGATCTTTAATATCCAGCATGTAATGGGGAATGCCGTCCATTTCAGTTTTTTTGATCTTTGCGGTGCCGATGTCCATCCCTTTATAAACCTGCATGCTGTCACCGCTGATGATCTCTCCGTCCATCCGTTTTGCCAGTGCGATGCTCATCGCTGTTTTTCCGACAGCTGTCGGACCGATCACAGCGAGAAGCTTCTGTTTCGCGTTTGTCACATTTATCACTCTTTCGCTCATGCTTTTTTCCCTTTAACATTATAGCATGAAAGACAGCGGAATCCTTGATTCATTATAGCCACGACAAATAGCGCCTAAACATCTATGCCGACAGGATTTGAAGTGTTCCCTCCAAATGCATGTTTGTGCGTTTTCTGCGGCGTATAGCTGTATACCGCTCCTCCTCTTGCTCTCCCTTCTGGCGAGACATAATTGCGGTAGGTCACGCCGTATACTTCGTGATAATGGCTGCCATCAGCTCTTGGGATAGCCGGTCCTGTCTTGCCGTACAACCTGTGGTAATGCCCCTCGTCTAAGGTGGTCACACCTGAAAAGTAATGGAAATGTCCATCATAGGCATCACCGTTCGCCGGCTTTGTGATTTTGTTTATCACGTGAAAATGCCCTTCTGCTTCGAGCGTTTCCAGCATGCACCAATGAGAATGAGAGGCTTTGTACGGCGGAACAAAAATGCATTTCATCGGAGGACAGCCCCTTTACCCAAAGCTCCAGAATTCTCTTCACATCACCCGCTTGAACATTTTCTCCATTTCATATGTAGAATAATGAACAATGATCGGTCTGCCATGCGGACAAGTAAACGGATCTTCTGATTTTCGCAAGCTTTCCAAAAGAGAAAAGATTTCATCGCTGCGGAGATGCCTGTTGGCTTTGATGGAGCCTTTGCAGCTCATTAAAATCGCAGCCTCTTCTCTTAATTTTTTTATGTCTGTTTTTTTGCTGTCAAGCACCTGCTGAAGAATTTCTTCAATCACCTCTTTTTCTTCACCTTTTGGAAACCATTGAGGATGGGAGCGGATAATAAAGCTGTTTCCTCCAAAGGGCTCGAGGAATACACCGGCTTTTTCCAATTCGCCTGCATGCTCATTCAGAATGATGGCTTCATCCTGCGCGTAGTGAAGGGTCAGCGGAACAAGCATTTCCTGAACCTCCTGCGCCACTTCACCGACTTTGCTGCGGTAATATTCATATTTTATTCTTTCCTGTGCTGCATGCTGGTCAATAATATAGAGCCCATTTTCATTTTGGGCTAGAATATAGGTGCCGTGCATCTGGCCGATCGGATAGAGGGGAGGCACTCTGTATTCCTGTTTGCTTATTTGGCTATTCCCGCTGCTTAAAACAGTTTCTTCCTCAAAAAGAATCTCGTCATAATCCACTTCAGGCATAGCGGTCTTTGTTTCCTCCCGCTCTTCTTCCTTCCATTCTATGACTGGCGGAGCTTCTCTATTCAATTCATAAGAAGGCTGAGCAAAGGGCTTCTTTTCCTCCCTTATTTCAGACTTCTCCCTTGTTTCTGCATGTTCAAACAAAAGGGACTGCTGTTCTTCCTGCCGTTTCTCGGAACTTTTCTGCGGCGCTCCAGCCGGGATAAGAGACTGCTTCTGAAAAGCTTTTTTAATCCCTGCAGCCATTACTTCATAAAGCTCCTGCTCCTTGCTGATCCGCACTTCAAGCTTGGCAGGATGAACGTTAACATCCACAAGGATCGGATCCATAGTGATTTCCAAAAAAACAATCGGATAGCGGCCAATCGGCAAAAGAGTGTGATAGCCTTCCTGAATCGCTTTAACAAGCGGAAAGTTTTTTATGTAGCGTCCGTTCACAATAGTAGAAATATAGTTTCTAGAGGCTCTTGTGATTTCAGGAAGCGAGATATAGCCGCTGATGTCAAAATCCAGTGACTGAATGGAAATCGGGATCATTTTTTTAGCAATGGCGATCCCATATATCGCTGCGATGACCTGTCTTCTGTCCCCATTTCCGCTCGTATGAAGAAGCAGCTTCTCATTATGAAGCAGCCTGAAAGAAACCGAAGGATGGGCCATTGCAAGCCGGTTGACTGCGTCTGTAATGTTCCCGAGCTCTGTGTGAACAGATTTCATATATTTTAATCTTGCAGGGGTATTAAAAAATAGATTGGAAACCGTCAAATCTGTTCCTTTTCTTCCTGCAAACGGCTCATTTTCTTCCACATGGCCGCCTTTTAAAACAATGCGGGTGCCTGCATCATTTCCTGTTCCTGTTTTCAATTCCACATGTGACACAGACGCGATGCTTGGAAGAGCCTCCCCTCTAAAGCCAAGGGTTCTGATCCGGAATAAATCATTTTCATCTTTTATTTTGCTTGTTGCATGTCTGTGAAAACTTTCCAGTGCATCTTCAGGCTCCATGCCTTCCCCGTTGTCTATGACACGGATTTTTGAAAGGCCTGCTTCTTCAAGATGAATTTCAATGACTGTGCTGCCGGCATCAATGGCATTTTCAGCCAGTTCCTTTACAACAGAAGCCGGCCGTTCCACAACTTCACCTGCTGCAATTTTGTTGCTTAAATGATCGTCCAGCCGGACAATTTTCGGCATAAGGCCACATCCCCTTTATCAGGACTTGAGTTTTTTCTGCAGCTCATAAAGCTGATTCAGCGCTTCAAGAGGCGTCATTTCAAGGATTTCCAGCTTCTTCAGCTTGTCCGCTATCGCTTTTTCCTTTTGGGCTTCCCTGTTTGGCTTTACTTCCTTTGCTTCAAAAAATGAAAGCTGCTCATCGGCTTCCGACAAAGCTTGAGGGGCAGCAGCCGGGACTGGCTTGTCGTTTTCTGCCCCGCTTTCAAGTGCTGCGAGGATCTCCTGTGCCCTTTTAATCAGCTCAGCCGGGAGTTCTGCAAGCTCGGCAACATGAATGCCATAACTTTTATCAGCCGCTCCATCAGCAATTTTGTGCAGAAAAACCACTTTTCCGTCTTTTTCAACAGCCCTGACATGAACATTTTTCAATCTTGCCAGCTGTTCTTCCAAAACAGTTAATTCATGATAATGAGTGGAAAAAAGCGTCTTCGCTCCAATATGTTCGTGAATATGCTCAATAATCGCCTGGGCAAGGGCCATTCCATCATAAGTTGATGTTCCTCTCCCAATCTCATCGAACAGGACAAGGCTTTTGTCTGTCGCATGAAGAATCGCATTTCTAGCTTCAAGCATTTCTACCATAAAGGTGCTTTGCCCTGAAATTAGATCATCTGCCGCACCGATTCTCGTAAAAATCTGATCAAAAAGCGGAAGTTCTGCTTCTTCAGCAGGCACAAAGCATCCAATCTGCGCCAGTATGCTTGTGAGTGCAATCTGCCGCATGTATGTGCTTTTCCCTGACATGTTCGGCCCAGTAATTAAGAGCATTTCCTTTTCCGCATCCATCACGCAATCATTCGGCACATACTCCTGGCTGTTCATCACTTTTTCAACAACTGGATGGCGGCCATTTTTGATGTGCAAAGCATTTTCTGTAAAAATAGGTCTTGTATAGTGTCTTTTTTCACTGACTGCTGCAAAGCATTGCAGCACATCCAATTCAGAAATGCATTTTGCAAGAGACTGAAGCCTTGGTATATATTGTTTTACTTTTTCACGCAGCTCTAAAAAGAGCCTGTATTCCAAGTCCACCATTTTTTCTTCGGCTTCAAGGATAAGGGTTTCTTTTTCCTTCAGTTCAGGCGTAATAAACCGCTCGGCATTGGCAAGCGTCTGCTTTCTTTCGTAGCGCCCCTCTTTTAGATGCTGGAGGTTTGCTCTTGTAACCTCAATATAATAGCCAAAAATCCGGTTGTAGCCGATTTTCAGCGAGCGGATGCCTGTGATTTCCCGTTCCTTTGCCTCAAGCTCTGCAATCCATGTTTTTCCGTTTCTGCTTGCATGCCTGTACTGATCAAGCTCCTGATGATAGCCATCCTTCATCATATTGCCGTCTTTTACACTGATCGGCGGCTGCTCAACAAGCGCATGCTCAAGCAGAGCACGAAGTTCTTCGCAAGGATCTATATTTTGGGCCATTTCACTTGTGTACTCGTTATCAAGCGAAGAAACCAGGTCTAAAATTCCCGGAATTTTTTCTAAGGACTTTTTCAGCTGGATTAAATCGCGGCCATTCACATTGCCGAATGCGACTCTTCCTGCCAGCCGTTCCAGGTCGTATACTTCTTTCAGGCTCTCCCGCAAATCTTCGCGTTCAAAATATTTCTCGAGAAAGACCTCGACAACGCCAAGCCGCTTTTCAATTTCTTTTTTTGAAAGAAGGGGCCTGTCAATCCATTGCTTGATCAGTCTTCCTCCCATAGCGGTTTTCGTTTCATCGAGAAGCCAAAGCAGCGAGCCTTTCTTTCCTTTTGCGCGGATGGTTTCTGTTAATTCAAGATTTCTTTTTGAATAATAATCCATTTTTACATACTGGTTTAATTGGAACAAGGTAACTTTCTGAAGATGATCAAGGCTCCTTTTTTGAGTCCTGTTTACATAGCGGTAAAGCCTTGAAAAAGCAGCTTTTAGTCCCGTGTCGCTCAAATGGCTTGACAGGGCTTCAGATGCTTCATCAGGTTCATCCTGGTCTTCTATCGAAACAGCAGCAGCACAGCGCTCTTTTATTTTCGCCAGTGCTTCTTCGGGAAAGTGACTGCTGACGACAATTTCCTTTGCACCAAGCGTATAAATTTCATTAATGACACCTTCTATGGTATCGACCGCTGCAGCGCCATTTTCCCCTGTTGTCAGGTCGGTCATAGCAAAGGCATAGCCTTTTCCGTCTTCTGCAAGGGATACAAGGAAATTGTTCTCTTTTTCCTGAACGCCTTTGCCTTCCATGACTGTTCCAGGTGTAATCAGCTGAACAACTTCGCGCCTGACTACCCCTTTAGCCTGCTTCGGATCCTCTGTCTGTTCGCAGATGGCAACCTTATATCCTTTTTCTACAAGCTGTTCAATATATCCAGCGGAAGAATGATAAGGCACCCCGCACATCGGAATTTTTTCAGCTCCTCCGCCATCCCTGCTTGTCAGAGTAATTTCAAGCTCCTGAGATGCGTTAATGGCATCTTCAAAAAACATTTCGTAAAAATCTCCTAATCTAAAAAACAAAAAGGCATCTAAATAGTCTGCCTTAATCTTCAAATATTGCTGAATCATTGGGGTATATTGAGCCATATAGTTCCTCCAGTGCAGTAATGCAAAACACGTTTCATTATAACATAGGGAGAAGTGGAATGCGTGGCAGAAATCCCGGTGCAGGAAGAATGAGAGAAAAATAAAAAACTAGGAAGATCCCTCTCCCTAGCGGAAATTATTCATCTGCTTCCCCGACAATGAATTCCGGATCCAAGTCTTCAAATTCATCCTCCAGATCCTCTTGCCAGTCATCATCTTCATAGTTGCCATCTGGATGAACGGCAACGATTACTTTCGTTTCTCCAATAACCTCAGCATAGATTTCACGCTCTGCCTGAACGACGATTTTGCCCCCATTCGGAGATATATTCACTTCAAGGCAGTTAGGCTGCTGAAGGACTTTTGCCAATACTTCATGCTCATCATCCAAGTAGTTGTTATCTTTATAGCGGAGCTTTATATTATCAACATACCGGACTCTTTCTGTTACAACTTCTGTCTTTGTATTTTCTGCATAGGCATACCAGACATTAATGTCATAATATCCTTCAACTTCAACCGACCTGTTAACTTTTTGCGCATCATATTTATGGTTGATAATCCAACCGCCCAGAATGCTTGCAGGCTTTTGTGAAGGAGCGATTGTATGTGTGCACTGAGTAAATTTGCGCCCTTTCGCAACGACTGCTTTTGTAATAACCTCTCTGTAATCAGACATGTGAACAAACCCTCCTCGGATTCAATGGTCATTTCATTTTATGCCGGGCTCATTTAAATTGTTCTTTTACCCAATTGGAATAAAAGAATCATGCCTTACTTACCCACATAGTCCATTGTATGCTTCCACCGGAGAATATTTGCCCAAAATTTAGAAAAGCTTCATTCTTATTCTTTTATGTATTCACACCGGGTTCTCTCTGCTTTTGTTTTTTTAATTGGAGTATGGATGGAATACGAAAAGAGGCTGGGAAATAAATGAAACCACAGTCCTTAAAGGCAAACAATGTCTGATTGATATGAATAGTTCATCTTGAGGAACAGGTTCGTTCCATTGCGCTGCAGCCACTCCCTTTCCGCGGGGAGGAAGGCTTTAGCCTCCTCGGCTTCGCCTGCGGGGTCTCAGCCTTTCCTCTACTTCCCGCAGGAGTTGAGTGGCTTCCGCTCCATTCCACTAAGGTTTACGATCCTTAGAAAGAATAAACTCTTATTAAACCAAATAAAAACCCGAACGATTAGAGGAGTAATTCGCTTAAATCCACCTAATCATTCGGGTTTTTCATTATCTAAAGAACTTTTGTCCCAGCCTCTAAGATTTATGCAGGAGAAACAGTTTAGAAGGAACAGCCGCCTGGACTGTTGTTTACCTTTGAACCTGTTTCACCCTTCAGGAGATCTCCGCCAGTAGAACGGATGACCTGATTTGTTACATGATTGGAGATGGTATGTGCAACAAGCTGCAGCAAGTCATTGATTTCCAGCTGTGAATCCTTGAACTCCTGAATAATCGGAATGCCGTCCAATTCATCCTGCAGCATGTCAATTTTATCCTCCACCTGCTTCAGGGCCTCTGTCTTGCCGTAGTGCTGAAAATTTACTGCCTGTTTTTGAAGGCTTTTAATTTCAGCTATAATTCTGCTGATTTTCTGATTTTCATTAATTTGGGCTTCTGCCCTCTTAAAAAAATCCACTTCTTCCGTATCAGCAATCATTTTGGCAAGCTCACGGGCCTTCGCCACTACTTCATCCTTTGAATAGACTGCCATCTTAGTTCACCTCTATTGCCTCTTCAGCCATTTCTCCGTTTAATGTCCATGTTTTGGCTTTCAGGATTTTGACTTTCACAATTTGTCCAATCGCGGATTTTGGGCCTTGGAAGTTCACTAGCTTGCTTTTCTCTGTATAGCCGGCTAAAACATCCGGATTGTTTTTGCTTTCGCCCTCTACCAATACTTCGACAACCCTGCCTTCATATTCCTTCATTTTCTTGGCAGAAATTTCGTTTACAAGGCTGTTAAGGCGCTGAAGACGCTCTTTTTTCACTTCCATCGGCACGTTATCCTGCATTTTGGCAGCAGGTGTTCCCTCGCGCGGTGAATAAATGAAAGTATACGCACTGTCGTATTCTACTTCCCTGTAAAGCGAAAGCGTTTCTTCAAACTGCTCATCTGTTTCATTAGGGAAACCGACAATAATATCTGTTGTCAGCGTCGCATTTGGGATGGCCGCCTTAATTTTCCCGACAAGTTCAAGGTAGCGCTCCCGGTCATATTTCCGCGCCATCATCTTCAGGACCTCAGAGCTTCCTGACTGAACTGGCAAATGGATATGATCAAGCAGGTTGCCGCCTTTTGCAAGAACTTCAATCAGCCTGTCGTCGAAATCGCGCGGATGGCTTGTAGTGAATCGGATGCGCGGGATATTGATTTTCCGGAGCTCATCCATAAGATCGCCCAGGCCATAAGTCAAGTCAGCGAAGTCTTTGCCGTATGCATTCACATTTTGGCCAAGCAGTGTAATTTCCTTATAGCCCTGTGCAGCAAGTCCGCGGACTTCATGAATGATTTCCTCAGGACGGCGTGATCTTTCCTTGCCGCGGGTATATGGCACAATGCAGTACGTACAAAACTTATCGCAGCCGTACATAATGTTTACCCAGCCTTTTGTGCCACCTTTTCTGGCTCTTGGCAGGTTCTCGATTACGTCTCCTTCTTTTGACCACACTTCTACAACCATTTCTTTAGAAAGGTAGGCTTCGTTAAGAATTTGCGGAAGACGATGAATATTATGCGTTCCAAAAATCATATCAATATGAGCATGCTTTTGCATGATTTTATTTACGACGGATTCTTCCTGTGACATGCAGCCGCAAACACCTACAAGGAGATCAGGCTTTTCTAATTTCAACGGCTTTAAATGTCCGATTTCACCAAATACCTTGTTTTCAGCATTTTCCCTTATGGCACATGTATTCAGCAAAATAACATTTGCATCCTCAACTCCATCTGCCGGCTCATAGCCAAGCGCAAGAAAAATGCCTGCCATGACTTCTGTATCGTGCTCATTCATCTGGCAGCCATAAGTGCGAATGTAAAACTTCTTCCCGTCACCCATGTTCTTGAATTCTTCCGGGATTGAAAAGTCACTTTCGTATTTCACATCTTCTTTGCCGCGTTTTTTCGCGTCCTTTAAGGATGGCGGCATATATACTGCCTGAAAATACTTGCTATAATCCTTTTCGGATTTTTTGTCCGAAGAATCTGCCAAAGTATTTTCAAGACGCTGTTTTTCATTCATGCTAAAAAACTCCTTTCATTGCCTGCTGCCTGTAATCATCTTTAACATTGCCATCATATAAAAATTGTTTTTTAAGAAGCGGAAGCCGAAAAAAAAACAGTATTTTCTCAGTCTGCCAATAGTTAAGTATAACTTTTCCAATGGGGAATCTCAAGGGGAGAAGTCTTCCTCTTACAGACATTTCCATAAAAAAGAGAGGGGCAGCCCTCTCTTTTATCAGGAAATTATGTTTAATTCTCTGCCTGCTTTTTCAAAGATTCTGAGCGCCTTTTGAAGCTCCTCTTTTGAATGCTGCGCAGTAACGATGGTCCGGACTCTCGCCTGCCCTTTCGCTACGGTTGGGAAGGCAATCCCTTGAGCAAATACGCCGTATTGAAGCAATTTATCAGAGAACTGATGAGATAGCGCTTCGCCGCCGACCATAACAGGTGTGATCGGTGTTTCGCTTGTGCCTGTCTCAAAGCCAAGATCCCTCAGCCCTTTTTTAAAGAACTTCGTGTTTTCCCAAAGCTTTTCAATTAATTCAGGCTCTTCAATCAGCACATTGATGGCTTCTATGCATGCCTCTGTTACAGCTGGCGGATGCGAAGTGCTGAAAAGAAACGGCCTTCCTTTATGAATCAGGTAGTCTATCAATGTTCTTGTGCTTGCCACATAGCCTCCCAACACACCGATTGCTTTGCTCAGCGTGCCGACCTGGATATGAACACGGCCGTCAAGACCGAAATGGTTAACAGTGCCGCGGCCATTTGCTCCAAGAACTCCTGAAGCGTGAGCGTCATCAACCATTATAAGAGCATCATATTTTTCAGCAAGCTCCACAATTTCAGGAAGCGGAGCGATGTTGCCATCCATTGAAAAAACGCCGTCCGTAACGATCAGACGTACTCTGTAATCTGCTGATTCCTTCAGCGCCCGCTCCAAATCAGCCATATCCACATGCTTGTAAACCTTGCGCCCGGCTTTTGTCAGCCTGATCCCGTCAATAATGGATGCATGGTTTAAGGCATCAGAAATGACAACATCCTGATCTGTCAAAATAGCAGAAAGGACACCCTGATTTGTTGTAAAGCCTGACTGAAACACAAGCGCCGCTTCTGTATGCTTAAAATCGGCGAGCTTCTTTTCCAACTCTTCATGCATGCAAAGCGTGCCGGCTATTGTTCTGACTGAGCCCGTTCCTGCCCCGTACTGCTCTACAGCTTTAAGAGCTGCTTTTCTTAGTCTCGGATGGCTTGTTAATCCTAGATAATTATTAGAAGAAAGCTGAATAACTTCCTTTCCGTTAATAACAACCTTTGATCCCTGTTCAGATTGCAGAGGAATAAGCTTTCGGAACGTTCCCTGCTCCTTCATTTCATCAAGTTCTGCCTGCAGATATTCAAAGCCTTTCATAACTAAATCCCTCCTGTTTGTTTTTATGGGTGAAGCACCACTTTGCCGCATTTGCCCTGAATCATTAAATCAAAGCCCTGTGCGAAATCTTCCAGCTGAAAGTGATGGGTGATCATCGGCTTCACATCAACCTGGCCGGATTTTAAGAGCCTTGAGACCTGCTCCCATGTTTCATACATTTTTCTTCCCGTAATGCCCTGAACGGTAACGCCTTTAAAAACGACATCATTTGTTATGTCTATTTCCACCGGACGGACAGGCAGGCTTAAGATGGAAACTCTTCCGCCGTTTGTTACCATTTTAAACCCCTGATTCATGGCAATCGGATGGCCTGACATTTCACAGACAACATCAACCCCATGTCCATCTGTCAGCAGCTGAACTGCCGCAAGAGGGTCCTCTTTTCCAGAATTGATTGTGCTTGTCGCTCCCATTTGCCTTGCCAGCTCCAGACGGTAATCATTTAAATCAAGGGCGATCACTTGAGAAGCACCTGCTGCTTTTGCAACACCCGCAGCCATGATGCCGATTGGACCGCATCCTATAATCGCAACCGTTTTCCCTGCAACCTCGCCTGAGAGCACAGTATGAACGGCATTTCCCATCGGCTCCTGAACAGATGCCACATCAAACGGCATATCTTCGGGATTCTTCCACAGGTTTACTGCTGGAAGAGCCACATATTCAGCAAAACAGCCATCTGTATCAACACCGATGATTTTAGTGTTTTTGCAAATATGGTATTTTCCGGTTAAGCACTGCGGGCACGTTCCGCATACAATATGCGTTTCTGCAGAAACTTTATCACCAGGCTTTACATTTGTTACTTTATCTCCGATTTCCACCACTTCTCCGGAAAATTCATGCCCGAATGTATATGGCGGGTTAACCCTGCTTTCTGACCATTCATCCCATGTGTAAATATGGACATCTGTACCGCAAATGGAGGTTGCTTTTACTCTAATCAGCACTTCATCCTCTTTGATCTGCGGGATATCGACGACTTGCAGCTCTGCTCCATATCCTCTGGAGTTCTTTACAACCGCTTTCATCTTTCCATTCACAAAATACACTCCCCTTATCTAACCTGCTAATCTACCAGTAGATTAACATGCTTCGACAAGGAAGTAAAGATCGCTTTCCTCCTCAGGCGGACAGTTGATTGCCTGTGGAAAATTACAGCCGATTTTTTTAAAGCGCTTTCCTCTCGGGGGCATTCTAAGACAGCCGCTGCAGGAAAAAATTTCGGCGCACCCCGCCTTTTTTGCAAGAATATAAAAAACAGCCGGGTAAAATCCGGCTGTTTCACATTACATGAATTCTGCTGTGAGTGACTGAAACACTTCTTCCGACATAGTGAGCTCTGCCTCTGCAAGAGGTTCAGCTCCGTAGCCTGACAGCATCTCCTGGTAGGACGGTCTTTCCTTATTTTGATAAATTAACCCTGTCAGCAATCCTTTATATTGCATAACAGCCTGCATCGCCTGCATCCTGTCAGACGAATCGTATTCATCCAGCTCAGACAGCTTCGTGAGGTTCTGCTTGAACCATTCGTACGTGTTGACTTTATTGTAGGTTACACAGGGACTGTAGACATTAATAAAAGAAAATCCCTTATGCGTCATGCCTGCTTCAATCAGTGACGTCAGCTCCTTCAAGTCTGTTGAAAAGCTCTGTGCAACAAAAGTTGCCCCTGCTGACAGCGCCATTTCAAGAATAGAGAGGGCGCTTTCCACTGAACCGTTAGGGGTGCTCTTTGTGACAAAGCCCGTGTCGCTCCTCGGCGATGTCTGGCCTTTTGTGAGACCGTATACCTGGTTATCCATTACGATATACGTAATGTCGATATTTCTTCTGATAGCGTGAATGGTATGCCCCATTCCGATCGCAAATCCATCTCCGTCTCCTCCTGATGCAATAACAGCCAGATCCTTGTTTGCCATTTTTACACCTTGTGCGATGGGAAGCGAACGGCCATGAATTCCGTGAAAGCCGTAGGAATTGATATAGCCAGATATTCGTCCTGAGCAGCCGATTCCTGAAATGACCGCAAGCTGGTGAGGCTCAAGGCCAAGATTTGCCGCAGCCCGCTGAATGGCAGCCTGTACAGAAAAATCACCGCAGCCAGGGCACCAGTTTGGCTTGATCTGATTACGAAAGTCTTTTACTGTAGCCAATTATACCAGCTCCTTGCATTTATCATAAACTTCTTTCGGCAAAAACGGATTTCCTTCATATTTTAAGAGACTATGGATTTTATCTGCATGGCCGGCATTCATCTTAATAATGTTTGCGAGCTGCCCTGTAGCATTATTTTCAACAACAAGAACCTTCTTAGCCTGAGCGAGATACGGCATTAGCGCATCAGCTGGAAAAGGGTGAAGCAGCCTTACATGCACATGACCGGTCTCGATGCCTTCTTTTTCCAGCCTGCTGCATGCCTCTTCAATCGCTCCCCTTGTCGAGTTAAAGCCGATCAAAAGAACATCGCTTTCTTTTGGTTCACTGGCAGAGTGAATCGGCCGTTTGATGCTCATGCCCGACAGCTTGCGCATCCTTTTATCCATTTGCGCGATCCGGTTGAAAGCCCCTTCAGACGGTTTGCCTGTTTCATCATGTTCAACGCCTGTCACATGATGAATGCCGTTTTCCGTGCCAGGGAAAGACCTTTTAGAAACGCCTTCTGGTGTGACCTCATATCTTCTGAACGCGCCCTTTTCTGCCAGTTCTTCCTCGCCTGCAAGCTGGCCTCTTCGTATTTCAATTTTATTGTAATCCAAAGGTTCAACAGACTGTTTCCCAAGCGAAAGCTGCAAATCTGACAAAAGGATAACAGGACATTGAAATTCCTCAGCCAGATTAAATGCCTCAATGGTGTCATAAAAAGCTTCCTGGACAGTGCTTGGAGCGAGCACAATCTTAGGGATTTCTCCATGAGTGCCGTAGATCATTGCCATCAGATCAGATTGCTCCTGTTTTGTCGGCAAACCGGTACTCGGGCCTCCTCTTTGCGTGTCGATAATCACAAGCGGAGTTTCAGTAATGCCGGCAAGACCGATCGCTTCCATCATCAGGGAGAGCCCGGGCCCCGCTGAAGCTGTAAAAGATCTTGCGCCTGCATAATTCGCACCAATGGCCATTGTACATGCAGCAATTTCATCTTCTGTCTGAATGACTGTGCCGCCGAATTTCGGCAGTTTTTTGATCATGTATTCCATAATTTCTGATGCGGGAGTAATGGGATAGGCCGCCATAAAGCGGGCTCCTCCTGCAAGGGCTCCCATCGCAATGGCATCATTGCCGATCATGAACATTCTTCTTTTTCCATCCGCCTTGTCAAGATGGTAGCGGTCTTCCATATAGCCAAGCTGCGTCTTTACATATTCTGCTCCCTGCCTGATTGCTTCCATGTTTTTTTCCACAATCTGCATTCCTTTTCTGCCATATGTGTCTGCAACCACTTCCCTGAAGGCTTCAGAATCAATATTAAGCAATGTGCTTGATGCCCCGATGGCAGCCATGTTTTTCATAAGCGGCGTTCCAAGGCCTGAAGCAATGTCTGTGAAAGGGATAACGAATAGAATTGCCTGATGATTTTCAGGAAGAACAGGTTTAAATTTTGCGTCTGCCAGAACAATGCCTCCGTGAACTAATTCATCTGCATTCACATCAATTGTTTCCTGGTCAAAAGCAACCAGAATATCAAGGTCATCTGATACAGACCTGACTTCTTTCGTACTGACTCGGATTTTATTGTTCGTGTGCCCGCCCTTGATTCTTGAAGAAAAATGCCTGTATCCATACAAATAGTACCCTAGCCGGTTGAGGGCAGCCGCGAATACCTCACCTGTCGACTCGATCCCTTCCCCCTGCTGGCCGCCCACTTTCCACGAAAGCTGCTCCATCTCTGCCGATCCCCCTCATTCATGCACTCGCTTTTCCATATCTTTTATTTTAGGTAATGCTTTCAAAAGAAACAACCCAATATTTTGATTTTTCTGATATTTATTCAGGCAATCGATCCGCAAAATTGCTGTACAAGAATCTTTCGACAAGACTCTCCGGATACCGCTTTAAAAGTTCTTGAATGAGGCTGTCATACCCCTTATAGCTCTCAAGCCCTGTAATCGTTTCTTCAATTCCGTCAAAATCTGATCCGAAACCAAGATGCATGCTGCCCCCAAGAGAACAAATGTAGTCTACATGATGCAGCAGATCATGCAGCACAGGCTTCCCGCCTGCTGTAAATTGCGGAACAAATGTGACACCAATTGCCCCGTCTTTTTCCATTAACGCTTTCAGCTGGCTGTCATTCAAATTTCTTGGATGAGGACAGAGCTTATAAGCATTGGAATGTGAGGCAACAGGATATTCAGCCCGCTCAAGCACATCCCAAAAACTCTGTTCAGACAAATGGGATAAGTCTGTCCATACTTTCATTTCATTAAATGAGTCCACAAGACGGCATCCCAGCTCTGACAATCCTCCGTTCCTTGTTTCAAGAGCTCCGTCCGCGAAATAATTAGCATAGTTCCATGTCAGATTAAAGCTTCTGACACCAAGCCGGTAAAGAGTTTCTGCGAGATTGACCGAATTTCCGAGCGGCCCGCATCCTTCAAGGGTTAATAAAGCACCGATTTCTCCCTCTGCCAGATTTTCGGCTTCTTTTTTTGATGTAATGTGTTTGATTGATGGAAAACGCTGCAGAATGCAGGAATGAAATAGAGAAATTTGCTTCAGCACAGCAGGCAATTTTTCCTCTTGAGGCAAATAATCAGGGATAAATACTGCAAAGCATTGAATTTTGGCAGAATGATCAAACAGCTGCTGAAGAGAAGACTGCACACCTGCTCCACTGTATACATCAATAGAGGGATCCAGCCATAATTTATAAAGCAAGTCACAATGCGCATCAAAAATCTGCAACAGCTTTCCCTCCTATACTTAGTAAGAACAGCAGGAGTTACAATTAAAAACAACCTGTTCGCCGTATAGGCGGACAGGCTGCTTCATATAAGTTATCGAGGCTCTACGATCAGCTTAATCGCAGTACGTTCTTCACCGTCAATTTGAATATCTGTAAAAGCAGGAATGCAGATCAGATCCACTCCACTGGGTGCTACAAATCCTCTTGCAATCGCTACTGCTTTTACTGCCTGGTTAAGCGCGCCCGCTCCAATTGCTTGAATTTCAGCAGCACCGCGCTCACGCAATACTCCTGCGAGCGCACCGGCAACGGAATTTGGATTAGACTTAGCTGAAACTTTTAATATTTCCATTCGTGGTTCCCCCTTATTCTTTACCATGAATCGTCTGAAATCCCTTGGAACACTGATTATTGGATATTGTCCAAAAAGCTCATCCCCATGTGCTTTTTAAAACGAATTCGGCTAATCATTCCATTGATACTATATTCACTAGTGAAGAGGGGTATTCCTGCCTGAATCTTGTTTTTTTCAAAAAATTCAAATAGATGCCAGCGTCTCTGAAAAGAGCTTGAGGGAGATTGCCCCAAGTTTTTCAAAACGATTGACTGCTAATCAAAAAAGAGGTGGTCATCATTAATCTGAATGCGTTTAATGCTTTTGCCAAAACCTGTTTTGCTGTCCAATTCCACAAGAACTCCGCTCAGCTGTGTCCGGCCCTCTGCTGTGTCAAACCGAACAGGCAATGAAGTCAGGAATCTTTTTATGACCGCATCTCTTTCCACCCCGAGAATCCCGTCATAAGGTCCTGTCATACCTGCATCAGTTAAGTAAGCTGTTCCTTTCGGGAGAATCCTCTCATCTGCAGTCTGAACATGTGTGTGAGTGCCGACAACAGCAGACACACGGCCATCGAGATACCAGCCGATCGCCTGCTTCTCACTCGTTGCTTCTCCGTGAAAATCAACAAATATATACGGCGTGCGTTTGCGCGCCTCTTCTACCAGTTCATCTGCTTTTCGAAAAGGGCAGTCAATCGGAGGAAGGAATGTCCGGCCCTGCAAATTGATGACCGCGATTTCTTTCCCTCCAGCCTTAAAATAATAAATGCCTTTGCCTGGTGTTCCGGGCGGGTAGTTAGCCGGTCTGATCAGCTGCGGGCTTTTATCGATAAACTCAAAGATCTCTTTCTTGTCCCACGTATGGTTTCCCATCGTTATAACATTTGCGCCCGCTTCCAGCAATTCGCGATAAAGCTTTTCTGTCAGTCCTTTGCCGTGCGCAGCATTTTCCCCGTTCACAATAATTGCGTTTGGACGATGTTTTGATTTCAGCTTAGGGAGGTAATGTTTAATCATATCCCTGCCCGCATGACCAACAACATCTCCTATAAAAAGTATTTTCATGAAGCAGCCCTTCCATCAGTCATAGTCAGTTTTGTTTCTGCTAATAGTCTTGCACAATTTCAGAAAAAAATAAAGCAGCGTGAAATCACGCCGCTTTACTAGAGTATAGCATTATTTTGCGTACTCTACTGCTCTTGTTTCCCGGATCACCGTTACTTTAATGTGGCCAGGATAATCCAATTCTTCTTCAATTCTCTTGCGAATATCCCTCGCGAGGCGATGGGCTTCCAGATCATCAATGCTATCCGGTTTTACCATTATGCGCACTTCGCGACCTGCCTGGATAGCGAAAGACTTTTCGACTCCTTCGTAGGACTCGGAAATTTCCTCAAGTTTTTCCAGACGGCGGATATAATTTTCAAGTGTTTCACTTCTTGCACCAGGGCGTGCTGCTGATAAAGCATCAGCTGCAGCAACCAGAACAGCAATGATTGATGTCGGTTCCTGATCGCCATGATGAGAAGCAATGCTGTTAATGACAACAGGATGTTCTTTGTACTTCGTCGCAAGCTCAACGCCGATTTCCACGTGGCTTCCTTCTACTTCATGGTCAATGGCTTTCCCAATGTCATGAAGAAGACCGGCACGCTTGGCAAGCGTAACATCCTCGCCAAGTTCAGCTGCCATAAGCCCTGATAGGAAGGCAACCTCCATGGAATGCTTCAGAACGTTTTGTCCGTAGCTTGTCCGGAATTTCAGACGGCCAAGAATTTTGATTAAATCCGGATGAAGTCCATGCACACCCACTTCAAAAGTGGTTTGTTCACCAACTTCGCGGATAAATTCATCAACTTCACGGCGGGATTTTTCTACCATTTCCTCAATGCGTGCAGGGTGAATCCTTCCATCCTGTACAAGCTTATCGAGGGCAATTCTCGCGGTTTCGCGGCGAATTGGATCAAATCCTGACAAGATGACTGCTTCCGGTGTGTCGTCGATAATAAGGTCAATTCCAGTGAGCGTTTCCAGTGTTCTGATATTTCTTCCTTCGCGGCCAATGATGCGCCCCTTCATTTCATCATTCGGAAGATTTACTACAGATACAGTTGTTTCCGCTACATGGTCAGCAGCACAGCGCTGGATGGCAAGAGACAGAATCTCTTTTGCCCTCTTGTCTGCTTCTTCCTTTGCCCTGTTCTCGCTTTCCTTCACCTGAATGGCAATGTCATGAGAAAGCTCGTTCTCTATCTTGTCGAGGATCTGCTGTTTAGCTTCTTCCCTCGTCAAGCCGGAAATGCGTTCGATCTCGGTTTGCTGCTTGCGAACCATCTCGTCCACTTTGCTTTCCATCTCTTCAATATGTTGTTGTCTTTCAACAAGGGAATCTTCCCGTTTTTCAAGCATAAGCTCCCGTTTTTCAAGGGTCTCATCTTTTCGGTCCAGATTCTCTTCTCTTTGCAATAAACGGTTTTCTTGTTTTTGAAGCTCGTTTCGGCGTTCACGAAGATCTTGTTCAGTCTCAGTCCGAAGCTTATGAATTTCATCCTTTGCTTCCAATAAAGCTTCTTTCTTTGCTGCTTCTGCTTCACGCTTCGCATCTTCAAGAATTTGCTCTGCGGCATTACGCGCACCGGCAATTTTCGCTTCGGCAATCGATTTACGAACAAAATAGCCAACAACTACACCGACGATTAGGCCAAGCAAAATGGAGATGATTAGAGTGGCATTCATCATTTCACCTCCTCTTGCTATGAACTTTTTTTCTTGCTAGATGAACATGTCGGCATGTACATTGTTTCATGTAAGTCTCAATATACTGCACAAGTTTTCATTGAATGATTTTAGTTATTAGCTGAAAGCAAATAAAGTTGCTTTAGCCAAAATCATTTTGTAAAGACTGTTAAAAAATACTAAAAAGAAAGCAGGATATACAATCTCATTGTAATCTTGTGAAAATTGATTGTCAAGCCCGCCAGTTAAGGGTTTCCAAAGGCTTTTGCCCTGATCGGGAAGAGCCTCTGCTCCCAGAGCAAAACAATACTGTTCTAATATCGCGAAAAAGCGGAATACAGCGCGATTTTTACGCTGAGCACTTTTAAATTCGGCTGTTGATTTCAGCACGCAGAGCCCGCTTTCCGCAGGGGCCGGCAGTGTGCCTCCCAGTATGATCTCACCTGTCCCGCTCCTTCAGCAGGGGTCTACCGCCTGCCGCTCCACCCAACAGGTCCGTTAAATACCAGCTTCTTCTTTAACATAGCAATACGCTAAAATACGGAAAAGGAGGCCCCCATACGGCAGCCTCCTTAGATCATTTATTCGTCCAGCAGTTCGAACTGATCTGCCTCTTCTTCCTCAGCAGGTGCATTCACATCATTATCAAGCCCATAATGTTCTCTGATCAGCAGCTGAATCTCACGGCGAAGCTCTGGGTTTTCTTTCAGGAACTGCTTGGAGTTTTCGCGTCCCTGGCCTAGGCGTTCTTCTTTATAAGAATACCAGGAACCGCTTTTTTGGACGATATCAAGGTCTGTTCCAAGGTCAATGGTTTCCCCTTCCTTGGAAATTCCCTCACCGTACATAATGTCAACTTCAGCTGTACGGAAAGGAGGAGCCACTTTGTTTTTAACAACCTTGATTTTTGTTTTATTTCCGACTACATCATTACCCTGTTTGAGCTGTTCAGCACGGCGCACTTCAAGGCGTACAGATGAGTAAAATTTCAGCGCACGGCCGCCTGGAGTTGTTTCAGGGTTCCCGAACATAACACCGACCTTTTCACGGATCTGGTTAATGAAGATAGCAATCGTTTTGGATTTGTTGATTGCACCTGAAAGCTTTCTCAGCGCCTGGGACATCAGCCTTGCCTGAAGACCGACGTGCGTATCTCCCATTTCTCCTTCAATTTCCGCTTTTGGAACAAGTGCAGCAACAGAGTCAATAACAACGATATCAACTGCTCCGCTTCGCACAAGTGCTTCTGCAATTTCAAGAGCCTGTTCGCCTGTGTCAGGCTGTGACAGAAGCAATTCATCAATATTGACGCCGAGCTTTTGAGCGTACACCGGATCAAGAGCATGCTCCGCATCAATAAAGGCTGCTTGTCCGCCGCCTGCCTGCACTTCAGCAATAGCATGAAGGGCAACTGTTGTTTTACCTGAGCTTTCAGGTCCATATATTTCAATTACTCTTCCGCGCGGATAGCCGCCTATGCCGAGTGCAGCATCAAGGGCAAGTGATCCGCTTGGGATTGTAGAAATTTTTCTGTCAGTCTGTTCCCCGAGCTTCATAATGGAACCTTTACCAAACTGCTTTTCTATTTGTTTCAGAGCCATATCCAAGGCTGCTTGACGATCGTTCATTTAAGTTCCTCCTTTGTTTACCTTCTATCCATACTATACCTTGTTTTATGCTGTTTGCCAAGCAAAAAGCCGAACATTTATTCGATTATTTTTTGCTTTTTCAGCTGCGGAAAATGATAGATTGCTAACAGGAAAATATACTTTTAATGTTTGTATTTTCCTGAAAATTTAATTATCTGCTTTGCAGTATACAAGCTGAAAATGAAAAAAGCTGATGACTCAGCTTTTTTCATTCAGCAGCTTCATAAGGTAGTAGCAGCCGTATTTAACAGATCTTTTTCTGATGCTGTCCCTGCTTCCTGCGAGGTTTAACAGGAATGTTTTCGTTTCTTTTCCTTTTAAGGCAATCCCTATATAAACCGTGCCGACCGGTTTGTCTTCCATCGGTTCCGGACCTGCTTCACCGGTAAAACCGATGCCAATTTCGCTGTCCATTATTTCTCTAACATTTTCAGCGAGCTCTTTTGCACATTGATCGCTTACAGCTCCATCTTTTTCAAGCGTTTCTTTTTTCACTTTCAGCTGCTTTTCTTTCACCTCTGACGCATAGCAGACAATGCCGCCTTTCAGGACTGCACTGGTGCCTTTTACAGCAGTCATTTGCTCTGCGAACAGCCCGCCTGTTAAACTCTCTGCTGAAGCGATGGTTCTTTCTTCTTTTATCAGGACATTGACAAGCTCCTGCATGATGGTGGACTGGTCATAGCCGTACAGATATTCCCCGGCACGTTCTCTGATCTTGCTTTCTGTTTCATTCAGCAGCTGTATCGCAGTCGTTTCCTCTGAATGCTTTGCTGTCAGTCTAAGCGTTACTTCTCCGTCACCTGCCAGAGGAGCAATTGTAGGATTGGACTGGTTATCAATTAAATCATCAATCTCTGTTTCAAGCTGCGATTCCCCGATGCCGAAAAACCTCAGCACTCTGGAAATGATTTTGTCCTGCTCGCCAAGTGCTTCAAGAAGATATTTTCTTCCATGGTTTGTGAACATAGGCTGCAATTCGGATGGCGGCCCAGGGAACATCATATAAATTGTTTCGTTTTTCTTTAAAGCCATTCCTGGAGCCATCCCATACTCGTTTTTCAATACCTTTGAACCTTGCAGAACAAGTGCCTGCTTTTTGTTGTTTTCTGACATCGTTCTTTTCGTCCGCTCATAATAATCTTCTATATATTGCATGGCATCATCGTCTGTGACAAGCTCTGTGCCGAGTGCCTTTGCAAGTGTTTCTTTTGTAAGATCATCCTTAGTCGGTCCAAGGCCTCCGGTGAAAATAATGATGTTCGCTCTTTTTTCAGCCGTTTGGATGGCCTGCAGAAGCCTTTCCTGATTATCCCCAACAACGGTATGGTAATAAACGTTAACTCCGAGTTCAGCAAGCTTTGCTGAAAGAAATTGGGCGTTCGTGTTCGCAATCTGTCCAAGAAGAAGCTCTGATCCGACTGCGATTATTTCTGTTTTTGTTTCCATGATCCATTGCTCCTTATTTAGAGTGCATAAATGCATCTTTATTCTTTGCAAAATAGTCCCATCCGGAAATAACAGTAAATACAACGGCGATCCATAAGAAAATAGATGCAAATGGAATAGACAGATATTCAAATGGCAGGTTATGCAGCAAGAGGGCGCTCACTGCGATAATCTGAGTCCATGTTTTAATTTTACCCAGCATGTTCGCAGCTATAACCTCTCCGCCGCCGGCTAATATAAGCCGAAGACCGGTTACGGCGAACTCGCGGCTGATAATCACAACGACCATCCAGGATGGGGCAAGGCCCAGTTCTGTCAGAATGATCAGGGCTGCTGAGACAAGAAGTTTATCGGCAAGCGGATCAAGAAATTTCCCAAGATCTGTGACAAGATTATACTTTCTCGCAAAGTACCCATCAACCCAGTCAGTGGCAGATGCGAAGATAAACAATAATGCCCCTGCCAGGTGTGATACTGGAAGCTTTGTCCCGGCAGCTTCAATTGTTCCCCAATCAAAGCCTGCGAGCATGATGATCATAAATACAGGGATTAGCAGGATTCTAAAGACCGTAATTTTATTAGGCAGGTTCATGTTATTCCTCCATCATAAGCAAATTTGATTTCTGCGTAAAAGAAAAGTCATCTGCACAGATGACTTTTGCTTTTGTTTAAGGTTTTACAGCAAGCTTGAGCGTTTGGGTATTTGCTTTAATCCCATACTTAAGCGGCTGGCCATTCAGCTTAATTTGTGTTACAGGTGTACTGCCGACACGGAGTACAGCGGATTTGTTTCCGGATAGATCCTGGCTGATGGTTTTTCCCTTTTTTAATGTTCCCTGGAAAACCGTTTTTCCGTTTTGGTCTTTAATGCTGACCCACGAACTTCCGCTAGCTTTCATTTCAATCGCGAGCTTGTCCGTGCCGGAAATTTCATAGGTGGCAGATGTTTTTAGCTTTTTGGTTACTTTAATGCTTTGTTTTGGTTCAGGTTTGGCCGGTTCTTTAGCCGCGGGCTTTTCAGCTGCAGGTTTTACGGAAGGTTTTGCGTCATCCTTTTTTGCAGAAGAATTGACTTTAATATCAGAGCTGATATTCTGCGCAGGTGCGCTTGCCTTGTCCGTCTCTGTTTCAGTACTGTTCTGCCTCCAGACCCAAATAATCACCGCTACGGCAATAATGATCAAAATGATGACGATCTTTGGCAGAATATCAAGTGCCTTTGATGCCGTTTCAGGAAGCTCTTTTCGGGACTGGACTCTTGATAGCTGCTCCGGAAGCGCATCCTGATGAGTGTCAGGCACTTCATTTTTATATTCTTCGAAAATCATTTCCGGATCAAGGCCCACTGCTTCTGCATACTGTTTGATAAATGCCCTTACATAAAACTTTCCGGGCATTACTTTATAATTGCCTTCTTCAATTCCGACCAGGTACCTTTTTTGAATTTTAGTTGTTTCCTGCAAATCATTGAGACTTAAGTTTTTTTCTTCTCTGGCGCTTTTAAGCCGGTTACCTAGTTCACTCAAACCAAACACCTTCCAATGCTAAAAATCGAATCCAGAAAAATCCGATTGATTGAATACTTGCGTCTCCTCGGCATCTTCATAGGTGATCTCCTCATCCGGATTATTGCGAAGCTCAATGATATAGTCAAAGTCCTCAAGTGTGTACTCCGTGTTCTGAACAAACATATCCGGGTGTTCTACCACTTTTGTGGCAGAAAGCCTCATGATTTCGCGGACAAGCTGAAGATGTTTCTCTGTCCCTCTGCGGGTAGAAACGATTCCATCGATAATGAACAGATTATCTACACTGTATTCGTCAGCAATAAGCTGGCTTCTCAGCGTCTGCTTCAGAAGCGTAGAGGACACAAAAAGCCATCTTTTATTGGCATTGACGCTTGCGGCGACGATTGACTCAGTTTTGCCGACTCTCGGCATTCCCCTTATTCCAATCAGCTTATGGCCTTCCTTTTTATAAAGTTCTGCCATAAAATCGACCAATAAACCAAGCTCATCGCGAACAAAACGAAAGGTCTTTTTATCGTCTGCATCACGCTGTATGTAACGTCCATGCCTGATGGCAAGCCTGTCCCTAAGCTTCGGCTTTCTTAATTTTGTAACAGCAATGGTGTCCATTGTATGTAAAATTGATTCAAGTCGTTTGATCTGGTCATTATGATCGCATTTTAACAGCAATCCTCTTCTGGAATCTTCTACTCCATTGATTGTGACTATATTTATTGAAAGCATTCCCAATAGGGAAGAAATATCACCTAGCAGCCCTGGCCGGTTTTTCTGGATTTCATACTCCAAGTACCATTCTTCCTTTGCCAAAGAGGATTCCTCCTTCGTTGAAGCAAGTGTACCTATAAAACTATAATAAAGCATTTTTATAGAAGTTAAAAGAAATATTCCCCATTCGCTGAAAGTATTATGATGGCAGTGCATGAGAGCCGGTGCAGCAGCCTATTTCTGCTTTTAAGGAGAGCAGAACAGTCTGCCGGAAAACTTTTTTCTGAATAAAGAAAAAAAGAGAGAGGATTCCTCTCCCTTTTTTTAATGGCTGCCGTTATTTTTAACAAGCTTTACCATCATATTGGCGATGGCATGCTGTTCTTCTGGAGAAGCAACGCTCCAAAGGTCAGCTAAAACGCGTTCCTGCTCGTTTTTTGCTTCTACTTTATCAGCCAGGTAGCCGCCGATTTCATAAGCAAGGTTTGAAACAGCACCAGTGTCCATTCCTTTTTCTTCAGCTGAATTTAAACGGTCACCAAGAAAGTTTTTCCATTGATCCCAATTGTTCAATACTGACATGATAAAAGCCCTCCTTTTAACTTCATTACAACATTATTGTTCCAGCAGGAGGGCTGCTTTATGCATTCTTTTTTCAGCAATGCCAGCCGCCGTTGACAGAAAGAATCTGGCCATTGATATAAGAAGCTTTGTTTGAAGCAAGGAACCTAACGCTTTCTGCTATCTCTTCGGGTTCAGCAAGCCTTCCCGCAGGAATTTCGTTCTCCAGAGCTTCCAGTTCTTCTTCTGTAAAATCATTCAGCATATTTGTTTTTACCGCTCCCGGGGCAATGCCGTTCACTCTGATCCCGCTTGGAGCAAGCTCCTTTGCCAGCGCCTTAACAAATGTATTCTGCCCGCCTTTAACCATGGAATAAAGCACTTCGCAAGAAGCGCCGGTTATTCCCCATATTGAGGTGATCACAAGAATGCATCCTGATTTTCTTTGAATCATTCCAGGCACAAGCTGCCGGGCAAGTTTGTAGGGGCTTGTGACGCCGAGATAAATCATTTTTTCCATATCCTCTTCCTCAATATCCGTCATCAGGCCATAATAGCTCATTCCGCTGTTCAAAAGCAGAAGATCAATCGGGCGGTTAATGGAGGCCAGCAGCTTCTCGTTTCCTTCCTTTCCAGACAGATCGGCTTCAATCGTCAGAACATCATTGCCTGCCATGCTGCATGCTTCTTTCAGTTCTTTTAATTTTTCTTTTCCAGTATTTCCATGCAGGTAAAGGTCATATCCATCTTCCGCCAGCTTCAAAGCTGCCGCACTTCCGATTCCCCCGCTTGCGCCTGTTATTAATGCTGTTTTTTTCATATGCCTGTTCTCCTCTAAAAAGTGAAATGCCAGACTGGCTTTGCACCTGCCTGGCATTTCCATTTATTTCGGCACCACCTGGCAAACAGAAATCAGCTTGTCATCTACGATTTCCTTCAGTACGCCGTTTACTTTATCTCTTGTCAAATCTTCCAATGCAGGTACAACATCAAAAAGGTTCATTTGGTTAAACGCATAGCGGGTGAATTGATTCGCAATATATTCCGGAGAATTAACCGCTCTAAGGAAAGCCCCGATTCTTTTCTTTTTGGCTGTTTCCAGCTCTTCTTCTTTAATGCCGCTTTCTTTTGCTGCATGAAGAATGTTTGCAATCTCTTCTGCCAGTTTGTCGGGATCTTCCGTATCTCCGCCGATCATGGCAAATCCAAAGCTTGCTTCCTCTGTATAATCATAGCTGAAAGAGTCATCAATCAAACCTGATTCATACAGTTTTCTGTAATTTTCTGAGCTTTTGCCAAACATAATGTCCAGAAGAAGATTGACGGCAAGTTCATTGTATAAAAGATCTTTCCCTGATTTGCCTGTGCTTTTTGCCTTGATGCCGACAAGGCATTTGGACGATTGCACGTTCATTTTCAGTGTTTCTTTCTGTTTATACACTTCATTTGGCTCTTCAGGCACTTTGCGCTGAATGTCATTTTGGTTTTCAAATTCTTTTTTCGCTTGATTTTCTCTGATCTGTGTGAGGATTTTTTCCGGTTCTACAGGTCCTACAATAAAAAGAGCCATATTGGACGGATGGTAAAACGTGCGGTAGCACTCATACAGCAGATCTTTATTGATTTTGGAAATAGATTCAACGGTGCCTGCAATATCTATCCCGACAGGATGATGATGATACATATTCTGAATCAGGCCAAAGTACAGCCTCCAATCAGGGTTATCGTCATACATGTTGATTTCCTGTCCGATAATCCCTTTTTCCTTTTCAACCGTTTTTTCTGTAAAGTACGGATCCTGAACAAAGTCAACAAGAGTTTCCAGATTTTTTTCCACATCTGAAGTGCTTGAAAATAAGTAGGCCGTTCTTGTAAAAGAGGTAAAGGCATTTGCTGAAGCTCCCTGCTGGCTGAACTGCTGAAAAACGTCGCCATCCTCTTTTTCGAATAATTTATGTTCCAGAAAGTGAGCAATGCCATCCGGAACCCGTTTTATTTCATCAGAGCCAAGCGGGGCAAATTCGTTATCTATAGAGCCGTAATTGGTTGTAAAAGTGGCGAAGGTTTTATTAAAACCTTTTTTCGGAAGCACATATACTTTCAAGCCCCCAGGCATTTCTTCAAAATACAGTTCTTCCTGCAGCTGATCAAATGTAATTGGCTTTGTCATTCCTGTCCCCCCGTTCCTTTCAGAAAATAGACGGTATCAAGCTCTATTTTCCCCGCTGCTTCCACGATTTCTTCTTTTGTTACTTTTTCGATGCCATTCAGCAGTTCTTCAAATGAGCGGTCCGTGTCCCCGACAGAATTTTGATAAAGAATCTCCGCTGTACCATATGAAGTATCTATGGTTTCCAGCAGCTGATTTTTTATTACTGCTTTTGTCTGGGCTATTTCGTGCTCGGAAAAATCTCCTTTTTTCATGGCTTCCATTTGCTCTTTAATAATGGTGACGGCTTGTTCGTAGTTTTTTACTTCCACACCTGACATGACCATCAAGAGCCCTTTGTGGCTTTCAATCCGGGATGCGGCATAATAGGCAAGGCTCGCCTTTTCCCTCACATTAATAAAAAGCTTGGAATGAGAAAAACCGCCGAAAATCCCGTTAAATACCTGCAGGGCATAGTATCCTTTTTCTTTATAAATGCAGTTCGTCCTGTAGCCGATATTCAGCTTTCCTTGCTTTACTTCCTGCTCTTCAATGATTTCCTTCGGTTCCTCTATTTTTTTGCCTGCTGATTCCATTACAGGCTCTTTTTCGCCTGCAGCAGAGAAAGAGAAGTACTTTTCAATATAACCAGCTGCATCTTCCTCTGATACATCCCCAATAATATATAAATCCTTTTTATCCTCTTTTAAAGCTTTTTGGTAATAAGCATAGAGGTTTTCTGCATTGATGGAGGCAATGTCATCCAATTCGCCGTTCACATGAAGAGCATATGGTTCACCTTCACACATTTCCTGCACGAGACGGAGGTTGGAATAGCGCATTTTGTCATCATATACACCTTGAATCCGCTGCTTCAAAGTCCGCTTTTCCTGATTGACGTATTCTTCCTTAAATGCTTTTCCGTCTGTTAGAGGTTTTAGCAGCAGCTCTGACAGGGCTTGCACTGCCTTTTCAAGCAAAGGCGCACCATCTGTAAGAAATTTTTCGTTGGCGACTTCCATTCTGAATGTAATAATGTGATTTTCGCCTTTTTTAGACAAGTCAGCTGAAAGGGTTGCTCCGTACAATTCATCCAGATGCCTGCGGAGTTCGCTCGTTCCTGGGAAGCTTTCTGTCCCTCTCTGCAGCACATAAGGCAGTATTCCTCTAAAAGTCACACTTTCTTTTTTCAGCGGTGCCAGCATTTTAAATATGAGTGTGTTTGTTTTGTATTTATCTGTTTTTACAGTATGGACAGTCAGGCCGCCTGCCTCTGTTTTCTTTTCGTTCAGCTTCATGAAAACCCTCCTCTTCTAAGGTCATAAATCTTATGCTATTAGTTTTGCCCTATTTTGGCATGAAAGATTGCATTCATGCTAGTAATTATATCAATTGGCGGTACATTTAGGAAATAACTCCTCCCGCCTGAAAAGGGATATGAAGCATGAAGAACATCGCCTTTTAAGATACGATAAAAAAATCCGGTTCATGCCGCATTTGCCGCATGAACCGGATTTCTCTTTTACTCCGCTTTTTTCATAAATGGCCACCAGTTTGCTTTATCAAATGTCCTTGCCATAACAGGGATAAAGAATGGCAGCATGAGGAAGCAATAGATCACAAGCCCTGTAAGAATCAGAGTGGCAATTTGCAGAAGCGAGAGCACGCCTGAAGGCAGCATGGCGGCAAATGTTCCCGCCAGGATGATAACAGCCGACAGGATTACGGTTCCCATATTCTTCATGGCCAAAATCATTGCTGATCTGACATCCATATCCCTGTACTCATTAAACCGGTCCATCAGGAAGATGGAATAATCGACGCCGAGCGCCATGAGTATAACGAATCCGAAGAATGGAACAGCCCAGTTCACGCCTGCATAATGGAGAATGTCCACAAAGATAAATTCAAGTATCGCTGCTGACGCATAGTATGTGATAAACAGCGAAGCCACAATATAAACCGGCATGACAAAAGATCTTAACAGCACTGCCAGGATAATAAATATGGCAAGCAGCATATAGAAAACGGTTCTGCTGTAATCACCATCAGAAATAGATTTCAAATCTGCATATGTGCTCGTTACACCTGAAACTCCAAATACGGCATTTTCCAGGCTTGTTCCTTTAACAGCTCTGTGCACAGATGCTTCCACGTCATTCATTTTATCCAAAGCTTCATTGCTGTAAGGATTAACTTTCAGAACAATATCCATTGTTGTTACCTTGTGATCAGGTGACATATATGTGTTGAATACTTCTTTAAAGTCCTTATTGGACAGAGCCTCTTTCGGAAGATGCCATCCGCTTGTTTCAGCATTTTTGTCATTGGCAAGCTCCCCTAAGTAAGAAGTGGCGCTGCCGATTCCGCCTGAAATTTTATCAAGGCCTTCAGCGCTTTTATCAAGCCCGTCAGTAAGAGAGCTGAGCTGATCAGCAAAAGGGGAAAGCCCTTTTTTCAGCTGTTCCTGCGAGGAAGCGATCGTACCTGCTCCACTCGCAAGCTCAGGCATTTTGTCAATAACCTGCTTCTGCCCTCCCGCTGCCTGATCCAGTCCGTCAGCAAGCTTTCCAAGGCCGCCTGAAAGCTTAACAAGACCTTTTTGGAATTCCGCCTGCCCGCCTGCAAGCTTTGCTAATCCATTATTGGCTTTATCCAGCTGCGGGACAACCTTGTTAAAGGCAGCGTTCAAATCTTTCATGCTTTTTTCTGTTTGCTGATAGCCGCCAAGCAGCTGCTTCATGCTGTCTGACATAGCTTTCATACCAGGATCCTGTGCAGATGCTGCTTCAGCCTGCGCCTGCAATTTGGAGAAATTATCGTTCAGTTCCCCGAGCCCTGCATTCACCTGGCCATAGCCTCCGGCAAGCGATGCCAGGCCTTTTTGTGCTTCCTGATAGCCTTTTAACAGCTTATTGCCATTTTCAGCAAGCAGCTTTGCGCCTTTTTCCGCTTCTGCCACCTGCTTTTGAATTTCAGAAGCACCGGCAGCACCGCTTTCAACGCCATTATTGATTTTTTTCAATGCACCCTGAAGCTGTTCTACCCCAGTTTTCAATCCATTTGTTCCAGTAATCAGCTTGTCAATTCCTGTATTGACTTCCTTCAGCTTTGGCGCCTGTGAAGAAAGTTCGCCTGAAGCTTTGGAAAGGCCGTCTCCAATTGTTTCAATGCCTTCTTTGCCTTCACCGAGGCCTTTTTTCAGCGAGTCTGCCTGAGAGGAGACAAGAAGCTCTTTCGGCTGGTCGCCAAGCGGTCTTGTTGCACTCCGGACTTTATCAACACCTTCAATTTTGTTCAGCTCAGACGTTACTTTTTCTATTACAGCAAGCCTGTCAGCTGTATTCAAAGGCTGATCATCCTGTATGACCACTTTAGCCGGAAGGGATTCTCCTGGTCCAAAGCTGTCTGAAATTAAGTTGAATGCCTTTACTGATTCATATTTGTCGCCAATTTCATCAAGCGAGTTAAACGAAAGAGATCCGTCATATTTTAAAAGCGGCGGAACAATAAACACAGCCGCAATCAATAGAGCAACGAGCGGGCGCTTAAAGGAAAAGGTTCCAGCCCATTTGAAAAATCTGCTTTCCGAGTGCTGCAGATTTCCTTTAACAGGCCAAAAAAGCAGATTGCCGAGCACTGCCATAAAAAACGGAACAACCGTAAAAAGGGCAAACAGCAAAAAGGCGATCCCTACAGCAACCGCAACAGCAGACTGGTAAAGCTTAAAGGTGGCAAATCCGATGGAGGCAAAACCTGCAAATACGGCCAAGCCGCTGAACAGAACCGTTCTCCCTGCCGTTTGGAAGGTGCGGATGATGGCTTCCGTTTTCTCCAGGCCGTTCGCAAGCTCTTCTTTAAACCGGCTCAGCAGAAGGATGCAGTAATCAGTCCCAATCCCGAAAAGAACGGCGACCATAAAGATTTGTGTAAAGGTGGATAGAGGAAAATTAAATTTGTCTACAAGAAATGCTACAACTGCCTGACTTGACAGATAGGCGATTCCAACTGTGATTAGCGGCACGATTGGAGCAATTATAGATCTGAAGACGAGAACCAGGACGACCAGAATAAAGATGAGCGTAATGTATTCTGTTTTCTTTAAGCCGTCCTGCGAGCTTTGAACAACATCAGCATCAATCAATCCTGAGCCTGTCATGTAATGTGTCACATGGTATTGTTTGATTGCCTCATTGATTTTTGTTTTCTGCTTTTCGGCAGATTCATTTGACTCTTTCATCGTCAGGGCTGCGAGAATTGTTTTACCGTCCTTTGAAACGAACTGATCCTCCAAGTCCTTTTGAAGAAAGTGTGAGTTTACAGTTTTTATTCCAAGACTGCTTTTTTCTTTATCTAACGTTTCAACCGCCTTTTTGGCCTCTGTTTTTTCTGCTGCTGTAAGGCCTTTGCTGTCATTGAATACGAGAGCAACAGCCGGACCGTCTTCTTTGGACATTTTGTTCAGCAAATCATTGGCAAGAGAAGATGAATAACCTGAAGGAACGGAAACCTGGCCTTTATCTTTTACTAATTCGCCCATATTCGGTGCTGTAATCATCAGTGCAGCAACGGCTAAGATCCAAATCACAAAAATAGGATAGCGGGCTTTTATAATCCATCTCACGGTGCTTCTTCCTCCTCATATTTCCCCTGCGTCATTTTATAGATCTTTTCATAAACGGATAAAAAGGTATCGATTTCTTCCTCAGTCAAAACGGTCAGATAGGAAGCAACGAATTGCTGGATTTGCTGCTCCCCTTTTTCAAAAACCTCTTTGCCTTTAGGCGAGCTTGTTAAAAAGACGCCTCTTCTGTCCTCTTCATCACGGGTTCTTTCAACAAATCCTTTCAGCACAAGCCTGTCAATCATGGCCGTAATCGCGCTCTTATTAACGCCGCACACTTCAGCAAGCTCTGTTGATCTGCACTTTTCCCTGCCGGTTATGTAGCGGAGCACTTGGTATTGCTCAATCGTGAGCTCTTCCAGAACTTTTTCTGAAATGATGGAATTTACTCTTTTCATCGCAAATAAATAGACTTCTTCATAGCGCCTGATAAAATGTTTCAGCTTTTGCTGATCCAAATGGCTTGCCCCCTGACACAAGTAGTTCAATACTTTAACTATTCAACACACAAACTATATTCCCGTATGGACAGGTACTTTGTCAACCATTTTTTTCAAATAAAAAAGCATGCAGAAACTCTGCATGCTAAGTTGGTTTTACTGTAGGATTTTTTTCTTTTCCCGGCTTAATGAGGAAAAGGACAATGATAAGAGTTACAAGGGCCGCTCCAATGGAAAGGTAGTAGATGGCATGTTCAGACATATCCATTACCGCCGCATAGACCGGAGGCCCTGCTGCTACTCCGATAAAGCGCATCGAGCTGTAGAAAGAGGTGATGGTTCCTCTTTGTTCCTTTTCAATGCCTTCTGTGATCAGTGCGTCAAGGCACGGGAGCGCGAGGCCAATTCCAATGCCGCTCGCAACAAGAAAGGAGATCAGAAACAAAAAGCTGTGCTGAACTCTGATCGCCGTAAATGAAAGGGCAAGCAGCGCCATCCCGAACACAAGGAGCACCTTCATCAGATGCTTATCTTTGCCAATTTTCTTTCCTGCGAAAAAAGAGCTGGCTGACAGTGCAAGAAGAGGGATGGCAAGCATGAAGCCTTTTTTGACGCCATCAATCTTATACTGCACTTCAAGTGTCTCAGACAAATAAAACAGGATGCCGAACAGAATAAACATCACAAGGCAGCCTGTCGCAAAAATGGCATAAAGCCATCTGCCATGCTTGGCAAGAACCCCTTTCACACTGTGCAGAAATTCTTTTATGCTTTGAACCTCTTTCTTTTTCTTCGGAGACTTTACCAAAAATAAAACAAGAAGGACACTGATTAAGCTGAAGAAAGGAATAAACCAAAAAGGCAGAAACCAAATAAAAGAAGCGAGCAAAGCTCCTATAATCGGACTCAGCACTTTTCCTGCTGTATTGGCTGTTTCAATTAAGCCAAGGCCTGAACTGACTTCTTCATCCTCTTGGAACATATCCCCTATCAGCGGAATAACAACAGGGGCAGCCCCTGCTGATCCGATTCCCTGCAAAACCCGTCCCATCAGAATCCAGAAAAAAGGATCGGGAAATTTCCACGCCGCCCACCCTGATAAAGCTCCGCCTGCTCCGGCAATAATTAAGCAAGGAACAATGACGATCTTCCGGCCGAGCCTGTCGGACAAATAGCCTGCTATTGGAATGAGGAGAATGGCCACAATAGAATATACGGTTATGATTAAAGAAACTTGAAAAGAGCTGATCGAAAGCTCTTTTTCAATAAGGGTCAATACCGGAATAAGCATGGAATTGCCGAGAGTCATAACAAGCGGCACCGATGACAAGGCAATCAAATCAAGTTTTTTTGGCTGATCCATAATTTTCTCCTTTATCCCGTCATGTCAATATGGTTATTGTTTGTCCCTTCGCTTTTTCTATCCTGCCAATTTTAACAAGCGATGATGAACTTTTAATAAGACATTGCACTTCAAATTGGGCAGTCTGCTGTCCCAAGTGATCACTTTACTGGAGGATTTGCTGCTTCTGTTGTCCGTTACGGCTTTTTAACTGGCCAAATTTATTTTCACACCATCAAAACTGAATTTCGCCACCCTCCCAAAGATCAAGAAAGCGAACCAGCAGCCGGCTTTTCCATTTACTGTCCAACTTAGACAGTTTACTGTCCAAACTGGGCACGCTACTGTCCAAAATGATCACTTTACTGGCGGATTTGCTGCTTTTACTGTCCGTTACGGCCTGTTTACTGTCCAAACATGCAAAACCCATTTTTGGACCGCTAAAACTGAATTTTGCCTCCATCACCCCAGCCATCAATAAATCCAGGCCTTCAGACATAAAAAAGAGCTGCTTTAAAAGCAGCCCAGGCAATGTTTATCTTTTCCCTTTAATATATGGTGTTCCAAGTGCTTTAGGCGCGTCTGCTCTGCCAATAAAGCCTGTTAGTGCAAAAATCGTCAGGACATACGGCAAGATCAGCAGGTAAACGTCTGGGATCCCTTTTAAAAATGGAATAGATCCGCCCATTATGCTTAATCCCTGAGCAAGACCGAAGAACAAAGCAGCCCCCATTGCTCCAAGCGGGTTCCACTTGCCGAAAATCAAAGCAGCGAGCGCCATGAAACCCTGGCCGCTGATTGTAGCATGGCTGAAATCTCGGGATATAATCGTGGAGTATACGGCACCGCCGATGCCGGCAAAAGCTCCGGACAGCATTACACCTATATACCGCATTTTTGTCACATTGATGCCCATTGTATCAGCAGCCATCGGGTGCTCCCCTACTGAACGGAGCCTGAGGCCGAATGGCGTTTTGTATACGACGTACCAAACAATACCCGAAAGAATTAACGCAATGTAGGACGTAATATAACCATTGGCAAAAAACCATTTGCCAATCAGCGGGATTTGATCCAAAACCGGAATATCTATTTTATTAAAGCTGACGCTGATTCGGTCTGTCTGTCCTTTATCATACAGGTTTTTTACCAGGAACATTGTCAAACCGGTGGCAAGAAAGTTAATGGCCACACCGCTGACCGTTTGATCTGCACGGAATGTAATGGTCGCAACCGCATGCAGGAGAGAAAACAAAGCGCCTGCTATCATGGCTGCGACAAGCGAAAGCCACGGTGTCGCAGATCCAAGCGAGTCTGCAAACGTTAAATTAAAAACAATGCCAACAAACGCGCCAACGACCATCAGCCCCTCAAGGCCAATATTTACAACTCCCGACCTCTCACTGAACATACCGCCGAGAGCTGCGAAGATAAGCGGCGCTGCCATAAACAGAGCTGTCGGGAAAATAATATCCAGTGCCTGCAGTATGCTCACTTATTTCCCCTCCTTTTTAAAACGAAGCAGTATCCAGCGGATAAAATAACTGGACGCTACAAAAAAGATGATGAGTGCAATGACAATCTCGACGAGCTCATTCGGGACATTAGCTTCCATCGGCATATTCAGAGCACCAATTTTCAAAGCACCGAACAAGAAAGCGGAAAAAATGATTCCGATTGGCGTATTGCCTCCGAGAAGCGCAACCGCAATCCCGTCAAATCCAATGCCGGTAAAGGCGGATTTCACAGATACATAATTGAAAGTTCCAAGGCCTTCCATAGCTCCTGCTACTCCGGCGAAAGCTCCTGAAATAACCATGGACAGGATAATATTGCGGTTTACGTTCATACCAGCATAATGAGCGGCATCCTGGTTATAGCCGACAGCGCGGAGTTCAAAGCCTTTTGTTGTTTTTTCAAGAAGCACCCACATCACAGCCGCTGCGATTATAGAAATATATATACCGTTGTGCATGCTGGAATCTCCTGTTATTGAGGCTAGGAAATCCGATTTCAGCGATGCTGACGGATGAATCAGCTCTGTTTGGTCCTTGCTGTCTGTAAGCACATTTTGAATAAGATAGTTGGTTACATAAAGAGCGATATAGTTCATCATAATGCTGACAATAACTTCGTGCACTTTGAACCGCGCTTTCAGATAGCCCGGAACAAAGCCCCACAGCGCACCTGCTATAATGGCTGCAAGAACGGCAAGCGGCAGATGAATGATTTTTGGCAGATCAAACGCCAGCCCTACCCAAACTGCAGCAAGCCATCCTACAATAACCTGGCCTTCTACGCCGATGTTGAATAGGCCTGTACGAAAGGCAAAAGCAACAGCAAGACCTGTCAAAATATACGGTGTCAGCTGGCGGACAGTTTCTCCTATATAAAAGGGGTCGCCAAAAATTCCGTTGAACAGTGCTTCATACCCAAGAATGGGATCATATCCGCTGACAAGCATGATGACCGCACCGCACAATAATCCAAGCAGTACGGAAACAATAGGGATCAGCAGATTAAAATACCGGTAGAGCTTCATTGTTGCACCTCTTCTCTGCGCTTGCTTCCTGCCATCAGCAGGCCGAGCTCCTGCTCTGTCGTTTCTTTTGGATCCACTTCAGCAATAATTTTACCTTCATAAATAACGGCAATTTTATCGCTGAGGTTTAAAATTTCTTCCAGTTCAAATGATAAGAGCAAGACTGCTTTCCCGTTGTCTCTCTGTTCAATGATCCGTTTATGGATAAATTCGATGGCTCCGACATCAAGCCCGCGTGTTGGCTGTGCGGCAATCAGAAGATCAGGGTTTCGGTCAACTTCTCTCCCGATAATCGCCTTTTGCTGATTTCCTCCTGAAAGTGCCCTTGCCGGTGTTTCAGAGCTTGGCGTCCTAACATCAAATTCTTTAATAAGCCTTGCAGCATGCTCATATATTCCTTTGAAATTCATGATGCCTCTTTTAGAGAAGGGCTTTTGGTAATATGTCTGAAGCACCATGTTTTCTCCAATCGGAAAATCAAGCACAAGCCCATGCCTGTGGCGGTCCTGAGGAATATGACCGATCCCTGCTTCACTGATTTTTCTCGGTTTCAGGTCTGTAATGTCTTTGCCGTTCAGAAGAATATGGCCGCTGTCTATTTTTTTCAGTCCAGTAATGGCCTCAATCAATTCTGACTGTCCGTTTCCATCTACACCTGCAATGCCGACAATCTCCCCGGCGCGGACAGTTAAATCAAGCCCGTTGACGGCAGAAACCTGGCGGCTGTCTTTCACAGTCAATTGATTAATTTGCAATACAGCTTCCTTAGGAACAGCCTGAACTTTCTCCGTGCGGAAAAGCACCTCGCGTCCAACCATTAAAGAGGCTAGCTCATTCGGATTTGTGTCAGAAACATTGACAGTGTCTATTCCTTCTCCTTTGCGGATAACAGTTACTCTGTCGCAAATTTCCATAATTTCTTTCAGCTTATGGGTGATTAAAATAATGGATTTCCCTTCATTGACAAGCGCCTTCATAATTCCTGATAATTCTTTAATTTCCTGCGGAGTCAGCACTGCTGTCGGCTCATCAAAGATCAGAATGTCAGCTCCTCTGAAGAGCGTTTTCAAAATTTCTGCCCGCTGCTGCATGCCGACTGAAATATCTGAGATTTTCGCTGTGGGGTCAACCGACAATTTATACTTCTCAGAAATTTTCCGCACATTTTCTTCTGCTTCCTTCAAATTGATTTTCCCAAGCTTTGAAGGTTCGCTTCCCAATATAATATTTTCTGTTACTGAAAAAGTATTGACAAGCATGAAATGCTGATGTACCATACCTATTCCAAGATCATTTGCTATATTAGGATTAGAAATGTGGACGGTTTGCCCTTTTACTTTGATTTCGCCTTTTTCAGGCTGATAAAGTCCGAAGAGCACGTTCATCAATGTTGATTTTCCTGCTCCGTTTTCTCCAAGCAGAGCATGTATTTCACCTTTTTTAACTTGAAGGGTCACATTATTGTTTGCAACAATACCGGGGAATTCCTTCCGGATGCCCAGCATTTCAATGACGTATTCCACTATTTTTCACTCCTTTTTGGTGCGCTTAAGGTGCCTGTGCATGCTGTTTAAATCAACAGCTGAAAAAAGGCAATCAGGCCATTGCCCTCTTTCAGCCGCGGATTTTGCAGCTTTTTGCTTAAGAAAAAGGCTAGAAAGATTTCCAGCCTTTTCTTTTAGCAAACATTATGGTTTAGTTGGAACAGTAATTTCGCCTTTGGCAATTTTCTGCTGGTACTCTTCAACCTTTTTAATTACATCTTCTTTCAGGTTGTCCTTGGTAGGTGCAATGCCGATAGCGTTTTGATCCAGGCCGTATTCAATAATTTTTCCGCCTGGGAACTTACCGTCTTTTGTTTTTTGAGAAAGGTCATTCACTGCTACGTCAACACGCTTAACCATTGATGTTAAAGTAACGTTAAATTCTTTTCCGTCTTTCGTTTTGCCGTTGCCTTCATCGTGCTGGTCTTTATCAACACCGATTACCCAGATTTCTCTGTTTGGATCTTGTACTTTTTCATCAATCGCTTCAGAGAACACACCGTTTCCTGTTGCACCTGATGCATGATAGATGATGTCAGCGCCTGAGCCGTACATAGAAGCCGCGATCGCTTTTCCTTTATCTGCTGCAGCAAAGGATCCTGCATATTGAACATCAACTTGCGCTTTAGGGTTTACAGCTTTCACGCCTGCTGTAAATCCTGCTTCAAACTTGCCGATCAAATCGCCTTTCACTCCGCCGACAAAGCCGACTTTGTTTGTTTTTGTTGTAAGGCCTGCTGCAACACCAACAAGGAAAGATCCTTCGTTTTCTTTGAAGGTAATGCTCGCTACGTTTGGAGCTTCCACTACACTGTCAACGATGGCGAATTTAGTATCTTTATGCTTTGAAGCAATGTCTGTAATCGCTTTTTGAAGGTTAAAGCCGATTCCGTAAACTAGATCAAATTTCTGACGGACCATTGTATTCAGGTTAGTTGCATAATCCGCATCACTTGCTGACTGCAGATAGTTATAGCCTTTGTTTCCTTTTTCAAGATTGTTGGCTTTGCCGAATTCCTGAATGCCTTCCCATGCAGACTGGTTAAACGATTTGTCATCTACACCGCCTACATCAGTTACCATACCTACGGTAAATTCACTAGCAGATCCGCTTTCTGACTTGTCGGACTTACCGCAAGCTCCAAGGATTGTCCCCGCCGCGAGTACAACGGAAAGGGCCAGGCCCATTTTCTTCATTTTCATCTAATTTATCCCCCTATAGTTTTTTCACTTTCAAAATTCCCCCAAAAGCTTTCGTGTTCCGCCCCATCACCCCCTTAAAAGGCGCAATTTTCATAATCTTTTGCGTAAAACCTGGAAACTGAATTTATCAGCTCTGAAATAATTCAATGAGTAGAGAACAGGCTTGTCCGTTTTGTCAAAATGCATTTGTTTGAGAAGAAGAAGCGCTGTTTCCGGGCTGCATTCAAGCAGCGGAGAGATCTTCTCGTGGTATCCGATCGGCTCGATCTGAGCAATAGCGTAGGTTATATATTTTTCTGCTTCATCCTGCAGCAGGCGAAAAAGTGATTCTTGTTCAGTAAGGAAAGATGCAGGGAGAATATCCCGCGGAATTTTATCAAGACAGTACACAACAGGTTCACTGTTTGCCGTCCTGATTCTCTCAACCTGAAAAATCTCCTGGCCTTCTTCCAGCTGAAAACGGTTAAAGTCTTCTTCTGTCGGACCCGTCACGCTTGATGAGAGAAAAATAGTTCCAGGTGTCAGATTGCCCTGCTCGATCATGGCTGTGACACTGTTCAGCTGTTCAATTCCAGAGGTCAGCATTGGGACGGTATTAACGAAAGTTCCGACTCCGTGCCTTCTGATGATGACGTTTTCTTCTTCCAGTATCCGGAGCGCTTCCCTGAGCGTTGCCCTGCTTACCCCAAGCCTTCTGGACAGTTCAAACTCTGACGGCAGTTTTTCTTTCTCCTGATAGACACCTTTTTGAATATCTTCTTTGATTTTGTCTATTACTTGCAAATATAAGTGACGATTGTCTGATTTTATGCTCATTCTTAAGCCCCCGTCAGTTAGTGATCAGACATCAGATGTGCTACCTTTTTCCAATCGAAAATAATATATCACGTTTTAATAGAGAAATAAATAAAAATATTAATAATATTGTCGAAAAGTCGTAACACTATTTACCTAATATTAATAATTTGTTATTTGTTTAATGTTAGGAATATGCTCTGCTGCTGTGTTTTCTGGTTATTTTGCAGAAGCCTCTTTAATATAAAAAAAAGAGGAAAACGCTAAGCGTTTTCCTCCTTCTACGAGCTTATTTCCTCATATTGTTCTTTTGTCATCAGTACTTCTCTCGGTTTGCTGCCTTCATAAGGGCCTACAACACCCCTGTCTTCCATTGCATCAATCAGCCGTGCTGCTCTGGTATATCCAATCCGGAATCTTCTTTGCAGCATGGAAACAGAAGCTGTCTGCATTTCAACGATCAGCTGAACGGCATCATCGAATAGGTCATCATTCACTTCCATTGAAGGGCTTGCTGTATCTGTAGGAATCATATCCTCCTGATACTGGGCTTTTTGCTGGGCAATCACAAAATCTACAACTTCTTCAACTTCTTCATCTGACAAAAATGCCCCCTGCACCCTGACAGGCTTTGAGGCGCCGGTTGGCAGAAACAGCATATCTCCTCTTCCAAGCAGCTTTTCAGCGCCGCCCATATCAAGAATGGTTCTTGAATCTGTCATGGATGAAACACTGAAGGCAATTCTTGACGGAATATTCGCTTTAATAACCCCTGTAATAACATCAACAGAAGGCCGCTGTGTGGCAATGATTAAATGGATACCTGCCGCTCTGGCCATCTGTGACAGCCGGGTAATGCTGTCCTCCACATCTGAAGAAGCAACCATCATTAAATCTGCCAGCTCGTCAACAATGACAACGATATAAGGCAATTCAGGATTTTTCGTTCCTTCCTCAGCATTGCCTCTTTTAATTTGTTCATTATAGCCCTCAATATTCCGGGTGCCTGAATGAGAAAACAGCTCATAGCGCCGTTCCATTTCATTGACTACCTTTTTCAATGCCTGAGAGGCTTTTTTCGGATCTGTGACAACAGGTGCAAGAAGATGCGGAATCCCGTTGTAAACGTTCAGTTCGACCATTTTTGGGTCAATCATCATCATCTTCACTTCATGCGGCTTTGCCCGCATCAGTATACTTGTAATAATGCCGTTAATGCAGACGCTTTTTCCGCTGCCTGTTGCGCCGGCAACAAGCAAATGAGGCATTTTGTTCATTTCTGCAAGAATCGCTTCGCCGGAAATATCGCGGCCAAGCCCGATCAAAAGCTTTGCACCAGGACGGTCATTCGACTTTGACTCCAGCACCTCACGAAGTGAAACCATGGCAACCTCTGAATTCGGCACTTCAATGCCAATGGCGCTTTTACCGGGAATAGGCGCCTCAATTCGGATATCTTTTGCAGCAAGGGCAAGTGCCAGATCGTCGCTTAAATTAACAATGCGGCTCACTTTTACGCCAACATCAGGGTATACTTCATATTTCGTTACAGCAGGGCCAAGATGGACCTGTGTTACTTTTGCCTTAACCCCAAAGCTTTGGAACGTTTTTTCAAGCTTTCGGGCATTTTCATAAATATTTTTCTTGTCTGTGCTCTGTCCGCTGTGCTTCGGCTGGGCTAGAAGCGAGATTGGCGGTATTTTATAATCTTTATTTTCTACTTCTGTAAACCTGATCGGAACAGCCGGCTCCTCATCTTCAGCCTGAAGAGGCTTTTTAGCGAGTATCGGAGATTCCTGAACGGGAATGTCAGCAGCTCTTTCTGCTTCAGGCTCATCTCTGTCAGCAAAGCTTGAAATGATCGGTTCTCTATTATCCATTTGGATTGAATATTCTTCCTCAGGCTCTTCTTGTTCCTGTCTGCTTGCCTTTTCCTTTTTGGAAACCTTCGCCCTTGTTGTTTTAGGCGCTTCTTTTCTTTTTCTGACCGCTTTTGGCAGATTTCTCATATCTGACAGAAAAGCGAGCAGCTGGCGCCGGAAAAATTTAAATATAGGGGACAGAAGTTTATGCAGTGTTTCCTGCAGCGACTTTCCAGTAACAAGGAGAACGCCAATGATCATTAATAAAACTGCCGCCATCTTGGAGCCTGCAGATGCAAATAGAAGATAGGAGCAGGCATAAAGAACAGCTCCAATCATTCCTCCGCCAAGATCCTGCACTGTCTGATGGTTTTTGATTCCCGTATAAAACAGATTCCAGGTTGTTTTGATTACACTGGAGGAAACAATGCTTCCTTTGGCAAGGGACCCTTCAAAAAGCCGGATGTGCGTCATAAGCAAGAGACCTGAAACGATAAAATAGAGGCCTGTCATCCGCCTTGTAAAATAAGCCGGTTTTTCTTTTTTCCAAAATACATAAATTCCTGCAGCGAGCATACCGATTAAAAAGAGCATGTACCATTCTCCGGCAAGGAAGCGAAACGCATACACAAACGTCATGCCTGCAATTCCAAGCTTCGCCATTGAAATCAAGGCTGCAGCAGCAAGTGCAATTCCCGTTAGCTCATAAGCGAGAAAAGGCTTGCCGGGTGCCTGTTTTTTCTTCTGTCTTTGTTTCTTTTTAGCCATATCATCACCCGTAACATTCTTTCTACCGTTTATTTCGATTTGTATCAGGCATATCCTTTATTTAGTTTTCAGCTTTTCCTGCAGCAATTCCTTTTAAAAAAAGAAAAGCAGCCATTTTGGCTGCTTAAGCAAAACTGCTGTTTTATTATACCACATTTACCAATACCGTTGTTATTTCATCTGATAGCTGATGGTGATTTTTTGGCCTGGCGCATACTGGCTGTCTAAGTAATGATAAGGATTGCTGCTGAGCAGCCTTACAATCTCGCACATTTGGCCTCCGGAGGGCTGAACAAGCATCTGAACGCCATTCAGTTCTATTGCCTGAGGTCTGTTTTGACCCTGCTCTTCTTCCTGATACAAGTACTCCTGCGGCACAAGTGTATACATGATCATTGCAGCATCTCATCCTTTTGAGTATCTTTTCTTTCGCTGATCATGCTGTTCAATTTCCGAATGGCCTGTCCGACTCCTCCAACCTCATCCATCAGACCGTATTCGACCGCATCGGAGCCGACGACATTTGTACCGATGTCTCTTGTCAGATTTCCTTTTGAAAACATCAGTTCCTTAAATTTTTCTTCTGATATATTTGAATGCTTGATAACAAAGTTCACTACGCGCTCCTGCATTTTATCAAGATATTCAAACGTCTGCGGCACACCGATCACAAGCCCTGTCAATCTGACAGGGTGAATCGTCATTGTCGCTGTTTCTGTTATAAAAGCATAATCACAGGCAACTGCGATCGGCACCCCGATGGAATGTCCTCCGCCTAGAACGATGGAAACAACCGGCTTTGACAGGGAGCCAAGCATTTCGGAAATCGCAAGGCCTGCTTCCACATCTCCTCCTACCGTGTTTAAAATCACTAAAAGACCTTCAATTTTTGGGTTTTGCTCAATCGCTACAATTTGCGGGATCAAATGCTCGTATTTTGTTGTTTTATTTTGCGGCGGCAGCTGCATATGGCCTTCAATCTGTCCCACGATTGTCAGACAGTGAATATTGGATTCATTGTTCATTTGCGGAACATTGGTTTGTCCAAGCTGCTGAATTTTATCCATAATGGATTTTTCATTATCTTTTCCTGGTGCATCAGGTGCAGGCTGGTCATTCATGCTGCTGTTCATCTGGGTCATCTTTATCCATCCTTTCGATATCCTTTTTTTAGTATGGACGTGATCAGGATTTTCATGCCAAAAGGACCCTTCTGGCCGGAAGTTTTCTTTCCAGTCAAAAGGGTCCTTTTTTAAAAAGCTTCTGTGAAATTTGGCTTTTGATTTTCCGTTCCAGGCATCCGCTTTTCTGCGGGGCGGACGGTGAGCCTCCTCGGCGCGCCTCAGGAGTCTAACCTGTCCCGCTGCTCCCGCCTGCCGTTCCAATCAACAGCTGCTCAAAAATCAATGTTCTCCTTTAACGTAGCCTTTTAAAAAGCCGCGTGCCTCAGACCTCCATAATAATCGGGAGAATCATCGGCCTTCTTTTTGTTTTTTCGTATAAATATTGATTAAGGGCTTCGCGAATGCTCAGCTTTAGAGATGACCATTCAATGTTATAATCTTTCATGCATTTATCTACTATTTCAGCTACGATTTCTGTCGATCTTTCAAGAAGCTCTTCTGATTCCCTGACATAAACGAAGCCTCTTGACAGAATTTCCGGTCCTGCAACGATGAGTTTTTTGGACTTATCAAGTGTGACGACAACAATCAGGATGCCATCCTGTGATAGGAGGCGTCTGTCTCTTAATACGATATTGCCGACATCCCCTATTCCAAGTCCGTCTATCAGCACATTTCCAAAAGGAACTTTGCTGCCGTTTCTCACTTCCTCAGGCAAAAATTCTACCGCATCCCCTTTTTCGATCAAGAAAATATTTTCTTTTGCAATGCCGACAGAAAGGGCCAGCTTTTCATGTGCTTTTTGCATCTTGTATTCACCGTTTACAGGGATAAAATATTTCGGCTTCATAAGATTCAGCATCAATTTTAGCTCTTCCTGGTGGCCGTGGCCTGATACATGAATTGGCTTTTGTCCAAACACTACATTGGCACCGGCTCTGTACAGCAGATCGATCGTCTTTGAAAAAGCCAGTTCATGACCTGGTATCGGAGTCGCTGAAATGAGGACAGTATCCCCTTCAACAATGTTCAGCTGTTTATGGGAATGCTTTGCCATTCTTGTCAGAGCAGCAAGTGGCTCACCGTGGCTTCCTGTTGTAAGAATAGCCACTTTATTTTTATCATACTGTTCCATTTCATTTATGCTTATAAACAGCTCGTCTTCAACTGCAATATAACCAAGCCTTCTCGCAATCTGAATAACATTCATCAGATTTTTCCCAACAATAACCAGCTTTCTTCCATTTTCATGGGCAGCATCAATTACCTGCTGAATGCGGTAAAAATTAGAGGAGAATACGGCAATGATAACCCTTTCAGGTGCCGTGTAAATGACATTGGAAATTTCCTTGCCTACAGTAGATTCAGATCCGCTGTATCCGGGTTTTTCAGCATTGGTGCTGTCTGATAAAAGACAAAGAACACCGTCTTTTCCGAGATTCGCCATCTTCGCGATCTCAGCAGTTTGCTCTCCTACAGGTGTTTGGTCAAATTTAAAGTCGCCTGTATGAACAATTGCACCCTGTGGTGTATGCAAAGCAACGCCGACTGAGTCTGGAATACTGTGATTTGTACCGAAGAAAGATATTTTTACTTTGCCGAATTTAATGATAGAATCCGTAGTAATTTTTCGCAAATCTGCTGATTGCTTCATACCGTATTCTTTCAGCTTCTCAGTCACGAGAGCGAGAGTGAGCTTTGTACCGTAAACAGGCACGCTTAATTTTTGAAGAACGTAAAAAATTCCCCCGATGTTTTCATCATGTCCGTGTGTCAAAAAGACCGCTTTTACCCTGCTGCGGTTTTCTATTAGATAAGAAATATCAGGAATGACAACGTCAATACCCAGCATTTCACCTTCTGGGTGCATGAGACCCGCATCCACAACGAATATGTCCGCACCAATTTCCACCACGAACATATTTTTGCCGATTTCTCCAACGCCGCCAAGGGCGATCAGCCTGATATTCTCTGTTTGTAATTGATTCAATTCCAAAATCCTCCCTATTTATATATCCCCGTACATATCACTAGAATCCATTATACTAACGCCAATATCAGAATACAAGAATTAACCGTGCCATTTGCCTTGGACCAGTGTGCTTTTGGGCTCCGTACCAGTCTGTATCCGCTGCTGCACTATCGCATTTTTTCCGGTCCCAGTTTCTCTTTAAAACCAGCTTTTACCTTTTATGTAAGATCCCGCTCCAATCAATTAGGCTCCTATTTCAGCGGCCTTCTGAGGCACATATAAAAAAGACAGCAGAGCCAATAAGGGCTGGCCCCGCTGCATGTGTTGCAAGTATATGGATCACGCAAACAGCAATCATTTTAAAAGCCGGGTTAGCTCCTGCCGTTCGATCTCTGTGAGAGGAAGCAGCGGAAGGCGGACAGGACCAACGTCAAGTCCTTTGATTTGCAGGCCTGTTTTTACAGGTGCAGGGCTCGGAGCCGCAAAAAGCTGCTTCATGAGCGGCAGCAATTTTCTGTGACTGGCTGCTGCTGCTTTGACATCACCGATAAAGAAGGACTGAATCATGTCCTGCATTTCATTCCCGATCAGATGAGACGCTACAGAGACAATGCCTGTGCCGCCAATGGCCAGCACCGGCAGGGTCAAACTGTCATCACCGCAATAGACCTGAAAATCTTCTGGGGTATTCTCAATTATTTCTGAAATGGCTTCAAGATTGCCGCTTGCGTCTTTAACAGCTGCAATATTAGAGATCTCAGCAAGCCTTATAACTGTTTCCGGTGCGATGCTGACAGCTGTTCTTCCCGGAACATTATAGATCATAACAGGCAGGCTTGTTGCTTCAGCAATGGCTTTGAAATGCTGGTACATTCCTTCCTGGCTCGGCTTATTATAATAAGGAGCAACAAGCATAATGGCGTCAGCGCCTGCTTTTTCCGCCTTTTTAGTCAGATCAATTGAAGCGAGAGTATTATTGGATCCTGTTCCGGCTATCACAGGAATTCTCCCTTTAACAATCTCAGCTGTGTGCTTAATAAGAGCTATTTTCTCTTCTGATGAAAGAGTTGGAGATTCTCCGGTTGTACCTGCTACAACAAGAGAGTCGCTTCCATTGTGAATTAAATATTCCACCAGAGCTGTGGTTTTTTGAAAATCAATATTCCCGCTGCTGTCAAACGGCGTTACCATTGCAGTTGATACTTTCCCAAAACTAATCATGCTTCATTCTCCTTATTTGTATAGTTCAAAGCATTCATGAAGGGCATTTACTGCTTTGATCATATCTTCTTCCTTTACAAGCACCCATATGGTAGTGTGGCTGTCAGCCGATTGAAGAATTTGGATCTCTTTTTCTGACAGAGCTGCCACAATCCTTGACATTACACCCGGCACTCCCATAATGGAAGCCCCGACTGTTGACACTTTCGCACAATGATGGCGGACAATAGGCTCGTATCCAAGATTTTCAAGAAGCTCAATTGCTTTTAAGCTGACTTCACCATTTACCGTGTAGACAACTTCGCTTGGCGTAATATTAAAGAAATCAACGCTGATTCCGTTTTTCGCCATCTCTTTGAACACTTCTGTCTGCACATTGTATGTTCCCTCTTTTGCAGGAACTTTGATCTGTGTCACATTCGGCATATGGGCGATCCCTGTAATCATCTGTTCATGCACGTCACTGCCTTGATTTCTGCTTTGACGGGAAGAGATCAGCGTACCGGTTTCTTTGGAATACGTGGACCGTATCCTCATTGGAACCTTTGCCTGCATGGCAATTTCCACCGCTCGCGGATGAATGACTTTCGCTCCCTGATAGGCAAGATTGCAAATTTCTGTGTATGTGACAGATGTAAGGGGCCGCGCTGCTTCCACTATCCGGGGATCAGCTGTCATGACACCTTCCACATCTGTGAAAATATCAATGTATTCTGCGTTAAGTGCTGCACCTAATGCCGCCGCAGAGGTATCGCTTCCTCCCCTGCCGAGGGTTGTTGCATCACCGTTCGGTGCCGCTCCCTGAAACCCTGCCACGACGACAGCATCATGTGTTTCAAGAACCTGCTTCACTCTGGTGCAGTCCATTTCAATAATTTTGGCATTTGTGTGATCAGCGCTTGTCAGAAAACCAGCCTGTGCTCCTGTTAAGGAAGCTGCCTTAATGCCGTTTTCATTCAGCATGCTCGAAAATACAACCGAAGAAATGGTTTCTCCGCATGAAAGAAGCATATCCTGTTCCCGCTTAGATACCATCTCAGGGCCGCTGTAAAGCAAATTCAGCAGGGAGTCAGTAGCATATGGATCGCCTTTTCTGCCCATTGCGGAAACAACGATTACTGCTTTATAGCCATGTTCAAGCGCTTCTTGGATATGGGTCAGTGCAAGCTTCCGCCCTGTATCGTCTTTAACTGAAGTGCCTCCGAATTTCTGTACAATAATTTTCATTTCTGTCAATTCACCCCGGACGGAAAAATGCTGTACTGCAAAAGAGAAGAGAGCAGGCTGATCCTCACTCTCTCCTCTTCATTAGCCTTTAGATTAATTTCAGTTTAATTAAACTTTCTGCAATCTGAACAGAATTCCAAGCTGCTCCTTTAAGGAGATTATCGGAAACAACCCATAAATGAAAGCCGTTGCTTTGATCAAGATCATTTCGGATCCTGCCCACAAACACATCGTTTTTTCCTTCACTGAATGCAGGCATAGGATACACCTGATTCTCCGGATCATCCTGAAGTGTTATGCCGGGTGCATTTTCCATGAGCTTTCTAATGTCTTTTGCATCCCGGCCTTCCTCTTCAATTTCAATGTACAGAGATTCAGAATGTCCTGTAACAACAGGCAGCCTTACACAAGTAGCTGCCACTTTCAGCTCTGGCATATGCATAATTTTTTTCGTTTCATTGATCATTTTCATCTCTTCAAAAGTATAGCCGTTCTCTTCAAATTTATCAATTTGAGGAATCACGTTAAAGGCGATCTGGTAATGCTTCTCAAGCGCTTTAACAGGGAGAAGCTCTGGTGTATATTCTTCATCCTTCAGAATGGCCTGTGCCTGTTCTTTCAGTTCATCCACCGCTTTAGTGCCGGCACCTGAAACCGCCTGGTATGTTGACACAACAACTTTTTTCAGTCCATATGCAGCACGGATCGGCTCAAGAGCCGCAACCATCTGGATCGTGGAGCAGTTAGGGTTTGCAATGATGCCGCTGTGCTTTTTAATGTCTTCCTCATTCACTTCAGGGACAACGAGCGGAACATCAGGATCCATTCTGAACGCACTTGTATTGTCTATAACAACAGCACCGCGTTTCACTGCTTCAGGGGCAAGCTCCTTTGAAACACTGCCGCCGGCGCTGAACAATGCAATTTGAACACCCTCGAAGCTTTCAGGCAGTGCCTCTTCAAGGACAAGTTCTTTTCCTTTAAAAACAGTCTTTGTTCCTGCAGACCGCTTAGATGAAAGCAGCTTGATTTCGGAGATCGGAAAATCTCTCTCTTCCAATGTTTTAAGCATTTGCTGGCCGACTGCGCCAGATGCTCCCACAACTGCAATCCGGTAACCATTCGTTTCCATAATTTACCGCATCTCCTTCCGCAAATCCAATCATAAAGCATCAATATTCGCTGTAAAATTTGATGTTAGGTAATATTCTACCATAGAAAACAGCCTGGCGTTAACGTTTTTCTTTGAGGAACAAAGCCCTTAAAGCAAATTGGTTATTCTTCGTCCCTGAACCGTTCAATGATGAGCGGCTGGTACTGTTCTCCTTTAAGGGCGCTTTCTACAGTATCAAGCAGAAGCTCCATTCTTGCCACCATTGAATTCGGTTTTTTATAAGGATTATCCTGGCCAAAAGGAATGAAAAAAACATTTTTGGCTGCCATCAGCTTCATCAAGTTCGCCCCGTTCAATCCGAGAGCATCATTTGTCGAGATGCCGAGCACAACAGGATGATGATTTCTCATTGTCGCTTTAGCTGCCATCAGGACAGGAGAATCTGTCATCGCATTGGCAAGCTTGCTCATAGAATTTCCTGTAAGGGGGGCTATGACCATGCAGTCCAGCGGGATTTTGGGTCCGAGAGGTTCTGCCTTTACGATGCTGTCAATCACCTTATGCCCTGTTGCTTCCTCAATCTTTGCGATCCATTCTGCACCATCGCCGAACCTTGTGTTAGTAGCCTGCACAGTATGCGTGACTACCGGAAGAACTTCAGCTCCTTCAGCAACAAGCCTTTGAATTTCAGGAAAAACAGCATCGTAAGTACAATGTGAGCCGGTAAGTCCAAATCCAATCCGTCTATTTTTCAGTTTCATGATTTTTCTTCACTCCTTTTTGGAAGCTGTTCGGCAAGCAGATGAGAAAGCACGCCGGCTATAATTTGGCCTGCTGTTTTTGGTGCAACAATTCCAGGAAGCCCTGGAGCGAGCATCGCTTTGATGCCCTGTTTTTCTGCAAAAGCGAAGTCTGTGCCCCCTGGCTTTGAAGCAAGGTCGATAATTAACCCCTGATGCGGCATATTGGAAATGACCTCTGCTGTTACGATAAGGTGAGGAATCGTATTAATGATGACATCTGCAGCTTTTGCCTCTTCTTTCAGGTCATCCAAATGGAACGGACTGAGCCCCATTTCAGATATCCTTGCAAGATGAGCTGATTTTCTTGCCCCGACTTTTACCTTTGCGCCGAGCCCCGCAAAAGTCCTTGCTACACTCATCCCAACTCTTCCAAGACCAAGTACAGCGATATTTGATCCATGAATAGTATAATCTGTGTGCTGGATCACCATCATGATCGTGCCTTCCGCTGTAGGAATAGAATTGTAAATAGCTACATCATCCCGGTCAAAGAGCTGTACCAGCTTCCTGCCTGCCTTTTCTGCAGCAGACGTTAAATAAGAATTGCTGATGCCGGAATAAATGACGCATTTTTCAGATGTTTTCTTTAGCAATTCAGCCGTCAGAATAATGTTGTCATTTGAAAAGATCGTATCGACTTGACCGCTTAAACTTGTTCCTGCTACAGGGAGAATAATTGCATCGATTCTGGAAAGATCCATTTCTTCCAATTTCGCTTTGCTTGTGCCTGTGAAGCCATGGTCAAGCTGTTCAAATCCTATCAGCCATAATTTTGCATGCAGCTCTGCCAGTTTGCGGATGACCTCAAGCTGTCTTGCATCTCCGCCAATGACAGCGATGTTCAATCCTGTCAACATGCTGTATGTTCACCTTCTTTTTCCCTTCCCGGAAGATTGACGAGACTTCTACTCCAACATCATATGTAAATCCCTTCCGCTGGGTGATTGACAGTCTTCATCCGCCTGCTGTTTTTCCAATTTTAGCGGAGCAAAGATTGAACTATTGGCTTAGTTAAATTTGGCTGTTGATTGCAGTACTCAGGCGTCCGCTTTCCGCGGGGCGGGAGGTGAGCCTCCTCTGCGCTTTAGCGCATGCGGGGTCTCCTGTCCCGCTGCTTTCGCAGGAGTCTCCGTAGATCAACAAAGTTTATATATCAGCATTCTTCATTAACAGAGCCAAACAAAAAAACGGATGACAAGGAAAGTCATCCGTTTTTTTTGTCTTCATCAGGCATATCCAATATGATCATGTCAGCGCCTATTTTGCCTATGTGCTGCCAGGCTACCCTGATTTCATCTCCCTGCTTCCTGAAGCCAAACCATTTTAGTGCAGGAATGAGCAAAGCTGTTATTTCCCCTGTCTGCTCATTGATCTCAAGGTCTGTCTGGCCAAGAACTCCCAGCCTTTCCGCTCTCTTCACATCAACAATCTCTTTGCCGCTTAATTCACTCAGCCTCATTCCATCACTCCTTTTTACTATTTATAGAAGCAATTAGCCGGAACATGCCTGTGATTTTCTGCAAAAGAGCTTTTTGCTGCGTTTGGTTATGGTGAAAATTCAGCTGCTCCAAAAAAATGCCGGTCTCCAAATTGGAGCCGGCACTTTTCTTTATTTTAAACCTTTTGGAAGTTCGCCGTCAGGGCTGATCAGCGCTACTGCATAATCATTTGTAAACAGTTCGCGGCCGAGCTGATTTACGGTGTCTTCCGTGACCTCATTGACTTTATCAAGAATTTCATCAAGGGTTCTGTGGCGGCCGAGGAGAAGCTCGTTTTTGCCATTGCGGCTCATTCTGCTGTTTGTGCTTTCAAGACTGAGCATCAAGCTGCCTTTAATCTGCTCTCTGCTGTTCTTCAGCTCTTTCTCTGTAATTCCATCCGCTTTAAGCTTTGATAAAGATTCCTGGATCGTTTCATAAAGAAGTTCAAGCTGATTGCTTCCAGTGCCTCCATATATCGTAAGCATCCCGTTGTCAAGGTAAGAGGAATGATAGGAAAAGACAGAATAGGCGAGACCCTTCTGCTCTCTTACATCCTGAAACAAACGGCTGCTCATGCTGCCGCCAAGGACATTGTTTAATACGATTAAGCTGTAGATCCGCTCATGGCCGACCTTTAAACCATTAAAGCCAAGGCAGAGGTGAGCCTGCTCTGTGTCTTTTTTCCGGGACATTTTTTGATAATGAAATGCCGGTGTTTCATATTCCTGCTTTTTATAAGAGGATTCATACGAACCGAAAAGCTTTTCAATGTCTTTAATAAATTCATCTGTAATATTTCCTGCAACAGAGATGACCACATTTTCGGGGATGTAAAATTTCTCCATATATTCCCTCAAAGAGTCGCCATTAAAAGAATTCAATGTTTCCTCTGTTCCAAGAATCGGATAGCCAAGGGGATGAGATTCGTATACAGCCTTGCTCAAAAGGTCGTGGACGATGTCGTCCGGCGTATCCTCATACATTTTAATTTCTTCGTAAACGACATTTTTTTCTTTTTTCAGCTCTTCTTCTTCAAAGGTGGAATGGAAGAACATATCTGATAATATATCCAAAGCATATCCGGCATGTTCATCAAGAACCTTCGCATAATAGCATGTATATTCTTTGGATGTGAAGGCATTGACCTGACCGCCGATGCTGTCAAATGATTCCGCGATTTCCCTTGCTGTCCTGTTTTTAGTTCCTTTAAAAAACATATGCTCAAGGAAATGGGAAACACCGTTAATGGAAGGATCCTCGCTTCTTGAACCTGTTCCGATCCAAATGCCGATTGCTACCGACCGGACTGTTGGAATATTTTCGAGTACTATTCTGACCCCGTTTTGACAAGTATATTTTTTGATCAAAGGGACTCCTCCTATTCTACTGCTGGTCTTGCTTCCTTAACACGGCCGGCTCCCTGATCAGCCTTTCTTCGTTCATCAGGGAAGATACCGTGCCGATTGAAAGTCCTTTTTTCTTTATCGATAAAATAAGTTTTTCAAGACTTTTTTCTGTTGCATCTGTAGGATGCATCAGGATCATAGCCCCATTATGCACTTTTTTCATGACCCTTGCAAAAAGAACGTCAGGGGAAGGCTTTTGCCAATCGATCGTGTCAACGCTCCAGAGCACCATCCCCATTTGAAGCGACCGCGCTGCAGACGTCACTTCATCCCTGTAGCTGCCGCTCGGGGGCCCGAACCAGTCAGGCTTTTTGCCTGTAGCAGCTTCGATTACCTCATTTGTCCTTTGCAGTTCATTCATAATGGCATTGGAGGACAAACGGCTCATATCCGGATGGCTGTAGGAATGATTCCCCACTTCATGGCCGCTGTCAGAAATCATTTTAGCAAGCTCGGTATTTTCTTTTACCCATCTTCCTTCAAGGAAAAAAGTAGCCTTTACATGATATTTATCAAGCGTATCAAGCATTTTGGGAATATACTCATTTCCCCAGGCGACATTAATCAAAAAAGAAACCATCGGTTTTTCAGGATTTCCCCTGTAAATCGGTGAAGCGGGAAGATCCTTCAAATGCACTTTGGGAGGGATCTGCTTAAAAACAAGCAGATTTTCATCGAAAATGCCTCCCTGCTTCATTCTTTGATAGGAAGCTTCCACATCCACTTTAACGCCGTTATAGCCTGGCGTTGCCTTCCATATCTTATGTATTTCAGCATCCTGCGGCACAGCTTCATATAATTTCGACTTTTCTGCTATTTCACTGTACAGGCTGTCCGTCATTTTTGCTGCAGGAACTTCTTCAAGCTGCATAGATTGATAATAGCTTGCTGTAAAAGGATTTATTATAATGGCTGCAGCAACCATAATCAGTATGGAAAAACCAGCCGAGTTCTTTTTCATTACAGTCTCCCCCTAATTTCAGCCCTGCTAAAAAATTATGTCTTAAGGGGACAAGGTAGAACCCGGATAGCCTTTATTCTATGCTGTTTTTCGCATTTCCTATGATCATAAGCTCTTTTCGCAGCAGGAATCTTTACGTAAAAGAGCCTGATTCAAAAGAAAGAAGCCGGGTTGCCCTGGCTTCATGGTTTACTTTTCTTCAGAAGCTTCCTTCTCTTTTTGTTCGCGAAGTACAGCTTTCCTTGAAAGGTTCACACGGCCTTGCTTATCAATTTCGGTTACTTTCACCAAAATCTCATCGCCAAGGGAAACAACGTCTTCCACCTTTCCGATCCGCTCTTCAGCCAGTTCGGAAATATGAACGAGTCCATCCTTGCCGGTGAATAGCTCAACAAAAGCACCGAATTTTTCAATTCGTTTCACTTTGCCCAAATACATTTGTCCTACTTCTACTTCACGGACAATGTCTTCAATAATTTTCCTCGCTTTTTGGTTCATCTCTTCATTGATTGAAGAAATAAAGACCGTTCCGTCCTGTTCAATATCAATTTTGACGCCTGTTTCTTCAATGATTTTATTGATTTGCTTGCCGCTTGGCCCGATAACATCTCTGATTTTATCTGGATTGATATTCATAATCAGAATCTTCGGCGCATATTGGGAAAGCTCAGTTCTCGGCTCGGAAAGCGTTTCAAGCATAGATGCCAGAATTTCCATTCTGCCTTTTTTTGCTTGCTGAAGAGCTTCTTCCAGGATTTCTCTTGAAAGTCCGTCAATCTTGATATCCATTTGGAGAGCTGTAACTCCTTTGGCAGTACCGGCTACTTTAAAGTCCATATCGCCAAGGTGATCTTCCATCCCTTGAATATCTGTAAGCACGCTGTAATGTTCACCGGATTTAACAAGACCCATCGCAATTCCTGCTACTGGAGCTTTAATCGGTACACCGGCGTCCATCATCGCAAGAGTGCTTGCACAGATGCTCGCCTGTGATGTAGAACCGTTTGATTCTAGCACTTCAGATACGAGCCTGATTGTATAAGGGAAATTCTTTTCAGAAGGAATAACCGGCTCAAGTGCCCGCTCTCCCAGTGCTCCATGCCCGATTTCTCTTCGGCCTGGACCGCGCATAGGACCTGTTTCACCTACGCTGAAGAGCGGGAAATTGTAATGGTGCATAAAGCGCTTTGATTCTTCAATGCCAAGCCCGTCCAAAATCTGAACATCACCGAGCGCTCCCAGCGTGCAAATGCTCAGAGCCTGTGTCTGGCCTCTAGTAAATAAGCCTGAACCATGGGTCCGGGAAAGAATGCCTGTGCTTGAAGAAAGCGGACGGATTTCGTCAATCTGCCTTCCGTCAGGGCGCACTTTTTCTTCTGTAATTAAACGTCTTACTTCAGCCTTCACAAGCTTTAAAAGAGTTTCTTTCACTTGCTTGATCACGTCAGCCTCAGCTTCGTTTTCTTCATATTTTTGAACAATAGCATTTTTCACTTCTGAAATGGCCGCTTCACGAGCATGTTTTTCCTGCACTTGAATGGCTTTTTTCAAGTCAGCTTCAGCAGCTTCTTTTACTTCTTTTTGAAGGTCTGCATCTATTTCATAAAGCTTTACTTCAATTTTTTCTTTACCGGCCTGCTGTACAATCTCTTCCTGGAATGCAATCAGCCTTTTGATTTCTTCGTGGCCGAACATGATTGCTTCAAGCATCACATCTTCAGGCACCTCATCAGCGCCAGCTTCAACCATGTTAATGGCATCTTTTGTACCGGCAACTGTCAGGTTAATGTCACTTTTTTCCATTTGCTCGACATTCGGATTAATGACAAACTCCCCATCAATTCTGCCTACAATTACACCGGCAATCGGTCCTTCAAAAGGAATATCGGAGATGGAAAGAGCAAGAGAAGAACCGAACATCGCAGCCATTTCTGAAGAGCAGTTCTGATCAACGCTCATCACAATGCTCACTACCTGAACTTCATTTCTAAAGCCGTCAGCAAAGAGCGGACGAATCGGCCTGTCAATCAGGCGGCTCGCCAGGATAGCTTTTTCGCTCGGTCTGCCTTCGCGCTTAATAAAGCCGCCAGGTATTTTGCCCACCGCATAAAGACGTTCCTCATAGTTAACGGTAAGCGGGAAGAAATCTACAGATTTTGGTTCTTTTGAAGCAGTCGCCGTGCTGAGCACTGCTGTATCTTCATAACGTACAAGGACGGCACCGTTTGCCTGTTTGGCAAGCTGGCCAATTTCGACGGTAAGTGTTCTGCCGGCCCAGTCAATGGAAAAGACTTGTTTATCTTGACCCATAAAAGTAAGTGCTCCTCTCTTCATATACATTCAAAATTGCTCTATGTATTAGTATGGACTAATTAAATTCAACATATCAATGTTAGTTGTATATGTAAATAGCTGAATTAGAAAAACCTGCTTTAGAAGAGCGGCACGAAAGCGCCATTCTGCTAACTCTGTTATATAGATGGAAAAACAGCTGCCTTCAGGCTTTTCAAAACCAGTGAAAGCAGCTTTTTTGGTTTCAAAAGACATTTTTCTTACACTAAAAAAGCGGGAATTCTCCCGCTTTCCAAAAAATTATCGGCGTAGGCCTAGTTTGTTGATCAGTTCACGGTAACGTGAAACTTCGCTGTTACGCAAGTAAGTCAGCAAATTACGGCGTTTACCTACCATTTTCAAAAGACCGCGACGTGAGTGGTGGTCCTTCTTGTGCGTGCGCAAATGGTCGTTCAAAGTGTTGATCTGTTCTGTTAGGATAGCGATCTGAACCTCTGGAGAACCAGTGTCAGTATCGTGCGTTCTAAACTCGTTGATCAGTTCATTTTTACGCTCTTGAGTCATTGCCATCCTATTCACCTCCTATTATTTTTCTAATAACCCCGATTACCGAGCAAGCGTCGGAGTGTCGACTTGCCAAGCAATGGTTTAAAAGTTACATGTTTAAGAATACTATTATAAAGACTAAAATGCAAGGCATTTGTCAGTTGTTTTGAAAATATTGTATTGCTGCCTGCTTGTCTTTTTGTATTTGTGAAATCAGCTCTTCTGCACCGCTGAATTTCTGTTCGCTTCTGATGCGCTTATGCCAGAAAACTGCCGCCTCTTTGCCGTATATTTCTTCATTATAGTCAAAGATGTGAACTTCTATACTGGGCTTCAGGCTTTTCTCATCATAAAAGGTAGGCTTATAGCCGATATTGCAGACACCTTGATGTGTCCCGCCGTCTATTTCAATTGTAACAGCGTAAACACCTGTCGGCGGGATCAGGCATTCACCGCTGAGTTCTATGTTCGCGGTCGGAAAACCGATGGTTCTCCCCCGCTTATCTCCATGAACCACCTTGCCTTTAGCAAAATGCGGTCTGCCAAGAAGTGCTGCACCGTAGGCAACATCCCCATTCCGGATAACCTCGCGGATGAGAGTAGAGCTGATTTTCCTGTCATGATCTGTCTGTTTTTCCACCGTTGTAATGCTGAACTTTCCTCTTGAATGAAACGGCAGGGCTTCCATGGTGCCCTTGCCAAGCTTGCCGTACGTAAAATCAAACCCTGCTGCTGCATGCTTGACATTTAAAGCGATAATATACTGATCAACAAACTCTTGCGGTTCCAAGTCTGCAAACTGTTCAGTAAATTCCACAATATATAAAATATCTGCACCCTGATCCTCAATGAGCTTTGCTTTTTCTTCAAGCGGTGTAATAGGATCAACAGGCGCGGTGTTTTTTCTCAGCACTTGTGATGGATGGGGAAAAAAGGTCATCACAGCCGTTTTAGCGCTGTTCTCTTCTGCCCACCTTTTTGCAGAGGCAATTACCTCTTTATGCCCTTTATGCACACCGTCAAAATAGCCCAATGCGAGAGAAAGGGCAGGGGGATCTGGCTGATGCTGGATAAATGGATGTGTTAGCCTTATCGTTTGCACGTATTTCACCTTTTCTGACGAGTTATTACATTGACCCGCTGTGTAAATATAGAACTTTCACAGGCTTAATGACCCCTGTTTTTTCAGGATGCCTGCTGTAAATAGCAAGACATTCTCCGTGCTCGCCGAACACAGCAGCGGGAGCATCAAACGGAAGATCCTTCAGCTGTTCAGGGACTTCCAGTACTGCACCGTTTTTCACTTTCTCTGCTAATGTATCATTTATCACCCATTTGGGCAAATGGTTTAACGCTTCCCCGATACTGATCAGATTCAGGGTTCCCTCTGCAATCTTTTCTTGAATCTCCTCAAATGACAGGCACTGGCTGAGCTCAAACTGCCCTGATCCTGTTCTTGCAAGCTTTGACATGTGTGCGGGAAAACCGAGCTTTTCACCGATCATAACAGCAAGTGTCCTGATGTATGTCCCCTTAGAACAAACCGCCCTGATGCCAAAAGAAACGGTTTTTTCCGCAGGATGGTACACAGCTGGGCTTGTCTGCACCAGCTCATGAACGGTTATTATCCTGGCAGGCCGTTCAATCTGTTTGCCTTCACGGGCGTATTCATAAAGCTTTTTTCCATTAATTTTAACAGCAGAATACATGGGGGGAACCTGTTCCATCTCCCCTGTTAAGGAAAGCAGCGCTTCTCTGACAAGCTGTTCTGTTATCTCGCCTTCTTTAACGCTTTCTCTTTCCACAATTTCACCTGAAGCATCTTCCGTTTCAGTCGAAATTCCCACTGTTACTTCTGCTTCATACGTTTTCACTGCCGCTGTCAAATACTCTGCAATCTTGGTCGCTCTTCCAATACAAAGGGGAAGCACTCCTGTTACATCTGGATCGAGTGTCCCTGTATGGCCGACTTTTTTTGTTTTTAAAAGACGCCGCGTTTTTGACACACAGTCATGTGAGGTCATTCCAGCCGGCTTGTTCAGCAATAAGACGCCATCCATCTATTTCATTCCCCGCTTTCCTTCATTATTCAGGACTTGCTCTATAGCACACCTGTTTAAACTGAAATATGTACATTTTTAAGCAAAAAAGGATAGACATTAGAGTCTATCCTTTTTTTGCCTAGTGTCATTCATTATGTTCTTTATCGCTGTCTGACTCGTTGATTTTGTGAATCAGCGTTTCAATTCTGTTGCCGTAGTCGATAGACTCGTCAAATTCAAATTGAATTTCAGGCGTTTTTCGAAGGCGGATTCTTTGGCCGATTTCGGATCTGATAAATCCTTTCGCCTTTGCAAGTCCCTTTAGCGTATTTTCACGCTGCTCTTCTCCGCCAAGCACTGAAATATATACTTTGGCAATCTGAAGATCTCCAGTTACTCTTACATCAGTTACAGTAACAAAACCGATTCGCGGATCCTTCATTTTGCGCCCGATAATGTCGCTTAATTCTTTCTTCATCTGTTCGCCGACACGGGTCGATCTCATGCTCATTTCCTCACCTCATTCTTAAAGCCACTCAATGGATGTGATTGTGCGCTCGATTTCAGGGAAGGAATCAATAAACTGCAGGACGCTCTGCAGAACCCGCTCTGTGCTTGTTTTGTCAGAGGTAATAGCAACAATGCCGAATCTTGTGCGCTGCCATAGATCCTGGTAATCCGTTTCAGCTATGGATACATTATATTTCTGCCGTATTCTCGATGTGATCCGCTGAAGAACGGCGCGCTTTTCTTTCAAGGAACCTGCATGATAAATCAAGCACTCACAGTCTGCGCATCCAATCATTTTCTTTCGATTTCTTCCATTACATAAGCTTCAATAATATCTTCTTCTTTAATATCATTGAAGTTCTTAATGGTTATACCACATTCATATCCTTGTGAAACTTCTTTTACGTCATCTTTAAAGCGTTTCAATACATCTACTTCGCCTTCAAAAATAACAATGCCGTCGCGGATTAAACGAATGCCGCTGTCACGGGTAATTTTGCCGTCAGTTACATAAGCGCCGGCAATTGTTCCAATTTTTGAAACCTTGAACGTCTGGCGGACCTCAACCTGGCCGATGATTTTTTCTTCGAATTCAGGGTCAAGCATCCCTTTCATAGCTGCTTCGATTTCCTCAATCACTTTATAAATGATGCGGTGAAGACGGATATCGACTTTTTCAGCTTCAGCTGCCCGTTTTGCATTGTTATCAGGACGAACGTTAAAGCCGATAACAATTGCATTTGAAGCAGAAGCAAGCATAATATCATACTCGGTAATGGCCCCTACGCCTGTATGAATAATTTTAACTTTAACGCCTTCTACTTCAATTTTTTGAAGAGAGGAAGCCATTGCTTCTACAGATCCCTGAACATCAGCTTTTACAATCAGATTAATGTCTTTCACATCACCCTGCTTGATTTGCTCAAATAGATCATCGAGGCTTAATTTTGATTTTTCGCCGCGCTGTTCAACAAGCTGCTTCTGAGCTCTTGCTTCCCCAACCTGGCGGGCTTTTTTCTCGTCTTCAAAAACCATGAACTGATCGCCTGCAAGCGGCACTTCATTGAGACCTGTGATTTCAACAGGAGTGGAAGGACCAGCTTCTTTCACACGGCGTCCAAGATCATTGACCATTGCGCGGACGCGGCCGAAGGAGTTTCCTACTACGATTGGATCACCGATGCGGAGTGTTCCATTCTGAACGAGAAGCGTGGCAACAGAGCCGCGGCCTTTATCCAGCTGTGCTTCAATTACCGTACCTGCCGCACGTCTGTTAGGATTGGCTTTCCATTCCTCAACTTCGCTGACCAGCAGAACCATTTCAAGCAATTCATCGATTCCATCGCCTTTCAGGGCTGATACAGATACAAAGATAGTATCCCCGCCCCATGCTTCCGAAACCAGGCCATGCTCTGTCAATTCCTGCATAACGCGGTCAGGATTGGCAGACTCTTTATCCATTTTGTTAACAGCAACGATAATCGGCACTTCTGCTGCTTTCGCATGGTTGATGGCTTCAACCGTTTGCGGCATGACTCCGTCATCTGCTGCTACAACTAGAATTGTTATATCTGTTACTTGGGCACCGCGGGCGCGCATTGTCGTAAATGCAGCATGTCCCGGGGTATCAAGGAACGTTATCTTTTTGCCGTTGGTTTCTACCTGATAGGCCCCGATATGCTGGGTAATACCGCCAGCTTCCCCTTCCGTTACTTTCGTGTTCCGGATGGAATCAAGCAAGGTTGTTTTCCCATGGTCAACGTGGCCCATAATAGTAACAACAGGAGGTCTGACAGTCAGGCTTTCTTCCTTGTCTTCCACTTCATATCCTTCAAATTCTGTTACATCAAAAAGAATTTCTTCTTCTACTTCAACACCAAATTCGCCGGATGCAATCAATTCAATTGTATCTTTGTCCAGCTCCTGATTGATGGTTGCCATAACACCAAGCTGAAGAAGCTTTTTGATAATTTCAGAAGGCTCTTTATAAAGCTTTTGAGCAAGCTCGCCTACAGACAATGAGCCTGTAAAAGTAATTTTTGCCGGCAGCTCTTTTTTTGGTTTTTCAGCCTGCGGCTGGAAGGAACGATTGGCCTGGCCGTTCGGCTTGCCTTTTTTATTGTTGTTCTTTTTGTTTTTATTAAACGGCTGATTTCCGCCGCCTGGTCTTTGCGATCCCGGTCTTTGCGAACCTGGTCTTTGAGACCCCGGCTTTTGGGCGCCTGATTTTTGTGCAGCCGGCTTTTGAGATCCAGTCTTTTGGCCGCCTGTCTTTTGAGGGCCATTATTGCCCGGCGTTTTTTTCAGAGAGGTGCTGGAGTTTTGATTATCTTCTCTGATCGCAACACTGCGTTCCTTCTGAACAGGTTTGCTGCTCTGTTTAGCTGTATCTGCCGCTTTATTTTCAGCAGGCCTGCTGTCTGTTTTTTTGGCGAATTTATTATCCAGCGGCTGAACGAAGCGGTCTTCGATCATCGTCATGTGGTTGCTTACTTCAACGTTTAAATCCTTTAATGCACTGATGACATCTTTACTTGACACATTATGCTGCTTTGCGTATTCATATACTCTCAATTTTGCCATGTGTTCACCCCCGAGTTATTTAATCGAGCAAGCCCTTCAGTTTTGAGGCAAAACCGGCTTCCGTTACTGCTGCAACGACTCTTGCATCTTTTCCGATTGCTTTCCCGAGAACGTTCCTGTCCGGGACAAAAGCAACAGGTACCTTGTAGGTTCTGCATTTGTCCGTCACTTTTTTATGCGTGTTGGCTGAAGCATCATCAGATAACAGAACTAGCTTTGCTCCGCCTCTTCTGACTTCCTTCACTACCAGTTCTTCGCCTGAGATGACTTTTCGCGCTCGATTGGCCAGTCCTAATAAGGACATCCACTGCTCGTTCATGCCCGTCTTTCCGTTTCGGCAAGCTGCAGCAGTTCTTCATACAATGATTGGTCTATTTGAGCTTTCAGCTGATTGGATAAAATGTTCTTCTTTTTGGCCAGTAAGATACATTCTTTATCCAGTGTCAGGTAAGCTCCGCGTCCGTTTTTTTTGCCGGTAAGGTCGATGGAAACATCGCCTTCAGCTGAACGGACAATGCGGACCATTTCTTTTTTCGATTTCATTTCTCCGGTTGCCACGCATTTTCGTAAAGGTATTTTCTTACGATCGTTCACGCGGTATCACCTCTTATTCGCCTTGTTCTGTATAATCTTCGTAGTTTTCCTCATCAGCACTTTCTTCTTTAGGAGAAAGCATTCCGAGCTTTTCAGCATCTGATTCGCTCTTTATATCAATCTTCCAACCAGTCAATTTCGCAGCAAGGCGGGCATTCTGACCCCTTTTTCCGATAGCAAGCGAAAGCTGGTAATCCGGAACAATAACGGTTGTCGCTTTTTCCTCTTCATTAACAAGAACCTCAACTACCTTTGAAGGGCTCAAAGCATTTGCGACAAATTCAACAGGATCATTTGACCAGCGGACAATATCAATTTTCTCGCCCTTCAGTTCATTGACAATCGCCTGAACCCTCTGGCCTTTAGGACCGACACAGGAGCCGACAGGATCCACTTCAGTCTGTTCGGCATAAACGGAAATTTTGGATCTGTCTCCTGCTTCCCGTGCGACAGATTTGATCTCCACAGTACCGTCGAAAATTTCAGGAACCTCGATTTCAAACAATCTTTTCAAAAGGCCTGGATGAGTGCGCGAAACAAAAATCTGCGGTCCTTTTGTTGTTTTTTCAACCTTTGTAAGAAATACCTTTATTCTATCATGAGGCTTGTACTGCTCGTTTGGCATTTGCTCATTAACAGGCAGCAGCGCTTCAATTTTGCCAAGACTTACGTAAATGAATTTAGAATCGATCCGCTGAACAATACCTGTCATGATATCTTCTTCACGGTCGATGAATTCAGAGTAGATAACTCCGCGTTCTGCTTCGCGGACCCGCTGTGTAACGACCTGCTTGGCGGTCTGTGCAGCAATGCGTCCGAAATTTTTCGGTGTTACTTCAATTTCCACTACATCTCCGACGATATAATTCGGATTGATGCTTCTCGCCTCTTCATCAGAAAGCTCAAGCCGCGGATCAAATACCTGATCGACAACGTCTTTGCGGGCAAAAACCCTCATTGTACCAGTGTCGCGGTTTAAATCTACCCGGACATTCTGAGCCTGGTTAAAGTTTCTTTTATAAGCTGAAATCAGTGCAGCTTCAATTGCTTCAATGATAACATCTTTGCTGATGCCCTTCTCTCGCTCAAGTATGCTTAAGGCATCTAAAAGTTCACTGCTCATTTTTCGGTTTCCCCCTTCTGCTTTCATACAGTCAGCCTCTTATTTTCTATTATCCGAAAATGACTGCAAGCCTTGCTCCGGCAACTTTTTCATAGGGTATTTGCACTTGTCTTTTTCTGGTTTTGACTGTGACTGTAACCGTGACAGTTTCCCCGTCAAACGCATCAAGCGTGCCTTCAAATACTTTTTCGCCGTTTATTGGTTCATACGTTTTTATGTGTACATGCTTGCCGATTGCTTTTTTAAAATCAGCATCTTTTTTCAGCGGACGCTCTGCTCCAGGAGAAGAAACCTCTAAAAAGTAGTTATGAGGGATCGGATCCAGTGGATCAAGTTTCTCACTGAGCCGCTCGCTGACGATTCCGCACTCTTCAATGTCGACACCGTCATCTGAATCTATAAATACGCGAAGGAACCAGTTTTTCCCTTCTTTTACGTACTCAATATCAACAAGCTCGAGACCAAGCTCAGCTGCGATCGGCTCAGCCAGTTCAGCGACGACTTCGGTTACTTTTTTACTCATTCTTTTCCTCCTTGTATTCCAAGCAAAATAGCTCCTTTAGCTGATGAAAAACCCTGCCGGATCAGCAGGGAATTAAGCATTGCACTATCGAAAGAGGTCTACTCAATACAAAAGAGCGGGTTGCCCCACTCTCCTTAGCCGCTTCTATCGCTAGCATTTCCAATAAAACTATACCATAACCGGAATTTTATTGCAAATCAGCTTTTTTGCCGCAAATCGCGCCAGTCCTGCCTTTAAGAGGGGAAGCGCGCCTCCCCTTCTTTAGAACAAGGACAGCTGATTCTGGTCAGGAAGGGCTTCAAGACAGCCCTGCTTGTCCAAATATTCCAGGATGGTTTTTGAAACTTTTCCGCGCTGCTGCAAGTCTTCTTTGGAGAGAAACTCCCCATCTTGTCTTGCCTTTACAATATTAATGGCAGCGTTTGTGCCGAGCCCTGGAATTGAGTTGAACGGCGGGATAAGCGTATCGCCTTCAATGATAAATTCGGATGCGCTTGATTTATACAAGTCTATCTTTTGGAAAGAATACCCTCTCTCGCACATTTCAAGTGCAAGCTCCATAACGGTGAGCAAGCTTTTTTCCTTCGGAGAAGCATCAAGGCCCTTGCTGTTGATTTCTTCAATTTTCGCTTTGATGGCAAGAGAGCCTTTCACCTGTGTCTCGATATCAAAGTCATCTGCACGGACTGTGAAATAAGCTGCATAGTATAAAAGCGCATGATGCACTTTAAAGTACGCAATCCGGACAGCCATCAGTACATAGGCTGCTGCGTGAGCTTTTGGGAACATGTACTTGATTTTCAGGCAAGAATTGATATACCAGCCAGGGACATTGTTTTTCTTCATTTCCTCTTCCATTTCAGGTGTCAGCCCTTTCCCTTTTCGGACAGACTCCATGATTTTAAAAGCAAATGAAGGCTCAAGACCCTGATAGATTAAATAAACCATGATGTCATCACGGCAGCCGATTACTTCACTCAGTGTGCAAGTATTGTTGTGAATCAGCTCCTGGGCATTTCCGAGCCATACATCGGTACCGTGGGAAAGTCCTGATATCTGCACAAGCTCAGAGAAGGTTGTCGGCTTTGTATCTTCAAGCATCTGCCGGACGAAACGAGTTCCGAATTCCGGGATGCCGAGCGTTCCTGTTTTGCAAAGGATCTGGTCTTCAGTTACACCGAGTGATTCGGTTCCGCTGAATATCTTCATTACTTCAGGATCATCTGTCGGAATGGTTTTCGGATCAATTCCGCTTAGATCCTGAAGCATTCTGATCACAGTCGGATCATCGTGGCCGAGAATATCAAGCTTCAGAAGATTATCATGTATGGAATGAAAATCAAAGTGAGTTGTTTTCCATTCGGAACCAGCTGCATCTGCAGGGAACTGGATTGGCGAAAAATCATAAATGTCCATATAGTCCGGCACAACAATGATGCCGCCTGGATGCTGGCCCGTTGTTCTCTTAACGCCTGTACAGCCCTGGACAAGCCTGTCCACCTCAGCGCCTCTCATCGTTAAATTGTTGTCGCCGGCATAGCCTTTCACATAGCCGTATGCTGTTTTTTCAGCAACTGTACCGATTGTCCCGGCACGGAATACATTGTCTTCCCCAAACAGCGCTTTTGTGTAATTATGGGCTCTTGGCTGATATTCGCCGGAGAAGTTTAAATCTATATCCGGAACCTTGTCCCCTTTAAAGCCAAGGAATGTTTCAAACGGGATATCATGTCCGTCTTTCCTGTAGACTGCGCCGCATTCCGGGCAATCCTTATCAGGAAGGTCAAATCCGGAACCGACAGAACCGTCATTGAAGAATTCTGAATGCTTGCAGTGCGGGCAGACATAGTGCGGAGCCAGCGGATTTACCTCAGTAATTTCCGTCATCGTTGCTACAAGCGAGGAACCGACAGATCCCCTTGAACCGACAAGGTACCCGTCATCAAGCGATTTTTTCACCAGCTTATGCGAGATCAGATAAATAACGGCAAATCCATGGCCGATGATGCTTTTCAGTTCTTTCTCAAGCCTTGCTTCTACAATTTCAGGAAGTTCATCTCCGTAAATCCTTCTTGCCATACTGTAGCTGAGCTCTCTTACTTCATCATCAGCACCTTCAATTTTCGGTGTATAAAGGGCGTCTTTAATCGGCTTGATCTCATCGATCAGCCCTGCTATATGCTGTGTATTCTCAATAACTATTTCTTTTGCTTTTTCCTCGCCGAGAAAATGGAAGCAATCGAGCATTTCATTCGTTGTTCTGAAATGAACGTCAGGCAGTTCATGTCTGTTAAGCGGATTTGCTCCTCCTTGAGAACTGACTAAGATTTTCCGGTAGATTTTATCGTTCGGGTTCAGATAATGAACATTGCCTGTTGCAGCGACTGGGATGCCGAGCTTTTCTCCGGCTTTCACAATGTTTGAAATGATTTCTCTCAGCGCCTCTTCATCTCTGATGTATTCCTGTGAAATCAGATGCTTGTAGACAGCAGGCGGCTGAACTTCAATATAATCGTAAAAGGAAGCAATTTCTTCTGTTTCTTCCGGCGATTTCTGCATCATGCCTTCAAATACCTCGCCCTTTTCGCAGCCAGAGCCGACAAGAAGGCCAGCACGGTATTTTTTCAGAACAGACCTTGGAATCCTTGGCACTCTGTAAAAATAATTAATATGGGAGAGCGAGATCAGCTTAAAAAGATTTTTCAGGCCTTCCTCTGTTTTTGCAAGCAGTGTGGCGTGAAACGGTCTGGACCGCTGAAAGGCATTGCCCTTCCCCATGTTGTCATTGAGCTGGTCATGCAGTAAAATCCCTTTTTCTGCTGCATCCTTCAGCATTTTGATCATCAGGTATCCAGTTGCTTCCGCATCATAAATCGCCCTGTGATGCTGAGTGAGCTCTATGTCAAATTTTTTGCAGAGTGTATTCAGGCGGTGATTTTTCAGCTCAGGGTACAAAAACCGTCCAAGCTCAAGCGTATCAATAACAGGGTTTGCTGCCTTCGGCTCTTGAAGAAGGTTTTTATAGCCATCGTTTAAAAATCCCATATCAAAGCTTGCATTGTGGGCAACAAGGATATCATTTCCGATCCAATTCTTAAAATCCTGCAGAACCTCTTTTACTTCTGGAGCATCCCTGACCATATCATCTGTGATCCCTGTCAGATTGATCGTTGTAGCAGACAGCGGATGGTGAGGGTTCGCAAATGATTCGAATCTGTCAATGATTTCACCGTCTTTTATTTTCACAGCCGCAAGCTCAATTATGGTGTCATAAACAGCTGATAAACCTGTTGTTTCAACGTCAAATACAACATAAACGGCATCAGCAAGATCAATATGCGCATCATTGTACGCAATCGGAACGCCGTCATCCACGAGGTTTGCTTCAATTCCGTATAGGATTTTCACCCCGTTTTTCTTACCTGCAGAGTAAGCCTCCGGAAAGGACTGGGCTACAGCATGATCCGTGATGGCAATGGCCTGATGGCCCCATTTTTTCGCCTGTGAGACAAGATCTGAAACAGATGAAACCGCGTCCATCTGGCTCATTGGCGTGTGCAGATGGAGTTCAACCCGTTTTTCTCCTTCAGGGGCGGTATCCTTTCGTTCTGCCGGTGTTACCTCATTAATGTCATTGGCAATCATGACAAGGTCCCTGACAAAGGTGTCGTTTTGAATGCTGCCTCTCACCTTCAGCCACATGCCTTTTTTAATCATCTGCATAATAGCGGCATCTTCTTTGTCTCTTGCAAACATTTTAACAAGTATGGAGCTTGAATAATCTGTAATCTTAAAGGTAAGGAGTGTTCTTCCGCTTCTAAGCTCTTTCGTTTCCGCAAAAAAGACATACCCTTGAACAGTCGTCCGCCGCTCTTCATCCTCAATTGTCCGAAGCAGCTGAATTTCCTCGTCAGGTTTAATCGGGTATCCAATCGTAATGGGACCTGTGAATTCAGGGTGTTCTGATGCTTCGCGTTCTTTCTTCTCCATCTCAGTAACGGCTGCCTGCGCTCTTTCCTTATCTTCCTGCAGCTTCATTTCTGTGAATTTCTGCATTTCTTCCTGAGAGTGGTTTACCTCGGTCTCCAGCTGATATAAAGGAAAGCCGTATTGCTGAAGACTGCCCGTAATGAGGCCGGCGTATTTTCTTTTTAAGGACACAGCCTCCGTGTCATTGCGTGTTTTCAGAGTCAGCTTTATTCCCTGAAGGGCAGGAAGCTGATCATGCAGCAGCGAAAGCATTGGGGGTGATATTCCTTCAAGCTCCTGCAAGCAGAACGTCCAATAATCCTGAAGCAGCTTTTCACCTGCTTCCTGGGCATTTTTCGCGCTGATTGAATAATTGACATTTGCTATGTGGGAAAAAGCCTTAGTAAGCCTTCCGTGAAAAAGCTGAAAAACATCAAATGGAAGGATATTATCAAGTGTAAAGTCAAAATGCCACTTTCTCTCATGCTTGTGCACGGTCAGCTTTGTAATGGCTCCATGCTGGAAGTGGCCCGCAACTTGATCATCTGTTAATTGCAGCTGCTGCAGAAGGAGCTGAAACCGTTCGATTTGCCCCAGCAGTTTATCTTCCATGCAGAATCGCTCCTTTCTTTTCAAAATGGAAGAGACTGACCCAAACAGTTCCTGGGCCAGCCCCTTTTTTCATTCAATGTTTACTTTATCTTACCATGTATCATTTTACAGCATCTATAAATTACTATTGGCTGTGTTCGCAAAATTTTCTTATTTCAGCAGGCTGCCAAGCAGGCCGGAAAGCTCGTCCTTGTGAACTTCATGGGACTCGCCGTTTTTCCGGACTTTTACTTCAACATACCCCTCAGATGCCCTTTTGCCGACCGTTATTCTTACTGGAAGACCAATCAGATCAGAATCAGCAAATTTAACTCCTGCCCGTTCTGCTCTGTCATCATAAAGAACTTCATAACCTTGCTGCTTCAGCTCTTTATATAATGTATCTGAAAGAGAAACCTGTTCTTCTGTTTTGACATTCACAGGAATTAAATGCACATGGAACGGTGTAACAGACAGCGGCCATACCAGACCTTTTTCATCACTGTGCTGTTCTGCAATGGATGCCAGTGTACGGGAAACACCGATTCCGTAGCAGCCCATAATTAAAGGCTGTGTTCGGCCGTTTTCATCAAGGAATACAGCATTCATATCAACGGAATATCTTGTACCAAGCTTGAAGATATGACCGACTTCAATTCCTCTTGCGAACTTGATGCGGCCTTGTCCGTCCGGAGAGGCATCCCCTTCCTGGATAAACCTGAGGTCGGTATATTCAATGCCTTTAATATCCCGTTCCGGATTCACGTTCACAAAATGGAAGTCCTGCTCGTTCGCCCCTGCAATGCCGTTTTCAATATACTTCACAGAATAATCACTGATTATTTTTAAATCAGCCGGTGCGCTGACTGGTCCGACAAATCCGACTTTGCAGCCCATCACACTTTCTGTTTCTTCAGGTGTAGCAAGCTCAACTGTTCGTGCTTCCAGATAGTTTTTCACCTTAATATCATTAATGTCAAAATCGCCTCTGACCAGTGCAAGCACATAATCGTCATCTGCTTTGAAGAGCAGGGATTTTATGCACTTCTCTTTTGAAGCATCAAAAAATGCGGCAATCTCTTCAATTGTCTTCTGATCAGGCGTTTCTGTTTTTTCAAGCTCTTTTGGCGCTTCATTCCCTGCAGCGTACTCGCTTGGAGCGGGAGCCATTTCAATATTGGCGGCATATTTGGAGGTATCAGAGTATGCAATCGTATCTTCGCCGACTTCGGAAAGAACCATAAATTCGTGTGTGTCTTTTCCTCCCATAGCTCCTGAATCCGCTATAACGGCTCTGAAATCAAGACCGCAGCGTTCAAATATTCTGCTGTAGGCTTCAAACATTTTATCATAGCCTTCATCAAGACTTTCCTGTGAGGAGTGGAAAGAATAGGCGTCTTTCATAATAAATTCCCGGCCTCTAAGGAGACCGAATCGCGGGCGTTTCTCATCCCTAAACTTTGATTGAATTTGATAAAGTGCCAAAGGAAGTCTCTTGTAAGACTTTACTTCATCCCGAAGCAGGCTTGTAATCACTTCTTCATGTGTTGCTCCAAGGGCAAATTCTCTATTGTGCCTGTCGCGCAGGCGCATTAATTCTGGTCCATAGGAAAACCAGCGGCCGGATTCCTGCCACAGCTCAGACTGCTGAAGGGCCGGCATCAGCAGTTCTGCTGCGCCTGCATTTTCCATTTCCTCGCGAATAATATTCTGGATTTTTTGAAGAATTTTAGCAGCAAGAGGCATATAGCTGTAAATGCCGCTTGTATTCTGGCGGATATAGCCTGCCCTTAGCAGCAGCTGATGGCTCTTGACTTCTGCATCTGCCGGCACTTCTCTTAGAGTTGGAATAAACGTCATACTTTGTTTCATGTCAAGCACCTCATTAATCTATTTCTCTGTATTTTAACAGCCATGCTGCTTCCTTTTTCCATTGTATCAATATTTGCGAAAACAGCCATATAAAATATGGCTGTTTTGACGCTTTTGTCCCTCTACTGAAGGAAAAGGCGCTGAATATCGTTCCATGTGACAACCAGCATCAGAAGCATTAATAGAGCAAACCCGATAAAATGGACCATTCCTTCTTTTTGTCTGTCAATCGGCTTTCCGCGTACTGCTTCCACTAGGAAAAACAGCAGGCGTCCGCCGTCAAGTGCCGGCAGCGGAAGGAGGTTGACAATCCCAAGGTTGATGCTGAGCATCGCTGCCCATCTGAACAGATTCTCTATCCCTGACTGTGCTACTTTATCTGTTGCATCATAAATCCCAACAGGACCTGAAAGCATTTTGATCGAAAATTGGCCTGTTATTAATTTCCCGAGCCCTAAAATGATCTCTTTCGTTACGTTGTATGTTTCGCTTGCGCCGTATTTTACCGCTGAAACAAAGCCCTTTTCAACAGGTGTATAGGCACCGATTCTGCCGATAGTCTGCCCTCCGGCTGAGAATTTTTCAGGTACAACCTTTACTGAAAGATCTTCGCCCTTCCGGTTCACTTGAAAATTCAGCTCTTTTTCAGGATTGGCTCTGATGATTTCAACAACGTCCCGCCAGCTGGAAACTGATTTTCCATTGATGGACTCAATCGTGTCGCCTTCCTTAAGGCCTGAGCTCATGGCTGTACCATCCTTGGTCAGCTCGCCAAGTTTCGGCAAATCTACCGGAGCTCCTTGAAAAAGGCCGAGGAATAAGAGAATGACAAAGGCAAGCAAGAAATTCATGAAAGGGCCGGCAAAGATAGCCGCAGCTCTTTGTCCGAGTGTCTTTGAAGCAAATTGTCTGCTGTAAGGCGCAATCTGCACTTCCTGGCCATCGGTGATAAAGAAGGACTGCTCACTGACTTCAAATCGCTTAAGTCCTTCTTCGCTCCCCTCTTCATAGCCTGTTATATACATGCCATGCTCTAAATCAGCTTTTTCCACTTCAATGATTCTTGCCTGCGGATATTTTTCTTTATTATTAGTGATAATCTTTTCAACTTTTCCGTCTTTTCCTTCAAGGAGCCCAACATGATAGCCAGGCTTGACCTCTATCATTTCAGGATCCTCGCCTGCCATGCGGACGAATCCCCCAATTGGCAGAAGACGGATCGTATAGACCGTTTCATTTCGCTTAAAGGAAAGAATTTTCGGTCCGAACCCGATCGCAAACTCCCGGCATAGTATTCCGGCCCTTTTTGCCAGCATTAGATGGCCTAGTTCGTGAAAAAAAACGAGGGCACCGAAGATTAATACAAATGCGATCACAGTGTTCACTGGGCACTACCACCTTTATTTTAATAATGACCTAACGTAACGGCGCGTTTCAGCATCCGTCAGCTGTATGGTTTCAAGGTCAGGGTTTTTTTGAACCTCATGATTCAGAAGCGCCCGCTCAATAAGTTCTTCAATCTCCAGGAAGGTGATTTCCCCGCTGAGAAATGATGCTGCCGCCACCTCGTTCGCTGCATTCAGGACAGCAGGCATGGTTCCCCCTATTTTACCTGATTCATAAGCGAATTGTAAGCACCTGTACCGGCTGAAATCAGCCTTAGCAAAATGCAGCTGCCCGTAATCCCAAAGGTTCAGTCTTTCTGTTGACTTAAGCGGCATTCGTTCCGGGTAGGTCAGGGCATATTGGATCGGCACTTTCATATCCGGTGTGCCAAGCTGCGCTTTGACACTGCCGTCGTGAAATTCAACCATTGAGTGTATGATGCTTTCTCTGTGCAGGAGCACATCAATCTCTTCGTATGGAATGCCAAACAGCCAATGAGCTTCAATGACTTCAAGCCCCTTATTCATCATGGTTGCTGAATCAATCGTGATCTTGGCTCCCATGGACCAGTTCGGATGCTTCAGTGCATCTTCTACAGATACATCTTTCAGTTCCTCACGTGCCCTGTCGCGGAAGCTTCCCCCTGAAGCAGTAACAATCAGCCTTGAAATGGAGGCTGGATCTTCTCCCTGCAGGCACTGATAGATGGCAGAATGTTCACTGTCTACAGGAAGAAGAACAGCATTGTATTTTTTTGCATGCTCTGTCACGAGGTGGCCTGCTGTAACCAGCGTCTCCTTATTCGCGATGGCAATGGTTCTGCCGAGTTCAATCGCTTTTAATGTCGGAAGAAGACCAACACTGCCAAGGAGGGCATTTACAACAATATCCGCTTCACCGTGAACAGCCGCTTCTATGTTTCCTTCATCACCATGTGCAAAGGATATGCCGCTTCCAGCAAACTCTGATAGCAGCTTTTCATAAATATCTCTGTCTCTTACTGATACGAACTTCGGATGGAATTTTTTAATGGCGGGTATCCCTGCATCAAGGTTACTGCCGAATGTCATAGCTGATAGTTCAAATTCTTCCGGATGTTCTGCAATAACTTCAAGCGTCTGGATACCGATTGACCCAGTTGCACCTAATAAACTGATTTTTTTCATTTTTTCACTCTCCAAAACTGAGCCGCAAAATGATCTTTCATAGGCTGATTATTTTTAATAAGTGCATCCCAGCACCTCTGCTTTATTGGATCATAAAGAGAAAATGCAGAAAGGGCAGTACAAATAACAGGCTGTCAAAGCGGTCAAGAATACCTCCGTGGCCTGGCAGAATGCTGCCGGAATCTTTCACATTGTACTGCCTTTTTAAAGCAGACTCGACTAAGTCCCCGAGCTGGCCGCATACTGAAAGAACAATGGTGAACAGCCCAATTTTTATGTAAGAATCCGCAATCCCTGTCACAGCCTGAAAAATCACGGCTGCCGCAATCGCTGCAGCAATCCCCCCAAAAAACCCTTCAACCGTTTTATTCGGGCTTATTTCCGGCCAGAGCTTTCGCCTGCCCAATGCTTTACCTATAAAATAGGCACCGCTGTCAGTAGTCCAAACAACAATCAGGCCGTATATTAAGTACTCCAGGCCAAGCTTTCTAGTTTCAATGAAATAATAAAACCCAATGCCGATATAAAAGATTGCAAGCATTGCAAAACCAGCATCATCAAAGGAAAACCGGTTTTTTGTTACGACTGTATAGCTTAAGAGCAATAAAACAGCAAATAGAGAAAACTCTATTTTCGTTACAGTCAGATTGTTTAAAACCATAATATGAGAAGATGGGATAAGCAATACCCACATTAAAAATAAACCGACCACACCAGGGAAACTGGTAATATGGATTTTCCTCATAATAAACAGCTCGTAAAGGGCAATGGAGCTTAACAGATATATAAATACTGTAAACGGAATATTGCCGAATATGACGAAGGGTAAAAATAAGGATGCTGCTATGACTGCTGTAACTATCCGTTTAACCATCTCGCGTCATCACCTTCTATACTCCACCGAATCTTCTGCCTCTCTGCTGGAAGTCTGCTATGGCCTGCAAGAAGTCTTCTTCTTTAAAATCTGGCCAGAGAACTTCTGTAAACCAAAGTTCTGTATAAGCAAGCTGCCATAGCATGAAATTGCTTAATCGGATTTCTCCGCTTGTCCTGATTAAGAGATCCGGATCCTGAAGTTCATTTGTCATTAAATAATCTGAGAGAAGGCTTTCATCAATTTGTTCGATGTGAAGCTTCTGATTTTTCGCATCGTCCGCAATTTTTTTGACCGCCTCGATGATCTCTGTTCTGCTTCCGTAATTTAAAGCAAAATTTAATATTAAACCGGTATTTCCTGATGTTTCCCTTATCGCTCTATCAACAGCTGTCAGCGTGTGCCCCGGCAGCTTGTCTTTATCACCCATAACTCTGACCCTAACATTTTCCTGAATCAATTCAGGAAGATAAGTGGCCAGAAATTCTTCCGGAAGCTTCATTAAAAAATCGACTTCTATTTTTGGGCGTTTCCAGTTTTCCGTGGAAAACGCATAAAGAGTAAGAGCGTCGAGACCGAGCTCGCTCGCAAGCTTTGTTATTTTCCGGACCACCTTCATTCCCTCATGGTGACCTGCTATTCTAGGGAGCGCTCTCTTATTCGCCCATCTTCCGTTTCCATCCATAATGATGGCCACGTGTGAGGGCATTGTGCCGCTTAAAATATCAGATCGTGAGAAATCAGCTCCGACTGCCGTTTTTTTTGAGACCTTAGTTCTTTTTAAAAAGTTGAGCATGAGATTCCTCCATAACCCAGAAGCTATCGAACAAATTCCGCCCTTCGATAACTGTGTTAACATTATTAACAAAAAAACCCCCTGTAAACATTAGAGGGTCTTTTGCACAATTCTATTGTACATAGAATTTAATTAAACTTCCATGATTTCTTTTTCTTTCTCTTTTGAAACTTTATCAATATTCTCGATATATTCGTCCGTCAGCTTTTGTACTTTCTCTGACTGGCCGCGCAATTCATCTTCCGTAATTTCGCCATTCTTTTCAGCTTTTTTCAAATCATCGTTGCCGTCGCGGCGGATATTGCGGATCGCTACTTTCGCTTCTTCACCATATTTTTTCACAAGCTTTACAAGGTCGCGCCTTCTTTCCTCAGTTAATGCAGGAATGCTGATGCGGATAATGGAACCGTCATTAGAAGGTGTAAGACCAAGATCAGCTTTTTGGATGGCTTTTTCAATATCACCGAGAGCTGACTTGTCATAAGGCTGAATAACAAGCATGCGTGCTTCAGGAACATTGATGGATGCCAATTGATTAACAGGAGTCGGTGCACCGTAATAATCCACTGTCACTTTATCAAGCAGTGAAGCACTTGCTCTTCCTGCTCTTACTGTTGCAAGCTCGCGCTGATAGGATGAAACAGCTTTTTCCATGCGGTCTTTTGTTTCGTTCAGAATTTGATTTGACATGATTATTTCCCCCTTACAATTGTTCCGATGTTGTCGCCCAGTACTGCGCGCTTAATGTTTCCTTCTTCCATAATAGAGAAGACGATGAGCGGAATGTCGTTATCCATGCACAAAGAAGATGCTGTGGAGTCCATTACAGCCAGCCCTTCCTTCAGAACATCCAAATAGGAAAGCTGCTCATATTTCACAGCGTTTGCATCAACGGCCGGATCTGCACTATAGACGCCGTCCACGTTGTTTTTGGCCATTAAGATGACATCTGCCTCAATTTCCGCAGCCCTTAATGCTGCCGTTGTATCCGTTGAGAAATAAGGGTTTCCTGTGCCGGCTGCAAAGATCACAACCCGCTTTTTCTCCAGATGGCGAATGGCCTTTCTTCTTATGTATGGTTCAGCAACCTGCCTCATTTCAATGGATGTCTGCACACGTGTCTGAACTCCTTGGTTTTCAAGGCTGTCCTGAAGGGAAAGGGAGTTCATTACTGTTGCAAGCATTCCCATATAGTCAGCCGTTGCACGGTCCATTCCCATTTCGCTTCCTGTTTTGCCGCGCCAAATGTTTCCGCCGCCGACAACTACTGCAACTTCTACGCCAAGCTCTGCAATTTCCTTCACCTGTTGTGCGACAGACTTAATAACAGATGGGTTAATCCCGAACCCGTTGTCACCTGCAAGAGCTTCTCCGCTCAATTTAAGTACAATGCGATTGTATTTCGGCTTGCTCATAACAACCTCCAAGGTTTTTCCTTTTTTAAAAGACTTTAAAATGCGACTGTTGATTTCAGCACGAGGAATCCGCTTTTTCAGTCCTGATCAACAATGCTAAAAATCAGCAGTTTTCTTTAATATAGCCTTCTAAAAAGCTTATATTGCAATCAATTTGCCTGTTCATTTCGAAAAAAGGGGAACACGGTTCAGTGTTCCCAATTTATGTGCATCATTTATTTATCACGCAGGGGAAAATTTATTTTCTAACCTGGTTCATTACTTCTTCAGCGAAGTTATCCTGGCGCTTTTCAATGCCTTCGCCTACGCCGTAGCGTACAAATGCTTTAACAGCTGCACCTTTAGAAGCAACATATTGTTTAACCTTTTCATCAGGGTTCTTAACGAAAGACTGATCAAGAAGGCAGATGTCTTCAAAGAATTTGCTCAAACGGCCTTCAACCATTTTCGCAACGATATTTTCAGGCTTGCCTTCATTCAGAGCCTGCTGAGTCAGCACTTCACGCTCGCGTGCTGTTTCTTCTGCAGAAACTTGATCGCGGGAGATGTATTTTGGATTAACAGCAGCAATGTGCATAGCAACATCTTTTGCTACAGCTTCATCAGTTGTGCCTTCTACTACAGTCAGAACCGCAATGCGTCCGCCCATGTGAAGGTAAGCACCAAATGCGCCGTTATCGGATTTTGTCAAAACTTCAAAACGGCGAAGGGTAATTTTCTCACCGATTTTAGCGATTGCTGTGTTGATGGCATCCTCCACAGAAACACCGTTATCCATTGTAGAAGAAAGTGCTTCTTCAAGGCTTGCAGGCTTCTTCGCAAGAAGATGGTGTGCAAGATTGTTAAGCAGCTCCTGGAATCCTTCGTTTTTAGCTACAAAGTCAGTTTCTGAGTTCACTTCAAGAATAACTGCTTCGTTACCTTCTGTTTTAATTACAGCAGAGCCTTCTGCAGCGATTCTGTCCGCTTTTTTCGCAGCTTTTGCAATACCTTTCTCGCGAAGAAAGTCAATTGCTTTCTCCATGTCTCCGCCTGTTTCAGTTAGGGCCTTTTTGCAATCCATCATACCTGCGCCTGTTTTTTCGCGCAATTCTTTTACCATTTGAGCTGTAACTGCCATTATAATATCCTCCTTTAATATGCTGCCTGAACTTCCCTATGTATATAGTACAATTTTTTAGGCTTTTTTTAAAATGGTGCACATTTATTTAATAAGGTTTTGTTAAATTTGCCTGTATGAGGCTTAGAGGAAAAAACTTTCCCTCTTACCATTGCCTTTAAAAAAAGGTGATAAAAGGCTCTCCCCTCTTATCACCTTTTGCATTAAGCAGTAGTAGTTTCAGTTGTTTCTTCGCCTTGCTTCGCTTCAAGAATAGCATCAGCCATTTTAGAAGTAAGAAGCTTTACAGCGCGGATTGCATCATCATTTGCAGGAATAACATGATCGATTTCATCCGGATCACAGTTTGTATCAACAATTCCGATGATCGGGATGTTCAATTTGCGTGCTTCTGCAACAGCAATGCGCTCTTTGCGAGGGTCGATGATGAACAAAGCATCTGGAAGACCTTTCATGTCTTTGATTCCGCCTAGGAATTTTTCAAGACGCTCAAGTTCTTTTTTCAGCTGAACAACTTCTTTTTTAGGAAGAACTTCAAAAGTTCCGTCTTCCTGCATTCTTTCAATATCCTTCAAACGTCTGATGCGCTTTTGGATTGTTCCGAAGTTTGTCAGTGTACCTCCAAGCCAGCGCTGGTTCACATAGTACATACCTGAACGTTCAGCTTCTTCCTTAACGGAATCCTGAGCTTGTTTTTTAGTGCCGACAAAAAGAATTTTACCGCCGTTACCAGCCAATTCTTTTGTTACGTTGTATGCTTCTTCAACCTTTTTAACAGTCTTTTGAAGGTCGATGATGTAGATGCCGTTACGCTCTGTAAAGATGTAACGCTTCATTTTTGGGTTCCAGCGGCGAGTTTGGTGGCCGAAGTGAACACCAGCTTCAAGCAATTGCTTCATAGAAATTACTGACATTGATTTTTCCTCCTAGTGGTTTTTTTCTCCTCCGCTCATATCATTTTCAAGCAAAACTGTTGGATCAACAGCACCAATGCTTGAATCTATAAGCGTGTGTATTAACACCAACAAGAAATATACCATAATTAAATGCCTTAATCAAGCACATTCAAGCTATTTTTGGCCAAATTTCATCATTAATTGGATTTCCGTTTTGCCTCTTCCTAATTTCCTGGCAATTTCCTCTGCTGAAAAGCCCTGTTTTGATAACATTTCTACTTCATCCTTTGGACTAAGGCTTGAGCCCTCAGGATTTGCAGCGGTTTCTGCTTTTTCCTGCAAAAGGACAAGCTCTTTGAGATGGGCAGGAAGCTCTTCCTCTTCCGCCTCTCTGCTGTTTGGCTCCCTCTCAGCGGTTTCCTGCTTTTCTTCATCACGCGGCTCCTGAGGAATGGAAATCTCTCTCAGCATTTTTTCATTTTCATCTTTTATCTCCATCATATAGCCTGCAAGAAGCTGCTCTGTTTCTTCCAGAAGCTGCCTTTGTTCTTTTTCGATAGCTTTCAGTCCTGAATATTTCGAGAACAGCAGAATGATAAAGTAAAAGGCTGCCGCATGGAGCAGCAGGCTCAGAACGGCAAGCATTACTGCCATACTCTTTCACCGCTTTCTTTTTTAGTTCCAGCAGCTTCAATGAACAAATTTCTCCAAAATGTGGCGGAGCTTCAAAAGCGCCTTTGAATGAATCTGGGAAATGCGGGATGTGGAAAGCCCCATGACCTGTCCTATCTCCGTCAAGGTCAGCTCTTCCTTATAAAACAAGCTGACAACAAGCTGTTCTTTCTCAGAAAGCTGGCCGACAACAGCCGCAAGCTGCTGAACAAGTTCTGCCTTCAGCATCCGCTCTTCCGGCGTTTCCATTTTCTCATCCTTCAATATGATCCCCGCGTGCTCCCCATCGTCCTGATCCTGCACCTGGTCATCTATCGACAGAATATTAGCGAAAAACCCTTCGCTCATAATGGCTAAAACCTCTTCTTCAGGAAGATTGAGTTCTTTTGCCACTTCCTCAGGCGTCACATTGCGCAGAAGCCTCTGTTCAAGCTTTTCTGCAGCTGCTTCTACTCTTTTCGCTTTTTCCCTGGAGCTCCGCGGCAGCCAGTCTTCCTTCCGCAAACCATCAATAATGGCCCCTCTTATCCGAAAAGACGCGTACGTATCAAACTTTAAATCTCTTGTTGGATCAAATTTTTCCAAAGCATCATACAAGCCAAACATACCAAGGCTAACAAGATCATCTTTGTTAACAGTCCTCGGCAGCCCTGAAGCAATCCGCTGCACATGATACGTCACGAGCGGCATATACCGCCTAATAAGCGCATCGCCTGCGCGGGTATCCCTTGTCTCTATCCAGCGCTGCCAAATGATCTGGTCCTCATGTGTAATTGAACGAGTCATTGTTTCTCCCCCTCTGCATGACAATGCTTGCTTAAAAGCTCTTAAATATATTTCACGCCCTGATTGACTGTTTTTACTGACAGAAAGCCTGTCAGCGGATCAAATTCGATTGTTCTTCCGCTCGAGCCGCCGATATCCTCAGCAAGAAGAGGTATTCGCCGGAGAGCCAGCGCTCCTTTGACAGCTTCTGAGTTTCTTGGACCTATTCTCATCAATTCGTTTTCTTTTTGCATCGCAAACATTTGGGCGCCGCCTGCCATTTTTGCTTTCAATATAGAAGCATCAGCTCCTGCATGCTGAAGCTGCTTGATTAGCTCTTCAACTGCTGTATCGGCATATTTCCCTTTGCTGACTGCCCCTTTTTTCGCAAGTGATGAAAAAGGAAGCATAACATGGGCGAGACCGGCAATTTTTTTCACGTTGTCAAAAAGAACAATTCCAACGCAGGAACCAAGGCCGGAAGTCCGAAGACGGTCAGGGCTTTTGACGATCTTTATTTCAGCGATGCCGACCTTTAAAATGCTAATACTTTCTGTTTTCATCTTTTACCCCTGCCAGCTGAAAAAGAAGGCTGAAGGATTCCGGATCAGGAACGAGGAAAAAGTGGCCTTCGATAACCTTTCCCCCAGTTTCTGTTTCTTCCATGATTTTTGTATCTATCAGAATGGCATGATCTTCATCAACCGCAGCATTCACCAGCCCCTGAATGATAACTGCTCCGAACATATCAATGGATATAGCCGGAACTGAGGGCATGAATACCCGCCCGGTCAGGTCGCCCATAGCAGTAAGATAGGAGCCTGTCAAAATATTGCCCAGTTCCTGGAAAACAGAAGCATAAAACTCTTTGTTTTGATCATCACTGAGGCATATGCCTTGTTTTTCAAGCAGTGTGCTGATAAATATCTCTGCCTGCGAAACAGCCATGATAAAAAAGAAAGAGCCGTGAAACTCACCTTCTATCCTTAAGAATACACAGGCCACTTCCTCCTCAGGCCCCCCGAAAAGCTCCACAAGTTCATTAAAAGAAACAAGTCTTGCATGCGGGACATTCATGGATATTTTTTTATTCAGCAGGCGGGATAAAGCAGTCGCAGAATGACCTGCCCCGATATTTCCAATTTCCTTTAATAGATCAAAATGATGCTGCCGCAAGTCTGTCAGGGTTTCCATTACGCTTTGGCCTTGTCAAGGTCTGCTTCTGGCTCCTCTTCCAATACGGCTTTTAAATCCAATAAAGTAATGAGTCTATTTCCAATCTTCACCACACCCAGAATGTATTCCGCTGAAACAGAGCCGGCTGCCTCTGGCGGCGGTTCGATGCTATCTTCAGAAATGTCAGCAACATCATTAGCTGCATCGACTATAAATCCAATTTCCTTATCTTCAAGGGTTACAATAATCATTCTTGTCTGCTCATCTGCCGGTACTTCTTCAATTCCAAATCTGCTTCGCAAATCTGCAACGGGGGTAATGACACCCCTCATATTCAAGACACCTTTAATGAAACTTTTCGTTCTTGGAACCCTTGTAATCTGCTGCATTTTTTCAATCGACTGCACCTGTTCGACAGGAATTCCGTATTCTTCTCTGTCAAGCTGGAATACAATCAGCTTTCTTTCCTTCTTCAACTCTTCTGCCATCTGCATTTCCTCCTTGTCCCTCTTCCCGCTAGAGCAGGCATTTGCTTATTGCATCAAAAAGGCTGCCTGCTGTACTGCCGAATTCTTTAATCCATACCACTGTAAAAAAGCAAGAGTTAAATCAAGGCGTTGCAATCAACAATCAAGGCAACCTGCCCATCTCCGAGTATCGTAGCGCCGGAAATAGCATAAATGTCGTTGAGATAGCCGCCAAGGGATTTTAATACAACCTCCTGCTGGCCGATGAATGAATCTACAGCAAGGGCGGCGGTTTTTTCCCCTTTCCGGACAACAATTATAGATAACAGGTCATCTGTTTTTTCTTCGCCAGGCACTTCAAATACCTCGTTTAAAAACACCAGCGGAACGATTTTTCCTCTAAAATCAATCACTTGCTGATGGTGTGCATGAAGAATGTCTTCCCGTTTTATGACAGCTGTTTCAATAATAGAAGAAATCGGAATGGCATATTTCTCCTGCTCCAATTCAACCAGCATCACGGAAATGATGGAAAGCGTAAGCGGCAGCTGGATGGAAAAGATCGTCCCCGCACCTTCCTGAGAATCGATCGTTACCGTGCCTCCAAGGGATTCTATTGTACTTTTCACGACATCAAGCCCGACTCCGCGGCCTGAAATATCTGAAATCTTTTCAGCTGTAGAAAAGCCTGGAGCAAACATCAGTTCATAAATTTGCTTATCTGTTAATGCCACCCCTGCCTGTTCTGTCAAAATGCCTTTTGAAACAGCCCGTTCAAGGATTTTCTGAGGATTGATGCCTGCACCGTCTTCTTCCACTTCAATGAACACGTGATTGCCGCTGTGGTATGCTCTCAGCATCAGCAATCCTTCTTCAGGCTTGCCTTTTTGAACCCGCTCCTCAGGACTTTCAATCCCGTGATCAAGCGCATTTCTTAACAAATGAACAAGCGGATCGCCAATCTCGTCTATCACGGTCCTATCAAGTTCAGTTTCCGCACCTGTAATCTGCAAATCTACTTTTTTATTTAAGTCTTTTGCCAGCTGGCGGACCATTCTCGGAAAGCGATTGAACACTGTTTCAACAGGAACCATTCTCATATTCAATATGATCGTCTGCAAATCACCAGAAATTCTGGACATTCTTTCTACCGTTTCATTCAGTTCCAAGTTGTTTAAATCGCGGGAAATCGACTCAAGCCTTCCTCTGTCAATCACAAGCTCTTCAAAAAGATTCATGAGGCTGTCAAGGCGGTCAATATTAACCCTGATTGTTTTTGAACTTGTTGCCTGCTTTGCAGCCTGGACAGGCTGGCTTGCTTCAGGCACAGCCGCTGCTGCTGTTTCAGAGGCGGCAGCTGATGTTATTTCAGCAGCCCTTTCTTCTGATACTTGTAGAGCCAATTCCTGAACCTCTACCCGTTCAATTTCAGAGACCTTCATTATGGCGCCTTTAATCATTTCTGCCTTCTCTTTAGAAACAAAGGCTGCTGTGAACTGCTGGTCAAATTTTTCCTCTTCAAGAAGTTCTACAGAAGGAACTGTTTTAATAACCTCTCCAAGCCCGTCCAGTATCTCAAAAATCATAAAAACGCGGGCAGCTTTTAAGAGGCAGTCTTCCCGCAATGAAACCGTAATTTCATAAGCAGAGAATCCCTGTTCCTTGGATTGGCTGAAAATCGTCATCTCGTATTCGTCATACTGCTGGCTTCCCTGAACAGGCTTAGTAACAGCCGTCTGTTCTGGAGCCGCCTCATCAGGCTTTCCTTTTTCAATTTGAACAAGTTTCTCAACAGCATCTGACACATCTTTTTTGCCATCTCCGCCATTTTCAACAGATAGGATCATTTCTTCAAGATAATCAACAGACAAGAAGACGGCGTCAAGGATGGCCGGATTTACTGCAAGCTTCTCGTTCCGAATAGCGTCCAGCACATTTTCCATCTGATGGGTAAGGCTTGCGAGATCCTCATATCCCATTGTGGCGCTCATTCCTTTTAAAGTATGGGCAGAACGGAAAATATCATTAACAATTGATAGATTACCAGGTTCTTTTTCCAGCTGCAGCAGCTTGTCATTGCAGGCCTGCAAATGTTCTTTGCTTTCTTCCAGAAAAATTTCGAGATATTGATTCATCTCCATTAAGGTCACGCCCCTTAGCTACGAATAAAATTCATCAATCTAACTGCAATCATTTCTATATCATCGACGGCATCTGCCAAGTTTGCCGCAATAATGGATTTTGGCATGCCGAACACAACAGAAGTGGCTTGTGATTCGGCAATGGCAATCGTGCTGCCTGTTTTTTTCATCATTTTGAGGCCCTCTGTTCCGTCACTGCCCATTCCTGTTAAAACCAACGCATATTTTTGATAGCCGGCAAGCTCTGACAAAGATTGGAACAAAACATCAACTGATGGACGGTGGCCGCTTATAGCGGGTGATTGATCAAGCTCCATGTAAAGGGAGGCACCCTCCTTTTTGATCGTCATATGCCTTCCTCCAGGAGCAATGTAAGCTGTGCCGTTAACCGCTTTTTCGCCGTCTGCAGCTTCTTTGACCTGTATTTTCGAAAGCTGATTAAGCCTTGTGGCAAGTGACTGAGTGAAGCCGGCAGGCATGTGCTGAACGATAAACAGCGGTGCCTCGATATCCTCCGGCAGCAGCGGAAGCACCTTTTGAAGGGCTCTTGGCCCGCCTGTAGAGGTTCCCATGCCGATCACATTCGGCAGAATGCGGTCAGATGGGAAAAAAGGATATTTTTTCTTGTTTAAGCCTATTTTACTATAATTCTCCTGTTTTGGAAGCTTGTTTATGTCGATTTGTGCCGATGAAATGGGAAGAATATTGATCTTTTTCGCCAGAAGCACTTTTCGCTGCATTTCTTCCTTGATCTTATACAAATCAAGCGAGATCGGGCCAGACGGCTTTGCGATAAAATCTGCCGCTCCGTATTCAAAGGACCTGATCGTGTTCTCTGCACCCTGCTGAGTGGTGCTTGAGAGCATAATGACCGGACAGGGAAATCTTTTCATGATCTCCTTCAAGGCCTGAATGCCGTCCATTACCGGCATTTCAACATCCAGCGTTACGACATCAGGTTTTGTGCTTTCCATTTTGACGAGAGCATCTGCCCCGTTTCTTGCTGTGCCTGCTACTTCTATTAAAGGATGTTCAGAGAGAAAATCTGAAATCATCTTTCTCATAAAAGCGGAATCATCTACGATGAGGACACGGGTTTTATCCACTCTTGCTGCCGCCTTTCCGAAAAAATGTTCTTAGCTTCTCTGCAAAAGAAGCCTGGTTCGTACCAGCGGGCATTCCTCCTTGTCTCGCCTGCAGAAACCTGCGGGCCGTTTCTTCCATTACTTTGCTGAATAAGGCTTTAGGAAATTCAGTCACAATCGGGGATTGTCTTTTCACTGCCTTCCGCAAAGAATCATCTTCAGGCAAAAGCGCCAGCAGTTTGATTTCTACCTTTAAAAATTTATAAAGTGCACTGGAAAACCTGCTGTACACGCCTCTGCCTTCTGCTGCTTTTTCAACACGGTTGACAATCATTGAAAATTTCATATCTTTCTCTCTCTGGCTGATGAGCTTTACGACGGCATAAGCATCTGTCAGAGAGGTCGGCTCCTCTGTTGTCAAAAGAAAAATTTCGTTGACTGAAAGCATAAATTTCAGGCTTTCTTCCGTGAGGCCGGCTCCCATATCAAAAAGGATATAATCATATCTGCTGAAAACTCCTTCAAGTTCTGACAGGAAATAAGAAAACTGAACTTCACCCAATTCAAACAATGCAGCAAGACCGCTTCCTCCAGTTATGTATGAAAGGCCGTACGGTCCAGTTTGAATAATTTCCGAAAGCGGCGCACTGCGGTCAAAAAAGTCTACGATTGACAGCTTAGATGACTCTCCCATGAGCACTTCGATATTCCCCATGCCGATATCAAGATCCAGGAGCAGTACCCTTTGGCCTTCTTTTGCCAGTGAAAGAGCAAAATTCAAAGTGAAGTTTGACTTGCCGACACCGCCTTTGCCGCTCGCTACTGCGATCGTGTGCGATTTCTTTTCCGGTTCTCTTTTTTCGCTCAGTCTTCTTCTGAGCTGTTCAGCCTGGTCCTTCATTTAGTTCCCCTCAGCATATAGCTGACCAGTCTTTCACCTGACGCCTGTTCAAGGTCATCAGGTACGTTCTGGCCGGCAGTAAAATAAGCTGCACCCATTCCTGTTGACAAAAGAAATTCATACATTGTTCCGCTTACGGCCGTTTCATCAAGCTTTGTAAATATTACCTGGCTGATTGGAAGGACCTTAAACTGAAGCGCAATTTCTTTCATATCCTGCAGCTTGGAGGCTGCCGAAAGGACTAGGTAGGTTTCCGCGTCTTCTGTAAAATCGATTGCGTTCATCAGCTCTGTGACGTATTGCTTGTTCCTGAAATTGCGTCCCGCTGTGTCGACGAAAACAGTATCAACATCGGAAAACTTTTCTTTTGCCTGCTTAAAATCTTCAGCTGTGTAACAAACTTCCACAGGCGCATTTAAAATTTCCGCATACGTTTTTAACTGTTCAATTGCTCCGATCCGGTAAGTATCCGCTGTAATAAAAGCAACAGTTTTATGATGATTCAGCATGGCATCTGCTGCGAGCTTTGCGAGAGTAGTCGTTTTCCCAACACCTGTCGGGCCTGCCAGGCAGATAAATTTTCTGAAGCTGGTGCTTCTTCCAAAGCGTTCAGAATGAAGCTTGCCGACTAGATATTCTTCTGTTTTCTGCAGCAGATCTTCATAGGACAGCGAACCGTTTCTGTACCATTCCCCCATTAGGAAATCCGCTGCTTCTGTTCTTTCAGCAGAATTGACTTCTTGAGATTTTAAAAGCTCGATTACCTTCTGAACAGGAGCCGGCACGGTAAATCCCCGGTCTTCATCCTGCAGGCTTAAAACAAGATTTTTTAAGCTTTTAATTTCATCTGATATTTTCTCCCTGCCAGCTGAAGGCTGTTCTATATCAGCTTTCTCCTCCAGATCCGGCAGGCTCTGAACAGCAGGTTCCTTTGTCTGAACGCGGGGCCGGTCATCCTGATCTGCTGCCGCAATAACTTCAATCTGCTTTCTTGTGAACAGCCCTAGAAATCCGCCTGTTTGAACTGTTTTAGAATTCAGGATAACCGCATCCTGGCCTAGCTCCGATCTGATGACCTTCATTGCTTCCTGCATGGTTGCAGCTTTGTATTTTTTTACTCTCATGCCACATTCACCACCCCGACGCTTTGTACTTCCACATTTGCTTCCAATTCATTGTAAGAAAGAACAGGCAGCTGAGGGAAATATCGTTCAATGAGCTGCCTTACATACATTCTGACTGCAGGCGAGCAGAGCAGGACAGGTGCCTCGCCCTGGAGCGAGAGCTGTTCCACCTCTCTCGCAATCGCCTCAATTATGGATTGAGATACCTCTGGATCAAGAGACAAGTAGTTTCCATGCTCTGTCTGCTGAACCCCTTCCGCTACAGCTTTTTCTACCCTGCCTGAGAGAGTAATGACTTTCATTGTTTCTCCTGCAGCGGAGAACTGGCTTGTGATCTGCTTTGCAAGTGACTGTCTAACATACTCTGCCAGTATATCTGGATCAGAAGTCATTTTTCCGTAATCTGCGAGTGTTTCAAAAATAATCGGCAAATTCCTGATGGATATTTTTTCTTTTAAAAGCTTTGCCAGTACTTTTTGAATCTCACCGATGGAGAGCGGCGATGGCGTCACTTCTTCTATTAAAATAGGATAAGATTCCTTCAGGTGATCAACCAGCTGCTTCGTTTCCTGCCTGCCTAAGAGTTCATGGGCATGAGATTTGATCATCTCGGTAATATGAGTGGACACAACAGATGGCGGATCAACAACCGTATAGCCGAACAGTTCAGCCTGATCCTTCATTTCTTCTGCTATCCATTTGGCAGGAAGACCGAAAGAAGGTTCAATGGTGTCTATTCCTTCTATAGAATCATCTTCCGCACCAGGAGACATCGCAAGGTAATGATCCAGAAGAAGCTCTCCCTTTGCTGTCTCGCTGCCTTTGATTTTCAATCTGTATTCATTGGGCTGAAGCTGTATATTATCCCTTATCCTGACAACAGGTATAACAAGGCCAAGTTCTATGGCAAGCTGCCTTCTGATCATTACAATCCGGTCAAGCAGGTCTCCACCCTGGCTTGCATCAGCAAGAGGAATCAATCCGTACCCGAATTCGAATTCAATCGGATCCATACTAAGGAGCTGAACAACGCTTTCCGGACTCTTTAATTCCTCTGCCTCTATTTCTTCTTCCTGCTGTATATCAGCCAGGACTGGCTTATTTCGGCTTCTTGACATCACATAAGCCCCTCCGCCAAGCGCAAGTGCGATCGGAGTTGTAATAAAGAGTCCGATTGGGGTAAAAATACCAAGCAGCAGCATGGTCCCGGCCGCCACATACATCATCTGAGGATAAGCAAAGAGCTGAGCTGAAATATCGCTTCCGAGATTTCCTTCTGATGCGGCTCTTGTTACGACAATTCCCGTTGCTGTTGAAATCAGCAGTGCGGGAATCTGGCTCACAATTCCATCACCGACTGAAAGCATTGTAAAGTGGGAAGCAGCTTCTGCAATATCCATCCCCTGCTGCACCATACCGACGATAAGCCCGAAAATCAGATTGATAATGACAATAATTATGCCTGCAATAGCATCCCCTTTAACGAATTTACTGGCACCATCCATCGCACCGTAGAAGTCTGATTCCCGTGCAACCTTTTCCCGTCTTTGGCGGGCATCCTGCTCTGATATCATTCCGGCATTCAAATCAGCATCAATGCTCATCTGCTTTCCGGGCATTGCATCAAGGGTAAACCTTGCAGCAACCTCTGATACCCTCTCAGCACCTTTTGTAATAACAATGAATTGAATAATGATCAAAATCAGGAAAACAACAAACCCAACAAGGACATTTCCTCCTACTACGAACGTTCCGAACGTTTCAACAACTTTTCCCGCTTCGCCATTGGAAAGGATGGAACGAGTTGTGGAAACGTTCAAACCAAGCCTGAAAAGAGTCAGCAGCAATAAAAGCGAAGGGAAAATAGAAAATTCCAGCGGCTCCCTCATGTTCATGGTTGTCAGCAGCACAAGCAGCGCAAGCGAAATATTCGATATAATTAACAGGCTCAAAAGCCATGACGGGAAAGGAATAATCAGCATCGCTACAATCAGGATGACGCTTAGAAGGACAGATAAATCTCTGGCTGACATGTTTTTTCCTCACTTTCAAACTAGCGGCTATATTTTCTGTTTCAGTCTGTAAACGTAAGCAAGAATTTCTGCCACTGCTTTAAAAAACTCTTCGGGTACCGCTCTTCCAATTTCCACCTGGCTGTATAAGGACCTGGCAAGCGGCCTGTTTTCTACCATGGAAACACCGTTCTCTTTCGCTGTTTCCTTTATCTTCTGGGCTACAAAATCCACGCCCTTTGCTACAACATAAGGAGCATCCATTTTTTCTTCATCGTATTTAAGGGCTATGGCAAAGTGAGTCGGATTCGTAATAATGACATCTGCTTTCGGCACATCCTGCATCATGCGCCTCATGGCCATTTCGCGCTGCCGCTGCTTAATTTTAGATTTGATCAGCGGATCGCCTTCTGATTTTTTGTATTCATCCTTAATATCCTGCTTTGACATCCGGATATTTTTTTCAAAATCGAACTTTTGATAGAAATAATCAAGAAAAGCTAGAAGCAGAAGAGCGATCGATGCACTTAATCCAAGCTGAATCGTCAGGCTGCCTAAAAAGCCGATAGAGCTTTGAAGGGGCATATGGGGAAGCCGGACGATCTCTCCAATCTTTGACCAAATGACAGCACCAGCAACGCCGCCGACCACACCGATTTTCAAAAGGGATTTGCAGAGCTCAACAAGCGCTCTGATGGAATAGATTCGTTTAAATCCCTGCAGAGGATTAATTTTATCCAGCTTAGGCTGAATGGACTCTGTTGAAAATAACACGCCAACCTGCAAAAAATTCGCTGCAACTGCCGCAATGACTGAAACAATCAGCACGGGAGCCAGAATAAAGGCTGTTTCAGAAGAAACCTTCACCATAAGCATCTGTAAATTATTTTCCGTCAGCTCCATCAGCAAATAGTTTTGAAAAATGGCTCTCATTAAACCTGCAGTATGCGTCTGGAAGTAAGGGCCGAGTATCATAAGGCAGAAAAAAACAGCAATCAATCCTGCGGCTGTATTAATATCAGCACTTTTGGCCGTCTGCCCTTTTTTTCTGGCATCCTGTCTTTTTCGAGGTGTTGCTTTTTCTGTTTTTTCACCGGCAAAAAATTGCAGATCCAGTTTAAGAAGCTGCACGCCCGCCACCTCCAAGCATTTCCATGAGTGTCTTCATCGTTTGGGTCATCGTTTCAAATATTCCTTGAATAAGCATAAACATCGCGCCCATCACAACGATTAAGATGATGAAGCCAACACCGATTTTAAGCGGCATCCCGATCACAAATACGTTCATCTGCGGAACAGTTCTTGCGACAATGCCAAGAGCGACATCTACGATAAACAGAGATCCGGCAACAGGAATGGCCATCTGAAAAGCAATTAAAAACATGGAGCTGAAGGTTTTGAGAATAAAAAGCATGACGCTGCCGTCTCCTATACGAAGAGCTGCCTGTTCAGGCGGGATATATTGAAAACTGTAATACACACCGTCAAGAAGCATATGGTGCGCATTTACGCTCAGCATAAAAAGCAAAGCAAACGTGTATAAAAATTGACCTGTCAGAGGGCTTTGCGCACCTGTCATCGGATCAATAATATTGGCAATTCCAAAGCCGAGCTGAAAATCGATAAAACCCCCTGCTGCCTGAATAGCAGCTAAAACCATGTAAGCCATAAAGCCTATCAAAAGGCCTGTGCAGAGCTCTTTGAAAAGAAGCCCGAAAAAAAGGCCGTTTATTTCCAGCTCAGCAGGCGGCAATGTAAAATAAATAACCCAGGAAAGCACAAAAGCAAAGCCGACTTTATGAAAAGCTGGAATATTCCGGTACGAATAAATGGGCAATATTAAAAAGAAGGATGATAATCTGGTGAAGATTAATAGAAAGAAAGGATAATGGCTTAATATATTCATTTTTATCCTACGAACCGGTTTAAGTTGCCGAAAATTTGCTGTGCATAAGAAATCATCGTTGTCAGCATCCAGGGACCAAAGAAGATCAGGCCGAGCATCACAGCCACAATCTTTGGCACAAACGCGAGCGTCTGCTCCTGTATCTGTGTGGTTGCCTGAAAGATGCTGATAATAAGACCGATAACAAGGGCAAGAACAAGAAGCGGGCCGCATACAAGCAGTGTTGTGTATACGGCTTTTTCTGCTAAGGAAATGACAAATTCCGATGACATGGAAATCCTCCTCTTAAAAACTTTGAAGCAGTGATTTGACAACAAGGTACCAGCCATCAACCATTACAAACAGCAATATTTTAAACGGCAGAGAAATCATAACAGGAGGAAGCATCATCATCCCCATTGACATAAGGACGCTTGCTACAATCATATCGATCACAAGAAACGGAATAAAAATCATAAATCCGATCTGAAAGGCTGTTTTAATTTCGCTGATGGCATATGCAGGAACAAGTGTGGAGAGAGGGATATCCTGCACGGATTTTGGTTTTTCCTTTTTGGCATAGGACAGGAACAATTCAAGGTCCTTCTGTCTTGTATGTTTGCTCATAAACACCTTAAATGGCTTTTCTGCATTTGTATAAGCTTCATCAATGGAAATTTTGTTATCCATAAGCGGAGTGAGCGCTTTTTGGTTCACTTCAGTAAAAACAGGATTCATGATGAAAAATGTCATAAACAGCGCAAGCCCCATCAAGACCTGATTCGGCGGCATTTGCTGTGTACCAAGCGATGTTCTGACAAAGGACAAAACAATGACAATCCTTGTAAAGCAGGTCATTAAAATCAATATGCTTGGTGCTAAGGAAAGCACAGTTAAAACAAGCAGCAATTGAACAGAGGTACTGATATTCTGTGGAGAATTGTTTCCAAACAGCTGCACAATATCATTCATTGCCTGTCGCTCCCTTTCTTTCTCAGAGCTTCAAGCTTTGATTTGCGCTCATTTTTAATTTCGTCCATTTGCTTTTTCAGTGAATCGGCAAAAGAGGCCGCAGGCTTTTCATCTGACTGCTTGAAAGGAGCAAACGGGAGCTGCTTCAGCACATTTTTCACATCTGGAAGCTCTTTCTCTCTGGAATTGTGAGACTGAATGATTTCTTCTGCCTCTTCTTTATCGGAAATTTCCTTTATCAGCTGGATATTTTCTCCGACTCCGACAACAAGCACCTTATCCCCCATTTTAATCAGCTGGATAGACCGGTTTTGGCCAAGGCTCGTGCCGCCGATATTTTCCAAATAGCGTCCAGATGGCAAAAACTTATTTTTTTTGCCGATAAACCGCAGTAATAAATAGATTAAGGCAATGACAGCCAGTGTAGCAAAAATCATTTTAAAAAAATCAAATGCAGTCAGTCCCGGCGGCTCTTGGGCTGGATCTCCGCTTTTAGAGCCTTCCGCCCCTGTTCCCGCTGGTTTTTCTTTGCTGTTGAGCCATTCCTGGACACTTTTGTCCCCTTCTTTCGCCATGACTGCTTTTGGAAGAGAAAAAACTCCAAAAGCCAAGCAGAAGGCGAGAAGAAGACAGAAGACTGTTAGTTTTCGAAACAATGTAAGCACCCTTTAGCTTAAGGTTTTTTGAATCGCTTCAAGCACACGGTCTGCCTGGAACGGTTTTACGATAAAATCCTTGGCACCAGCCTGAATGGCATCTATGACCATTGCCTGCTGGCCCATCGCTGAACACATGATAACCTTTGAATTCGGATTCAGCTGTTTAATTTTTTTCAATGCTGTAATGCCGTCCATTTCAGGCATTGTGATGTCCATTGTCACAAGATCAGGCTGATGTTCTTTATATTTTTCAACTGCCTGAGCGCCATCTGCCGCCTCAGCTACTACGTCATAGCCGTTTTTTGTCAGGATATCCTTGATCATCATTCTCATAAATGCTGCATCATCAACAATCAGAATTTTGTGTGCCATAGTTTCCACTCCAGTTATTTTATTTTTGTAAGGCGGTCTCGCTGGCTGATAATATCTGTTACTCTTACACCAAAGTTTTCATCAATGACAACGACTTCGCCTTTTGCTACGATTTTTCGGTTAATCAAAATGTCCACAGGTTCCCCTGCAAGCTTGTCCAGCTCAATAATTGAGCCTGCAGAAAGCTCTAAAATTTCTTTTACTGAACGTTTCGTCCTTCCAAGCTCTACTGTCACCTGAAGCGGAATATCCATCAGCATATCAAGGTTGTTTGGCTCTTTTGCATGATATTCATTGTGCTCGAATGAAACAAATTCAGCCGGTTTCACATCAACAGGAGGCTGTGCCTTTCTTGGCGGCTCTTCCCTGTATGCTGGTTCCTGGTTCATCGGTTCTGAAAAATGCGCTTTTTCCTCATATGCTGGAGGATCATTTTTTTGTTCCAAAACCTGCGCTTCTGCTGCGGCTGCCTCCTGCTTGGGATTCATCAGCTCATCAATGAGAGCTTTTGCAAACTTGACTGGGAGCAGCTGCATGATATTGGAATCAATCAGATCGCCGACTTTCAGCTGAAAGGATACTTTAATGATCAAATCCTCTTGTTCAAGTGACTCTGTTCCTTCTCCTTCTTTCACATCAAGGAGCTCAAGCCTTGGCGGAGAAATGTCCACTCTTTTATTAAACACAGTAGACATGGAGGTTGCAGCAGACCCCATCATTTGATTCATTGCTTCCTGTACAGCGCTCAGCTGAATTTCCCCAAGCCCTGGATCCGGGTTCCTGCCGTCACCGCCAATCATTAAGTCAGCAATGATCGCTGCATCGCTTTGCTGGATAACGAGCATGTTGCTTCCTGTAAATCCTTCTGTGTACGTCACTTCAATTGCGACATAAGGATGCGGAAATTCATCCGATAAATCCTTCTTTGAAACAATGCTGACAGTCGGTGTTGTAATTTCAACCTTCTGATTCAGCAAAGTGGAAAGAGCCGTTGCAGAGCTGCCGAAAGAGATATTGCCTATTTCGCCAATCGCATCCTGCTCCATTTCATCCAAATATTCGTTCAAAGCAGAGTCAGCAGTTTCTGGCTCATAGCTTGTGCCCTTTAATAGGGCATCTATTTCATCCTGTGATAACATTTCGTTACTCACCATCTTCATCACCCCTGTAATAGTGGTCAATGATTTGCACCGCTAATTTTTTGTTGAGTTTTCCCGGCTGTCCGATAAATTTAGCTTTTTCGCCTATTTTGACCACAAGCGGATCCCGTATTGTCTGATCCATTTGAATAACATCACCCGTTTGAAGCTCCATAAATTCGCCAAACGTAATTTCAGCGCTGCCAAGTTCGGCAAGAATCGGAATTTTAGCCACTTGTATCCGTTTTTGCAGAGCTTCTATTTCATCCGGATTCGGCTCTTTTCTCTCTGACTGCATCCAGTAATGAACAGAAAGCTTTGGAATGACCGGTTCCAGCACAACATGCGGAATACATAGGTTGATCATCCCGCTCGTTTCTCCTACCTGAGTATTCAGGGAGATAACGATCACTGTCTCATTCGGAGATACCATTTGGATAAATTGGGGATTCACTTCAAATTCATTCATTACCGGTTCAATATCTTCTATGGACTGCCAGGCTTCCCTGTAGCTCTCCAGTGATTTCTCAAACAGGCCGGACATAATTCTTGTTTCTATTTCTGTTAAATTATCAATTTTATTGACACCTGTCCCAATGCCGCCCATCACTCTGTCCATCATGGCATAGGCGATGTTCGGATTAACTTCCATGACGACTCTTCCTTCAAGCGGCTGCACTTCAAAAATATTCAGCACCGTCATTTTAGGAATGGACCGGATAAATTCCTCATAAGGAAGCTGGTCTACTGATGCGACTGAAATATGAATGTAGGTCCTGAGCTGTGCGGAAAAATAGGTTGTCAGCAGCCTTGCAAAATTATCGTGAATTCTCGTTAAACTTCTAATCTGATCTTTGGAAAACCGCAGTGCTCTTTTAAAATCATAAACTTTCACTTTTCGTTCTGTATCTTCTTTTTTTAATTCTTCTGCATCCATCTCGCCGGTAGAAATGGCGGAAAGAAGAGCATCTATTTCACTTTGGGACAAAATTTCCCCTGACATGGCCTGATTAACCTCCTCTGCCGGTGTGACTCTTGCGAAGGCTACTGCATAATAAAGGAAGTCACATAGACCTTTTCTACTTTTCCGTCCTTCATTAATGCATTTGTGCGCTTGGCAATCACGCTTTTCAATTGCTCCATGCCTTTTTTTCCTTCCAGCTGGCTCACCTTCATATTGGAAAGCTCTGAGATCACAAGATCATTCACCTGGAACAGTCTTTTTTCAAGCTCAGCTTTTCCTTTTTTTGAGTTCGTCTCCAGCTTAAGGGCCATGCGGACAATATTCTCATCCTCCACATTTGTAGTGATTTCAGGTACATCGACAGACATTTCAATCACCTGATCAATCGTCGGCGGGCCGCCCTCTTTCTGATTAAACACGTTCATATATACAACAAGTGCTGTGACTCCGATCAGCGTGATGGCAGTAATAATCACCAGCATCACGGTAAGCAATTTTTTAGTCATGATTCAATGTCTCCATGTTCTTTGGTGTCCCAAGAGGCTGAATTCTGCTGTAAAACTGTTCTATTAAAACCAGAACCTCTTCTTCTTTTTCCTGCACCACATATTTGTTGCCGTTAGTCAGCGTAATAGTAGTATCCGGAAAAGATTCTATCAGCTCAATGTAAAGGGCATTCAGCGCAAATGATTTTCCATTCAGTCTCGTAACGTTAATCATTTCATAGTAGGGGGAGAACGATCAGCCTCCCCCGGCCCCCATTCTATCGTTTTAAGTTTACTAGCTCCTGCAGAATCTCATCAGATGTTGTAATGATTTTCGTATTGGCCTGGAAGCCGCGCTGTGCAACGATCATTTCTGTGAATTCTTCCGAAAGGTCAACATTGGACATTTCGAGTGATCCGGATTGGATGGTGCCGATTCCGCTTGCACCTGCCGTTCCGGCTACTGCTGTTCCGGAATTCGTTGTTTCCTTAAATAGATTTCCTCCAGCTTTCTCAAGCCCTCCTGCGTTAGGAAACTTAGCTAACCCTATTTTACCTTTTTGCTGAAGGGTTCCTGCGGCATCTACAAAGCTCACAGATCCATCATTTCCAATACTCATGCTTTTAGCAGTTGTAGGAACATTTATTTTCTGCCCAGCAGTATCTAATAAGTAAAGGCCGTCAGAGTTCACGATATCTCCGCTGTTGTCCATATAAAAATTCCCTGCGCGGGTATAAGAAATATCAGTACCAGAACCTACCCGGAAAAAACCATCTCCCGAAATCGCAAGATCCAGAGTTCTCCCAGTAGTCTGCAAGCTGCCTCCATTTTGAATAGTGTCAATTGTTGCAAGCTGTGAACCTAGTCCTACTTGACGCGGGTTTGTTCCTCCTCTGGTTGCTCCAGGTGCACTTGCCCCCGAAATGGACTGGCTGTATAGATCCTGGAACACAACTCGTCCCTTTTTAAATCCGAAAGTGTTGACATTGGCAATATTATTTCCGATAACATCCAGCTTTGTTTGGAAGTTTTTCATTCCGCTGATCCCAGAGTACATTGAACGAAGCATGTATTTTTTCTCCTCCTGATTTGAATGGCTGCTTCCGTCATTCCACAGCCTAAGGCTTCCTCTTAAAGGTCCGGCCTATTAATCAATAATGATGGTTCCGTTAATATTTGTGAAAATCTGCGAACTCGCTTCTTTTCGGTCCATGGCTGTAATGACAGTGCTGTTTTTTGCGCTGATAATCAAAGCAGCTTCCTTTGACAGGACAAGTGTTTCATCAAGCCCTTTTTGCTTTGCTTCCTGCACTTTGTGATGAATTAAGTTCCATTTTTCATCCTTAAGTTCTATGCTGCGGTCTCTCAGTCTTTTTTCAGCATGCTTGCTTACTTTAAGGCCGGTTTCTTTTTCCAGCATTTCCTGAAATGAAGAAGATGTCTGCTTCTCTGCTTTCTTTGGAGATGCCAGTGTCAGCGGATGGTGCTTCAGCTGATAGATCACATGGTCCATTCGCCTGCACCTCCTTTACTTATTTTCCTGGCTTGAAATCTTTGAAAGCTGGCTGCTGCTAATCATGGTTCCGTCTGTAAGTTCTAATTGAACATCAGAGCCTTTTCTAGTAATTGATTTCACAGTTCCTGCACCTTCTAAAGAATCTGCGGATTCATCAGTCGCCGGAACAGTGTAAGCTACTTGCTTTCCAATCAACCCGCTGTAATTGAGCAATGCATCAGAACCCTGACCTGTTAAAAATTTCTGCAGAGAGGAGTTCATGTTGGTCATCTGCTCGAGTGAAGAAAAAGTAGCCATTTGGGCGATAAAATCCTTATCCTGCATCGGATTTAGCGGATCCTGGTTTTGCAGCTGCACCATCAAAATCTTTAAAAAGTCATCTTTTCCGAGAATGTCCCCGGTTTTTCGCTGATCCTTCTGCATGCTTGATAAGTAGAGCGAGGAATCAATTTCCATCTAAATTTGCACCTCCATTTCTGTCAGCATTTCCGTTAATGAATCTTCAAAATGATTATTTTTAGATGCTTGTTTATCTTTTTGCTGCCCATCCTGCTGCTTTTGCTGCTGTCCTGACTGATCCTTTAAGAAATCTTCTTTGCTGCTCCCAGTGAAGGATTGCGCTACTTCCAGCTTCTCAACTGTCAGCTGCTGTGCTGCAAAGCTCTGCAAAAGGTGGTGAAGGTTTGACTCGATCAGCTCCTTCACTGCCCCGTTCGCTGCCGTGATTTTTGCTGTCAGCTTTCCGTCCTGGCTGTTCAGCTCGATTTGAAGCTGCCCAAGTCTTTCCGGATACAGCTTAATCATCAGCTTTTGAGTTCCTCCTAAAGTTTGGACAGAACTTTTAGCCATTATCTGCTGCAGCTGCATGATCAAATCCTGATTTTCCGATCTTCCTTCTGAAGGCATTGATTTAACAAATAGCTGAAGCTGTTCAACTTTTGACAAAGCCTGCTGCGGTGCAAATACAAAAGCGGGCTTATCAGCTTCCCCTTGTGCTTTTCCCGCTTCTTTTGGCGCCAGATTGCTTTTTGATAAGGCAGCAAGAAGGGTTTCGTTCGTACTCACTGTTTTCTGTGCATTGCCCTCTTTACCAGCATCCGCTCCTGAGTGCACTGCAGAGGATTTGTTCGGCAGCTGCTGAATAAATGAAACGTACTGTTTTCGATCACCAGGAAGGCTTTTTTCAGCTATTCCGCTGTAGTTCTTTTTTGTTTTTCCTGCGTCCGCATCATTTGCCGATGCTGCAGCCGCTTCGGTTTTTCCAAGCATTTTTTCTAAAAGCGATGCTAATTTCTTCATGCTCTGTTCCTCTGAACCTGTTACTTTTAAAAGGGCATTCAATCCCTTAACAAGCTGCATTTGCTGATCTGCCGGCATCTGCATGCCTGATGAGTTTCCGCTTGCCTTTGATAGCTCAGCAGGGGGCTGCTGAAACAATCCTAATAGAAATTGGCTGATATTCTGCAGCAGATTGCTGTCTTCCTGCAAAAGGTCCTTCAGCTCGCTGCTTGCCGCATCCATTCCTTTTGTTTCGGCTGTTTTCAAAACACCGAGCAATTCTGATAAAGCTTTTCCTGAAAGGTTTTTCAAACACTCCTGCAACTGGCTGAGACCTTCTGCCAAATTTCCCTGAACAGAACCTTCAGATGCGGTATCTGCTTCATTGCCCTTGCTTGGCTTCACGTTTCCTAAGATTTCAGCCAGAGCATTCCCAAATCCGCTTTTCTTTGCACTCGCCTGATCACTTCCTGCTGTCTCAGCAGCTGGAGTCAATGGGGCAGTTGCTGTACCTGCGATATTCACTCATTCACCTCCTTTCAATTTTCATCCGCGAGCATTTTCGTGAATTTGGCCGCATCCTGTGCAGATAATTTTTCGAGTATGGAGGCAATTTCATCTTCGCTAAGCGCAAGCAGGATGCTTTTTGCTTCCTGATCGCCGAGCACAGGAATAATTTCTGCTGCCTTTGATGCTGACATTTTTTTATAAATGGCAGCAAGGTCCTTTGTCTGTGTCTGTTTATCATTTTGGACTGTGTCATCTATTTGCTGCTTTAATGAACGAAGCTCCTGGCTCAGCTGTTCAATTTTCGCTTGTTTCAGAGAAACGTCATTTTCTAAAGCTTTGATATCCTGTTTTTGCATATTGATTGTTGTAATTTGATTATCGGATTCACTTTTGCTTTTATCTGCGGATGGTGCATTGCCTGCAGGGCCAGATGCTGTTGCCGCCTCTTTTTTTTCTGCCAGAAAAGAAAGCCCTGGAACGCTTCCGGCCGCCTGTTGGACAGGCTTTATCACATCAACACCTGCGATTGACAAAATAATTGCCGCAAGGACTCCCGTGAAGAATACGGGAATAACAATCACAAATAAAAACCATTGCAGCTTGCTTGTATCTTTTTTTCCTGTATCCATCGCTGCCACCCTAATTTCCTTTTGCCAGGTAGACTTGAATTGACAGCTCATCCATATGGCGGCTTTCAGCTGTTTTCTCATCCTCTGTGTAAGCCTGAAAATGCTTTTCTTTCATCTTTTCATACTTTTTCACTTCGGAATTTTTCTCCATCAAGTCATGCTGCTTTTCATTCATTCGATTTCTGGAGATCATCACAAGCTTTTGAAAATGTTCGATCGTTTTATCGAGGTTTATGACAAACTGCTGCATATGCCTCATTTCATTAACCGTCATACCGCCCTTCAGTTTGGTATGTGCAGCATCTTCCAGCACTTCCTTCTTTTTCAGGCAGGAATAGAGCTTTTCTGCCGCATTTTCAAATTCGCTGACAGAGCGGTTATAATCAGCAAGCGACTTTTCCTTTTCATTCTCTTTTATTTCAAGCACCTTTTGAAACCGGTATGCGTAAGCCATTAGATATCACTTTCACCTTTTTCTATTAAATCTTTTAATTGATGGAAACTGTGTTCCATTGAAGGTTTTTCTGTAACCTGCTGTTTTAAGAAAGAGATAATTTTAGGGTAATAATCGATTGCTTCATCTATTTCACGGGAAGCTCCTCTTTTATAGGCCCCAATATTAATCAAGTCCTCTGAATTCAGATACACAGATAAGTAGTTTCTCAGGGTTTCTGCATACTCTTTATGTCCAGAATGAACAATTTGGTTCATAACCCTGCTGATGCTTTTTAATACATTTATAGCTGGAAACTGTCCTTTATTTGCAAGCTGGCGGTCGAGTACAATATGGCCATCAAGTATTCCCCTTACTGTGTCGGCAATCGGTTCATTCATATCATCCCCGTCAACGAGAACGGTATAAAAAGCGGTTATAGACCCATGTTCATTTGTCCCTGTTCTTTCCAGCAGCTTTGGCAGAATGGCAAAAACAGATGGTGTGTAGCCTTTCGTTGTCGGAGGCTCGCCTATTGCAAGGCCAACTTCGCGCTGCGCCATTGCTACCCGTGTAACAGAGTCCATCATGAACATGACATTCAGGCCTTTATCGCGGAAATATTCTGCAATGGCAGTAGCCGTGTAGGCTGATTTGATTCTCATCAATGCCGGCTGATCAGATGTTGCTGCTACAACAACAGATTTTTTCAGCCCTTCTGGACCAAGATCTCTTTCAATAAATTCTCTTACTTCCCTGCCGCGCTCTCCTACAAGTGCAATCACATTGATGTCAGCCTGACTGTTCCTTGCGATCATTCCCATCAGGGTGCTTTTTCCAACTCCGCTCCCTGCAAATATGCCGACACGCTGCCCTTTTCCTACAGTCAGCAGGCTGTCTATGACTCTGACTCCTGTTTCCATCGGCTCATGGATCGGAGGGCGCTTCAATGGATTTGGAGGAGACTGGTCAGATGGAACATAGGTCAGTCCTTTTGATAACACTGAGTCATCAAGAGGGTTTCCCATTGCATTTAATACCTGTCCAATCAGCCCTGCACCAGCTTTTATGCGGAGCGGTTCAGCTGTTGTTTCCACTATGCTGCCCGGTGCAATTTCTGATACTTGCGAAAACGGCATCAGCAAAATATTTTCATCTCTGAATCCAACGACTTCTGCCGGGATTTTTGTCTGCTTGTTCACACCGGTGAGGATATAGCAGAGATCTCCTATAGAGCTTTCAGGCCCTCTGGATTCAATCATCAGCCCGACTACTTTTGTCACTTTTCCAAAACGTTTGTACGGATCCAGTCTGTCTATATGGTGTATAAGCTCACTTGCATTCATCGCTGTTCTTCTCCTCCAAGAAGCTCCAGAAGCTGATTTTTCAGCTGCTCAAGCTGTACATCAATGCTCGCTTCTATTCGGCCGAAAGAGGTTTCTGCATAACATCCGTTCTTTTCTAAATCCTCATCTGGATAAATATAAAGCTCTGATTCTGAAGCGAGAAGAAGCTGAAGCTCATCTTTTTGCTGCAGCAGCAATTCGAATTGTTCAGGATGAACAAATAGTTTGATTTCTTCGTATTCTTTCACTTCTTTAACCAGCTGCTTGGCAATGGATAAGAACGCATCTGAATCTTTTGCAAGCTGCTGGGAGATGACCTTCCCGGCAAGCTTGACTCCAAGCTCTGCAATAACTGCTTCTGAGCTTTCCAGCTTTTCTAAGCAGCTTGCTTTTGACAGCTCAATGACATTTTTAGCCTGTTCGAGGAGCTCTTTATATTGCTTGAAGCCTTCCTGACTGCCAATTTCCAGACCTTCTCCATATCCTTCCTGGAACGCAGCCTCCCTAAGCGCCGCTTTCTCGCTTTCCCATTCGGCTTTTTCTTTCTCTATTTGATCAAACAGTGCTTTTCTTTGAGCTGCAGCTTCTGCTAAAAGTGAGTCAGCCTCTTTTTGGGCTTTGGCCACAATCAGGCGATGATCGATGACTGCTTCTTCTTGGGGTATTTCAGGCCCTCTGACCTCAATAACGCTGATTGATTTTTTCTGCCTGTTCTCCATATCAGCAAAACGGGATTTGATAATATTAGACAATAATATCGTCTCCTCCGCCTCTGGCGATCACGATTTCTCCTGCTTCTTCAAGGCGGCGGATCACGGTTACGATGCGGGATTGCGACTCTTCAACATCCCTGAGCCTGACAGGCCCCATATATTCCATTTCTTCCTTGAAGGTTTCAACCATGCGCTGAGACATGTTTTTGAACACAATTTGCTTGACCTCTTCGCTTGCCACCTTTAAAGAGTACATTAAATCATCATTTTCAACTTCTCTGATGACCCGCTGTATCGCACGGTTGTCAAGGGTCACGATATCTTCAAACACAAACATCCTCTTCTTGATTTCTTCAGCGAGCTCCGGATCCTGTATTTCAAGAGCATCGAGAATTGTTTTTTCCGTGCTCCTGTCCACCCCGTTCAGCACTTCGACAACAGCTTCCACGCCGCCGGTCTGGGTGTAGTCCTGAGTGAAGGTCGAGGAAAGCTTCCGTTCAAGAATCTGCTCCACCTCATTAATGACTTCTGGAGCCGTCCTGTCCATCATCGCTATCCTGCGGGCAACATCAGCCTGAACCTCCTGCGGGAGCTCTGAAAGAATCTGTCCTGCCTGAACTGCGTCTAAGTACGAAAGGATTAAGGCAATTGTTTGCGGGTGTTCGTTTTGAATAAAGTTCAGAATTTGAGACGGATCTGCTTTTCTTGCAAAGTCAAAGGGTCTCACCTGCAAAGTGGATGTCAGCCTGTTGATGATGCTTGCAGCCCGCTCTTCTCCAAGTGCCTTTTCAAGAACCTGTTTTGCATAGGAAATCCCTCCTTGAGAGATGTAATCCTGTGCAATTGCAATATCATGAAATTCCTCAATTATTTCTTCTTTTTTCGCCGTATCCACTGATCTGACACCTGATATTTCAAGGGTCAGCCTTTCTATTTCATCTTCTGATAAGTGCTTGTATACTGAAGCCGAAACATCCGGGCCCATTGAAATTAGCAGAATGGCGGCTTTTTGTTTCCCTGTCAGCTTTGTTCCATCTTTTTTAGCCATTGCCATAACCTCCTAATCTTCTGTCAGCCATGTTCTTAGCAGCTTAGCGAAATCTTCCGGCTTTTCTTTTGCCATTTTTTCAAGCTGCTTTCTTCTGACTGTCCCTTCTGTTTCGCTTTCCTTTTCAAGATCTGGCACTGAGAGCGGTATTTCTCCCACTATTTCCTCCTCGTAGTACTCGCTGTCTGTTCTCCGTTTCCTGAATAGAAGGAACAGGAGAAGAAGGATGACAACTAAAAGCACTCCGCCAGTGATATAAATCCAGAGCGGCATACCCTCTGGCTGATCCTGCTGGAACACTGCCTTCCCTGCAAAAGGCTGAACTGAAACAGCTATTTTGCTTGCAATATCGGCATCTGTCAGCGGCTGAGCCACTTCTTTTTTATCTATCGAAGTTTTAACAACAGTGGAAAGGATTTGTTTAATATCATCCACTCTTGCTTGCGGCAGGGAAGCGGCATTTTTCGGATTTGGCGGTTCTACCATAACCTGAATGCCTAAATCTCTGACTTTATATGGACTTTCAACGATTTGCTTTTTAATGCGGTTAACTTCGTAATTCAGTCTTTCTTCTGTTTTGTCATATTTGCCGTCATTCGAGGACTGTGATGACTGATAGCCGGGAACATCTGTTGCCCCTGTGCCATTCACACCGCCCGGCTTCACTCCGCTGCCTGAATACGTCTCATTGATCCGTTCAGCACTGACGGTAATCCCAGCCATATTTTTTTTATCAACAGGATCAACGAGGTTTTCTTCTCTTTTTTCCTGGGTAAAGTCTAAATCAGCAGTGACTGAAACGACCACTTTGTCCTGCCCCATCATTGTTCCAAGAAGTCTTTGCACCTGCTGCTGAAGATCCCGCTCTATTTTAGTTTTCATATCCTGCTGTGTTGAGAAGCTGGAGACTATTGGATCGTTACCATTCTTATAATCGTAATATTGAAAATTTTGATCCATGATGACGATATTATCAGTAGAGAGATTTGGTACGCTTTTTGAAATCAAATGGAAAAGTCCGTTCACTTTTCCTTGATCAAGCTGGTACCCCGGCTTCATTTCAACCACAACCGAGGCTGAGCCCTGTTCTGTCTGATCACCGACAAACACGCTTTGCTGCGGCATGTTGATCATCACTTTAGCGTCCTGTACGCCGTCTATTCCCTTAATTAAATTTGTCAGCTCTGTTTGGGTTGCCTTTAATTTAAGTACATTGAATTCCTGATCTGTCATTCCAAATCCGGCATTTTTGCTGAAGTAGGAGTAATCAATCGATCCAGTATTCGGAATGCCCTCTGCAGCCAAATCAACTTTTAGGGAGTCAGCCTGTTCAGACGGCACTTCTATCGTTTTTCCGTTATCCGCAAGCTGTGATTTTACTCCCCTTGCATCCAGCGTCTGTTTAATTTGCCCCGCTTCCTCCGGAGATAAATCTTTATACAGCGGAACCAAACTAGGAGTATTCAGGAAGACGGCAAACACGATCATCAGAATGATAAAGAGGAGCGGGCCTGCAATCAGCAGACCCTTTTGGCCTTTCGACCGGTTCCTCCAAAACTGTAAAGCTCTTTCTCTTATTTCAAATAATCTTTGCTTCATTCTTTCTTATCCCCCGGTCTGCATGGCCATGCGCCAGTCTTTCATTACATTTGCATGCGCATGATTTCTTGGTAGGCTTCTACAGCTTTATTTCTGAATTCCACTGCAGACATCAAGGTGACACTTGCCTTTTCTGCTGCAATCATAACGTCCTGTAATTCTACATTTTTTCCTTCAGCCAGCGCCTGCGTCATGTTGGCAGATTGCACCTGCGAAGTATTCAAATCGGTTATGGCATGCTTCAGCATATCGCCAAACCCTGTTTTTCCCGCAGAAGCTTGCGGCTGCGTGTTCTGAAGAGGAGCCTGGACCTGCAGTGGAGCGGAAATTTGATTAATCATTGCGGACACCTTACTTTCCTATTTCTAAAGCTTTCATCAGCATTCCCTTTGATGCGTTAAATACGGTAACATTCGCTTCATAAGATCTTGTGCTGCCGACCAGATCCACCATTTCCTTCAGCGGATCCACATTCGGCATAGCTACGTAGCCCTTATCGTCCGCATCTGGATTTTCAGGATCGTACACCATTTTAAAAGGTGATTTGTCTTCTGAAATCGCGGTTACCTTTACACCGCCAAGACCGCTTCCTCCTGTCATCGCCTTGTTCAGAAAAGAGGAAAACCCTTCGTTTCCAGGGGCTGTTTCGACCATTTTGCGGCGATAAGGCTGCCATTTTCCATCCACGTATTCTGCTCTTGCAGTATCAGCATTCGCCATATTGGATGATATGACATCCATGCGGAGCCTTTGAGCGGTTAAAGCTGATGCTGTTGTATTCAGTCCTCCGAAGATCATGTTTACTTTCCTCCTCTGATGACTGTTTTAAGTGATTGAAATTGACCGTTCAATCTGTCAATCAAAGCGTTGTAATAAATTTGGTTTTCTGCCATTTCAGACATTTCTGAATCTATGTCCACATTATTTCCATTTTGCGAGTATGAAGTGTTCGCCGATTCTGTTATAAAAGGCTCCTCAGAGCTGCCTGCGAAAGATAAATGCCTTGGATCTGTCCGGTTTGCTTCAAACTTGCCGAGTTCTTCGTTCAGCGCCGAGCGGAACGTCACTTCCTTTGCCTTATAATTCGGAGTATCGACATTGGCAATATTGTTTGAAATGGTTTTTTGCTTCAAAGAGGAAAAGTCTGCAGCCTTTTCCAAAGATTGCATTACGTTAGTTGAAAAAATATTCATTCCTGACCCCCACGAAAGTTCTATGCAAAACGAATCTTATAAGTGTCGAAATATGTTAAATCTCTACTTTTATTGTAAAAAATAATAGGCTCAAAGTCTATGAAGACAGTGTAAAAAAAAGTCGTATAAATTATCTATTTTTTATAAGGACTTTAGTCCCATTAATATTTTCCTTGACTTTTTCCAGTCCTATGAAAAAAAGCACTTCCTCAAAGGAAGTGCTTTTTTTCAGCTTGATTTTAATTTGTCAAGCTCTACCAGGAATTTATTGTTCAATACTTTGATATACGTGCCTTTCATACCGAGAGACCTTGATTCAATCACCCCTGCACTTTCCAGCTTGCGCAGTGCATTAACAATGACGGATCTGGTAATTCCGACCCTGTCGGCAATTTTACTTGCCACAAGCAGGCCTTCATTCCCATTTAATTCTTCGAAAATATGCTCAATTGCTTCGAGCTCACTGTAAGACAAGGAGCTGATCGCCATTTGAACAACAGCCTTGCTTCTTGCTTCCACTTCAATTTCTTCTGCTTTTTCACGGAGGATCTCCATCCCTACTACGGTTGCTCCGTATTCTGCCAAGATTAAATCATCATCTTCAAATTGCTCCTCAAGACGGCCCAGTACAAGTGTACCAAGACGTTCGCCGCCTCCGATGATCGGAACGATGGTTGTCAGGCTTGAGGAGAACAGATCGCTGTTTTCCACAGGAAACGCCGTGTATTCGCTGTTTACATCAAGGTTGGATGAAGTTTCATGCACATTAAACAGGCTCTGTGTATATTCTTCTGGAAACTGGCGGTCTTCCAGCATTTTTTTCATGCGTTCGTTTTCAATCTGCTGGTTAATTGCAAAACCAAGCAGCTTTCCGCGCCGTGAAACCACAAAAATGTTTGCTTCAATAACATCCTGCAGCGTTTCCGCCATTTCCTTGAAGTTTACCGGCTTGCCGGCAGCTTTTTGAAGCATTGCATTAATTTTTCGCGTTTTTTCTAATAAAGCCATGATCTATTTCCTCCTATAACTCTTCAGTTCTTATAAAATGAATTGACTTAAATCCTTATTAACAGCAATTTTTCCGAGTTTATCATCAACATACTGAGGTGTAATGGTGATCTTATCCATCGTAATGTCAGGTGCTTCAAATGATAAATCTTCTAAAAGCCGTTCAAGTATAGTATGTAATCTTCTGGCACCGATGTTGTCCGTATCCTGGTTCACCTGAAACGCAACTTCTGCTATCCTGCGAATAGCATCGTCAGAAAATTCGAGATTTATACCTTCTGTTTCCAAAAGAGCCTGGTATTGTTTAAGAAGGGCATTATCCGGTTCTACCAGGATTTTCACAAAGTCGTCCGTGCTGAGCTTTGTTAATTCAACCCTGATTGGAAATCTGCCCTGAAGCTCAGGGATCAAGTCAGAAGGCTTCGCCATATGGAAGGCGCCTGCGGCAATAAAGAGAATGTGATCTGTTTTGACTGTTCCATACTTTGTCACAACAGTGGAACCCTCTACAATCGGCAGAATGTCTCTTTGAACCCCTTCTCTTGAAACATCAGCACTGGCACCGCCGCTGTTTTTCTTTGCCACTTTATCAATTTCATCAACAAAGATAATGCCTGACTGCTCAGCGCGGAATATGGCTTCCTGTGTGACATCTTCCATATCAATCAGTTTTTGCGCTTCTTCATTGGCGAGCACTTTTCTGGCTTCGCGCACTGTTATTTTTCGTTTCTTTTTCTTCTTCGGGAGCAGGCCGCCTAAAGCATCCTGCATATTCATGCCCATCTGTTCCATTCCCGAACCTTGGAGCATATCAAACATAGATGGCTGCTGCTCCTCAACCTCAACTGTTACATAATGGTCTTCAAGCTCGCCAAGCGCTAGCTTGTGAGCCATGCGTTTTCTGTTTTCTTCAACAGACGGCTCTTCAGCAGGCTGCTCTTCGCTTTCCTGACCCTGGCCTCCGCCAAAAAGCATTTCCAGCGGATTTTTGTAATTTGGCGCTTTTTTGCTTCCCGGCACAAGAAGCTCAACTAGCCTTCTGTTGGCGTACTCTTCAGCAGGCCCCTTTACATCAGCCATTTTTTCTTCTTTTACTAGTCTAATGGATGTTTCAGCCAGGTCTCTGACCATCGATTCCACATCGCGGCCTACATATCCGACTTCTGTGAATTTTGTTGCTTCCACTTTTACAAAAGGCGCCCCGACAAGCTTCGCCATTCTCCTGGCTATTTCGGTTTTTCCGACACCTGTAGGTCCGATCATGAGGATGTTCTTCGGCACCACTTCATCCCTTAAAGACCCCCCGAGCAATGTGCGGCGATAACGGTTGCGGAGTGCAACGGCAACGGCTTTTTTAGCCTCGGTCTGCCCAACAATATACTGATCAAGCCGTTCAACAATCTGACGCGGAGTTAATTGATTATTCATTCCGATCATCCTCTCCTTACAGCTCTTCAACAATGATATTTGAATTGGTATAAACGCAAATCTCTCCGGCAATTTCCAAAGCAGCTCTCGCAATATCCCGTGCTTCAAGCTGTTCACCGCTGTATTTTTTTAATGCTCTTCCCGCTGAAAGAGCGTAGTTCCCGCCCGAACCAATAGCAAGGATGCCATCATCAGGCTCAATCACTTCCCCTGTTCCGGATACTAGCAGAAGGTCTGTTTCGTTCATCACAATCAGCATTGCTTCAAGGCGCCGCAGCACCTTATCACTGCGCCATTCTTTTGCGAGTTCAACAGCAGCTCTTTGAAGATTGCCGTTATACTCCTCAAGCCTTCCTTCAAACATTTCAAAAAGAGTGAATGCATCTGCTACCGAACCGGCAAATCCAGCAATCACCCTGCCATTGAAAATTTTTCTGACTTTTTTTGCTGTGTGCTTCATCACCACTGCGTTGCCGAGCGTAACCTGGCCGTCGCCGGCCATCGCATTGCCGCCTTTATGCTTAATGGCAAAAATAGTGGTTGCGTGAAATTGCGATGCTTGTTCAGACATCCATTTTCTCTCCTTTAAACAAGCAGCCTTTATGTGAGGCAGCCTGCAAATTAATATTCCTGCCTTTATTTATGCTCGAGGGTGATGGGACATATAAGTTTTTCTGAGCTGTTCTTTCGACACATGGGTATAAACCTGTGTAGATGAAAGATGTTCATGTCCCAAAAGCTCCTGTACACTTCTTAAATCTGCTCCTTCATTTAGAAGGTGTGTGGCAAAAGTATGCCGGAACATATGAGGATGAAGCTTCAGCGTCAGGGATGACTGCTTGATCAATTCATTTAAGATGTGTCTGATGCCTCTTGCTGTAAGCGGTCCGCCCCGATGATTAACAAATACATAGCCTGTATCTGCTGATTTTTCTGCCAGTTTTTTTCTTCCATCCTCCAAATAAGCTTCAAGTGCATCCTGTGCATAGCTGCCGAAAGGCACATAGCGCTGCTTGCTGCCTTTTCCCGTCACAAGAATAGTTCCTGTAAAAAGGTCAAGGTCTGTCAATTTCAGGCCGGCGCATTCGCTTACTCTTATTCCTGTTGCATAAAGCACCTCTAATAGAGCCTTGTTTCTCTGGCCAAGCGGCTTTGTAACATCAGGCGCTTCAAAAAGAGTATTGATATCTTCCGGAAAAAGAAACTTTGGAATCCGATATTCTTTTTTCGGAAGCGAGACAAGCGCAAAAGGATTTTCTGAAACTATTTTCTCTCTGTTCAAGAACTTATAGAAGCTCCTGATCGAAGAAATTTTTCGGGAGATCGTTTTTCTGGCAAATTGTTTTTTATGTAAGTTTGTCAAGTACAGCCTTGTATCCTGATAGGTGACTTCTTTAAAAGAAGGGATGCCTTCTTCCATTAAAAAAGCTGCCAAATCTTCAATGTCAGCAATGTAATTCACAATTGTATATTGTGAGTAATTTTTTTCAATTTGTAAATAATCTACGAACAAATTTAAATAATTCTTAACATTTTCCATATTAACACCTCACAAGGGCTACTAAATGGTATCACACCTTCAGCAGCCCTTGCAAATGCTTTCTATAGTTTTTTCGAAATTTTTTGAATTGTTTCAAGCGCTCTGTTAGCGTATGCTTCATAGCGTTCTTTTTTGCTCTTAATCCGCTCTGGAAGCTCTGGAAAAATACCGAAATTCGCATTCATTGGCTGGAAGTTTTCGGGATTCGCCGTTGTAATATAACGCGCCATGCTTCCCATTGCAGTTTCAGAAGGCATGGTGACAAGCTCTTTGCCCAGTACATAATGAGCAGCGTTCAAACCGGCAAGCAGTCCTGATGCTGCAGATTCAACATATCCTTCCACACCTGTCATCTGCCCGGCAAAAAACAAGTCTTCTCTCTCTTTGTACTGATAGGTCGGCAATAAAAGCCGCGGAGAGTTTATGAAGGTATTTCTGTGCATGACGCCGTAACGGACGATTTCTGCATTCTCAAGACCCGGGATCAGTCTGATGACTTCCTTTTGGGCTCCCCATTTCAAATGTGTCTGAAATCCAACAATGTTATACAGCGTACCAGCTGCATCATCCTGTCTCAGCTGCACAACAGCATATGGGCGCTTGCCTGTCTTTGGATCTTCAAGTCCCACAGGCTTCATTGGACCAAACAGCATCGTTTTCTTGCCTCGCTGTCCCATTACTTCGATCGGCATGCAGCCCTCAAAATAAATTTCTTTCTCAAATTCTTTGAGCGGCACAGTTTCTGCCTGTACTAGTGCTTCGTAGAAGGCTTCAAATTCTTCCTCTGTCATCGGGCAGTTCAGGTAGGCAGCTTCTCCTTTGTCATACCTTGATTTCAAGTAGACTTTCTCAAGGTCAATGCTTTCTTTTTCAATAATCGGTGCTGCCGCATCGTAAAAATACAGGTAATCTTCCCCTGTCAGAGACTGCAGTTTTTCAGAAAGTGCCTTTGATGTAAGAGGACCTGTTGCGATAATCGTTGGCCCTTCGGGGAATTCAGAAACCTCTTCGTTAATGACCGTCACGTTTGGATGATTTTTAACTCTGTCCGTTACCAGTCCCGCGAATTCATGCCTGTCCACCGCAAGCGCGCCTCCGGCAGGAACAGCGCAATCATCTGCAGAACGGATAATAACAGAGTCAAGTGTTCTCATTTCTTCTTTTAAAACACCTACTGCATTGGTGAGGCTGTTCCCTCTAAGAGAATTTGAGCAGACAAGCTCTGCAAATTTATCTGTATGATGGGCAGGCGTCTGCTTTACAGGCCTCATCTCAAAAAGGTTAACCTTAATGCCTCTTTTAGCGAGCTGCCAGGCTGCCTCGCTCCCGGCAAGCCCTGCACCTACTACGTTTACTGCTTGTTGTGTCATAAACCTTTATCCTCCCGTAATTGTTCGTCATGATGACAGAATCTCATTTTTGAAAGTAAAACAGGTGAGCAAGATTCGCTCACCGTTACTTTTGCTGCTCTTCTTTATAATCGCAATTCATACATTGTATTTGATTCCCTTTTTTCAGCTTTTTCTCAACAAGCATTGATTCGCATCGAGGGCACTGTCTTGCGATTGGTTTATCCCAGGAAAGGAAATCGCATTCAGGGAATCTGTCACAGCCATAGAAAATGCGCCGTTTCTTTGTTTTTCTTTCGACAACGTTGCCTTCATGGCATTTCGGACATTTTACGCCGATTTCTTTTGTAATCGGCTTGGTATTTCTGCAGTCCGGAAAGTTTGAGCATGCCATGAACTTGCCAAACCGCCCCATTTTGATGACCATCGGGTTTCCGCACTCTTCACAGTCAACTCCAGCAGGTTCGTCCTTGATCTCGATTTCTTCCATTTCTGCCTCTGCTTTTGTAAGGCGAACAGAAAAATCTTTATAAAAGTCATCGATAATGCTGACCCATTGAATTTTTCCATCTTCTACTTCATCAAGGCTGTTTTCCATTTTTACTGTAAAATCAACATCAATGATCTCAGGGAAGAATTCCACGATCAGCTCAAGAACAATCTCTCCGAGCTCTGTTGGAACAAACCGTTTGTTATCAAGAGAAACATAGCCTCTTTTTTGAATCGTATCAAGGGTTGGCGCATATGTGGAAGGGCGGCCGATGCCGAGTTCTTCCAACGTTTTTACAAGCCGGGCCTCTGTGTATCGCGGCGGCGGCTGGGTAAAATGCTGGGCAGGCTCAACATCTTTAGAAAAGACTTCATCGCCTTCTTTAAGATCAGGAAGCATCTTATTCTTTTCTTCCTGCTGGTCATCTGTGCCTTCAACATACACCTTCATGAAGCCTGGAAATTTAATTTTTGATCCGGTTGCTCTGAAAATAACACCATTGTTATTAAGATCAACGCTCATCGTATCCAGAACAGCAGGCGTCATTTGGCTTGAGGTAAACCGTTCCCAGATCAGCTTGTATAATCTCAGCTGGTCCCTGCTCAAATGTTCTTTTAAAGAAGCAGGATCGCGCAAAGTAGATGTTGGACGGATCGCTTCATGGGCATCCTGTGCATTTGCATTTTTCTTAGCTTCTTTTTTAGCTTGTGAGACATATTCTTTTCCGTAAGTCTCTTCGATGTAGGCTGCTGCTTCATTCTGCGCTGTTTCTGAAATTCTTGTAGAGTCAGTTCTCATATAAGTAATTAATCCGACAGTTCCGTCCTTGCCTAGATCAATTCCTTCATATAATTGCTGGGCAATCATCATCGTTTTCTTCGCTCTGAAGTTTAATTTTCTGGCTGCTTCCTGCTGAAGAGTGGAGGTTGTAAAAGGAAGAGCCGGATTGCGCCTTCTCTCCTTTTTAGAAACTGACGCAACCTGAAACGAATTTCCCTGCAGCTGCTTTTGAACCTCTTTTACATCTTCTTCTGTTTTCAGCTCTGTTTTTTTGCCATTTAAGCCGTAAAAGGAGCCTTCAAATTGATCTTTGCCTTTTAAAAACTGGCCATCAATCGTCCAGTATTCTTCAGGCTTAAACTCTTTAATTTCTTTTTCTCTGTCGATAATCAGCCTGACCGCTACTGATTGCACACGGCCTGCACTCAGCCCTTTTTTTACTTTCTTCCAAAGCAGCGGACTGATTTTATATCCGACAAGCCTGTCAAGCACTCTTCTTGCCTGCTGGGCGTCTACTAAATCCATGTTGATGGATCTCGGATGCTTAAACGATTCTTTTATCGCATCCTTTGTAATTTCATTAAAAACAACCCTGCAGTCAGAATGAGCATCAAGATCAAGGCTATGAGCAAGATGCCAGGCAATCGCTTCTCCCTCGCGATCCGGGTCAGCTGCGAGAAAAACTTTTTTGGCTTTTTTAGCCGCTGACTTTAATTCTTTCATAACAGAGCCTTTGCCCCTGATGGTAATATATTTCGGTTCAAAGTTTTTTTCCACGTCTACGCCAATCTGGCTTTTCGGCAAATCGCGAACATGGCCCATAGAAGCTTTTACTTTGTATTTTTTACCAAGGTAGCGCTCAATTGTTTTTGCCTTAGCAGGTGATTCCACGATAACTAAGTAGTCTGACATTTTCATGTCCCCCTTAAGAGGTGATCTCTCTCTGTTCTGTCTCTTTTATTGCCCATTATTTAAATGAACAAACAGTTATTTATTCAGTAAAGGTTAATTTTCCTTTGAAAGCGGTTAAGGTAAATGTTTTCGGATAATAAATCATTGCCTCTTCAGCTGCTCACAAAAAAGGAAATAAAGCTGTTCGGCATTTCCGGCTGTTTCTGTTGTTAAATCTCCACTATTATTAAATATCTAAACATCATTTGTCAAACAGTAAATTGCCTGAAGCTGCCTTTCTTCTCCAAAAAGGGAAATTCATCATCCACATCAGATGCTTTCATAACGAGCTTTGCACCGTCCTGTATGAGCTTGTTAACCCCTTTAGATTGCTCAAGATGAATCGGTCCGGGAACGGCGAAAACTTCTCTTCCCTCCTCAAGAGCCTGATGAGCAGTAATGAGCGACCCGCTGGAAAGCTTGGCCTGAATAACAAGAGTGCCGTAAGAAAGTCCAGCTATAATACGGTTTCTGGCAGGAAAGTGCCATCTTTCCGGCGCTGTTTCAGGGGCGTACTCTGATAAGAGAAGATGCTCTTTCATCATCGATTTGGCAAGCTTCCTGCTTGATGCAGGATATAAATGCCAAAAGCCTCCTCCAATAACGCCGATCCCCCTTCCTCCAGTGCCAATTGCAAGCTCATGGGCCATGGCATCAATTCCTTTGGCAAGGCCGCTTACAATCACCCATCCTGACTCTGTGAGAGCCGGAACAAGCAGTTCTGCCGCTTTCCTACCTTCTTCAGTCGGAACCCTTGTGCCAACAATGCTGATTTTCTTCCGGCAGCTCAGTAATTCTCTTTTCCCTGCCCCATATAACACAGGAGGGCAGTGGTAGATCTTCTTCAGCAAAGAAGGATAATCAGGATCAGCCAAAGTGACAGCAAAAATTCCTTTTTGCTCGTATTCTGAAAAGCATGCATCAATATTTTCTGAATGCAGGTCATTTAAAAAGGAAGGAATTTGTTTTTTATTTAAAATGCGGTTGAAGAAAAGATCATTTTCCTTCAGGGAAAAGAGAGATTGGAGAAGAGGATCAAGGAGTAAGAGGGAGTGAATGGATTTGGCTGTCATTCCTCTGCACCTGGAGAGGCGGAGCAGAGATTGCCTGAAGGTTTTCAATACAGTGTTCATTCCTTTCTAAGTCAGGGGTTTTAAAATAAGAGGGATAAAAGAAGGAAAGGAACGGGTATAGACCCGTCCCTTCTATTATATTAGTGCGTTTTGCATTTATCGTAGATACCTTGTTCCTTCAATACAGAGATAAGTGTTTCTCCCATAACTGATGGAGTTTCTGCTACTTTAATGCCGCACTCGTTCATTGTTTTAATTTTTTCAGCAGCTGTGCCTTTTCCGCCGGAAATAATCGCGCCTGCATGACCCATGCGCTTTCCTGGAGGTGCAGTTTGCCCTCCGATAAAGCCTACAACAGGCTTTGTCATGTTGTCACGCACCCATTGTGCTGCTTCTTCTTCAGCTGTACCGCCGATTTCACCGATCATAATGACCGCATACGTGTCAGGATCTTCATTAAACGCTTTTAGAACATCAATGAAGTTCGTTCCGTTTACAGGGTCTCCGCCGATTCCGACAGCTGTAGACTGGCCGACTCCTGACTGTGAAAGCTGATGAACGGCTTCATATGTAAGCGTTCCGGATCGGGAAACAACGCCAACATGGCCTTTTGTATGAATGTAGCCCGGCATGATGCCGATTTTGCACTCATCAGGCGTAATAACGCCAGGACAGTTCGGTCCTACGAGCCTTGTTTTCTTGCCTTCCATGAAACGCTTAACTTTTACCATATCCAGTACTGGAATATGCTCTGTAATGCAAATGACAAGGTCCAGTTCCGCATCAACTGCTTCAATGATCGCATCAGCAGCAAACGGAGCAGGAACATAAATGACAGATGCTGTAGCACCAGTAGTTTTGACAGCTTCCTGTACTGTATTGAATACAGGAACGCCTTCCACCTCTGTACCGCCTTTGCCCGGAGTAGTTCCTCCCACAATTTTCGTGCCGTATTCAAGCATTTGCTTTGTGTGGAACAAAGCAGTAGAACCAGTAATACCCTGTACCAATACTTTTGTATCTTTGTTAATAAATACGCTCATTTGTGTCCCCTGCCTTTCTTACTTCACTAAAGAAACGATTTTTTCAGCACCGTCAGCCATTGATTCAGCGGACGTGATGTTCAAACCGGATTCGTTAAGAATTTTTTTGCCGAGCTCCACATTTGTCCCTTCCAAGCGGACAACAAGCGGGATTTCAAGACCAACCTGTTTTGTTGCTTCTACTACACCAGATGCAATGATATCGCACTTCATGATTCCGCCGAAAATATTAACGAAAATTCCTTTAACATTTTGGTCGGAAAGAATGATTTTGAAAGCTTCTGTTACTTTCTCTGCTGTAGCGCCGCCCCCAACATCAAGGAAGTTGGCCGGATCTCCGCCGTAAAATTTAATGATATCCATCGTTGCCATAGCAAGGCCGGCACCATTAACCATACAGCCGATATTTCCATCAAGGGAAATGTAGCTCAAGTCATATTTGGACGCTTCAATTTCTTTAGCATCCTCTTCTTCAAGATCGCGGTACTCCAAAACGTCTTTTTGGCGGTACAGCGCGTTTGCATCAAAGTTTAATTTCGCATCAAGAGCCATTACTTTGCCGTCGCCAGTAACAACGAGCGGATTAATTTCAGCGATAGAGCAGTCTTTTTCAATAAATGCCGTGTAAAGGCTCAGCATGAATTTCGCAGCCTGTCCGATCAGTTCGCGCGGAATGTTAATGTTAAATGCAATTCTTCTGGCTTGATACGGCTGCAGTCCGATCGCCGGATCAATATTTTCGCGGAAGATTTTTTCAGGTGTTTTCTCCGCAACTTCTTCAATTTCTGTACCGCCTTCTTCAGATGCCATTAAAACAACACTTGAAGTAGCACGGTCTAAAACTAGGCCAATATAATATTCTTTTTTAATATCGCATCCTTCTTCAACAAGAAGACGCTTTACTTCCTTGCCCTCAGGGCCTGTCTGGTGGGTGATGAGTGTTTTGCCTAAAATCTCTTCGGCATATGTACGCACATCATCAAGATTTTTTGCTACTTTTACCCCGCCGGCTTTGCCGCGTCCGCCTGCATGGATCTGCGCTTTAACAACGGTTACGCTTGTGCCGAGCGATTTTGCTGCCTCAACAGCTTCATCTACTGTAAAAGCCACTTTACCATTTGGTACAGCAACCCCGTATTTTCTGAGGATTTCTTTCCCCTGGTACTCATGGATATTCATTTCCCATCCTCCTAACCTATGTATCGGAAAATTAGACTGCGCTTTCATTTTATAGAATAGTTGATTCCTTGTCTAGCATTCCGCAAAAAATAGTAAAATGCTTCTAAGTATTCTCAATTTTCAAAGAAGATCATTTTATTGCGAACATAAAATCTGAACAATATGGAGCCCGCCATTTTCTTCACGGCAGGCTGTTTTCCATTTTATAAATAAACGCAAATATTTCCGCTACAGCCTGATACAGCTCTTCCGGAATTTCCTCTTGTATTTCGAGCTTTTCCAGCAGGGTGACAAGCGAAGGATCTTCCTGAACCGGCACAGCATGCTCCATGGCCTTTTCAATAATCGCTTCTGCTACAAGCCCTGATCCTTTGGCAGCCACTGCCGGCGCTTTGTCCCTGCCTTCTGCATATTTCAGCGCCACTGCTTTTTTTAGGTTCATATTTTCAAATCCACTCCTTTATGCAGGGATGCTTCTGCTGCTTCAGAAACAGCGCTTTGAAACGTTTTGACAGCAGAACCGGAAACTATTTTTACATAGGACAGGGAAAGCCCCAGGCTTGTTAAATGCTGTTTCAGTTCATCTGCAAGGACCGCAGAAACCCGGTCCAGACCAGGCGTATCATTGTGGACGCTGATGGATATAACCTTATTGACAATGGCAATATCTACAGCTGTTTCTTTTAATCTATCAAGCTCTGCGAAAAGAAGAATGCGGCAAAAAGCCGGATCAATTTTTCCGCCGGTCTTTTTTCTCATCTCCCATTTAACAGTAAGATCGCTTTTTAAAGCTGGATCCTGGATCGGAATCTGCAGCCATTGCGTCATCAGGGGTCCATTTTCCTGCTGAAGAATGGAGAATCCATTCAGCCTGTGGACAAGCTGATCGGCTTTGTCCTTTACATCCATGTTTTCCGATATTTTTGCAGCTTCTATCAGGAGCGGCTTCAATGCTCCGCTCTTAGCTGTTTCCGGCTGGATCCCATTTTTCAGCAGGTTCAGCATCATTGCCTCTTCTTTTCTTCCAAGCAAGCGGGATACATGTGTAAAAAGTTCTTTTACAAGTGTTCCGGACGCCAGGGAAGGCAGGGAAGAATCTCCCTTTTTTTCGTTTTGTCCGGCTGCTTCTGCCTGTACAGCAGCAGCTGGAAGCTTCACAGCATCTGAAGTGTTTCCTGCAGGCGGAGTGCGTTCGATATTCCGGGTGACAGCCGCTTGAGTATTCTCCTGTTTTGGAGCAGCTCCAGGGGCTGCAGGCGCCTCTTGTTCGGCCTTTCTTCCGGCCGTGCTTTCCAATTGCACAAATTCCGAAGTACTCTTTCTATCGGAATTTTTCATAAAAGCAGCAGGAGTTAAAATTTCTTTAATAGCAGACCGGAGTCTCCCCTCTACATTGCTATCGCCTTCACTGTTTGGCAAAGAATGATAGAGATCTGATAATTTTTTCAGCATCGGCTCTTCATCCATCGCTTCCAGCAGCGAACGGAACACGCCTTCCTCAGCAGGAAGCTGAAGCTTAAACCCCAATTCAACTGCTTTGAATGCATTCTCTCTTTTTTCAGACGGAAGCTTTAAAATCCATGCTGCAGCACTCTTTACTTCGTCACTCCTGAGGGGCAGATTGTTTTTAAGAAGCCATTCTGCAATTCTTTCAGAAGAGGGGTTTTTCGGAACTTTCTCTGCGGCAAGTACAGCAGATGCCAGTTCTTTATCAGAAGCCTCCCCAGTCAATTCCTTTATCACTTTATAAACAGGTGCTTCGCCCGGCCTTTGCTCTGCGATCTTCAGCAAATATTGATGGTTAAGCTTCAGGGGAGATTCTACTTTCGCAGTCAGTGTCTCCTGTCCTATTTGAAGAAGAGCTGTTTGATCGGGGAACAGCTTCAGCACCTTTCCAGGCAATAGGCCTCCCTTTTCTGAAGGGGTCTGCACAGCCGCGTCTATTCTAATCGGCAGGCGCAAGCTCTCAATCCCATTCATCGTGTCATTTAAGCCTCCTTTTCCTCTGCATACAGCCTGACTGGAGCAAAGCTTCTCCTGTGATGGACAGTAATCCCGTACTGGGCAATGGCAGACAGATGTTCTTTCGTTCCGTAACCCATATGATTCTGGAAGCCATACTCGGGGTATTTCATCGCGATTTCCTCCATTAGGCGGTCCCGTGTTACCTTTGCCAGTACTGAGGCAGCAGCAATGGATATGCTTCTTGCATCACCTTTTATTAATGATTCCTGCTTCATTTCAGCCGGAAGCTCCATGGCATCTATCAAAAGCATATCCGGCTCCTTATTCAAATGGCGCACTGCCTGCATCATTGCGCTTTTGGCAGCCTGATAAATATTGATTTCATCGATTTCTCTCTCAGAAACCACACCAATGCCGTATGCTTCTGCTTCCCGGACAATGATGTCATAAAATTGCTCTCTTTTAGCTTTTGCGAGCTGTTTTGAATCTGTCAGTCCAAAGAGGACAAAATCTTTCGGCAGAATGACAGCAGCTGCAACAACTGGGCCTGCAATCGGTCCCCTTCCCGCTTCATCAATGCCTGCAATATGCAGGAACCCTTTTTCTCTCGCTTCTTTTTCAAAAACAGACATCTGTTCAAACTGCTGCTTCCATTTTTGCTCCTGCTTATGCAGCCTGATCCAGCCCTTTGCAAGCTGCTGAACAGCCTTCCGTTCGTCCTTCAGGCAATCCTGAATAAGAGGATCGCTTATTGAAGAAACATTTTTTAATAATTCTTTCAGTTCTTTGGCTGTTGCCCTGTTTTTCATGTATTCTACCTACTTTATCGTCAATTTCATATGTTTTCTGAAGAGCTCTATTTTAAAGCATATATGTATCTATTGCTATTATGTCAAGATCAGGCAAGGTGAATAAATCCGTGTTAGGTTTAATGGCTCTCATAAATTTGGCTGTTGATTTCCGTTGCAGGCGTCCGCTTTCCGCGGGGCGGGCGGTGAGCCTCCTCTGCGCTTAAGCGCATGCGGGGTCTCACCTGTCCCGCTGCTCCCGCAGGAGTCTCCCGCCTGGAACGTAGATCAATGCATAATAATCAACATTCTTCTTTAATATAGGTTTTTTAAAAGAATGACTACCAGCTGTCCACTGCAGAAGCAGTTCAGTCAGAAGTCCCACCCACCAAAAAAGGCGTCTCAAAAGAGACACCTTCATACATTATTCAAAGCCTTCCCGGCTAAAGGTTTACTGCCCTGCAGCATTATATCTCTGCAGAAACAGGCTCCGGAGCTTCAAATGTCAGCGGTCCAAGTTTAACCGTGCGCATCTCACGAAGAATCAGCTCAGCTGTTTTATCGTAGTCAATATAGCCGCCAGACATCATGCAGCCCCTTCTCTTGCCGATTTCGTCAAAAAGCAGGACAATATCCTCCGGGATTTCTTCAAGCCCGTAGCGGTCCTTGAGACGCTCTGGGTAGTGCTCCTTTAAAAAGCGGAGAGCAAAAACGGTAATATCCTGGAGATTCAGAATGGTGTCCTTTATCGCTCCTGTTGCAGCGAGCTTATATCCGACCATTTCGTCCTCGAATTTAGGCCACAGTATTCCCGGTGTATCCAGTAGCTCCATTTCTTTCCCTACCTTCACCCATTGCTGGGCTTTTGTTACACCAGGCCTGTCTCCTGTCTGGGCAATGTTCTTTTTCGCAAGCCTGTTAATCAGCGTTGATTTTCCAACATTCGGGATTCCGATAATAAGAGCGCGCACAGCTCTTGGACGGATCCCTTTTGCTGCCATTTTATCAAACTTTTCTTTCAGAATCAGCTTGCAGGCCGGGAGAATATCCTTTATGCCTGTACCTGATTGCGAATCAATCGGAAGAGCGGTAATGCCTTTGTTTTTAAAGTATTTCATCCACTCTTTTGTTACAGTCTTGTCTGCCATATCTGCTTTATTTAATAGAACAAGCCGCGGCTTGTTATTTACTATTTCATCAATCATCGGGTTTCTTGACGAAAGCGGCACTCTTGCATCTACCAATTCCAGAACAATATCTATCAGCTTCAGTTTTTCCGTAACCTGTCTTCTCGCTTTGGCCATATGGCCCGGAAACCATTGAATGGTCACAGTCAACACCTTCTTTCTGCTGCCGATCCCGGCTTTTTTCTTAATCTTTATTATTTCTCATTTCTTATGACAAAAACTAAGAAAAGAGCCTGAATAGACGTATAAAAAAGAGCTTGTTATGATAACAAGCTCTTTCTTGCTTTTATCGGATTTCTTTAATACGTGCTTTTTTACCGCGCAGCTCACGCAAGTAGTAAAGCTTCGCACGGCGTACTTTACCGCGGCGAATTACTTCAAGCTTCGCAATTTTCGGTGTATGCACTGGGAATGCACGCTCAACTCCAACTCCGTAAGAAACTTTACGGACTGTGAATGTTTCGCTGATTCCACCGCCACGACGCTTAATCACAACACCTTCGTATACCTGTACACGTTCGCGTGTTCCCTCAACAACTTTAACGTGAACACGGACAGTATCACCAGGACGGAAAGTAGGAAGATCGCTTCTTAGCTGTTCTTTTGTGATATCTTCGATTAATTTTTGCATCGTTTTCAACTCCTTCCAACAGATGCTCATTACATTACTTTACATTCATGCAGCGGAACATCTTTTTAAAAGATTTGCACTGGATTTAAACCCATACTGCAAACCACAAGAGACATCATACCATATCATAATGCCGGCTGCAATAGAGGACAAGCTATCTTTTCAACTATTTATTTATTTTCTTCTGCCTTTATTTCATCAAGCCATCTTTTTTGTTTTTCGTCTAAAGGATAGCTGTCCAAAAGATCCGGGCGGCGCAAAAAAGTCCTTCTGAGTGACTCCTTCATGCGCCATTCGTCAATTAATCTGTGATTGCCTGAAAGCAATGTCTCCGGGACCTTTAACCCTTTGTACTCGGCAGGCCTCGTATAATGGGGGTGCTCAAGCAGGCCTGAACTGAAAGAGTCGAGAACAGGTGAATCTTCATTTCCAAGAACCCCTGGAAGGAGCCTTACTACACTGTCTGCGATCACCATTGAGGCAAGCTCTCCGCCAGTCAGGACAAAATCTCCGATTGAAATCTCATCTGTTGCCAAATGCTCCCTGATCCGCTCATCATAGCCTTCGTAGTGGCCGCTGATCAGAACAAGATGCTCTTCTTTTGACAGCTCTTCCGCAAGGCCCTGCGAGTACCGTTCACCCTGCGGGCACACGAGGATAATCCGCGGCTTGGCTGCAGCTTCTTCTTTAATGGCGTTCACTGCATCAAATACAGGCTGAGGCTTCAGAACCATCCCTGCTCCGCCTCCATACGGATAATCATCGACTGTCTGATGCTTTCCTTCTGCATAATCCCTGAAATTGACCACACGGAAATCAACAGCCTGTTTTTCCTGTGCCTTTTTCATAATGGAGGAACCGAGCACACCGCTGAACATTTCAGGAAAAAGAGTCAGAAAATCAATTTTCATTCATCCAGCAATCCTTCCATCAAGTTGATGATAATGGTTTTCTCTTTAATATCGACTTTTTTAACAATCGAATCTATGTACGGGATCAGAGCATCCTTTTTTCTGTTCCGCTTAACTACCCAGACATCATTTGCCCCGGGAGTCAAAATCTCCCTGACGGTTCCAATTTCTTCGCCGTCCTCTGTCAGCACCTTGCAGCCGATGATTTCGTGAAAATAGAACTCATCATCCTGCAGGCTTTGAAGCTCGGATTCAGGCACTTTTATAATCGAACCCTTCAAATGCTCTACCTCATTAATTGAGTGGAATTCTTCGAAGGTCAGCAAATCAAAGGACTTATGGGAACGATGCGAAGCAATCACAACTTCAAGGGGATTCTGTGATTTTTCTTCAAAAATAAATAGTTTTTTTCCTTTTTGATAGCGTTCAGATGCAAAGTCAGTAATAGAAACAACTCTGACTTCGCCTCGCACGCCATGCGTGTTGACGATTTTGCCAACATTAAACCATTTTTCTGCCATTCTTTTCACCTCAGCGTATTTCTGTCACAATGCCGTCTGTAATCAGTATGGTCCGGTCCTCCAGGAATTCCTCCCAGTTATCGCCGACCTTTACCTCAACAAGCGCTTGAACTTCTCTTTCCTTTAATTCGCTGCCAAGGGGCAGGGTATGCACCTGCTCTATTTGAAAACTGAGTATTTTCAGCTTATCTTTGCGTTTTTCAATTTCTTTCTTGTACTGCTGCCGCATTTCATTGCTGATAATCGTCTTTTCCAGCTTTTTCAGCTGAAATGTAAGCTGATCGCATTCTCTTTGAGCCTGTTCCATTTTTGCCGTAAAGCTTTCTAAAAGAGACTGTTTGCTTTTTTCCGTCAGTATTTGTTTCACAGAGACTTGCTGCAAAATTTTCATTGCAACCCACCCTTTCCTATTCAAAAGGCTGCTTGTCTTTCATATGGCTGCACAGAGCACCAGAACGGACAGCCGTTCGCTTCTGCTTTAGCATTATTGCCATTTTAGCATGTTTTTTAACAAAAGGGGCTGCAATAAAACGGAACTGAAGAAAAGCGCAAGCCGCTCGTTCAGCCCCGACAAGCGCTGGAGGAAAATCACGAAAAGTCTGATCTTTGACTTTTGGGGATTTTTCGAAGCGACTCGAGGGGCTAGCGGCTGGAGCTGGACAATTAGAAAAGCGCAAGCCGCTCGTTTAGCCCCGACAAGCGCTGGAGGAAAAAACCGAAAAGTCTTGTTCTTAGACTTTTGGGTTAACGGCTAGAGCTGGATACTTCAACTTCTGAAATCAGCTATCTAAGAAGAGCTATCCATTTTGATCTTATAAAAAAAAGGGGAGGTTTCCCCCGCCCTTTTTTCAAGTTAATCGTTTATTTCAAGCAAAATACGCTTTGATGACTGTGATCCTGCCGCGTAGACAACAGTCCGGATTGCTTTTGCAACCCTTCCCTGTTTGCCAATAACTTTGCCGATATCTGTTTTGTTTACAGTCAGCTGATAGGCGATCTGATGATCGCGGTCTTCTGCTGTTACTTTCACGTCTTCGGGGAAATCAACAAGGGCTCTGACAATCGTCTCGATTAACTGTTGAATGTTTTCCATTCAGTTTTACTTCGTGTTTTTCGCAACGTGGAATTTTTCCATAATTCCTTCGTTAGAGAAAAGGTTGCGCACTGTGTCAGATGGTTTCGCACCATTTTGAAGCCATTTAAGTGCTAGCTCTTCATTGATTTTTACTTCAGCTGGCTTTGCAACCGGGTTGTAAGTTCCAACTGTTTCAATGAAACGTCCGTCACGAGGAGAACGGGAATCTGCAACAACAATACGATAGAAAGGAGATTTTTTTGCTCCCATACGTTTTAAACGAATTTTAACTGCCATTTAAAGCACCTCCGAGAATAGTTCACAAGATAGTATATTATCAATGTTATCTTTGTTTGTAAAGTGTTTTTTCTTAACACACTAAAAATGTTACATAAAAGGGAATTTCATAGGACCTTTTTTCTTGCCTTTGGTCATATTTGTCATCTGTTTCATCATTTTTTTCATGTCTTCAAACTGCTTTAAAAGACGGTTGACTTCAGGAACGGTTGTCCCGCTTCCCTTTGCAATCCGCTTTCTTCTGCCCGCATTGATGATCTCTGGTTTTTCTTTTTCTGTTTTAGTCATCGAACGGATGATGGCCTCCACGTGGCTGATCTGCTTTTCATCAACCTGAACGTTTTTCAGACCCTTCATCTTGCCTGCTCCAGGAAACATGCCAAGCAGCTCATCAAGCGGCCCCATGCTTTTCACCTGTCCCAGCTGTTCGAGGAAATCATCAAAGGTAAAGCTCATTGTGCGCATTTTTTGTTCCAGCTCTTTCGCTTTGTCTGCATCGACATTGGCCTGTGCTTTTTCAATAAGAGTCAGCACATCGCCCATCCCAAGAATTCTGGAAGCCATTCTTTCTGGATGGAAAGGCTCGATTGCATCAAGCTTTTCACCGAGGCCGGCAAATTTAACAGGAGTTCCTGTTACCGCACGGATTGACAGAGCTGCACCGCCCCGTGTATCTCCGTCAAGCTTTGTTAAAATGGCTCCTGTGAGGCCGAGCTGTTCATTAAAGCTCTGCGCAACATTCACAGCATCCTGTCCTGTCATGGCATCGACTACAAGGAAAATCTCGTCAGGGCTTGCCACTTCTTTCACCTGCTTCAATTCGTCCATTAAATCTTCATCAATATGAAGACGTCCGGCCGTATCGATCAGCACGTAGTCGCAATGCTCTTCCTTTGCCTTTTCAATCGCCTGCCTGGCTATTTCAACAGGGCTTACCTGGTCGCCAAGAGAAAAAACCGGCATATTTAATTGCTTTCCGAGCGTTTCCAGCTGTTTAATGGCCGCAGGACGGTATATATCCGCTGCGACAAGCATCGGCTGGCGATTATGCTTTTTGCGGAGCAAATTCGCAAGCTTGCCGGAAGTGGTTGTTTTACCTGCACCTTGCAGACCGACCATCATGATGACAGTAGGCGGCCTTTTCGCCGTTGCAATCTGGCTCTGCTCTCCGCCCATCAGCTGGGTGAGTTCATCCTGAACCACCTTGATGACCTGCTGTCCCGGCGTCAGGCTTTTCATGACTTCCTGGCCAACTGCCCGTTCGCTTACACGCTTGACAAAATCCTTTACCACTTTAAAGTTAACGTCTGCTTCAAGAAGGGCTAGGCGCACTTCGCGCATCATTTCCTTTACATCCGCTTCGTTTACTTTGCCTTTGCCCCGGATTTTGCTAATGGTATTCTGCAGTCTTTCGGACAATCCTTCAAATGCCACCCGGCATCGCCTCCCTAATCCAATTTCTCAAGCGCTTCAAGCAGAGTCAGCGTCTGAACTTTTTTATCAGATGCTTCAGCAAGAGACTTAAGCTGTTCTATAAGAAGAGAGCGCTCCTGAAATTTTTGAAGCAATAGAAGCTTTTGCTCATATTGTTCCAGCATTGCTTCCGTCCGTTTTATATTATCATAGACAGCCTGCCGGCTAACATTGTATTCTTCAGCAATTTCACCCAGTGAGTAATCGTCCAGATAATAATAAGACATATAGCTTTTTTGCTTCGGGGTGAGAAGCGACTGATAAAAATCAAAGAGATAATTCATTCTCATTGTCTTTTCCAATATCAAAGCATCTTCCCCCTCATGTTAAGTGAATTGCCTTTACAAATCCATAGTCTACTCTCTCCCAAAACACATGTCAAGTTTTTTTCTTGACGACCAAGAAAAGCGCAAGCGGTTCGTTCAGCCCCGACAAGCGCTGGAGGAAAATCCCGAAAAGTCCGGTCTTAGACTTTTTGGGATTTTCCGAAGCGACTCGAGGGGCTAGCCGCTGGAGCTGGACACACAGAAAAGCGGAAGCGGCTCGTTCAGCCCCGACAAGCGCTGGAGCAAAAATCCGAAAAGTCCGGTTTTGACTTTTTGGATTTTTGTGAAGCGACTCGAGGGGCTAGCCGCTGGAGCTGGACACACAGAAAAGCGGAGGCCGCTCGTTCAGCCCCGACAAGCATAAGACGATCAGCCGGGGAAAGGCGATTTTTCCTTTCCCTGGCTGATCGGCTTATGACCTCGAGGGGCTAGCGGCAAGAGCTGGACACCATGAAAAGCGCAAGCGGCTCGTTCAGCCCAGATACCCACATACAAGAAAAAACCGAAAGTCCAGTCTCAGACATTTCGGTTTTTCAAGCTTCCTAAGCTTTCTCTATAAGATCTGCAAACAGTCCATACACATATTGTTCTGCCTGGAATGGCTGAAGATCGTCCATCTTTTCGCCGAGGCCGACCAGCTTGACCGGCAGCTTTAATTCATTTCTGATTGCCAGCACAATTCCGCCTTTTGCTGTTCCGTCAAGCTTTGTGAGCACAATGCCCGTAACATTTGTTACTTCTGAAAATTGCTTTGCCTGTGCCATGGCATTTTGGCCTGTTGTCGCATCAAGGACAAGCAGCACCTCATGCGGAGCGCCAGGCAATTCTTTTTCAATGACCCGCTTTACTTTTTCGAGTTCTTTCATCAAATTCACTTTATTCTGAAGTCTACCGGCTGTATCGCACAGGAGAATATCTGCTTTGCGCGCTTTTGCTGACTGTACAGCATCATACATGACAGCTGCGGGATCTGATCCTGCTGAGTGCTTGATCACGTCCACTCCTGCTCTTTCGCCCCATACTTCAAGCTGTTCAATCGCACCGGCACGGAAAGTGTCTCCTGCGGCAAGAACGACCTTTTTTCCTTCTGACTTAAATTGATGAGCGAGTTTTCCGATCGTGGTTGTTTTGCCGACGCCGTTTACTCCTACGAACAAAATGATATTCAGCCTGCCTTCTTCAATGTTAAGCTTTGAAGAATCTTCTTGGCCGCCTTCATAAATCTCCACCAATTTCTCCGAGATAACATCTCTGACTTCTTCCGGATCCTGAATATTTTTCCGCTTCACTTCATCTCTCAGTTCATCAATCAGAAGCATAACGGTATTAAAGCCGACGTCAGCGCTGATCAGCAATTCTTCGAGATCTTCAAAAAACTCTTCGTCTACTTTTCTGTAACGGGAGACAAGATCATTTACTCTTTCAGAAAAGTTGTTTCTCGTTTTACTGAGACCATCCCGGAATTTAGAAGATACAGAGTCTGTTTGCTTTGTAAGGTTTTCTTTTAATTTTTTAAAAAAGCTCATCTTTTCTGTCCTTTCTGGCTAGGCGTTAATCATTTCTTTCGTTTCTTCCATCCTCACTGATACAAGCTTGGACACACCGGATTCCTGCATGGTGACGCCGTACAGCACATCAGCTTCCTCCATTGTTCCTTTGCGGTGTGTGATGACAATAAACTGCGTTTCCCGGCTGAACTGCTTTAAATACTGGGCAAATCTGTGAACGTTCGCTTCATCGAGTGCTGCTTCCACTTCATCCAGTATACAAAACGGCACAGGCCGTACTTTCAATATGGAGAAAAGCAGCGCAATCGCTGTCAGCGCTCTTTCTCCCCCTGATAGCAATCCAAGGTTCTGCAGCTTCTTGCCTGGAGGCTGTGCGACTATATCCACGCCGGTATTTAAAAGATCGGCTGGATCAGTTAATCTGAGCTCTGCCCTTCCTCCTCCAAAAAGCGCTTGAAAAACAGTTTCAAAATGCGAGCGGATTTGGTTGAAGGTTGTAATGAAACGGCGCTTCATTTCCTCATCCATCTCATCTATCACAAGGTGAAGCGTTTGTTTTGCTTCAAGCAAGTCAGTCTGCTGCCCTGATAAGAACCCGTATCTCTCTGAAACCCGTTCATACTCATCAATAGCGCCGAGGTTCACAGTGCCAAGCTCCTCAATTGCGCGCTTGATCAGCTTCACTTTTTTCTCTGCATCCTTTGCTGGGATGCTTAATGTGTATTTTTCCTTTGCCCCTTCAAATGAAAGCAAATATTCCTCTCTCAAATGATTCAGGCGGTTATCCAGCTCTACATCAAGCCTGTTCAGCCTGACTTCTTCACTCCGCAGCGCGTCCTGGCGCACTTTCCAGATCCGGTTCAGCTCTTTCAGTTCAAGCTCCATCTCCTCAAGCTTCGCCTGGCATTCCTGCCTGTCTTTTCTTCCATTTGCGATCAGTTCAATCTTCCTTTGCTTATCTTGCTGCTTTTGAACAGCCGCTTCTTCCAGCTGCTCCTCGCCTGAGGAATTGGACGTCGCCTCGCTTGCTAAAAATGAAAGATCTTCTTTCGTTTCCGAAAGCCTCGCCGCATTTTCTGCCAGTTCATTAGTCATTCTTTCCATTTTTTCTGTTTGATTTTCAAGTGCCTGCTGCTTGCCGGCCAGAATAACTTTCAAATCTGTGATAGCCTGCTGCAATTCCTCTTTTGAACTTTGCTGAGATGTTTTCCAGGCAGTGCGGGTCTTTATCTCTTCATCTAAGACGCTGAGCTTGGAATGAATATCTTCCGTTTTTTTCTTCAGACCTTGTATTCTTTCCGTCATCTGTGACGCTTCTTCTTCATAAGCGGATTTCTCCGTATCATAAAGCGCCAGGTGGTTATTGATCGTTTTTTCGTTCCATTCCAGCTCTTTACGCTCAGTCTTTACAGCGTTTTCTTCATTGCGGAGCTTTTCCCCTTTTTGACGGAGTTCCTCCAGCTGTTTTTCCTGCTGAACAATCTGTTCTTTTAATTTTTTTACATTCCCCTCAAGCTCTGCTGTTTTCTGTTCCATTTCGGCAAGCTGCTGTGCAGCTGTATCAAGCTCGCGGTTTCTCCCGATCAGAGAATTGTTTTTTTGCTTCACTGCGCCGCCTGTCATCGATCCGCCTGCATTCACGATGTCGCCTTCGAGTGTGACAAGGCGATAGCGGTAGCTGATCAGCTTTGCCAGCTCATTTGCACCTTTTAAATCACTTGTCACAATAACTGTGCCAAGCAGATTGCCGATAATATGGCTGTATTCAGGGCTGTATTTCACTAGCTCTGAGGCGATGCCGATAAATGCAGGATGCGTTTCAATCAATTTCCGGTCAGAATCAGACAATTTTCTGTTTTTAATAACACTCAGCGGCAAAAAGGTCGCCCTGCCATAGGAATTCTTTTTTAGAAAGGCAATAGCGCTTCTTGCGGCTCCTTCATTTTCTGTCACGATATGCTGGGCAGAGGCTCCAAGAGATATTTCAATCGCTGTTTCATATTTCTTTTCTGCTGTAAGGAGCTCTGCAATGGCTCCATGAATGCCTTCCATGCGGTCCCGCACTTTTAATATTTCTTTGACCCCCTGGTAAAACCCGGCATAATCTCCCTGCATGGCTTCAAGCATTTCCTTTCTTGCTTTTGCCTGCTGAAGAAACTGGTAAGCCTGATAGAGGGCAGTCTCCCTTTTGCGGTATGTGTTCTGGGAGTTTTCAAGTTTCGCCTGGATATCTCTAAAACTCGCAATATATTCTGAAAGCTGCTGATCAATGACCGAATGCCTGGCATCCAATTTGGTTTTCTGTTCTTCCAGCTGCTTTCTTTCAGATAAGTATTTCGTATTTGAGTCAGCCATCCTGTTTGTCCGCCTTGTCTGCTGCCTCATTTGATCTTCTATATAAGAGATCTCGTTTCTGGCAGAGGTCTGGCTGTTTAACAGCTCAAAATACTCGCTTTTCAGCCGCTCAATTTCTTCCTCAATGTTAAAATCGTGGGATTTAAAAGCCGCCTCTTTCTCCTTCAGCTGTTTCCTTAACTCTTTTACTGCACTTGTTAAATCAGCGAGCTGGGCTTCAAGCTCAATTTTTTCTTTCTTTTGAAGCGCCGTTTTTTCTCCCAGCTCAATAATCAGCTTTTCAAGCTGCTCTCTGTTCTGCTGGGCATTTTTCTTCCGTTCTTTTAAAACTTCTTTTCTGCCTTCGAGCTTTTCAAGTTCTTCGCTCGCAAGCAGAAGTGCCTGCTGAAGATCATGAATGGACTCATCCATGTATTGAAGCCTGCTTTTTGTTTCTTGAATCTCCTCTTCTTTTCGCTTGACGCCTTCTGAAAATTCCTCGTCCCGAAGCTTTCCTTTTTCAACGCTGTCTGATAGCTCTTCCCATTTTTTATGGAGCTCTTCAATTTCGTGGACGGTAAGCGCAACCTCGATTTGCTCAAGCTCTTCTTTTTTCTCCAGGTAGTCTTTGGCCATGGATGCCTGGATTTTCAGCGGCTCTACCTGGCCCTGCAGCTCATGCAGAATATCTTCTACTCTGTTCAGGTTGTCCTGCGTTTCTGTCAGCTTGGACTCTGCCTTTTTTTTGCGGTTTTTATACTTCAATACGCCTGCCGCTTCTTCAAAAATGCTTCTTCTTTCTTCCGCTTTGCTGCTGAGGATTTCCTCCACTTTGCCCTGGCTGATGATAGAAAAGGCTTCTTTCCCAAGCCCGGAATCAAGAAACAGGTCAATAATATCCTTCAGCCTGCATGACTGGCCATTGATATAAAATTCACTGTCACCTGACCGGTAAACCCTTCTCGTTACACCGACTTCGTGATAATCAATGGGCAGAAACTGATCACTGTTATCGAGTGTTAATGTAACTTCTGCAATATTTAATCCTTTTCGGGAATCGCTTCCCGCAAAGATGATATCTTCCATTTTGGCGCCGCGCAGTGATTTGGCAGACTGCTCGCCAAGAACCCACCTGACTGCATCCGTAATATTGCTTTTCCCGCTTCCATTGGGACCCACTACTGCGGTTACCCCTTGCACAAAATCAACACTCACCCGCTCTGCGAATGATTTAAACCCTAAGATGTCAAGACGTTTGAGGAACATCATGATCCTCCTTACTTTCTATAAATTCTTAAATATTTTATCATATTTCTGAAGCTGAACAGGCAAGGGAATAAAAGAAAACCTTTGTTTTCTGCCCTTTTCATTAAACTTTGCTTTCTATTGAATCCCGCTTGCCAAACCATCTTGGTCCGTGATGGGCAAGGCGCTTTTTTGCCTATTAAAAAAAGCTGATCCCAAAAGCTTATCAGGCCTTTGGTAATCAGCTCTAAAAATTCAGCTATTTAGGCTGAAGCACGGTTAGCGCCTCTTGTGCTGCATGCTGTTCTGCCTCTTTTTTGGAGCGTCCCACTCCTGTTCCAAGTATGGATCCATGCAGTGAAACAGTTGCGACAAACTCCCTGCTGTGTGCAGGGCCTTTTTCCTGAAGTATTTTGTACTCCAGCGGCCCCTTTCCATCGCGCTGAACCAGTTCTTGAAGCTGGCTTTTAAAATCCATCACATGAGAAAAAGCACCTTCGTTGATTTTTGGAAAAACGGCTTTTTCCAAAAAGGAAACGACCGGCTGAAGACCCTGATCCAAATACAGAGCACCGATAAAAGCTTCGAAAACATCCGCGAGCAAGGCTGGCCTTGCTCTTCCTCCTGTCATTTCTTCGCCTTTTCCGAGCAGAATATAATTCCCGAAAGAAAGCTCGTTGGCAAAAGAAACAAGGGAAGGCTCGCATACGATGGCTGCCCTGAGCTTCGTTAAATCTCCTTCGCTCATGGTCGGATACTTGGCGTAAAGGTATTGCGATACGGTCAGCTCCAGTACAGCGTCTCCTAAAAATTCAAGCCTCTCATTATCCTCATAAGGCTTTTTCCGATGCTCATTCACATACGATGAATGGGTAAAAGCTTGATGAAGCAGCTTTTCATTTTGAAAATGAATATCCATCATCTTCTGAAACTGTTTGAATTCCTCGGCCTTCTTCAAAAAAGCCCTTCTCTCTTTAAAATTCGTATGCTTTTGCATAACAACCTCCATCATCTACCCAGCACAAGTTTGTCTCTATTTTTTAATTCCTTGATAAAAGGGATAAAGCCCCGCAAGAATACGGGACTTCATTCTGCCATTATTGTTGGCTTTGTATGTAGTTAACAGCGTCACCGACTGTTGCGATTTTTTCTGCTTCTTCATCAGAAATTTCCATATCGAATTCGTCTTCAAGCTCCATTACAAGCTCAACTACATCAAGGGAATCAGCGCCAAGATCATCCTTAAATGATGCCTCAGGTTTCACTTGAGCTTCTTCCACACCAAGACGATCAATAACGATCTTAGTCACACGTTCTAGTACGTCTGCCATAGCAATTCACCTCCCCTCAAAGTATTATAGTTGATCTTATCTAAAAAAACCAGTTCCCCTTGTAAAAATGTTGTTTTCCGTTTCAGGCGTCCGCTATAGTCAGGAATAAAAAGGAAGACAGAAGCTTCTACATGACCATTCCGCCATCTACATGCAGCGTTTGTCCTGTCATGTAGCGGCTTTTCTCAGAGGCTAAAAACGTTACAATATCTGCGACATCCTGCGGATCTCCCAGTTTGCCAAGAGGGATCTGCTTCAGCATGTCATCCTTAACGGAATCCTCAAGCTTATCTGTCATTTCAGTTGTAATAAATCCAGGTGCCACAGCATTGACCGTAATATTTCTGGAAGAAAGCTCTTTTGCCGTGGTTTTCGTCAGACCGATGACTCCTGCTTTTGCAGCAACATAATTTGCCTGCCCAGCGTTCCCGCTGACACCTACAATTGAAGCAATGTTAATGATTCTGCCTGCCCGCTGCTTCATCATTTGTCTTGTCACTGCCTTTGTGCAGAGAAAAACACCCTTTAGATTCGTATTAATAACATCATTCCACTCATCTTCTTTCATCCGCATGAGCAGATTATCGCGCGTAATCCCAGCATTGTTGACAAGAATATCAATTCCGCCAAAACGGTCTGTTACTTCCTTCAGCATGTCCTTCACAGCTTCACTGTCTGACACATCAGCTTTAACTGAGAAAGCTTCACCGCCCGCAGCCTTGATCATCTCAACTGTTTCGTTTGCTTTCGCTTCACTGCCCGCATAATTTACTGCTACCTTTGCTCCGTGCTTTGCCAGGTCAAGAGCAATCGCCCTTCCGATTCCTCTTGAGCCTCCTGTTACAAGCGCAATTTTATTTTCCAGCATCGCTTATTCTCCCTTCAAAGCAGTTACTGCAGCTTCAATTGACTCCATATCAGAAACAGAGATCGTTTGAACACTGCGGTCGATTTTTCTTACTAATCCTGACAGCACTTTTCCTGGTCCGATTTCCACAAAAACAGTGACCCCTGCATCAATCAGCGTACGGATGGACTGTTCCCAGCGCACAGGGGAATAGAGCTGTTCAATCAGCTTCTGCTTGATTTCCCCGGCATCTGTTACAGGCTTTCCTGACACGTTGCTGATGACTGGAACGGCTGCATTTCTAATCTCGCATTCATCAAGAATCCTGCCGAGTTTTTCAGCTGCAGGCTTCATCAGTTCAGAATGAAAAGGACCGCTGACATTTAGAGGAATAGCTCTTTTCGCGCCTTTTTCCTTTGCAAGCTCTGACGCCTTTTTAACGCCTTCTGCCGTACCGGAAATCACGATTTGGCCAGGACAGTTCAGATTTGCCAGCTGTACAGAATTTCCGCCTTCTGATACTTCTTTTACAACTGCTTCCAATGCATCTGCTTCCATACCCATAACAGCAGCCATTGCACCGGCTCCAGCAGGCACTGCTTCATCCATAAATTCGCCGCGTTTTCTGACAGCATGAACGCCATCCTCAAATGACAGCACATCTGCCGCAACTAATGCCGTATATTCTCCAAGGCTGTGGCCTGCGGTGTAATCCGGCTTGATGCCGGCTTTTTCGAATGCTTTTAAAACAGCAATGCTTGATGTCAGAAGTGCCGGCTGTGCATTATATGTAATCGTTAACTCTTCTTCAGGGCCGTTGAACATGAGAGCTTTCAAATCCAGCCCTAATTTTTCATCAGCCTTGTCTATAATCGCTTTTGCATCAGCAGAGTGTTCATATACTTCCTTGCCCATGCCGATGGTCTGAGATCCCTGTCCGGGGAATAAAAAAGCTATTTTGCTCATTTTCTGGTCTCCTATCTATTTTCTTGTTTTCTATTTTGTTCGATGGTTTCAAAAATGGTTTGAGCCACAGAGAACTGGACCATTTCTCTCGTCTGCCTCACTGCATTGTAAACCGCATTGGCATCAGAGGAACCGTGAGCTTTGATGACTGGCGCCTTCAGACCAAATAGGCCTGCACCGCCATACTCTGAATAGTCCATCACCTGCTTGATTCCTTTCAGCTGCGGTTTCAGAACCGCAGCGGCAAGCTTTGACTTCAGGTTTTTCGTAAGGGCGCCCTTCAGCATCCCGAAAACGGAAAGAGCTGTGCCTTCGATCGTTTTCAGCGTCACATTCCCTGTAAATCCGTCAGTTACCACAACGTCTGCAGCGCCTTCCAATAAGTCTCTGGCTTCCACATTGCCGATAAAATTTAAGCCTGACTGCTTTAGAAGAAGGAAGGCCTGCTTTGTCAGTTCATTTCCTTTTTTCTCTTCTGTACCGACGTTCAAAAGGCCGATTCGGGGGGAAGAAACGCCCCTTACTTTTTCAGCGTAAATCGAACCCATGATGCCGTATTGAAGCAAATGTTCCGGTTTAGCATCAATATTCGCTCCAACATCAAGCATTAAAAAGCCTTTTCCGTCCATTGTCGGAAGCGTCGGCGCGAGAGCAGGCCTCTCTATTCCTTCAATTCTTCCGACAAGGAGCAGTCCCGCTGTCATTAAAGCCCCTGTATTTCCTGCTGCAATACAGGCATCTGCTCTTCCTTCCTTTACTTCATTGGCCATCATGACCATTGAGGCATTCTTTTTTCTTCTAACGGCCCGGACCGGTTCGTCGTCAGGCTCAATGATTTCATCAGTATGTATCACTTTAATTCTGTCATTTGCTTTTAAATGCCGGTTAATTTCTTCTTCTTTTCCAACAAGGGTAATTTCAAGATCTGAAAAAGCTTCTGCTGCTTTTATTGCGCCTTCCACAATTGCTTGCGGGGCATTGTCTCCCCCCATTGCGTCCATTACAATTTTCATTTTGCTTCAGCCCTTCATTTATCGTTAGTAAGATCGGTACATTTCAAAAACACCTGAGAAGACAAGCTCCTGTCCAACATAGCTGTTCACTTCAACTGTTGTGCGGCCTTTGCTCTTGTCAACCTGCTTCACCTTTGCTTTTGCCACAACCCGCTCACTTTCTTTGACCTGCCTGGCAAAAACAATATTGGCTTTTGCCGTCAGAGCAAGTTCATTATCAATCACCGCAACAGCCAGCGAGTTCGCCTGTGCAAACAAGTGATGGCCCCTCGCGATCTGGTTTCTTTTAAAAACATGTTCCTTTTTGATTTCCATGATTGAAATTGCAGAACGGTCAAGCTCGAGATCGATGATATCCCCGATCACTTCCTCAATTGGAAGAGATTTGATTTCATCCTCCATTGAAGCCTCTGCTACGTGCTTAATCCGCTCTCTTAACTCCGGGATGCTTAGTTCCATGCGGTCAAGGCGAATCGTCTGAATGCTGACCTCGAATTTTTCTGCCAGCTCTTCATCCGTAATAAAGGGTGTAGCCAATATCGTTTCCTTCAGCAATGATTGACGGTCTTTTTTATTTCTCTTCATCCTTTAGGACACCTTCCGAACTCTTAAGACTAGGTACTAAAGGTAGTATATAGTCTCTTTGGCAGGAGTGCAAGCAGCAGCGCCCGCGGTTTTTAAAAAACTGAAAGGCTGCGTCCGCAAAAAAGCGGACGCCTGCACAGGAAATCAGCCTTCATGTTCAGCTGTTAGTCAAAGGAGCAACTCCGGTTTAATCGAGCTTTTCGCCTTCCAAAACCCCGGTGTTTTTCAAGTACTCCCGTAAGGCGGCATACTGTTCTTCTTCCCAAAATGCCCTTGATTCAACCAGCTTTTGGGCATCATTTCTTGCCGTTTCAAGCGCCCGGTAGTCATGAACCATATCCGCGACTTTAAATTCAGGCAAGCCGCTCTGCTTTCTGCCGAAAAAGTCACCAGGGCCTCTGAGTTCAAGATCCTTTTCAGAAACAACGAAGCCATCGTTTGTTTCTGTCATAATTTTCATCCGTTCCTTCCCTGTCTCTGATTTAGGATCAGCAAGAAGAACACAGTACGACTGGCTTGAACCCCTTCCGACGCGGCCTCTCAGCTGGTGCAGCTGAGAAAGTCCGAACCTGTCGGCATCATAGATGACCATAATGCTTGCATTCGGCACATTCACTCCCACTTCAACAACTGTTGTGGAAACGAGAATATCAACATCGCCGCTGCTGAATTCTCTCATGATATGGTCTTTTTCATCGCTTGGCAGCCTTCCATGCATCAGCCCGACAGACGCTTTGCCCTGAAAATGATGGAAAAGCATCGCATGCACATCAAGTGCATTCTGAACATCAAGCTTATCTGACTCCTCGATAAGCGGACAGATCACATATGCCTGCCTGCCTGCTTTTATTTCCTTCTCGATAAAATCCAGTATCCGGTGCAGGAGCTCGTGCTTCACCCAATAGGTTTCTATTTTCTTTCTTCCAGCAGGCAGTTCATCAATAATTGAAACATCCATTTCCCCGAATACTGTGATAGCAAGCGTTCTAGGGATCGGAGTGGCCGTCATAAACAATACGTCCGGATTTTCCCCTTTTTCCCGTAAAATCTTTCTTTGGCCTACTCCAAAACGATGCTGCTCATCCGTAATGACAAGACCTAATTTTTGAAAGTTCACATCATCCTGAATCAAGGCATGTGTCCCTACTAAAATATGAATATCTCCTTTTTCCAGCCTTTCAAGCAGCTCTCTCCGCCTTTTGCCTTTTACAGAGCCTGTCAGCAGCTCAACCTTTGCCCCTGTTCCTTCAAAAAGCCCTGCAAGGGAAACAGCGTGCTGTTCTGCTAGAATTTCAGTCGGGACCATTAAGGCTGACTGGCAGCCTGAGAGGTGCGCCGCATACATGGCAATGGACGCCACAACGGTTTTTCCTGACCCCACGTCACCCTGCAGAAGACGGTTCATTCTGTATGGTGATTTCAAATCATTCAGGATTTCGCCGACCGTCCTTTGCTGGGCATTAGTTAATGGGAACGGCAGCAATTTTATATATTGATTAAGCAAGCTTTCCGAGTAAGAATGAATAACACCTTTTGACTGTTCCCGCTGAATTTTCCGCAAGCTCTGCATTTTCAGCTGAAACAGCAGAAATTCCTCATAAACAAACCTGCGTCTCGCCTGCTTTAATTCTTCGCGGTCTGCCGGGAGATGGACCGTTCGCAATGCAGACTGCCTTTTCATGAGCCGGTACTCATCAAGCATCCCGGGAGGCAGGATTTCCTTTACTTCTTCCAAATAATCCTTTAAAGCCTGGCTGACGTATTTCCTCATCATTTTCACTGTCAGCTTCCCTTTTACCGAATAAACCGGTTCAAGATCCTGACTGGATTTATGAGGCCCGAAGGTGATGTCTGTCGCATTAATCGTCTGCCTGTGCTTGTCCCATTTGCCTGAGACAGTGACGATATCATTAATTTGCAGTTTATTTTTATAATAGGGCCTGTTGAAAAAAACGGCTGAAACAAGCACATTCCCTACAAGAATTCTGACTGTCAGCCTTGAACGTTTTTTCCCATAATAGGCAAGAGAAGGTTCGCTGTGAACCTTCCCCTCTGCTGTCACTCTTTCATCATGCTTAACTTCTGCAAGATCTCTTAATTGGAAATCATCATACCTGTATGGAACATATTCGAGTAAATCGCTTATTGTATGAATGCCCATTTCAGACAGAAGCTCTGCAGATTCTTCGCCAATTCCTTTTATCGCCTTAACGCTTTCGTTTAGTCTGCTATTCTTCACTTTTACCGAGCGACACCCCGAAAATTTTCGCTTCCAGCTCTCTGCCTGTCGGGGTTGCCGCCAACCCTCCCTGTGCTGTTTCTCGCAGGGCAGATGGCATGGACTGCCCAATTTTAAACATGGCATCAATCACCTCGTCGCAAGGAATACGGCTTGTAATGCCGGCAAGGGCCATATCAGCTGCTACCATTGCATTCGCCGCTCCCATCGCATTCCGCTTCACGCAAGGCACTTCCACAAGGCCTGCAACAGGATCGCAGACAAGCCCCAGCATATTCTTCAGAGTGATCGCCATAGCCTCTGCTGACTGGGAAGGCGTCCCGCCGGCCATTTCTACAATTGCGCCTGCCGCCATTCCGCTCGCTGAGCCTACTTCAGCCTGACAGCCTCCTGCCGCACCTGAAATAGAAGCATTATTTGCAACAACAAAGCCGAAAGCGCCGGCTGTAAATAAAAATTCAATCATTTCATCTCTCGTTGGATCGAGCTTTTCTTTTACGGCAAACAAGGTGCCTGGCACAACGCCTGCTGAACCTGCTGTAGGGGTCGCACAAATCGTGCCCATAGCGGCATTCACTTCATTTGTCGCCACCGCCTTGCTGACGGCGTCAAGCACTGTTTGTCCTGAAAGGAACTTTCCTTTTTTAATGTATTCCTGCATAAGAACAGCATCTCCGCCGGTTAAACCCGATAAAGAATGCACACCTTTCAGGCCTTTCTCAATCGCCTCTTCCATGACAGTTAAATTTTGGTCCATGGCACTGATCACTTGTTCTCTCGTTTGTCCGCGGACTTTCATCTCCTGGCGGATCATCACTTCAGATATTTTGATATTCTGGCTCTCTGCCAGCTCAACTAGCTCTGCAACATTGCGGAACATGGATTAGCCCCTCCTTTAATCTGCAATTTTTGTGACTTGCAATATATTTGGCAGCGTTTTCATCTCTTCAAGAACCGAATTTTCGATATTCTGGTCCACCTCTATTGTCATAAGGGCCAGTTTTCCGGCCTCTTTTCTGGAAACTTCCATATGGCCGATATTGATCTCATGCTTTGCCAACACATTGGCTACAGCTGCAATAGCTCCAAACCGGTCATTATGCATAATCAAAATAGCAGGATGGCTGCCTGAAAGCTTAAGCTCAAACCCGTTCAGTTCTGTGATTTCTATTTTTCCCCCGCCGATTGAAATACCGACGAGCTCAAGCTGCCCCTGATCATCTCCAATGATAACCCTTGCCGTATTTGGATGATCTGTAAGCGTTTCCTCTTCAATAAACGTAACCTTAATCCCTTTTTCTTCAGCGAGCTTTAAAGACACTTTAATTCTCTCATCATATGTGTCAAAATCAAGCAGGCCGCCGACGATAGCTACATCTGTACCATGCCCCTTGTATGTTTTTGCAAAAGAACCGTAAAATGAGATGGAAGCCCACTTTGGCTCTCTTCCAAACAGGCTTCTCGCCACTCTGCCTATTCTGGCAGCACCTGCTGTATGCGAGCTGGAAGGCCCAATCATGACCGGCCCGATAATATCAAAAACACTGCGATATTTCATCTCTTATTTCTCCCCCTGTTCTATAGCATATTGTTCTGTGCTGTTTTCAAAAATAATACTTGAGGACTTGCATCAGCAGAACAAAGATTCCCCTCACTATCTTACCAGAAACCAATGCCTTTTGAGAATCAAAGCATGAAAATAGAAGGGCTTGAACCCTTCTATTTTTTTCTTATTCGATTGAAAAGATATAAGAATAGAGAGGCTGATCTCCTCTGTGGATCTCAAGCTCTGCATCTGGAAACTTTTCTTCGATGTAAGCGGCAAGTTCATCCGTCTCATCCTGTTTTGCATCTTCTCCGCACAGGATCGTCAAGATTTCATCTTCATCCGACATCATTAAATCAAGCAAATTTCTTGCTGCTTCTATCTGTGTACTGCCTTTTGTTACAATTTTACCGTCTGAAATGCCCATGAAATCGTTTTTCGCAATATCAAGTCCGTCAATCTGAGTATCTCTGACAGCATATGTGATCTGACCTGATTTTACATGTTTCAGAGCTTCATTCAGCGCTTTTTCTGTTTGCTCCGCATCGTCTTCAGGGTTAAAGGCAAGCATGGCTGCCATGCCCTGCGGTACAGTTTTAGAAGGGATCACGATCACATTGTTCTCTACAACTGATGCAGCCTGGTTGGCTGCCATCACGATATTCGAGTTGTTCGGAAGAATGATCACGTGATCAGCGTTAACGCTCTTTATGGAAGAAACGATATCCTCTGTACTTGGGTTCATTGTCTGGCCGCCTTCAATGACCTCATCGACTCCGATGCTTTTAAAGAGCTCAGCTATGCCCTGTCCCATAGATACAGCAATAACGCCATATTTCTGCTTTTCTTTCTTCGGTTCACCCTGCTTGCTCCTGCTTTCGCCGACAAGGCTTGTGTGCTGCTGGCGCATATTTTCAATCTTCATATTGATTAAGCTTCCGTACTTCTGGCCATAGCTTAACACGTCGCCAGGATATTCAGCATGGATGTGAACCTTCACGAGATCATCGTCTGAAACAACAAGAAGAGAATCTCCGTGCTTGCTCAATTCCTGCCTGAAATTTTCTTCAGAAAAAGGCTGTTTCCCTTCTTCAAACCTCACCATAAATTCTGTACAGTAGCCATATTCAATGTCTTCTGTGTTCATATGGCTTTGAGCGTTTTTGTGGTGCTCTGCATTGACCAGCTCTGACATGGGCGGAACAGACGGAGTGCCTGCAACTTTTTCGCCTTTCAGTTCAGCAAGAAAACCTTCATATACATATACGAGGCCCTGGCCGCCGCTGTCCACAACTCCTACTTCCTTCAGAACCGGAAGCAAATCAGGCGTTCTGTTCAGGGAAGCATGAGCTTCTTCCACAACAGCTGTCATGACTTTCACAAGATCTGTTTCCGTTTTTGCTGCTTCAACTGCTTTTTTCGCAGCATCTTTGGCAACGGTAAGGATGGTTCCCTCAACAGGCTTCATGACTGCTTTATACGCTGTGTCAACGCCTGCCTGAAAAGCCTTTGCAAACTCTTCTGCACCGATTGTTTCCTTTGTTTCAATTGATTTGGCAAACCCTCTGAACAGCTGGGAAAGAATAACGCCGGAATTGCCGCGCGCACCCATTAATAGACCGCGTGAAAGAGCTATTCCGACTTTTCCAATATGCGCTTGAGTATTGGTCTGTACCTCTTTTGCGCCAGAGGTCATCGAAAGATTCATATTTGTGCCGGTATCACCATCTGGGACCGGGAAAACATTCAGTGCATCCACTACTTTGGCGTTTACAGAAAGCAAGCTGGCTCCTTGAGAAACCATTTGAGCAAAACGCTTTCCGTCAATTGTTGTGATAGACAATAGAATTCCTCCTAACTACGGGTTCGCTACACGAACACCCTGAACAAAAATATTAACGGAGTCTACCGACAGTCCGACTGTATGATCCAGTATGTATTTCACCTTGTTTTGTACATTGCTTGCTACTTCAGAAATTTTTGTTCCGTAGCTGACAATAATAAACATATCAATATGGATGCGGTCTTCCTCCTGGCGTACAATTACGCCCCTGCTGAAATTTTCTTTTCTCAGGATATCAGTAATGCCGTCTTTAATTTGATTTTTTGATGCCATTCCGACAATACCATAGCAATCGATCGCAGCTCCGCCTGCAACTGTTGCTATGACATCATTTGAAATATCTATTTGGCCGTACTTTGTTGATAATTCGATTGACACGCTGATTCCCCCTATATTATTTTGCCTATAGCTAAAGCAATTGTACTATATGCCAGCCATATTTGAAAGCTGGAGCAAATATTCGGACTCCCTTCATTCCTATTATTATAGAACACGAATGAATTATCCGTGTCAAGGCAAATTTCTTTAAAGAATGGCTCTGTTAAATTTGGATGTTGATTTCCGTTCCAGGCGTCCGCTTTCCGCGGGGCGGTCCGCTTGAGCCTCCTCGGCGCTTTAGCGCCTGCGGGGTCTCACCTGTCCCGCTGCTCCCGCAGGAGTCGCCCGCCTTCCACTCCAATCAACAGATGTATAAAATCAACATTCTTCTTTCACCTAGCCTAAAGAATAATACACCTGAAACGCTTCAAATGTCTGTAAAGGTTTTTTTCTTGAAAGGATAGCAATTCTATGTTGCAAACCCGCCCTGTATATGATAAATTATTAAAGTATCTCACGTGAACAGTGAATGATTTCTAAAATAGGCTGAGCAAAGCCCACATTTTAAATAGAGCACTATTAAAAATGGTGAAGCTTGACTCGAGACCAGGTTCTAAATGGTTAGGAGGGAATACTATGGCACGCAAATGTGTAATCACTGGCAAAAAAACCCGTTCCGGCAACTCTCGTTCTCATGCTATGAACGCTAGCAAACGCACATGGGGAGCAAACCTTCAAAAAGTTCGCATCCTTGTAAACGGCAAACCAAAACGTGTATACGTTTCTGCCCGCGCTTTGAAGTCCGGGAAAGTTGAACGCGTATAATAGCTAAATGACTAAAAACACCCCCTTGTTAAGGCGGGTGTTTTTTCGTGCTTTGGAATTGGAAGAGTGCTTTTATTAGGGGAAAAGCCAGTTTTTTTGCCTGCCCGATCATGTAAGCAGCTTTAGCTGTTCCGCACCGAAAAAAAAGAGGACCGCCCGTAAGCCTGTTTGGCTTAAGGACCGCCCCGTTTAATCCTTTTTAAACGAACCAAGCATCGCCCTTATAATGCCGCCAAGAAACTTAGGCAGCCTGATTGTATAGAACTTCATCGTTTCCCTCCTCAACCCTTCAATCATTCAACTCGGAATGGCATGTTCGCTTCATTTTCTGTCAGGCCTCCGAAGTAAATAGCTTCAATAAGGAAGCGAAGAATCATCACGGCTTCTTACCATCATTAATATGCCGCTTTTAAAGGAAAAAGTACCTTTTGGCTGAATAAGTTCATTGCTTATGCAGAGGGTTGAGGCAAACGGAACAAACCTTTTATGCAGCGGGTATTTAAAGCCTTCCAGAGTCAGCTCCTTTACATCGCTTTTAAAGGGAATAAAAGAGAGGTAAGGAAAATGGCTGCTTTCTCTCACTTCATAAGAACCTTCCTTAAAAAAGGTTACTTCATTATTTTTGTCTGCCAAAATGATGCGGACCCCTTCATCAAATTGCTTCATTAAGAGAAATATATTTGCATACAAATGGTCAAGTCTGCCGCCTGTTGTTCCGAAAAGATAGATTTCATCCGGTTTTTGCTCAATGGCCCAATCCAGCGCCAGCTCTGTATCTGTTTTATCTTTTTCAGAGGGATAGATCGAAAGGTTTGTCCCTTTCTGTTCAAGCTCCTCTCTTTCTTCTTTTGAAATGGAATCAAAGTCTCCCAGTGCTTTCGCCATTGCAATGTTTTCATCTGCCAGATAGACAACTCCTCTGTCAGCACCAGCCCATTCCGTTACAAGATCCTGATATTTTTTCAAGTCAGGCAGGAGATCCCTTGGACCTCCTGCCACAACACCGATTATTTTCATGGCTGCCCCCTTGTCTTTCGGATTCCCTGTCTCTAATAAACTAAGGAAAAGCCAAGGAAGTTATCCTTGGCCTGAAGAAGAGTCATCATAATCATAGCGGAAACCGTCAGCTCCAGCATTCTCTGATTTGAAGCGGTTCAGCAGTTCTGCCAGCTGTCCAATTTCTGTTTGATCATCGCTTAAGCTGATCGCCGATAGAATCGCTTCCTCAATATCTTTTCGCTGTTTTTCCGAGTACATCATAACCCCCTCCTTTATTACTTAGCTTGAGTCAGAGGGTTTAAAAATATGTTTTTAGTATCTCGGTTTTCTGTCTTTAATTTCAGCTAAAAAGCTTAAATAGTGATCATACCTGTAACTGCTGATTTTCCCTTCCTGCACAGCTTCTTTCACAGCGCATTTCGGTTCTGAAACGTGTGTGCAGCCCCTGAATTTGCAATCTTCCGAGCGTTCATTCATTTCCGGAAAGCAATAAGAAAGCTCTTCAGCTTCGATATCGGTAAAATCAAGCGAGCTGAATCCAGGTGTGTCAGCTACAAGTCCGTTCCCTGCAGAGATCAGTTCAACATGCCTTGTTGTATGCTTCCCCCTCCCCAAATGACTTGAGATAACGCTTGTTTTCAGTTCAAGTTCAGGCTTCAGGGCGTTCAGCAGGGAGCTTTTCCCAACACCGGACTGTCCGGCAAATACAGATATTTTCCCTTCAAACAGCGGCAGGAGCTGATTGATGCCGTTCATTGTTTCTGTGGAGGTAAGCAAAACTTTGTAGCCCATGGTTTCATAATCCTTTGCAAATGAAAGGATTTCATTTCTCGCATCCTCCGTCGGAATGAGGTCCATTTTGCTGATGCAGATAACAGGCTCTATGTGATTGGCTTCAATTAAAACCAAAAAGCGGTCCAATAGCAATGTGCTGAAAGCCGGTTCCACTGCGGAAAAAACGAGTACTGCCTGATCCACATTGGATATCGGCGGCCTGACCAGTTCATTTTTCCGGTCCAGCACATCAAGTATATAGCCCTCTTTGTGATTTTCAGCCTGATAAACGACCTCATCTCCTACAAGCGGGGTTATTTTGTTCTTGCGGAAAACCCCCCGGCCTCTGCACTGAATGTATTCTGCACCGTCCAGTACATAATAGAAACCGCTTAGAGCTTTAACAATTTTGCCTTGTGGCATACATGCCCTCCTTATGGATATGGTATGGTTTCACTTTTTAATACTCTGTCATTGCTGAGAATTTGATAATAAGCCGAGCTTCCTGGCGCGATTTTAAACTGAATCTTTTTTGTTGTCGGCTGATTGATGACATATGTGGCATATGTTTGGTCAATGCTATGCTCTTCATCATTAATGGCAATCTGGACGGTTACGTCCTCGCCCCACTTCTCAGGTTCGTACGGTATTTCGATCTCTTTTTCAACAGTTTCGGCCGGTTTTTCTTCAGGCCCCTGTGAAAAGACTACGTCCACCTGATCACCTTGCGAAAGCTTTGCGCCGCCTTTAGGATTTTGGGAAATGATCTGGTCTTTCGGCACGGTATCAGAATATTTTTCGCTTTCCTTGATGCTTAATTTTGCATCTTCTATATAGGAATACACCGCTTCTTTGGAATAGCCTGAAAGATCCTTTAGATCAATCTTTTCAGGCCCTTTGCTCACCGTAAGAGTTACTTGATCATCTTCCGGGACAACAAGGGTGCCTGGAGAAGGATTTTGCTCGATAATTGTTCCCTCATCCTGGTCATCATAAACCTCTGTTATCTTAACATTTTTAAAATTCTTTTTTGAAAGCAGGGATTGCACCGTATCAGCGTTTCTGCCTGAATAGTCATCCATTTCAACCGTCGGCTTTCCTGTACTTTGGTAAATGGTGACGGCTGCTCCCTCTTTTTCATAATCCCCTGCTTTCGGATCCGTTTTCACTACATCGCCTGCAGGCACATCCTGGCTTGGCATTGATTGCGGCTCTCTCACTTCAAAGCCTGCTTCAAGAAGGATATTGGCCGCCTCCGCATAGCTTTTCCCGGTAACATTCGGAACTTCTTTATCACCCGGGGTTAATAGTGACGGAACAATAGTAAACGCAGCTGCTGCTGCCAGAACAAGAACGATGAACAGAATAACAATAAAAGCAGCAAACCTGTTTCTCTTTTTCTTTTTGACTTTTTTTGCGTCCTTGGGCGCTGCGTTTTTTCCCTCAGGGAGAGGCTGATGCTGATGCACAATGGTATCGCCTTTTTCATTATCAATCAGCGGATCCATAATAACAGGAATCGCTTTTGTTGCTTCTTCCCCGTCATCCGGAACTTGGTATTTTGGTTCATTAATTCGATGGGGTTCAAATGCAGTTCTTATGTCCTTTTCCATATCCTCTGCTGACTCATACCGGTTAAAAGGATCTTTTGCCATTGCTTTTAGAATGATATTTTCCACACTTTGCGGGATATCTGGATTCCATCTCCTCGCAGACGGCGTTTCAGTCTGAAGATGCTTAAGTGCAATAGAAACAGCTGATTCTCCGTCAAAAGGAACCCTTCCTGTTAAAAGTTCAAAAAGGACAATGCCAAGGGAATAAACATCAGACTTTTTCGTTGCAAGACCGCCTCTTGCCTGCTCGGGAGACAGGTAATGAACAGAACCAAGCACTGAATTCGTATGCGTAATCGTAGCAGAGCTAAGTGCCATGGCAATTCCGAAATCGGTTACTTTTACATTGCCGTGATGGTCAATTAAAATATTATGCGGCTTGATATCTCTATGAACTATTTGATTTTCATGGGCACATGAAATAGCAGATACGACCTGTTCCATAATGTTCATTGCTTCTCTTGGGTGGAGCGGCGCATGCTGCTGTATGTATTGTTTCAGCGTTGTTCCTTCTACATATTCCATTACGATGTAGTAAATGCCGTCCTCATCGCCGACATCATAGATGCTCACAATATTGGGATGGTCAAGGCTGGCCGCTGACTGAGCCTCCCGCCTGAAGCGTCTGATAAAAGAATCATCATCAGCAAAATCAAACCGAAGAACCTTTAAAGCCGCTTCCCGTTCCAATATGATGTCGTTAGCCAGATAGACATTCGCCATCCCGCCTCCGCCTATCACTTCAAGAACCTGATACCGGCCGCTGATTCTTTTACCGATTAACAAGCTTCATCACCCTCTTCGGGGTCTGGCGGCAGCTGGATGATGGCAACAGAGATATTATCTTCCCCTCCGTTTTGATTCGCAGCCTCAATCAGCTTTTCAGCAATTTCATTTACTGATTTGCGGTCCTTTAAAATAGCCAGCAGCTGTGGATCATTCAGCTTGTCTGACAGACCGTCCGAACAAAGCAGAATCCTATCCGATGGTTCGACACAGATAGATTTTACGTCCATCTGCACCTCCATTTCCGTTCCAAGTGCACGAAGGAGGATATTTTTTCTTGGATGGTGTTCAGCATCTTCTTTCGAAATCTGTCCTGACCTAACGAGTTCATGAACGAGCGAGTGATCGTTAGTGAGCTGTTTAAAGCCATCCAGATTATACAGATAGCAGCGGCTGTCGCCGATATGGCCGATTGTAGCAAAGCTGTTCGTGCAGATAACGCCGACAAATGTTGTTCCCATCCCTTTGCACTCAGGGTGGGTGAGAGCGTGTTCAAAAATCCGCTTGTTCACTTGGGCAGATTGATGTTTGAGCCAGCTTTCCGCTTCATCAGGAGATGTGAACTCTTCTGTTTCGCTCCATTCTTTTTTAAAGGCGGAAAGGGCCATCTCACTGGCTACTTCGCCGGCAAGATGACCTCCCATTCCGTCTGCAATGACAGCAAAAACCGCGCCGGTATGATGGGTAAAAATACCGACGCAATCTTCGTTATGCGATCTTACTCTTCCTCTGTCTGTCAAAAAGGCTGTGTTCACTAGCGTCACCTCGTCTCTTCTTTGCGCTCCTTGGCACGGAGCTGGCCGCATGCTGCGTCAATATCATGACCTTGCTCCCGGCGGATCGTCACATTAACTCCGCGTTCTTTCAGCGTTTTTTCAAACCGGAAGATTTGTTCTCTTGGTGTCCGCACGTAATCTCTTTCCGGAACATAGTTAACTGGAATCAAGTTAATATGGCATTTAATATCTTTAACAAGGTCAGCAAGTTCTTCGGCGTGCTCAACCTGGTCATTCACTCCGCCGAACAGGCCGTATTCAAAGCTGATGCGGCGTCCTGTTTTGTCGATATAATACTTTACAGCTTCCATCAGGTCAGGCAGCTTGTATGCCTTATTAATCGGCATCAGCTTGCTTCTGATTTCATTATTCGGCGCATGCAGGGAAATAGCGAAGTTAATTTGTGTTTTTTCATCAGCAAATTTATAGATCTTGGGAATAATACCGCTTGTAGAAACGGTGATATGCCTTGCGCCGATGTTTAATCCTTTATCATGGTTGATGATTTTCAGGAATGAAAGCATTTCTTCATAGTTATCGAATGGCTCGCCAATCCCCATAATAACAACTGAGCTTACCCTCTCGCCGGTTTGATCAAGGGCCTGCTGTACTTTTACGACCTGTGAAACGATTTCTCCTGCTTCCAGGTTTCTTTTTAATCCTCCAAGTGTTGAAGCACAGAATGTACAGCCGATTCGGCAGCCTACCTGTGTGGTAACACAGATGGAGTTGCCGTACTCATGGCGCATCAGGACTGTCTCTATGGAGTATCCATCATGCAGTTCAAACAGAAATTTCATTGTCCCGTCGTTTGATGTCTGCTGTATCAGGGTTTTTAGAGGAGTGATCACAAATTCCTCATCAAGCTTAGTCCGTAATTCCTTTGGCAGATTGCTCATTTCCTCAAAAGAGGAGGCGCGCTTAATATAAAGCCAGTCGAAAATTTGAGCTGCACGGAATGCTTTCTCGCCTTTTTCCTCAAGCCAGCTCTTTAATTCGTCAAGTTCCAGTGAATAAATTGAAGGCTTCTGCACGGCAGCCGCCTTTTTGCGTTCTGTTCTTTCTGATGTTGTCAAAATGACACCTTCCTTTTAAAGCTTGTTATATAAAAACCGTCGGTCCCGAAGTAATGCGGCAAAAGCTGCAGCTCTGATGCTTCCGCATATTGGCGCGCTTCTTCCGGCAGCCGTCCGGTCATTGTTTCGTCCCATTCATAATCAGGATGATCCTGCAAAAACTGCTGGGCAACAGCGTGATTTTCTTCCTGGTCAACTGTGCAAGTACTATATACCAGTGTACCACCTTTTTTAAGCAAAGGCGAAACTGAATGAAGAATTTCCAGCTGAATAGCCGCTAATTTTTGGATATCACGGGCTGATTTGGCATATTTAATATCTGGTTTTCTTTTGATTACTCCAAATCCGGAGCACGGGGCATCTACAAGGATTCTGTCAAAGCTTTCCTCATTAAAAACTTCCCCTGCTTTTCTGGCATCAAGATCCTGCACAGTGAGGTTTTCAAACCCAAGCCGGTTTGCCTGCTCCTTCACAAGTTCCACTTTATGCTGATGAAGGTCAAGGCTCATCAGCTGCCCTTTATGATTCAAAAGCTCAAGTATATGCGAGGATTTTCCGCCTGGAGCAGCACAGGCATCCAGAACACTTTCACCTTCCTGCACGCCGAGAACCTTTGCTGTCAGTGAAGAGCTTTCATCCTGAATGGTTGCGCCCCCATCTTTAAATAGGGTGCTTGATGCAAGGCTTCCTTTTTCCATCATAATGCTGTCAGGAGAAAGACTGCCTCTTCTCGCAGAAAAGCCTTCTTTTTGAAGAAGCTCTATTGCTTCGTTAACACTGTACTTCGTTTTATTGATCCTTGCTGTTTGCCTTGGAGCCTTTAAATTTTCTTCGCACATTTTTCCCGCTTCTTCCAGACCATATTGCTTTGTCCATTTTTCCACAAGCCAAAGCGGGTGGCTTGTTGCAACAGCCGTTCTTTGCACGGGATCCTGAATGTCTTCAAAAGAAGGCAAGCCTTCTCTTTGTATGGATCGCAGTATTCCGTTCACAAGGGAAGCAATTCCCTGGTGCCCTTTCCGCTTTGCTATTTCGACTGCTTCATGAACAGCGGCCCTTTCAGGAACACGGTCAAGATAGACCATCTGGTAAACAGAAAGCCTGAGGAGAATCCGGACCCAGAGCTCCATTTTATTGGCTTTTTTAATAAAAGGGGCAAGATAAAAGTCAAGGGTATCTTTTCTTTGCAGTGTTCCATAAACAAGCTCTGTAAAAAGCGGAACATCCTTCTCTGCCAGACTGTGTTTCTGGATAAAGGAATTCAGCAGCAGATTGCTGTATGCCTGGTTTTTTTCGATCATCAAAAGGGCGTCTGCCGCCATTTCTCTTACATTTGTTTTTTTGCTCATTTACTGTCCCAGCTTCATTCCCGGCTGAAGAACAGTACCTCTTAAAAAGTCCTCACCCGTCATTTTTTTCTTTCCTGAAGGCTGCAGTTCTGTTACTTTGATTGCTGTCCTGCTGCCTGTTGCGACAACAAAGCCGTCCTTATCAGATCCAATTATCGTTCCCGGCTCTCCGGGATGGGCGTTTTCCATTTTTTCGCCGCGCCAGATTTTAACCGTTTTTCCGTCCAGCTGCGTATAGGAAACAGGCCAAGGGCGAAGTCCTCTAATTTGGTTGTAAATATCTTCACCAGGCTTAGACCAGTCAATTTCTTCCTGTTCTCTTTTGATATTATAGGCAAAGGTTGCCTTTGATTCATCCTGCACAACAGGCTTTACCTCTCCGTTCAGAAGCTTTGGCAGCGTTTCTGACAATAAATCGGCTCCCGCAATGCTCAGCTTGTCATGAAGGGAACCGACATCATCCTGTTCGTCAATCACTACCTCTGTCTGGGTCAGGATGTCTCCTGCATCCAGCTTTTCAGCCATATACATGATCGTTATGCCTGTTTTTTTCTTTCCTTGAATGATCGAGTAATGAATCGGCGCACCTCCTCTAAGTTCAGGGAGCAGTGATGCATGCACATTGATGCAGCCGTGCTTTGGAGCGTCAAGCAGCGCTTTCGGAAGAATTTGACCGAATGCAGCTGTAACAACCAAATCCGGTTCTAACGCCAGTACTTTCTCCAATTCCTTCTGTTCTTTTACCTTTTCAGGCTGCAGGACAGGGATGCCGTGTTTTTCTGCTTCCACCTTTACAGGAGGAGGCGTCAATTCTTTCTTTCTCCCCTTCGGTCTGTCAGGCTGTGTCACGACCCCTGCAATCTCATAGCCCTCCTCAATCAGCCTCCTGAGAACAGGAACTGAAAAATCAGGTGTTCCCATAAAAACGATTCTTGTCATCCCTCATCACCTTCCATCTCTTCCAGCTCATCATCTTCATAGTACCTTAAAACTTTTGAGGTAAACAAAATGCCGTCCAGATGATCAATTTCATGCTGCAAAGCTCTTGCTAAAAATCCGTCTGCTTCAATCGTAAAGGGTCTTCCATGCCTGTTGAATGCATGAACCTTTACGTAATCAGCACGATTTACTTCACCGTAGATTCCGGGAAAACTCAAGCATCCTTCAGGGCCTGTCTGTTCTCCTTTTTTTTCAATCACTTTAGGGTTAACCAGCTCAATTTTTCCATATTCGTCGCCAGTATCCACAACAGCGACTCTTTTTGACACACCGACCTGCGGGGCAGCAAGACCAACGCCATCTGCCGCAAGCATCGTTTCATACATATCCTTCAGAAGCAGAGCAAGCTCTCTATTAAAAGCCGTAACTTTTTCACCCGGCTTTTCCAGCACGTCTGCTGGATGGTTGACAATGGGCAATACCGCCATATCATTGCAGCCTTCTCTCTATGTTGAATTTAGAAAACGAATGTAGGCTCCTTTTAGGGAGCCTGTCATGTTCTTTGGGCATTTACATCATATTTTGCGGGTTCATATCGATGGAAATCAGCAGATCTTCCTGCTGCATTTCCTGCTGAAACCGCTCCAATATCTGCTTCAGTGTTTCAGGCAGATTTTTTTCCCGCTTGTATTTTATCATGCATTGGTACCGGTATCTATTGTTGATCCTTGGAATCGGCGAAGAAACCGGGCCGAGAATGATTGTACCGCTTTCTACAGTTCCTTTTAAATACTGAACAATCTTCTCCGTAACCGAAACCGTTTTGGCAATCTCCGGGTGCGAAACATTGATGACAGCAAGATAGTAAAACGGCGGATAAGAATGCAGCTTCCTTGCAGCCATTTCGGTATCATAGAATTCCAGGTAGTCATGCTGTTTTGTTTTCTCAATACTATAATGGCCAGGAGTATACGTTTGAATAACCACTTCCCCCGACAATTCATGCCTTCCGGCTCTGCCGCTTACCTGTGTCAGCAGCTGAAAGGTTTTTTCGGCTGCTCTGAAATCAGGCAAATGAAGCATTGTATCGGCAGCCAGCACCCCGACCAGTGTAACGTTCGGAAAGTCAAGCCCCTTGGCAATCATTTGCGTGCCAAGGAGAATATCCGCTTCTCCCTTGCCAAAGCTTGACAGGAGCCTTTCATGCGCTCCTTTTCGGGAAGTGGTATCCACATCCATCCTGATGACTCTTGCTTCTGGAAGCACTGAAGTCAGTTCCTCTTCAACTCTTTGCGTCCCTGTTCCGAAAAAACGGATATGCTTGCTGCTGCATTCAGGGCATGTTGCAGGGGCAAATTCTTCATAACCGCAATAGTGGCATTTCATTTGCTGCCCTTTTCGATGATAGGTAAGCGAAATGTCACAATGCGGACACCCAATCACATACCCGCAGTCTCTGCACATGACAAAGGAAGAGTAGCCCCGTTTATTCAGGAACAATACGGTTTGGTGGCCTTTTTCCAGCCTGTCCTTCAGCTTGGAAAACAAGCTTTCGGAAAACATGCTTCTGTTGCCGCTTCGAAGTTCCTCCCGCATATCGACAAGCTCTACGGCTGGAAGAGCCCTCTTATTAACCCTTTCCTTCAGTTCAAGCAGAGTATAGACTCCTTTTTGGGCCCTTGCAAAGGATTCCAGAGCAGGAGTGGCACTGCCGAGTATAACTGGACAATGGTGCTTTTCAGCCCTGTGAATAGCAGCATCTCTTGCATGGTACCGGGGGTTTTCTTCTTGCTTATAACTGCTTTCATGCTCTTCATCAATAATGATCATTCCAAGGTTTTCAAATGGAGCAAAAACAGCAGAGCGCGCGCCGACAACCAGCTTGACTTCCTTACGCTGGATTTTCCGCCACTCGTCATATTTTTCTCCAATGGACAGACCGCTGTGAAGCACTGCAACAAGCGAGCCGAATCTGCCCTTAAAACGATTCACCATCTGAGGGGTCAAAGAGATTTCAGGAACCAGAACGATCGCTTCTTTCCCTTTTTTCAGAACCTCTTCAATGGATTGCAGGTAAATCTCGGTTTTTCCGCTTCCTGTGATGCCATACAATAAGAAGACTTCATGCCTGTTTTCCTCAATGGTTTTAAGCACTGGAGAAATCGCTTCAGCCTGTTCTGCTGTCAGCTCAAGCGCCTCTGTTTTTATAAAATCTCTGCCGGCATAAGGATCGCGGTAAACCTCCTTAAACGTTTCTTTCAGCATATCTTTTTTAACAAGCGTGCGAATCACCGCATCTGAACAGCCTGTCAGCTGCTTGATCTCCTGCTGTGTCAGAAGCTGCTTCCCATCCGGGAGAAAGCACTCCAGAACCGCTTTCTGCTTTTCTGCCTTCTGCGGCATTTCCTCAATCGCCAGCAGCAGCTCACTTTCTGTTAAATTGCCTGTCAAATATCTGGCCTGCTTCTGCCGCCCTTTTTGGGCCACCTGATAAACTGTTTCCAGATGTCCCTTTTCCAGCGCCTTTTGCACCTGCTTAAAAAAACCGTGCTGATCCGCTTCCTTCCAGTCAAGCTGCCCCTTTTCCGAAAATGCCTTCTGAAGGTCCTCCGGGAGATCTTTTATTTCAGCGGCTGCTCCAAGCTTGATTACTTTATCGTATTTCGCTTTCATGGCAGACGGAAGCATCGCCTGAAAAGCAGATACTTTAAAGCAAAGCGTCTTCTCAGTAAGCCAATTTCCGAGCTCAAGCAGTTCAGGCGTCAAAGATGGCGTCAAATCTGTCAGTTCCTCGATGGATTTAAGCCTTTTATGCTCTGAATGGTCTTTGAGTTCCAAAATAAAGCCCTGCACCTTCCTCGGCCCAAAGGGAACGATGACCCTCATGCCTGGTACAATGAGGCCGCTCCATTTCTCAGGAATTTTATAATCAAATGGCCTGTCTGTCTGCATCGCCGGAACGTCGACAATTACACTGGCAATTTTCACTGAAATCTTCCTTCCAGAAGGCGCCGAGCTTCTATTAAAAGCTCTTTTGCAACCTCCTTCTTGGATAAAAGCGGAAGGTCTCTGCGGGAGCCGTCTTTGAAATGGAAGGTAACGAGATTTGTTTCCGTTCCAAACCCTGCTCCTTCAGCAGTAATATTATTTGAAACAATCATGTCCAGGTTTTTGGCTTCCAGCTTTTTTTTGGCATATAGATCAACAGACTGAGTTTCAGCAGCAAACCCGATTAATATCTGGTGCTGCTTCTGCTCTCCTAAGCTTTTTAAAATATCCGGCGTCCGCTCCATCGGAACAGAAAGCATGCCATCCTGTTTTTTAACTTTGTGTTCAAAGGTTTCTGCAGGCTTGTAATCAGCCACTGCAGCAGACTTAATCACAAGGTCCTGCTCGGGAAAACGTCCGGTCACAGCCTCATGCATCTCTAGAGCGGTTTCGACTGAAACAAGGCTTATCCCATGCGGAGGGGCCAAATGGGTCGGTCCTGATACGAGTGTCACCTCAGCACCCATCTCAGCCGCTTTTTCAGCGATGGCATACCCCATTTTCCCAGTTGATTTGTTTGAGAAATAACGCACAGGATCGAGCTGTTCAACCGTCGGTCCCGCTGTAACGAGCACTTTCTTCCCGGCAAGCAGCCCGCCTTGTCCAGGCCGAAAATGGGCATCAACCAGCTTGACAATATTTTCAGGCTCTTCAAGCCTTCCTTTACCAACATAACCGCAGGCAAGAAAACCTTCGCTCGGTTCTATAAATCCATATCCCCAATCACTTAAGGTCTGGATATTCTTTTTGACTGCAGGATGATCGTACATGTGGACATTCATAGCAGGAGCAATCCATACCGGGGATGTGGCAGCAAGCAGGACAGTTGTCAGCATATTGTCGGCAATGCCGTTTGCAAGCTTTCCAATGGCATTCGCTGTTGCAGGAGCCAGAAGAACAAGGTCCGCCCAGTCAGCAAGATCAATATGGGCAATCACACTGGAGTCTTTTTCGTCAAACGTATCAAAATACACATCATTTCTTGACAATGCCTGGAAGGTAAGAGGCTGAACGAACTCCATCGCGGACTGGCTCATAATGACTTTTACTTCATAACCAGCCTGTGCCAGCTTGCTTGTCAATGCTGCAGCTTTGTATACCGCAATGCCTCCTGAAACGCACAGTAAAATATTTTTCCCTTTTCCCATCATTACTCCCCCTTCTCCTTTATGCCGGGAATTTTTCCGCCCGTTCTTTTGCAGCTGAATCTATCTGTAAATCTACCGCATATTACAGCAGGCAACAACTTTTTTGACATCAGCTTTCAGAGGTAAATTTCTTCAAATAAAAAATAACAACCCCTTAACGGGCTGTTATTTTCCATCATTATTGCTGCTCTTCCCGCACTTCAAAGGTTAAAAGCCCTGCTTCGATCTCTTCCAGCGCTTTTCCCACAAATTTATGGGATTTAGGCTTAATGATCTGCTGATCGTGGTTGTTCTGCATTTCTCTTGCCCGTTTTGACGCAACAGAAACAAGGGTATATTTTGAATCCAATTTCTTCATCAATGAATCAATTGATGGATCTAGCATAGGTTATTCAGCCTCCAGCATTTTTTTGTACCGCACAGCAACTCTGTCTCTGCGGCAGTGCTCTGCTACAACGATTGCATTAATGCGCTCGCAAGCTTTTTCCACGTGGTCGTTCTCTACTACATAATCGTAAGCGTCCATCAATTCGATTTCTTCTTTGGCCACTTTCATGCGGTTTTCAATCAGTTCAACCGATTCTGTGCCGCGTGTCACAATCCTGTTTTTCAGTTCAGACAGGCTCGGCGGCGCCAGGAAGATAAACAGTCCTTCCGGGAATGCGTTTCTTACCTGAAATGCACCCTGAACTTCAATTTCAAGAAAAACATCTTTGCCTTCGCTCAGTGTTTTCTCTACATAATCTATCGGGGTACCGTAGTAATTCCCCACATACTCAGCCCATTCCAGCAGGCGGCTGTTCTTAATCATTTCTTCAAACTCTTCTCTTGAGCGGAAAAAATAGTCCATTCCATCTACTTCGCCTTCACGGGGTTTTCTTGTTGTAACAGAAATAGAATATTCAAATTTCGTATTGTTCTGAGAAAAAATTTCTTTTCGAACTGTTCCTTTGCCTACCCCGGACGGGCCGGAAAGAACGATCAGCAAGCCTCTTTCTTTCATAATAACGTTAAAACCTACCCTTCATCCGTTAACTCTTCCTTGTTTGACAGCCTGTGCGCTACGGTTTCCGGCTGAACTGCAGAAAGGATAATGTGGTCGCTGTCCATGATGACAACAGCACGTGTTCTTCTGCCGTAAGTTGCATCAATAAGCATTCCCCTGTCCCTGGCATCCTGTATGATCCGTTTTATCGGGGCAGATTCAGGGCTGACAATAGAGATGATCCGATTAGCGGAAACAATATTTCCAAATCCTATATTGATTAATTTAATACTCATCCAGATGTTCCCCCTAGTTCATAAAACAACTCTATTTTAGCCTTCTTGCCATAAAGCTAAACAAAAGCCCGTTCTTATTCAATGTTCTGAACCTGCTCTTTCAGCTTCTCAATCAGGCTTTTCAGGTTTACTGCGGCGGAAGCAATCATGCTGTCATTTGCTTTTGATCCAATGGTGTTTGCTTCCCTGTTCAGCTCCTGCACGATAAAATCGAGCTTTCTGCCTGCAGGCCCTTTCTCAAGGCATGCTGAACGGAACTGGGCCATGTGGCTTTTCATCCGGCTTATTTCTTCAGTAATGTCTGCTTTTTCAGCAAACAAAGCCGCTTCCGCAAGGATCCTGCTCTCTTCTATTGCCCCGTCCATAAACTCTGCCATCCGCTTAAAGAGCCTTTCTTTGTATGCTTCAGCAACAAGAGGAGCTCTTCCTTCAATAACAGAGAGCTGAACTTCAAGCTCAGAAAGCCTGGATAAAAGCTCTTCTTCGAGAAAACGCCCTTCTTCCTTCCGCATTTGATAAAGAAGGTCACAGGCATTCCTTACGGCTTCTAAAATCATACGGTCTCTTTCTTCTGTCTGAACAGCCTCTTCACTGACTTCAAAAGCTTCCTGCAGCTTCAGAAGGTCAGCTGCAGCAATGCCGCCGGAAAGGCCGAATTTCTCTTCCATTTCGGCTGCCGCTTTTCTGAATTGATCCAGAAGGCTCCAGTCAATTTTAAGGGTTTTAGCTGAAAGCTGCTCCCCTTTTAAGGTTATGTATGCTTCTACCCGTCCTCTTTGGACAGATTCTGAAATCACTTTTTTGATTTTATCCTCAATTGGCATCAGCTGTCTAGGCAATTTGATGCTGATATCGCAAAATCGGTGATTGACCGATTTCAGTTCCACTGTTACGGTGCTCTCTTCTGAAGCGAGGACCGCTCTGCCAAATCCGGTCATGCTGATAAGCATGTTTCATCACATCCGCGTTTATCAGTCTGTAGAATAGAAAAGGTAATAGATTGACTCTATTACCTTGTGAATTATACCATATGTTACGATCTTTTTCTTGTTAAAAGTGAACCCGCCAGCAAAAATGTTGGCAGTGAAGCCATTCCGAGAACAAGCATCCAGTCCCTTGGCTCTATGGCGATGGTTTTAAAAACCGGCTGAAGCGGCGGATAATAGATGACAATAAGCATAAGCAGAATGGACGAAAGAACGGCCCAGAGCAGATACACATTGCCAAATGGATTGCGGTCAAAAATGGACGATTCGCTTCTGCAGTCAAAAACATGGATCAGCTGCGCCATAACAAGTGTTGCAAACGCGATGGTCTGAGCGTAAGCGAGTCTTGAAGGATCTTTGTAATAGATAAACATGAAGGCCATAAGGGTGACAGCTCCGATTAAAAAGCCCCTTGAAACAACCTTCCAGCCGAGGCTGCGCGCAAAGACCCCTTCCTTTGGATGCCTTGGCTTCCTGCTCATCAAATCCCCTTCTGGCTGATCCAGTCCAAGCGCCATTGCCGGGAGTCCGTCTGTCACAAGGTTCACCCAAAGAATCTGAATTGGGATGAGCGGAAGCGGAAGGCTGAGCAGCATGGCGAAAAGCATAACAAGTATTTCACCGACATTTGATGCCAAGAGATAGCGGATAAATTTCCGGATGTTTTCATAAATGTTTCTTCCTTCTCTAATAGCTGACTTGATGGTGGCGAAATTATCATCAACAAGCACGAGCGCGGAGGCTTCCTTTGCCACGTCCGTCCCGGTGATTCCCATTGAGATGCCGATATCAGCCGCTTTAATCGCCGGAGCATCATTAACTCCGTCCCCAGTCATGGCTACAATATGGCCTCTTTTCTGCAGCGATTTAACGATTTTCAGCTTATCCTCAGGAGATACTCTTGCAAAAACGTATATATCATCTACCGCTTCCTCCAGCTCTTCCACACTCATTGCCGCTAATGTCTTTCCTTCCATCACTTTTCCATTCGGAGGGAGAAGGTTCAGCTGTTTGGCGATGGCGCGCGCTGTGGCGGCATGATCTCCTGTAATCATCACTGTTTTAATCCCGGCATCCCTGCACTCTTTGATTGCCTGCTTTGCTTCAGGTCTTGGCGGATCGATCATTCCCTGCAAACCTGCAAAAATCAAATCCTTTTCTGCCTCCAGCTGACTCGCTGGCCTGTTTTTATCGACAGGCTTGAATGCGACAGCGATCGTTCTCAGCGCTTTTGAAGCCATTGTTTCAATCGCTTCAGCTATGCGTTTTTCATGCATGGATGCAAGCGGAAGCTGCTTTTCCTCCCAAAGCACCTGCCTGGAAAGTTTAAGAAGAACATCAGGCGCACCTTTTGTAACGATAAATCTCTTCCCGGACTTGTCCTCAACAACAACACTCATCATCTTCCTGACAGAATCAAAAGGGAATTCTTCAATAACAGTGAAGCTTTGCTGCATAGCAGCTCTTGTGAGTCCCGCTTTCAAGGCCGCGACAAGAAGGGCGCCTTCTGTCGGGTCTCCGTCAAGCCTTGTTTCCCCGTCAATTTCATTCAGTTCAGCCGTATTGCAAAGCAGCCCGAACGTTAAGATCTGCTGCAGTGTTTTATCACTTGCAGGTTTTACCGGCTTCTCATTAAAGAAAAAATCCCCTCTCGCATCAAAGCCTGTACCGCTTACTTTCCACGTTCTCCCGCCAGCCCAAATGTCTGTTACAGTCATTTTATTTTGCGTCAGTGTGCCAGTTTTGTCTGAGCAGATCACAGAGGCACAGCCAAGGGTTTCAACAGCCGGGAGTTTCCGGACAATGGATTTTTGCTTGATCATCCTCTGAACGCCGAGTGAAAGAGCTACTGTCACAATAGCGGGAAGCCCTTCCGGAATTGCTGCAACAGCTAAAGAGACGCCTGCTAAAAACATGCTGTACAGCTCCTGTCCATGCATGACGCCTGCCAGAACTACGATAAAAGTCAGCAAAAGAGCAACGATAATCAGTATTTTCCCAAGCTGTTCAAGCCTTCTCTGCAAGGGAGTGATCATGGTTTCTGCTGTCTGCAGCAAATCGGCAATTCTTCCCATGGCCGTTTTCATTCCTGTCGCCACGACAAGACCCGTTCCGCTTCCTCTTGTGACTAGTGTTCCCATAAACGCCATGTTCGTTAAGTCGCCAAGCCCCGCTCCTTCTTTTTCAATAGCCGCAACTGATTTTTGGACGGGCAGCGACTCTCCTGTCAGTGCGGACTCCTCCATTTCAAGACTTTTTGATTCTAATAGCCGCACATCAGCTCCAATTCTGTCGCCGCTGCCGAATTTTATAATATCGCCAGGCACAAGCTCTTTTGAAGGAATCTTGTCCCATACTCCATCCCTCAGTACTGCAGCATGCGGAGCAGAAAGCTCTTTTAAAGCATCAAGCGACTTTTCAGCCTTTCGCTCCTGTATAAACCCCATTATGCCGTTCAAAAAAATAATCGCTACGATGGCGACCGCATCAATGTATTCTCCAAGAAAGCCTGAGATCAGCGTCGCACCAAGCAGCACTAAAACCATAAAGTCCTTGAACTGGTTTAAAAAGACAAGGATGGCCGGCGTTTTTTCTGCTTCTTGTAATTCGTTGCTGCCGAACTGTGTCTGGCGCCTGTGCGCTTCCTTTTCTGACAAGCCGCTGCGGCCGTCCGACTGCATTGCCTCTATGACTTCTTCTGCTCCCATATTGTGCCATTTCATGAAATCACCTGCACCCCTTGCCCCGTTATTTTCCTGCAGCTGGCCTTACTATAAAAGCAGCCCTCTTAAGGCAAGCTTATTCAGACTCGTCCAGAAAAATGCTATGATAATAAAGATGCCGGCATTATCCCGGGGGGCTTGCCTGAACGCCCTTCTGACGGGTAAAATAAAAGCTTGATTGTCCGGGCTTCCGGTCTGAAACTGCAAAGAAGGTGTAGCATTCATGTCATTTGATGGCTTATTCACATATGCAATGGTAAAAGAATTAAAACAAACACTTGAAAACGGAAAAATCACAAGAATCCACCAGCCCTACAAAAACGAACTGATCATCGCTGTCAGAGCAGCAGGCAAAAATCATAAACTGCTTGTTTCCGCTCACCCAAGCTACGCGAGGATTCATCTGACAGAAGAACAGTATGAGAACCCGAGCGATCCTCCGATGTTCTGCATGCTTCTCAGGAAGTATATTGAAGGCGGCGTCATCGAACTTGTTGAGCAGGAAGAGATGGAAAGAACAGTCACCTTCCATATCAGAGTCAGAAATGAACTGGGGGATTTGACACACAAGAAGCTGATTGTAGAAATTATGGGCAAGCATTCCAATATCATCCTGACAGATGCAGAGCGCGGCATCATTTTAGACAGCATCAAGCATCTGCCTCCATCTGTAAACAGCTATAGAACGGTATTGCCTGGCTTTGATTATGTATCCCCGCCGTCTCAGAATAAAGCAGATCCGCTGCATGCTTCTGCTGAAGATGCAGCAAAAAAAATAGATTATATGGCCGGAAAACTTGATCAGCAGCTAGTCGGCGCTTTTGCCGGTTTTTCTCCGCTGGCAGCAAAAGAAGTGGTTCATAGAGCAGGACTTGCCAACAGAACCACCCTTCCTGAAGCTTTTGAAGGATTTATGGAAGAGATTAGAACAGGCATCTTTCATCCCGTCATCATCTCCGGCAGCAAGGATTACTTCTATTTTATAAATCTGGAGCACATTAAAGGGGACAGAAAAACCTTTCCTTCCCTCAGCATGATGCTTGACCGCTACTATTTTCAAAAAGCTGACAGAGACCGTGTAAAGCAGCAGGGGCACGACCTTGAGCGGTATATTGTAAATGAACTCAAAAAAAATAAAGGCAAAATTAAAAAACTGCAGCTATCCCTGCAGGACGCGAAAAATTCAGATAAACTGCAGCTGTACGGCGAGCTTCTGACAGCAAATATGCATGCTGTAAAAAAAGGAGATAAAATAGCAAGTGTCCTAAACTACTATGATGAAAATCAGGAGATGCTGGACATCCCTTTAAATCCTCAGAAAACACCATCCGAAAACGCCCAAAGCTATTACAGCAAATATCAGAAGCAAAAAAAATCCGTTGCGTTCACAGAAGAACAAATCAGGCTAGCAGAACTGGAAATTCTTTATTTCGAAGGATTGCTTCAGCAGCTCGAAACAGCCTCTCCAAGGGATATCGAAGAAATAAGAGAGGAACTGGCAGAAGGCGGATATTTAAAAAAGAGGCAGGGCAAGCAGGTCAAGAAAAAGAAAAATGCTCCGCCTGTTCTGGAGAAATATGAGGCAAAAGACGGCACGGAAATTTGGATCGGGAAAAATAATAAGCAGAACGAGTACCTGACAACAAAAGCAGCTGCGCGGGATGAACTTTGGTTTCATACGAAAGATATACCAGGCTCGCATGTTGTCATCCGCAGCAAAACACCAAGCGACGAAAGCATTTTGGATGCTGCCAATCTTGCCGCCTACTTCAGCAAAGCAAGAAGTTCAAGCTCTGTCCCTGTCGACTATACACTTGTCAGGCATGTAAAAAAGCCGAATGGCTCAAAGCCGGGCTATGTGATTTATGACAATCAGCAGACAGTTTTTGTGACACCTGATGAAGATATGGTGAAAAAGTTAAAAAAGAAATAGAGAATAATAAAGATGCCAGTTGAAATGGCATCTTTTTACTTTATATATCCCTTTTTAAAAATTTTTTGACAATATTATTAATATATTAGTATGATAGTCAGTGAATATAAAGGAGGTATGTTTATGGGCAAAAAAGAGCCATTCCCAAATGAAAGCGCTGTCGATAGAGGGTTTTTCGGACACCCTAAAGGCTTATTCACGCTATTTTTCACAGAATTTTGGGAGCGTTTTTCCTACTATGGAATGAAAGCCATCTTAGTTTATTACATGTATACCGAGGTTACAAAAGGCGGGCTGGGCATTGATCAGTCCACAGCAACTGCCATTGTTTCCATTTATGGTTCCCTCGTTTATATGTCAGGCATTATTGGAGGATGGATTGCCGACAGACTGGCAGGAAGCACAAGAACAGTCTTCCTTGGCGGTGTGCTGATCATGCTTGGGCATATTGCTTTAGCTCTCCCTGTCGGACTCACAGGACTGTTTGCTTCAATGGTGCTGATTGTCCTTGGTACAGGCCTTTTAAAGCCGAATGTATCCAATGTAGTCGGCAGTCTTTATTCCAAAACAGACAACAGACGCGATTCCGGCTTCAGCATCTTTTATATGGGTGTTAACCTTGGGGCATTTGTGGCACCGCTTGTTGTTGGAACAGTCGGTCAAAAGTACAATTACCACTTAGGTTTCGGCCTTGCTGCCATCGGTATGTTTCTTGGCCTTATTGTCTTTATGGCAACGAAGAAAAAGAATATTGGGAACGCTGGCAACGAGGTGCCAAATCCGCTTCCTGAACACTTAAAAGGAAAAATATATGCTGGTATTGGCGCTGCCGGCGCTGTGCTGATTGTTCTTGGAGTCATCTTTTCCTATGCTGGTATCCTGACAATCGACAGCTTTATTAATCTCGTTACGATTCTTTCCATTTTTATTCCTATAGCTTATTTTGTTGTGATGTACAGAAGCAGCAAGACAACTCCTGTTGAGAAATCCCGTTTGCTTGCTTACATTCCATTGTTCATTGCTTCTGTTATTTTCTGGGCAATTCAGGAACAAGGATCAACTATTCTTGCCGTTATTGCTGATAAAAGAACAGAGCTCAATTTTCTGGGATTGAAGATTGAATCTTCCTGGTTTCAGTCTGTGAATCCTCTGTTCATCATTGTGCTCGCTCCAGTATTCGCCTGGCTCTGGATGAAGCTTGGAGACAGGCAGCCTTCTACTCCAAGAAAATTTTCTCTTGGACTGATTTTTGCCGGTCTTTCCTTCCTGGTTCTGTTGGTACCGGCCATTGTGAACGGAACGGATACTCTGTTTAATCCATTATGGCTTGTACTAAGCTTTCTGCTTTGCGTAATCGGCGAGCTTTGCCTTTCACCTGTCGGCCTTTCTGCCACTACAAAGCTCGCTCCTGCTGCCTTTTCAGCTCAGACGATGAGCCTTTGGTTCTTATCAAATGCTGCTGCACAGGGCATTAACGCACAGATTGTCCAGCTGTACACGTTTGATAATGAAGTCATGTACTTTACCATCATTGGTTTGATTGCACTGGCACTTGGACTGATCCTATTTGCGGTCTCACCAGCTATCAAAAAATTGATGCAGGGCATTCAGTAAAACCCGAAAGAAGCAGGATCACACCAAATGTGATCCTGCTTCTTTTTATTTCCTGTCATCTGCCAGACGGATCCCGCTGAACTGCCATCTTTTTTCCGGCTGAAAGAAATTCCGATATGTGAGGCGGATATGTGATGAGGATGTTGCACAGGAACCTCCGCGCAGCACCATCTGTCCTGACATAAACTTAGCATTGTATTCACCGAGCGCGCCTTCAAGGGGCCTGCTCCCGGGATAAGAAACATAAGGGCTCATTGTCCATTCCCACACATCACCGTATGCCTGCTGAATCCCGCTATCCTTCTTGCCGCAGGCTGGATGGCAGTGACCGTTTTCCGCAAAGTTCCCCTCCACTTCTGACTCCCGCATCGCATGCTCCCATTCCGCTTCTGTCGGCAGCCTCTTACCTGCCCACCTTGCGTAAGCATCTGCTTCAAAATAACTGACATGGCAGACAGGCTCTGATAGATTTACCCTTCTCACGCCATTCAGAGTAAAGTAATGCCATTCTTCCTCTTTTTTAAACCAATAAAGCGGCCCCTGCCAGTTTTCTTTTTTTACCAGAGACCAGCCGTCTGACAGCCAAATTTCCGGTTTTTCATAGCCTTTATCTTCTATGAACTGAAGATATTCCCTGTTCGTTACAGGCCTTGAAGCAATCGCAAAATCTTCGAGCCATTCTTTATGCCTTGGTCTTTCATTATCAAAAGAAAATGCCGGTCCCTGATCTGTTCCTGTTTCGGTCAGTCCTCCGTTAACGTCAATATAATAGAGCGGGCTCTCGCCGGGTGATTCGCTGTATGGTCTTTCCTGATAAACCGGAAGCAGCGGATTGCATGAAAAATTGTATTTGACATCTGTTAACAGAAGCTCCTGATGCTGCTGTTCGTGCTGCAGCCCGATTTCCAGCAGTTCAAGTATGTTAGCAGAGCTTTCAGCCTCTGTGCTCAGAAGTCTTTGAATACCTTCATTCACATGCTTTCGATAAGCGAAAACCTCTTCAACGGAAGGCCTGGTAATTAAACCTCTCGCATTTCTCGGGTGAAAAGGCCCGATCGTTTCATAGTAAGAATTAAATAAATAATCAAAAGCTGAATTTATCTCCTGATAATCCGGCAAATAGGGCTTCAGAATGAACCTTTCAAAAAACCAGGATGTATGGGCTAAGTGCCATTTTGGCGGGCTTGTATCATCCATGGATTGAATGACATAATCCTCTGTATTTAATGGCTTTGCCAATTTTTCAGTGAAATTCCGGACACTTTGGAACTTCATAAGCATGGCATCTGTTCGCGGCTCGGTTTTCATTGGTTCGCCTCCCCTTATTGATGCTCTCTGATTGTGCAAAATGGCTCTTTGATTGCTACCCTCTTTTACCGTATAAAAAACACCAATTTAAAAGCAGAATTTATTCCTGTTTTTTCAACAGGAGGATCTTCCTACTCTCTCTTTCTCTTAGAGTAAAATATACACAAAATTCTGAATAATGAGGGTTTGTATTTGAATCTAGCTGTCAATCTATCTATGGTTAAAAGAAAGCAATCTATTGAAGGAGGACAAAAATGAACACGTTCTTTCGTAAAACGTTTTTTGCTGCCGTAATTGCTGGACTTCTGACTGGATTTTTGCCTGCAAGCTCGAACGCGTCACCTAAAGGGAATCATTCCCATCTCAGCACTTCACAGGTTGATGTTGGCAATAAAGGCATGGTCGTTTCAGCAACGCCCTACGCTTCGAAAATTGGCGCAGATGTATTGAAAAAAGGCGGCAATGCCGTTGATGCGGCGGCTGCGATCCAGTTTGCCCTGAATACGACAGAGCCGATGATGTCAGGAATCGGCGGCGGCGGATTTATGATGGTGTATGATGCAAAGCGCAAAAAAACAACTATTGTAGACAGCAGAGAGCGTGCTCCGGCTGGGGCAAGCACAGATATGTTTCTAGACAGCAACGGAGAGCCCATCCCGTTTGCCAAGCGTCACATTCAAGGAAATGCGGTTGGTGTGCCAGGCACGCTGAAGGGCTTGGATGCTGCCCTAAGGCGCTTTGGAACCATGCCGATGAAAAAGTTGATTGCTCCTTCTGTAAAGCTTGCCGACCACGGCTTCACTATTGACTCTGTTTTAGCAAAAGCCATTGCCGATAATAAAGAAAAATTAATGCGATCAGCTGCTGGCAAAGTATTTGTACCGAACGGCGTGCCGCTGAAGGAAGGCGACAAGCTTGTTCAAAAGGACTTGGCGAAAACGTTCAGGATGATTCAAAAAGAGGGCCCGGATGCCTTGTATAAAGGGAAAATCGGTACAGCACTAGCGAAGGAAGTGCAGAAATACGGCGGTTCGCTCAGTAAAAAGGACTTGCGCAAATACGATATTACATGGGACAAGCCCATCTATGGCGATTACAAAGGCTATGAAATCGCAAGTATGCCTCCCCCAAGCTCCGGAGGAATTTTCCTTTTGCAAATGCTGAAATTATTGGACAGCTATAACCTTTCCTCATATTCTGCTGATTCATGGCAGAAGTATCACCTGCTGTCAGAGGCCATGCACCTCTCTTATGCAGACAGAGCTGTTTATGCAGGAGATCCAGAGTTTGTGAAGGTTCCAGTTAAAGGACTGCTCGACCCGCGCTATATAGCAGAACGGCAAAAACTGATTTCGCTGAATAAAGTTAATACATCTCCAAAAGCCGGTGATCCATGGAAATACCAAAATGGGAAGCCGAATTATGATGAAGCAGCAAAAGCTGACAGCAAAGCCATCGGCCAGACAACCCATTTTACTGTTGCAGACAAATGGGGCAATATTGTTTCCTATACAACGACCATTGAACAGGTATTCGGCACAGGCATCATGGTGCCAGGCTATGGATTTATGCTGAACAATGAGCTGACTGACTTTGATGCGGTACCTGGAGGGGCTAATGAAGTCCATCCAAATAAACGCCCGCTCAGCAGCATGAGCCCGACAATCGTTTTCAAAAACGGCAAACCTGTCCTGTCGGTCGGCTCTCCGGGAGGACCAACCATCATTGCTTCTGTTCTTCAGACTATTATTAATAAACTGGACTATGGCATGGAGCTGAAAAAAGCCATAGAAGAGCCTAGAATTTATACTAGCAGTCTAAGCACTTATTCAAGGGAATCCGGTATTCCAGAAGAAACTATTGGAAAGCTCAACAGCATGGGCCATCACTTTACGGCTGACCCTGAAGAAATCGGTAATGTGCAGGCAATCGAAATAAACGGCAAAGACGGCCGCTATAAAGGAGCTGCCGACTCAAGCCGCAATGGAGCTGCCATAGGAATTCATTAATAACCAAAAAGGGGCTGGGACATAAATGAAACCACTATCCTCAAAGACGAACAATGTCTGATTGATATGAATAGTTCAGCTGTAGGAACAGGTTCGTTCCATTGCGCTGCAGCCACTCCCTTTCCGCGGGGAGGAAGGCTTTAGCCTCCTCGGCTTCGCCTGCGGGGTCTCAGCCTTTCCTCTACTTCCCGCAGGAGTTGAGTGGCTTCCGCCCATTCCACTAAGGTTTACGATCCTTAGAAAGAATAAAATCTAATTAAACAAAATAAAAACCCGAACGATTAGAGGAATAATTCACTTAAATCCGCCTAATCATTCGGGTTTTTCATTGTCTAAAGTACTTATGTCCCAGCCTCTTTTTATTATGGCTTCAGCAATATTTTTCCTGTACTTTTCCTGCTTTCAAGAAGGCGATGTGCCTCTTTGCCGTCCTTTAAAGAAAATATGGCAGGTTCGGCAATCTTCAGCTTACCGGTTTGGATCCAATCAAACAGCTCAGCTGAACGGCTTAGCCTCTCCTCACGGGAAGTGAGCACATTCCACAGGTCTCCCCCTGTTAATGTTTTTGACGTATCCATCAGCATTCTCGGATCCACAAGTGCAGGATCTCCGCCTGCCATCCCGAAAAACACAACGGTTCCACCTGTTCTGACTGCTGCAAAGCTATCCTCGAGCGTAGCGCCGACAGATTCATATACAGCATCAGCTCCCATGCTGTTCGTATATTCTCTGATTTTCTCCGGCCAGCTGCTGCTGTAGAGAAACACCTCATCCGCGCCTGCTTTCATCGCAGCAGCCTTTTTTTCCTCACTGGAGGTCAATCCGATGGCTGTTCCTCCAAGCAGCTTGATCATTTGCATCAGGAGCTGGCCGACACCGCCAGCAGCAGCGTGGACAACAGCAGTATCTGCGGACTTTACTTTATAGCTGTCCCGCACAAGGTAATGTGCAGTCAATCCCTGGAGCAGCACACTTGCTGCCGTTTCATGAGAAATTCCTTCAGGGACAGAGATAGCTTTTTCATAAGGAACAGCCACGAATTCAGCATTTGCATATGGAACATCTGCAAACGCGATTCTATCTCCTGGCTTAATGTCTTGAATAGCAGACTCCACAACAACGCCTGAACCTTCATAACCAAGAATGAAAGGTGGCTCTCCTGCCAGATGATAGTTCCCTTTTCTTCTGTAAATGTCTGCGAAATTAAGCCCGATTGCTTCCATCTTAACAAGAACTTCATCAGGGCCAATTTCAGGAGTGGGGATCTCCATGTATTCCAGTACATCCGCTGATCCAAACTGATTAAAAACCAATGCTTTCATGCAGGTACCTCATTCTTCTATGTATTTATGAAATAAGCGTATAGAATCGGAAGGAGGAATGCAAGATGGATGTGTAATAAGCTTATGAGATTATAGGATCTATATCGGTAGTTTCCTTCATAAGGGATGGAGAGAGATTTTAGAATTTTGGACGATACAGAGGCGGAGCTGAGAAAGGTAAAAGATCGGAATTGTTCGTTAGTTATAGTGGGTTGTATTAAAAGAGCAAAGTCAATTAAAGCTTGAACATGGGCGATTTTATCCTTTTTGCTGCAGTATAGGCAGTGCCAGGTACCTCTTTCCCTTTTCATACTTAGTTTTTGGCAACCCGGGCAGTGTACCCCGGGGATTATGGCTGAAACAGGAATCTTGTATTTTTCGAGGAGGTTTGGGGTGTGAGGCCTGTGTTCTTTGATTAGCGTATTCGTCAGCTTTCTGATTTCTTTTGAGGTAAGTATGCCCTTCCCATTTTGGAAAAGAGTATTTAGTTTGGTGGGTAAGTGTTCTGCATGAACGATTCTTTTTAAAAGAAAAGTGTTAGGTGAAGGTGTTTTGATTATTGTTGCTGGATTGCTAAACACGACAAAGGCCGCAATAGGAAGGTTCTTCTGATTATGTCTGTTTAACCAGTTTCTCAGCTGAACTTCCTGTCTCTCTATTTGAAGGATCGGGCTTGGCATCCCTTCTTCTTTCTCATTCAGCGTCCTAACCAATTGACTGAACTGCGGATCAAACTGCAGAATGCCGGCAATATTTTTGATCTCGAGAATAACGGCTATTTTAGGGGTGAAAATCAGTGTATCAAGCTGAAAAAGTATCCTTAATGCCAGGAAGGCGAAGATCGTGGAGTATAGAAGCACTGTCATCATCAATGAAATTCAAGTGATAATCCAGAGACTTTTCACCGTGGTAGCCAGCGAGGCTTTTTCTCAGATCTTCATCAATAAGCGGTCTCTTTTCATAAGCAGCCGGCAGTCTTCTTAACAAAGCTTCCAGCATGCTGATTTTGAGAGGATAGGGTCTATGTTTTAGAATCATTTAGAGGTTCTCCTGATTTGGCAGATTGTGAAAAACGAGGTGGGGTTAACATAATAAAATTATATAATATTCCCCTCACTGTTTTAGTGCTCTTTTAGAACTTACCATCACATGAATAACTGTGCAAACCGGCAAAATTTGATTTTACCAGCTTAAATATAGTTTTTCACAGCCTTTCAAATGAATTGAGGCTGATCGGTAAAACCGGTCCTTCATTCACTGTCCAAAATGAGTCTTTCACTGTCCAACTCAGTCCTTTAACTGGCGGAAACGCTCATTGAACTGGCGGATTTCACCCGTTCACTGTCCAAAACAGCTTCCTAACTGTCCAAACTCTATAACTCCTTTTTCCCGGAGCAAAACTCAATTTTGCCACCTGCTTAGATTGAACTAAAAGCCGGTTACCGGATTGTTTGAACAATCAGTCTGTAATTACAACAGTTTAAAGTTTACATAATAATATTATAAACCCGTCCCCTATGATGAATCATTTATTCCACCTACTCCGCCAAGCTACAATCCACTTTTCAAGCAGCAAAATTAAATTTCCCTCACCTTCCCAAAACCGGCCCTTCATTCACTGTCCAAAACGAGCACTTCACTGTCCAACTCAGCCCTCTTACTGGCGGATTTCACCCGTCTACTGTCCAAAACAGCTCCTTTACTGTCCAAACTCAAAAACTCCATTTTCCAGGCACAAAATCCATTTTGACCCTCCCAAACTTAGCAAACAAAAAACCCCAATCTCACCCAAGATCAGGGTCCTTCCGCTTTTTCCATTGCTCATCAAGCTGTGCTTCAATATCATTATCAAGCAGCTGCTCTATTTTCCCGCCAATTTCTTTTGCCAGTGCAGGACTGGCGCCTCCTGTTGATACAGAGAGGGTGAGCTTCCCCTTTTTTACGATTTTCGGCACTTGGATGTTGCCATTCTCAGCCCTGCTCACAACATTGACGAGGGTGTGCTTCCGGGCTGCATCAGCAATTTTGGAATTGAGCTCGCTGTCATTTGTGGCTGCGATGATCAGCCTGTATCCTTCCAGGTCTTCCAGGCTGATCTCCCGCTGATGCCAAGTGATACGGCCATTCTTTGCAAGATCAGCAATTTCCTGCCCGGCTTCAGGGCTGATAATCGTTAGCAGCGCCTCTTCTTCAAGAAGCAGCTGCAGCCTTCTAAGAGCGATGCTGCCTCCGCCTGCTATCAGCACCGGCTCGTTTTTTAAATCAATTAAGAGCGGAATCATACTGATTCCTCCATTGAGAAGACACCTGGCTTTTGCTCAATTGCTTCTTTGACCCTGTAAACAAATGCTTCTCGGACGAGCGGACTGTGGCCGATATAAGAGCAAAGCACCAGGTTTTTCTCCGTTTGCAGTTTCCTGATTTCCTTTTCGATGCCTTTCATTAATAAGCCGGTAAAAAGAAGGTACGGCATGAGAAGAATATGGTTTTCAGGGAAGGTATTGATCTCAGACAATTTTTCTTCAAATGACGGCTTTGCTGCTGTTAAATAGCAAACGTCTGTCTCTTTGAATCGATATTTTTCTTTCAGCATGCCAGCAAGCCTCTGCATGTTTTCTTTTACTTCCGGATCCGTGCTTCCTCTGCCAATTATAAGAACTCTTGTATCGGCATTTGAATAGGTGTGGGGCTTTAGCATACTGTATACTGCTTCAGCCATTTTATCCTGAATGCCGATCGGCCTGCCGTATGAAATGGGAACTGACGGATATTGCTGCTGCATGCGTTCAAGAACTTCAGGGATGTCTTTCTTCGCATGCACCGCTGTTAAAAGAAGCAGAGGCACAACAGCAATACTGGTTGCACCTTTGTTCACGCAGGCAGCAAAGCCTTCTTCAATGGACGGCTCAGCAAGCTCCAGAAAAGAAATTTCCTGTATGGGCGCTGCTATGCTTTTTTGGCATTCCTGAATGAAAGCTGCCGCTTCTTCGCGTGCTTTTTTGACGCGGCTGCCATGGCAAATGTATAGTACAGCCTGGCTCATTTTACAGCGCCTCGCTGACAGGAGATGCTTTAAGATCTTCTTTGAACCATTTCAGCTGTTCACGGTATTTGACGACTTCCCCGATAATGATCATGCTTGGATTTTTCATTTCATTGCGCATGGCGTCCTCATGAATGGTTTCAAGAGTGCCTGTGACCGTTTTTTGCACGGCAGTCGTACCCCAATGGATGATGGCAGCTGGTGTATCAGGGCTTTTACCATACTGAATGAGCTTTTCCTGAATGTACGGAAGCTGGCTGACCCCCATATAGATGGCAAGGGTGTCTATTCCTTTTGCAAGGGACTTCCAGCGTTCCTCTTCATCTTCACCCTTTTTATGCCCAGTAACAAAAGCAACGCTTGCGCTTGCATCGCGGTGTGTGACAGGAATGCCTGCATAAGCTGCGGCTGCAATTCCAGAAGTGACCCCAGGCACGATTTCAAATGGCAGGTTGTTTTTTACAAGAGCTTCGGCCTCTTCGCCGCCTCTTCCAAAAACAAACGGATCTCCGCCTTTCAGCCTTGTTACAACTTTTCCTTTTTTGGCGTAGCGGACAAGAAAGCGGTTGATCGTTTCCTGTTTCATCGTGTGATAATCAGGCAGCTTGCCGCAGTAGATCAGATCCGCTCCTTCTTTTGCATGCTTCAGCAGTTCTTTATTAATGAGGCGGTCATAAAGAATAACATCTGCCTCTTGTATGCATCGTAAAGCTTTTAAAGTGATCAGTTCGGGGTCCCCTGGTCCTGCACCGACAAGATAGACTTTTCCCATGGCGCGACCCTCCTATTAAAATTATTCTATTTCAAAAAAATCCAGAGCAAATGCTATATTGCTCCGGATCTTATTTTCTTCTTTATTTTAAGCCTTGAAGAGCATGTTCTTCAAGCTTTTACAGCACCAAAGAAACAGCACAGTTAAATTTTCTTTTGAATATAGCCGCTGTCTTCCAGGTAGCGCAGCAGTTGAGCTGTGCATTCCTCAGGTGACTTTTTATCTGTTTCAAGAACATATTCAGGCTGATCCGGCTCTTCATATGGTGAATCCAGGCCTGTGAAGTTTTTGATCTGGCCGCTCCGGGCTTTTTTATAAAGTCCTTTTGGATCCCTGTTTTCGCATTCTTCAAGCGGACATTTTACATAAACTTCGATAAATTCTTTTTCTTGAAGAAGCTCTCTTACCTGCTTTCTGTCATCCCGAAACGGAGAAATAAACGCTGTTACGACGACTGAGCCGCTGTCAACAAACAGCTTTGATACTTCCCCGATGCGGCGGATGTTTTCTACCCTGTCTTCTTCTGAGAATCCAAGATCCCCGTTCAATCCTTGACGGATATTGTCTCCATCAAGAACGTAAACCTGAGTTTCCCGGTTAAATAGTTCATGGGACAGCAGGTTTGCGATGGTTGACTTGCCTGAGCCGGACAGACCTGTCAGCCAAACCGTAAAACTGTGATGGCCGTTCTTTTCTCTTCTTTGTTCTTTTGAAACCGTCTGTTCATGCCAGACCGTATTGGATGATTGCGCCATCTTCATTCGCCCCCTTTAGAATGTTGCTTTTTCTCTCATGCCTTCGATTAATACCTGCACAACTTCCGGACGGGAAAATTCAGCCGGCGGCACTTCTCCGTTCCGCAGCATTTCCCTTACCTTTGTTCCTGACAGGATCACTCTGCAGGAGGAATCATGCGGACATGTTTTCGTTGTTGCCATGCCTTCGCATTTTTTGCAGTAAAAGCTGTGTTCAAACAATAGAGGCTGGATGCCAATTTCTTCTTTTGTAAAATTGCGGAAGATTTTCTGTGCATCATATGTGCCGTAGTAGTCGCCTACACCTGCATGATCTCTTCCTACAATAAAATGAGTGCAGCCGTAATTTTTTCTGACCATAGCGTGGAAGATGGCTTCTCTCGGCCCTGCATATCTCATTGCTGCAGGGAATACGCCAAGAAAAACTCTGTTTTCCGGATAGTAGTCCTTCAGAAGCACTTCATAGCTTTTCATTCTGATTTCAGCAGAGATATCATCCGATTTCGTTTCCCCTACAAGCGGGTTAAGAAATAGACCGTCTACTGTTTCAAGTGCTGCTTTTTGAATATATTCATGCGCTCTGTGCACAGGATTTCTCGTTTGAAAACCAACGATGGTTTCCCATCCAAGGTTCTGAAATGCCTCTCTTGTTTCAGAAGGGGTAAAGGTGTATTTCTCATGCTCAGGTTTTTTTCTTTTTGTGAGATGGATTTCACCTCCAAGGTAGATCTCCCCTCTTGAGAAGAGTTTTTTTACCCCTGGATGGGCTTTGTCATCTGTTAAATAAACCTTTTTTGCTTCTTTCTCTTTATCAGGTTCATATTTTTCCGAAACGGTGATCACACCGTACGTTTCCCCATTAAAGTCCAGGCGGATGCGGTCTCCCTTTTCAATGTTTTCCGCTTCTTCTTTAGAAACAGGAAGCGTCACCGGAATGGACCATACCGTGCCGTCGCTGAGTCTCATTTCCTCTACGACTCTTTCATAATCCTTTTTTGTTAAAAAACCTGTCAGCGGGCTGTACCCGCCAATCCCGATCAATTCCAAATCACTCAGGGCTATTTGATCGATTTCAATTTTTTTGCTGATCTCTTCCAGCGGATAGTTGAAGTCAATCCTATTGATTAATGTACCGCCATGTGGCTGCAAGCTCATAAGTATTACCTCCAGTGTTATGATTAAACGCTTGTTGGATATCCGCTCTTCAGATGCCTCCGCCCTGTTCATGAATGGACTGCTTTTCTTTTTTTACTGCCCCTGTAAGCGAAATGACGCCAACAGTTGCTGCAATCACCATCAGAGCCAAGAAGGTTGAATAAAAATCAGACTGAATAAACAGCTTTACGAGTATATAAGAAATTGTCAATGACACGAGCGGAGATACGATCCAAACTTTGACAATGCGTTTGACGATATTTTTTTGAAAGACTACTTTGCCGTTTTTTGCCGCCCCTGATGCCATAATGGCTGTTGAGGTTACTTGTGTCAGCGGTACAGGCAGACCAAAAATCGAACTCAGAATAACAAGGAAGGCGCCAGTGCCGGAAACGACGATGCCCTCTTTTTTCGTCATATTGGTTATTTTTTTTCCGTTGGTTTCGAGCACCCTGCCGCCAAGCAGGACAGCTCCAAGCGCAACGAATAAAGCGCCGCTCCAAATCCCTGTTCCGGCATCCATTATGCTTGCTGCAACAAGCGGTCCGACAGCATTTGCCACATTGTTCATTCCCGCGGAAAAAGCTTCAAAGAACCCTGCTGCAATTAGCAGTACGCTGAGCACAGTGCTTTTTTCTGATGACTTTCCTTTAAAGCGGCGGAGCAGCCTGCAAGCTGCATAAGCAATAAAAAAGGCAGCAGCCGGGATGAAAATCCAAAATGCTGCGATGACCAAAATGGATTTAATATACAGTACATGGCAGGCAACACCAACGCCTACGACAGCCCCAACCGTGACTTCGCTTGTTGAAAGCGGGATTGCCATCAGATTGGCTAAAAAGAGCGACAGCGCAGCAGAACTGATAATAATAATAACCAGATTAACCGTAATGATGTTCTTGGGCACAATTCCGCCGCTGATCGTTTTTACTACTTCTCCGCCCCCGAGGACAGCGCCTAAAATGACACCTGCCGCACAAATCAAAAGGGCGATATATCTCTTTTTAATGACGCCTGCTCCATATGCCACTCCCATCGAGGCGGCTGCACCGCTCGCCCCGATGTTCAGTGCAAAAAACAGACTCACAAGGATTGCAATAGCTGCCATCTTTCAGCTCCAATCAGCCATGCAGGCCGCATTCTGTTTTTGAGTTTCCGGACCAGCGGCCGGCACGTATATCTTCTTCATTAAATGCAGGCTTTGTGCAAGGCTCGCAGCCGATGCTTGGATAGCCTTTATCATGAAGAATATTATATTTAAGACCATTTTTATGGGCGTAGCGCCAAACATCTTTCCATGTCCAGTGAATCAGCGGACAAATCTTGATATTTTGAAACTTGTCGTCTTTATTTAAAAATTGAACATTTTTACGGGACGGCGACTGCTCCTGTCTTAGTCCTGAAATCCAGGCTTTCTTGTGGGACAATTCAGAATGCAGCGGAATAATTTTCCTGATTTTGCAGCAAAGATTCGGATTTTTTTCCCATAAGCGGTCTCCGTGCTTTTCTGCCTGCTCGTCAAGGGTCAGGTCAGCTTTTTTCATTTCGATGCGAAGATTCGGATAATCCTTTTTCACTTCATCTATTAAGCTGTAAGTCTCTTTAAAATGAACGTCAGTATCAAGAAAAACAATTCTTGCATCCGGTTTTACTTTATTAATCAGATCAATCAGCACAATTCCTTCTATTCCGAAGCTGCAGGCATAAACGATGTCATCTCCATAGCTTCTGTAAGACCATTCCAGAACGTTCAATGCTTCCTGAATAACGTCCTTGTCTTCAAAAGGCGTTTCAGGCGTGTGAAAATCATGATAAGTAAGCATCCTTTTCCCTCCATGGAAAAAAGCGGTCCCCAGGCGTCTTTTATTGTAACCCGGAGACCGCCTCTAGTTTGTCTAGTCAGCGTTTTATTTGATTTTGGCTCAGTTTCGGCTGTTGGTTTAAGCATTGGCCGGAAGCAGCCGCTTCATCCAATACTGAAAATAATAGAAATTCCTCTATAACCCAGACAATATCTAAATCTATTTCAATCGGACTTTTTCGTTTTTTTCCAGCTGAATCACTTTTCCATCCTGTACGACAAGGGTAATGGATCCATAACTCATTGAGCCCAGCATTTCCTTGAGTTTGCCCAGCAGACTGTCTAATTGATCATTTTCCCCCACCAGAAGTCCCTCCTTTAAATCAACATAAAAAATCCTTCCCCTTCGGAAAGACTTGTGAGGTAATTCATATTACCTTATCTTCCAAAATGGGCCCCATTTTGCTGGAGTTAGCACCTTGCAATTTGCAGGTTGCCGGGTTTCATCGGGCCAGTTCCCTTCACCGCTCTTGATAAGAATGTTCAGCTTGGTTTGATGAAGGCATTGCGCTATTTCCTTTCAGCGCCACCAAGAAAATGTGTTGTTATGTTTTTAAATTTTAGCATAATTCAGGCAAGTGTCAACCCGAGTTAACTGATTGGATTAATATTTTTTTCAAACTAGGCAAAATTTTTTTCTGAGTGGAGCAAATCAGCCCGCTGTGAATATAAAAATAAAAGCCTGAAAATAGGCAGGTATAGTACCAGCCTTGAAAAAGAAAGGGGACACTTATGGAAAAAGAGAACGTTTCTCTAACCAATAACAGCACAATATTAGGCAATGATACACTTTATTCCGAGAGAGCAGCTTATAAATTAAAACGAAAAAAAGAAAGGGAAAAGATCATCATCAGTCTCCGTGAGAAAGAAATGAAATTGAGGGCTGAGAAAGAAACCCTGGCAGACAGACTTCAGATTAAAAAAGATGAAATGCTTCTCAGGCATCAGCAGCTGAAGTCCCTTTTTCATATGAGAAACAAATAAAAAAAGCTCTGCCTTCAGACAGTGCTTTATTTCTCTTCCCCTGCTGGGATCTTTATTGTGAATACTGTACCGTTTTTACTGCTTTCCGCCTGGATGGATCCCCCATGATTTTCAATAATCTTTTTTGATAAAGATAAACCCAGTCCCGTGCCGTCGTCCTTTGTTGTAAAAAAGGGATCAAAAATATGCTGAAGCAGATGCGGCGGTATGCCTGATCCATTATCCGAAAAGACGAATCTTACAGCATCGCCTTCTCTTCCCGCTAAAAGGCGGATTTGAAGCGGTCTTTCAGCTTTTGCCTGTATGGCATTTCGCATCAAATTGAGAAAAACCTGCAGCAGCTCTTCTTTATTAATATCTATCCGGCAGTTTCTTGTCTCTTCTTCAATGTCAAAAGAAAGCTCTGTATTGTAGAGGAGCGCCTCGCCGTTCATAAAGCTTCCAAGGTATCCCGTTACAAAATGCTCTGCCGTCATTCTCTCTGTTGCCGTTTCGGCAGGTTTTGCAACTGCCAGAAAGTCCGAGATAATTTTATTGGCTCTGTCAATTTCAGGGATCAAAAGGCCTTTGATCACTTCTTTTTGCCCCTCTTTCACCTGATCCTGCAAAATCTGCAAAAACCCTCTTACAGTTGTGAGCGGATTTCTGATTTCATGGGCAATCCCGGCTGCTATACGGCCGGACAATGCTTGTTTTTCCGCATCCCGAAAGCTGTTTAAATACTGAAAATAGCCAAGGACCCGAAATATTTTGCCCTCTTTATTCCGGAAAAGGTGAGTAGAAGTAATGCCGTAGTTTTTATCCAGCACTTCCTTTTTTGTAATCGGCTTGCCAGTTTGAAGGCTTTTCAGGAGCATAATCTGCTCATCGGGAATTTGCAATAACTCCCTGATATGCTTTCCGATCATCTCTTGCCTATCCACTTGAAAATCTTTTGCTGTCTGTTCATTTATTAAAGTAATGATCCCTTGATCATTGATCATCACCATATGATTTGGAGATAAATTGGTTATCGCTGTTATCACCGGCTCTGCCAGGGTAAATTCTCTTTCAGAAACAATCTGAGAATTCAGCTCCTGCTTATTGCCTGCCAGGAACATTTCATCAGAAGCGGAAAATGCCATATTTCTGCCTGCATTTGCCAGCAATTTGCGCAGTGCCAGATTTTCCTGCCGCAGGGCTTTCAGTTCCTTTTCAGCGCTGTAGTCTTTCATTAGGCATACCTCTTAACATTGTATTTAAAGCTATTAAACTATATTATAAAACAGCTTTTATGACAATCCTTACTTCCTTTTTTAGCTGGAATTGGATATTGCAGCTGTTTCAGACAGTAAATAAAATGTCCGCTCACAGAGAGTAAAAAACCTGTTTTATAACAAAAAACCGGATAATATCCGGTTCTTGTCAGGCACTTCTCCAGGCATCGCTGTCTGGGTTTTCGCGCCATGCTTTTAATTTCTCCAGGTCGCTTTTTGAAACTATTCCTTTTTCAGATGCGAGCGCAATCAGCGCTGGATAATCTGTCAGGGAAAACCAGTTTAGTCCCGCTTCTAAAAGGTTCTTCTCAGCTTTTAGAAATCCGTAGGAGAAGATAGCTGCTGTACCGATCACTTCCACACCCTGGCCTCTTAGCGCCTCTGCAGCTTTAATAACGCTTCCTCCAGTAGAGATTAGGTCTTCAATAATGACTGCCTTTTGCCCTTTATTTGCAATCCCTTCAATTTGATTGCCTTTTCCGTGCTCCTTTGCCTTTCCTCTTACATAGCACATCGGAAGGGACAGCTTGCCGCTTACCCATGCGGCATGCGGAATGCCTGCAGTTGCCGTGCCTGCTATTAAATCAGCTTCTGGGAATTCCTCCTGGATTTTTTTCGCCATCTCTTCGGCTATTTCATCACGGATTTCAGGGTAGGACAGTGTGAGTCTGTTATCGCAATAAATCGGTGACAGCATGCCGCTTGACCATGTATACGGCTGATCCGGCTTCAGTGCCACTGCTTCGATATTTAATAAATGGAGCGCAATTTTGTTTTTCATACTGCAGCACCTTCCCATAATTTTTTGACTCTTATGTATGCAGCAAGCGGGTCGTTAGAGGCAGTGATGCTTCTTCCGACAACGATGGCTGAAACGTTTTTAGTTCTTGCTTCTTCCGGATCTGCTACTCGGATTTGATCGTTTACGGAATCCGTTATCAGGCGGATTCCCGGTGTGACGGTTAAAAATTGCGGAGTTATTGCCGCATGAATTTCTTCTGATTCATGAACAGAACAAACAATGCCGTCAAGCCCGCTCGTATAGGCGTTTTTGGCATAATGGAGCACTGTTTCCTTCATCGGCGTTTGAATTAAAAGTTCTTCTCTGAGCAGTGCAGGCGATGTGCTTGTCAGCTGGGTAACGGCAATGCATAGAGGCCTTTTTGCTCCGCTTTCAGTTCCTGCTTCAAGTCCCTCCAGAGCTGCTTCCATCATGTTTCTCCCGCCTGCAGCATGCACGTTAACCATATCTGGGGAAAATCCAGCAAGGCGCTTCATTGCCTGCCTGATGGTGTTTGGAATATCATGAAGCTTTAAATCAAGGAAAATTTGATGTCCCTTTTCTTTCAATTCATACAGTATCTCTGGGCCTTCTCCATAAAAAAGCTCCATTCCAGCTTTCACATACAGCTGTTCGTTTCCCATTTTCTGAAGAAAATCCTGAAGCTCTTGTTTTCCCGAAAAATCAAGCGCGATGATGAGCGGTTTCTTTTTCATGCTGATGGCTCCTTCCTATGGTTTCTGTATAATGGCTGAACCCGTGTTTTTTTAGCAGGGCCGGAAGGGCATCAATGATTTCCATGCAGACAAAAGGATTTTCAAAGTTTGCTGTGCCGACAGCCACAGCACTTGCCCCTGCATAAAAGTATTCAAGTGCGTCCTCTGCTGTCCGAATGCCTCCCATTCCTATAATCGGAAGCTTGCAGGCTTTGCTTGTTTCGTGAATCATCCGGATCGCTACCGGCTTGATGGCAGGTCCTGACAGACCGCCTGTTCCATTTGACAGGATCGGCTTTCCTGTTTTTAAATCAAGCCTCATGCCAAGAAGAGTATTGATCATTGTCAGCCCGTCCGCTCCTGCTGCTTCAACTGCCTGTGCAATGGAAACGATGCTCGTGACATTCGGCGAGAGCTTCACATAAACCGGCACTTTGGATACTCTTTTTACGGCGCTTGTCAGCTTGGCTGCAATAATGGGATCTGTTCCAAAAGCAATGCCCCCTGTTTTTACATTTGGGCAGGAGATATTCAGCTCAATGGCTTTCACATTTGGTGCATGTGAAACAGCTTCTGAAACAATAACATAATCTTCGATCGCAGAGCCTGCCACATTGGCAATAATGGGCACATCATACTTTTCAAGGCGCGGAAGCTCTGTTTGCAGCACTTCCTGCAGCCCTGGATTCTGCAGGCCTATTGCATTGAGCATCCCTGCTGGTGTTTCAGCTACGCGCGGTGTTTCATTGCCGTACCTTGGATGTTCAGTTACAGCCTTCACCATAACAGCACCCAGTTTATCGAGCGGATACAGCTCAGCAAATTCTTTTCCGAATCCAAAGCAGCCGGAAGCCGGCATAACTGGATTTTTCAGGTTTAAGCCTGGCAATTTTACATCAAGCATCAGATGACAACCTCCTCTGCTTTAAATACTGGTCCGTCACTGCAGATTTTTACATAGCCTGAAGGAGAATCAGGCACATGGCACACACAGGCGAAGCACGCCCCTATGCCGCATCCCATCCGCTCTTCAAGCGATAAGTAGACTTCTTTATCAGAAAACTGCTTTTTTAAAGCGGAAAGCATCGGCGTTGGACCGCAGGCGAACAGAATATCGAAGTCAAGCTCATAATCGTTAATGGCATCTGTTATAAACCCTTCTGTTCCATACGAGCCGTCAGCAGTGGCCACAATCGTTCTGCTCTCTTTTTGAAAAGCATCTTCATAAAAGACGTCATCTCGGTTTTGAAAGCCAAGAACGCTTACTGTATCAATGCTTCTCTTGTTTAACTCCATTGCAAGGCCGAAAAGCGGCGGCACACCGATTCCTCCACCTGCGAGGAGTACCCGTTTTCCTTTCGCAGCAATATCCGGATTAAAGCCGTTGCCGAGAGGGCCGAGAACCTGGACGCTATCGCCAGGCTGTTTTTTTGACAGCAGAGCCGTTCCCTCACCGTCAGACCGGTACAGCAGCACCATCTCTCCTTTTTCCTTGCTGTAATGGGAAATGCTGATCGGGCGCCTTAGAAGCGGTGCATAGCTGTCTGACACCTTCACATGGACAAACTGGCCAGGCTTTTGAATAAAGGAGACGAGCTCGCCTTTCAGGGTCATCTCAAAGATCCGGTCTGCAATTTCCTGATGAGAACGTATTTCCATTCTCTCATTGATGATCATGCAAGCGTCACCTCCTGCTGCCGGATGGGCGCCATAGCGTCTGCCGAAAAGCTGATCGCCTCAAGCACCCCTGCAATTGCTTTTGCCGTATCAAGGGATGTCAGGCACGGGACACCGTTTTCAACCGATTCTCTGCGAATTCTGAAGCCGTCTCTTTCCGGCTGCCTTCCCTTTGTCAGCGTGTTGATGACAAACTGCGCCTCTCCGCTCCGGATAACATGCAGGAGATCAGGCTCGCCCGCACCGATTTTGCTGACCGTCTGCGCCGGAATTCCCTTTGATTGCAGGTAATCTGCCGTTCCGCTCGTTGCAATAATCTGGTAGCCGATTTGATGAAAACGGGAAGCGAGATCTGCTCCTTCTTCTTTGTCTTTATCTGCTACGGTTAACAAAACAGCACCGTGGTTTTTTATTTCAATGCCTGAGGCGACAAGCCCTTTGTACAAGGCTTTTTCAAGGGTGATGTCTTTTCCCATCACTTCCCCTGTTGACTTCATTTCAGGCCCGAGAGTAATGTCTACGTTTCTGAGCTTTGCAAAAGAGAACACGGGAACTTTTACATACACGCCTGCTTTTTCTTCTAACACTCCCGATTCATAGCCGAAGCTTTTCAAAGTGCTCCCGAGTATCGCTTTAGCTGCTAGGTTTGCCAGCGGCACTCCTGTAATCTTGCTGATAAACGGCACTGTTCTGCTGGATCTCGGATTTACCTCAAGCACATGAACATCATCATTTGATACGACAAACTGAATGTTTAACAGGCCGATAATGTTTAATCCTTTTGCAAGCTTAATCGTGTAGTCTTCAATTTTACTTTTTACAGCAGGAGAGAGTGACTGCGGCGGGTAAACGGCTATGGAATCGCCTGAATGGACGCCGGCTTTTTCAATGTGTTCCATAATTCCCGGAATCAAAACATTTTCGCCGTCTGACACGGCATCCACTTCAATTTCTTTTCCTGTTAAGTATTTATCGATAAGTACAGGATGTTCGGGATTGATCTTTACGGCATTTTCCATATAGTGAAGCAGCTCGCCTTCATGATAAACAATCTCCATCGCTCTTCCGCCAAGCACGTAAGAGGGGCGGACAAGCACAGGATAGCCGATGCCTGCTGCAATTTCTGCTGCTTCAGGAGCCGAGAAGGCCGTTTTGCCGAGAGGCTGCGGAATGCTGAGGCCCTGCAGCGTCTGTTCAAATTTGTCCCGGTTTTCTGCTCTGTCCATATTTTCAAGGCTTGTGCCAAGAATGCGGACGCCTCTTTCCGCAAGGCCTGCCGCAAAGTTTATAGCTGTCTGGCCGCCAAATTGGACAATCACCCCGATTGGATTTTCCAGTTCAATCACATGCATGACATCTTCGATTGTCAATGGTTCAAAGTACAGCTTGTCAGAAATGCTGAAATCAGTAGACACAGTTTCCGGGTTATTGTTCATAATAATGGCCTCGTAGCCGGCTTCCTTAATTGCCCACACAGAATGCACTGTTGCATAATCAAACTCAATTCCCTGGCCGATGCGGATCGGCCCTGAGCCGAGGACGAGCACGCTATCTTTTTTAGATGGCAAGGATTCGTTTTCTTCCTCATATGTTCCGTAAAAATAAGGTGTTTCCGATTCAAACTCTGCAGCGCATGTATCAACCATTTTGTAGACAGGCATGAGGCCGCTTTGTTTGCGGAATTCATACACCTCTCTTTCAGAAGTGTTCCAGAATTTCGAGACAGCCGCGTCGCTGAATCCAAGCTTTTTGGCTTCTTCCAGGATTTCAAGACTGAATGGATGTGAGACTAGCAGCTGTTCGAAATCAATGATCTTTCTGATTCCATTCAAGAAATAGCGGTCGATTTTGCTCCACTCATGCAAATCCTCGAGAGACACGCCCCTTCTGAACGCCTCGGCAAGATAGAAAAGCCTTTCATCCCCTGCTTTGACAATTCTTTTTTTCATGTGCTCCATCGTCATGTCTGATGCATTTTTTAAAAAGAGATGGCAAACGTCTGCCTCAAGTGATCTGACGGCTTTTAAAAGGGATTCTTCAAACGTCCGCCCGATCGCCATCACTTCACCTGTTGCTTTCATTTGTGTCCCTAGCCTTCTGTTGGCAGATTCAAACTTGTCAAACGGCCAGCGCGGAATTTTCGTGATCACATAATCAAGCGCCGGCTCGAAGCAGGCATAGGTTTTTCCTGTGACAGGGTTAATCATTTCATCAAGCGTCAGGCCGACCGCAATCTTGGCGGCAAGCTTTGCAATCGGATAGCCGGTAGCTTTGGAAGCAAGCGCAGAAGAACGGCTTACACGCGGATTTACTTCTATGATGTAATAGTTGAAGCTGTGCGGATCAAGTGCCAGCTGCACATTGCAGCCGCCTTCTATTTCAAGCGCACGGATAATTTTCAGCGAAACATTTCTTAATAGCTGATACTCCCTGTCACTCAGTGTCTGGGACGGCGCAGCTACAATCGAATCTCCTGTATGAATGCCGACAGGATCAATGTTTTCCATGTTGCAGACAACAATGGCATTGTCTTTCTTGTCCCTCATTACTTCATACTCAATCTCCTTAAAGCCGGCAATGCTTTTTTCGAGCAGGCATTGAGTTACAGGACTCATTTTCAGTCCGTTTTCAACTGTATCCAAAAGCTCTTCTTCATTTGAGCAGATGCCGCCGCCTGTTCCTCCGAGCGTATAGGCAGGGCGTACAATGACTGGATAGCCCCCTTTTTCCGTAAAGGCAAGCGCTTCATCAAGCGTATGAATGATTTCGCTGTCCGGAACAGGCTCATTCAGTTCATACATCAGGTTCCGGAACAATTCTCTATCCTCAGCCTTCTGAATGGCTGAAAGCTTTGTTCCGAGCAGCTCGACTCCGCATTCTTCAAGCACGCCTGATTCTGTTAACTGGACGGCAAGGTTAAGACCTGTTTGTCCTCCGAGCGTTGCAAGCATGGCATCCGGCCGCTCTTTCCGGATAATTCTTGACACAAATTCCACTGTAAGCGGTTCTATGTATACTTTATCTGCCATTTCAGTATCTGTCATGATGGTGGCAGGATTGGAGTTGACGAGTATAACCTCATATCCTTCTTCTTTTAAAGCAAGGCAGGCCTGTGTGCCTGCATAGTCAAATTCTGCTGCCTGGCCAATTACAATCGGACCTGACCCGATTACAAGGATTTTATGGATATCTGTTCTTTTTGTCATACGGCAGCTCCCTCTCTTTTATGCATTTCTATCATGTTAAGAAATTGATCAAATAGCGGATTGGCATCTTCAGGGCCTGGCGATGCTTCCGGATGGTACTGAACCGTAAAGGCCGGATAGTCAAGATGCCTTAGGCCTTCCACTGATCCGTCATTCAATGCTTTGTGGGTAACCACGAGCCTTGTGGCCAGAAGAGAATCTTCCTTGACGGTGTAGCCATGGTTTTGTGAAGTGATCGCTGTTTTTTCCGTTTCAAGATCGATAACAGGGTGGTTGGCTCCTCTGTGTCCGAATTTCATTTTTTCTGTATCAGCACCTGATGCAAGGGCAAAAAGCTGATGTCCGAGGCAGATGCCAAACAGAGGCACTTTTCCGAGGATACCCTGAATCATCCCGATGGCTTGCGGCACATCTTTCGGGTCCCCAGGCCCATTTGACAGCATGATCCCGTCCGGCCGCAGGCGCAGAATGTCCTCAAGCTCTGTATTGTGAGGCACGACAACAACATCGCAATGGCGTTTATTCAGCTCTCTTAAAATGCCATGCTTCATGCCGTAATCGACGAGCACGACACGGTGTCCTCTGCCTGGGCTCGGATAAGCGGTTTTGGTTGAGACCCTTTCCACCTGGTTTCTTGGCAGAACAGTTGCTCTCAGCTTTTGAAAAGCTGCAGGGAGGTCAGTCTCAGAGCAGATGATTCCTTTCATCGTTCCGTGCTGCCTGATCACCCTTGTCAGCTTGCGTGTATCAATTCCTGATATCCCCGGAATGCCCTTTTGCTGAAAATAGCTGTCAAGGGACCACTCGCTTCTCCAGTTAGAAGGCAGATCGCATAATTCTTTGACTATAAACCCGTTTATAAATGGTGAAATGGTTTCAAAATCATCTCTGCTGATGCCGTAGTTTCCTATGAGAGGATAGGTCATCGCGACAAGCTGACCGCTGTAGGAAGGATCTGATAAGATTTCCTGATAGCCTGTCATTCCAGTATGGAAAACCGTTTCCCCAATCGCTTCCTTTTGTGCTCCAAAGCCTTTTCCAATAAATTGTGTTCCATCTTCAAGCAGCAATATTTTTTTCATGCCAAAACCTTCCCTTTCTCAAAAACAATTTGTCCATTATGTATGGTTAATACCGGCCAGCCTGTGCAGGCCCATTGATGAAAAGGAGTGTTTTTTCCTTTGGAAAGGAAGCTGTTCTTATCAATGTTCTTCTCTTTCTCCAGATCAATCACCACAAGATCCGCCGCACCGCCTTCTTCCAGCCTTCCAAAAGGAAGTCCGAAGCACTTGGCAGGAGCTTCTGTCAGGAAGTAAACAAGTTCTTTTAAGCTTAGAATTCCTTTTTTGACCAAATGGGTATGAAGGAGCGGGAATGCTGTTTCAAGCCCTGTAATGCCGAAGGGGGCGAGCGTCATTCCTTCCGCTTTTTCTTCAAGCGCATGCGGCGCATGGTCTGTTGCGATGAAATCAATGGTTCTATCAAGGAGACCCTCTATTAAGGCTTCTCTGTCTTCATTGCTTCTGAGCGGCGGGTTCATTTTAAAGTTAGGATCAAGGCCAGGAATATCGTCTTCTGAAAGGATCAGATGATGAGGCGTTACTTCTGCTGTTACGCGGATTCCCGCTTTTTTTGCATCCCTGACCGTTCTGACGGACTCTTTTGTGCTGATGTGGCACACATGATAGTGGCACCCTGCTGCTTCAGCAAGAAGCACGTCTCTCGCAATCTGTACGGATTCGCAAATGGAAGGAATTCCTTTTAACCCGTGCTTTTTCGAAAAAGCTCCTTCATGAACAGAACCTTTAAATATCAGGGAATTGTCCTCACAGTGAGCGACAATGGCCATGTCAAGCGCAGCAGCCTCCTGCATCGCAGCATACATGACAGCAGCTGTCTGGACTCCAACGCCGTCATCGGTAAACGCGAAAGCCCCTTTCTCTTTCAGCGCCTTAAAGTCTGTAAGCTCTTTCCCTGCCTGCCTTGCTGTAATGGAGGCATACGGCAGCACTCTGACCGCAGCCGTTTCGCTGATTTTCTTCTGCAGCCATTCCATCTGGCCGGGATGATCCGGAACAGGCCTTGTATTCGGCATAGCTGCAATGGCAGTAAAACCGCCCTTTGCCGCTGCTTTTGTTCCGGTTTCGATTGTTTCCTTATGCTCGCCGCCAGGCTCTCTCAGATGAACATGCAGATCAACAAATCCCGGGGCAGCTAAGGCGCCCTTTAGATCAACGGCATGAGCCTCATCTCCCTGCCATGTTCCCGCGTCTGCTATAGCCTTTATTTTTGTCCCATCGATGATGATATCCTTCAGTTCTGCTTTTCCGCTGCCGTTTAAAACAGCTGTGTTTTTAAGAACATAGAACATGGGCATTTTCTCCCTTCGCTGTTTCGCTTTTTGTTAACGCATGCTTTAATACAGCCATCCTGGCAAAAACGCCGTTTCTCATCTGTGCAAAGATCCTGGACCTTTCGCATTCAACCAATTCATCTGCAATTTCAACCCCTCTGTTTATTGGAGCGGGATGCATGATGATGGCATGGTCCTTCATTTTTCTTTCTCTTTCAGGTGTCAGGCCATATTCGCTGAGATACGTATGTACCCTGCCGAAGGAATCCTGGTGTCTCTCGTGCTGTATCCTGAGGAGCATGACAATGTCTGATTCCCTGCAGGCCTCATCTGTTTTCACATATGTTCCATATGGATTCTGTGCATCATTCCATTCCTCAGGTCCTGAGAAAAGGACATTTGCTCCGAGTCTTGATAGCACCTCTGCATTCGACCGCGCCACACGGCTGTGAAGGATATCGCCGTGAATGGAAACCGTTAAGCCTTCAAAGGTTCCAAATTCCTCTTTTATTGTTAAAAGATCCAGAAGAGACTGTGTCGGGTGGTGGCCGCATCCATCTCCTGCATTAATAATGGAGAGACCCACCTTTCCTTCTAATTCTTTGAAATAAGCATTATCAGGGTGACGGATCACACAGGCGCTGGCCCCGATTGCTTCCAGTGTTTTAACGGTATCATAGAGCGTCTCTCCTTTTTGAACACTTGAAGACTGATGTTCAAAATTCAGCACTTCAAATCCGAGGCGCTTTTCTGCTGCTTCAAAGCTTAGCCGAGTTCTTGTACTTGGCTCAAAGAAAAGATTTGCTATGAACACTGGCTCATTTTTTTTAAAAAGCGTCATTCCCTTTTTAAAGTTTTCTGCATCCTCCAAAATCTCAAGTATCTCTGAACATGAAAGACCATTCATTGTAAGCAGATGCTTCATCATAAACTCTTCCTTTCCGCGTTTGTTTTTTCCATAAAAAAACACCCCGGCTTAAAGCTTCGGGGTGCAGGCAGGAATAGGGGCATGGAGCTCCCCTTTCCTTTGCAGGCACCCTTGCTGAAAGCCTCTCTGGACTAGCTTAAAAGGTGGTTATGCAGTATGCTTTTTCGGCTCTTTTTCATCCAAGACGGTGAATTCGTCATAGGTTCTGCCTGGCAGGATAAGGTTCAGGATGACTCCGATTATCGCTGCAAGGGCCATGCCGTGAAGTTCAAAATGATCATTCAGCTTCAGCATGGCTCCGCCGATTCCGACAACAAGGATGACAGATGAAATAATCAGATTCCGTTTTTCCCCAAAATCGATTTTGCTGTCAACCATCATCTTTAAGCCTGAGGAAGCGATAATTCCGAACAGAAGGATCGAGACACCGCCCATTACCGGCTGCGGAATAGAACTGATAAAAGCTGATATTGTTCCGATAAAGCCAAACAGGATGGCGAATACGGCAGCTCCTGCGATGACAAACACGCTGTACACTCTAGTAATGGCCAGAACTCCAATGTTTTCTCCGTAAGTAGTGCTTGGAGGACCTCCAAGCATTGCAGCAATCATAGTGGCAACACCGTCGCCGAACAGGGAGCTGTGAAGACCTGGATCTTCAATGTAATTCCTCCCTACTACTTTGCTGAGGACAAGCTGATGTCCAATGTGCTCTGAGATCGTGACAACCGCAATTGGGACGATCAGCAGAACGATAGACGGCGTAAGAGCCGGCTGATAGTCCGCAAACGGCAGGATAAAGTCCGGCATTTTAAAGAATGGTGCGGAGGTGACTTTTGAAAAATCCACAAGGCCCATTGAAAGGGAATAAATATAGCCGCAGGCGATTCCGACAAGAACCGGTATCAGGTTAAAAAACCCTTTAAAATAGATCGAGCAGATAACCGTGACAGCAAGCGTGATTAAAGCGGCCGAGAAATTCACAAGGCTGTAGTGCCCTTTTGCATCGTTCATTGCCATTCCAACGGCTGTAGTGGAAAGGCTGAGGCCGATGACCATTATAACAGGGCCAACAACGACCGGAGGCAGAAGCTTCATAATCCATTTATAGCCTGACACTTTAATAAATAATGCGATAAGGGCGTAAACGGCTCCGGCAAGAAAGCTCCCGACCATGGCCGCTCCCGGCCCTCCAGCAGCTTTAGCTGCGATCAGCGGGGCTATAAAAGCAAAGGAGGATCCAAGGTAGGCAGGCACTTTTCCTCTAGTAATCATAAGGAATGTAATGGTTCCAATCCCGCTTGAAATTAATGCAACAGCAGGATCAAGCTTTACTAGAAACGGAACAAGGACGGTTGCTCCAAACATGGCAAACAAATGCTGAAAGCTTAAGGCAAGCCAGTTGAGCGGTTTTGGTTTATCTTCTACATCAAGTACAATATTTTTTTCAGCTGTGTTCATTAAGGTTCCTCCTAGGATTAGGCATAAAAAATACCTCTTTGCAGACTGCAAAGAGGTATGGCAAACTTGCAGCGCAAGTGATGCGCTATCTGTTTGTACCCCCTTTGCAGTCTCTCTGGATTGCGATTAAAAGGGCTTGCTATGAAATTTTAATCTTTTTCAAAAATGGCAACCTGATCCAGGCCATCCACTTCATTCAGGCGAACGACTATTTTTTCAGAGCTTGAAGTTGGAATGTTTTTTCCGACATAATCGGCTCTGATCGGAAGCTCCCTGTGCCCTCTGTCTACGAGAACGGCCAGCTGGATCTGTGACGGACGCCCGATATCAATTAGAGCATCCATGGCCGCCCTGACTGTTCTTCCAGTATAAAGAACATCATCTATCAGGATCACCTTCTGGCCTGTTATATCAAGCGGAATATCCGAGCCCTTAACAAGCGGCTCTTTTGATTCGGTTTTTACACTCAAGTCGTCTCTGTATAGTGTGATATCCAAATCTCCGATGGAAACCGGTTTTCCTTCAATTTGCTGAACTCTTTCAGCGAGGCGCTTTGCCAGGTAAATGCCTCTTGTTTTAATGCCGACCAGAATCATGTTCTCGATTCCTTTATTTCGTTCAATTATTTCATGGGCAATCCTTGTCAATGCCCTTCTGACTGCCTGTTCGTCTAATACAACTGCTTTTTCCGGCATCGTATCCCTCACATTCGCCAATCGGTTCTGGATAAATAAAAAGCCCTCTCGTCCGCATGGGGAGAGAGGGCATTAGTCATTTTGCCTAAAGAAACCAACCAGCATAGAGCCGTTGATACTCTTCCTTCTCAGCCTCACGGGACCGTATTAAAGGATCTTTTAAATGTCATTTACTAAAAATTATTATTTCAGAAAAAGGGCTTCCTGTCAACGATTATTTCTAAGCATCTCAAGCAGTGAAGAGAATTCTTCAGGCAGAGGCGCCTCGAATTCTAAATATTCACCAGTCCTTGGATGAATAAAACCAAGTATCCCTGCGTGTAGAGCCTGGCCTTCAATCGGCAATGTTTTTTTCGGTCCGTACTTCGGATCGCCGGCGAGCGGAAATCCAATGTATTTCATGTGAACCCTGATCTGATGGGTTCTGCCTGTCTCAAGCTGGCACTCTATAAAGGAATACTGGTCAAAACGCTCCAGCACATTAAAATGGGTAACCGCATCCCTGCTTGCCGTCTTGGTAACGGTCATGCTCTGCCGATCCTGCTTGTCACGGCCGATTGGCGCGTCAATTGTGCCCTGGTCATGCTGGATAACGCCATGAACAATCGCCTTATATCTTCTTGTTACGGTCTTCGCTACAAGCTGATTAACAAGTGATTTATGAGCCGCATCGTTTTTCGCTACCATCAGAAGACCTGAGGTGTCCTTATCAATCCGGTGAACAATTCCCGGTCTCAGAACCCCGTTGATTCCTGAAAGATCCTTGCAATGGGCCATAAGGCCGTTTACAAGCGTGCCTGTCAGATGACCCGGTGCCGGGTGGACAACCATGCCTCTTGGTTTATTCACAACAAGTACATCGCTGTCCTCGTAGTAAATATCAAGGTCCATTTCTTCAGGTGCAGCCTCCAGCTCTTCCGGTTCCGGCAGGGTGATTTCAATTTTATCTTCTGCCTGGCATTTGTAGTTTGTTTTGATTGCTTCATCATTCACTGTCAGTCTGCCCTCTTTAATCCAGCTTTGAATCTGTGTTCTGGACCAGTCGCCAAAAGAGGCAGCAGCTTTATCAATCCGCTCATTCTGCTGATCTTTGCCTACTATAAATTCTAATACTTCCATTAAAAATTGTTCTCTCCTTCATTCGCTTTTTTTCCATCCAGGAGCATCTGCACAAACAGCAGTGCGACCCCGACGCAAAGCGATGAATCTGCCACATTAAACACAGGGAAATTATAAGAAAATATATAACTGTGGATAAAATCCACTACCTCTCCTGTTCTCACACGGTCAATAAAATTGCCGATTGCTCCGCCAAGCATTAAGCCGAGTGATACGGCAAACAGCCTGGAACTGTTTCCTGATTTTTGAATGTAATACACAATCCCGATAATAACAGCGATTGTGACAACATAGAAAAACCACATTTTGCCCTGAAGAATTCCCCAGGCAGCTCCGCGGTTGCGGTGTGAGGTAATGTATAAAAAGTTTTCAATAACGGGAAATTCATCCCCTATGCTCATTTTTGTGGCAATGGCCCACTTCGTCAGCTGATCGATTGCAATGATAATCAGCGCAAGAATATAACTTAAACGCCGCACTCTTGTTCCCCCGTCGCTCAAAATAAGTACGAGTAGAATTTTATCATTAGAAAAGACGTGAGTAAAGCGCTTTTGCCATAGGAACACTAAGAATCAATGCCACCCGCCGCTGCAATCTGCGGATTATGATTGCTGGTGTGCTTCAGGATAGTTTCCTGCAGTCACAAGAGGTGATGAAATATAGGGGAGCGATTTTCGTTCATATTGTTCCGAAAAGCTAAAATCATGGATGGTGCGCGCAGTAGGAAGGATTCGCAGTTTTTCTTTAGGGAGCGCTCTGCCTGTCAATTCGCAGACGCCATATGTGCCGGCTTCAAATTTGGATAAGGAGTACTCGACATCGAACAGTTCTTCTTTAATATGGTAAAGAATTTTAGATTCTGTTTCCGGTTCAAAACAGCACATTTCAAACAACCTTGATTTCAATTCTTCCCGCATTAACTCCAGTTCGTAACGGATTGCTTCAAAAAGGCCGCCATGCAACACAGTCATCCCCTCGTTTCCTTGTCGTACCTTTATTCTGTCCTAACAGGAATTCTATAAGCTGTTCATTTTTTTCCTTTGCTGTCAAAGAAAAGTGCAAGCGCCTGTTCAGCCCCGACAAGCGCTGGAGGAAAAAACCGAAAAGTCTGGTCTTTGACTTTTTGGTTTTTTCTGAAGCGACTCGAGGGGCTAGGCGCTGGAGCTGGACAATCCAGAAAAGCGGAAGCCGCTCGTTCAGCCCCGACAAGCGCTGGAGCAAAAATCCTAAAAGTCCGGGTTTGACTTTTTGGATTTTTGTGAAGCGACTCGAGGGGCTAGCTGCTGGAGCTGGACAATAAGAAAAGCGGAAGCGCCTGTTCAGCCCCGACAAGCGCTGGAGGAAAATCCCGAAAAGTCCGGTCTTAGACTTTTTGGGATTTTTCGAAGCGACTCGAGGGGCTAGGCGCTGGAGCTGGACAAAGAAAAGCGGAAGCCGCTCGTTCAGCCTCGACAAGCGCTGGAAGAAAAAACCGAAAAGTCCGGGTTTGACTTTTTGGATTTTGTGAAGTCCACAATAAAAAACAGCCGCTGCAAACATGCAGCGGCTGTTCAATAAAACATTAAGCATAATAGGTTTCAACAATGGAAGCGCAGCGAGGGCAAAGCGTAGGATGATTTTTGTTTTCTCCTACTTCAGGAGTAACAATCCAGCATCTATCGCATGTTTCGCCATCAGCCTTTTCAATCACAATTTTCGCCTGGCCGAAATCCTGTGCCCCTTCTGGAGCTTCTTCATAAGAACCGGCAATACTGAATCCGGACACGATGAACAGCTGCTTTAAGTCTTCTTTTACAGATTGAAGCAATTCTTTCGTTTCGTTTGTTGGGTACAGCTTAATATCAGCTGTCAGCGATTTGCCGATTACTTTTTCGTTTCTCGCTACTTCAAGAGCTTTTAGAACATCGTCTCTTAATGTCATAAAACGATCCCATTTTTCCTGGAGCGCGCTTGCATCTGAGATGTTCTTGCTTTCCGGCATATCAACAAGCTGAACACTTTCTTCCTTCACCCAGTCAATATGGCCCCATACTTCATCTGCTGTATGCGGCAGAATCGGTGCAGTCAATTTCACGAGAGCAAGCAATGTTTCATAAAGCACAGTTTGAATGGCTCTTCTGTCTTTTTGGTCCTTCGCCTCGATGTAAAGAACGTCTTTGGCGAAATCAAGGTAGAAGGAGCTTAATTCAATGGTGCAGAAATTGTGGACATTGTGATAAATGACCGCAAATTCGTAGTTTTCATAAGCATCCTTCACTTTATCAATCAGGGTGTTCAGCTTAACGAGCATGTATCTGTCTACTTCTCTCAAGTCTGAATCCTGCACAGCATCTGTTTCCGGATTAAAGTCAGCGAGATTGCCGAGCAAAAAGCGGAAAGTATTGCGGATCTTGCGGTATACTTCAGCCACTTGCTTCAGGATGCCATCAGAAACACGCACATCTGCCTGATAGTCAACAGAAGCAACCCAAAGACGGAGAATATCTGCCCCAAGCTGATTCATTACTTTTGAAGGCAGTACGACATTTCCAAGTGATTTGCTCATTTTGCGGCCTTCTCCGTCAAGTGCGAAGCCATGGCTTAAAATGCCTTTATAAGGAGCCTTTCCAGTAACAGCTACAGCAGTGGAAAGTGATGAGTTAAACCACCCTCTGTACTGGTCAGAACCTTCCAGATAAAGATCTGCAGGCCGGACAAGATCTTCTCTTTCAGCAAGGACTGCCTGGTGAGAAGAACCGGAATCAAACCAAACGTCCATGATGTCATTTTCTTTCGTGAACTGTCCGTTCGGGCTGCCTTCATGCTTAAACCCTTCTGGAAGCAATTCATTCGCTGTTTTCTCAAACCAGATGTTGGAGCCATGTTCTCTGAAGAGATCTGAGACATGCTGAATGGTTTCGTCCGTGATGATCGGCTCGCCGTTTTCAGCATAAAACACCGGAATCGGCACACCCCATGCACGCTGGCGGGAAATACACCAGTCGCCTCTGTCGCGCACCATGTTGTAAAGGCGGGTTTCACCCCAGGCCGGCACCCATTTTGTTTCTTTTACAGCTTCCAGAAGTTCGCTTCTGAAATCTTTAATAGAAGCAAACCATTGAGCAGTGGCTCTGAAAATGGTTGGTTTCTTTGTTCTCCAGTCATGCGGATAGGAGTGAGTGATAAAGCTCAGCTTCAAAAGGGCGCCTTTTTCCTGAAGAGCCTCTGTGATCGGCTTGTTTGCTTCATCATAGAAAATCCCTTCAAAGCCGGGAGCTTCGCTTGTCATGACGCCTTTTTCGTCAACAGGGCACAAAACATCCAGTCCATATGCCTGACCGACGATAAAGTCATCTTCCCCGTGTCCCGGTGCTGTGTGAACAGCTCCCGTGCCGGCATCAGTTGTCACATGCTCGCCAAGCATGACGAGTGATTCTCTGTCATAAAGCGGATGCTTGGCAATCATTCTGTCCATGCTTTCCCCTTTTACTATGGCAACTGTTTCAGCATTTTCCCACTCAAGCTCTTTCGCTACACTGGCTAAGAGATCTTCAGCAACTACATAGCGGACGCCGTCAACTTCAGCAACACTGTAATTTAAAGCAGGATGAACGGAAATTCCCAGGTTCGCCGGGATCGTCCATGGAGTAGTGGTCCAGATAATGATCTGATCACCCTCATTCAGTACTCCTTTTCCGTCTGTTACTTTAAAAGCAACATAGATGGAAGGAGATCGTTTATCCTGGTATTCAATTTCCGCTTCTGCAAGCGCAGATTCACTTGAAGGGGACCAGTAAACAGGCTTTTTCCCTTTATAGATATAGCCTTTTTTCGCCATTTCTCCAAACACCTTAATTTGCTGTGCTTCGTACTCAGGCTTCAGGGTAACATATGGATTTTCCCAATCGCCGCGCACGCCAAGGCTTTTAAACTGGCTGCGCTGGTTTTCAATTTGCGTCCAGGCATATTCTTCACAAAGCTTTCTGAATTCCGCTACTGACATTTCCTTGCGGTTCACTTTTTTGTTTTTTGTGAGTGCTGTTTCAATTGGCAGACCGTGGGTATCCCAGCCGGGAACATAAGGTGCACAGTAGCCGCTCATGGATTTATAGCGGACAATAAAGTCCTTCAGCACTTTATTCAGTGCATGCCCCATATGAAGGTCTCCGTTTGCATATGGAGGTCCGTCATGCAGCACAAACAGCGGACGATCTTTTGTACGGTCCTGCACCATTTTGTAAATGTCCTGAGATTCCCAGTTTTTCTGCTGCTCAGGCTCTCTTTTTGGGAGATTGCCCCTCATAGGGAATTCCGTTTTCGGCATTAACAGTGTATCTTTGTATTCCATCTTCTTTTCCTCCCGTTTCAGGCTGAATGTTTTCTTTCAATATCAGCGGTTTTAAAAAGCGAAAGCGCCCTGCCTTTTGAAAATAAATAAAAAAGCCTTCTCATCCCTAAAAAGGGACGAGAAAGCTTTCCCGCGGTACCACCCTGATAGACAGCTGCTGCTGCCCGCTCGATTGATCCGTAACGCGGATAAGACGCCTTTCTTACTGTAACATTTCAGAAAGGAACTCCAGGGTGATTTTCCAGTGCCCGTTTGCCGCCGGACTTTCACCGCCTCCGGCTCGCTAAGTGCAAACGATGGGCCATGTACTGTCCCTGTCATCGTCAATTGGCTTATCTATATACTTTTCTTAATTTCAATGCTGATGATAGATGTTGGTATTATATGCGATTAAAACCCTCAAAGTCAAGCGTGATCAGTATTTGGATTCCTCAGGGTCATAGATGGATTCCACTTCATACTCAAGGAGATGATCCCAGTCGTCGTTTTTCAGAAGATCCAGCTGCGCTTCAATCAGCATTTGGAATCTTGTCCGGAAAACCTTTGACTGCTTTTTGAGTTCTTCAATCTCCATCGCAATTTTTCTTGATTTGGAAAGAGACTCATTAATGATTCTGTCAGCGTTCTTCTCAGCTTCCTTAATGATCAGCTTCGCTTCCTTCTGAGCGCTGCGCTTCACTTCTTCGGCAGCTTCCTGTGCAATAAGAATCGATTTATTCAGCGTATCCTCTATGTTCGTAAAATGGCTTAGCTTGTCATCCATTTCAAGGACTTTTGACTCAAGTTCTTTCTTATCGCGGATAATCATTTCGTAATCTTTGATTACCTGATCAAGAAAAGCGTTTACTTCGTCTTCATCATAACCCCGGAATCCTTTATTGAATTCCTTATTATGAATATCTAGCGGTGTTAACGGCACAGAGGCCACCTCCATATGTATAGAATTATCCTTATTAAAATGGCAAAAGACTGAAAAGGCAAAGATAATCCGACCTATTAACCATTATAAAGCATATTTCTACAGTTTTGGCCATTATCCTTCCTTTTCAGGCAAATTTATTTTTGTTTCCCTGCGCGGATTTTAATTTTATCCTTTTTGGTTTTGCCGTCAACGGAAAGAAGCTTGCTTCTCCCATGGCCTCTAACTGACAGCATATCCCCTTCCCGGCACTCAAATGAAGCTTGCTCAACCTGACGGAAGTTTACTTTAACCGCTCCCCCTGTAATCAGGGACTGCATTTTCTGGCGGGAAAGATTGTATATAGCCGCCCCAACCGCATCCAGCCTTAATGAAGACACCGTTGCAGATGCTTCGGAAATTTCCTGCCTTGGTTCAATAATGTCGGAGAAACTGATCTTTTCTAATGAAACGGTCGCTTTTCCGACATGATGGAAATTCATTGTTAAAAAAGGTTCGTATTCTTCAGCAGCGACAATCTGCACCTGCTGGTCCAAAAACAGAATATCTCCGAACTTGGCCCTAGCAAGACCGATGGACAGAAGAGAACCCAGCACCTGTCTGTGTTCCACTGTTACAAACTTTTCAGGATATTGAAGCGAAAAGAGTGAAAGAGAAAAATCTTCAGGCAGAGGGGAAAAATATTCCGGATAAATCAGGGCTCTTTTTCTTTCAGTTAATGGATGCCCCCCATAAAAGGCAATTTTAATTTCACCGGTGTTCCCAACAACTGCTTCTGCAATTTCCTGCTCCCTCGGGTCCAAAAAGTCGGTCAGCTTAGGGCTGTAGTTATTTTCAGCCTGTTCTTTCCAGCCGGCAGCTTTTTCTATAAAAATCCGTTCTTCTTCACGGAAATGCTGAAAAAGATGTTCCATGCTTCATCACCAATTTCTTTCCTATGTATTGTAATTGTGGAGACTTCTCTTTTCAAACAGCTCTTGAAAATAGGCTAAGCTGAAGAAGAATGTTGGTTTTTACGCACCTGTTGGTCTGCGTTCCAGGCGCGAGACTCCTGCGGGAGCAGCGGGACAGGCGAGATCTAAGCAGGCGCTATGGCGCCGAGGAAGCTCACCGCCCGCCTCACGGAAAGCGGACGCCTGAGTACTGTAATCAACAGCCAAATTTAAGAGGGCCTAAAAATAAAAAAAGGAACTATAAGAAGTCCCTTTATGCTAGCATGCGGAAAATGGAATCCAGTCCCGTTCTTGCAAGCCTCAAAACAAACAGCGCCGCAATCGGGGAAATGTCAATCATTCCAAGCGGCGGAATAATCCGGCGGAATGGCTCCAGAAACGGTTCAACGATTCTGGCTAGAAACTGCCCAATAGCTGACTCCCTTCCTTTAGGAAACCAGGACATCAGCAAATAAATAACGATAGACATCGTATAAAGATCAAACAAAGAATTCAGTACAGTATAGAGCAGTCCCATGAATGCATTACCACCTTTGAGCTTCTTCTTCAGCTGTGAACTCGGAAATTGCGCCTGACACATCTACATTGTCAGGTGTACACAGAAAAATATTCATCCCGATGCGCTGAATATCCCCGCCGATCGCATAAACTGTTCCGCTTAAAAAGTCTACGATCCGTTTTGCCTGGTCGTGCGTAATCCGCTGGAGATTCACAACAACTGCCCGGCGGTTTTTCAGCTGGTCTGCTATATCCTGGGCTTCTGCATAAACGCGAGGTTCACATAATACCACTTTAGAGGATTTTTGCACGCTTTGCAAACTGACAACATTCTGCTTGCCTTCACGCTTTGCCGGCGCTTGTTCTTGATGAGCTTCTTCTTCTCTTAATTCTTCTGTTTCAACATACTCATACTCTTCTTCGTCATCAAGTGCAAAAAAACTTTTAAATCGGTTTTTAATGCTCATTTTATACACCTCCTGATTCATTTCCAACTAATGAAGAACCGATGCGGATAAAGGTTGCTCCTTCTTCTGCCGCGATTACATAATCATTTGACATGCCCATCGAGAGCTCTGTGCAAGGGGCATAGCCTATGTTCTGTCCTTTAATGCTCTCCTGCAGATGCTTCAATGTTCTGAAGCAATTTCTGATCTCTTGTTCATTATCGGTATATGGGGCCATTGTCATTAGGCCTGCCACCTGTATTTTCGGAAAATCTTTCAGCTTTTCAATAAAATTCTGCACTTCTTCCGGTTTCAGTCCATGCTTGGACTCCTCCCCGGAAACGTTAACCTGTACGAAGCATTTCACCTGCCTAGCCGCACGCTTTTGAATTTCTTCTGCCAGTGCAAGCCTGTCCAGTGAATGAATGTAATCTGCGTGATCAATCATACTTTTTACTTTTCTCGTCTGAAGAGAGCCGATAAAATGCCATACCGCTTCTTCTCCAATTGCTTCTTTTTTTTCCAGCAGTCCTTCAGGCCGGTTTTCACCAAAATGGCGGATGCCTGCCTCATACGCTTCCAGCGCCCTTACGGCGGTTACATATTTCGTTACAGCAATGACGGTAATGCTGTCAGAGCTGCGGCCGGCTCTTTCGCAGGCAGCATGGATGTTATTCTGAATAACTGTTGCGTTATCTGCTACGTTCAAATGGTGTCTGCCTCCTCTTTCATGCCGACAAAGCTGATCATTCTGCCCGTTTTCCCATTATCTCTCCGATGGGAGAAAAACAAGTCGCTCTCACAGCCTGTACAATAAGAAGATACGTGTATGTTTTCATCTTTAAGCCCGGCTTTAATGAGAAGCTGACGATTTAATTCTTTCAAGTCAAGGGAAAATTGCCCCTTTTTTATTTCAGAGTAGATTTTATCAGGCTCTGCCGCATTTTGGCTGTACACATGGTCCATCACCCTGCTGTCAACCGTGTAGCAGCATGGACCGATGGATGGGCCGATAACCGCAATAATGCGATCAGGATCTGCTTGTTCCTTCTCTGTCCATTCCTGCACCATTCTTCCGGCAATGTTCTTTACAGTGCCTTTCCAGCCTGCGTGTGCAGTGCCGACCAGCTTTTGCTGCTTTTCAAAAAAGAATAAAGGCACACAATCGGCAAAGCAAAGGGCAAGCATAATATTTTTCTCTTTTGTGTAAAGGCCGTCCGTTCCCTTAATGGCCGTGCTGTAATCAAGAGTGCCTTTCCCTTTGTCATCGCTGCCGGCTTTGTAAATGATGCTGTCATGCACTTGATCGGCAAAAACCCATTGTTCAAGCGGCATACTCAGCTGTTCCGCCAGTTTATTGCGGTTCTTTTGCACTGCCAGCGGATCATCGCCGACATGGAGTCCCATGTTCAGCTCAGCATAGCTGCCATTGCTGAAGCCTCCGTCCATGAGTGTAAAACCTGCTGTTACAGAAGAATCCACCCTGTTTAAAAGAGGGATGTCCATATATGTCAACTCTTGCTGCTGAAATGCGTCCGGGTTCATTTTACCATTCCTTACATAAAGACTGTTTTCGCAGAGATTGTTGCTATTCGTAAAAGCCTTTATCACGCTTTTTGCCTAGCTTCGGGGCATCTTTTCTTAAAGTTTTTGCAGTGTAGCTGGATTGTTGAACAAAATATAGGATTGTGAGCAACAAAGTTTAAGAAAAGAGCCTACATAAAAGATAGCTTCGTTTCAATGCCCTCATTTTACCACATCTTTCCCATGGCGTCCGAGTTAAATGAGGATATTTTTATTCGATGGAGGCTTCTTCTGTTCTGCTAACCCTGACTAGAATTACATCTTCGCCAATTTTTACGATATTCCTCCAAGGAATGACAAATTCCTCCTCTTTTCCGAAAAAACCAAGCATTTTCCCCTGTCCGCTGATGATGATCGCCTGGATTTTTCCGGTTGTGACATTGATATCAAAATCGCCTATGCTTCCAAGCTTTTTTCCGTCCGAAACATTCACAACATCCTTTGTCTGGAACTCTGATATGTTCATCATTTTTCAGTTCCCCCTGCCGCAGCGATTAAGCTTGCTTATTACCATAGCCTATGATGAAAAAGGGGGCAGTATGATTCATATAAAACGCAAAAAAGACTGCCTGTAAAGCGGAGCAGCCTTTTTGTTCCTTCCTTTATTGCTGAATGTTCTTATTCATTTGCCTGATCGCAGCTTTTTCAAGGCGCGAAACCTGTGCCTGGGAAATGCCGATTTCTTCAGCAACTTCCATTTGTGTCTTGCCTTGAAAGAAACGCTTCCTGAGAATCATTTTTTCCCTGTCGTTCAGCCTGCGCATGCCTTCTTTTAAGGCAATTTCTTCGATCCAGTGGATGTCCCTGTTCCGTTCGTCGCTCAGCTGGTCCATCACATAAATCGGGTCCCCGCCGTCGTTGTAGATTGGTTCAAAAAGAGAAACAGGATCCTGAATGGCATCGAGTGCGAATACAATCTCCTCATGCGGAACTTCAAGCACTCTTGCAATTTCTTCTGCCGTCGGTTCTTTTGAGGTTTCGCTGATCAATTTTTCTCTGACTTGAAGAGCTTTATAGGCAATATCCCTTAAGGACCTTGAAACCCTGATCGGATTGTTGTCCCGCAGGTAGCGCCTGATCTCTCCAATAATCATTGGAACAGCATATGTAGAGAATTTAACGTTCTGTCCGAGGTCGAAATTATCAATGGACTTCATCAAGCCGATGCAGCCGACTTGAAACAGGTCATCAACAAATTCTCCGCGGTTGTTAAAACGCTGAATAACACTTAAAACCAGCCTTAAATTTCCATTGACCAGTTTTTCTCTTGCTGATCGATCTCCGCTTTGCATTGCTGCAAATAATTTCCGCATTTCATCATTCTTTAATACTGGAAGCTTAGATGTATCTACGCCGCAGATTTCAACTTTATTTCGTGTCAATTCTTTCCCTCCCTGGAGGAGCTGCTGTACAAAGTTCAGTATCTCCGGGGGCTGGAAAATTATGCACAATGAAAAAAGGGAAGGAGCTCCTTCCCTTGTCAAAATGAGGATTTTCTGCGGCTTTAGCGGCAGAAAAAAATTTTTTTTTGCTGTTAGACCATTTTATTAAATTCTTTCCTCAGTCTTTTAATGATTCTTTTTTCCAGTCTGGAAATATAGGACTGGGAGATGCCAAGCATATCAGCGACATCCTTTTGTGTTTTTTCCTCTCCTCCCTGAAGGCCGAATCTCAGTTCCATGATCTGCTTTTCCCTGTCATTCAGCTGCTGCAGGGCTTTAAGAAGAAGCTTGCGGTCCACATTGGCTTCAAGGTCTTTTGTAATAATGTCATCTTCTGTTCCAAGAACATCTGAAAGCAGGAGTTCATTTCCATCCCAATCAATGTTAAGAGGCTCATCAAAAGAAACTTCAGAGCGGATTTTATTGTTTCTTCGCAGATACATGAGAATTTCATTTTCAATACAGCGGGAGGCATATGTAGCCAGCTTAATTTTCTTTTCGGGATTAAAGGTATTCACAGCCTTGATCAGTCCGATTGTTCCAATGCTGATTAAATCTTCAATGTTAATCCCTGTATTTTCAAATTTCCTGGCTATATAGACCACAAGACGAAGGTTTCTTTCAATCAGGATCGAGCGTGCAGCCTGATCACCATTTGGCAGTTTCTTCAGCAGCACTTCTTCCTCTTCTTTTGAAAGGGGAGGCGGCAATGCTTCGCTGCCGCCGATATAATAGATTTCATCTGTTTTTATTCCCAGCTTCATTAAAATTTTGTACCAGAGCAAAGTGAGGCGCAATCTCCACTTTTTCATGATTCTCCCCCTTCTAAAACCTTTTTTTCCAGAGTATCATTCTAATATCCCGCTTCTTTAAAGCGGCAGTTTTTAAGATACATTTAAAGCACCAGAAGATTTCAGCATAAGCGGATGAACGATGCAATCAAAGTCGCCATCTGTTGATAAAGAAGACGTGCTGAGGCCAATGAGGGCCTTTTTAACTTGTACTGTTTCACCAGCAGAGGTAATGATGATCTGATCAGGCTTGATGCCTATTAAAAATTGATGTGACTGCCCCACACCTCTGTATGGAATGACCCGCATGCGCGAAAGCCATGGGTGATCCTCTGAGCAGATATTTTCCAGAAGGTTTTCTCCGAATACGAGGTCAGCCAGTCCCTCCGGAAGTGAGGGAGCTGCCTTTTTAGCATCAAGAATCATAACAGGGGTCTTTGTAATAGGATCCGTAAGCTGATTGCCGCTGTCTACAAGCCCTTTTGCACTCCATTCAAAATCTTCAATCACAATGCGCACATCCACAATTTCCTCGTATTGAATTTTCTTGGCTTCCGCCTCGTCCAGCCGTTTCTTAGAAAAAAACCAAACGGCAGGAAAGCCTGCAGCCGCAAATACCCAGCTCACTGGATCGCCCATTCCGCCGGCAACGGTCATAATGACCCCGTCTTTGTATGCTGCATCTGTCTGCAGAAAATAATGGGCACCCATTATTCCCCCGCCTAACATAAAAGCTGAAAAATACAGCATAAGCAAATTTTGAAAAAAGAAGCGGAAACGAATGAAGCCAAATGTGATCAGCACCATAAGAACAGAAATCGCCACTTTCCCTGCAGGTCCTGCTGCCGCTGGTCCTAAAGGTGTAAACAATAGAATAATAATCGAAGAACCGGCGAGCGCTCCCAAAAAAAGTCTCAGCTTTTTGACTGGCCGCTTTAAAATAATGGCTGTAAGCAATAACAGCAGCAGGTCAAATGAAAAGTTAAGAAACCAAATGGCATCAAGATAAATTTTCAAAAATTCCTGACCCCGCTTCCAGCATCCTGCCAATCAGGCTTTTCCTTTGATTGCATTCAGTATAAAGCAGGCAGTCCGTTGAAGTCTGTCACTTGGCGCCTGATAAACACGTGTTTTTTAGCTGGATTTTGTCAGAAAATAGAAACAGGCAGCACCAGTGTGCTGCCTGAAAATTTTTCTCTCTGCCAGACTAAGACGCTCTGTCCGGTTTTCTGCGTTTCTGCCGGGACAAACCTCTTTCTCCTCTAAACAAAATCCAGAGAATAAAAAACATTGCAGGTGCGGCAAACTCCAATGAAAGAATGTACCAGGGATATGGTCCAAGCAAATCAAGAATACTTTTGCTGGCAGGCTTTCCTCTTAAAAACATATAATTGCTGCCGAATGTAAAATTAACAAAAAGAATAGCAGGCAGGAGAAGATTTAAAAACAAAAGCGATTTTCCGGCAGACAGCAGTGTCGGCACATACCCTTTTATCCAAGCAAAATACAAAACAGTCCAAATAATGCCGCTATGCGTTAAGAAAAAATGAAAATATCTGAATCTCGGAAAATCAGAAAATAAGACGGGAGTAAGCACTGCCTGCAATGCGCCTGCAATGCCTGCAAAGAAGACAAGTTCAAAAATGGCTTTACTTCCTGTTAAAAGGAGAAGAATGGAAAGCAAGAGGCTGATGCTGCAAAGCTCTAGCGGGAGAGAATGAGCTAAGCTCCAAATCCCGTGCTGCCATTGCCAAAAATGAAAAAAACCTTCCAGCAGCAGCAAAAAAAGAGCTGCACTGGTTTCTGCTGTTTTAGAAAACCCGTTAAAGCCTTTTTCCTTCAGTATGTATAGAGCAATCACACCGCCCGCGAGCACAAAGAAGGCGAGCCAGTGTCCAAATGAAAACATTTGAAACGGTTTGTCCTGAATGTCCCAAAACATATCCTGCCTCCTAAGATTTTGTCTGAATAATTCAGCGTTTTTCTTTGGCAAAACAATGATTTATTCTGCCCTCCATTGACACTCTATGAGATAATCCTGCTAAAGATTAATCATTTTATGCGATGCTGGAGGTCAGAGGATGAGAGTAAGTGAAAAGGTAATAGAGGGAAAAGCCAATTACATCCGATATACACATATAGAAATGGAATCAGAGAGAATATGCTTTATGTTTTCAGGCTCAGGCTATACATATGATAAGCCCCTATTTTACTATGCAACTATGACTATGCTTGATAACTCCATAGATATTGTTCACATTCATTATAAGTACGAGACTGATTTTTTGAAAAGACCCATTGAGGAAATAACCAGTGCAATGATGGATGACATCCATCCTGTTTTGAAGGAAGTTCTTACTTCCCGTTCTTACAAGGAAATATTTTTAATTGGAAAATCTCTCGGAACAATCCCAATAGCATGCAGCCTGCTGAAAAAAGAAGAATTTTCACATGCAAAGGCAGTTTTGCTAACACCTCTGCTGAATTTCAAATCAGTATTTGACGGTATATTAACAAGCCGGCAGCAAAGCCTTTTGGTAATAGGCGACAAAGACCCGCATTACAGTTCTGAGAAAATGGCACAGCTAAATACAGCTGCAAACAAAACAGAAGTGGTTGCAAGGGCAAACCATCATCTGGATGCAGGAAAATTTGAAACACACCATTCTATTGAAGCCCTTTCCAGAGTAATGGCGCTGATTGAGGATATGCTATAAAAAAAGAGGTGCTGAAAAGCACCTCTTTTTTGCTGTATTTATCTTCTTCTGTTCCGGTTTCTTAGGAAAGTCGGAATATCTAAAGTATCTTCGCCCTGCTGATTGCTGCGGTTAGGCTGTTCCTGAACAGGCTCTTCCCGCTTGTATTCTCTTTCTCGTTCTCTTCTTGGCGGCTGCTGCGGTGCTGCCTGAGGCTTCACACTGCTGCCGAATGGGCGTGCAGGCTTTGAAGGGTTAACTTCCTGTTCGTTGAAGCCAGTCGCAATGACAGTTACAACAATTTCATCCTTCAGATTTTCGTTGATAACTGATCCAAAGATCATGTTAACTTCTTGATCTGAAGCGGATGCTACAATATCAGCAGCTTCCTGTACTTCATAAAGGCTGAGGTTTGTGCCTCCAGTAATGTTCATCAGTACGCCTTGTGCTCCATCGATGGAAGTTTCAAGCAGCGGACTGGAGATTGCTTTTTTGGCAGCTTCTGCCGCTCTGTTTTCGCCTGTAGCCACACCGATACCCATTAGAGAAGAACCTCTGTTGGACATGATTGTCTTTACATCAGCAAAGTCAAGATTGATCAGACCTGGCACAGCGATTAAGTCGGAAATACCCTGAACACCTTGGCGCAGCACATTGTCAGCTTCACGGAATGCTTCAAGCATCGGTGTATTCTTGTCCACAATTTCAAGCAGACGGTCATTTGGAATTACAATCAGTGTGTCTACCGCTTCCTTCATGGAAGAAATGCCGCCTGAAGCCTGCATAGCGCGTTTTCTGCCTTCAAAAGTAAACGGACGTGTCACGACACCTACTGTAAGAGCGCCGAGATCCTTTGCAATTTGAGCAATAACCGGCGCAGCACCTGTACCGGTACCTCCGCCCATACCTGCTGTTACAAAGACCATATCAGCTCCGCGCAGAGCTTCCTCGATCTGCTCTTTGCTTTCTTCTGCAGCTTTTTTGCCTACTTCAGGGTTTGCACCTGCTCCAAGTCCTCTTGTAAGCTTTGAACCGATCTGCATTTTGATTTCAGCTTTAGATAAGTTCAGCGCCTGTGCGTCTGTATTTACAGCAATAAATTCAACACCCTGCACCCCATGCTCAATCATGCGGTTAACGGCGTTATTGCCCCCTCCTCCGACACCTATCACTTTTATGGTTGCTAAACCATCAATATTCGTATCAAACTCCAACATGCAAAATCCTCCTAATCCATCGAATCACTTCTGGTTGATTCCTTATTCACCCTGCTGCTTGCGCATACTTCATTCAATCATTCTTAAATCCTTATTCAAAGAAATAGCCAAAGAACTTTTTCATTTTGCTGGATTTCTTTTCTTCTTCTTTTGGCTTTGGTTTTGGCTTGGTACGCTGCTGCGGGATTTCCTCTCTGGCGGCAGCTGCTTCTGGATAATATTCTGATGAAACATTGGAACCGATCTTGCGGCCCTGAATTTTCGCATTTTTAAATGCAAATTGAATGAGGCCGACGCCTGTCATATACTTCGGCTCTCTTACGCCAATGTAATCCGGGCTCGCTATGCGGACATTCGTTTCCATGATCGCATGAGCAAGCTCCAAAACTCCTGGCAGGCTGACCGTGCCGCCTGTCAGGACAAATCCTCCTGGAAGCTCTCTTACGCCAAGCCTGTTAAGTTCATGCTGAAGCATTTCAAACAATTCTTCAAGCCTTGCCTCTATAATATCTGAAATTTCCAGCTGTGAAAACGCCTGCTTTTGATCAGTTCCAATAATGGATACTTCAAAAACCTCGTCACTTGAGGCGTGATCATAAAACGCATGCCCATACTTCACTTTGATGCGCTCCGCTTCTTCAGTGGTGGTTCTAAGACCGATGGAAAGGTCCTTTGTTATATGTTCCCCGCCAATCGGAAGCACACTGGAAGAAACGAGATGCCCCGCTTGGAATACGGCAATGGTAGTAGACCCTCCGCCTATATCAACCAGTGCCACTCCAAGGTTCTTCTCGTCTTTGGAAAGTGCTACAGACCCAGCAGCCAGAGGCTGAAGGCATATGTCGGTAATTTCCAGGCCTGCCCGCTCCACACAGCGAAGCAGATTATGTAGGATTGTTTTTGAACCGGTTATCAAGGTGCCTTCCATTTCAAGACGGACGCCGAGCATGCCGCGCGGATCATTAATTTCATCAAGACCGTCCACTATAAATTGCTTTGGTATAACATCAATAATTTCTCTTTCAGGCGGAACAGAAACAACCTGTGCCGCTTCAATTACTCTGTGAATATCTTCATTTGTTATTTCTCTGTTTTCACTGGAGACTGCCACTACTCCATGGCATTCCTGCAAATGAACATGATTGCCCGTAACGCCGACAACTACGCGTTTTAGAGAAATCCCTACCATTCTTTCTGCCTGTTCAACCGCTTTGCGGATAGAATGAACGGTTTCGTCTATATCAACAATAGATCCCTTTTTTAAACCTTCAGATTTCACATTTCCGACACCGATAATATTAAGTGCTTCATCGGCCATTTCACCAATTATCACTTTAACACTGGATGTACCGATGTCTAAGCTTACGAAGATTTCACTGCTGTTCATTCTATGGCACCTCCTTATCTCTCTATCATTTCTATTCTATTATTAGAAGAACAACATTACAATGAAACTAGTATTACAGTAACATTACAGCCAAAATCCCCATGAATGGAAGGGACTTTTATATGATAAATTCTTCGTATTCCCTAACAATGAAGAAGGGCAATAAAAGAATATTCGTCATATGCCTTTTTATTCCCTTTAAGAAAATCAACTTTTTTTCAGTTTTTCTCTGGATGTGCGCCATCTTGTGATCAATATTCTTCTGATGACTGCGATATTTTGGAACAATCTTACACCAAAGGCAAAAATAGCAACTAGATATAAGTCTACACCAAGATAGACTCCGAGAAAAGCCAAACTTGCAGCAAGCAGAATATTAAAAAAGAAGCCCGATACAAAAACCAGTTCATCGTAGTTGTTCTGCAGCTGCGCCCTAATCCCTCCAAAGAGTGTATCTAGAGCCGCAAGGATGGCAATGGACAAATAGTTGGAGTATTCAGCCGGAATTCGAAATCCCGTAAACAGGCCGATGAATACTCCGAGCAATAGCCCTAAAACAGGAAGCCACATTTACTTCATCCCTCCCTTTTCAGACGCCGCCGGCTTTAAATAATCGGTTTTAATGCCGTCATCATAGGCAGGAATGGTCATATTTTTCTGAAGCTCAGAAATGCTGAGGCTCAAATTATCGATGGCAAAGTTTTCATCTGTGCTGGATGCCTTAATCCTGTTATGAAGCTTTGCCGCATTTTTGGAAATGACGTTAATTTGGATCGGATAATCACGCAGACTGTATCCGTCTATTTTTGTCACGCCGTTTATATCCCTGATCACTGTCGTATTAACAACCCTTCTGCCGTTCACGGAAATGAATTCGGCATCATACGAATTCAGCTCATTAATAAGCCTCTTCAGCAGTTCAGGGGAGATCTGCTTAATTTCCTGGCCCGGCAGCTCTTCTTTGAACAGAGTATCAATCGTAATCGTAATGCCTTCTCCCCTCACATCTGTCAATCCTGCTTCTTTTTTCAGCTCAGCCAGCGTTTTTTCCAATGCTGCCTCGGGGTTTTTATTTTCCTGCGTTTTATAGGTTTCCAGGAGCTTGTCATATTTTCTGATCTCTGTCAGCAGGCTCGATTGCGTTTGCTGTTCCTTCTTCAGATCCTCCCGCAGCTGCCACATATCTCTCGTATCTCTTTCAGCTGGCTGCTTGATGGATTGAAACTGAATAGCCAGCATAAAGCCAAATACAGCAGACAGAATAACAAACCCTGTGTTTTTATGCGAAATCAACGAACATCACCTTTCCAGCCCTGTATTCATCCCTTTTCATGGAGTGCTTTCATCCTGAAGGGAGGCATCCATCCGGATGTCCTTTTTTTCAACTGTAACGACCACATTATCGTATGCAAGCTGGTCGATGACACCGCCTGAAATATTAAGGGCCTTCTCTAAAACGTCAGGATTTCCGATTGCTGAAATTACAAAGGGGGCAGGAAACTGGTTGCCGTTCACTGTAACAACAGGCCCGTTGCAGAAAAGGTAAGAATCGCTGAACATTCGCTGTCCGTTAACGGAGACAGCCGCCGCTCCGGAAATGAGCAATTCATTAAGCACTTTGAAAATGTGCCCTTCATGAACGATGTAATTGTTGACATTCTCGCCTTCAGGCACATAGGAGGCGTCCTTAAGGGTCACTTGGATGCCCTGGCCTTTCACTCCTGTTTCACCTGTATACATACGGTATTTCTCTGCTTGATCCACCAGTGTGGAGTAGCTTTGTTTCTCAGCCTTGAGGCTTTCTTCAAATTTTCTGACGCTGGTTTGTTTTTCAAATAATTCTCTTTGCAGTTTCTTGTTTTCTTCTTCCTGCCCAATCAGCTGTTCCCGTGCCTTGTATTCTTCTTTCCATTGGCCCGAAGAAAGGCTGTGGCCTTCTTTCTTTTCATTTGTCAGCTGATAGGAGAAAGATATTAAGAAGCCTAAAACAAGCATAACGAAAGAGAGGATAATGTACCTACCTCTCTGCTTCATTCTTCTCCCCTTCCTTTTTGTCCTCATCTTTCTTGTCAAAGGATTCAAAATAGGTGCCGACTTCCATATGTATAATCCCTTTTGCTCCGGGACTTAGCTGTTTGATTACAGCTGGATAGGAAAGCATTTTATCAGCAAAATTTTCCATGCTGGCACTGACTTCATATCCTTCCGTCATATAGAGTTCCAAATGATTTTGGTCCGTTTTTTCAGGCTGAAAAGAAATTTCAGAAATTGAGTTTATGATACCTTCCGGGAGCTTTGAAAGCTCAGCGCCCATTTCCTGAAGCTGTTCCGCGTTTTTCCAGTTCATCAGCAGAGGGGCATCAGATGGAAAGTGATCCGATACAGAACCCAGGACTTGTCCATTTTCCAGGACAGGATAATAATGGCCGGACTTCTCAGCATATGCTATCCGTTCATACTCTTCGACAGCGATGGTCACTTTATTAGGGAAAGACTTCAAAATTCGGATACTTTTTATCTCTTTTTGCTTTGATACATTAGAAAAAACTTTGTCATCCTGGATGTTCCAAAAACCGGTATTGGCTGTAATGCCGCTCAGTTTTATGATTTCTTCTGATGAAACATACTTATTTCCTTTAACATTTACCTCATTTACTTTGCTTAAGGGCGACTGGAAGTAGATGACCAAAAGCAGCAGAACAAAGAAAACCGACAAAAAAAAGATCAGTCTCTTGTTCGTTTTTTGCTTGCGCTGCTCCTTAAGCTTTGGAATTCTTTCATCAATTGGAATAATATTTTCCCGGCCGTCTTTTGTTTTCAATCTGCTTTCACCTCATCTAGATATTTCGATATCTAGAATTTCATCTATCGGTAAGACCGGCTGCAGCTAACCCATTCCAGCCGGATAAAATTCATATCATTGCCTCATGTATGCAGTGCGCCATAAAAATGGATAAGAGAAAACGGCATGCAGGATGCCGTTACATTTGCTCCTATATTGGTCATTATAGCACATCAGCCTGATAATAAAGAGACTGTTCTTCAGTTACCGCCCAATTATTTCTACTTCTGTTTCCATTGCAACGCCATATTTTTCCGAGATCGTTTTTTGCACATATTGTATCAGATCCAGAACATCTTTGGCAGTAGCACCGCCGGCATTGACTATAAAGTTGCCATGCATCTCTGATATTTGAGCGCCGCCTATTTTATGCCCTTTAAGCCCTGCTTTTTCAACAAGCTGCCCTGCATATTCCGGAAGAGGATTTCTGAAAATGCTGCCTGCACAAGGATAGTTCCACGGCTGTGTTTCTCTTCTATAGTCTTTATTTTTCTGCATAACTGCCGTAATGTCCTCTTTTTTGCCCGCCTTTAGCTGTAAAACGGCTTCAAGGCAAATGCCCGGACGCTTCTTCTGGAGAACAGAAGTCCTGTAGGAGTATTCCATTTCATCCACTGTCAGCCACTCCATCGTTCCATCCTCGAAAAGAATGTGCGCTTTGACAAGAATATATGACATATCTGATCCGTGGGCTCCCGCGTTCATATAAACTGCGCCGCCTATAGAACCTGGTATGCCGCTCGCAAACTCAAGCCCTGACAGCCCCTGTTTGCTAAGCATGGTAGAAAGCTTAACAATGGAGACTCCTCCGCCTGCAGTTACGGTTTCCCCGTCTGTTTCGATATGGTCAAGCCCGTTCCCGAGCTTTATCACAACGCCTTCGATTCCCTTATCGGATACAAGCAAATTGGAGCCTCTTCCGATTGCCCTCCAGTTTGCATGATGTTTTTTAATTATTTGAATCGTTTTTCCGATGCTTTCTATATCCTTCGGCTGAACCAGTATATCAGCAGGTCCCCCGATTTTGATTGTTGTATATTTGGCAAGAGGCTCATTGGCGGATACTTTGCCGACATCAGCCTGCTCCAATTCTTCTAAAAGTTTTTCCATGATACCCTCCTGTAGCAGATGCTGGTTATTTTTTGCTGATGCTTTGAAGCACGTCATAAAGTCTAGTTGCAGCATCAGGCATGCCAAGCTTTTTGGATGCAGCACTCATTTCAAACAGACGTCCCTGTTCTTCCATGATGCCGTCAATTTCTTTTAGAAGCACATTTCCGTTCAGTTCTTTTTCTAAAAGAAGCACAGCTGCCCCGTGATCGCTGAGCGATCTTGCATTGACTTCCTGGTGATTTGCCGTTACATAAGGGCTTGGAATCAAGATGCTCGGCAATCCGAGTGCTGTGATTTCTGCAAGAGATGTAGCCCCTGCTCTGCCGACGATCAAATCAATGCTGCCGAGAACTTCAGGCATGTTATGAATAAACGGCTTAATATGCACATTATCTGGATTTCCGGTTTTATTGACTTCTGCCATCACGGCTTCATAATGGACTTCGCCTGTTACATATAACACCTGATAGTTTTTCCCTTTGAATGCTGGCAGCATATCAAGAACTGCCTCATTAATTGCCTTTGCACCCCTGCTTCCGCCAAAGATAAGAACGGTTTTTATCCCTGGCGAAAGTCCAAGAGCCGCCTTTCCTTTGCCTGCAGCCAAGGCCGCAACTTCTGACGCTCTTGGATTGCCTGTCATCACAACCTTCTGAGATGGAAAATGTGCCTTTGCTTCTTCAAAGCAGACAGCCACTTTATTCACATATCTGGAAAGAAACTTGTTCGTCAGTCCAGGCAGACTGTTCTGTTCATGAATGGCAGTCGGAATGCCAAGCTTTGACGCTGCATAAACTACTGGCCCGCAGACATAGCCTCCCGTCCCGATAACAGCGTCAGGCTTAAAATCTTTTAAGTATCTTTTGCTGTCCTTTACACCCTTGAGAAACCTCATCACTGTTTTGGCATTTTCAAAACTCAGTTTCCGTCTGAAGCCCGTGATTTCAATTGATTTAAAGGGAATACCGCTTCTTGTGACGATGTTTTTTTCAAGTCCTGCTTCTGTTCCTATGTATAAAAACTCTGCTTCCGGGTTTTGTTTTTTAATTTCATTAATTAAGGCAAGTGCCGGATAAATATGTCCGCCGGTGCCTCCGCCGCTGACTGCGATTTTCATAGTAGCTCCTCCGCTCTTGCATCAGTATTTCCTTCGTGGTAACTCCAGATTCCCTTGTAAACTGGACAACCCTGTTTATTCAACAGGGTCATCCGGGTTTTATTATAACGGAAAGACAGCTCTTTCTGAAAGGGAAGTTTCAGATAAAAGACAAATCTCTTCATGGTTTTTGCAATAAGAATCCATCTAAAGCCTAATACTTTGAATAACGGCTGATGTTCAGAAGTACACCGACCGCCATCAGCATCAAAGTCAGAGAAGATCCTCCATAGCTTAAAAACGGAAGCGTGATGCCGGTGACAGGCATCAGTCCTGTCACAACGCCCACGTTGATCATAACCTGTATCGCAACCATGCTGATGATGCCGAGAGCCAGAAAACTTCCGTAAAGGTCAGGTGCTCCAAGTGCGATCTTTATCCCCCTCCACAGAAGGAGAGAAAACAGCAGCAGGACGATGGTGCCCCCGATAAAGCCCAGCTCTTCTGAGATAATCGCAAAAATAAAGTCTGTCTGCGGTTCAGGCAAATAGAAAAACTTTTGCCTGCTTTGGCCAAGGCCCAGTCCGAAAAGTCCCCCTGGCCCGATGGCGTAAAGTGACTGGATTATTTGAAATCCGCTGCCAAGAGGGTCCTGCCACGGATCAAGAAAAGAGGTGATCCTTTTGATCCGGTAAGGGGCAGAAAGAATGAGCGCAATAAAGCCGGTCAATCCCAGCAGTCCAAGACCGGCAAAATGGCTGATTCTTGCTCCTGCCGCAAATATCATCACAATGCAGGTTCCGACCATGACGGTTCCGGTGCCGAGGTCAGGCTGCAGCATGATCATGCCAAACGCAGTAAACACAAGGGCTAGTGATGGGACAAGCCCTTTTCTGAAAGAAGTGATCTTTTTTTGATTTTCCGATAAGTACTTTGCAAGAAATGCGATCATCGCAAATTTCATAAATTCTGACGGCTGTATCGAAAATGCCCCTATGCCGATCCAGCTTCTGGAACCGTTTCTGACCATGCCGATTCCCGGAACGAGAACAGCTGCGAGAAGCACAAAGCAAATGATGACCAATAGCTTTGCCCACGTTCTCCAGGACCAATAATCAAGGTTCATAATAAAAAACATGCCTGCTACACCGATTGCCGCAAACAGGAGCTGTCTTTTCGCAAAGAAAAATGAGTCATCAAATTTATAGTCTGCCCAGACAGCGCTTGCGCTGTAGACCATGATTAGCCCGATTCCAAGTAAAAGAAGCGTTGCGATAATGAGTATGTAGTCCGGTGCCGTTTTTTTTGCCGCCACTGCCAAACACCCCAATTTTGTAAATTAGGGCTTAAAGAATATTGGCATCCTTCGTACCGTACAAGCCCTTATTTCAGCTTATGCACGGCAGCTTCAAACATGTCTCCTCTTTGCTCAAAGGTTTTATATTGATCCCAGCTCGCACAGGCTGGCGACAACAAGATCACATCGCCTTTTTCAGATACTTCAAAAGCTGCAGCTGCAGCTGTTTCCACATTATCGGTCAGCTGAATAAGTGCTATTCCCGCTTCCTTTGCTGTTCTTTCGAGCTTAGGCGCTGTTTGTCCAAAAGCAATCAGCGCTTTGACATTTCGGAAAAATGGTTTCAGTTCATCGAATTCATTGCCTCTGTCAAGCCCTCCTGCAAGCAGGATGACAGGCTGAGTAAACGCCTGCAATGCCTTTGATGTTGCCAGAATATTTGTCGCCTTGGAATCGTTATAAAATTTCCGGCCGTCTATTGTATCGATAAATTGCAGGCGGTGCCTGACTCCTTTAAATTCTGTCAGCACCTTTCGAATCGCTTCATTGCTGCAGCCATGCAATTTAACTGCTGCAACGGCTGCCAGGATATTTTCAAGATTATGCTTTCCAGGAAGGACAATTTCGTCAGCCTGCATAATGATTTCGCCATTGAAAAGGATTTTGCCTTCATGCAGGCAGGCGCCCTTGTCCAATTTTTTCCTGACAGAAAAAAATACTTTATCAGCTTTTGAGTTTTGTGCAAGCCTTGATGCTTCCTTGTCATCCAGATTAATTACTGAGTAATCTCCTTCAGACTGATTCTGATAAATTCTTCCTTTAGCCTTTGCATATTCTTCTCTTGTTCCATGGTAATCAAGATGAGCATCAAACAAATTCAAAACCATGGCAATCTTCGGCTTGAATTCATTTGTTCCAAGCAGCTGGAAGGAGGACAGCTCCATGACAATCACGCTGTCACTGTCTGCAGTTTGGGCCACTTCACAGGCAACAGTGCCTATATTCCCTGCAATCAGCGCTTTCTGCCCGTCTGCATTAAGCATCTCATGCACAAGCGTTGTTGTGGTGGTTTTGCCGTTTGAGCCTGTAATTCCAATGATCGGGGCTTCTGATATAAGGTAGGCAAGCTCAACCTCTGTCAGGATCGGAACAGTCAATTCTAAAGCTTTCTGAAGCAGCGGGTTGCTGTATGGTATTCCCGGATTTTTTACAACAAAGTCTGTTTTCTCATCAATAAGATGAAGCGGATGGCTGCCGCAGATACACTTGATGCCGAGCGAATTCAGTTCCTGTGCTGCTTCATTTTCTTCGTACGGTTTTTGGTCATTGACAAGGACATCCGCTCCAAGCGAATGAAGCAGTTTGGCTGCTGCCAAACCGCTTTTTGCAAGTCCAAGGACTAAAATATTTTTCTCTTTAAAACGATCTGTCTGTTTCACTTACATCCACACCTCGATATAGATTCCCAGTACGGCAAATAAAAGCCCCACTGTCCAGAACGTGACGACTACCCGCCATTCAGACCATCCAGTCAATTCATAATGGTGATGAAGGGGGCTCATCTTAAATACCCTTTTTCCTGTTGTTTTAAAAGAAATCACCTGAATAATAACGGAAAGAGTTTCGATAACAAATACTCCGCCTACTAAGACAAGAAGGATCTCAAGCTTTGTCAGGATTGCCACTGTCACAATCGCTCCGCCAAGGGCAAGTGATCCGGTGTCGCCCATAAATACTTTTGCAGGATGGGCGTTAAAAACAAGAAATCCGAGCACAGCCCCTACAACTGCCACACAGAAGATGGCAACGTCATATTGAGACTGATTCCAGGCAAGAACGGCAAACGCTCCAAAAGCAATGGCGGCTGTTCCTGATAGAAGACCGTCAAGGCCATCTGTCAAATTGACGGCATTTGATCCGCCCACCAGCATGAACACGATTAAAATGGCATAAAGAAAGCCGATGTCAAAAGAAAAATCAGTTCCTGGGATACTAATGGCCGATGAAAATCCATACTGCTTGAAAACAAGATAGAAGATAACGGCAATGATGATTTGGCCGATGAGCTTTTGTTTTGAAGTAAGCCCAAGATTCCGTTTCATCACAACTTTAATAAAATCATCTAAAAATCCTAAAACGCCATATCCGAACGTGACAAACAGCAGCAGCCATGTTTCAACGCCCGGCTTTGAAAACTTTCCTGTCATCACAAGGGTTGTGACGATAATGGAAAGGATGATCATCACGCCTCCCATCGTCGGCGTGCCGGATTTCTTCTGGTGGGATTTTGGTCCTTCATCTCTGATGCTCTGTCCAAATTTAAGCCTCCGCAAAAATGGAATTAAAAATGGCGAAAGCAATACGCTGATGAGAAAACCCATCATAATTGTAAACAGGATTACCTGCTGCAGCATATTACCGCACCCCTTTCAAATTGCGTGAGGTTATTATTCTGCCTGTAAAGCTTCTGCCGGCAGTTTGGCACATAAGTAATTTATTCATCGTGTTCCACAGCTCTTTTCCGCGTTGTTCGTTCAGCATTCTATTTTTCTGTTCAATCATTGGCAAATTCCTTAATGGCTTTTAATGCCGCTTCCCTGTCATCAAAATCAAACACCTGGCTGCCGATAATCTGGTAGGTTTCATGCCCTTTTCCGGCAATCAGCACAACATCATTTTCTTTCGCATTTGCAATCGCGAAGGAAATCGCCTGCTCGCGGTTGGAAATTGAGTGGTAATGCTCACCCTGCACGCCTTGTTCCATATCTTTAAGGATAGCTTCAGGAGATTCGCTCCTCGGATTATCAGAAGTGAAAATCGGCTCATCTGAATAGGCTGCCGCGACCCTTGCCATTATCGGCCTTTTTGTCCTGTCCCTGTCCCCTCCGCAGCCAACAACGGTAAAGACTTTGCCTGCAGCAAACTGTCTGATTGTTTTCAGAACATTTTCCAGACTGTCAGGAGTGTGGGCATAATCAACGATTACAGCAAACGGCTGGCCGCCGTCAACCACTTCAAACCGCCCTCTTACCCCTTCCATCCCTTCCAAAGCGCCTTTAATAACAGAAAGAGGAATGCCTGATGCCAGACAGGCGCCAGTACAGGCAAGAATGTTATAAATACTGAACTTGCCGATCAGCTTGATTTCAAGTGCAGCCGTTTCTTCAGGAGTTACGAGATCAAATTTAGTCCCTGAAGCTGTCATTTCAATATTTTTCGCCATCACATCAGCCCTGCTGTCAATGCCGTAGGTTAAGATGTGCGCAGATGTCATGTGCTTGTATTCTTCTGATGCAGGATCATCCTGATTTAAAACAGCAAACTTTGGCTTATGTAAATCAAACCGGCTGCCAAGCTGGGCAAACAGAAGGCCTTTGGCATTCTTGTAAGCTTCCATGGATTTATGATAATCAAGATGGTCCTGTGTTAAATTAGTAAACACCGCCACATCATAATCACAGCCATGAACCCTTCCAAGATGAAGAGCGTGGCTGGAAACTTCCATCACAGCACTGTCCACTCCCCTGTCAGCCATTTTACGGAAAGTTTTCTGCAGCGTCAGACTGTCAGGCGTCGTGTTTTTAACTTCTTCTGTTTCGTCGCCGATTTTTATGTACATGGTCCCGATCATGCCCGTTTCTTTTCCGGCAGCTCTCTGAACCTTTTCAATAAGATGGGTCACAGTCGTTTTCCCATTCGTTCCTGTTACTCCGATTAAGTGAAGGCGCTGGGTCGGCTGACCGTAAAAAGCATCCGCAAGCACAGCTAGAGCTCTTTTTGTATCAGGTACAACAAATACAGACACCGGCAAATCCAGCTCTCTTTCTGCCAAGACGGCTGAAGCGCCGTTTTCAAGTGCTTTTTCAGCAAAATCATGCCCGTCAACGGTGTATCCGCTGATGCAGACAAACAGGCTGCCCTTACCGGCATTCCTGGAATCCATTTCGATGGATGAGATCTCTATGTCCTCTTCCACTTTAAATCTAGGGTATTGCAAATAGGATAGCAGCTTTTCCAGCTTCATTTTTTATCAAACCTCTCAATTCACACTCTTATGTCTTTTCTAAGGAGCTTTCATGATGCATTCAGTAAATATTCTATAACAATTATAGAAAAAGAGCCATCCTATTCAAGCAAAAGATAAAGGGATTTCAAGGATTCAGGCCATTCTGAATCCTTGAAATCCTTTTTTAGTTGTCCTTTTCCGGTTCCTCAGTGCCTGCTCCCATAAAAATTCTGACCGTTGAGCCTTCCTTCACCTTGACTCCGGCTTTTGGCGCCTGCTGAAGGACTCTATCTCCGCTGCCTGCTGCATCAAGCTTTAAATTCACCAGCTGCTCGGAAAGCTCCTCCCGCGAAAGCCCTAAAAGGTTCGGAACTTTGATCATTTTTGTGTCTAAATATTTGTATTCTTTTTCAATTTGGTTTTTGCTCGGTTTAACTCCTATTTCAGGCAGGCTGTCTCTCATAATATTTCCTACTATCGGAGCAGCAACCGTTCCGCCGAATTGCACTGTTCCTTTAGGGTTGTCAACTGCTACATAAACAACGAGCTGCGGATTATCAGCAGGCGCGAAGCCTATAAAGGAAACGATAAAGTTATTTTTCATATAAGCGCCGTTCTGGACCTTCTGGGCTGTTCCTGTTTTGCCGCCGACACGGTATCCTTCAACGAACGCTTTTCCGCCTGTTCCCTGTGCAACAACACTTTCTAGAGCATAGCGGATTTGCTTTGAGGTAGATTCTGAGATAACCCGTCTTTTTGCTTTAGGCTCTTTTTTGCTGATCACAGAGCCATTTGCGGGATTGAGCCACTCTTTTGCAACATAAGGGGTATATAAGATCCCTCCATTTACTGCAGCTGACACTGCAGCCACCTGCTGAATAGGAGTTACGGAAACACCCTGTCCAAAAGCTGTTGTAGCCTGTTCAACAGGCCCTACCCTTGCAATGCTGAAAAGGATACCCTTCCCTTCTCCCTGCAAGTCAATGCCTGTCTTCTGCCCAAACCCGAAATCACGGATATACTTGAACAGTTTATTTTTTCCGAGCCTGTCGCCGAGCTCTACAAACCCTGGGTTGCAGGAATTCTGCACAACTTCAAGAAACGTCTCAGATCCATGCCCTCCCCTTTTCCAGCACCTGAGCCTTGCCCCTGCTACCTGGACAGCACCCCCATCGTAAAAATGATCATGTTCCAGATCTACTTTTTTCTCCTCAAGCGCTGCTGCGAGAGTAATAATCTTGAAGGTGGACCCTGGCTCATAGTTGCTCCAGACAGGCAGGTTTCGGTTATAAACTTTTGGATCGACGTTTTTATAATCTCCGGGATTAAAATTCGGCCTCGAAGACATGGCCAATATTTCACCTGTATTCGGATTCATTGCAATCGCAATCATGCCGTCGGGGTTGTAGGCTGCCTGTGCGAGATTTAACTCTCTCTCTACAATTGTCTGCACCTTTGAATCGATGGTCAGCTCCAGATTGCTGCCGTCAACAGGCGCTTTGTAATCATCCGCTTCGCCGGGCATTCTCTTTCCTTTGGCATCGGAATAAAATTTTACATATCCTTTTTGCCCGCTCAATTCTTTGTCATAGTAAGCCTCAAGACCAAGCAGCCCCTGGTTGTCTATCCCGGCAAATCCGAGCACATGGGACAGGTAGCTGCCAAAAGGATAGTATCTTTTGCTGTCCTCCGCAATGTAGACTCCTTTGATGCCGAGATTGCGGATTTCCTTTGCTTTTTCATGAGAGATCTTTCTTCCTTCAGGATTGATCTTGACCATTGAGGTCTTTTTCGTCAGATAGCTGTATGCCTTTTCTCTGGACATATTTAAAGCAGCGGCCAGTTTATCGGCAGCATCTCCTGGGTTTTCAATCTGGCGGGGGACCGCGTAGACGGTTGGAGCACTTTTGTTTGCTGCCAGCTTAACCCCATTGCGGTCGAGGATTTCCCCCCGTTCGGGTTCAAAAGGGATGTTCCTGCTCCAGAGATCTTTTGCACCTGCAGTCAGCTTGTTACCAAGCACAAACTGAACAAAGCCAAGCCTTGCATCTATGACCAAAAACACTAAAAATCCTACCGCCAATATAAGCGTCAGCCTCTTTCGGACAGTTACCTGCGACACCCGCATTGCCTTATCACTCCTTGTCTATCATCCGTTCAACTATATGCTTGTACATGCCGGATTAGAACGGAGCGCAAGTGCTATAACGGGTTATCGAATTAGAGAAAAGCCTTCGGAGGTTCCGAGGCTTCAGACAGTCAGGAAGGGAAATGGATACAAAAGAGCCGGCCGCAGCCAGCTCTTTTGTCTGGATGCTCCAAGGTCTGCAGCATCCTCATATTCTATTGGTCTTCACTTTGCTTTTTTGCGGAATCATCCTTTTGCTTTGCTGCCATTTGAGACTGAGTCATAAAGTTCACATTTAAAAGATAGTCTCTCTTCAGCGCGCTGCCTTTAGGAATGCTCTGGCTGACGACAAACCCGCTCCCTGATGAGGCAAGCCGGAGATTCAAATGGTCAGCTAGCCTTAGGACATCCCGTTTTGTCCAGCCAGTCATGTCCGGCATTTTCAGCTGCCCTTCCGTCTGAAGAATAACGCGTTCATTCGGTGTCACATTCGTTCCCTCAGATGGATACTGCGCGGTAACCTTTTTCCCGGATCCCAGCACAATCGGGTTCATGCTTTTTGATTTAACTTCTTTGGCTGCTGCTCCAATATCTTTCCCAATATATGAGCTGAATGGCTGCCCAAGATCTTTTTTCGTTACGGCACGCTTTTCTTCAGGCTCATTTTCAGGGCGAATTTGCAAGTATTGGAGGCTGTTTTTCATAACTGTTTTAAAAATATCTGATACCGGCATACTGCCTGTTTCCGTCGGTTTCAATTCCGGCTGCTGCACGCCTACATAAACAAGCAGCTGCGGATTTTTAGCCGGTGCCATACCCATAAAGGAGAAAAGGAAATTCTCTCTGCCTGACAAATACCGTCCGTTAGGGCCGGCAACCTGTGCTGTTCCAGTCTTCCCTGCTATATCATAGCCTGGGATCTGATAAGGCCGGCCAGTCCCGATTTTTGAATTAACGACTTGATAGAGCAGCTCCCGCATCTTTTGTGCTGTTTCTGCAGAGACTGGCTTTCCTGCCGGTGCAGGTTTGTTTTCCTTCAGTACTTTTCCTGAATTTGGATCAGTGACTTTATCAATCACATAAGGCTTCATCATTGTGCCATTGTTGGCAATGGCTGAAGCAGCCTGTATCTGCTGAATGGCCGTAAAGGCTGAGCCTTGTCCAAAAGCTGCACTGATTTGGGAAAGCTTTGAATCAAAGTTAATTTTGCTTCCGGCTTCTCCAGGCAAATCGATGCCTGTTTTTTTATCAAAGCCGAATTTCGATAAATAGCTTCTAAACTTATCCGGTCCAAGCTTCTTATCCTCAAGGTAGGCCATCGCAACGTTTGATGAGTGCTGAACTCCTTCATCAAATGTAATGGTGCCCCAGCCGGCGTCATTATGGTCGTGAATGGTGTTGCTGCCGACTTTGTACGTGCCTGATTTATATTTTTCCTTGCCGTTATATACGCCTTCTTCCATGGCAGATGCAACAGTATAAATTTTCATCGTTGAGCCTGGTTCAAACGGATAGCCGACTGCGTCACTGTAATAGTTGGTAATGTTCCGCTTGTTCGGATCAAAGCTTGGTCTTTGGCCCATCGCAAGGATTTTTCCTGTTTTAGGATCTGCTACGATGGCGATGATTTTTTTCGGCTTGTATTTTTGGGCTGCCTGACTCATCGCGTCTTCCAAAAAGGTTTGAATTTTCTGGTCGACTGTTAAATAAACATTGTCGCCGTTTTGCGGAGGCGTGATTTTATCTTTGCTGTTCGGAAGCTTCCAGCCATAATGGTCGCTTTCATATTCAATCAGCCCGTCCTTCTCCTTTAAAAGAGAATCCAGGCTCTTTTCCAATCCCATGACTCCTGTAATTTCCTGCTTACCGTCAACATCCTTTTTGGCTGCATAGCCGATTACATCTGATGCAAACATGCCATTCGGATAGAACCGCTTCTTTTCTCTTGTAAAGGCGATTCCCGGCAGGTTAAGTTTTTCGATCTGAAGCTCTTTCGCCTGATTCAGGCTGCGCCCGTTGGCACCGAACTCCACCTGCTTTGCATCTTTATTCAGGTAGCGGAGAAGATCCTCTTTGCTCATATTAAGAACCGGGGCAAGCTTTTCAGCTGTCATTTCTTTATCAACTACGTGCTGAGGCTTTTTCGGGTCTGTTGTCAGGCTGCTGTCAAGGATCGCCGCGACCGTAAAGGATGACGTATCCTGTGCAAGCGCCTCTCCCCTTTGATCCAGAATGGATCCTCTCTGTGCTTCAAGTGTTCTGCTGTGCTTATATTTCTCTTCCGCTTTGACAGCAAGTGCTTCGCCGTCAGCGGAGCCCGTAATCTGTATGTAAAGGAATCTCGCTGCAACAACAAAGAAGAGCAATGCAAATACAATACTCAGTATGCCTGCTCCCCTGTTCATGTTTTTATTCTTTTTCATACTAGCTCAATCCTGTACCGATTTCACGTTGTTTTTATCCAATGTAAGCCCCATTGCTTTTGCTTTGGAATAAATTCTGTCGTAGTTGCTTAATTCTTTTACCTGGACTTGAAGGTCGCTGTTCGCTTTTGCCTGAGTATCTACATCTGCTTGAAGCTTCTGGATTTCCACATTGGTCTTGTAAACAGCGACACTGTTTGAAAGAATTTTCACCGCACTGATTAAAATGACAGCGGTGAATAGGATGAACAGCAGCTTTTCTCCTGCGGTTATGGCTGAACGTCTTTTGATGACAACTTTCTGCGGCTGGACCGCCTGCTGCCTCTCCTGTTTTTGCACCTGCTGGCGCTGCTGAACTTTATATGCCAGATTGCTCATTGAAGGACCTCCTCGTCCAAGGGATAGCTTTTCATCTATCTCTTTTTATATTTTTTCCGCGATTCGCAGCTTCGCCGATCTTGCCCTGTTATTAACTTCCAGCTCTTCTTCTGAAGGAAGGATCGGCTTTCTAGTAATCAGTTTGATTTCCGGTTCAAAACCTTCCGGAATAACCGGCAGACCCGGCGGCAGCTGCGGCAGCTCGGATGCTTTTTTAAATGCTGTTTTGCAAATTCGGTCCTCAAGCGAATGGAAGGTAATCACGCTTATTCTGCCTCCGGGATTCAATAAATCCATTGCTTGCTCCAGCGCGTTTTCAAACACCTTCAGCTCATCGTTTACAGCAATCCGGATTGCCTGGAAAACCCGCTTTGCCGGATGCCCGCCGGTCCTTCTTGCTGGAGCAGGTATCCCCTCTTTAATAAGCTCAACCAGTTCTCCAGTGGTTTTAATTGGTGCCGTTTCCCTCTTTGCTTCAATCTTCCTTGCAATTTGCTTGGAGAATTTTTCTTCGCCGTAGCGGAAGAAAATTTTAACCAATTCTTCATAAGGCCATTCGTTGACAACTTCATAGGCAGACAGGGAAGAATCCCGGTCCATTCTCATATCAAGCGGTGCATCATGATGATAGCTGAAGCCTCTTTCAGGAGTGTCAAGCTGAGGCGAAGAAACGCCTAAATCGAATAAAATGCCATCGACTTTCTCGACTCCTCTTTCATTCAATTCTTGCTTCAAGTTTTGAAAATTGCTTTTAATCAGTGTTACTTGTGATTGAAAGCCTGCCAAAAGCTTTTCTGCATTATGGAGTGCTGTGTCATCCTGATCAAATGCATACAGCTTTCCATTTGCCCCAAGCTTTGACAGCAGATAGGAACTGTGCCCGGCTCCGCCAAGTGTGCAGTCGACATATGTACCATCTTCTTTAATTGCGAGGCCGTCCACTGTTTCTTTTAATAACACTGTTGTATGTTCAAACATTCTTTGAGTAACCACCTTTGTTTTAAATCAGCTGCTATGGAGAAAAATAGCCAGTAACAGTTTTGCACAAAACCCTATTATATATCAAAGCCAATCATGTTTTCAGCAATTTCCTCAAAGGAATCTTCTTGCTCTTTAGTATACTGTTCCCATACTGGCTTGCTCCATATTTCAATCCGATTTGAAACGCCGATGATGACGCATTCTTTCTCAAGCTTTGCATAACTCAGGAGCGGAGCGGGCAGGTTGACGCGCCCTTGCTTGTCCAATTCGCATTCTGTTGCGCCGGAAAAGAAAAAGCGGGTAAAGGCGCGCGCATCTTTCTTCGTTAGAGGAAGTGTTTTAAGTTTTTCTTCAAGTACATTCCATTCATTCATAGGGTATCCGAAAAGACAGTGATCAAGGCCCCGGGTGACAACGAATGATTCGCCAAGTCCCTCTCTGAATTTGGAAGGTACGATCATACGGCCTTTTATGTCAATTGTATGATAGTATTCTCCCATAAACATGAAGGCTGTCCCCACTTTCTTTCCTCAGCTCACCACTTTCCCCCACTTATCTCCACTTCCTATATTACACGTTATTGATATAAAAAAAAACCCTGCGAAGCACAGGATTTTTAAAAAAATTCATTTAAATTTTGACAACCTTGTGTTGATAATTAAAGGAAAATGGCAGTTCTGTAAGATCCTGCAGAATATTGCTTCCATATTTATTCATATAGCAGAAAATGTTCCATATTCTCTCCTGAGGGTGGCCGTTCGGTTTGATTGCGTTCGAAATCCGCTCAAACTTGCTGATTTCGTTATAGTTCTGAAGTCTTACGCTTTTTTCGACAGCCTTTTCAAGTATGCTGATCTGATTTAAGATAAATTGCTGGTTTTTTTCCGCAAATCCTGCCAGACTGCTGTCAACCTCAACAGCCGCTTCTCTTAATCGGCTGTGAAGAGAGTCTATCTTTTCTTTCACTTCTTGTGCAAGCGGCTCAAACGGAACCGTTTTTCGGCTGTCAAGCCACTCCTCCTGCAGCATGCCGAGATCTCCAAAAAAGGCCTTTTCAGTATCCATCTGCAGCTCCTGAAGATCGGCTTCTACCGCCCGCTCTAAAAGCGTAATATTCAGCCTCGGAACAACAAGAGGCATTTTCATTCCTGCCGCTTCAAACGCCTGCTTCAGTTCGCCCCAGTAAGTTATTTCTCCAGGTCCCGCAATAAAGGCAAGCGCCGGAAATAAATATTCCTGCATCATTGGCCTTGTGACAACATTGTTGCTGAATCTCTCGGGGTGCGTGTCCAGCAGTCCGAGCAGCTCGCTTTCTTCTAAACAGACTTCATTTGCTGCAGTGCAGTATGTTTGGCCATTCCTGTAGAGAAGAAGCCTTTCCCCCTGGTGTTCATAAAACAGGCCAGTCGTGTTTTCTGCCATTTCAATAATGGGAGAGTAGCCGTTTTCTTTCATCAATGCCTGCTGCTTCAGAACAGCTTCTTCAATAGCAGCATTCTGCTGTACAAGCGTTTTGAAAAATCCCTGCTCAAGGCTTCGGATCTCCGGGTCTCCTGAATTGACCAGCACAAGACCTTCTTCTTTAAAAAGATCCATCACAAGCCATTCGAAAAAGTCCGTATACGTTTCTGATTTTTCAAGAGCAGACAGAACTCCCGCTTTCAGCGTGTTTGTATGCTGTGTTTCTCCGAAAGATTGAAATATTTCGTCAACCCAGACAGAACACTTTTCCCGATCGATCGGCATTTTTGCCACAGATCCCTTTTCAATTTGCATTTGCTGAATGCTTTTTTTCTTCGGACGTCCTTTATCTTCTATGTAAACATGATTGATTTCGGCAAAATCATGGTCCTCGCCGGCAATCCAGAAGACCGGCACAACCGCTTCCTTTAAAGCTTGCTCCTGCTGTCTTGCCAGCACGATAATGGAGATGATTTTATGAACAGTATACAGCGGTCCTGTAAGCAGGCCTGCCTGCTGTCCGCCGATGACAGCACTGCTTTTAGGATCCCTCAGCCGGTCTATGTTTTTCATGGAAGCTTCTGATCCGTACTTTTTATTATAGCTGTGCAAATACTGTACGAGATCTTCCCTGTTATAAGTTTGATTCGCTATGTAATCCAGTCTGTCTGCATAAGACTGCTCATTGTGTATGCTATAGTGAAAATATTGTTCGCTTTTCAGCTGTTTTGTTAACAGCGATTGTACAAATGTGTTTCCGGATGGCAGGGAGAGTTCAACAATCTCCATATGATGGTCTTCCTTTCTCGGTCTAAGTTAAGTCCCGAAAAGAGTATAGCATTTCTGGCAGCCTTTGTTAAAGAAAGTGTTTTATCCCGTGCTTGTCATTTTCCGTGAGCCCTTTAACGGCCGTGTCCAAAAACTCAAGCAGCGGAACAGAAAGGTGTTTTTTTCTTGCTTCCTTCAGCAAGTAGCCTGTAATGGCATCAATTTCTGTCTTATTTCTTTTTTCAGCATCCTGCAGCATGGAGGACCTGTTTTGGGCAGTATTTCTGCAGACCTCTTCTGCCAGCGCAATGTCAAACTTGCTGTCCAGAACAGCGGAAGCTTCCTTATATACCGTTTTAAATGCCTCATAAAAAAACGGATTGTCCAGCAGCATTCCGTTTTCCGTGCGGAACAGGGCTGTTAAAGGATTAATGCAGGCGTTTACGAGAAGCTTCTCCTCCAATACGTGCTTCCAGTCCTGCTCAAATTGGAATTGAAGCGGAGAGCGGGCTGGCAGCAGATGCTGCAATTCTTCAAGTGAGCTTTCGGCAAAGGAACAAATTTTGATTACACCTTGCCCATTGTGCCTGACAGCCCGGTCAGTCAGCTTTTGAGCGCCATGTCCCGCTGTTCCGGGATAGACAGCATGGCCTGAAAGCTCCTGAAGCTTTTCAATATGCCCCATGCCGTTTTGAAGAAAAATCAGCTTTTTGCCTTCTCTCTCTTTCAAATTCTGAATGACAGGATCAAGATGAAACTGTTTCACCGTTATAAACAAAGTATCTTCTTCATATTGTTTCCCGTCCGAGGCCTTTATCTCCCTGATGTGCTCTTCGCCGCCTGATAAAATACTTATCCCATTCTGTTGAATGAGCTCTGCCTGATCTTTTCTCCTCGTATAAAGCGTAACCTTCCGATCTTCTGATAAATATCCTGCAAGCAAAAGCCCCATGGCTCCGCCGCCAATGATGCCGATAGAATTCATCCATTTGTCCGCCATTCTAGTTTTTCTCCTACTATAACAGAAAAAGCTTTCAGGGCGAAAATCAAAAAAAAGAACAGCCCAAAGACTGTCCTTTTTCAACAAGAAGGCTGGCTCTCTTCAACTTGGCTGTTGATCGCAGTACTCAGGCATCCGCTTTCCGCGGGGCGGGCGGTGATTCTCCAGCCCGCCACTCCAATCAACAGGTGCTCAAAAAATGAACAAAACTCTTTTACATAGCCAGCCAGGAGAAGTTTATACCGGAAATACAGGATGCTTTCTTGCTGCTGGCTCCATAAATTTCGTTTCATATTGTTCAAAGCGGAGAACAAGTTCATTTCTCAGCTCATCTGCTGCGACAATATGATCCACAATCATTTCTGATGCAAGCTTGTAAATGTCAATATGCTCTTTATATTCTTCCTGCTTTTGCTTAACATACTGCGCTTTTTCAGCTGGATCTTCGATTTCATTAATCTTATTTGAGTACACTGCATTTACAGCTGCCTCAGGTCCCATTACGGCAATCTGGGCTGTCGGCAGGGCGATGCAGCAGTCTGGTTCAAAAGCAGGGCCTGCCATAGCGTATAGACCTGCACCATAAGCTTTTCTGACAACAACAGAGATTTTCGGCACATCAGCAGAGCTCATCGCTGCAATCATTTTTGCGCCGTGGCGGATAATTCCTGCACGTTCAACCTTTGTACCGATCATAAAACCCGGAACATCAGCAAGGAACAGAAGCGGAATATGATAAGCATCGCAAAGAGAGATAAATTTTGCGGCCTTATCAGCTGAGTCGATAAAGAGAACGCCCCCTTTTACCCTGGGCTGGTTCGCAATAATGCCGACCGTTTTTCCGTCAATTCTTCCAAACCCTGTGATGAGTTCCTGTGCAAACAGCTTTTTCATCTCAAAAAAACTGCCTTCGTCAATTAAAGCTTCAATGCATTCATACATATTAAACGGTGCATTCTGGTTTTGAGGAATGATCTCTGATAGCCTTTTTCCTGTCTTTGGTTCAATTGGTTCACTGACAGCTGTTTTTCCCGTAAAGTTCTGCGGAAAATATCCAAGGTAATCCTTTGCTTTCAGGATGGCTTCTTCTTCCGTTGCTGCCAGCACATCGCCGCAGCCGCTGACTGTACAATGCATGCGGGCACCGCCCATTTCTTCAAGCGATACTTTTTCACCGATCACCTTCTCCGCCATCCTCGGTGAACCAAGATACATGGATGCATTTCCGTCAACCATTATTACGATATCGCAGAAAGCCGGAATGTAGGCCCCGCCTGCAGCAGATGGACCGAACAGCAGGCATATTTGGGGAATCATGCCGGAAAGCCTGACCTGATTATGAAAAATGCGGCCTGCTCCCCTTCTGTTTGGAAACATGTCAATTTGGTCTGTAATTCTTGCTCCAGCTGAATCAACAAGATAAAGAAGAGGAACTCTCATTTTTTCAGCAGTTTCCTGAATGCGGATAATCTTTTCAACCGTTCTCGCACCCCAGGAACCAGCTTTAATTGTAGAATCATTTGCCATTACGCAAACCGTGCGCCCGTTTACCTTCCCAATTGCTGTGATGACTCCGTCTGCCGGAAGATCATCAGCCTGAAAGTTGGCAAACTTTCCGTCTTCAGAATAAATGCCATTATCAAAAAGACGGTTCAGCCTGTCCCTTGCAAACAATTTATTCTGCTGTTTCATTTTTTCGTGATATTTCGGGAAACCCCCGGCTTCTATGCGCTCATTGGCGCTTTTCAGTTCTTGCTCAAGCTCCTGTATGTTCAGCATGATGATCCCTCCTCTTAGTCTTCCAGTGTGATAAGCAAATCGCCTTCATTCACAAAATCTCCAGGCTGCACAGAAATTTCTTTGACCTTCCCGGTGACAGCCGCTTCAATCGGAATTTCCATTTTCATGGATTCAAGCATAACGACCTCCTGGCCATCAGCTACCTCTGCTCCATTTTGTACGAGTACATTCAATACTGTGCCTGCCATATTAGCTGTAATTTGTTTCATCTGTTATTCCTCCTGATTTCTATATAGTGTAATGTTCTGCTGAGTTATACGGTTAAGGAAAATTCGTTTAAATAGCCTGTATGGTATTTTCCTTTTAAGAAGGCACCGTCTTTCAGAATGCCTGCAAACAGAGGCAGATTTGTTTTAATGCCCTCTATCTCCATGCCGGCAATAAATTCTTCCGCTTTTTTGCAGGCAAGTTCTCTTGTTTCTGCATGAACAATCATTTTGGCAACAAGCGGATCATAATACGGGCTGACCGTATTGCCTGCTTCATAAGCCAGATCGATCGTGACCCCATCCATATTTTTATATGTAAATGTTTTTAATGGTCCAGGGGACGGCAAAAATTTCACCGGATCTTCTGCATACAGCCTAAATTCTATGGCGTGTCCCGATTGAAGGATTTCATCCTGTGAAAGCGGAAGTTTTTCTCCGCTTGCGGCAAGAATCTGCCATTTGACCAAATCAAGCCCCGTAATCCATTCTGTTACACGGTGCTCAACCTGAAGCCTTGTATTCATTTCGAGAAAATAAAAGTTTTCCTGTGCATCAACAATAAATTCAATCGTTCCCGCATTTTCATATTGAACAAATTCAGCTGCCTTTACTGCTTCTGCACACATCAGCTGACGAGTTTTATCCGAGATAAACGGTGATGGCGATTCTTCAATCACTTTTTGATTGCGGCGCTGAACAGAGCAGTCCCTTTCAAAAAGGTGGACAGCATGGCCATGAGAATCCCCGAAAATCTGTATTTCTACATGTCTCGCATTGGCTACATATTTTTCGATAAACACTTCATCATTCCCAAAATATGTTTTAGCCCTCGTTCTGGCAGATTGATAGGCTTTTTTCAGTTCTTCTTCGCTGCTGCAAAGGTTCATTCCAATACCTCCGCCGCCCCCGCTTGCCTTCAGCATGACGGGATATCCGATGCTTTCCGCCATTGCAGAGGCTTCCTCCAGCGTATCAATGCCATTCTCGCTTCCGGGTATGACAGGCACCCCTGCTTCTTTCATTGTTTGCCTTGCTTTCACTTTGTCCCCCATAAGGCCAAGCACCTCAGCAGAAGGTCCAATAAACACAATCCCTTTTTCTCTTGCTGCACGGCAAAATGCTGCATTCTCCGATAAAAAGCCGTAGCCCGGATGTATGGCATCTGCCCCTTCCCTTACAGCGAGGTCAAGTATCTGCTCGCTCTGAAGATAGGATTTTAATACAGGCGGCTCTCCGATTCGGAAGGCATATGAGGCTTCTCTTACATATGGAAGCTCTTTGTCAGCATCCGAATAAACGGCGATTGTTTCAATCCCCATTTCTTTGCATGTTTTGATGATTCGAAGTGCGATTTCTCCCCTGTTGGCAATCAGAATTTTCTTCAAGCCTATCCCCCCTTGTCTGTCTGCTGTCATTGACCATTGCCGCTTGCTTCAATGCATCCTATTTTATTTTCTACAATAATTCCGATATTCCTTCAAATTTCGTGTAAGCGTTTGCTATTTTGTTTCCCTGCTTATATTCATGGTATAATCAAGGAGTATTCACTATATTTCGATTATTTAAGTTCTTTTCACAGAAAAAATTTGTCATGGTTTCTTTAGGGGGAGAGAGAATGCACAAAGTCGAACGTTTGGTTATTAACTACAAAACACTTGAAGAATTTAAAAAATTTAAAGAGTACGGCCTTCAGGAACTGTCGATGCTTGAAGATCTGCAGGAAAATATCGTAGAGAATGACAGTGATTCTCCTTTTTACGGAATTTACTTTGGGGATAAGCTTGTTGCGCGGATGAGTCTTTATAAAGTGGAAAAGCATCTCGATCAGTATTTCGAGCCTCAAAGGGACTACCTTGAACTTTGGAAGCTTGAGGTTCTGCCTGATTACCAAAGAGCAGGCTACGGTCAATCGCTCGTTGAGTTTGCCAAGTCCTTCGGGCTCCCCATTAAAACAAATCCAAGAGTCAAATCAGCTGAATTTTGGTCTAGAATGAATTTTGAGCCTGTAAAATATGACATGGAACGGGACAAAGGGGAAAATCCTCTGATTTGGTACCCTTCAGAAAAAGCTGAATAGATTTGCTGCTTAGAATACTGTCTGATCAGATAAAAAGGGGGTCTGGCGCGAAAAGGCTATCGTACCTTTTTGCACCAGGCCCCTTATTTTTCAATTCTTTCTAAATTTCCGTTTCTGTCCATTTGAAATTTCACTTTCCTGTTTCGTTCATCATCCTGAAAAACGACCATTTTTCTCGCTCTTTCCATAATTTCTATTAAGGCAGAGTAATCTTCTTCAACAGTTTGAAGACTCGCCTGAAGGGTGCTCTTCTCCTCTTCAAGCCTTGCCACATTTCTTTCAAGGAAAGCAACCTTTTTCTTTAAATCTTCTTTTGTTTGTTTCTCATTCTCCGCCCTGTAATCTTCTTCCAATTTCTGCAGCAGTTCAATGACCTTTTTAAGAGATATTTCTTCTTTTTGGTGAATGGTTTCTTCGATTTTTGCTGCTTGAGGTGCCGTCTCGGCTGTTTCCCTTTCAGCTGTTCCTTTGCGCTTTTCCTTGCGATGCTTTTTAGCAAGCTCAATTCCTGTTTTGTACTGCTTTCTTACAAACGAGTTCCATCTGAATCCGCAGGCAGCCGCTGTTCTTGTCAGCCTTCTCCCAACCTCTTCAAATGCCTGCAGCTGGGTTCCCCCATCGCGTATATGCCGCAGTACTACTTCAGCAAGCAGCAAATCTTCATCCTGGTTCCACGCATCCTGCCTTGCAGCCGTCATTATCATCCCTCCATCAGCTGTTCTTCCTTTAAACGCTGTCCCTTATGAATGAACCAAAAGGCCGGTAATTTTTCGGTAAAAGAATGGCCCGGGCTTTGCTTCTCACCCCATGCAATCCTTTTTCCTCAATATATGCCGCTGATAGAAAAGATAGACTATGCTGCTTTCTACTATTTATTCAAGATATTTGTCCTTAAAAACCACAAATGCCGCTGAAGCTTATCCTTTCCTATTGGCCAAAAAGGAATCTGCAGCTAAAAGGTGAGCATCCTTTTCCCACAGCTCAGCGCAGCGCATACTTTCCTTGTTCATTTTCCCTTGTAAGCCTGCTGCTTTCAGCTGTTCAGTCTTCATTGCTTTATAAGCTTTCAGCACATCTGGATTAGGCTTCAGCAGTTCACTGATATATCTTAAGCCTTCTTCTTCGAATTCAGCGTCATCCAGCACATCTGTAACAAAACCTGTCCGGTATGCCTCTTCGGCTGCGAAAATCCGTGATGAAGCAAGCATCACCATAGCCTGATCATGACGGATCCGGTCAAAAAGCAGGCTGCCTCCTCCCCATCCAGTTGTAATGGCAAGCGTTCCCTGTATAAATCCAATTTTGCTTCCCTTTCTGGCAATGCGGATATCTGCAGCTGCAGCAAGCTCTGCTCCTCCTCCAACAGCTGTTCCGTTGATCAGGGCAAATACAGGGAAAGGGAAAACAGCGAGCTCATAAAGGATGTTCCCCATCCTGCTCAGCATCCTATAAGCATCCTCTTTCGTTCTTAAAGAATGAAAAGCAGAAAGATCACCGCCTGAGCAAAAGGTTTTTGGACCGTTTCCCCGTATTACGATAGCTTTTAAATCCTTTTTCAGAGCCAGCTCGTTCAGTATGTATTCCATTTTTTCCATCACATCAAAATCTATGGCATTGTGTTTTTCAGGACGGCAAATCTCAATTTCTGCTATTCCTTCAAACCGTTCTAGGAGCCTCACTTTTTCCATGCTTTAAACCTTCTCCTTTATTGTCCTTTTTTCAGGGCTTTTACTTACTGGCATCTTACCATTTCTGGCTTACTAAAGGAGTCTTCACCTATAAAAAAGCATAAAAAAATCGCAAAGGCTAAATTAGCCTTTGCGATTTCTCCAAACATTATTTTTCAACTACTTCTTTTCCTTTGTATTGTCCGCATGCTTTGCAAATGCGATGAGATAATTTCATTTCACCGCAGTTTGGGCATTCTACCATACCAGGCACTTGCAATTTGAAGTGTGTACGACGCAGTCTTTTTCTAGTTTTGGAAGTTCTTCTAAAAGGTACAGCCATTCTTCCCACCTCCTTAACAATCTTAAAGCATTACAATTTAAATAATGAAGCCGGTTAAATCCGATCTTCTTCATTCTGTTGGCATGCTGTTATCAGCTTTCTTTATTGTTATCGAAAAATTTGGCCAAATCAGCCAGCCTTGGATCAACCTTAGCCTTTTTCTCCTCTTCCGAGATAACTTGCCAGTCTTTCCCTTCCTGAGGTGCTGCGCCTTCTTCGTTAACATCGTCACAAAAAACCTGCATAGGAATTTCCAAAAGGATCAGTTCCTTGATCATCGGTATCAGATCAACACTGTCTCCATCAAGCTGGTGGATTTCAGGTTCTTCTTCATCCGCAAATTCCATAGCTTTCAGCAAATAAATTTCTGTTGTGTCAATTTTAAATGGATATCTTACATCAACCAGTGTCCGGGAGCACGGCAGAATCATCGTTCCTTCAATTAAAAGGTGAAAGGCAGCCTTTGAAGAACTGATATCAGCATGTCCTTTAACATGGACAGGCTCTATCTTCCGCAATTCATTATGCACGTCTTTCAGCTCATCCAAACGGATTGTTTCATCAAGTTCCAGCCCTTTGCTCTGGTATTGATGCAATTCATTTATTGACCATTTCATTATGTGATCACCTCAAGGCAACAAAGGTAATTATAGCTTTCGCCATATTATTTGTCAATATTTTTTCTTTACACCCTAAACAGCTGCTTTGTCCATTATATTCATTTCTGGATACTTTGTAAAATAGAGGGCTTATAAGGCTTTGGGACAGTAAAAAAACGTATATAATATTAGTATCTTTACCGTGTGCAAGAAAGGAGTTTTTTTATTTGAAAGTATTAGGACTTGTGGTTGAATACAATCCTTTTCATAACGGTCATTTATATCATCTCCAAAAATCGAAAGAATCTGTACAGGCCGATTTGACAGCAGCCGTAATGAGCGGGCCTTTTCTGCAAAGGGGTGAGCCTGCTCTTGTGTCAAAGTGGGAACGGACTAAAATGGCTTTAATGGGCGGCGTCGATCTCGTTGCCGAGCTGCCTTATGCTTTTGCTGTGCAAAAAGCGGAAACTTTCGCATCAGGAGCGGTTTCGATCCTTGATGCACTGGGCTGCACAGATCTTTGCTTCGGAAGCGAAGAAGGAGACATAAAGCCTTTTTTGTATACAGAGCAGCTAATCAATCAAAAACGGGAGCGATATGAAGCAAAAATTCATTCCAGCATGCAGACTGGCAGCAGCTATCCTCAGGCTCTCTCGCTCGCATTTAAGTCAATTTCTGAAAACGGGGCTCCTGCGGCTGATTTATCACAGCCTAACAATATTCTCGGCTATCATTATATTAAAGCCATTCATGACCAGCATGCGGCCATCACCCCTGCTACCATAAAAAGAATTTCTGCAGGCTACCATGAAGAAAATCTGCCGGAGGGCTCCATTGCAAGCGCTACAGGGATTAGAAAATTCCTGTTCCAGTCAGGAAACGGGGACACCATTAAACCTTATGTGCCTCAAAGTACTTTTGCCCTTCTCGATTCTGCCGCAGATCCCCTTAAGAACTGGGAGAATTTTTTTCACCTTTTGAAGTACACTTTGCTGACAATGGAAAAAGAGGAGCTTGGCGCTATTTATGAAATAGAAGAGGGGATTGAAAATCGAATTCTTTCTATTATTCAGGATGCAGGCAGCTTTCACGAATTTATGGAAAAGCTGAAAACAAAACGCTATACATGGACAAGGCTGCAGCGCATGTGCGTGCACATCCTGACAAGAAGCACAAAAAAATCAATGCTTGCTTTTGAAGGCAAATCCCGGTACGTCAGAATTCTCGGCATGTCCCAAAAAGGACAGCAATACTTAAACCAGTATAAAAAGAAAATGAAGCTCCCATTAATCAGCAAGGTTTCCTCATTCGATGACCCCATGCTTTCACTCGATTTGAAAGCAGCGCGAGTTTACAATATGATTTACCCGGAACCTGTCCGCACAATGAAGCTGAGAGAGGAATATGCAACTCCCCCACTCCGTTATCATGAGGGCACAAAAGTAATGCTTTAAAGAAAATTAATCCCCCTGTCTAAAACAGGGGGATTTCTATATTGCCTGCTTGTCCTTCTTTTCAGGAAGACTTTCCAAATAGCGGACAGCATCTTTAAATGTCCTGACAGGAACCAGCTTTATGGTTGAATGAATAGACTGAACCGTTTTTTTGGCATCTTCATAATTGTTATTTTCTGCTGGCGCAAAGAAAATGGCTGTTCCTTCGCGATCGGCAGCGATAACTTTTTGGGCAATGCCCCCGATCGGTCCCACCCTTCCATCACTCGAGATCGTGCCGGTTCCGGCAATTTTATAGCCTTTTGTTAAGTCCTCTTTCTTCAGCTGATCATAAATCTCCAGACTCATCATCAGACCCGCTGAAGGACCGCCAATCCCGCCAGTTTCAAACGCAACAGCAGGACGGGCTGCAACAGTCCTGCTTTCAGCTGCTCTAATGCCTAATTCCGCAATTCCACTCTTTGCCGGAACAGGGACTGTCAGCGTCTTTCTTTCTCCATTTCGTTCAAGAGAGAATTTGATACTCTGTCCCGGTTTTTTGGAAGAAAGAAAATGCTTCCATTCCTCAACGCTTTTAAAACTGATGCCATCCGCCTGATAAATCAGATCGCCTTTTTGGAAAGCTCCCTTACCGTCTGCTTTTTTCTCGACAGAGGATACACGCAAGCCCCTGAAAAACACTTCAGCAGGCTTGCCGGCTTCTTTAAAAGCTGTCAGAATCGCCGAATCCTGAGACTCCTTCATCATGATCAGCTGCCGTTTAGCAAAATCACGGTCAGACTCTCCCCTGGACTTTACCTCGCCCTCCGAAAAAATTTGCTCATTCGGCTGAAAATGCGCTGCCGCAAAGGTCAGAAGACTTGCTTTTCCAAAGCTGACCGTTGTCAGGGCAAAGCTACCTTTTGATTCTGTCCCGGAGTCAACTCTTATAAGAGAATGAAGTGCATCAGCATGTCCAGGCTTTGCGATATAGTATGGCAGTTTGGCATAAGACAGGATCATTGCCAGCAATATGCCGGCAACAAATGCCTGAATGGTTTTTTTACGTTTATTCAAGGGTTTGCTGCTCCTTCCATTGTGAAATCAGCAGCTTGATTTTCGGCAAGTGCTTCAGCGCCTCCTGCTCTCCTATTCCGATGATTTCCTGAATGCTTGTGAATGCTCTTGAACTGTACTGTTCCACACTCGGCTTCATCATCAAATCAGAGACTGTCTCTCTGTGATGCAGCAACTCCTCTTGCATAATATCAAGACTCTGCATGATCACGTCAAAAATCGACTGAATATCTTCATGCTGCTTTACTCTTGAGACATCTACACCTATAACAAGGTCGGCTCCCATTTCTTTTACTACAGAAACCGGCACGCGGTCGATCACGCCGCCGTCCACAAGCAGCCGGCCATCTGCCTTAACAGGGACAAATATTCCCGGTATCGCTATGCTTGCCCTGACAGCTTTTGAAACAGCTCCTGTTTTAAAAACAACTTTTTTTCCTTCATAAAGATCTGTTGCAACGATGGCGAGAGGAATGGCGAGATCTTCAATATTTTTTCCCATCGTAAAAACTTTAATCAGTTCCTCTACCCTTTTTCCCGCAATAAATCCCATTTTCGGAATCGTAAAATCAAGATAGTACTTTCTTTTAAACGCTTCAGCGAGCTTATACATTCTATCAAGCTCAATCCCTGAAGCATAAATACCGCCTATAAGCGCTCCCATACTGCTTCCTGCAATCATGCTTACAGGAATCTGGGAATCTTTCAATATTTTTAAAACGCCTAAATGAGCAAACCCCCTTGCACCACCAGATCCCAGCGCCAGTCCGATCTTCGGTTCCTTTTCCAGGAGAATGCCCCCTTTTGCCCTTAAATGTTACTTCAATCATATGGTCTAAAACAGGGGGCTATACCCGTATATTGAATAGAAGGATAAGCTGTCCTGTCCCTTTTACGGCTTTTTACAAGCACCGCCTGCGAAAAAGAAAAACAATTACTGGGGGCATCGCCTTGAACCGGCAAAAATGGACCACTATTTTTGCGGCACTATTTATTGCCGCTCTGACCATTTTAGTTATCCTGCATCCAAAAGCCGCCCTCTCTGCTTCAAAGGATGGCCTAAAAATGTGGTGGGAAATTGTATTTCCTTCACTGCTCCCATTCTTTATTATCTCAGAGCTTTTGATCGGCTTTGGTATTGTAAAATTTATCGGCATTCTTTTAGAGCCTCTTATGCGTCCTGTCTTTAGAGTGCCCGGTGTCGGAGGTTTTGTATGGGCTATGGGCATGGCTTCAGGCTTTCCATCTGGAGCAAAGCTCACCGCAAGGCTTCGCCAGGAAAAGCAGCTTTCAGCTGTTGAAGCAGAGAGACTTGTTTCTTTTACAAACTGCTCAAACCCGCTGTTTATCTTCGGTGCTGTTTCTGTTGGATTTTTCCACAACGAAGCTCTGGGCATTCTGCTCGCTGCCTCCCATTATGCCGGCAATATCATGGTGGGGCTGATCATGCGGTTCCATGGACGAAAAGATGAGCCCGCATGGCAAGAAAAAGGAAAATGGGGGCTTCCTTCCCTTCGAACAGCCTTCAGCGTTCTGCATAAAACAAGGCTTGAAAACAAGCAGCCGATCGGGAAAATGCTCGGTGCAGCTGTTTCATCCTCTATTCAAACTCTTCTAATGATCGGCGGTTTTATCATTGCATTTTCCGTCTTTAATCGAATTCTTTCTGTTGCCAATGCAACGGATTTTCTTGCAGGCGGATTGAATGCGGTGCTTGGGTTTATAGGTTTTCCAGCCAGCATGACAAAACCTTTACTTTCAGGCTTGTTTGAAATTACGCTTGGCTCAAGCCTCGTAAGTCAAGCTGCAGGCCATGATTTGCTTTTTCAGGCTGTTATTGTAACAAGCTTTATTCTCGCTTTCAGCGGCTTCTCCGTGCAGGCACAGGTCGCAAGCATACTTGCAGAAACGGATATCCGTTTCCAGCCTTTTTTTATCGCCAGGATCATGCACGGTGTTTTCGCTTCTATTGCAGCTGCTGTTTTATATCATCCTTTATATCTCAGCTGGCAAACTGGAACTGTTTCAGGAGCTGCCCCCGTTTTTTTACAGGAAGCTGCCGAAAACGTTATGGCACCCGCGTGGGATGCCATGATTCATTACGGACCCCTCGTCACCATTGGAGCACTGCTTCTTTATACTCTCATGCTGGCTGCCGGGACGGGCGCTAACCGACCGCCGCTCCGGAAATAAAGCATGCCTTACTTTCAAAATGCAGAAAAAGGATGCACCTTAAGAGCAGCACTCTTAGGTCATCCTTTTTTTCATTCAGATTCCAAATTAAACTTTTCCTTCAAGGCTCTTTCTACTGCAGGGGGAACAAGATCTTTTATATCACCCTTATACTTGGCCACCTCTTTTACAATGCTTGAGCTTAAGAAGGAATATTGATTATTTGTCATCATAAAAAATGTTTCAATACCTTCATCAAGAAACCGGTTCATTGAGGTAATCTGCATTTCATATTCAAAATCCGAAACCGCCCTGAGGCCTCTTAAAATCGAGTTGGCCTTTTTTTGTCTGGCATAATCCACCAGCAGCCCTTTAAAGGATTCGACTTCCACATTCGGGATGTCTTTTGTTACCTCTCTTAAAAGCTCGCATCTTTCATCAACGTTAAACAAAGGCTTTTTAGAAGAGTTGTTGAGCACGCACACATATACTTTTTCATAAATGTTGGCTCCCCTCTTGATAATGTCCACATGACCAAGTGTAACCGGATCAAAGCTTCCGGGACAAACGGCAATCCGCGTCATGATTATTCCCCCTTTAAAGAATAGCCGAAAATTGAAACAGCTGTCGTGCCGTAAAGTTCACCCTTAAGCTTGACCAGCTCCCCAAGTTCATCAGGCAAGCTTTCTTCTGTCCCGTGCTCGGCAACAATATACCCTTTTTCATCCAGAATGCCGGCTTCTCCAATTGAATTTATAAGCGCTTTCAATTTTTGTTGCTTATATGGCGGATCCAGGAAGATCAAAGAAAAAGAAAGCTCCCTTTTCATAACGGCCTTCAATGCTCTCTCTGCATCGTTCCGGTAAACCTCTGACTGTTTTTCAAACCCGCAGGCTTCAATGTTTTTATGTATTGTCTGAATCGCTTTCTGATCCTTATCGACAAAGATGCAGGATTCAGTTCCCCTGCTCAGCGCCTCGATGCCGAGCCCTCCTGAACCTCCGAAAAGATCAAGAGCAGAGCCGCCATCAAAATAAGGGCCGATCATATTAAAAATCGCTTCTTTCACTTTATCTGTTGTAGGCCTTGTCCCTGTACCGGGCACAGCCTTTAAAGGCCGTCCTTTGCATGTGCCTGAAACAACTCTCATAATATTCACCACTGCTTTATAAGATTCCTGCATTTAAGCAAGTTTTATCGTACCATAGGAAAAAAAGAAAAAACAACACATTTGAGAGAATGGCAGCGATGATATACGGGTTTAATGGCTGGATGTTCTCTAAAAATACGGGGCCGGGGGTGCAAAAACGGTTTTTGAAGAGTGAAAAATCCCTTATGTGGCTTTGGACAGTGGAGGGGCTGTTTTGGACAGTTGAACTGCTGGTTTGGACAGTGGAGACGGCATTTTGGACAGTAGATTTGCTTTATCCGCCAGTAAAGACGGCATTTTGGACAGTAAATGAAAAGCCAGCTCTACCTTTATAGCGCACGCTCACTTAAAATTGAATTATGTAGACCTAAAATGGAATTTTGCATGCATTCACTGTAAGAGCATTCATAAAATAGGCTCTAATTAAAAAAGAATACCAGCAGTTTATAAAATAATTTTTTTATGTAAACCCGCTCCCCCCTCTTTCATAAACACCCAAAAAAACCCCGCAGACTATACAATCTGCAGGGTCCTTCTATCCCTCATATAAGGTTAAAAGGAAAAGGGAGAGGAGAAACCGGAGGAAGAACTTATGGGGAAACGTAAGTCTTCTCCGCGGTTGGCAACAACATCGGTTACCGAGTGTTGTCATGTTACATTATGGTCTTTCAGGACCAAAGCTATACATCATGATCATCATTTGATAAAATTAATTGCCATTTCTCTTTACGCATGGCAAGGAAAGTTAGGAGTGTGATTGCAGTGATCCAGCGGTTTATCGAGCTTGGTGAAGGGTATTCTGATTTATATGAGCTTATTGAAACAGCAAAAGCGAACAAAAACAGAGCTGACAGGCTTTTACTCTTAAAAACAGAGAAAAACGGCAGCGCTTTTCTTTCTGCGGCCGTTGTAATGAAGCCGACAGATCCAGGAGGCTTTCAGGCTATTTATCTTTGCAGAGAAGGAATACCTGATCCGGCAGTGAGAGAAAATAAGCGGTACACTTTGATTCAGGATCTGGCAGAAGAACTTGGCCTCACAACTGCAGTGCTGACGGTTAAACCCTCATCTGCTTTTCACGAAGCTGAATTATATTATCAATATTTAATCGGCATTTTGAGGCTCAATCATTTGATTCCTCCAATGAAATAAGGAACAGCTGCAGGCATAAGCCGGGGCGGCAAATGAAAATGCCATCCAGGAAGGATGGCATTTTTAACGGTTATAAACCCATTTTATAATCATATTCTTTTGCTTTGTCTATTTTGCTTTCGAATTCTAATTTTAAGTAAGGTTTATAGGATTGCTCAACATGCTTGACAAACGAATAGGAAGCAATCTTCCCTGCCAGCTGTTCACTGGCTTCAAGATCGCAATACAGCACAACATATTTCAGCTTTTTGGAAACATAGTGTACATTCCCGAATTTCCGCAGCATTTTTACATGTTTTAATGAATGCATCCAAATAATTAAGCCTTGTCTTCTATCAGCCATCATTTTTCACCCTTTTCACGTGTCCATAAAAATTTTAACAGAGTTTTTTTGCTTTCACAATATTTTCTATTTCCTGATTGCCTAAAATCCGCACGAAAGGAGCGGAAACCCTGTGACAGAACTGGAAGGAATTTGGACTGAATTTCTTTTGATCCTGAAAGAACAGCATATTGTGATGATGGCGGAGAGAAAAATAATTGCAGGCACACCGTTTCTTTATATATCTGCAAAAGAGGATGTTCCGCTTGAAGAGTTGAAAAAATGCATTTTCAGAGCTTCTAAAAAAGCGATGCTGAAAAAAAGGGTAACAGTCAAAACCGTTTTTGTCAGGAGGGATGGAAACCTGAATGTTTTCCGTCACCGCTTTTTTGTTCCGCAGGAGAAAATGTTCTGCTGCGGCAACTTATGCCCCGACTGTGTACTGCTCAAAAAAAAATAAAAGACAGGGAGCTTGCCCCTGCCTTCGTTGTTTTGTTCAGGATGCGCAGCCGCAGCTTCCGCCTGATCCGCATCCGCCGCCGCAGGATGATCCTGTTTCAAAAAACGGATTGCCTGAAGGCACTTTAATATGCTGTGAAATAGCCTTGCCAAGCTCTGTGCTGATCTCATCAAGCAGAGCCTGAAGGTTCGTTTCCGCTTTTCTGAAGGCCGCTACTGCATCATTCATATCCATGCTCCGCTTTGCCGTTCTCATACTGGCGGAAATCTCTTTAAAATCAGGATGATATCTCCCAAATCTTTGGACATCCTCGTATTTATCTTTTATATGCTGAAATTCACTAATGAGTGACTGTGCTGTTTTATCATTTTTCAGCGCATCGCTAACACGCTGGTATTCTTGAGCAGGCTCTGAATTTTCAATAATTTTGCCAAGCATTTCAGCCTCTTCAAGAATCGATACGCTCTCCATAGTAGCTAGTACCAATTTGCAAGCACCTCCGCGTTTATTTTACCACGAAAATACCGAAAAGAAAAACGCTGCACCATTACCTTGATGGAAAAATGGCCACATCAAATTCAGCTGGAACTGGAGCGTTCTTTTCGCCTTTTGATGAAAAGACGAGCTTGATTTGATGAATGCCTTTTTCAAGATGGCCGACTGTAAAGGCTGCTGTAATGATATTAGACAGCCTTTTCTGGCCGTCCACAAAAACATCTATGGAAAGCTCACCATGATTTTTTTCCGTTTTCGATGAAGCAAAGTGCCTGTTTGGCGAGTAGCATTCAATTAAAACAGTATCTCCTTTGACTATGTGCCTGACAGACATTGCTGTCCGGGCAAGCTCTGAAGCTTTTGTTTTCTTTTCAAAACCCTGCTGCCATATTCCTTCAGCCTTTGGCTTTTGCGTGCCGCAGCCGGCTAAAAGCAAACAGGCTATCAATAATGAGAGAACCTTCATGCCATGCACCTGCCTTTTTAATTAGGCTTTTCCAAAAACATGTTTTTTTATGTAAGACAGCTATATTCTGATGCAAGAAAAAAACGCCCAAAAGAGGCGCTTATCCGCTAATCCTGCTGTTTCATCGACTGAAACATTCCGAGCATCATGCTTGCCATTTGAATAGAATTGGAAAATTGCGCTACTTTGTGCGGAATGGTTTTCTGATAATGGTTCATCATAGCCATATTCAGCGATTCAGTATCATGCGGATTCCTCGCCATTTTTCTGTACCACTGAGGCTGCTCTCTCATGAACCGTTTCAGATCAGGGTTTGCTTCAATATATTCCTGAATGTCTTTTCTCATCATTAGGCACCTCTTTGCATCCTTATGGATGCTGTTTAATCAATCTTTCCGGAATGAAAATGGCTGGCTCCCGCTTCCGCCTGCCGGCTGGGATGGCTTTGCAAAACCAAACTGCTCCAATATGCCCTGAATGGTGGATACAGTGCTGCTCATATTATACAGATGCTGGTTCATTTCATTTGCATCCATATTTTTAACTGAAGATAGAATACGGCTCATCATATCCTGCTTTTTATCCTCTTTCTCTTCCTCAGTTCCTGTGTCCTTAAAAGCAGCCCACATCTGATCATCTTCCCCTAGCAGGTGCCAATCTTCATATAATTCCTGCCAGCTTCTTTTCCCTTTCCGCACTTCCTGGATCAGGGATGGATGGCGCTTGACAAATTCCTTGAACTGTTCAACTGATGGATGCAGCTTTTTACTGCTCATCACTCTCACCCCTTGCATGATATTGCCTACTGCATTTTATCCAGAAAAACTTCTAAACGTTCGCCCAATTTCTGTGCAGGACAAGGTTAATTTTTGCTAAGATAAGAAAGGCGGTTTTATCAGGCTATATTCACTTAAAAAACCAAAAACCGCTTAAAGAGCATCAGGAAGCAGAGCTGAACTTAACGGCAGCTATTGCTTCAAGAAGGGTTGGGGTACTAGTGGATAAACAAACTCTCATGCAGCAATACAAAGAATTGATCGAAGCAAGCGATGAAAAAGACTTGCATGTTCTTAAACTTTTGGCTGAGGGCATGAACAAAAAGCTCGCCAATGAAAATAGTACATATATTGGTTCACTGCTGCATGCAAAAACAATATGGGAAGATGACGGCAGTTTAGTCATCGAGATTCCCAATAACCCGATTGTCCAAAACAATCTGGATATACTGCACGGAGGCATAACAGCAACCTTGCTTGATTCAGCCATGGGAACATACGCGGCAAGCCTTTTGCCGAAAGAAAAGGCAGCTGTTACATCAGAAATGAAAATAAATTATACAGCGCCTGGAATCGGTGAAATATTGACCTGCAGAACAGAATGCATTCATAAAGGCTCAAAGACGATTGTAATGCAGGGCCAGGTTTTCCGGGATGATGGCGAGCTGATTGCTCATTCTACCGCTACTTTTTTTATTATTAACAGAAAATAAACAGCGCTATAAAAAGGACCTGCTCAATGAGCAGATCCTTTTTAATTCCAATATTTAACATAATCCTGTGTATAGTAATCCCGGTAAACTCCTACGCCTAAATGGGTAAACTCGCTGTTTAGCATCGCCTCACGATGACCTTTGCTGTTCATCCAGCCTTCTACTGAAGCAATTCCGTCAATATAATGTGCAGCAATGTTTTCCCCTGCAAGAGAGTAGGCAACCTTTCCTTTTTTCAATCGATCTGATAAATCACCTTCTGTTGGCGATTCATGGGCAAAATAGCGGCTGTCTGCCATATCCTTGCTGTGGAGATAAGCGATGCCTGCAACTTCGCTGTCATTTTTCAGAGACGGAAGATTGTGCCGGCTTCTGATCACATTGGTTAAATCGAAGACCTGATTTTCTTCTGCCTTTTCCACATTTAAGAGCTGATCTTCTTTCAATTTTTTTGCGGAAACCAGATTGCCCCTATAGATGAGTTCATAAGGTCTTTGTTTAATAAACGTTTCCGGATCCACTGCTCTGACACTTGAAAGCTTTCCGTCGAACTTGTCTATGTAAAGCTGAAGAATATTCCCATCAGCCCTTATCGCAGGCCTTGTGTTCATATCTTCTTCTGACAGTTCAAATTTGTAGGTGTTTCCCTTATATTCAATAGGCAAAGAGGAAAGGATCTGGGATTTTTTAAACACCTCGCCTGCATCCTCGCCGATTTTGAATGGCTGAATATTGAGCGATTTCCCCAATCCATATACCGTTACGGCTTTTCCGTTCAAGATACCGACTTGAAAATAATGGTCCGGGTCCTGATTATAAATCCACCACTCGTAATCAAAACGGGATGGTTCTTTTCTTGACGGTTTTCCTACTGATTTCAAAATATTTTCAGATGACTTACCCATCAAAGCTAAAATACCGTTTTCAGGTATTTTAACAGGCTTTTCCGCTTCCTTCACACTGGAAATCTCCGGTTTTTGGCCGGGTTCTCTTTTCTCTGGAACATCTCCGCTATAGTGCATAAAAAAAGTATAAGCAAAAAACAAGACGCACAATATAACGGCGGCTCGAATAATCGTACTGATGGATGTTTCCTCCTTTAAAAACAGGCTTTATGAAAATAGTAATCGAAAATAGGATAGAAACCTAATAAGAAGCTTCGGAAAGCCTTCTTTCATCCTGTTTTTGATAATTTTACAATCTCTTCCTGATAACTGATTGAAAGTTCAATCTATTCATACTATTATAAGGAAGAAAGCAGAATTTAAAGAACCAGGGACGGGAGACTGAAAATATGAAATTTGAAGGCACAGGGCTTGAGAGCATGACCGCAGAGCTTGTCAGACTGGATGATTTAATGGAAAACCACGGCATGCTCCGTGCAGGGCAATGGGATTATGAAAGAGTTACATATGACAAGAAATTTGATTATTTAGGTAATATTTTTTACTTAAGGATTATGGGATATGCGATTGAAGGCGATGTAGGAAGCAGACGGGCAGTTATTCAATTTCTCACACCGCTGTTAGGAAAATATTATTATCCCCATGGAGTAGAATATGGAGAAGATGAGGAATTTCCGCCCCATATCATTCAATCCAGCGAAACGCTGCTGAAAGAAATTAAAGAAGAAATTGAACAGCTGGCTGTTGAGGGGTAAAGCTTCCGCGGGAAGCTTGCCCTTTTTTAAATAGAACGAAAAATGCCTATACATCCCCATTTTTGCAAATTTGCCAAAGCAGATAGTAATCCTCCCTTTTTCTGCAGATAAATCCAAGCTTATGAAGCAAATGAATCATGTCTTCATTTTCTATCCGGCACTCTGTCTGGACAGTTTTCACCTGATTCTGCGAGGAAAGCCATGAAAAAAACATATTCAATGCTTCAAAAGCAATTTGTTCAGGATAAGAGGGATTAATCTGACATGAAAATTCTACCTTCCCGTCCCTGTCCGGTTTATCAGCAATGTAAAAATCCCCGATAATCTTCTTTTCAGCTGCATGAATAATCAGCCACAAGCCCCAACCGTAAGCTTCCCTGCTTTTTTCCAGCCGCTCAATATATAATGGCAAAAGCCCCTGTGTGAGGGAAGAAGGCCATACTGGAGGTATGACAATCGGCGATCGTTCTTCCAGCTCCTTTCTGTGAATGATCAGAGATTTAGCAATGTCCAGAGAGCACGGGATGACAAGAAGCCGCTCTGTCAAAATCTCCACTCCATTTCCCCCTTTTCTCGTATCTTCAGCTACCATTATGTTCACTTTTTTCAAGATATAGACAAGTCTGCTCTTTTCATTGCTGCTTTTCAGGCAAGAAAAAGCATAAAGAAAAGGTGCTGTTAGAATTATATTCTGCAGCACCTTGAAAATATGTTTTAATCTCATTTCGTTTTCACAGACGGTTGCCATAAGCACGAAATTCGTATAGTTCGTTCTCCGGATCTATAGATGGGCTTTGTAAGCTTCTTCTTCCTTTTTGTCCTTTTCCCTTTCTTCTTTTGCCCAATTAAAAAACACTGAGGCAAGCACTGCGCCGTAGATGATTTCCTGGATAATCTTCATGGCCACTCCTCCAAGCTGCTGATCGTCCATTACAGGGAGAGAGTTGAACATTTCCGGACCGGATAAATTCAGCCCCGACAAAGTGCCGGACGGAACACAAAGTTGCATGGCATGCATCCATGAAGCCGGATCAGAATAGGTCAGGTAAAGGGGAGTTTTTGAAAAAATGATCAAAGCGCAGGCAGGAGTCAGAAGCATTCCATTGGCAAAAATGTAGCCGATTTTCATTAAACCGTTCAGCTTGTTCTTATCTTCAAATTTGTTAAAAAGCGGCCACCACATGCATAATGCAGAAAAAAACAAGAAAATCGATGCTGCTGAATGAAAGAAATGCCCGCTTTTCAGAAAATCAAAGACCGCAGGAAAATGATAAAGAGAAAACAATCCATTAAATAGAATCAGCGCCAATAATGGCTTTGTAAAAAAGGTGAATATTTGTCTGATGCCGGGAATTGCCGTGAAACGCTTCCACATCCAAACTGGAATTCCTGCTATCAAAAGAGGCGGTACAAGGAGATACAAAAGCGCCATCTGAATCATATGAGCACTGAACATTAAGTGGCTCAGCAAATCCAGCGGACTGCCTTTTAAAGCATAAATGAAAACCATAGCAGCCGTAAAATACATCATTTGCTTAGGGCTGACATTCTCCCTCTTTCGAAACTTGTCTCCTTTGCGGTTAATCAGAAAGAAATAAAAACAGGTGCATCCTGTGATAAAAAGAAAAAAATATGGGCTCCAGAGGGCTTCGAAACCAAAGATTGATATATTCTCCATGAGTGTACCTCCTTCAGCCTGAAGGGTTTAGGCTTTATAAATTTGAAGGAAACCGGCTCTTTGCCGGTTTCCCTATTAGATTCACCACCAGACAATCGTTGAAAAAGCAAGTACTGTCAAAAGGCCGAAACCTAAGCCTGAGAACAAAAACAGTGCTGCTGTCTGATGTCCTTTATGGTTCATATGCATAAAATAAAACAGCTGAAAGATTACCTGGATAACGGCAAGGATGATGATAAAAGGAGCTTTAAACCATTTATCAACCCCATCATATCCGACTGCAATAAAAGCAATGATTGTTAGGAACAGCATCATGCCGAACGAGACAAACTGGTACTTCATTTCTTCCGCATTTTTCTTACGCCGGTAGGCTATGTTGACGCGCGGATTATCAGGCTTCTGATTGGTTTCCATCTGCTATTCCACCATCCCCATCAAATATACAACCGTGAAGATAAACACCCATACTACATCAATAAAGTGCCAGTAAAGACTTGCTACATAATACTTCGGAGCATTGTATAGATTCAGCCCTCTTTTGCTGTTTCTTACGATTAATGTTGTGATCCAGAGAAGTCCGAAAGCAACGTGTGCGCCATGTGTGCCGACGAGCGTGTAAAAGGCGGAGCCGAGGGCACTGCTCGTAATGGTAAACTCCAGCTTATGAACATAATGATTAAATTCATAGATTTCAAGCCCTAAAAATCCGGCACCCAATAAAACAGTGATCACAAGCCAAAGCTGCATTTTTTTAAAGCTGAAGTTTTTCATATGATAAATGGCATATACGCTCGTCAAGCTGCTGACCAAAAGAAGCATGGTTGCGGCAAACACCATTGGAATTTCAAATAGCTCCTGTGTAGTTGGTCCGCCATTGTTGGAGTGTCTTAAGGATAAAAAGGTAGCAAACAGGGTGGCAAATAAGACTGTTTCTCCACCAAGGAAAAGCCAAAAGCCCAGAAATTTATTTTTCGCTTCCGCTGTCGCCTTTTCAGGTGATTCGGGAAAGGTTTCTGCTGTAAATTTTTCTTCTGCATGCATCAGGCTTTCACCCTCCTGTCTGTATCATCTTCCAGGTCTTCTTTATGGATATGATAGCCATGATCATCGACCACAGACCGCAGGAACATGCTGCCAAGCGTAATCAAAAGTCCCAGGAGTGCTACAGGAATACCCCAGGCATGCTCGTTGTGATACATGAGCCCAAAGGCTGCAACAAACAGTCCAAAGGCCATGCAAAGCGGCAGGATGGACGAATTCGGCATATGAATATCCCCAACTGGCTCTGCAGCAGTCATTCCTTTTTTTCCTGCCATTTTTTCAATCCACAGCGGATCAAGCCCTCTCACAAGCGGAAGCTGTTTAAAGTTGTACTCAGGTGTAGGAGCTTCCAGTGACCATTCAAGCGTACGCCCGTCAACCCATGGATCTTTTCCTGCGTATTCTTTCTTTCTAGCAGTCTGGATAATGTTCACAGCCATTACTAGAACACCTGCAGCCATTAAAAAGGCACCTGCAGAGCTCACGAGGTTTTCTGTTTCAAATCCCTGCCCAGGCAGATAAGTGAATACACGGCGCGGCATGCCGTAAAGCCCCAGGAAATGCTGGATAAAGAAAGTTAAATGAAAGCCTGTGACAAATAGAACAAAAGTAATTTTCCCCATTGTTTCGTTCAGCATTTTGTTGAACATCAGCGGCCACCAGTAGTGCAGTCCGGCTAACAGACCGAAAACGACACCGCCGACGATGACGTAATGAAAATGCGCAACAACGAAATAACTGTCATGGTACTGATAGTCGGCTGTAACACCGGCAAGCATCACTCCAGTTACACCGCCCATAACAAATGTCGGCAAGAACGCGATCGCATAAAGCATCGATGTAGTAAACCTGATGCTTCCTCCCCACATCGTAAAGAGCCAGTTGAATATTTTAATTCCTGTAGGAACGGCAATGGCCATCGTAGCGACGGCAAAAATGGCGTTGGCTATTGGCCCTAGTCCTGTTGTAAACATATGGTGAGCCCAAACCATGAAACCTAAAAATCCGATTAGAACAGTAGCGAAAACCATTGCTGAGTACCCAAAAAGCCTTTTTTTCGAAAACACCGGAATGACTTCAGAAAATATCCCGAAAGCCGGCAAAATCAAAATATAAACTTCAGGATGGCCGAATATCCAGAAGATATGCTCCCAGATAATCGTGTTCCCTCCTGCACCCGCAACGAAGAAGTTCGTATGAAAAACCCTGTCCAGCGTCATAAGCGCCAGTCCGACCGTAAGCGGAGGAAATGCAAATAATATAAGTGCTGAAGCTACGAAAGTCGTCCAGGTAAAGAGCGGCATTCTCATATAGGTCATACCCGGCGCCCTCATACTAATAATCGTTGCCAGAAAGTTGATCCCGCCGACCAAGGTTCCAATACCTGATATCTGCAGGCCAAGAGCGTAAAAGTCGATGCCATGCCCCTTGGAATCCAGCGACAGGGAAGCATAGGAGGTCCAGCCTGCATCAGGCGCACCGCCTAAAAACCAGCCAAGGTTTAAAAATATTCCACCGAATAAAAACAGCCAGAAGCCAAGAGCATTGACAAATGGAAAGGCTACATCCCTCGCTCCAATCTGAAGCGGGACTGCCGCATTCATGAAAGCGAACAGCAAAGGCATTGCGGCCAGAAATATCATTGTGGTTCCATGCATGGTCATCACTTGGTTGTAAGCGTCACCATTTAAAAAGTCATTGTTCGGAACTGCAAGCTGAATGCGGATCAGCATGGCTTCCAGTCCGCCTACGAGAAAGAAAAACCCGCCGGCCATCATATAAAGAATGGCTATTTTTTTATGGTCGACAGTTGTCAAGTAATCCCACACTACTCCGCCGAAGCCCTTCTTCTGAGTGATCGTGCTCACATTGCTACCTCCCTTTTGCTAAAATCGCATTTTTCTCTATTTCAGATGGATTACTCTACTTTAAGACTCATTACATAATGTGCCAGAGCTTTTGCTTCTTCATCAGTCAGTTTCGGGTATTTTCCTGATCCTGACATTTTATTTCCAGGCTTATAATACTCTGGGTCTTTTATCCATTTTTCCGTGTTCTCTTCAGAATGATCAAGTATGCCTGCGACCCTTGTGCGGTTACCGAAATTGCCGAGGTTCGGTGCATTTCTTGCTGCTTCTGGACGGCTGTCTGACGGCTGAACAGCATGGCAGGCAATACAGCCCTTCTGCTTGAACAGCGCTTCTCCCTGTTTTTCCTGATCCCCTTGCGCAACCGGTTTGGCATCTTTCATCTTTTTGGTCCATGCATCAAACTCGCTTCTTGGAACAGCTTTTACTTTAAAATCCATTAAAGCATGTGAAGGTCCGCAAAGCTCTGCGCATTTGCCGTACAGATATTCCCCTGCATCCTTAACGCGCTTGGAATCAAATTCGAGCCAGAACTTATTGTCATTCTCCGGATTGGCATCGACTTTTCCGCCTGCTGCCGGGATCCAGAAAGAGTGCTTAACATCTGCAGCTTTGACCTTAAAATACACCTTTTCATCAGTCGGAACGACCAGCTCCTGGCTCGTGATAATTTTATAGTCAGGATACTCGAATTCCCACCAGTACAAGTTAGCTCTTACATTAACAACAAGTGCATCTTCAGGCTTTCTTTTGTCGCTTTCCATTTGTTTGACATTCGCCAGATCAAAGGTTGAGGCCACGACCGGCACTGCCAATATCAAAAGCAGCAGGATCGGAATGACTGTCCATAGTATTTCCAGCTTATGATTTCCTTCAACCTGCTTTGGAACAGCATCCCCTTCATTTTTTCTCCTTCTGAATTTAATGATGACATAAATAAAAATGACGGTAACCACTGCGACGACAACAACCATGATGATTGTGCTGAGGATCATGATGTTGTATTCATTATCAGCCACTTCTCCAGCTGGACGGAGAGTTGATAAATATGGTTCGCCGCATCCTGTCATAAAGAATGCCATCAGCAGCATTAACGGCAGCAATCGCCATTTTGTCAGCCACTTTTCCATAACCAGTAAACCCCCTCTTTAGTAATAGATTTTTCGACAAATTGGAATATTACAATAATTCAGTTTATGGTAAATTCTTTTAAATAAAAGAATTTTTAACAGTTATATGTATTAAGAATGCGCGGCGGTATAACCGCCACGCCTTATCTCTTTAAATCAGAGTGAAAATAACCATAGATACAAATAGTATTGTTAAATAATTCAGTGAGTAAATAAACATCCATTTAGCCCATTTTATATCGTCTTTAATCTTAAAGCCGGAAAGGGCAAGCACTACCCAGCCAATGTTTAAAATAGTGGCCAGAACAACAAAACCAGTGCCAATATTAAACAAATAGAAAGGAAGCGGGAGCAGGCATGCGCACCAAACCATCATCTGGCGCTTTGTCATGCCAAAGCCATAAACAACAGGCAGCATAGGGATTTTAGCTGCTCTGTACTCTTCCACACGTTTCATAGCAAGCGCCAGGAAGTGCGGCGGCTGCCAGATAAACATAATCAGGAACAAAACCCATGCTGTCGTGCTCAGGCTTCCATCAACAGCTGCCCATCCAAGCAGCGGAGGAACAGCTCCTGAAATGCTTCCGACAACAGTATTCATTGTATACCTGCGCTTTGTCCACATTGTATAAAGGAATACATAAGTGATCACACCGGCAAGGCCGATTATGGCAGCTGTAACTGTTGTTAAAAACAGGCAGGCCATTCCAGCGGTAATCATGAAGATCCCGGTCCACAGAGCCTGCTGGCCGTTCACTTTACCGTTTACGGTAGGGCGGTTTCTCGTTCTTTCCATAATGATGTCAATGTCTCTGTCGTAATAGTTATTGACAGCACAGGAACCTCCCATGATCATTGCCGAACCGATCAGGGTAAAAAATACTTTATCCAGAGAATCTAGAAAATGAAGTCCGTTGAAGTGAAGAGCGAGCCATAAGCCGGCAAATGTGGTGATCATATTTGAATTGACAATGCCTATTTTAATCAAATCAAGAAAATCTTTAAAAGCCGTTGTTTTGGCTATCTCATGAGGACGCTGCTCACTTAGCGCAGTATCTGACATGGTCCTCGAATTAGACATAAAAAATACCTCCTTCTTGCGATTCATGCTGCATGGAAAGCAGCAAAGGTGCCCGCTATAAAGTCCGGGCCTGAACTTTTGACAGAGAAACCCCTTTTAAATAATGGATGCTACATCTCATATCATACTAAAAATCCACCTCATTAAAAAAGGTTTTATCTTACGTTTTTACAATTAAGCACTTTTTTGTGACAAGATCGTGAACATAAGAAACCCTTGAAAAAAGGAGGCATTTTCATTCTATCACAAAAATTGGATTTGCAATCATTGGGATTAAGAAAAGCGGAAGCCGCTTGTTCAGCCCCGACAAGCGCTGGAGGAAAATCCCGAAAAGTCTGGTTTTGACTTTTTGGGATTTTTCGAAGCGACTCAGATCGGGCTAGGCGCTGGAGCTGGACAACGAAAAGCGCAAGCGCCTCGTTCAGCCCAGACAGCTGCTTGCAAAATCCCTAGCGAATCATCTCCAAGATTCAAAGATCTCTCTTGGAAAACCTTCTGTTTGTATAAATTCTATTATGAGATAGTAAATTCCTCCAGAATTCTTTCCATTTAATTTTATACTTTCAAAACCTTTGTGAACAATGAGTCCATATCATTGTTTTTTACTGGTGATTTCCTTACAATCAGTATCGTGGCATCAGTCTTTTTTATATACTGTTTCCGAATGTGTTCCTGACAGTTCAATATTGCCGGAAAGCAGCCACTAAGAATTGAAATACTTTTACAGAAAACTGTAGAGATTTTTTAGATTGAGAAGGTGAAGAAATTGAAACGAATATTTCAGCTGAAGCCAATTGCTGTCGTCTCAACAATCGTTCTGCTGCTCGTCCTTCTTGGCGGAGCTCTTGTAACGAAAACAGGCTCAAGCCAAGGCTGCGGGGCATCCTGGCCTCTTTGCAACGGCAGCATTGTGCAAACAGTGATTACAAAAGAGCTGATTATTGAAGCTGCCCACAGGTTCGTCAGTTCATTAGCCGGGATTCTGGTGATTATCCTTGCAGTTCTTTCCTGGAGACGAATCGGCCATTTAAGAGAAACAAAGCTTTTGTCTATTCTATCTGTGCTGTTTTTGATTGCGCAGGCCCTTTTAGGCGCTGCCGCTGTTGTATGGGGACAATCTCCTGCTATTAAAGCCCTTCATTTTGGCGTCTCACTTATCTCTTTTGCCTCTGTATTGCTTTTGACTCTTCTAATATTTGAAGTAGATAAAAAATATGATGCCAAAGTGCTTATTGTAGACAGAAAAATGAGCTTTCACGCGGTCGGCCTTTTAATTTATACGTATCTTGTCGTTTATACAGGTGCGCTCGTAAGACATAAAGGAGCAGGTGTTGCCTGCAGCGATGTGCCGTTTTGTTCAAATTCTTCGATCGGCATGCCTGAAACCATTCAGCAATGGGTCCAAATGGGACACAGAACAGCTGCATTGATTCTCTTTATCTGGATCGCCATTGCCTGCTATCATGCTGTTAAGCACCACAAGCATGAGAAAGTTCTGTATCACGGCTGGATTATTTCCATGGTCCTGATTACCCTTCAGGCTTTCACTGGCGCCATGTCAGTACTTACACAGCTAAGCATGTTCTTCACCCTTGCCCATGGCTTTATCATTGCCTGCCTCTTCGGAGTTCTCAGCTACCTGGTTCTCCTCGTCACCCGGAACAAAGTGAATAAGCAGGCTAAAAAGGGTTCTGGCACAAAAGCTGCACTATAAAAAAAGACCGCTGATTTTTTCAGCGGTTTTTTTTTGCTTTATATTAATTTGCCTTCTTTCTTTAAGACAAGCTATGCCTTGAAAAAATCGATCGCCCTTTTCCGCTGCACAGCATGGTTAATCTCCGGAACAGGATAGTCCCGTCCTATGACAATACCCGCTTTCTCTTGCTCCTGTTCACTCATTTTCCACGGTTCGTGAATGAGGGCTGCCGGCACTTGCTTCAGCTCTGGCACATATTTTTTGATATATTCTCCGTCTCTATCAAATTTTTTTGACTGCGTAACTGGGTTAAAAACACGAAAGTAAGGAACGGCATCTGTGCCGACAGATGCTGCCCACTGCCATCCTCCGATGTTTGAGCTTGCTTCATAATCAACAAGCTGCCTGGCAAAATATGCTTCTCCAAGCCTCCAGTCAATCAAATAATCCTTTGTTAGGAAAGAAGCCGTCAGCATCCTCATCCTGTTATGCATCCATCCTTCTTCATTCAGCTGCCTCATGGCTGCATCAATAATGGGAAAGCCTGTTTTTCCTTGTGCCCATTGCTCAAATTGCTGCTCATTTTTGTTCCAATCAAGAGACTGATAGTTTTCACTGAATTCCTTATCAGAAATGGATGGAAAGTGCACGAGAATGCTATGGTAAAAATCGCGCCATGCCAGTTCTTTCATAAACGTTTCTTTTGAGCTGCCCAAATCTTCTTCCTGAAGAACAGCTGCGATCACGGTTCTGGGCGAAAGCATTCCTGTTTTTAAAAATCTGGAAATTCTGCTCGTTCCATCTTCAGCCGGGTAATCACGGCTGCTTTCATAATCATTAAGCTTGTGCTGCACAAAGTGAAGCAGTTGCTTTCTTGCTGCTTTTTCGCCAAACTCCCATTTTTCCATCGCGCTGCCAGCGTACTTTTCCAGTTGCTGCAGCCCTTTATCAGGACGTTCTGCCGGCCTTTTCACCGCCTGCTTCAGTTCGTCAAATACAATGTGATAGGGCTTCGTAAACTTTTCTGCCCGCCATTTTTTATAATACGGTGTAAATACTTTATATACTGCAGAATCTGATTTTTTTATTTCCTCTGCGCCATGCAGAAAAGCATCCTGGTATTGAAAAACTTGTATGCCTTCTGCCTGAAGCATTTGGGTTGTTTCCACATCCCGCGCTTTTCCAAAGCCTGTTTCATCCCCATTGAAAAATAAAGCAGAAATGCCTTGCTCGCTTTTTAAAAACTTCCGGAATGCTTTTTCATGATCTCCAACAAATACAGCAAGCTCTGTCCCAAGCTTTTTCAGCCTTTCATGAAAATGCAGCACGGTTCCTGCAAAATGCTCGTGTCTAAGTCCTGAAGAATTTTTAAATAACGAAGGATTAAGCTGAAATACAAAGATTAATCTGGCTCTTTCTTCTCTGCAATAAGACAGTGCATGATAAAGTGCCGTATTATCCTGAAAGCGAAAATCCCTTCTCACCCACATAACAGCTGTTTTCAAACGATCACCCTCTTTCCCTCTCCTCATCGTATTAAATTGCTTTGTGAAAATCTAACTTCAATATGCCACCCGGAAGACCGTTCGTTCAGCTCCATCGTAAAAAAAGAGACCGGGTAACCCGGTCTCTTCCTTTTCAGCCTATTCTTTTTCTATTTCAATTAATAAATCGCCGGTTTGGATCGGCTCTCCATCTGCGGCGTGTATTTCTTTTACAGTTCCAGCAAATGGCGCCTGCACGGTTGTTTCCATTTTCATTGCTTCCGTGATCATTAAGTGATCGCCTTTTTTGACTTTATCGCCTTTTTTGACTGCCGCTCTGATAACAGTACCCGGCATGGAAGCACCAATGTGGGATGGATTGGTTTTATCCGCTTTTGGTTTCGATGCGACGGCTGATTTGATGCTTTCATCTTTAATGACAATTTCACGCGACTGTCCGTTCAGCTCAAAATAGATGACCCTTGTTCCATCAGCCTGCGCCTCTCCAACGGAAACAAGCTTCACAAACAGCGTTTTCCCTTTTTCGATCTCCACTTCAATTTCTTCACCAAGCACCATTCCGTAAAGGAATGTCGGTGTATCAAGAACAGAGATGTCGCCGAATTCTTCCATCGTTTTTAAGTAATCAAGCAGCACCTTCGGATAAAGGGAATACGTTATTTTTTCAAAAGCCGTTACAGGCCTGCCGACAGCTTGGAAAAGCTCCTGTTCGATTTCGCCGAAATCGGCTGGCTTCAGCAATTCACCCGGTCTAACTGTAATGGCTTCCCTGCCCTTTAAGATAACCTGCTGCAGCCTTTCCGGAAATCCTCCATGAGGCTGGCCAAGATAGCCTTCAAACATTTCTATAACAGAATCCGGGAAATCCATTCCATCGCCTTTTTCTAAAATGTCCTGTTCAGAAAGGCTGTTCTGCACCATAAAGAGCGCCATGTCTCCGACCACTTTGGAAGAAGGTGTTACCTTTACAATATCCCCAAACATGTCATTGACCCGCCTGTACATTTTCTTTACTTCGTTCCATCGATTTTCAAGACCGACAGCTTTAGCCTGCTGCTGGAGGTTGCTGTATTGTCCTCCTGGCATTTCATGTTCATAAACTTCTGTATGCGGAGCTACCATGCCGCTTTCAAAGTCATGGTAATACTTCCTGACATCTTCCCAGTACATAGAAAGCTGCTCGAACGCGTCCACATCTATGTCAGGCTGTCTTTCCATTCCGTTCATTGCATAGTACAGGCTGTTCGCACCAGGCTGAGATGTAAGGCCAGCCATTGAACCGACCGCAGTGTCGACAATGTCCGCTCCTGCTTCTATTGCTTTGGCATACATGAAAATTCCATTCCCGCTTGTATCATGTGTGTGAAGATGAATCGGAAGGTCCACCGTATCCTTAAGCGCTGAGATGAGCTCATAGGCTGCCTGAGGCTTCAGCAGTCCAGCCATGTCTTTAATGCCGAGTATATGAGCTCCTGCCTTTTCCAGATCTTTTGCCATATTCTGATAATAATTCAAATCATACTTCCGTCTTGTTGGATCTAATATATCACCCGTATAGCAAATGGCTGCTTCCGCCACTTTTCCTGAGTCCCGTACTGCCTGAATGGCAAGTTCCATGCCTTTCACCCAGTTCAGGCTGTCAAAGATTCTGAACACATCAATTCCGGTCTGGGCTGACTGCTGGACGAACTCTTTAATGACGTTGTCGGGATAATTTTTGTAGCCGACAGCGTTTGAAGACCTCAGCAGCATTTGAAAGAGAACATTCGGTATCTCTTTTCTAAGTGAAATAAGCCGTTCCCAAGGATCTTCCTTTAAAAATCTGTACGATACATCAAATGTCGCTCCGCCCCACATCTCAAAGGAAAAAAGATTGTGCTGAAGACGAGCTGAAGCATCTGCAATCTGTTTTAAATCCTTAGTCCGCACCCGTGTTGCAAGAAGAGACTGATGAGCATCTCTGAAGGTCGTATCTGTTAACAGAGCGCTTTGCTGCTCTTTCACCCATTCTGCCAGCCCTTTAGCTCCGCGCTGTTCAAGAATTTGCTTTGTACCGTTTTGAGGCGGTTCCTGATGGCTTAATTTAGGAATCACCGGTATGTCAAAATCAGGCTTTGGCTTTTTTTCAATGCCTGGAAATCCATTAATCGTTACATTCCCAATGTAGGTCAGCATTTTCGTGCCGCGGTCTTTTCCTTTTGGAAAAATAAACAATTCAGGTGTTGTATCAATAAAAGAGGTGTCATATTCACCTGAAAGAAATTTATCATGCTTGACGACATTCTCAAGAAAAGGAATATTTGTTTTCAGACCCCTGATTCGGAATTCTTTTAAATTCCGAACCATTTTTGATGCAGCCTGGTCGAATGTCATTGCCCAAGTTGAAACCTTAACAAGCAGAGAATCATAGTAAGGTGTGATGACAGCACCCTGGAATCCGTTCCCTGCATCAAGCCTTACGCCGAAGCCTCCGCCTGATCGGTAAGCCATAATCCTGCCAGTATCAGGCATAAATTGATTCAGAGGATCCTCTGTCGTCACCCTTGACTGGATAGCAAATCCATTGGTTTTGATTTCCTCCTGCTTTGGAATGCCGACTTCATTGCTATGTATGGATTGTCCTTCAGCAATTCTAAGCTGCGTCTGCACAATATCAACACCAGTAATCATTTCAGTTATCGTATGTTCAACCTGAACCCTTGGATTTACTTCTATAAAGTAAAATTCCTCTCCGGAAACTAAAAATTCTACTGTGCCTGCATTGACGTATTGGACATTCACGGCAAGCTTGACAGCTGCTTCGCAAATTTTCAACCGAAGCTCATCACTCAGAGAAACGCTCGGGGTTACCTCAACTACTTTTTGATGGCGGCGCTGGACAGAACAGTCTCTCTCGTACAAATGAACAATATTCCCATGCTTATCGCCGATGATCTGCACCTCAATGTGCTTCGGGTTTTCAATCAGCTTTTCCACATAAACAAGATCGCTTCCGAAGGCTGCCTTTGCTTCTGATTTCGCACGGTCATACGATTCCTTTGCTTCGGTTTCGTCTTTAACGATCCGCATGCCCCTTCCGCCGCCGCCAAGAGCCGCTTTAATGATGAAAGGGTAGCCATGCAAAGAGCCAAAACGTTCTGCATCCTGGAAACTGTCAATTGGACCGCTGCTTCCTGGAATAACAGGAATTTCAGCAAGCTCAGCCTGCTTGCGGGCCTTTACTTTGTCTCCAAACATATCCAAATGCCTTGTTTCAGGGCCAATGAAAAGAATTCCCTCTTCTTCGCATCTTTTCGCGAATTGAAGGTTTTCTGATAAAAATCCGTAACCGGGATGGATCGCATCTACCTCATTGTTTTTCGCAATCTCAATAATTCCTTCAATATCGAGGTAGGCGTCAATCGGTTTTTTTCCTTCACCGACCAGATAAGCTTCGTCGGCTTTAAAACGATGGTAGCTGCCTGAGTCTTCTTTCGAATAAATGGCAACTGTACGGATATTAAGCTCTGTGCACGCCCGGAAAACCCGGATCGCAATTTCTCCCCTATTGGCAACTAAAACCTTTTGGATATTTTTCAACGTTTTGTTCCTCCCCTAAGTCAAGTTAATTAGTATGACACATTCATGATTAGTATAGCAGATTGTATGCCTAATTTGACAGTGGCTTTTGTTTAGGAAATTGCACGTTTTTTACATTGCTTGCTTCAGGCTCTTTAGCAGGGTATTTTCGTTTGAAATTGGCAAACATGGAAATGTTCACAAGAATTCCCATCGCAATCATCAATAACAGCATGGAAGAACCGCCATAGCTGATAAAAGGCAAGGTCACGCCGGTAATTGGAATCAATCCGCTCATGCCGCCAAGGTTCACTAATGCCTGAATGGCAAGCATGCTTGAAATGCCGACGGCCATAAGAGTACCGAAAGGATCCTGGCACTTTCTTGCGACCGCAAAGCCTTTTAAAATAATGAAAGTGAGCAGCGCCAAAATCGCAAGAACACCTGGAGCACCGAGCTCTTCAGAAACGACAGCCATGATAAAATCTGTATGGGATTCAGGCAAGTAGCCGTATTTTTGGACACTGTTTCCGAGACCAAGACCAGTTACACCTCCGGAACCGATCGCGTAAAGCGAATTAACGAGCTGATAGCCGTCACCCTGTTCCGTTTTAAAAGGCTCCATAAAACCGGTAAACCGCGAGATCCGCTCAGGGGTGAAAATGCTGCCGGATTTAAAGATTAAAATAGGAGAAACCAAGAGCAGGCAAAGCCCCCCAAGAACAATAATTCTCATAATGTTTTTTCTTCCGATGCCTGAACACACAATAATGGAGACAGCCAAAAGCGAAATGATAATGGCCGTTCCAAGGTCAGGCTGAATGATCACACAGAGGATGATCCCCGCTGCATACGCCAGAGGCGGGACAACCGCTTTTCCAAAATGATGAAGATAAGGCTGCTTTTTTTCAAAAATAGCAGACATATAAATGATCACTGCCAGCTTCGCAAATTCTGCGGGCTGGAGTTTCATGCCGAATAATTTAAACCAGCTCTGGGCTCCTCCTGCGGCTGATCCGACGACAAATAAAGCAAGCAGCACAGCAAATGAACCAAAAAATAGAATTTTCAAAAATCTGCTGTTTAAGTAGGCCCTGTAAGGAAACGCCGCTAGAACCAAAAATATTGCCGTACTAGCCAGAACTGTCAGCAGCTGCTTTCTGAAAAAGAAATCGCTGTCTGTCCCATATCTTTCCACTGCCGTTATCATACTGGAACTGTACACCATGACCACTCCAATGCCGCAAAGAAGAAAAATTGCCGCAATCAGAGAATAATCATAGGATTTTAATATTTTTTTTAACATCGCATCTCTTCCTTATTTTTCGTTGTCGATCTTACTATTCATTTTTGAAGAAAAAAATCCTTCATTTAAAGCTGCCGCTAAAAAGCTTGTCCGATGGCTGAACAGAGCAAAAACAGATAAAGAGGCTTTCTGATCCAACGGCAGTCAGCCTTTTTTTAAATATGGAAGCAGCTTTATCTGCAGTGCCTGCAGGCCTTCTTAAATGTTATCAAGGATAGTTCTGATTCACAATGCAGGATTTTGAAATTCGGGAGTTTTTTCGCTTAAAATAAAAAAACTCAAACCATTTTCATCAACAGTTTGAGTTGTTTCCGTTATTTCCTTGTAAAAGCCTCATGAAGGGCTGATAATTCCTGTTCCAGACTGCCGAGTAATAATTTGCCTTCGCTTTCTTCAATAAGGCCAAGGCGGACGGCGAAATCAATTTCTCTGGACAGGCCGAACATTTGCGTATCTAAAACCTCTTCATAAAGAGGACATTGAGGCATTGTCAAGTTGTCCATCTGTACTTTTATTAACTTCATGATCTTTTCAGCATCTGCTTTCAGCAGAGCGTGGGCTTTTTCCCGATGATCGATCGCAATCTCAGAAGCCAAATGAATCCCTCCGTTCCCGAGCGATTACCTTTAATCTATCTATTAATATTAAAGGCTTTAGGATAAAAATGCAAGAAGATTATGCCGCTCAAGCGGCAGTTTCAATAGTCAAAAACTGGGCTGCAGCATGAATGTTCGACATCTTCAGCAGATGGTCTGCTTTATTTGTATTTTCTCTCCCATGACAAAGATTTTAAAAAGGATTATACTGTTTTTTATAGGGAGTGATGGCGTGAACGATATTCTGTTTATTAGCGGCAAGGTAAAATATAAGATCACCCTTGATCCGGGAGTATGGATATTTGACGATCGAAAAGTTGATTTAACCGCTTACTTTGAATCAAGCAGGCAGGAAGAAGATCAGCTGGAACAATATAAGAAAAATATTTCTTCTCATTGGGACAGGGAAATCATGGAGGGTGCCGTTTTTCCTCCTACATTAAAAACAGAGCGGAAGTTTGAGAAAGAAAAGATTCTTCATGGAACCTTCGGAATTTCTTTGAAGCCGTTCCTGGATAACGCAGAACCATTAGAAGGTGCATCAAGCGCTGCTTTTTTAACTCCGGACGGGGTGACAACCCTGACACTAGAAGAAGCAAAATCAGCTATTCTTGCTTTCAGTCTGGATGGAAAGCCGCTTAAGAAGGATGGTCCTGTTCATCTTTATTTTGGCGACGGAAGCAACAAAGATCAGCCACTTACACAAGTGAATGAAATTCACATTCTGTAGTGGGGGAAATAAGCGCCGCCGGTCCTGGACAGGCGGCTTTTTTAAGCAAACAATAATCAATTAATTCCGATATAAGAAAGACCGGCCGTCATATAAACGGCCGGTCTTTTTATTCTCTATCTACAAAAGATCAGCTGCCAGCTGTGCAAGCCCTGAACGTTCTCCTTTTACCAGCCTGACATGACCAGCAATCTGCTGCTCCTTAAACTTTTCGACTACATAGGTGAGTCCATTGTTGTATTCGTCAAGATAAGGATGATCAATTTGTTCAGGGTCACCCATCAGCACAATTTTGCTTCTGTCCCCAACCCTCGTCAATATGGTCTTCACTTCATGCTTTGTTAAGTTTTGCGCCTCATCAATAATAATAAATTGATCAGGGATGCTTCTTCCGCGGATATAAGTAAGCGCCTCTACTTCAATGGATCCCATTCCAGCCAGAATAGCATCAAGTTCACCCGGCTTTTTTGTATTAAACAAAAATTCCAGATTATCATAAATGGGCTGCATCCACGGCCTAAGCTTTTCTTCTTTTTCTCCCGGAAGAAAGCCGATATCCTTTCCGACCGGTACAATCGGCCTTGCCACCAGCAGTTTTTTGTATGTGCCGAGGTCCTCTGTTTGGAAAAGACCTGCTGCCAAGGCAAGAAGTGTCTTTCCAGTCCCAGCCTTTCCTACAAGCGTAATGAGCGGGATGTCATTCCTGAGCAGCAGTTCCATCGCCATCGTCTGCTGAACATTCCTCGGCTTTATTCCCCATACATGATCCTGGTTAAAAACGAGCCTTTTGACCTTTTTACCGCTCTTGTCCACAATGCCGATGGCAGAGGCTGAACCGCCAAGGGCATCCTTCATAACGATAAATTGATTTGGATAAAAAGGATGATTGGTGATTTCCGACAGCAGCAATTCATTCTTTTCGTAAAACCGGTTTAAATTGTCGCTGTTTATGTATAAGTCCAAAAACCCCTTATAAATATGATCTATCTCCACCACTCTGTCGCTTAAAAAGTCCTCTGCCTGAAGACCAAGCGCGTCAGCCTTAACTCTGACAAGCGTGTCTTTGCTCACAAGAATAACGGGCCTTCCATCTTCTTTCTGCAGTTCTTCCATAGAAAGGTTCTTCGCTACTGCAAGAATCCTGTTATCGTTTGTTTTCTCAACAAATATATCCTGTAATTCATGAAAAGAGCGGTGGTTTAGTTCAATTCGAATCTGTCCGCCATTTTCAAGAAGAATTTTTTCATGCAGGCTTCCCAGCTCCCTTAAGCTGTCAATCAGCTTTGACACTTGCCTTGCATTCCGGCCGACTTCGTCCATGTACCTTTTTTTCGAATCCACCTCTTCCAGAACAACAGCTGGAATCACCACTTCATTATCTTGAAAAGAAAAGATGGAATTCGGGTCCTGCAGCAACACATTTGTATCCAAGACATAAATCTTACTCAATATTCTGCCTCCTACTGTGAATGTAATGGGCGGAGCTTTATGATTCAGGAATGAATTTCTCCATTCCATGTCCCTTGTACGAAGTGTAGCGTTGCTAAAATATATGAACCCATGAATAAAGATAGAAGGTTCATAAGACAATAAAGTTAAATGCCAGCTACTTAAAGGAGTGTAGACATGTTTCGTTTCCCATCGTTTCTTTTGATAGCGGGTCTCTTATTGCTGCCGGGCTGCACAAATAATGACAGAAGCCTTGGCGAGTCATCCGGCGAAAGCAGGAATAAACCCATTACCGTAAAAAATACCGTGCGGGAGCCCGCTGACAAGCAAACAGGCCAGGCTGCATCAGAACGCCTGTCATCCCTTGCGTCAGATGTTCCTGGTGTTAAAAATGCTTCTGCAGTTGTGCTTGGCAAATATGCTGTTGTCGGTATCAATGTGGACGGCAAACTAGAAAGAAGCAAGGTTCAGTCCATTAAATACGCTGTTGCCGAAAGTCTCAAAAATGACCCTTACGGAGCCAATGCAGCCGTGATCGCAGATCCGGATACAACAGACCGCCTAAAGGAAATAGGCAAGCAAATTCAAAAAGGCAGGCCTGTTATTGGAATTCTTGATGAATTGGCTGCGATTGCCGGCAGAGTTGTCCCTGACGTCCCATCTGACACACTTGATAATCCCGATCAGCAGCCGACCCAGTCTGATAAAGACCAGCTCCCTGCAAAAGAGCAAAAAGATCTGGACAAGCAGCAGGAAAAACAGTCCAACCAAGAATTAAAACGGTAATTCACTATGTTCTATATGTACGGCATCACCCCCCTTTGATGAAAAAGGAAGAAACGGAAAGAGGCTTAGTCATCAGTGACTAAGCTTTTTTCATAGCTGCAAAAACCTGCTGATCAAGCCTTGAAGCCGCTTTTTCGTCATAGGTTTTTTCATATTGGGGTTCAACAGAAATTCTTGAGCCGTAAAACATAACGTCTCTAACTTCAGAAATGGAAAGCTCTATTAGAGACAGTTTTAATGGGACTTCCTCCAAGCGCTCCAATTTAACATATGTATTGCCGATAATACAATAGCTCGATTCATTAGCCAGCACGCTGACTGCAGCTGCTGGATGCTTTTTTATGTTTTCCACAATTCTTGAACGTGAATCAAGTGCTGCATAAAGCCTGCTCGCATCAGGGGCGTACACCCAGGAAATAGCTGCCACATGCGGAGCTCCTGTTTCGTGATCAATTGTCGAGACCGTTACGAAGCGTTCTTTCTGAAAAGCTTGGAATAATGGTTCGATAAGCTTTGTTTCCACTTTGTTCGCCATTCCAATACCTCCGCCTGCGTAGTATAATTCTATCATAACCGTTTTAAAGGGATGTTCCAACTATCTTTCATGATCTTTGGCGGTTTCTTTTCGCCAATAAATTATCTGCAGGTGCAGGCAGTGAAACAGACAAGCCTGCTGCAATGAATAGAAGAGGTGCTGTAATGAGAGTAAAATGCGTTTTATGCGACAAAATTGAGAACATTCACGATGAAACACTGATCGCGAAGCGGCTTAGGAACAGGCCAATCCATACGTACCTCTGTACAGGGTGCTATGATCGGATCAATGACAAAACACAAGCAAGATTAACTACTGGGAATTTTCGATTGTACAGGGATAAAAAAACGGAAGATCAATGGTAATAGCAAGAGGGGTATTATCAGGACTGACAGGAGCAGTGCTTTTAGGGATTTTTCTAAAAGCTGCAGAAGTCCTGGCATCCGTAAAAGTGTATACCCTTCTATTGAATGTGGACTTTCTTTATCCCTTTCCTTTGCCGGAATGGGTTGAATTTATTATTCACTTAGGTACTGGCGCAGGAATTGGAGCAATGTACAGCCTTCTTGTTCATCTGTTTTCCCGCCGGCTTTTTTTTACCGCCGCCCTTTCCGCATTTGCCGGTCTGCTTTATTTCCCGCTCTCCATAGCGGCAAAAAAAGAGGTGCCGGCAATAACGGACGGGACTGCAATCCTATACTGGGCTGCAGGGCATCTGCTGTTTGGAGCTGCCATGTTTGCCATGTACAATTTGCTTTTTAAAAAAACAACCGCTTCATGAAGCGGTTGTTTTTTTTTCGCTTTATTCATAATTTTTATATCTTGAAGGCTCGGCACTGATTTGATTTGCCAGCATTTCAATCATTTCAGATGGAAATGAGACAGTATAAGGCTCATCACCGCGCATGCAGGAAAAAGTATACATGCTGCCTTCTTTCCGGTATTTTATTGAATCCGCCTGAAACTCCTCCTTCAGAACAGCCTGAAATAAATCAGCTGTTTCCTGTGCTGATTTATCTTCCGGCCGTGCTTTGGCCACTATTTCGATTGTCAGCCAGTTGTACACAGCATCCTGCAGACTTTTCATGCGGCATTCCTGCCTTTTTTGGCCTGATGCAGCCTGACTTTATAGACAGCAAGGATCAGAGCGGTAATGGAAAGACCTTCTGCAATCGGCAGAAAATATCCTAAAAAAGTTAACACGCTGCAGCCGAAAAAAAGCACGGCGTATACAACAGCTGCCTTTAAAAGAGGCAGTTTTTTTGCAAAACCAAGCTTATAGACCAATACACAGAGCACAAATATGATGGCGAATAATACCTTTGCTCCTGTATTGGGATCCATTTCAGTAAAAATGGCCTGTGCAATCGGCCACATATGTTCTTTTACCGCTTCATCCCCCATATGTTCCACCCCTAGTCGTCTTCGTAATAACTATTTCGCCCAATACCTTCTATTTCCTTTTTTCTGCATAAAAAAGCAAGAACCAGTTGCTGAACGTGCCGCATTTTTTGTTCGCAAAAAAGGCTGCCGAACCCTTTTGGGTACCGGCAGCCTTGCTTCTAAGCATTAAATTCCAGATAGTTTTTTCTTTTTCGCAGCTTTTTCACGTTCGTTTTTATCGAGAATTTTCTTTCTCAGCCTGATTGATTCAGGAGTTACTTCACAGTATTCATCATCGCCAAGGTATTCGAGTGATTCTTCCAGTGAAAGAATACGCGGCTTTTTGATCGTACTTGTCTGGTCTTTTGTAGCAGAGCGGACGTTTGTCTGCTGTTTCATACGGCAAATATTAACAACCAGATCATTGTCACGGTTATGCTCGCCAACAACCATTCCTTCATAAATTTCAACACCTGGCTCTACAAACACAACTCCTCTGTCCTCGATGCCCATGATTCCATAAGAAGTTGCTTTCCCTTTTTCCATGGAAACAAGTACACCCTGGCGGCGGCCGCCGACTTGGCCGGTCTGCATCGGCTGATAGCTGTCATAAGTGTGGTTGATGATACCGTATCCTCTTGTCAGGGAAAGGAACTCAGTAGAGTACCCAATCAGTCCTCTTGAAGGAACAGTGAAAATAAGTCTTACCTGGCCGTTTCCGTTATTGATCATGTCGAGCATTTCACCTTTTCTTGCTCCGACAGACTCCATCACAGAACCAGTATATTCTTCAGGCACATCAATCTGCACCCGTTCTACAGGCTCGCATTTCACACCGTCAATTTCACGGACGATTACTTCAGGCTTTGATACTTGAAGCTCATATCCCTCACGGCGCATGTTTTCAATTAAGATTGAAAGATGAAGCTCACCGCGGCCAGAGACAACCCATGCATCAGGTGACTCCGTATTTTCAACACGAAGGCTGACATCTGTCTGGAGCTGCTGCATTAGACGCTCTTCAATTTTGCGTGATGTGACAAATTTGCCTTCTCTTCCTGCAAACGGGCTGTTGTTTACAAGGAATGTCATTTGAAGCGTCGGCTCGTCAATCCGAAGAACAGGAAGGGCTTCCTGGTGCTCTACTGGGCAAACCGTCTCACCCACGTTAATGTCCTCCATGCCTGAAACAGCAACTAAATCTCCAGCTTTTGCCTGTTCGATTTCAACCCGCTTCAATCCTTGGAATCCTAAGATTTTCGTTACGCGGAAGTTTTTCACAGACCCATCGAGCTTCATCAGGGCTACCTGCTGGCCTACATTCATTGTTCCGCGGAACACGCGTCCAATCCCAATACGACCGACATAATCGTTGTAATCAAGCAGAGCTACCTGGAATTGAAGGGGCTCTTCGCTGTTGTCAACTGGCGCTGGAATGTTTTCAATGATGGCCTCATATACACATTCCATATTTTCATCCTGCCTGGAAGCATCCATGCTTGCTGTACCATTTACAGCTGATGCATAAATAACCGGGAAATCAAGCTGGTCTTCTGTTGCGTCAAGTTCAATGAATAAATCAACGACTTCATCCACTACCTCTGCAGGACGGGCTGAATCTTTGTCGATTTTGTTTACAATAACAATCGGAGTCAGTTTCTGCTCCAATGCTTTCTTCAATACGAAACGAGTTTGCGGCATGCAGCCTTCATAAGCATCAACAACTAAAAGCACTCCATCAACCATTTTCATGATGCGCTCCACTTCTCCGCCAAAGTCAGCATGTCCTGGAGTATCAAGAATATTGATGCGTGTATCTTTATATTGAATTGCTGTATTTTTCGCCAGGATGGTTATTCCCCGCTCACGCTCAAGATCATTTGAATCCATTGCGCGCTCTGCAACAAGCTCATTTGCACGGAACGTGCCGGCCTGATGCAATAGTTTATCTACAAGCGTTGTTTTCCCATGGTCAACGTGGGCAATAATCGCTATATTCCGAAGATCATTTCTTAATTTCACATTTTCATCTCCTATATTTTCAAATACCTTCGATATTATATCACACAAGCTGGAAAAGCCGAAGGAATTTAGATAAACTGTTCACATATAGGTTTTATTACAGCAGGGGGATGGAGAATTTGAAGCTTGGAAAGTGGATTTTTGTAGTTTTGGCAATACTTGCCGTTATATTTATGATGCTGATTGCCGTATCGATCGGCATGCAGAACATTTGGGGAATTCTCGGTGCCATTATTGGTCTCGTGATTGTAATGGGCGCTGGATTTGCGCTAAAAGGAAGAATGCGCCGTGAGGGCAGATTATAAAACACAAGAAGGTGTCCAATAAAGGACACCTTCTTTTTTATAGAACCTGCTTTTCTTCCTGCCATTCTGTTGCCTTTGGCTTTCTTGCCAGCGCAGCTATTCCTGCGATTAAGTAGCAGATGCTTGCAAAGCCGCCAGCAAGGAATGTTCCTCCTCCGCAAATGACAGCTGCTGCAATCAGAATAATGCCGGCTGTTTTTGGCTTTTTATTACCTTTTAATAAGATGGCTGCAATAATACCTGCAGCAAGGCCAATGATGCTGAAAGTCAAAATGACAACCGCTCCGGTTTGCAGCATTCCCTGCACCATTTCATAATTGAGCCCGCTTGCTGCGAGTTCCGGATCTTCAGCCAATGCCTGATTCAGGCCAGCTTCAAGGTCAGGAATATTCTTAATTGCAAGGAAGAAAAACCCAAGAAATGAAGTTAAGGCAAATAGTACTGCTCCTATAATAGAAAAAACAATTTCCAGTGTCCGTTTCATGTACAGTCCTCCTGTATACATACGTGTTTATGATGTAATAGTAACAGACTGCCATAACTAATCCTACATTTTTTTACATATGGTATCAGAATGCTAAAGAGGAAGAATCAAGATCAGGAAGTATTTCCCGCTCTGAGCTATTTCTCTTTTAAGCTGTTCGAAGCCGCAATGGCATAGAAACTGAGTCCAGTTATCCTGTTCTTCCGGACACGCTGCAAAAAGAACTTTATGCCCTGCTTGCTTCAAATTCACGGCAATAGCCTGAATTATTTTTTTACCATATCCGCGGTTCCGGCAATCTGGATGAAGCAGCAATGTTCCAAGCCATGCTTTTTCATTAGAAGGAACCCATTCTGCATGATAACTTATCCCTATAGGAGCATCTGCCTCTTTCCACACTAGCCATTCTCCGCCGATCATTTGATAAGATCTCATATAATCCTGCAGCCCTTCCTCCTCTGTCTCCTCCTTTTGCCATTCCGGACTTTCGGAGATCAGGAAGCGAAAAAAAGGCAGGTTTTCTTCATTTAATTTAAATGGCGCGATTTCCGGCATGCTATTTCTGCAGATAACCGGCAAGTATTTCTTCATGAAGCCCTTCCTTTGCGATCAGGAAGCTGTTTTTCTCTATAATATTAATTTTATCCCCTTTTATTGTTGTCGCAGTGCCTCCCACTTCTTCCAAGAGTACAAGTCCTGCGGCAAAATCCCAAGGTGCTAGACGCATTGTGATGTATGCGTCTAGCCTTCCGCATGCAACATAAGCCAGTTCAATTGCTGCTGTGCCATACGATCTGATTCCGCGGGAATCGTGCACGAGCGGGGTTAATTTTTTATAATCGATGCCTCTGTTTTCTACAAGCCAAGTAGCATTAATCGCAATAATGGCTTCTTTGACAGATACTTTTTCGAGCTTTGGAAGGCGGATTTCATTCATGTACGCGCCTTCTCCTTTTATGGCATGATACAGTTCATTATGTACAACATCATAAATAAGACCGATCTTTCCGATTCCTTCTTCATAAATGCCGATAGAGATCGCAAAGTTCCGCTGCTGGTGAACAAAATTCATTGTCCCGTCGATCGGATCAATGATCCAGATGATCCCTTCAGTCGATTCAACCTTATGTCCAAATCCCTCTTCACCCAAAATTCTATGTTCAGGATATGTTTCCTTAATTTTTTTGATGAAAAACTGTTCGGTATCCTTGTCCATATTCGTCACAAGGTCGTTCGGATTGGATTTAGTCTGAATAGAAAGCTTCGTGCTGAAGGACTCCCGAATTCTCTCGCCAGCTTCCTCTATCCATTCCTTTGCTTTTTTATCAATCTCTTTCCAGTTTGCCATTTTAAAGGACCTCGCTTTATGTAAGTATAAGGGGCAATTGCCGCATGCAGTATATCTCTTTCTGTAATCAGGATATCTGAACAGGCAAATATAAACAAGTATCGCAATCCGTCCTTGCACAGATAAAAACGAACCAGGATAACGGTTCGTTTAACCTCAACTAGCATTTGGCTATGCCTGAAGTTTTATCCACTCTTTTCGGAGTCTTTCCAATCTTCGCTTGCACTCAGTTTTCTTTTCTTCATTATCTTCCTGCATTGCTTCAAATAAAGTGGACAGCTCATAATCCAATTCCATTTTTATGACACCAATGCGATTGACAACTTCTCTCGGCTGACCTGATTTGATCACTTGTTTCATATTTACCGCCCCTTTCAGCAAATAATAAGTTAGCGTTCAGACACCGTTCAATGGACCAGCAATTGTTATATGATTTTCTATATATTATGTCAAATCAAAACAGCTGGAACAGCACTGAGAAAATTGTGTTTTTACCTATAGTCTCTGTTACAGTTGGCTGTTGATTTCCGTTTCAGGCGTCCGCTTTCCACTTCAATCAACAGGTATTCAAAAATCAACGTTCTTCTTTAACAAAGCCTATCTTAAAAGTTCTCTTATAGTAATCTATTTACCACGGGTTAGAACGGGTGAAACGTGCATTCTCTTTTGAACGGATGAATGGGTATGCTAAAATAATCTCGGTATATCAATTTTTGATTCATCTCTTCGGCCTAAGGGCTGCCGCCGCGGAGCAGAGGGATAAAGCAATGGAGGACAATCATGGCATTTGATGGATTTACAGCAGAAGACTTTAGCGTATTTCAAATAGAGGGATTAGATCCGCGCATGGAGGCGATTATTTCTAAAGTGCGCCCAAAGCTTGAAGCACTAGGGAATCATTTTGCCGCAGAGCTTTCCAATCAAACAGGGGAAGAAATCTTCGCTCATGTGGCAAAGCACGCCAGACGTTCAGTCAATCCGCCTGATGATACGTGGGTTGCATTTGCGCCAAGCAAACGAGGGTATAAGATGCTGCCGCATTTTCAAATCGGCCTTTGGGAAACTCATGTTTTTATCTGGTTTGCGGTAATTTATGAAGCGCCTGTTAAAGAAGCTTTTGGCAAGCAGCTGAAAAAAAGCGGCAGAAAATTGATCAAAGTCATCCCTGATTCCTTTGTATGGTCTGAAGATCATACAAAACCTGCAGCTAAAGCACAAAGCAGTCTGAAAAAGGCTGATTTTGACCGAATGTTTTCAAGGCTTGAAGAAATAAAAAAAGCGGAAATTCTTTGCGGCGTCCAATTGGCAAGGGAAGAAGCTGTGAATATGTCGGGAGAGGAAATGCTTCAGGTAATTTCCGAAACCTTCGGCAAGCTCATACCGCTGTACAAACTTGCCCAAAAATCCGGCACTGAAAGCAAATAGTCATTTAGCAGAAACGAAAAAGGATGCATGGAATGGCATCCTTTTTCTTATGAAGAGACTTTATTGCATTTTAACTTTTTCACCTTCAACGCTTTCTTTTGCCTTTTTTACAGTATGGTACGAAGAATATCCGCTTGCTTCTTCAAACTCGCCGCAGACCTTTTTTTCCTCTGCCTTCCCAGGCACTACCTGTTTAAAGCGCTTATAGGCATTCATCAGATCGCCTTTTTCGACTCCGCCCTCGTATGCTTTTTCAATGCATTCAAAAAAGCGGACGACATCGATTATTTCATCTGTTTTCCAATCTGCAGATATAGGATATTGATAGCTCATTTTGTCACCTCTTTCCAAGTCCCCCATCGCTCTCTGACCGCATCAGCTTCAGCAGCGATCCTTTCGATCAGTTCCTTTGCTGATGGAATATCTTTTATCATACCTGCAGCCTGACCTCCCCAGCCGAAGCCCTCTTCTGCTTTTCCTTCATAAATGTACTTTTTATTAGCTTCCCCGCTGATATAATCCTTTAGCCCATCATAGCCAGCGCTTTCTTTTTCCAGCTGGAGGATTTTATCTGTAAAGCTCCCTGAAAGCGCCCTTGCAGGAGCTCCTATGCTCCTCTTGATCACAGCGGTATCATTTTCCGTACTTTTCAGAAGTGCTTCCTTATAGGCAGCGTGGGCATGGACACATTCTTTCACTGCGATAAATCTGGTTCCCATTTCAATACCCTCTGCGCCAAGCGAGAGTGCCGCCATCAGCCCTCTGCCGTCGGCAATTCCGCCTGATGCAATAACAGGAATGCTGACGGCATCTGCAGTCTGAGGAACAAGGACAAATGTGCCTGTATCATTTCTGCCAAGATGTCCTCCCCCTTCCTGCCCGACCACCATTACGGCATCTGCTCCGAGCTCTTCTGCTTTCACTGCCTGCCGGACAGCTGCGGTAAGAACAAGCTTCTTAACATCGGTTCCTTTTAAGTAATCCAGAATTTGAGCCGGGTTTCCGCCAGTCATGGAAATCACCGGAACTTTTTCATCTACGGCTGCCTGGAGCATATCTTCATACGGGCGCCCGTGCTGGCCAATTGCAAAATTAACACCAAAAGGCTTATCCGTCAAAGTTTTTAACCGGCGGATTTCCTTTTTCAGCACTTCGGGATTATCAAGAGACATAGCTGTAATCTGCCCCAGTCCTCCCGCATTTGAAACAGCAGCTGCAAGATCCGCATAGGCAAGATACGCAAGCCCTCCTTGAATAATTGGATATTGAATCTGCAAAAGTTCTGTGACCCGAGTTTTCCATTTCATATAGTCAGCCCCTTTTTTTGCAAGCTATTGCCTTTCAAATGCTAATTTTAACGAATGCCCGCTCAATATGTCATCTTTTATCATTTCTTTGCAAGTGCTCCGGATTCCTTTGCTGTATTGCTATCTTTTCAAACCCTTAAGTAAGTGTTATAATTCACTTTGTTTTGCATGGAACGGACTGCGCAAATGTGGCGCAATTTATATAAAAGAAGGTGGCTCCTAAATTGTCTCAGCATCAAACTCCATTGTTTACAGGCTTACTGAAGCATATAGAAAAAGAACCTATTCAATTTCATATTCCAGGACATAAAAAGGGAGCGGGTATGGACCATGAATTCAAAGAATTCATCGGAGAAAACGCTCTGAAGATGGACCTGATCAATATTGGCCCTCTCGATGATCTTCACTCGCCAAAAGGAATCATTAAAGACGCACAGGAGCTTGCAGCAGAAGCATTTGGCGCTGACTATACATTTTTCTCTGTACAAGGGACAAGCGGAGCAATCATGACGATGGTTATGGCTGTATGCGGACCTGGGGACAAAATCATCGTGCCGAGAAATGTTCATAAATCCGTCATGTCAGCTGTAGTGTTCTCAGGGGCAACACCTGTTTTTATTCATCCGGAAATTGATAAAAACCTTGGAATTTCCCATGGCATCACAACAGATTCTGTCCAAAGAGCCCTTGAGCAGCACCCTGATGCAAAAGGAGTACTTGTGATTAACCCGACATATTTCGGTGTTTCGGCAGATTTGGAAAAAATCGTTGAAATTGCTCATTCCTTTCATGTGCCGGTTCTCGTGGATGAAGCACACGGAGTTCACATCCATTTTCATGAGGATCTGCCAATGTCAGCTATGCAGGCCGGTGCAGACATGGCAGCTACAAGCGTGCATAAGCTTGGGGGCTCCCTTACTCAGAGCTCAATTTTAAATGTCCGGGAAGGTCTCGTATCAGCCGACCGGGTTCAGTCCATTTTAAGCATGCTAACGACGACATCAACCTCTTACCTATTGCTTGCCTCTCTTGATACGGCGAGAAGAAGGCTTGCCGTTGAAGGCAGGCAGCTGATCGAACAAACGATACAGCTTGCGAACGACACTAGAAGGCAAATAAACGAGATTGACCACCTCCATTGCATAGGAGAAGAGATCGTCGGCTCTGAAGCAGCATTCAGCTATGATCCGACAAAGCTCATTATCTCTGTTAAAGAATTAGGATTAACCGGATATGCAGTAGAAAAATGGCTCAGAGATAACGCTCATATTGAAGTAGAGCTCTCTGATTTATACAACATTCTGTGCATCATCACTCCTGGGGATACAGAAAATGAAACAGGCAAACTCGTTCAGTCGCTGCAGAAAATTTCCGATCAGTACAAGCATTCCGGCAGAGAATCCTCTGTCCAAACTGTGCTGCTGCCTGACATTCCAGTGCTCGCCTTAACACCGAGAGATGCTTTTTACGCAGACACAGAAATCGTCCCATTTGACGAATCAGCAGGACGCATAATTGCCGAATTCATCATGGTCTACCCCCCTGGAATCCCAATATTCATCCCAGGAGAAATCATCACTGACGAAAACCTTGAATACGTAGGAAAAAATCTCGAAGCAGGCCTCCCGGTACAAGGCCCTGAAGACCCTACACTTCGATACTTGAGAGTGATTAAAGAACATAAAGCGATAAGATAAATAGAAAAGCGGAAGCCGCTCGTTCAGCCCCGACAAGCGCTGGAGTAAAAATCCAGAAAGTCCGGGTTTGACTTTTTGGATTTTTGCGAAGCGACTCGAGGGGCTAGCGGCTGGAGCTGGACAAAGAAAAGCGGAAGCCGCTCGTTCAGCCCCGACAAGCGCTCAAGGAAAAAATAACGAAAAAGCATGCAGCTGCGCTGCATGCTTTTTCTACCCCTTTATATTCCCGTCCCTTATTTGACCCCGTTATCTTCTTTCGCTTTTATCTTTGTTGCATTCCAGGCATTTGCTATAGAGTGTTGTTACTTTTTCATCTTCAAAGTGGCTGATTGTGCTGTTGCAATCTTTGCATACGATTGTTCCCATCTTCCCATCCCCTTTATACAAGATTAACAATCTCCTAAACGGTAAACTGAAACTGAAAGCGTTTTAATTAATTGATTAATTTCATAATAATATGTCACATTAAATTCGTCAAGCCTATTTAGTATATCATATTTATTTTTCCGAGGATTATTAATGGTTTTTATTGCATATATATTCAATTTAAGCAATAGTAAAGTTATTAGACTATAAAAAAGGGGAATTGCCATGCTCAGCTATTCTGCTGTTAAGCTTTCTGACACTTCAGTGATAAGCAAAATCAGGATAGAAGAAGCGGTAAGCTGCCTCGAATATTACCGGGAGCAGACAGGAAAGACTGGAGACCAGCTGCAGTGGCACTATCGTGCAGCAGCCTTTCCTTATGAAATGGAAATTAACGCAAATACGATTGAACTTCGCTCTTCAGAACGGGGATATTCGCGGATTGTATTGGGAATAGACGAAAAAAATGATTCATTGCTTCACATCATATTACCGAATGATGCTGCTTTTGCCGATAAAGGAAAGGCAAACGAATTAGCTAAGTTCTTCGCAAAAACATGGAAGGCTGAAATCATTTTGTTCAATGGCCGTGTTATCAGACAATATACAAAATGAAAAGACATTCCGACTAATGGAATGTCTTTTTCGTATCATTCAAATAGGGCTGGCTTATCCGGATTGTCCAGATAGTCAAACATTAAATGAATCTGCCCTTCTGTGATCCTCCCGATTGAGAGCGGCGGCAAATCATTTTTCGGGAAAAATTGAACATCTTCTGTTTCTATGCTTGCTTCTGCTTTGCCTCCGGTTATGCGGCAGAGGAAGAACAATTTATAAATATGGGAGGGAGACGGAGGATGAGGGTGGTTTTTCTTATCCATCACGCCAATAAGTCTGAGAACTTCTCCTTCATATCCAGTTTCCTCCCGAAGTTCTTTAACAGCTACTTCTGCCGGTGAAAGACCAATATCTCCGAAGCCCCCCGGAAGGGACCATTTGCCGTCAGCCGTTTCTTTAACTAGAAGGATTTTTCGGTCTTGGAACACAGCGCACCTTACATCAATTTTAGGTGTTTGATAGCCAGTCTCGCTTGCAAATAAAGTTTTTATCTTTTGATAGTCTATTTCAGTATATTCTTCCATAATTTCTATGCTGATTTCTCTTAGGCGTTCAAACCTTTCAAGATCAAATACATCCTTGGAATAAGCCAGTCCTGCCTGAGACAGGGCCTGAATTTCTTTGGCCCACTCCAGCCATTTTAAACTCATGGTACAACCTCCAGATCTATTTTCCCTTCATTTTAGAGAATTTAATTTACATAATAAAATTATATTGTTAAATTGTATGCTAATTCATAAATATCATTTCTTATTTGCTGATCTTTGGCAGTAAAAAGTACTTTCAGCTCTTTAAAATTGCCTTTTGCCCCAGATCATTTAGCTTGTTTTAGCCAACAAGTGACTTTACTGGCGAGTATCAGTCTTTTACTGGCGGAAATCCTGCCCTTACTGTCCGATTTAATCAGTTTACTGTCCGAAACAGCTCTTTTACTGTCCAAACTCAAAAATCCGCCCTATTAAGATGCAGAATATGTCCTTCCAATACCGTCTACATAACTAACTATGAAAGAAAGCCGGTATCCGTGCTGGACATATTACTCAATTTCTCTTTTACATCAGCTGCTTTGAATATTATTTGGATCGGCGAGCTGATAGCCTGCTTTTCTTAAATTACCGACAATTTCTTTCAGCGCACTGCTCGTCCACTTTCTGTCATGCATTAAAATGATAGATCCATCTGTTAAATAAGGGGTGTTCTTCATGATGTCCACGAGCGCTTCTTTATTTTCATACTCCTTATTCCAGTCATAGCCGAAGGTCCAGTTCATTAAGGTCATCTTTTCCTGTGCGGCAAGCTTTCTGCTGAAATCTGTGTTTATGCCAAAGGGAGCTCTGAAAAATTTAGGCTTTTCACCAATAATCTCCTTAATTTTTGTGTTCAAATCCAGGATTTCTTTTTTTTGCTCTTCCTCTGACAGGCCTTTTAATTCTTTATGGTGATATGTATGGTTGCCAATTTGAAAGCCCATTTTATGTATTTCTTTCAGCGCATCGATGCCCTCTTTATTTTCTAGAAAGTGTCCATTAACAAAAAAGATGGCATTTACACCAAGTGTTTTTAAGGTTTTAGCCATTTCAAGGGCATGCTTGTCAGGTGCATCGTCTATCGTGATTAACGCTGTCTTCTTCGGTATGGAAGAGCTCAAAGGTTTCAATGTCCAGTTGACAGGGGAAACACTGTACAGCGGCTTCTTAGCGGCCTCTGACGGCACTCTGCTTTCTGTCTGCGGTTTTTTTTGTAGTGCTGGCTGTTTTTCTTTCTTAACCGCTTCCTGATCTGGCTGTTTGACTGGCTGTGTTTCTGTCTGCTTGTCCAATATACTGCCTGCTGATAAATGCTGGCAGCCTGATAGAATAAAGGCTGCTGCTGCTATAGAAATTCCAGCTTTTTTCATGAAATATCCCCCAAGTATACAAATTTCTTCTTTGTATATAATAAGCCTTATCCCTTCAAAAATGAAATAGGAAATGTTACACTGAAAAACGTGTGTTCATGGAGCCTGGTACATACTGTACTCATTCAAAAGGCTCGTACATAAAAAAGACTATAGGAGGACATGTGAAAAATGAAACGCTTTACAAACGTATTCATCATTTCGGTTATCGTCTCAGCACTCTTCATCATCTGGGGCGCTTTGCCGAAAAGCATCACTGGCAGCTATAGCCTTTCCATCGTTACAACGGCTATAATGGGCTTCATTACAAAACAATTCGGCTGGTTTTATTTGCTGTCAGCTACTTTTTTTCTCGTATTTGCGATTGTGATTATTTTTACAAAGTTCGGCAATATCCGGCTTGGAAAGGATACTGACCGTCCGGAATATTCTTATATTTCCTGGTTTTCCATGTTATTTAGTGCAGGCATGGGAATCGGCCTCGTTTTCTGGGGAGTTGCAGAACCATTAAACCATTATTCCGCCCCGCCTACAGGAGAACCATCTACAAATCAGGCAGCTAAAGATTCTCTCCTTTATTCTTTTTTTCATTGGGGACTGCACCCATGGGCAATTTACTCTGTACTGGCGCTAGCGCTCGCCTACTTTACTTTTAGAAAAGGTGAAAATGGCGTGATCAGCAGCATTTTGAGACCGCTGATCGGCAAAAGGGCAGATGGCGGAATTGGAACACTAGTAAACGTCATCGCTGTATTTGCGACAATTTTCGGTGTCGCTACATCTCTTGGACTTGGCGCGATCCAAATTGCCGGAGGAACTTCCTTTTTGTTTCCTGCCATACAGAACAATTTTACTACACAGCTTGTCATCATCATTATTGTAACCTTTTTGTTTATCATTTCTGCCCAAACAGGACTTGATAAAGGGATTAAATATTTAAGCAATCTTAATGTGATACTGGCAATTGCTCTTATGCTATTTTTGCTTTTTGCTGGACCGACAAATTTTATTTTGGACTTTTTCACTACAACTCTCGGAAGGTACGTCCAGGAACTGCCATCCTTAAGCTTAAGAATGTTTCCATTTGATTTGAACAATAAATGGCTGAATAGCTGGACGCTCTTCTATTGGGCATGGTGGATTTCGTGGGCGCCATTCGTCGGAACCTTTATTGCAAGAATTTCCAAAGGGCGGACCATTCGCGAATTTGTCATAGGGGTGCTCGCTGTTCCGACCATTTTCGGCGCTCTCTGGTTCTCCGTTTTTGGCGGATCAGCTATTTTTCTTGAGCATGTAAAGCACTTGTCGATTTCAAACATTATGAATGATAAAGGAACTGAAGTTGCGCTCTTTGCTATGCTGCAGCATTTCCCGCTCGGCTATATCATGTCGCTGCTAGCCATCTTTTTGATTGGAACATTTTTCATTACATCTGCTGACTCTGCTACGTTTGTTCTTGGAATGCAAACTACTAATGGAAGCCTGAATCCATCGAACTCAGTTAAGATGGTCTGGGGACTGATCCAATCCGGTACTGCTGTAATTCTGCTCTATACCGGCGGTCTGACAGCCTTGCAGACTGTCTCGATTATCGCTGCCCTCCCTTTCGCAGTGATTATGATATTCATTGTGTTTGCCTTGCTGAAGGCCCTGAAAAGCGATCCATTTGTTACAGGTAAAAAGCGAGAAAGCACTGAAAAGAATAGAACCGTATAATTTCAATGAAAAAAGCCTCCTGGTCATAGACCAGGGGGCTTTTTGCTGACTTATTTAATGATATGAATCGGGCTGCCAAGGGCAACTTCAGCTGCTTCCATTGTGATTTCTCCAAGCGTTGGATGAGCATGGATCGTCATAGCAATGTCTTCTGCTGTCATGCCTGCTTCAATAGCAAGTCCAAGTTCTGATATCATATCAGAAGCATTAGCACCTGCAATTTGAGCACCTACAACAATACCGGTATCCTTTTCTGTTACAAGCTTAAGGAAGCCGTCTGATTCGTTAAGAGAAAGTGCGCGTCCATTAGCTGCAAACGGGAATTTCGCCGCTTTTACTTCAAGGCCTTCTTCCTTTGCACTTGCTTCAGTGTATCCGACTGATGCCAGTTCAGGCTCAGAGAATACAACAGCAGGAATTCCAAGATAGTCGATTTCAGAAGGTTCTCCTGCAATCGCTTCTGCAGCAATCTTGCCTTCGTATGAAGCTTTGTGTGCAAGCGGAGGTCCTTCTACAATATCGCCGATTGCATAAATGTTGGATACATTTGTACGGGACTGCTTATCAATTTTGATAAGCCCGCGCTCAGTAAGCTCAATGCCGACTTGCTCAAGGCCAAGCTCATCTGTGTTTGGACGGCGGCCGACAGTAACTAGAAGATAATCAGCTTCAACTGTCTGCTCTTCACCGTTTGCCTCATAAGTTACTTTAACGCCGCTGTCTGTTTCTTCAACAGATTTCGCTTTTGCTTTTGTGAAAATTTCAACGTTTCCTTTTTTCTTCAGGTTGCGTTTAACAAGGGAGCTCATTTGCTTTTCAAAGCCCATTAGGATATCGTCCATAGCTTCAATGAAAACTACTTCCGTACCAAAGTTAGCATATGCTGTCCCAAGCTCAGTGCCAATATAGCCGGCGCCGATGACAACGATTTTCTTAGGAACATCCTGCAAATTCAAAGCACCAGTAGAATCAAGGACCCGCTTGGAGAACTTGAATCCTGGGATTTCAATTGGGCGGGAGCCAGTAGCGATAATGGCATTTTTAAATTTATAAGTTTGTGAAGAGTTTTCGTCCATCACTTTAATGGACTCATTGTCTACGAAGTAAGCTTCTCCGCGAACGATCTCCACTTTATTACCTTTAAGAAGTCCTTCAACACCGCCAACAAGCTTTTTCACAACGCCTGATTTGAATTCCTGAACTTTGGACCAGTCCAGGGTTACATTTTCAGCTTTTATGCCCATATCTTCGGAATGCTTTGCATTCTCAAATCGATGTCCAGCAGAGATTAATGCTTTGGACGGAATGCACCCAACATTCAAGCATACGCCGCCAAGATTGGCTTTTTCTACGATTGTTACTTTTTGTCCCAGCTGTGCAGCACGAATGGCTGCTACATAGCCGCCAGGACCTGATCCGATGACAAGAGTATCTGTTTCAATAGGGAAATCTCCTACTACCATCGATTACGCCTCCATTAAAATTAATTGTGGGTCATTCAGCAAACGCTTGATGTGATTGAGAGCATTTTGTGCTGTAGCACCGTCAATGATGCGGTGATCAAAGCTCAGAGACAATGCAAGTACTGGTGCTGCTACAATTTCACCGTCGCGGACAATTGCTTTTTCCGCAATGCGGCCAATTCCAAGAATGGCAACTTCGGGCTGGTTGATAACTGGTGTAAACCATTGTCCGCCAGCAGATCCGATGTTGGTAATTGTGCAGGAACCGCCCTTCATTTCGTTGGAAGCCAATTTGCCTTCGCGTGCTTTTGTTGCAAGGCTGTTGATTTCATCGGAAATTTCAAAGACTGATTTACGTTCCGCATGTTTAACAACCGGTACAAGCAGCCCTTTTTCAGTGTCCGCCGCAATTCCAATGTTGTAATAATGTTTTTGTACGATTTCGTCTGTTTTATCATCAATTGATGTATTCAGAACTGGATACTTCTTAAGCGCTGAAGTAAGAGCTTTCACTACGTACGGTAAATATGTTAACTTAATACCCTGCTCGGCTGCAACACCTTTGAATTGCTTTCTGTGGGCAACAAGGTTTGTCACATCCACTTCATCCATTAATGTTACATGCGGAGAAGTTTGTTTGGAATTAACCATTGCTTTTGCAATCGCTCTGCGGATACCGGACATTTTTTCTCTAGTTTCAGGCAATTCACCTTCAGGTACTGCCTGCTTAGCAGGTTTCGCTGCAGCTGTTTCCTGAGCTTGCTCTTCCTGAGCAGGAGCTGCTTCAGCCTGTTTGCTTCCGACTTGAAGGAAAGAATCGATATCTTCTTTTGATACGCGGCCGTTGGCACCTGATCCGTTAACCTGGCGGATTTCTACGCCTTTTTCACGGGCATATTTTCTGACAGAAGGCATGGCAACAACGCGTTTGTTCGCATCAGGTTCAACTGGAGCCTGTGCTGCAGCGCCTGTAGGATGATCTGATTCCTGCTTGTCAGCTTCTTCTTTTTTCACATCTTGACCGGCTTCGCCAGTTGACTGAACTTGTGCTTCCGTTTTATCTTCTTTCTTTGGCTCATCTCCATGGTCGCCTTTAAACTGCAGGTCCTCATAGCCTGGTGCATCAAATGAAATTAAAGTTTGGCCAACAGTTGCAACTGTTCCTTCTTCAACTTTAACCTCAATTACTTTTCCTTTAACTGGTGAAGGAATTTCAACGACAGCTTTATCGTTTTGCACTTCAGCAAGTACATCATCTTCCTCTACTTCATCGCCAGCTTTAACGTACCACTTTACGATTTCACCCTCATGGATTCCCTCGCCGATATCCGGCATTTTAAATTCGAATGACACGGGCAGTCAACCTCCTAGTAAATTTAATGGGGATAGGAAAAGGAATCAGGTGGCTGATCCCCTTTCCCGCAATTTGTTTCGTCCTTTTGCTGCTTGTATTGCTTCAATGATCTCTATTAAAATTCAAGAACTTTTTTAGCAGTTTCCAATACATCTTTGTAATTTGGAAGCCATACGCCCTCTGCTTGAGAGAACGGGAATACTGTGTCAGGAGCCGCAACACGGAGCACTGGAGCTTCCAGGCTAAGAATTGCACGGTCGTTAATTTCAGCTACAACATTAGCTGCAATCCCAGCTTGTTTTTGCGCTTCTTGAACGACAATGGCTCTGCCTGTTTTTTCAACAGAAGCAATGATTGTTTCAATATCAAGCGGCTGTACTGTACGAAGGTCAATAACCTCTGCAGAAACGCCGTCTTTTTCAAGCTCCTCAGCTGCTTTCAATGATTCATGAACCATTGCACCGTAAGTGATGATGGAAATATCAGAGCCTTCGCGCTTCACTTCTGCTTTTCCAATTTCTATTGTGTATTCTTCTTCTGGCACTTCCTGGCGGAATGAGCGGTAAAGCTTCATATGCTCAAGGAAGATAACCGGATCATTATCGCGGATTGCAGAAATTAGAAGCCCTTTTGCATCATAAGGTGTGGAAGGAATAACAACTTTCACGCCAGGTGATTGCGTCATAAGGCCTTCAAGGCTGTCAGCATGCATTTCAGGAGTATGTACTCCACCGCCAAAAGGAGAACGGATCGTTACAGGTGAATTCCAGCGTCCGCCTGAACGGTAGCGCAAACGGGCCATTTGGCCAGCGATTGAATCCATAACCTCGTATACAAACCCGAAGAATTGGATCTCGGCAACCGGACGGAAGCCCTCCAGTCCTAGACCGAGGGCAAGCCCGCCGATTCCAGATTCAGCAAGCGGCGTGTCGAAAACACGGTCTTCGCCAAATTCTTTTTGCAATCCTTCTGTTGCACGGAATACGCCGCCGTTAACGCCTACGTCTTCTCCAAAGACGAGAACGTTTTCGTCATTTTTTAATTCTGTGCGTAAGGCATCAGTGATTGCCTGAATCATTGTCATTTGAGCCATGGCTTATTTCGACTCCTTCTCTTTGTAGATTTCGTACTGTTCTTTCAGGTTAAGCGGCCATTCATCATACATGATTTCCATCAAGTCTGTTACTTTTTGCTTAGGATGAGCATCGGCCTTCTTAATCGCCTCTTTTATTTCTTCCTTCGCCTGTTCAATCACTTTATTCTCTTCCTCTTCGCTCCATAGGCCCTTGTTTTCAAGGAATTTGCGGAAACGGACAAGAGGATCTTTTTCTTCCCACTCGTTTTCGATATCTTTCGTACGGTAGCGCGTCGGGTCATCTCCAGCCATTGTATGAGGCCCGTAGCGGAATGTAAGAGTTTCAATCAGTGTAGGACCTTCGCCGTTAATCGCACGCTCGCGTGCTTCAGCGACAGCTGCATACACAGCAAGTGCATCCATACCGTCTACTTGAATGCCTGCAATACCAGCTGCAACTGCTTTTTGAGCAATTGTTCCTGCAGCAGACTGCTTTTCAACTGGAGTGGAAATAGCGTAGCGGTTATTTTGCACAACAAAAATAGCTGGAGCCTTATAAGCACCGGCAAAGTTAATGCCTTCATAGAAATCACCCTGTGAAGCACCGCCGTCGCCAGTGTAAGTGATCGCAACTGCTTTTTTACCGCGTTTTTTCAGGCCAAGCGCAACTCCTGCTGTCTGAATATACTGCGCGCCGATGATAATCTGCGGTGACAGCGCATTCAGATCTTCCGGCATTTGATTGCCGTGGAAATGTCCGCGGGAGAATAAGAATGCCTGATACAGCGGAAGTCCGTGCCAGATAATTTGAGGAACATCGCGGTATCCCGGCAGAATGTAGTCTTCTTTTTCAAGAGCAAATTGAGAAGCAAGCTGAGATGCTTCCTGGCCTGCTGTTGGAGCGTAGAAGCCAAGGCGTCCCTGTCGGTTTAAAGATATAGAACGCTGATCTAGAATGCGTGTGTAGACCATGCGTCTCATTAGTTCTTTCAGTTGATCATCATTTAAATCAGGCATTGCAGCTTCATTCACAACGTCTCCTTTTTCATTTAGAATCTGGAACGTTTTGAACTGCTTTGCAATTTCTTCAAACTGCTTTTTGCTGTCAACGACAGTATTTTTCGTTTTTGAAGCCATTTAATAAGTCACCTCTTCCTTTCTTTTGCACACTGGATAACAGGATGATTATTGACATATACAGTTTAGGTTACCCTAAATTACAAGTGACGACACAATTTTTTCCGCTGCTCCGAACACATCGGCGCTTTCCGCAGCAGCAGAAATTGCTCTATGTATGAATCATCTGTTGATCAGCAAACTGTATTCATTAATCAAAAGCAATAATTAATACAATTTACGATAATACAGTCCTAGTTTACACCTCATAAAACTATTCGTCAATCGCCATAAACCATGTAAACTTCTCCCTGCAATGCACTTTTCGCAGCACTCTTCTCCAAAACTGTACTAGTACAAAAACTTAATCTGTACTACAATAATTTCTCTGTTTTTACCGAAGGTTTTTTCAGCGGCACAGCCAAGCAGCAAACTGCAAAATTCGCTGTTAAAAGACATTCAGGAAGGCATTAAATGCAGCTGGAGAGCCGAGGGCGTATGTTTTCTTTTCAGCAAACAAAAAAAGAGCTTTCCTGCCCGCTCTTTTCTTTTCTGTTCAGCTTTGGGCCTTAATGCCGGCAGCCTTATAAAATGCTTTCTTTTCATCGTTGTATTGTTTCGTTAAAGCATTGAAATTTTTGTTTTCATCAATTACCTTCTGATAACTTTGATTAATGGCAGTTATTTTGTCTTCAAGCTCAGCAAGCTTCAAATCCTTCTTTTGAAAAAGGGCGTACAATGTTTTATCAAGGGCAGCCGCTTCTTTGTAGCCGGCATACAGTTTTTCATAGGAATTGTAGCGGTCATTCATTAGCTTTTTGAGCTGCTCTGCTTTATGAGCACCATTATCTTTATCAAGATTTTTCATTTCTGCTTCGGCATTTTTGAATTCCTTAGCCGAATTCTGCATGCTTTCGTGTTCTTTTTCAATCATATTTTCTCTGTCCTGTACAAGACCCAGCGCCTGTTTCGACAAAGTCACGATTTGACTGTAGTCTTTCATCCCCAGACCAACAATTTGACTGTAAAGCTGGTTTTCTTTCTGCTCAGCTTCTGTCAGCGGTTTCTGCTGGGCTTTAAAAGGCTCTTCCAGCGATGCAACTTTTTCCAGACTGTTATAGACTTTATCAGCTGGAGAGCTGCCTGAACAGGAAGCCAGAAGCACTCCTGCCAAAATAACTAAAAACCCTATCCCCGTCCATTTTCGAATAATTCGCACTACTTTTCCCCCTAACTATTGACATTACTACTATAAAAGGTTAATTGATTCATGACAATACATGCATGCAAACATTTTAGAAACAGCCCTATTGTCCCACTTATTCTCATCTGCTTTATTTCATCATAAAGTCTGTCCACCCAGAAAGTTATTCCAGACTGGGCGAAAGTCTATACACATCCATCCCGCTCTCATATGTTATATCAGACGCTCAAGTTAAAAGAGCGTAATGACAAGGGAGGTTGGAATATATGTACGGTTACGGAGGATATGGCTGTTATCCTGCATGCGGCGGTTATGGTTACGGTGGGTATGGTTATGGACGTACATTTGCCTTGATCGTTGTATTGTTTATCCTATTAATCATCGTTGGTGCTGCTTACCTGGGCGGCTGCTGACAAAAAACCTGGCAGCTTGCAAGGCAAGCTGCCGTGTTTTATTTCTTTGCTGTACATATAAGCCGCGGAGTAAAGCTCCTTTCCGTTTTGATCTGCTTCCATTATAATGAAAGGTACGGTTAAGGTTTGAAAGGAAGTGTTTGTCATGTTGACAATGGAAGATATTATCAGGGAGGGCCACCCTGTCCTGAGAGAAAGAGCGCAGGAAGTGACACTTCCTCCGGCAGATGAAGACAAAGAAACGCTAAAAAAAATGCTGCAGTATTTAAAGAACAGCCAGGATCCTGAAATGATGGAAAAATATCAGCTGCGTCCGGGAGTAGGCCTTGCTGCTCCTCAAATTAACGTTCCCAAGCGGATGATTGCGATTCACTTTGAAGATGACGGCAAGCTTTACAGCTACGGGCTATTTAACCCTAAAATTGTGAGCCACTCTGTTCAAAAGAGCTATTTAAGCGGCGGTGAAGGCTGCCTGTCCGTAGACCGTCCTGTTCCAGGATTTGTTCCGAGGCCTTCAAAAGTGCGGATTAAAGCAGTATCGCTTGAAGGAGAAGAACTTGATCTCCGGCTGAAAGGGTATCCGGCCATTGTTATACAGCACGAAATTGATCATTTAAACGGCGTGATGTTCTATGATCATATCAATGAAGAAAACCCCTTCGCTGCACCGGATGGCAGTAATCCGATTGAACGCTGAGCATAAAAGCGTGCTCTGTTAAGCCATGTATATCCTAAAAAAGCCGTCCCAAAATTCATTTCAGGGACGGCTTTTATTATTTGGCTCTGTTAAATAAGACTGTTGTTTGCAGTACGCAGCGTCCGCTTTCCGCGGGGCGGGCAGTGAGACACCTTTGCGCTCAAGCGTCTGCAAAGGGTCTCCCCTGTCCTGCTGCTTCCGCAGGGGCCTCCCGCCTGACGCAGATCAACAAGTGCCTTAAAATCTATTTATGGAATCCATTTCAGGTCCGGGATGACGAAGGCTTTACCAATCCAAGCTGCTCAACAGCAAAGGCAATCCCATTCTGGTCTACCGGTTTTGTAACAAAATCGGCAATTTCTTTTAGTTTTTCTTCTGCATTCCCCATTGCAATGCCAGTTCCTGCAAAGCTGATCATTTCTAAATCATTTAGCCCGTCACCGAATGCGTAAATGTCCTCCCGCTCAAACGGAAGCCTTGCGATCAGCTTTTTTATTCCCTCTGCTTTAGACCCGCCCATAGGGAGGATATCTGTTGCCAGGTGATGCCACCTGATAAAATTCAGATCTTCATACTTTTTGTACTTTTCTTCTTCTCCAATATCACAGAACAGCAGAGTCTGGTATATTTCGTTAGATCTGAAAAAATCAGGATCAGCAGAAGGATGGCTGAATTTCAAGGTACCCATGCTTTCCCGGATATACGGATGGTTTTCTTCTGTTGCCATCATTGTTTCATGATTCATGAAAACAAGCGGGTTTTTTGACTGTCTCGAAAATTCGAGAACTTTCTCAAGTGTTTCTGTACTAAGCGGGTTTTTGTAAATAACATCCCCTTCAAATACAACATATTGGCCATTAAAGGAAACAAATGAGTTAAGGTCTAATTCTTCAAGCAGATCAGCGAACATGAACGGTGCTCTGCCTGTTGCAATAGCTACATGGTGACCGGCGTCTTTTAAATCCTGAACAGCTTTTTTAGTTGATGCAGGAATTTTTTTATCAAAATCCAGCAGTGTTCCGTCAATATCAAAGAAGATCACTTTTTCTTTCATATTCAGGCACTCTTCCTTTCACTTCGTTTTAGGCTGTCTTTCTTTCGGCAGCTTTTTTGTTCTTTGACTGGTATGTAATGAAGTAAATCCCGCAGAAAACGAGCAGCAGCCCAAGGATCATATGAAGAGTAATGTTTTCTTTAAGAAGAAAATACCCCCAGATTATAGCAGATACAGGGACAAGATAGGTTACCAGAGACGCGAACTCTGCTCCTCCCTCTTTTACCATATAATAATATAACAAATAAGCAGCCCCTGAGCCAAATACTCCAAGTCCTATAAATGAAAAAAAGATGTCCCAATGAAACATGGTTTCCAGAACGCCCGGAGATGCAAATAAAAGAGCAATCAGGGAGAAAACTGCTGAAACACAAAGAGTGCTGAATGATGTCATGACAACAGACAGGTTTGAGAGATTTTTCTTCGCCAGATGCGCTCCGATTCCGTAGCAAAGCGTTGCCAGAAGCATTGTCCCGGCACCTGTCAGATTTTCCGCAAAGAAATGGCGCAAATCAAGATTCAATATAAATAGAATCCCTGCAAAGCCGATAAAAATTCCGCTCCATTGCCTGAACTTCAGTCTGGAGGCAAAAAAGATTGTTCCGACAATCACTGTAAAGATTGGAGTAGAAGCGTTGATAACAGACGCCAGGCTGCTTGAGATAGCTGTTTCGCTATAAGCAATGAGAAGCCATGGCAAAGCATTGTTAAACAGCCCGACAAAAATGATGGAGAGCCATGGAAGACGGTTTGCCTCTTTCAGCTCCTGCCTGTTAAAGATCAAAAGTACAATAAGAAGAATAAGGGCACCGAATAAGCATCTTCCAAAAACTGTTCCTATGGGTCCTATTGACTGAACAAGCAGCTTAATAAATAAAAAGGAAGTACCCCATGTCAGGCTGAGTGCAATCAGAGATGCATAAAGTTTTTTCATGGCAAGCGCCCTTTCAATTAGATGTGAAAACTATTCTAAAGGTATAAGATCTAGAATTTATTGTCAACAAACCTATTTCGCAGATGCAGCATGGAATTTCCACTATTCCCCATGAAAGGTCATGCTTCTTTTTCATATACTAGAAACAAGAGAGAAAAAGCGCCGGAAAGAGCAAAAGTCGGACATGTTCTTCAGAAAGGGAGTGAACAGAAATGCTGCGAAAGCTGAAACGCAAGCTGAAAAAACAGTGGAATGACCTGTTAAAAAGAAAGATAATTGCCTAGCTGCCGGGTCCCTCCAGCTGCTTCTTTAGGACGGCCCCCTTTTCTTAATAGAGAGAATCTAATATAATAGAAAAAGTTAGTCTAACAAACGGTAGCTAAGGAGAGATTTGGCAAATGATTTACAAGGTTTATTATCAAGTAAGTGCATCGGAAGTTCCTGTAAGGGAGAAAACGAATACACTCTATGTTGAAGCTGATTATGAGCGTGAAGTCCGCTTTCATCTTAAAGATCGGAATTACAACATTGAATATGTGGAAGCATTGACAGGGCCTTACCTTCAGCATGAGCAAAAAAGTGAAAATTATAAAGTATTGGAGCTATGATAGATGAAATTTGTGAAAAATGACCAAGTTGGCGTTTTCGCCCTTGGAGGACTGGGTGAAATCGGCAAAAACACGTACGGAGTTCAATTTCAGGATGAAATCATTCTGATTGATGCAGGAATCAAGTTTCCAGAGGAAGAGCTTCTCGGAATTGATTACGTGATCCCTGACTATTCTTACCTTGTAAAAAACGAGGAAAAAATTAGAGGTTTATTTGTAACGCACGGACATGAGGATCACATTGGCGGAATTCCTTACCTGCTTAGACAGGTTAATATTCCGATTTATGGCGGAAAGCTTGCTCTCGGACTGATCCGCAATAAGCTTGAGGAACATGGACTGCTAAGATCTGCCAAACTGATAGAAATTAAAGAAGATGACATTATTAAATTCAGAAAAACGTCTGTTACGTTCTTCAGAACAACCCATAGTATTCCTGATTCATATGGCGTTGTAGTTAAGACGCCTCCTGGAAACATTGTACATACAGGAGATTTCAAGTTTGACTTTACTCCTGTTGGAGAACCTGCAAACTTGACGAAGATGGCTGAGATCGGAAAAGAAGGAGTTCTTTGCCTGCTTTCCGACAGCACAAACAGTGAAATACCAAACTTTACAATGTCCGAAAGAAAAGTCGGCGAAAGCATTCATGAAGTATTCCGCAAAGTGGATGGCCGGATTATTTTCGCTACATTTGCATCAAACATTCACCGCCTGCAGCAGGTGGTAGAAGCGGCTGTATCCATGAACAGAAAAATCGCTGTTTTCGGCCGGAGCATGGAGGCTGCTATTGATATCGGCCGGGATCTCGGCTATATCAGCTGCCCTAAGGATACCTTTATTGAGCATAATGAAATTAACCGCCTTCCTGCAGACCGGGTTACGATCCTTTGCACAGGAAGCCAAGGGGAGCCGATGGCTGCTCTGTCAAGAATTGCGAACGGCACTCACCGCCAGATTCAAATCATACCTGGTGATACTGTTGTGTTCTCTTCTTCACCGATTCCAGGAAATACGATCAGCGTAAGCCGGACGATTAATCAGCTGTTCCGTGCAGGTGCTGAAGTTATTCACGGACCTTTAAGCGATATCCATACATCAGGACATGGCGGACAGCAGGAACAAAAGCTGATGCTCAGACTGATCAAGCCTAAATATTTCATGCCGATCCACGGGGAGTACAGAATGCAGAAAATGCATATGAAGCTGGCTGTAGACTGTCAGGTTCCTGAGGAAAACTGCTTTATTATGGATAACGGCGAGGTTCTTGCTTTAGGTGATAAAGAAGCTGGCGTTACAGGGAAAATCCCATCTGGTTCTGTCTATATTGACGGAAGCGGAATTGGCGATATCGGCAACATTGTCCTTCGCGACCGCCGCATCCTTTCAGAGGAAGGCCTTGTGATTGTTGTTGTCAGCATCAATATGAAAGAATTTAAAATTGCTGCAGGTCCTGACCTGATTTCCCGCGGATTTGTCTACATGCGTGAGTCAGGGGATCTCATTAATGATGCACAGGATCTGATTACAAAGCATCTCAATAAAGTAATGGAACGGAAAACAAGCCAATGGTCTGAAATTAAAAACGAAATTACAGACACCCTTGCTCCATTCCTTTATGAAAAAACGAAACGCCGTCCAATGATCCTTCCGATCATCATGGAAGTATAATAAATCCAGCAAAGTCCTGCCAGGATCATCCCCGGCAGGACTTTTTATTTAGCAAAGGATTCTATTATAACGGAGCATCTGTTATATGTTATAGTAAAAAGAGAAAAACATCCGAAAAACCGCAGGTGTTCGGGCACCTGCGGCAAGCAGCCGCACATTCGGGTGAACGTTTTGTGATCAAGCTGATCTCATTTCCGCAGCAGCGGCAGTGGGATCTATTTTTTTGTCTGAAGCGTCAGCACCGCTACAACAAACCTTCCAAAAGAAATGGCAACACTCAGCAGCTCATAGACTGACATATCCAAACAGCACCTCCCTTCCTGTTGAAAGTGGAAGAATGGCGGCCGCTTATTCAAAGTATATCATTCTCCCAAAAACAGAACAAACGTTCTTGGTGAGAAAATGGAAAATAGTCCATATAGCATGAGACAGGACAATAAAAAATCGGTGAATCCATGCCTGGCGTCACAACCAGCCTCAGAACATATCAGATTTATTAACACACAGTTCTTATCAGAATAGTCCGAAGCGAAGCAAAGCAAAAAAAAGAAAGCATTCAATAGAATGCTTTCTCTCTCTATACATCCAGCACTTTCTTTTCAAAACGGTCAATTTCATCCTCAGACCCGATCACAACCATTGTATCGTCCAATAGAAGATTTTCCTGTGCAGAAGGAGAAATGATGACGTTCCCTTTTCGCTTAATCGCAACAATATTCAAGCCGTACTTCGCACGGATATTCAGTTCCTGCAAAGTGTTCCCGGCAAGCTTGTTGTTGACAATAATTTCAACAATGCTGTGTTCTTCAGACAGCTCCAAGTAATCCAGCACATTGTTTGAAAGAATATTATGGGCTATGCGCTTCCCCATCTCTCTTTCAGGGTGAACAATTCTGTCAGCCCCTATTTTAGAAAGCACTTTTTCATGGTAGTCATTTTGGGCTTTTACTGTAATGCGCTTGACCCCAAGATCCTTCAAAATTAAAGTGGTCAGGATCGATGCCTGAATATTATCGCCTATCGCAACAATGACATGATCAAAATTGCGGATTCCCAGACTTTTTAATACAGCTTCATCCGTTGAATCTCCCACTACAGCATATGACGCGATGGGGGCAAATTCATTCACTTTAGCTTCATCATTGTCAATGGCAAGCACTTCGGCCCCCTCCTCGCTGAGAGTGCGGCATATGCTGCCTCCGAAACGTCCGAGTCCTATGACTGCAAACTCCTTTTTCATGATGTACCTCCTAAAAAAATCAAATTATTTCCCTGAAAATAATTTCAGAATATTCTCTATTTTATTTCCTTTTCTTCTTGTATTGCTTTTTTTAATCTTCTTTGCATCAGGCCGATTCCCTTCTCCCCCTCAAGAGGATACCGGAATCGAGGGTTTGGGCCAAAGCTTCCTTCTGCAATCGGCTTAAACTTTTTCCCGCCTAAAATGATGATTTCCTGAAATTCATACTGGAATTTTTTGGAGATTTGTTCTTTCAGCATAGCTTCTGTAATAATTTCGGCACTTTTCATGCTGAAGGATAAATCATAAGACTCTGGCACAAGATCTTCAGGCAGCAGGTACCCATGCTTGGCAGATAGGATCGTCCAATTTTGAAAAAACATCCTTGCGTAGGTCTGGCATAGTTTATGAAATACTCCTGTGTACGCAGTTTCAGCCGCGGCTGGACCCCCATAATCACCGGCATCCCAGATTTTCCGCTTTCCGCACGGTATAATGCAAAGTCTGTTCAAAAAATCCCTCTTTCATTTCTTTGGTTGAATGACTGTTTGTTTAACAAGGCCCGTTCTGAGCCTTAAAAAGAGGACCTATAATAAAGTCCCCTTTTTACCATTATTCAGGATACACCAGCTGATAGGCATTATAAATATCCTTCATATTTTTGGGCCGCTCCATTTTTCTCGCCGGTTCCTTCAGCGGCTGAAAACCAAATTGGCTGTATAGCCCTTGAGCATCGTTTGTAGTGAGCTGGAAGGACGGTCCTTTGAGCTTGGGGTGAGATACAATGACAGATACCAGCCATTTCCCCAGTTCCTTTCCTCTGTACTCAGGAAGAATAAATACATCTGATAAATAAGAGAAACGGACAAAATCAGTCACAACCCTGGCAAAACCAACCTGGCTGATGATCTCCCTGCGGCTATTGATTTTATGTACTCCCCAGCAAAGCTGAGCATTTTCGACCGAGGCATGCACCAGTTCTTTAGCTATGCCCTTTGCCCAATAAGAGTCTTCTGAAAGAAAAGAATGGATGAGATTAAGATTCAAGAGAGATTTGTCTGTGGAGAGTAAAAATCCATCTTCCCTCTCCCAGCTTAAAGCCGCTTTGTTTTTATACATTCAGCTTCAACTCCCCCTTGGCCTTCTGCAGTTATTCTTCTGCCTTCATCTTTTCAAGGCCGAATTTTTCAAAATACTCATGGTATTTATCTTCTATTTCAATAAGACGCTCAAACCTTTGCTCAGGGCTGTAATTAGATATATTTTCTTCTCTCATTAAGTCTCTGCGTGCAAGAAGAGCGCACAGCTTGTCCCAGAACACTTCTTCTTCATAATCGGCTATGACATCTTCCAGTTCTTCGTCAAGCTGCCTTGAAGCATAGTACTCATCATCAAGGGAATCATAGTCAACATACTTTTCCATTCCAAAGGCTTTTGAGAAGGATAAAATGTAATTTTCCATTTCAAAAAATTCCTCTGATTCGTCATGTTCCTCTCTTGCCCCAACCCATGTTGACAAATAGATCATTTTTAATAATATATGATATTGTTCTTTAGTAAAATTGATTTTCATGGCCGGACATCCCCCTCTGAAAATAGCATCTCTTATCATTAAATCATATTCCCAGCCTAAAAGTAAGTCAGCGGAGCCGGAAAAATTTCAGGAAAAATCCAGCACAGTCCCCATCTGTTTCTTGCCATTTTCAAGCTGTTTCAACAAGCCTCGGCAGAAAAATAAAAAACTATTGCGGAGCATAAGCCGCAATAGTTTTTTATCTTCTCCAAGGAAGCTCTGTGCCGAAAATCTGGGCCATATTTTGAAATTCGCTTTTTCTTCTTTTTCTGGCTTCTGCCCGTGCCATGCCGGTTTGGTACAGTTCTTTTTCCATTTCTGTTTCTGGGACAACAGGCGGAACTGGCACCGGTTTATTGTTTTCATCAACCGCAACCATTGTCAGAAAGGACAGCGCGCATATATGCCTGTCACCTTTCAGCATGTCTTCTGAAATGACTTTAACGAATACTTCCATTGAAGTCCGCCCTGTATACGTAACAAAAGCTTCGAGACATACAGACCATCCTACATGGATGGGATGAAGAAAATCAACTGAGTCTGTTGAAGCGGTTACAATAGCGCTTCTTGAGTGTCTCATTGCTGAAATGGCTGCTACATCATCAATATAAGCCATCAGCTTTCCGCCGAACATCGTGCCATGATTGTTTGTGTCTGGAGGAAGGACAATACTTGTTTTTACAACGAAGGATTCCTGGCAAGGTTTTGGATTCATCTCTGCATATTCTCCTTTTTCTCTTTGGCTCAAGTTTCATCAGCATGAACATAGCCTTTTAATAAATTTTCTCTAAATTTATTATATCACGTTTAATAATTTCCACATTCATTTCTGAAAGTTCAAACACCTCTGCTTTTCAGCAAAAAGATAGAATCTGTCTAAAAAGCTTTCCCTTTTGGAAAGAGCCGCAAACAAAAGGCTGGCAGGCAAGCTATTTATGCTTGGCGGCCAGCCCTTCTGCTAACTTACTGAATTTCAATTCTTCTTCCCTTTTTTTTCGGAAAGTACAGTTTTAAAATGCCATGCTGGTAAACAGCTTTCATTTCGTTAAAGTTAAGATCCTCCAGCAAGTCTGCTTCTCGGACAGCTCCGTTATACTTCAGATCTGTTTCAGATTCAGCTTCGTTTTCCCGCTTTTTGCGATTGACCTTAATCCGCACTTTGCTGCTGAGAAGCTCGACGTGTATCTCATCCTTATGCACACCTGGCAATTCTGCTCTCAGAATAACATGTGTTTCACTTTCCATTTTTTCAAGCAGAAAGGACGGCTTTTTAGCAGGATGCTGAAAAAGCTCGTCTATCGTGCCGAGAAGGGTGTTTTCTGGACGCTGCTGAAAAAAATCATTTATCATTTTCATCGGATTGGATTTCTTGGCTGACATCTCCCCTGCTCCTTTCCTTATTCTCCTTACAGCCAATTTATGCACCTGCCTAAAGGAAGGTTATTGAAAGAAAATGCTTATGCAAATGGGATTCTGCCTAACCAATTCATGCCACTATTTCATAAAGTATACTGAACTAATAAGGAGCTGATGAAAATGAACAGGTATTACCACCACGGCGTTCCGCCTTTCACAAATGGGCATTCTTTTCATCCGGTGCATAACCCGGTTCAGCATCATCCCTTTTATGCCCAGCCTTATCACCCTCACTATTTTCCAGGTTACCAGTCACCCGGTTCGCCTGGGAGGCTGCCGCGAAAACAAAAGAGCTTTTTAGATGCCTATAAGACACCTACTGGCAGCATTGATTACAGCCAGGTTTCTCTCACAATGAGCAAAATGAATAAAACTCTGTATCAGTTTAACCCGCTGCTTAAACAATTTTTATCACTTGTAAAAAAATAAACTCTTTTAAGAGGTGAGTTTTACGTAATGCGATAATGCCAGCAAAGAGAAAATAAGGTCATAGCTGTGGTAATGGATATAAAAGTTACCGGCCATCCCTTGACCTTTTGGATAAGATGCTGTCCAATCCGGATTTTGAGCGGCACTTATGAGGAAATGGACGCCATTTTCAATTTCAGGCGATGTTTCGCTTCTCATACTGATCAGCGCATCCACTGCCCATGCGGTTTGGGTTACTGTACTGCGGTTAAGAGGAACGTAGGTTTTCATTATATCGCTTTGGCACGATTCTCCCCAGCCGCCGTCTTTGTTTTGAATTTCTTTTAGCCAGCTTGCTCCTTTTAAGGCAGAAGGATGGCTTTTTTGGCCTGATCCAGCAAACCCGGTAAGCGCAGCCCAGGTCCCGTAGATATAGCAGATCCCCCACCTCCCATACCAGGAGCCGTCCTTTCTTTGGTTTTTCACAAGCCAGCGGAGCCCTCTTTCCATAACCGGATCCCTATGGCTTATATCCGTCCCGCTCCCCAGAAAGTCCAGCGTTCTTCCTGTCAGGTCAGCGGAAGAAGCATCGGACAGTATAAATTCAGCCCCTTTAACCGGCAGCATGCGGACAATCTTTGAATCTGCCTTTCTTTCAAATGCCGGCCATCCTCCATCATCGTTCTGCATGGACAGCACCCAGTTTGCCCCTCTCTTCCATGCTTCGCCGAATCCAGAATCAGAGATTCCGCCAGCTAAGGATCTGAGGGCAGCTGTTGTGTCGTCAACATCAGGGTTTAAAGTATTTATATCTGAAAAACCCCAGCCTCCCGGCTCAGCCAAAGCATTATGAATCTTCCAGTCTCCGTATTTTACATGCTGCCTGCTCAGCAAATAATGATTTGCGCTTTTCACTGTGGAATTTTCAATTGGGACACCTGCTTCCTGCAAGGCATGGCTGATTAGAGCAGTGTTCCATACATTGGCTGTTGTGTACTGCATATGAGTTTTGCCGCCAATCAGGCAGCTCATATCCTTTAATCCATTTACTGCCTGCCTGATCACTGGATGATCTTTTCCATACCCAAGTGAAAGGAGCGCAAATATCATGAGAAAGGTAGCACTGAAATAACTGTAAAACGTTCCATCAGGTTCCATTCTTTTCAGCATGTATTGTTCAGCCTTTTGATAAGATAGCTGCCTGAGCTGAGCAGGAATCCCTGCAAGCGAGGCAACCCCTCTCTGCAGCAGTCCAAGGAGGCTCCGCCATTCTGCCGTCCTGTACTCTTCCTGGATACTCCAATCGTCCATTGCATCCTGCCCTCTGATTTCGGATAGATCCGGCATTTCATGGCCCTTCAGCTGGAATTTTTTATTTCCCAGAATTAAAATCGGCACCATGTTGGCACGGCCGAAAATAGAAAAATCAAAAAGACTTACCGGGAACTTTGAAGGCAGCAAAATGGCCTCAATCGGGAGCGGGAAGACAGGCGGCCACTGATAAGCACCTGTCAGGGCCAATAATATTTTAGTGAACAATCCTGCTTTTTTCACGCCGCCATGCTTGGTTATGAACCTTCTAGCCAGAAGCATCGCAGGATGGCGAATACTATAATAGCCCCCTGAAAGAAGAGCAAAATAGCCTTCTATTGTTAGAGAAAGATCTCCTTCTCCCTGGTCATCAAATAATTTCCATGCCCCATTATCTCCTTGCTTTGATGCGATCCTTCCGCAAATGGAGCGAATCAGCTCTTCATCCTTTAAATCCAGCGCCCGAAGCAGCACAACCATAAAAGCATCCGTTTTGATTCCTGTTTCAAAAGGATAATCCCATGATCCATTATGAAGCTGGCTTTTTGACAGTATCTGTATAATGCGGCTGATTTCTTTTTCTGCCTGAAGCTTCATACTTTCACCCCCGGTACTTTGCACCTTTTCATCATATTCCGAGTTTGCTGCCGCCATACTTTTTCGCTGTAAAGTCTTTAGCGGTTAGTAAAATGCTCTCAAAACAAATAGATGAAAAAAAGCTAAAAAAACAGGTGAAACCTTCTCAAATTTGAAATATAATGATTTCAAATCCTTAGCTGGCGCGATCATGCCGGCGCGCAAAAGAGGTGAAAGCATGACTGCCCATATAACAGCACCAGATGCTGGCCTGCAGCTATTTAAAACTTGTTTTGATGTTTCTTCAGAAGCACTGCTCCTTCTGGAAATACAGTCTGAAGAGCCATTTCAATCTTCATTTATCGCAGCAAATGAAAAAGCCTGCGAGCTGTTTGGCATAGCAAGAGAGGATTTGCTCTCACTGGGCCCGCGAAAATTGTTCGGTCAATTTATAGATTCCAAAGTCATTGATGTCCTTGCCAGGCTTCTTCTGCAGAATGGCTTTCACCATTATGAAATGGATCTAACCCATTGCAGCGGAAAGAAATTCCCTGCTGAGGTCTTCAGCACCCTTTTTGAAACTGACGGGCGCAAATACACTCATATGCGCATCAAAAATATTGAAACCAAAAAAAGAACCCTTGCAGAGCTGGAGGAAAGAAAAGGCTTTATAGACACTGTTCTGCAGACAATAGAAGCACTTGTCATTGTCATGGATCCTGAAGGCAGCATTTTAGAGTGGAACAGGCATTGCGAGTCTGTTTCAGGCTATACATTTGCAGAAGTAAAAGGAAGGGCTGTATGGGATGTCATGCTCTCAGAGAAGGAACGGCCGCTCATCAAGGAAAGATTTCAAGGAGCAGCACACCTTCAGATCCCTGGAACCTATGAAAATGTTTGGGTAAATAAAAACGGTGAGCTTGCAAATATTCAGTGGAGCAATACAGTCATCAGCCACCCAAGCGGAACCCCGGAGTATATTATTGCGACAGGAATTGAAATCACCGGCCTCAAAAAGGCAGAACGTTCCTTACAGGAAAGCAGCGAAAAATACCGCAGATTAATAGAAACAAATCCAGACGGCATTGCCCTTTACAAAGATGAAAAGATCAGTTTATTAAATGCAGCAGCTGAGAGTGTTTTTGAAGGCAGCTCATTATCCCTTCATCAAGATAAGCTGCTGATTCATGAAATAGAAAACAGTCTTGCCGACAGAAAAGAAATTCACCATATTCCTTCCCTGGAAATTCAGCAGCAGGATGGCACAAATCGTTATATTGAAGCGAGAAGCATTTCAATGGGCCTGTCGCAAAGCTTGATTTTATTCCGGGACCATACTGACCGGATTCTTGCTGAAAGGGAAAGGGACAGGCTTTTTCGCTACCTTTCCGATATCCTCAGTTCAACAGCAGAAGGAATCATCGGAATTGACTCTGCTAATATGGCTGCGTACGCCAATAAATCTTTCCGGGAATGGACCGGCCTTTCATTGGAGCAACTAAAAAATTCACCAGCTCCTGAGCTGATTCAAAAGGCTTTTCCGCTTGCAGGCTGGGACTTTGACACATTGCTTTCGTCTGAAAAGCCGCTTGAACTGTCAAGCATCAAAAACGGGAAAATACAGCATTTCGAGGCAAAAGCCCAGTCCTTTCGCGATGGGCATATTATTACCTTTTACGATATTACAGACCGATTCAGCCTCTCAAAAGCAAATAACATTTACTATGAAGCCATTACAAGCGGGATTGTTGTTCAAAATGCAAAAGGAATAATTGTTTTTGCAAACCAAAAGGCATGTGAAATCCTTGGGCTTGAAAAGGATCAGATTTACGGCATGACATCTAAAAGCCCTGAGTGGAAGGCAGTGAAAGAGGATATGACCCCTCTTCAGCCTGATGAGCATCCAGCGATGATTACTCTAAAAGACCTGAAAGAAATCAGCCAGTTTACGATGGGCATTTTTCATCCTTTGCAGCAAACCTACAGGTGGATCGTGATTGATACAAGAATTGTGTATAAGGACGAAGGGACAAATGTTCCTTATGTCATTTCAACTTTTCAGGATATTTCCGACAAAATCACAATGGACAAAGTAATGAGGAAGCGGGAAAAAACAGCATTGATCGGCCAGCTCGCTACATCTGTTGCTCATGAAATAAGAAACCCGCTTACAGTGATTAACGGCTTTTTAAAAATGATGGAGGCATCTGGAGAACTGAATGCCGCTTATATGAGCATGATTAATAAAGAGCTTGAGAGGCTGGGATTTGTAGCAAACGAATTTTTAACGCTTGGAAAAGCTGAAAATCTGGAGAAGACGGAATTGGATTTGGTACAAGATGTGCTTTTCCCTGTCACCCAGCTCCTTCTTCCTTCATCCAATATAGCAGGCATTTACTTAGACATCACACAGCTGCATAAAGGCATTGTCGTTGAAGGGAGGAAGAATCAGCTTAAGCAGCTGTTTATAAATATTTTAAAAAACAGCATTGAAGCCATGCATTATCAGGGAAAAATTGTCCTGACGATTGATCAGTCAGAAAATATGGCCAAAGTGGTGATTGAGGATCAAGGTCCAGGCATCCCTCCTGACCGGTTGAAGCATCTGGGAGAGCCCTTCTATTCTCTAAAAGAAAAAGGAACAGGACTTGGCCTTGCCATCTGCAGAAAAATTGTCCTGGAGCATTCAGGAGAAATGGAAATAACAAGCGAAGAAGGATTCGGTACAGCTGTTACTGTTTTCCTTCCAGCTGTCAAAAAAAATCCCTGACGATATAGTCTGGGATTTTTTCATGCCTCTTTGAATCTGCTGTTCTTTTGGCAGTAAAGAGATGCAGGTTGATATTATCCGCCCTGCATAGCTAACTAAAAAAGGCTATCCCTGAGGATAAGCCTTTGACCTTTATTAAATATTTTCGCCTTTATCGCGGTTGGATTGAGTTTGGTCACTATTTTCAAGCGGAGACACAATTCCTTCAGTAACCTCTGTACCTGCTTCTTTTACTTTTGATCCGATTTTACCAAGCTCATTCTTTGCCCCTTTAGCGATGGACAGTGTCTGAGAAGAAATTTTCACAACATCGTTTACTCTTCCGACAACTTTGTTCACTCTGTCATAAAGATGCTGAGCATCTGTAATGGCAGACTGCAATGTTTCTTTCGCTCCCTGAATTTGTTCCATCACGGAATCTTTCATTTCTGAAGGATTTTCGCGAACTTGGTTGAACATATTTACAGAGCCGTCTTTAAGGCTGGAAGCTCCTTTTTTGACTTTGCTTCTTGTTGTGCTGTCAATCAGAGCCACAGCACCGCCTACAGCAGCACCAATCAAGATGCCTCTTAAAAGCTTGCTGTTCTTTTCATTTTGAGCGGCCTCTTCTGTTTGTGAGGCAGATTGTTCATTGTTTTGATTTTCAATAGTCATTTAGAATCCTCCTCCAGTTTAGTCTGTTAAACTACTTTTACTAGTACATCTTTTTCCCCCTGCAGCCATGTAATAAACAATTTGAGGGAAACGCCTGCTATATATATCAATAGCTTCTGCAAAAATACTGGAATTCCTTTAAACGATTTGACCTATTTACTGAAGGAGTGTGCTTAAATTGATGAATTCTATTTCTAAAAAAATTGCTGAGCTTGAGGAATACGAGCCCCCTTTTTATGGAAATGAAACGGAAATGAATGAGTTCTGGGAGAAAAATCTACGGCTTATCAAAGACAAGTCACCAGCTTTATCTTTGAAAGAAGAAACTGTTCCCTTTCCAGGAATAAAAGCCTTCAAAGCAAGCTATAAGGGATTTGATGAAACACCCCTCTCTGGCTGGCTGCTTCTTCCTACTGAAAGCCATCAGGAAAAACTGCCTTGCGCCGTTGTGTTTCATGGATACACCGGAAGCAAAGGGTATCCCGAAAAGCATGCGGCCCTTCTTCTTCTCGGGATTGCCGTATTTGCTGCTGATGTTCGCGGACAGGGCGGTGAAACAGGAAATTTGCTTCCGGGCTTTTATGGGATGAGTCCAGGATTTGTTACTCAAAACATTCTAAACAAGGAGCAGTCCTATTTTAATGCCATCAGTATTGATGCTATAAAAACGGTGGAAGCTGCCGCTCAATTGCCTCAAATTGATGCCGGCAAACTGTTCGTAATGGGAGACAGCCAGGGCGGCGGGCTCGCTCTGCTTGCTTCTGCTTTGAGTCCTTATCCTGCGTTTGCTGTCGCTAATATTCCAAATTTGTGCCATATGGATTTTGGAATAATGGAGTCTCAAGGATCGCTGAAAGAGATTGCAGCTTTTCTTCGTTCCCAGCCGGAAAAGCTTGAAGAGGTGCTAGAGGTTATAAGTCATTTCGATCTGTTAGGGCTTGCCTCCAGAATCCGCATCCCTGTCCTGATGTCAGCAGGCTTGAAGGACGACATTTGCCTGCCTGAGACCATCTATGCTGTCTATAATATTATTAAGGCAGAGAAAAAAATAAATGTGTTTCCATTCGGAGGCCATGAAACAGGCGAGTATCAAAAAAGACAGGGACTGCTGTTTATTAAAGAACAGCTGATGCGGCTTCAATGAATAAAGCCGGATAATGGCAGATGCAGCCAAAACACTGAAGATCAATATCAGAACAACTGGAATGTTGCTTAAGATGAATCAATGATAAGCATGCGATTAGACAAAAAAAAAGGACCTCTGAATAAGAGGTCCTATCTCTGCTGTTTAATATGATGCTTGTATCTGGAATAAAGGATATAAAAAAGAAGGAAAGTACAAAGAGCGATCGCCCCTCCAAACAGGATGGGAAGCAGGGATATTCTGCCGCTTTCCGTCTCTTCATTTTCGGAAGGGCTGCTACCTCCTGTAAACAGCTGCAATTCAGAAGCTATTTCAGAGAAAGTTTTTTCCTTTTCTTCTGGCTTCAAAAACAGCTCCTCCATTGCTTGTCTTTCTTCTTGATCAGGATCTTCACTGAAATCAAGTCCTCTTAATTCTTCAGGAACTTTATTGGCTTTTTCTTTCCTGTTTGCAGGATCTTCGTCCAGCTGGCTTCGCTGAAACTTATTAGGTTCAGGGATATCCTGCGATGACTGAGCAGAAGCCGGTAAAACAGGGCAAGCCAGAAACCAGCCAAAAAGGAATACTAGAAGCAGGTTTTTTGCATTATGCTTCATGCATTGCTTCACCTTCGTCATGGCTCTGACGATTTGCAATAGCTTTTACGGCAAATGGAATGGCACCCAAAATAACGGCTATTGCAGCAAGAATCCAGACAGCCTCTCCAAACAGTGTTGCAGGATCGTTCTGAATGGATAAATAAACTGCTGACATCGGGTCGCTGTAGTCGAAATTAGGCAGTGCCATGGCAAGCAGAGGTGATACATAGAATAAGATCAAGCCGGCCGCTGCCACCCATCCGATAAAAGAACCGAGAACAAATGCCGTCCGGATCAGCATGGATGAAACAAGTAAAAGCAAGATAGTAAAGATTGTCCATTGAATGGCTCTGTCATCTGTCAGCTGATAAATATTTAAACCGAATAAACCGATCATCAGCCCTGTAATCAGGTTCAAAAGTCCAAACAGCGAAGCTCTGATTAAAAGAGGCGCCGCTTTGAAATAATGGCTGAAATAACCGATCAAAAGGCTGGAAATAAGAATAATGACCAGAATCACAACAGGGGGAACCGCTTTTGACTCTTCAGCAGGCGCTGTTCCTGCGGCTGTTGCTGATGCAGTGAGAGGATTGGCCAGATAGTCATAAACATATCCATTCTTTTGGCCATCAATTAACGTATTGGCAAGGATCCCCTGCGCTCTCTTTTTCATATTTTGAGTCGTTTGAACATTCGCCGCCCATTTTTCATTCAGACTGTTCGCTTCATCTTGTACAGAAACCACCTTTTCCTGCAAACCTGATGTATAACCGACAATATTATCCTGTCTGTCTGATAAACTTTGGATCAGCTGGTCCATGCTTGTCAGCTCCTGGCCAATCTGCTGATTTGCTGTAAGGACGATCGTGCTTCCGCCTATATCCTCTGCAGCTGCTGCATCAGGCTGCTGCAGCTGGCCTGATAGCTTTGCTGCGCTGTTTTGTATAGAAGCAAGCTCCTGCCCAATGTAAGTTTGCTCCCCTTGAACATTCGCGTTGTACTGCTGAATAAAGTCCTGCATGGAACCATTCAGTTCCTGCATCTTAGAAGAGGAAGCATCCAGCTCCTGCTTCAGGCTGTCCCACATATTGGCTTCATCACTATTGACCTCTAGGATGGATGTCAGCTTACTTGAGTAATCTGGATTTTCCAGCACGGCCGACTTGGCAGGATCATCTGATTTTATCCTTTCATCAAGCATTCCCTTGTATTGGGAGAGAATCGTATGATAGCGAAGAAGTTCCTCAGGCGGATGTTCTTGCAATTCCTTGCTGAACGCCTTTTGCAGCTCTTCTTTTTGAAGGGGAGGCAAAGCGCTCTCTTTCAAAATATCATTTTCCATTGATTTAATAGGATCAATAACACCGCTCGGACTCATCGGCTGCTGCTGCAGCTTCTTTTGCAGCTCATCATTCAGCTTTTGAAGCTCATCGTTTTTCGCAAGCAGCTCTTTATTGGCAGCAGCAATATTTTCATATTCGGCAGAAAGCTTTTTATATTCTTCCTCCCAGTTTATATCCCCGCTTGAGCCTGCAGCATCTGCGGCTGAACGAACGTCATTTGATAAATCATCCAGTTTTTGAAGCAGCTCGCTGTTCTGTTCGCTGTCTGTTTCTTTTATAAGTTCGGTAATGCCGGTCAGCTTTTCAAGAATGGCATCAAGAGGCTTTTTATTGTCTGAAGCTTGCCCCCCCTCTTCAGCGAGGGTGTTCTGCCTGCTTGCAGTTATAGCTTTCTGGCTGTTTTCTGCAGCAGTTCCAGGATTCTCCCCGCCAGGCTCTGTACTGCCTGTTCCAGGATCTATACTGCCTGGTCCAGGCTCTTCTGCAGCAGGAGGCTGAGCAAGTTTTTCTCTTAAAGGAAGTATTTGCTTTTGCAGAGATTCAAGGGAAATGCTTTGCGACAGATCTTTGTAGCTGTCAATTAATGATCCTTGCAAATTATCGATATCCTTCTTTTGCCTTTCCGCCTGTTCTGTTCTTACAACTGATAAATTAGCCATAGCTGCTGTATTTTGATTCAGCATGCCCAGGATCCCATCGCCGCCAGCTGCAAGTTCATCAGCCTTGCCGCTGACCTGCTGCTGGGTGAGCGCCTGAAGGCTTGCAATACGGGATGTTCCTTCAGCAATGGATTTCTCGCTCTCTGCCTGAATATTCGTTAAGGTAAGTTTTTGCTGGTCCTGATATGTTTTATAATTTTCCACAGCAGTGATAAAAGAGGCTAAGTTTTTGTTAACCTCTGACGCGGCTGCCGCTCTTTCCGGAGACTGCTTACTGGCATCAGCCATTGTCGTCTGCAATTGGGCCAGAAGCTGTCTCTGCTGGTCGATTTCTCCCGCCAGGTCTTTCGAGCCCGGCTGGTAAAACGAATACATGGCGTTCTTGAATTTTATTTCCTTATCCAGAACTTTGTTAAAATCCTTTTTCAGCACATCAACTCTTTGTGAAACATGATCCCAATACATTGCTGTCACGGCAGTGTTCATTTGGTCCTTCAGCCGCTGAAGCTCCCTCATAACCTTTTCTTTATTAACGGCTGTCAGCTGATCCTGCACTTTGTAGGTTACTTTGGCCTTGACTGGCTGATCCTGACTATATGAGTAAATATTTCTGGAGAAGTCTGAAGGGATCGTCATCACGGCATCATATTTTCCGCTCTTCAGGCCATTTTCTGCTTCACCGCTTGAGACGGCAGCTTCCAGGTGAAAGTCTTCAGGATTGTTCACCAGCTGTTTGACCATCTCATTTCCCTGTGTAATCTGATCGGAAATGTCTTGGTCCTCGTTGACTATGGCAATTGATTTTGCTGCATTTCCCTTTGTTTTTAAAGGCTGGTCGCCTATATATTGAAAGAACATGGATGGCAGGGCCAGGATCAGCAATACCGCCAGGATTGTCTTGAGAATATGCAGACGCTCTTTCGTCATATCAGTATCTTCCTTTCAATTGCGCTTAACGGAATTTGAATTTTTGTTTCTTTTCCGTTTTCCACATAGTATCCAAAGCCAGGGACGATTTCCGGCTCTTTCCTGTCATAAGCCAGGTTCAGCAGGCTTTGATCTGATTTTTTCATCAGGACAACGGCTTGCCTTACCTGCTTCAGCTCGCCTGTAAAGGAGTCATACCCTTTTGAAAACTCAGTATGATTGCCTGCAGCAATAACAGTAAAGCCGAGATGGCCGTAATTTTTCATCATTTTTGCCAGCTGTTCTTCGATTATACTATCGCAATCTTGCTGAAAGCGCCCGAATCCGTCAATCAGGAGAACGATTGGCGAGAAGCGGAGAGTATTCAGCGCCCCCTGCTTCACTGCATCTAAATATGAATGCTCTCTTTCAAGCAGCGCTCTTTCCGCCTGATCCATCCACAAAAGAATGTCATCCTTATTTTCCATGTAGTGAATGTTTTCTTCAGCAGCAAATTGCGAGAGCCCCCTTGAAATGTCATCGAAAATGGCTATATCTCTTGAAGACTGCAGAAGCATCGTGTTCAGAATCACTTTCAGGACGTTCGTTTTTCCTTTTTGCGTCTGTCCAAGAACGAGGCAGTGCCTGCTGCTTTTTAAATTAATGTATACAGGTTCTACTGAATCCTCATCAAGACCGATTGGTACAAGTCCATCCTCTCTCTTCACACGGGCGTCGCTTGAGAAGTTGACGAGCGTCAGAGATGCAGGAAGCATTGGAACAGGATCTGGCTTTTTCGCATGCTCGTAGACTTGCTGGAGCATTTTAACTTCTTCCTTGATATGATCCAAGATCGCAAAATCATCTTCGCCTTTTGCAGGCAGAAGCATCTGGGCAAAATAGGCATCTTCTTTTTTAATAATCGCTCTCCCTGGAACAGGTTCCAGTGCATAAGGCACTTTGCCTGTTACGGTATATCCTTCTGCGGGATCCATTAAATAATGAACAATTTTGGTTTTTAAATTGTTCAGCAGGGATTGTCTTAATGCATTGATTCTAGTGGCAGCATAAATCATGTAAATGCCGAGCGTCTGCCCATCTCTGACAAACTGCGTAAACTGCGGTTCAAGATCCAGCAGTTCTTCTTTTACAAGGTCATAATTATCAATTGTAATAAAGATCAGCGGCAATGGGTTCTCGCTCACAGCATTGAACATTTTTACCGAAGCTACTTCTTTTGCACTCAAGAGGGCTTTTCTTCTGCTCATTTCCTCCTTCAGAAGACGCATGAACTTTTCAATCTTTTGTTCCTGATCGCCTGTAAAGTAATCGGCTGTATGCGGGAGCTGTCTGAGCGGAAGCAGGCTTCCGTTCCCGAAATCAAAAATGTAATAATGCAGGTCTTCAGGACTGCAGGATTTCGCAAATTTCATAAGCAGGCTGATCACTGTGTACGACTTTCCGTATCCGGATGACCCGAAAATACCAATATTGCCGTCCTCCATCATTTTATAAATGTAAGGCGTCTGGCTTTGTTTTTCAGGCTCGTCTATAATGGCAATAGTAAATTCATCGTCATGATCTTCCTTCAAACCATCAGGATAAATCCTTTCTTCTAAAGGAGGCAGCCAAGGGCTTGGAAGCTTTTGAATCCCGAGCTCCTGCTGAACAGCTGCAATTTTTTCCGTAACAGCATCGATTTGGGTTTTCGCTTCTGTATGGCGGGCTGTTTCTGCTGCAGCAAGGCCTGTCAAAGGAATCAATCCAAGATCGGAAACAATGGCGATTTCATCTTCTGTGCCTGCTGCATCGCTTTCATAAGGTGCACCGCTCCATGCTGATTGAAACAGCTCATAGACTTCATTATTGCCGACTTGGAAATATCCCCTTCCTGTCACGGTAATGGCAGCTGCATCGCTGTTTTTAATGATTTCTCTGCTGTCATTGGCATCCTGCACCTTAAGGGCGACCTTAAAGCGGGAGTTGCTCCAAATTTGATTATCAATCACACCGCCTGGCTTCTGAGTGGCAAGGATTAGATGGACGCCAAGGCTTCGTCCGATCCGGGCTGCACTGACAAGCTCTCTGATAAATTCAGGTTCCTCGCTTTTCAACTCTGCAAATTCATCGGAAATTAAAAATAAGTGGGGCAGCGGCTTGTCTGCTTTGTTCTTTTTGTACAAATCGGTATAGTCATTAATATGATTTACCTGATATTGATCGAAGAGGCGCTGCCGCCTTTTTAATTCGCTCCTGATGGAAGCAAGCGCTCTGGCACTGAAATTTTTGCTGCCTTCAATATTTGTTATCGTTCCAAGAAGATGCGGCATGTTTTTAAACGGCTGCGCCATTCCGCCGCCTTTGTAATCAATCAGAAGGAAGGCTACTTCATGCGGATGAAAATTCACTGCCAGCGAAAGGATATAGGTTTGCAGAAACTCACTTTTCCCTGAACCTGTTGTCCCGGCTAAAAGTCCATGCGGTCCATGTGCCTTTTCATGGAGGTTCAGCTCCACAAGGTCATCTTTCCCTTTTAGCCCAATCGGAACAGCCAAGGACTTCGATGATTCTCTCGTGAGCCACCTATTCCCGATTTCCAGTTCTTCTGCGTCAGCGGCTTTAAACATTTGCAGGAAGGAAACCATATCAGGTATGGAATTTGACATCCCTGTCTGATGGTCAAGCGTTCTTAATGTTCTGGCGTACTGCTCATTGTTTTCCCATTTATGTTCATCAAGACGGAATGGGATTTGTTCAGCTTTTTGATCCTTAATGAGGATGTCGCCTTCTTCTTCATTTATGTAGCGGACAAGTGTATGAATGTTATTTGCAAAGCTTTCTTTCGCCTCAGCGGCAAAAATAACCGAAAAGCCAAGGTCTGGATGCTCTCCCTCCAGGTACTCCAAAATCACATGCTCTGCGATCAGCTGCTGATCTGCTACGATAAACACAAAATGCGGGGAAAACCGGATTTTTTCCTTTTCAGGCTCAAGATCTCTTTCCCTCAGCAGCTCATAAAGGGAAGAAAGGAGCTGATCCCGCGACTGTTCATTGTAAATCAGTCCTTTTGCAAACGAGTTTGGAAGCTGAAAATGCGGAAGATATTTCATCCATTCCCAGCGGGAATAATCCTTTTCCTGAAAAATAAATACGAAACGCAAATCATGGTAGCTGTGAAAAAAAGATAGCTGCCCAACAATTTGATGAAGCTCTTTTTTAACAGCAGATTCTTTCCCGATTAAACCCATCGCACCGCCTGACAGATTAACCGCTATAGGCAAATGCTTCAATTCTTTGTAGGCATTCTCCATAATCTGCGATTGTTCAATTAAGTCGTCTGTTTCCCTGTTGGACATTTCCGTGCTGTTCACATTCAGCTTGAAAGAGGCAGGAACTGTACCGGTTCCGATTCGAAATTCCATGAAATCCTTGCTTTCAGGTGTTCTTTCCCATATTCGGTCTGAAATTTCCCGAGCGAGATATTTCATTCTTTCAAAAGAGGGAAAATGAAACTGAAGCACATGTTTCTGCTGCTCTGCTTTCTCGTGAAGCTCTTCTCTTTTCGTTTCAAGGTAGCTGAGATACAATCTTCTTCTCTTCGCTTCGCGTACTTTAAAACGCTTTCGGTCTTTAAAATATTGGGTTGTAGAGGTAATCAATGTCATGGAAAACATGGCAATGGAGATAATCATAAAGATTCCTCTCGGCTGCAGAATGGCAATCAGTCCCATTAAAAGCAGCATAACAAGCGGCGGCATGATAATCAGCAAGAGGCCTCTGTTATTGTCTTCCCCCTCCTGTGCAGGAAAAGCAAGCTGCACATCATCTTCAGGAAGCTCATAAATCATGCGCGGCGTCCTTCTGTAGACAGGATACTTTTTTTTCATTTCAGAGACCGGAATTAGAGCCTCAGGCAAATGGGCTGAATATGGCTCAGGTGAAGAAACCTCGATAATATCCTCTTCTAAAAACCGGACAGTCATATAGGGCCAGAAAAGTTCATCACCAGGCAGAATTTTTTCTGCCTCTTGCAAAAGCTGTCCATTTTTATACAGCGGAGTGTTTATGTTTTCCGCATACCAGAAGCCGTTGATTCTGATAAGGGAGAATTCACCCTTTTCTTTCTCACTGCTTTTAATAAAATCTGCTTCTTTCCCGCTGGCTGCCGAAAAAGAAATTTCATGAGAATGGCCTGTGTAATAGGACTTAGCAGCAGGCTGCCCGGAGAAATAACTGATCGTAAGAGACCTGCCCTGATCTGTAATAGAAAACAAATTGTTCTCATTCAGCTCTCCTATTTTCTGCCCATTCTGAAAAACCTCAAATGGCTGTTTAGCATCATGGCGTTTAAAATCCAGCTGTCCTTTTTTAAAAGGAAACGTTCTTATTGTGACATCATCTGTCATTTTCTGGCCGGCTGACAGCTGACCTGTGAAATGCGGCTCTACTGCCAAGCGCTGGCAGAAACGTTCTTGCAGGAACCAAATAGATCCCATTGACTTTCACCTCCTATAGCGGCTGGATATTATTTTTTGTCTGATGATGCTGGCTGGGATTTATCCTTTTTTTGGTCTGCCGCAGGCTTTGCTGCTGGCTTAGAGGCGGGTTTTGCTGCCGGTTTGGCCGCTGGCGGGTTTTGAGCTGTGCCTGCTGCAGGTGCCGCCTGGCTTTGTGTCTTTTCAGCATCTGCCTCTGCTGCGTCAGCCTCCTGCTGCTTTTCCTCCTTAAGCTTTTGCTTGCGTTCGTTTAATTTTTGATCTAATTCACTGCTGATTTCTGTGAATTTTTTCTTCTCGTCATCCGAAAGATTATTCTTGCTTCTTAACTGCTCTTGATAAGTGAATAGGGCGGTTATCATTAAAGCATCATCATTTGGATATATCTTTGCATACTCCAGTGCTTTATCTCCGCTGCCTCTTCCAATATTAATCCAGTAATCCAATAAGTTTGCTTTTGGGGCCAGCTCTAATTTATCTAAAATGTTTTTCTTCTGCTCTGGTCCAACATTATTTTCTTTAAGCGTTTTAACGGAAGAAACAGCAAGCTCATACTTTACGAGCGGCTGTGTTATTTCCTCTGTTTTGTACTTCCCTAAAAGCTCCTTCACGGCTGTATAATTCTCATCAATAAATGCCTGATGAGCAGCCATATACGCATCCTGCTTTGGCTTATAAAAAAACATGGTGTTAATCGAATAGATAAGGGCGGGTACGAGCAGAACGAACAGTGCGGCGGCTGCGGCCAGTATTGTCCACCATCTTTTCCTGGTAATGCGGACAAGGGATTTTTCCTCAGTTTCCAGTTTCATCAAATGATTTCGGATGAGTTTCAAAAGGGATGCTTCATCTTCAGCTTCCATAATTTCCTTAGCGCTTGGGGCAAGCTTCAGTGTATTGGAGTGATGCAAATATTGGCTGAAGGAATGCTGAAAATCAACGGCTTGCGCACAGGTTGCTTTCAGCTCATGCCACTCTGTTTCTCTGTCTCTTTCATAGGGAGGCAAGCTTTCTTTCACCCCATAATGAAGAAAATACGGATGTAAGCTATTATCTATATAAATATTTTCCGGGCAGACGGCAGGATGCATTCTTGAAAGGCTATGTTCCTGATACTTTTTAACCAGCTGATGGGCAAACAGCCATCTCGCCCTTTCGTCTTTCTCTTTCAGCCTGCTAAACGGCGATAAAGAAGCATCGGGAAGTATACGGAGCGATATTTCATCTTCATTACTATGTATCTCTCTTGTAATATGGGAATCCAGCGACTTAAGCATTTCAATTTCCAGCTCGCTGTCCAGCTTTATCTTTTCTTTTTGAAAATAAATAATAAATTCAGGTTCTTTTACGATTCTTGCCTGAAGTTTTTTTTCGAGGTAGGTTTGTTTGTTTTCTGGCATTCCTTTTGCTCCTTCAAAGAATTTCCACACAATCTCCTGTTGTTACACCGCAGTCGATCAGCCTTTCATTTCCTGATAGTACAGCCTGCCTGTTGGAAATGCGGATCCAGTATCCTTCTCTTGGATCTGTTTGCAGATTTTTTGCCTGCCATACGATATCAACCATTTTTTTGACAGAAAAGTAATTGGAAAGCCTGATGTCAAATCGTTCCCCATTATAATGTTTCAGGTCAATAGTTATCTCTACATACATCATTATCACCCCTAAATAAAAGAAGAGCGCCTTCATCTGCATGGAGACGCTCTTTCCGCAATACCTGCCAGATGAAATTATCGGCTAATTTGGTTGGCAATATCCTGGTCAGCCTGTTCAAGAGCACCGGCAGTGCTGTGAAGCTGCTGTTTGATTTCATCCAAGAGCTGCTGCATTTGTACGAATGATGGCTTCAGGCGCTCATATTGAGATGCGAATGCCTGGCTTGATTGACCCTCCCAGCTTGATTCAAGCTGTCTGATCATTCCGTCCAGATCACGGATGACATTTTCTACCTCAGATGATTTTTGACCATAGCGATTAGACATTTCTGTTAGTTCAGCAGGGGTAACGCGAATTCTTCCTGACATTTTTCCCTCTCCTTTTACATAGATTTACTTCTTAATTCTAAAAAACTGGCTGCTGGCTGGTCAATGCAATCCAGACAACTTTTCCAAAAATAAGAAATTCTATCTACATATACCTTAATTTAGGAAATTTTAAACCTCTAATACTATGCTTTTTTTCTTATTTTTTTTAGAAGATTGATAGAAAAGTCCCTCCTGCTATTTTGTCTTTTTTTCCTTCTAACACGTGAAGGAACATTTTTATGAAATAATACCCGCAAAAAAACAGCAGACATGCTGCTGTTTTTTGTCATAAAATAAGAAAAATCTTCACTTCCACCATTCCAAAAGCGGTCCATGTCCGCCTGTAACAGGGTCTCTTTCAGGCAGAGACACCTGCTGAATGTCAGAAAGCTTTTCAGCAATATTTTCACCTGTTTTAAACAAATTAGGAGACAGCCCTGCTGGATAGGCTCCTGCCACTTCAAAATCTTCTGTTCCTAAAAGAAGCTTATGCCCTGTACCGGCAGGAAGAACAATGACATCACCTGTTGAAACACTGATTTTTTTACCAGTTTCACCGCCGAGCATCAATTCTGCCCTTCCTTTCGTTACAGCAAGCACCTCATGCGTGTTCGTATGGTAGTGGTGATAAGGATAAACGCTCCATTTCCAGCTGTTTAGCCACCCGTTCTTATTTAGCAAAGCTTCCGCTTCCCGAGGGCAGTCTTTCCACACACCTTCATACAGCAGAACTGGCAGGGAAGGATTATTTGGAACTTGATCATTTGGTTGAAAAAGAATGCTTTTAACCATTTGGAGAGCTCCTTTATCTGTTTTAACCTGATGTTTCCCCTTACAGAAGAGCTGCAAAACAAAAAGCCTGCTTAAACAGCAGGCTTTTTG
>NZ_JAJOZE010000010.1 GCF_021166585.1 Metabacillus kandeliae
CCGGATGCGGTCCTTTTCTTTTTATGAGTTATCCACATATTGCTTTTTCACTGCAGATGTTACCCACATTTCCCCATGCTTATGAACATATCTTTCTTTTATCCACACCTGAATTGGTGGTTCAGAAAAATTGTATCCACAAATAGAGGCTATACCTTCTTTTCCAGACAGGTTATCCACAAATCCGGCTGAATGAGGATATCTTTTGTTTTGGAGTAGCCTGTTTTCTGATAGAGTGAGATCGCCGGGCTGTTTTTCTTCCCAGTTGATACTTTGATGGTGCGTAAAGAATACGCAGCCTTTTCGGCTTCTTTAAGAAGGGCGCTGGCGATTCCTTTTTTAAAGTGCTCGGGATGAACGGCCACACGGCAGATGGTCATTATGTCTTCATCCATTTCATAAGAAAGAAACCCTGCCAGCTCTTCTTTTACAAAGAAGCCGAGAAAGGTTTCTCCGCATGCGGCCAAAGTTTCGGCAGTGTCCTTCAAGGGTGGAATTTCTTTAAACCCTATGTAGCTTACTTCTACAAGATAGGAAGGGATCTGAACATTAAGAACGCTTTCAGCAATTTCCAAGCGTGAAATATCCAGCAGCCTGATCATCCTATCCTTCCCGCTGAACGTAGTCAGCAAGTGCTTCCAGCGCTTCTTCTTCATCGCTGCCTTCAGCTATAAGAGAAATAATGGTGCCTGAGCTGATCGCAAGGCTCATCAATCCCATAATGCTTTTTGCGTTGACTTTTTTTCCGTCTTTTTCAAGAAAAATATCTGATGCAAACCGGTTGGCTTCTTGAACAAACAGCGCAGCAGGGCGTGCCTGAAGACCTGTTTTTAATAGTACTTCTACTTTTTTCTCAACCATATTTATTCCCCTCTTTCATTAATAAGACTGTATTTGCAGGGAATTCTGCAGTTCTGATGGTGCCTCTATCTCTCCCTTATTTTAAAGCAGGAGCAGCTTATGGCTGCCCTGCTATTTCAGTGATAGCGGTTTGCCCGCTCTCAGCTCTTCAGCAATCTGGTCAAGCTTTCGCAAGCGGTGGTTGATGCCGGATTTGCTTATTTTGCTTCCTGATACCATTTCCCCTAATTCCTTAAGTGTAACCTCCTGAAACTCAACGCGGAGCTTCGCAATTTCACTGAGTTTTCCGGGAAGGGCATCAAGTCCTATCCTTTCATCAATAAACCGGATGTTTTCTACCTGGCGCAGAGCTGCACCAATGGTTTTATTGAGATTGGCTGTTTCGCAGTTGACCAGTCTGTTGACGGAGTTTCTCATGTCTCTGACAATCCTGACATCTTCAAACCGCAGAAGAGAACTGTGAGCACCGATAATGCTCAAAAAGTCTGCAATTTTTTCCGCTTCTTTTAAATACGTAATGTATCCCTTTTTTCTTTCAAGTGTTTTGCTGTTTAAATGAAAGGTATTCATCAGCTCGCAAAGAGAATCATTGTGCTCTTTGTAGAGTGAAAAAATTTCAAGGTGATAGGATGATGTTTCAGGGTTATTTACAGAGCCGCCTGCTAGAAAGGCACCTCTCATGTAGGAGCGTCTGCAGCAATTTTTCGCTGTCAGTTCGGATGAAATGCTTCGCTCAAAAGCAAAGTTTTCTCCCATAATTTTTAAATCTTCAAGAATGGCCTGTGCCTGTTCTACTATCCGGACGATGTAGACATTGTTTTTCTTCAGCTTCATTTTTTTCCGGACGAGCAGTTCAACAGCCGCATCGTATTTGCGCTTTAAAAGCGTATAAATTCGTCTTGCGATAGCTGCATTCTCTGTTTGGATATCCACTATCATTTTTCTGTTGGAAAAGGATAAGGAGCCATTCATGCGAATAAGAGCGGAAAGCTCTGCTTTAAGGCAGCAGTCTTTCACGTCTACATTGGTTAATTCTTTTTTTGTTTCAGATGCAAAAGACATCTTTTGCACCTCCAATCTTTGCTAAGTGCATGCGGTTGCACCTATGATTGGTCTTTAAGGATGCTGTAGAGCAGCTTTGCTACTTTGTTTGTATCATGTCTGATCACGTTGTTATCGTAGGAGACAATCTGCTCATGCATGACCTCTAAACCGAGAGCTTCCAGTTCTTCGGGATCACAGGTAACCGGTTCAGCCAATTCTTCTTTATAGCGTTCCTTAATCTCATCAGGAATGTTCTCCTTGTTCACGAGCACGGTATTGATAAACGCACAATCCATATGGTCGTAAAGCGCCTTAATATGGTCCGTTGCCGTGAAGTTCAAGGTTTCTCCAGCCTGGGTCATCACGTTGCAGATGTATACTTTCTTCGCTTTTGACTCGCAGACTTCCTTGCCGATTTTTGGAACTAGAAGATTCGGCAGTATGCTTGTATATAAACTTCCAGGGCCCAAAATAATGAGTTCAGCTTCCCTGATGGCTTCAATTGTTTCAGGGAGCGGTTCGATCTTTTCAGGCGTCAGAAAAACCCGCTTAATCCGTTTCCCGGAGTAAGGAATCTTTGACTCACCCGTTACGGTTGAACCGTCCTCCATCTCTGCATGAAGAAAGACACTTTTGTTTGCTGCAGGAAGCACCCTGCCGCGCACATTCAGCACCTTGCTCATCTCGCGGATGGCATGGGTAAAGTCGCCTGTAATATTTGTCATGGCGGCAAGAATTAAATTGCCGAGCGAATGGCCTGTTAAACTGTTGCCCTTATTAAAACGATGCTGAAACAGCTCTTCAACAAGCGGCTCAACATCGGATAGTGCAGCGAGTACATTTCTTATGTCCCCAGGAGGCGGCATTTTCAGTTCGTCACGGAGTCTGCCTGAGCTTCCTCCGTCATCAGCGACAGTCACAATAGCAGTAATATCAACAGGATATTGCTTAAGTCCACGCAGCAATACGGATAGACCTGTACCGCCGCCGATGATGACGATTTTTGAATTTTTTGAGGCTTCCACGCTTATCGTTTTTTCCTCTTATCAATATCACGGTGTGACACGTGTGTCTGATAGTCTTTCATATAGTGTTTGGCAATATACTCCGCCAATGTTACTGAACGATGCTGGCCTCCTGTGCAGCCGATCGCAATAACTAACTGGCTCTTACCTTCTCTTTTGTAATAAGGAAGCATAAATGTGAGCAGATCGAGGACCTTTTCGAGAAATTTTGATGTTTCATTCCACTTCAGCACATAGGAAGAAACCTCTTCCTCAAGACCTGTCTGCAGTCTCATATGCTCGATGTAATGCGGGTTCGGCAAAAATCTGACATCAAATACGAGATCCGCATCAATCGGAATGCCGTATTTAAACCCGAATGACATCACATTCACCGTAAATGTCTGTTCTATGCTGGAAGCAAAGCGGCTGAGGATTTTTTCTCTCAGTTCGCGCGGCTTCAGCTCAGAAGTGTCAAAAATCAGCTGTGCCCGGCCCTTCAGCTCTTCTAGAAGCTCGCGTTCAATCCGGATGCCTTCAAGGGGCAGTCCTGTTGAGGCAAGCGGGTGTGAACGGCGGGTTTCCTTATACCGTGTGACAAGCGCTGAATCCTTTGCATCCAAGAATAGAATCTGCGGTGTAATCCATGTAGACTCTGAAATATCATCTAAAGCTTGAAACAGGCTGTCAAAAAACTCTCTGCCGCGCAGGTCCATCACAAGTGCCACCTTGTTCATTTTCGAGCCGGATTCTTTCATCAGCTCTAAAAATTTGGGCAAAAGTGTAGGAGGAAGGTTGTCAACGCAAAAGAAACCTAAGTCTTCAAAGCTTTGGATGGCCACTGTTTTGCCTGCACCTGACATCCCGGTAATAATAATCATCTGAATATCCGCAGGTGTTTGTGATTCCTGCTCATGCGCTGTATCATTGCTGCCGATCAGTTCCATCATATCCCCCTCCCGCTGCTGCTCTGCAGCCATTAAGTTAATTGCCGGCCGGATCAAGCCGGTAACCAATCAGTTCAAAATCCTTTGTATACGTAAAGGTTCCATAAACAACGCCTGAATCCTTCAGCATAAATTCAAAAATATGATAATCGCCTGGAGCCATCGGGAGATGCTGTATCTCACCTGCTCCATGCCACTCAAGCTTTCCTTCTTCGGATTCGTCATTGTTATCGCCGCTGTATTGATCAGCATAAAACGTGTACATCATCCATTCGGAAACAATGCGGCCATCTTCTTCAATCAAAATGGTAAAGATTCCTCTGATTTCCGGATTTAGCAGCTCTATGCCCGTTTCTTCACGGAATTCACGGGTGACAGACTCTTTCACAGATTCTCCCTGCTCCATTTTGCCGCCCGGAGCTACCCACCAGCCTCTTCTCGGCTTTTGAAGCAGCAGGACCTTATTGCCGTCACGCAAAACACAATTCGTTACTCTCTGCAATGTCCTTCACCTCAAACTTTGTCGAAAACATAAAATCCTTTTATATTATACTATGTTAGCGGAACACTCACAATGAACAGGCTGTGAGGACTTCTTTACAATTGATGGGTAAAAAATCTCTTCTTTCTTCATTACGGCAAATTGCCGGGCAGGTTTCAGTTATTTAGGCAAGTTTTTTTGAGGAGATAGTGTTTCAGAGTTGGAGGTTAATTTTAGATGGGCTGGATTTTAGGTTCCCGGCTTGGCAGCTAATGAATATTTTTAGCTGTGGTTATCTGATTTAGGCTGGCAATTATACTGGATGATTCTCTGCATATAGAAATAAGAACACGGGTATTTTTTTGTCCTCTTTTAATAAGGCTATGTAGAAAAAGAATGCTGATTCTACACACCTGTTGATTGGAGTGGAAGGCGGCCGACTCCTGCGGGAGCAGCGGGACAGGTGAGACCCCGCAGGAGCTGAGGCGCCGAGGAGGCTCACCGCCCGCCCCGCGGAAAGCGGCCGACTGAAACGGAAATCAACAGCCAAATTGGACAGGGCCCCTTCGTCCCCTCTTTTTGCCTGTCTAAATAAGAAAACACACAAAAAAAGGAGCACAGGAAAGGGTACCTGCGCTCAAAGTTATTTTATAAAAGGGGGTCAATTACTACTTATATATTACCCCACGATTGTTGCAGCGGTGTTACAGCATGGTTAAAACATAATTACGAATTAGCTGGAAAATCTGTAAAATTTTAAATTAGGCTTCTTTTACAGCTTTCAGCTGCTCTGCCAATTCTTCTACATAGTGCTGAGCGCTTTGCGCAGCAATACTTCCATCACCTGTTGCAGTGACGATTTGGCGGAGTGCTTTTTCGCGGATGTCTCCAGCAGCGAAAATGCCGGGCACCTTTGTTTCCATAAGCTCGTTTGTTTCGATGTAGCCGTTGGCGTTAGTAATGCCAAGACTTTCGAACGGCTTGGAAAGCGGTACAAGTCCAATGTAGATAAAGACGCCGTCTGCTTTGAATGGCTGCTCTTCGCCAGTAATTGTGTTAACAAGCGTTACACTGCCGACTTTGCCGTTTTCTTCGTGAATTTCTTTTACGGTATGGTTCCAGATGAATTCCACTTTTTCATTGTCAAAAGCCCGCTGCTGCAGAATTTTCTGTGCGCGCAGCTGATCGCGGCGATGGACAATGGTTACTTTTGAAGCAAAGCGGGTTAAATAGACGCCTTCCTCAACAGCTGAATCTCCGCCGCCTACTACGACAAGCTCTCTGTTTTTGAAGAATGCTCCGTCACAAACTGCGCAATAGGATACTCCGCGTCCGCCGAGTTCTTTTTCACCGGGAACGCCAATTTTTTTATACTCAGCGCCTGTGGAGATAATGATAGCGCGCGTTTTGTATTCCTTGTTTCCAGCTTTGACAACTTTGTACTCGCCTTCGTCCACAATGCTTTTAATGTCGCCATATGCGTATTCCGCTCCGAACTTTTTCGCATGGTCAAACATTTTTGTAGAAAGTTCAGGACCAAGAATATGATCAAATCCCGGATAGTTTTCCACTTCTTCCGTGTTGGCCATCTGGCCGCCCGGAACGCCTCTTTCAATCATCAATGTGGACATATTTGCCCTTGAAGTATATACAGCCGCAGTCATTCCAGCCGGACCTGCTCCCGCGACGATGACATCATAAATTTTTTCTTCAGACATGGTGCTCACTCCTTGTTCGATCCATTGCTCTTCATGAATCATCAATGGGATGTTTGATAATGAATAGTATTCCCTTTCATTATCCTATTAAATAAGGCGTCATCATGCCAATATTTTGCTTGGGCCTAAAGTGATTGAATAACCCGTTCGTATTTTGTCAGCGTTGCAACTGATACTCCGAACTTTTCAGCTGCGGCTGATTTCGTTAGCCTGCCCGCATGGCCAGCGCCAAACAGATAAAAAACAGCTGCTGCCCACGCGTGATAGTTCTTCAGGTTTTTTTCTTTTTTCCTTGCTTTCAGCATGGCTTCAAACAGAAACAAATAAGGCTTTTCTTCAGCTGTCAGCAGCTGGCGGTAAAGGAGCTGGGCTGCTCTGAACATAAAGACAGCATCATCTTCACCTGCTGCAAGAGTCTGCTCTGACAAGGAAAGCGAAATAAACCGCTTTTCGATCGGCGACTGCGGAACAAGCGCTTCAAATTCTTTAATTTCTTCAAACTTTTTCGCCTGTGCAGCAAGAAAAACAAGTGTCAGACGGTGTTCAACTGTTTTCCTGTCCTGTGCATTTTCTTCGTTCCATGGCTCGGAGCCCTTTTTGGACGGATTTTCTTCCAAAACACGCTCCCAGGCATTTTTGGCAATCTCCTCACGGCCGGTGTAGAAAGCAGAGTAAGAGAGCCAGTAAAAGAAGGTATCGTCCCCTTCAAAGCCCTGTTTGTGCAGGGATCGGAGCCATTTGTAGGCAAGGCTGTAATTTCCGACAAGCGCAAAGGTCGCCCCCAGCTTGTAGCGGTGTTCGACTAAAATCGGATGAACATTTGAGAGCTTGTCAACCAGTTCCTGTACGAGATCGTCCTGCCGCTCATAGTAGTAAAAAACGAGCAGATTGCAGAAAGCATGCAGGTTCCCCGGATTTTTCTCAAGAACAACCTCTAAATTCTCTTTTGCTTTTTCTACATCTCCGGAATAAAAGTAGGCGAGGGAAAGGTTATTGTAGGCAGACCAAAATTCGGGATATTCTGCGGTAATCTCCTTCAGGAGCTTGATGGCTTCGTCTAATTCACCTTTTTCAAGCATCGCCCTGGCATGGTCCTGCTTCATAATCAGGTCATCATTGCCTTCAAATCCGATGCCTTCTTCTTCGCCTTCTATCATCAGAAGATCCATCAAATCTTCATTATCACCGGAAAATTCGCCGTCTGGATCCTTTTCTGAATAGAGTGCTGCATTTTTATATGCTTCATGGAATAATCCGAGGTGGGCAAAATTATTGGCCATAAAATAATGGCATTCAATCATTTCAGGATCAACGCGATCCAGAATCTTTTTTAAAATATCATTTGATTCGTGATAGTTCCCCAATTCTGTGAGGACAATCGCAAATTGAGATAGAATAGTGGAATGGTCCGGCTCCAGGTCCGCTGCACGCCTTAAAAGCTTGCAGGCTTTTTGGACATTGCGTTCACGATAAGCCTTTAGACCCTTTTTCAGGTAATAATGTCCGTCCTGGAAAAAAGGGACAACTTGCGCTTTTTGCTGTCTTTCATATATATGTTTCCCCACGAAAATCCTCCATTTCTTACATTTAACCGTACGTAAGTATACCATAAATTTATTTTCACACAATAGGTATGGTGTCACTTATCCATGAAAAAACAATTATGACAAAAGATTTCCTTTTTCAGCTATTCTCTCCGTTCTTTTACTATTTTAAAAGGGGCTGAGCTTGTTTGCCCACCCCTTTAGTGAAATAAGTTTTATATTCTTTTTGAGAATCAGCTGTTATGCCTTTCTTCGAGCACCTTCAGCACTTCATCAAGAGGCAGCTTTTGCTCCCTCAGCAGCACCATGAGATGGAAAAGCAAATCAGCGGCTTCCCACTTTAATTCTTCATGATTTCTGTTCTTTGAAGCAATAATAACCTCTGCTGCCTCTTCTCCGACTTTCTTTAATATCTTGTCCACACCTTCAGTAAAGAGGTAAGTCGTATAAGCGCCCTCAGGCATTTCCGCTTCCCGTGAAGCAATGACCTTTTCAAGTGTATTGAAAATATCAAAACGGCCGCTCTTAGCTGTTCCGCTTCCTTTAAAGCAGGAATAATCCCCTGTATGGCAGGCGGGGCCATTCGGTTCAACGAGAAGAAGAACGGCATCCTGATCGCAGTCATAGCGGATTTCGAGCACCTTTTGTGTGTTGCCTGAGGTTTCCCCTTTATGCCAGAGCTCCTGTCTGGAACGGCTGTAGAGCCAGGTTTCCTTTGTTTCTGACGTTTTTTCAAACGCTTCTTTATTCATATAAGCAAGCGTCAGCACTTCTTTGCTTGCTGCATCCTGAATGATGGCTGGCACAAGTCCCTTTTCGTCAAACTTAATTTCATCTGCTTTCATCGGATTCTCACTCCCCTTTCCTTTAGCTCTTTCTTCACTTCTTTAACAGAGGTTTCTTTATAATGAAAAATCGAGGCGGCAAGGGCTGCGTCTGCTTTTCCCTCTATAAACGCTTCGTAAAAATGATCTGCATTTCCCGCACCGCCTGAAGCGATGACAGGGATGGAAACCGACTCGCTGACAAGCCTTGTCAGCTCCAGGTTAAACCCTGACTTGGCTCCGTCCTGGTCCATGCTTGTTAAAAGAATTTCCCCTGCCCCTCTTGCAGCAGCTTCCTTTGCCCAGGCAGAAGCTTCCCACTCTGTTTCTTTTCTCCCGCCATGGGTGTAAACGCGGTATTCACCGAATGCCCCATCAAATTTCGCATCTATGGCAACCACAATGCACTGTGAACCGAAAAACCGGGATCCTTCTGAAATCAGCTCAGGATTCAAAACGGCGGCTGTATTTAAGGAAACCTTGTCCGCTCCTGCCCTTAAAATATTTTTCATATCCACTAACGTATTAATGCCTCCGCCCACTGTAAAAGGAATCGCAAGCCTTGCAGCCGTTTCTTCCACAACGTGCACCATTGTCTTCCTGCCTTCATGTGAAGCGGAAATATCAAGGAATACGAGTTCATCTGCCCCTTCTTTATCGTAAAAGGCTGCGAGCTCAACAGGGTCTCCCGCATCTCTGAGCTCCACAAACTGCACGCCTTTTACGACCCGGCCGTCCTTTACATCAAGACAGGGGATGATTCGCTTTGTAATCACTGCCCACCAGCCTCCCTTAATGCATCCTGCAGAGAGAACCGCTTTTCGTAAAGAGCTTTACCAATAATAGCACCGCCAACTCCCTTGCCGGCGTGCTCTTTTAAAACAAGCAAATCCTGAATGCTGCTGACGCCTCCTGAAGCAATCACTTCTTTTCCAGTAGCCTCAGCAAGAGAAGCAACGGCTTCTGTATTAGGGCCTGACAGCATGCCGTCTGTTGCTATATCGGTAAAAATAAAGGTTTCAGCTCCATGCCCTGCGAGCTCTTGTCCAAGCTCAGCCGCTTTCAGGCTTGAGGTTTTCAGCCAGCCTTCTGTTGACACATAGCCATCCTTTGCATCAAGACCGATCGCAATTTTGCTGCCGTATTCCCTCAGCATCTTTTTCACAAATGCAGGGTTGGAAATAGCTGAGCTGCCGAGAATCACCCGTGCAACCCCTCTTTCCAGATACCAGGCCGCATCTTCTTCGGAACGGATGCCCCCTCCAACCTGGATCTTCACGTTCAGCTTTTCTGCTGCCAGACGCACATGTTCATGGTTTACCCTTCTGCCTTCCTTTGCACCGTCAAGGTCCACCATATGTACCCAGCGCGCCCCTTCTTCTGCAAAAAGGGCTGCCATGTCAAAAGGGGAATCCCCGTAAACTGTTTCCTTATTATAATCTCCCTGCAAAAGGCGCACACACTTGCCATTTCTCATATCAATCGCAGGATAGAGCTCGAATGTCATGCGTTCACCCTCTTTTCCGCCAGAGCAGCAAAGTTTTTAAGAATCTGAAGACCTGCATGGCTGCTTTTTTCCGGATGAAACTGCGTTCCGTATACAAGGTTTTTGCCGACAACAGCAGGAACATCCACTCCATAGGATGCTTTTGCGAGCAATGTGCCTTCTTCAAGGTTCTCCACATAGTAGGAGTGAACAAAATAAGCAAAATCCTTATTCTCTACTCCTGCTAAAATAGGACTTTCCTTTTGAAACTGGAGTGAATTCCACCCCATGTGCGGAACCTTCAGCCCGCTTTCCGGTATTCTTCTGCATGTTCCCCTCAAGAGGGAAAGGCCATTAGAAAAGCCGTTTTCTTCACTGGATTCAAACAGAAGCTGCATGCCGAGACAGATCCCAAGAAGCGGTTTCCCCTTTTTCACCATCTGATGGATAAATTCATCCAGCCGGGTCATTCTCAAATGATCCATCGCATCCTTGAAAGAGCCCACCCCTGGCAGAAGATAGCTGTCAGCCCCTTCTAATTCAGCCTGGTCAGAGGAGACAAAATAAGGAACGTCCATCCGCTCCATTGCCTTTCTGACACTGAAGATGTTTCCCATGCCGTAATCGATAATGCCAATCATCTACAGCATTCCTTTCGTTGATGGCACACCTTTTACGCGCGGATCAATTACAACGGCTTCATCAAGCGCGCGGGCCATCGCTTTAAAAACAGCTTCAATCATATGGTGTGTGTTTTGTCCGTAATGAATGATCACATGCAGGTTGATTCGAGCCTCAAGGGCGAATTTCCAAAGAAATTCATAAACAAGCTCTGTATCAAAAGTGCCTGTCTTTGCACTTGGAAAAGAACCTTTCATTTCAAAATGCGGCCTGTTGCTGAGATCAACGACAACCTGTGCCAGCGCATCATCCATCGGAATAAGGGCTGAGCCGTAGCGCTTGATGCCTTTTTTATCCCCAAGCGCTTCCCTGAACAGGTAGCCAAGGCAGATGCCGATGTCCTCTGTTGTATGATGGTCATCCACTTCTGTATCGCCATCTGCTTTTACCATTAAATCGAAATGTCCGTGGCGCGCGAAAAGATCGAGCATATGAGTCAGAAATGGAACGCCTGTATCCAGCTCTGCTTTGCCTTCTCCATCTATGGCAAGCTGGGCTGTGATTTTCGTTTCGTTCGTATTCCGGGTAATCTCTGCTGTTCTTGTCATCCAAAAAGCCTCCCTACTTCAGTCTCTCTTCAATTGCCCTTGCATGGGCATCCAAACCTTCATATCTCGCAAACGCAGCGATCTTTAAAGCATTTTCCTCAAAAGCTGCTTTGCTGTAATAAATCACGCTTGATTTTTTCATAAAATCATCCACATTCAGCGGGCTGGAAAAACGTGCAGTGCCGTTTGTCGGAAGCACATGATTCGGACCGGCAAAATAATCCCCAACAGGCTCTGAGCTGTAACGGCCGAGAAAAATGGCGCCAGCATGGCGGATTTTGCCGAGCAGCTCGAGCGGCTGCTCTGTTAAAATTTCGAGATGCTCAGGAGCCAGTTCATTTACGGCGTCCACGGCTTCATCAAGGCTGCCAGCTGTAAAAATGCAGCCATATTGCTGAATGGAGGCTTCCGCAATCTCTTTTCGCGGGAGTGTTTCAAGCTGATGGCTGATTTCTGATTGAACCTGTTCAGCAAGCTCCATTGAATCTGTCACAAGAACACTTGAAGCCATTCTGTCATGCTCAGCCTGTGAGAGAAGATCAGCGGCAATTTCATTCGCCTTTGCCGTCCGATCCGCAAGCACCACAATTTCGCTTGGACCTGCAATCATGTCAATATCAACAGTTCCAAACACCTCCCGCTTTGCAAGGGCTACATAAATATTTCCCGGGCCGACAATTTTATCAACAGGCAGAAGGCTTTCTGTTCCATAGGCAAGTGCTGCAACAGCCTGTGCTCCCCCTGCCGTATAAATCTCAGTTACACCGAGAATATAGGCTGCCGCAAGAACACCGTCCGGAAGGGAACCGGATTTTGATGGAGGTGACGCAAGGACAATCCGCTTCACACCCGCTTCCTGGGCAGGGATCACATTCATCAGTACTGACGAAGGGTATGCTGCTGTTCCACCGGGTACATAAACTCCGACTGAATCAAGCGGCGTCAGCTTTTGGCCAAGCATCGTCCCCTTTTCATCTGTTGTAAACCAGGACTTTTGCTTTTGCTGCCGATGAAAAAAGCGGATATTTTCAGCTGCTTCTTCCAAAACCTGCTTCAGCTGATCATCAAGCTGGTCATAGCCCCGCTTCATTTCTTCAGGGCCGGCATGGAGTGTTTCAAGCTTTACCGCATCAAAAGCTTCTGTATAGGACAGAACTGCTTCATCACCGGATTTTCTTACTTTTTCAATAATCGTTTTTACGGCATTCCGCTGCTCTTCGGTACCGTTATCTAAAGATCTTTTTAATGATGGCCTGTCTTTGTCATTCAGCCTGAGTATTTTCATCATTGCCCCATCTCCTCCGTCACACTGGATAATCTGCTGACGAGCAGATCAATCTGCTTGTCCTTCATCCGGTAGCTGACAGGATTGACGATCAGCCTTGAGGTCACTTCAGCAATTTTTTCATATTCCACAAGCCCGTTTTCTTTCAGCGTTCTCCCTGTGGATACAATATCAACAATCCTGTCGGCAAGGCCGACAAGCGGCGCAAGCTCAATAGAACCGTTCAGCTTGATAATCTCCACTTGCTCGCCTTTTCCTCTGTAAAAGCTTGAGGCAACTCCAGGATATTTCGTCGCAATTTTCGGAGCAACATCATTCAGCTTTGTACCGGGAACACCGGCAACAGCCAGGTGGCAGCGGCTTATTTTCAAATCCAGCACTTCGTATACATCCCGCTCTTCTTCAAGCAGCACATCTTTTCCGGCAATTCCGGCATCTGCTACCCCGTATTCCACATAAGTGGACACATCCATCGGCTTTGCGAGGAAAAAACGCAGGTTTTCCTCCGGAATATCAAGAATGAGCTTTCTCGAATCATCAAATTCAGGAGGAAGCCTGTATCCTGCTTTCCGGAGCAAATCCGCTGCTTCTTCGAATATTCTTCCCTTTGGCATGGCAATGGTCAGCATACTGCTCACAAGCTCCCCTCCTTCCTTGTTCCGATAAAATAACTGACATCCTTAAAGCTTTTGGTAAAATCGTCCAGGTTTTGAATACCTTTAATATGCTGCAAAACCGTTTCCAGTCCGTCTCTTCTGAGGGCTGCTGCATATTCAATCGCTTCTTTTGCCCGCTCACTGCTGTAAATAATGCAGTGCTTGCTGACCGGTTCTTCTGATTCTCCCAGCGCCTCAAGCAGCCTGTCCAGATGGATGCCGAATCCTGTTGCAGGAGCAGGAGCATCAAATTTTCCAAGAAGCTGATCATAACGCCCTCCATTACCAAGCGGAAAGCCAATCTGGCTTGCATAGACCTCAAACAGAACACCTGTATAGTAGCTCATGTGGCTGACAATATTTAAATCAAGCTTTATATATTCTGTAACGCCATAATCCAGAAGAGCGGACCAAAGCTCCTTAATTTCTGCAATGGCTGCACGGCCTTCAGGCATCTCAGAGATCGCAAGGGCCTCATCTGCCTTTTCTATTCCTCCCCGCAGGACAAGAAAAGCAAGCAAGCGCTGTTTATCGATCGAAGACAGCGGCAATTCCTTCACATGCTCGCGGTATCCAACATAGTTTTTTTCATAAAGATAGCGGCGCAGACGGTCTGCCCGTTCCTGATTGCCGAGAATTTCCTTGAACAGAGCATCGGCAAAACCAATATGGCCGATCGCAATGGAGAAATCCTTCAAACCTGCTGCCTGCAGAACGGACACAAGCAAAGCGATCATTTCCGCATCAGCATAAGTGGAGCCGTCACCAATCAATTCGGTTCCCATTTGTTCAAATTCCGCAGGTCTGCCGCCTTCATGCTGCTGAGCCCTGAACACATTCGCCAAATACGCAATCCGGAGCGGGTTTTGGTTTTTATACAGTTTGGATGCCGCAATCCGTGCGATTGGTGCAGTCATATCCGGTCTCAGGACAAGGGTATGGCCCTGCCTGTCAAGCAGCTTGAACAGCTGCTGATCTAAAATCGCCGACTGAACCCCGACCGTTTCATAAAATTCAAGCGTCGGCGTTTCAATAAAATCAAAGCCCCACTGGCTGATCTCTTTCTGCAGGCTTTCCCTCAGCTTCTTTTTCGATTTATACACAGAGGGCATCGTATCCCTCATCCCAAGAGGCTTTTCAAACATATACAATTTCCTGCACACCTCCGAATCTTCTGAATGCTTTAACTCGCTAATATGTTACCATGCTATCAAAATAAAGAAACGGTTTCAAGTCTTTACTTTTACCCCTTTTATGTAAAAAAGCATCCCTTCTTTTTGGGGATGCTTCCGGTTTAGTATATCCAGTTCGACATTTTTTGCGAAGTTCCTTTTTTAATAATGGGAGAGGCGTCTCTTGAGAGATGATATTTCTTTCTTTTAAGAAGCGCAAATCGGCTAAGTAAGGATCTTTCTTGCTAATATATTTCTTTTATGCGCGGGCGCGGGCTCTGTCTTTTATGCGCGGCTTTTTACTGTTATGCGCCGCTTTCAAGCTTTATGCGCCGCTGATAACCGCCAAATTGCTTTTTTCAAAAAATAGGAAGACCGCAAACGGCCTTCCTACATCAGATCCAGAAACTCCTCCACCTGGGTGAAGTATTCTGTATTATTCTTAGTCAGTTCGCCATTTTCAGCTGCTTGCTGCAGCCGGTCCAGCCATAGCAGTTCAGTCTTTAAATGGAGAATGACCCTCATGACAACAGCAAGATTGGCTACTGATTTATCAGGCTTTAAAAACTTGTAGAGCTTTTTCATTTTGTCCAGGTAAGCAGCTGTATCTTCTTTTTTCCGAAGCAGCGCCTGTGACAGCTTCTCCTGGTCGATATACCCCGCAAATGACAGCACCGCAAAAATCGGCCGCTCCATATGCTCTTTTTTCATCAGCTGCTGAAAGTAAAGCTTTTCAAATTCGCGCCTCCCCGAATCTGTAATGCTGTAAACTGTTCTTTCCGGCCTGCTGTTGTCCCGGATCACATCTACCACTTTTACAAATTGTTTTTGCTCAAGCGTTTCAAAAGCATAATAGAGGGAGCCGCTGGCTAATTTGATGTAATGCTGCATTTGCCTATCATGGATGATTTGCTGGACTTCATATGGATGCTTATCACCTTCAAGCAATAAGCCCAATATGACCAGTTTAACGCTCATTCTCGCGTTCACCTCTGTTTAACTGCGGCGCTATTCCTGTACAGCCGCTTTTTCTGGTTTTATCTTTGCTGTTTGAGGAACTGTAATCCGCTCATTGCCCATAAAAAAGACGGCAGCAATTGCAAATGCAATCGGGATAAGGGCCAGCATAAATACATACGTAATAGAAGATGACATAGCTTCAACAATTTTATCCAGTATTTGCGGCGGAATGGCATTGCGGGCACTGGACTGAAAAACCGCACTCGGGTTTGAGAGCTGAGGGAATGACCCTTGTGATGCTCCACCCATTCCTTCGAATCCTTTTTTCAGCTCGCTGGCAAACACATTGCTCTGGATGCTCCCAAAAACGCTGACCCCAATTGTCATGCCAAGCGACCTTGCAAAGGAGTTTGTAGAGTTAGCAGAGCCTCTGAATTGCGGCTCCAGATTGTGCGTTGAAGACGTAGGCAGCAGGGAGAAGCTGAAGCCTACACCGAATCCCGTTAAAATCATAAACACCGTCAGCATAAAGCGTGGTGTGTCAGGATGCATCGTTCCAAGCAGCGCCATGCCTGCTGCAAACGAAAAGACAGAAATGATCATTAAGTTCCGGAAGCTTGTTTTTGTCTGAAAAATACCGCCAATCGCGCTTCCCGCAACGGAACCGAGCATCATCGGCGTCAAAATCAGCCCTGCATTGGTGGCAGAACCTCCGTACACAGCCTGAACGAAAATCGGGATGAATACCGTTAAAATAACAAATGTAGCGCCGTAGAAAAACGCCAGGATCTGTGAGGAAGCGAATAAGCGCCGTTTGAACATCCAAAATGAGATGATCGGCTCCTTCGCTCTCTTTTCCACAAAGAAAAACAGAATAAGCGCTGCAGCAAAAATAACGAACAGGGAAATAATCTGCACTGATGACCAGGCATATTCCTTGCCGCCAAGCTCTATGGCAAACATCAGGCTGACAACCGAAACAACAAGTGCAGCAGCTCCAGCCCAGTCAATCTTCTGATCTTTACGGCTTTGTGATTCCTTATAGAAACGGGAAATCAAAACTAAAGATACCAAACCGATCGGCACGTTCACATAAAAAATCCAATTCCAGCCGATATATTCTGTGATATATGCTCCCAGCAGCGGACCGATGACACTTGAAGCGCCGAACACTGCGCCAAGCAAGCCTGTCATTTTCCCGCGCTTTTCAGGAGGAAAAATATCAAATACGATGGTAAAGGCAATCGGCAGAAGCGCACCGCCTCCCACTCCCTGCAAGGCTCTGTACAGACTGAGCTGCACAATACTGTCAGCCGTTCCGCAAAGCGCAGACCCAATGAGAAAAACGGTAAGGCCAAAGATAAAAAACCGTTTTCTCCCATACATATCTGACAGCTTGCCAAAAATCGGCATACCGGCCATAACGGTCACCATATAAGCAGATGTGACCCAAACAAACTTATCCAGCCCGCCAAGGTCAGAGATAATTTTCCCCATTGCTGTTGCCACGATGGTATTGTCCATGGCTGACATAAAGATGCCAAGCAAGAGTCCCGCAACAATAATACGGGTTTGTTTTTCTGTCGAAACCATTTCAGGCTCCCCTCCATTAATTACTCAAATTTGAATATTAGTTCTTTCTTATTATAACCAAATTTGGGTATTTAGCTAGAGGGAATATGCTGTAAATAAAAAAACCTGATCGACAGCTTTCACTGTCCATCAGGTTCTGTTAAAACGCGTTTTTCCATCTCATCTGCTGTATAAATAATCCTCATTGGATTGCCGCCGACAAAGGAACCGGCCGGAACATCTTTATGCACTAGCGTTCCAGCTGATACAACAGCACCGTCGCCGATCACCACGCCCGGCAGAATCGTCGTGTTGGCGCCGATCAGCACTTCATCGCCAATCAAGACATTGCCAAGTCTGTATTCTTTAATTAAATACTCGTGAGCCAGAATGGTTGTATTGTAGCCGATCACCGTATTTCTTCCAACGGTGATTTTTTCCGGAAACATGATATCCAGCATCACCATCAGTGCAAAAGAGGTTTGATCTCCTATCTTTACGCCGAGGAAATTCTGGTACATGGCATTTTTCATTGCCAGAAAGGGGGTGTACCTTGCCGCCTGAATGACGATAAAATTGCGGACAACCTTCCAAAACGGAACGGTTTTATAAATATGCCACAAGGAGTTGGCTCCTTCTACAGGATAGCGCTCAGTTTTCCTCAACTTCGTTCACTCCGGCAATATCAAGCAAATCACTCATTCTTTGAAGCATATAATCTGGTTTGAAGGAGAGCAAATATTCCTCGCCCTTTGCTGTCCAGGCAACACCTGCTGTTAATGTGCCGGCATTTTTCCCTGATTCAATATCATGATGGTTGTCTCCGACCATGATCGCTTCTTCCGGACGGGAGCCGAGCTTTTCCAAAGCAAGCAGCACAGGCTCAGGATGCGGCTTTGCATGTACCACATCATCAAGTGTCACAACCACTTCGAAGAACTGCCCGAGATTGGTTAAATTCAGCCCCATTGTGACAGTATCAAGAATTTTCGTTGTTACAATGCCCAGCTTAAAGCCATTTTCCTTCAGTGTTCTCACCGTTTCGAAAACGGTGTCGAACTCTTTTACAAGCCTGTCATGCTGCTCGTGGTTGAATTTCCGGTAAACCTTGATCATTTCTTCCGTTTTTTCCGGGTTCATCTCAGAAAAGGTTTCATGCAAAGTCGGCCCCATAAACGGAAGCACGTCCTCGCGCTGATATTTCCCTGGATAATATTCATTCAGGGTATAGAGAAATGACTCGATAATTAAATCATTCGTGTTGATTAAAGTTCCGTCCAAGTCAAAGAGAATCGTAGTTAGTTTCATATTTGCTGTCCTTTCCTGCTGATTGGTTCCGCCCTGTCCAAAGCCTTGCCACGATTACTGTCAAAAGCACAGCTGTAAGAAGCCTGATTAACAGCAGAGGCCAGACCGGTATCCCAAGCGGAACAAAGATAAGCGTGTCCTCCACAACTGCATGGCACGACACGAGAAAGATAAAAGCAAGCGTGATGTCCCTTTTGCTCACGCCATCGTCCTTTACAGCCTGAATCATAACGCCCGCTCCATACGCGAGACCGATTGTGAGGCCTGCAACAAGCGTCATGGAGGTGTTTTCCCTCATGCCAAGAAGTCTTGTAAAAGGGGCCAGCCATTTTGAAAGCTTATTTAAAAAGCCATAATCCTTCAAGTACTGAATCACAACCATAAGCGGAATAACAATCGCTGCCAGCTGCAGCACACCGAGAGCGCCCTTTGTTATGGCCTCAAGTACAATTCCTCCCCAGCTGCCAGGCGCTGCTCCCTGGTTCGAAATCATGCCGTACTGGGCAGTTTCGCTCCCGCCGTGCCAGACGAGGTTAATCACAGCCGCCGAAACGAGTGCCAATCCCATTCTAACCAGCACAATCACCCATATTTTAATTCCCACCCTTGAAGCAACTGTCGATTCAATGAGCAGGTTATGGGAAAAGGAAAGCATGACCGCCAGAATAAAGACACTTTTCACTGAAAGTGACAGTGTCAGAATACCTGCAATACCGGCATACAAATTCAGCAAATTTCCGAGAACAAGCGGAATCGCCGCTTCTCCCGGAAGGCCGAACAGGGCCATTAACGGCGCAATCAGCTTCACAATCCAATCAATAACAGGCGTATGGCGCAAAATCCCTATCAAAATTGTAATGGGAAAGATCACCTTTCCAAGCGTCCAAGTTGTCGTTAAGCCTGCCTGCAGTCCTTTTTTAAAACTGGACAACACTATCTCCCCTTCGCTTCGCCCGGTGCATCCAAATAGTGCTCCTTCGCCATTCCTGCTGCTCTTCTCACGATGATTAAAATGATCGCCGCTGCAATCAGAACAAGTGAAATCACCTGGGCAATCCGGAGCGTAGAAGTCAGCATCAGACTGTCTGTGCGCATTCCTTCAATAAAGAACCGTCCGACAGAGTACCAAATCAGATAAGTAAGAAACATCTCGCCCCGGCGAAGATTCACTCTTCTCAGGAACAGCAGCAGGATGATGCCGGCAAGGCTCCATAATGATTCGTATAAAAAAGTCGGATGATAGTACGTTCCGTCTATGTACATCTGGTTAATGATAAACTGCGGAAGGTGGAGATTTTCCAAGAAAGCGCGTGAAACAGGTCCGCCATGGGCTTCCTGATTCATGAAATTTCCCCATCTCCCGATTGCCTGGCCGATCAAAATGCTTGGTGCCGCAATATCTGCCAGCTTCCAAAACGAAACTTTCCGAATGCGCGCGAATATAATTCCCGTTATGACAGCGCCGATTAACCCGCCATGAATGGCAAGCCCGCCGTTCCAAATCTGCGGAATCTCAGCAGGATGTTTCGAATAATAGCCCCATTCAAATAGAACATAATAAGCTCTTGCGCAAACAATGGCAATCGGGATAGCAAAAAGCACAAGATCTACGAAAATATCCTTATTCATGCCTCTTCTTTCGCTTTCTCTCATCGCTACCCAAAGACCGAGCAGCGCTCCGAACCCGATAATAATGCCGTACCAATGAACACGCAGTGAACCGATTTCAAATGCGATCGGATTTAAAGGGTGTATAGACTCCATCTGTTTCAGCTCCTGAACAATCTATTTTTCATTAATCACACCGGCAAGCTTATCTGTAAACTGCTCAGCCGCATTAACACCCATACGCTTCAGCCTGAAATTCATGGCAGCCACCTCAATGATAACAGCCAGGTTTCGGCCTGGTCTTACTGGAACTGTGAGCTTTTGAATATCGGTATCTATAATTTTCATTTTTTCTTCATCAAGCCCAACCCTGTCATACTGCTTCTTTGAATCCCAAATTTCGAGATTGATTACAAGCGTAATGCGCTTATTGCTGCGAACAGCACCAGCTCCGAACAGCGTCATTACATTGATAATGCCAAGACCTCTGATTTCCAGCAAATGCTCGATCAAATCAGGCGCATTGCCGATCAATGTATCCTGATCCTCCTGGCGGATCTCAACGCAATCATCCGCCACAAGCCTGTGCCCTCTCTTCACAAGCTCCAGCGCCGTTTCACTCTTACCTACACCGCTTTTTCCTGTAATCAGCACACCCACACCATAAACATCAACCAATACTCCATGAATCGCTGTCGTTGGAGCGAGCTTTCCTTCAAGAAAGTTCGTCAAATGGCTGGAAAGGCGGGTCGTCTTCAGGGGCGAACGCAGTACAGGCACTTCCCTCTCCTCTGAAGCAACAATCAGCTCCTCGGGAATATCAAGCCCTCTTGACACAATGACAGCAGGGGTAGCCGGTGTACAAAGGGAATTCATCCGGTTTACCTTCTCCTCCTGAGTCAATTTTTCAAAAAAAGAAAGCTCTGTTTTCCCAAGAATCTGAACTCTTTCCTCAGGGTAATAATTGAAGTAGCCGGCCAACTCAATTCCCGGCCGTGATAAATCACTCGTCGTAATCGGGCGGTTAATGCCCTCTTCTCCGCAAATCAATTCTAAATTAAACTTCTGCATCAAATCTTTTGTACAGACTTTCGGCAATTTGTCTGCCTCCTTTTAAAATATATTTCAAGCCCTGACAAAATCCATCCAGGGCTATCACTTCTTCAGCAGCACCTTATTATTTTAGCACTTATGGCCTTTAATATAGAAGAGCCAGCGAAAAAAAGGAAGACCACAAGCATATTTTTTCCAAAAGGCATGCTCCTTTTCACACTCTTTTTCTTTATGTAAAGGATGAAAAGACAATTAAAGGAGGCTTTACCCTATGCTTATTATTGCTGATGCAGGACACGGCTACTCAACGCCCGGCAAACGGACAGTCGATGGCATGCGAGAATACGAATTCAACAGAGAAGTTGCCCATCATCTTAAAATCTTTCTGGAAAAATATCAAAACACTGCCGTCTTATTTTCTCACTCAGACAAAAGAGATGTACCGCTCAGCGAAAGAACCTCCCTTGCAAACAGCCACCATGCCGACCTCTTTGTCTCCATCCATGCCAATGCTTCAGGTGACGGAAAAACATGGAACGGAGCAGGCGGAATCGAAACCTTTGTCCACACCTCTTTTCCGCTCAAAGCCTTCCAGCTCGCCCAGCTGCTTCAAAAAAAGCTCACAGCGGCCACATGCCGGAAAAGCCGGGGAATCAAAGGAGCCGACTTCTACGTCTTAAAGCACACCAAAATGCCGGCTGTCCTCGTTGAATGCGGATTTATGACCAACAAGGAGGAAGCCGGCTTGCTTAGAACAGCAGCCTATCAGGAGAGATGCGCCTGGGCTATTGCAGAGGGGATTGTGGAGAGGTATGGGCTTTTGAGGAGGTGATGGCGGGTTGGTTGATTGGGGGGTGGCAATTTACTCACAGCACCACTGCACTTAGTGACCTGTCCCTCAGTACAGTAACTGACTAAAGTTGTGTCCCCCCTCCTATCAATAACAGACTGCTCAAAGCTTTTCAGAAGTATGCCTCTGTCCCCTATTACAGTAACGGAGCAAGGGCCAGGTACCGACTATATGGCACTTGGCCCTCTGTGCGTTAATGAGAAAAAGACCTGTCCCCATATCATTCAGCAGCTGGTGCCTTTACGGAAATACACTATAGTCTCTGTCATTCTATGCGTTAAAGGAGCAGGGGACAGGTCACCATAAAAAATGGGGCCAGGCACTTTTTCCTCTACACAAATTTTTTGCCTATACTCAAAAGCCGCTGTCCCCTCAAATACCAGTGACCTGGCCCCCGCTGCTCTATTGCAATAAAGCCCTGGCCCCGTCTCTCAGACTCCTTGAACAGCAAGGCTTTTAAAAATCTTCCCTTGTCCCCTTGTGCACTAAAGCATAGAAGGACAGGGATCACCTAGTGGTCCCTGTCCCTCAATCTGTTAAAGTTCTAAAGACCTGTCACCAGTCTTAATGAGCATAGAGATGGCGCTCTTTTTACGTTAACTGCCCTGTCCTCTTCTGCTTTAACGGAACAGGGGACAGGTCTCTAAATTTAAAGTTTGAGGAAGACAGAGGTTCCCAACCGCAAGCCCCAACCCAGCCTCTACCTCTGCCTCCGCTCCTGCAAAGGATCCATAATCCCTTTCTGGATCAATAAATGCAATAAAGAAATCACAACAGAAGCTAAAATAGCTGCACCGAATCCGTTGATATTGAAGGAGTCCCCCATAATCCCCTGAGTGATCCAGAGTGAAATTCCATTAATCACAAACAGAAATAAGCCGAGTGTCAGGACTGTAACAGGCAAGGTTAATAAAATTAAAATCGGCTTAACGAACAGGTTGACAATTGATAAGATAAAGCTTGCCAGGATGGCGGCAGGGATGCCGCTTAAATAGATAGTATCTTTAAAGAATCCGGCGACAACGATCAGAATCAGAGCATTAACGAGGATGCTGACAAGCCATCTAATCAAGGCGGACATCCTCTTCATTCGGCACGATAAAGATCCAAAGAAGATAAATTAAAGCAAGCGGGAAAAAAGCAGTAAACACAAAAATGACCATAAATGCGACTCGAAGGAGGGAGGAGTCTATTCCGAGAAGTTCGGCAGCTCCTCCGAGAACACCGGCCATTTTCCGGTCCCTTCTTGAACGGTACAGTCTTTTCATTTGTTTCACCTCATCATATGCTTGGCAGTAATAGAGCCTGTTTTCGTTTCTGCAAATACATTTAGCTCTCCTTGCTCTGCCGTGTTGGCTCTAAAGCGCAGTTCTTTTTGAATGGCATCATTTTTTTCACTGATGATTTCCATTTGCTGCAGGTATGGATGCAGGGCGCCAAGATTGGATTTAAGTTCTCCTGATACGGCAGTGTTCAGCGGCAGCTGCAGGTCAATGCTTCCCGTTGTCGTTTTCACGTGTATGGCACTGCTCTCAGGGTTGAATTCCTGGACAGCAATATTGCCGTTAAAGCTTTGGAGATCTAGCCGTTCACTTTCACCGGCTGTCTCAATTAAGCCGTTTATGGTTTCAGCTTCTACCTTTTTTATTCTGTGCTGAGCCAGTTTAATTTGACCGTTGGCCGTTTCAAATTCAGCTTTTTCGCCAGACAGGCCGACAAAGGAAATAACGCCATTGGCTGTTTTGGACTGGCTGTCTTTTAAGGATAGCTGTTCCCCGCGGATTGGACCGCTAAACAGTTTAAATTTTGCCTTTTCGTAAACCTTTTGCGGGACCATCATTGTGATATTGACCTTCATGCTTTTCTTATCGGTCCTGACTGCCAGCCTGCTGCCTTCAGGACGGCACTCCATATTGGAAAGAAAAACGTTCCTTGCTTCCTCCAGAGTATTGACTCTGTAAATCTTTGCGTCACACTCTATCCGAATTTCTGTTTCGTTCCACGGCTTAACGTTGATGCTTCCATACATAAGATCAACATCCAGCTCATTCACCTGGAGGGCAGGAATTTGGTAAACATGATGAACGTCAAGGTAGCTGCCGAATGCAAGATCAATATCCAGTTCCTTCACTTTTTTGACGGCAGTGTCGATCCATTCAGTCAGCTTTGTTCCGATCCCTGCTGTTTTCTGCTTTGGTTCTTCGTAAAAATCATATTCCTTTGCCAGGTTGACCTTTTTCATTTTTTCTTTGCTTTCGCTTTCAAGCGATTCTATTAAAGATAAAGCTTCATCTACAGAGAGCTTACCTTCTTCTACAAGCTTCAATATTCTTTTTCTTTCTTCCTTCAAGTTCCGCACCTCCGAGAGTTTCTTCTATTCTGCACAGCTTCCTCCTAAAGGTATACTCTGCCAGGGAGGCTGTTCCCTTTTTTCCATGTAAAAATAGTCCATAGCAGTTATACGTATGCCTTCACGTTCGGTTTCATGCGAAAAGGCTGGCCGTTTATCTTTGATTGGCCTTAATAAAAAGAAGCCTTGCACAGGACAAGGCTTCTTTAATGCGTTATTTGGCTACAGCTTCTTTTTTCTGTATCAGTTTCTCCATTCGGGCTTTGTCCCGTTCCAAGACTGGCTTCAAGTAGCGGCCCGTGTAGGATCCTTCCACCTCAGCCAGCTGTTCAGGAGTGCCGGAGGCGAGAATTTCTCCCCCTCCGTTTCCGCCTTCAGGTCCCAGGTCGATTAAATAGTCGGCTGCTTTAATGACATCAAGATTATGCTCAATCACAAGAACAGTATCGCCATTTTCAACCAGCCTCTGCAAAACCTTCAGCAGACGGGCAATGTCGTCTACATGGAGTCCTGTTGTCGGCTCATCCAGAATATAAAGCGACCTGCCTGTTGAGCGTCGGTGCAGCTCTGATGCGAGTTTTACCCGCTGCGCCTCCCCGCCTGACAAGGTCGTTGCGGGCTGGCCGAGTGTGATGTAGCCAAGACCAACATCATAAATCGTTTGCAGCTTGCGCTTGATTTTTGGGATGTTTTCAAAAAAGGCAAGAGAGTCTTCAACAGTCATTTCCAGAATCTCCGCAATACTTTTGCCCTTATATTTTACTTCAAGCGTTTCCCGGTTGTACCGTTTGCCGTGGCAAACCTCGCATGGAACATAGACATCCGGAAGGAAGTGCATTTCAATTTTAATGATGCCGTCTCCTCTGCAGGCTTCACAGCGGCCGCCTTTTACGTTAAAGCTGAAGCGTCCTTTTTTATACCCTCTGACCTTTGCTTCATTTGTTGAGGCGAACACATCACGGATGTCATCAAAGACACTTGTATAGGTCGCCGGGTTCGAACGCGGTGTTCTGCCGATTGGAGATTGGTCAATATCAATAACCTTGTCCAAATAGTCAATGCCCTTAATCTCTTTGTGAGCCCCAGGCTTGCTTTTAGCATTGTGAAGCTTCTGAGCAAGTGACTTATGGAGAATTTCGTTTACAAGCGTACTTTTCCCTGATCCGGACACGCCTGTTACAGCCATGAAAGTCCCGAGCGGAAATTTAACTGAAACGTTTTTCAGGTTATTTTCCTTGGCGCCTTTAATTTCAATGTACCGGCCGTCCGGCTTTCTTCTTTCTGCCGGAAGCGGGATAAACTTTTTGCCTGACAGGTATTGTCCTGTCAGAGAATTTTTGTCTTTCATTACCTCTTCAGGAGAGCCAGCAGAAATGACGCTGCCGCCGTGGATCCCTGCGCCCGGTCCGATATCGATTAAATAGTCAGCCGCCATCATTGTATCTTCATCATGCTCCACTACAATCAGCGTATTTCCGATGCTTCTCATGCTTTTCAGCGTGTCGATCAGACGGTCGTTGTCCCGCTGATGCAATCCGATGGAAGGCTCATCAAGAATATAGAGGACACCGGTGAGCCTTGAACCGATTTGAGTAGCCAGACGGATCCGCTGCGCCTCTCCGCCGGAAAGGGTTCCGGCAGCACGGCTGAGAGTCAGGTAATCAAGGCCGACATTATTTAAAAAGCCGAGCCTTTCTGTGATTTCCCGAAGAATCAGACGGGCAATCTGAATTTCTTTTTCTGTCAGGTCAAGATGGCTGAAAAAGTCCAGTGCTTCATGAACAGACTTCAGCGTTGTTTCGCCGATATGCCTGCCATTGATCAGCACAGCCATCGATTCTCTTTTCAGCCTGTGGCCTTTGCAGGTCGGGCATGGCTGCTGGGCCATGTACTTTTCCATCTGCTCCCTGATGTAATCCGAGCTTGTTTCTTTGAAGCGGCGCTCAATATTGGCAATGACTCCTTCAAACTCCACATAGCCTTCTCTTACTTGTCCGAAGTCGTTTCGATAGCGGAAATAAATTTCCTGGCCGCCGCTGCCGTATAGGATTTTATCCAGTTCATTTTTGCTCAAATCCTTCACAGGAACATCCATATCTATGCCGTAATGATTGCAGACTGCTTCAAGAAGGGATGGATAGTACTGAGAGCTCGTCGGCTCCCAAGGAGCGATGGCATGTTTTTTTAGTGTAAGATCTTTATTTGGGATCACTAGGTCAAGGTCCACTTCAAGCTTTGACCCTAGACCGTCGCATTCAGGGCAGGCACCAAACGGACTGTTAAAGGAAAACATTCTCGGTTCAAGCTCACCAATTGAAAATCCGCAAATCGGGCAGGCATGGTCTTCGCTGAACAGAAGCTCTTCTTCTCCAATCACATCGATGATGACTTTTCCGCTTCCAAGCTTCAATGCTGTCTCAAGAGAATCGCTCAGACGGGCACTGATGCCTTCTTTGATCACGATCCGGTCAACAACAGCCTCTATGGAGTGCTTTTTATTTTTCTCAAGCTCAATCTCATCTGCAACCTCCATCAATTCGCCGTCAACGCGAACTCTGACAAATCCTTGCTTTTTAATATCTTCGAGCACCTTCACATGAGTGCCTTTTCTTCCGGATACGAGCGGTGCCAGCACCTGCATTTTTGTCCGCTCCGGATATTCCAGAATGCGGTCCACCATTTGCTCGATCGTCTGGGAGGTAATTTCAATCCCATGATTCGGACACGTAGGACGGCCGACGCGGGCAAAAAGCAGCCGCAGATAATCATAAATTTCTGTTACCGTTCCAACAGTGGAGCGGGGATTTTTGCTTGTTGTTTTCTGATCGATGGAAATGGCCGGCGAAAGGCCTTCAATTGAATCCACATCTGGCTTATCCATCTGGCCCAGGAACTGTCTGGCATAAGCTGACAGGGACTCCACATATCTGCGCTGCCCTTCGGCATAAATCGTATCAAATGCCAAAGAAGACTTCCCGGAACCGGATAAGCCTGTCATGACAACAAGCTTATCCCGCGGGATGGTCACATCAATGTTTTTCAGATTGTGGGCCCTTGCTCCCTTCACTTCAATATTCTCTATCGGCATATAGCTTTCATCCTTCCGCTTTCAGCTCTAATACTAAATCTCTCAATTCTGCTGCGCGCTCGAAGTTCAGTGCTTTTGCAGCTTCTTTCATTTCCTGCTCCATTTGCTCGATGACCTTTTCGCGTTCCTTCTTGCTCATCTTGTGAAGCTTTTTCGGAACTGCTTCGTACTCTTCACTGTCTTCAGCAGCAATGGTTGCCCGGATGACATCCCGGATTTCTTTCTGTATTGTCATCGGCGTAATGCCGTGTTCTTCATTATACTTTTCCTGAATTTCTCTGCGGCGTTTCGTTTCATTGATGGCGACTTCCATGGAATTGGTCATCTTGTCGGCATACATAATGACCTGGCCGTTCGAGTTCCTCGCTGCACGCCCAATTGTTTGAATAAGGGAACGCTCTGAACGCAGGAAGCCTTCCTTGTCAGCATCCAATATAGCGACCAGCGACACCTCCGGAATATCCAGTCCTTCCCTCAGAAGGTTGATCCCGATCAAAACATCATATTTGCCAAGCCGCAGCTCGCGGATAATTTCAATCCGCTCAAGAGTTTTAATTTCAGAATGAAGGTAGTTAACCTTAATGCCGATATCCTTGAGATAATCGGTCAGATCCTCTGACATTTTCTTCGTCAGGGTTGTGACCAATACCCTTTCATTTCGCTTGGTTCTTTCCTGAATTTCATTAATCAAGTCATCAATCTGCCCTTCAATCGGACGGACATCAATTGTTGGATCCACAAGGCCTGTCGGGCGGATGATCTGCTCAATCATAACAGGGGTATGGTCGATTTCGTAAGGTCCCGGTGTAGCAGAAACATAAATCATATTGTGCATATGATGCTCGAATTCTTCAAAGCGGAGCGGCCTGTTATCAAGCGCTGAAGGAAGACGGAACCCGTGATCAACGAGCACCTGCTTCCTTGCCTGGTCACCGTTGAACATCCCTCTTACCTGCGGCAGCGTCACATGAGATTCATCGACTATAATCATGAAATCATCAGGAAAATAGTCAAGAAGCGTGTATGGCGTTGAGCCTGGCGGGCGGAGCGTCAGATGCCTCGAATAGTTTTCAATGCCTGAGCAGAATCCCATTTCGCGCATCATTTCCAGGTCATATCTTGTTCTCTGCTCAAGGCGCTGTGCTTCAAGAAGCTTTCCGGCATCGCGCATTTTGACGAGCTGCTCTTCCAGCTCTTTTTCAATATTCTCAATAGCTACCTTCATTTTTTCTTCGCGGGTAACGAAGTGAGAAGCCGGGAAAATGGCAACATGGTCGCGGTCGCCTAAAATTTCCCCTGTCAGGGCGTCCACCTCGCGGATCCGGTCGATTTCATCGCCAAAAAATTCGATGCGAAGGCAATGCTCATCTCTGGAAGCTGGGAAAATCTCAACAACATCCCCTCTTACCCGGAAGGTTCCGCGCTTAAAATCGATATCATTTCTCGCATACTGCACATCAACAAGACGGCGGAGAAGCTGGTTGCGCTCAAGCTCCATTCCAGTGCGCAGCGAAACAACAAGATCCCTGTATTCTTCAGGAGAACCTAAACCGTAGATGCAGGAAACACTGGCAATGATGATAACATCCTTCCGCTCAAATAAAGAAGATGTGGCGGAGTGGCGAAGTTTGTCAATCTCATCATTAATGCTTGCATCCTTTTCAATGAATGTATCAGTTGAAGGCACATAAGCCTCTGGCTGGTAGTAGTCGTAATAGCTGACAAAATACTCAACAGCATTGTTCGGAAAAAAATCCTTGAACTCACTGTAAAGCTGTCCTGCCAGGGTTTTATTATGAGCGATAACAAGAGTAGGCTTATTAATCTCTTTGATTACATTGGAAACAGTAAAGGTTTTGCCTGTTCCAGTGGCCCCAAGAAGCGTCTGATGCTTCTTCCCCTGCTTAATTCCTTCTACGAGGGCTTTCACCGCGTTCGGCTGGTCCCCCTCCGGTTTGTACTTTGAGACTAGTTCAAATTGATCCTTCACACAGCAGCCTCCATTTCAGGTCAGATTATCTATAAACATTTTATCACATTCTATGGCTGCAAAACCAAAAATACGAACTATAGTTCGCATAAATTTTTACCATATTCATGCTCTATCATTTATTTTGCCCGTTCTGAGGCAGCTGGAAACTTGGGAGTTTGTGAACAATAGTTTTCTGCATAAAAAAGAAGCCCTTCCAGTTTGGACAGGCTTCATGAAGTTTCGGCTTTTTCTCTCATTCTCCTTGCATATAAAAATCCCGCAATGAGGGAGGCAAGGTCTAAAAAGGTGACGCCCCATGTATTGGAGTAGCCTTTATAATAGGAAACGATCAGCAGTGCTACCGTTAAGAGCGTTCCGATATAGTGATTATAAGTGACACGGGTAAACAGAACGACAAGAATAAATGGCAGGGTCAGACACGCAATCATTTTCCAGATCAACTCTATTCACCTCATTTTCCAAAGTTAGTCATTCACTCTATTATAATCTTTTTTTACCTGTCTTTCTAATTTCTTTTTTCAACTTATGGGCTTTATATAGTAAAATGGAATTCCATGGAAATCCAGTTTTTGTTATGACAAAAAACTAAGAAAGCAGGAATAAGGAATGCTCAATCAACTAAACGAAATTGGGACAAGAGAGGCTATTGCCAAATGGGATTCCTTTGCAGATGCTTATGCTGAAAATCACGGAGAGCAGGGCGACCTTCATAAGGAGGTATTTTTAAATCCTGTTTTACTCTCAATGATAGGAAATGCTGCCAAAAAACAAGTGCTGGATGCGGGGTGCGGCGAAGGGTACTTCAGCAGAATTCTGGCCAGGTCAGGAGCTGCTGTAACAGCGGTTGACTATTCCTCTAAAATGATTGCCATTGCAAAAGAAAGAACTCCGGCTGACTTACAGATTGAATACAAACAGGGCAACCTCGAAGATATGCAGGCATTCCGGAATAAAAAGTTTGATCTAATTGTGTCTAATATGGTGATGCAAGACTTAGCAAACTACGAAAAGGTTTTTCAGGAAATGCACCGCCTGCTGTCTGATGAAGGACATTTTATTTTTTCCATTCTTCACCCTTGCTTCGCTACCCCTGAAAGCGGCTGGGAAAAAGCAGACAACGGAGAAAAGCTCCATTGGAATGTGGATCAATATTTTTATGAAGGCGCCTATGAACAAAGATTTGGCGGCCAGGAAAAGGTTTTTCTTTTTCATAGAACACTGACAAGTTATTTAAACACATTACTAAAAACAGGGTTTACTTTAGTGCAGATGGACGAACCTGTACCTTCAGAAGAAGCGCTGAAGAAATATCCTTCTTTTAAAGAAGATTTAAGATGCCCGGACTTTATTATATTTCAGTTAAAAAAGACTTCTGCCTAAATTAAAAGCAGAGCATGGAAGCTCTGCTTTTCTATTGTGGAGGCTTTTCTTCCGGCAGCCGTTCAAGGCTTGTCAGCACCAGATCCGGCACAAATCCAAGGTGCGAGGTCGGCTCCTCCTTGCGGTTGATCCAGACTGTCTGGAAGCCGAAGCTTGCAGCACCTGTGATATCCCACTGATTGGAAGAGACAAAGACGATTTCCTTTTTGTTCAAGCCCAGCTTATCCAGGGCATATTGATAGGCGGCAGGTGAGGGCTTGTACTGGCGGATTTCATCTGCACTGATGATGCCGAGCAGGCTTTCAAGCCCATGATGCTTGATCAGAGGCTGAAGCATGCCGTGCGTGCCGTTTGAAAAGGTCATCACAGTGCTGTCCTGAAGCGCTGACAGCACTTTTTTTGTTTCTTCAAAAGGCTCCAGTTTTTCATAGGCTTTTGACAGCTCTTCTGCATCAGCTTCTTCGTAAAGAATTTTCTGCCGGTCAAGAGCGGCCATCAGCGCTTTTTTTGTAATTTCGTCAAAAGGTTCATACTGCTGAAGAATTTGGCTCAAAAAAGCATATTGCAGCTGAAGTTCACGCCAGTCTTTGCTTAGCTGCTCTCCTTTTTCCGGATACTTTTCTTCGCATTGCCTGCTGACAGAGTAGACATCAAAAAGGGTTCCGTATGAATCAAATAAGTAAGCTTTCACTGCCATTTCTATTTCCCTCCCGTTTACTTCCTATCATTTATATTTCACTAATCCGAGATCTTAAACTAGACTGGATATTTTATTGATATATGTCTGAAGCATTTTGATCTTCTATTCTTTTATTGCAGCCCAGGCGGTTAAGCGAGGAAAGGGAGGCCTCGGCCTAATCGGCCTCCCTTTTCAGCTTTCATAAACCGATCCGGAATCATCCACATAAAAACTCTTAAGAGTAGACCGCTGATATCGTGCGCCTTCAGAAGTCTTCCCCTTTACCTCGATCCCAACTACATAATGCCCTTCTTCCTCAAAAGCATGTTCTTGCTTTACAGCCGTAAGGTCCTCCCGCTTCACTTCCCTGCCATCCCTGTAATGCTTAATGTTCATTTTTACGGCGGCATCACCCGGAACCCTGCTGGCCGCTGCTTCTAAAGAAAGCTTTTTATGGGCAGGAAAAGGCATTGGTGTGATGCTTTTATTCAATGGGCTGTCAAATGATGCATTTAAAAGATAAGAGTCTGGTTCTGTTGATTTTGCTTCAATGGTCCAGCTTCCATGCTCCGGTTCTGGAATGGAAGCATAATGATGAACAGCTCCGGTAAAGAAACTGCTGTCTTTAGCTTTTATAAAGGGAAAGGTTTGACCCGAGGGGCTGGTGGCAAGAACCTCGGCCTCAGTGCTGCTCATCCAGTCAAACCCTATTACGTTTACTCCTGGCTCTACATCAATCGTGACAGCCTTTCTGCCATTATAGCGGCCGCCTTCGAAATAATGCGGGGCTCCGGCAGCAGCAGGGTGGCTGTGATCTGATGCCGCAGGTACTGCCCTCCCCTCTTCCAAATCAGGCTCGTAACAGCGAAACGTTTCCTCACCCCGAATGATCGTATAATGATCCCAATTTCCAGACGCTCTTTCCCTTCCCGCAGGATGGCGGGTACTTTTCACAAGCACGGCCCCGTCGTTTTCTCCATAGTGGGATAAGTACATTCCGCCCCAATAAAGCGGCGTACCGAATGTTCCCCAGCTATTTCCAGAGAGTGTAATCACCTCATAACGGGCAGCTTTCCCAGCCGCTTCCTTTCGAAAATAAGCCATATTTGACGTTTGAAGAGAAAAGACTGCCCCATTTCTGAATTGAAGAAGCTCTGCCAGCCAATCAGCCCAGCCGCTGAAGGCAAGATCAGCAAGCTGCGAGCCGTAAAATGGAGCTGCAAGAGCAATGATGCGATCTGTGTACTTTTCAGCGCCATGATACAAGATAGCTGTTTCTGCATCAATTCCGCCTTTACTGTGGGCGACAACGATGACTTTGCTTTTAAAGTGCCCGGCAATTTCTTTAAGCTGCCTTGCCAAAACCTCTCCATTTACCCAGTTATCCTTGTCAGGAAAAAGCTCTGCAAAGGCAGAGCGAAAGCCATTTTCTGAAAGAAGCTGTTCAATATTGTTCTCCTTCAGCCAATCGTCAGCAGATTCATGAAAGCCGTGAACGAAAACAATCGGCTTTTTCTCTTGCTCCCGCTTTATAGGGGGCTTCCCTTCCAGCCAGGTGCCGGGTTTTCGTTTTTTCTTTCCTCCTAAAAGCAGATGCAAAACTGCCCTCACCAGTTGCCAAACATGTTTCATAGAGATGCTCCTTTCCCGTCTGCCAAATGCTCTTATTGCATGTTATTTTCTGGGTCAGGGGAAAGATTCCTTTGTTTTTAGAAAATCCTGAAATGCCCGGTCTTTTCCAGTAAAAAAACAGCCCATCATCAGATGGGCTGCACGCAGGTCCTATTCAATCGGCATTGGCCGGTTTCTTCTTTTTTTGTCTTTTCTTCCAAGCTTTAAAAGGAATTCATATACAACTGGTACAATCACGAGTGTCAGCAGGGTGGAGCTGATTAAGCCTCCAATAACGGTGACGCCGAGACCTCTTGAAATCAAGCCTCCGCCTTCTGTACCAATCGCAAGCGGAATGAGGGCGCCTACTGTCGCGATCGCTGTCATCAGGATCGGGCGCAGCCTTGTTGCTCCTGCTTCAAGCAGTGCCTGGCGCACATTCATCCCCTCTTTTTGTTTGTGAATGACCCTGTCGACCAAAACGATCGCGTTTGTTACGACAATACCAATCAGCATGAGCGCGCCAATCAGAGCGGAAATGCTGATGGTTTCCTTCGCCAGATAGAGGGCTGCAAGTCCCCCGATTACAGTGAACGGAAGGGAGAAAAGAATCGCAAATGGTGCAAGACCGCCTCCGAATGTGATCACAAGCACGAGATAAACAATTGCAATCGCCGCAAGCATGGCCAGGCCAAGCTGTGAAAACGAATCGTTAATTTGCTCTGTTACACCGCCAAAATCAGCAGAAACGCCGCCAGGCATCTTCAGTTTCTCTACATCCTTCTGCAGAGCGGCTGTTGCTTTGCCAACATCGCTTGTTTTGATATCAGCAGAAACCTCCGCGTGGATTTTGCCGTCTTTCGTTGTTATCGTATCAGGTGATTTCCCTGTTTTAATATCTGCTACATCTTTTAAAGCAACCTCGCGTCCAACAGGCGTTTGAATCTTCCGGTTTTCCAGATCAGCAAGCTTTGAAAATTCGTTTTCTTTTCTTTCAACTGAAATTTCAACCTCTTTGCCATCCTTCTCGATGGTAGTCAAAGATCCCTGTGCTGAATTGGACAGCTGCATTCCAAGCTGGCCTGCCGTTAAGCCGAGTTTGCTCAGTTTTTCCTGATTCGGCACAATGGAATACTGATCATAGGATTCCGACACACTGCTGTCGATGTTTGTCAGGTCTTTCTGTTTTTTCATCAATTCTTCGATTTTGGACACGGTCGGCTGAATCTCGTTCAGGCTGTCTCCATACACATTAACGGTTGTCTGGCTGCTGGATCCGCTTGAGCTGACATCCTGGAAGCCCCAGACACCGCCTTTAGCCTTAGCATTGAGATCCTTCAGCACCTTGTCTTTTTCATTATCAAAGTTCTTCGTATTGTCTTCGTAGTTCACGAAGAACAAGGCTTCGTTGCTGGCGCCCGGATTCATCGGGTTTTCGCCTCCAACGGAAAATTGGACTGTATTAACGGCCTTTTTATCCAGGAAGTATTTTTCCGTATCCGAGGCAATATCTTCCACATCCGACTCTTTTTCGCCAGGTGCCGGGCTGTAAGTGGCAATGATCCGTTTCTCTTTCTCGGCAGGTATAAAGCTGACGCCGATATGAGGCACAAGGAACAAGCTTCCTGCAAGCATAGCCAGTGCAATAAGGAAGGTAATGATTTTATGGTTCAGCGACCAATTCAAAATGCTTCTATAACCGCCGGCAAGACGCCCTGGTTTATCTTCATGATTTTTTGCTTTAATTCCTTTTTTGAAAAGCGATCCAGCCATTGCAGGGACAATGGTAACCGCAACTAGCAGTGATGCAAGAAGGGCAAATACGATTGTCAGTGCAAACGGGAAGAACAATTCTCCGACAGGCCCCTTTACAAGCCCCAGAGGAAGGAATACCGCAATAGTTACAATTGTAGAGGACATGATCGGCATAAACATTTCTTTTGTTGCAGCCCTGATCAGTTCTCCTCCCCTTAGCGTTTCATTTGTAAGCGACATCCGCCTGTATATATTCTCAATCACAACAATGGAGTCATCCACGACCCGTCCGATCGCAACGGTCATCGCGCCGAGCGTCATGATGTTGAGTGAGATATCCATCTGCTTCAGCAGAAGAACGGCTATCAGAAGAGACAGCGGAATGGAAACGATGGAAATAATCGTTGATTTAAAGTTTCTCAGGAACAGAAGGATGATCAGGACAGCAAATATTGCGCCGACAATGGCTTTGTTCAGCATTGTTTGAACTGATTCTTCAATCGGCTGGCCCTGGTCAAAGATTGTTTCTGATTTTAGCCCGCTATATTGTTTTTCATATTTCTTCATTTGATCTTTTACAGCGTTAACAACCTCAACTGTATTGGCATCAGTGGCTTTTGTTACCTGCACACCAATGGATTCCTTTCCGTTCGTGCGGGAAATAGAATCCGCTTTGCCTGTGATTTTGATGCTTGCAATATCAGACAATTTAACAGTCGGAATTTCAACCGGCGCTGCTGGTGCCTGCTGCTGCATCTGGCCCTGGCCGCCCGGTGCTGCTGCCTGGCTTTGCCCGCCTGGTGCTCCTGCCTGACCCTGGCCGCCTTGTGCTCCTGCCTGACCCTGACCGCCTTGTGCTCCTGCTTGAGCTTGGCCGCCTGCTGCTCCTGCCTGACCCTGCGCCGCGCCTTGTGCTCCTGCCTGGCTTTGCCCGCCTGCAGACGGGGTAACCGGAATCCGCAGATTTTCAAAATCTTTCAGGCTCGCTGTTTTGCCGTTAATCTGCAAAGCTTTCTGTTTATCGGAAAAATTGTAAAGGCCAAGAGGAACATCAATGTTTGATCCTTTGATGATATTTTCAACTGTATCCTCCTGAAGGCCGAGCTTTTTCATTTTCTTTTGGTTAAACACGAGCGTGCCTTTTTCTACCTGCTGTCCGGACAGACCGACTGTTGAGACTCCTTCAATGCCTTCAAGCTTTGGCTGAATTTCGTCTTCTACAAGCTTTGTGAGATCTTCCAGATTCTTTCCATCATAGCTGATGCTCATGGACATGACAGGGAATGCGTCAAAGCTCAGCCTGGAGACTTGCCGGTCCTGCACTTCTTCAGGGAACGAGATGGCATCAACGGCATCCTTTACTTCCTGTTCTGCTTTGTCCATATTTTTATCAAAGCTGTATTGGATTTGAACATTTGAGGCATTGGCATAAGATGTGGAGGAGACGGTATCCACTCCTGCCAAATTCCCTACCCTTTGTTCAATTGGCTTTGATACTTTGTCCATTACATCCTGCGGCGCAGCACCAGGATAAATGGTCGTGATCGATACAACCGGTGAATTTATGCTCGGCAAGGTTTCCATTTTCATATGTAAGCCCGAGTAAAGGCCTGCTGCTGTCACAATTATGGTGATGAGCCAGACAGCAAACTTATTCGAAAGAGAAAAACCAATAATTTTATTCATATTGACCTCCTGTTCAGTTAAAAATGACCAACTGGTCATAGTTCAAACTATAAGGAAAAAACCCTGTAAATACAACCCATTGATTGTTAACTTTCTGTGAATGATCTATAAAATGTTTCTCTTTTCAGGATGACTTGGAATGGCTATACTAAAAGATATTGACCACCCAGTCATTTTATTTTGACTGCAAAAATCTTTGGAATCCCTTCTTCCAGGAGGCGAATGTATTGAACCAGAAAAAGAAATTAATTATTGATGAAGCTGTCAGATTGTTTGCCCAAAAAGGCTACCACGCTTCATCCATACAGGAAATCGCCGATCAGTGCGGGATTTCCAAAGGCTCATTTTACAGCTATTTTAAATCTAAAGAGGATTTAATTGTAACGGCAAGCCGCTATTATTATTCTCTTATTTTTGAAAAAGTAACAAGGCTTGATCAGGACAGCTCCCTTTCTGCGCGAGAAATTTTCATAGAGCAGCTTACCCTGCAGATGAAGGAATTTTTTGTCCACAAAGAATTTATCTTCATGCTTTTGAGCGAGCATAAGCCGAATGTCAGCAAACAGCTGGAGGACTTCTCGCTGAAAATCCGCTCGGAAGTGATGCTTTGGTACATAAAAAGATTCAAAAAAATCTATCCTGATTTGCCGAAAAAATATCTGTATGACTGTGTTTCCATGCTTGGCGGCATGATGAAGGAATATATTTTTCTGATTTTGATGGAGAAACGGCCCATCGATCTGGAGGCTATTGCTCCTTACTTAATGAGACGGATGGATGCCATCGCAGCAAGCTTTGATGAAAAAGATGCGCCGCTATTGAAAAAGGAAATGGTCAGAGAGCTATTGGAAGTACAGTCCCGCAAAGAGATGGCCGAGAAGGAAGCCATTATCGCAGAAATCCGGACAATGAGCAGGGATGCAGCAGGTACAGAGCATACCCGCTTTCTCCAGGCGCTCGAAAGCATAGAGCAGGAACTGCTGAAAAAAGAACAGAACCGGGTCATCCTTGAAGCCATGATGCTTCTTTTGGAGCAGCAAAAAAAAGAGATGCCCTCATGGAAGGAAGGCATCAGCAGGCTCCTCGAAAAGCTTGGAGGACTTGTTTAAAGATAAAAAGGGCTGACTCCTGAGAGTCAGCCCTTTTTATCACTGTGCAGAGTAATCATTGGATTCTAAAAGATCGACGAGATCGACTTCTTTATGATTTTCTTTAAAGTAACGGTACGTAAAGTCATTTTCAAATAGTACAGCATATTGCCCGTATCGGTCCTTCACAAGCATGCTTCTGGAATCGAAGAAGCGTCTTTCCACCTTATCGCCGTTAATCCAGCGCGGTATACGGTCGCCAAGTGTGATAAATTCCACTTCAACATTATATTCTGCGTTCATGCGGTGTTCAAAAACCTCAAACTGAAGCTGTCCTACTGCTCCGAGAATGATATCATCTGTGGAATCCTGGCGGAACAGCTGAATGGCGCCTTCCTGAACAAGCTGGTCAATCCCTTTGCGGAACTGCTTCGCCTTCATCACGTTCTTCGCCCTTACCTTTTTGAAAATTTCAGGCGGAAACTGCGGAAGCTCGTCATACTGGAACTTATCTTTTCCTGATACAAGTGTATCTCCAATTTGATAAATATTCGGATCATAAATACCGATAATATCTCCGGGATAGGCTTTATCTACTGTTTCGCGTTCACCTGCCATAAAAGACTGCGACTGCGTCAGCTTGATTACTTTATTTGACCGGGTAAGCGTAACGCTCATGCCCCGTTCAAATTCACCTGAGCAGATGCGAAGAAAGGCAATCCGGTCTCTGTGAGCAGGATTCATGTTTGCCTGGATCTTGAAAATATAGCCGGAAAACTCAGGCACCTCAGGAGCTACAACGCCTTCATTTGTGCGGCGCGGCTGCGGTGAGGCAGCAAACTGCAGGAACGTATCAAAGAACGTTTTAACACCAAAATTTGAAAGGGCGCTTCCGAAAAAGACCGGTGTCAGCTCGCCTGCTTTGACTCTTTCAGCATCAAACTCATTTCCCGCTTCTTCCACAAGTGCCAGTTCATCCAACGTGTCAACGTAAGTCGGATTTTCCCTTATATCCTTGTATTCCTCTTTGGACGCAAGGTCATCAAGAGGGATAAACTCTTCGTTTTCATCGCCTCTGAAACGGACAAATTTCTTGCCGTGTCTGTCCTGAATGCCGAGGAATCTTTTCCCCATTCCCACCGGCCAGTTCATCGGATAGGACTCAATGCCGAGCACTTCTTCAATTTCAGAAAGCAGCTCAAGCGGATCGCGTCCTTCACGGTCCATCTTGTTCATAAACGTAAAAATAGGAATCCCGCGCATGCGGCATACCTTAAACAGCTTAATTGTCTGAGGCTCAACACCTTTTGTGGAGTCAATAATCATCACGACACTGTCAACAGCTGTCAGCGTTCTGTAAGTATCCTCACTGAAATCCTCATGTCCTGGTGTATCCAGAATATTCACTTGAAAATCAAGGTATGGAAAACTCATCACACTGGAAGTTACGGAAATTCCGCGTTTTTTCTCAATCTCCATCCAGTCGGAAGCGGCAAACTTCCCAGATTTTTTTCCTTTGACTGTACCGGCTGAGCGAATGACATTTCCAAACAAAAGCAGCTTTTCAGTCAGAGTTGTTTTCCCTGCATCCGGATGCGAAATGATGGCGAATGTTTTGCGTTTATCTATTTCATTTTTTATATTCATGTATTGTACCTCTTCGAACTTTGTTGTAATCCTATGAACTATACCACAATTGAAAAAGAATTTCCATTCGCTGAAACAGAAGAAATTTAGTAAAAAAGATGTATAGATGAGAATACTTACCGAGAAAATATGCGCGATTTCCTCATTTTATGTTTACAAACCTGTTAGAAAGGCTATCGAATGGTAACAGTAAATTAATAAATGTCAAGATAGACTGAAGTCAGATGAAATAAGGGATTTTGGTAAAAACGACCAATTTATTTATCACCTGTTTATCGTTTTTTTCATCTTCACTTCATCATTGCACTAATTCATAAAATCTAATCTGCCTTCAGCATAAGAAAATAGAACTATTTGTTTGGACAGCAGGAAAATGGAGAGGAGCCCTACTATGCTGGAAATTAAGCAGATTGAGCCGAAAAGTACTTTTGAAATACGCCATAAGCTTCTGCGCCCAATGCAGACTCTTGAAGAATGCAAGTATGAATTCGATGATCACCCTGATACCTTTCATGCAGGAGCATATGTGGATCATAAGCTCGTCAGCATTGCTTCTTTTTCTAAAGAAAGTCACCCTGAAATACCCGGTACAAATCAATACCGGCTTCGAGGAATGGCCACCCTTCCCGATTTTCGCGGGAGAAAAGCAGGAAGTTCTGTTCTATTCTATGCAGAGAGTGTATTGAAAAAGAAAAATGTTGATGTTTGGTGGTGCAATGCAAGAGAATCAGTCTCTGGGTATTATGAAAAACAAGGGTGTCAAACAATGGGCGATACTTTTAAGATTGATCCAATTGGTCCTCATAAACTTATGTATAAAATACTTTAAAAGAGAAGCTGCAGCACGGCAGCTTCTCTTTTTGCTTAGTTTGGAATGTTAGAACCCGGCTCAAGGACAGGAGCTTCTGCTTCTACAGTATCAGCATATTTAATGCCCTGGCCTGTGTTCAGGCAGACAACGCGCTCCCCATCTTTAATCCAGCCTTTTTCTTTTAGGTCTTTGGCAGCTGCAATCACAGCAGCCCCCTCTGGGCAAAGGAACAAGCCTTCCTGTTCAGCTGTTTGCCTCTGTGCCTCTTCTATCGCTTCTTCTGAGACAGCCGCCCCGCAGCCGTTCGTTTTATAGATGGCTTCCAGAACAAGAAAATCTCCGATTGCTTTCGGAACATTGATGCCGAAAGCCTGAGTTGTGGAATTTTCCCAGAATTCTGATTCACTTTTTCCTTCTTCCCAGGCTTTTACAATCGGGGCGCAGTTTTCAGCCTGTACAGCCACAAGTCTCGGTAGCTTGTCTTCTGCAATCCACCCAAGCTGCTGAAGCTCCTTCAAAGCTTTGTAGATTCCGATAATTCCTACTCCTCCGCCTGTCGGGTATAAAATGACATCAGGAACTTCCCACCCAAGCTGTTCTGCAATTTCAAGCCCCATTGTCTTTTTTCCTTCAATCCGGTACGGCTCTTTCAGTGTGGACGCATCATAAAAGCCGCGCTTTTGAACGAGCGAGCTTACCATTTTTCCTGCATCGCTGATCAAACCATTGACAAGAAAAAGATTTGCTCCTGAAATGGCGACTTCCTTCCGCGTTACGACGGGTGCATCAACAGGCATCACAATCCAGGACTTCATACCGGCGCGGGCTGCGTAAAGCGACCATGCAGCACCCGCATTCCCATTTGTCGGCATCGCGAGCTCTTTTACTCCAAGCTCTTTTGCTTTGGAAACACCAGCACTGGCGCCCCTTGCTTTAAAGGAGCCTGTTGGAATCAGTCCCTCATCTTTTATATAAAGCTCTGAAACACCGATTCTATTGCCAATAGCCGGAGCTTTCAATAGAGGTGTAAAGCCCTCGCCCATAGTAACGACATTTTCTTCCTGTTCAACAGGCAGCAGTTCATGATAGCGCCATAATGTTTCCCGTCGATCCTCCAGCTCCTCGCGTTTCATATCTTTCTTTAAATCTTCCAGGTTATATTCAACAAGAAGCGGTGAACCGCACTCGCACAGCTGGCGAATTTCACCCGCAGAATAGCGGGCTTGGCATTTAGGACAGGTCAGATGTGATAAATAGCTGAATTTTTTCATAGAAATTCCTCCACTCTCGTTATCTAAAACAGCGGCTCATACCCATTGACTTCTATTTTACAGGAATGATATGATGTTTAAAACCCAGTAAACTTATAAGAATTATGAATTATAAAGAGTGAACGAGAGACCTGGCTCAATGATTTCACAGCAACCATCTGCTTTACGGAACGGTGCTGCGACCAGCAAAGCACAGCTTTGGATGATAAAGAATGCCTGACACCTTCTTTATCTGAAAAAGAAGGTTTTTTACTTTTGCATACAGGGGGCATATTGATGATTCCAAAAGTTATTCCTGGAGCTGAACCCATCTTTATAAAAGGCAATTCGATCGGATTTTTGCTTGCTCACGGTTTTAACGGCACACCGCAGAGCATGGAAGGACTCAGCCGCAAATTTGCAGAGGCCGGTTTTACGGTGTATGCACCGCGGATGAAAGGGCATGGCACCAGCCCTGCTGATCTTGAAGCCTGCACAAGCAGCGACTGGCTTCGAAGCCTTGAAGAGGGCTTCACTTTGCTCAAAAAGGCATGCGATAAAGTGTTTATCGTCGGCCAATCAATGGGATCTGCCCTGACGATTCAGCTAGCCAGCCGTTCCGATGCCGACGGCATTATCCTCATTAACACAGCCCTTGAGGTTCCGGGCTATGAAAAATATAAAAATGAGTCCTCTCCAAGGTTTATTCAAGAAGGCAGACCGGATATCAAGAACCCTGATGTGAAAGAAATAGCCTACAGTGAAGTCCCGCTTACCGCGGTACATGAGCTTTTCAGTCTCATGAAGACCACGCGGCCTGTTATAAAAGACGTGACATGCCCTGTCCTGCTGTTTCACTCTGCTGAGGACCATGTCGTTCCACAGAGCTGCTCAGATTATATTTATGAAACCGTTTCTTCATCATTGAAGGAATACATTCACCTAAACCATTCCTACCATGTTGCTTCAATGGATTATGATCAGCAGCTCATTTATGACGAAACCGTTCTCTTTGCGACCCGTGCGCTTGCAAATGACGGCATCATTTTGCAGGCTTGAGGAAGAAAGTTCCCGGGACCGGTTTTTCTATTTTTGAGCCTCTAACGGCTGCCTGTTTTCAAAATAATAAACGCCGCCTAAAAAGTCCTTCGGCAAAGCCCTTTCCCGGTCTGCAAAAGAAACGGAAAATGGCCCCGCTCCGCTTTTGTCATAGGCCTTTTTCGCTTCCTCAGATTGAGACGGCTTCAAAAAGGAGATGCGGCAGTCCCCTGCCATAACGGACGTTTTTGTCCCTTCCGCTCGTTTTAATCCGAACCAGCTGCAAAAGGCAGCAGCTGCTGCTTCCGGATTTTCCGCTGCATAGCCGATTTCCTTTATGTCATTCAGCTTGTTGGCATGCGGCAGGATTGTCCCATTTCCTTTCAGGTCAGCCTCTCTTGCTTCATCACTTTCACCCCATTCGATAAAAAACGGCAGTGTCCCTTCAGCATCAGGATGATCAGCAAAAAGCATTTTCCATTTCAGCAGTTTGCCATCCTTCCGCCGTCTGCTTCCCGGAAACACGCCTTTTATTTGGAACCCTTTTTCCTTCAGCTGCACTGCCAGTGTTTCCGCATCATCTGTCCTAAGGGCAATCTGGCATATGCCTTCCTTGCCGTCTTTTCTATCCAAACATATCCGAACAAGCGGATTCTCTGCTTTTTCCGCTTTGCTGCTGTCCTCTATTGCTAAGAACTCCAGATAAGACAGGCCGAAATAAGACAGGCTGTTTGCAGTCCCCCATGTCTCATGCCTGCCTCCCTGCACAGCATGAAAACCAAGCATGCCAAACTGATTGGCTGCCTGTTCAGGGCTTCCGCTTATAAAATGAACAACATGATCAAGCTTCATATGTTCTGCTCCCTTCAATTAATCTGAATGTTCTTTTTTTGTAAGAATAGCTTAATTATAAGCGAAATTCCCCCTGCAAAGGCTCTGTGAAGGTTTGGAAAACAGATCCTGGGGATATTGAAGAATGGGGGCTGGATCGATGAGCAAGGTCAGATTGAAGAAAAATGGCCCGGCTATTTTAGAGGATGCGCTGCTGAAGGATCAGGATGGAAGCATACTATCCAGCCAGCACGTTATGGCGCTTTGCCGGTGCGGCGCTTCAGGGAAGAAGCCTTTCTGCGACGGCTCGCATGAAGCTGTTCATTTCGATGATGAGCGAAAAGCAGAGCCGGAGCACGGGACGATTGACTACAAAGGGCAGCGCATCACTGTCCACGACAACAGGTTCATCTGCAGCAGCTTTGGAGCCTGCCATTTAAAAAATGTATTTGAACCGGGCACAAAGCCATGGATTACGCCTGATGGAGCGAGGCATCCGGAAGACGTCATCCGGATTGTGAAGCAATGTCCGTCCGGCGCTTTGACTTATACAGTGAATGAAGATTGGACGCACGAATGGTTCACAGAGCCGGAAGTTGTTGTAGAGCATCTCGGCCCTCTTCAATTCAGAGGCAATATTGAACTTCAGGACAGCCAGCACTCCGCTGAATTGCTGATAACAGATAATCATTACACGATTTGCCGCTGCGGCCAATCCAATAAAAAGCCGATTTGCGATGGAACGCATAAACGCGTCTGGAAGGAGACAGGAAGAATGGATACCGAAATTAAAGAGGAAAATAATCGCTTTTACATTGAAGAAAACGGAGAAATGACTGCCGAAATTGTTTTTTCACCAGATGGTGAAAAGACAATTGTCATTGAGCATACCTTTGTTTCTGAAAAACTCAGAGGTCAGGGCATCGGTGAGAAGCTTGTCAGAAAAACGGTTGAGTATGCCAGAAAAGAAGGCAAAAAGATTTACCCGCAATGCTCCTATGCAAGAGCACTGTTTGAAAAGCACGAGGAATTTCAGGATGTACTCGCCTAAACAATTTTTCACCTAAAACCCCTTGCAACTTCGGCAGGAAAACAGCAAGATAATGAGAAGCGATTTTACTGCAAAGGGGGATAAAAAATATGCAAGCAATGAACAAAGAGAAACAGGAGAAATTTCACGAAACGTTCGCAAACAGAGGAAGGCTGCTCGTCAAATGTCCTGACAGGCCTGGAATTGTATCAGCGGTATCCGCGTTTTTATTTGAACACGGTGCCAACATTATCGAATCCAGCCAATATTCCACAGATCCCTCCGGCGGTATATTCACCCTCAGGATTGAATTTGAACTGGAGGGGCTTAGCTCAAATATAGCGGTGTTAGAAGACAATTTCATGCCAATCGCAGGCTCCTTTGAAATGGAATGGCAGCTTTCGCCTGTGACGAAGCTGAAACAAACCGCTGTTTTTGTGTCAAAAGAACCTCATTGCCTTCTTGAAATTCTTTGGGCATGGCAGAGCGGGGAAATGATGACAGACATTGCGCTTGTAATCAGCAACCACAATGCCTGCCGTCCGATGGCAGAGTCTCTTGGCATTCCTTTTTACCATGTGCCGGCAAGCAAGGAAAACAGAAAGGAAGCTGAAAAACAGCAGCTTTCTCTTTTAAAGGAATATGAGATCGATCTCATTATTCTCGCGCGCTATATGCAGATTTTAACGCCTGATTTCGTTTCTTCTTATCCTAACGCCATTATTAATATTCATCATTCCTTTCTTCCGGCCTTTATTGGAGCCCGCCCATACGAAAGAGCCTATGAGCGCGGCGTCAAGCTGATCGGGGCCACCTCCCACTATGTGACGACCGACTTGGATGAAGGTCCGATTATTGAGCAGGGTGTTGAGAGGGTGACCCATCATGACCATACGGATGAACTGAAGCGAATCGGCCGGTCCATCGAGCGAAGTGTGCTTGCAAGGGCAGTGAAATGGCATTTGGAGGACAGGGTTTTGGTTTTGGGGAATAAAACGGTTGTATTCAGCTGAAAAAAGCCAGGAGCTCAACACTCCTGGCTTTCCTTTATTTCGGCCGCTTCAGCGCAAAGAGCTCGCCAAGCTTGCCATAATCATTTCCAGCAAGCCGGCTGACAGGCTTAAGTTTCCGGTAATCTGTATGCCCGTTATCCTGGTAGACTTCCTGATCAAGGTGATAATGAAGAATTCTGCCGATGAGCAGATCGCAGCTTGGCTCACCCTTCGTTCCGCCTAAAGGAATAATCGTTTCCGTTGCGCATTCAAACCTTACCTTTGCATTCACAAGACCCGGAACGCTCACCTTTGTGCTTTCCACTGTTTCCAATCCTGTCATTTCCACTTCGCTGACATCAGCCGGAACACCTGCAGACGTTTCATTTGCCTTTTCCACATTATCTTCATCCGTAATATGGACAACAAATTCACCTTTATATTCCGCATTTCTGGCCGTGTCCTTCCGCTCCCCTCCGGGATTGCGCTGGACAGCGATGGAAACCATCGGAGGATCAGCAGAGATAATATTAAAATAACTGAACGGCGCCGCATTCAATGTGCCGTCCTCAGCCAGTGAAGTGACAAATGCAATTGGCCGCGGGACAATGGTTCCTGTCAGAATTTTATAGTTTTCCTTCATCTCCAGGTCTGCCGGATCAATGGATTTCATCACATCTTTCACCCCCATATGTTTTTATACCAGGCTGCAGCTGCCTCCACTTCCTGAGCAGTCAGCTGGTGGCCGAAGGACTCCCAGTGAAGCTTAACGTCCGCTCCCTGCTCCTGAAGCATTTTGTTCAGTTCCTGAGACTCTTCTGGAGAGCACAGCGGGTCATTGGTCCCAGCACCAATAAATACAGGTAGACCTGCCATGTTCGGAAGCTCCATGTCTCTTCTCGGGACCATCGGGTGGAAAAGGACAGCTCCTTTCAGCACTTTTCCAAACTGAAACAGCAGGCTTCCCGCTATGTTGGCGCCGTTTGAATACCCGGCAGCCACAATATGTTCACGATCAAAGCCGCATGTATCTGCCGCTTCTTCCAAAAAATTCTTTAACTCTTCGGTTCTTTCATAAAGATCTTCTAAATCAAATACTCCTTCAGACAGTCTTCTGAAAAAACGCGGCATGCCGTTTTCCAGTACATTTCCCCTTACACTTAATACAGATGCTTCCGGGTCAATCATTTCAGCAATCTGCATCATGGAAAATTCATTCCCTCCTGTTCCATGAAGAAGTAGAAGAACCGGTTTTGATGGATTTGTTCCTTTTTGAAAATGATAGTTCATTTGCTAAAACCTCCTTTAGGGATGGTGATTGGTTTTAAGATGTTTGTGATTTCCTGTCTCTTTTCTTCCAGCCAGTCCGGCAGCATTAAGCTGCTTCCAAGTTCATTGAAAGGCTCATCTGCTTCAAATCCAGGAGGATCTGTTGCCATTTCGAAAAGAATGCCGCCTTCCTCTCTGAAATAAATGGAAGTGAAATATTTTCTATCAAGCACAGGCGTTGCCTGAAGGCCTGATTGATCAATGAGCGCCTTCCAATTTTCCAGATCCTCAGAATCTTTTGCCCGAAAGGCGATATGATGAACAGTTCCCACGCCCATCATACTTCTTCCAACAGGGATCAGTTTAATATCAATGATGTTCGCAAGGTCTGATTCAGACTGAAAGCGCAGTGTATCATTGTCCTGTCCGAGGCAGACAAACCCCATTGTGTTTTCAAGCAGGTCAGCTGTTTTATGAGGAGCGGCAGACAGCAGGACAGCACCGGCAAATCCTTTGATCGCTGTATCTTCTGTTATTCCGTCTATTTCCCAGCTGCTTTTGTTTCCGCCTGCTCTTTCTGTGATTTCTAAATGCAAACCATGAGGGTCATCAAACAGAAGACGTTCCTCTTCGAAGCGGGTTTCTAAATCGTAAGAAATACCGTGCTTTGAGAGCCGCTCCTTCCAAAAAGGCAAAGAGCCTTCCGGAACAGCAAAAGCAATTGCTCCGACCTGGCCGGCGCCGATTTTCCCCTGGTAAGCATGCTCCCATGGAAAGAAGGTGAGGATCGTGCCCGGCTCGCCGTTTTGGTTGCCGAAATAGAGATGATAGGTGCCAGGGTCATCAAAATTCACTGTCTGTTTCACTAGTCTTAAGCCTAATACTCTTGCGTAAAAATCGGCATTTTCCTGCGGATCACCCACAATTGCCGTAATATGATGGATGCCAAGATTTTTTTGCATAGCTGCCGAGCCTCCCCTAAAATAGTTTTAAGTAAGATATTCTTAATTCAAGATAATCATAATGGAATTTTCTCTCCCGGTCAATGATTTTATACCCTTTTTTAGGATTGCCGCCTGCCAATAATCGCTTTAAAGTAGAGATAATAGGAAAAGGAGTGTATAAATTGTCTCATTCTGTACAAAATCAAATTCCAAATAACCTGAAACCTGACTGCCAGAACTGCTTTGCGCTTTGCTGCACAGCTCTCCCTTATGCCAAATCAGCTGATTTCGCAATAAATAAAGCAGGCGGCGAGCCGTGCCGCTATTTAACGGAGAGCTGCCGCTGCAGCATCCATAAAGATTTAAGGCAGAAAGGCTTCAAAGGCTGCACTGTGTATGAATGCTTCGGAGCAGGGCAAAAAGTTTCCCAAATAAATGACTGGCGAAGGGATAACGAGACTGCTGAAGAGATGTTTGCTGTTTTTCCGGTCATGCAGCAGCTGCATGAGATGCTCTATTATTTAAAGGAAGCCATGCTTCGGGAAGAGGCAGCAGGAATGGCCGCAATTTTAAGCACAGCATACGATGAAATAGAAGAGCTCACAAACCTCCCGGCTGAAAAACTGATGAAACTGGATGTATCGAAGGTCAGAGAAAAGATTAGCCCTCTGCTCGCCAAAACGAGCAAAATGGTGCGGGGAACCTTTTCTAAACCAAAAGATAAAACGGGAAGTCAGCTGATTGGCGCTAAAATGAGAGAGGCGGACCTAACAGGCACCAGCTTCAGAGGCGCTCTTTTAATTGCAGCGGATTTAACGGATGCAGATATGAGGGGCTGTGACATGCTTGGAGCGGATGTAAGAGATGCTGTTCTAAGCGGTGCTGATCTTTCCGGCAGCATTTTCTTCACCCAGGTGCAGGCAAATGCCGCTAAAGGAAACTGGAAGACAAAGCTTCCCCCGCATCTGGACGTTCCACAGCACTGGAAAAGCTAAGGAGGCTGGCAGGTGGAAATAAGAAGACCAAAAATGGATGAAGTAAAAGAGCTTCATCAGTTTTTTGAAAAAGTCATTGCTGATACCTTCCGCAAAAATGGCATTCATCCGCAGGAAGGCCTTGCTGAAGAAGCGGCAGCAAAGAAAAAATATTTGGAAGCCGACTTTGCCAGCAATGGAGAAATACGTTACTTTCTTGTGGCAGCTGAGAATGAAAAGATTATCGGAAGTATTGAATATGGACCCGCTAGCAGCCTTATTTGCAAATGCACGAAGAATGCGTTAGAAGGCACCGCAGAAATAGGAACTTTGTTCGTTCATCCCGAATACCAAAAAAAGGGGATTGGAAACAGCCTTCTAAAAGCCAAGATCTATGAGCTACAGAACAGGGGGATAAGGAATTTTTGCTTAGACAGCGGCTATCCGTCCTCACAGAAAATCTGGAAAAAGAAATTTGGAAAGCCTGATTATTTTTTGAAGGACTATTGGGCTGAAGGATTTCATCATATGATTTGGCAGGCAAGAGTGAGTGATTTTCTATAAAAAGATAAAAAGAAACCGAATTCAGATGTTCGGTTTCTTTTTTGCATTACACGCTTAGTTCAATAACAATTCCGGAAGGATCTTTTACATAGATCTGCCTGTCTTTTTCATACGGTGCTGCCCCATATTCTTTCAGCTTGGTTAATGCATCTTTCCTTGCCGATTCATCCGGAAATTTAAGAGTATATGAGGAGAGACCTGTCATGTGCTCTTCCCTGGTGCCTGCTCCAAGGCTGTTCCATGTGTTCAGGCCGATATGGTGGTGATAGCGCTCCGTTGAGATAAACAGCGCCCTGCTGCCGTACTCGGCCACTATGTCAAAGCTCAGCGCTTTTGTATAAAACTCCCCTGCCTGCTTAAGATCTGAGACCTGCAGGTGAATGTGGCCCATCACAGTCTCTTCCGGCAGGCCCTTCCACCCTTCATCAGTTTTTTCTGCAAGCACAGCCTCTGCCTGCAGCTGCTCTGTTGTCATGTGCACACCGCTTCCAGTCCAGCTCCACTCGCCGCTTGGACGGTCACGGTAAATTTCTATGCCGTTTCCATCCGGATCAGAAAGATACAAAGCCTCTGACACGCTGTGATCTGACGCCCCCTGCAATGGATAGCCGCTTTCCAGCAAATGCATCAGTACGTTTGCGAGGTCGGCTCTGCCAGGAAGAAGCAAGGCAAAATGATAAAGCCCAGCTGATCTCATCCGTGCCGGCTTTAAGTCTGCAGCCTGCTCAATAACAAGGAGAGGTGTCTTTCCATCGGCAGTAAGCACTGCCTTGCTCTCCGACTTTTCCAGAATCTTGAAACCGATCGTTTCTGTATAAAAACGCAGCAATGCACCAAGATTTTCAGTCAAGAGGGATACTTTGCTCACATAGACAGCAGGCGTTTGATGAAAGTTCATAAACATGCTCCTTTATAGTTACTTTATGTAAGTAACTATAAAATAATAATTAGATTAAGTCAAATGTTAGGAAAGTATTTATTAACATAGTAAAATATGGTAATTTTAAAATACTAATCCTAACAGAGGTACATCATGCTAAAACTATTAAAATCCGCCGCTTTTTTATTTCTGCAATGTTTTATGGCCCTTCTCCTTTTTATTCTGATCGGTGCGCTGCCATCCTTCTTTGGCAATCTGACCTTTCATTTCAGCGTCTATTTAGAAGAAGTCTGGCATTTGTCACAGAGAATATATACGCTAGAAGGACTGTCAATAGAAGGCTATCCGCTCCTGCCGATTCTCTTTGACCGGTATTTATATTCAATGAGCCTGTTTGGCTTGGGTCTGCTTGCGGCATTCGTTCTATCAGCAGCTGTATCCTACCTGTGCCTGCTGTTTTTCCGCAAGCGAATCAGCGCATGGATCAGGTTTTTGGAGATGCTGGAAGCTATTCCTGATTTGCTGTTTATCGTCGGGCTTCAAATGCTTGTCATCTATGTATACAAAGCAACAGGGGTTAAGCTTGCACAGGTGGTTACCGTCGGATCCGGGCACAGAACCTATCTTCTGCCGGTTTTATCTCTTGCCTTGCCCGCCGCTTTCTTTATAACAAAAATTTTGCTCTTTTCCATTCGCGAAGAACTGGACAAAAATTATGTTCTGCTTGCAAGAGCCTCGGGCTTCTCATTTTCATATATTCTGAACGTTCATGTTTTGCGGAACATTTGGAGCAGCTTAGTCAGCAGCTCCAAAACCATTTACTGGGCCATGATGTCCTCTTTAATGGCAGTAGAATATTTGTTCAGCACGAACGGTCTGCTCAGCTTTATGCTGAAAAACCAAAGCACCGGTGACGTCTTTGTTATCAGCTGTGTGTTCCTTTTCGTTCCATTCATTGTTGTGTACCGTCTGCTCAATTGGCATGGTAAGGAGGAGGCTTTATGATCCCGTTTCTGCTGAAGAAAAAACGGTTCTTGATCGGTTTTTCCTTCCTTTTCATCCTCTTTGCCATGAGCCGCGGCTTTATAAAGGGGTTTGCACATTTTTCGAGCCATTCTCTGTGATTCCTCAAACACTGATTTGCACCTTTATTCTTGCCGGCATTTTATTTATGCCAAGGGATGGTTTTACAACACCTTTATGGGCACGAATGGCATTTGAACTGTTTATCCTGACTGCGATCGCGCTGCCGACCCTTTCTGTTCATCTGTCAGATGAGATAAGGAGAGCAGAGCAGGAACCTTTTATTGAAGCATCCAAAACAATCGGCGGAAGAAAGTTTCATATTTTCTTTCATCACCTTGTTCCCCTTCTGCGCGAAAGGTGGATCATGGTTTTCGGCCGGCAATTCATGCAGGTGCTCTTGCTGCTCGCCCATTTAGGCGTCTTCAAGCTCTTTTTTGGAGGAACCCTCCTGCAGGAAAATACCTCCTTTAAGCCGCCTCTTTCAGTCACAAAGGAATGGTCCGGCCTGATTGGCGGCAGCTTAAGCAACCTGTATGTGAGCCAATGGATCGCGCTCGTTCCGCTTGCCTTTTTTGTTTTAACCGCCATTGCAGCCGCTCTCATCAACGATGCTGTAAAAGAATATTTTTCTGCATCCCATGAAAGCCGGAAAACAACTAAAGCCCTGCCGGATGCAAAAACGGCAGAGCTCAAAAAAGCGCTATAGGATTATCCAAATAAATTCACTAATGTCATGAATGATATTGTCGCCTTTTGATTCAGCTTCCTTCATCTGTCCAGAAAAGCTCATTAAAATTATTTTCTGATGTTAATGATTGCTTTTGAAAAAAGGCGGAAGCTTCTCTAAGATTTTCCGCAGCTCCAAACAGCAATTCCAGCAGTTTGTCCTTTTTATGAGTAAACATTCACAGCACTCCAATCTTTTGTACACCTATCTAACACCTCCCTTTTTTCCTTCATAAAGCTTCGAAATGAAAACTTATCCTTAGTGAAATAAAATTTCCATATCAATTAAAAAGGCCTGCGTCAGCAGGCCCTTACTCATATTTCTCTTTAGGTATTTCTTTCAGATACGGGGAAAGTTCATCATGATAAAACAAATGAAGCTCATGCATAGCCCTTGTGCAGACCGTATACAAAATGCTCTTATCATTCCCCTTGCTGTAGGTGTTGCTTGAAGCATCATATACGAGCACTGCATCAAACTCCACCCCTTTCGACAAGTAGGATGGAATAACGGCGATCCCCTCTTCAAATGCGGCCGTTTCCTTTTTAATCAGCCTGTGCCGTACGTCATCCCCAAGCAATTCATGCAGCTCCTGGCAGTCCTTTGCTGTTTTGCAGATCACGGCGATTGTTTTAAGCCCCTTCGCCCTCAGCTTGGCAAGGCACTTTTTTATTTCCCTCGCCATCTGAAAAGCATCTGTGCAGCTGTATAGGACAGGCTTCTTCCCATCTCTGTTGAAGGGGATAATGCGGCTGCCTCCTTCCGCCATTTCTTTTGTAAACTCCACAATCTGCTTTGTGGACCGGTAGCTTTTCATAAGCTCTACGACAGCCGTATGCTCTGGCGGAAACAAGCCCTCCGCAAGTCTTACACCCCTTTTTGACGCATGAGGATGTATTCCTTGGCTTACATCGCCAAGCACCGTCATCCTTGCAGCAGGAAAAACATTTTTAAGAAATGCCAGCTGAAAAAGAGAATAGTCCTGCGCTTCATCAATCAGCACATGCTTCACAGAAGCATTCACATATAAACCTGTCAGCTGCTGTTCAAGATAGGCAAAGGGCGCTGCATCTTCATACGGCATCTCTCCGCTCTCCAGGCGCCCTGCCGTATAGCGGCAGATTTCCCGCCACTGTTCAAAGGCCGCATCCCTCTCAAGATCTTTATCCCACTCAAAAAGCTTTCTGTAAACAGCTTCAATATTTAAAAACGCCAGCTGCCTGACTCTTTTTCTAAGAGGCTTGAACCTTTTCTTTGCAACAAATTCACTCAGCAGCTTCTTCTCCATATCGTAATCATCAAACGTATTCTCTGTATACTGCTCAGATTTTTGCAGCTCCTGATAATGCTTTAAATAGGTTTCTTTATCAAGAAGCTGGATTTCTTCTTCCACCCATTCCTTTTCCCTGTGCTTGATTTCATGTTTTTTCAGTTCGGAAAGAATCCATTCCGCCGTCAGCTTCAGTCTGTTTGCGATCGGAAGGGTGTGGCTGTAACCGTAAAAATGTTCACTGATCTCAAGGGAAGTAAGCAGTCTTTCACCCCTGAAGGAAATGCCTTTAAAAATCAGCCCTTTCTTCATCAGCTGCTCCACATAATGATCAACAGCCAATAAAAAGGCTTCACCAGATTTATAGCGTATTCCCGCTTTTCGGATGGCCATATCCTTATTGTTCTCACCTGTTAAAATGGTTTCCAGCTGCAGGAATGGATCCTCCATTTGAAAGCGGCCGCCGATGATATCGGCCAGATAGCTTTGAAAGGTCATCTGCCTCGTATTATCCTCGCCAAGCTCAGGCAAAACAGTGGAAATGTAGCTCGAAAACATCAGGTTAGGCGAAAAGAGAACCATCTCATCAGAGGTCAGGCTCTCCCTGTAACGGTAAAGCAAATAAGCGATCCGCTGCAGAGCGGCTGAGGTCTTTCCGCTTCCGGCTGCACCCTGCACAATCAAAAGTCTGCTTTTTTCATTCCGGATAATTTGATTTTGCTCCTTTTGAATGGTCGCCACAATGGTTTTCATTTGTGAGTCCGCATTTCTTCCGAGCGCTTCCTGGAGCAGTTCATCCCCGATGCTAATCCCTGTATCAAACATGCTTTTTATTTTCCCATTCACTATCCGGTATTGCCGCTTAAGGGTCATTTCCCCTTGTATAAGTACATTGTTTGCCTCATATTCCGCTTCACCAAGCCCAAAATCATAATACAGGCTTGAAATCGGGGCTCTCCAGTCAAAAACCAGAAATTCATCCGTTTCCGGATCATGAAAGGAGCTGGTGCCAAGATAAATCGCATCAGATGCAGGATCATTGCTTTCCTTGAAATCCACCCGTGCAAAGTACGGAGACTTTTCCAGCCGCTTAAGCGCTTGAATCTGTTTTTCGGAATGGCGGTATGTTCTCTCTCTTTCGGACAAGAATTCCGCCTGCTGCCTGATCGCTGCAGCCGTCTCAATCGCCTCATCCTCCGTATCAATATTAACCTTTACGTCATCCCAAAAGTGCTTGCGGATGCCAAGGATGTCTGTTTTTACTTCTCCTGTTTCAGCTTTAAGGTACTGCAGCTGCTTCGAAATCTTATCCGTTACCTCGTTCACACGCTTCTGTTCCTGCTGCAATTCGCTTTCCCAGCTTTCCATTCCGCATGCCTCCTTTTTTTTCTTGACAAAGGGAAAAATAGGTGGTATGATATAATTAGATAAATTTACACTAAAAATAAATTAATTACATACATATTTATGTTACCATGCAGAACCTTTTCTTTCAATAGCTAAAAGCCTGATTTTTATCAGGCTTTTTCCCGTTCTTCTTCAGATGGTTCAATCAAGAGCTCCCAAGCCGTCTTGCCTCTCTGTTCCTTTCCCCAAACCGAATTCAAATGATTTATCACAATAAAAAGAATTCCCAAGCCTGCCAGTATAAAAATTAGCTGCAGCACCATTTTTTCTCTCCCGCCGTTTTTGCCCCTATATATATGCGAGATTTTGAGGAATATGAAAAACCCCGGTTTCCCGGGGCTTTTTTTTATAAAAATATATTCAAAATGTAATAGATCATGGCCGCAAGCAAAGCAGTAATCGGCATAGTAATAATCCACGTAACAATCATATTGGCAGCCGTTCCCCATCTGACACCCTTCACTCTATGAGAAGTACCAACCCCAAGAATGGAGGAAGAAATCACATGCGTGGTGCTCACAGGGAGATGAATGTAGGTGGCGCCGAAAATAATGAATGCTGATGATAAATCGGCTGCAACACCGTTAACAGGGCGCAGCTTCATAATTTTACCGCCGACAGTTTTAATAATTTTCCAACCGCCGATAGACGTACCAAGCCCCATTGCAGCAGCACAGGAAATCTGCACCCAAAGCTGGATATCTGTCGTGGTCTGCATATTGGCCGCAATAAGAGACATCGTAATAATCCCCATCGCCTTTTGCGCATCGTTCGTACCATGTGTATAAGCTTGAAGCGCAGCGGTAACAACTTGTATTCTTCTAAATCCGTTATTCGACTGTGCCAAAGGAAGGTTTTTAAACATCACTTTAAAGATAGTATAAATAAGAAAACCAATCACAAAGGCAATCAGCGGAGAAATGAGCAAGCCTTCAAGGATTTTAATAAACCCTTTGTAATTTAAAGCACCAAAACCGGCTGCTGCAATAACAGCACCAGCAATTGCCCCAATAATAGCATGAGAAGAACTGCTCGGAATACCGAGATACCACGTGAGCAGATTCCAAAAAATCGCCGCAATCAAGGCAGCCATAATCATGACAGATCCATTCTGAAGCTTAAAGGGATCCACAATATCCTTTGTAATCGTCTGGGCAACGCCTGTAAACGTCATCGCCCCGAGAAAGTTCATGACAGCTGCAAGAACAATCGCATGGCGAGGCTTCAGCGCCTTCGTCGAAACAGATGTTGCAATCGCATTCGCCGTATCATGAAACCCATTAATAAAGTCAAAAATCAAAGCAGCAGCAACTATAAAGAGTGTTATGGTCAGCATAGAATCCTAAACTCCTTACGCGTTTTTCATGATGATGGTTTCTAATGAATTGGCAACACCCTGGCAGCTGTCAGCGATCTCTTCAAGCGTTTCATAAATCTCTTTATATTGAATAATCTTTATCGGATTTTCTTTTTCTGTTGCGAACAAATTCTTTACCGCTGTTCTCAGCAGGTTATCGCAGTTTGTTTCATACTCTTTAATCTTAATGGCGTGCTTGCGGATCTCTGTCAGCTTCTTATTGGAAAGAAGTTCAATCGCAGCACTAATTTCCAGTGTACACTGATGCAGCATTCCTACAAATTTCTTCATATGGTCTGTAGGGCTCGTCACAGAATACATCTCAAACAATGCCGCAGACTGCTCAAACCCATCAAGCACATCATCGAGAACCATGGAAAGCTGAAGAATATCCTCCCGCTCGATCGGCGTAATAAACGCTTTGTTCAGATCCGTAATAATCGTATGTACGTAATCATCGCCAATTGACTCATATTCCTTCACTGTTTCAAAAAACGTCTTGAGATCATGAGCATTTTTAATTTCAAAATCCATGAAATACTGCGAAGCTGTTTTTGTATTTTCCGCAATATCAATCAGCAATTCAAAAAAGCGGTCCTTCTTTCTAGCGAAAACCATCCTTATACCCTCCAAGAACTTTCTCTATTTTTATCCTGTCTCTGCTTTTTATCCTGCCCTGCAGAACTCTATCTCTTTCAGCATAATCAGCAAATCCAGCAAAGTAACATACCGTTACCTACGAATTATAGTAAACTTTTTTATCAACAGGAACGCTATTTCGACAATCTTTACAAACTTTTAACATTATGCCGTGTTGAGGTTAATTATTTTGGGGTATAATATTTTGTTTTGGAGAGTAATCTAACTGAGTATCTGTCTCAAACTTTGTTAGTCATTTGATATCGGCGGATTTTTAAATATATCGAGCACCTTCCTCTTTATATCGGGGATATCTAGTGATTATATCGGCGAACTCCGTTTCTGCAGCTGCCTCCTTAAAAACCACCGCCCCCTATCCTGCACTCTATAAAAAAAGAGCCGGCCCCAAAAGGCCAGCTCTCCCTAATTTTAAGCTTCCGCTTCCTGCTCGCGGTATTCTTTTTTATGCGCAAAGGTGAGATAAATAATGGTTCCTGCAACAGCCAGCACAAGGAAGATCAAGGTCTTCATGATGTCCTGCCACATCAGGCTGTAGTCTCCAGTGGAGATGATGGCTCTGAATGCCGAGATGGTATAGGTCATCGGCAGATAGTTTGTGGCGTGCTGAAGCACTTTTGGCACGAGTTCAATCGGGTATGTGCCTGCGCTGCTTGTGAGCTGCAGAATCAGGATCAGGATACCGATGAAGCGTCCCGGGTTATCGAGTGCTGTGACAAGGAATTGGACGATGGCTAAGAACGTCCAGCTTGCGAGAATGCTCATGATGAAGAAGAATGGCAGACTCTGCACTTTAAGGCCGAGGCCGTACAGCAGGATCAGATCAGCCAGGATCGCCTGGAAGACACCGACGAACAGGAGCACGCCGAATTTCCCAAAGAACCAGCTGAATCCGTTTTTTGGAGCAGTTGCCGGTTCTCTCATCGGGAAGATGATGGAGAAGACGAGTGCTCCGACAAATAGGCTGAGTGACAGGAAGTATGGTGTGAAGCCAGTTCCGTAGTTCGGTACATGGTGCAGCCTGTCGTCTTTCAGCTGAACCGGTTTTGCGAACATGTCATAAACGTCATCGTTTGAGTTGATGTCATTGGCGTCTTTTGCGCCTTTTGCGAGTTCCGTTTTCAGGTCGCTGGATCCATCGGCGAGTTTGTTCATGCCGCTTGTCAGATCGTTGGAGCCGTTGTATAGCTTGCCAAGGCCTGAAGTGAGGCTGCCAGTTCCGTTTGTTAGGCTGCCCAGTCCGCCTGCAAGGCTGCTTGTGCCTCCTGCCAGTTGGCTTGTGCCGTCTGCGAGTTTGCCTGAGCCGTCTGCGAGCTTGCTTGTGCCGTCTTCGAGCTGGCCTGTTCCTGCTTGAAGCTGGCCGAGTCCTGAAGAGAGCGCGCTGCTTCCTGAGGCGATTTGGCTAAATCCGTTTTGGGCTTCGCCGAGTTTTTGGCCGTAAAGGGTAAGTCCCTGGACGAGCTGGTCCTGGCCGCCAGAAAGCTGTTTTGCACCGTCAGCCAGTTTTTGCTGGCCTGCTGTCAGCTGGTCAAAGCCTGAGCCGAGCTTAGTTTGACCGTCCTCCAGAGCAGCTGCTCCTGCTGAGAGCTTGCTTCCGCCATCCTTTAGGAGAGAAGCGTTGTCTGAGAGCTGACCGACGCCGCCGTCAACCTTTTTGCTGCCCGCTGCAAGCTGATCGACAGCTTGTTTTAAGGCGGCAACCTGCGGATCATTGGATGCTTTGGCCATTGCGTCTACTTTTGTCTGCAGATCGGCAAGGCCCTGTGCAACTTGGGCAGATCCGGCTTTTGTTTCATCTGCGCCTGTTTTGAATTTGCCGAGATTGTCTGATAAAGCCTGTGCTCCTTCAGAAACCCCTTTGGTTCCTGCAGTCAAAGCAGGCAGCTTTTCGTTGATTTGGTTCATGCCGGCAAGCGATTGATCAAGTCCATTGGATAGATCATTTGCTCCTGCTTGTGATTTTTTGGCTCCATCGAGAAGCTTTGTATTGCCATCCTGAAGCTGTCCGATGCCTGCGCCAAATTTTTGAATGCCGTCATCAAGCTTTTTTGCTCCTGAGTTGGCAGATGCAATGCCGCTTGAGAAGGAAACTGATTTTTCAGCAAGGGTTTGCAGGTTTTTCTTAAGCTCTTCGGCCCCTTTGTTTACGTCTGCTGCGCCTTTGTTCAGCTTGTCAGCTCCATCTTTTGCTGAAGCTGCCCCGCTGTTCAGCTTATTGGCGCCGCTTTTTGCGGAATCGATACCAGATTTCAAATCATTGGAGCCTTTTTTGGCGTCTGAGATCCCGTTGTTCAATTTGCCGGCGCCGTCGGCTGCTTCATTCAGCCCTTTTCCTACATCTTTAATGTTGTCATACATGGATTCTGCATAGGTTTTGGTTACTTCTCCGGAAACCTCTTCTTTTACCTTTTCCATGCCGGAGTCTCCGATTTTAGTAGATAAGTAGTTAGAGCCTTCGTTTGGTGTATAAATGAGCTCTAATTTTTTCGGATGGGCATCCTGCAGGGTTGTTGCATGTTCAGAAAAGTTTTCAGGTACTTCGATTTTCATATAATACTTTTGATTTTCCAGGCCTCTGTCAGCTGTTTTTTCATCAACAAACTGCCAGTTGAATTTTTTGTTATCTTTCAGCTTATCGACAAAGTCATCACCGATCGTCAGCTTCTTATCGTTAAAATCAGCTCCTTTGTCTTTGTTAACTACCGCTACCGGCAATTGATCAACCTGGCCGTATGGATCCCAAAAGGCCCACAGAAAGGTGCCGCTGTATAGGAGCGGGATCAGCAATACTGCCAAAACGGCGATCAAGAGTTTTTTCGTCTTTAAAATTCCAAGAAATTCGCCTTTTAAAGAAGTAAAAGCTTTCATGGCTGCCTCCTTGTTGTAATAGAATGTTTGACCGAATTCTTCATTCAGTCATTTTGCTGCATGAAGGAAGGACTATCTATTTTGATAATCCTTTCAATACATAAAATTTCATTAATTCCGCAATTTTTTCCGATGATAGCGGTTTATGCCGCCTTTCCCAATCAGACACTAAGGCAATATAGGTTTTGAGAAGAAGAAATGCCGTAATTTCCGGATCATTTTCCCGGATATCTCCTTTTTTCATCGCCGCTGAAATTTTTCCTTTAAGATAATGAATAATCTCTTCCTCAATATGATTGAGCATGTCCAGAACAGCAAGTGTGCCCATTTCTTTTTCTTCTTGAAGAAGCTTCAGCATCAGCTGGTGTTCATTGCGGAACTCCAGGATCCGGTAGAGCGCATAGTGCACGTTCTCTCCGAAGGTTCTGTCAGGGCTTATGGCGTCATCTGCCTCATGAATCATTTCCTTTACCATCGCTGATACAATGTCATGAAACAGTTCGTCTTTGTTTTTAAAAAACGTATAAATGGTGCCTTTTCCAACGTTGGCGAGCTTTGCTACTTGATCCATTGTCGTAGCCTTGTAGCCGAACATTGAAAATGACTTTGTCGCAGCATCAATAATCAGCTTGCGGCGGTCGATTGACATGATTTTGCTAACACCTTCTGACTAAATGAGTATTTTGGTCAATAAGTACTGTATTAATATAGCATACTCCTTTTTCGCTTGCAATAGGTTTGCTTTAATAAATAAAAGGCTCTGTTAAATTTGGCTGCTGATTTCCGCTGCAGGCGGTTTCTGATCCGCTTTAGCGCCTGCTTAGGTCTCACCTGTCCCGCTGCTCCCACAGGAGGAACTCTTTCCTTTTTTTCCAGCCGGTTCCTTTGGAATTCCTTTGAAAACTCAATGCGGTTTGCTGACAAGCTTGCTGCAGCAGTCTCAAAGGCTACATCCTGCTCCCACTCACTTTTTCCACCTTTGCCCTCTTTCTTCCTTATAATGTGTCTGTCATATTTCCTTTACGGAAACTTTACATCAGGTTAGTCAATTATCCAAAAACCACTACTACACTTATACTGTAAGTTTATAAAAGAGGAGGAAAACATATGAAGTTTTGGACAACATCGATGGCAGCCTCAATGTTTGCTGCCTCATTGCTCATCCCTTTGAATCACGCAGGGGCTGAGAGTACAAAAGAATACTATCCAAAAACAATGGATATTTCCAAGATTGCCGGCTATTCAACAGGTGCCTCTGATGAAGACGGCGGCGTAGCAGAAATCATTAAATATAATAAAGACAATCAAAAGTTTTATCTTGTGAATGGAAAAACCCAGACTCTTGATATTGTCAGCCTTAAAAAACTGAACGGCAGCAAAGGACAGAGCCTGGAAAAAGAAAAATCCGTTGATATTGCAAAAGCGGTGAACTCGGCTTCGTTCCAATATGGCGATTTAACAAGCGTTGATGTGAATACAGCTCAAAAGGTTGTTGTAGCAGCAGTACAAGAAAAAGATTACAGTAAGCCAGGGAAAATCGTTGTCATGGATTACTCCGGAAAAGTGCTGAAAACATTCAATGCCGGTGTTCAGCCTGACATGATTAAAATGACGGAAAATGGAAAATACATTTTAACAGCAGATGAAGGCGAGCCGAGGATGGGTTTGAAAAACGGCGTGGACCCAGAAGGTTCTGTAACGATCGTAAAATTTAAATCCGGCAAAACAGAGCATGTGAAGTTTGACAAAGAAAAGGCCATTGATTCTGATGTAGTGATCCGCAACAAAGACGGCGGCGCTCTTAAGGATTTGGAGCCTGAATATATCGCGCTGAGCGAAGATGGCAAAAAAGCTTATGTTACCCTGCAGGAAAATAATGCGGTGGCAGAAATCAATGTCAAATCAGCTAAGCTGAAGTCCGTTAAATCCCTTGGCTTTAAAGATCATTCTCTTGCTGAAAACGGACTTGATGCTGCAAAGGACGGCAAAATTGGCATTAAACCGATGCCAATTCTAGGCTCTTACATGCCTGACAGCATTTCTGAATTTGAAGTGAATGGTACAAGCTATCTTCTGACAGCTAATGAAGGGGACGCAACAGAGTGGGAAGAATTTGAAAATGTGGCGGACTTTAAAGATGTGAAGAATGACATCAAGCTCGACAGCAGCCTGTTTAAAGGCATGAGCAAAGAAGAAGCAGAAAAAAGCTTTGAAGAAATGAAGAAAAACCCTGCCTATGACAAGCTGGAGGTTTTGACAGACAGAGGAAACGATGCTATTTACACACTAGGCGGCCGCTCCTTCTCGATCTGGAAGGCAGACACAATGGAGCTTGTTTATGACAGCGGCAGCGATTTTGAAAACATTACAGCTGCGCGCTACCCTAACTATTTTAACTCGTCCAATGATGACGATGCAATGGACAAACGCAGCACAAAAAAAGGACCAGAGCCTGAAGGCACAGTGGTCGGTAAAGCAGGCGGCAAGCAATATGCCTTCATCGGCCTTGAACGCATCGGCGGCATCATGGCCTATGATATCTCTAATCCGGAAAAGCCTGTTTTCGCCAACTACATCAACACAAGAAGCTTCTCAGGCAAAATTGCCGGTGATGTAGCACCTGAAGGACTGGATTTTGTCAGCGGAGAAAACAGCCCTACAAAGCGTCCGCTTCTTCTTTCAGGAAATGAAGTAAGCGGAACAGCAGCTGTAGACCAGCTTGCGATACCCGGTTATTTGAAGAAATAAATGAAGGTTTTGCGGGGTCTGAGGATAAACTCAGGCTCCTTTTTACGTTTAATGGCTAAACCCGCATATAAACTGTTCAGCCTGCATAAAAAGGGTTCAGCCTGCATATAAAGAGTTCAACCCGCAAGTGAACTGTTCAGCCTGCATAAAAATGTTTTATCCCGCATGGGAAGCGGACAGCCTGCATATAAATTCTTTTATTCCGCATATAAATTTCAAAAACCTGCAAATAAAATCTTCAATTCCGCATATAAAACCTTCAAATCCGCACATAAAACCCGCTCTGAGCTGTAATTTGCTGCTGAAAATGAAAATAATTGAACAAACACATGCATTTCACGTCATTTTGAAGAAAAAGAGCCCGGAAGCACGCATTTTCGGGCTCTTTCTCTTCACTTTACAGACGTTTTGCTTTCACATACCTATCTTTCCAATAGAAGTTGGATTTGTAATTAACAACAGATACACCATCTGTATTTGACACCAGGATCACCTGGCCGTTACCGGCATAGATGGATGGCACAATGGTTGAGCCCTGGAAGAAGACGAGGTCTCCAGGCTTTAAGTCTTTTTCAGATACATAGGTGCCCATGTTCATCTGGCTCTTTCCATAACGGGGAAGGCTGATCCCAGTGGCATGCTTGACCGCGTATTGGACAAAGCCTCCTGTGTCAAATCCTTCTGCAGGAGTGATGCCGCCTGTGTGCTGCTTTGTCCCGATCAGGCTCGCTGCCTCTTTTACAATGGGATTGCTTGTATCCATTTTCAAGCCGGACACTCTTCTGATACCGGCATATTTCTCTTGTAAAAACGAGTTTGACAGATAGCTGACTGTTACTTTGTTGGCTCCCCCAATGCGTGTGGCATTGAGAATCTGATTTTCGCCTGCATAAATGCCCACATGAGAGATGCCTGGACGATGGGTGTTTTGGAAAAAAACAAGATCGCCGATTCTAATATCTTCACTCTTTACCGGTTCACCTGTTTCCCATTGCTGCTCAGGTGCACTCGGCAAATAAATGCCCATTGCTTTCCTGTAAACATATTGGGTAAATCCTGAACAGTCAAAGCCCGCCGGAGTTTTTCCGCCTTCTATGTACGGTACTCCGAGCTGCTCTATCGCAGCTGATACGACAGGATTATCTTTTGCAAGTGATGGATTTTCGGTGATCCGTTTGGCGCCGAGGTACCGATTGCTCCAATAGGCTGATTTTTCAACATTTACGGTTGTCACCCCTTCTGAAACAGAGCTGTAAATCATCTCGCCATTCCCGGCGTAAAATCCAGCAGTGGAAGTCTTGCCTGTTGCGGTATCCTTAAAGAACAGTACATCACCAGGCTGCAGGGAATCCTTCGCCACAGCCTGGCCGAAGCCGTATTGTTCGCTTGAAATCCCTGGAAGCGAGATGCTGGCAGCTTTTTTCATGATATATTGAACAAAGCCTGCTGAGTTGAAGCCTGAAGCAGGGGTATTGCCGCCAGAGCTGTATGATGTTCCTTTATACTTTACTGCTTCGTTCATCACCACCTGGCCGGCCGAAGCTGATGCAGCTTTTGCCTGCTCAAATCTGGCCTCAGGAAAAAAGAGGGCAGCAGCCATTAAGGCTATAAGGGCGATTCTCCATTTTGTCAATTTGATCACTCCATTTCTAAAGATGTCTTTGGCAGGAAGAAGCAGGACAAGTTCACTATTTATATCGCCCTTTTATCCTGTCATGTTTAGGCTTCTGTGCCAATGGCTTCATTCTCCTATCTGCAGGAGAGCCATTAGGCTGACAGGTTTCTTGCTGCTGGAAACTCCCATGCCTTTTCTCATGAACAGGAAAAAGGATGCCAATATTCTGGCATCCATTTACACTATCTTTTAAATTTAGTCATTAAATCAGATAGCTTATCTCCTGATTCGTTTAAAATTTCGGTGTACTCTGAGATAGAAGCTATGGCTTTAATCTGTTCTTCTGTTGAAGCAGTAACCTGTTCCGTTGCAGCCGCCGCTTCCTCAGCTACAGCATTAATGCTTTCAATAGAAGAGGTGACTCTGTCCTTTAATCGGTTAATGCCTTTTACTTCATTCGAAACGCCGCGGATAGAAGTGATCAGCTGTTCAATAGATTCAGAAATAATTCCAAAGGCTTTGTCCGTTTCCTCTACAGACTTTTCCTGCTCTTTTGCAAGGTTCTCAGTGTCTGTGATGGCCTTGGAAGCTTTCAATGTTTCGTCTTCTACTCCTTGAAGCGTCTGTCTTACCTGCACCGTTGCATTGGCTGTCTGTTCAGCAAGCTTGCGCACTTCGTCTGCTACAACCGCAAACCCTTTGCCGTTTTCTCCTGCACGAGCTGCTTCGATGCTCGCATTTAAAGCGAGCAGGTTCGTTTGGTCCGAAATGTTATTGATCATATCGATAACAGAGCCGATTTCTTCAATTTTTCTTACAAGATCGCTCATCACATTTCTGACAAGAACAATAGATTCATTGGAGCCTGCAGAAGCGGCTTTTAATCCGCTCATTTGCTCAATGCCGTTTGCATTTGCCTGAATTCCCTTATCTGACAGCTGGTGCATTGTTTCAATAATGCCATCAAGTGTTTCAATCCGCTGGGCAAGCTTATGAGTCTCGGTCTTTGTATGTTCAGCATCAAGGGCCTGCTGGGACGCGCCTGCTGAAATTTCGGCAATGGCACGGCCGATTTCTTCACTGGAAGCAGCCGTCTGCTGGGAAATGGAGCTCAAGCTTTCTGAAGAAACAGCGAAATTTTTGCCGTTCTCTTCCATTTCATTCAGCATGGATTTTAAGTGTTCTGCCATCACTTGAAAGCTTGCGGCAATCTGTCCGAATTCATCATTTTTCTCCGCTTTGTATTCTGCTGTCAGATCCCCTTCAGCCACTTTTTCAACTGTTTGGCGCAGCAATCTTAACGGCCTTATTAAAGAACGGATTAAAAGATAATTTTGAATAACCGTATAAACAAATAGAACGATAAAAAGAATGATGATCGGGGTGTGGTATTTCGCATCTGCTGCCATCCAAAAATAGATGCAAAATGCTAAGGAAGGGACAAAGAAATTAATAGAAAGAAATAGTGTTAGTTTACTTCTGATGCTCATGCCGGTGGCCTCCTGATTATATTACTACCACCTTATATTTCGGCAAAATTCACCAATTTCTTTAGTAATATACGACTTTTTTCCTAACAATAAAAATAGCCGGCAAAATGCCGGCTATTTTTATTTGATAACGTCAGCTGGCCTTCACTCAGCTTTAAGGACTTCAATGGCTTCAGCCAAATAGGATTGGTAATCTTCCTTTTCAGGTGCCTCAATCGGCTCAAGTTCCTGATAAATCCGCTCAAAGTTATCAATCAGATGCTCCGATTTCATTCCTCTGGAGGTCAGCACATGATTCAGCCAAACAGCATATTTCGTAAAAATCTCTGCTTTTTTTACTGAATAAGCTGTTTCCAAATGTCTGAAATGATGGTAATTGTCTTCTATGCATTTTTTCTTCCCGAGCTCCCCAAACCTGTCCATCATTTCGGGATAATCGCGGTAAATGCCTTCTGTAATGTTTTCAACAGCTTTTCGGACGGCAAATTCGTTCATAGGGCCACCACATGAAATTTCCGCACTTTAGGTATAATGGCAGCGAGCTCCTGATCCGGGTAGTTTTTTTCGTGATCATGCACTTTTTTAAAGGCAGCGCTCTGCGCCCATGCCATATAATGCTCTTTTGTTTCCCATACAATTTCAACTGTCAGCTCTCCTGCTTTTTTCTCATTCTGCAAAAGCTGAAAAGATTTGAAGCCTTCATACTGGTCAACCATCTTTGACCGGTTTTTGTAGATGCCGATTACTTCCTCTGATTTCTCTTCAGGTACGAGAAATGTTGAATGAACCACGTACATGTCTTGAAAAAACCTCCCTCTTTTAACCTATTCTCTATTGTATTATACAAATTACTGCCCATACAACGAGGGGTTTTTTCCAGATCTTCTAAAGATTTGGCTCGACATGAACGTGCACATCATAGATTTGATATTTATCCTTCAGCTCTTTTTCAACCAAATCGGATATTTCATGTGCTTCCATAATACCAAGCGCAGGACTTACTAGAATAACGGCATCGATGATCGAATTGCTGCCGTACTTCCGGCCTTTGATGCTTTTCACACCTGTTACGCCCTCGACTTGGCTGATCGTTCTTTTATATTGTTCAATATCCTTTTGGCTGTACGCATCCGTTAAGCCTAGGAACGTTTCTTTAAAAATGTCCCATCCCGTTTTTAAAATCAGCAGGCCAACGATCAGCGCTGTTACGGGATCCAGCCACGCAATCCCGAATTGGGAACCGATAATTCCGACCGCGGTCCCGATACTCACCCAGGCATCTGACAAATTATCTTTTGCAGCAGCCATGACAGCCTGACTGTTGATTTGATTGGCGAGCCGCTTATTGTAACGGTAAACACCGTACATCACAGCAGCAGCGAAAATACCTGTCCAGGCAGCCATCAAATCCGGGGACTGCTTCTCAAAATGAAAAATAGACATCACTGCTTCATAAATAACCTGAAAGCTGACCCCTATCATAATCAAAGAAGCAACCATTGAAGCAACCGTCTCGGCTTTCCAGTGCCCATAGCGGTGATCCTGATCAGCGGGCTTCTGGGAGATGCGGAGCCCGATCAGCACGGCAACAGAAGCAATAATATCTGTCGTATTATTCAGCCCGTCTGCTCTCAGTGCCTCCGAATCAGCTGTATACCCAATCACAAGCTTTAAGGCAGAAAGAACTAAATAAGCAATGATGCTGATAATCGCACCGCGCTCGCCAAGCTTCAGCCCTTTGTACTGCTCCTCCATACCCTCTCCCCCAATCTTTCCTTATGTTACCAAGCATGCCCCAAGTGGGTCTACAGCAACCTTTTTTGGCTGAGGCAGGTTGTTGATGAGGCGGAAACTTTTTTGGGCAGGGGCAAGGGTTTTGAGGGCAAAAAGGAAAAAAGAGCCTCTCAGGACTCTTTTAAACTACTTCATTTCTTTATAAAACCGCTCACCCGTCGCTTCATTATAATAGACTCTTGATTTCACCTTTGTCACCGGATCAATGTTCACTTCTTTTGTTTCTAAAAATCCGGGAGGCACTTCTTTTCCTTCATTGGCTCTTTTCCGCTTATCATAGATAAATACTCCAAGTAAAATAAGTCCGATCAGCACAATAAGCTCAAGCAAGTAGAATCCAATAATCAGAATCATATCAGTTTTTTTTCACGACTGTGACAGCTGTGCCGTACGCAACAATTTCGCTCATGTTGGTGCCGACTTCACCTGAGTCAAAGCGGCTCATGATGATGGCATTGGCTCCCATTTCATTGGCGTTTTGAATCATACGGTCGAGCGCTTCTTTCCGGGAGTCTTCAAGCATGGCTGTATATTGTTTGATTTCCCCGCCGACAAGACCTTTGAAGCTTGCCATAATATCCGCCCCAATACCTCTGCTTCTGACAATCAATCCAAAAACAGGGCCTTTCACTTCTTCTACTATGTATCCAGGGACATTTTCAGTAGTTACTACGATCATTTTCCCACCTCCAGCTTTATTATACGCTATAATAACCCATGTTTTTACAATACAAGAGGTTTTTTAAACACACTCTGTCGAAGAAATAACCCTATTGGTTTCTGGATTATCCTTGGCAAAGGGTTATAATATGTCCGGTTATCTGTTACAATGAACTTAAGCCTCAATTATAAGGATGATAAACATGAGAATTAGCGTATTTCTTGACGATATCCGCAAATGTCCTCATGATCACGTCCTTGCTGAGAATATTGATGATTGCTTGAAGCTTTTAAAAAGCTTCCACATTGAGCACCTCTCACTTGACCATGACTTGGTCTCCAAAACAAGAAATGGCACAATGCTTGTCAACTTAATGGTGAAGCACCAGCTCTTTGCTGAAAGAATTACGATCCATTCAGCAAATGCTGGCAAAGGCAAGGCGATGTTTAATTATTTAAAGCAAGCTCAACGGGATCACAAAATGCCTGCTTGCATCAAAGTGATTTTGCGTCCATTACCGCTGTTTCAAACATCTTAACCATAGATTCTGGTATTGTAATGCCCAGCTTGGACGTCCAAGCTGGGCTTTTTTAATAGAATTAAAAGATTTTCTTCCTGTCGCGCTCTTCTTTTAAAATTTCAACAGCTTCCCTGAACCGCTGGGAATGCACAACTTCCCGTTCACGCAAAAAGCGGAGCGAATCATTTAAATCAGGGTCATCTGATAGATCAATAATCCATTGATAAGTAGCTCTCGCTTTTTCTTCCGCAGCAATATCTTCATAGAGATCGGCGATTGGATCACCTTTAGCCTGTATATAGGAAGCAGTGAATGGCACACCTGATGCATTGTGATAAAACAGGGCGCTGTCATGATTGACATAATGGTCGCCAAGTCCTGCATCCCTGAGCTGCTGCGGGGTGGCGTCCTTTGTCAGCTTGTAAATCATGGTGGCGATCATTTCGAGGTGTGCAAACTCCTCTGTTCCAATGTCAGTGAGAAGCCCCACCACTTTATCCGGGATGGTGTAGCGCTGGTTCAAGTATCTGAGGGCCGCTGCCAATTCGCCGTCAGCCCCGCCGTACTGCTCGATCAAGAACTTCGCCAGTGTAGGATTGCAGGTGCTCACTTTTACAGGGTATTGAAGCTTTTTCTCATACGTCCACAATGGTGTGATCCCCCCTTTACTCTGTTAGACCTGCCATGGCCATGGGCCGCTTTGCCATGTCCAGTAATCCTGCTGATAATTCAGGCTGCCCTGCTGAATCGGGCCGAATTTCGCTTCAAACTGCTGCTTCAGGCTCTTTGAATACTGGGCAAACTGGTTGTATTGCTGAATGGCTCCTTCATCAGTGGGATGGGTATCAAGATAAAGCGTGAGCTCTACGATGACAAAATCCACAGCCTGAATCTTCTCGAGCTCCTCATAATATTCTTTAGGCAGGGTTTGAGCCATGTTTACTGCCCCTCCCTGTCTTTATAAGGATTTTCATAATAATCATAAAAAACAGGCCAAAGCGTTCCCTTCTGGAGAGCTTCCATTGGTGAAAACTGCGGCAAATTCGGCGGCTGAAAGCCTAAGTACAGATTGGGCGGCGTCCGGTAAAATTTTTCCCCAATTGGCGGACAAGGGTCGAACGGACTGTGAAAAGGCACATATGACTTCACTTTTGTGTGATTGCTGAGGTTGTTTTGCATAACGGGCTCCTTCCGCAGGCATCTCTTTTCATATGTATGTATTTGACGCTGTGTCATGACTCCTTTTTCATCAGAGAGTTATAGACATGTTTTTTCATATTTTATGATATTTTTCATAGAATTTTGGGTATAATATCCTAGTATAAAAGAACGCTAGATGTAAGGGAGGGTTCAGTATGAAGTATACTGGCAGAATTGCAACCATTATCTTAACGCTCGGCATCCAGACGGTTTTTGCCTCCTATTTTTTCTGGCGCTATAATATGATTGATATAGCTTCCTGGCTCGGATATATCATTCTTTTTCCGATTGCGTGGTGGACAGGGCTTCATTACGACAAAGCGGCTTATTACTCAGAGAAGGACGTCCTGACGAATTTATATAACAGAAGATATGTGACCCGGCATTATAAGAAGATTCTTCAGACAAGAATCCGCAAAGCAGGTGCCTGCTATATTCTTGTCATTGACTGCGATAACTTTAAAATGATCAACGATGTGTATGGGCATGTAAAAGGGGACCTTGTGCTTGCCGGGGTTGGCTCTTTGCTTTTAAAAAGCATTCATAAAAAAGACATCGCTTCCAGGTGGGGCGGAGATGAATTTCTTGTGATCGGAAGGTATGGCAGCAAAGAAGAGCTACAGCAAATTCTTGCCAGCATTGAGGAGAAAACTAAGGCTCTGGCAGAAGAAATGAATGTGCCTGTTTCTTTGTCTATCGGCTCAGCTGTGCATGAAGGGTATGACTTGGAATTATTTGAATTAATCCGGCTCGCAGATGATCATATGTATCAGAATAAAAAAGAGAAGAAGGAACGGCTGGCAGAGAGCAAAGACCTTTCTATTGGCTAGAATGACCTTTTATCAGCATACAAAAAGCATCCGTTGTCAGGATGCTTTTTGTTTTTCAAGTTGCCGGGCTATTCGGTTTTACTTTATTTTTCTAAATCACAATATTCCTGCCCAGATTTTTATTGCCGTAGCCAGAATGAGAACTGCCAAAATGGTCTGCAGCACTTTCGGGTTGGTCTTCTTTCCAGCCCGGGCTCCAAGCGGTGAAGCAATAAGGGTGGCGATCACAATAATGAGAGACGGCAGCCATTCCACCTGGCCGGTCAGCACCTTGCCTGAGACAGATCCGATGGATGAAAGAAAAGTGACGGCCAGCGATGTTGCAATGGTCATGCGCGTCGGTATTTTCATAACAGTCAGCATAACAGGCACGAGCAGAAAGGCTCCTCCCGCCCCTACAATACCTGCTGCAATCCCAATAACAAAGGAAATGATAACTGCCATGGTTTTATTATAGGTCACTTCTTCTGCCGGCCGATCTTCCTTTCCTTTCTTCGGAATGAACATTAAGATGACGGCCAGAAGTGCCAGTACACCATAAACGAGACTGATTGCGCTTTCCGGAAGCAAACCTGAACCATAACCTCCAATCAGGCTGCCGGCAAGGACACTGATTCCCATATAAAGAACAAGGCCTTTGTTTAAATAGCCGCTATTCCGGTAGCCGTAAATTCCTCCCAAAGATGCAAAGAATACTTGAATGGCTGTAATTGCAGAGACTTCGTGGGAGGTATAGTGTGCAACACCCACTAAGGCCGGCACATACAGCAAAAGCGGAAAGTTGATAATGGCCCCGCCAATGCCGAGCATGCCTGATAAAAAGGAACCGGCAAAGCCAATAAGCAGCAGGGTTGCAATAAAAGCCCAATCCATATGTTGTCCTCCTTAAAAAAGGGAACCTTCATGAGGTTCCCTTCAATTTTCAGCCTTTTTTGATCCAGAACTTGAACACTTCGTTATCTTCTTCATGCTTGACCAGTTCATGGCCGCCTGATTCTGCCCATGCTGCCAGGTCATTTTTTGCCCCTTTGTCTGTTGCATGAATTTCAAGCACCTGTCCTGATTCAAGGTCAGCCATTGCTTTTTTTGTTCTAACGATTGGCATAGGGCATGCCAGGCCTTTTGCGTCCAATACTTTTACAGCTTCCATTTTTGTTTCCTCCTTTAGTGTTTTACCTTACCGCACAGCGGTTTGGCCCGATTTCCATCTCACGCTGCTGTTCTTCTTCCGGCGTGACTTTACCCATATTGGTTTCACGGATTTCCTGATACGCATTCGGCTGAGGCGGCAGGTTCTCCGATACTAATTTTCTAAATTCCTTCTCGTCTTCGATATTCAGTCCATGGTTTTTTGCGAACAATGTTCCGAGTTTTTCAGAAACACTGCCATCCTCATTTAACTCATCGATAATCATAAAGTGTGCCGGCAGAACAACAAGATCTGCAGCCAATGCTTTATAGCGAGTGTAAAGGGATTCCCTTAAGTCAGTTACCCAGTCCCCTGCTTTTCCGGCTAGGTCAGGACGGCCAATGGAATCAATAAACAAAATGTCGCCTGTCAGCAGGTACTGATGATCAATAATAAAGGATGTGGACCCGATGGTGTGACCAGGTGAATACAGCGCCTGAATGCTAATGGCTGTTTCACCGATCATCACTTCGTTTCCATCCTCAAGCTTGTTGTATGAAAATGTGACTTCTTCTGCATCTTTCGGAGGAAGCCAGTAGGAAGCGCCTGTTTGTTCAGCGATGGCTCTTCCGCCGGAAATATGGTCAGCATGAAGGTGCGTATCAAACACATGCTTGATAGCGGCTCCTTTTTCCTTTGCAAAATCAAGATATTGACGGGTCATTCTGGTAGAATCCACAATGGCTGCTTCTCCTTTGGAGATCACCATATAGGAGAGGCATCCTTTTCCAAGACGAACGAATTGATACAGCTCGCCGCCATCCTTTAAGTCGCCTATCTTAACTGGTTCCAAATGCTCGCTCCAGGCTTTCATGCCGCCTTTTAAATACGATACATCAAGACCTTCGTCTGACAGCATTTCAGCCACCATGACAGAAGAGCCTTCTTTTGCGCATACTACTAAGATTTCTTTTTCCTTTGGAATCTGTTCCATCAGCTCTTCAACCCCGTCAAGCAGGTCAAAATAAGGAACGTTCAAATGCTGAATGGAATGCCCTTCGATTTTCCAGTCCTGATAGTCGCTTTCGTTGCGGACATCCAGTAAAAATAACGGTTCTTTGTTCATCACTTTTCTTGCTGCTTCTTTTGCTGTCATTTCATGAACAGCCATCCTCATTACCCCCATAGGTATATTATTTTTCAAAAAAATTTAATGTAGTTTCTTTTCGCTTTCACCTGTCCACTCACTCATACCAGGCACTACATTCGTAACCTTTTTAAATCCATAAGCTGCCAGCTTTTGAGATGCCAGATCGCTGCGGGTGCCTGTGCGGCAAACAACATAAATGTCAGCATCCTGATCGATTTCCTTCAAACGGCTGTCAAGGTCTCCAAGCGGAACAGACACTGCATTTGGGATGTGATTAAAGGCATACTCTGCTTCTTCCCTGACATCAAGCACCACAATTTTCTCCCCTGAAGAAAGCTTTTGCATTAATTCTTCATTGCTTGCTTTGATGGAATATTTCTTCTCAATCGCCTCATCAGCTGAGGATTTCCTTACATAGTGCTTCAGCACATCGCTTTCTTCTACAGTTCCGAGGTAATGGTGGCCGGTACTCTCAGCCCATGCCTTCATATCCGCTTTAGAGCCTTTGTCTGTTGCAAGCACCTCAATGACCTGCCCTGCTTCAAGGTCTTTCATAGCCTTCTTTGTTTTCACAATCGGCATTGGGCATGCCAATCCTTTTGCATCCAATATTTTATCTGTTTTAATGTTTCCCATGGTAGTGAAATTCCTCCTTTAGAATGAATTACTCCGTTTTGCCTTCCCAAGCAAGCATTCCGCCTGTCATATTGATTACTTTGCAGCCGTTCGCTTCCAAAAATTCTGAAGCACGGCCGCTTCTCCCGCCTGAACGGCAAACCATCACGTGTTCCTCAGATGGATTCAGTTCATTTTTGCGCTCTTCCAGAGAACCCAGCGGGATATGCTTGGCACCGGGAATTTTTCCTGCTGCTACTTCCTCGTCTTCTCTCACATCCACGATGTTAAGCTTTTCGCCCTTGCTAAGCTTTTGTTCTACTTCTTTTGCTGTTAATTGTTTCATATTCACTCATCCTCCTCTTTTTTTTGGTTAACTCCAGGCGTTCATGCCGCCTTTCACATTTGTAATGTTCGTAAAGCCTTGTTTTTTCAAAATACTGCAGGCTTTTTGGCTTCTCATGCCGCTTTGGCAGATGACTACTGTTTCTTTATCCTTTGACAGGTCCTAAGCTTCTCTGGAAGCTGGTTCAGCGGTACGTTAACAAATCCTCTAATATGATTGCCTTTGTACTCGCCAGGAGTCCTAACGTCGATAAATTGTTTCTTATTATCCTGAAGCTCTTTCTTAAGCTCTGCAGCTGATATATTTTTAACACCCTTTGAACCTAAGAATCTCTGAATAATGCTTAAGAGAACAAGAGCAAGCAGGAAATATAAAATGACTGTCATAAGAGATCAGCGCCTCCCGTTTTGTTTTTAAATAAATAGATTTACATTGCCTTTTTCGGCATCGCCAAGGTAAGCCGCCACACCTGCATATTCAATGTTCTCAAGCAATTCTTCCTTTTGAAGACCAAGAAGATCCATTGTCATTGTGCAGGCTACAAGCTTAACGTCCTGCTCCTGTGCCATTTCAATTAAATCAGGAAGCGGCATGGCATTGTGCTTTTTCATGACCTGTTTGATCATCTTAGGGCCAAATCCGGCAAAGTGCATTTTTGAGAGGCCCATTTTGTCTGCCCCTCTTGGCATCATTTTTCCAAACATTTTTTCCATAAACCCTTTTTTCAATCTTGCCTTCTCATCTTTACGAAGCGCATTTAAGCCCCAAAAGGTATGGAAAATCGTTACCTCATGGTCGTAGGCTGCAGCTCCGTTTGCGATAATGTAAGCTGCCATCGCTTTGTCATAATCACCGCTGAATAGGACAATTGTTGTTTTTTTTGTTTCTGTCATAGTAAACCTCCATAATATGAGTTACCCCGTGGGGTATATTAATATTTAAAAAAATACTTTTTACCCGCCTGGGTATTTAATTTCTGATGCAGACCCTAGACCCAGCATCTCACCTGCTCTTCACTAAAAGCTCAACGGCTTCTGCCAAAACCTCTTCTGGATTTCTGCCGTCCTTATCAATGCTGTTTTTGGCGCATTCAATCAGATTGGAACTGACCACAAGGCCAATTGCCCTGTCTATAGCTGATCTGGAGGCAGAAAGCTGTGTGATGACTTCTCTGCAGTCTTTGTTTTCCTCCATCATGTTAATAACTCCGTTCAGCTGGCCCACAGCTCTCTTTAATCTGTTTTTCATTCCAGCAGGATATTCCATCCCTTCACCTCACTTCATCATTCTTGCATCTATTGCTCAAGCAGCCCTAGCTAAAATGTTTTATTCATCAACGGTTATTATCTTATACCCCTAAGGGTATAATGTCAACCACAAGAATTTAAAAAGGGAAACCATTTTCATGATTTCCCCTCTGCTTGCCTTTTTATAATGACAGCAAATATCCGTAGCTGCCCTTTGGCATATTGCATGTTTGATATTCTATTCCTAGCTCGCTGATCGCGTTTTCCATATCTTCGCTGCTAATACGATGGTCAAGCGGCGGTCCGCTTTCTGTTTCTTCTTTTGCCCAGTCAATGATCAAAAGCTTCCCGTCCTGCTTGATCACCCGCGTGAGTTCCTTCAACACGGCCTTTAAGTCAGAAACTTCATGGAGGACAAAAGAAGCGAGCCCTTTATCAATCGAGCTGTCCGGAAGATTCACCCTATTAAGATCGCTTTCAAGGTAAGAGATATTTTGCAGATTTTCTTCCTCTGCCCGCTGTCTCAGCATGTTCAGCATCGTAAGTTCAATGTCTGCAGCGTAAACTTTACCAGACGTTTTTTTAGCCATTGGCACTGCAAAATAACCGTTGCCTGCACCAAAATCTGCGAGGTGCTCATGTTTTTCGATGGCAAGGTTTTTCAGCACCTCTTCCACCGGAAGCCACTGCTCTCTTTCCGCACTGAGCAGCTTGTCTGCTTTCTCAGGATTAAATTGTTTTTCATCCATGAATGATTCCTCCCTTTTTATATCTATACAAAAATTACCCTTTTCCTTTTGCTTCTTAACATGCAGAAATTACATAAAAAACAGCTGTAAAAATTGTAAAATAATGCAACTATTTAGTTCATTATATAGAGAGAAAAGAAGTTCAGGGGTGGAGAGGAAATGCTTTCGTTTATGATCTCTGAGGTGAATGAGCACAAAAAAGAAGAGGTGCCTTTCCTCTCCTTATTTTCAGCTCAAGCATTCCACTTTTTCAATGTCTCATACAATTGGTGCGCTGCCCCTAATGCTGTTAAGTCTTCCTTTATATCACCAGGCTTGTTTCCTTCGCCTAAAATATAGCCTTCAAAGGAAACACCGGTAAAATCGAAAATATAGTGAAACTGCTGAATAAGCGGAAGTCCTTTTATACGAGGAGCATCTCCTCCGACAGCTATGACGTACGCTTTCTTCTCAGAGAGTTTTTTCAGAAAATCAGGACGTTTCAGATCTCTCATAGACTGGGACCATCTATCAATAAAGTTTTTCATCGTCCCTGTCATGCTGTACCAGTAAATCGGGGTGGAAAAAATCAAAATATCATGCTCCATCATCCTGCTGATGACGGATTCGCAGTCGTCATCTATCGCTTGAAAGCCTTCCGGGTCATGGCGCTGATCATTGATCGGCTGTATGTTATAGTCTCTTAAATAAATTTTGTCTGCCGGAAGATCTTTTACGGCAAATTCGGCAAGCGTTTCTGCGTTTCCATCCGGCCTGGTGCCTCCATAAATAATGGCGATACTCATCATTATCTTCTCCTTTTGCCTGTTAGTCATCTATAGCGTATACTACCTTTAGAAATCAGGAAAACGGATTATTTCGATCTTTTTGATCGGTAATTTCGATTAAGGGAGAATCATACCATGGATCATAAACAGCTGGTAACTTTTCGCACGGCTGCTGAAACGCTTAATTTTACTAAAACCGCGCATATCCTGAATTTTGCCCAATCAAGTGTCACAGCTCAGATCAAATCGCTTGAAGAAGAGCTCGGCAAACCTCTTTTTGAGCGTTTAGGAAAACGGCTCACCCTGGCAGAGGCAGGAAAAGAATTTATCATTTATGCCAACAAGATGATCAGCCTTCAGGAAGAAGCCAAAAATGCGATCAGCGGAAACGAAGAGCCTGCTGGAACGCTTGTTATTGGAGCGCAGGAAAGCCAGTGCACTTACCGGCTGCCGCCTATCTTAAAAGAATTCAAGCGGCAATACCCGAATGTGAAACTCATTTTCAAGCCTGCCCATTCTGACGAACTTGCAAGGGAGCAGCTCATGAAAGGCATGCTTGATGCTGCTTTTATTATGGACGTGACAAAGCCGGAAGATGCACTCAAGATCACGCCTTTAATACAGGAAAAAATTAAGCTCGTCGCTGCACCGGAACATCCTCTGGCAGGAAAGGCGGAAGTCCGTCCCCAGGACCTTCAGCAGGAAACACTGCTTCTGACAGAAACAGGCTGTTCTTATCGCACCCTTTTAGAAAATTCCTGCACGGAAGCAAACGTATACCTGCTGAATAAGTTTGAATTTGTCAGCATTGAAGCGATCAAGCAATGCGTCATTGCCGGGCTAGGCATTGCTGCACTTCCAGTTATGGTAGTGGAAGAAGACATCCGGCATGGAAATATGGCTGAATTAAACTGGGTTCACAGCATTCCGCCGATCTTCACCCATCTTGCCTGGCATAAGGATAAATGGATGACACCGCCTTTAAAAGGGTTTATTGATTTAACAGTAAACACCCTAAGCCAAGCCTAGCGATTGCTTCTTTTTTCCAAACATTCTTTTTCTCCCATCAGGCACACTATATGGTGTTCATAAAGGATGATATTGGAGGAAAAGACAATGAAAAATCATTTTGGCTCAAAGCTTGCCCTGGTTCTGCTTATAGGCGGCCTTCTTTCCGGCTGCACGATGGGAAATGAAGCACGCAATGGCCAGTTAGGAAATCAGAAGCTGAAAAAAGTGAATAATGGCGTCATCACAGCTGAAAAAACAGGCTATCATACCGATCTGCCAAGCAGCAAAGCAGGACAGATTAATTACAAAAAAGTCAATCAAGCAGGAAACATGGATGGGCAGGCTCCAAACGCCGTACTTCCCGGCGGCCAGGATCCCCTTTCTTCAGGCTACAGCGAGGTTCCTTATCAAAACCAGCAGCCTGGAACAGGGACTGCACCGGAGCAGCAGCCAAACAGCGGGCAGCAAACTCCTCAGCAGCAGCCGCAAGGGGAAGAAATGGGCTCCTTTGAAAAACGCGTCATCGAGTTAACCAATGCCGAAAGAAAAAAGAATGGCCTGCAGCCATTAGCAGCAGATTCTTCTCTAGCCAATGTAGCTCAAGAAAAATCGGATGATATGGAGCAAAACAATTATTTCTCCCATACAAGCCCTACTTACGGTTCTCCCTTTGAAATGATGAAAAGATTCGGAGAAAATTATCAGACAGCAGGCGAAAACATAGCTCAAGGCCAGCAAACACCAGAAGAAGTGGTAGATGCATGGATGAAAAGCGAAGGCCATCGTGAAAATATTATGAACAGCGAATTCACGAACATCGGCATCGGATACACGAAAGACGGAAATTATTGGTCCCAGATGTTCATCGGGAAATAAGGAATTGTGCAGACAAAAACCGGCTCCTGGATTAACTAAGAGCCGGTTTTGCGATTATTGGATCGTTTTAAGGCTTCTCCCCCGCTTTCAAGCAGCTGTCAGCACGGATATCGGCGGATGGGAGCCCGATATCGGCGAACTCCAATTACATCGAGCACTCCCCTCATACGTATCACCGAACTCCAATCAACAAAAAAATCGCTTAGAGGACCCATCCCCTAAGCGATTTACTTATTCGTGGAAATTCGTGCCGTCTGTTGTAGCCTTGACCACTCCGGCGCGAATGACATAGTCGCCAAAGTGCTCGCCTGCCAAGCGTTCTTTTGCATAAGAAGCCAGCAGGACGCGCAGTTCTTTCAGGATTTCTTCTTCTCCGATGTTTTCACGGTACATTTTGCTCAGACGGCTGCCATCAAACGCAGCGCCGAGATACATGTTGTACTTTCCGACAGATTTGCCGATAAAGCCGATTTCGCCTAGCGCGTGGCGTGCGCAGCCGTTCGGACAGCCTGTCATGCGAATGGTGATTTCTTCATCGCGAAGGCCGTTCTCATCAACAATTTCTTCAATCTTATCGATTAAGCTTGGCAAGTAGCGCTCAGCTTCTGCCATGGCAAGTCCGCATGTTGGAAGCGCGACACAGACCATAGAGCTTCTGCGGAGGGCTGAAAAATGCTTGCCGTCTGTTAAGCCATATTGCTCAAGCAAGGCATTGATTTTCTTCTTTTGCAGAGAGGACACATTGCCGATAATCAAATTTTGATTAGCTGTCAGGCGGAAATCGCCTTTATGAACTTTCGCAATTTCGCGAAGGCCTGTTTTTAGTTTCAGCTCATCGTAATCCTTGATGCGCCCGCCCTCTGCGAAAAGAGTAAAATGCCATTTTCCTTTAACGCCCTGCACCCATCCATAACGGTCGCCATTACTGTCGAAATGATACGGCTTTGCGTCCTGCAAGCTATAGCCGAGTCTGTCTTCAAGCTCTGCTTTAACGTTTTCAAGGCCCAGTCTGTCAACTGTATACTTAAAGCGGGCATTTTTCCTAACGGAGCGGTTTCCGTAATCACGCTGGATCGTGATAATTTTTTCAGCCACTTCAAGGATTTGATCAGGTGTGCAAAAGCCGATCACTTTTGCCAGCTGCGGATATGTCGCCGTGTCGCCATGCGACATGCCCATTCCTCCGCCGATCGCGATATTAAAGCCCTTCAGCACATTGTCTTCAACGATGGCAATCAAACCGAGATCCTGTGAAAAGACATCCACATCATTTGATGGCGGAAGCGCAATGCCGATTTTGAATTTCCTCGGCAGGTAAAGCGGCCCGTACATCGGCTCTATTCCATCTGCATCAGGTGTTCCAGCTACCTGTTCTTCATCAAGCCAGATTTCATGATAGGCTCTTGTCCGCGGCAGCAAATAATCGCTCAGCTTTTTTGACCATTCATAAACTTCTGTATGGAACTCAGACTGAAATGGATTGGATACACTCATGACGTTCCGGTTAACATCCCCGCAGGCTGCAATCGTATCAAGCAAGGAAGAATGAATTTCCTGAATCGTTTTTTTCATGTTCCATTTTAAAATCCCATGCATTTGGAAAGTTTGGCGAGTCGTCATTTTTAACGTGCCATTGCCGTATTTGTCGGCAAGTTCATCCATGACAAGCCATTGGTCAGGCTTTGCCACACCGCCCGGCATCCGGACGCGGAGCATAAATTGGTATGCAGGCTCAAGCTTCTGCTTTTGGCGCTCATTTCTTAGATCCCTGTCATCCTGCAGGTAGCTGCCGTGATGCTTCATCAGGCGGTTATCATCATCAGGAATACCGGCGCTAATCCGGTCCAGCATCACGTCAGAAAGCGTGCCGCGCAAGTACTTGCTTTCTTCTTTAATGCGCTCCACATCACTCGGCGGGCCTTCTGGCGCAGTTAAATTCCGGTTTACCATTATGAAAAACTCCTTTCACTTCTCAATAGACATCCCGCTGGTAGCGTTTTTCCTGCTGCAGGTCAGATAAATACTTTTCTGCCTGTTCGCGGTTCATGCCGCCTTCTTTTTCAATAATATCGATCAAGGCATGATGCACATCATGCGCCATATTTTTTTCATCGCCGCAAACATAAACAACTGCTCCGTCCTGAAGCCAGCTGAACAATTCTTTGCTTTTCTCAAGCATGCGGTGCTGCACATAAACCTTTTCCTCGCCGTCACGGGAGAAGGCAACATCCATCTTCGTCAGCACGCCGTCTTTGATCCATTTCTGCCATTCTGTCTGATAAAGAAAATCCGTTACAAAATGCTGGTCGCCGAAGAAAAGCCATGACTTGCCTTCTGCACTTGTCTCCTCCCGCTCCTGCAGGAAGGAACGGAACGGTGCAACTCCTGTGCCTGGACCAATCATAATAATCGGCGCATCATCAGCAGGCAGCTTGAAATTTTGATTGGACTGCACATAGACAGGCAGCTTATCACCAGGCTGCAGGCGCTCTGCACATAAAATGGAGCAAACCCCATTCCTCGCGCGTCCGTAAGAATCATAGCGTACAGCGCCGATCGTTAAGTGCACCTCATCAGGATTGGCCTTCAGGCTGCTCGCAATCGAGTAAAGCCGTCCGGGAATTTTCCGAAGCAGGGAAACGATCTCCTGAGGAGAAACACCCCACGGTCCGAAATCCTGCAGCATATCCAAGAGGTCGCGGCCTTCAAGATATACTTTTAGTTTCCCCTCATTTCCCGCTGACAAAAGCTCTCTCAGTTCATTATTGTCTGTCAGCTTTGCCGCCTGTTCAAGAAGCGGCTTCGTCAGCACGGTAATTTCAAAATTGGATGTCAGCGCATCTTTTAAAGAACGCACATCTCCTTGCTTATTCACCGTCACGATTTCTTCCGGATGCCATTTCATTTCATTGATAATCAAGTCCACCAGTACAGGGTCATTTTCAGGATAAATCCCCAGGCTGTCACCCGGCTCATAAGAGAGGCCGGAACCTTCCAGTGAAATTTCGATATGAGTCGTTTCCTTATTGGAACCGCGGCCGTTCAAATTGATGCTTTCCAGAATTTCAGCATGAAACGGATTGGATCTGCTGTAGGCACTTTCTGTCTCTTGGGGAGCTGCCGCCACAGAGGACTGCCCACCGCCTCCAGCCTGTGATTCGCTTAATCCGCTGATCACGCCCTGCAGCCATTCATCTGCAGGCTCATCATAATCCAGATCACAATCTACGCGAGGGGAAAGACGTGTTCCGCCAAGCTCCTCAAGGCGCTGATCAAACTCTTTGCCTGTCTGGCAGAAAAACTCATAAGAACTGTCGCCAAGAGACAGAACAGAGAAACGGAGCCCCTCAAGCTGCGGAGCCCTCTTTCCATGAAGAAACTCATGGAAGGTTAAAGCATTATCAGGGGGATCCCCTTCACCGTGCGTGCTCACCACAATCAGCAGGTTCTGAACTTTTTTCAGCTGATTAGGCTTAAAATCGCTCATGGATGAAACCTTTACTTGAAACCCTTTATTTTCAAGAGCCTTGCCGCTTTTCGCTGCAAGCCCCTGCGCATTGCCTGTCTGTGAGCCGTATAATATGGTTACTTCCTTTGAAACCGCCTCCTCCTTTACTGGAGAAACGGCCTCCCCTGCTTCCGGAGCAGCAGAAACACCGGAAGAGGAAGAAGCCGCCAAATAACCGGCGAGCCAAATCCGCTGTGTTTCCGTTAATGCCGGCAGCAGATTGTTTAATAGCTCTGCCTGCTCCTGGCTAAAAGGACTGTTTGATACCTGAAGTTTCACGCTACCACCTCGCTATTGTATAAAAACTCAATTTTCAGTCAGTTATTATTGTTAAATCCTATCAATAAAGTTGGTTTAAAGCTATCACTTCTTACTTTACCGCAACAAAAGGCATTAGTAAAATAAATTTCAGTTATTTCAAGGATTAGTATTTTTTATGATTGATCACCTAAATACTTTGAGCACAATACATCATATCCTGCTCTCGAATGAGGCTGTTGATTTCGGCTTCACATTCTTTTTTTAAATAGCTTAAAAAAATAAGAAAAGCCACCCTTTAAGTTCTTAAAAGCTGGCTTTCAAAAAAGAAAAATGCTTTAAAAATTCCTTTTCATTCACACAGATCCTGTCCGCTAAATCCTTCGTTCTCAAAACAAACTCTTTCACCCCGATAAATTCTGATTCGGCAACCAGGTAAAACTGTGTTCCTCTGTTATATCCTTTGAATGGTGCTTTTAGCTTATAGAGCTTCATATGAAATTTCCTCAATGTTAGTAATAATTTAAAAAGTTTACCATTCTGCCAGTTTTTAGACAAGTTGTTGTTGCACCCTGCATAAGAACCGCTCTATTCTTAACCTATACCTATATATTAGGAGGAACCGAATTTGCTGACAGCGAAACAATTGGTCGATATAAAAGAACTTCAGCGGGATTGCGAATCAGGAGAGAATTTTGAATTAAAACTGAATTGGGATATGCTCCGCACCCGTCCGGAAAATGAAACAACTGATTTTTTCTTCTATGAAAAGGAGAGATTGCTCGGCTTTTTAGCTATTTATGAATTCGGCCATAAGGCAGAGCTTTGCGGGATGGTACATCCGGAACACCGCAGAAAAGGAATCTTCACAAACCTTTTTAAACAGGCTGAAAAGCAGTTAGAAGAAAAGCAATACAAGAGGATCCTGCTCAATGCGCCTGCCAATTCCCAGAGTGCAAAAGGATTGTTAAAATCTTTCCCCTGTTCTTATTCATTCTCTGAATATCAAATGAAATGGCACGAGAAAGAGCTGCACAAACAGCCCGATGTGCTGCTGCGGCCTGCAGAGCCAGCAGACATGGAAATGGAAGTTTTGCTTGATGTAAAATGCTTCGGTTTTGAAGAAAGCGATGCAAGAGCATATAACGAGCGCATACTCGCAGTTGACGATCATTATATGATTGATTGGAATAAAAAGACTCTAGGGAAAATGCGCCTCTCCTTTAATGAAGGGGAAGCATGGGTTTACGGATTTGCCGTTTTGCCGGAATATCAGGGCAAAGGGATCGGACGGAAGGCTCTAACAAACGCGATTTTAGCAGCCGCTGAGAAAGGCTATCCGATTTTTCTCGAAGTGGAAGCCAAAAATGCTCATGCTTTAAAGCTGTATGAAGCTTGCGGATTTCAAGCCTACTCCTCGCAGGACTATTATTTGTTAGCATAAGAAAAAGCACCTTGTGAAAAGGTGCTTTTTGCTATAAATAAAAGGCTTTACTCCTTATTGAAGGTAAACGTGTGCTTGAGTGAGGTAAAGTACCAGCTGCCATTTTGGCAGCTTTTTCTTATTCAGCTTACCTAAGCATTTAGCTGAAGATCGTTTTTTTAAAATTCAGGAACTATGCCGTATCTTTTTTAGGCAGTTGTTCGTTTATCATATAAATGAGGTAATTGAATGGAGGATAATGCGATGGAAAAAGTACTTATTCTTGGTGCAAGCGGTCTTGTAGGAAGAGCTTTATTGGAAGAATTTAAAGATGGATTTGACCTGTATGGAACATATTCTACTTCGTTCACCAATCTCCCTAATGATAAGCAGTTCCAATTGGAAGTACAACAAATTGAGAAATTGAGAGAAATAACACGTTCTATTAAACCCGACATTGTTATTTCTTGCATTAGAGGAGAGTTTGCTCATCAACTCAAGTTTCATAAAGAATTGGCACTTGAATTACAAAGCAGCAGCAGTCGTTTGTATTTCTTTTCTACAACAAATGTATTTGATGGCGACTTTTCTAAACCACACACAGAAACAGACATACCTATATCCGAATCAGATTATGGAAATTTCAAACTTGACTGTGAGAACTTGCTAAAAGAAATGTTAGAAGATCGAGCAGTGATTATCCGTATCCCAGCGATATGGGGAAGGCATTCCCCAAGATGGAACTTAATCAAAGAAAGCATGAGAAATAATAAAATAATTGATGTGTACAGTAATTTATTTCAGAGTAATCTTTTGGATGTACAGTTGGCAAAACAACTAAGGTTTATCATAAAAAATAAGCTAAAAGGCATATTTCACTTAGTTGCAACGGATATGATGACTGAGGCACAATTCTATGAAGAGATCATAAGTTCACTTGCAAGTGAAAAGGCCATATTACGGTATAGGCTTTTTCAAGATAATGCGGACACACGATATTTTGCATTGAAATCAACTCGTGATGATCTGCCAGACTCTCTACAAAGCAAGAATAGTGATATTATTTCTTTCCTATTGAGATAGCCTCGTCTTTATTGAATTTACTTTTTCAGAGGGTAAAGCTTTTCTTTTTTACGGTTCATTTCTCGAATGAAGGTATGCGTAAATGATGCTAAATTAATTCTTAACTATCTGCCTCGAGTGCTGCACAAAAGTCAAAAAACAATCTTCAACTAACCTTCCTTTAGTTGAAGATCGAAAAAAGGTTACCATAGCAACCCAATTGTTCAACTTAAGCACCCGATAGCATTCCTGTAGTTCGTTATTTTTTGAATTTGAAAAAAATAGGGGCTCTCAGTAAGATGTGAGTATAGACAACACCCTAACTCACAGCTTTAGGAGGAACCCTCTTATGAAGTTAGCTTGCCTAACGGTTATAAGCTTTGTGAGACTAACAGCAAGCTATTTTGCATTTTCTAAGCGGAAAGAAATTTTATACTAACGGAGGGGAATGAAATGAAGATTTTGTTTGATGAAACATACACTTCAAATGATGGAAAGCATACAAGCAGGAATATTTGGTATGGATATGCTGATATTTCTGTTGATGGCCCCCATGGAAAAACCATTGTGCTTAATGAAGATTTTTTGGATCAATTATGTAAATTAATAAAAAATGACTTGTCTAAGAATGCAGCAAATCCCCCTACTCAAACTAATTGGTATTTCTATGGAAGTGCTGTCACTAAGGACGCTATTGGAGACAATATCCGTCCGGCAATAATGGTTCGTGAGAGATCTGACGAGTTTGTAACTAATTTTAATATTAGTGACCACGATTTTGCTGTAAATATTGATGCTATTCTGTTGTTTAAGGCGGATTTTGAAAAACGTTTAGCGAGTCATTGATGAGTAATATCAGTATAAGCATATTCAAATTATTTGAGGGGATGATTTCATAATGAATTCATTCTCCTTTTTCATGTGGTGAGAGTCATTTTGTGTCGCGGAAAAGGATATTTTAGACCGGGACCTGATCTTAGTGAATGAATTCAGCTATTATACTAGTTAGTCTTCTAGATACGGAGAACGGTACGGCGAAGGGGGTGAAGGTCATATTGCACAGGGGTCTGTGGGAGGAACAATGCCCCTCGAGATTAGTGCCTCCGTGGTGAGCTTTCGATCTTGAGGAATCTAAATATGCTTTTCATATAGCTGCACAACTTGCTTTGCTACAGATTCAATATCACTATCTACTTCTTCTAGTACATAAGATTCCAATACTCCCAGTGTTGCCGTTCCTAAGAACTTCAAAAAAATATGCCTATCAATAATAAGATGCGAATCTTCATTAAGCTTTTTATTTATCTCCCCCATTGTAAAAGACAATAGCTTTTTGCGAAATGATGAAGCACCTTGACTTTTAAACAATGCCGCAAAAAATGATTTATGTTCCTCAAAATAAGCAAACCATAATATCGAACCTTCTATGATGCCTTTGTCTTGTTTTTGATCACATATTTCTCGCAATTGTGCTATATGATCATCCACAATCTTATCTAACAGATCGTATTTATCAAGGTAATGCAGGTAGAATGTTTTTCGACTAATGTTAGCTGTTTCCGTAATATTTTTAACCGTAATCCCGTCAAATCCATCCGTAACTAACATCTGTAAAAACGTCAATTGAATAGCCTGCCGAGATTTTAAAATTCTTCGATCTATTTTACCCACACAGCAGTCCTCCTCCAGTTTGTAAACAACACAAGCAATCTGTGTATTAATACTCATCTTGCGTAATATGGTAATTGAATCAACTATTCCTTTATTTTAATATAAATATACACGAGGCGATTAATACGCACAAGTGTATTTAATTCTTGAATAAAGGTGGTTTTAGCTGTGCCAGTTACTAAAAAGAAAGTAAAATTTCATGCACATGGACTACAAATTGCGGGGATTGTAAATGTACCTGAACATGCTGAAAAAAAGAAACAAAATCCAGCAATTGTTTGCGTTCATCCGGGCAGCAGCTGTAAAGAGCAAACAGCAGGCATTTACGCGGAGAAACTTGCTGAGCTAGGGTTTGTAACGATTGTATTCGATGCATCCTTTCAAGGAGAAAGCGAAGGCGAGCCACGGTATGCCGAATACCCAGCTGCTCGTGTTGAGGATATTCGGTGTGCGGTTGATTACCTAACGACACTAGCTTATGTCGACGAAAATCGTATTGGCGTATTAGGTGTTTGTGCAGGAGGCGGATATGCCGTGAATGCTGCAATGACAGAGCGTCGCATCAAAGCAGTTGGTACGGTCGTCGGTGCGAATATCGGCCGTGGATATCGTGAAGGAGATCCAATCAAAGTTTTAGAGGAAATTGCTCAACAACGCACTGCTGAAGCGCGTGGAGCCGAACCTATGGTTACACAGTGGATTCCTGCTAGTCATGCAGAAAGAGAAGAAGCTGGTATGACTGATATCGATATTGTGGGAGCAGTAGACTACTACAGAACTCCAAGAGGTCAGAATCCTAATTCTCCAAACAAATTGAAATTTACCAGCATAGATTCGGTAATCGGTTTTGATGCTGTCCATTTAGCAGAAATTCTGCTAACACAGCCACTGCAAATCATTGTCGGTGATTTGCAAGGAGTGTTTGGTTCATATAAGGATGGCCATGAACTTTATGACAGAGCAGCTTCTGAGAAAAAAGATTTGTTCGTTATTGAAGGAGCAAGCCACTATGACCTATATGACAGGCCGGAGCCAGTGCGCAAGGCAGTTGAAAAGTTAGGCGTTTTCTATAAAGAAAATCTTTAGTAATCATGCAAACGAGGGGATCTCAAAAGACACCCTCAGGCTGTCGAAAAAGACCACTCCTTCTACTGCCTTCACAAACTAAATTGCTCTTTGGTTCATGGGAAATACTGCTTCTTCCACCTCCAACAACAGGTTTTTTTATTAGTTAGAACTTCACTTCCAAGCAACAGCAAAGAGAAATTTTTTCTTTTATATCCTTGGACATCATTTAATTTAAGCATTACACATAAAAAACCAGAGCAGTAACACTGGTTTATAACTTAGAAATCTTAATCAAGAAGGTGGTGTAACGTCTATTTCCACATTACAATTCCAACAGGTAACATGAGCTGCCCCTTAAAAAAATGCAAAGCCGTATTCCTGTTACAAAAGAATACGGCTTTAAATGTCTTATGGATTTATTCCCTTTTAGTAAAAGTGTACCTTCCATTAAATTATGGAAGCATTCCGAAATAATTTGATATTCATTCCGCTGATGAGGTTTATAAAAATTACACCTATACTGCCTTATGTTTCCCTTTTTTGGCATCCTCCACAAAGAGAATTCCGAGCTCATAATGCTCACCCTCGTAAAGGGCTCTTTGAGCATAGCGGATCTCGCCGTTCAAGCTGATCAGCTCAAGCTTGCAGAAAGCACCGTTCTTCTGTAGGGCCGCATAAAACTCATCCGGCGTTTTAACTGAAATCCCGTTTGCCTTCATGACCATTTCTCCGACTTTCAGACCCATTTTATCTGCAGGCGAGCCAGGGAGGATCCCAAGAATAACAAGCCCCTTGTCCCGTTTTGAAAAGTAAAACGATGCAGCATTATCGTTCATCCGCTGACGGATCGAAATGGCTTCCCTGCCTGCAATGGCAAGAACAGCAGCAAGATAGGAAATCGGAATCCACCAGATGCTGGTTAAAGAGATGACGAGAATAAGGGCACCGAGCCACATGACTCTTTTTCCAGTTACCTGAATGCTTTCCCTTGGCAGCGAGCCTTGAACTCTTTGATGAAAGCCGATAAAGAAAGGAACAAGCAGGAATGTGAATGACTGGCCCGCAAGATCAAATACCGGCCACCAGGAAAAGTTCGCGCTGATCACATCTCCCGGGATCAGCAGGAAGACGGGCAGCATCCATGTTTTATCAGCCAGATGGTTGCCAATCGGCAAACCTCTGCTGCTGGAGACGATATTTGGGGAGGTTTTAACAAACCCGGATCTTAAAATCAAGTAGCCTTCTGCAATTAAAAGAAGGCTGAGCAGAATAACAAGAGCCGGCAAATAGAGGTGATTGAGGCCTGTGAAATATTGCTGTGCAGTTCCGCCGCCCAAGCTGTTCAAAAGCACAGCAGCAAAAAACGTCAGGCCGACCGTGTATGCTGCAGATAGAAAACGGAGCTGAAAGGTCAGGCCAATCACAGCCGTTACAAGTGCAAGCAGCATTATGCTGCCATTCGGCAGCAGAAGACCAAGTCCTATTGTTATCACAGACAGCAGGAGGCCAGCCAATAGACCCTTGCTGAATGCAAATTTCCATTCCTCATATAAATCCTGTATGCGCGTATGAAAACTCCGCCGCTCCCTTTTCACCCTGTAAAGTCCTCTAACGAGAAGAAGGACCGCAAAAAGGTAAAGCAGCGGCTGTGCAAACAGTCGGAGAATTCCCCATCCTAAAGCAATCAGCCAATCCATGAAAACAGTTCCACCACCTTGTTAACAATTCGGACATCTATCTATATAGGTATCCTCATTCTATCAGATTTGAATGCGCTTGAATATAAGATGGAGAGCGGTTTTTAAGAACTTTTACCCTTGCGGCAGCGGGCTACTTCAGGTTCTTCCATAAGACTGAATTAGACAGGGAAAAATCGAGCAGCGGCGCATAAATTTTAATATTCAATGACTCTTCAAGAAGCTGCATTGACCGCTTAATATCTGCTAAGCTTAAAGACAGCCGTTTATGATTGGACGTCAAATAATCAAAGTATTTTTCCGCATCCTGTTCCTGCACCTCATCTAAATGCTTGATATCTGTATAATTAGCCAGATACATGCAAAAAAGCTGGAGCCATCTGCTGCTTTTACTGTTAGTATATATGCTTGGCCTCGTTTTCTCCCTGAATTCCTCCATCAGGTTACGATAGATTTGTTCTCTCATCACACTAGCCCTTTTCAAAGTGAAGTCCCCCATTTTCTATGAAGTGTAATGTGCAGAACAGGAATACCTCTATGTTACCATTTGTAATGGTTGTAACAACCCGCTAAAGTTGGATATTTCGCTCTCCGAAAGGCTTTCTATCCTCTATTTGTAGTATATATTTCGTTTATATTACAAATTTTACGGCTATAAAAAGCAAAAACAGGTCTTTTGATATCCTTGAAATACTGCTTTACCTGCCCTTTTCTATTAGTAAAAAAGCTTTTTTTCACTCCAATATCCTAACTTCTTTCAGAAAATCGTACTGTTTTTCCTAGATGAGGAAGGAATACAAAAAAAGCCCGGAAGCTTCCGGGCTTTTTTTAAAACAAGGCTTTGATTGCAGCATTCAGCTGAACATCATTTTTAGCATTTAGCTTTCTCGCCTGAATCTGAGTGTTGATTTTTTCTGCCATAGACTGGGTGATGATGCCTGTTGCCGGCAGACTGTTCTTTTTCTGAAAAGCCTTCACGGCCTGTTCCGTTTGCAGGCTGAAATAGCCATCTTCTCTGCCCGGATCATACCCGAGTCCTTTGAGGAGCACTTGGGCTGTTTTTATTTCGTCACTGTTCATATCCTTCTTAAGCTGTGCTGCAGGCTGAAGCGGTCCTGATGTAAAGTAGCCCGGCTCTGAAACAGCAATCGTCGGCTCTATTCCATGCTTATGAATCCAATTTCCATCAGGAGTCAGCCACTTATAAAGCGTCAGCTTAATGTTGCTGCCATCACCCATTGGGATTGCCTGCTGCACGGTTCCTTTGCCAAAGGATGTATCCCCGACAAGGTCATACTGCCCGGCTTCCTTCATGGCACCTGCCAAAATTTCTGAAGCTGATGCGCTTCCTTTGTTAATTAAAACATTCACCGGATAGCTTTTTTTCTTTGCAAGCGCTGAATAAGATGGTGTCTTATCACCATTCCGCTGCTCAATCTGAATATAAGGCTTATCTTTCGGGATAAACTGCTTTAAAATCTCTTCCACACTTTGCAGATAACCGCCTGGATTGCCCCTCACATCGATCACAAGTCCATCGATTTTTTCCTTTTCAAGCTTTTTCAGCTGCTTCGTAAAATCAGCTGCCGTATTTTCTGAAAAAGAGGTAATCTGAATGATCCCTGCTTTTTTTCCATTTTCATTTGTCTTCACTTTGCTGAACACTGTTTCAAGCGGAATATCATCCCTCTTAACAGGTATCGCAATAGGATCTGCTGTTCCGGCTCGGCGGATCTCAAGAATAACCTGTGTCCCCTTCTTGCCCCTGATTCGAAGCACTGTTTCATTCAGGTCTTCTCCCTCAATCGCCTTGCCGTCAATCCTCAAGATCTCATCATTCGGATGCAGCCCGGCTTTTTCTGCAGGAGACCCTTTAAACGGAGACACAATAATCACCTTGCCATCTCTCAGTCCCACTTCAGCGCCAATTCCCTGAAAAGAAGAATCAAGCGCATCAGAAAACTGCTTCGCCGTATCTTTGTTCATATAAATGGAATAAGGATCCTTCAAGGTCGAAAGCATGCCCTGAATGGCCCCTTCATACAGCTTTTCTCTATCCACTTTCTCCACATACTTGTCCGTAATCAGCTCATACGCCTGCTTTACCTTCTCCAGACCGGGAAACTCAGCCTCCCCTGTCTCTTTCGCCAGCAGCGAAGAAGCCGGCACTGCAGCTTTTTCCTCATCCGCAAGCTTCGTACCGGCAAACATCCCGCCGGCTCCTGCAGCTACCGTACAGCCGATGATGAGGGCAATGACTTTTTGCTTCATTTGAAACCTCCTTGGTTCTAACGAATTAAACAAACGTTTATTGGACAGCCCCCGCTCTTTGGTAGTATATGTTTTTTGATGGAAAAACATGTATGGGATAGGGAGGTTTTGGAGGTGCGGTTTGGGTTGGTGCTGAGGTTTGGGTTGGTGGGTGGTTTTAAATTGGGTGATGGTTTTGACATTGTCTTTTAAGGCCCTGTCCCCATTATTACTGCTAAAGGACAGGTGCTTCATTATCCCCTAAAAAACAAAAAAAGAGCGCCCTTCTCTCGAAGAACACTCTTTCCCAATATTAATTCAAAAGCGGCAATGGATTAATCGCGTTTCCTGCACCTTGCCATGGGCCGTCGTGGATTTCAAAGTGCAAGTGTTTGCCTGTTGAATTTCCTGTGTTGCCCATGATGCCGATCTGCTGTCCTTGTTCAACGGTTTGGCCCGTGTGAACGAGGAGGCGTTCCTGATGCGCATAAACTGTTGTGTAGATTTTGCCGTTAATGCTGTGTGTGATGTAGACAACGTTACCGAAGCTGCTGGAATAGCCAGCACGCGTAACAGTTCCTGCTGCTGCTGCATAAACCGGTACATTCGGTGCCGGATTGGCAAAGTCGATGCCGGCATGCAGTTTGTGCTTATGTGTAATTGGATGGACCCTCATGCCGAAGCCGGATGTGAACACACCATTTGTCGGCTTAATGAAGTTGCCGCTTCCCGTTTGCGGTGAAGTGCTCTCGCTCGGTTCCGGGCTGCTGGTTGATGCAGATGGAGCCGGCGAGCCGCTTTCACGGCTTTCTTGGGCTTGCTTCGCAGTTGCTTTTGCATGCTCGGCAGCTGCTGCTTTTTCAGCTGCTGCACGGCGTGCCGCTTCAGCTGCCTGGCGCTTGCGTTCTTCTTCAGCTGCTTTGGCACGGGCAATTTCTTTTTGAATAGCAGCGTCCTGATCTGCCAGGAAGGATGATTTTTCTTGAAGAGTCATCAAGTCATCCTCAGCATCGTCGTGTTCTTTTTGAGTGGAAGCCATAAATTTATTTTTATCGTCCATTTGCTTGTTCAATGTTTCTTTTAAGCTTTCAAGCTCAGAAAGAGCTGTTTGCAGCTTCTGCAGGCTGCTATTTAGTTCTGCTTCTTTTTGCTCCAATAGATTCATATCTTTTTCATGAGCTTTGATAATTTCTTTATCAGCATCAACAATTGTAGATACAGCGCTCATGCGGGAGACAAAGTCACTGAAATTCTGAGCACCCAGCAGCACATCTAAATAGCGGATCATTCCGCCGCTTTCCTGCATAGAGCGGGCACGGTTCTTCAGCAGCTCATTGCGTTCTGCGATCCGCTTTTTTACAGCTGCGATTTCTTTTTTGGCATCTTCAATATTTTTCTTCGTTTCTTCTACTTCTGCCTGCTTGTCCGCAATCTTGCCGCTTGTAGCAGATACCTTCATATCAAGGTTTTTGATTTCTTCGTTCAGTTTGGCTTCTGTTTGTTTCAATTCGTTAATGCGGCTTTGTTTGGATTGGATATTGGAGTTCACGCCAGATTGCTGGTCACGGACTTCCTTTTGCTTTTCTTCAAGTGTTTGAGCTGCAGCAATTGGATTGTTTAAAGGAATCAGAATTCCGCTTGTGCCGATTATGGCGGCTAATCCCCAAGACATTATCTTTCTGTTCACTTTCGTTCCTCCCCGGTTTATGTATCTGACGGGCTGTTATGCCGGCATTCTTTCGTTCGCCGGCATAGGCCCTTTCTTTATACTTTCAAGAACTTTCTTACGGACATTAAGCTTCCCCAGACACCAATCAGACCGCCGATCAATAAGAGCAGGCCGGAAATTTGATAAACAAATGGGCTGAATGGGAGCAGCTGGACATAGGATCCCTGGAGCTTCGGAAGCGCCCAGGTGTATAGAGCATTATATATGGAAACGATGAGCGCGATCGGAACCAGTGAGCCAAGCACTCCGAGAATCAGGCCTTCAAGGAAGAACGGCCATCTGATAAAGGAGTTGGTGGCTCCTACGAGTTTCATAATCTCTATTTCTTTTCTTCTGGCAAAAATGGTTATTTTAATTGTATTTGAAATCAGGAACATGGCAGTCAGGATCAATCCAATGATCAGCCCAATCCCGATATTTCTTGCAATAGATAAGTTGCTGAAAAGCTTTTTCACTTCATCTTTTTGGTAATTGACCTTGTAGGCATTATCAAGATTTTGAAGTTTTTGAGCTACTTCAGGAGTTTGACGCGGGTCCTCTGCTTTAACGTTGAATGCATCATTCAGCGGATTATTTTGCTTAAAGAGCTTCCACGACTTTCCTTCTTCTCCCATGCTGGCAATCAGGTTGTCCAGTTCCTGCTTTTTAGAGGAAAATTCCACTTGCTGAACACCGGGAACCTTTTCTATATCCTGCTGCAGCTTAGCCTGCTCATCTTTGCTGGCTGTGACATCAACCAGCACTTTAATGCTGACATCGCCTTCTACGTTGTTCGCAAAGTTGTTCAAGTTCAGCATAATGACTAGGAATGTACCGACCAGAATGAGCGTCATTGTGACGGCACTGACTGATGCAAGTGTCATCCACGCGTTTCTTCCGAGAGATTTTAAGCTTTCGCGCAAGTGGCGGCCAAGGGTATTAATCATATAAACCATACTCCCCTCTGGCTTCATCGCGCACCACTTTGCCGTCTTCTATGACAATAACGCGCCTTGTGATGCTGTTGACGATTTCGCGGTTATGCGTCGCCATTACAATCGTTGTGCCTCTGTTGTTGATTTCCTCAAAGATATTCATTATCTCCCAGGAGGTGTCAGGATCCAGGTTGCCTGTCGGTTCATCTGCGATGACCACACCCGGATTATTAACGATTGATCTTGCAAGTGATACACGCTGCTGCTCGCCGCCTGACAGTTCATCCGGAAAGCTTCTTGCCTTGTGCTTCAGCTGAACGAGATCCAGCACATCCAGCACTTTTTTCTTGATGTTTTTCTGGCTTTCTCCGATTACTTCAAGTGCGAAGGCAACATTTTCAAACACCGTCAGCCTCGGCAAAAGTTTGAAATCCTGGAAAACGACGCCGATGCCTCTTCTTAAATAAGGGACCCTGCTCTCTTTAAGCTTAGCAAGATTTACCCCGTTGATAATGATCTTGCCGGAGGTTGGTTTTTCCTCACGGTACATCATTTTAATAAACGTACTTTTACCTGCCCCGCTGGGACCGACTACATAAACGAACTCACCCTGGTTAATTTTAATGTTGATGCCGTTTATAGCCAGCACGCCATTCGGGTAGGTTTTATAAACCTGTTCCATTTCAATCATGAAAATCACCCAAAGCTATTATTTTTTTGTTGCTATTGTATTTAATTGTTACTTTCCACCTGAAAAATTTGAAGGCTGCTACAAGTAGCACCCTTAGAGGTTTTGTACTTCATCATGCGGTTTTGTCATATGTTGTCGAATGCAAGTCGAATTATTGGAAAGTTTTTCTCACAGCCATCATTATAACATCTATTTAAGACAAGAATAGGCTCATTATTATTACATTTGTGTTTCAATGGGGTTAAAAGGACGTTTATTATGACAAAAAACGGGTAAATTAAAAAGTGCTTTTCGTATTATGAAAAAAGATATATTTCCAATATACAAAATACGACAACAAAAAAAGGCCCGTTTGCCGGTCCTTTTTTTGACTCATTTTTTTTCGGAAAGCCATTTGGCTACCGCTTCTTCTGCGGCTTTATCTCCGCCAAGAATATTCGGCGGCATATTGCCTTTTCCGTTTTCAATGATTTTTTGAATTTCTTCAGCATTGTGCTCTGCGCCAACTTTTTCAAGGCTTGGACCATATCCGCCCTTAAGGTCGCCGCCATGGCAGCTAGAACAGTTTTGTTTAAAAACTTCCGGGCCGTTTGCTGATTCTGTTGCCGTTTTGGAATCACTGCCTCCCCCGCCGCCGCATGCAGCCAGGACAAACGAAGTACCGAGTATAAGTGCTGCTATTTTACGCTTCATTGCTTTCTCCTCTCAAAAAAGGAAGTAATAACAGGGCTATTATAACCTATCTAAGCCCGTTTGAAACCTTCTCCAAGCACCTCTGAAGCGTCCATTACGATAACAAAAGCGCTTGGGTCAATGCTTTTCACCAATTGTTTCAGCTTTGTGAATTCTGTCTGATCGACGACGCACATGATGATCGGCTTTTCTAAGTCTGTATAGCCCCCAAATGCCGAGAGCTTTGTCACGCCTCTGTCAATCTGGCTTAAGATTGCCTGGCGCACTTCCTCTTCACGCTGGGAAATAACCATCGCCATCTTGCTCCGCCCGAGTCCGATCTGAACCACATCAATCGTTTTGCTTGTTACATATAACCCGATTAATGCGTAAAGTCCCCGCTCAATATCAAAGACGAACGCTGCTGCGATCACAATCATGCCATCTATAATAGCTACGCATGTCCCAAGCGAAAGCCCGGTGAATTTATGAATAATCTGCGCGGCCAAATCTGTACCGCCTGTTGATGCCTTTCCTCTGAAAACAAGACCAAGCCCTAGACCAACGCCTATTCCTCCGAACAGCGCCCCAAGCAGAGCATTGTTTGTAGCAGGCTCCCAATCCTTCGTTAAAAACACGACTAAAGGAAGGAACACTGTACCGATCAGTGTCTTAAAACCGAACTGCTTACCAAGAACAAGCACCCCTGCAACGAATAGCGGAATGTTGAATGCCCATTGCACATAAGCCGGCTCCCAGCTTAGAACAGAATGCAAAATCGTACTGATCCCGCTCACACCGCCAGATGCCACCTTATTAGGAAGCAAAAACAAGTTAAACGCCAGCGCAACAATGCCTGAGCCGGCTAATATGCTTGCATACTCAATAATTTTCTGAAATAAAGGATGAGATAAATTCGTTCCTCTGCGCTGCTTCATTATGAACCTCCGAATGACTAACTATTTGCCAGAGAGAGTATAGCACCCTTTCCCCCGCAGTGTAAATAGCTTCCAGATAAAGTGGTAAAGCAAGAAAGCGGAGAGCTGACTGTACTAGGTTTTGATGGAAACTAGGAAAAAATTCAGTTTTTTGGAATAGTCTCGATTGATTATGTATCAGATTAATCGGAGGGCTCTTTGCAACGGGCCATTCGGGAATATAATGGCTGGTTTGGTGAATATAACGGCCGTTTTGGTGAATATCTGCTTCAAATCGGGGAATATGGTGGCTGGTTCGGTGAATATGGTACTGCGCTGGCTTTGGAAATTGAGTTTTCACTTTGTAAAAAGGAGTTTTCCGTATTATGGCATGTAATGCATGCCTAGTTTTGGTTCAGATTAATGGAGTTGTTCTCTGTAACCGGCTGTTGGCTAATATAATAACTGTTTTGGCGAATATAACGGCCGCTTTGGCGAATATCTGCTTTGAATCGGTGAATATATTGGCTGGTTCGGTGAATATGGTACTGTGCTGGCTTTGGTAATTGAGTTTTCACTTCGTAAAAAGGAGTTTTCCGTATTATGGCATGGACTGCATGCCTATTTTTGGTTCAGATCAATCGTATTATGGCATGGACTGCATGCCTATTTTTGGTTCAGATCAATGGGGTTGTTCTTTGTAACCGGCTGTTCGTGAAAATAATAGGTAGTTTGGTGAATATCCGCTTTCAATCGGTGAATATATTGGCTGTTCGGTGAATATGGCACTTTGCTTAGTCTGAAAAGAAGTTTTAACTATGTATAAAGGGAATTTCGGCTTTAAGAAAAACGCTGTACCTGCCTATGTTAGTAAAAGATGCAAATTCCTCACACCTGTTGATTGGAGCAGCAGGGGGGAGACTCCTGCGGGAGCAGCGGGACAGGTGAGACCCCGCAAGCGCTAAAGCGCAGAGGAGGCTCACCGCCCGCCCCGCGGAAAGCGGACCCCTCGTGCTGAAATCAACAGCCAATTTATTAGAACAAACATAAAAGATACATAGGCAGATTGCTCAGTTAAAATCCAAATCCATAAGTCAAATCCCAAAAGTGCTTTCTCCTCTCTCCTCCAAAACAAAAAACCGGCCAATTAAGGCCGGGTTCTGCTATGAAAAGTTGAAGATCCATTAGTGCTGTTTACACGGCTCCGGAAGCTGACGTTTTTTGGCTGCTTCCCGGAGATGCATGCAGCAAAGGTAAAAATGGTGATAATAAGAAGTCCCAGTGTGAGCATCCCGAACCCTACAGCCATTAGAATGGCAGAGTCCATGTAAGAATGGAAGCCGGTCATGCCAAGGAGCATGGTACCCCCAAGCGCCGAAAACATGACTCCCCACAAGTAAATTTTTTGTTTTCCCCATATAAAGAGGAGAACTCCGCCGGAAAGGATGATGACGGCCAAAGCCGTATAAAGTCCTTCTGTACCGGACCATTTTGAGAGACCCATTAGGCCGTAGAGCAGGGAAAAGGCAAACGGACAGCTGATGATCACCCTTAAAAGGACCTTCAATTTTCACACCTCCGAATCGTCACATAGATAAGAATTATTTACCCGGTATTTTAAAGCGACAAACGCTCCATCTTTTTCCTGTACGACAATATTCGAGGTTTGGGATTACAGTTTCGAGCGGAGATACGAGTTAATGAACGTGTCCAGTTCGCCGTCCATCACCGATTGCGTATTCCCGACTTCTGTGTTGGTTCTGTGATCTTTCACAAGAGAGTATGGGTGGAAAACATAGGACCGGATCTGGCTTCCCCATCCGATATCCTTTTGCTCGCCGCGGATTTCAGCAAGCTGTGCTTCCTGCTCTTCAATTTTCTTTTGATAAAGCTTTGCTTTCAGCATTTTCATCGCATGCTCGCGGTTTTTGATCTGGGACCGCTCTGTTTGGCAGGATACAACCACGTTTGTCGGGATGTGGGTAATCCTTACAGCTGAGTCTGTTGTATTAATATGCTGCCCGCCGGCGCCGCTTGCACGATAAGTGTCAATTTTCAGATCTTCCGTACGGATGTCAATTTCAATTTCATCGTTGAATTCCGGCATGATTTCACAGGAAACAAAAGATGTATGGCGGCGTCCTGATGAATCAAACGGCGAGATCCGAACAAGGCGGTGAACACCTTTTTCTGCTTTTAAATAGCCGTATGCGTTATGTCCTTTAATGAGAAGAGTAACAGACTTGATGCCTGCTTCATCTCCAGGCAGATAATCAAGCGTATCGACTTTAAAACCTTTTTTCTCGGCCCAGCGAGTGTACATGCGAAGCAGCATGCTGCCCCAGTCCTGTGATTCTGTTCCGCCGGCACCTGGGTGCAATTCAAGAATCGCATTATTTTTATCATATGGCTCGCTCAATAAGAGCTGCAGCTCAAAGTCACTAAGCGTTTTCGTAAATTCCTTCAGCTCGCTCACAAGCTCTTCCTGCAGTTCTTCGTCAGGCTCTTCCCTTAAAAGATCATGCGTCATTTGCAGGTTTTCCTGATTCTCACTAAGCTCATGATAGCCATTTACCTGTTCCTTCAGAGCATTGGACTCGTTGATTACTGTCTGTGCAGCGTTCTGGTCATCCCAAAAGCTAGGCATGGACATTTGCTCATCAAGCTCGCGAATGCGTGTTTCCTTTACATCGAGGTCAAAGAGACCCCCTAAAGTCCGCTAATTTCTTAGCTGTTTTGTCTAGCTCTTGACGAATTTCTACTAAATCCATAACAGTCACCTCATGTTTTTCTTTTCATTTCGTAAAAACTTCTATTCCTTATCATAATCAAAAACAAGCAAAAAAGAAAACGAACCTTGCCGATTTTTTAAAATAAGGCTCTTTTAAATTTGCCTGTTGATTTCCGTTGCAGGCGTCCGCTTTCCGCGGGCAGTGCGGGAGCCTCCTCGTCGATTCTCTCCTGCGGGGTCTCCCGTCACTTGCACTCCCGCAGGAGTCTCCCGCCTTCCACTCCAATCAACAATTGCTTAAAAACTAACATTTTTCTTTAACATAGCCAAAACAAAAGAAAAAAAGAGGCTTGCACCTCTCATTTTCTCTTATTTGCCGTGGCAGTTTTTGAATTTTTTGCCGCTTCCGCAGTGGCATAGTTCATTGCGTCCGATTTCAACCACTTTGCGGGACGGTTTTTTCTTCGGTGCTTCGTCGCCTTCCTTTGGATGGATGGCAGCATCTGCTTTGATAACCTCTTCACGCTCAAGGTTATTTTCAATTTCTGCTTTCATGACATAGCGGGCCACTTCTTCTTCAATGGAAGCAACCATTGATTCAAACATCTGGTAGCCTTCCATTTGGTACTCGCGAAGCGGATCAGTCTGGCCGTATGCACGAAGGTGAATACCCTGGCGCAGGTGATCCATGCTGTCGATATGATCCATCCACTTGGAGTCAACGGAACGGAGCATAATGACTTTTTCAAACTCGCGCATTTGCTCTGTGCCAAAGCTTTCTTCCTTGCGGCTGTATTTTTCTTTCACTTTCGCCAAAATAATTTCTGTGATTTCGTCTGATTCTTTGCCGTTGATTTCTTCAACAGTAAATGAACCTTCATCCAGGAGATTGGCATTCACATATTCCACAAGACCAGTAAGATTCCATTCTTCCGGAAGCTCTTCTCTAGGTGTAAAAGCGCCAACTGCTCTTTCGACTGTAGACTGAATCATGGTTTCTACAATTTCACGAAGGTTTTCAGATTCGATAACCTCTGCACGCTGCTTGTAAATGACTTCGCGCTGCTGGCGCAGGACATCGTCATATTGAAGGAGCTGCTTACGGGCATCGAAGTTGTTGCCTTCCACACGCTTCTGGGCAGATTCGACAGCGCGGGAGACAATTTTGCTTTGGATCGGCTGTGTATCATCCATGCCGAGACGGTCCATCATATTCATCATGTTTTCAGAACCGAAGCGGCGCATCAGTTCATCTTCCATGGAAAGGTAAAATTGTGTAATACCAGGGTCTCCCTGACGTCCGGAACGTCCGCGGAGCTGGTTGTCAATCCGGCGTGATTCATGGCGCTCCGTACCAATTACAGCAAGTCCGCCAAGCTCTTTCACACCTTCGCCAAGCTTGATGTCTGTTCCGCGACCAGCCATATTGGTCGCAATCGTAACGGCGCCTTTTTGGCCTGCTGTTTCAATGATTTCCGCTTCACTGAAGTGGTTTTTCGCGTTCAGTACGTGATGCGGAACGCCTTTTCTCTTCAGCATTTGGGAGATCAATTCTGACGTTTCAACTGCAACCGTACCGACAAGAACAGGCTGTCCCAAATCATGGCGCTGTTTCACATCTTCTACAACCGCGCCGAATTTGCCTTCCATTGAGCGGTAAACAAGGTCTGCTCTGTCATCGCGGACAACTGGGCGGTTAGTTGGAATAGCCACAACCTGCATGTTGTAAATGTTGCGGAATTCCTCTTCTTCCGTTTTAGCCGTACCGGTCATACCGGAAAGCTTTTTGTACATGCGGAAGTAGTTCTGGAATGTAATGGTTGCAAGGGTCATGCTTTCATTTTGAATCTCAAGGCCTTCTCTTGCTTCAATTGCCTGGTGCAGACCTTCGCTGTAGCGGCGGCCTTTCATTAGACGGCCAGTGAACGGGTCAACGATCACAACTTCACCGTCGTCCACAACATAATCAATGTCAGGCTGCATAACAACATTGGCTTTTAACGCCTGGTTAATGTGATGATTCAATGTAACGTGAGAAATATCAAACAGGTTTTCAATGCCAAAGCCGCGTTCTGCTTTTGAAATTCCTTCTTCTGTCAGCTGCACGCTTTTTGTCTTCACATCAAATGTGTAATCTTTTTCAAGCGTCAAGGTTCTGACAAAGGCATTTGCTTGAACATAAAGCCTTGTTGATTTGGCAGCTTGTCCAGAAATGATGAGCGGTGTCCGTGCTTCATCCACTAGGATGGAGTCAACTTCATCTATGATGGCATAGTTCAATGGACGCTGAACCATTTCTTCTTTGTAAAGCACCATGTTATCGCGCAGATAGTCGAACCCAAGCTCGTTGTTCGTTGAATAGGTAACATCTGCTGCATAGGCTTCTCGCTTTTCGTCTTTATCAAGGGAATTCAGATTCAGGCCGACAGTAAGGCCCAGAAACTGAAAAATTTCTCCCATTTCAGAAGCATCGCGGCTTGCGAGGTATTCGTTGACAGTAACAACGTGAACACCTTCGCCGGAAAGAGCATTCAAATAAACAGGCATTGTGGAAGTCAATGTTTTACCTTCCCCTGTTCTCATCTCTGATATGTTCCCTTCGTGAAGGGCAATACCACCCATAAGCTGAACCTTATACGGATACATGCCTGTTACACGGCGGGCAGCTTCTCTTACTGCAGCAAAAGCCTCAGGAAGAAGATCATCCAAAGTTTCTCCCTTTTCGTGACGGCTTCTAAATTCGGCTGTTTTGCCTTTTAGCTCCTCATCTGATAAAGCTTCCATTGAAGAACTGAATTGATCTATTTCATTCGCCATTTTTTCATAACGATTAAGTGTACGTTTATTAAAATCAAATACTTTATTCAGAATTCCAAGCATTTAAAACGCTCCTCTATGATCAAGTATGATCTCTCGGTTTGGCCCTGCCTGAATGCCGGGACCGAAATAAATTATTCCACATTCCATATTATCACTAAGCAACCGATGCTACAACATTAAGAAATGGCGGAATTTAGGGAAATAGAGGAAGATGCTGATAGGAGAGGACTTTTTTTATGGGGATTTTTTTCATAAAAAAACACTCCTCATTCGGAGTGCTTTATTGATAATCTTCCCTGTACCACGGCATGCTCATGCATCTCGGGCCACCGCGTCCTCTTGATAATTCGGAGCTTGGGATTTCCAGAACCTCTACGCCGCTTTCCCGCATCAGCCTGTTTGACACGTAGTTGCGGTCATATGTAATGACAACACCTGGTCTGATCGCGAGTGTATTGGAGCCGTCATTCCACTGCTCTCTTGCTGACACAATCGGATCGCCGCCTCCGCACGGGATAAGGGCAATCTCCTCAAGCTTCAGGACTTCTTTTAATGTTTTGGAGAGGTTATGGCGTCTTTCAATATTGACTCTTCCCTCTTCTTCATGCGGAGTAAGAAGGTAAATATTCATGCTGTCATCTTCTTTAATGCAGCCAGGATGCATCGTGAATTTATCCTTATCAATCATTGTGAATACTGTGTCAAGATGCATAAAAGCACGGGATTTTGGTATTTCAACCGCTACAACCGTTTTAATATCCTTTTGCTTTTTAAAAAGATTCACAGCGAGCTTTTCAATCGCCTTTGCTGATGTTCTCGCACTGACGCCGATCGCAATGGTATCTTTGCTTAAGATCAGCTGGTCTCCGCCTTCTATAGGAAATTCATAATTTCTGTCGAGCCAGATCGGGTGATCCTGCCCTTTGAACAGCTCATGATATTTAACGATAAAACTCATAAAAAGCGATTCTCTTCGCCTTGCCTCTTCATGCATCTTGTTGATGCTGAGGCCATTTCCTATGGATGCTGCCGGATCGCGCGTGAAATACAAGTTCGGCATTGGATCCAAATAAAAAGGATATTGATCTGACATGTGCTCGTACAGATGAATTTTTTTGCCTTTGTCAATTTCCGCTGTACGCACGCCTTCCATGACTTTTCTGACCAAATCCTCTTCAGAGAGGGCCATTAAATATTCTTTTAAATATGGACCGGCTCCGTTTACATTGGATTTGCTTTCCTCCAATATCTGCTCAGTGAATTCTTTCTTCGCATCGCCGGATTTCAGCGCTTCGATCACAAGGCTTTCGAGATACACAACCTCTGTTCCCTGATTTCGCAAAAGCTCTGCAAACACATCATGCTCCTTCTGGACAGCAGGCAAATAGGGTATATCGTCAAACAAAAGCCTTTTCAAGTATTCTGGTGTTAAGTTTTCCACTTCACTGCCGGGACGGTGAAGCATGACCCTTTTCAAATTACCGATCTCTGACGTTATATGTATGGTTTGTTCCATTTTCCGGCCCCCTTATCTCGTATTGAGTTACCCTTTTTTTCTCAATTGCTAACCGCTAGGAGAAGGAAACTAAGGACCCTTCCAGTTCTTAGTATGGCAATTTCCCGCAAAATTTCTCTTATTTTTTATCTGAAATAATATAGGTGCCCTTCTTTTCCATAATGGCGGCATGTCCTTGTTCAATTGAAGTAATAATCGCTGCCCTGTTTGGCTTTGATTCTACAAATGAAATGGCAGCTTCCACTTTCGGCTTCATGCTGCCTGCTGCAAACTTTCCATCCTGCAGCAGCTTTTTTAGTTCGTCTGCTGTTGTCTCACCGATCGCTTCCTGATTTTCTTCTCCAAAATTCAGCATCACATTTTGCTCGTCCATTAAAAACAGCAGATAATCCGCGTCAACAACTTCAGCCAAAAGCTCTGACGCATAATCTTTATCAATCACTGCCTGTATGCCCCTATAGCGTCCGTTCTCCTTTACAATCGGAATTCCTCCGCCACCGCCTGCGATCACAACAACGTCATGCTCCATTAACCGCTCGATGTGCCTGCTGCCGATAATTTTCTTTGGCTTAGGAGATGGAACGTTCCTTCTCCAGCCTTTTCCGGCATCTTCTTTATAAACAACCCCGCTGTTTTTCATCTTTTCTTTTGCGTCCTTCTCAGACAGTACAGGGCCGATCGGCTTTGATGGGTCATCAAAATCAGGGTCGTTTTGGTCGACTAGAATTCTTGTCATGATGGTGGCGATTTCCCGCTTGATCTCATGCTCCTGAAAGGCATTTTCGAGAGCATTTTCCACCCAGTAGCCAATCATGCCATCGCTCATGGCGACACATGTATCAAGAGGCATCGCAGGAGTTTCCTCTGAATCTGCCGCTTCCTGCTGAAGGAGAATATTCCCGACCTGCGGACCATTACCATGGGTGAAAATAAGATCAAACCCGTCCAGTATCAGCTTAACAAGCTGCTCAGCTGTTTTCTCCAGCGCTTTCGCCTGTCCTTCAGCCGTGGCACATTTTGTTTGAATCGCATTTCCTCCAAGTGCCACTACTACTTTTTTATCAGCCATCCCCATCCTCCTACTTTTCCAAAGTAGCTGCTATGAGTGCTTTTATCGTATGCAGCCGGTTTTCTGCCTGATCAAATACGCAGGAATGCTTGCTTCGAAACACTTCATCTGTAACTTCCATTTCTTCCAGTCCGAACTTTTCATGCACTTCCTTAGCTGTTTCCGTCTCAAGATTATGAAAAGCAGGGAGGCAATGCATAAACAGCACATCCTCGTTCCTTGTTTTCCTCATAACATCCATTGTAATCTGGTAAGGCTTCAGCAGATTGATCCGCTTCTCAAACTGATCCTCTTCCCCCATCGACACCCAAACATCCGTGTAGACGGCAGAAGCTCCTTTCAGCACTTCTTCAAAATGCTCACTAACCGTAATGCTGCCTTCGGTATGCTGTGCCATTTCCTGGGCTTTTTTCAGCTTTTCCTGCTCTGGAAACAATTCTTTTGGAGCACAGATGCAAAGATCCATTCCTGTCTTTGCCGCACCAATCATCAGGCTGTTGGCCACATTGTTCCTTCCGTCTCCCGCATAAACAAGCTTTTTTCCTTTCAGAGTCCCTGTGCTTTCCTTAATGGTTAAAAAATCAGCCAGGACCTGTGTAGGGTGGTATTCATCTGTCAGGCCGTTCCAGACAGGAACACCTGAATACTCTGCCAGAGCTTTGGCAGACTCCTGCTCATAGCCTCGAAATTCAATACCGTCAAACATCCGTCCAAGCACCTTTGCCGTATCTTCAACAGACTCTTTCTTTCCTAAATGCAGGTCGCTTTTCCCCAAAAACTCCGTATGAATGCCAAGATCCGAGCAGGCCACCGCAAAGGCGCACCTTGTCCTTGTTGATCCTTTTTCAAAAAGCAGGGCCACATTTTTGCCCTCAAACCAGCGGTGAGGCCTGCCGTCTTTTTTCAGCGCCTTTAATTCTGCGGCATAGTCCAGCAAATAACGGACTTCATCAGGTGTATAATCAGCCAGTGTCAGCAAGCTTTTGCCCTTCAGGTTGATCTTTCTCGTCGTGGATTGCATCGGATTTTCTCCCCTTTTCTGTTGATTTTTGCTGCACGCTTCATTCATCTACTATAGGAAATACCCGTCAGCTATTTTGGCTAACCCTTAAATGGAAAACCTAGCAATTCTTCTTGATTTGCTTGTAATTCAATAATTTCTTAACAAAGGACTTTTGATTCTGGTTTCTTTTTCGAAAAATGGGGAATATGATCCAAAAAAATTATTGGGTAATTATTGGTTAGGAGAGAAGGTGGAAAAATGAATGTATTAATAGCTGATGATAATAAGGAGTCTCTAAAAGTTTTAGATTACTGTATTAGCCAAGTAACTGGTTTTCACGTTATTGGGAAATGCAGTAATGGAAAAGAGCTGAAAGAACAAGCAATACTTTTGAATCCTGATTTAATTCTGACGGATATACGGATGCCTGAGCTAAATGGCATAGATGTCATTCGGGAATGCCAAATGTTACTTCCCAATATTAAGTGCATTTTCATTACTGGATTTGATCAATATGCTCTTGAGGCTTTTGATTTAGCAGCAGTTGATTATATTTTAAAGCCCTTTAAGCCTGCGCGGCTTTATAAAGCTCTTCTGCTTGCAAAAGAGCAGCTATTTCCGTTAAAGGCGGAAGAACAAAATAAACGGCTGCAATTAAAATTTAATGGCTCGCTTTATTACGTTCCACTAAAAGAGATTATTTTTATTGAGAAGAGTGGGAAAAAAAGTATTGTTTATACGAGGAAAGCTTCATATGAAACTTATGAGAATATTAGTGCTCTTGGAAATCAGCTGGATAATTCTTTTTTCCAGACGCACCGTTCCTATATTGTTAATCTTCGCATGATTTCACATATAACTCCTAAGCACTCAACTTATTTGGCCTATTTCTTAAATTCAAAGAAATATGCACATATTTCTAAACTGCGTTTGACTGAATTTCACGAAAAACTTACTCAATTCCTTTAAACTATAAAAATTTGTCGAATGATCAATTTGTATTCAAAAACTATAAAATCCTTCCTCATAGGAGGGATTTTTATCATGAAATGGGTTGATTTTAATCCTTAAATGGCCTGGCTGCCCTCGACAAAGCCTCTAATAGATAAATAAGATGTATCTAGGTAGTTTTTACCAGATTGGAGGGGATACCATGAATGAAAATCAGAAAAAAATATTTATCGGGGATCAGCTTGAAAGAGATCTTTTGCATGATGGCAGGCTGATTTTAAAACAAGGCACAATCATTGATACCCAGTTAAAGAGCAGGCTGAATAAATGGGGCATTTATTCCATTCCAAAAAAGCCTTTTTCACCCCTTCCATCCATTAGCAGGCTAAAGGAAAAAATATTGGAAAAAAATCTGAGTTCAGAAGAATTATTGATACAAACCTTATATTTAGATACACTGCTTGCGATTGCAGATGAAAAACGGTATGGCTATTCTTTGAACGATGAGGAAAAAATTGAAGAACTGGGGGAGATTTTTTTTGAAGCGATGTCAAACCAGGTGATTTATACTAAAATGATGGAGTTAAAGCAGAAGGATTATCACAGCTTTCTCCATTCGGTAGATGTATTTATTCTGTATACTTTATTTGCTCAATCAATGAAAGTAAAAGAGACTCACTTTTTCGGAAAAGCCGCACTGCTCCATGACATTGGGAAAGCAGAAATCCCAGAGCAAATTTTGACCAAAAAAGGGAAACTCACAATTGCTGAATTTGAACTGATGAAAGAACATACCACTATCGGCAGCAAGCTGCTTATGAGCAATAAAGACACTGCTCTTTTCGCTGATTTTGCAATGAATCATCATGAGAGGCTTGATGGCAGCGGTTATCCGGCAGGCGTTACTTCGGAATATATTAATCTCTATATAAAAGCACTGATGATTGTTGATGTCTATTCTGCCCTCACATTAATGAGATCTTATCGGGAACCAATGCCAGCTCTGCAGGCTCTTGAAATTTTTATAAGTGAAAATGAGAAATATGATGGCTCCCTTTTAGGTCAATTTATGAACATGCTGCATATTTACCCTGTTGGCAGCCTTGTGGAGCTCTCAGATGGAAGAATAGGCAACGTAATCGATCACAGTTCCGGCCTTCCTTTTTTGGCGGTAATAGAAGAAAAAGGAACCCTCCAGGAAATTGAAATACCATCAAATTTATCCCTAAATATAAAAAGAGCAATCCATTTTGATAACACGAATGGCAAAACCGAAAAAAAACTACTTTGGAAAAGTTTTATTAATCATTTACTAATAGGAAACAAAGAGGGCGCCTTATACATTTTCGAACAGCTTACAGATGGGAAAAGAGCTGAGGAGATCTATTACGGCATTTTTGCAAGCGCCATGAAGCAGGTCATTCATTTAAAAGAACAGCAAATTGTTACTTCTACTAATGTTTTTTTGGCTGATGATACTGTATGCACATTAATGAATTTTAAGCTTTCCAGCTATGTGTCCACTCTGCAAACTTTTGAAAAGGTGCTGATTGCCACTCCAATTGGAGAGGATTTAATGTTCCCTTCTAAATTAATTAATGATTATCTTATGATTAATGGCTGGGAGACTGTCAGATACGAAGGATCATCCGTCAGGCAAATGCTTAAAATTTTGCAATCTTGCTCAACAAAATATATTTGCTTTTCCATTACCAGCCCTGTGTATATAGAAGAGATCAGCAACCTGATTGACTCCTTAAAACTATTAAAGCCTGATTTAGTCATTCTAGTTATCTATGAGTTTCTTGAAAATTGCAAGGAGTTACTCTCCAAGTTAGATGCTGATTTAATTGCTGGCAGCTCACAGGAGATGCTGGAAAAGCTCTCTATAATGCACCGTGTACAGGTCAACGGATCGGGGTTCAATAGCAGGAAACACAATTAGCAATCCTCTTTTTTTCTTCAAGACAACCTGGCTGCTTATTTTACTTGTTCAATATTCTTGTAAGGGACAATCATTTGCAGCTCTAGATGTAATAAGGAGGGCGCTGAATTCTCAGCGCCCTCCTTATTACGATTTATTCATTCGGCTCAATAATGCCGTATTTTCCGTCTTTTCGTTTGTACACCACATTGGTTCGGTTTGTTTCAGCATTTGTAAAGACGAAGAAGCTGTGGCCAAGCATATTCATTTGTAGGATTGCTTCTTCACTGTCCATTGGTTTTAAATTAAAGCGTTTCACGCGCACCACTTCTGCGCTTTCATCGAGCATTTCCTCGACATCATCTTCAAGTACGGTTGTGGATACAGGCTCTGAAGATAGTGCTTCCCCATTTGTAAAAGCAAATTTCGCTGTGTTCCCCTGCTGCTCGCGGAACTTGCGGTTCACCTTTGTTTTATGCTTGCGGATCTGGCGTTCAAGCTTGTTTGTCACAAGATCAATTGCCGCATACATATCCCCATTGTGCTCTTCACCGCGAAGGACGAGATGACTCATTGGAATGGTCACTTCGATTTTGGAATCCATGTCATTGTAGTATTTGAGATTCACATGGCACTCTGCGTTGATTGATTCCTGAAAGTACCTTTCCAGTTTGTCAATTTTCTTTTCCACATAATCTCGCAATGCTGGAGTTACCTCAATGTTTTCACCTCTGATGTTATATCTCATCAGAACTCCTCCTTACTTTGTAAAGGATATGTAAACTTATTTCTCTATTCCCCGTTTAAATTCCTGCCCAAACGTAAATAAAAAGTGAAAATTTTGTTAATTTGTAAAGAATCGTGTCGAAACCGACATTTCCCGGGAAACTTTTCGGATATTTTTTCGGCTATGTCTTAATTAGGCGATTTGCGCATAGAAAGGAATTTTGAGCAATTTTGCAAACAGTCGATTGAAGAATAAAGAAAATTTGGTACTCTAGATTAGCTTAATGATCCTTCAAAATGGCATTTGGGAATATAATGCGGTGGTTCGGGAGAATAAATGCCGGTTTCGGGAATTTCTCTCTGCCATTCGGGAATATGTTGCGGAGTTTCGGGAATATGGTCCAGCGCCAGTATCTAAAATTGAGTTTTCCCTTTTCAAAATAGCAATTTGTTCATCTTTGTGTGACCTTTCCTTTCATATAGAGGCTGAGATCAGCATGGTGCTCTCTTAAAACTGGTTTCGGGAATATTAATGCCGGTTTCGGGAATTTCTCTCCACCATTCGGCAATATCTTGCGGAGTTTCGGGAATATGGTGCAGCGGCAGTTTCTAAAAATGAGTTTACCTTTGCAAAATGGCAGTTTGTTCATCTTCTGTGTGAGCTTCCATTTCAATAGAGACTGAGATAAGCGCGGCACGCTCTTAAAAAGCAAATTTTCCCATAAAAAAACCGGCTTTAGCCGGCTTATTACTGTAAAATATAACGCTGCATTCTTGTTTGAACAGCTTCCTTCCATGCTTTAAAAGCAGGAGCCAGATCATTGCGGATATACCTTTCAGACGCAAATGGATACTCCTGAACGGCATCAAGCTTTTCCAGTTCAAAGATCACGGAGTCAAATTTTAAAATCTCTGATACTAAATCCTCGTCCTTCTCACTTGCCTGTAAAATAGCAGATTGAGATGAATCAATGTCATAAAATGTTTCCATAATCTGCGAGAAAATTTTCTCTGTTTCCTCATACTCATGATTCTGGTAGCCTTCCAGCACAAAATCAAAGCTTTCATCTAAAGTTTCTAGCATATAGAAGTAATAAAAATAAAGCTGATAGTGATGATCAGTTGATTGCATGGCTTTTCACCAGTTTCTCCTCAGATAGATGTTCTACTTGTTTTATCGGTTGAGAAACAAATTTTTACAGTAGATGCCGCAAAAAAACTTGCGGAAAACCGCAAGTTTTTTCAGATCGTACTGGCAGCCCCTGCCTGCTTCACTTTATCAGCATATTCCTTTGCCCGCTTTTCTATGAGGAGGTATTCCCCTTTTTGAATCCCCTTTGTCAGCTCGCTTCCAACACCGACCGCAAAGCTTCCTGCTTCAAACCAATCCAATATGTTATCGTAGCTTACACCGCCTGACGGCATCAAATTGGCATGAGGCAGCGGACCTTTTACACTTTTAATAAATGATGGCCCGAGATTTCCTCCTGGAAATGCCTTTACCACATCTACCCCGCTTGCAAGCGCCTCCACTATATCAGTTACGGAAGAGCATCCAGGCAAATAAGGAATGCTGTACCGATTGCATATCCGGCTGATTTCGCCGTCAAAATGAGGACTCACTACATATTCCGCACCGCTCATGATCGCCATTCTGGCAGTTTCAGCATCCAGAACCGTGCCGGCCCCTATTACAGCTTCTCCCTCATTATACTGCCTGCTGAGCTGTTTGATTGCTTCCAGGGCATCAGGTGTTGTGAACGTAATTTCAATGCATGTGATGCCCCCTCTGATGCAGGCTTCAGCGGTCTCAATCGCTTCCTGGCCGCTTTTTCCCCGTATAACCGCAATAATCTGTCCCTGCAGTCTTGTTAAAATAGTATATTTCTGAAGCATGTTCCTCACCCTTTGCTGTCGATTTAAACGCTTACCTGCATTATAACTAAACCGGTTTAGTTTTGAAACAAAAAATAGACCTGATTAAGGTCTTTCCCCTCCGATTTCCTTCAAAGCGAGAGCAGATTCTTACCTAAGCTCAACTTTTTAATATTGAACAGTTGGCTGCTCACTATGCAGGATGTACAAGCATTTTAAGCAAAACGCCATACTCTATAGGAAAGAATGAACATGGAGTGGATCAATATGACAAAAACAAAATTTTCTATTGTTATTCCAGCCCATAATGAAGAAAAGTATCTTCCAAAATGCCTGCAATCAATCAAAGAAGCTTCTTCGCCATACCCAGGACAAGTAGAAATCATCGTTGTCCTTAACCGCTGTACAGACAGAACAGAGGCGATTGCCAAAGCTTACGGCTGTCTTACAGTAAAAAATGAAGACAAAAATTTATCCAAAATCCGCAATGCCGGAGCAAAGCTTGCAAAAGGTGAGATCCTGGTTACCATTGATGCTGACACCTGCATGACGCCAAACTTCCTAAAACGGGCAGAACGGTGTCTTTCCTCAGGTCTCTTTATCGGCGGCGGAACAAATGGCGTGTTCGACCGCATGTCAGTTGGCATTATGGCCTCTGTCGGGGTGCTCTCCGTTCCCATCCTATTGAAACACGGCCCAATCTCAGTGGGTATTTTCTGGTGCTATAAAAAGGACTTCGACACAATTGGCGGCTTTGACGAAAGCATTCTAATGGCAGAAGACTGCGATTTTGCCAAACGCCTTGCCATCTGGGGAATCAAGAACAGGAAAGTATACGGCACCATTCCGCTCGGCATGGTCACATCAAGCCGCAAATTTGATAAGCTAGGGGACTGGGTGCTGCTGAAGCGGCCCGGCATCATTAGGGCTTTTTTGCGGGAGAAGGATGAAGAGTATGCGGAAGAGCTTTATTATGGGTTTGAAAGAGAAGAATAAATAATGACCTTGTCTACCAATTGAAAGGGTTTTCTCCTCCACTAACAGGGAAAAAAACTAGTAGAATTACCCTAATTTCAATAATTGGAGGAGAAAGCATGGATTTCGACGGAAAAGTTGTGCTGATCACAGGAGCAGCAGGCGGTATCGGAAAAGAAACAGCAAAGGCCTTCGCAGAACAGGGAGCAAAGCTTGTCCTAGTGGATTTGCAGGAAGATAGCTTAAATAAGACGGTGAGTGAACTGAACTTGGACGGGGGCAGCTGCCTCACGGTTGCGGCGGATGTGAGCAAAGAAGAAGATGTTAAACATTACGTTGATTCAGCCGTTCAAAAGTTCGGGAAGATTGATGTGTTTTTCAACAATGCAGGAATTGAGGGGAAAATCGGCTATATCACTGATACCGACATTAGTGTGCTGGATCAAGTGCTCGGCGTAAATGTCCGGGGTGTATTCGCCGGCTTAAAACACGTGCTGAAGGTCATGAAAGACCAAAAATCAGGTACCATCGTCAACACAGCGTCTGTGGCAGGATTCGGCGGATCCCCGGGACTCGCGTCGTATGTCACATCCAAGCACGCCGTACTTGGCCTCTCCAAAACCGCGGCGCTGGAAAGCGCTGACTATGGAGTAAGAGTTAACGCCGTTTGCCCCGCTCCCGTTAACACAAGAATGATGAGATCCATCGAAGCAGGTGTATCAGAAGACAATGCCGAAGGAGCCAAAAAAGAATTCGAAAAAGGAATCCCGATGAACCGTTACGGCGAAGCCAGCGAAATCGCCCAGCTCGTCCTGTTCCTCGCATCTGAAAAAGCAGGCTACATTACCGGTGGAGCTTACCGCATTGACGGAGGGATGTCCGCGCTTTAAAGAGTGATGGAAGCAATATTTTCACCTTCGATTTGTACAATAGACCCCACAGGCAGCGGCAAAATCTGAAGCAGATAAGGCCTCTTTTTAAGCAATTCATAAGCAAAAAAAGAATGCGTTTCCTGCGCGTCACAATGACGGCTCCCTATGACCCAATAGGGGGCTTTTTCAGTGTTTATCTTTTTTTCAAGCCATATCTCATCCTGCTCAAGAGCCCCTTTAGCCGCAATAATCTGATCAGTGAAAAAAGCTGCCTCTCCCTCTACTCCAAGCTTTCTCAGTAATGATTCCTGCTCCCACTGCACCCATAGGGCAATCGTGAGATCTTCAGAGGTATGCTTGAATGGAATGCGCTTATAGTCAGGCACGAGGATATGAAAACCGTCCCTTTGCTCGGAAAGAATGTAATTGGACCAGCCCATCCGGATCGCGAACTTGTCTCTGAGCTTATAGGAATTGACCTGGCTGATGTGGGTTAAAAGCCGCTGTGCCTGAAATTCGAGGGTGGCGTCGGTTTTGGCGATGAAGCGCTGGCTGTTGATGATTTTGGTGAGGGTTTTCATGTTGGCGGGGCTCCTTTTAATGCATTTTCATATAGATTATAGCAGGAAACACCCCTTTCAGCAGAATTGAAGCTCTCGTAGTCAATATAGAATGCAAAAAAACCAAGAAATTATTCTCTTGGTTTTTTCAGAAATAATTACTTCAATTGCATGCTCTCAAATTCTTTGATCGTCACTTCAAATTTATTTTTCGTATTCTCCACGATTGCCTGCAGCTCGTTAGTAATTTTGTTCACTTTAGAAAGCTCAATACCAATGTGCTGAATATTTGAAGTTACCTTTTTGATCGCCTCATCTGCATTTCCTGACAATTTCCGCACCTCTTGCGCCACAACATTAAAGCCCCGGCCATGTTCTCCCGCCCGGGCAGCTTCGATTGCAGCGTTTAAAGCCAATAAATTTGTCTGTGCAGAAATGTTCTTTATCAATTTAGATGTTTCATCTATTAGGTTTATCTGGTTTGCTAATGCTTTCACTGCTTCCATTTTCTCAGCAGAATTTGTCATCACCATTTCAACCAATTCGCTAGGCATACCCTTTAATTTGCTGATGATCCCGAGCGTCAAACTTTCACGGTCAGTAATGTCAGTCGCTATTTTTAGTACGGCATTTACTTTTCCTTGCTCATCAAGGACTGGAATATAAGTAGCTTCAAGCCATAAATGGCTGCCCTGCTTGCTGACTCTTTCTATTTTCTCTTGAAACTTTTTGCCTTTTCTAAGATTATTCCATAATTCCTGGTATTCCAAGCTGCTGCCATACTCCTTGCTGCAAAATTGTTTATGATCCATTCCTGTCATTTCTTGGGGAGCATAGCCCATTGCAGCGGCAAAATTTTCATTTACCCATATTACTTTTCTATCTAAATTAAATTCAATCATGGCTAGGTTCGTTTCAAGTGCTGATAAGAGTGAAATTGGATCCAAAACTTGTGTGCTAGCTATAGGAATTGAAAAGTTCATTTGATCTCCTTAGAATTAAATTAGTTCTTTGAACCTACTTAATTCTCTAAAGATGCTGATTCCCCTTTTTAAAAAAATAAATTTTTTCCACTTTGGAAACGTTTCTTTCTGCCCACCCTATCTCAAAGCCTGTCTAATATACTCAAGAAGTTCCTCCGTTAGGAGCACGTAGCCTTTCTGAGCTGTTTCATCCCAAGTATGCACTTCACTTGGAATCTGGGTCTTTTCCATAAACGCATAAAAATCAACATCTTCTTTTAATTGGTCCAAAACCTCATCATCGCTGTTTTGCGCATCGATAAAATCCTGCTTTGTTAAATGCTCATAAAGGAACCGATAGCTGCCGTTCTCGTCATTTTTCCAGTCTCTAAGCCATTTTCCAAATTGATATTCCTCTTGGCAAAGGGCATATTGGGCTTCCATATAGGGAATCAGCTGGTCATAAACTTTTTTCTGTAAGGAATAGTCCCGTTCCTTCGTGCGAAGATTATCCATGGTTTCTTTGTTGGTATTATTTTTAAGATTCATTAACTCTTTAAAAAAGGACATGTTTTTCTGCTCCTATCATTTAATGCTTTTGATTCGGGAATTTTTTTATGATAAAGGCTAAAATTCCGATGAAAATTTGGAATTGAAGCCAAAATAAAAGCATCATGAACCAGCGATATTCCTGCCATTGCCCAACATTGATGGTGAACAGCACGACAATTCCAAGCAGGACCAAGCTGCTGTATTTTAAAAAAGCCAAGGGTCCAAATTTGGCTTCGTTTTTTTGTTTCCCGGAATGGTTGACAATAGATTTTACATCAGATTGAATCATGTCGATATATCCGCGAACAGGTGAACTTAAAAATAAGACATCTGGTTTTTCCATCTCGATGATCCACAGTTGTTCTCCGGAAGGGATAAAAGCTGTTCCATACAAGCTATGCTGCAAATCACTGGTTTTGCTTAGCATAACGGGGTTGACCTGTCTTTGATTCGCCCAAAAGTCCTTCAGAAACAATTGGTTCTCGCCGGATAATTTTGGATCCCGCACCATTTCAGCGTAATCCCATTCCGGCATGAGATGAATGCCATTGTAATAGGCTGTACTGACCTTTGCATTCACTTTCAAATTATTCACATTAGAGGTTTCATCGAGATGATAAAACGCGCTCCATTCTCTGGAAATGTTAAGATTCGTCTGCTTGATTGAAAAGGAGTACCTATTATTTTGAACCTTTTCGCAAATGTACTTTTTATGCCGAAAAGATTGAAAAAAGATGCGGCAGGAATGAACTGGCTGGTCAAATCTCAACCGGTACTCACACTGATAGATTTGTTCCAAATAGTCTCTTAGTTCTTTGTACTCGTCCCCTGAATAAATGCCGTCTGAATCCTTTGCCATGCGGTTGAGATCTTTGCGGCTTATTTCATTTTCAAAGGCATAGCTTTTGGAAAGGTTATGTAAATTTAAAAGGTGACACACTTTTATGACTTCATCTATAGAATATGTTCTTTGCTGCTCCATATTTAACTCCTCCTCTCCTGTTTGCTAACTAAACATATACAATCCGCTTGCCAAAAACAGCTGCCATAAAAGCAGGAGATAGAAAAGGATATGCAAAGGAATTCTTAAGTAAAGAGGCAGCCTATAAATGATATTGGTGACATAATAATTGAGGGCTGAGAAAGCAATGGCCAGGAATTGAAATAAATAGTGTGCTGTTGTTCGCTTGTTTTCAAAAACATTCGACTCATATAAATGCAAAATAGGTTTAGCTATGAGGATTGAGAAAAAAGCGAAGATTGAGTTGATAAATAATAGAAGCAGCAGAGTTGAGCTTGGATATGGAATACCGATATTGTTCATTGTTAGACTGACAAGTGTTAAGAAAAAAATTCCAATTCCATATCCGAATACTCTTTCTTTTACCATAAGAACCTCCCGACATTACAGGTTTAAATAGTGATTGACTGTATCCATTACGGCAACCATAAACTCTTCTATACTAATGGGTAAAATGTAGATTTCATCCTGTTCCACTTTATTATAATCCAACCACCAAACATATCCATTCTCTATGACGTAAAACATGACAGAAGTCACATTCAATTCTTTGTTTTCAAAGCTTGAATCAAGTAAGGATAGGTTGTCAAACTCATATTGATTGTTTTTAAAGTCTTTTAAAAAACTTTTGAGAGAGGCTGGTGCATCTGATTGAAGAATTTGCTCATGGGTTTCCTCGCTCAAGAAGTGAAGCTGATTGTAGAGCTCTTCAGTCAATAGCAGCTGATCTAACTGATGCTCTGTAAGGGTCTCACCTGTGCGGATGTGTAAGAAATCGATCAGTTCAGACTTTAATTCCTCATCAAGAGAAACCATATGGAAGTGGTGGGTGCCTTCACTGATATACTGAATAATGGCCTCGTTCATACGGGCGTGATGGATGAAAAGCACTTCCGGTCCGCTCACAAACCGAACCTTTTTCTTTGAGTGAGCAATTAAGGTGATAAGATTTTCAAGTCCTTCCGGAACAGATGATTCTCTCTCATCATCCCAGAATCCCTTCATTTTTAATGAAACTTCAAGATTCTCTGCATAATCACTCAGTACATCCCGATCCTCGGGTATCTCTTTACTATTAAATACATCAGACGCTATGTCTTCAAAACCGCATAAAGCGAACACTGCCGCCAGTTCTTCAGTTGTTAGCGAAATACTGTTCTTTACAGTCTGCATAATCATCCTCCTTTATCGGAACAATCCCGACACCATATGCTGAAAACCCTTTCCAACTTCATCCATTTTCTTGCCCAGTTCTTTCCCTTTTTCATCGAGCCATTTGCCGGCTTTTCCGCCTGCTTCCTTCACTTTATCCTCTAGCGCCATTGAAGAAGCAATTCCGATGCCTGCTCCAATTGCACCCCCAATAACAGTACCAACCCCAGGGCAGACCATTGTTCCAATAAAGGCTCCACCTGTTGTTAAACCTGCAACACCAGCATCCATTCCCAATCCTGCTGCAAATCTCCCAGTTACTTCTGCTTTTGATTTGTACTTATTCTCATCGCTGATAAATTCACCGGCATTGGTGCCAACTGACACGGCTATACCTAAATAGGGCACTCTTTTCAATACACCTTTCCAGCCTGACACTTTTAATTGTGACAGCGTCTTGCCTACATCAACCGGAAATTTTCCATATTGAGCAGCTTTTGCTTCATCAAATACGAGAAAGGGGTGAGACTCCTTGAGAATGGTTAAGAAACTTTTTGTTGTAGTATTCGGCTTGAAACCTACAATTTTTTTAAGCACTCTTGCAGGTGAGTTTCCAAATTGTTCAAAATAGTTGCTGATAAAGGAAAGTGGAACCTTTTCTCCTTGTTTCAAAGCACTGTGAATTAATGAAGCAAGCTTTGACCCATATTTGCCGTTTTTCTTTTTCCACGCATCAGCAGCTTTTATCACATACTTCCCGTTGCCCTTTTCTTCAAAAACAATCCTGCCAGACCCCAAAATCACTGCAGCAAGTGCCCCTCTGCCGGCATCTTTTATTCCGACCATCTTGCTTGCTTTATCAAGGTAATCGGCTATGTTGCCCAAGAATGTGCTGTCTCCCTGCTCAATCGAGAGCGATAAGGCTGAATCCAAAAGCTCTGCAAGCTTCTCATTTTTATCAAAATACTTTTCAATTTTGGTTAGCGTATCGTTACTGAGAAATACCCCGTCTTTTCCCCAATCCTTCACCTGCGAGACAAGCCGCGCGACTTCGGTTAAATCATCGTTTACGTCTTTTATGCTCTTGCTGGCTTTCTCATCCGTCTTGTGCAGCTCATCCGCTGTATCCTTTACCTGCTTTTCGGCATCTCCGATTAAATTTTCAAGTTCGTCAAAAGAAAGAGAAGAGGCACTGACAAGATCGTCCACGCTGCTGAGTTCCTTGTTGATGGAACTGGCAATCGACTTAGCTGCGGTTTCAAAGGAGGTGAGCCCATTTTTTATTTCGTGCACAAGAAAATCCTCTTGTATGAAGCCGTTTTGGGATTCAAATTCGGAAATAATGTCTTTTACTTTATCCAATTCCTTTGTATAAGTATCCAGGAATTGATTGATCAGCATGATAACCGGGAGATGAATTTCGCGGAAGTTCGCCCTAAGGGCATCGCCTCCTTTACCTGAAAGCGCTGAGTTGTTTAGGAAAACAACATTATTCAGTGCATTTCGAACATCTAAAACCCGTTTCTTTTCTTCTTTTTTCCGTGTTAAAGAATGATCAACGGCAGATAAAACCTCTGAAACATCAATAACTTTCATCTAAAACACCTTCCTGGAATTCATTCATCTGCTGGAGTCCATGGCTGTGGCTAACTTCCTCTCTTTTTCTGCAAATTCAGTGACTTTTTGACTGGCATCCTCGGAGATTTTCAGTAGCATCTCTTTATAACTTTGCATCAGCTCATAATAAGCTTGCTCCGTCTGTTCAATTTCTGTTTTCAGCTGAAGCTTGGAATGGGAAAAACTCAGCTGCTGTTTATCCGTTTGAAGGTGGTGCACTGTCGTACTAAGCTTTCGCAGTGCCTCCTTCACTTCACTTTCAATCAGATTGATTTCCATACTTCACCTCTTCATTCATCTTTAATATTGCTTATTTGAACGTTTATACTGGAGATGCTATTTTGAAGGGTATTAATTAAGTTCTGGTAGTAAGTGATTTTGTTTTCGATCTCCTGTAAAATGTCGTTCGTATCCGACCCTGAAAGCTCCTTGTATTCCGCCTCCATTTTTTCCCGAATATCCTGAAACTGATCAGCGTGCTTTCCCTTCCATGTCTGGCCTGAAAGCTCAGGCTGCTTCGCAAGCTTTTTGTTTTGAATAAAGTCCTTTTGATCCGCTTCAATATTTCGTGTAGCATCCTGAAGACGTCGAATCTTCTCCTCGTATTCCTGAATCTGACCATTAAACTGACTGATTTGGTCAGTAAGCTGCAAGTGAAGGGCTGAGGCATTCACCGCTGATTTCTCCTCCTTTTGTTCGTAGAAAAACCTATGTATTTCTACCCATAATCGACACACTAAAAACCTAATTATTGTATATAAAACCAATACGAACCATTTTAGTAAAAGCAGCACATTCTTGGAAGTTGATAATTACTCATATTAGTAAATTGTTTTTTCATTTGTGTTGTAATTTGTCGAATGGATAGCGCTATTGAGGTAGGTATGTGGAGATGAAGGGAGAATAAAGCATTCTATTTTAAATCTTGTGAATGAGCGTTAAAGTAGTATTTAATATTCCTCCTGAAATTGCTTCCTCCAGCGACTTAAAGCTGCAGGTGCAGACTGAATGATTTGAAACAGAAACTGGGATCCTTAATCTAAAGTAAAAAACCAAGAGAGCGATCTCTTGGTTTTTTTGCTTTAAACTATTCTTTAATTAAAACATTTAAATTTATTGTTAGTATTCTTCAGAGTTTCTTTTATTGTATTCATTGTCTAAAGTTTTCCATAATGTATGTCTATAAGAAATTAAACCAATTGTAATTCTCTTAATATATTTTTTCTTAAATTACATGGGGTGTCCTCAATTCTGTTAGCATCTAGAAAGGTGGAAGTTTTCGAAATGTATTCATTTGAATTATCGACACATTTTTCAAAACAATCAATGAAATGATCTACCAAGGAGTCATCTACTAATCCAATTGGTTCTGGGAAATACTTAACTCCTTCCCTTTCATAAGCTTTTCGACTTGTATATGCTACTGCATCAATAATACAATTCCACGCCTCTTCATCTCTTACATTATCAGTCATTTCCTGTAAAATAGTTATCCCATTTTCTTCATTATCTAATTGCTCGTATAGTTTTTCACCATCATTTTTCTTCTCTTCCAACCATCTCCAGCATTCGTCTATAGAGTTTATAGCTATTTTTTGGTCTTCACTATTTGAAAATACTGAGACCACTCTTTCTGAAAGAGCAAGAAAAAACACTACTTTATTATCTTCTGATAACTCATTGAAATTTACAGTAGTCATAATATCCTCCAACTAGTCAATATACTTACATCTGCCTGTTACTTTAATACTTTTATCAATCTCAGAAGTTACTTCAATTATTAAATTTGGATATTTTACACTTAATTGCTTTAATACACCTCACCTGGTAGTACTTTATCATTACCTAGTCCTTGATAACATTTCCTACATACCCCTGCTGGGTTAGATTGGTGTAGTCTTAGTGTACCTCTTACCTCACTCGGATCCATTTTTGCTTTTATAACTGCAGCATCGAATTCATTCAGAACCCCTTCTTCTGCGTGCCTTGTAAATAATGGGTTTTTGGCAGGTGCTTTTATATTCCTATTTGGCATTAACTCGTCTAGGTCAGGTAATCCCGCTTCTTTTCTAACTTTTGGTGAACCACCTTTGAATGTTAAATTATCCAAGCCTTTTATATCTGTTTTACCAACTGCAACTGTCTCGGTTTCTGGAACATTCCATTGTTTTCTAAGATCGTTTATTTCAGGTTTGCCGATTTTTATTTTATTCGACTTGCCAAGATTACTACTCTTAGTATTAACCTCAAACATCCGCGGAGCCACTTCACTCAACTTCCGGCTCTCCACCATCCAATTTGTCACATTCCCAAACGGTGTCGCAAGCTGCTGCTTGACAAACACCGGCATATCCACGTTTCCAACTTGCCTCTTTACTTGATTCAACGCCTGATTAGCTTTGTCCTTCATTTTTGAAGCGTATTCCGAGCTAAACGGCATCTTCGGCTTCGGTATCCGATGTCCATACTTATCCAGCGCCGCCCCAGCACCGCCAATCCCAAGCATCGTCAATCCAGCAAACAAACTGTTCTTCCGCTGCTCATCCGTCAGCTGATTGCCAAACATGTCCCGCCCAGTAATACCTTCCGCCAGGCCATTCGCACTCACGAGGCCGTAGATGCCTTTTTCAGTTTTACCCAGGATCTCCATGCCCTTAACCGTTTTATAGGCGTCCATTGTTTTGGAGGCTGCTGTGACTCCTTTTACGGTTGAATAGATCGCCTTGCCGCCTTTAGCAGCGCGGCCTGCCCAGCCGAGGACCGGAATAAATCCGGCAACGGCCATGGCGCCGGCTGCGATCCGCTCTGCATCGCTGAGTTTTCTGCCTGTTACAGGGTCAACCCCTGTCGCTGCGCGTTTCGCATCATAGTAGCCGGAGACTTCACCGACGAAGTCTGAGGCCATGTCCCAGCCTTTTTCGTACCAGGGCCGGTTTTCTTTTTCGATCATGGCTTTTTCGACTCGTCTTGCTTCAGCCTGTTCATTTTTAGCGTTGATGTATTCCGTTGTCTGTTTGGCCGCTTCCTGGTTGACCTTGTACATTTCG
>NZ_JAJOZE010000011.1 GCF_021166585.1 Metabacillus kandeliae
CTATTTTTTATATGCGGATGTGGCGGAATTGGCAGACGCGCTAGAATCAGGCTCTAGTGTCCGTTAAGGACGTGGGGGTTCAAGTCCCTTCATCCGCATCTTTTCATTCTATTCCGAGCGGAAGTAGTTCAGTGGTAGAACATCACCTTGCCAAGGTGGGGGTCGCGGGTTCGAATCCCGTCTTCCGCTCCATGGGGCCTTAGCTCAGCTGGGAGAGCGCCTGCTTTGCACGCAGGAGGTCAGCGGTTCGATCCCGCTAGGCTCCATCTTTTAAAAAAAGAGTCCTTTTATAGGGCTCTTTTTTTTGTTGTTTTATATCACCATACAATAAAATCATATAAGGTTTGATGTTTATGCATTTCATCTCATTTCACTTCCCGCCGATTGCCTTTCGCATTAATCAATTAGCAGTTCCTTCCTAATGCCAACATAGCCTTTGATAAAATGATAAGCTTGCTAAAGATATATTCAGGAAAGTAAATTTATAAATATTGAAGGAGGCACCGCTATGAACATTCTAATCGCAATGGACTCTCTTAAAGGCAGTCTATCCTCAATTGAAGCTAATAAAGCATGTGAGGAAGGATTTTTGCAAGCTGACTCTCGCTTTAGGATAGAAACCGTTCCGGTAGCAGATGGAGGGGAAGGGACTGTAGAAGCGCTTGTCTATGCGGCAGATGGCCAGTTTTTTGAAGCAGAAGTAACTGGGCCGCTCGGGAAAATAGTGAAGGCAAGGTACGGAATACTCGGAGGAGGCAGGACAGGAGTGATTGAAGCTGCTGAAGCTTGCGGGCTGCCTCTTTTAAAAAGGGATGAACGGAATCCGATGGAAGCGACTGCCTTTGGTCTTGGCGAGCTGATTCATGAGGTCATTGAGAAAGGATGCACTGAAATTATTGTAGGCCTTGGCGGGAGTGCAACCAATGATGCAGGAATTGGCATGCTTCAAGCGCTTGGGTACCGGTTTTTGGATGATAACGGCGAGGATGTCCGCTTTGGGGGGAAAGAGCTGATTCGCATCTCGGAAATTGATGACAGCGGAGTTTCAGAAAGGCTAAAAGACATTAAGTTTCGGGTAGCGTGCGATGTTACCAACCCATTATACGGAATGCAGGGGGCTGCACATGTTTTTGCTCCTCAAAAAGGAGCGGATCCGGAAATGGTGCTGGAACTTGATAAAGGGCTGGAGCACTTTGCGCAGGCAGTCCTTTCCCAGCTGCAGATAAACCTGCAGGAGATAAGGGGTGCAGGGGCAGCAGGAGGCCTGGGAGCAGCATTCGCCGGGTTCTTGGACGCAGAACTTGAGTCAGGCATTTCATTAATTTTAGAGCAGACAAAATTAAAGGAAAAACTATTAAAAACAGAACTTGTGATTACAGGGGAAGGCAAGCTTGACGGGCAGACGTCCATGGGAAAGGCACCGGCAGGGATTGCTCAGCTGGCAAAAGAAAAAAATATTCCAGTGATTGCTCTTGCCGGTGATGTTTCGGAAGGGGGAGCAGCACTTTACGAGGCAGGAGTGACAGCCTTTTTTTCTATAGTAAGCGGCCCTGTTGATCTTGAGACAGCCCTGGATCCAGAAGTAGCGCGTTCAAATATAAAAAGAGCAGCAGAACAAATCGGCAGAGTATGGCGGCTAAACAAGAGTGCAGGGCTGTAATGCCCTGCACTCTCTGTATGTTTATACATATTTTTGTCGAGTTGAGTCAAAGCCCTCAGAATAGTTAAAATTGTTATACAAAGGTAAGAGGAGGGTTTAGAAATATGACAACTAAAATTTCGATCATCGGTGTTCCGATGGATTTAGGGCAGACAAGGCGCGGGGTTGATATGGGGCCAAGTGCTATTCGTTATGCGGGGGCTGCAGAGCTTTTGGAAAGACTTGATTTTACGATTGAGGACTTAGGCGACATTCAAATAGGGAAAAGGGAAAGAAACAGCGAAGAATTGAATCACAAGCTGAAAAATTTGAAAGCGGTCGCAGAAGCAAGCGAGCAGCTGGCAGCGAAAATTGACCATGTGATTGCAGACGGTTCTTTTCCGCTTGTATTCGGAGGAGACCACAGCATTGCAATTGGGACACTGGCAGGGGTAGCGAAGCATTATCAGAACCTCGGCGTCATCTGGTATGATGCCCATGGCGATTTAAATACAGAGGAAACTTCTCCATCAGGGAATATTCATGGCATGCCGCTCGCTGTCAGCCTTGGATGGGGTGATAAAACCCTTACGGAGATAGCGGGGGCGGGACCGAAAATCAAGCCTGAGAATGTTGTGATTATCGGGGCCCGCTCACTTGATGAAGGAGAACGCGAGCTGATTAAAAAGCATGGCATCAAAGTATACACCATGCACGAAATAGACAGGCTCGGCATGACCGCTGTGATGGAGGATGCCATCCGCTATTTGAAGGACAAAACAGACGGTGTTCATCTGTCCCTGGACCTTGACGGGCTTGATCCGCTTGATGCTCCAGGTGTTGGAACCCCTGTTATCGGCGGCATCAGCTACAGGGAAAGCCATCTTGCCATGGAGATGCTTGCGGAAGCCGGCATTATTACTTCTGCTGAATTTGTTGAAGTGAATCCGATCTTGGATGAACGGAACAAAACAGCAACTGTAGCCGTTGCTCTTATGGGTTCTCTTTTCGGAGAAAAACTGCTGTAATGAATAAAAGCCTGGCTTTAAGCCAAGGCTTTTTGCTTTATATTGAAAATCTCCAGCATTTTCCGCCATTTCCTTCACAAAGGAGTAATAATTTCAGTCTCCGCCCCTCACCATAATTTGTTAAAATATTTCTATAATACCTTGAAACTATTTTATATGAAAATCGTATACAAACAGACCCGCTAAGAGATGAGGGCAATAAAAATGGAAAATTTAGTTAAGGCTCGTATATTACAGGTGAAAAAGGGCGACAAGAACGCATTTGCTGAAATTGTCAGCCTTTATAAAGACAAAATTTTTCTGCTGTGCTACAGGATGCTTGGAAATGTTCACGAAGCAGAGGATATGGCACAGGAAGCTTTTATTAAAGCCTATATTAATCTTCATACATTTAAGATGGAAAAGAAATTCTCTACCTGGCTCTACCGGATCGCGACGAATCTGTCGATCGACAGGCTGAGGAAAAAGAAGCCTGACTTTTACTTGGACCAGGAAATTGCGGGTACAGAAGGGCTTACGATGTACTCTCAGGTTGCTGCAGACATTGCTCTTCCGGAGGATGAAGCAGAGTCGAGAGAGATGGCGTCAGCTATTCATAATGAAATTATGGCGCTTCCGGAAAAATACCGAAGTGCGATTATTTTAAAATACCTGGATGAACTGTCATTAAATGAAATCAGTGAAATTCTCAATATCCCGGTTGGAACCGTGAAAACAAGAATACACAGAGGAAGGGAAGCATTAAGAAAGAGGCTGAGGCATTTATGATTGAGGTGAAGAAAAAGTGAGCTGCTTGAAAGAGATCGTTCCCCTTATGCATAAAGAACTGGATGAAGAGATTACCGAAGAGGAGAGAAAAACCCTTCACCGCCACTTGCGAAGCTGCGGGCCCTGTACCCTTCATTTTGCAGAATTGAAGAGGACGATCGCTCTAGTAGAATATGCCCGTTCTGCTTTTGCAGCTCCTGATAGCTTTACTCATACTGTGATGAGCGGTCTTCCACAACATAAAGAAAGAAGCGGGGCGGTGATCTGGCTGAAAAATCATCCGATTTTGTCAGCTGCTTCCCTGTTTCTCTTTTTCATGGCGGCAAGCTTTCTTTCAGCCTGGTCGGATGACCACCATTTCAGTGTAAGCAAGCAGCCGAATCTTTTAGTGAAAAACAAGGTTGTTACCGTTCCGGAAGGCGAAACAGTAAAAGGCGATGTGACGGTGAAAAATGGCATGCTGCGGATTGAAGGCACTGTTGACGGGAATGTAACGGTTATAAATGGCGAAGAATATAAAGCGTCAGCGGGCCGGGTTACCGGCAAAATGGAAGATGTAGACGAACTTTTTGAATGGCTCTGGTACAGAATCAAGTCAGCGGAAAAAGAAACAGCAGCCATGTTTCATTAAGCAGAAAAGGCCTTTTCACCAGGCCTTTTTCCGCATTTCTATCCATCTCTGGAAATGTGCTATAATGGGGTAGTTGGTGAGAAATGAATTTATTTGAACTTATGGAGGAACGAGAATGGCAACAGTATTTGAGGCGAACCCGATACTGCATTACCTCGTCAATGCCGTTGATATTCTCCTTGTTTGGTTCGTTATTTATAAATTGATAATGGTTATACGGGGAACCAAAGCCGTCCAGCTTCTAAAAGGAATAACGGTCATTGTACTCGTTAAATTCCTTAGCTCCACTCTTGGGCTTAATACCTTGAGCTGGTTAATGGACCAGGCGATAACATGGGGTTTTCTGGCGATCATCATCATTTTTCAGCCTGAACTTCGGAGAGCATTGGAGCAGCTTGGCAGGGGAAGCCTCTTTTCCCGGAATGGGGTTCCTCAGGAGGAACTGCAGCAGCAAACCGTTGAAGCCATTGTGAAAGCAACCTCCTATATGGCGAAGCGGAGAATCGGTGCATTAATGACAATAGAAAAAGATACCGGGATGAGCGATTACATAGAAACCGGTATACCAATGAACGCTAATGTGTCTTCTGAGCTGCTGATTAATATCTTTATTCCGAATACTCCTCTCCATGACGGAGCGGTTATTCTGCAAAAAGGTCAGGTAGCGGCCGCAGCGTGCTATTTGCCGCTTTCGGAGAGTCCTTTTATTTCAAAGGATTTAGGTACCCGCCATCGAGCTGCAGTCGGCATCAGCGAGGTTACTGACAGCGTGACGATTGTCGTTTCAGAGGAAACAGGCAATGTCTCAGTAGCAATCAACGGCGAGCTGCATAAGGAATTGGATGATCAAGCGCTAAGAGAACTGTTAACAGAAGACAGTTCTTCTTCCTCAGCCCGCTGGCAATGGAGGAGGAAGAGAAATGGATAGGTGGATCAATAACAACTGGTTTGTCAGGATCATTGCGCTGTTCCTTGCACTCCTGCTGTACATATCTGCCCCTGAGAATACCAATCCGCTTGTGCCAAGAACCCAGCAGCAGGAAAGAGGCGAGGTTCAGCAGCAGAGCGGCAAAAGCGCAGACCCTGCATCCTATACAGAACGAGTGGTCACAGGCATCCCAATTAAAGCTGTATATGACGATGAACGCTATATTGTGTACAACCTTCCGAGTGAAACAGCCGTTACACTCAAAGGACCGATCAGCGATGTCACAAAATCGTCTGTGCAAAAGGATTTTGAAGTGTATGCTGATCTTGAGGATTTAAAACAGGGAACTCATAAAATTAAGCTGAAATACAGAAATCTTAACCCTAACTTGAAAATGGATATGAACCCTTCGGATGTTTCTGTCACGATTGAGAGAAAGGTTACGAAATCATTCCCTGTGCAGGTTGACATAGTGAATGCAGACCAGATCTCACCCGGCTATGAAGCAGGTACTCCTGCAGTAAAGCCAAAAACAGTCGAAGTAACCGGCCCTGAGCGGGACATTGAACGGATTGCAGAAGTAAAGGCAAGAGTGAATCTGCAAGGGGCAAAGGATGACATTTCTCAGACAGCCGATATTACGCTGTATGATAAAAATGGCAATATTGTTCCTGCAACAAAGGTTTCTCCATCATCTGTTTCCATTACGGTACCGGTTTCCAGTCCTGGAAAACAGCTGCCGGTCAGCATCGTACAGAGCGGCACTCCTAAGGACGGAATTACCATTAAAGAGATAAAGGCTGAGACGGATCAAATCACGGCATATGGTCCTGAAAAGGTACTGAGTGACCTGAAAAAGATTGATGATATTCCGCTTGATGTGAGCGGCATTACGGATAATGCAACAGTAACGCTTGATGTACCGGTTCCTGACGGGGCCACTGAAGTTTACCCAAAGCAGATTAAGGTGAGGGTAACCGTTGACAAACAGCAGGCAGAAGGAGACGTCCCGGCACAGGCAGAAAAACAGGAGACAAAGGTTTTAAAAGGCATCCCTATTAAAACAACAGGACTCGAGTCTGACAAAACGCTGGATTACATCAGTCCTTCTGTTGATGCCGAAGATATAACTGTAACAGGAACAGCAAGCGAGCTGAATAAAATATCCTCAGCCGATTTCAGTCTTTCCATTGACGCATCAGGACTTGAAGATGGTGATCATACAGTGAAAATCAATGCATCCGGACCTAAAACGGCATCCTGGAAGCTTTCCCAGGAAGAAGCGAAAATTCAAATATCTACACAGCAGACAGATTCTTCACAATCTTGATGAACAGATAAAAGGAGCGATTCTAAAATGGGCAAGTATTTTGGAACAGATGGAGTAAGAGGAGTGGCAAACAGCGAGCTGACACCTGAGCTGGCTTTTAAGATCGGACGCTTCGGCGGCTATGTGCTGACAAAGGACAAAGACCGTCCGAAAGTTATTATCGGCCGTGACACGCGCGTTTCAGGACATATGCTTGAGGGTGCGCTTGTTGCGGGTCTGCTTTCCATTGGAGCAGAGGTCATGCGTTTAGGCGTTATTTCTACTCCAGGAGTGTCCTACTTGACGAAGGCACTTGGCGCTCAGGCAGGCGTTATGATTTCAGCCTCTCACAACCCGGTTCAGGATAACGGCATTAAGTTCTTCGGCCCTGACGGCTTTAAGCTGTCTGACAGCCAGGAGCTTGAAATTGAAGGATTGATGGATCAAGAAGATGACGGTCTGCCAAGACCTGTCGGAAAAGACCTAGGCCAGGTGAATGATTATTTTGAAGGCGGCCAGAAATACCTGCAGTTCCTTAAGCAGACAGTAGATGAAGATTTCACAGACATCCATGTTGCGCTCGACTGTGCACACGGTGCGACTTCATCTCTTGCGACACATTTATTCGCGGATCTTGAAGCGGATGTTTCCACAATGGGCACATCTCCAAACGGACTGAATATCAACGATGGAGTAGGCTCTACGCATCCTGAAGCACTCGCTGCCTTTCTGAAGGAAAAAGGAGCAGACGTCGGTCTTGCTTTTGACGGAGACGGCGACAGACTGATTGCAGTGGATGAAAAAGGCGAGATCGTTGATGGCGATCAAATCATGTACATATGCGCAAAGCACTTGAAAGATCAGTCCCAGCTTAACCAGGATACTGTTGTTTCAACTGTGATGAGCAATCTTGGCTTCTATAAAGGACTTGAAGCAGCAGGCATCAAGAGCATTCAGACTGCTGTCGGCGACCGCTATGTAGTAGAAGAAATGAAGCAGAACCAGTACAATCTTGGCGGAGAGCAGTCAGGGCATATTATCTTCCTTGACTATAATACAACCGGTGACGGCCTTCTTACGGCTATTCAGCTGGTGAATATTATGAAGGCAACAGGAAAGCCCCTGTCTGAGCTTGCAGGAGAAATGAAAAAATTCCCTCAGATCCTTGTTAATGTGAGAGTATCTGATAAATACCATGTAACCGAAAATGAAAAAGTAAAAGCGGTTATTGAAGAGGTAGAGAAAGAAATGAACGGAGACGGACGCATTTTGGTTCGGCCTTCAGGCACAGAGCCTCTTGTAAGAGTAATGGCAGAAGCGCCGACAGAAGAGCAGTGCCGCGGCTATGTTGACCGGATCGCTGCTGTAGTAAAAGAAGAAATGGGAATTGAATAAGTGGAAGCACACAGAGCGGGCCTGTCCCGCTCTCTTCCTTTTTTAAATGGGAATTATGGGAATTTCGCCCGTCCATTCTCCCTTTTTTAAAAGAAAAAGCAAGACCCTTTGCCAGGCAAAATGCCCCTTGCAAAGCAGTGCCGCGGCAGTACTTTAAAGATTTACACAAAATATAGGTTTAATCGGGATAAAAATCGGGAATAAAACATCTTGTCCTTCCAGAAAGACAGGTTTCACGGAACTGGCTGCAGAAGCATATACTAACGGGACAGTGTGAAATCCTAGCTTTGTAAGGAAATATTACGATTGACGTTTTTCTTTGTTGTATTGTAAGATAAACCTTGTATTTCACATTAGTCAAATACAGAAAGGTGGACCCGAGGTTACAGAGCTTCATAAAGCGCCTGGACTTTTACCCGAACGGAATGGGTTTAAGTTGACGAGGAGGAGGGTTATCGAATTTTCGGCGGATACCTCCCGGCTGAACGGTTACAGCCGCAAGTCCTTCCTTAAAACGCTGAGGCAACTCATCGTACAAAGGGAAGGTCATCAATCGATACCAACTAATTAAACTAAACATGTGTGAGGGGACATGTGAAGGTCCCCGACTGTCGGTCTTCCTGTCCCCGTACACACTACTGGGAGGAACTTTATTATGTGCGGAATTGTAGGATATATTGGACAAAATGACTCGAAGGAAATCTTGCTTAAAGGCCTTGAGAAACTGGAGTACCGCGGATATGATTCAGCTGGTATCGCTGTATCAGACGGTAAAGAGGTCCATGTTTTCAAAGAAAAGGGCCGGATTGCAGAGCTTCGTGAAATTGTTAACAATGATGTCTTTGCTACAGCTGGGATCGGTCACACACGCTGGGCAACACATGGTGTGCCAAGTACGCTGAATGCCCATCCGCATCAAAGCGCATCAGAGCGTTTTACTTTGGTTCATAACGGTGTCATTGAAAACTACGTTCAGCTGAAACGCGAATATCTGGAAGATGTGGAACTGAAAAGTGAAACAGACACAGAGATCGTGGTTCAAGTCATTGATAAACTGGTTAATCAAGGCAAAGAAGTGGAAGAAGCGTTCCGCGAAACTCTTTCCATCCTGAAGGGCTCATATGCCATCGGCCTTTTGGATAACCAGAATCCTGATACAATTTATGTTGCGAAAAATAAAAGTCCATTGCTTGTCGGCCTTGGAAATGGCTTTAATGTTATTGCTTCAGATGCAATGGCCATGCTTCAAGTAACGGACCAGTATGTTGAGCTGATGGACAAAGAAATCGTTCTTGTCACCCGCGAAGCAGTGGTCATCAAGAATCTTGCCGGAGAAGTCGTTGAACGCGCTCCATACAAAGCAGAACTTGATGCAAGCGATATTGAAAAAGGAACATATCCTCACTACATGTTAAAAGAAATTGACGAGCAGCCGCTTGTTTTGCGTAAAATTATTCAAAAATACCAAAACGAATCCGAACAGCTTACAGTAGATCCGGAAATCGTAAATGCGCTGCATGAAGCAGACCGCGTCTATATCGTAGCCTGCGGAACAAGCTACCATGCAGGACTTGTCGGCAAACAGTTCATTGAAACTTGGGCAAAAACACCGACAGAAGTGCACGTAGCAAGCGAATTCTCTTACAACATGCCGCTATTGTCTGAAAAACCGCTGTTTGTATTCATCTCTCAAAGCGGTGAAACAGCAGACAGCCGCGCTGTGCTTGTACAGGTGAAGGAGCTTGGCCACAAAGCGCTGACAGTAACAAATGTACCTGGTTCTACCCTTTCTCGCGAAGCAGACTACACATTGCTATTGCATGCAGGCCCTGAAATTGCTGTGGCATCTACCAAAGCTTACACAGCACAGCTTGCCGTTCTTTCTATCCTGGCAGCAGTAACAGCTGAAGCAAAAGGCCTTGTATCTGAAATCAACCTTGTAAAAGAGCTTGGTATCGTTGCAACTGCAATGGAAGCTTTATGCGACCAAAAAGAAGAGATGGAGTACATCGCACGCGAGTACCTGTCCACAACACGCAACGCCTTCTTCATCGGCCGCTCTGTTGACTACTATGTTGGACTTGAAGGAGCTCTGAAACTGAAAGAGATTTCCTACATCCAGGCAGAAGGATTCGCAGGCGGAGAATTGAAGCACGGTACGATTGCATTGATTGAGCAAGGAACGCCTGTTATCGCACTTGCTACTCAAGAACATGTCAACCTGAGCATCCGCGGAAACGTAAAAGAAGTAACAGCACGCGGTGCAAACCCATGCATCATCTCTATGAAGGGCCTTGAGCAGGAAGACGACCGTTTCGTTCTTCCAGCCGTTCACCCAACTCTTTCACCACTTGCAGCGGTTATTCCGCTTCAATTGATCAGCTACTTTGCTGCACTGCACAGAGGCTGTGATGTTGATAAGCCGAGGAATTTGGCGAAGAGTGTGACAGTGGAGTAAGAAGTTTTAGCTTATTTAAAAAGCTGTAGTTTTATAAAAAAGATTAATCACTTTAAACAAAGTTCGCTTATTTAAAAATATAGATTGATTAAAAATAACCTCAATGGATGTGATATCCATATGAGGTTATTTTTTTGTTGTCTTTAGGTCATGCAACAATACAAATAACCCCTATTTATATCGATCGTTGGTCTTAAGTGTCCAAATAGAAATGAAAAACATGCAATATATTAATATAATTTAATAATAAATAAAACTCGCAATAATATAGTAAATATAAATTAAGTGATTAACTGTGACTAAACAAATGGAGAGGATATTTTTAAAAGTAGAATATCCTTTCTTTTTTACAAGAAGGTAAATTACAAGGAAAAGGCTAACTATAACAAATTGTATGATGATGGTTTTATAATAATATGGTTGTATAGATTGCCCTCCTCCAATGTAACAACCTACAATCGCTAGCCCTATACCTGCTAATCCAAGTATCGCAGCAATATTATTAAGGCTGTTACTTTTAAATTGGACTATCCTAACGGAAAAGATTGATATTCCTAATGTACATAAACTTATCAGTATATCCAGTATAAGCCCTGCCACAATACCCCCTTATCTTCTCCGAATCCCATTCGAAGATCTAATTAATTTAGTCTTTTAAGATTTCTTTTCGCTTTTTTTATTCTCTTCTTAACAATTCTAGCATAATATTTTGATAACTAGCTTGGTTTTTCCATTTATTCACTTGCGAGTTGGCTCTCCTAGAGGGACCATTCACAGTTTAATCGCTTAGCAAAAATTGAAAAAAAATCCCCTTCTGCGGAGGAATACAGCTGGATGAGCCGAATAAATCAATGTCGGAGTAAATTTGAAGCTGGATGATTGGATCCCCTTGTGTATCCCTTTTTAGATACATAGTTAGAATGATGAACTCTTCAACTGTTAAAAATGATATTAAATCGTGAGGAGATGGGTATTATGCAGGTTATCACCAATATGTTTTTAGAGCAGCTCGACATGCATTTCAATGAAAATGAGTGGTTTGCCTCCATAAAGCAGGGGCTGAATGAAGTCAGTGCAGCCGAAGCAGCATGGACAAGCCCTGGCAGCAATTCAATTTGGCAGATTGTCAATCACCTGATATTTTGGAATGAAGACGCGATCCATAGAATTAAGGGAACAGAGAATCCGCATAAACCAAAAGATAATGAAGAAACCTTTGGACACCCGGGGGATCCAGAAGACGAAATGGGATGGTCCGAATCAGTGCAGCGCCTTGATGAAGTCATGAATAAATTAAGAACAGTCATTGCAGAACTGGACGACGAAAAGCTAAAAGCGCCGTATGCAGCTGACAGGTACTCTATTGAGCGTTTACTCAACAATATCATGATGCACGATTCGTATCATCTCGGCCAAATTGTGCTGCTCCGAAAGCAGCAATCCTCTTGGGTCGGTGTGTAATTCTAACGCCATATAGTTCAGCCGCCAGCCTGCATTTGAAATCGCGAACTCCTGCAGCGGAAATCAACAGAAAATTAGAAGTGAGCTCAATATATTAATAAAACCCGGAGGGCATCATTCAATGATGTTCTCTTTTTCTTTGCCTTTATGTAAAGTTCCGCTATCGTATTCAGATTCTTCGAAAAATTGTATATGATAAAAAGAAAACAGTCCTTTTGGAGGGGTCAATTTGATAGCTGAAGAACTGTGCAGAGTATTAATTGTGGATGACGAGCAGTTAATCAGAAGAGGAATGATTCATTATTTGGATTGGGAGCGGGAAGGTTTTACGGTCGCCGGGGAAGCGTCCAACGGGCAGGAGGCGCTTCAGCTGATTGAGCAGGTTCGTCCTCATATCATTATCACGGATATCGTCATGCCTGTGATGGACGGGGAGGAGCTGACGAGGCTTGTGAAGGAGCGGTATCCGGAGATAGAAGTGATCGTGCTAAGCAGTTTTGGAGAGTTTGATTATGTGCGGTCCACCTTTCAAAATGGCGCGGTGGATTATATATTAAAGCCTAAATTGGATGCCCAGTCCCTGCTGAAGGGGTTGAGAACAGCTTCAAGAAGAATTCCCTCGTTTCATTCTTCAGCTGGCAGGGTGCAGCAAAACCGCTCCTTCGGGCAGCTGCTCCAACGGATGATAGAAGGATATGAAACGGCAGAGCCCGGTAAATTGCCTTTTTCGCTGGATACTTTCTGCTTATTAGGGGTTGATTTCGCCCCTGACGAAATCAAAAAGAAATTGGAGCCGATTTTTCAGGAGCTGAAAACAGAGGGGTATTCCTTTATAGCGGATCAGAAATGGCTGATATACCTCATTAACACGGACGATTTTCAAGCAGTTTATGATAAAATCAGCCGTTTTGCTGCTGCTGAGCCCAGCTGCCGTTTTATTTTATCCGAGCCGTTTCATGACGTTTCAAAGCTGCGGCAGGTTTATCTGGAAAATGTGCCGAAACTGCAAAACGCCCATTTTTATTTTCCCGGGCATGCGGTGCTGACAAAGGCTCATCTTCCTGAAGCAAAGCAAGCGGTTGAACAGTTTAATTTGGAATGGTTTACAGAGGAGTTAAAGCGCAGCCGCTTTGAGGATGCCTTTCAATACCTGAAGAATCATGCCGGGAAGCTTTCAGGTGCTTACTGGATTGATCTTGCTGACTTCAAAGCGTTTTACACCAATATTATCTTCACCATCACCATTCTCCTTGGCAATATGAAATACAATACGGCAGAACTTGAAAGTTCTAGATATGTTTATTTAAAAGAGATCGAAGAAGCAGAAACGGCGCAGAAGACGATTAACCTGCTCAGCGCCTTTTTGGAAGAGGCAAAACATAGTCTAGAGGGCATCCATCCTGAAAATCGCCAAATCAAAAAAGTGGCCGCTTATATTAAAGAGCATTATGCAGAGCCGCTGACCTTAACAGACATTGCGAAGCAGTTTCACTTTCACCCTTCGTATCTCTCAAGCTCTTTTTCCAGCCATATGCAGGAAGGGATGATTGAATATCTTAACAAGGTTCGTATTGAAAAAGCCGCTGAACTTCTGATTGAAGATGAAAAGACCATTTCTGAAATCAGCGAGGCCGTCGGTTTTTCGGACCATAGTTATTTTTGCAAGGTTTTTAAAAAGGTGAAAGGACTGCCTCCGAGCAAGTACAAAAGGCAGCATGCCATCAGGTAACCCATATGATGAAAACCCTTAAGCGCATTCGGCATGTGCGGCTGTTCAGCATCATGTTTCTTTTTACCGTGATCATTATCATAGGGGTTTCTATTACGATTACGTGGACAACGATCAACATGTCGGAGAATTTTTTTATCGAAAAGTACAGCTTGATGAACGGAAAAGTCATGAATCGGATTCAAAACAACCTGGAGTCATTTGATAACCAGGTGGTACTGGCTTCGAACAATCTGCTGCAGAGTGAAACCATTAAGCAGATGCTTACCGAAAAGCATTCTGACTCGGAGAAGATGAGCGCCTACTACACTCTTGGGCAGAAGATGCAGTACATTCATTCTCTTTTGCAAACAGATCAGCTGGGCATTTTCATTTTAGGGAAAAATGGTACGGTTTATGCCTCAAATCGATCCTTTTGGCCTGTTACAGATGAGCAGCTAAAAATTAACCCTGTTACCCGGAATACGCTGGACAAGCCGAAATGGCTGCTCTATCAGTATGATGATAGTACTCAAAGCTTCGGCAGCGGGAAGTACATTGTGGCTTCGAGAGCTTTTATGGACAGGGGTTCAGGGCAGTTATACGGCTCTATGTATTTTGCTCTTCCGGAAAGCCTGTTCAAAAATTTTTACTCGAGTTATACAAGTCTTGGGAACAATGTTTATTTGGTCAATAAGGAAGGAATCGTTGTTTCAAGCAGTGATTCAGAGCTTATTGGGCAAAAACAGCAAGCCCTGCTTAACTTTTCAGAAGAAATGAAGAAAAACGGCCAAAAATTTATGATCCAGCATTACAGGGGGAAGGATCAGATCGTGCTGGCAGACGAAATTCCCTACTTGAATATGTATCTCATCAACCTGGTTGATAAGCAGGAAGCAATCGGCGATTTAATTGATAAAAAAGCGATTGCCATGATTGTGATGCTGATCGTCCTGGCCGCATTGGCAATGGTGTATTTCTTCTCAAGGAGGCTGACAAATTCCCTTTCCCGTCTTGTCAGGCAAATCAGCAATTCTCCAAAATCGGATTTTACTCAATATGTAGCCGAGTCAGGAATTTATGAAACGAGGCAGATTGGAAAAGCATTTAATACGATGCTGGATGAGTTAAAGGAGTACGTTGACAAGCTTTTGCTCGCCCAAAAGCAGCAGCGGAATGCCGAGCTTGCCGCCCTGCAGCAGCAGATCAATCCCCACTTTTTGTACAACACGCTTACGACCATTAAATTCATGGTGCATCTTGGCGATAAGGCCGGGATGGAAGCAACCATTTCAGCCTTGATTTCTCTTTTGCAGAACACGATTGGCAGTGTCAGTGAAACGATCACGGTTCAGCAGGAGCTGGACAACCTGAAGAACTATGTTTTGATTAACCAAAAGCGCTATGGAACCAGAATTAAAGTAAACTATTTTGCCTTCCCCGATAGTCTGGACGTTCCGATTCCAAAATTAATCCTGCAGCCCTTCGTGGAAAATGCCTTCTTTCATGGATTTAACAAAAAGCAGGAAGGGACGATTCACATTCTTATCTGGCAGGAGGAAGAAAAGCTGATCTGCGAGGTCGTGGATAACGGCGATGGCATGGAAGCCCATGCTGAGGGGGAGCTGCCAAAGACGAAAAGAAAGCAGCAGCTTTTTTCGGGAATCGGCATTAAGAATGTGCACGAGCGTATTCAGCTCATATATGGAGATCCTTTCGGCGTATCTGTCACAAGTGAGCTTGGCAGAGGGACAAAGGTTCGAATTGAACTGCCTATTCCTCCAAAATAAAAAATCTCCTAAAATCCAAAAAATTTACCAATGGGCTTTTTGGACATATGAAAATAGTGCAGGAACAGCGAAAGATATTCCTAACCTCCCAAAAGCAGGCGGTGCTAACATAGGTATATGAAAGCGTTTGCAATATAAATGGGGGGATACGATGAAAAAGCTATTGGCCATTTTCTCTGTCTTGGCACTGCTGTTACTGGGAGCCTGTTCAGCAGGCGGCAGCAAAGAAACGTCAGGAGATTCCAAGGATGTAAACACGATCACCATTTGGGCATGGGATCCGAATTTCAACATCAAAGCGCTTGAAATTGCAAAAGAGGCTTACAAATCGACAGACGCAAAACTTAAGGTCAATGTTGTCAACATGGCGCAGGCGGACATTGTTCAAAAATTAAACACGAGCTTAAGCTCTGGAACAACAAAAGGTTTGCCGAATATCGTCCTAATTGAAGATTATCGTTCTCAAAGCTTTTTAAAAGCCTATCCGGATATGTTTAAGGATGTAACAAGCTCCTTTAAAGCAGATGACTTTGCAAGCTATAAAGTGGCAGCTGGAACATACAACGGCAAAAATTACGGCGTTCCTTTTGACACAGGTGTAACAGGACTTTATGTGAGAAAAGATTATTTACAAAAGGCAGGCTATACAGTTGATGACCTGCAAAACATAGATTGGAATCAATACATTGAAATTGGTAAAAAAGTAAAAGCTGCAACCGGCAAGGATATGCTTACACAGGATCCAAAGGACCTCGGGCTGATCCGAATGATGATTCAATCAAGCGGCTCCTGGTATTCAAAAAAGGATGGAAGCGCTCCTGATCTCGCCGGCAACGAATCATTAAAAGAAGCGTTCAAAACATACAAAGCCTTAATGGATGCGAAGATTGTCAAGCCGATCTCTGACTGGAGCCAGTTTGTTGCAGGCTTTAATAAAGGAGATGTAGCAAGTGTTCCAACAGGAAACTGGATCACGCCTTCTATTAAAGCGGAAGCCTCCCAGTCGGGCAAATGGGCGATCGTGCCGCTTCCGAAACAAGCGGGTGTGCCGAATTCCGTTAACGCCTCCAACCTTGGCGGAAGCTCCTGGTATGTTCTGAACATTCCAGGCAAAGAAAAGGCAGCGGATTTCCTGGCAAAAACATTTGGATCTAACGTTGATTTCTATCAGGATATCGTCAAGCAAATCGGGGCAATCGGCACTTATAAGGCTGCTTCTAAATCAGAGGCCTATAACGCTCCAGATCCTTTCTTTAACAACCAAAAAACGATTCATGACTTTGCAGGATGGACGGAAAAAATCCCGCAGGTCAACTACGGCTTAAACACATATGCCATTGAAGACATTCTTGCTGTCAGCGCGCAGAATTATTTAAAAGGAAAAGACTTGGATCAAGTTTTAAAAGATGCCCAAACCCAAGCAGAGCAGCAAGTGAAATAAGAGAAGCAGAAGCCCCGGCGAGTTCCATTTCCTGAGAAAGCATCAGGCGAGGGCTCCGGGGCTTTTTATTAGGAAGGGAGCTGATCAACATGATGCCAGCACGGGTAAGCCAGGATATGGCCGTTTCAAAATCAGGACGGAATCTTAAGATGAAAAGCACGCTGATCGGATGGTCCTTTATCGGGATTGCGGCGATTATGATCGGACTGTTTTACTTTTATCCAATGATCAAGGCATTGCTGCTGTCTTTGCAAACAGGAACAGGAACAAATTTAAGCTTCGTTGGTTTGGCCAATTACGGCAGGCTTTTTAAGGATCCTGTCTTTATAGAAACCGTTAAAAATACAGTCATTTATCTCATCGTGCAAGTGCCGGTTATGATCGTCCTGGCTATGGTCATTTCCGTTTTGCTGAACAATAAAAAATTAAAGCTGAAAGGGCTTTTCCGTACGGCCATTTTCTTGCCCTGTGTCACTTCATTGGTTGCCTATTCCGTTATTTTTAAATATTTATTTGCCGATGATGGCATGATCAATCTGCTGCTATTAAAGGTACATCTGATATCAGGGCCCATTCCGTGGCTCACAGATCCTTTTTGGGCGAAGATGGCCATTATAGCAGCCATCACATGGCGCTGGACAGGCTATAACATGATTTTCTTTTTATCAGCGTTGCAGAACATTGATGAATCGATATATGAAGCAGCGAGAATGGACGGCGCATCAGCTATTCAGCAGTTTTGGAAAATTACTGTTCCGCTCTTAAAGCCGATCATCCTGTTCACAACCATTACCTCCACCATTGGCACGCTTCAATTGTTTGATGAAGTGATGAACATCACAAAGGGCGGACCGGGAAATGCGACGATGACCATTTCTCAGTATATCTATAATATTTCGTTTAAATATACCCCTGATTTCGGTTATGCAGCGACTGTTTCCTATGCGATTGTGATCTTGATTGTCTTCTTCTCCATTATCCAGTTCAGAGCGGCGGGTGAAAAAAATGCATAAAGTTCAGCAAGCAGCAGGCTATCTGTTTTTGATTGCCGTCTCGGTAGTATCTGTTTTCCCGTTTTTATGGATGATTGTCAGTGCAACGAATAAGTCACTGGATGTGACGAAAGGAACCCTTCTTCCAGGAAGCCACTTTGCTGAAAACTTACAGCATCTTTTAGAGCAGGCAGATATGGGAAGGGCCTTGATGAACTCAGCTGAAATTTCGATTATCACAACAGTCCTGTCTCTGGTTATCGCCTCATTGGCAGGCTATGGCTTTGAAATTTACAGAAGCAAAGCGAAGGATATTGTCTTTAACATCCTGCTTCTGTCCATGATGATCCCGTTTGCCTCGCTCATGGTGCCCTTGTACCGGATGTTTGCCTCTGTTTCGCAAACCTTTCCGGTGATTGGCATTGATACCTTTGCAGCGGTTATATTGCCGACAGTAACGACTGCTTTTCTCATCTTTTTCTTTCGCCAAAGCACAAAAATGTTTCCAAGGGATATTCTCGAGGCGGGAAGGATTGACGGGTTATCAGAGATTGGGGTGTTTTTCCGCATTTATGTGCCGACAATGAAAACCACCTATGCCGCCGCTGCCATCATTACGTTCATGGCGAGCTGGAACAGCTATTTATGGCCGCTCGTTGCGCTGCAGTCTCCGGAAAACCAGACGCTGCCGCTGCTGATTTCCAATCTTGGATCAAGCTATTCTCCTGACTATGGCGTCATCATGACAGCCATTGTGATTGCCACCCTTCCTGCTGCCATTTTATTTTTTATAATGCAAAAACATTTTGTAGCTGGTATGTTAGGGTCAGTGAAGTAATAGGGAAGGAGTTTTAGATATGACGAATATTCCAAGCATTAACTGGCTAACTGATTTGACAAAATTTGCGGTAAACCGGCTTCCTGCACATTCAGACCACCGTTACTATGAAACGATGGAAGAAGCTGCAGAGAAAAAAGAAATGCCGCTGCGGCACAGCCTGAATGGACATTGGAAATTTCATTATTCGGAAAATCCTCAGGTTCGTCCGGAAAACTTTCACCAAGTTGAATTTGATGTGAGCGGATGGGAGAGTATTAAAGTTCCTTCCCATATCCAGCTTCAAGGGTATGGAAAGCCGCAATACGTTAATACGATGTATCCTTGGGACGGGCATAATGATATTCGGCCTCCAGAGATTCCAATGGACCACAACCCAGTTGGAAGCTACGTGAAAGCGTTTTCTGTTCCGGAAAATATGAAAAACAAGCCTGTTTATATCTCCTTTGGAGGAGTAGAGTCTGCCCTTTACCTTTGGGTAAACGGCGAATTTGCCGGCTACAGCGAAGATTCCTTTACACCTTCAGAATTTGATCTGTCTCCTTTTCTAAAAGAGGGAGAAAACAGGCTGGCAGTCGAAGTTTACCAGCGCAGTACAGGGAGCTGGCTTGAGGATCAGGATTTTTGGAGGTTTTCCGGCATCTTTCGTGATGTTTATCTCTTTACTGTACCGGAAGTACATATTTATGACCTGAAAGCAGAAACCGAGCTTGATGATGCGTTTACAGAAGGAAAGCTAAAGCTTTCGATGAAAACGCTGGAGGGAGCTAAATCTCCTGGAAGAGTAACGGCCCTGCTTTATGATGCAGATGGCCAATTACAGGCTGAAAAAACAGTTGAGGGCACAGAGGCTCTTTCGCTTGAGATTCAGCAGCCGAAGCTTTGGAGTGCAGAGGATCCTTATTTGTACAGATTGCTTCTGCAAGTATATGACGAAGATGGGAAGCTAACCGAGGCCATTCCTGAAAACATCGGGTTCAGAAGGTTCGAGATGAAGAACCGCGTTATGCTGCTTAATGGCAAGCGGATCGTTTTCAAAGGCGTCAACCGCCATGAATTTAATTGCCGAAGCGGGCGGACTGTCACAAAGGAAGATATGCTGTTTGATATCAAAACAATGAAGCAGCATAACATCAATGCCGTTCGGACCTCTCACTATCCAAACCAAACCTATTGGTATGAACTGTGTGATGAATACGGCCTCTATGTGATTGATGAAATGAACCTGGAAACGCATGGCTCGTGGCAGAAGATGGGCGAGGTTGAGCCATCCTGGAACATTCCGGGCAGCAAGCCGGAATGGCAGGAGATTGTCATGGACAGGGCTGTCTCCATGCTTGAGCGCGATAAAAATCATCCATCCATTTTAATTTGGTCCTGCGGGAATGAATCCTATGCAGGAGAAGTGATTCTGAACGTTTCAAAATATTTTAAACAGGCTGATCCGTCAAGGCTCGTTCATTATGAGGGCGTCTTTCATAACCGTGCTTTTAACGAAACGAGCGATATGGAAAGCCGGATGTATGCAAAACCGGCCGATATTGAGAAGTACTTGTCTGAAAACCCTGACAAACCGTATATCAGCTGTGAATACATGCACGCGATGGGCAACTCTCTAGGCGGCATGCATAAGTATACCGATCTCGAACAGAAGTATGAGCTGTATCAGGGCGGCTTCATTTGGGACTACATTGATCAAGCATTGATGAAAAAGGACCGATTCGGAAAAGAGTACTTAGCCTATGGCGGAGATTTTGATGACAGGCCGACAGATTATGGCTTTTGCACAAATGGGCTTGTGTATGCGGATAGAGGCTTGTCACCGAAGCTGCAGGAGGTCAAGTATCTGTATCAAAACGTGAAGCTCCTTCCGGGGAAAGAAGAAGTGGTCATTAAAAATGAGAATCTTTTCACCAGCACAGAAGAATATGATCTGGAAAGCATTCTGTATTTTGAAGGAAAAGAAATTTATCGTCAAAAAAGCTCGGCTGTGGTTGAGCCGCAGAGTGAAAAGAGAGTGGCGCTCCCAAATTTTGAGGCTCTTGCGAAAAAACCTGGAGAGTATTGTGTTCACACAGTGCTGAAGCTGAAAGAGAGCACGCTTTGGGCTGAAGCAGGACATGAAACAGCATTTGGGCAGTACGTATTCCGGAAAGAAGGGAACGCGGAACCAGAGGCAGTCAGCGGACAGCTTCGCACTGTTCAGGGAGATGTGAACATAGGGGTGCACGGCCCTGATTTCTCCGTAATCTTTTCAAAGCAGGCAGGCAGTCTTGTATCACTGAATTATGCCGGTAAAGAAATGATTTCACTGCCTCCTGCCCCGTTGTTCTGGAGAGCATCAACGGACAATGACAGGGGCTTCGGACAGGATTATCATTCCGGCATGTGGTATGCAGCAAGCCTTGCCAGAAAATGCACCAATATAGAGGTAAAAGAAGAACAGGATCATACTAGTGTGCTGTTCAGCTACAGCTTTTCTGTGAGCAGAGAGGTAAAAGCAGCGATCAAGTACACGGTTTACCCTGACGGCCGTATTCTTGTGAAAGCTGATTACCATGGAGCAGCCAATCTTCCACAGCTTCCGATTTTTGCGGTTTCATTTAAAATTCCGGCTGATTATGAGCACTTGGAATGGTATGCAATGGGACCTGAAGAAAATTATGCTGACCGGAACAAGGGAGCGAGACTTGGAACTTTTCAAAATAAAGCTGCGGACAATCTGTCAGGTTATTTAATGCCGCAGGAAACAGGCAACCGGACCGGCGTCAGAAGGGTCGCTATCCAAAACGGAAACCAGGAAGGAATCTTGCTATCTTCTACCGAAAAGCCGCTGGAATGCTCCATTCTGCCTTATACAGCATTTGAACTGGAACATGCCAGGCATCAGTTTGAATTGCCAAACGTGCATTACACCGTTGTTACAGTAGGGGGCAGGCAAATGGGTGTTGGCGGGGACGACAGCTGGGGGGCGCCTGTGCAGGAGGAGTATCTGCTGCAGGCTGAAGAAGATCTCAGCTTTGAATTCTTAATAAAGCCACTTTGAAGGATGAAGAGTTCATTTTGAGCAATTAAAGTGAACTCTTCTTTTTATAGGGATGGTATAATTTTGAAATAACAGGTGGAAAGCGAGGGGATTGGGTTGAAACAAGCACTGCTCGTTATCGATGCACAGCAGGATTTAATAGAGGGAAATCACGAGGAACAGGAAGTCTTTCAGAAAGAAGTCCTGATCGCAGCCATTAACAAAGTGATAAAAGAAGCAAAAGCAAACGGGGCATACATTGTGTTTGTCAGGGATCTGGACGTAGCAGGCGGAGAAGGAGCGGGCTTTCAAGTCCATAGAGACATCGAGGTTCCAGACGATGCGGCAATTTTTGATAAACAAGCAACCAACTCTTTTTACAAGACAGGCCTTCTTCCATATTTAAAGGAAAAGGAAATCAGCCATCTCGTCATCATGGGATGCAAAACAGAGCATTGCATTGATACAGCGGTTAGAACAGCGACAGTTGAAGGCTTTGACGTAACACTTGCAGGGGACGGCCACTCTACGGCAGATACAGCCGTTTTGTCAGCTGAGCAGGTGATTGCCCATCACAATCAGGTTCTTCACGGCCACTATAACGTAGATCACTTTTCCATCGTTAGACATTCGGATGAAAAGCTGTTTGAGCCTGAGCATGATAAGTACCGAGAGTAATACTGCAGATCCCATTGCTTGAGCAGTGGGATTTATTTATGCCGGGATACAACCTTTTGGATGGGTTTCTTATCTAACAGAGGTAGAAATGGTAAAAGGAGGGGAAGGGTTGAAGCCGGTTAGTGTTTTAGTAAATAAGGCAAAAAAAGGGGATGGAGAGGCATTTGTCACGCTGGTCAAGCAGTATGAACAGGTTCTATACAAAGTGGCAAGCAGGCTTCTAAGAAATGAGCAGGATGTGGCAGATGCGATGCAGAAGGCCGTGATTAAAAAGCCGCATATAAATGCTGAAGCCTGCACGTAACCGCCTCAACCTGCATGGGAACGCCACAACCCGCATATAAAATTCCAAAACCCGCATATAAAATTCCAAAACCCGCATATATTTTTCCAAAACCTGCAAATAAATTCTTCATACTTGCAAATAAAATCCGCTAACCCGCATATAAACCGCCTTTTTTAAGTGCTGAGCAAGCCTAAAACTTGGAAGCAGGCTTAAAATGGGTTCCTTTTTGAACATTTTTGCTCTTTTTTGTTAAAATTCCCTTTAAATTCAGTGAAAATCAACCAGAATTAGCGACGCAGCCTTTTGCTTCATTTTCCGCTAATAACTTCCGCCCCTTTAACAAACAATATACTTGATATTCCTTTAGAATATCAGCTTTCTAAATCCTACCCTTGAGGTGATGAGGCAATGAGTTACCGTGATCAGTTAGATATGCAGTCAGAGAAATTTCATCATAACTGGACAAGGCCGAAGCGTTCCAAGTCACAGGTGAATGGGCATACGGAGATGTCACAGACGAACATCATCCTGCGCAGCAATGCCAAAGCCCATCGCTGGTAAGGAAATAGATAGGTGCATAAGGAATAACAGCTGACCAGGGGAAACTCCCTGGTCTTTTTGTGTCATACAGCCTGCACTTGTTGAATAGGCTTTAAAAAAACAAAGGGGGTATGCAGGCGGTGGCAGAATCAAAAGGACGCTTATGGGTTTCATATGTTTTCAGCTGGCTGGTTATTCTCTTTATGCTTTTTGATAGCATAATGAAGTTTGTTAAACCTGCCGAGGTTGTGAAGGGTACGGCAAGTCTCGGGTTTAAGGAGCATCACCTTGCCGTTATTGGTTTACTGGGTCTCATTTCTGTCATCCTTTATCTTTTGCCGCGGACTTCCTTTTTTGGCGCTCTGCTGCTGACAGGTTATTTCGGAGGGGTAATGGCTGTACAGGTCCGGCTGGATGCGCCGCTTTTCAGTCATATTCTGTTTCCGGTTTACTTGGCCATTCTCATGTGGGGAGGATTATGGCTGAGAGACAGCAGGGTAAGAAATTTATTTTTACAAGGAAGGCAAAAATCAAAGGGGTTATAAAGGAAAGGAAGCATCGCCTAGGTGCTTCCTTTCGCGTTTGATGAATAATTTCCACCAGCAGGAAAATAATACTTCCAAAGTGAACGTGTTGGAGGATATCAGGATGAATGGCAAACAGAGAATGAATGCAGCAGAACTTGGCGCCCTATGGATGACCTATCAAAAAAAGACAACTATCCTGCGGTTTTTGGATGTTTTTATTGCAAAGTCAGAGGAGCAGGAAGCTAAGGCATTGATGATTGGGCTAAGAGATAAGCTTGATCCAAAGGTAGAAGAGCTGAAAAAACTTCTTCAAAATGAAGGAGCAGATATTCCAGTTGGTTTTACCATGTCTGATATAAATTTGGAAGCACCGAAGCTATTTGCAAATGGATTTGATATTCTGTTTGCAAGAATACTGAAGGAAATCAGCATGGGGCTCTACTCCTTGCATTTGGCGGTTTCGTACCGCACGGATATTATCAAGCTGTATATGGAGCTGACCCAGCTGACACAGTACTATTATCAGCAGTTCACCCATTACCTTGTGAAAAAAGAATATTTGCTCATGCCGGCTGTGATTTCCATGCCTCAATCAGAAGATTCCATTGATGATAAAAGCTATCGCAAAGGAACAAATCTGTTTGGAAAAAAGCGGCCATTAACAGCCATTGAATACAGCTATTTGTATCACAGCATTGAAACTAACCAAACCGGCATGCAGCTTGTGGCTGGTTTTGCTCAGACAACGAAGAATGAAGAGCTGAAAAAATACTTTCTTAAAGGTAAAAACTTAGCACAGGAAATTGCAGCAGGAACAAGAAAAATGCTGGAAAAAGAAGGGTTCCCGGTCCAGGATACTTCAAGCGGGATCGTCACCGGCTCAACAGAAGCGCCGTTTTCGGACAAGCTGATGATGTTCTGTGTCTATCTCCTGAGCAACTTCAGTCTTGGAAGCCAAAGCTTTGGCTTCGGTTTCAGCCTTCGCAATGATCTGGATATCCAATTTGGTTTGTTTGGGAAAGACATTGTGGCCTATACGCGCGAAGGGGTCAGTTTGATGATCAAAAACGGATGGCTTGAAGAGCCGCCGCGGATGGAGCAAAGCTGACGATCAGCTTGAGATTGGAAGATGCGATATGCATAATAACTGGGTCTCCATTATCCCTTTTTTAGTTGCCATCCCTATTGCGATGAAAACAAAGCAGGTGCTGCCGGGCCTGTTTGCCGGTCTTTTGGCAGGATCTTTTCTGATTGCTCCAGCGCCGCTCGGCGGGTTGTACAAAATGATTGATTTGCTTGTAAAAGGAATCATTGATCCAGGCAATATTAAAATCTTTCTCTTTCTTTACGGATTTACCGGATTGATCAGTATGATCAAAATTGCAGGCGGAGTCCGCGGGTTTGTTGAAGCAGCTTCCTCTAGAATTCAGACAAAAAAGCAGGCTCTTTTTTTGACGTATGTTTCCACCATCGGGACTTTTGCCGCTCCGAGCTTTCGGTTTGTGACGATCGCACCGATTATGCGGTCTCTGCTGAAAAAGGTGAACATGTCCACACAGGAGCTTGGATTTGTCATTGAAACAACGGCGACGCCAATCATTGTGCTGATTCCAATTGCGACTGCTTTTGTCGGATACATGACATCTCTTATTGATATGGCGCTTGTAACAGAAAAGATTAAAACAGATCCATATCAGCTGTTTTTGCAGAGCATTCCGTTTAATTTTTTCTCGCTCGTGTTAATTCTAGTCGGCATTTACCTAAGTTTTTTCCATCGTTCCAAATCAACGGAAAATAGCGATCCGGAGGAAATAGGCGGGGAAGAGGAGGATTGGCACACTTGCGATCCTTCTGTAGGGAAGGATCTCCCTGAGAAGCCATGGAATTTATTTTTGCCGCTCCTGCTTGTCATCGGCCTGACCTTTCTGATTACCTGGTGGGACGGGCATCAGAAAACAAAAGGGTTTTTTGCCGCGTTTGTCAAAGCGGATGTCATGAATGCCATGCTGACAGCATTGCTTGTTTCACTGATTATCACGTTTTTGTTTTACCGGTTCCAAAAACTGAAAACAGGGGAGATGCTGAACAGCTTTATAGCAGGCGGGAATGAGCTCATGTCGGTTATTGTGCTGCTTTCCTTTGTCTGGGGGCTGTCGTCAGCCAGTGAAGAGCTTGGGTTTTCAGCTTTTGTGACAGGGTATACACAGTGGATTCCGCCGAGCCTTCTTGTCCCAATTCTGTTTTTGTTCGGCGCGGCCGTCTCGTATTTTATCGGATCTGCCTGGGGCACGTGGGGAATTCTTATGCCGCTCGGTGTTTCTGTTGCTCATGCTTCGGGTATTCTTATGCCGCTTGTCATCGGCACCGTTTTTGCGAGCGGGACGTTCGGTGCCTTTGCTTCGCCTCTTAGCGATGACACGAATACGATTGCGAGAATTCTCAATTTGTCTGTCATGAAGTATGCCAGATATAAGCTGAAGCCCGCTTTGATTGCAGCAGGGATTACTGTTGTTCTTTACGGAGCTGTTTCCTTTTTTCTTTGAAAAAAGACTGGCCGGGTTATGTTCATCCGGTCAGTCTTTTTATGCATCTTCACAATTTTACTTTTTGTAGCCTTAAAGCATTCAGCACGACCGAAACAGAACTGAACGCCATGGCAGCACCTGCAAGCCACGGGGCGAGAAACCCAAGAGCTGCAACAGGGATGCCGAGCACATTGTACCCAAGAGCCCAGAATAGATTCTGCTTAATATTCCGAATGGTTTTTCGGCTCATTTCAAGCGCATCTGCCACACTGTTCAAGTCGCCGCGCATAAGCGTAATATCAGCTGCTTCCATGGCGACGTCGGTTCCGGTGCCAATGGCCATGCCTGTATGCGCTGTTGCGAGGGCCGGCGCATCGTTGATTCCGTCACCAACCATGGCAGCCTTTTTGCCGTTATTCTGCAGCCTGGCAATTTCTGCTGCCTTTTCATCCGGCAGCACTTCGGCAATGACATGGTCGATGCCAGCTTCACGGGCAATGGCCCGGGCTGTTTTTTCATTGTCTCCTGTCATCATGATTACGGAGAGTCCAAGATCCTTCAGCCGCTGTACTGCTGCTTTAGAAGTGACTTTAATCGTATCAGCAACAGCAATGAGTCCGCTGTATTCGCCATTCATGCTGACGAGCATGGCGGTCTTGCCTGCAGCTTCTAGTTTAGTCAGTTGTTCTGCTGCTTCAGAAAAGCTGATTTCATAGCGTTCCATCAATTTTCTCGTTCCAATAAGAATAACAGTGCCTTCAATAGAAGCTTTAATGCCATAGCCTGGCATCGCTTCGAATTCTTCTGTTTCCAAGAGCTTGATGCCTTTTGCTTTTATGCCGCTCACAATTGCATCTGCAATCGGATGCTCTGACTGACTTTCGCTGGAAGCAATCAGTGACAGCCATTTTTCTTCAGGCATGGTGCCGGCAGGAAAAAGATCTGTCAGCTCAGGCTTCCCGTTTGTGACAGTTCCGGTTTTATCCAAAACGACGGTATCAATCAGGTGAGCCTGCTCCAAATGCTCGCCGCCCTTAAAGAGTACGCCAAGCTCTGCCGCACGGCCGGAGCCGGCCATGATGGAGGTCGGTGTCGCAAGACCGAGGGCGCAGGGGCAGGCGATGACTAGAACGGCAATCAGCTTTTCAAGTGCTGCGGTAAAATTCCCCGGATCGGCCCAAATAAACCAAATCAGAAACGTGACAGCAGCGATGCCGACGACTATCGGGACAAAAATGCCGGAGATATTGTCAGCGAGCCGCTGGATCGGTGCTTTGGAGCCTTGAGCTTCTTCCACAACGCGGATAATTTGAGAAAGGACAGTATCCTTTCCGACTTTCTCTGCTCTGATTTTCAAAAATCCATTTTTATTAATGGCAGCTCCTGTAACGAGATCACCAGGCTCCTTATCAACAGGGATGCTTTCCCCGGTAAGCATGGCTTCATCAACGGAGGAACGCCCTTCAAGAATCACGCCGTCCACAGGGATTTTCTCACCGGGTTTTACAGTGAGGATGTCACCTGGAAGTACCTCTTCAAGCGGCACTTCTGTTTCCTTTCCGTTCCTGATCACAACAGCCGTTTTTGCCTGCAGTCCCATAAGCTTCTTGATTGCCTCAGAGGACCGGCCCTTTGCTCTTGCTTCAAACAGCTTTCCGAGAAGAATCAGGGTAATCAAAATGGCGCTCGTTTCAAAGTAAAGCTCAGGCATATAGCCGGGATTGCTGAGTGTTTTTATCGCCTGATACAGGCTGTAAAAATAAGCGGCAGAGGTTCCGAGCACAACGAGCACATCCATATTGGCACTTTTGTTCCGAAGCGCTTTATAGGCGCCTCTGTAAAACTGCCAGCCGATCAGAAACTGTACAGGCGTGGCAAGCGTGAACTGCAGCCATGGGTTCATTAGCACATCCGGAAGATAGAGGAAGGATAAAAACTGAAAATGGCCGGCCATTGCCCAAAGCAACGGCAAAGAAAGAACAGCAGATAAAATGAACTTCCACAGCTGTTTCCTTAGCTCTTTTTCACGGTAATCTGATCCTTCGTTTTTATCTTCCTTCCGAATGGCCCCGTACCCGAGCTTTTCTACCCTTTTGATAATGTCGTCAGGTCCTGTGATTGAAGGGCTGTATTCAACAGACGCGTTTTCAATGGCAAGGTTAACAGCTGCCTTATGAACGCCTTCCAGCTTGTTCAGTCCTTTTTCAATCCTTGCGGCACAGGCGGCACAAGTCATGCCGGTGATGGCGAACTCTGCTTTTTCAGCAGGCACATCATAGCCGAGGTCTTTAATTTTTGTTTCAAGATCGCCGGCTGAAACCTGTTCAGGGTCATACGTAACGGAGGATCGCTCAAGGGCCAGGTTAACATTGGCCGCTTTTACGCCATCCATTTTCTTCAGCCCTTTTTCAATCCTTGCCGCACAGGCGGCACAGGTCATGCCGGTTATCGGCATCGTGGTTTCCTTTAGCTGTTCTGCCATTGTCTATCACCTCTCATACCTATAGGGGGTATATTGATTTCCGAAAGAAGCGTGCTGTTATTTCAGCACGCGGCTCACTATTCTACATCATACCCCTGGTCATCAATTGTTTCTTTAATCTGTTCCAGTGAAACCTGATCTGGCTTAAACTGCACATCAACCGTCCCTGATTCAAGATTTACCTTTACAGATTCTACACCGGAAAGCTCTCCAACGCTTCCTTCAACTGCTTTCACGCAGTGTCCGCAGCTCATGCCGCTTACATTTAATGTTGTATGCATCATGTATCGCTCCTTCTTATTTTTTCATCAATTTGCCGATCGTTAAGATGAGTTCGTCCAAAATTTCCGGATCGCCTTCACCGATCCGTTCAACAACACATGTTTTAATATGGCCTTCCAAAAGCAGCTTTCCCACACTGTTTAAGGCAGATTGGGTAGCTGATATTTGTGTAATAACATCGTCGCAGTACGTATCCTTTTCAATTAAGCCTTTGATGCCTCTGATCTGGCCTTCAATCCGGTTCAGCCTGGTGATCAAATTTTTCTTTACTATTTCAGAATGGTGGCTTTTTCTGTCACTGGTCAGGCAATGTTCGAGGTTTTCGTCCAATTCGTTTTCCAAGAGAATCCCCTCCTTGCATTTAATATACCATACCCCCCTATAGTATGCAAGATTCAAAAAGGGAGACCCGTTTAGTTTTCTAAACTGAGGGAGACCCTGTTATTGAAGATTTGATTCTTGTTTTTAAAAACAAAGCTGTTATTGGAGTAATCAATGATCAGTTCATCGTCAAAAAAGTGGCTGAAATTCTCCCCTGTGATAAAGGTAAACCCATCTGCTTCGTACTTTTCTTCATAGCTTTCAGCCTGCCGTTCTTTTATTCCTTTTATAGTAGAAACAGTATTGGAAATATCGCAGCTGGATGGATCAAATGGCAGCCAGAAAACGGTGCCCTCAGGTGCTTCACTGAGCTTTCCTTTTGCGGCATCTGTTAACGTAATCATTGATTGAATCCTCCTCTGAATAACGATTTTAATTTTATTGTGATCCTGATAATAAGATTCGTCAACGAATACGCTTTCCCTTATAATTTCCATTTTTTATTGCATTCATCCAAATAACCTTTGTCAGGACCATGGGTTAATCCGTATAATAGAAACGGGCTGATGAATACTGAATTGATTTGCAAGATAGATAAAGATACATAGAGATGGTAACAAAGAAAGCTGCTTTGGGAGGAAAAGAGATGAATACATTAAGGAAGATTTGTGAATATGCTGGATAGTACTGCTGCAAAAAGAGAGTTCCTGCTTCTGATCATTCCGCTTTTAATCGTTGAATTTGTCAGAGGCGCTTTTATCATCAGCTATGTGCCTGACTTGTCAGTCCGCAACTATGGCATTTCTATTGCAGTTGTAGGGCTTGCCGTTTCTATACATTTTATCAGCGATGCGATTACAAACCTTGTCATTGGCTATGTGATCAAACGGATTGGAACAAAGCGCGTCATTCAATACAGCTTTCTGATTTCAACGATAGGATTGGTTCTTGTCTGTATCTGGATGAATAACTTTACCGTGCTTTTAGGCTCGCTGCTTCTTGGCATCGGCATCTGCCCGCTTTGGCTTGTGATGCTGACAAAAGCAAGCGGAGACAAGCGCGGTCAGAACATGAGCCTTGTGTATCTTGGTTGGCTTGGCGGACTTGGCGCCGGAACCATTCTCATGAACTATCTGCTGGAATTTAATAAGTTTCCGATTCTTTGGCTTCTGCCGTCTCTCATGGTTGTTGGATGGATTATTTTCAACATTGTTATAAGGGATGAAATTGATCCTCACCAAACAAGCTTGAAATTGCAATGGCATGCGACGATTGAACTTCTTAAGAAAAGCAGGCCTGTTATTCCGGGAACGTTATTACAGGGAATCTCTATGGGAATGCTGATTCCAATTCTTCCTTCTTTTATCATTAAGCAGATGGGGCTTTCCCACACGGAATATTCGCTGCTTCTTTTGCTCGGCGGGGGAATTGCTGTCGGGTTTCTTGTCCCGATGGGGAAGGTGGCAGATAATGCCAACAAAATTGCGATGGTCGTTCTTGGATTCGGCGTGAGCGGCACTGCTCTTTATCTCCTTGCCACAAGCAAAAGCTTTGGCGCAACCCTTTTGTATATCATCCTTCTCGGGCTGTTCTTTGCTGTGGTCCTCCCTGCATGGAACGCTTTTATCGCCGGTTTTATTCCGGAATCATTGAAGGAGGCAAGCTGGGGAATTTTCTCTGCTCTGCAGGGAGTGGGCGTTATGATCGGACCTACCCTCGGAAGTTTGCTTGCCCTGCAGAACAAAGCAGCCGGCACCATCCAGATCAGTGCGCTGATTTTTGTCGGCATCGCCATTTTTTACTTAGGATATTATGTGTTTGGAAAAGTAAAGCATAGAAGCGTTTCGCATTGAAAAAAGCTCCCGATTGGGAGCTTTTTTTCATTATGCAGGGCTTATTTCTGTTTCTGTAACCGTAAAAGTATTGGCTATTGTATTTAAATTAGCCAGAGCCCCGATTGGAATGGCAGCTTTGTAAAACCCATGAGCAGTTGTCACATTTGTCATGAGCGGCTTGCCTAATGGAACGACAAACTCATTGATCAAATCCTCATACGATTTTCCGTAAGCTGACCGGCATCCGGTGCATTCCCCAAGTACAATTCCGGCACAGTCATCAAATTTCCCAGCAGCCTTTAAATGGTTCATTAACCGGTAAACCTTGTTGACAGACTCATGGGTTTCTTCCAGTACAAGAATTTTTCCAGCCGTATCAATTTCAAAGGCAGTGCCGAGGCTATCCACAAAGGAAGCAAGATTTCCGCCCACAATGTCGCCCGTCACATTGCCGGGCACTCTGCTCACTTGAGGGATCCCCGGCGGATTGACAATCTGTCTTGGAGAGGTAAGGGCAGAAACGGCCTGGAAAAACTGATCATAGTTATAATCCGGTGTACCCGGCGCAAAATCAAGAAGCAGAAGACTTTGAAAGCTGATTAAATCTGCAAACTGATAAAGAACATTTAAAAGAATCGTAATGTCGCTGTAGCCAGATAGTATTTTCGGATTTTGATTAATCACCGTAAAATCAAGGAAAGGGAGAATACCAAGGACTCCGACACCGCCTCTTGTCGGAAGAATCAGCTTCACCTCATCCCGCAAAAACATTTTCATTAAATCAGAAGCACGGTCCTCATCCGTTCCGGCCAAATAACCATTTTTAGCATACACATGATCTCCGAGCACAACCTGATAGCCCAAATTTCTCAAAGCAGCGATTCCTTGATTAATCGTCCGGTCAGCAAGCGGGCTTCCGAGCGTGACAATTCCGATCGTATCCCCTTTTTGAAGAATAGGCGGCTTAATTGGCATATCGCATTCCCCTCTGCAGAAATTTGGACAGCTTATTTTAATCATATTAGGAGGGGGCGGGATTTATGCCGGGAGCAGGCAGGGCGGTGATTAGATGCTGCCGTGTAAAGAGGGGGAGGGAACCCGCATATGGGAGAGCTGGAACCCGCATATGGGAGAGCTGGAACCCGCATATGGGAGAGCTGGAACCCGCATATAAAAAAGCTGAACTGCATGGAAATGCTCTAACCCGCATATCCCAGCCTATTTCCGCATGTAAATTTTCAAAACCTGCAAATAAAATTTCAAAAGCCGCATATAAAAAACGAAAACCTGTAAATAAAACTTCGAAACCCGCATATAAACGCCCCCTGGAAGAGGATTTTTGCTGCTAAAAAGTGCTTCATTGAGGTAAAACAGCTCTAAAACGGTCGATTTTGAACAGATTTAGCTTAAAAGAGGCTAATTTACCCCTGAATCGATGATAAAATGGCAAAAACATGAAAAGAGAGAGAATATGAAATTTGTTTTGATATTTGGACCGCAAGCAGTTGGTAAAATGACAGTCGGGCAAGAATTAGACAGAATAACAGATTTAAAACTTTTTCATAATCATATGACGATTGATTTAGTCAGTCACTTCTTCGATTACGGCACGAAAGAAGGTCAGAGATTAGTCAATTTGTTTCGCCGGGAGATTTTTGAAGAAGTATCAAAGAGCCGGTTGGATGGAATCATTTTCACTTATGTTTGGGCATTTAACAGTCAGGATGACTGGGATTATATGAATCAAGTCTTTCAATTGTTTGAGTCCAGAGGAGGGACTGTTTACCTCGTGGAGCTTGAAGCAGATTTAGATGAAAGACTTGAGCGGAATAAAAGTCCAAATAGACTCCAGCATAAACCATCTAAAAGAAATCTGGAATGGTCTGAAGGCGATTTGATAAAATCGATGAAGGAATTCAGGCTGAATTCACTTGAAGGGGAAATGAATTATCCAAACTATATCAAAATAAACAACACAAACATCAGTGCAGAGGCCGCCGCTAAGTTAATAAGGGGAAAATTTCAGCTATAGAAAAAAGCGCCTGGATGCCCATGCGCTTTTTGAACGTAATCGATCTGATCTAAATCTCACTGCTTCCAAGTAATCCGCACTGGCTTGTTTTGCTTTTGTTCAATCGTGCGGCGGTCAATGATCTTTGTTTCAGAGGGAATCCTTTTGGTTCTTACAGAGCTGGTGACATTATGCAGCACTTCACCTACATCCTGAACAGATTCCAGAAGGGGATCAACGGTTTTCATTTTATCTTTGACGTCTTCTGTTACTTGGTTGGCTGTCTGGATAAACTGTTCTGCTTCGATTGAAATCCCGCCTACGGCATGGCGTACTTCAGCAAGGGTTTTCTTCGTTTCATTCAGCGTTACCATTCCTTTGCGGAGTGTCTGGATTAAGTAAACGGTGAGGAGAAGAAAGCCAATGGTGACAGCTGCGATGCACAATTGGATGATCATGGAGCAGCCCCTTTCACTTTGCTTACTGATAATGTATTCGGGAGCTGTCCATGTCATTCGGTAAATTAAGGCTTCAGAATAAAAAAGCAGGGTATCCAACTTTCCCAGATACCCTGTTTTCTACTTGTTCATATCGCTTAATCCAGGAGCATGCTCGTTCGGCAGCTCGCCAAGCTCAGGTACCGGGAAGCCTTGCGGTGGATCAATGACCTTCAGCTCTCCGCCGTTTCTGCTTGGAGATGTTTCTGAATATATTTCAGCTATTCTTGTCTGATCTAAATGGAAGTTGAATTGAGCGTTGTGATAGCCCATCTCAACAAACTTCCGGAATTCAGGCAATTTGCACGGATTCCCATTATAATGGATACATAACCAATTTTTATTGCATAGGGGGCAGGTTATGGAATTTTTGATTGTTGTTCTGATCGCGGTCATTTTCATCATATTTGCAGGGGTCTCTAAAAAGAAAAAACAGCCTGGGAAGAATTCCTTAGCAGCTGGAAATCTGCCTTCTCGTCTTGGAATCAAGGATGGCATGAACCTGGAGCATATCGTTGACAGGTTAGATGCTGCGTGGAACCAAGAATACTTTCAGCAGGTGAAAGCGCGCCTTATTGAAAAAGGCGAAATCCATCCTGCGGAATATGACTGGTATGAGCTTGAACTGAAAAGGTTCTTTATCTTGTCTGCCTTACTGAAAAATGTACCGATGTATAATGAGAAAACCGATAAGATTTGGCATGAAATGATGCTGTTCACTAAAAGCTACAGCAGGTTCTGCGAGGAGTTCTTTGGCCGCTTTCTCCATCATGAGCCGGAAACAGGGGAAAAGCCTGAAGAGCAAAAAGGGTTTGAGCGCGGACTGTTTGAATTTGTCTACATGCAGCTCTTTGAAGCACATATCAATTCAGAGAATATTTACGGGAAGTTTTTATCAAACAAGCTAAGCAGTGAGCAAATAAGAGCGATCGAAGAAAAAAGCGAAGCAGAACTGCTGAGGGATTTATTTCATCCGAATGTAGCAGAAGACTCCGAGACGGCAAGATTAACTGCTTCCAAGATGAAAGATGATATAAAAGAAGCCAGAAAAATTAATTTGCACAAGAGCTCTGATCAGCCTGTCCAAAGCAGAATCAGCAGCAATTCCGATGATTATTTAATTAACAATCTGCTCGTCTTTTCGATTTTTCACTATATGCCTGAAAATAAGGATGATGGAGGCTCGTACTTCGACCCGAATTCTGCCATAAACCACCATAATCATACCCATCATCACTCAGGTGATTCGTCAGGCTGCAGCAGTTCACATCATTCCTGCAGCGGAAGTTCATGCAGCTCAGGCAGTTCCTGCGGAGGGAGCTCGTGCGGCAGCAGTTCATAGAATCCATAAATAAAAGGGAGGAGCAGACGCTCTTCCCTTACTCTTTTTTTCCTTAATATAAGGGATTGGTCTCAGCTTTAATCCAAAGCTCTGATTGCTCAATCTGTCCGGCAAGCCTGAACAATAAATCCTCTCTGCCCCTGGCTGCCATGACTTGAACGCCGAGAGGGAGCCCGTCCTCTGTCAGATGGAGCGGAAGTGTCATTGCCGGCTGGCCTGTTAAGTTGGCAAGCTGGGTAAAAGGTGTCCGCTTCAGGTTGTTTTCAGCAATCTGGTCAACGATGCCGATTTTTTTCAGCACTTTGCCGGCACGAAGCTGTCCTGAAAGTTTAATAAGCATGGCTTCAGCTTTTCCGGGATTGAGTTCTCCAATCTTAGGTGCAGGGCAGGCAGTAGCTGGAGTTAGGTAAAAATCATAGCTTTCGTGGAAGGTTTCCATTTCATATGAAGCTTTATCCCATTCTCTTAGCGAGAGAATGAGTTCTTCCGCAGTCAGGGCTCTTCCAAGCATCCCCATCATCCAGGTGACAGGCTCCACGTCACTTCGCTTCGCTTTTCTGCCCAATACGCTTTCAAGTGAGGATAGCGAAGCAGCGACCTCCCCGAAGCACATCGTTAAATAGCTTTTGGCAATGATATTTCCATCTGGCGGGGCGGCTTTTTCAATAACAGTGTGCCCCTGCTCTTCAAGCCATGCCACGGTTTTTAAAACAGCTTTTACTGCTTCTGAATCAACCTCTGTGCCCATTGGCGATCGTGTGCTGTAGGCAAACGTATAAGCTTCCTGTTTCAGCTTGCATTCATTTAAATAAGAGCCATGGTAGGGAGGAGCGTGAAATGCGGCTCCTTTTTCATGAGTATGAATGGCGTCAAGCATAGCGGCGCTGTCCCGGACTGATCTGGACAGAATATGATCGATGGAAGCACCTTGCCAGTGCCTGCCGAGAGAAGGGCCGGCCGGTGTTCTTCCCCTTGTTGGCTTTAAGCCGAAAAGTCCTGTATAGGAGCCTGGAATTCGGATCGATCCGCCGCCGTCGCTTGCCCCTGCGATCGGCACCATCCCGCTCGCAACAGCTGAAGCGGAGCCGCCGCTTGAACCGCCTGGTGTATGGCCGCTGTTCCAGGGATTTCTCGCAGGTCCGTGATAAACAGATTCCGTAATGCCGAGCAGGGCAAATTCCGGCACATTCGTCTGGCCTGTGATGACAGCGCCTGTATTCCGAATGCTTTTTACATAGTTGGAATCCCGTTTTGCCCGGTAGTTATGAAAAACTTTAGATCCTGAGGAAATTTTCTCTCCTTCAATCTCCTGAATAATATCTTTTAAGAGAATAGGAACTCCTTTAAACGGCCCTTCCGGAAGCGGCTCTTTTAAAGTCTCTTCTGCCTGGGCATACATTTTATTAATAACGGCGTTTAAGCCTGGATTGTGCTGCTCAATACTTTCAATAGCTGCCGCAAGAATCTCTTCTGCAGAAACTTCACGGCTTTCAATGAGGGCAGCAAGCCCAAGACCATCATAGCTTTTATATTCCTGAACATTCACTTCACTGTCACCTGCTTTCTTTTCCTACTAATTCTTTAAGTAAGTGAAATACTCCTTTTTCATCAAATGCTTTCAAATTAAATAATTAGGGAAAAATAAAACAAACGTTTAATTGAGCTTTGCAAAACAGGATAGTTGAAGGATTTTAAGGAAATCTGGCACAATAGTGGACAAGAAGAAGGGAGCGATGGAAATGAAAGTTTTAGTTGTTGGAGCAAATGGACAGATTGGAAAACTGCTGATTGATAAGCTGAAAAACGACGGCAAACACACCCCCATTGCGATGGTGCGAAAACAGGAGCAGGCTGATGCTTATGCGGACAGCGGGGTAGAAACAGTAATGGCCAACCTGGAAGATTCAGTCGAAAATCTTACAGAAGCTGTGAAAGGGAAGGATGCCATCGTCTTCACCGCAGGATCAGGCGGCAGCACGGGAGCCGATAAAACATTGCTCGTTGATCTGGATGGTGCAGTAAAAGTGATGGAAGCTGGAGAAGCAGCAGGAGTGAAGCGATTTGTAATGGTCAGTGCGCTGCAGGCGAATAACAGGGAAAACTGGAATGAAAAGTTAAAATCCTACTATGTTGCCAAACACTACGCAGACAAAGCCCTTCAAGACAGCAGCCTGAACTATACAATTGTCCGGCCGGGAGGACTGCTGAATGATCCTGGCACAGGAAAAGTTTCTGTTGGGGAGCAGCTTGAGAGAGGCTCTGTTCCAAGAGAAGATGTTGCAGCGGTAATTGCAGCTTCTCTTGAAGAGGAGAAGACGTATAAGCGTGCGTTTGATCTTGTATCTGGGGATTCCTCTGTAGAGGATGCTGTAAAATCGCTATAAGTTTAACGAAAAAACCGTCCGCAGCCTGTGGACGGTTTTTTTTGTCGTGATGATGGGACGAATGTCTCGGCTCTTTTAGAGAAAGACAAGGGTATTAAAGTGGAAAACAGGGGTTCAAGAGGGGTGTTCAGTTTGGGGAGAGGGATTGCATCGGCAGCTGCCATTATCCTTTTTGGAGCAGTTGTTTTTCTGCTGCTGATCTCATATGAAAGGGTCAGGATCGATGAAGCGGGAAATTTGGTTACAGAAGGCAGGGATTACTTTTCTGGAAATGCGTATTTATTTTATGGAAGCAAAGCAAAGCCTGCCAGCTGGAAACTAACGGATGGCTGGGGTTCAGGCACACTTGAGACCAGGGGAGAAGGAACGCCGTTCGTACAAGCGGGATATGAACGGTTTAGAGAGACGGTAAGGGATGCTGCAGGCAAGCAGGGCTATGCTTTTACTGGCGTTCTGTTCAGTCTTCTTGTACTGCTGATTTCGAATCTCTATCAGCATCGCTTTAATGATAAAACGAAGTATTTCCAACTTAAGAGGCTTGCGATGATCTTTGGAGTCATTTCCCTTCTTTTGCTCATCCACTTCACTGCAATCACTTCCGTAAAAGCTAAATCTATTTATGAGAATATAGGTGATGCCTTTGAAAAATGCAAATAAGCTCTTGCTGAAGATACCGGCTACCATTATCAGTCTGCTTGTCTTAGCTGCTGCCATCTATTATTTATTCCATGCTACATCAACGGCGGAATTTAAAAACGGCACTTACATATCAAACGGAAAGGATCTGTTTTCTCAAGCAGGCTATCAAATCAAATTATCTCATAAAAATGAGTGGATCATTCGTCAAAAGGATGGCCAAACTGCCTCCTTCAGCGAAAATGACTATAATAAAAAACAATTAATGGAATTCAAAGAACATGTGGACCTTACTGTTAAAAATGAGATGGATGCAATAGTTGGGTGCTTAGTACAATTCCTTTTGCTTCTGAATCTTTTTATGTACAAGCCTAATCTTTTCAAACAAAGCGGCAGCACAGCTGTTGTTGCAGGATTCGCTGTTTGGATCTGCCTGAACGCACTCCTTTCCATCCATTCGGCCTCTAATGAAAGTGTAAAAGCTGAATACACCAGTAGGGTTCTAATGAAATAAATGAGTTCCGAAAGCTGAAAACATCTCTTATAATAAGAATAACTGATAACAAAGGAGACCGTCCCAATGTAAAAAAGCCCCTTTAAATAAGACAACAATTGAATAAAGGGGCTGGAACGATGAAATCACCATCTTTTCGTTATCTCTGGATCGGCCAGACGCTTGCTAATACCGGAGATATTTTCTACATTGCCGGACTGATTGCGGTTCTATACCAATTGACTGGTTCAGCCATGATTCTTGCAGCTGTTCCCTTGTGCATCACGATCGCCAAAATGATCAGCGGCCTTTTGGCTCCGTTATTGCTGGATAAGTTCCGGCTTGAGTCTTTGCTGTTTTATTCGCAAGGGGGGAAAACACTGCTGCTCTTAGTTCTTGCGGCGGAGAGCAGGAGCATGCTGTTTGTGCTTTTTACTTTGGTGTTCTGTATCTCTTTTTTGGATGGCTTTGCCGGTCCCGCCAGGAATGCAATGCTTCCATCATTGGTTGAACGGGAAGAGCTAATGAAGGCGAACAGCTTTGTCGCGACTTTAGATCAGGCGGTACAGCTCGGAGGCTGGGCTTTAGGAGGCGTTCTCGGAGCAGCTGTTGGGGGAATGCCGCTTCTCTGGATTACCATTCTGCTTTTTTTCACTTCCACTGCATTGATGAGAGCTGTCCGGATAAAGAAAAGCCCACAGGAGGCAGTCCCAGCTTCAAAATGGGAATCTGTGAAAGAAGGGTGGCAGGTTATTTGGAAAGTTCCGGCGTTAAGAACGATCCATATTCTCCTTATTTTAGAAACAGCTACAGGAGCTGTATGGATTGCCGCCCTTCTGTACATCTATGTGAAAGAACAGCTGCAAATGGGAGAAGAGTGGTGGGGCTACATTAATGCCAGCTTCTTCCTTGGCTTAATTGCAGGCGGTTTAATTAGTTTCCGATGCGCAAATTTCCTTGAACGGCATCTTAGGTTCTTAATCCCTGCTGGCGGATTTGGGATCGCCCTTTCCACATTATGGTTCGGTTTGACGGTATCGCCTGCAGCGGCTCTTACTGCCTCTGCACTCTTTGGTATAATGGAACAAGTGAAAACAGTCTGCATGACAACGGCACTTCAGCAATCAGCAGCACTGCATCAGATGCCTAAGGTTTACTCGGCTCAAGGCACCCTTATCGCTCTGGTGTTTGGAATGTGCTCGGCCATCACCGGCTTTGCAGCCGACAGAGCGCCGATTGGGTTTGTCTATGCTGGAGCAGCAGCTATCCTTGGTCTTTCTGCCTTATATTCAGCGGCAAAAAGACGGCAATTCGCTTAAATTGAGAAAGCGGCCGCCATCCTGATGGCCGCCGCTTTCTTTATGTCCAATTCATCCGCTTCCTAAGCTCAACAATATGCGCCAAATGGTGCTCACTATGCCAGGCATACAAAGCCAGCGTCACATCAAGCGGAATCACAGTCTCCATCTCAGGATGATAAAACCCTCTCTGAAAATCTTCCTCTGTCATCCCGTTGAGAAGGAAAACCCATCTCTGATGAAGTCCTTTCAAAAGCTGAAGAGACCAATCGGGATCAAGAGCTTTCGTATCTGGAAGCTCAGCCCACATAGCCTCATTGTAGCCTTTGATTATAGGCTCCTCCTCTGTTAAAGCAAGCTTAAACCGGATAAAGCTGTTCATATGGCTGTCTGCTGCATGGTGAATGACTTGCCGGATGGTCCAGCCTGAGGGGCGGTAGGGAGTGTCCAGCTGTTCAGCATTTAAATCTTTTACCGCCAATTTGAATTTTTCCGGTGCTGCCTGCAATACTTGAATCCATTCTGCCCGCTTATCTTGCGAACAGTCTTCAGGCTTTTGAAACTTACCAATGGGGTACTGAAGGTTTTTCATGGCCGTGTCTCCTTTATTAAAGTTTTTCTGCCGGTACATGCGTCTCTATTTCGCTTTGCACAACCGTGATGAACTTCACACCTTCAGCTAATTTTTTGTCAATCTCGATAGCAAAGGCTCTTGGCGTGGCATCAGCTGTGCACATGCCCTCTGGCTTTGACAGAGGAACCTTCAATGTTTTTTGATCATGGCTTTTTTTGATCTCATCAATGGTGTAAGGACAGCTCCCAGACTCCTGCACGCCGATGAAAAAAATATCTTTTTGATTCAGGTCCGGTTTCGGCATCTTCTCTTCAAATCCATACATAGCCCATCCCTTTGCAAATTCCGATGAAGTTGTGGCTCTTCTAACCAAGTATTCAAAATTAGGAGGAGTTTTTCTTTTAAAGGAAATATCGTAAAAGTTATCAGGCAAAGTTTTTTCGCTTGCTAGTATCCTAAATTTCTGATGTGCTGGGTGTTTCGATAAACCTGTGCATGCTGTTAAAGCTAAGAAAAGAGCAGCAGAAATGAAAAGAGTTTTTCGGATAGGCATGCTTCGTTTCCTCCTATTTACAAAGAATTAGTCGGGGAAAAAGGGATAAAGTTTCCATTAATATATAAAAGCAGAGCAGTCATTAGTCCAATATTCGCACCAAGCATAGCGTCTTCTTCATCCTTCTTTTCAGCCTGAAGAGAAGCTTGCTTTTCAATGCACCTGTTTCGGGTAATAATATAGTGCATCCAAATCCAGCAAACCAAAGTTATGTCGCACTAATCTATGACAAAGTTAGATTTCCTATTTATTGTATGTAACCGGTTAAAGGCCTAAGATTGAAGTAGGCTAGCATCAGTATATTTTAAGAAAGGAAGCGAGCAAAAATGGCTCAATCTAACATAAAAGTCGGCGTTCAGCGGTTTGGGAATTTCTTAAGCTCAATGGTTATGCCGAACATCGGTGCATTTATTGCCTGGGGTTTGATTACAGCACTATTCATTCCGACAGGCTGGTGGCCGAATGAAGCGCTAAATAAACTAGTAGGTCCTATGGTTACCTACTTGCTGCCGCTCTTAATCGGGTACACAGGCGGTAAACTGATTCATGACCAAAGGGGAGGCGTCGTTGGGGCCATTGCCACCATGGGCGTTATTGTAGGAACCGATAGCCCAATGTTCCTCGGTGCCATGATCATGGGTCCTCTCGGCGGTTATGTGATTAAAAAGTTTGACAAGGCTATTGAAGGAAAAATAAAAGCTGGCTTTGAAATGCTCGTCAATAACTTTTCAGCAGGTATTCTTGGCGGCCTTCTTGCTATTCTTTCATTTTTAGCAATCGGCCCAGGAGTCAGCATCTTTACCAGCTGGCTTGTCGCAGGGGTAGACTGGCTGATCAAGCTTGGTATTTTACCGCTCACAAGCATCTTTATTGAACCGGCAAAAGTATTGTTCCTGAACAATGCGATCAATCACGGTGTGCTTTCACCAATCGCAATCGATCAGGCGAAGCAGCATGGCCAATCTGTTCTGTTCCTTCTTGAAGCGAACCCGGGACCAGGCTTTGGTATCTTACTCGCTTACTGCTTCTTCGGAAAAGGTTCAGCGAAATTGTCAGCACCTGGTGCAGCAATCATTCAATTTATCGGCGGTATTCATGAAATTTATTTCCCTTACATTCTAATGAAGCCAATGCTGTTCATTGCAGCGATCCTTGGCGGTATGAGCGGTGTGTTCACACTTGTACTTTTAAACGGCGGATTGCTTGCACCTGCATCACCAGGAAGCTTTATCGCCCTGCTATTGGCAACACCGCATAATCCAGCAACCTACATCGCGAACATTTTAGGCGTTGCTGTTGCGGCTGCCGTATCCTTCATCGTTTCTGCTATCGTGCTTAGAACAAGCAAAGCAGAAGCAGGAGATCTTGAATCTGCGGCAAACAAAATGCAGGAAATGAAAGGCAAGAAAAGCAGTGTTGCCGGCACATTTGCTGCTAAAAATAGCGGTGAATTCCCTGCAGATGCATCAAAAGTTATTTTCGCCTGTGATGCAGGTATGGGTTCCAGTGCGATGGGTGCTTCTATTTTAAGAAAGAAATTGAAGGAAGCTGGATTAGATATCACATCTGTTAATTCTGCCATTTCAAATCTTCCGGCAGATGCTGAAATTGTCATCACACAGGAAGAATTAACACCAAGGGCTCGTCATAAAGTACCGAATGCGTATCACATTTCAGTAGATAATTTCCTTCAGTCTCCGGAATACGATAAGCTGGTAGAAGATCTGAAAAGCGGCGGTTCAGAAGCAGCAGCAGCGAAAGAAGCTCCTGAAGCACCTGCCGATCAGCCTTCACCGGAAACAGACGAAGTGCCTGCTCCAGAAGCAGATGATCAGGTTCTGCTCGAAAGGAACATTTTCATCAATCAATCTTTCAGCAGCAAAGAGGAAGCTATCCGCTTTGCAGGCAGAGTATTAGTGGACGGGGGCTATGTCAACGAATCTTATATTGACGCCATGATTGCAAGGGATGAACTGACATCTACCTACATGGGCAACGATGTAGCTATCCCTCATGGAACAGAAGATGCGAAAAAAGACGTGCTGCGGTCAGGCGTAGTGATTCTTCAAATTCCGGATGGCGTTGATTTTGACGGCAGCAAAGTAAGGCTGCTGTTCGGAATTGCCGGAAAAGACGGCACACATCTTGAAATTCTGTCAGGCATTGCTGTTACATGTTCTGATATGGAAAACATCGAGAAAATGGCTGCGGCAAAAACGACTGGTGAATTAATGGCCGTCATCGGCGGATTAAATAAATAAAAAATGGGCTAGAAAGGCGGTTTCCGCCTTTCTATTCCTGTTTTACCAAACAGTTGAAGGCTTAAGCGGAAATGAGTGGATGCGATGTTTGTTACTGCAAGGGAAAAAGCCATTATTGAAACGATAATCAAAACCTCTGGCAAGCATACAGCACACTCCATTGCGGATCATCTGCATGTCAGTGTGAGAACCGTTCAGCGCGATCTGAAAAATATTGAGCATCTTTTAGAACGGTTTGAATTGGAGCTTGTCAAAACAAATGAAAAAGGCTTTTCCATTTCAGGCAAGGATGAACGGATATTCCGGCTCATTCAGACACTTGTGATGGTGAAGCCGATTGATTTGTCGGCAGAGGAAAGGAAGCTTTTGATCCTGCTGCAGCTGATGGACAGCCATGATTCACTCAAGCTTGCTCCGCTGGCAGGAGATCTTGGAATCAGTGTTACAACGCTTGTTGCGTATTTAGATGAGCTTGCCTCATGGCTGAGCGCCTATGGAATGAAGCTCACAAGAAAAAAGGGAGTTGGAGTGGAGCTGCTTGCGACGGAAGAAGCCTGCAGAAAGGCTCTTGCCAATTTCTATCTGCTTTATTTTAATGAAGACTTGATTGAAACGCTATTTTCCCTTGCAGAGCAGAATCAGGAAGGGGAGGGCCTTGTTCTTCATTACTTCAAGCCAGGCTATCTTAGAAAAGCAGACCAGTGGCTGAGCGAAGTGAATGCTGGATTAACAAGGCTTGCAGATAATGATTACATGGGATTGCTTATTCACCTTTGTCTGACCATGCAGCGGAACGAATCAGGTTTTTTTCTGCCTGAAAAGGAAATGGACCAGTATGCGAAAGAATTCGAAGAGTACCGCCTGGCCGAAGAGATTGGCAGAAGGGTCAAGGATGAACTCGGCATCCCGATGCACAGTTCTGATTTTGGCTATCTTGCGCTGCTTTGGAGAGGGTCGAAGGTACAGGGAGCTGAAAATCTTTACTATGACAGCGTCACAATCGGCCGGTCGCTAAAAAAGATCATCCAGCATGTCTCTCAGCAGCTGAATGTAGACCTGACATCAGATTTTTCGCTGTTTCAGGGGCTGCTTGCCCATATGGAGCCTTCCTTGTTCAGAATTGGCCAGGGGCTGAGCTCCTTCAATCCATTGACTGAGGATATAAAAAGAAAATATCCTGTGCTTTTTATGGCTGTGAAGCAGGCCCTTGAGCAGGAATTTGCGGATATTGTGTTCCCGGAAGAAGAAACGGCCTATATTGTGCTTCATTTTGGATCAGCTCTTGAGCTTAGAAAGGAGACAGTGCCGATTACAGCACTTGTTGTCTGTCCAACGGGAATCGGCACCTCAAAGATGCTCGCGAGCAGGATTAAAAAAGAAATACCGGAAATTACATCTGTCCAGATCTCTTCTCTAAAAGAGCTGCAGGAAACAGATCATGAAGCATTTGACATTGTGATTTCGACTGTCCGCCTTCCCCTGATTCACCAGGAATACGTACTTGTCAATCCGCTTCTCAGGGACGAGGATATTCAGTCTATCCGGATACAGCTTGGCGAGAGCATTCAGCAGCTGACAAAGAGCCATCAATACACCGCTCAGCCTGATGCTGAAAAAGAGGAACCGGCAAGAGAATTGCCCTCGCTTCAAACAATGCTTCAGGATATGGAAGATACGCAAACAAGCATGAAGAGCATTCTGCAAAACCTTCAAGTAACAGACAGTGAAGGCGGCAGCGATTATCAGAGCATTTTGCTGAAGATGGCGAAGCGGTGCAAGGAAGATGGTTTGATCGGCGATGTAAGAGGTGTTTACGAACAGCTGCTTCAAAGGGAAAAACAGGCAGGTCTCGGCATTCCAGGGACGAGCATGGCACTGTTTCATTGCCGTCATGAAAGCATTAAAGAAATGGTCTTCAGAATTGCCCATCTTGGAAAACCGTGCACGCTGATGGGTATGGACAGAAGAGAAATGAAGGCAAGAAACATTCTCCTTTTGCTTGCTCCTGATGAAATGAGGGAAAAACAGCTGGAGATTTTAAGCATGGTCAGCACCGCTATTGTGGAGAGTGCTGAAAACATGCTCGTCTTCTCATCTTCCAATGAGCAGATGATTCGAAGAAAATTAGAAGAAACGTTTTATAGCTTTTTACAAAATAATCTTGTAAAGGAATGATGAGGATGAAAAACGCAGTACACTTTGGAGCAGGGAATATCGGAAGAGGCTTTATCGGCTCGCTGTTTTCACAATCAGGGTATCATGTAACATTTGTCGACATTGCTGATGAGATTATTAACCAATTGAATGAAGAGAAATCCTATAAAGTCAAAACAGCCGCAGACCAAGTCGAAGTAACAGACATTCATAATGTATCAGGCCTGAATAATATGAAACAGGAAGAAGAAGTAATCGCAGCAATCGGAACAGCGGATTTTGTCACAACAGCTATCGGTCCGAACATTCTTCCGCGCATCGCTCCGCTAATTGCAAAGGGGATCGCAGAGCGAGTCAAAAAAAGCGAACAGCCGCTGTATGTGATTGCCTGCGAAAATCAAATTTCTGCGACAGATATCTTAAAAGACCATATCCTGACCCATCTGGATGAAGAAGCAAAAGCAAGCCTTTCAGACAAAGTCTTTTTCTTCAATTCAGCTGTTGACCGCATTGTGCCGATTCAGGATAACAAAGGGTCGTTAGATGTCCTTGTAGAAGCTTATTATGAATGGGTTGTTGAAACAGACCGCGACATTCCTGAAGTTAAGGGCATGACAATTGTGCCGGAATTGGCACCGTTCATTGAGCGGAAGCTTTTCACAGTGAACACAGGGCATGCTGTTACAGCTTACTTCGGTTATCTTGCCGGAAAAGAAACGATTGACCAGGCATTGAATGATGAAGAAATCTACAGCCAGGTCAAAGCTACCCTTAAAGAAACAGGAGCCTATCTTGTTGAACGCTACGGGCTTGACGAAGGCGAGCATCAGCAATATATCGAAAAAATCATCGGACGCTTTAAAAATCCATATTTGAAAGACGGCGTCACAAGGGTTGGCCGCTCTCCTTTAAGGAAACTGGGCCACGAGGACAGACTGATTCGTCCGGCACTGGAAGCAAGCAAGCTCGGCCTTTCCTACGGCAATCTTGCAAAAGCAATTGCTGCCGCTCTTCTTTTTGACAGCAACGAAGATCCGGAAGCAGTGGAGCTGCAGGAAAAATTAGCTGAAAACGGTGTTCTTGGTGTATTGGAAGAAGTCAGCAAGCTTGATGAAAGCAGTGAACTGGCGAAGGAAGTTGCCCGTCAATATGATGAAATGAAAAAATAAGAATTGCTTAAAACCTCTCCAGGTCATGATCTGGAGAGGTTTTTTTATTTTCAATAAGTCACAGTTATGCTTCCGCTTTTCTTATTGACACTTTTAGCCAAATCCATTACTGTATTAAGTGTACTATAATGATTAATACATTTAATACAAAGGAGTGGCGATTTTGACGTTTCGGCAGCTTGCCCTGAACAATGTGTTCCGCAGCTTTAGGAACTATGCAGCCTATTTTTTCAGCAGTACATTCTGTGTGATGGTTTTCTTTATTTATGCCATGTTTGCCTTTCACCCGTCGCTTTCAGCTGGAAGGCTGAGAAATGCGGCTGTTGGCATGCATTTCGCGGAATTTATTATTTATGTTTTTACTTTTTTCTTTATCCTTTACTCCATGAGTACCTTCATCAAATCCAGAAAGAAGGAATTCGGCCTGCTGATTATGCATGGCATGACACCTATGCAGCTCAGGAAGCTGGTTTTTATAGAAAATCTGGCCATTGGTGCTTTGTCTATTGCTTTAGGAACAGGTCTTGGGCTTCTTTTTTCTAAAGGTATTTTAGTCCTTTCAGCAAAAATTCTAAATATGAAGGAAGCTCTGCCGTTTTACATTCCAGTTTATGCCCTTTTGCTGACATCCATCGCTTTTCTGCTTCTCTTTCTGATCATTTCGCTTTTTACATCTTTCTTTCTGCGAACCGGAAGACTGATTGAGCTGTTAAAAGGCTCTGAGAAACCAAGGATTGAGCCAAAAGCGGGGGCCATTCGCGCTGTGCTGGCAGCTGTTCTTCTGGCAGGAGGGTATGCGGCAGCCCTGATGGCGCGGGGAGAAGAGGTTGTACTGGCGATGATCCCTGTTTCAACTCTTGTGATTATAGGCACCTATTTGCTCTTTACACAGTTAAGTGTCTACCTGATCAACAAACTTCGAAGCAATGAATCGATCTACTTGCAAAGAACAAACATCGTGACTCTTTCAGATCTCGCCTTTCGGATGAAGGATAACGCCAGAATGTTCTTCATCGTAGCCATTGTTTCAACAGTGGCGTTTTCCGCTATTGGCACACTTGTCGGCTTCAGATCTCTTATGCTGAAAGGGACTAGTATTCAGGAAAAGCACGCGTTCACCTATTTGTCTGATGCAGGGAATTCTTTGTCTGATCAGCATCAGCTCCTAATAGAAAAGGAGCTGAAAAAGAATCAGTTTCCATACAGCAAGCTATCAGCGAAATATAAAATTTCCGAGGAGACGGGTTCTGGTGACATTTATACTGTTATAAAAAAATCAGATTACAACGCCTTTGCCAAAAATGCGGGGAAAAAGGAGATTTCAGCATCAAATAATAGAAATTACATTGTGCCGGCTGAGCTGCTGTATGCACAAGGCGTCCGTCAAACATACGAAAAGCCGATCTTTCTAAAAGGCTCCCCTCAAGAACTTGCTGTTTCAGGCGTTCAAAAGAACATCGTTTACCCAGGAAGACTGCAGGCGGGAGATGCCCTGATCGTCCCTGACAGGGTGTATGAGGGCATTCCTGGAAAAGAGCGCAGCGCTGTTTCCTATGATATAAAACAGCCTGAAAGAACTGGAAAAATTGCTCAAAAACTTCAATCAGCTATTGGAACATCTGAGGACAATGCCTATTCCTTCTCCTCCTATGCTCTGAAGATGCAGGAAACGAAGCAAGAAATCAATATCTTCTTATTTGTTGGATTGTTTATCGGCCTTGTCTTTTTTGCATCTGCCGGAAGCTTCCTGTATTTCCGGCTCTACGCTGATTTTGAAGAAGACTCTCTAAAGTACAAAGCGATCGCAAAGCTTGGACTGACTGGAAAGGAGCTTTCGAAAATCGTGACAAAACAAATCGGGCTTTTGTTTTTCGTTCCGGTCGGCGTGGCTCTTGTTCATGGCTTCATTGCTCTCATTGCTCTTTCCCATATGTTCAGCACAGAGCTTTGGAGTGAAATTGCCCTCGTTCTTTCATGCTTTGCTCTGTTCCAGCTTTTTTACTTTTTGTTCATCCGTTCCCAATACATTCGAAACCTGCTAAAAGCACTATAAAAGGAGTGATACCATGGCAAAGCTTACAGTAAAAGATCTGACAAAAATATATGAAGGGAAACTATCCTTTCAGGCATTGAAAGAAGTGAATTTTACGATTGAAGACGGAGAGTTCGCAGCAGTAATGGGGCCGTCAGGGAGCGGGAAAACCACCTTGCTGAATGTTTTATCAACCATTGATCAGCCGACTTCAGGCGAGGTGATCCTCGGAGAAAGCCATCCTCATCACTTAGCTAAAAACGAGCTGGCGCTTTTTAGAAGGAGAGAATTGGGATTTGTTTTTCAAGATTTTAACCTGCTGAACACTCTTACTGTGAAAGAAAATATGGTGCTTGGGCTTACGCTCGATGGCAGGAAGGTCAGGGAAATGAATGAGAAAGCGGGAGAGCTGGCAGAAAAGCTCGGCATAAGCAGGATATTGAATAAAAGGACGTACGAAATCTCCGGAGGACAGGCTCAGCGCACAGCGATCGCCAGAGCCATCATTCATAAACCGCAGCTCCTTTTAGCAGATGAGCCGACAGGAAATCTGGATTCAAAATCTGCGAGAGATGTTCTGGATATTCTTGCTAAAATTAATAGAGAGATACACACAACGATGATGATGGTCACCCATGACCCCTTAGCGGCAAGCTATTGCAGCAGGGTGATGTTTATGAAAGACGGGGTGCTTGTCAGCGAAGCAAGAAAGGGGAACAGCCAGGAAAAATTCTATCAGGAAATCATCCAGGAAATTTCCAGAATGGAAAAAACGAATGCCGTAATGTAAGGAAAACCTCATAGGACCCCCTTGTAAAAAAAGAATGGTGAAACGCCGTCTGTTTCTAAAGTCCAATTTTTTCCAAATAGGGTTTTAAAGTCCTGTGAAAATAGTGGCTATTCTTCAGCAGACAAGAGATTTCAGCAAAATGAGAGCAAATAGAAGTTATCTCGGCCTAATTCGATGTCAGGCAGTTTCATGCATGATACCGGAATAGGCTTTTTGCTTTCATAATCTATCGAATCCTGTCGTTTTTCGGGTAGTTAGAAAGGGATTATACAAACTTCTATTAGAAATACAATTGGAAGAAACCATACTGTTTCCCTATTTTGGTAATTTTTTAGGGTGATAGAATTTAGGTGTGAAAACGGCGGAGGGGAAAAGCCATTTTTGCAGTCAAAAAAAGACGGGGAGGTGAAATATATGAATTATGCAGCACCTGCAGTGGATTATTCTACGATGATGACCACAGCTGATCAAGCCTGGTTCCTGATTTTTGTTGCGGTTCTTCTTGCACTTGGCGCAACAGTTGTTCTTGGAGCAGCAGTATGGTGTGTAGCACACAACCACGGAAACTTTACAGGCGGTGTTCAGTTCAAGGACTTCGGTTTTAAAGTTAATATTCATTGTTCGAGATAGCTTTAGCATACTTACTGTTCTTCTGATCTTATAAAATGCAAAAAACACAAATTAAAGGAGGAAATTATAATGAATTATGCAGCACCTGCAGTGGATTATTCAACAATGGTGACCACAGCTGATCAAGCTTGGTTCCTGATTTTTGTTGCGGTTCTTCTTGCACTTGGCGCAACGGTTGTTCTTGGCGCAGCGGTATGGTGTATTGCCCACAATCATGGCAATTTCACAGGCGGAGTACAATTTAAGGATTTCGGACTGAAAGTAAACATTCATTGTTCGAGATAGGCATGCCCCTTTGATGAGCTTTGCAGCCTGGCTATCTGGCGGGATAGCCGGGCTGTTACTTACTTATGCCCGCAAAGGGACAGTGAAAAACCCATTATCTATTTTAGCAGGCGGTGCCGCGGTTCGCAAAACAAAGTTTAGGGGTGAGGGAAATGCTTGAAATCAGCCGTTTATCCAAAAAATACAAAAACCGCATCTGGGCTGTTAAAGACTTTGATTTATCCATCGCAGCGGGAGAAATTGTGGCACTTGCAGGGCCGAATGGTTCAGGGAAAACATCAATCATCAACTGCATGCACAACATTATTATTCAGACAGAAGGAGAAGCTTCCCTTGAGGGCTATCCGAATACAACGCCTGAATTCAAAAAAAATGCCGCTTATGTTCCTGATGATCTGCTTCTGCCGGAATCTTTGACGGCGAATGAATATTTAGATTTTGTTTGTGCCATGTACAGCCAAAAGCCCGTCTTAAAAAGAAAAAAACTCATTGAACTTTTTGATATGGGAAAAGCCTGTGACCACCCCATTGAAACTTATTCCCACGGCATGAGGAAAAAAACACAGCTGATCGCTGCTTTTATGCTCGAAAGCCGGCTCCTGACACTTGATGAACCATTTAGAGGGCTTGATGTGGAAGCCATTATTGTAACGAAAAAACTGATGGCTAAATATGCAGAAAACGGCGGGGGAATCCTTTTGTCAACGCATGACCTATTGGCTGCTGAGGCGATGTGCCACCGGATTGCCATTTTATCAAAAGGGCTGAAAAGGGCAGAAGGGACAGCAGCTGCACTGAAGAAAAAATACAAAAGTCCAAACATGGAGGAGGTTTTTATGAAAGCTTCCATGCTCGGTGAAAGGAGTGACCGGTTCGATGAAATCATTCGAAATTTCTAAAATGATGTTCACGATTTGGAAAAGGGAAGCAGGCAAGCTTTTAAACAACTGGTATAAAGTGCTGATTTTTGCTCTTGTGCTGATTTTTATCATTGGGCTTGCAGGCTTTGCCGGCTACAAGCTGACAAGCGAAACGCTTTCGGCCTTTTTGAATGGCGACCGAAAAACGCTCTCCCTCCTCACCTTATCCATGTGCCTGAACGCCTCGATCCTATCCTTTGTGTTTTTTATTCTCCTGAAAAGCGTAACACCGGATCAGGACATCTTTTCTCATCAGCTCAGCTGGTTTCCGGTTCGAAAGGCTGAAAAGAATTTAGGCTATCATATTCCGCTTTTTCTCATCATATCCGCGATGATTTTGTTTATTTCTGCCATCATTCTAGGTCCAGCCTTTTTGGCAAAAGGCCTTTCTCCTATTATCGGGTTTGGGTTTTTCCTGACTGTCCTTTTGCAGTCGATTCTTGCCATTGCGGTTCTACAATTCTTATATAATCTTTTTTACTATATCTCAGGAAAAATGCAGGTGCCGTTTAAGAAATTTGTTTCTCTGTTTGGGGTGATCTCAGTTTGTTTTCTTTACGGAATGCAGTCGATCAAGTTGGAAAGCATGCTGGAATCATATGGTAACTTTGACTACAATGTGACATACCTTGCTCTGCCTGTCTTCTTTCTGATTGCTGGAGGAATTTCTGCCATAAAAGTAAATCTCGGGGCTGCTGCCTTGATGGCTGCCGGCATTCTATTCCTTTCCTTTTGCACGCTGTTCTTTTCCTATGATTCGATGGAAAAGCGGCCGCCGGTCTTTCTCCGGTTTATCAAAATGCCATCTCACAAGTATGGAGCCATATTTCTGAAGGAAATAAAGATGCAAACACGGAACGAAGAAAACATTCTGAATTTTTTACTGATGCTCGTCTTTGTTCTGATTTTAAAATTCCAGTTTCATTTGGAAGGAAATGAACTGGTGCTGCTGATCCTGTCCGGTGTGTCCGGCATGGTGGCACTTAATTCGTACGGCAATGATAAAAAGCTGTTTCTGCTTTATAAATCCTTTCATCTGCATCCAGGCCTCTTGACAGCCAGCAAATTTGCCGGACTTGCCATCTTATCGCTGCTGCAGTTCGCCCTGTTTTATGCCATCATGTTTCACCCAGAAGCGGATCATACAGGCCTTTGGAGGACAGCACTGATTATCCTGAATGGGGCGGCCGTCTTTTTTCTCCTCGGCACCCTGATTCCAATTGACCGGAATAACCCGTATGTCGGCATGCTGTCATTCGGATTTCTCATTTTGCTCCTGCTGCCGCTTTCTTTTATTGCGAGCTACTTGTTTGGCCAGGCCTCAAGCCTTACTCAGACCGGCGCACTCCTTACAGGAGAGATGATCCTTGCTGTTTTTCTCTACTTTACGTTCAAATGGAGGTTCAAAAATGAGTAGAACCGAGCTGATTCCTTATTTTCCGGAAGGCGTGGCAGTGAAAGGGAAATTTATTCATGATGAAAAAATCAGTGCCAAGCTTCCTGTTAACCAAACAGCAAAAGCCATATTAGAGGAAGTGGACGGCAAAAAGAACATTGATGAAATCATTGAAGCCGTAACAAAAAAATTCAAAGTGGACAAAGACCGAATCTTCCAGGATACAGCAGCACTCTTTGCCGGACTGAACGAAAAACACTTTCTAAATTGGAAATATGCATCAAACAGCAAAGTTAAGGAAGGACTGGCGAACTTTTTCGCCCAGTACAAACGGGGCTATCACGAACGCTTTCCATCTGAGGGGAGCTCTTTTCCGGCCATCTTTCTGCTGATGCTTTCAGCTGTGACTAAGAAAATCGCCATCTTCTGGCTCTTTGTTATGATTTTATCTGCTGCAGGATACATCATCGCGCCAACACCCTTCATCCTCTGGCTCGCTTATTATATAACCGTTGTTTATGCCGGATTGATGGCAAGCTTTGCCGTTCACGAGGCAATGCATGCCTCCATGCATAGAAAAATGGCAGGCAGTCTCGGTTCCGGATATCTTGCAGCCGACTTAATGAGCATTAAGTTTGTCCGGCCGGCCGCTGCTCAATACGAACTCAAGTACATCTGGATCACACTCCTCGGACCTATTGTACCGGCAGTCATTGGCATCGTTGGCTATACTTTGTCCATGACACTCATGGAAGGTGGAACTCTCGGCAGCACATGCCAGGCGCTGTCCCTCACATTTCTCATTCATATACTATATTTGCTGCCGTTTATCGGCGACGGCAAATCCGCTGTCAAACAGCTGCTGTTCCGAAAGGCAGCCTAAACTAAGGAGGAGATTCAATGAGTTCAAGCATGAAGAATTCCCTGATTTTTTCATCCATTATCAGTTTTATCGCCTATCCGCTGCTCACAATCGGACTGGTTTTTTACACCATTTTTTCAGGGAAAGCCAATCAAAGCATCCTTTTTAACAGCGCAGAAGTAACGGTTGATGGAGATTCCTCTTTTTCTTTCACTCTGACGCCATCCTTTTTTGGAATGGTCTTTGTGATTTTTCTCATTTCGTTTGCCGCTGTGTGGGGAATTCATCAATTGAAGAAAAAGGACAGAGCCAGCCGTTAAGATTTGCGTGTACAAGGCACTTTTGTTTTATGAAGCAGCTTCATGCTTAGGAAATGACTAAAGTTTTAGTCCTGAAGAGATTTAATATTTCTTTGAAGAATAAGCAGAATAGAAGGATGTTATAATGAAGATAAAAGAAGGAAAATGGCGGTGATGGACTATGTGGTCGCACCAGGATATCCTGCAGGTATTTTCAATAAATTTGAACCAATGGTCAAAAAGTTTTGGAGTGAAAAGAATTGGATTGTTCGGTTCCTACACCCGCAATGAACAAATTGAATCCAGTGACATTGATGTCATTGTCGAGTTTAATGATGATTGCTTGTCCTTTGATAACTATATGGATTTGAAGTTTATTTTGGAAGACATCTTTAAAAAGCAAATTGATTTGGTTATTTCAGACGATATTAAGCCTGCTATAAAACAGAATATCCTCAGGAGCGCTAAGTATGCAGAGGGAGCCTAAAGTATTTCTGGAGGATATTTTAGAGGCAGCAGCTAAAATATGTAAATATACAAAAGATTTATCCTATGAGGATTTTTTGGAAAATGATTTAGTATCCGACGCAGTAATTAAAAACATACTGGTGATTGGAGAAGCTGCAAAAAATATTCCTTCTGAAATTAGACAAGCGAATACGAATATAGAGTGGAGAAAAGCAGCCGGAATGAGGGATATGCTGATCCATGGATATTTTTCCATTAACTACCGTATAGTTTGGGATGTTGTACAAAATAAGATACCGGTATTAAAAAAACAAGCAGAAGAGCTGCTGAAAAATTTGTAAGTAATTAAAAGAACACCAGCATAGACGAAAGGCCCGCCAATCCAGGCGGGCCTATTTATATCCCCATAGAGAGCCCGCCTTTGAGCCCTCCTAACAAAAACAAATGAAATAAGGCCTTGAGCAGGATAGAAAAGAATGTATGTTCTATTATATAATGAGGTCTCAGCTTAAAAGAAAGAGGACCTCATCATGACAGGAAAAACACACATAATCGGCGGAGTAGCCACTGGACTTGCTCTTGCCCATTTCACAAACTATGACCCTGTACTGCTCACCGCGGCAGGGGCCCTCGGCGGCCTCATACCGGACATTTGCCACGGAGGTAGCAAAATCGGCCGAAAAGCACCGCTGCTATCCAAAATCATCAGCACGCTATTCGGCCACAGAACCTTTACCCACAGCCTGTTGTTTCTCATCATCATCAACAGCCTGCTCGCCGCCTTTTTGCCAAACGGCTCCATTAAGGCAGGAATCCTCGCTGGCATGATCAGCCATATCGTGCTCGATGCAGGAACAAAAAAAGGAATCAAACTCTTTTATCCCTTGAAAATTCCAGTCAGACTGCCGCTGACCACAAGAACCGGAAGCGCCGCAGAGCAAGCCGTATTTGCTTTGATCAGTGCTGTTGCTATTTATTATGGGCTGGAGGCTTTTGGCGGATACCGGTTGTTTTGAGGAAGCGTCTCTTTTTGAAGAGGCGTTTTTTTTGATCAGTTTGTCTTTAGGGTTTTGTTAATAGTCCCTGTCCCCCTTTACATTAGGTGCCTGTCCCTTGATGCATTGCCTCACTGAAGGACAGAGGCAGTCATATGGAATTGTTGGTATAGAGCCATTTAAATGACAGGGGGACACACCTTCAATCCTTTACAAGACTGAGGGACAGGTACCGGGTTGGGCTAACCTGTCCCTTGTTCCGTTAAAGGAATAAAGGACAGAGTAAAGGTTAATAAAAGCCATACATATCAAGGGCTATAAGGGGTGGGGACAGAGCTTTAGTCTATTAACGAAGTGGGGGACAGCTCCCTATTAATAATGGGGACAGAGACCTGGTACTAAACCACACCTAAAACCAAGAACCCCAAGAACCCCAAAGAGCCAAAGAGCCAAAGAGCCAAAAAACCAAAGAGCCAAAAAACCAAAGAACCAAAAAACCAAAGAACCAAAGAACCTCCAAACCCAAAGACAAACCCCAAAACCAAAAAAAGCACCCTCTTTAAAGGGTGCTTAATCTCCATTCAAACCGTAACCGCCCGAAAAGCCAAAATCTTCTCCCCAAACTCTCTCAATTCCTCATCTGTCGCATACCGGCAATTGTTCAGCCGCATCGGCTGGTTTTCTTCTGCAAGGCAGGCTGCAGTGAGGTCCTGGAGACTGTTCTCTGAGAGTCCGTCCTGTGAAACTTCCAGTGTGATCGGTAAGCTTTCGATTAGCTTTTTGCAGGCGGCGGCCCCTGCTTTAGCCAGTTCAGTTTCTGCTTCGAACTGATCTGTCACGCCCAGTGCCCTTGCGGCTTTGGCGAATACAGCTGTTCTTGGGCTGTCGAGGTTCCAATCGTAAGTATGGTGCAGAGCGATGGCCACTGCTCTGCCGTGGTGCAGTCCGCCTACAGTGCTTAGGGCATGCCCGATGTTGTGGGCGATGCCTGTACCGCCGTGCTCGATGGCAATGCCGGCTAGCATGGAGCCGATCAGCAGATTTCCTCTTGCGTCCATGTCGTCATTTTTTTCAATGGCAATGGGAAGGTTTTCTGCTACGAGCCTGATGGCGTGCAGGCCGACTGCTTCGATGACTGGATTGGTGCTCTGTCCTGTGATGGCTTCCAAAGCATGAACGAGTGCGTCGATGCTTGTGGCTGCTGTCAGGAAGTTTGGCAGCTTGGCTGTGAGAACCGGGTCAAGGACAGCGATCTCCGGCAGCATATCTGTGTCCCATGCCCAAAGCTTGCGGTGCTTTTCATCTGAATAGACGGTTGTGCTTGTCACTTCGGCACCTGTTCCTGAAGTTGTCGGAATGGCGATGGTGAGCACTTTTTTTTCAGGGAACGGGTTGGCCATGAGAGAGTAGTGGCCAGCTCCATTGTCACCGCCTGCCACAAGAGACGCTGTTTTCGCTGTGTCGAGCGGAGAGCCTCCGCCAATTCCAATAACAGCGCTCGCTCCGAATGACTTGATCAGGGCTGCTGCTTCATCAATGTTTTGAAAGTCAGGATTGCTTTTAACATCGCTGTAGACTTTTGTTTCGATGCCTTCCTTTTGAAGAGCCGCTTCGATTGGTGCTATAAAGCCGAGTTTGACGAGTGATTTATCTGTGACGATAACGGCTTTGTTCCTGTCAGAGTATGCTTTAATGTGCTCTGCCAGCTCCAGTGACTTGTTTTCACCATAGATTACCTTTGTTTTTAAGAAGTATTGAAAGTCCTTCATGTCTCAGGTCTCCTTTTGGTTGGATTGTTAAAAGTCAAGGTAGACGGTCTTTTTCTGGAGAAATTCTTCAAAGCCGTATTTACCGTCATCACCGCCGATGCCTGATTGCTTCCAGCCTGCGTGGTAGCCCTGGTAGGCTTCGCCTTGCTGGCGGTTAACGTACACTTCGCCTGCTTCAATTTGGGTGGTCAGCTTCATGACGTATTGGTAGTTGTTTGTGTACACATTTGAAGTAAGCCCGTAAATCGAGTCGTTTGCAAGCTGAATGGCTTCATCTATATGGCTGAATGTCACGATTGGAAGAACAGGTCCGAATACTTCTTCCTTGACGATTTTCATGTTTTGGCTGCAGCTGTCAAGAAGTGTAGGCGGGTAAAAGGCTTCGCTTAAATTTTCAATAAAATGGCCGCCTGTTATCACTTCTGCCCCTTCAGATTTTGCTTCTTCTACGAGCTTATGAACGCGCTTTGCTTCGTTTTTGTGTACCATGCAGCCCATCTGCACATCAGGGTTTTCAAAGCCGTCGCCAATGCTGCAGGCTTCAAATTCGGTTTTCAGTTTTTCTAATAATTGGTCTTTAATGCTTTTGTGGACATAGACTCTTTCGGTATTGCTGCATACCTGTCCGCTGTTCGCAAGCCTTCCGCCTGCAATGCTTTTGGCTGCAAGGTCAAGATCTGCGTCTTCCATAACGATGGCCGGCGCTTTTCCGCCGAGTTCAAGCGAAGTGCGCACCATATTCTTGGAGGCGCGCTCTGCGATCATTTTTCCTACCTTCGTGCTACCGGTAAAGGTAATCATGCTGATTTTGTCAGAAAGAGTTAATGCATCACCGGCAGTTTCGTCTGTGCCGGTGACGATGTTGACGACTCCTTTTGGAAAGCAGGCTTTTTCAATCAGCTCAGCAAATACCAGCGCGGAAACGGCCGATTTGCAGCTCGGCTTGGCAACGATTGTATTGCCTGCAATGAGAGCAGGTGCAAGCTTCCGCATCAGGACGTAGATTGGAAAGTTCCATGGAACGATGCAGGCTACGACACCGAGAGGCTCTTTATAAATTAAAATGCGTTCATTGCTTGAGTCGGCATCCACAATAGTGCCTTCAATTCTGCGGGCCCATTGGGAATGGTATTCAGCAAGGCCTGCAGCGCCTGCCACTTCGCCTTTTGCAGCAGAAAGCGGCTTGCCCATCTCCTGAGAGATCGCCCGGCCGATTTTTTCCTGATTTTCTTCTTCATTTAATAGAGCTGCGAGCTTTTGAACATATTGGCTCCGTTCAACGGAAGGCAGCTTCTTCCAGTCTTTATAAGCTGCTGCAGCTGCATCCACAGCGTTTTCTACATCTTTTTCCGTACAGGAAGGGAACTCGGCAAATACTTCGTCAGATGCCGGGGTTCTCGCTTCCATCGTTTCGCCGTTTGAACTGTCAACAAATTGTCCATCTATAAATGCTTGATATGTTTTCATCGGGAACCGTCCTCCTTTAGCTTTCTTTTTCGCCAACGTAGAAGTAATTGATTTCGTATTTTTTCAGCGCTTCTTCATCAAGGTCAAAGCCGAGTCCAGGCTTGCCGGAAGCTCTGAGATAGCCTTCGCTGTCAATATTGAGCATCGTTTCAGGCGTTTGAACATAATCGCGGCGCTCAATGGACCATGCCGGCGGATCGTATGGGAATTCAATAAACGGACTGTTGCTGACGCCAAGAACGATATGAAGGTTGGCGATTACTCCAATGCCGTTTGTCCAAGTATGCGGGCTGTATACACTGCCGTTGGCCTGCACGTAATCCGCAATTTTTTTGCCGTATGTGATGCCTCCGCAAAGAGCGACGTCAGGCTGATACACATCAAGCGCTCCTTTATTGGACAGGTCGCGGAATTCGTGGAAACGGCGGTTCATTTCTCCGCCTGCGATTCGGACCTTCGTCATTTGGCGAAGCCTTGCCATGTTTTTTGCATCATCATGCGGAAGCGGCTCTTCCAGCCAGAAAACGTTGTACTGTTCAAGCTCTTTTGCGACATTGGCAGCCGTTTTTAAATCCCATGTCCGCTCTGTGTCCCAGGGCATTTTCCATCCTTGATTGGCATCAACCATGATTTCCATCTTGTCTCCGATAGCTTTTCGGACTTCTTCAACAACAGCTATATCATCTTTCGGATTGCTGTGATGAAAGCGGATTTTCATCGCTTTAAATCCTTTTTCGGCAAGGCCAAGTGCGCGCTCTGCCCGTTCTTCCTTAGTGACAAGCTCTCCTGTTGAGGCATAGGCAAGCACTTTGTCCTGCTTCGCTCCAAGGAGCTTGTACACCGGCTGGCCTGATGCTTTTCCAATAATGTCCCAAAGAGCGAGATCAAGCGGCCAAGGGCGTCCGTAGTGAAAATCGATATTGTCCAGCACTTTGGCATGCCTTTCTACATCAAAAGGATCCTGTCCGATAAACAAGTGCTCATGTCCTTCAAAGCCTGTCATCAAATCTCCGGAACCGACTCCTGTGATGCCTTCATCTGTGTGGACGTAAACAAGCGTTGAAGCGAACTGCTTCCGGGGAGCGGGATCCCAGGCTGCTTTAAATGGGGGGTCCAGCGGGAGCAAATATTGTTTGATCTCAATTCCTGTTATTTTCATAGTAATTCCTCCGTATGCAAGTTATTGAACAGCTTCTTTTACAGCCGGCGTTTGTTCAGCAGCTGTTTTTCTATTCATTTTTATAAATACCAGGCTAAGGATGAAACCGATAAACGCGATGCCGCCAAGAAAGGCAAAGATATAAAGATAGCCTGTTCTGCCGGGATGGGCATCAAGGAAATTTCCGAAAAGCATTGGAACAAAAACATCCGGAATATAGCCGATGCAGGAAGCAAAGCCTGTAACAGCACCAGTCAGATGCATGGGAACCTCTGCTTCATCCACTGCGGCAAAATAGATTCCCCTGATCGCGAAAATGATCGTGACCAGCAAAAGCATTGTGATTAAGACTGCGATTAGATAGGCAGGGCTATCCGGCAGCAATAGCAGGATGACAAGCAATGCCGAAAGGAGAAGAAATCCCCATTTCATGACTCTTGTAACAGAGCCTGCTTTGTCTGAAATAAACCCGCCGATCGGACCGCCGGCCATCTGAAGCACATAGGTTCTGACGATCGCCAGTATGCCGGCCAAAGCGGCACTCATACCATATATGCTTTGCATGTACGGTGTGAAATATGTGATTCCGGCATAGGCTGTGTACGCACAGAAAATCATCAATGCAATCAGCCACACCTTTGGCCTCGTCAGGATTTTTTGGACATCTTTGATGACAGACTCGTTTGACCTCTTAAAAGGTGTTTTTCTCAGCAGCAGCCAGGATACAGGGGCCATTGCAAGACAGCCAATTGAGTAAAAGAGAATAACAGCTGTCAGCCCTGCTGCCTCGTGTACAGCAAGTCCGAACATCCAGAGAGCAAGCGCCCCGATAATGGTTGAGCTGATTCCGCGGAAGCTTTCAAGGAAGCCGTAAAGCCTTCCCTGTTCCTCAGAGGCGCCAAGAGAGCGGACCACTTTCAGCAAAGCAGACCAAAACGTCAGAATGCTCGATATTCCCCAGAAGATGTGAACGAGCAGTGTTCCGGTAAAGCCGGGGAAAGTGGCAAAATACAGCCCTGACAGCCCTGTTAACAGAAAAGAGACGAACAGCAAATACTTCGGATTGAACCGATCCGCGACCCAGCCTCCGGGAAAATAGCAGATCATCGCTGTAATGCCGTACGCGCTCATCGTGAGGCCGAAATTCGTATTATTCAGGTGGAGTGCTTCCCTCATCGGTTCATAGTAGATTTGCCGCAAATAAGGAAGCATCAAAACAAAGGTGGTCCCAAGCGAAAGCGTGAACAAAGTAAACCATTTTTTCAAAAACTTTACCCCCTCACTAAAACATAGAATATACTTAATTTCAAATAATACGAAAATGCCAAAAATATTATTAAGCGCTTACAAATAAGTGTTAAAATAATGATAAGGCTTACATGACCTTATCTTGTGTTTTATTTTAAAACGGTTAAGGTAAAATAGACATACATGAATGAATCTTATATATATACTTTATTTCAATAAAGGAGTTTTTCTATGAAGCTGTTTGACCGGGTTGTGATCCATCAGCATACCTATTGGGACCATCTTGGAAAATTCTTGCTTGAGCAGGATACCTATCCTTATTGGAGTGTCTTTTGCATTGAAAGCGGAGAGCTTGCATATGAAGTGCTGAATGAAAAAGGAACGTGCCAAAAGGGGGATTTGGTTTTTTGCCCGCCCGGCATCCCGATGAAACGGCAAGCCCTTTCTGTGCTGAATTTTCATTTTTTCCAGTTTGAGCTTCCGCAGGAAGAACATCTTGAAGCAGGAAAGGTGTCGCTGAAGGATTTGGAAAGGGTTATGTCTGATTATTTGTATTTAAAGAGGTATGCATTTGAACAGAATGAGGAATCCAAAAAGATTAAAGAGCATCTTCTTCTCGATTTGTTTCATCTGTATGCCATAGAAGGCGAGCGGGCGTTTTTTGAATTGGAATCGATGCGCCATCAGGACCAGCTCATTAATAAAGCAGTGCTTTATATAAGAAAGCATGCCTTTCAGCAGATTCAGCTGAATGAATTAGCAGAGTCGCTGAGCCTGAGCTCTGTGCAGTTTACGAGAAGGTTCACACGGAGCATCGGAATGGCTCCGAGCGACTATTTAACATCAATCAGAATCCGGCAGGCCAGGCAGCAGCTGCTTGAGACAGATAAAACAATCGATGTCATTGCGAAAGAATGCGGATTCAACAACGGATTTTATCTAAGCAGAGTTTTTAAAAAGCGGATGAAAATGTCTCCTGCCCACTATCGCAAAACCCATTGGATTTAACCATTGCAGAGAAGGGAATAGTTTCTAAAAGAAAGCGGAGGGATTTTCATGCTTGATCAAGTGGATTTGTCTTTAAAAATAGAAGATGACAAGGAGTACTCCAAAAAGCTGAAAAAACTGCAGCTGCGTCTTCTTGGACTGCAAAGAGCGCTGCTGGATCACAAAATCGGCTGTGTTTTTGTTTTCGAAGGCTGGGATGCAGGCGGTAAGGGCGGAGCAATCAAAAGAGTCACTGAAAGCCTTGATCCCAGAGGCTTTGAGGTTCATCCGACTGCCGCTCCGACCGGTGAAGAAAAAGCGCATCATTACCTGCACCGCTTTTGGGTAAACATCCCAAAATACGGGAAAATCGGGCTGTTTGACCGCTCATGGTATGGAAGGGTGCTTGTGGAAAGAGTAGAAAATTTCGCATCTGAAAAAGAATGGAAAAGAGCGTATGAAGAAATCAGCAGCTTTGAAAAGATTCTCGCGCAGGAAAACTATATTGTCGAGAAATTCTGGTTTCATATTTCGAAGGAAGAGCAGCTGAAACGGTTTAAAGAGAGGGAAAAGGATCCTCTTAAAAAGTGGAAAATCACGGATGAAGACTGGCGCAACAGGGAAAAGTGGGACCAATACAAAGAGGCTGTAGAGGATATGATACAGCATACGGATCACAAAAGAGCCCCTTGGAACATCATTGAGGGCGAGGATAAAAAGTATGCCAGAGTTAAAACGCTCCATTTAATCGTAAAGTCGATTGAAAACAAGTTTGAGAAAAAAGGAATTGATTTGGACTCTTACTTTAACTAAATAACATCCAGATTATGCCGGATGCAAGTTCGCCAGAGCGGCTATCTGAAAAAATAGAAGCCTTGACAGAAGCTTTTAGGAAAAGCTTCTGTCTTTTTTAGGTTAATGCTAGCGATAAAATGTGCTGCTCCCCAAGCGGCCCCATTTTGATTTTCCCCTCATCAATAAAGCCGGCTTTTAAATACAGCTGATAAGCTCTGATATTCCTTTTGTTTACGCCAAGGACAATTGCTGTGCACTCCGGAAAATGAGCAGCCATAAACGAAGGCAATAGCAGCAGCCCCTTTTTGGCATACCCTTTTCCCTGATGCTGATAGTTGACCGAAAAAGCGGCGAGAAGCATGGAAAAAGGATTGCTGGAGTAGTCAAAAATCCGTGCGCTTGATTCTAATAAAAAAAATCCAACAGGCATTTCTCCTGCAGTCAGAACAACTGGTGTTTTGCTCTGATCTTTTCTGGAATTTTCCAGCATATCAGAGGGCATACCGGTGAACTGAGCCTGGTCATCCGGGAGCAGGAAGCTTGAAAGCTCTTCTTCAAATTCAGGCTTATAAAAGGATAATGCGATTTGCAGTCCGGCGGTTCCTTCCACTTTAAACCCTCCTTGCAGGATTTTCTATGCTTTTTGCTTCTCTGTTCAGCAGCGTGCTGAACAGAGGCTTATAACAAAGACATTATACTTGATAGCATAACTCTATGTCCTGTATTATTCCATTTTAGAGATGTTTTGTAAGCGCATTAGAGGCATTGCCGGGGACAAAACAGCCTTGCATTAAAGCATTTGGCGATAACAGGCCGTTGAAATGGCAAAAGCAGGGTATAATTTTTTTATTGGTTATTTTAAAGAGGAATGATGATTTTGAACACCTGTTGATCTACGTTCCAGGCGGGAGACTCCTGCGGGAGTGCAAGTGACGGGAGACCCCGCAAGAGCGCAGCGATGAGGAGGCTCCCGCACTGCCCGCGGAAAGCGGACGCCTGAAACGGAAATCAACAGCCTAATTTACCAGAGCCTTTTTACTTAAAGCCTGAATGCGAAGCAAATATCCGTACTTAAAAAATACCCGTCTAAGGAGCAAGGAAGACATGATCCAATTTCAAAATGACTTTGTTACCGTATTTCAAAGTGCTTTATATCAAACTACTTCGACGGTTATTAAAACTTCTGACCTTGTGCTGGTTGCTGATCCATGCTGGCTTCCTTCAGAGATAAAAGAAATACAGGATCACGTAAAGGATATTCAGGATGATCTGCCGGTCTATCTTTTATTCACGCATGGCGACTTTGATCATATTATCGGATGCAAAGCATTTCCCGGAGCAAAAATAATCGGAAGCCGGGGATTTGCCGACCATCCTGAAAAGCAAAAAAAGCTTGAGATGATCATTTCCTTTGATCAAAACCATTACATAAGAAGAGATTATCCGATTGTATTTCCTGAAGCGGATATTATTGCCGAAAAAGATGGCCAGACATTGACAGAAGGCAGCACAACGCTCCATTTTTATTTGGCTCCAGGCCATTCAAAGGATGGACTGATAACGGTTGTGGAACCAATGGGAATCTGGATTGCAGGTGATTACCTGTCTGATTTCGAGCTGCCGTTTATTTACGACAGTACGCAGTCATATATTGAGACCATTGCAAAGGCTAGGAAGCTGATGGATGTGCATCATATGAATCTATTAATCCCTGGACACGGTCATCCCACTTCATTAATGGAAGAGGCCGAAACAAGAATCAAAATGGCAGAGGAATATTTAGAAGCGCTTGTTCAGGCAGTTGCACAAGAAGATGAAAGGCTTTTAGAAGTTCTGGAAAACAGAATGGCTTTCCCGTCTTCTTTTACAAAACACTGCCACGAGACGAATGTTGAAATCACAAAGAAAGAAGTGAAAAAAGGAATCTTTGCTTGATGGGGCCGGCTGCCGGTCCTTTTTTTATTGCTGTCAATAGCGATACATCCATATCGCCTCCCGATACGATGTTCTGTAAAAAGGTGTTTGCAGTATTCATATGGATAGGGAGGCGGAAAACAGGGTAAGGTCTAATAAACAGGAATTTTCATCATTAGACAAATTTCCTGGGAAATTTGAAGAAATGAAGTGAATAAGGAGGAACTCCATCATGAAACAGCCAGCTTTAATAAGAGGCTTCCTGGCAATCGGGTTTATTACGATGATTGTCTGTTCGATTATTTCCTCGCAGACAGGACAGATTGATTCTGAGCCAAAACAGGCTGAACCTCTTTTTACCCCGCATCCTTTTGCTTTTTCCATATGGTTTTTAATTTACTTAGGCTTATTCTTGCTCATTATCCGTTCATTTTCCAAACAGAAAAAGAATGATAAGGACGCAACAGATGGAATCGGAGGGTGGCTCGCCCTGGCCATGATTTTTTCAGGAGTATCAATTGTGATCCCGGAGCAAGCATCAATCTTCTTTATCGCCGGAGCACTTTTGATGCTGATGGGTGCTTATACGAGAATGAAGAATGAACATGAGCCGTCTCTTTATGTTACATGGCCGGTTTCCATGTTTATCGCCTGGATTTCAGTTGCGACGATCGTGGATGCTTTTGTGGTGATGAGGAGCATTGGGGCAGAGAGCCTATTAGGTCTAAATGAAGGAGGATGGACCTTTATTATGCTTGCTGTGTCCATTCTGCTCGCTACTCTTTTTATGCATAAACAAAATGACCTGATTTTCGGCGGAGTGTTTGTCTGGGCCTATATTATGCTGATCTTTGAGCACCCATCCGTCTGGATTGTGACTGTGCCATCAGCAGTTGGAGTGGTTGCCGTTCTGATTACGGCAGCAGCCGTTATACGAAGAAGGAGAGCAAACAGCGTTTACTCTCCTGCATGAATTCTTGCAAAGGCGCGCACTTTTTCCATAAAAGCTGCGGCTGCATTAGCTGTTCCGGCCTGCTTTCTTTTTACAAAGGAAAATGGCCGGATCTGCTGATAGTCTTTCATTTGAATAGCCTTCAATTCTCCTGCTTCCAGCTCTTTTTTAACCGTCAGGCCAGATAGCTGGGAAATGCCGAGACCAGAAATAACCGCTGCTTTTACCCCTTGAGTGCTGCTGAAGGTAAAGCTTTTGGAAACAGCCAAACCAAGCTGCTTTATCAGCTCATCGCTGTATGTTCGGGTTCCTGAACCATGCTCCCGAAAAATCCAGGTTTGGTTTTGAAGCGCTTCCTGATCTGCGGTCCTTGTCTGTGAAAGAGGATGCTTCGCGGGCACAACCAAAATCAGCTGGTCCTCCATAAACGGTTCAATGTTCAGATCCTTTTCGCTTGCATGGCCTTCAATCAGTCCGATATCAAAGAGATTTGTCTGAACCCCTTTTTTGACCTCATCTGTATTGGAAATCGTCACTTCTATATCGACCTTCGGATATTGCCTCGCATAGTCTGCGAGAATTTCCGGCAGCAAGTATTCTCCGATTGTAAAGCTTGACCCGATATGAAGCGCCCCTGTTACTGTATGAGACAGCTCATCCATTTCCTGCCTTGCGATCTCATATTCCCTGAGAATCTGCTTGGCATGTTTATAGAGAATTTCCCCTGAACGGGTCAGTCTCACCATCTTGGATGAACGCTCCACAAGCTTCACTCCAAATTCCTTTTCAAGACTGCGGATTTTCATGCTGACAGCAGGCTGTGATAAATGAAGCAGCTCAGCCGCTTTTGAAAAATGACGCTGTTCTGCGACTGCTACAAACACGGAAAATGAATCAAGAATACTGGTCCCTCCTCTCAAGATAAGAATTTTTTATTTTAAGTATACCAAACATCGTTGCAGCTTATTTTTGGTAAAGAAAAAGTGCAATAAAAGTTAATTGCTTTATCTAATTTGGCTGTTGATTTCCGCTGCAGGCGTCCGCTTTCCGCGGGGCGGGCGGTGAGCCTCCTCTGCGCTTAAGCGCATGCGGGGTCTCACCTGTCCCGCTGCTCCCGCAGGAGTCTCCCGCCTGCCGCTCCAATCAACAGGTGTATTAAATCAGCATTCTTTTTTAACATAGCCAAGTTAATAAAAGGCCGGTTTTAAACTGCCGGAGAGCAGATCGCTGATATATTCTGAAGGGTCGCCGATATCCAGAGAAAAGTGCTCGATATAAAGCAGCGATCCGCCGATATCCGTTACCAATCAGCCGATATCAGCTCGCCATCCGCTGATATCAAACCACCATCCGCCGATATAGGCAGGCTATTTTATTGGAAAGCGTTGATAATAATGAAATGAGTGGCTTTAAATAAAAGAACCAGCCCAAAAAACCGGCTGTTAGTTAGTAAGAAGCCGGTTTTAAACTGCCGGGGAGCAGGTCGCCGATATAATCTGAAGTTCGCCGATATCCAGAGGAAAGTGCTCGATATAAAGGAGTAATCCGCCGATATCCGGCACCAATCCGCCGATATCCAATCGCAATCCGCTGATATCTGCCCGCCATCCGCCGATATAGGCAGGCTATTTGTTGTACAGCGGCGATATTAATGAAATGAGCGGCTTTAAATAAAAGAACCAGCCCAAAAAACCGGCTCTTAGTTAATAAGAAGCCGGTTTTAAACTGCCTAAGAGCAGCGCGCCGATATAAGGTGAAGTTCGCTGATATTCAGAGGAAAGTGCCCGATATAAAGGAGCAATCCGCCGATATCCAATCGTCATCCGCCGATATCCCCCTATTTCTTAAACCTTTCATGGATGTTATTCCGCTTATACGTCCCAGCTTCACTGAATTCATACAGTTCAAGGGATAAAGCGAGGTACCTATTGGCAAAAAGTTCTTCGAAGTGCTCGCTTATGACGGCAAACAGTTCATCACAGACAGTTTTTTTATCAGCTTCCGATCGTCCGGCGCCTAATTTCAAAGTTGAGTGCACAAAAGCATCATCTTCCTGGCCGTCTGCTATTCTGTAATCCTTTAGTTCAATGGCCCGCGAGCGGATGCCGCCGACAGGGAACAGCGGGGATTTTGAGATGAGAACCCCGTTTATCTTTTCTAAAAGGTGCGGGATGTCCGCTTCCTTTTTGATATTGCCTGTGTACTCAACAATGATGTGCGGCATAGTTTATCCCTCCCTGACAACCGTGCTGACGAGCCTGCCGATGCCTTCAATTTCTGTAACAACTTCCGCTCCAACAGGAGTATCAACAGAGCCTTTCGGCGTTCCCGTTAGGATCATATCGCCTTTATTTAAAGTCATGAAGCTGCTCAAATATTGTATTAGAGCCGGGATGTCAAAAATCATGTCCTTCGTTGAGCCTTCCTGTGTCAGCTCACCGTTTACATAAGTCCTCAAAACAAGGTTCATGGGATCTGGAATGTCTTCCGCCGGAACGAGCCAAGGCCCGACAGGTGTGGAGGCGTCCCTGTTTTTTACAATAAGGTTCGGCCTGTAGTAGTTTTCCAGAAGATCCCGGAAAGCATAGTCGTTGGCTACGGTATAGCCCAGTACATAATCATACGCCTCTTCGCGCGGAATGTTTTTGCCCTGCTTGCCGATGACGACTGCAAGCTCGCATTCGTAATGCATATAAGTGACCCCTTCAGGCCTTGGTGTTTTACCAAGGTGTCCTGTAAAAGTGCTGCGTCCTTTCAGAAAAACGAGAGGTTCAGAAGGAGCCTGAAAATCGAGCTCTTTTGCATGGTCAGCGTAGTTCAGACCAAGGGCAAAAACAGTCCCGGGTTCAACAGGGGGGAGCCAGATAACCTCGTCTTCTTTGACTGCCGAACCATCCTCAAGCAGCAGCAGGCCGTTTTTTTCTGCTGCTGCAATAACTTTTCCATTGTACTGCACACGTGCCGTCTTCATAGCCTTCCCTCCTTTAGCGAAACAGTCTCAGGAACAAATGCATGCTCCAGAGAGCCAATGCCTTCAATTTCAATTCTGACCCTGTCATGGATCCCTGCAAGAGGCGGGTTTTCCGCAATACCTGCCAAAAGCACATCTCCTTCAGAAAGGGTCATGAACCGGCTGACATCTGACAGCAGCACAGAGACCGGCCGGATTAGGTCAGATGTTTTGTTCGTCTGCCGCAGCTCCTCATTTACAAAAACCGAGATTCTTAAGTCGTCTGGATCCTCCAGAGACGGCACGATCCATGGACCGATTGGACAGAATCCGTCTCTTGCTTTCTCTTTTACTGCCGGCCTGAAGAAGCTTGAGTGGGGAAGGCTGATATCACTGGCGATGGTATAGCCAGCGATAAAGGCGGCAGCCTCCTCAGGCTTTATATTTTTTGCATCTTTCCCGATTACAATAGCAAGCGCTGCACCGATTTGAAGCTTCTCGGCGTCCTTTGGAAAAGGAACAAAAGCTTCAGGACCAGCAAGCGTATTCCGCGGTTTTATGTATAGTACAGGCGATTCCGGCGGTTTTTTGTACGGCGGCTGATAAAGCTTGTCTGCCAATGCTTCAAGCTCGCCTTTAAAGTTTAATAGAGTGCCGTAGACAGTACCTTGAACGGGCGCCCCGATGTCAAAGAGGGATACTTCTTTTCCTTTATAAAATAGTTTGTGATCAATGGCCCCGGCTTCGGTCAGTGTTCCTCTTATTCTAGCTAAAACCTTTTTCATGCTTAGCCTCCTTAAAAATCAAACGTTTGTTTAAACTTTGAGAGATAGCGTGTTTTGAAAGATGTCAATCAGGCGGCGGGCGCCTTTAGATAAGTAGCGGTCCTTCAGCCAGATGAGAGCAGATTCTGAGATGAGAGGTTCTCCTTCGATTTCAAGAGCAGCCATGTGGGTCATTTGCAGCGACTGGAGAGTGGATTTTGGAACGATGGTGGCTCCGACTCCATTGGCGGCAAGGGAGAGGAGCATAGATGGATCAGGGCATTCGCACACAATTTCAGGAGAAAGCCCGCGTTTTTTAAATTCATTCATAATTAGTTCAAACTGGCCCGCACCGTTAATTCTATGGAGCAGAAGGAGCGGAAAGCGTGCCATCTCTTCTAAGGTAATGGATGGACCAGGAGCATGATGCCATTCCTTTGGGAGGACAAAAACGTAAGGCTCAGCAGGCAGCATCAGCATGGAATATTCTTCACCTGGAAGCGGAAGCCGGACAATGCCGATTTCGATTTCCCTTTGCTTTAAAAGCTCGCTGATGGCAAAGGTATCGCCTTCTCTGAGCTTGAAGGATGTGAAAGGATAGGCTTCGCGAAAAATCCGGATTTTTTCTGCAAGCTGGGCAAAGCAGGATTTATTAGCCCCGGCAGATAAAACGCCTTTCACGCCTTCAGCAGTTTCTTTCACTTCTTCCGCAGCATCAGCCGCCTGTGCGAGAAGATCCTTTGCCCTTTTATAAAGGATACGGCCTGGCCCTGTCAATTCAAGTGAACGGCCGTTCCGTTCAAACAGCTTGACGCCGAATTCTTCCTCAAGCTGCCTCAGCTGCTGGCTCAAAGGGGGCTGTGCCATATGCAGCTTTTTGGCAGCTCTTGTAATCTGGCCTTCTTCCACGATGGTGCAGAAGTAATGCAGCTGTTTCATCTCCATCGGCAATGCCCCTTCTATACGTTTTTTGTATGGAAAACCAATGAAATACATATTTTTCATATAGGATACCACATGGTACAGTCTTTTTGAAAGGGCTTTCATTAGAGCGGGGAGTGAAAAATAATGAATTCATATCAAGAAGCAAAACAAAGATTGAGAGGCTCCATTGCCCCTGTTGTGACACCGTTTTATGAAGATGAAAGTATTGACTATGATTCTTTCAAAGCATTGATCAATTGGCATATTGAGAGCGGAACACACGGCATTTCTGTTACGGGAACAACAGGTGAGCCGAGCTCGCTTACGGCAGATGAGCGGGTTCAATTAATGGAAGCAGCGCATCAGGCGGTGAAGGGAAGAGTCCCCTTTGTGACGGGGACAGGTTCTGTCAATCATCAGGAAACCCTGTATTTAACAAAAAAAGCGCAGGAAATTGGAGCAGATGCGGCGATGGTCATCGTGCCTTACTATAACAAGCCATCACAGCATGCTCTTTACAAGCATTTCAAGGCTGTTGCGGATTCTGTGGATCTTCCGGTGATCATTTATAACATTCCGGGAAGAACGGGCGTCAACCTTCACGTTAAAACACTCGCGCGGATTAAGGAAGACTGCCCGAACGTCATCGGCATTAAGGAGTCAAACAAAGATTTCGAGCATGTGAATAGGGTGCTGTTAACGTGCGGCCGCGACTTTCTTCTTTACTCCGGAATTGAGCTTTTATGCTATCCGATGCTGGCAATAGGCGGAGCTGGGCATATTAGCGCCACAGCTAATATCCTGCCTGACAAAGTGGCGCAGATTTATGATGCCTGGGTGGAAAAAGATTTAGATACCGCCCTGAATCTGCATTATGAACTGATGGAGCTGAATGATGTTCTTTTTAAGGATACAAATCCTGCTCCCTTGAAAGCAGCACTCGGCATGATGGGCAAAATTAAGCCTGTGCTCAGGCTGCCGATGGATCTGCCATCAGCGGAGCTGCAAAAAGAAGTGAGAGAGGTACTAAGCAAATACGTCGCATTGTCAGATACAGTGGCGCCTTAAAGGGGAGGGAACACGATGGCTTTAAAGGTTTCTGAAAAACTGATCAGTGAAGTTACCGCAAATGTGGAAGATATACAGCTTTATATAAACGGAGAATTTTTTCCTGCTGAAAGCGGCGCAGCCTTTGACAACATCAACCCTTATACAAATGAAAAGATTAATAGGACGGCTGAAGGGCGAGCGGAAGATATCAAAAAAGCAGTGGCTGCTGCAAAGGCAGCTTTTGAGAACGGACCATGGGGCTCCATGAAAATTTCTGAGCGAATGAAGTATATCAACCGCATTGCTGATGTGATTGATGAGGAAATTGAAAAAATCGCGATACTGGAAGCTTATGATACAGGCCTTCCCGTCAGCCAGACGAGAAACATGACGGCAAGATCGGCTGAAAACTTTCGCTTTTACGCGCGCATGGTAGAAGCAAGACTTCACGGGGATGCGTACCAATCAGACAGCGAATTTTTAAATTACACGATCCATAAGCCCCTCGGTCCTGTCGGGCTTATCACTCCATGGAATGCGCCATTTATGCTTGAAACGTGGAAGGTGGCTCCTGCACTGGCAACAGGGAATACGGTCGTGCTGAAGCCGGCTGAGCTTTCACCGGTGAGCGCCAATATTTTGGCTCAGGTTATCGATAAAGCAGGGCTGCCAGATGGTGTGTTCAATGTGGTGCACGGATACGGAGAAACAGCCGGCGCAGCACTCGTGGCCCATCCTGATGTAAAAGCGATTTCGTTTACAGGAGAAACGTCAACAGGCTCACTTATTATTAAAAATGCTGCTGACAGCCTGAAAAAGACCTCAATGGAGCTTGGCGGCAAATCACCGCTCATTATCTTTGATGACGCAGACTTTGAGAGGGCGCTGGATGCAGCCGTCTGGGGAATCTTTTCCTTCAACGGTGAGCGCTGTACAGCGAACTCCCGCGTCCTTGTGCATAAAAGCATAAAGGATGCTTTTACAAAAGCGTTAAAAAAGCGGATTGATCATATTAAAATCGGCGACCCGATGGATCCGTCAACAGAGCTCGGCCCTCTCATTGAGAAGGAACACTGCAACAAGGTGAATTCCTATATCGAGCTTGCCGGAGAAGAAGGGTGCGAGGTTTACCAGGGAAAAGTGCCGGAAGACATAAAAGCGGGAAATTTCGTGCCGCCGACTGTTTTTCTGAATGCGGATAACAGCATGAGGGTCTGTCAGGAAGAGATTTTTGGGCCTGTACTTTCCATTATTGAATTTGAAAAGGAAGAAGAGGCAATTCAGGCAGCCAATGACGTGAAGTACGGGCTTGCCGGCTATGTATGGACAAACGATCTGAAGCGGGGCCACAGGGTTGCGCAGGCTGTTGAGGCAGGAATGATCTGGATTAACTCGCAGAATGTGCGCGATTTAAAAATTCCGTTTGGCGGCATGAAAGCAAGCGGCATCGGAAGAGAAGGCGGGCATTATGCCTTTGATTTTTATACAGAGCCGAAGGTCATTCATGTGGCGCTCGGAAATCACCACATCCCGCAATTTGGAAAGGGGGAATAACCATGCCCGCAAAAACAGGCCAGGAATATATCAGCCGCTTAAAGGCGGCGAACAACAATATATACATTCACGGCGAAAGAGTGAAGGACGTAACAGAGCACTCCGCATTTAAGGGAGTGATCAAGTCAATGGCAAGACTGTACGATCTGCAGCATGAAAAGGCTGATAAAATGCTTTACACGTCACCGCTGACAGGGAATCCGGCAGGAATGACCTTCCTGCAGCCGAAAACGATTGATGATCTGATCAAAAGGCGTGAAGCAACACAGGAATGGGCGATGACATCAGGCGGCATGATGGGGCGCTCGCCGGACTATTTGAACGCAGAGGTTATGGCAATGGGCGCTTCCTCAAGTTTTTTTGAAGAAGCCGGACAGCAATTTGCTGATAATGTGAAAAATTACTATGAATATGCCCGCGAAAATGACATCAGCCTTACCCATACTTTAATACATCCGCAGGTTAACAGAGCAAAGGCTCAGTTTGAGCAGAAGGATGCGAACGTGGCGCTTCACCTTGTGGAGAAAAACGAGAAAGGCATCATTGTAGACGGGATAAGGCTTTTAGCCACACAGGGGGGAATTACAGACGAAATACTCGTATTCCCGTCAACGGTGAAACAGGCAGGCGAACTGGATGATCCTTACTCTCTTGCCTTCGCCATCCCTAACAACACAGAAGGACTGAAATTCATTTCGCGCGAAAGCTTTGACACTGGCCGGAATGAATGGGACCACCCGCTTTCCTCCCGCTTCGAAGAAGGAGATGCCATCGTTTCTTTTGAAAATGTTTTTGTGCCATGGGACCGCGTCTTTGTGTGCGGCAATTCCTCCATCTGCAACAGAACGTTTCGCGAAACAAATGCTGTTGTGCACATGGCGCATCAAGTCGTTGCGAAAAACGTGATCAAAACAGAATTCCTGCTGGGGATTGCGCTTTCTGTGATGGATGCAATCGGCATTGATGGTTTTCAGCATGTAAAAGACAAGGGCACTGAAATCATGCTGACGCTTGAAGCGATGAAATCCCATCTTTACAGAGCGGAACATAATGCTAAGCCTGATCAATGGGGCACAATGACACCCGACTATGCGGCGCTTGATGCGGCAAGAAACTGGTTTCCAAGGATTTATCCAAGCCTGACTGAAATCATCCGGGTGCTCGGGGCATCAGGATTAATGGGCATTCCAACGCAGGCAGACTTTGAAAATGATGAAATCGGCCAGCTGATCCATCGCGGCCTGCAAGGGAAAAATTTGGAGGGCTATGAGCGGGTGCAGCTGTTCCGCCTTGCCTGGGATGTGACAATGAGTGCCTTCGGAAGCAGGCAGACTCATTATGAATACTACTTTTTCGGCGATCCCGTCCGCATGGGGATGACGTACTTTGATCAATACGAGAAAGAGATATTCAAAGACAGAATCAAAGACTTCCTCGGCCGCTCAGGATCAACAAAGCCGCTGTCCACGTCAGTATAAGGGGGGGAAAACAGGGTGAACTTTAACATTCTCCGGGCGGCAAGGGCCGTCCTGCATGTAACAGACCTTGACGCTTCACGCGAGTTTTATGTAAAGGGTCTCGGCTTTGCGGTGACAGAGTCAGACAGCAGCCATCTTTATTTGAGAGGGCTTGAAGAACACTGTCATCACAGCCTGCTGCTGAAAAAAGCCCAGCAGCCATTTGTCGAAGCGATCAGCTACAAAGTATCAGAGGATGCAGATCTTGATAAACTGCAGGCTCTGTTCGAACAAAAGGGCATGAAAACAAAATGGCTTGCAGAAGGCGAGCAGCACGCTCTCGGCCGCGCCCTTCGCGTACAGGACAGCAACGGCATGCCGCTTGAATTTTATGCAAAAATGGACCGGGCAGAAAGACTGCTGCAGCGTTATGACCTTTACCAGGGAGCAAAGGTTCAGCGCATCGACCACTTCAACTGCATGGTCACAGATGTGGAGAAAGCCTATCAATTTTACATCGGTGAGCTCGGATTCAGGTGCTCTGAATACACGGCAGCTGAAGATGACCGCATCTGGGCAGCATGGCTGTTCCGAAAGCCCGGTGTTCATGATACAGCTTTTATGAACGGACCAGGACCGCGCCTTCACCATGTCGCTTTCTGGCTGAGCGACCCAATGGCCTTGATCCAGGGCTGCGATGTGCTGGCTTCACTCGGCTACAGCGCAAGTATCGAAAGAGGACCTGGAAGGCACGGCCTCTCCAATGCCTTCTTCCTTTATTTAAGAGATCCGGACGGTCACCGGATTGAGCTGTACAACGGCGACTACCTCACAATCGATCCTGATTTTGAACCGATCAGATGGGATATCAATGACAAGCGGCGGCAGACATTCTGGGGCGCCGAAGCTCCGGACTGCTGGTTCGCTGAAGCCTCAACAGTGCTTGACGTGCATACTGGACGGCCGCTTCAGCTCGGCGAACCGTCTTTGAAGCAGCACAAACCGACATTTATAACGTGAGCAGTGAAGGACCTCTTTTTGGGGTCTTTTTTTGTTTTAGCTTTGTTAAAATTGGCTGTTGATTTCCGTTGCAGGCGTCCGCTTTCCGCGGGCAGTGCGGGAGCCTCCTCGTCGTTTCACTCCTGCGGGGTCTCACGTCACTTGCACTCCCGCAGGAGTCTCCCACCTGCCACTCCAATCAACAGGTGCGTAAAAATCAACCTTCTTCTTTAACACAGCTTTTGTTTTAGAAATGGCTGTATGAGTGAATTTGCGGCTGACTCTTTTGAAATATCCGGCTGGTGAATATAAGAGCTGTTTTGGTGAATATAACTGCTGGATTGGCGAATATGTTTGCTCGGGTTGGATAATATGTGTGCTGGTTCGGCGAATATGGAACGTGGCCATCTGCGAAAAAGGTTTTTTAAAGGAGCAGAAAGCGGTTTTGCAGACTCATAGTTGAGCATGCTCCTCTTTATAACCCGCTTCTCCCCCTCAAAAGCCGGCATTTCATAAAATAAAAGCCTATCCCGTCCAAATCAATTACCAATAATCCCCCAAACATTTTCCTTGAAGTTTCCCTCGCAGTCTGTATAATTTAGTAATTGTGATAGTAAACTTTAAGTTTCGTTAAAACAAACTTTCGTTACTGGAAGTTTAGTTATTTTAAACAAGATAGAAGGCTGACATATGCAGATTGGCAAAAAAATTAAAAACCTTCGGGTGCAGAAGGGGCTGACCCAGGAGGAGCTTGGTGAGCGTACAGATCTTAGCAAAGGGTATATCTCCCAGCTTGAGCGGGATTTAAGTTCACCGTCTCTTGAGACCTTTTTCAGTATTTTGGAAGTGCTTGGCTGCAAGCCGAATGATTTCTTCAATGATGAGGAACGGCTGCAGAAAGTGGTTTATACAGAGGATGACCAGAGAGAATATGAGGATGAGGAAAAAGGGTACAAAGTAGAGTGGCTTGTACCTGAATCCAATGAAAAGGAAATGGAACCGGTAAAAATTACTTTGCAGGAGGGCGGCGAGTATAAGCTTTTTGAACCTTCGCTTTCGGAGACATTCGGCTATGTATTGAAGGGCCGGATTTGCCTGAAGCTTGGAAAGCAGTATTACCGTGCCAAAGCGGGCGAATCCATTTATTTTCAGGCAAGTGAGGAACACCAGCTATTTAATGATGGCGATGGAACGGCGGAGCTGCTTCTGATCGCTACAGATTCTTATTTATAGGAGGCCGCCATGACAGAACAGACGATCATCCGCTTTGAGGATGTAACCATGACATTTGACAGCAGCACAGCTGTCCTCGACAAAGTAAGCTTCGAAATTGAGCGGGGGAAATTTTACACCCTTCTTGGCCCTTCAGGCTGCGGAAAAACGACGATTCTCAGATTGATTGCCGGATTTACGGAGCCTTCAGAAGGCAGCATTTATTTTAACGGAAAAGTGATTAATAAAATTCCAGCGAATAAACGCCAGGTGAATACAGTATTTCAGGATTATGCGCTTTTCCCGCACCTTGATGTTTACGAAAACGTAGCTTTTGGACTGCGAATTAAACGATTGAAGAACAATGATGTAGAAGCAAAAGTAAAAGAAGCCCTTCGATTTGTTAACCTTGAAGGCTATGAGCACAGAAAAATCAGTGAGATGTCAGGCGGTCAGAGGCAGCGGGTTGCGATTGCAAGAGCGATTGTGAACGAACCTGAGGTTATTCTTCTTGATGAGCCGCTGTCTGCCCTTGATTTAAAGCTCAGAACAGAGATGCAGTATGAGCTTCGCGAACTGCAGCGCCGTCTTGGCATTACGTTTATTTTCGTCACGCATGACCAGGAAGAAGCACTTGCGATGTCTGATGAAATTTTTGTACTAAACAAAGGCCGAATTGAACAGAGCGGAACGCCGACAGACATTTACGATGAACCGATTAACCGTTTTGTGGCTGATTTTATCGGCGAGTCAAACATTGCACCGGGAAAAATGATCCGCGATTTCCAGGTGGAATTTGCCGGCCAGCAGTTTGAGTGCGTGGACAGGGGCTTAAACCCGAATGAATCGATTGAAGTGGTGATCCGTCCGGAGGATTTGGAAATTACCCGCAAGGAGCAGGGGAAGCTGCACGTGAAAGTGGATTCCCAGCTGTTCAGAGGGGTGCATTACGAAATTTGCTGCTATGACGAAGCTGGCAATGAGTGGCTTGTTCATTCAACGAAAAAAGCGGTTGTCGGCGACGAGATTGGATTAAGTTTTGATCCGGAAGCCATCCATGTTATGCGCTTTAATGAATCAGAAGAAGAGTTTGATAAGCGCCTGGAAGCATACAGTGAGGCCGGAAATGCAAAATAGAGCGATACGAAACGTCTACTTTGCTCCTTATTTGCTCTGGATACTGCTATTTGTCGCGGCCCCGATCGCTCTTATTGTCTATTATTCATTGTTTGATATTGAAGGGCATTTTACCTTTCAAAACTATGCCAGCTTTTTCACACCTGTTTACTTAAGAATGACAATCAGTTCCTTTTGGTATGCTTTTCTGATTACGCTGTTTTCCCTGCTTGTTGCTTATCCGACAGCTTACTTACTGACAAAAACGAAGCATAAACAGCTGTGGATTCTGCTGATTATTTTGCCAACATGGATCAACCTGCTGCTGAAAACATATGCTTTTCTCGGCATTTTCGGGACATACGGACCGGCAAACGCTGTGCTAGAGATGGTTGGAATCGGCCAGCAGCAGATTCTTTTCACAGATTTCAGCTTTGTTTTTGTTTCAGTGTATATTTTTATCCCATTTATGATTCTGCCGATCTTTAACGCACTGGAGGAAATGAATCCGTCCTTGACAGCCGCGGCAAGAGATCTTGGCGCCTCTTCCTGGATGACGTTCCGGAGAGTGGTGTTTCCGCTTACGCTTGATGGAGTAAAAGCGGGCTGCCAGGCAGTATTTATCCCGTCACTTTCCCTGTTCATGATTACGCGCCTTATTGCCGGAAACCGGGTTATTTCGCTTGGTACAGCAATAGAACAGCATTTTCTTGTCACACAGGATTGGGGCATGGGGGCCACCATCGCGGTATTTTTAATCATCGCCATGGCTATTATTATGATTCTGACAGGGAACAGGAAGTGAGGGCTGAAAAATGAAAAAGAAAAAAGTTGGCTCAACCCTTTACCTCGTGCTCGTTTTTGCGATTTTGTATCTGCCGATTTTTTATTTGATGTATTACTCGTTCAACAGCGGCGGAGATATGCATGATTTTGAAGGGTTTACCCTTGAATGGTATAAAGAAGTGTTTCAGGATACCCGCCTGATGATTATTGTCTTAAATACACTGGTCATCGCCCTGCTTTCCTCTGCAATTGCAACGATTCTTGGAGTGATGGGGGCCATTGCTATTAACAATATGAAAAAGCGCCAGACGAAAAATACGTTTCTCAGTCTGAATAACGTGCTGATTGTAAGTCCCGATGTCATTATCGGTGCTTCTTTCCTGATCTTGTTTACGATTGCCGGTGTTAAGCTTGGCTTTATTTCCGTGCTCTTGTCTCATGTGGCCTTCAGTATTCCGATTGTTGTGCTGATGGTGCTGCCGAAGCTGCAGGAAATGAGCCCGACGTTGATAGACGCTGCAAGGGACCTAGGTGCAAGCCGGTTTGAAGTGCTGTCAAAAGTCGTGCTGCCGTTTATTACACCAGGCATCTTCGCTGGATTTTTCATGGCCTTGACGTACTCGCTTGACGATTTTGCGGTTACGTTCTTTGTGACTGGAAACGGTTTTTCCACTTTATCCGTTGAAATTTATTCAAGAGCGCGTCAGGGGATCTCCCTGCCGATCAATGCTTTGTCAACGCTGATTTTTCTTGTCACCATCATCCTTGTGGTTGGCTACTACTTCCTGAATCAGCGGAATAAACGGCCGAAAAGCGTGGTGGCTGTGAAATGAAGCAGCTTGTCCGTGCTTTTCTTGCCATTGTAGTAATCGCTCTTCTTTTGCAGTACGTCATTTCCGAAATGAATTCTTCTGAAGGCTATTCAGGCGGAAATACGCTGACCATTTACAACTGGGGCGATTACATTGATCCTGAACTGATTACTAAATTTGAGAAGGAGTCAGGAATAAAGGTCATCTATCAAACCTTTGACTCCAATGAAGCAATGATGACAAAAATCGCTCAGGGGGGAACCACCTTTGATGTTGCTGTACCTTCTGAATATGCCATCAGCAAAATGAAGGAAGAGCATTTGCTGAAGCCGATTGATCAGTCAAAGCTTCCGAATTTGAAATATATTAATCACCGGTTCCTGAATTTATCCTTTGATCCCAGCAACAAATATTCCATTCCCTATTTCTGGGGAACGGTCGGGATTGTTTATAATCCAGACATGCTTCACGGCAAAAAGATTACCTCATGGAATGATCTATGGGGCAAAGATTTGAAAAATCAAATCCTGCTGGCTGACGGAGCAAGGGAAGTAATGGGAATGGGTCTGAACAGCCTTCACTATTCCCTGAATGATACAAAAGAGGCCCATTTGCAGCAGGCGAAGCAGAAGCTTGATAAGCTTACCCCGAATGTGAAAGCAATCGTCGGCGATGAAATCAAAATGCTGCTTGCCAATGAAGAAGCAGCAGTCGGTGTCGTCTGGTCCGGTGATGCCTCTGAAATTATGGGCGAGAATGATAAGCTGGATTATGTCGTCCCTGAGGAAGGCTCAAATCTTTGGTTCGATAACATGGTTATTCCGAAAACAGCGAATAATGTGGAAGGTGCCCACAAGTTCATCAACTTTATGCTGGATCCGAAAAATGCGGCTCAAAATGCTGAGTATGTCGGGTACTCCACGCCGAACGAAAAGGCGCTGAACTATTTGCCGAAGGAAATCGCAGAAGACAAGCGATTCTATCCTGATCCTGATGTAACGGATAAACTGGAGGTTTACCAGAACCTTGGGAAAAGAATGCTTGCTCATTACAACGAACTGTTCCTGGAGTTTAAAATGCATAAAAAATAAGAATGCGGCGAAACGGGAAATCCGTTTCGCCGTATTTTTTTGCCAAAAATCTAGATAGTCTTATTCTCCCTTTTTTAGGGTTACGAGGCGTTTGGAGGAAGAAAGAGGGTATAAGCAATACGGTATGCAAGCGCTAACATTATAAGGAGGAATATTGATGAAAAAATGGTTTCAGTGGCTTCTGATTGCTGTCCTCATGTTACTTCTGCCTTCTGTCCCTCTTACTGCCGCTGCTCCTGCCAAGAATCATTCACTTTCAGCCCAAGCAGAGAAATACCTGTCGCAAATGTCTCCACGTGAAAAAATCGGCCAGATGGTCATGCCGGCAACATTCGATGATGAACGGCAAATGCCAAACAATCAAACTAAAGAAATCATTCAAAAATATAAAGCAGGCTCGGTCATCCTTTTCGGAAAGCGCAGCAAAAAGACAACCGTCCGCTATAATAACCAGCTGCAGGAATGGGCAAAAGGCAAAAATGGAAGCGGCATCCCGCTTTTCATTGGAGCTGATTTCGAATACGGCGCAGCCGATCTTGGACTTGGTGCTGTCCAGCGCTATCCTGATGAATCCACCATGTTTCCCAGGCAAATGGGAACAGGTGCCACAAAAAGCGAAAGAGCTGCACAGAAAGTTTCAAAGATTACCGCAATCGAAGCAAAAGCGCTCGGCGTGAACTGGAATTTCTCACCGCTTGCTGATGTGAACACAAATCCTGAAAATCCAGTGATCGGCGTCAGATCCTTCGGCAGCCACCCTGACCTTGTCTCCAAAATGACAGCGGCACAGGTAAGGACACTTCAAGGAGAAGGAATCATGTCTTCTGCCAAGCATTTTCCCGGACATGGCAATACGGGCACTGATTCGCACACAGGGCTTCCTGAAGTAAAAGACAGCTTAGCAGATCTCGAAAAAACAGCGTTGCCCCCATTTAAGTCTGCTATAAAAAGCGGTGTTAGCTCTATCATGACAGCGCATGTGATCGTGGACGCGATCGATCCGAAGCTGCCTGCCACTCTTTCTCCTAAAGTTCTGAATGGCTTTTTAAGAGATAAGCTTCATTTTAAAGGGATTATCATTACTGATGCGATGAACATGGGTGCAATTAAAAATAATTACGGAGCAGGAGAAGCTGCCGTCATGGCGGTGAAAGCTGGAGCCGATATGATTATGGCAACAGGCACCTATGAAGAACAAGTGGAAACCTTTCAATCTCTTTACGATGCCTACCTTGACGGAGAAATACCAAACAAGCGGCTCGACAGCAGTGTGAAACGAATTTTAATAAAAAAGCTGGAGTACAAACTTTTTCAGCAAAAGCCCGCTTCAGTCAGCAAGGCACTAAAAACCGTCGGCAGCAAGCAGCATATGAAGATAGCGAAAAGCATTGCAGCTCAATCGATTACACTTTTGAAAGATAATTCCGTTCTGCCTTTAAAGAAAAATGCAGGAAAGAAGACGATGATTGCGAGTGTGGTACAGGCAGATACGATGGCAAATGAAGTGAAAAGAGTTTCCAATGACAAGGTGATGCAGTGGCAGTCAGAATCACAGGAGCCCACCTCTGAAGAAATTCAGAAAGCTGCAGCCATTGCGAAGGATGCTGACCGCATCATCGTCGGCACTCATTCCAAAGGGCAGCTGCCAAAGGCTCAGGCCCAGCTGGTGGAAGCCCTGAAAAAGACGGGGAAACCGGTGATTGCCGTTTCGCTCGGTCTCCCGTATGACATCAAAGATTATGAGAAAAGCGCTGACGCTTATCTCGCTTCCTATGCTCTCGACAAATGGCTCGAAGGAAACATGAATTCCATTGAAGCGGCCGTCGATGTCATCTACGGCAAACAGCCCGGCGGCACACTGCCTGTGGATATACCCGGCAGCTATCCGTATGGAGCAGGCATGAAATACTAAATGAGAGAACCTCCCGAAGTTTTGGGAGGTTTTTATTTGTTATAGAAGAATGTTGGTTTTTATGCACCTGCAGATTGGAGCGGCAGACGGGAAGCCCAACGCCTGCGAACTGAAATCAACAGAAAAATGAACAGTGCCGTATTGAAAATGCGCCGTTTAAAAGTATTTTAAAAATAAACAAGTATACTAATAAGAAGGTCTATATATAGGAGAGAATGGTATGCGGATATTGATTGTAGAGGACGACAAGCCGCTGTTGGAAGGAATTGCGGCACTTCTGATGGAGGAAAACTATCAGGTTGATTTTTCGCTTTCAGGCGATGAAGGCTATTTTATGGCTTCACATGCTATTTATGACGCCATTGTGCTGGATATCATGCTCCCTGAAATGAACGGCGTTGAGATCGTCAAAGAGCTGCGGAACAATCAGGTGAATACCCCTGTTCTATTTCTGACAGCAAAAGACAGTATAGATGACAGGGTAAAGGGGCTTGATGCCGGAGCCAACGATTATTTAATCAAGCCGTTTGCCGCACCGGAGCTTCTTGCCCGCCTGCGTGTGCTTCTCAGGCAAAATGAACAGCAGGACAAAGGTTTTCTCTCTTACGGTCCGATCCGGCTGAAAGAGGATGGCACAGAAGCCTTTGCAGGCGAGCAGCCGCTCCATTTAACAGTAAAAGAAATGCAGCTGCTGGAATATTTTTTAAGAAACAAAGAGCAGATTCTTATAAGGGATCAGATTTTTAACAGATTATGGGGATTTTCCTCGGAAGCGGGCGTCGGAGTTGTGGATGTATATGTTCATCATCTCCGCAAGAAGCTTGCAAAATGCCAATGTGATCAATATTTAAAAACCATCAGGGGAGTCGGCTTCATGCTGAAGGGTGATACAGAGAATGTTTAAAAAGACCCGCCTTCATCTTGTGCTATGGAACGCGCTGATCTTCTTTCTTGTGCTTCTCGCTTTTGGAATAGCGATGTACTTTTATATGGATCGGGTGCTTCTCAGGGAGACGGATCAAAAGCTTTTAGGGATCGCGGAGCAAATGAACAGGGAAGGATTCAAAGGGATCAGGGGAGAGCATGCGCACGAGCGGGAGATTGACCGCGGCAAAGTAGCTTATCTTTTTTGGAAGAAGGATAAATTTGTCGGCATGTTTCCTGAAAAGGCCCTGTTTACATCAGACTTGGATGATTTAACACCAGGCGGCAAAGAACCTGAGACAAGGACCGTTGAGGGAGAGACGTACAGGACGCTGACTGTCAGCGCACCGCCTGGCATACAGGGTGATTTCGATAAGGACGAAGATGATATAGCAGATAAAGTCATGCTTGTCCTGAGCATCGATGCTGAAACAAATGCCCTTGATGAGCTGCTGAAGCTGATATTGAGCGGCATTGCCGTCTCTCTGGCCGTTTCTTTAACAGCCGGTTCTTTTTTAGCGTGGCTCTCTTTAAAACCGATTCAAAAATCATGGGAAAAGCAGGCGCAGTTCGCCCAGGATGCTTCCCATGAACTTAGAACACCGCTTGCTGTTCTTCAGACACAGCTTGAGCTGCTGTTCCGGAAGCCGGGGCACACAATTGAAGAGGAAAGCGAAGGAATTTATAAAAGCTTGAACGAAGTGAAGCGGATGAACAAGCTTGTCGGCGATCTTTTAACTCTTTCAAGGGCAGATTCGAACGAGCGGCTGATTGAAAAAAAGAGCTTTGATATCGGAGAACTCGTATCTTTTGTAGCCGAACAGTTTCAGCCGATTGCGGAGCTGAAGGAAATCACCCTGAAGTGCACCGCAGAACCTCTGCATTTCACAGGCGACAAGGACAGGCTTCATCAGCTGCTGTTAATCTTACTGGATAACGCAGTGAAATACACAGGGGAAAAGGGGCAGGTTGCTATTTCCTGCAAAAAGGAAGCACATGCTGTTCAAATTGAAGTGAAGGACAGCGGCATCGGCATACCGGAAGGCGATCTGCCGAAAATCTTTGACCGCTTTTACCGCAGCGACAAAAGCAGGACAAGGAAAGAAGGCGGCACAGGCCTTGGCTTGTCGATCGCAGAATGGATTGTAAAAGCTCATAAAGGGGACATTAAAGCAGTCAGCACCGTTGGAAAAGGAACAGCCTTCATTGTCAGGCTTCCAATAGGAAAGCAAAGCAGCACGCTGTAGGCATGCTGCTTTTTTGTTTTTAGATTTGGTTATATTAAGAAAACGAGAAGCTCGTATCTAATCAGTCACAGTCAAAGGTGTTTGATCCAAAAAAGTTAGGGTAATGTTATTTAGTTATGAGAAAGAAGGAGGAAAAAGAAAATTGAATGATGTGAAAGATTTGGACAGTGCCCCGCTGAATAAATTTCATTTTAAAATAACGGCGCTGACCTTTGGAGCGAATTTTTCAGACGGCTACAGCCTCGGCGCCATAGGAACAGCGCTTGCCTTAATCGGCCCTCAGATGAATCTAGGTTCATCGTGGATGGGTCTGCTCGGAAGCTCAGCGCTTATTGGGATTTTTCTCGGCTCTATCCTGCTGGGACGTCTTGGGGATGCCATTGGCAGGCAGAAATTATATTTATATGATTTTTTACTTTTAGCTATTGCTTCAGCTCTTCAATTTTTCGTACAGGGCCCTGTTGAACTTTTCATCCTGCGGCTGATTATCGGATTTTGCATTGGAGCTGACTATGCGATCGGGCCTGCGCTCGTATCTGAGTTTGTACCCAAAAAACACCGCGGCAGCCTGCTCGGAACATTAACCGTTATGTGGACAGTCGGATATGTTGCTGCTTATTTTGCAGGAACATTGCTTGCCCAGGCTGGACCTGATTCCTGGCGCTGGCTTCTTGCAAGCAGCACACTGCCGGCGATTCTCGTCCTGATTCTCAGAATCGGCACGCCTGAATCCCCTAGATGGCTGATGTCCAAGGGAAGGATTGAAGAAGCAAAGGCCATTATTCATAAATATATCGGGGCAAATGTGAGTATTCATGAAGTCAAAAAAGAGAGCAGGACACTTGGTTTCATGGATCTTTTTCGCAAAAAGTACGCTGTCCGCACTGCTTTTGCGGCACTGTTTTATATTTGCAACGTGCTGCCTTATTTTGCAATCTATACCTTTCTCCCGCTTATCCTGGAACAGATGAAAATAAAAGATGAGTTTCTCGGAAATGTTCTTCTTAATGGCTTTCTTCTCCTTGGAGGAATAGCAGGGCTTTGGTTCCTGCATAAAATGACGCGGCGAAAATTCACAATCGGATCCTTTGTGATTCTTGCAGCCAGTTTGTCTTTGCTCGGCATATGGCCAAACGGTCCTTTTCTTTACATGATGCCGTTCTTTCTGCTCTTTACCTTTGTCATGTCAGGTTTCTCAAATATTACCCAGGTGTACCCGGCAGAGCTTTTTCCAACAGAAATCAGAGGTTCCGGCATCGGCCTTGCCAATGGCTTAAGCAGAATTGGAGCAGCCATTGGGACGTTTTTTCTTCCGGTCAGCATGGAATCAATTGGACTCGGGCCCTCAATGCTTTGGCTTGCAGGCGTATTATTAATCGGTGCGGTCGTTTCGATTGCCTGGGCACCTGAAACCGGAGATGTTTCTTTGGATGATGCAGCCAAGGATGCAGAGGGGAAGAGGCTTGGACACGGGAGTCCGCAGGAAGGATAATAAGGAATAAAATTAAAACCCCCAGCAGGCTTAAAAAGTTTGCTGGGGGTTTTTGTTTGCCATAGCTCATCGCGATTCTTTTGGCGGCTGGCATACATCACATTTCCGCTGGTTTTTGTTTTTGAATTTAGTAAATGTTTTTTCAAAGGTATTGCCGCAGGCACATTGAAATTGCAGCTTTTGAGAAAAACCATGGTATTCCGTTGAAAGGAGTTTACTATCTGAATTTTTTTCAACAAATTCTCTGATTTCACTGATTGTCCATCTTTTGTTCATCTGTTCCACCTCCATATGCGGAGGCTTTCATGGCTTCCGTATATTGATCCGTATATTATAACATGAACGGCTGCTCTATTAAATGGAAGGAGGGAAACTAAGAGTCCATCTGCATTATGCTATTTTCAGCTTTTTTCCTGTAAAAAAAGCTTTCCATGCATTTGCCGCAAGCAGTCCTATTAATAAATAAGACAAACCGCCAAAAAGGAAATATACAGCACAGCTTACAAGAGCGGCAATGATCCCGAACCACACCTGATCCTTGTATTTTGCCGGCGATGTCGGCGGGTCGGTTACCATGAAAAAGGCCAGAAACAAAGCAGAGTTAATGAAAGGATTGCGCAGGGCATCTGATACAGCACCAGTCCCCATGAAAGCCATGATGAGCATGATAAGGCAATACGTTCCCATAAAAGAGAGCACCTGCGGGAATTTATTGACCTTGCTTGTGACCAAAAAGCCTGCAATCAAAAGAATTGCCGCAAACCATACGGGAAGAAGCGAAAGGCTTCCCCACCAGCTTTGACCGCTTGAAAACAGAAGCAGAACCGCAAGCAGTCCGAAGGCAGCCGGATTGAACAGCGGCTTTTTCCTTACTCTAAACAGGTGCTTGGACAGGATCGCTGCAGCAGATGCCGCTGCAGGAACGTATGCCGGTTCAGCCGGATTAAGAACGAGGGCGATGATCAGGCCTGTTAAGATCGCGCCATCTGGCAGCCGAAGTTTTTTCTTTAATCTGAAGGACAAAATACTGTCCAGCACCGCAGCCGTTAAAACGGCAATCCCGGTGCTTTTAATACCTTCCATTCCTCCTGCATGCAGGCTTCCGGCTGCTCCTAAAATAAAGAGAATAGCCAGCACATACCCTTTTGGGGTTCTAAAGAACTTCTGGAGGGGGTGCGGTGCGGCCCGGTCCTCGATTCTTTCATATCGGCCTGCTCTTGTTTGATGTGTATTCATCCTAATACTTCCTCCATTCCTTTTGAAAACGCAGTGTGAAAAGAAGGCTCGATGAGCATCCCCTGCAGGCCTGCTCTTTCCAGCAAAGCTTTTCCATTGTCAGGGCCGAGGATAAATGCTGCAGCTGAAAAAGCGTCAGCCATCATGGCAAACGGCGCGAGGACCGTGCAGCTGACGAGACTGCCAGCGGATTTTTTCAGTGATGGGTGCATTAAGTGATGCTCAGCAGCATTCACAGGACTTCTGCGTGCATAGCTGCCTGAAGTGCAAATGGCCTTATTCGAAAGCTCAATCGTGCCGGCAAGCTTATCCTTTTCAGCAGGATCCTGAATGCCGACCTTCCACTTTTCACCATGTTCATTTAAACCCCCGGCGTAAATATCGCCGCCCGCATTTATTAAAAATCCTTCAAATTTGTTCAGCTCCATCGCTGCAAGGTCAATCGCAAGCCCTTTTGCTACAGCGCCCAAATCAAGAATCAATGGTTTTTTCAGCAGAATCGTCCGCGCCGCTTCATCCAGTTCAATATCTGTATAAGCACCATCCTTTTCGGCCAAATCACTATGCTGCCTTTTTCTCGTTAAGTAGTGCCGGTTAAATCCATAGTCTTCCATCAGCCCGCCGATAGCAGGATCAAAAGCGCCGTTTGTTTCTTTTGCTACGGCAAGAGCGAACCTGACTGCCTCAAACAGTGTGTCGCTTGCCGGCTGAGGGGTGCCTGCTTTTTTGATCAGCTGCATCACTTCGCTGTCAGAGGAAAAGCGGCTGCAAACCTGCTCAACATGCCTAAAGGCGAGAAAAGCCCGCTGTACAGCTTGAGAGGCACTTCTTATATTGGAATCCCGCAAGACTACTTGAATGGTGACGGTCGTATCCATATAGATCGAGGCTTTTGTAAAGACTTCCTGTTTGTTGACTGCCTGCATTTTTAGAAAACCTCCTTTTACGCCTGCTCTGCCTGTGCCAGAGCTTCGTCAACTGCTGCTTCAAAGGCTTCAGCGCTCAGAGTGGCACCGCTGACAGCACTGACATGCGAGCTTTGGTTTTGAACAACTTCCTCCGGAAAGCTCTGAATGTATGAGTCTGAGTAATGAGTATCACAATTTGTAATGTCTACCTTGCTGATTTTTCCGCCTTTAATCTTCACGGACACTTCAACGCTGCCAATATGATTGGAACCCTGACCTGAGTAGGTTCCGTCTTTGTAGCTTGCCTGGGTACTACTCTGATTGGAGCTGCTTGAGGAGCTTGAATCCTGTCCAGAGCTGTTATCAGCTGTGCCGCCGTGAAAGGTGTAGCTGTCAGAGCCTGAGTCATCATTGGATTCATCTGAGTCCTGCTGCCAATCCCTGTTCTCATCTCCGTCATTATCAAAATCATCATTGCCGTGATGATGATGGCCGCGATCGAATGAAGGGTTTTCCACAACAGGTGCAGGTGCCTGAGTTTCTGCAGCAGGCTGCCCTGAAGCCTCCTTCTGCTCCGGCTGTTTGCCCTCAGCCTGAAGCGGCTGGGTTAGCGTATATCCGCTTATATAAATTGCTCCTACTGCTGCTGAGCACAATGCAATCATTTTGTTTCCCATCTTTGCCATGAACGGTTCCTCCAATTTCTTAGGATAACCCTACTGTATAGGAGGATTTTTAAAAAACTTTTAAAAACAGGCTTCGTTAAATTTGGCTGTTGATTTCCGTTTCAGGCGTCCGCTTTCCGCGGGGCGGGCGGTGAGCTTCCTCGGCGCCTTAGCGCCTGCTAAGATCTCACCTGTCCCGCTGCTCCCGCAGGAGTCTCCCGCCTGGAACGTAGATCAACAGGAGCGTGAAAATCATTATTCTTCTTTAACGGAGGCAAAATAAAAAACTGCCGTCAATAATGAGGCAGCCTTTAAAAAGAACCCATATAATCCTGATCAATCTTCCGTTTCAGCTTCCAGGCAAATGATCCTTTGAGCCCAATCGATCCGCGCATAAGAAAACCTTCTCTGTCGCCTATGGACAGAATCGACAGATATCTTTTTTGAGGTGAGAAGGGCTTCAGTGTTCGTCCATCTGCATATCTTCTGAAGTTTTCCCAGAGAATTTCGCCTTGCCTGATCGCATACAGGCCGTTTTTAGGAAGAGAGGGATACTCCGTGAGGGTCACACAGTCTCCTGCGCCAAAAACCCCTTGCCGTTGAACAGATTCCAGAAAAGAATCCACCAGCAGAAACCCGTTTCTGTCAGTCATTAGAAAGGATTTCGCCAATACCGGATGCGCGCTGGGACCGCCAAGGAAGAGCAGGCTGGAAAAGGGAATCTCCTTCCCTGAGGAAGTAATGAGAGAATGCGGCTGAATTTGTTCTGCTTTTTCGGAAAGAAGCCTGATACCTTTCCTGCGGGAAATGCTTTTCAATTTGCCGTTGAATTTTTCCGATATGTATGGTTCGGGGCCTACAAGGACGACAGGCGTTTTTCTGCTGTTTTTTTTCCGCCACGCCTGTACGGAAAGAGCGAGCTCTAGGCCTGCTGCGCCGCTTCCAGCAATAACAGGCGCCTCGCTTTCTCTAAAATCCATGATTGAATCAGTGAAATGAAAATTAGGCTTAATCGGCAAAGCTTCTTTTTCCTGCTCGCTTGACCCAATATCAAAAGAAAGCAAATCATAGGAGAGCACAGACCCGTCACGGCAGAAAACCTGCTTTTTCACAGAATCTGCAGAAAACACCTCTGTTTGAAGAAAGGTTATTCCCGCCCGCTCCGCTGTTTTTTTCAGATCCACACGGATCTCTTCATCAGAGTAAATGCCTTCTGCAAAGCCTGAATACATCCCGGAATAGTATTGATGCCGGGAAGGGGAAATAAGCGTGATCTGCAATTTTGGAAGGGAAGGCAGCTGCTTCAGAGAGAGCCCGAATAAATGAGCATGTCCGCCTCCCGCTAGAATAAGATGCTGCATATGAAACTCCTTTTAAGAGAACGTCTATTTTTTTAATCGATGAAGGCGGTGAAAAGGACAAGCAGCTGAAGCAGATTGGTCGTCGTTTAAAAAATACTGCTTCCATTCAAAATTATCATCATTTCCGTATTGGTTCAAATCTGGGTGAGCAGGGACAGCATCATAGTTTTCGAGCCTGTTCCGAATGTTCTCCTTTACCCGGCTGGCAAAAGCCGGCTTGGCGTTAAAGACATCCAGCACCCATCTTGGGGTAATGGCGAGCATCAAATAAGGGAAGCTTCTGCTTTTTCTGCTGGTGTGGGCCGGCGTTCCGCAATAAACAAAATACTGTTCCCCGCAAAAGCAATATTCCCATGCGCTGTCCATAGGGTTCTCTGGAATATGTCCAGGCCACTCCATTTCATCATACTTTCCTGTCTCTGAAAGAATGAACCAGAAAAGCTCTTCATATTCTTTTACGGAATATGAACCCTGCACCTCTGCCGGGGTTTGAAAAAAGAAAATGAGGGACGTATAGCTGCCGAAATCCTTCGCTTTTTCTCCAAAAGCTTTTAGTGCCTTTGCAAGGGACTGGCTGCCTTCCTCTCGCCGTGGATCACCGCCGAATGCATACCGGAGCTGGCCGGATTTGAACCCTTTTACCGCAGGAATGCAGGGGAACGGATCTGCAGTGCTGGACAATTTTTCAGCAAACAGCCTGTAGGCATCCTGTTTCCAGCCAGCAGCTTCTTTGAGCAGCTGCTGATCATATAATTGAGACATCAGGGCATCCCTCCTCTATAATCAGCATATAAAGAGAAGGAAAATAGGTGACTGTCCCTTGTTTGGATTAAAATCCCAGTTATATTTCAATTGTTAAAATATGTGTTTTACTTGCAGAGATTCTTGTTTATTGGGCAAAGTTCTGTAAAGATAGATTTCAGTGAGAAATAATCACTGACTGCAGGTAGAAAATACTGGTATAATGTAGAATAGAACAAAATTCAATAGGTGGGATAATGGAATGGCGAAGAAAAAAAGCGAAGCAGGTTCATGGATTAAATCCATTTTGCTTGCACTGGTTATTGTGTTTATAATCAGGCAATTTTTATTTGTACCGACAGTTGTGGAAGGTGTTTCCATGATGCCGACGCTTCAGGATGGCAACCGTGTAATCGTCAGCAAAATCGGTGATCTGCACAGGTTTGACGAAATTGTCTTCCACGCGCCAGATGCTCCGAAAGATTATGTTAAAAGAATCATCGGTTTGCCCGGGGACTCTATCGAAATGAAAAATGACAAGCTTTATATCAACGGGAAAGCAGTACAGGAGCCTTATTTGGATGACAGCCGCAAACAGCTTCAGCCCGGAGAGCTCTTGACAGAAGACTTCACACTTGATGAGCTGACAAACAAGAAAGTGGTGCCAGAAGGCTACCTTTTCGTAATGGGTGACAACCGCCCGAACAGCCACGACAGCCGTGCAATCGGCTTTATCAAAAAAGACTCAGTAGTAGGAAAAGTCCAAGCCCGCATTTGGCCGCTGAATGAACTTGGCTCAACAAAGGGCTTCTAATAGGAAAAAGTGAGCAGCTGCCTTGAGGCGGCTGCTTTTATTATTTCGTGAGGTTTGGTCCCGCATATAAAGCTCAGATTCCGCATGCTATAAGAGAATTCCACATGTAAACCTTGTAACCTGCACGTTTGAAAGGGAACCTGCAGATAAAAATCTGAAACCCGCAAATAAAATTCCAAAACCTGCAAATAAAATCTCAAAAGCCGCATATAAAAGTCTCAAACCCGCACGTATTTCGCCTCAGAAGCCTGATTTTTTGCTCAAAAATGCGTTGTAAGAGTAAAACGCTTAAAAAATGAACGAAATCTTATAAAACTTTGTTGAAAAGGCGCAAAACAAGAGGATAATTCATAATTTTGAACTCTGCTAGATTCACCAAGCGGCCCTTTATTTTCACGAAAGGCCGGTTACAAAGAGCAGCCTGTATGTAGGCGAGTCTATGAACAAAAAAAGCACCTGCACAATTGTGCAGATGCAATGCGATAGGGGAATACGTTACCATCATTGCCTGATCCCAGCAAATTCATACCTATCCGCAGTAATATTTTTTCCAAATTTCATAGGAGTCATCGCAATCCTTCCAGTGGTGGCTTTTGCACCAGGCAGACCACCAGGAAGTCCAGTCAAAGAAGTTCCACCAGTTTTTTAAGTCTTTTTCGTTTTTAGGCGGAGGGGTTTTTGTTTTTACATCAATTTTTAGCCACTTGAACAGCTCATCTAAAAAGGAGAATGTCAAAACAGGACCGCTTTTCGCCTGGTAGCTGGTAACAGAGGCTGCTTGGGCATGTGCCGGAGAAGCAGAAAGAATGATGCCTATTGCAAGTGCCATAGAAAGAATAATGGCTCCCTTTTTCATTTTTTCACCTCCTATTTACTTTATATAGAACATAAACGTTCACTATTAAGAATTTTAAACCAGAGTTTGCGAAGTGTAAATATTTTCCTCTTATTTTGTCTGGCAATTAATCGGCTGTCCGGGCCCCTGCCTGTTCACGCTGCTGCTTGCCTGCATAAGATAAAAGGCATGGCAAATCTGGTGAGAACGGAGGTGCAGCATGGCATTCGGATTTTTCGGAATCGGCAGACCGGGTATCGGCCCTGGTTTTCGTTTAAGAAGGAGAGGACTGCGCAGACCAATTGCAGGTCCAGGATTTCGCAGAGGCTATTTCCGCCCCTATTAAATAAAAAAGCGCAGCCGTCAGGCATGCGCTTTTCTTATGTTTAAAAAACTCTTTTTTGTGATACTAAGTAAATAGGCTTCTTTTCTTACTTTTCACTTATGCCGAATGGACGAATCTAAGGACTGACAAAATCAACTTCATGCGGGGTGCGCAATTATGCTGGGTATTTTAAAACGGAGCTTCTCAAAGCCGAAGGGGTTTTTCGGCAGTGTTGCCGGACATATCATGGCGCTTGAGAACAGAACGATTAATAAATGGACGATCAGCAGGCTGAAGATAAAGCCTGGCGATTGTGTGCTGGAGGTCGGTTTTGGGCCTGGGTATGGAATGGAGCACATTTTGAAAAATTATCCCGCAGTGAAGCTGGATGGTTTAGATGCATCAGAGACCATGAAGGAGCAGGCAGAGAAGCGTCTGCAAAAGTACGTGGAAGAGGGTACAGTGAAATTCATGGTTTGTGATGTGGAAAGAGCAGAGCTTGAACACAGCCATTATCATAAGATTTTATCAGTAAACAACTATACGATTTGGAAAAATCCCCAAAATGGTCTCAAGCGTCTTTGCGAAGCGCTGAAGCCCGGCGGCCGAATGGCCATTACAATGCAGCCGCGGGAAGAAGGAGCAAGCCCTGAAAGGACAAGAGAATTCGGCAGATTAATTGAAGGGGACATGAGAACATGCGGATTTCAAAATATTACGGTGAAATATAAGAAAGTCCACCCCGAACTGACAGTTTGCGTTACAGCCGATAAACCTAAGTAAACAGCCTGAGCAGGGCTGTTTTTTAGTTGTGTTTTCCCCAGGGCTAAACGAGCGGCCTCCGCTTTTCTAAATTGTCCAGCTCCAGCCGCTAGCCCCTCGAGGTCATAAGCCGCTCATCCAGGGAAAGGTAAGACCACCTTTCCCCGGCTGAGCGTCTTATGCTTGTCGGGGCTGAACGAGCGGCTTGCGCTTTTCTGGAGCATTGGCACCTAATGAAAAGGTTTGTATTCAGCAGGCGATGGGAAAAGTTCCATAAATAGGAATTGGAGGGGAAAGCCATGAACACGTTTAACGAGTCTGCGATTGCATCCTATATTACCTCTATGGCGGAAAAGAACTGCAAACAGCTTGATGATCAATCACTTTCTGATCTAGATAAGGGAAAGCTCCTTGGGAAGATGGAGGCATATAATGACTTTCTTGACCGGTTCGGATTTGAGAGGGTGGAATGCAGCAATATTCCGCTTGATCAAAAGTAAGGATAAGGCGGTGAAAGCATGAAGACCCAGGTTCTCGTGATAGGAGGCGGCGTCGGAGGGCTGACCGTGGCTTTAAAGCTTGCGAGGTGCGGTGTTGAGGTGTGTGTGATTGAAATGCTGAAAGGCAGTGCGTCCATGTATAAGGGGGAGCTGCTGCAGCCGAAAAGCATTCAGATTCTGCAGGAGCTGGGGCTCAGAAAGCATGTGGAAGCATCCGGCCATCGAATCAATGAAATCGAAGTGGTTGAAAAACGGGAAAAACAAAACCAGTTTACAACCATCGGCTGCTCTTCGATGAATTACAACATTCTCAACAGCCCTTACGATTATGCCATTATGGTGCCGCATGAAAAGTTAAAAAGCATTCTCTTGGATGAAGCAAAGAAATACAGCTCATTTACGTATATACAGCCTGGAAGATTTAAAGGATTTAAAGGAAAAAAAGCGATTGTGGCGATGGAGAAGGAAGAGGTGGAAGTGGAAGCAGAGGTGTTTGTCGGAGCAGAAGGCAGAAAATCAAAAACCAGGGAAGCGATGGATATTAAGCTGAAGGAACATAAATATGATCATCATTTTTTAACGGTTTCTTTTCCAAGGCCTCCCGATCTGACTGAGGGAAAAATGATTGCCACTCCGCATACCTTTCTTGGGCTTTTTCCATTGCCGGGGAATATGGTCAGAACTGTGTACCTGATTCCGAGCGGAAGCTACAAAGACATGAAGGAAAAAGGGATAGAGCATTTTTATAAAGCCTATTCAGAGCTTTGCCCTGAGCTGAGTGAATATGTAACGCATATAAAAAGCTGGCGCGAAATTCAGCTGATGATTCCGGTGCATTTTAATGCTGGGCAATATGTGAAGGACAATGTGGTGATTATGGGAGATGCCGCGCACAGCGTCCATCCTATGGCAGGCGAAGGGATGAATCTGGCGATACAGGATGGGGATGTTCTCGGTGAACTGCTCTGCTGGATGAACAGCGAGCACGGCAATTTATCGTGCTTGAAATGGTATGAGAAGGTGAGAAAGCCGAGAGTCAGCAAGGTTCTTCAGCTGAGCCACCTCTCCGCTTTAGCCTATTCAAAGCCGTTCCGCTACTTTCCGAACGTAAGAAAGCGCGCGATCCATCAAATGACATCTGATGAAAAGCTCCATACGAAGCAGATGCTGAATGTTTCAGGTCTCGGCTTCTGGAGGGAATCACTTTTGGACAGGTTCGTTCAAATGGGAATTTTGCCTGCAAGGCATTATGGAAGCCTTCAGTATGAAGGCCATATATTCAATGAAAAAACGGACTATCCTTGGGAGGAAGGAGGGAGCCTGCAATGATCATCAGCGAGTATGTAAGGGTGCTGAAGGCAAGGGGATGGATGAAGCGGAACATGCCTTTCTTGTACAGCTGGCATGCCTATGTCGGCTATGAGCTTGATTTGTATGAAGCATTCCGGAAGCCGAAAACGGTGGAGGAAGCAGCAAAGGAGCTTTCGCTGAAGGAGGATCTGCTTGAACGCTGGGTTGATGTCGGACTTGCGATTCATTATTTAAAAAGAACTTCGAAAGAGCAGTTTAAAACGGCCAGAAGCTTTATGCTCCCTTCCAGCAAAAAGGATCCAAGGTCCACAGGTGTTCTGCTGAAGGAAATGATGGAGCTTCATATCCCGACATTGCTCAGCTATCCAAAGCTTATGCAGACAAAATCCAAGGTTAAACAAACGTTTGATCATCAACAGCATGGTCCTGTTGTAGCCGAAACCTCTGCGCTTCTTGAACAAGTGGCCTACCCTAAAATTGCGGGGCTGATTAAGAAAAACAGCATGAAGAAAATTATTGACGCCGGCTGCGGACACGGAGGCTATTTGAAGAGACTGTCTGAAGTTTTTCCAGATCTGCAAATGACAGGCATTGAACTGAACGATCAGGTGGCAAAAGAAGCCGGCAGCCGCTGCACAAGCTGCAGCAATATTAAGGTAGAATGTGCAGACGCTCTGAGCTATCAGCCGCAGGAAAAAGCGGATTGCGTGATGATCAACAACCTGCTCCACTATCTTTCCCCTGAAACAAGAATCGCTTTATTCCGGCAAATGGCTCTCTGGCTGACAGAGGGAGGAATGATTTCCGTCATAACACCGATTCAGCATTCCCGGCATGGAAAGCAATTTTCAAGTGTGTTTAACAGCTTTTTTGCCGCCTTCGAAAATCTTTATCCTGTACCGGATGAGGAGGAATTAAAGATTATTGCTGACAGTGCCGGTATGACTATTACAGACTTCAGGCCTGTCGTGAAGGAAGGCGGCTGGTACTTCCTGACGATGGAAAGGATCGGAGATTAATTTCAGAATTTTCAATTCTTTTTCTTTTTGCGGTAAATTTTTATTAGAATAAACATGATCAAAACGGCAAAAAAGGCAATGACGGCAAGAATAGCTGTTGTATTAAAGCCTTTTAAAGAAATGTTTATATAAGCAATCGCTGCCGTAAGAAGGAGAACCAGGATATACATCGCATTTTCCATCTTTCTCAAAAAGAATCCCTCCAAACAAAAGACGGAATGCTTATCGCTTCCGCCTTTTTTTCTATGTTCTGTTTTGTTGGACCAGTTTATTCGCCTTTTGCTTTAATGGTCACATCAATGTTGCCGCGTGTAGCTTTGCTGTATGGACATACTTGGTGAGCGGCCTCTGCCAGCTCTTGAGCGGTCTCCTGATCCACACCTCTTAAATTTACATCAAGTTCAACAGCAAGCTTGAAGCCGCCATCTTCTTCATCTTTGCCGATTGAGACGTTGGCTGTTACAGAGCTTTCCTGAACGTCCGCTTTTTTCTGCTGAATGACAAGCTCCAGTGCACTTCCGAAGCAGGCAGAATATCCAGCAGCAAACAGCTGCTCAGGGTTTGTGCCTTCCTCGCCTTTGCCGCCCATTCCTTTCGGTTTCACAAGGGAAAATTCTAAAAAGCCATCAGAAGATTTTACTTGGCCTTCACGGCCGCCTGTTGCAGTAGCAGTTCCGGTATACATTGGGTTCATAATAAATTTGCCTCCTTGGAATGTTTTATGAAATCAGCTGCGCCAGCTGTGTTTCCGTTTTTAAACGTTCACGTACTTTCCATGCTTCGGGATCACTTCACTCCGGAAGTGATTTTTCATATGCTGAAGTTCCTGGTGCAGCTGTTCGCCGTAAAACGGCCTTCCGTGACCTGTAATGGCTGTTTCAGGATCTAAAGCAGCAAGCTTTTCCACTGAATCCTCTGCATGCGCCCAATCTGTCGTAAAATAGGCCGGCGGTCCGTGCAGCTCCTTCTTCTGAGTTGCAACGGCCAGAAAGGATTCCTGCTTCACAGTTGTAAAAGCGTCTCCCGCTATAAGGACTTTATCCGTTTTTCTGAAAAAAGAAACATGTCCAGCTGTATGCCCTGGTGTATACACCCATTCCCAATCAGGGAGGAACGGAACGGAAAAGTCTTTCGGAAGCGGCTGGACTCTGTTTCCAAGATCAATTCCTTTTTTCGGATAAAGAGGGGATAAAAGAGACATCATTCCTTTTCCAACTGCAGGATCGGGGCTGCTGTAATTTTCTTTGCCCGTCAGATAAGGCATTTCGGTTTCATGGGCATAAACAGGAACGTCCCACGTTTCGGCGAGCTTGCGCAAGGCACCGACATGATCGAAATGGCCATGTGTCATGATAATGGCTTTAGGGCTGGTTCCGAAAAGTTCATTGGCAGTTTTGATAATGGAAGAGGAGCAGTCCCCGACACCTGCATCTACTAGCACCCAGTCTTTTTCATTTCCTGAGGAGACAAAAATCACATTGGCCATAATGGTTCTAAGATAATGAACGCCATCTGCCACATTAAACTGCGTCATTTTCTTCCCAGCTCCTTCAGTTTAATTTTTTAAGAGGTGTATCAGCAGGCCCTTCCACAACTTCCCCGTCAACAGAAAAGCGTGATCCGTGGCAAGGGCAGTCCCAGGTTCTGTCACCGCTGTTCCACGCAACCTCGCAGCCCATGTGGGTGCAGGTGGCATCAACAGCTGTGATCTGTCCATTTTCATCCTTGTAAACGGCTGCTTTTTGGCCGTTGTAATGAACAAGCGCTCCTTCATCAGGATGAAGCTCTTCCATTTTTTTATCAGCAGGGCTGAGCTTTCCGCCGATCAAATGTCCTGCCACATTCGTATTTTCCGCTACAAGTGTTTTCAAGCCGGGATCTGCTTTAAAGCGGGAAGGGGTAAACAAGTCTGCATATTTATTTTCTTTGCCGATTACATAATCTCTTGCCATCACGGCAGCAGCTGTACCGAAGGCCATCCCCCATTTTCTGAAGCCGGTTGCAACAAATACATTAGGGTAGTCCTCTGTTAAATGTCCGATATAAGGAAGCGTATCAACGGAAAAAAGATCCTGCGCCGACCACCGGTAAAGAGTTTCCTTTAGGTCCAGATCAGTCTGTCCAAAGGTTCTGAGCGCCTCATAATGCTTCATCGTATCCTTGCTTTGCCCTGTTTTATGGCCTTCGCCGCCGATTAAGATCAGTTCTTCGCCGTTCATCGGGGTATAGCGGATCGAGCGGGATGGACTGTCAGCACTTAAGTACATGCCGCCTGCATACGGCTTTGAAATTTTGCCTGCCACCACATAGGAACGCTCTGGATGCAGCCGCGCAAAATACATGCCTTTGCCGTCCATAAAAGGAAAGTGAGAGCACGAAACAGCATGCCTGCACGTGACAGTATGGCCGTCGAGTGTTTTCACCTTGGCAGGTGAACCTTTCTCCGCATCGTTCACACGTGTATGCTCATAAATTTGAACGCCCATCGCCTGAAGCTCTTTCACAAGAGGGATCAAGTATTTAACAGGGTTGAACTGCGCCTGGTTTTTCATCACAACGCCGCTGTGGATTTTCAGGCCGATTGGAAGCTGATCCACATAGCCGCCTGGAATGCCGAGTGTTTCATAAGCTCTGGCTTCCTTTTCAATTTTTTCGGCGTTTTTTTCCTCCGTCACATAAATGTAAGCATCCTGTTCGGAAAAATCGCAGTCTATGGAATGCTCCGAAATCAGATTTTTCATAAGCTGCAGTGCTTCATCATTGGCATCGTAATAGGCGCGGGCTTTTTCTTCTCCAAAATGATGGATCAGTTCATCGTAAATTACGTCATGCTGGGCGGTAATTTTAGCTGTGGTATGGCCTGTTGTGCCATTTACAAGAAGATCTGCTTCCAGCAGGGCAACGGAGAGCCCTTCTTTCGCCAGCAGATAGGCAGCGGTAATCCCGGTAATTCCCCCGCCGACAACAGCTGCATCCACTTCAATGTCAGCTGAAAGGGCAGGAAAGGACGGCAGCTTGCCGCTTTCTCTCCAATAGGGTTCTGGGCGGTGAGGCAAATGCGTATGATCTGTCACAAACGTTCCTCCTTTAAAAATCTCTCTTTGGTAACTTTTCCAATTGAAAGGAATACATGTATGAAAAATTCCCTTTAAACCATTGGGCCAAACTGGGGATTGAGAAGGGATGTGCGCGATGAAAGTGAAAAAAAAAGAGCCGGCTATTTAACAGCCGGCTCACATTCTCTTACCAGTTTTCCTTTAAAAAATCCTCCCGGCCTGACTCCACTCGTTCTGCCTTGTACTTTGCCGGGTTTTTCTTATAGAAATTCTGATGGTATTCTTCTGCTTCATAAAAGGGTTCTGCCTTTTGAATAGGTGTTACAATCGGCTTTCTGAACCTGCCGCTTGCTGCAAGCTCCGCCTTGGAGGCTTCCGCCTGCGCTTTTTGCTCTTCTGTATGATAGAAGATGGCTGTCCGGTAGGAGTCGCCGCGGTCAATGAACTGTCCGCCGGCATCTGTTGGATCGATTTGCTGCCAGTACAGCTCCAATAGCTTCCCGTACGGGAAAATCTCCGGATCAAAGCGGATTTGCACCGCTTCTGCGTGTCCTGTTCCGCCTGCTTTGACGTCTTCATATGTCGGGTTTTCTTTCTGTCCGCCTGTATAACCGGATACAATCCCGTGAATACCAGGCAATTCATCAAATGGTTTGACCATGCACCAAAAGCAGCCTCCTGCAAAGGTGGCAATGGCTTCGTTATTGCTGCTCATCTATGACTACCCCCAAGTTGTTTTCTTCTTTCCTCTACGATCGGCATGACCTGCTCTGAAAACCGCTCCATCTCTTCCAGCTGAGGAGAAAATTGAAGCAGCAGAAGATCAAGCCCTGCCTTTTCATAAGCAAGGATTTTATCAGCAATCTGCACAGGCGTCCCGACCAACCCCGGACGCAGGCCTCTATTGGAAACAGAGTAATCCTGAAGCTGCAGCTGCTGTTCAAGCTGAGACTTTGTGGTGAAATCCTTAAAGCCCGCATAGGCAGAGGATTCCTTCACGTCTGTAATTCTGGCGAGCTCAAGGGCTGCTTCTTCTTCTGTGTCCCGGCAGATCACATACGCTGCCATGCCGAATGACTGAAATGGCTCCTTATTGATTGTGCTGCGGAGATGTTTCATACCGGCAATTTTTTCGGAGATTTCGCGAAGCGTGCCCCCGTGCATCACGTAAGCATCGCAATATTTGGCAATTGTTTCTTTGCCGCGCGGGCTTTCACCGCCTGCATACAGGACAGGATTCGGTCTTTGCACAGGCTTTGGATGAAGGGAAGTGTTTTCAAGCTCGTAATACTTTCCTTTAAAGCTTGCCTCTTCTTCTTTCCAGAGCGTCTTTAATACTTGAATAAATTCCTCAGTTCTGTCATACCGCTCATCATGCTCTGTAAAGATGCCGCCATACTGTCTTGCTTCTTCCTCCCACCAGGCAGAAACGACGTTCAGCGTCAGGCGGCCCCTGCTGATTTGGTCTATATTGGCGATTGTTTTCGCTGCAATGGCCGGGTTATGAAATCCTGGCCGGATCGCGGTCATAATTTCCATTTTCTCCGTGACTGCAGCAAGGGCTGCGGCTGTTGACCAAGCTTCAAGGGAGTCATGCTCAGGCCCTTTAATATCATTCAGGAACAGCTCCGCAATCAGCGTTGTGCTGTAACCCCATTCTTCCGCAGATTGCATCACTTTTTTCGCGTAGTCAAATGTGGCTGGCATCTTTTCATTCTCTGCATTGCGAAGCCAGCCCCCGAACAATGGAAGCCAAAAACCATATTTCATTTGATCTGCTCCTCTCTAGCACGGGCATACATAGCCGCTTTGGTATTGATTTTTCAGCAGTCTGACAGAAGGCGTGGGGTCATCTTCATCATAAACGGCATCAATCAGGTTACCGGAAGGCATTTTCCCAGATACGAAGTGAGTGAGCTCCTCATCAGTCAAATGCCCATGAACGTGATTCGGCCTTTCCTGTTTTAAACTCATGTAATCCTGATAGTAAACCCATTTGGCATAGTCCTTTACAGGATGCTCCTGTCCGATAGGAAGTCCAAGTGCATCGCGGTACGCCAAAAGAGGAAGGTTGACACCTGCAAAAACAGGAAGCCCGATCCATTTCCATACTCTTGTATTCACGTCCAGCAGCTTGTAGGAACCGTCCCGCTTATCATAAATAAACTCAATTTCTGAAATGCCGTAATATCCTGCTGCATTTAAAATTTTCGCTGCATCTGCCACAAATTCATCAACCGGTGACGACTCTACAAGGCACCCTGTTCCGAAGCTCTGCGGATATTGCTCAAGCTTTCTCCCTGTAAAATAGCCTTTTACTTCACCTGTGGTGTCCACATACGTGCATAGGGAATAAAAATCAGACAGTGCTTCCCCGACAATCTCCTGAACGACAACAGGGTGGGGGGCAGCGGCTGCAATCGCATCTGCCAGCTCTTCGCGGCTTTCTGCCGTAATGGCTTTCTTTTGAAAAGCTTCATAAAAGCTTCGCTGTTCAATGGGCTTCACGATGCACGGGTACGGTATATCATCAGGTATAGAGCCGTCTTTGTCCCAGTCATTCGGGTACCATGTAGCAGGAATCGGAATGCTCAGTTCAGCTGCTCTTTTATACAATTTTTCTTTATTCAAAAGGGATTCAACTGCTTCCCATTCGGCAAATGGAAATTCATAATGGGCTTCAAGCTGTTCTCTGTGCCTTGAGACAGCAAGGACCCACTCATCATTGCACGGGTAAAGTACACCTTTTTGCGGAAGCCTTTTGCCAATCTCAAGAAGCAGTTCGATAAACGCCGCTTCTTCTGTAAAAGGATTTGGGCACAGGACGCTGGCAAATGCATATTTTGAATGGAGGCCGACTGCTCTCCCGTCCCGGTCCAAGGCAATAACAGGAACGCCTGCTTTGCCAAGCGATCTGGCAATGGCAAGCCCTGTAATATGAGCATTAAAAACGACTGCCGGCGCCTTGTCCTTTGGAAGATCCTTCAGCTCAAGCCATAATTCATTTCCTTGTATAAATAAATCGTTCACTGCTGCTTTCTCCCTTCTATGAACACAAAAAAACTCTCTTCTTGAGGAAGAAGAGAGTTGACGGCTGAATGTAAATGCTCTCCTCTTATCTCTCAAACAACTAAGTTTGCAGGAATTGGCACGGTGTCATTGCGATCCGTTGCCGAGGTTTCACAGGGCCTTGTCCCTCCACCTCTCTCGATAAGAGTGCTATGAAATTAAGGATTAGTGTAAAAGTTTTTTCAATTTTTGTCAATCAGGAAACAGCCAGTTTTTCTTGAAGAAATTCCTGTACCTGCTCCGGAGTTTTGGCATTAGCACTGTGAAGGTGGCCGAGTTTTTCACCGTTTTTGAATATCAGAATGCTTGGGATGCCCATGACCTGATGCTGCTCTGCGATCTCAGGAAGCTCGTCCTTATTCAGCTCATACCACTTATAAGCTTTGTATTCTTCAAGAATATCTCCGATAAAAAGGTTCATCCGCGTGCAATCAGGGCACCAGTCAGCGAAAAACTTAACCAGCACTTCCTGCTCGCTTTGGATAATCTGTTGAAACTGTTCAGCTGTTGTAATTTTTTCCATCTTGCAACCTCCTTGGATTCTGTTTTCTATTCTAAACGAAATAGGCTCCCGCCGTACAGGCAGAGAACTTAAATTTGAGAGAGGTGCCGAATGGTATGTATACGGTATGCTGTGGGGTATTAAAATCTTTTCTATAACATTCCTCTATCCATGCGTGCCAGAAGTGATAAAATAGATTAGATGAATTTTTCTTAGGGGGAAACCACATGAAAACCAAACTTGGCCTGATTTACGGCGGCAAGTCAGCAGAGCATAATGTATCCTTGCAGACAGCACTGGCCGTCATCAATGCTTTGGATACTGATAAATTCGATATTCACCCGATATATATAACAGAAAAAGGAGAATGGCTCCGCGGCGCTCAGCTTGAAGGAAGAGTTTCAGATGTTTCTGTTCTGAAACTATCCGGCGGAGGAGCTTCTGTTTCTCCAATGGAGCTGAACGGTGCGCTGTTTCCTGCTAAACAGGAAAGCAGTGAAGCAGTTGACGTGATCTTCCCGCTTCTGCACGGACCAAACGGCGAAGACGGCACTGTGCAGGGAATGCTTGAATTGCTGAACATTCCATACGTAGGGAACGGCGTGCTCGCATCTGCGGGCGGCATGGATAAAGTTGTGATGAAGCAGCTGTTTGCCCAGGCGGGTCTTGCACAGGCAAATTATGTGTGGTTCATCCGCAATGACTGGCGTAATGATGAGGAAGCAGCCTACCGGGAAGTTGAAAAAGAGCTTGGCTATCCTTGTTTCGTAAAACCGGCGAACCTTGGTTCAAGCGTCGGCATCAGCAAATGCAAAAACCGCGAAGAGCTGGCTGCTGCCTTCTCGTCTGCTTTTGAATATGACCGTAAAATTATCATTGAAGAAGCGATTGCAGGCCGGGAAATTGAAATCGGCGTGATCGGCAATGATGAGCCAGAGTGTTCTGTTACAGGAGAAATTGCTCCTAAAGTAGAATTTTACGATTACAAAGCAAAATATGAAGACAGCACAACTGACCTGATTATCCCTGCTGATATCACCCCGGGTGAATATGAGCAAATAAATGAAATGGCCATCAAAGCCTTCAAAGCGATTGATGGATCAGGTCTTGTACGCGCGGACTTCTTTTTAACAAAGGAAGGTAAGGCGCTGATCAACGAGGTTAACACAATGCCTGGCTTTACGCCTTTCAGCATGTTCCCTCTTCTCTGGAAGGAAAGCGGACTGGAATATCCAAAGCTGATTGAGCGCCTTGTGCAGCTTGCACTGGAACGCCACGAAGACAAACAGCAGATTAAACATACGTTTTAAGCAAGAGAGGCACTATTCAGCAGATGGATAGTGTTTCTTCGATTACATATCATTCTATTAAGCAAGGTGGGATCCCGATGATCAAGAGAACATTAATGCAAGTGCAGGAAATGGCAAAGGGACATGGTTTAGCAGCCCGGTACGAAGACACGGTTATCACAGGTGTTTCTACTGATTCCCGAAAAGTGGGAAAAGGCTCGCTTTTCATTCCGTTAAAAGGAGAAAACTTCAACGGACACCTTTATGCCCAAAAAGCGCTTGATGAAGGTGCTGCAGCGGTATTGTGGGGCGAAAGTGAAGAAAATCCTCCGGAAAATGCACCGGTCATTCTTGTAAAGGATACCCTTCACGCACTCCAGCAGCTGGCCAAAAGCTACAAGGAGCAGCTAAGGGTAAAAGCGATCGGCATCACAGGCAGCAACGGAAAAACCACAGCAAAGGATCTGACAGCAGCTGTCCTGTCTACAGGATTCCGCGTGTATAAAACACAAGGCAACTTCAACAACCATATCGGCTTGCCTCTCACCCTTCTCAGCATGCCGGAAACAACGGAAATTGCAGTTCTGGAAATGGGAATGAGCGCTTTTGGCGAAATTGAACTGCTCTCGAAAATAGCGGAACCTGATGCTGCCATCATCACAAACATCGGGGAATCCCATATGGCTGAGCTTGGTTCAAGAGAAGGCATTGCTGATGCCAAAATGGAAATTGTAAAAGGCATGAAGCCTGGAGGCCAGTTTATCTATTTCGGAGATGAACCGCTCTTAAAAGAAAGGACGGAAGCGCTTCGGTTTTCCACCAAGCCTGTGACCTTTGGAAAGAGTGCAGCCAACGGCTACTACCCGACAAACATTGAGCAGACAGACAAAGGCGTCACCTTCAGCGCCCATCCATTCCAGGACGCCCTGTTCATACCTGTACTCGGCGAGCACAACGTATGGAATGCTCTGGCCGCAGCCGCCGCAGGTCAATACTTCGGCCTCACAGAAGACCAGATCAAAGAAGGTCTTGAAGGCCTGCAGATGACTGCCATGCGCCTTGAACTTTCCAAAAGTGAACAAGGATGGTCTGTCATCAACGACGCCTACAATGCAAGCCCTACCTCCATGCTTGCTGCCATCAAACTGATGGAAGACCTGACAGGATATAAGCGGAAAATTGCTGTACTTGGAGACATGCTGGAACTCGGTGAATCAGAGGCAGAATTTCACCGCGGGGTAGGGGAGAAAATCCATTCCGATAAAATTGACTATGTGTTTACGTTCGGAAAATTAGGTGAAGAAATTGCCGCAGGGGCAAAAGCCAATTTTGCCGAAGGAATGGTCAAAAGCTTTACAGACAAATCAGCCCTGATTTCAGAGCTGAAATCACTTGTGCAAAAAGACGACCTGCTTCTTGTGAAAGCCTCAAGGGGCATGAAGCTGGAAGAAGTTGTCGCTGCCCTGGTATAAACTGAAGGCAGAGAGCCGCTACATCTTCTGCTCTTTAACCTTCTTGAATTACGTTATAGGACAAAGTCGATTTTTGATCGCCTGTTGATCTACGTTCCAGGCGGGAGACTCCTGCGGGAGTGCAAGTGACGGGAGACCCCGCAAGAGCGCAGCGATGAGGAGGCTCCCGCACTGCCCGCGGAAAGCGAACGCCTGTAACGGAAATTAACAGCCAAATTTAACAGAGCCAATAATAAAGAAATCATTTTTAATTACGCTTTTTGGGATAAACTAGATAAGGGAAAATTGTTTAAACGGGTAAATACATAACATCTGAATAAAGGATGGTGGAGATCCGTGACAGGCTGTTTATGTATTCATGGATTTACAGGGGGGCCCTATGAAGTGGAGCCTCTTGCACAATACCTTGCAAAAAATTCCGGCTGGGATGTCCGCGTTCCAACGCTTCCAGGCCATGGGGAAACACTGAATTTAAGAGGAATAAAATTTAATCAATGGGTTGAACACGCAGAAGAAGAATTAAAAAATCTGCTTGCTAAAGAAAATGAAGTCTATTTGGTCGGATTTTCGATGGGCGGCATGATCGCCTCCTATCTATCCATAAAGTACCCCGTAAGCAAGCTGGTTCTTTTAAGCGCCGCAGCCTATTACGTCAACCCGAAGCAGATTTTCCGCGATATTCTCGGAATGGCAGGAGATATCCGCCACCGCCGGCTTAAGGAAAATGAGCTGTTCACCCGCTACAAAAAGAAGTTTCAATCAACACCGATCAGTGCTGCTTACGAATTTCGAAAGCTTGTGAAATACGTAAAACCGCACCTTTCAGACATCCGGATTCCTGTCCTGATCATCCAGGGAGAATCAGACGGCATCGTGCCGGTGAAAAGCGCACGCTACCTTTACAGCCATGTCGGATCTTCTGAAAAGAAGCTTTGCTTTCTCCCGCAGTCAAAGCACCTTGTCTGCCTTGATTGTGAATTTGACATTCTGACAGAAGAAGTGGACGCATTTTTAACAGGGTAAATGGATGGAACAATCTCCCTGTGAGAGAAGTCTTATTGTGCATTCTGTGATATAGTGCTATGATTAAATGTAAAGTGTTTACGGGCTTGTTTATGAATTTTCCCTGAAAAGGTTTATTATTTATTGAATATGAGTCTGTGAAGACTAAGCAGATATGATAAAGGAGTATGATACATTGACTACAAAGTTTCAAGATTTAGGTATTAGCGAAAACTTAATGAAGGCTATCAAGAAAATGGGATTTGAGGAAGCTACACCAATCCAGGCGCAAACCATTCCTCTAGGCCTGCAAGGCAAGGACATCATTGGACAGGCACAGACAGGTACAGGAAAAACTGCTGCATTTGGTCTTCCTTTAACGGAGAAAATTGATTCTGACAGCCAATCCATTCAAGGAATTATTATTGCACCAACAAGAGAATTGGCAATCCAGGTATCGGAAGAGCTTTACAAAATTGCCTATTACAAGCGTGCACGCGTTCTTCCTATTTACGGCGGACAGGACATCAACCGTCAAATCAGAGCCCTGAAAAAGAACCCGCACATCATTGTGGGAACGCCAGGCCGTCTGCTTGACCACATCAACCGCAGAACACTTAAGCTTTCCACCGTTCACACAGTTGTACTGGACGAAGCAGATGAAATGCTGAACATGGGCTTCATTGAAGACATCGAAGCCATTCTGTCCAATGTTCCAGAAGAACATCAGACACTTCTTTTCTCTGCTACAATGCCGGACCCAATCCGCCGCATCGCAGAGCGCTTTATGAAGGATCCAGAGCTTGTTAAAGTAAAAGCAAAAGAAGTAACCGTTCCAAACATCCAGCAATTCTACATCGACATTCAGGAGAAAAAGAAATTTGACGTGCTGACTCGTCTTCTTGACAGTCAGTCTCCTGAGCTTGCGATTATCTTTGGCCGCACAAAGCGCCGTGTAGATGAATTGTCTGAAGCCCTGACTCTTCGCGGCTACGCTGCAGAAGGCATTCACGGCGACCTTAGCCAGGCGCGCAGAATGTCTGCACTCCGCAAATTCAAGGACGGCAGCATTGAAGTGCTTGTTGCAACAGACGTTGCAGCCCGCGGACTTGATATTTCAGGTGTCACACACGTTTACAACTTTGACGTGCCTCAAGATCCTGAAAGCTACGTTCACCGTATCGGACGTACTGGCCGTGCAGGCAAAAACGGTATGGCAATGACATTTGTAACGCCAAGAGAAATGGACATCCTGAAAAACATCGAGCGCACAACAAAACGCAAAATGGACCGGATGAAGCCGCCGACTCTTGACGAAGCGCTTGAAAGCCAGCAGACTGTCACACTTGAAAAACTGCGCAGTGCTATGGAAAGCGATAATCTTGCATTCTACACAAAAGCTGCTGAACAGCTTCTGGAAGAATTCGATTCCGAAACCATCATTGCAGCTGCTATCAAGCTGATGACAAAAGAACCAAACCAAGCACCTGTCCGTCTGACAGAAGAAGCTCCAGCTCCATTCAAAAAAGGCGGAGGCGGCTACCGCGGCAAACGCGATGGCGGAAACTACAACCAGCGTTCTGGCAAAAAGACCGGAGGCCACAGCCGTCCTTATGATAAAAACCGTTCTTCTTCACAGCAGCGCCGGAAGAAGCAATATTCTTCCCAGTGATGTGAGTGAGAGTGTTCCCTTTTGAGGGGGGCGCTCTTTTTTTGTTTGATCGGTCTTAATCCCCCTTGGGACAAGGTCAGCAGTGATTGTCCCTTTCAGGACAGGAAGATTGTACAGCAGGGGACAGACCGCAAAGAAAAATGGGGCCAGGGACTCATACACTTCCCACCTTACAGCACCCGATGGACATGCTAAAATAAAGTGAACCAAAAGCAAACCAAGGAGGGAATTCCATGTTTTCAACAGTAAATGAATTCTTAGAAGAATGGAAAATGGAAGCAGGCATCACACAAAAGGTTTTGGAAGCAGTAACTGATGAGTCCTTGAACAAGGAAGTTTCACCTGGCCTTTACAGCATTGGAAGCCTTGCATGGCACCTGGCAGGGTCTGTGTACTATTTTCCTGAAGTTGCAGGCATTAAAGTGGAACATCCTGATATGGAGCAGAAGGGCCAGCCGGACTCTGCGCAGGAAATTTTGGACACATACAAAACGATCAGCAGCAATTTGATGGGAGCACTGCCTGAACAAGTTTCAGATGAGCAGCTTAGCGAAGAGAAGGACTTTTTCGGCATGAATATGAAAACGGCCGATATTTTGCGTCTTTTGATTCAGCATCAGGCGCACCATCGCGGCCAATTATCAACCCTTATGAGACAGAATGGTTTGAAGGTGCCAGGCATCTATGGCCCAAGCAAGGAAGAATGGGAAGCTATGCAGTCTCAGCAATAATCGAGTAAAAGCCTGGAAGCCAAATTGGCTTCTGGGCCTTTTTTTATCCTGATGCTCACAAAAATACCTAATAGCAAATTTTCAAAAAACTAGTTGCAATCGTTTCCAATCAGGAGTATGATAAGTTCCAGAAACGTTTCCGAAACGTTTTGGAGGATTTTGAAAATGACAACAATCAAAGATATTGCAAAGGCAGCAGGAGTGTCTGTCACTACGGTTTCAAGGGCTCTTAACGGTTATTCGGATGTGAATGAGAAGACCCGCAAGCGAATTGTTGAGGTTGCGAAGGAAATGGAATACAGTCCGAACATCCTGGCCAGGGGTCTTGTGATGAATAAGTCAAAGACAATCGGGCTGCTTGTTTCAGGCTTCAGTAAAGAGAGCATTAAGGATAATTTTACGTTTGAGGTGCTTTCCGGGATCAACCAGTTTGCGGCAGGAACGGATTATGATCTTGTGCTGTTTAATACGAATTCCATTAAGCAGCGGGAGAAAACCTATGCACAGCTGTGCCGGGAACGGCGGGTTGATGGGGCGATTATGCAGGGAATCAAGACAGATGACCCTTATTTGCAGGAAGTTGTCGACAGCAATATTCCTTGTGTATTGGTGGATATTCCAATTCAGACGGAGAATGTTGGGTTTGTGACAACAGATAACGTTCTTGGAGCTTCTAAAGCAGCTCAGTACTTAATTGATTTAGGTCACGAGCGCATTGCGATGGTGAACGGTCATAATTATGCCTATGTCAGCCAGGAGCGTCTTGAAGGATTTAAGAAGACACTGGAGGCAGCCAATCTTCCGTACAGAGAAGAATGGACAGTGAATGGGTACTTTACGGAAGCGGACGCAGAAAGCGCAGCGTATGCACTGCTTAAGAAAAATAAAGAGATAACTGCGATTTTTTGCGCCAGTGATTTGATGGCGCTCGGGGTGATTAAAGCTGCGGCAAGGCTTGGGATTTCTGTTCCTGAAGAGCTTTCCGTTATCGGCTACGATGATATTCTTCTTTCATCTTATGTAACGCCAAGTCTTACAACAGTTTCTCAGAATAAGCAAATGCTCGGTTATTCAGCAGCAGAGCTTTTAATCAGTATGCTTGAGGATGAAAAACCGTCCAGCCATATCATTCTTGAAACAGAACTTAAAATTCGGCAATCAACTGCAGCTTATAAAGACCACAGTTAGTGGTTTTTTCACAACAGAAAATCCGAAACGTTTCGGAAAAGCTTTCCATTTTTCCAAAACGTTTCGGATCCCAACAGGAGGACGACAATGGAATACCGCGTTATTAAGGAAAATGATTTGTTTTTACTTTCAGAAGAGAACGGGAGCATTCCTCAAGATCATCCGTACGGTCTTGGACTGTATACGAAGGACACTAGATATTTAAGCAAGCTGGAGCTCGGAATCAATGGCCGGGAACCAATTTTATTGCATTCTGACGGTTTAGAAAATCATGTTTCCAGAATTCTGATGACAAATCCGCATATGGAAAACGGAGATGAGCTTGAGCTTTGGCGGGAATCTGTTGAGATCGAACGCAAGCGGTTTATTTGTGAAGATGTGCTCTATGAAACCATCAGTCTGAAAAACTATTATCCTAAGCCTGTAAAGTTTTCAATCAATCTTCAGCTTGATGCCGATTTTGCAGACATGTTCATTGTCAGGGGCTTTATGAATGGAAAAATCGGGAGAAAGCTTCCGAATCAGAGTACGGATGAGGCACTTCTTTTCAGATATAAGGGAGCAGATGATATTCAGAGATCCACTAAAGTAACGTGGAGCAGAAAGCCTGATGCTCAAAATGAAAACGGTTTATTATCCTTTGATTTTGAGCTGGAGCATTTGCAGACAGATTCTGTAACAGTGATGATCCAGCCGCTTGAAGGGGAAGGCACTCATAAGGAGCCGATTTCGCCGAACGCCGCCCTTGAGAAGCTGACACAGTCTTACGGAGAGTGGACAGACAGCACAGCAAAGGCTGAGACGGATTACATACCGCTTCAAAGACTAATTGACAGGGGAATAGGCGATCTGCGGGTCTTGTTAACAGACATTGGCCACGGAAAGTTTCCTGTTGCAGGATTGCCATGGTTCGGAGTTCCGTTTGGCCGCGACAGCCTGATTGCAGCTCTGCAGATGCTTGCCTTCAATCCTGAAGTTGCGAAGGGCACGCTGAAAACAATGGCAAGCACGCAGGGGACAGAGGTCAACCCTTGGCGAGATGAACAGCCGGGGAAAATCATGCATGAACTGCGGTTTGGCGAGCTTGCGAACACGGATCAGATTCCGTTTACGCCCTATTACGGCACCATTGATGCCACACCGCTTTTCCTCGTGCTGCTGACACAGTATGTGAAGTGGACAGGAGATACAGAGATTTTCAAGGAGCTTGAAGGCAATGTAACAGCTGCCCTGAACTGGATTGATCAGTACGGCGACCGGGACGGCGATCTTTTTGTGGAATACCATCAGGAGTCTGAAAAAGGAATTGCTAACCAGGGATGGAAAGATTCCGGCGATTCCGTGGTGCACAGAAACGGGGAGTACGCCCATACTCCGATTGCGCTGGCAGAGGTGCAGGGCTATGTTTACCAGGCTAAAACAGGGATTGCTGAAATCTATGATTTCTTAGGAAAATCGGAAGCGGCTGAAACTTTGAGAAGCCAGGCGCAAAGATTGAAGGAGAAATTTGATAGAGCCTTCTGGATGGAGGAGCAGCAGTTTTACGCCATCGCGCTTGATGGAAACAAACAGCAGGTTGGCACACTTACTTCAAACCCCGGGCATGTTCTTTTTTCAGAAATGCTTGATGCGGAAAAAGCGAAAGCAGTAACAGAAGAGCTTGTTTCTGACAGAATGTTCTCAGGCTACGGCATCAGGACGATGGGCGCGGGGGAAGCAGGCTACAACCCGATGAGCTATCATGACGGCAGCATCTGGCCGCATGATAACAGCATGATTCTCCTCGGAATGAGCAAGCTTCATCAGCATGAGGCAGCAAAAAAGGTAATGGACGGCCTCATCCAGGCAGCGGCTTATTTTGAGTACGACCGCCTGCCAGAGCTGTTCTGCGGCTATCCGTCCTCACTTGGAAAGGCTGTAAAGTATCCGGTTGCCTGCTCTCCGCAAGCATGGGCAGCAGGAACGCCGCTGGTTTTTGTTCAGTCTCTCCTCGGATTGTTCCCGGACAGCCTAAAAAAAGAAATCACCTTGTCTCCTGTTCTGCTTGAAGGCATGAACTACTTGAAGGTGGAGGATATCAAGGCTGGAAATGGAACGTTCAGCGTTGAGGTGAAAAGAGTAAACGGCGAGGCGAAATTCGAAGTTTTGGAAAATACAACAGGGTTTGAAATCCGTTAGGGGAAAAGGGAGTTCTCTTCCTTACTATAAAAATAATAAATAAGGGGCTGTGTTTCAATGAATGCAAAAAAATGGCTTGCTGGTTTTGGTATTTCCGCAATGCTGCTCGGAACGGCGCTAACCGGCTGTTCTAACAGCGGCAAAGATGCTTCTGCACCTGCTAAAGGGGAAAAAGTGCAGATTACGCTTGCTGGCTGGGGATCTTCACCTGAAGAAACAAAACTGCTGGATGAGATTTTAAAAGACTTTGAATCATCCCATCCGAACATAGATGTAAAAAGAGAAACCATTGCTGACCAATATATGGACGTTATCAAAACAAGGCTAATTGGCGGCCAGGGACCGGATGTTTTTTATCTGGATGCATTTGAAGCTCCGGGTCTTATCCAAACTGGTGTTGTCGAGCCGCTCGACAGCTATATTAAGAAGGATTTTGATGTAGCTGATTTTGAAAAGCCAATGATCAAAGCATTCCAGAAGGACGGCAAGACATACGGTTTTCCGAAAGGCTACTCTACTCTTGCTATGTTCTATAACAAAAAAATGTTCAAAGATGCTGGGGTAGAAGTGCCGAAAACTTGGGAAGAGTTCCAGGCGGCTGCTAAAAAGCTGACAAAAGGAAAAGAAGTTTACGGATTCGGAGCTTCTCCTGAGCTTGCACGTCTTTACAATATCGGAGAGTCAAAAGGCGGAAAAGTTGCAACAGATAACAAAGCGACATTTGCTGACCCTAAAGTAGTTGCAGGCCTTCAGCCAGTTGTAGATATGCACAATAAAGACAAATCTGCAGCTGAACCGAAGGAAACAGGTGCCACATGGACTGGTGAAATGTTTGGCCAGGGCAAGGCTGCCATGGTGTTTGAAGGGAACTGGGCAATTCCTTATCTGAAATCTACCTTCCCGGATATTGACTATGGAACAGCTGAGCTTCCGACAATTGACGGCAAGAAAAGCACGATGGCTTATACCGTTTCTTACGTAATGAACGCAAGCTCTCAAAAGAAAGAAGCTTCTTGGGAACTGATCTCTTACCTGACTGGTAAAGAAGGAATGAAAAAGTGGACATCAAAAGGCTTTGAGCTTCCAACAAGAAAATCTGTTGCAACTGAGCTTGGCTATGATAAAGATGAACTTCGCGGACCGCTTGTAAAAGGTGCCCCATATGCGACAGTGTGGGCAGATGATACAAACCTTCCAATCATCTTTAATAACTTCAACAATCAGTTCATCAGTGCGTTCCTTGGTGAAAAACCGCTGGATCAGGCTCTAAAACAGGCACAGGATGCTGCAAATAAAGAAATCGACAACCAAAAGTAAAAATAGGAGGGCAGAAAAAGGAGAGAGATTCTCCTTTTTCTCCGCCTATTTTCGTCTTTGAGGTAAGGATTCAGTCATTCAGCCTCTTTACTTCAAAGAGGGGAATGGGATGGGACATCAGGAGGAACCTGGGGTGCAAAGAGCCCAGAGCTTAAGAAGCGAGGAGTGGATTTCATGAAGAACGGCGGTTTTTCAAAAGCGAAAGCAAGGGAAGCGGGTCAGGGTTATTTATTTATGACGCCGACTTTGCTCGTTATGCTTGTTTTTATTGCAGGGCCGATTATTTACGCCATTTATTTAGCTTTTCATAAGGTGCAGCTGCTTGGGGTAGGAAGCTCACAGTTTGTGGGGTTTGATAACTTTTCCAAAATCCTCAATGATGACAGGGCGAGGATTGCTCTATGGAATACGTTTAAGTACGTCATTATCGTAGTGCCTGCTCAGACCATCCTCGCGATGGTGCTTGCGGCTACGTTAAACGCAGGCATTAAGGGGCAAAAGTTTTTCAGAATCATCTACTTTTTGCCGACCCTAACGTCATCAGCTGTACTGACGCTGATTTTTATGTGGATGTACAATCAAAACGGGCTGATTAACAAGTTTTTGCAAATTTTCGGGATTCAGGGATACAACTGGATTGGTGATCCATCAATCGCACTGAACGCGATTATGATCATGAATATCTGGTCAACAGCTCCGTTTTATATGGTCATTTACCTTGCTGCTCTGCAGGATATTCCTGATTCTCTTTATGAAGCAGCAGAGCTTGACGGTGCGAATGTATTTAAAAAGTTCTGGTATGTAACGGTACCGCACCTCAGACCTGTAACATCCTTTGTTATCGTCATGGGCTTGATCGGAACCTTCCAGCTTTTCGACCAGTCATACATTTTCTCCGGCGGATCAGGCGGGCCGAACAACTCAACCTTAACCGTTGTGCTCTTAATCTATCAATATGCCTTTAAGACACTTGGAACAATGGGCTACGCAGCTGCATTAGCTTTTGCACTGGCCATCGTTATTCTTGCTGCCACATTGCTTCAGAGAAAATTCTCAAAAGAAGAATCACTTTACTAGGAGGGACAGAGAATGAAACGTTTTGGCTTAGGCAAAGTTTTGCTGTACTTACTGCTGACCATTTATGCGGTTATCACCCTGATCCCATTCCTGTGGGCGCTCGGTTCATCTTTTAAGACGCTTAGCGAGATTGCGAGCGGTGCGATTAACTTTTTTCCGAAAAACTTTACATTTGATAACTACAAGCAAATCTTCCTGGAGCAGAAGCTGTTCCCGCGCTGGTTTTTCAACAGTGTGTTTATAGCCGTTGTGGGGACGATCCTGAATTTATTGTTTAACAGTATGGCCGGTTATGCGCTTGCCCGTTTGAGCTTTCCTGGGAAAAAGCCGCTCTTTATCGCCATCCTTGCGGTTCTCATGATTCCGTCTCAGATTACGCTTATTCCGAACTACTTGATCCTGAAAGAATTCGGCTGGCTGAACACCTATCAGGGGATGATTGTTCCGGCTATGATCAACGCAACCTTCATCTTCATGATGAGGCAGTTCTTCATCAACTTTCCGAAAGAACTGGAAGAAGCAGCAGCCATTGACGGACTCACCCGCTTTGGCGTGTTCTTCAAAATTGTTCTGCCGCTCGCAAGGCCAGCCCTTGCTGCACAGGCAATTTTCGTTTTTATGGGCTTCTGGAACGACTTTATGAGACCGCTGATTCTCATGTCCGATCCAAGCATGTTTACCCTGCCGCTCGGACTGAACACATTCAAAGGCCAGTATATTTCCTATTGGAACTATATCATGGCCGCTTCCATGGTGTTCACGCTTCCAGTGCTGCTGATTTATGCCTTCTTTAACAGGTACTTTATTAAAGGAATTTCTTTCACAGGCGGAAAATGATAAAAGCCGGCCAGGTGCTATGCATCTGGCTGGCTTTTTTATTGGAAGTAATAGGATCGCTGGATAAGGTTCGTTGTAACCGGCATTTCGGGAAACTGGAGGTTACTATGAAGTGAATATAAGAGCCGGTTTTGGTGGATTGCAAATTGCGCTTAGGGGTTAGAGGCCGCGCATAAGAGACTGATCCTGCGCATAAAGGGCGGCTGCACCCGGGTCGAACCGTAAAACTGTACTGAAATTAACTGGATTTCAAAAAAAG
>NZ_JAJOZE010000012.1 GCF_021166585.1 Metabacillus kandeliae
AAAGAGGCTTGCAGGCAGCCTCTTCTCAATCATATTGCTGATAATCAAATAATTCATTATACAAATACTCGGCATCCTGGTATGAGGCAAAAATGGCGTCATCCTCTGTTAAGGGATGATAGGAATTATGTATAAAAAGGGCAAGATCACTTTTGTCCTTCGGATGAGGGACAATTTCGGCCTGTTCAATTGTTGCTACGTTTGCTGCATGGGGATTGCGATAAATAACAAATACTTTATCTCCGTCTTTCAGCTGCTGCTTTTCAAGCATTTTCTTCACCTTCCTATAGACCTGAAATGAAAAAGCAGTCCCGCACTGCCTTTTCTTTATTTTGCCCAATAGGGAGCGTTTTTATTTCATCTATCCTTTAAAATACGGAAGGATAATGGAGACCATTGTCCCTTCCCCTATCCTGCTTTCAAAAGCAAGAGTTCCTTCATGCTGGCTGATTATTTTCTCTGTAATAACAAGACCCAGTCCTGTTCCTTTTTCTTTTGTTGTAAAAAAAGGAGACCTGATTTTATTGAGCGTTTCATCATCCATGCCAGATCCATTGTCTGCAATAGTGAGCAATATCTTATCCTGCAGGTGCCGCACAGCCCTTACGTGAATTTCACCATTAGCAGAAATTGCATCACAGGAATTTTTCAGCAGATTGATTAGCACCTGCTTGATTTGATTTCGTTCTCCGTATACAACCAGCGGTTCTTTATTAGGCTTGTACTGCAGAGAAATATTTTTCAATAATGTTTCAGAGTTAAAAAGCTGCATGGTTTCTTCAAGCACCGTGTTCAGGGAAAAAGAAGAAAAGTTTACAGCCTGTGGCTTTGCGAGCACTAAAAATTCACTCACTATATCGTTTACCCTTTTTAATTCTGATAGCATGAGGCTGTTGATCAGCTCGTCATCCGGATTTTTTTCCTTCATAATCTGGATGAAGCCCTGCAGCACTGTCAGTGGATTGCGGATTTCATGGGCTACTCCTGCAGCCATTTCACCAGCTACCTTCAGCTTTTCTGCCTGGAAAAGAAGCTGCTCCTGCTCAAGCTTGTCAGTTACATCCCGAATCATCTCAGAGTAAGCAATCAGCGTGCCTGACTCATCATAAATAGGGGAGATTCTTACTTCTACATCAAGCCGCTTGCCATCTTTGCTCATATCAGTCCTGTTCACTACCTGGCTGGAGTATTCCTTATAGCTGCCGTTCATTTTGCCTCTCAAAGGGTAGGGTTGTTTTTCAAGCTCTGCTCCTTTCCAGCCATAAAGCTCTTCAAAGGCAGGGTTTACAGCCAATACCCTGCAGGAAATATCCAAGATGGCAATAGCATCCTGGCTTTGCTTAAAAATAAGGCTGAAATGGGCTTTTGCAGAGTTCAGTTCTTCCACAACCTGTGCTGTCCGTTTGTTTGCAGTATTCCAAAGCCTGTTAATAAATCTCAAGTAAAAAAACAGAAGAATAAAGACCATGAACGTTAATAATATGTAATAAAATAAATCCCTTTGTTCAAAGGTGCCTGCCATCACATCATACTTCGTGACAAAATAGTAAATCTGAAGCACTGCTGTAACCGAAGCACAATAAATTAAAATGTATTTGTCCTGAAAAACCATAACGAGTAAAAGCGGAAGCAGCAGAAAAACATAATTCACAAGGCTTGGATAGGCTTCATTCAGCATGATGATATACGCATAAATAAGAGAACTAAGAAGGTACATCATTAAAATGGGCCTTTTAATTTTATTCATTGCGATTGTTAGAACAAGAAGAGGGATGAGAAAGGAAGCCCAGTAATAGACATACCTTTCAAAGGACAAGAAAAACAGTACCCCTGTGTCCATGACATAACATGCCCACAATAGGAGCAAAAATAGCTTATTCCGTTTGATGATTAGCTGCTGCTTGTTCATAACTGACCTCTTTGATTGGATTTCTTTTCCATACTATCATACCGTATTGCTCCCTTAAATGCACAGGAATAATTGCTGTTAAAAAAGCCAATAAAAAAAGGGAGACTTGCAGGCAAGTCCCCCTTTTTTCCTGTTTATACCATAAAAGTTTCTTTAACGAATGACACAACTTCTTCTGTTGTAGACATGCTGAGGACCTTTTCCTTGAAGGAAACAGCTTCCTCTTTGGACAATTGCTTAAGCTGAGAACGGGCAGGCAGGATAGATGTAGCACTCATGGAGAACTCATCCAGACCGAGGCCAAGAAGCAGCGGGATCGCAAGAGGATCTCCTGCCATTTCCCCGCACATTCCAGCCCATTTGCCTTCTTTATGCGCTGCCTCAATCACTAGCGATACCAACCTCAGAATGGCCGGATTATACGGCTGATAAAGGTAAGAAACCCTTTCATTCATACGGTCTGCAGCCATTGTATATTGAATGAGGTCATTCGTGCCGATACTGAAGAAATCCACTTCTTTAGCAAAGACATCTGCCATTACTGCTGTTGATGGAATCTCTACCATAATCCCGATTTCAATACTATCTGAAACCTCGGCGCCTGAATCCTGCAGCTTTTGCTTTTCTTCAAGAAGAATCGCTTTCGCCTGACGGAATTCAGCTACCGTTGCGATCATCGGGAACATAATTTTCAGATTGCCGAACGTGCTGGCACGAAGCAATGCACGAAGCTGGGTTCTGAAAATGTCCTGCTCTTCAAGGCAAAGGCGGATCGCACGGAAGCCGAGGAAAGGATTCATTTCTTTCGGAAGCTTTAGATAAGGAAGTTCCTTATCTCCTCCGATGTCAAGAGTACGGACAACAACCGGTTTACCTTTCATATCAGAAAGAACAGATTTATATGCTTCAAATTGCTCTTCTTCTGTAGGCAGCTGGTCGCGGCCCATATAAAGGAATTCCGTACGGTAAAGACCGACTGCTTCACCGCCGTTTTCGAGAACACCTTTTACATCTTTAGGTGTGCCGATATTGGCAGCCAGTTCAACATGCTGGCTGTCCTTTGTTACAGTAGGCTCATTTACAAGCTTGGCCCACTCTGCTTTTTGAAGATCGTATTTTTCCTTCTTGTCCACATATGCTGCGATCGTTTCCTTGGAAGGATCAATAATGACGTCTCCATCCAGTCCGTCAACGATAACAAGTGTACCGTTTTTAATAGAAGAAGTGGCTTCCTTTGTTCCTACAACAGCTGGAATTTCCATTGATCTCGCCATAATGGCTGAATGAGAAGTCCGTCCTCCAATGTCTGTTGTAAACCCTTTAACAAATTGGCGATTAAGCTGGGCAGTATCGGAAGGAGTTAAGTCTTCCGCAATAATGACAACTTCCTCGGAAATCATGCTTGGGTTAGGAATCTCTACTCCAAGAAGATGGGCAATGACGCGTTTCGTTACATCACGGATATCCGCTGCGCGCTCTTTCATGTATTCATTATCCATTGATTCGAACATGCTGACGAACATATCAGAAGTTTCCTTCAGGGCAAACTCTGCGTTCACATTTTCACTTTGAATCTTATCTTTTACAGGATTCAAAAGCTCTGGATCACTTAAAACAAGAAGGTGTGCTGCAAAAATATCAGCTTTATCCTTGCCAAGCTCCTTCAGTGCATGCTCCTTAATTTTCTCGAGTTCGATTTTAGATTTGGCAATGGCCTCATCAAACCGTGCAGATTCAGCAGCTGTATCAGCAGCTGCTTTCTTCTCAACGGTCAGTACCGGTTCTTCCAGGCGGTATGCTTTTGCTATTGCTATACCGGCAGAGGCGCCAATTCCGGAAAGCTTGGACATTATTCTCCAAGCCCCTCATTTTTCATTGTTTCTTCGATCGCAGCAATAGCTTCTGCTTCATCAGAACCGTTGGCAGTAATTTTAATATCGGAATCTTTTGCGATTCCAAGAGACATAACACCCATGATTGATTTGAGGTTAACCGTTTTACCGTTATATTCAAGGTTTACATCAGCATCAAATCGGCTCGCAGTTTGTACAAGTACAGTTGCCGGACGAGCGTGAATTCCTGTTTCTGCAGTTACTTTGAATGTTTTTTCAGCCATGATTTATCCTACTCCTTTTTAAATATCCATTTTACTTGCTCAATAAATAATCATATCAGCCTCACCGTCATTCTGACAAGTGAGGCGTATTAAACTGTTTATTTTTCAATAGAAATGATATTTTTTTGTTCAGCTGCAATGCTTCCTGATGCCAGGATTTTGACAGCTTCGCCTTCTTTCAGGTTTGTAAAGACAATCGGCGTCATAATAGATGGCGCTTTTTCTTTGACAAGATCCAAATCGACTTCCAGAAGCTTTTGGCCTTTTTTCACAGTATCACCTTCTGAAATAAAAGAAGTGAATCCTTCGCCTTTCAAGTTAACCGTGTCAATGCCTACATGAATCAAAATTTCTCTTCCATTTTCAGAAAGAATTCCGAGAGCATGCTTTGTCGGGAAGATGTTTAATACTTTCCCGTTTACTGGAGATTTAATCGTTCCGCTTGAAGGAAGGACGGCAAAGCCATCTCCCATCATTTTTCCTGCAAACACCTGGTCAGGAACATCTGTGATCGGGTGAATTTCTCCTGTGACCGGCGATACAAAATCATCTGCTGCCAAGTCGTTTTGGAGAGCTCCCGGAATAACCTCTTCCACCTGTTCCTGGACATCTTCTTTTGGATCATGAACAGGAAGCGGACGAGGAGTTTTCCCAGACATTACATCAGCAATCTGCGTTTTAAGGTTATCTGATTTAGGACCGAAAATCGCCTGAATATTGTTCCCAACCTCAAGAACACCAGAAGCTCCGAGCTTTTTCAAACGATTTTTATCAACGTTCTTCGGATCGCTCACAGAGACGCGAAGACGTGTAATACATGCATCAAGGTTTGTAATATTCTCTGATCCGCCTAAAGCTTCAAGTACGTTGTACGGAAGGTCCCCTGCAAATTGAGCTGTATTCTTAGTATCTGCCGTTTCCACTTCTGCATCTTCACGTCCTGGAGTTTTCAGGTTGAATTTGCGTATCGCGAATCGGAAACCGAAATAGTAGATAATAGCAAGCACAAGGCCTACAGGTATAACAAGCCACCAGGCTGTTCTGTTAGGAAGAATACCGAACAGGATGTAGTCGATCACACCGCCTGAGAAGGTCATGCCGATTTTTACATTTAACAGCTGCATGGTCATGAAAGAAAGACCTGCAAAAACGGCATGGATTCCGAAAAGAACTGGTGCTACAAACAAGAAACTGAATTCAAGCGGTTCCGTAATACCTGTCAGGAAAGACGTCAAGGCAGCAGAACCCATAATACCTGCTACATATTTCTTATTTTCAGGGCGTGCTTCATGGTAAATCGCAAGAGCGGCAGCAGGAAGACCGAACATCATGAATGGGAATTTACCAGTCATAAATGTTCCGGCAGTAAGCGGAACACCATCTTTTACCTGAGCCATAAAGATATGCTGGTCACCGCGGATTAATTCGCCAGCTTTACTTGTGTATTGCCCGAATTCAAACCAGAAAGGAGCATAGAAAATGTGATGCAATCCGAATGGAATCAATGATCGTTCAATAATACCGAAAATCAATGCGGCAAGCGTTGGATTCGAAGCCAGGAGGCCGTTTGAGAAAGAGTTAAGTCCTCCTTGAATAGGCGGCCATACAACAAGCATGAGCAATCCAAGAATAAGGGAAGAAATAGCTGTTACAATCGGTACAAAACGTTTCCCTGCAAAGAAGCCCAAATATTGAGGCAGTTCAATTTTATAAAACTTGTTGAACAAAAAGGCGGCAAGAACACCGATAATGATCCCGCCGAATACCCCTGTCGCAAGCGTTGGTATACCGAGCATGCGAATGTATTCAGGGTGACCCGCCTGGAAAAATTTCGCCTGTTCAACTGCATCGGCAGGAATTTTTCCGCTGGATGTTAATACAGCACTCATCGTAACATTCATAATCAAATAACCAATAATAGCAGCGATTGCCGCAACACCATCACCGGCAAGTCCAATGGCTACCCCTGCTGCAAAGAGCAGCGGCAAGTTCGAGAATACAATATCACCGGAAGATTCCATGACTTTTGCAATCATTGTGAATGTTCCATTTGTTAATGCAGGAATTTTAGCCGTCAGCTGCGGATTTTGAAGTGCATTACCGAAAGCCAAAAGAATACCTGCTGCCGGCAGAATCGCTACCGGAAGCATTAAAGCGCGTCCAATTCGCTGCAGGACGCCAAATGCGTTTTTAAACATAGCGTGACCCTCCTTGGGAATATTTTGTACATGCATGAGCCAAAAAAACCAAGCTATTTATGAAACCGTTTTCTCAAAAATCAAACGTTTACATTTTGTTCGCAGGACGCAAAAAAGGCATGAATGTCACGAGGGTGGCAGAAAATGGGCTTGAAGGAAAATCCTTTAAACTCAAACTGCTCACAACCCTGTACACTCATGCCTGATCGAATCAGTAACACGTTTACGGCTGTAAACTAATATATTTTATTGGATAAACGGTATAAATGCATTGTTAAGTAAACAGCTTCTGCTTCATAAACAGGTTTTTTCAATGCCTGCTGCATGACTTTAACTAGTTTCCATGCAGTAGTATAGCATAACGGATATTCATTTTTCAACAAATTTGTGATTTTTTCAGGTTCCATCAGTTTTTCGCCTGCGTTGACTCTGTCAATCGTATAGCGAATATGTCTGATCAGCCTCATATAATCAACGCTGTCTGTATCAATATCAATTTTCATTGAATCTTCAATCACGTTTGTGAGCCTTGCAATCAGCTGGGAGTACTGATTAATTTCAGACAGCGGCTTATTAGTCGCCGCTCCATGAATATGGAGGGCAATAAAACCAACCTCTCCTGCAGGGAGACGGATCAGAAATCTGTCTTCAATCATTTCCACTACTTCCTTGGCGATCGCAAATTCTTTCGGATAAAGAGATTTTGTCTCGTTTAAAAAGGGATTTTTAACTTCTATCCCCTGCTTTTGCCTGTTCAAGGCAAAGGCCAGGTGATCTGTAAGTCCAATATGAATATGTTCGTTTAGAGGAAGATTCATCTCTGAAGAGATAAAGTGAATGATATCGTTCATTAAACCGATAAAATCTTCATCAATATGCGGCAGCAGCTTCATATACTGCTCCTGCTCCTTTTCATTCTTCAGTACGAACATCTTTTCATAAGCATCTTGGGAAAGATGATCTCCCTTACTCTTCCCAAACCCGATCCCTTTTCCGATAAGCACTGCCTCGCCGTACTGCTCGTGCTCCGCGATTAAAACATTATTATTTAAAGCCTTTTTAACAGTAAAAAGGTCTCCCACGATCTTCCCAGCTCCTTTACAAGCTCCGACCCTCCATATAGTACAAATGTTTTACGCAATCGTCAACATCCTATTTTTTCAGAAAATTCTAAGTGTGGAGGAAATGAAGGGAAAGGGGGGTGAGGATTGCGGGGCAAACATTGAACAAGGGCGGCTTAAGGAGATTATGTCCAATTTTTAGGTTTTTTCATCATTTTCCTGGAAATGCCGCCGGCATGTCCCTGCCGGCGGCACGCGGTGCTACAGCTCTATTTTTCTTCCTTCTTCAGCACTTTGCTTTGCTGCTTCAATCAGCCGTATGGTCCAAGCTGCCTGTTCAGCTGTGACACGAGGACTTCTATGCTCCAATATCGCCTGGCAGATGTCCTCATAAAAGGCGGTGTAGTTTCCTTTTAGTGTTTGTACTTTGCCTCTCATATTCAAGCCGCCATGATCTGTGTTCAAAGTTCCCCATTGATGTTCCGGATCTTCTCCGAACCCTTTATCACCTGGTATTGCACCTTCTTTTAATGCATTTTCCTGAGGATCCATGCCGTATTTAATAAAAGAGCCTTTTGTGCCGTGTATTTGAAAATGCGGACCCTGTTCTTTGACAAGCATGCTTGCCCTCAGTACAGCTGTCATATTTTCGTAGTGAAAACGGATATCAAAGTAATCATCAGCTTCTGAAACTTTACGCTGGTTGCCTGATTCTGCCGTTACAGCTATAGGAATGCCAAAAAGAACAGCTGCCTGGTCTATTAAATGAGAGCCGAGATCGTAGAGAATGCCTGACCCTGGCCTGTCCTGTTCCCGCCATGCGTTTCTCTTTGGATCAGGACGGAACCTGTCAAAATGAGCTTCATAAGAAACCACATCTCCGAGTGCACCTGATTCAATCAGCTTTTTGACTGTCAAAAAATCTCCATCCCAGCGCCTGTTATGATAAACACTGAGTACAAGATCTTTTTCCTTTGCCAGAGCGGACAGCTCAAAGCCATCCTTTGAAGTTACGGTAAAAGGCTTTTCCACAACTACGTGCTTTCCTGCTTCAAGTGAATTGCGGATCATTGGTTCATGCTGTTCATTCGGTGTGGTAATGACAACGAGCTGAATGCTTTCATCTGCCAGCAATTCATCAAGTGATTTAACTGTTTTAACCTCAGGGTACCTCTCCTCGGCTTTTCTGCTGTGCCTTTCCACAACCTTTTCCAGCTGAATTTTATCAGACGAAAAAAGGAATGGGGCATGAAAAGTTTGTCCAGACATTCCGTACCCAACCAGTCCTGCACGAATACTTTCCATTTTTTTCATCACCTCTCCTAAAGAATAGCAGAAGCCTATTTGAAACAGCAAAAAATAAGCAGGCAGGAAATCCAGCAGACAAATGTCCAAAAGACCTAGAAATCTCCGTGTGAAAATAGGGAATTATGTGCTATAATTTTCATGAAAGTACTATAAAGCCTGTCTAGATGCTGCCACATCTAAACAAGCCTGCCTACACAGTTTATATCCTGAGATTAACTAATTCTGCAGCCTTCTCTGCTACTGAGAAGGCTATTTCTTTTTGTGAAATGAAAGAATAGCAATCACCAGTGACGAGAACGTCAGCATGACAACAAGGCTTTCATATACGGACAACTAGCTCACCCCCTTTCAGAAGGGGATCCACAGGCAGTCAGGATATAAGTCTGCATGTCCATTATAACATAATTTCCCTCACGCAAGAACATACGTTTGGTTTTTGCTTTAAAAAAATTTATTGCTTCAGGCAAAATAAAAAGAACACAGTATCGTCGTGTTCTTTTTTAATTTTATTAAAATTTGCGGCCGCTAGCCCCTAGAGGTCATAAGCCGGTCATCCAGAGAAAGGAAAAAACGCCTTTCTCCGGCTGCCCGTCTTATGCTTGTCGGGGCTGATCAAGGCGCTTCCGCTTTTCTTCGTTGTCCAGCTCCAGCCGCTAGCCCCTCGAGTCGCTTCACAAAAATCCAAAAAGTCAAAACCGGACTTTCTGGATTTTTGCTCCAGCGCTTGTCGGGGCTGAACGAGCGGCTTCCGCTTTTCTTCATTGTCCAGCTCCAGCCGCTAGCCCCTCGAGTCGCTTCACAAAAATCCAAAAAGTCAAAACCGGACTTTCTGGATTTTTGCTCCAGCGCTTGTCGGGGCTGAACGAGCGGCTTCCGCTTTTCTTATATAATTGAATTTGCTTGCGGCTTTGATACGGCATTGTATGAAATTTTCACTTTGGCAAGGGTCCCTTTCAGCGTCTCTTCGTGATTGCTCTCTCTGTTCATGCATACTGTAGACAGGTCATATACGGTCCTTGACAGCAGCTCGACTGCTTCTTTCAGTTTTTTGCTGTCTTCTTGAAATCCGTCCTGAAGCAAAGTTCTCATAATATCCTCTGAAATACTTTTTATTTCACTGATTCTCTCGTACTCTGCCATACCGCTCACCCCTTCAATTTAGTGTATGCGGGCAATTGTTTTCCTATCTCCTGCTGCTGGCGTCTTTCTTTTATGTATTCGACTAAACCCATTGTTTTCCTTCTTTGCTCAGCGCTTTTTATATTCCCATTTACCCTCATGGATGCTTTCTGCATTTGATGTTATATACTGCTTCAATTCCTGATCAAGTTCCTCCCTCTCCAATTCATCCAGTGTAAAATCAACGATTCTGCTATTGTGAAAGTCCATGACTTTAACATGCAGAATTCCACGCTCCTGATAGGTCAGCATGATCCGATACATAGTACTTCTCCTTTCCAATTATTAACGGTCACTTTTTTATACCATATTCATAGTATATCGTACATTTGTTCGTATATAATAAGAATATCATTTGGAAAGGAGCTTCCAGCATGAATTATTGGCTGAAACAAAGTCTGGAAAAGCAAATACCTGCAGAAATTATTTATCAATCAAAAAACGGCCTGATTTCTCAGCGCCGGATTATTGTAAAACGTATAGAAGAAGACCATGTAATCGCCTGCTGTCTTCATAAAAAGCAGATAAGAAGCTTTCTATTGGACAGTATCCTTTCTGCAGGCGGTGTGCGGAGGCACAATCACCCCGCTTCTTAAGTAATTTTCTTCACAGTTTTCCGCTCTACAATACTGTGCGGCAAAACAAGCTTGCGTTCAGAAGAACCAGGGACCTCCCTTTTGGCCAAAAGAGCTGCGAGGAGCTGCCTCCCCATTTCTTTTACCGGAATGTCAATTGTACTTAATCCAAAAATTCCTGAAATAGGCTGATTGTCGAAGCTCAGCAGTGACAAATCTTCCGGAATGCGGATGTTTTCCTTTTTAGCGGCAAGCATGATGCCTGCTGCAGCCTGGTCATTTGTAACAAGAAAAGCTGAGGGCTTTTTCTTTAAATTTCTGTATTGCCCTATTACCTTCATTCCGTCTTCAAGCTTAAGGCAGCCCTCAAAAATCCATTCCTGCCTTGCTCTGTTTCCAAGCTGTTCTTTATAGGCCTTTATTCTTTTTAGGCTGTTAATGCCTTCTTTTCTGCTCAGACAGACGGCAATATCCGTATGCCCATTTGCCATGAGATATTGCAGACCTGATTGAAATGCCGCTTCATGAGAAATACTGACGGACGAAAAAAATTCTAAGTCAGAATCTTCTCCGAGCACAATCGGGCCGGACGACTTGTGCTTAATTAGCGCCTGGTCGCCTGCCGCCCTTGAACAAAAAATAATTCCATCAAGCTTCCGCCCCTGAAGAAGGCTTAGGGCCTCCAATTCTTTCTTTTCCTCATAGCTGCTTTGAAACAGAACAAGCTGGACCTGTTTTTTGATTGCTTCTTCTGCAATCCCCTCAACCATTGCCCCAAAATACGGATGATTAATTGCAGGCAGAACCACACCGACCATATCTGTTTTTCCCTGTGACAAGTTAACCGCATTTAAATTCCTCGAATATCCGAGCGTTTCCATTGCTTTTAATACGCTTTCCCTTTTTTCCGCCCGTACATACTGATACCCATTCAGAACTCTTGATACAGTCGCCTGTGACACTCCAGATGCTTTTGCAATTTCCCGAATGTTAGCCATTTTCGTCCGCTCCTTTTATCGCGTTATAAAAACTGTAGCATTTTCTTCACATTCCTGCATATCCGCTGATGATTTTTTCACCTAAACACGGTATAGTTATGTTTGTATAAGTTTTGTATAACTTTCAGGAGAGGTGAACATATGAGTTTTTTAACAAGATTCAGCTTAAAAAACGCAGTAGCTGTATTTATTATCGCTTTTCTTTTAATTCTTGGCGGCCTTTATTCTTTTTCGCAGCTAAAGGTTGATTTGCTGCCGAACATTGAATTTCCTCAAATATCAGTGGAGGCCGTCTACCCAGGTGCCTCTCCCTCAGATGTTGAAGAACAAGTCACTTCTAAGCTTGAGGAAAAATTCAAGACCATTGAAGGCATTAAGCAGGTGTCGAGCACTTCATTTGAGAGCGCCGGTATCATTAACCTGGAATTTCCTTTTAACACCAACATGGATGATGTGGAAAATCAAATCAACACTTTAACGAAAGATGCAGGCCTCCCAGATACTGCCCAAACGAATGTTAACCGTTTTTCATTCGGTACCTTCCCGATTTTCAACATCTCACTGTTTTCCAAAAATGATGAGAACATAGAAAAGCTTCTGAATGATGAAGTGATTCCAGAATTAAACAAAATTCCCGGAATCAACAGCGTATCTGTCGGAGGGCTTAAGGAACAAGCCGTCCGAATAACGGTTGATAAAGACAAGGCAGCAAAAGCAGGGCTGTCCCTTTCACAAATTAAAGACACCATCACCGGCAAGTACTTATCCTTTCCTGCTGGAACCTTAAGTCAAAATGATACAGACATTCCAATCCGCGTTCAAGAAGGACTGGATAGCATAAAGGAACTCGAAAATCTTCAAATCTCTTCCGGACAGCCTGCTTCAGGAAGTGCTGGCGGAGCTTCCGCACAGCCCGGATCTCAAGGGCAGCAGCAGGGCGGTCCTCAAGCAGGCACAGCAGGCGGTGCACCAGGCGGAGGCCAGGCGGCACAGCAGGGAAGTCCTCAAGCCGGCAGCTCTTCAGCTGCTCCATCAGGCGGTGCACAGCAGCAGCCTGCACCGAGCCCTGTTAAACTGAAGGATATTGCAAAAATTGAAAATGTAACGGAGAAACAAGAGTTTACCCGATACAATTTAAAAGATTCATTATCGATGGCTGTTACTAAAAAGCAGGATGCCAATACTGTGGAAGTTGCAGAAAAGGTCCTCAGCACTTTGAAAAAATATGATGATAAAATGAGCTACAGCATTGGCTATGATTCAGCTGAAGGCATAAAACAGTCTGTAGAATCCCTCGTCAGGGAAGGCTTGCTCGGCGCTCTGTTTGCTTCACTTGCTGTTCTGATCTTTTTGAGGAACATAAGGGCAACTATCATTGCCATTATCTCTATTCCTCTATCACTCTTAGTCTCCTCCATCTTTTTAAAGCAGCTTGATATTTCGCTTAATATCATGACGCTTGGAGGCATGGCTGTTGCTGTAGGCCGGGTTGTGGATGACAGTATCGTCGTGATCGAAAACGTGTTCAGGCGCGTCCGCAAATCGAGCGGGGTCATATCCAATGAGCTTGTCCAGGACTCAACCAAAGAAATACTAAAAGCTATTACATCTTCTACTATTACAACAGTCGTAGTATTCCTGCCGCTTGGCTTTGTCGGCGGCATTACAGGGGAATTTTTCCTTCCGTTTGCTTTAACGATCGTATTTTCCTTGATCACTTCACTTCTTGTTTCGATTACCATTGTGCCGATACTGGCCAGATTTTCTTTCAAGAAGGTGCCAAAGGAAGAGAAAGAAGGTGCGCTTCAAAGATTTTATTCCGGTGTGATTGAATGGTCTCTGAATCATAAAATTATCGTGCTTCTTATCTCCGTTGTTCTGTTATTCGGTTCAGGATTCTTTGTCAGCGGACTGGGCTTTACTTTTATTCCGAATGAACAGCAAAAAACGCTTGTCGCAAGCATTGAATTGCCTTCCAGCACCTCGATTGCGAAAACAAACGATGTTTCCCTGAAGCTGGAGCAGATGTTTGATAAAGAGGATGCGATCAAGGAAGTGACTGCAGGAGTCGGAAGCAGAGACTTCCAGACAGGCATTAAAAAAGAAAACAAGGCAAGCTATTTTATTAATTTAAAAGATGGGACGGATACGACGTCCTATATTGAAAAGCTGCAGAAAAAAATGGAAAGCATTGCAGACTCTGAAGCTCCGGGCTCTAAGCTCGGCGTTCAGGAAAACCAGACTAGCGGTCCTCCGTCCAACAATAATGTAGATATTAACCTTTATTCCAATGATCTTGCTGCTTTATCAGAAGGCGCCAAAAAAGTGGAAGATTACATGAAGAAAAACGGCCAGCTGAAATACGTCACCAACAATTTTGCTGATAAGCAAAAGCAGCTTGCGGTGAACATAAAAACAGATCAGGCGGATAAATTCGGGGTATCAGGCTATCAGATCCTTGGAACAGTTTCAGATCAGACGAAACCGGTAGATGCCGGGGAATTAAAGCTGAGCGGCTCGGAGAAAAGTGTTGAGCTTAAATACAACAAAAACCTTGCCGATGCAGACGAACTTAAAGATGCTGTAATTTACAGCAAGCAAGGGCCAATCAAGCTTTCTCAAGTGGCTGATATAAAAGAGGAGGACTCCTTCACCTCTATTCAAAGGCTTGACGAAAAAGTTTATGCTCAAGTTTCAGCTCAAATTAATTCTGATAATATACAGAAGGTTTCAGCAGATGTAATAAACGGCGTAAAGCAGAATGTGGATCTGCCTGAAGGTGTATCCTTTGAAGGCGGCGGCGGAAGTGATGAAACGGTGCAGACCTTCCAGCAGCTTGGTCTTGCGATGCTCGTAGCAATCGGTCTTGTTTACATCACCATGCTGATTACTTTTGGAAAAGCACGAATTCCATTTATTATTCTGACTTCCCTAATCTTCGTGCCGATCGGCTCGCTTCTGGGCTTGTCCATTTCAAGAGAGCCGCTGAGCGTCAGTGTGATGATCGGGCTATTGATGCTTATCGGAATCGTTACGACGAATGCCATCGTTTTGGTGGACAGAATCGGCCAAAACAGGGAAATAAAGCAGCTGTCCATCAGAGAGTCTCTTATCGAAGCGGGCAAAACAAGATTGCGCCCAATTTTGATGACAGCCTTTGCTACAATTGCTGCCTTAATCCCGCTGGCTTTTACTACTTCATCAGGTACATTGATTTCAAAGGGGCTTGCCATCACAGTTATTGGAGGTCTTACCTCATCAACCCTGCTGACCTTAATCATTGTTCCGGTTGTATATGAACTGTTCTTTTTCAAGCAAGTGAAAAAGGAACGAGCGAAAATGAGCCAGTAATACAGCAAGGCCTGGTATCTGCCAAGATACCAGGCCTATTTTGTTAAGCTTAGCGCACCAGCAAAAGGCTTGCGCTTTTCTTATCCTCTCAGCTCTTTCAGCTCAGAAGGCAGCATTTGAATCGATTGAATCAAAACATCCAATTTTCCTTCCACCCTGTTCAGCAAATAAAAGGTTACAAGGATTGGAAAGCCGACATCGCCTACGATCTGCAGCCACTGGTCCATTTGGCATCTCCTTTCTGTTGTTTTTAGGAAAAGCCAGCCCATTGAAGGGCCGGCTTCTGCTTTTACTTCAGCTCAAGCTCTGTTACATTTCTTTCCACAATCCGGGCGCCCTTCTTGCCAATAAGCTCCCCGCCGGCAGATGTGAAAACATTTGAAGCAAGAATCGTATCCATTGCAGCAGAAATTTCACTTTGTGTTAGCCCTTCTTTCGGTGACTCAACGGAAATACTGACGCTTTTTCCTTCCATGTTAGAGAATTGAAGTTCAATTGTTTTAGCCATCTATTTTCAGCCTCCTTTCCCGTTTTTTTATTTTGTTACCCTTGAAGCATGTTGCTGTCATTGCGCTCCGCTCCAAAAAGAATGTTTGTTTGCAGATTTGCCAGTGCCTGTGCGGCATTAAGAAGCTGATCTGGTGTTGATGTTGTTTTCACATTGTTGTAATTTTTGAATTTGAAAACCTGTTTTCCTTTCTCGTTAAGACCCATGTCAAAAACCAGGCGAAGCTGTGTTTCTTTTAAAATTGTTTCAGCCATCTGTTCATCACCTCCTTTCACTTATTACTTAAAGAAAAGGAGGCAAAAAAGGAGCATCATATATAAACTTTTTTCTATTTATTTCATTTCATCAATAAAAAAATCCCTCGAGGGGATTTAAATGCGTTTTACTTCATGCTCATGCTTGCATGATTTTTTAGTTCTTTAATGATTTTTTCTGAAGCAGCTTCATTTTTCTCGAGCTTGGCACCATAAACAAACTCCCGGAAAAACTTTTTCTTCCAAAGAAATTGACCATGCAATGTTATTGGCTCATTCGTGATCGTGACAATCATTTCACCTGTTAAAGTATTGTGTTCAACAGGCAAATCAAGGGAAGAAACCATTTTGAGGCCTGTGGGGCTAATATCAGCAAGTCTTGCTTTCCCCTCTTTTGTCTGCACGGCTTTGCCATTCATTTCAATGATTCGAAACGTCATATCAAGCGGCCGGGCAAACTCATAGCGAAAGGGTTCATACCGGTTGTATCTCATAGCCATAAGCTCCTGTTCATGTAAAATAGCCTTTTTCGGCTTATAAGTCTAAAGTATCTTATCCTTTTTGTTTTTTCAAGGAAAAATAATACATTTAACCTATAATTCTCCATCTTCTTCCTTTACAGTATGAACCTTTACCCTTTGGTTACACTAATTGTTACTTTCCTGTGTGGAAATAAAGCGGATTTAGCGCTTACTCTAAATGGCAAAGCAGGGTAATCAAATGACAAAAACGACTAAAACGGAAGCAGTATTATGGAGCATTGCACTTCCGGGCTTTGGCCAAATTCTGAACGGCCACCTGGTAAAGGGCCTTGTTTTTATTTTTTTAGAAATATTGATTAACGTAAAGTCCAATTTCAACCTTGGCATCATTGAAAGTTTTCAAGGAAACATCGAGGGTGCCGGGCAAGTGCTGAACCTTCAATGGCTGCTGTTTTACCCTTGTATTTATATGTTTGCTGTATATGATGCCTATAAATTCGGACAGGGACCCTCAAGAAAGCTTATTTTTATTCCGTTTGCCTTTGGTGCCTACTTCGTCACGCTAGGATTGATCTTTGCTTCTAAAGCAGTCTTTTTCGGCGTACAGCCTGGGCCGGTATTTTTCCCCATGCTGATGCTTCTTCCTGGATTTGCTTTAGGATTTTTCATTTTAAAAATAACAGAATGGTGGATGAACCGAAAAAAAGCCACTAGTTAAAAGGTTTAAAAAATATATTTGTTCTACTGTGCTCTAAGTAGTTTTACTCAAGAAAAATCGGGGAATAAAACTACCAGAAGCGTTAAGGATGCCTTAACTTATTCATCTGGCGCGGTCTTGGAGCCGCAAGGGTATAAGAGAGGAAGGGCTTATACTGTTTAAGTGTTTAGCAGGAGCAAAAGGCATCATGATGGGAAACATACTTCCCAGCTGAATGGTTTCAGCCATTCAATTTACATAAAAAAATGCTTTCAATAGATATCAAAAATGAGGCCTAAAAAAAGGCCTTATTTTTTATGCGAAAAAACCAGTACATTAGAACTATTTTTGGTAGAATTGGTATAGCAACTGACGAAAGGAGAAAAAAAAATGGAGCAATGCCACATGTGTTTTCAGCCGGCACGAACGGGAGAGGAAGGAATACTGGCCATAAAAGGGGAGGAAACAAAAGGAGTTTTTTCATCTTCCGGCTTTTCCGCTCATATACCCGGTTACTTTACAAAAAAGTATGGGACCAGATCAGAGCTGAAAAAAACTTTATCTCAGCTTGACAGTGAAATAAATCTTGCACCATATGATGCTGCCCTCGGCGGACGGGAAGCAGACCTTAAAGCACTGCCTCTTCTTCCTCTTCAAACCATTTACAGCCAGGTCATTCATAAAGATACGGTAGATGTTATCCTGCACGGGGATCTGGTCAGTTATCTGCAGCCGATCATTTCTCTGCAAAATGAAGAAATCTTTGGGTATGAATCACTGCTTAGGACTGGCGGAGGAATATCTCCAGGCGAATTATTTACAATCGCCCAACAGACGCACACTCACTCCTTTTTGGATAAAAGAGCACGAGAACAGGCTATTATAGCTAAAAAAGAGAGAATTGAAGATGGAAAAAAAGTATTTATTAACTTCTTGCCTTCTACCATCTACAATCCTGATTACTGTTTAAGGCACACCTTTCACCTTGTCGAAAAGTATGGCATTTCGCCTGATGATCTCGTATTTGAAGTTGTGGAAACAGAAAAAATTGCGGATATTGATCATTTGAAAAGAATACTGGACACCTACCGGAAGAATGGAATGAAGGTCGCCCTTGATGATCTTGGCGCAGGGTTTTCAACACCTGAAGTGCTGAAGGATCTGCGGCCTGATTTTGTCAAAATAGACCGCCATTATATTGATGGCTGTGATGCAAGCAATGAGAAACAAAACTTTATAAAAAAAGTGGCTGCTCTCTCGGACAGTCTCGGCATTACAGTGCTTGCCGAAGGAATTGAAACAAAAATGGAATATGATTTTCTTCGTGCATTCGGTATTTCCCTTGGACAGGGATATTACATTGGAAAGCCTGCCCTCAAGCCTGCTCCTTTCCCTGCTGCATGACATTCATACTGCAGAAAACCCGGCAGAAAGCAGCCGGGTTTTTTTTATTCAATGATTTGAAGTTCTTTTGGAAATTTCGTTAACGTTCTGCATCCGTCTTTTGTGACGAGTACATCATCTTCAATTCGAACTCCGCCGATTTCCGGTACATAGATTCCCGGTTCAACTGTATAAACCATGCCTTCCTTTAGAACCCCATTGTTTGTATAGGCCATTGAAGGGTACTCATGAACACTGATGCCAAGACCATGCCCAAGACGGTGCGGGAAATTCTCTCCATAGCCTGCATCTTCTATTACTTTTCTTGCTGCCAGATCCAAATCACCAATTCTTGTACCTGGTTTTGATGCTTCCAATGCGGCTAAATTCGCCTCTAAGCATGTTTGATAAATCTCTTTCTGCTTTTCATCAGCACTTTGAAAGGCAACGGTTCGGGTAATATCAGAGCAATAGCCATCCAATACAACACCTAAGTCAAATAAAACCAAGTCTCCCTTTTTCAGGGTATCAAGCCCTGGGTTGCCATGAGGCTGTCCTGATTTCTTGCCGAACAAAACCATTGTTGAAAAGGACATTTGGCTGACGCCTTTTCGCTTCAGCTGATATTCAATCTCCGCAAGAACATCCATTTCGGTTACGCCTTCTTTTAAAGCATTGACTCCAGCCTGCACACCGAAATCGGCCAGCTCTGCTGCTTTTTCAAGAATTTCAATTTCCTTTTCATCTTTGACCAGCCGAATTTCGTTCAGCAGTTCTTCAATTGGATGCAATCCCTCTGATTGAACGGTTTTTATCAGCTGCTCAGCTCTTGAATAAGAAAGCAATTCACTTTCAGCTGCAAGCTTTGCTGCCTTTCCGCCAATTCTTTTGTCTGCTGCATTTTTTATGTATTGGAAAGGATCTTCATGATCTCCGTAACCGATCAATTCTCCGTTCCAACCAGCTTCTCTGGCTTGTCCTGTTTCCATTCCAGGGCAGATGAAGAAAGGTTCACCTTCTTTAAAAACAAAGAGCCCCATCAGTCTTTCATGCGGATCTGTATAAAATCCGGTCAGATAAAACACATTTTCAGTTGAATGAATAAAAGCAGCATCGATATTTTTTTCGCTCAGCCAATTTTTCACTTTTTCCATTCTCGCTTCTCTCATCTTACAGCACCATCCTTCGTTAGTTTAAATTGTTTGCTGCTTTTCCATTCTTTTTAGCAGCCTGTTTAATCGGAGCCTGTTATATCGCTGTGCAGCGATAAACGGCAAGTGAAAAAGCAGCGCATACAGGCAAATCACAGTGCCCCCTGCTGCATCATTCCAAAGAAAGAAAAGCCCTGCAGGGGGTATTTGGAGCCAGTGTGCAAGCTCCCCTCTCTTTGTTTCCAATATAAAGACGGCTAGATAAGCCTTATCCTTATCGCGAAGCTGGTTTTTCGAAAAGCCGCCTTTAAAAAAACCGCCGGCATCAGGCAGCCTGTCCTTCCATTTTTTAATGGCAAACACATCATAGAATTTCCCGGACTTCTCAAATGGCTTTTGTTCATATAGCCAGCGCGGCTTTTCAACAGAAGCGCCTGATAGCCTTGAGCAGGCATAGGCGATACCAAGCTGGTAAAGAACAAGGGCGAAGACATTCCATAGGACAGCCAGCGCCGCGCTCATTTCCGGTCCGCCGCTTTGTTTTTTTCCAATATGATATTTCTCCCTTTCCACTTGGCGTTCTTTTTAATAAAGGTTAAAAAGAACGAAAGGATAAAGACGGCAAGAAAAAATAAGGCATGAAGCGGAAAAACGAGGAGCTGCAGAAAACGGAAGTTTCCAATTTTCCTGAGGGCAGACGAGAGCTGGATGACGAATGCCGCATAAATCAGTGCATAAGGCAGCCATTCTTCTGTCCATAGCTTTGGGAGCTGAAAAACAAAAGACAGAATTCCTCCAATCCAGATAACAATGAGCAACAGACACCAAAAAGGAGCTGTTCCTGCTCCTGAAGCAAAGCTTTTCGCCCACCCGAAAGCAAGCTCTTTGATTCCGTTCGGATACATCCTCATGCTGACGGCTCTGCACCCGCTCATTGCAAAAACGCGGCGCCCTTTGGCAGCAGCCAGTTTACCCAACGCCATATTTTCAACAACCTCTGCTCTTATTGCTTCATGTCCGCCCAAAGAAAAGTATTCTTCTTTCGTACAAACAAGGCATTGACCGAAAGCACCTTTCGGCTTCACCTTTTGAGCAAAGGGAAGGAAAGGGCCAAAAGAGCCGATGATGATCAGGTGAAACAAAGCTGATAAAGATTCGTACGGCTTTTTAATCTTATGATAAGGATGAACCGTCAGAAGGCCGTATGCCGCTTTTCTTTCGAAATTCTCGGCAAGTCTTGCCAGTCCGTTTTTTTCAATAACAGTGTCTGCATCCAAAAAAACAAGCCATTCTCCCTTTGCTGCATTCGCTCCGTTCCAGCACGCCCAGGATTTGCCGAGCCACCCTGCAGGCAGCTCCGGATTATCAATTAATCTTACCCCGTATTTCGAGGCAATCTCTCTTGTCTGATCCTCAGATTGATCATTGACTACAATGATTTCAAACGGAAGCATGGATTGGGCATGGATGGAAGCAAGCAAAGCCTGAAGATTGCGCTCCTCATTCCGCGCTGGAATAATCACTGACATTTTTTCCTTTACTGTCTCGTTTCGCCTGTATGGGGGAATGTGCTCCATTGAAGGGACATGCCAGAACAGCACAAGACCTGCCATCAATGATACTAGCAAAAAGAACAAAAATCACCCCTCCATCTCTCTATCACTTTCTTCTATCATACTAAAAAACATTCCCAGGGAGGAAATTTTTCGAATGCGCAGAAGTATGTTTCTATTGGAAGATTTAAAGGAAAAGAAAGACAGGGCTTTTTCACAGTCTCTCACAAGTATAAAGGAGGAGTATAATTGAAAAAGAAAGCGGTTATTATCGGCGGCGGACTCGGCGGCATGTCCGCAGGGATCAGGCTTGCTTCAGACCAATATGACGTCACAATCCTGGAAAAGGGCGAACGGCTTGGAGGAAAGCTCAATATTCGAAGCGGGAAAGGCTATTCTTTTGATACTGGCCCATCCATCCTAACGATGCCATGGGTGCTTGAACAGCTTTTCAAGAGCGCCAACCGCGACATTGCCGACTATCTTGACATTGTCAGAATTGAACCGCAATGGCGGACTTTTTTTGAGGACGGTACAGTGCTTGATTTAACAAGCGATCTTCCATCAATGCTTGAGCAAATTAAAAAGGAAAGCCCTGAAGATGCTGCTGAATTTTTCAACTATCTGCAATATTGCAGCAAAATGTATGATTATTGCCTGAAGAGCTTTTACAAGAAAAGCCTTAACGGCGTAAATGATTTAAGGGTCCATCATACGCTGAAAGAAATGCTTTCAATGGAGCCGATGAAATCCATGGACCAGATTACGAAAAAGCATTTCAAAAACAAACACCTGCAGCAGCTCTTTAATTTTCTCGTCATGTATATCGGCTCTTCACCATATCACGCACCGGCGATTCTCTCACAGCTTGCACACGTACAGCTTGGCCTCGGCATTTATTATGTTCACGGCGGCATGTACAAAATTGCTGAAGCGATGAAAGAAGTGCTCGGCGAGCTTGGAGCAGAAGTAAGGCTGCAGTCAAAAGTTATCAGGCTGCACACTGACGGGATGAAAGCAACTGGCGTTGAACTTGAAGACGGCACTGTCGTCGAAGCGGACATTGTTGTATCCAACCTTGAAGCCATTCCGTTTTATAACACAGTACTAAAAGAGCACAGCGGAAGCGCCAAGGCAGCAAAGGATTTGGAAAAATACGCTCCGACCGTATCAGGACTCGTTCTTTTGCTTGGCGTTGATAAAACATATGAACATCTTGCCCATCATAATTTTTTCTTTTCGGAAGATCCGAAAAAGGAATTCAGCCAAATTTTTGATGAAGGGGTCCCTGCAGACGACCCTACAGTTTACATAGGAATCTCCTCCAAGTCCGATCCTATGCAGGCTCCGGAAGGAAAAGAAAACTTCTTCGTGCTCACGCATGTTCCGCCATTAAAGGATGGCGAAAACTGGGCAGACATGAAAGAAAAATACACATCACTCGTTCTGGACAAGCTTGAAAGAATGGGTGCTGCAGACTTAAGAAAGCATATTGAATTCCAATATACATTTACACCGGACGATATCAGGGAGCTGTACGGCTCAAACGGGGGATCCATTTACGGCGTTGAAACAGACCGCAAGAAAAACGGCGGCTTTAAAATACCCGGCAGAAGCAGTGTGCTCAGCAATCTCTACTTTGCCGGAGGATCGACTCACCCGGGCGGCGGAGTTCCAATGGTCACGCTCTCAGGGCAGCTGACAGCAGACCTTATTCTTGAAGATGAACTGAAAGAAAGCCAGCAAACCGGCTGAAAAATCGATTGCCTGTCAGGAGACAGGCAATCCTTCTTTTACACAAAAGAAAAGGCGTTTACTAGCAGCAGGAGTGAAAAACTATGATGATTTATCTTTGTATCCTACTGGCATTTCTATTATGGACCCTCTTTAATTCTTGCTTTATTCCTGCCTTAAAAGAAGAGAAACCGTCTCATTTCCCGTTGGTATCCGTGCTTGTCCCTCTGCGCAATGAAGAACGGAATGCACAGGATTTGGTTCATATGCTTCAAAAACTCACCTATCCGAATATCGAATTTTTCCTGCTTGATGATGGATCACAGGACCGTACAAAAGAGCTGCTCTTACAGGCAATCGGCAATGATCAGCGGTTTTCAGTTCTTGACGGGGCTCCGCTGCCTGAAGGCTGGTCAGGGAAAGTGCATGCGTGCCATCAGCTGAGCCTTAAAGCAAACGGGGAGTATTTTCTTTTTCTTGATGCTGATGTCAGGCTTGCCAAAAGCATCGTTGAAAGCTCACTTGCCCTTCTAATGAAAAAGAATGCGGCGCTTGTCACAGGCTTTCCCCGATTTCCGGTTGTTCATTTGCTTGAAAAATGGCTTGTGCCGATGCAGCACTTTCTCGTTTATTTTCACCTTCCATTTCTGCTGGCAAATTTTACGGTCATTCCTTCTTCTACCGCAGCCCACGGCGCATTTTTGCTGTTTCATGCCGGGAAGTACCGAAAAGCCGGCGGGCATGAAAGCATCAAGGATTCGCTTGTAGATGATGTACACATTGCCGTCAAAATAAAAAAAGGCAAAGAGAAAGTGATTCTTGCCAACATCACCCGCTATGCTGCCTGCTTTATGTACAGCTCGAACCGGGAAGTATGGGAAGGGTTTCGGAAAAACGTGTTTCCCGGCTTTGGAAGATCCTTTCTCCTTGCCGGACTCATGACCCTCTTCTATAGTGTTTTTTATCTGCTTCCAGGATTCCTTCTTTTAGCAGGAATTGTTCAGCTGATTTTCCGGCAGGAAGCAAACTGGCTGCTTTTCCTTCCCTATATCATCATTGTTCTGCAAAAAGCCTACATTGACTGGCGCACAGGCCAGAAGCTTTCCATATCGCTTTGGATGCCGGCAATAGCAGGGACATTTCTCGCTCTGCTGTATGCCTCTATGGGAATATCCATCAAAAAGCAGGGCTACACATGGAAAGGGCGGACGTATGATTAAGAAAAGCGGCAGCGGATTGAGGGGCTAGCGGCTGGACCTTCGTATATTTTTAAATTCTGATTTTATAAAAAAAGGCTATAAAAAGAATGTTGATTTTCGAGCACCTGTTGATTGAAGTGGAAGGCGGGAGACTCCTGCGGGAGTGCAAGTGACGGGAGACCCCGCAGGAGAGAATCGACGAGGAGGCTCCCGCACTGCCCGCGGAAAGCGGACGCCTGAAACGGAAATCAACAGCCAACTTTAACAGAGCCAAAAAAACGGAGCCCAAACGGACTCCGTTTTTTTACCTTAACAGCCGCAAACCATTTAATATCACAAGGATTGTACTTCCTTCATGCCCGATAACACCGACAGGAAGTCCAAGCACCTGAAGAAAATTGGAACAGATCAACAGGCAGATAACAGCTAATGAGAAAATAACATTCTGCTTCACGATCCCGTTCATCCGCTTAGAGATGGAAATAGCCTTTGTTAATTTGGAAAGCTCATTTTTCATTAGAACGATATCAGCTGTTTCCAGTGCAGCGTCCGTTCCTTCCCCCATTGCGATCCCGATGCTTGCAGAAGCAAGAGCAGGCGCATCATTGATACCGTCACCAATCATGGCAGCAGTTCCAAACTCTTTTTCAAGCTTTTTCATTTCGTTCACTTTGTCTTCAGGCAAACAGCCGGCTATATAACGGTCAACCCCTGCCTCAGCAGCAATAGCCCTCGCTGTCTCTTCACTGTCGCCTGTCAGCATAACCGTACGGATGCCAAGTTTCTTAAGTTCCCTGATGGCAGCTGCTGTTTCAGGCCGGAGAACATCCTTTAATGCCAGCACGCCTGCGATGCCTTGATTGTCACGGATATAAACGACAGTTTTTCCTTCTTCAGCAAAATTTGCGTTGCGGCTCTGCAAAAACGCCGCTGCTTCCTCTTTTCCAGCAAGCTCAGCACGCCCAATTTTCCAGCTGTCCCCTTCAAGCTCAGCACTCACGCCAAAGCCTGACTGCTCTTTGGCAGCTATCCAGTCAGCCTTGAGATGGCCGTGCTTTTCTTCAATATGCTTTACAATGGCTTTTGCCAGCGGATGATTGGACTGCTTTTCAAGAGAAAGAACAGCTCTATAAAAGCTTTCCTCCGCCAAACCATCTCTGATCAGAACATCTGTCACTTCCGGCGTTCCCTTTGTTAGTGTGCCGGTTTTGTCAAATGCAATAACGCCTGCTTTTGACAGCTGTTCCAAATGAACTCCTCCTTTGAAGAGAAGGCCGTTTCTTGCTCCGTTTGAAATGGCTGACAAGGTGGCAGGCATAATGGACGCTACAAGCGCACAAGGAGAGGCCACTACCATCAGCACCATCGCCCTGTAAAACGTTTCACCCCAGCTCCATCCAAGAAGAAAATGAGGCAAAAACAGCATAAGAGCAACCGCCCCGAGAACTCCTTTTACATATGTGCCCTCAAACCTTTCAATAAATTGCTGAGAGGGTGACTTTTCGGATTGTGCAGACTGCACCATCACGAGAATTTTTTGAAAAAGCGTTTCACTGCTTTTCTTCGTGACCTTTACCGCAACAGAACCATTTACGTTCACTGTTCCAGCGAACACTTCATCCTGCACGTTCTTCTCAACAGGTATTGATTCGCCTGTAATGGCTGACTGGTCAATCGCTGTATTTCCCTTCGCAATGACCCCGTCTGCCGGCACTCTCTCTCCAGGCTTTACAAGGATCACATCACCTTCAGCAAGCGCTGAAACACCAACCCGTGTTTCATTACCGTTTACAAGCAAGACCGCTTCTTCAGGCTGCAATTCCAGCAGTGATGAAATTTCCCGTTTGCTTTTATTCATCGTATACGTTTCAAGCGCTCCGCTGAGAGAAAAAATAAAAATCAAAGCTGCACCCTCAGCCCAATAGCCGATTACGGCAGAGCCAATGGCAGCAAAGACCATCAGCAGTTCAACGTTCAATGTTTTCTCTGCAATGGTTTCCTCTATTCCTTCTTTTGCCTTTGCATATCCGCCAATGACAAAAGCCAAAAGATATAACCATATATGTGCTGAACCTGAATACTGGCGCTCAAGAAGCCAGCCGGCTAAAATCAGCACTCCTGAAAAAATAGCTGCAGCCAGCTCTCCATGCTCTTTCCACTTGGCAAGGAAAGGACTGACAGATGGGCGCTCCCTGGCTAATACTGCTTCCTTTTGTGTCATCTGCATCCCCCTAATTGAGAATCATAATCATAATCAATTACATAATCAATATCGAAAAAATCTGTTATCATTTGCTATATCAACATTATAGCAAATAACCTGCTTTTTTCAATAAAAGTTTTTAAATAATAATTATTATCGTTTATATTCCTTAAAAAAACCAGCTTTTCAGCTGGCTTCCTTTAATCCATCCCTTTTAAAAATGATGACATATTTCACTTTATAAAGTCCTTCTTTGTTTGGCTTTTCCAGTGGGATTGCCTGGCAAGTGACATAGTAATTCCCTGCCGGGATCGGATAAGACAGCTTTCCTGAAAGAATGCTCCGGATTTCTATCCCTTCATCAACCACCTGAAACGGAACTGTTACCGATTGAACAGCACCTTTTTCATCAGGCTCTGCATCCATCCAAACTTCAATTTCAGCCTCAGTACTTGCAAGCGCTGCAAAGGAAACAGCATCTTCTCCTGCCGTAAATCCTCTCTCTACTGCATCATCAGACCAATCCAAATGAGGCTTCTTTGCCCCCTTTTGATACACTGTGAACTGCTGGTAGGAAATCATTAATTTTTCCGGCGGCCACTGCTTCATCAAGTCACCTCCCATAGAACGAAAGTCTCTGATGTTATTGAACAACAAACAATACCCTTGTTCCGTCCGGATAATCCTCAAGCTGGTTGCCTACCCATGATCCTGCTCCCCTGTTATCTGAGGAAGGCACATATTCCACATCCGCCCCGTATCCGCCCTCTTCACACATCGCCATCGGCCACTCGTCCCGGTCATATCCGGATTTAGTCGGAATTCCTGCAAGTGATTCTTCACGGTTCTGATCCGCCCCAGCGCGGTCAATTGTGCAAACATCCGAGTGCCCGGCAGCGATTGCATCGTTCATATGAGCCGCTGTATAAGGATAGCGGTCAGAAGGGAAATAAATCACTTCATCATAGCTTGCAGCAGCCTCAGCTTTTTCCGCAGCAAAAGGCGTTTCAGCAGGAGCACCAGAACCAAAAGCAAACAAAACCGCAGCAGCAGCAACCAGAGCTTTCATCCATTTCATGGTCATATATCCCCCAAAGTTTTTATTTGTACCCTTTCAAAATAAATCATGGATGCTAACTTTCCTTTACTGCTCCATGAAGGAAAAGTAAAAGGTGAATTGCTGAATTGTAAATGTGGTTGGCCTGTCCTGCGGCAAATATCCTGAAAAGGGGGTTTTTATGGAATATAGGGGGTTGGGGTGAAAAAAAGGGAAGATTGGGCCAAGAGGTTTGGACGGGGAGGTCTCTGTCCCCATTAATATTAGGAACCTGACCCCCATTGCGTTAAAGCATCAAGGGACACGTCATCCTTCCCCTGAGCGTTGACAGACAAAGGCTAAATCATACTGTACCAGTCCTTCAGTCCTTTAGCACACCAAGGGACAGGTGACACTTAGTGTGTCCCTGTCCCTCAGCTAAGTAACGTATAAAAGGACAGAGACTGCCCATGAAAAGCCCTGCATTTTCAAGTGTTTATCCGTTTGGGGACAGGTCTTTAGTTCTGCGCTGTACCAGGGGACAGGCGCCTATTAAAAAAGGGGACAGAGACTCAAAGCCCTCTTCTCTCCCCCACCCCACCCTTCCATCAATAAGCCTTCCTCCCGCTCTCCCCCAAAAACACAGTCAACCCAATTTTCCGGCATATGGTCAAATAGTGCAGCATGGTTTGCAGTAAAATCCCCACATTCATGCCGATGATGATGCCGTTCATTTGAAAGCTTCCCATGGAGCCGAGCCAGTACATGATCAGAAAGGAGACAATGTTTGACCAAACACTGTGGTAAAAGGCATCCTTTACAAGCCCAAGCCCGATCAGATAGGCCTGCAGCGGATGGATAAAAAAGTGAAAGAGAAAATACGGCCAGAGCAGCTGCAGGAAAATTGGCGCTTTGACAGAGTGGAAAAACAGGTGTGTGAGCGGATCCGCAAAAATGTACATTATTGTTACAGCTGGTATTCCATATAGGCATGTTGCCCGCATTGATTGCTGCAGAAGCCTCCTGAGCCTCGCGCTGTCTCCTTTGCTTGCAGAATCAGAGACGTTCGGCAGCAGGGCGACCATGAGCGAGTGGGAGATAAAAGCCGGAAAGAATCCGATGGACATGGCGACTCCTGCCAGAAGCCCGTATTGTCCGGTTGCCGCTGTTCCTGAAAGTCCTGCCGCGATCAGGGCGCTTTTAATGAGAAAGGGTTCTATGGCGTTTGCGGCAGCATGAAATATGCGCAGTCCTGTTGTCGGAAGTGAGACGGATAATAGGCTTTTTCTGACTTCCTTGCCTGTCATTGCCGTATAATCAGCTTGTTTCAGAGTTTTTATTTGAAGGACATAGTGTGTGATCAGGTACAGAAAGACAACAGCTTCGCTTGCAACAAGAGTTGCCATTGAGACAAATAGGGAGGTTTCCGGGTTAAAGCTGATCCATCTGAATAATGCAAAAAGGACGGCGAGCTGAAAGACCTTCCTTAAAAACTGGGAAACCGCAATTTTATCCATCTGCTGTATTCCCATGAAATAGCCTCTTGCGAGAGAGGAGAAAGCAATAATCGGCACGAGCAAAAACAGCAGATACCTGACATACGGATGGTAGTCGTTAAAGATCGGCAGGAAAGGAATGACGGCTGCCATCAGCATAAGGACCATAATAGTTACTTTTACTGTCAGTTTGAAGGCATGGTGGAGCATGCTGTAATGGTATTCTTTTTGCTTTTCTGCCACAAACTTTGAAATAGAGATTGGCAGTTCGAGGCTTGAGATAACAACAACGAAAAAAATAAAGGGGAGGATGGACATATACATTCCCATTCCATGTTCACCAAGCTGCTTTGCCAAAATCATGTTAACAAAAAACTCCAGGCATTCCCCGGCAAAAGCTGCAATGACGAGCAGCATTGTTCCTTTTATAAACGAATCCATTCTCTCTCTCCTTGCCTTCATAGAATTCCCACTATCAGGATATGAGACAAGTTGCCTCTTTATTTCACTCCTCCCTTTCTCCCCTCTTTTTCTGCATATTTTACATCGTCTGTATCAAACTAAAAGATAGAGAAAAGTGAGGGATGCAGAATGCAGACACCAAAGGACGGTTCTAAAGAGACTTTTTTTACAGAACGGGAAAAGTGGACCGGAAAAACAGTGAGGGAAAAAATTACCCAGCTGCAATCGATATTTTCGGATACGAAGGATGCGAAGCTGCACACAGTGGAAATCAATCATTCCGTCCTTTCCTTTTTTTATTTGTCGCCAATGGCTTCAGAGGAGAAAATTCATGATGAGTTTATCCCAAAGCTGTTTCAGGCTGGAGAAAAAAATCTGCAAAGCATGCTTGAGGCAGCGGATACGGCGAACACTGGCGATCTTAAAAAAATTCTTCCAGAAATCATGTCCGGAAAAACAGCTGTTTTTCTTAATAATGAAAAGCAGGTGTACTTGCTTTCTTTCAGAAATAAGGTCAAGCGCTCCGCGGGAGAACCTAGTTCTGAGCGCATTATCCGCGGCTCTCACGATGGTTTTATTGAGGATTTGGAAAGCAATCTGTCCATTATGCGGTACCGTATTCAAAACCCTGATATGGCGGTTGAAACGTTTGATATTGGAAAGAAAAATAAAGTGAAAGCAGCTCTTGCCTATTTGAAAACGTCCTACGACCCTAATCTTCTGAAGGAGATTAAGAGGCGGATCTCTTATGTGGATGCAGAGATTGTGCTGACACCTGGCTATTTGGAGGAATACATAGAGGATGATCCCTGGTCGCTTTTTCCGCAAATGCTGAATACCGAACGTCCAGACAGAGTAGCTTCCAATCTTGTTGATGGCAGGATTGCGCTGTTTATGGACGGCAGTCCGACCGTATTAATTATGCCGACTACATTTTTTGCCTTTTACCAATCAACGGACGATTATAACAGCCGCTGGATTTCTTCCACGTTTGTCAGGCTTCTGAGGCTGGCGAGCTTTGTCATTGCCATTAACCTGCCGGCCTTTTATATTGCAACAGTTGCGTTTCATTTAGAAATTATTCCTCAGGAATTGATTGTTCAAATGAAGAACTCTGTTGAAGGCATTCCTTATCCTCCAATTTTAGAGGCCATGCTGATGGAGCTGACGATTGAATTAATCAGGGAGGCTGGAATCCGGCTGCCAACTCCGATTTCCCAAACCATTGGCATCGTAGGCGGTTTGGTCATTGGCGATGCCGTCGTCCAGGCAGGCTTAATTTCCAACCTTATGATTGTGGTGGTAGCCGTTACTGCGGTATCTTCCTATGTTGTGCCGTCCAGTGAAATGAGCACGACCGTAAGGCTTCTCCGCTTTCCATTAATGATCCTTGCCTCCATTTTCGGTTTCATCGGCATGATTTTCGGGATTATATTTATTTTGACAAAGCTTTGCAAGCTGGAGTCCTTTGGAAGACCCTATTTCGCTCCTGCAGCTCCTTTTAATCTGCAAGGGCTCACAGATACCTTCATCAGGCTTCCTGTCTGGATGAAAAAAGAAAAGGGGAGCTTTTTAAAGAAAAAGAAGCGTGCTGGAAGAGGATGGGATAAAAATGAACAATAAAAAGCTCACTCTTTTTCAGCTGTATATGCTTGTTATCCAGACCCAGGTCGGAATAGGCGTCCTCTCCCTTCCCTCCCTGTTGTTCCAGGGAGCAGGCAAGGACGGCTGGATATCGCTCTTAATCGGCAGTTTTATTATTGATGGGGTTTTGCTGCTCTATTTTCTGCTTCTGAAAAAACACCCGGATAAAACGCTCTACGAAGTGTTGTTGCTTTTTTTCGGAAAAAAAGCAGGCAAGCTCTTTATTTTGCTGTATGCCGCCTATTTCCTTTCTATAGGAATCACCATTGTAGTGCAGTTTGAACGAATCATCAGCCGCTGGGTGCTTCCTGAAACTCCGACTTGGATCATCGGACTGTTTTTGATCTTCCTTGCAGCCTATCTTGCCAAGGAATCTTTAGTGATCATCAGCCGCTTTGATGTTCTGGTTTCTCCTTTCCTGCTTGTCCTGGTCATTTTTATATCTTTTGCTCTTAAGGATGCCAATTACCTCTTCATCTTTCCTATTGGCGAGGAGGGGTTAATGAGCATTATCTCAACTAGTAAAAATGCGATGCTTTCCCTCCTTGGGTTTGAGATTCTTTTTTTCGCAGCACCGATGACAGAGGGATCTGAGAAAAAGAAGATTCTTGCGGGCATCCTTGGCTTTATGTCTACAACACTTTTGTACTTGTACGCCTGTATTGTCAGCTTTATTTATTTCAGTCCGGAAGAAATTCCGCTAGTGCCGGAGCCTATTCTATATTTGCTGAAATCGTTCACCTTCAGAGTGATTGAACGGACAGATCTCTTGTTTCTGTCGCTCTGGGTTGTGCTTGTTCATAATACGCTAACATCCTATCTCTATCTTTCTTCGGCCGGTTTGACATTTTTGCAGAAAAAGAAAAAATCGCACCGGAAGTTTATTTGGATTCCTGCCATTTCCCTTTTTATCGGGACATTGTTTCCAGAGAAAACAGATGAAGCTGTGACGGCTTTTTCAAAATATGTTTCTTACAGCAGCTACCTTTTTGTGTTTCTGATTCCCTGCGCCGTCATTTTGCTCAGCCTTTTTATAAAGAAAAAGGAGACTGATAATCGTGAAAATCAAAAGGCTTAGCCTCACAGCGGCAGCCATGCTTTTTCTTCTGGCTGGCTGCTGGGATCAAAACCTGCTGAAGGATGTCCGGCTGATCCGGGTAGCGGCTTATGATCTCGATAAAGACGGCTTGCTGAAAAATTCAGTATTGGTGAGAAGAGCAAAAAACGCTGGCGGAGGAGCAGCCACAGAGGAAGACCTTCAGGTATATGACGGCACAGGGCCCTCTCCAAGGAGCATAAGGGATGTGCTTGACAGAAAGATTGATAAGCGTTTTGAAGCATCTAAGCTCCGAGTGCTGCTGTTTGGAGAAAGCTTGGCGAAAACGGACATTTTTCATTTAATGGATGTTTTTTACCGTGATCCAAAGTCTGCAATCAATGCAAAAGTTCTTGTCGTTGAAGGCGAAGCAGGCGAACTTATTAAAACCTCTGCAGAACAGGAAATAAAGGCCAGCGATTATATTGCCGATTTAATTGAAAGCGCCCAAAGAGCCACCTTCACGAGGGACATTAATATTCAATCGATCTGCTCGGAAATGGTGGATCCCGGACAGGATTTTACGCTTCCCATGATTAAAACAGATGTTGACCAGGTTCCTTCCATTAATGGGCTTGCTTTGTTTGACACATATAAAATGACCGGAAAGCTTTACGGTTCAGATGCCGTCCTCTATCAGCTGATGGATAATGTATTAAGCAAACAGGCCCGTCTTACCGATAAAGTGCTGACAGGGCATGCGTATCCTTTTATGGATTATATGACAATTGACGTTGCCGGATTAAAAAGAGAGCTGTCCATCTCAGCACCTGACGAGAACAGCATTTCCGCAAGGCTTACGCTGAAGGTGAATGCGAAAGTGATTGAATTCCCGCATAACGAGCTGACCAACACGGAGCTTGTCAAATCTTTAAACAAAAAATTGTCGCAGAATTTGACTGCAAGAGCAGAAGCCATCATCTCCAAACTTCAGGAAGCGAATTGTGATGGGCTGGCCATTGGCAGGCATCTAATTTCAGAGCATCCGAAGACATGGAAAAAGCTGAAATGGAAAGAAGTTTATCCGAACATCAAAATTATTCCTAAAGTACAGGTAAACATTATTCAAAAAGGCATTGTGAGTTAGCCTATAGAAAAGCCCGCCGGTTTTCCCGGCGGGCTTCCTGTTTTTACTCTACAACCCCTGATTCAGAAACCTCAACATCTGCTTTAATGGTAACATCTAAATTATGATAATTCTTTTTCCATTCGCTGAGATTAAGCCCTCTTACCGTGTGTTTGGCCTTTTCGCCAATCCCGATTGGATCTGTATTGAGTTCTTTAAACTGAGTAATCATTTCATTCGTTTTTTTCTCAATGATCTTTTTAAATGTTTTTTCAATTGTCGCTAATACTTTGGGCGTCAGCTTCTTGCCTGAATACTCCGGGATGGAGCCAGTAACCTTCATGGAAATAAAAACTTTATTAGGATTCTTTTTATCAATTTTCAGCTTGGAATCTGAGCTGATGGTTTTAATGGATGAAACTTTCCCATTTGGCAATACAAGGTTATAGTTTCCTTTCGTATACTCATCTGTCAGCAGCTTAAAAAACATCATATCATCAACAGGGATTTCCCCCACCATTTTTTTGTTATGAAACAGCGCCATGCCGTCAATTTCCAGTTTCCCTTCCCCGGCACTGTTGAAAATCGGCAAAAAGTTATCCTTTCCTTCTGAGTAATAATTGTAGAGAAAAAGATGCAGATTATTTCTTGGCACATCCCTTGTTTCAATATTCTGCCTGATCATGTTGTATAGGTAATCAGCTGTTCCCTGAGTTCCGTAGTCTGCCTGCAGCACTTCACTCGCCTTCCCTCTTGCCACAGCAAGGAAAACGTTTGATCCGATGCTTGCATCTCTTTGAAAGGTATCAATTACATCGTAAAACCCCTCTTTTGCCATATCCTCTCCAAATAACGCCACTTCAAGCTTTCCGTAAACAAGCGGATTTGAGGACTGCTTTTGCAAATTGATGAACATCTCTCTGTAGTATTTTCCCGTGTCTGTTATGATTTCTGTTTGTACTGGCTGATCTTTTAGGTAAACCGGGATGACATCTGTTCCAGTAAAACCGCCGTTTTCCGCTTTATCTACCCCAAAGCCCATTACAAAGTTTACTTCATCTATGACTTCTTTTTGCATGCATCCTGCTGTAAATAAGAGCAGCAAGCAGACTGGCAAGATTTTTTTCATCCTTTTTGCTTCTCCTTTACCTTACGGATTACAAATGTCAAAACAAATAAGAGCGGGATATATACATAGGTTAAATAAAAGCCGGCCTGTCCCATAAAGTCATTTAGAAAATTGATTTGCGCTCTGTTTCTAAAAAGATTGGTCATAAAGTAGCAGATAATTAAAACAATCACGATCGTCTTCTTTTGACGAATTAAAAACACCTGCTTCATCCCTCTTGACGCACACCAAAGCATTAAAGCAACGTTCGGCAAAATAATTAAATTCCAGTTGGCAATGCCGATGTATTCAAACCGTTCAACAAAAGGCATTTCAACTACCTTCCATAGAGTCAGTGTTGCCCAGATGTTTTTCTGAATCTGCTCTTCGCTGAAGTAGATAATGGAAACAACCGCAATCAGCAAATAAACAAACGTTGTAACAGCAATCCCAAAGTGGCCCCATTTGGCTGATTTTTCTGGATTTTTTATAAAAGGATAGTAAAAGAAAATGGATTCAAAACCGAGCAGAGAAAGCGACATTTTGTACATTCCCCCGAAAAGCTCCATTGGAGAATGATGAAAAATCGGCAGCAGATTATAATAGTGAGCGTACTTCAGAGGGAAAATGAATGTAAAAATCAAGTATGCAGGGAGTATAACGCCTAAAAAGGCGATTCCTGCTACAATCCGGAATCCACCGGATAAAATATAGTACACGAGCAAATAAAATAAAAACGTGAACACCCACACATTTAAATCCGGAAAAACCCATACTTCCACAATTTCTGTATAGGTGATGAGAACCGTCAGCCCGAGAAACATAAAATAGCCTGTAATCAATAATGAAAAAGCGTGACCAAGCCACTTCCCCAAGTATTCCTTATGCAAATCAACAATATTTTTCCCCTTCGACCTTTTCAGCATCGTGACAATCATCCAAAAAGAAAGGTGAGCAATGATTCCTGATAAAATAACCACCATCCAGCCATCGTTTCCTGCTTCTTTTGCTATGATGCGCTGAAAACCCAAAACACCCACACCAAATTGAATGGAATGGGTTAGATAGAAAATCATAAAGGGCGATATTTGGGCTTTTTCAGAAATCCTCGACATAGCGGATGCCTTCTTCCTATTCGTCAATATCTTTGTTCTGCTTTGCCTTCTTAGGATCTGTTTTCTTCTCATCCTTTGTCCGCAGCTGAACTGGGCGTTTGGTCATCACGGAGTATGGCAGCCTGATGAAGGAATCCTTCATATCCTTCAGTCTTGGAGGAAAAATCGGTGCCAGATACGGTCTGCCAAGAGAGGTCAGCCGAAGCAGATGTACTGCCAGGAAGTTAAAGCAAAAGACAATTCCCACAAGCCCGTAAAATTCTGCAAAGAATAAAAATGGAAAGCGCAGAAAACGGATTGTATTGCTCACAAGGTAGAGCGGTGTACTGAAGGATGCCAGTGCGGCAAGTGCGACAATGATCAGCAGAACATTACTTGTCAATCCCGCATCTACTGACGCAGTCCCAATGACAATTCCCCCCACAATGCCGATCGTCTGGCCGACCTTTGTCGGCAGCCGTGCACCGGCTTCTCTGAGAAGCTCAATGCCAAGCTCCAGAAACAGCACTTCCAAAAGAGGTGTAAGCGGGACATTTCCTCTTGAACTCACAAGCGTGTTCAGCAAATCTCTTGGTATCAATTCATAATGATAATTCAGGGCCGCCACATAGACAGGCGTGACCAATATCGAAAAAGCGACCGAAAACAGGCGGAGCATCCTGAAAAAAGACGCAAGGATATAGTTGAAATAATAATCATCAAAAGCAAAGAAAAATTCCATCAGTGTGGTTGGACCGAGCAGAACATGCGGAGAGCCGTCAACAACGATTGCTACCTTACCCTGTGCAATGGCTGACGCTGCCCTGTCTGAGCGTTCCGTATCCAGCAGCTGCGGAAAAGGAGAATGCTGGTTATCAGCGATAATCTGTGTAATGAAAGAGCTGTCGACAATCTGATCGTATTGAATATCGGAAATCCGCTGCCACACCGTGTTCACATTTTCCTTTTCCGCAATATTCTCCAGATAAACAACCGCGATTACGGTTTTGGAAATATCCCCGACCTGAAGCTCCCTTACCTTTAAATCATCTGCCGGAAGCCTTTTACGAATCAAATTAAGATTCGTATCGATGCTTTCAACGAAAGCTTCTTTAGGGCCGATTACACTGAATTCCACTTCAGGAACAGTAACAGCGCGGGTTCTGTTAAGAGTGGCCTTAATCAGCAAACAAGGAAGAGCATACCTTGATGACGAGATCATGACATATCCCTGGTTAAGCTTCTCCCTAATGTCATCTGTATCAATAGAGATGGATGCTTCTTCCATCGGCAGCATATCTTTTAAGTCCTGCAGCTGACCCCACTGTTTGCCGGCAGCATAAGGAAGAATGCTTTCCTGCAGGATTTTCGGATCAACAAGGGTGCGGAAATAAGAAACCCAGTAATGCACCTCAGTTCCTTCCGCCTCAAACCGGATGAAGTCAGAGGAACGCTGAAGAACAGCCATTACTTCTTCCATGGAAGACTTCGGGCTGCCATCCAGCTTGTTCATTTTTCTCATGCTGATATCACCACGGCTTTTTATGTAGTGTTCTTATTTTGTGAAAAAACATGGCAAATATACCGACAAGGGTTTTTGCAACCGCTTACTTATAAAAAAATGAATTTCATAGATGCCATAATAAATAAAATCCAGTTATCATCTAGCAGAAAACGAGATTTTTCCTCTTCAAAATTAACTTTTAGTATACAGGTAACGGCCGAATAAAAAAGAACGCGTTCTTACAAGGAACGAGAAAAGTGATCAGACAGGAATTTGAGGAAACTGCCATTCAATACACACCGATGATTTTTCATCTGCTGAAAAAACTGAACATTACTTCAGGCAAAGAAGAATTTTTTCAGTCAGCGCTTCTTGCCCTATGGGAGGCATCATTAAAAGCTGATCCCGAAAAAGGCTCGCTTGATTCCTACTATTATCATTGCATGAAAGGAACACTGCTGAATGAGCTCTCGTCAAATTCCAGATGGAACAGCGGCAATTTTTTAATTGGACAAGTGCCTGAAAATGCGGCGGAATACAAAGAAAACGGACAGCTGTTTGTTCTTGATCAGCTTCAGCGTTTTCGCCCGCTGCTGACTGAAAAGCAGTACAAATGGCTTGCCGCCTACACACTTTACGGGCTGACAGTGAAAGATATCGCCGCAATGGAAGGGGCAACAGAAGCAGCGGTAAAAAGCTGGAGAAAAGGGGCCTTAAAAGCCATCCGGAAATAAGAAAAGCGCAAGCGGCTCGTTCAGCCCCGCCGAGCGGTGGAGGAAAAATCCGAAAAGTCCGGGTTTGACTTTTTGGATTTTTCTGAAGCGACTCAAGGGGCTAGCCGCTGGAGCTGGACATCACGAAAAGCGGAGGCCGCTCGTTCAGCCCCGACAAGCATAAGACGATCAGCCGGGGAAAGGCGACCTTTCCTTTCCGTGGATGAGCGGCTTATGACCTCGAGGGGCTAGCGGCCGGAGCTGGACACCAAGAAAAGCGCAAGCGGCTCGTTCAGCCCCGACAAGCATAAGACGATCAGCCGGGGAAAGGCGACCTTTCCTTTCCGTGGATGAGCGGCTTATGACCTCGAGGGGATAGCGGCTGGAGCTGGACACCAAGAAAAGCGCAAGCGGCTCGTTCAGCCCCGCCGAGCGGTGGAGGAAAAATCCGAAAAGTTTTGATAGCATAAAAAAAGGAAAGAGTGCGCGGCACTCTTTCCTTTTTAGCTTCTGGGAGTTTCCATGTATTGATAAAGAACGGCTCCTCCACGCTGGCCGATTCCTCTGAAATGCTTAAAGTCTGGTCTTTTAACAAGTACTTCCCGAAAAGGGAGAAAGTCTTCCTTGGTGATATAGCATTCTTTTATTTCATTGTTTTTCAGCTGGTCCATTAAAGATGAAGCTGTATTGCTGTCCATGGTGCTCCTCCTCTTGCAGGCTCTGTTCTTTAATAGTAAGTTTACAGCCGGCAAGCACCATTATCAACCTTTCTATTCAAACAGGTTTCTCAGTGCCTCATTAATATCTAAATTTCCGGATAAGATTTCAAAGGTCAGGTTCTTCGTATACTCATTTTCAAGAGATTGGACGAGCACTTCAGCTACGTCTTCCCGCGGAATTTCACCATCACTTTGGCCCAAAGAAGTTTCAGCCATGATTTTCCCTGTTTCAGGATCATCTGTCAGCGGTCCCGGTCTGACAATTGTATAAGGAATCTCTGATTCCATTAAGTACTCGTCAGCTATCGCTTTTGCTTTAAGATATGTTGCCATGGCACCGGACTGCTCTTCAGGGATATCGGCTCCCATTGAGCTAAGCATGGTAAAATGACGGACATTCTCATGCTTAGCAGCATCGATCAGCTTTTTAGCCCCTTCCTGGTCTACTGCTATCGTTTTGTCCTCCCCTGTTGAACCGCCGGAGCCTGCTGCGAAAATAACGGCCTCTGTTCCTTTAACAGCCTCTGTTACGTCTCCTTCAAGATCGCCTATAACAGTCTTTGCACCTAAGCTCTCCAATTCTTCAGACTGGCTTTCATCCCTGATCATGGCAATCGGCTCATGTCCTTTTGCAGCCAGCTTTTTTACTATGTGCTTGCCAGTTGTTCCGTGTGCTCCTGCTACTAGTACCTTCATGGTATCACCCTTTTTTATGGATTGGTTCTGTTTAATGGAATGATGAACTCCTTGAACAGAACCTTTTGATAAAGTATGGTGTACTTTTCCCATCCAAAAAGGAGGATAAACAATTGAGCCGGTTTTACTGGGCATTCAGCCAGGTGACTAAACTGCCGTATGTTTTTTCAGCGTCTCTCTTCCCCTGCTCATAAAGCTTCTCAAGCTTTGCTGGATTTCGTTCAATCCGGTCCATCTCCAGCGGCTCTGCCGGTCTAATAACAAACGCTTTCCCCGCTTTTTCCTGTTCTTCAATAAAAGCCATTGTGTCATTATACATGCTGTACCTGTTCAGAATGGCTGAGACGAGGTTTGGAAATTGGCGGAATGTTCTTCTCATCAGCCAGTCCATCCTGGGCTTCTTTTTTATGTACCCGGCATTTCTTGTGAGAATAAGAACATTTTTACTGTTGCCGTCATCGATTGATTTTTTGATAGGAATGGAATCTGTTATGCCGCCATCCAGCAGCTGTTTATTTTGGTAAGGCACAACAGGCGAGATAAACGGAAGCGAGCTTGAAGCCCTCAAAATCGTTAATATATCGCTTCCATACGTTTCTTTGTCAAAATACATCGGTTTGCCTGTATAGCAATCGGTTGTTCCAACTAGGAAAGTCTCAGGACTTTGCATAAAAGCAGTAAAATCAAACGGCACAAGCTTGTTCGGAATCTGGTCGAAAATAAAATCCATACCAAACAGCTGGCGTTTTTTAATAAAATTTTGAAATGAGAGATATTGAGGATCTCTTGCATAATCTATGTTAACTGTGCGGTTTCTGCCCTTTTGGCGGGACAAATAAGAAGCAGCGATGCAGGCACCTGCCGAAACTCCTATCACATAGGGAATATAAAGATCCTTTTCCATGAAATATTCCAGCACGCCTGCCGTATAAACGCCTCTCATTCCTCCTCCTTCCAGTACAAGACCGGTTGAATTCATTGCGGCTCTCTCTCCTTTCCCTCTATGACACTATAGTATAATTTTTTTTGCTTCACTATCAATTCATTCACATTTTTTTCTAATTCTGCTCTTTACATAATAAAAGAAATAGTGCAAAATGTTCTCTAATGGGGGTTTACAGCAAATATAGAAGGAGAGAGGACATTGAAAATCGCCAAAATTGGGAATATCATTGAGTTTAAGAACGGCTTAAAAGGTATTGTAGAAAAAGTGAATGAAAATTCCGTTATTGTTGATTTAACTTATATGGAGAATTTTCAAGACCTTGAACTTGAAAGCCGTACTGTAGTAAACCACAAAAATTATAAAATTCTTTCAGATAATTAACAGCGCTTACTTTTTAACACTCAAAAAACGGAGGGAGATCCCTCCGTTTTTTATTTATTCATATACAGTAATTTTGACAGGCTTGCGGCCCCATTTCATGGCATCATGATTTTCTGCCGTGAATACGTCTATTTCTTTTCCGTTAATAGCTCCGCCAATATCACCCGCTATTGCTTTTCCATAGCCTTCTACTTCAACGACAGATCCAAGCGGAATGACATCAGGATCTACCGCAATTACTTTACCGCTTGAGTATTTCTTCAGATCCATGCCGATTTTGGTAACTCCTGAACAGCCCTGGCAATTCGCAGTGTAAGCCGTACTGGTTACCGTCATGGTTTTCACTTGTTTTTTCGCCTGCTTTTCAGCAAGCTTCGCCATTGTTTTCGGTCCAGCTATTCCGTCAGCTGCCAATCCTTTTTTCTTCTGAAATCTTTTGACAGCATCTGCTGTACTTGCCCCATAAAGTCCGTCAGGCGAACCGTTCAGTAAATCCCATTCGCTTAAGAGACGCTGAAGCTTTATAACAGGCCTTCCCATATCCCCTTTTCGGAGAATTTTCAAGATTCCGGCTGTTTTCTTTCCAGCAATGCCATCTTCTTTTAGATGATACTTTTTTTGAATTTCTTTTACTGATTTTTCTGTTATGCTGCCAAAATACCCTGTAGCTTTTGTGTAAGGGAATACGTGCTTGGCCATTAAATATTCCTGCAGCTCTTTCACATCATTGCTGCTTGACCCCGGCTTTATCGGTGTATCTCCTATTGCTGCATAGCTATTGGCAGGACTGATGACTGCCGCTCCGATTAGAAGCGTTCCAAGAGCAAAATTTACTTTTTTAAACATGCGGCTCCTCCTGACTGATAAATGTTCCATTTAAACAAATACGCTTGCTTGCCAGGTTTGTAGGTGTTATACCGGGAAAACAATGCAGAAGGACTATTAATTACTAGATTCTAGTAATTACAGGGACTTCCCATTAAAATCTAAAAAACACTACTATATTTACATATTAATCCAGAGAATTTAAGGAGATGGCAGGAATTAGCGAAAAAAAGAGGAATAGGTAAGGATAGCCGCACAGCCTAAAAAGCGCAGTAAATAACTATGTTAGGAGGCGAAATGATGATTGCCAACCATTTTCCTTCCCTTTCCACAAACAGGCTGCAATTAAGAGAGATAACGGAAAGTGATGCCCCAAGACTCTTTGAAATATTTTCAAAGGATGAAGTTGTAAGCTTTTATGGAATGGAAAAAATGACTGAGTATGCTGAAGCGGAGAAACTGGCCGGAAAGTTTATTGAAGCATTTCAATCAGGTACCTCTATTCGCTGGGGGATTACCATAAAAGATACACACGAATTAATCGGTACAGCAGGATTTCACAACTGGAACAAAACTCATTTCAGAGCCGAAGCCGGCTATGAAATCCACCCTGATTTTTGGCGAAGAGGATATGCCAGCGAATCCTTAAAATGCATCATTCAGTACGGATATCAATCGTTAAATCTGCACCGGATCGGGGCAACAGTAAGACCTGAAAATATCCCGTCCTTAATGCTTTTGAAGAACATGGGCTTTGAAGAAGAAGGCATTTTGAAAGGATATCAATATTCACAAGGAAGCTTCCATGATTTAATGCTTCTTTCGATAAGGAATGAGCGGAGCGATGTTGCTTATTTGAATGTGCTGTAGTTATTGATGGCATCCTTGTTGTACTCAGTACTTACTGAGGGGCATTAGAAAAGCTTAGTTTGGTGACATAATCCAGGATGTTGATTTCCGCTCCAGACGGCTTCGCTTTCCGCGGGCGTGCCGGGGAGCCTCCTCAGCGCTTTAGCGCCTGCGGGGTCTCCCCTGCCCCGTACTCCCGCAGGAGTCTTCGCCGACTTCCGCTCCAATCAACAGTGCTCTTTACAAAGCCGCCTCCTGATGTCTTAATAAACGAACGGCATTATACAGAACATAATAAAGGAGCTGCAGAATGCAGCTCCTTTTTGGCATTATTTGTTTGTATTGCTTCCGCCGCCGTTCAGGCCTTCTTTAATTAATTCATTGACCTGGCTGTTTACCAGCATGCCAAGGTGGCCAGGGCCTGTAATTTGGACGTTTTTTGCACCCTTTAGAGGGGAAAGCCATTTGTTTACCACAAAATCGTTATTGCTGTAAATGGAAGTGTACAAGATTTTATGATTTGGGTCCGTTCCAGCGGGTGCTTCGCTTGTGACCATTTTATTCGGCGAGCCGAAGGTCACCACATCATTCACTTTGCTTCCGCCGCCGTACTTTAAGATGTAAGTGAGCGCATTTGGCCCACCCATACTGTGGCCGACAATATCAACCTTTGATTTTCCGGTTTTCTTCAGCACTTCATCAACATAGGATGCCAGCTGTTTGGCATTATGAGCATTGTTTCCTGTTTTATCGTTCATTTCAATTGCATAGAGCTCATCATCTGACCAGCCCTGGTTTTTCAAATAATTTTCAATGCTGTAGAAAGAAGCACCGATGCCTCCAGCTCCATGAATGAAAATGACAGGATCATGGTCTTTTGCTTCCGCTGCATGGCCTGACGCGGGAAGAAAGCCTGCACCTGCAATAGAAAGAATTGCCGCAGTAATGACAGAAAAGAAAAAATGATTTTTTTTCATAATGCCCTCCTTTTGTTTGCTTTCTTGCTACCTTCATTGTTCTATATCCAGGAGAAGCAAACAAGAGGTAATGCCTGGCAATGATGGAATGCTTTCAGGTTATTAAAGCCAAAAAACCTTAAGAGAAAAAGGAAGGAAATAGGATATCGAAATATGCGATAATGATAGTAAAGGAGAGGATCATTATGGAATTATTATTAGGGTTTCTTTCATTTGCGGGTGACGTTCTTTCGGCTTGGGCCATATCACTTTGGAGTTCCATAAGCGAGCCAAAGAAGAATTAAGGAACAAAAAAAGAGACAGTTTCCTGCCTCCTCTAATCCTTAGCGATTATTCACTGTCTCCGGGTAAAGATCATGATTCATCAGGCGGTAATCTGCCATTTTCTCGTATTTTGTTCCGGGACGGCCATAATTTGTGTAAGGATCAATAGAGATGCCGCCTCTTGGAGTGAATTTGCCCCATACTTCTATATATCTTGGATTCATTAAAGAGATTAAGTCGTTCATGATAATATTCATGCAGTCTTCGTGAAAATCCCCATGATTCCGGAAGCTGAAGAGGTACAGCTTTAATGATTTGCTTTCTACCATCAGCTGATCCGGAATGTAGCTGATGTAAATGGTAGCGAAGTCAGGCTGGTTTGTTTTTGGGCAAAGAGAGGTGAATTCCGGGCAGTTGAATTTCACAAAATAATCCCGGCCAGCATGTTTATTTTCAAAGCTTTCCAACACTTCAGGGGAGTAGTTGAACAAATAATTTGTTCCCTGATTTCCGAGAAGAGTGACACCCTTCAGTTCATTTTCATTTCTTCCGCTCATGTTTATTCTCCTTTTTATACGCCGCGTTTATTTCCCCATATAAGCGTGTGCAGCTGAGGCAGCACGCGGACATTGTTTAATTCTTCATCCTCTGTTACTAAGTCGATCAGCCATTCATACTTTTGCAGAAGGATGGAAAGCAGCTTCGCATCATCCCGCTCAGCAAGGTCTTCATTTCCAGTCTGCAGATAAAACGGAATCATCGGATACCGCTTATGAACTGCTTTCGCAAAAGCCAGGTCCTCTTCATTAAAAATGACAACCTTTAAACTCGTATGGCTGAGTCTGCCGCTGCCTTCCAGCTGATCGATAATATCATCCAAAACAATAAAGTTCGTTTTCATTCCTGAACTCGGCGGTTTAGGAGACAATGTTAAATCATCCACACGCAAAAACCAGTCCTGGTACCTGCTTCCCTGTGTTTCAATAGCAGCAGCTATGTTCTCCTTATGAAGAAGATCAATGAGGTGCCCGATATTTTTCAGCAGTGCAGGGTTTCCTCCTGAAATGGTCACATGTGAAAACCGGCTTCCCCCTGCCTTTCGCAATCTTTCCCATACATCTTCTGCAGTGAGCATTTCAATATCTTCTTTTGCAGAACCGTCCCATGTAAAAGCAGAATCACACCAGCTGCAGGAATAATCGCAGCCAGCCGTCCTGACAAACATTGTTTTCTGTCCAGCAACCATGCCTTCACCTTGAATCGTCGGCCCGAATACTTCCAGTACAGGAATTTTATCCCTCATGGCTTTTCACCTTTTTCGGCCGGTAAACCACATAGCTTGTTGGTGTTTCTCTGACAAAAACCTGTACGCATGTGGGTTTGTTTGCCAGTGTATCAAGGTCCTTTTGGATTACCTCATAGATGATCCTCGCTGTCACTTCTGTTGTTGGAAAATAATTTCTATTCTCCATAGTAAAAAGATCTTGATGATTATTCAAAACAGTGTGATCAAACTTCTTATGAACGAGATCCTTGATGCGTTTAAAATTGACCAAAAACCCCGAGTCATCTAGGTCATCCCCTGCAATCGTGATATTAATAAAATATGTGTGGCCATGCATATCCTGGCATTTCCCAGCATCAGTGTGCGGGATGAAGTGTGCCGCTGAAAGGTGAAAATCCTTATTCAGCTCATAGCAAAAGGGATGGTTCGCCTGTGGATAGATTTGCTGAATCATTTCGCTGCACCTGCCTTTTTCGCAAGATATGCATCAAGACCCTTTTTCCGCAGTCTGCATGCCGGACATTCCCCGCAGCCGTCTGAAATTACGCCATTATAGCAGGTAAGCGTTTTTGTCCGGACAAACTCCAAAGCGCCAAGATCATCTGCAAGCTCCCACGTTTCCGCTTTATCAAGCCACATAAGAGGTGTATGAATCACAAGCTGTTCATCCATTGCAAGATTGATCGTCACATTGCAGGACTTGACAAACTGGTCTCTGCAGTCAGGATAGCCGCTGAAATCCGTCTCACAAACCCCTGTTACAATGTGTCTTGCGTTTACCTGTTTGGCGAGAATAGAAGCAAAAGAAAGAAAAACCAAATTTCTGCCTGGAACAAAGGTAGATGGCAGTTCTCCTTCTTTTTCTGTTATCTCAATTTCATCTCTCGTTAAGGCGCTTGGCGCAAGCTGGCTGAGCAAAGACATGTCAAGAAGATGGTGTTTTACTCCTAGCTCCTCTGCAATGCTTGCCGCTGATTGAATTTCGAGATGGTGCCGCTGATTATAATGAAAAGTGACACATTCCACCTCTTTAAATTGCTGAAGAGCCCAAAACAGGCAGGTCGTGCTGTCCTGTCCGCCGCTGAAAACGACGATGGCCTTTTCGTTTTTCATGTTTTTCCTCCTCTTGGAGGCTCTCACAACCTGTTCATTTACAAAAATAAAAGCACCTCTATATGACAGAGGTGCCCCAGGATTCTATAAAAACAAAAAAAATAACCATATCCAAGGATATAGTCCTTAGTTTTTTATAGAGGGTTGTGCTAGAACCTCTCCCGCATGTACGGATTTTTTTATAAAGTTGTTTAAGCTATTCTACTATATCACGCTCTCACTCATATTTCCACTGTCTATTAACTTAATCCGCTGTCTCTTTTCAGCCGTCCGACACCGCATGCTCCATTTGCGAGCAGGATTTGCTGGACCTTTTCTGTCTGTCCCCGCGGGCAGTGGATTAGAAGGACAACATCCATTTCTCTTCCAGATCTTTTCCGCATGCTGATGCCTTTCTTTTTCTTATAAAGAAAATTGACCGCAAGACCGAGGAAAATGCCTGCCAAAAGGCCGAAAAGCCCCCAAAGGACAGGGCCTAAATAGAGATGAAGGCCGTAGATGGAGCCAAGAAGCATAAACACAGCACCAAAAGCAGCAGCAAGGTCCACCATGCTTTTCCCATCTGTATGATAGCTTTGGTCCATCAATGCCGCTCCTTTTTCTTTCATTTGAAGCGGAACGGCGAGGATTTGCTGTTTGCCAAGGCCGATTTCTTCCAATTCGGTTAATGCCATTTCAATGCTTACGGAATGCGGAAACGCCGAAAACAAATATTCCACTTCATCACGCCCTTACTGTTGAGGCATTCTAAACCCCTGATTCTGATAATCCCTTTCCAGAAAAAGAGCCTGTTCTTTATCCATCAGCTTGTTATACTCAACCGTATTCACATAGGAATCGTATATAATAAACACATACAGGGAAGGCAGATAAAGAAAGTACTGAGGGTCAGCTCCAGCATGAACCTTTCCAAACCACCCGCCTGCCGTATATAAAATACACGGATACAATTTTGCATAGTAAGCAGCATAAATCCAAAGAACAAGCCCAAAAATGATGGAAGGCAGCCTATTCAGGTAAATGTGCCCCAAACCAGGGGTGAGAGCTGACCAAAACAGCGCCAGTACCGGCTTTCTCTTTTCCAAAATATTAATTTCAAAGGAGCAGAAATTTTTCATTTTGATATGATAGCCCTCTCTGCAGGCAAGAATATAATATTTATTGTAAGCATTGGCTCTCCGGTAACAGTCCCAGATTGAATAAACATACACCGTAATATACAGCCATAAGCCTTCTTCCCGCATCATCTCCAGGGCTAGAGGCGCTTTGCCGATCATGCTGTAATAAATGGCCCTGTTCAGCTGGCAGTAATTGTTCATCACTACTTCCCAAACCATTAGAATAAACCCTGTCATGTATTTCCCCAGCAAATAATGGCCAAACCCCGGAAATGCTGCAGACCACCAGGCAATAATCCACGGATTTCTTAAATGAAAAATATTTGTTGTTGTCGGGCTGATAGAAGCAGCATACCTTCGGATTGTCATTTTCGTTCTCCGGCAAACTTTTTCTCTAGTTTGGTTATAACAGCTTTTAAATATGCAGCATGGCTAAAAAGATGGTTTAAAAAGAAAAAACGCCTCGGCATAAGGCGTTTTTTTCAAGTTTATTGAGGAGTGGCAGCAATGCCCTGTGAATCCATAACAGGCACCTGTTCCTCTTCTTTTACGTGGCGCGTCAGTTCCAAATATTGAATGTGATGGTTTTCCATATCCCTGACCCGAAACGTGTAAGGGGAAAGCTCAATAACGTCTCCCTGCTGCACATCATACTTTTCAGTCTGAATCCAGCCCCCGATTGTATCAACATCCTTATCATCGATCTCCAGTCCGAACAGATCGTTGATTTCACTGACAAGCACTTTTCCGTCAAGGATATATTTGTTCTCATTTACTTTTTGAACATACGGAACTTCATCTGAATCAAACTCATCCCTGATTTCCCCGACAATTTCCTCTAAAATATCTTCGACTGTCACAAGTCCTGCCGTGCCGCCGTACTCATCAATCAGGATGGCCATATGAATCCGCTCCTTCTGCATCTTAACGAGGAGATCATGAATGGCGATTGACTCAATGACTTGAATAACAGGTCTCATATATTTTTCCAGGGAAAGCTTTCCGCTCGGATTGTTCTGAATCAAATCTGTAAAAACCTCTTTAATATTGACCATGCCGACGATATGGTCTTTATCCCCATCTACAACTGGATAGCGCGTATATTTTTCATTTTTCATCGTTTCAAGGTGCTCTTCAAGAGGTTCACCAATTGAAAGAGAAACAATTTCAGTTCTTGGCACCATAATTTCCTTTGCAATCCGATTATCAAATTCAAATATTTTATTCACATATTTGAATTCAGATTGGTTAATCTCCCCGCTTTTGTAGCTGTCAGACAAAATGATCCGCAGCTCTTCCTCACTGTGCGCTCCTTCATGCTCTGAAGCAGGCTTCAAGCCGAACATACCCGTAACAAATCTCGCGGAACTGTTCAAAGCCCATATGAAAGGATACAGCACCTTGTAAAAAAGGATAAGCGGCCTTGCAAACCACAGGCTGATTGTTTCAGCTTTTTGGATAGCAAGGGATTTGGGAGCAAGCTCTCCAATCACGACATGCAAAAATGTAACAATGGCAAACGCCAGCAAAATGGATAAAACAGGCGAAATTGGCTTTAAAAAAGTGAAGCTGCCGAGCAAGGGGCTGATAATATGCTCAAGCGTTGATTCGCCGATCCATCCCAGGCCAAGGGCTGTTACTGTAATCCCCAATTGGCATGCGGACAAATACTCATCCAGATTATGAATGATTTTTTTCGCTGCAAGTGCATTATGACTGCCTTCTTCTACCAGCTGGTCGATGCGGGAACTTCTTACCCTGATAATGGCGAATTCCGATGCAACAAAAAATCCGGTTAAGGCAATCAATAGTGCGATAAGCACCAAATTTACTATGTCCAAGTAGTTTCCTGTTTCCGGCAAGACGGAAAAGGAAGTCACCTCCTGAATTTATGAATTAAACAAATAGCGTTTAACACACCTTTCTTATTAAGAGAATCATAATCTAAAAAAAACCAATCAGTCAAACGTAATACTTCAACGATTTTCTAATAAATATGACGAAAATGTTTTAAAAATACCCTCTGGCATTGCCGGTTCTTACCTTTTTGCAGGATATCTTCCTCTTACCGGCTTTTTTGAAAACAGCTTAGGGCCATTCACACGCAAAAAAGCCCCTGAGAAAGGGCTTTTTACTGTTCCTTTAAACCTCTGTAGCGCGAGGTGGTAATTTCTTGCACGTAAGGAGCCAGTTCAGGCATTTTCATCTCCCTTGCGATGTTAATGGCCCGTTCAATATCATATGGAACTCTTGCAAGCTGGATCGAAAATGGCGCCTTCTCTTTCATGCCAATTTCCCCTTCAATAACCGCGTAGGATGCCTGCGGCAAATCAAGCGGATTTCCGACACTGCCTGTATTAAACAGCGTTTTTCCATGAAAATGCTGTACAAACGCCTGGTGAACATCGCCGTAGCCGACTACATCAGGCTGAGGCTCATCCATTCCTGTTAATTCCGTATTTTCAAACATGCCCAGCCGCTTTTCCAGACTGTCCCAGGGTTGAACCCTTGTATAAAGGCTGTATGGAGAAGCATGAAAAAGACGGATCCTTCTGCCGCTCATCACCAAATCCTTAGAAAAAGGCAAACCCGCCAAATAGCTGCAGTCCCCCTCATCCAGCTGGGCCTGATGCCATTTCAATGTCTCAAACTCCGTCTCCTTAATAATGAAATCATCCCAATTCCCCTTAACCGTCAGCTCACAGGCTTCCTGAATCATCGCAATTGCTTTTTTTGATTCAGGGCCCTTTCCCGCCAAATCGCCGAGGCAGAAAATTCTGCTGATATTCTGCCTGCTAATCTGCTCCAGAACGGCCTCAAGTGCCGGAATGTTTCCATGTATATCTGATATAACCGCAATTTTATCCATTCTTTTTCCCCCTGAAAAATGTTCATTTTGCCGCACCGCTTACTTAGCAGGCATCCTCTTAACAGCCAGCAGTACAAGAAACCCTAATGTGATAAAACCAAGAAGAGGATAAATAAAAGAAATCAATTTGCTGTATCCATAAAGGCTGATCACATAGCAGACAGCCAAAATGCCCGCCACAATCGCCATTCTTGGAGCTTTAACGTACCGCAGAAGCAGCTTCTCCATTCCGTATATATTCCCTATAACAGAAGTAAAAACTTCCCCGTAAATAACAAGAACATAAATATAGTAGGCAGCAAAAAAAACCGTCTGCATCACCTGTGCCATTGGAATATCATACTTCATCACATCAGGCAGCAGCAAAAGAGCAAAGTGGCTCCCGAGCAGAATAAACCCCAATATCGCGCCGCCTAAATACCCGCCGTACTTCAGCACTTTTTCATCCTTCACCTCTGACGCAAGCGGGACAAGCACCGCCTGTGATAAAGCCAAATTGTATGCCACATAGCAAATAGCTGCCTGAAGCCACTGAAAGGACACTGCTTCCTTCTTATTCATCATAATGGAAAAGTCACTTCCCAAAAAGGAAGAAACCGTAACCGTCAAGCTCAGCAGAAGAAGCATCGGAACAACAAGCATATTCACCCCGACCAGTCCTTTGACCCCTCTCATCATAACCAATATCGTTAAAAAAGAAATCGCCAGAATCCCAACTTGTGCCGGAAGATGAAGCCTTTCCTTAAAAATAGCTCCTCCTCCTGACAGCATGACAGAGGTGACACTGAACAATAACAGCATCATTATGGCATTAATTAACCCCCCGGCCCATTTCCCAAACAAAAATCGATTAAAATCTTCAAACGATTTGGCACGGATCCTTGCAGAAATCACCATAATCTTCGTCCCAAACACCATGAACAGCACCCCGGCAACCGCAATCCCAAACGACCCTGCAGGCCCATATTTCGTAAAAAACTCTACAATCTCCCTGCCTGTCGCAAACCCTGCTCCCACTACTGTCCCGACATAAACAAATGCCACCTGAATCACACCAGCAAAATCACGCCTCATGTCTCACCTGCTTTGTTGTCTTTCTATATAAGTATGAGACAAGTTGTGAAGTAAGAAGAAGTTCCTTTGTTGGGGTGTGTTTTTTGGGGTGGGTGGTTTGCGGGGATTGAGAGGTGCTGTGTACTGACCCATGGTTTACACCTCTGGTCCTGACCCCCGCTTCATTAATGAGCTAAAGGCCTGTCCCCATAGCGTCAGCCCCTTTACAAATAAGCTTTCCAAGCAGCCGGTCTCTGTCCTTTATTACAATAATAGGCTGGGGGACAGGTTACAGGACAGCTACACCTGTCCCCCAGTTCTCTGCATTATAAAAGGGGTGTCCCCCTTATCTGCAAATAGCGTTAGATCAACGTACTTTTTACCATGTCTCTGTCCCCTGCTGCGGTGAAGCATTGAGGGCCAGGTCACTATATAGGGAAGGGGACAGGTGATTTTGCCCATAAGAAACACTTTTCACTGAGGTGAAAATCACCTGACCCCAGTTTTAACAGGTCCCTGTCCCCCGGTATACTAGCAGGATAAAGATCTGTCCCCCTTCAGGCAAACCTACTGGTGCTATAGGTGTGCGGCACTTTGCAGCCTGTCCTTTTATCAATTAGCGCACTGAGGGACAGGAGTATGCAACTGTGCACCTGTCCCTTAGTCTGGCAGTGTATTAAAGGTGTGTCCCCCTTAAGATAAATCCCAGTAATGACAGTGTTTACAAGATCCGGTTACCTGTCCTCTATTCCTTTAAAGGGGTGAGGGCCAGGTCCAGTTTTATATATTGGAAAGAGTCCAACCACCCAAAAATCAAATCCCTTGAAAAGTCAGCAAAGATCAAAGTATACTGTTCTCAAGATCTTAATTGGTCAAAGTAAATCAAACAAAATACTTGAAAGTCAAAATTGGTCAGAGTATAATAAGGTCAAAGATAGTCAAACGGACTATTTAATGTCCAAGGCATCTAAAAATTTTTTTCAAGTATTGGTCAAAGATAGTCAATTACTAAGGAGGCTATTTAATATGAAATGTCAAAATTGTCATCAAAACGAAGCTACTATTCAATTAAATGTGCAGCTGAACGGGAATAAAAAGCAATTCAGCCTTTGCCAGTCCTGTTATGCACAATATAAACAGCAGGTTCCGTCAGGATTTGGCGGAGGAGGATTCGGGTCATTTCCGTTTGATCAGTTTTTCAAAGATATGAATTTTTCAGGTCAGCAGGAAGCTGAAGGTTTTCAAACACAGCAGGCTGGAAACGGACAAGGCGGAGGCGGGCTGCTTGATCAGCTCGGCCGCAATTTGACTCAGGCAGCCCGGGCTGGGCTGATTGATCCGGTTATTGGCCGCGAGGATGAGGTAGAACGGGTCAGCGAGATCTTGAACCGCCGCAATAAAAACAACCCTGTGCTCATCGGTGAGCCTGGTGTTGGTAAAACTGCTGTTGCGGAAGGCCTGGCGCTGAAGATTGCAGAAGGCGATGTGCCGGCAAAACTGAAAAACAAGGAGATTTATCTTCTTGATGTTGCGTCACTTGTTGCTAATACTGGAATTCGCGGTCAGTTTGAAGAAAGAATGAAACAGCTGATTAAAGAAGTACAGTCAAGGAAAAACGTCATTCTCTTTATTGATGAAATCCATCTTGTTGTGGGTGCCGGCTCAGCTGAAGGATCTATGGATGCCGGAAACATTTTAAAGCCTGTTCTTGCGAGAGGCGAGCTGCAAGTCATCGGTGCCACAACTCTTAAAGAGTATCGCCAGATTGAAAAGGATGCAGCGCTTGAAAGACGTTTTCAGCCAGTCATGGTGCTTGAGCCAAGTGTTGAAAAAGCGATTGACATTTTAAAAGGCATTCAATCCAAATATGAAGATTATCATGAAGTTCAGTTTTCAGAAGAAGCGATTCAGGCTTGTGTCACCCTTTCTAAACGCTACATTCAAGACCGCTTCCTTCCGGACAAAGCGATCGATCTGATGGATGAGGCTGGTTCTAAAGCGAATTTGAAGCTGAACAGGGACAGTGAAGCTTCTATTCACGAGCGTATGGCTCAAATTGCAAAAGAAAAGGAAGAAGCGGCATCCAAAGAAAACTATGAGCTTGCCGCAAAGCTTCGCCAGGAAGAAATCATTCTGGAAAAACAGCTTGATAAAAATGCCCAGGAAGATAAAATGATTGTTGATGTGACTGACATTCAGCATATCATTGAAAAGAAAACAGGCATTCCTGTCGGCAAACTGCATGAAGATGAACAAACGAAAATGAAGCATTTGGAAGAAAGTCTGTCTCAAAAAGTTATCGGCCAAAAAGAAGCTGTGACGAAGGTTGCAAAAGCTGTTCGCCGCAGCAGAGCAGGTTTGAAATCTAAAACACGCCCGATCGGTTCCTTCCTTTTCGTCGGACCTACCGGTGTCGGTAAAACAGAATTGAGCAAAACGCTGGCCGAGGAATTGTTCGGTTCCAAAGATGCGATGATTCGCCTTGATATGAGCGAATACATGGAGAAGCATGCGGTGTCTAAAATCATCGGTTCTCCTCCAGGCTATGTCGGCCATGATGAAGCTGGACAGCTGACTGAAAAAGTACGCCGCAATCCGTACAGCATCATTCTTTTGGATGAAATTGAAAAAGCTCATCCAGATGTGCAGCACATGTTCCTGCAGATTCTGGAAGACGGCCGTCTGACAGACAGCCAGGGCAGAACGGTAAACTTTAAGGATACTGTCATTATCATGACGAGCAATGCGGGTACAGGCGAAAAACGATCCGCTATGGGATTTGATACAGGCTCTTCTGCTGTAAAAGAAAGCAATATCCTGGAATCTCTCGGCTCCTTCTTTAAGCCGGAATTCTTGAACCGCTTTGATGCGATTGTGGAATTCCAGGCACTGGATAAAGAAGATCTGCTTCAAATTGTGGATATTATGCTTGTTGAACTTTCTCAAGCATTAAATGAACAGGAAATCACCTTATCTGTAAGTGATGAAGCAAAAGCGAAATTAGCCGAGCTTGGCTACCACCCGGCCTTTGGCGCACGTCCGCTGCGCAGGGTAATTCAGGAACAGCTTGAGGATCAAATTGCTGATGTACTGCTTGATGATCAAGGAAATAAAGCACTTAATGTTGTTGTGGAAGAAGACAAAATTGTTATCAAGTAAGACTAAAAATGCCGGGCATCTGCCCGGCATTTTTTCTTGCTATAAAATACCTGGGGAGTGCATGAGCACAACCCGCCACCCATCAGGATCTTCAAAGGTTTTGCCGTCTGTTTCCCAGTATGAATTTTCAGGTTTTGCTTCTTTTGCTCCGAGCGCTTCCAGATTAGCTGTTATTCTTTCCAGCGCTTTTCTATCTGCCATATAGAAAACAAGCAAATTATCTTTCGTTGGCGCAGGGCATGGAGTGCCTTCCTCATGTGAGGTAAATTCAAGATGCACCCCTTGGTCCGGCAATCCGTACATAACCCCTTCATAGCCGTTGTGGCCTGAAAAACCGCCAATTTTTTTAAGGCCAAGGCCCTTTTCATAAAACTCCTTGACCTTTTCCAGCTTGTCTGTAGGTCTTGCCATTCTCATTTGAACAGCTGGAAGTTCTCCCTGCCATTCTGTTCTGACAGAGATCCTGTAAGGATATTTTTCAGAATGGATTTGTCCTTCTTTTCCTCCCAGCACTACGGCCTTCAATGGAAGGATTGGTGCGGGCCTGCTGAGTGGATACCATGGCCTTCCTTCTTTTCCGAGAACAAATACGCCATCCTTGTCGCCGAAAAATCGAAAGGTATCTGATTCCTCCTGAAAGTGATTTTCGAATCCTGAAAGAAGTTCATTGACTAACTCATCAAGATTTTCACCAGGAAGGCCGACTTCTCCCACATCATGCCACCCTCTGTCAGCTCTCTCTTTGAACCTGACAAGCATTTCGAGGATGTTGCCGTCGGGATCTTTGAAATAGCACTGGCTGCCTTCCCAATACAGCTTTGTTTCTCCTTCTTCATTTCGCAGCAGAGTGTTCTCGAGCCTCTTATACATTTTTTCAAAGTAACTCTCGTCTGTTCTGAAGCACAGATGATAGTAGGGCTCTTCCTCTGACTCCTGAAAGAGAAGGCGGGTATCCCCCGCCCAAACGGCAAAGCTGTCTTCCCTCTCCATTGAAAGCTTCATTTCCAGCGTTTCCGTATAATACCTTTTCATTTCAGCCATGTTTTTGCAGACGAGCTGCACCTGGAGAAATTTCATTGCTGTCTCCTTTCAGGGCTATTAAAGCGCCAGATCATCTATGCTGTTCAGCCAGTTTTCTGCTTCAGCTACTGTTTTCTCAAGGGCGCCTTTTTTAAACGGAGACTCAAGGTTCGCTTCTTTCACAAGCTCAAGGAAGGATTTGCTGCCGCCCTGCCTGCACAGATTCAAATAGTCCTCCCATGCATTCTGATCTTCATCCTGAAGTCTTTTCCAGAATTGAAGCGCACAGATTTGCGCAAGCGTGTAATCAATATAATAGAAAGGCGAGCTGTAAATGTGGCTCTGCTTTTGCCAGAAACCGCCCTTTTCCAGGTACTCATTTCCGGCATAATTTCGGTCAGGAAGATATTTGTGCTCAATCTCTCTCCATGCCTGATGCCTTTCTTCAGGAGAAGCTTCAGGATTACCGTATACATAATGCTGAAATTCATCGACCGCGACGCCATATGGAATAAACAGAAGCGCTCCTGCAAGGTGGGAGAATTTATACTTATCCGTATCTTCCTTAAAGAAAAGATCCATCCAAGGCCAAGTAAAAAACTCCATGCTCATGGAATGAATTTCACAGGCTTCATAGGTCGGAAAGTGGTATTCAGATACTTCATACCCTCTGCTCATGTAAACTTGAAAAGCATGCCCTACTTCATGTGTCAGCACCATCAGATCATCAGCTGTGCCGTTGAAGTTGGCAAAAATGTAAGGGGCATGGTGGTCAGCAATATAGGTGCAATAGCCTCCTGCTGCCTTCCCTTTTTTTGCGAGAAGGTCCAAAAGGTTTCTTTCATTCATAAACTTGAAAAATTCGTCTGTTTCCCCTGACAGCTCGCTGTACATTTTCTGTCCGTTATTTACAATCCATTCCGCATCCCCTTTTGGGACAGCATTTCCTGTAAGAAATTCTACGGGCTCATCATAGTAAGCCAATTCTTCTGTACGAATCCGCTTCTTTTGTTTTTCGTATAAGCGCGATGCAGCCGGCACGATATATTCCTTAACCTGATCTCTGAATGCTGCTGCCATGCTGGCGTTATAGTCAAGCCTGTTCATGCGGGCATATCCGAGCTCAATGAAATTTGCAAAGCCAAGTTTTTTAGCAATCTGATCCCTCAGTTTTACAAGCTGATCATAAATGCGGTCAAATTCTTCTCCATGATAGGCAAAAAACTGGAATTTTGCTTCGTTTGCGCGTTTTCTGACATCTCTGTCTGTTGATTCCATAAAAGGCTGAAGCTGTGCCAGCGTGTATTCTCCGCCATCAAACTCTATTTTTGCTGAAGCTACGAGCTTTGTGTATTCACTGGAAAGCTTATTTTCCTTCTGAAGGTCCTCCAAGACTTCTTCAGAGAAGGTTTTCAGCTGGCATTCTGCAAGCTGAAACAGCTGCTTTCCCCATTTCTCTTCAAGGCGGCTTCTGAATGCCGACTGTACAAGCTCCTGGTAAAACTGATCAGCAAGCCCTTTTAAATGCGGATCAAGCTCATCAATAAAATCCTGCTCATTTTTGTAGTAATCATCTGCTGTATCAATGGAATGGCGGATATAGACGAGATTGGCCATCGTATCAGCGTAATTCCTGACCTGATAAATTTTCTTCATTGCTTCGTCCTGCTGTTCGTATGTATCTGCTTCTTTAAACTCTTGTAAATACCCTAGAAACTCATGCCTGATTTTCTCAAGATCCGGCCGGACATATTCATATTCTGCAAACTTTTCCATATCGCTGCCTCCTATAATTGCATACTGACTCCCTCTACTTATTCGCCATTTTTCCTCTGATTTCCTGTTTTCTGAAAAAGCTCCCTTTGTTACTAAAGAATTTTTTGTATTTTGTCGATATGTACAGTAAAGAGAAAAGGGCCATAGCCCATTGAAAAAGGAATTGATGCAAATGGATGTTACATCGTTAGTCGGGATTATTATTGCGTTTATAGCTGTCGGGGTCGGAATGGTTTTTAAAGGGGTCAGTCCGATGGTCGTCATAAACCCTGCAGCTCTATTGATTATTATTCTTGGAACAATCGGAGCGGTAACCATTGCTTTTCCGACAAGTGAATTAAAGAAGATTCCTAAGCTTTTCGGCATTCTTTTTAAAGAAAAGAAAATGCCTTCCATTCAGGAGCTGATTCCGCTGTTTTCAGATTGGGCACAGGTTGCAAGAAAAGAAGGACTTCTGGCGCTTGAGGCTAAAATTGAGGATGTGGAAGATCCATTCTTGAAAAATGGACTGAGCATGGCGGTTGACGGCCAAAATGCCGAGTTTATCAGAGATGTGATGCAGGAAGAGATCGATGCTATGGAAGAACGCCATCAGTCAGGAGCCGCCATTTTCACTCAAGCCGGCACGTATGCGCCAACTCTCGGGGTGCTCGGGGCTGTTCTCGGTTTGATTGCCGCTCTTTCTCATATGGACAATACAGATGAGCTTGGGCATGCAATCGGTGCGGCATTTGTCGCAACATTGCTCGGGATCTTCACAGGATACGTGTTATGGCATCCCTTCGCGAATAAGCTGAAAAGAAAATCAAAACAGGAAATAAAAGTCCGCCAGGTTATGATAGAAGGCGTTTTGTCGGTACTTGAAGGACAAGCACCGAAAGCCATCGAACAGAAGCTTTCCACCTACCTTCCTGCTTTTGAGAGGGTAAAACTGAAAGCTGAAGGAGAGCAGGACATTGCCTAGAAGAAAAAAACATCACGATGATGAGCATATTGATGAATCCTGGCTTATTCCATATGCGGACCTCCTTACTCTATTGCTCGCCCTGTTTATCGTTCTGTTTGCAATGAGCTCAATTGACGCACAGAAGTTCCAGCTGATGTCCAGAGCATTTAACAGTACGTTCACTGGCGGTACTGGTGTTCTGGAGTATCCAAGTCCTGTTCCGGATGGCGAAATGGAACAGCTCGATAAAGAGGAAAAGAAATCCGCAGAAAGCACAGAAAAGCAAAAGCTAAAACAGGTAGAAGAAAAAGTGAATGCTTATATTAAAGAGAAAAATCTTCAATCCAAGCTGAAAGCTGTATTAACAGATGAAGGCCTTCTTATCACGATTCATGATGATATTCTATTTGACTCTGGAAGTGCCGTTATCAAAAATAAAGACAGAAACCTGCCAAATGAGATATCTAAGCTGCTTGTATCCGATCCGCCGCGAAATATTATTGTGAGCGGCCATACTGACAACATTCCGATCAGAAACTCCCTCTATGAATCTAACTGGGAGCTGAGCGTTATGAGAGCAGTAGAGTTTATGAAGGTGCTGCTTGAGAATAAGCAGCTGGATCCGAAAGCATTCAGCGCCAAGGGGTTTGGCGAATATAAACCCGTTGCCTCCAACAATTCAAAAGCCGGAAGACAGAAGAACCGCAGGGTTGAAATCCTAATCCTGCCTATTGAAGCCAAAACGAAGATAAAATAAGAAAAAACCCTTTTCAATGAAAAGGGTTTTTTCTTATATCAGGCAGAAAGCTGCATTACACAAGTCTTCTTCCTTGTTCAGACAATGCAAAATAAATGCCGTGCTGAAGTGTGCTGAAACAATTATAAGATGACAGCTTAAAATCTGATTTTGAAATATGGAGGGCAAATTCCGCTGATATCCCGACCAAAATCGTTTTAGTGCCGATTAATGAGGCAGCTGCCGCCAGTTTATCAATAAACTCAACGGTATTCTCGCTGATATTTTTATTCAGCCCTGTCAGGTCCAATACAAGATAATTGGCTTTATATGCCGGCAAATTCACCAAAGTTTTATGCACAAGAGCCTCTGACCGTTCTTCATCATAGCGGCCGACCAGCGGAACCACCACAATTCCCTCAAGAACAGGGATGATCGGGGAGGAAATCTCTTTGATTAAATCATTCAATTCTCTTGTTCTATCTTCGACAACATTCTCTAGTTCTCTAATTCTCTCAGATTCTTCACTTCTGGCAAGATCGTGAATATTCTGCTGAACACTTTTTTCAGAAGGGAAATATTCAAATTCACAGTACTTATCGCCCAAGATTTGGCTTTTAACTACTCTATACCAGACATTGGTACCGAACAAGCCAGTAAAAATACCCGCAAAGTGTCCTGGAGTGAACGTTCCATGCGTTGTTTTCCCTTGTGCCTTGTTGATTTTATATTCCCAGCTGTCCTTTATCTGAACAACAGCCTTATATTCATTTGCACAAATTCTATTAATGCTCGTCCTTCCCCATCCAGCTGAGGCATAGGTGTTCGGCAGGACTTCTGCCACCTGGTCAATGGTCAGGTTCATGCTTTTGAAGTATTCGCCTACAACAATTCCCTGTCTGAATCCTGCTGTTTCAAGAACAACTGCAGCTGCTTTGTTGCCAGAAATCTCCTCTAATGTATCAAAGAAGCTTTTCATCGCAGAGTCGATCCAAAAGAGAACTGCATCTCCTTCTTCATACTGAAACCGGCCTTCGTCAAGGTTCCAATTAAAGCGCAGTCCCCCTACGACTGCTTCTTTGGCTTCTGCTGATTGATTTATGCTCATCTTCTTCTATCTCCTTCTCCTTAGAAAACGTTTCATTATCTCTAATGCATCATGATTCTGTTTATTAATTGCGCCATCTGCATGGCTTCCTTCAGCCTGCGGGACATCAGCCCAGCCTTTTATCCTGCCTTCATTATATAGTATTTCGCGATAGACAGACATTCGCGAAGATGGGCCTGAATGAGAATAATCCCAGGGGTTTTAGCCGGAAGTCCGCTGACAGTCAATCCATTGTCTGCAGCCAGTTTCATGCTTCTGAATAAGTGATAATCATTTGTTGCAACGACCCCTTTTTTCATATCTTTAGAAAGGAGCCTTGAAGAAAATTTCATGTTTTCTTCTGTATTTCTTGATTTATCCTCAATAATAATTCTGCTCTCCGATATCCCGAGGTTCATAAGCCCCTGTTTCATTGCCGCTGCTTCGGATATATTTTCCCCATCGCCCTTTCCCCCTGAACAAACAGCGATTGTCCGCTTATTTTCACCAAGGTAGGCCGCCGCTTTATCAATTCTGTATTGAAGGGCAAGCGAAGGCTTGCTCCCATTTACCTTTGCACCAAGCAAAATCAGATAGTCTGCCTCTTCTGTCGGCTTCATTCTGCTGAATTGAATCATCTTCATCTCTGCATAAAGAAACCAAATGATAAGGAGAACGACAATAATCATCATTCCGATAAACCATTTTTTCAAATCTAGCACTCTTTTTCCTCTTTCACGCGTTCCAAGATGTACGAACGCCAAATATAAATTCCGATTGTACTAAAGACGACTGCCAGGAATCCGAGAACGCTCCATAAACCAAGCGAGTCTGCTGCACCCTGGCTTATTTCCACTGTTTGCCAAATTAAATAAGAGAAAAAAATTGTGATTTCCGCTTTAATGAATGTCAGCAGCCTTACTGCATTTTTGTATTGTTCAAATGCATTGTGCTCTGTTATCTCAATTGGAAAATTATAAATATGAGGAAATCCCTCAACAATCGTTAAACATATCCATAGAACCGCCCCGATCCCCGGCAGAATCCACAGCTGAGCAGCATTCCCCCAGCTGTCAGGCTTTCCATCTGCTCCAAAGTGGACAGGCACAGTCTCTGGGAGAGATCCAAAACTCTCAAGCAGAAAAATGCACACACAGATCAGTGTTAGCAATGATCCCCATGAAAGCAAATAATCCAGGAATGTATACGGTACTTTTATAACAGGCCGCTTCATCCCAACCCTCCCTTTGTCACCCCTCTAATTTTACCCCTGCTCAGGCTGACTGACAATAAGGAACTCACTCATTATCCGGTAAAATTAGCATAAAAATGGCAGGCAATCGCACGAAAAAATGATCCCCGCTGTTACGGGGATCATTTTTTAATACTATACTTCCCATTAAACAAGGCGAGGATCTTCCAGCAAATGCTCCAGTTCTTCTTTATGATTTGTTTCATCTGCAATCAAATCTTCCAGCTTCAGCTTCAATTCGATCAGCCCTAGTTCTTCTGCCTGTTGTATCCGCTTTGTATAGCGTCTGATTGTATCTGCCTCTGCATCTCTTGCTGCTGACAGCATTTCTCGCACATTAGTAAGCTGAGGAACCGGCGCAGGAGTAGTTGTCGGTATGCCTCCAAGTGTTCTGATTTTATCTGCGAGATACAGCGCATGTCCTTGTTCGTCAGCAATTTCGCTTTCAAAGAATGGCTTCAATATTTGGCGCGGCAGCCCTGTAACAACTGCTGCATTGTATGTATACAAGATGGCTGCAGCATACTCATTTGCCAAGTCTTCATTCAATCCTTCAAGCAATGCCTGTAAACGAATATCTTCATTCATTTTCATCATCCTTTTTCTATGTGTTATATGATTACATTACCCACTTTCTCATTTAAGTAAAACATGCGGCGGCTAAAAGAAAAGCCCTTCCGCTATGGAAGGGCTTTTCCTGCTTCTTTTTTAATAGACACCAACTGTATCCCAAGCGCTCTTTACAGAGTTATAAGTGCTGCTTCCGCTGCCGTACAAGTCAGCTGCTGCCTGGAGAAGAGCTGCCCGGGCATTTGAGAAGTTGGTTGTAGGCGTCATATAATTTGTCAGCGCTCTGTAGTAGATCTTTTCTGCTGCTGATACTCCGATTTTGGTTACCGTTAAGTATGCAGCTTTGTTTGGAATACCGCTGTTTGTATGAACTCCGCCATTATCAGAGCTTGTGTTCACATAGCCGCTCATCGTGCTTGGCTGTCCATATGCTTCAGGATTTGAAAGGCTTCGGAGGCCGTCTCCGGATCTTCCCGGCGTATAAACATCTTCACCCATTAAATAGTCGCCTGTATCGTTGAAGAAGCCGAATGTATCAGAGATTGATTCATTTAATGCACCAGATTGGTACTGGTAATTAAGCCCTGCAGTTCTTTCTGTTACAGCATGAGTTAATTCATGTGCAACGACATCAAGCGCACCGGAAAGGGAAGTAAATGTGACGCCGTCACCGTCGCCATAAACCATCTGTGCTCCATTCCAGTAGGCATTGTTGTAATTTCTGCTGTAATGAACTGTAGAACGGATGGTTGCACCCGCATTGTCGTAGCTGTTGCGGCCAAATTTATTGTAATAATAATCATAAACCTTCCCCGCATAATAGTGCGCATCTACATCAGCTCGCTGTGTTGTGCTGCTGAAGTTGTTGTCACTGTCAACAGAATAGCTGCCAGGAAGGCTTGACCCATTTGAAGCAGTGAACGTTTCAATCACACCGTTCATTGGCTTTGTTGTGTCATATAAATAGTACGTTCCGTTTGAAGAGTAGGTATTTAATGTTTTTCTGTCGCCAAGCACTCCTGTTCCGCTTCCAGTTGTCGCAGCATCTGATACTGCATTATAGGAATCCAGGATGCTTCCGTCCTTTGCATCAACGTAAATCTGCCAGTTGGCGCCATATGGCTTGATGAACTGCAGCTGCACTTTATAAGCCAGATGGTAGCTGCCTTCCTTGTCAAAGATCACGAGGTCCTGCTTTACAGATGTATTCTCAGGCTTTTTAAACGGTGCCGGCATCGCAGGTGATGCAGCATCTGTATCCTTTTTTGTTAATTTGATAGATTTCCATGCCAGGTCAACGGCTTTTTGAGAGGAGAGCTTTGCTTTTGTGCTTCCTTTCATTTGAGAAGAGGCTTCTGGATGAAGAGTCCCGTTAGTAGCGGAAACATTCCCTTTTTGATCCACATGCACAATAAAATCCGCGCCATCAACTGGTACACCGTCGACTGACTGAATGTATTTATAATGAGTAAAGCCGAGGCTGTCTTTTTCTTTGCTTAAAAGTGTCAAATCAGCATTTGGGTTTACCTTGTAAACTGCTTCGTTTTCTTTCAAGAATGATTTTACTGCTGACTCTGTTTGAACTTTGTTTGCGGAAAGTTTTCCGGAAAGAAAGGAAGGACTGCTTTTTTCTTTGTCCCATTTTTGCTGTACCAATTCCATTTTTTGAAGAAGCTGTTTTTCTTTAGGAAGGGAGGCTGCGGAAGCTTGAGTCATTGGGATTGTACCAGTTAATGTTAATGCTGTACCCAGAACTATTGCGGTAAACTTTTTATCCAATTTTACCTTCTCCTCTCGCAAAGCGAAATGTTAATTACAAAGAGAATAATAGCATCTTCTAACTATTTTTAACATTAAAAAAATTCGAAATTTTAAAAATGATAGATTCGGCACTAATCCTATTAAATAAGGATAAGAAGATAGACCCAAATACACGTTCGCCTGCTGCTGTACAGTATATCTCATGCTAAATAATGAAATTTGTGGAAATATATCTGGTGATTATCCGTATTCATGTATAAAAATTCGCTCATTTTCTTATATGAGTACAAAATGATAATGATTTTACACTATAATAATATTTTATTCTTCAGAGGCATACCAGTCCTATTGGAAATAGTCCATTATATCCGGGACTGCTGCATCCTTGAAAATACTCAAGACAAGGTTTGCTCCTGCAGGCTTATCTTTTCGAGTTTTAAGAGGTTCTTCAGTTTTTCTTCCTTAAAAAATTGAGAAATTTACTAAGAAATTTCACTCTGTTAAGCAGAAGAAGCTGGCTGATAAGTCCCAGCCTGACAGCTGCTTGCGAATATAAAAAAAACAGCCCGCGAAGGACTGTTTCTATCAGGAAAGCTCTTTTGCCCTGTATCCTGTTTTTTTCAATAAATCAATAAGCTGCGTTTTCTCTTCTTCAGAAAGGACATTGAACATTTCATCAATTTTTTCCTGATGAGATGGAAAAATCTCCTCCATGAGCTCTTTCCCTTTTTCCGTAATATGAGCATAGGTTACCCTGCGGTCTTTTGCACAGGCTTTTCTGGCCAAATAGCCTTTCTGCTCTAATTTATCAACTACATAGGTGATGCTGCCGCTTGCCAGCAGAATTTTGCCTCCAATTTGCTGAAGAGGCTGATCTCCTTTATGGAAAAGAAGCTCCAAAACAGCAAATTCAGTCGGGTTCAGTTTATAAGATGTGATGTGTTTATTTGCCTGATCATTGATCGCCCGATAAGCTCTAGACAGCACGACAAAAGCTTTTAGTGAGTGTTCAGAATGGTTCAACTTAATCAATCCTTTGAAAATAAATATCTTGAATTAAAAGTAATGATAGTTGATTTTCAGCAAAAAGTCAAGCGCATGTACCCTTCTGTACTTCATAAAAAAACTCCCCAAAGGGAGTCTATTAAACAGCTAGAATTTCTTCTATGCGTTCCAGTATTTCAAATGGAAGGATAACATCAGAAGCTTTAGCATTTTCCTCTATTTGCTCAGGATGGGAAGCCCCGACAAGCGTACTGGCCACGTTTGGCTGCCGCAAGATCCAGGCCAAAGCCAGCTGAGCAAGAGTAATATCCAGCTCTCTCGCAGTTTTATCAAGCATTTCTACTTTTCGCGTGACAATATCGTCCATAATTTTCTTAACCCATGAATTAAGTTCTTCATTAGCTCCTCTGCTGCCCTTTGGAATCTTGCCGTCCTGATACTTCCCTGTCAGCACTCCCTGTGCAAGAGGAGACCAGGCTACCTGGCTGATGCCATTTTTTTCGCTTGCCGGAATAATCTCTTCTTCTACATCTCTGTGAAACATATTATATTGTGGCTGATTGACCACAATTCGGTTCAATAGATAGCGGTCGGCAATACTGACAGCTTCCTGCAGCTGAGCAGCTGTCCATTCACTGACACCGGCATAAAGGATTTTTCCTTGCCTGATCAAATCATCAATGGCACGAAGCGTTTCTTCCAAAGGGGTATCGGGATCATATCGATGGCAATAAAAGACATCCACGTAATCAAGATTCATCCGTTTCAGGCTGGTGTGGACCTGTTCCATGATATGTTTTCTGGAGAGCCCTTTGTCGTTCGCCCCTTCGCCGACAGGCCAAAATGCTTTTGTTGTAATGACATAGGACTCTCTCGGAAAGGCTTTTAAGGCTCTTCCCATAACAGCTTCAGCTTCCCCGCCCGCATAAACATTGGCACAATCGAAAAAGTTAATTCCTAAATCAAATGCTTTATGTATAATAGCAGCCGCTTCTCTTTCACTGATTGTATTTCCAAAAGTCAGCCAGCTGCCCAAGCTGATTTCTGAAACCTTTAAGCCTGAATTCCCAAGACTTCTGTAATTCATGAGTATCCCCCCTGAAGCCATATTCATTTGATTTAAACTTATCAGAAATATCAGTAAGCGTAAAGGACAAGTCTTGGAAAACGTTCGGCGGCAACTGACAATTTTTGCAGGAAAGTGAAAAAAAGAGGCCTTGCTGAAGAATTATTGAGGAATTCTTAATGGGGGAATTGCAGGTTATTCTTGAGTTTGATAGACGGCAGCTTCCTGGAAACTCCATCTTCTCATTTTCATAACGAACTCTCTAAAGGGGCCATTTGTCCGGTTCTCTTCTTCCAGTTCAATCTGCTGGTATTTATTCAGCAGCACATCAAGCTGCTGGCTGTATTCCACAGCATCACCGCTTGTAAAACCATTAGATTCTGCAGCTAAAATCATTTGCTTTCTTTTTTCGGCAATCTTTTTCATTAATTCATCTTTTACTGTTGGGGCAGCCATTTGTTTTTTTCCTCCCGTTTTTAAAGATAAAGATTTATTGCAGGATCTGCCATGTACAGCACTCTCCCCTCGCTTTCCGGGCGGTGCAGTTCGGCAGATGACTTAAAATCTCTTTCGTAATGGCTCTGTTACACTTGACTGTTGATCGCAATGCGAGATCAGCCTCTGCCATAAACACTTACAGGGTACAGCGCTGCTTTAAACGGGAACTGTTTCATGAATAGCTGATTTATAAATAAACACAGTATTTGCAGGAATTTGCTTTTAAAAATGTTGCAGCAGGTACATGCTAGTGAGCAGGAGAGTAAAGTGCAGCATCTGACTTTTTCTCCTATATTTTCTATTCCCAATGTTTTACAAGTTTAAACACTTTTTTATAGGATAAATAAGAAATGTGTGTATATTTTTTAGGAGTGAATGAGATGATTTCTTCTTTTTTAAATAAGTATGTACCTATGGCAAAGTCTTATTTGCAGGATAAAAAGAAAACAGACGGCCTTTTAAAGAAATCTGCAGCAAAGGCTTTAAAAAACCGGGGTTCGCTAAAATCTGCCTGGTCTCAGCTGAATTTGCTGGCTGAAGCGCTAAAAGCCTGGAAAAACGGTGAGTATCCCCATTTTCCAACAAAATCTATTCTGCTAATCATCGCTGCTATTTTGTATTTTGTTACACCGGTTGATTTTATTCCAGATTTCATTTTCGGCTTTGGATTAATAGATGATGCGGCAATCATTGCCTTTGTCATCAAACAAATCGGCAAGGAATTAACTGACTTCCGCCAATGGAAAGAGCAGCAGAATGGGACAGATCCTGAAACAGAAAAATAGCACCCCGCCGGGTGCTATTTTTTTATTTTGCGGCAGCTGTTTCTTTCTTTGTCACATCATCGACATATGTAACCCGGAAATCCTTTTCTTCCAGCTTGCTGATAATTTTTTGGAGCTTCTTTTCTGACAGGTCATGGGAAAGATTTACGACGATTCTTCGCAAATAATCACCATTATCAAGGGTCAGCATTCCTTCAATATTCACATCTTTAACTGTTGAGACTAGTTCCTTTATGGCTCCTTTATGTTCTTTCGTTGCCACAGTCAGCAAGTATCCGCCTGTCTTCAGCCCAAAAGAATCTTCAAGAACATCCATAATATTAGCATGGGTAAGAATGCCGGTAAATTCTCCGCTTTCATTCAGCACTCCAAGAAAAGGAAGCCTTCTGATCGTTAAGAAGGTTTTGATGAATGAATCATTTTCATTAATGCATGCATCTTTATCTTTTATCAGCGCAGAAATTGATTCTTCCTCTTTTCCTTCCTCCTCAAAATAATACTCAAGGACGTTCACCTTATAGATCAGTCCCTCAAACTTGGTGCCGTTTTCGCTTAAAACAGGGATGCTTCGGTATCCTGTTTCCTTCAGCATTTCGTAAGCATCCTTTACTGTGCTTCCAATATCACAATATTTCACTGCTTCTTTCTTAACATAGTTATAGCGAATTTTCATAAAAACCCTCCTTTTCTCATATGGGATTGTAAAGAATTTACCATAGCTGATAATTGAGAGTAAAGAAAATTTTTATTTTTCAGTATTTTATTTTTTTCAGTCTGCACCCCCTATTACCGAATCTTGCCCATTTTTTCAAGTGTGGCAGAGGTTAATCCCCGAAACCCGCCAGTATATTCCCGAATGCAGCCCTTATTTTCCCGAACGGCCGGCTTCAATGATCAGGCACAGGTTCTGTGCTAAACCGCTTCAGGCAGCGTCCCATATCGAGCCGCAAAATTCCTTTTTGCCAAGGGAAATTCTCTTTTTCAAACTCACCACAAAGCTATATTCCCAAGCCATGCCCCTTTATTCCCGAGTAGAGGGGATAATTTCCCGAAACCGGCCATTATATTCCCGAATGCAGCCCTTATTTTCCCGAACGGCCGGTTTCAATGATCAGGCACAGGTTCTGTGCTAAACCGCTGCAGGCAGCGTCCTATATCGAGCCGTAAAATTCCTTTTTGCCAAGGGAAAATCTGTTTTTCAAGCTCAACACAAAGCTATATTCCCGAGTCATGCCCCTTTATTCCCGAGTGGAGGGGATAATTTCCCGAAACCGGCCATTATATTCCCGAATGCATCCCTTATTTTCCCGAACGGCCGGTTTCAGTGATCAGGCTCAGGTTTTGTGCTAACCAGCTCCCAGGGAGCTAACCAAATTGAGCCCAAAAATAATAGAAAAAGCAGCCCGATCTAGCCGGCCTGCTTTCTTTAATGCTTATTTTGCTGCTGCGCTATCCTTTTCATAAATCGGCACCCAGCCTTCTGTTGTGACAAAGATTCTGACTGCCACCACTTTCCGGTCTTCCATAAGGGTGAAGTAATGACGAATATTTTCCGGAACTGAGATCAGATCTCCCGGCTCCAGCTCAACATCAAAGAATCGTCCGTCTTTTCCCTGAATAACAAACACACCATGGCCGCTGACAATAAATCTGACTTCATCATCTGTATGGTGGTGCTCCTGCTGAAAATTGCTGAGCAGCTGTTCTATGTTCGGGGTGCTTTCAGAGAGGGAGATTACATCCTGCGCTTTATAGCCTCTCCGTGAGGAAATGTCAGCGATTTCGTCTTTGAAGACGGAAAGAATTTCTTCTTTTTCTTCCTCACTCAGCGAGTATTTTTCTTTCAGCCTGTCAGGCAGCTTAGATGAATCCCATCTTTCATAAATGACTCCCTGGCTTTCCAGAAATGCTGCTGTTTCTTCTTGGCTGCTGATTCTTTCATTATTATCTTTGTATAGAATTTCCGCCATTTTCTTTCCTCCTGTTTTATCCATAATGTCTTTCTGTCTTCATTTAAGCATAAGAGTCTGCCCTTTAAGCGCGAGCAGCTTCAAGTGATAGGAAAATAAAAATTCGTGTGCTTCCAAAAATTTTTTCGCATCAAATGCCGTTTTGCCCCAAACGGTGATGCCGTGATTGCGTATCAAAACGGCTCCCTGATCCTCCTGCACGTACTCGGAAAAAGCTTGAGCTAGAAGCGGAATATCGCCATGGTTTTCAATGATCGGGATGCAAACCTCCGCATTTTCGTCCCATTTACCAAGTGCTTTAATGATTTCCTGTCCTTTGAAGACAACTTTCCCTTCCTCTCCGTACAGCTCTGAAATCACATTATTGTCTACAGTGTGAACATGCAGGCTGCAGCCCGCATTTGTCCTCTTGTAAATTTCCACGTGCAAAAGAGTTTCAGCAGAAGGTTTCAGTCCTGCATTGTCTGCCGGTCTTCCCTTTGCGTCAACGAGCAAAAAGTCTTCCGCTGTTTCCTTCCGCTTGTCTTTGCCGCTCGCAGTAACCAGGAAAGTTAACGGGCTGTCATCCACTTTTATCGCAAGATTCCCGCTTGTACCTGGAAACCAGTCTCTTTCAGCAAGCTCTCTTTTCACATCTGCCAGCTCCTGCTGACGCTTTTCCCTCAGTGTCATGCCAGAACCCTCCTTTTTTCAAGTATTTGGATGACATCATGAAAATCGGCAAATGCCTCATGTCTGAGCGAAAGCTTTTGGCATTCATCCAGAAGATAGTCTCGCGCGATGACAAAGTCAGCCTGCTTGGCTGCTTCAAGGTCAGTTACAGAATCACCGATGACGGTTACCGTGTCACCTTCTTCCTTCAGCTTTCGAATGATGGAAGGCTTGCAGCATCCGCAATCGTTTATACAGGAACTGTCGCAAGAATGAGGCCATAAAATTTCAATAGAATGATTTTCAAAGCTTGCCGAGTTGCAGTAAACCGGAACATCTTCTATCAGCCCATCAAGCATCGGGAGGACAAAGAAATCTATTCCCCCGCTGACAATATACAGCTCATAGCCTGCAGTCTCCGCATACTCAACAAATTCCTTGAAGCCATTCCGAATGCTGGCTGTCTTCTGAACAAAATGAATGATGCTGTCTTTTTCATCTGAAGAAAGCAGGGCAAACATTTTCCCTACTCCTTCTTTTACTGAAATTTCCCTGCTGAGCACAGCATTTTTTATCGCTTCCCAGCCTTTGGGGCTATAATGCTTCATGATTTCTATGATGTTGTCATTTTCTGTAATGGTGCCGTCAAAGTCGCAAAAAAGAAGGTTTCTCAATCTGCCGTTACCTCCCGTGCTCCCCATAAATCAATGGCAATCCGAAGATTTCGGTTTTCGCCAGCTTTTTCAAAAAGCTTTCCTTCCAGCACTCCATCGATTGCTGCTCTGAATGCATCAGCACCGCCTGCAGCCCCGTTCGGATGGCCATGAACTCCTCCCCCCGCATTGATGATGGAATCATTGCCGAAATCATGCATCAGCTGAGGGACAAGTCCAGGATGAATACCCGCTGAAGGCACAGGGAAAATCCGTGCAACAGGGCGCTGAATCGTGCACTCTTCTGCAATGGACAGCGCTGAGTGCCGTTCCAATGCCACACTTCCGTACGGAGAAGGAAATAGAGAAAAATCAGCCCCTGCATAGCGGACAAGCTTTCCAAGCAGCAGAGAATGAGAAAATCCATAATAAGAGGATGATGTCATAGCACCGCTCACAGCCGGATGAGCCATAATCGGTATTTGAACACTTTCATCTTCAGCAAGTGATTGAAGAACATCAAGCCCATAGGCAAAAACATTCAGCAAAAGAGCTGAAGCACCAAGGTCTGCTGCTTTTCTTGCTTTGTCCCGAAGATCCGCTGTTCTGCCTGTCAGATTGACGGCATACAGCTTTTGTATCCCCGTCTCTTCATACACTTGCCTAATGACCTTTTTCCCTGTTAATATTCTTTGTTCAAAAGGGGTCTCGGGGTTATCAAACAGAATTTCATCATCTTTTACTAAATCAACGCCGCCGAGAAGCTGATCCCGAAGCTGCTGTTCCAGATACCCAATGTCCCTTCCGATAATGCCTTTAAAAATGCTCATTAACAGCGGCCTGTCATAAACACCAAGCTGCTTTCGGATTCCATCAATTCCAAATTTGGCTCCTTTGAAATTCCCGATAGATTCAGGTGGAAAATCGAGATCCAGAAGCTTAATTTTTCCGTCGAGCGACAGCTTGCCAAACACTGTTGTGAGTATCGCTGGAAGATCCTGGCTGAAATTCAGCGATGGGTAGGCAATTTTAATGATCGCCCTTCCTATCTTCTGCTCCAAGCCGGACTTTTCATGCAAGTCTTCAAGGGGGGTTACTTCCACTACTCTTCCCTTATGCTTTTGCAGCTGTTCTTTCTCAAGCTGCGGCAAATCCGTCCAGGAGCCAATGGTAAGTCCAAGTGCTATTCCTTCTGCTTTTTTATGAAAATCCTTTTTCTCGTCATGCACTAAATAAGTGGCAAACCATTCACTCATTTTATAAAACCTGCCTTTTACTGCTATTTTAAAACCGCTTTTTTCTGAAACTTCCAAAACGCAAAAATCCCCATCTTCACGCTGGAAGATGGGGATGAATTCAATCCGTTCCTCTTCCTATCTCCCAGCGTCTGCTGCAAGAATTAGCACCGTGCTTACTGTGTAAGTCGGTTGCCGGGCTTCATAGGGCCAGTCCCTCCACCTGCTCTTGATAAGAATTCTTTATGAAATTTTAGTCTGGCTTTGCCTTTTGCTTAACAGGCGCTTGCGCTTTTCTTCATTGTCTAGCTCCAGCCGCTAGCCCCTCGAGTCGCTTCGAAAAATCCCAAAAAGTCAAACCCGGACTTTTCGGGATTTTCCTCCAGCGCTTGTCGGGGCTGAACGAGCGGCTTCCGCTTTTCTCAATTGGATTATGACAAGAAACTCGTTTTCTGTCAATCCTATTTTCTTAATATTTTGATAGACGGATTATTTGAACAGCTTTAGCTTAGCGATTCTTCCGGCTGCTTCCTGAATCCGCTTTTCTTCCGTGAGAAGCCCAATCCGGACGTATCCTTCCCCGTACCGGCCAAATCCGTTTCCTGCTGCCACAGCTACATGGGCGTGTTCAAGTAGATAGTCAGAAAAATCTTCTGAGGTAAAGCCTTCAGGGACCGGGAGCCAGGCAAAAAAGGAACCAGGCGGCGCTTGAAACTTCCAGCCGATCGCTGAAAAGGAATTGATAAATGCCTGCCTTCTGCCTTCATACATTTGCAAAAGCTCTTTTACGCAATCCTGTTGCCCTGTAAGAGCAGCAGCAGCAGCGGTTTGAACGGCTCCAAAAAGGCTGACATAAAGATGATCCTGAAACAAATTAATCGCTTCAATGACAGATGGATTTCCCGCAGCAAATCCCACTCTCCATCCAGCCATATTGAATGTTTTGGAGAGGGTGTAGATTTCAATGCCGCATTCCTTTGCTCCTTCTGCCTGAAGAAAACTTACCGGTTTCTTCCCTTCATAACCGATTGCTCCGTATGCAAAATCGTGGATGACGCACATGCCGTTTTTCCCGGCAAGCTCTACCGTTTTATTGAAAAAATCCAATGATGCAACGGCTCCTGTCGGGTTGTTTGGATAGTTTAAAAACATTAATTTCGCTTTTTTCAAAGCTTCCTGATCTATTTGAGCATAATCAGGCAAATAACCGTTTTCCTCAAGGAGCGGCATAAATTCCATGCTTCCGCCGGCCATTTCAACACCTGACCAGTAATCAGGGTAGCCTGGATCGGGAACAAGTGCCGTATCCCCTGGGTTCATCAAGCATTGGGGGATTTCGACCAGACCCGCTTTTCCTCCAAACAAGATCGCAATTTCCTTTTCAGGATCCAGTTTAACGCCGTATTCCCTTTCATAGAACATGGCTGCCGCTTCTTTCAGTTCATCCTTGCCCCTGAACGGAGAATATTTATGGTTGCTTGGATTTTCTGCCGCCTCTTTCAGTACATCAACTATATGCTTTGGCGTGGGCTTGTCAGGGTTTCCCTGACCTAAATTAATGACGTCATGGCCTTCAGCTATTTTTCTTCCCACCTTTTTTACAAGCCCTGCGAAAAACTGGGCAGGCAAACGGGAAAGCAGCTCTGACTGCTGAAAAGATTTCATATTAAGCACCTTCTCAAAAAATTCTTGAAATTCTAATCACAAATCTTATAGTGTTATTAAGGCGCTGTAAAGAAAAAAATGTTATTGGAGGAATTCTTACCTTGATGAATCCCATTGCAGCTTGCATTCAGATGGATATAAAATTTGGAGATCCCGAATATAATTTCAGCCATGCGGAGGAAAAGATTGCTGAGGCCTGTGAAAAGGGGGAAAAGCCTGATTTTCTTCTGCTTCCCGAATTATGGACGACCGGGTATGACCTGGCACGTTTGGATGAAACTGCTGATCAGGAAGGAATTCAAGCACAGGCGTTTATCAGCAGGCTTTCGCAACAATATGGAGTAAACATTATAGCAGGATCCATCGCTAAAAAGAGCCAAGACGGCATTACAAACACTCTTTATGCTGTGAATGCGGCCGGAGAAACAGTGCACGAATATTCCAAGCTCCACCTGTTCCGCCTTATGGATGAGCATCATTATCTCACTGGGGGAAATGAAAACGGGCTCTTTGAAATAGACGGCCTGAAGTCCGCCGGTCTCATCTGCTATGACATCCGTTTTCCCGAATGGGTGAGATACCACGCGCTTAATGGGGCAGAAGTTCTTTTTGTTGCAGCGGAATGGCCTGAGCCGAGGCTTGATCACTGGAGAACGCTTCTTCTCGCAAGGGCAATTGAAAATCAGTGCTTTGTTGTTGCGTGCAACAGATCTGGAAACGATCCGAAAAACGCTTTTGCCGGCCATTCCATGATTATCGATCCTTGGGGGAAAGTGCTTGCTGAAGGAGACAGCAAAGAAGGCATCGTTCAGGCGGAGCTGGATCTTTCTAAAGTCAGCGAGGCCAGAAATAGAATCCCTGTTTTTGAGGACAGACTGCCTGAATACTACGAAAAATAATTTTTTTCAGAAAAGGTTGACAACGTATTTGGCAGCTAGTAACATTCTCCTCAAGCGAGTTTTTATTGCACGGAACAGAACGCGTGCTTTACTAATTGCATATGTTTGATCTCTTATCGAGAGTTGGCAGAGGGAATTGGCCCGATGACACCAACAGCAACCGACCGTAATCCCATTGTGAAATGGGGCGCTCTAAAGGCGCCGGAGATATTCTCCGCAGGGCACGGTGCTACTTCCATCCGAATGGGTTTTTTTAAGCTTATTGGAGAGATAAGAGGCATGGAGTCCGACTCTTCAAGCCTCTTTCTCAATGAAAGGGGCTTTTTATTTTGCGCCCCGATAAATGACTGAACGGAGGGCTGCCGCATGGCACTTGTCAAATCATCTGTGTACGAACCGCTGACGGAAAGAACCGCGATTTCCCTTGCCCAGAGACTGAGGCTTTTCGGGGACAGCGCATCACTTGTTTGCAAAGACATCGGTGATGGCAATTTAAACCTTGTTTTTCACATAACTGATCGTGATAACGGCAAAGGGATTATTATTAAACAGGCTCTTCCTTTTGCAAAAGTTATTGGAGAAAGCTGGCCTCTTTCATTGGACAGAGCCAGAATTGAAAGCACCGCCTTATTAAAGCAGGCTGAATATGTCAATGAATTGGTGCCGGCTGTTTATTTTGCAGACCAGACTTACGCCGTCACCATTATGGAAGACCTTTCCTATTTAACCATCGCAAGAAGAGGACTGATCGAAGGAAATGAATATCCCCTTTTAGCTGATCATATCGGGAAATTTATGGCTAAAACTCTGTTTTACACCTCTGATTTTGCCCTTGATCCGCAAAAGAAAAAACTGCTGGTCCAGCAGTTTACAAACCCTGATCTCTGCCATATTACAGAGGATCTAGTCTTCACAGATCCGTTCTTTGACCATGATACAAATGATTTCGAAGAAGAGCTTCTGGAAGATGTAAAATCCCTGTGGGAAGACACGTTTGTAAAGCTTGAAGCAGCCAAGCTGAAAAAGAAGTTTCTCACAGAGGCTGATGCGCTTGTCCACGGTGACCTTCACACAGGCAGCATTTTCGTATCACAAACAGAAACGAAGGTGATTGATCCTGAGTTTGCTTTTTTCGGTCCGCTGGGGTTTGATCCTGGTCAGTTTATTGCCAACCTTCTGCTGAATGCGCTTGGAAAAGATCCTGAAAAAAGAAAATATAATTTTGAATGCATTGAAAGAACATGGGAAGTTTTTGCGGAAGAATTTTCAAAAGCATGGAAAATAGACAGCTTTGAAAAATATTCGCAGATTGACGGGTATCTTGAGCATGTTCTGGAAGATCTATTTGAAGATGCAGCAGGCTTTGCTGGCTGCGAGGTCATCCGGAGAACCATCGGCCTTGCCCATGTTGCAGACCTTGACGAACTGCCTCATGACTTAAAAATACAGCGCAAAAAAATCGCCCTGCAGCTTGGGAAAATCCTGATCACCCAGCGAAAAGAGATAAAAAATCCCGCTCAATTTCAGCAGATCTTAACCGTTTTAGATGAATCATCTTCCTGCTAAAGGGAAATAAAGGAGGGCCATTCTTGGCTACAGTTCAAACAGCTATTCCGCGTTCCGTCATATGGGAGGAAAACAGCCTTTCCCTTCTGGATCAGCAAAAGCTTCCGCATATAACAGAATACTTGAAGATAACGAGCATGAAAGAGGTTTACGACGCGATTAAAACCCTGAAGGTCCGCGGCGCTCCTGCCATCGGCATCGCTGCGGCCTACGGTCTCGTGCTTGCTGCTTTTTCTTATGAAAACAGCCCGATCGATGAATTTTTAAAATCATTGAAAAGAGACGCTGATTACCTGGCTGGCGCGAGACCTACTGCTGTCAATCTCTCATGGGCGCTTAACAGGCTTGTGGAAAAAGCAGGCAGCGCCCAAACGGCCAATGAAGCAAAAACGGATTTGCTGCATGAAGCGATCTGTATTCAGCTCGAGGATGAAGAAGTATGCAGAACAATTGGAGAATATGGGCTGTCACTTTTTAAAAACGGCGACAAAATCATGACCATCTGCAATGCAGGCTCTATTGCGGCTGCGAAATACGGTACAGCACTTGCTCCCTTTTATCTGGCTAAGGAAAAAAATATCAGCCTTGAGGTCTATGCCTGTGAAACACGCCCTGTCCTGCAGGGTGCAAGGCTTACGGCATGGGAGCTGATGCAGGCCGGGGCAGATGTAACGCTGATTACCGATAATATGGCTGCCCATACGATCAAATCAAAGGGAATAACAGCGATCATTGCAGGGGCCGACAGGATTGCCAGAAACGGTGATGCGGCCAATAAAATAGGCACCTACAACCTCGCTTTGCTGGCGAAAGCCTTCAGCATACCGTTTTATATTGCTGCCCCTCTTTCTACTTTTGATTTTTCAATTTCTGACGGCTCCCTTATCCCAATTGAAGAAAGAGATCCGGAAGAAATTACAACTTTTGGAGGCGTTCGGATTGCTCCAGAAGGGGTAAAAGTATACAATCCTGCATTCGACGTTACCCCGAACGAGCTGATTACAGGGATTATTACGGAAAAAGGCATCCTTTCGGGAGATTTAACAGAAGCGATTGCAGAATTAGCTTGAATTAAATAAAGCAAGGACTTGCCTCGGAATTTATCCATTTGGCAGGTCCTTTTTAGGGGGAAGCTGCTCTAGCAGCTTCTTATTTTCTTTTGAAACGGCAAAGCCCATTGTTTTAACGGTCAGCTGTTTCTTGGGGTTTTCTGCTTTTCTTCGCAATGAGGCCATCCGCCATCCCCGCTTCTAAGATGTGTTTGTTTTCAGTTTATCCAGAGAGCTTTCGAATCATGCCTGCCTAAATTAAGCTTTATAAATTTGGCTCTTGATTCCGCTGCAGGCATCCGCTTTCCGCGGGCAGTGCTGGAGTCTCCCGTCTGACGCACCAATTAACAGGTGTTCAAAATAAAAAAAACAGCCATAGCTGGCTGCTTTTTAGTGGCCGCTGACAATCTCCAGCGCCTTTTTGTTCATTTTGCTTATATTTTTAAAAAACTCCGATTCTGGAACGGATAAGGACGGCTTAATTGGTTTTGCTTCCTTCAGCATTACACCTGGCCGCTGCTTTCCTTGTGCAGCAGGACGGGCTTTTAGCGGAAATCTGCGGTTTCTTCCAAACGAAGATCTGCTGCTGTCTGCCATTATGCCTCCTCCTTTTTTAAGAGAGTGCTATAAGTATAATATACCATATTTTTCTTCTATAAACACATATACCATTCGAATACAAAAACCATGTTTAAAATGTTGAGAGCATCTATACCGTTGACCGGAACATCGTCACTCTTAACGGAAATCAGCATGTTATATGCACCATAAAAGGCAATAACGAACAGTTCTTCATCTTTCACAGGCAGGCTTTGGCCGTCCATCATTTCCTGTATCATCGCATTTCTTATTCCTGCTTCAATTGATAAATTATGCCTCATTTCAAGCATGCTGAAAGCTCCGCTTATATTCTCCCGCAAGCTTTCCTCTGATGAAGCATCATCAAAGAAGAAAAAGGCTGCTTTAAAGCCGAACGCATTCAAATATTGCTCCAGATATACAGTGAGCTCTGCTGCATAGCTGTCTTGATCTGAAGCAGGCGTTTTAGCTGAAAAATACCCTTCTGACTCTTGCAGAATCTGAGAATAGCAAATGGACTTTTTTCCAATATAGCCAAGGGTTTCTTCATTCTTTTCTATCGTTTTTCTAATGGTGTCATCCTGCTGAAATTCGGCATTCCAAATTTTCAGGATGTTCGGTGTCTGGTAAATCGACAAGTCGATAAATACAACAAAGACAGCCAGTACTGCGAGCTGCTCCCAGTTTTGGACATCCAATTCACCTGAAAGAAAACCAGCACAAACACTTAATAGAAACAAGGCATAGAGAGTTTTTCTCAGCCTGCCTGCAGCAGCCGCAAACCGTATGCTTGAGATCCAGTAAAAAACGACAGTAAAAAGCAAATACAAAATAAGCAGTCCGAAAAAAACGGAATAAACCAAACCGTAATCCCCCGTCCCCTATAGCTTAATGGCTTTTCTTCCGTTTAGTATACCAGATGAAAACAGCGACGAGGATAAAAGCAAGAATAACATACACAACTTTTGAGTAAACGCCAATTGCATTAACAATTGTGCTCCATGAGTCTCCAAGTGCGGCTCCAAGGGAAATCAGCAGCGTATTCCAAATCAATGTTCCGATGGTCGAGAACAATAGAAAAACCTTTAAGTTCATGCCGGACATACCGGCTGGGATCGAGATCAGGCTTCGGACAAGCGGAATCATCCTGCAAAAAAGAACAGTCCAGGGCCCGTATTTATCAAACCATTTGTCTGCGCGGTGGATGTCTTTCTTTTTTATCCTCAGAATATGGCCGTACTTGTCCACTATTTTTTCGAGCCTTTCCACGCTGAGAACGCGGCCAATCCAATAAAGAATGACTGCCCCGGCAATAGAGCCTGCTGTGGAAGCGATGATGACCCCTATAAGAGAAAGGTTGGAGTTCGTTGTCATAAAGCCGCCAAACGGAAGAATAACTTCAGATGGAATCGGCGGAAATATATTTTCAAGTGCGATGATCAGGAAAATGCCCGCGTATCCGTATTGCTCCATAAAGTGTGTAATAAATTCATTCATTGTTTTTCTTCCCTCCAGCATACTGCCCCTATTATTCGCCCGCATATCCTTTCTACCATACCCAAAAGAATGATCTGCTTACACTCTATTTACGCTAGAAAGGACAAACTGTTTCATTTAAGTTATATGAGCGAATAGGAGAAGCAATGAACAGAACGGAAATATTCCTCATCTCTGATTCATCAGTTTTTCCTTTAAAGCCTGCTTCTGTTCTTCCGTTAAAATATGCAATTTTTCAAAAAGGCACGCGTAGCTGTAAATTTTTTGACTGCTGTTACTCTTCATTGTTATCCCTCCAATAAGTTTCCTAAGGTGAAATCTTTTTCTTATAGTAAAATTATATGGCTGTATGCTCAAAAGGTGACAAGCGGGATAAAATTTGACTTCCTAAGGGGTAAATAGTAATTAGTCAGCTGTCTGCACGATCGGGAGCGTGATATAAAAGACCGTGCCCTTGCCTGCTTTGCTTTTCACATCCACTTTACCTTTGTGCTCCTCAATAATTTTAAAGCTGACCATCAGCCCAAGGCCCGTGCCCCGCTCTTTTGTCGTATAAAAAGGTTCTCCAAGGCGTTTAATTTTATCTTTTGGGATGCCCGTCCCTTCATCTGCTATCATGATTAAAAGCTGATTCCGGCTTTTTCTGGACAGCGTAATGGTGACGTTTCCTCCATTAGGCATGACTTCAATCGCATTTTTTACTATATTAATGAACACCTGCTTCAGCTGGTTTGGTTCACAATAAATAGAGGGAAGATCTTTATCAGCATGAAGATGCATCTGAACGTTATTTAATATAGACTGTGCACCTAACAGGTCAAGAGTATGCTGCATAATTTTCAGCACGCTGTTTTGTTCATAATGCACGGCTTGCGGCTTGGCCAGGACAAGAAATTCAGTAATAATGGTCTCGATTCTCGAAAGCTCTGAAGTAATAACGTTAAAATACATAGAAAAATCCTCTTGCACACTTGCCTCCAGAAGCTGAATAAATCCCTTCAGCGCTGTCATCGGATTCCTGATTTCATGTGCAATGCCTGCAGCAAGTTCACCGACAACACTGAGTGTGTCAGATTTTCTTAATCTTTCTTCAAGTGCCTTTCTTTCTGTTACATCTTTGAAAACAGCCAGATGCATGTTTTCATTAATATTCCTTTTCACGGAGTATTCGAGAATTTTTTCTGTTTCGTCTTTCAGTTTTAATACCGTTTCTCTTGAAAATTCATCCTTGCCTGCAGCAGTTTTTCTACGCTGTTTGGACTCTAAAGACTGGTCAGGGCTTAACAGGTCAAATAAGCTGACGGTTTCCCTGCTGTCCTCCATCTGGAGAATGGAAATGGCCATCGGGTTGGCTTCAAGAATCCGGCACTGGCTGTCAAACAGAATAATCCCGTCAAGACCCCCGTTGAACACCTTTCTGAATTTCTGTTCGCTTTCTCTAAGTTCCTTTTCCATCCGCTTGCGGTCGCTCACATTTCTTAAAATGGTGAGATGATGGCCTTCCATCACGTTCATTTTCGAGGTGAATTCCAGCTCCTTTTGCTGATTGTTTCCCATGATAAATAAAAGTTCTTCTCTAATGGCGCCGTTTTTCATATATTCTTTTTTAGCCGGAAAAAATCGCGGATCTTCACTGTCAATAAAATCCATCACATTGCAGGTTAACAGCTCGTCCATCGGCAGCTCAAATGTCCTTGATGCCGCATGGTTTGCTTTTTGGATCCTGCCTGAAGGTTCCCAAATAATAATGGCATCAATGGCATTTTCAAAAATCTCCCTGAATCTTTCTTCACTTTTAAAAAGCTTTCTCTCCATCGTCCTTTTTTCCGTAATGTCCCGCAGGATTGCCATAAAATAACCATTGACCATATTGGCCGCCGTTGTATGCTCCAATATCCGCTTTTGCCCGTGCTTCAGCTGAATTTCCAGTTCTCCCTTTGCTTTCCCGTTTTTCAGAAGCATGTCAAATAAGCTTTTCATGTTCCAATTCTTTTCTGCTATAAAATCGTCTAAGGCATACTCCTGCAAATCTTTTCTTTGGATTTCCAAAAGGTTGCAGAAAGAAGAATTGGCATCAACAAATCTTCCGTTTCCATCAAATATGACAATGCCGTCAGCTGCGCGCTGAAATAAATCTTTAAACAGCTTTTCATTCATTGACTTTTCTCTCTCTAAAAGCTTTTTAGAGGAAACATCTTTTATCATCAGCAGACGGCTTTTCCCTGTAAAATGCTTCTCAAAGGAAAACTCTGCGAATTTTAACTTGCCCGAACTAAGCTTCAGCACTGTTTCTTTCGTGCAGGGTATGCTGTCAGCCATTTGTTCAATAAGCATTTTGCAGTCATCCTGAAAAACAACAAATTCCATAAAGCTGCGGTGTTCCAATTCCTCAGCAGAATATTCCAGCACCTTGCAGGCTGCTTGATTGACTCCAATTATTTCAAGAGATTCATCCAGTACAAAAAGGGCTTCCATTGATTCATCAAGAATTTTGCTGCAGCATGCCAGTTTTCCGGCAAGCAGGTGATTATCCCTTGCCAGCAGCCGATTTTCTTCTTTCAGCCTTTCAACTTCCTCTGTCAGCTTTTCCTCAGTTACTTCCAAGATTCGGCTCATATGTGCATTCCCCCCTTCCGCTCTATCCAGCGAATACCATTTATTTCTACAAGGGACCCTATACTCCTCCAAAATCTCCTGAATTACACGGAGCCCGGAGTCAAAATGTTTCTTCCCATTTCGACATATTTTTATTTTATTTTTAGGTTCTATTAAATTTGGCTGCTGGTTTCCGTTTCAGGCGTCCGCTTTCCGCGGAGCGGACTGAGCCAGGAGTCTCCCGCCTGGAACGTACAGGCGCTTAAAGATCAACATTCTCTTTTAACATAGCCTATTTTTAGAGCTTGCCTGATTGTTACAAAAAAATTAAGACCACTTAACAATTAAGGGAGGAGGCCTTTCTCTCTTTCATTGATGCGTTATAATGACGGATAGAATTCCCTTGATTTTTTCCTGAAAGCGGGGTATTTTCGTGAAAGAAAGAGATGCTTATTTTGATAATGCAAAATTTCTATTAATCCTGCTTGTCGTTTTCGGTCATCTTGTCCGCTCTTTTATTGAGGACAGCCCCGAACTGATGCAGGTTTACAAACTGATTTACACCTTTCACATGCCGGCATTTATTTTAATCTCCGGTTATTTTTCCAAAGGTTTTCATAAAAAAGGCTATTTGTTGAAAATGGCCAAGAAATTGCTGCTGCCTTATGCGATCTTCCAGATCATGTACTCTGTTTATTTTTATCTCATTAAACCAGACGGCACCATGGACTGGAACCTGCTTGATCCAAATTGGTCGCTATGGTTTCTGCTGAGTCTTTTTTATTGGAATGCTATGCTGTTTTTGTTTTCCAAATCAGGCTGGAAAATAGCCATTCCAGTTGCCGCAGCAATAGGGGCAGCTTCAGGATGCGCAGATTTTCTTTCCAATTATTTGAGTTTGTCCCGCACGCTTGTATACTTTCCTGTATTTTTGCTTGGCTATTTCATGAAAAGAGAGCATTTTGCACTTTTGGCATCACCTGTCAGGAGGATGCTTTCCATCATCGTGCTTTTCGGAACGTGGGCAGCATTTCATTTAATCTCGTTTGATTTTGAATGGCTGCACGGCTCTAAGCCATACGGGGACTTCGGCGCGGCAGGATGGGAAGGCATTGCAATCAGATTATGTTTGTACGGCTTAACCCTTCTTTGCATGCTCAGCTTCCTTGCACTTGTTCCATCGGGAGAGACCATTTTCACAAAATGGGGAGGAAGAACGCTTTATGTCTATCTTCTTCATGGTTTTATCATTAACGGCATCCGCTACAGCCATTTTAGTGACTGGCTCAAAAGCCATACTGCTCAATTGTTCCTATGTATTGTTCTGGCGTCGTTCTTTACATGCATCCTGTCAACCAATGCTGTCAGGATCCTGGCGCAGCCGCTCATTGAGCTGAGAGCATCACAGCTTCGGAGAGTTTTGGGTTTTCTATAGAGGCAGTATGCAGAGAGGGGTTCCCCTCTCTTTTTTTTGGCGAAAATATGATAGAATGGATAGGTCTTTTTAGTTAGCTGTTTTTCGTTTTTTTTTAACTTAATCAGCAATAAATCAGAAAAAGTGGTGTTGAAATGAAAGTTATTGCAAGTACACTGAATGCTAAATACATTCACACCAGCTTATCCATCAGGTACTTAAAGGCCTATGCGGCCCCTGAGTATGATGTAGAGCTTGCCGAATATACAATTAAAGATCCTTCTATGAATATTGTGACAGACTTGTATGCGAAAAAGCCCGATGTGATCGGGTTCAGCTGCTATATATGGAATATAGAAGAAACGATTAAAGTCATTAAAATGCTGAAAAAAATTAATCCTTCTCTAGTTATTGTTTTAGGCGGTCCTGAGGTGACCTATGATGCCCTTTATTGGATGGACCGTATTCCAGAGGCAGATTTTATCGTTATTGGAGAGGGAGAACAAACTTTCAAGCTGCTGCTGAATTCTCTTGAAAGAAAAGAATCCAAAGCAGCCATCAGCGGCATTGTTTATAGAGAGGACGGCAAGGTGAAGGTCAAACCTGGTTCCGGCAAGATTGATCTGAAAGAACTGCCAACACCGTTTCGCTTTCAGGAAGATCTAGAAGGGCTTGCAAAAAGAGTGACCTATGTTGAGACAAGCCGCGGATGCCCTTTCAGCTGCCAGTTCTGCCTTTCTTCTATAGAAGTGGGAGTCCGTTATTTTGACAGAGAGAAAATCAAGGATGATATCCGCTATCTAATGAAAAACGGCGCCAAAACAATTAAATTTGTTGACAGAACATTTAACATCAGCCGAAGCTATGCGCTTGAAATGTTTCAGTTCTTAATTGATGAGCATTTGCCCGGCACAGTATTTCAGTTTGAAATCACGGCTGACATTATGCGCCCTGAGGTCATCCAATTTTTGAATGATCATGCCCCTAAAGGGCTCTTCCGCTTTGAAATCGGCGTTCAATCAACAAATGATGAAACAAATGAGCTTGTTAAAAGAAAGCAAAACTTCAGCAAGCTGACCAGAACGGTTACAATGGTAAAAGAAGGCGGGAAAATTGATCAGCATCTTGATTTAATTGCCGGTCTTCCTGAAGAGGATTATGACTCCTTTAAAAAGACCTTTAATGACGTTTTCGCCCTAGGTCCTGAAGAGCTTCAGCTTGGATTTTTGAAAATGCTGAGAGGTACTGGCCTCAGGCTGAATGCAGCACAGCATGATTACGTTTATATGGATCACTCGCCATATGAAATCCTGAAAAATAATGTTCTCTCCTTTGATGAAATCATCCGCATCAAGCAGGTGGAGGATGTACTCGAAAAGTACTGGAATGACCATCGAATGGATTCAACTGTCAGCTATCTTGTCAATCATGTCTTTGATTCCCCTTTTGATTTCTTCCAGGAATTCGGCACATATTGGGACAAGCAGGGCTGGAGCAGAATCGGACATCAGCTTGAAGACCTGTTCAAGCGGCTCAGGCAGTTTGTTGAAGCGTACTTCCCTGAAAGGGTACAGCTTTCTGAAGGATTGATGCGCTATGACTACTTAATCCACCACAAATTCAAACCAAGAAAACCGCTTTGGAACGAGTCCCTCCAGAAAGAAGAAAAAGATGCAATCTATAAAAGCCTTTTGGAGCACCCGGAAATGGCTGGCACAGATTTTGCCAGAATCGGACTGACCGAAAAAGATTTATACAAGCATACGGTCCTTGAAAGCATGCCATTTGACCTTGAAACCTTTTTCAAAACAGGGCAGATCCTGATGGAAAAATCTTACCTGCTTGTTCATTACGATCCAGTACAGACAAAAGCAGCGCCATTCTTCATCAGTTCTAAAACCAGTACAGAAAAAGCTATGTAAAAAAGTGAGGGATTTCCCTCACTTTTTCTTTTGTTTATCTTCCTTTTTCTGCTTTAAGGACTGCAGCAATTCAATCGTTTTTGCTGCATTAACGTCACCATTCTCGCTTCCAAATTCCTCTTTCAGCAAGCCAATGTCTGCAGGTTTTTTATGATTTTGCATGGTGCGGCTTTTTTCCGTCTTTTTCGTCACAATTATTCCTCCGTTCAGCGGCCCTGTTTGCCGTGCTTTGAATTTCTGTTTGCCGCCCGATGAAGATCTTCCTTGTTAAATCCTGCTGCAAATTCTGCATCAGGAAGACTTTCCTTTGGGGTGAAATTGTTTTTAATTGCCTGGTTTTTTGAGGCTTTGCGTTTCATTCGAAATCCCCCTGCTGTCTTAATAGCGGGCATACCCGCATGTATATTTTTTAACAGCTGGCTGAATCTATAACAGGAAGTTGATGTTATTTTGACTGCTCGTGCTTATAAGCAATCAAAACAATCTCCTCGCCTGTTTTCTCCCGGAGTGATTCCTCTGCCTGCACTAATCTGCTGAGATCATCCTGACTCAAATTCGCTACCGGAAACAGCTCACGCTCCTCCATCCCAAACACCTCCCTTTTTCAGTATTATGCCCCGGCAAAACGGCTTCATGAAAAATGAAAAATGATATAATGAAAAAAGTGCAAGACGCTTGACCAGCTCTGACAAGAGCTGCAGCTAAAGAACTAAAAACAAGAGGTAACCTAAGAGGTGACGCATCATGCAAAATGCCTTTTCACGAAAAGAAATCGGCGAGCTGTTCCTTTCCATGAAAGGTGAAGGCAAAAAGTACCTAAAAGAATTAATTCAACAGGCAGAACTCGATGAATTGCCTGATATTTTAGTCCGTATAGTGGATGGACAGCAGCCATATGGATTTTCCTCAAACGAAATTGTCGAGCTTGCCAACCTTTGCGATTGCGGTACACTCTCTTCCGCCTCAATCCAAAACTGGATCAAACGCGATATTAAAGAACTGATCGGCCCGCCTGAACACGGAAAGAAATATTCCGTGGATCAGGCAGCCATTCTCCTTTTAGTATGGGATTTAAAATCACTTTATGACTTTTCTGCCATTCGCTCCCTGCTCACATACTTATTCAACACGATCTCAGACCGAAGTGATGATGTGATCGGCCCGGCGCTATTTTACGCCCTTTGCGGATATGTACTGGACAAAATTAGCGGAGCTCCTATTCAAAGCTTTGATGAAAAAGAATTCCGCCTCGCCATTGAGCAGGCTAAAACAGCTTTCACCCTTGCAGACTTCATTTGGGAACATATAGAAGATGTGCTGATTTTGGTGCTGCTTGCTGTTTCAGCATCAAGGCTTCATCAGCAGTCAGCTGCTATATTGGAACGGCATCTTAGAAGGATGGAATGCGGAGAGTGAGCCTGTGGCTGCTGTCTGTCATAATTTATTCCACTTAATGCGCCAGCCCGCCATCTCCCTATTCTTGATCTTGCTGGTAAAAAGAAACAAAGAATGAGCGCATAAATCAGACAGGACATCAAAAAATAAGTTACAGCAGATGAATACTCTGCTGATCTTATTGAAGAGGAGATGAAAAAAATGGCCAGAAGAAATAAATTGCTCGTTCCAGGTGCTGAGCAGGCGCTTGCAACATTCAAATATGAAGTGGCTCAGGAGTTTGGCGTTACTTTAGGTTCTGATACGACTGCACGTTCAAACGGATCTGTCGGTGGAGAAATGACGAAGCGCCTCATTGCCCAGGCACAATCACAATCTAAACCCCAATAACTGAATAACATGGAAAAATCGCCGCTGCTTCTGCACGGCGATTGTTTTTTTCTATAATTCATTAAGTATGAGTGCTGAATTCTTTTATTTTTGTTTAAAATGTGTTTTTTCAGACTTTTTCTTCTGCTTTTCTTCGTTTTTTCTTTCATAATGCAGCACATGCTTTTTTGTATTCTCATTTTTATGAGCGGCGTTCTGCTTATGCTCGCTGCGGTGTTTGGCAAGGTTTTCTTTCCCCCGAAACGAGTCATCATGACCGTTTTTTTGCCCAGGCACTTTCTTCTGATGTGGGAAAGCTGGATTTTCTTTTCTTTTATTTGGCTCTGGATGTCCCTTTTTTTCTTTAAAGTCATGCTTTTGTTTTGCAGAGTCGGAAGGCTTTTGGATGTGTTCCTTCTGCAGTCTCCGCTTTGTCTGCTGCAGCTTGCTTTTCGTGCTTGCGATAGCAGCATGAAATTCTTTTCTGTCAGCGGGGCGCGATGTTTCTACTGGGGCAGGAGCTTTTACAGAAACCTGCTCTATTTTTTTAGGGGGAGATGCTGTTTTTTTTGCAGAACCATCCGATGCGGCGCCTTTTGATTTCCCGCTTGGCGGCTGCAGGTGAAGTTCGAGGTATTTTCCTGTGGATATACCCTCTTCTTTTGCCTTTTCCCTTGTTTTTAGATCAGTTTGAACAATTTTGACTGGCAGATCTTCTTTTTTGTAGGCCCCTTTTAAGGAGTTGACTCTCTTAAGCAGGCTTTTTCCATATTCCTCATCTTCACTGTTCAGAACAGTAGCAATCAAAAGATGCTTGCCCTGTTTAATGTAGCCCATTTCCTTGCTTTTAAACACAATGGTATTTACTGCGTTTTTCAAGGTTTCATGCTTGATATCCGGCATTTCTTTTATCAGCTTTGATCCATCTGCATTGATGGGCTCTATCTTGATCACCTGCATTTTGCTGTTCATAGCAAGCTCAAAGCTTGGATTAATGTCAACTGTCATATAGGCATAAACCTTTTCATTGTTCATGAATGGCAGACAGGCAAAAACTAAAACAATGAGCGCAATAGCTGAAATTGCCCCATATCTGACAAAGTGAATTTTACGTTCGCCAAAAAATATGCCTGCACGGTCTTTTCTATCCGCTTCAGAAGGAAGGAAAGTTATTTCCTCACCAACGCTGCAGTTTTTTCTTAGGCTTTTCGCCGTCATAAATTGACCATCCGGTGTAAGCAAAGTAACGCATCCATCCTTCTGATGAATAACGACCCCTTTTTTCATGCTTATAGCACCCCTTTTATGTAATCTTTTAAGTAGAGATAGTCCCCTGTTAAAATGATCACCATGGCAATAATGTATTTCCGGTTCCGTTCGACGGTTTTACGGCTCACTGAAACAAGCTTTTCGAGCTGTTTGACAGGAAGCTGCTTTTTCTGAAACAGAATCTTCCGCAAATCATCATGTGCAACAAGTGTTTGAGCAACCTGTAGCGCATTTTGCCTGGCATCTGCATGTTTTGGAGAATTTTTGACAAGATCGGGAAGACTGAGATGGAATTCCTCCAATACCCTTTTAAAATGGAGGATTTCTTCTTGCCGCTGTTCTTGCTCTATTTGTCTCTGAAATTCATCTATGGACAGATCAGCTTCTATCTTGCTTTGAGAAGCTTCTCCCTCTTCGTGCTCCTGCATATCCATGTTGACTGTTTGTGCATTTCTGGCTTCTTTTCGTATGTAATCAATCACTTTCCGTTTTATAATCAATTCTGCAAAAGCCAGAAGTGAATTCCCTTTTTCCGGAGAGTATTTTTCTATCGCATCATTAAATGCTATTAAGCCAATGCTGAATTCATCATCTGTTTCATCTATATATCGTTTACAGACGGATGAAACTGTTTTTGCAACGAAGGGCTTATATTGATTGATCAGCTGATTTTGCAAAGCCTGATCGCCTTGCTGTATTTTTAAAACTGTCTCTTCCAAAGAGCCTTTCTTTTTACCGAACCTAAACAAAAGGCCTGCCACAAGTTTCACCTCTGTTTCTCCCATTTCATACTTCGTTTATCATAGCTAATTTAGATGGGGAGCGCAAAGGAAGAAAATGTGAAACCATTTGACCATAAAGCTGAACAGACGCGGAAATACCGCCGCTGTAGAGGAAAGATGGATAATATATATTGGTTATTCCCAAATATATTATTTTCATTACAGTTCAAAAGGTGCCTTTTATAGTTCCGGCAGAAGCCGTTTTATTCCAAAGTCGATATTTCACACCCTTTTTTCCGCATTTGAAAACACTTTCAAGCATATATTAAACCTTTAGACCTAATCCTTATTTTTTGCCCCTTTCTCATCCTTTATCACTATCATTAAGAAGATACGCCATTACCCTGAAAATTAAGGGGTTGTATTCAAAAATCTTTTTACTTATTATTTGAATAGGCTAAATTACACAAAAGAGATGCAGCCTACAAAAGTACTAGTACCCACTATTTAAAAAAGCACACCGGGAGCCGGTGTGCTTTTTTGCTTATTAAGCTTCGTATGAAGATTTTTCAGGGTTTTTTTCTTTAGAAAGGAACCATCCGCCAACTGCAATGCCGGCGAGAACTGCCCAGAATGTAATTTTCCAGGTGCTTGATTCGACAAAATGATGGGAAATCCAGTCCACGTCAGGGTGTGCCAGTGTATAAAGGGCAAGCTTCACACCGACCCAGCCAACAATGACAAAAGCAGTTGTCTCAAGAGCTGGCCTTTTCTTCAGCAAAGCAACAAACGCGCTTGCTGCAAATCTCATAATGACAACACCAATCAGTCCGCCCGCAAAGATGACGGCAAATTGACCGCCGTCAAGGCCTCCAATTGAAGGCAGCGGTGTTTTTGGAAGTGTTACAGCAAGGGCTACGGCTGCAAGTATACTGTCTACCGCGAAGGCAATATCGGCTATTTCTACTTTCAGCACAGTCATCCAAAAACCAGAACCTTTTTTAGAGGCTTCTGCTTCTTCCTCTTCCTTTTTGAAAATATACCGCTTCAGGATATGATTAACAGCGATAAATAAGAGATAGAGTGCACCAACGGCTTGAAGCTGCCATACGTTGACAAGAAGGGAAATGGCGAAAAGCGCACCAAATCTAAATACAAAGGCTCCTGCCAGTCCATAAAACAAAGCTTTTTTGCGCTGATCATCCGGCAAATGTTTGACCATAACCGCCATAACAAGGGCATTATCTGCTGCTAGAATCCCTTCTAAAACAATTAAGACAAGCAGCACCCATCCATACTCCATAAAAATTGAAAAATCCATTTTCTCCTCCTAATCTGTCTCTCTGCTCCTGATTAGGCTAAAGAAAATGGAAAAAGACCTTCGCCAAACAGGCAAAGGTCTTGCTGAACATGTTGAAAGAAACATGTCAATAAAGCCGGCGGCATCAAAGGCCCACGTAATGACGACTTTATTTTCAGGTGGAAACCCGAACGCTACTCCCCTTTGAAAGAGAGAATCATTTTATTTGTTAACCCAAATATATCTTTTATCGCCTATCCTGTCAACTTGTTTTTCATCTTAAACTCTTGTTCTACTTAACCCTTCTTCCTTCATATGAATATACTAGCTGACTCCAAGGAGGACAAGGGTTTGGATTCTATTGCCGCCATTGTGCTTGGGATTATTCAGGGGCTGACTGAATTTCTCCCCATTTCCAGTACAGGCCATCTTTATATCGGAAGAAAGCTGTTCGGCCTGCAGGATGCCGGAATCTTTCTTGATACAATGCTTCATATCGGAACGTTCATCGCCCTTATCGTCTATTACAAGGATATTCTTCTCAAGCTTTTGAAAGACCCTTTCGGCAGGCTTTCCAGGCTGCTTGCAGCAGGAACCATTCCAGCTGTGATTGCAGGCCTTTGTTTCAGCAATTTTTTTGAAAGTCTTTCTGTCACTGGTCTGACGATCGGATGGGAATTCCTGTTAACAGGCCTTTTCCTCTGGCTTGCCGGCAATGCGAAACGCGGCCATAAAAAATTGGAGGAATTATCTTATTTCGATAGCATTTGGATCGGAGGATTTCAGGCATTGGCGATTTTTCCTGCTGTCTCAAGATCAGGATTAACGATAGCAGGGGCACTGTTTCGGAACATTGATAAGGAAACGGCCGCATATTTTTCTTTTCTCCTTTCCATTCCAGCTGTTTTTGGAGCCATCCTTTTTCAAATGAAGGATCTTGCTGCAAGCGGGGCGCATTTAGGGCTTGTCCCAATGTTTTTAGCCACTCTCTCTTCTGCTTTATTCGGCTATATTGCTGTGAAGTGGATGATTGGTTTTGTTAAAAAGCACTCTTTAAAGTGGTTTGCAGGCTATGTTATTTTGCTTGGCACCTTTATTCTTGTGATGCAGGGATTAAAGATTTTTTAAAATTTGACTGTTGATTTCCGTTTCAGGCGTCCGCTTTCCGCGTGCAGTGCTGGAGCCGCAAGCCTTCTACTCTAATTAACAGATGCTCTAAAATCAACATTCTCCTTTAACATAGCCTAAAAAATGGCGCCTTCTGCAAAAGAGGGCGCCATTCGTATTTAGGATTTCGATTTTTTCAGAATGTCTGTGTAAAGTTTCGCCATATCAGCCACGTTTTGTTTTGAGCCGTAGATGTTTTGAAACAGCTTCACAAACAATGGCATTTTCCCTTTATACGGATACCATTGAATTTCGTAATTTTTTTTGCCTGAGTCTGCCATAACAGCTTTTTCGTGGCAGAAAATCCGCAAGCCGCCTTCACCGTGATAGCTCCCGATGCCGCTGTTTTTAACCCCTCCAAAAGGAAGTTCAGGATTCACAACATTCACCATCACATCGTTGATGGCTGCATTTCCTGTTACAAGGCGCGAGACGACTCTTTCAGCTTTATCCATATCCTTTGTCCAAACGCTTGCATTCAGCCCGTAATCGGTGCTGTTTGCCTCTCTGACGGCCTCTTCCTCTGAATCAAATGGGATTACCGGCAATACAGGCCCGAATGTTTCTTCCGATAAGATTTTCATTTCCGCTGAAACGTCAGCTAAAATGATCGGCTTGATATATAAGCCCTCTTCTGTATTCCAGTATTCTGGCGCTTCGCCTGTTACCATTTTAGCGCCTTTTTGCAGCGCATCCTCCATCTGCTCTTTCACGATGTCAACTTGAGCCGGTGAGGTCATGGAGCCTATATCATCATGATCTCCGTGTCCTTGTTTTAATGCCTGAACCGCATCTCGCAGCTTGGCAATAAAGGCATGGTAAACCGGCCTTTCCACGTAGAGGCGCTCAACACTCATGCAGACCTGGCCGCTGTTCGTGAAAGCTCCCCAAACTGCTCCGTTTACTGCCCTGTCAATATTGGCGTCTTTGAAGACGATCATCGGATCTTTGCCGCCAAGCTCGAGCGTTGCGGGGATTAAGTCCTTCGCTGCCTGAGCCTGTATCGCTTTTCCCGTTTTAACAGAGCCGGTAAAGAATATGTAATCCGGCTTGCCTTTTGTTAAAACTTCGCCAACGTCTTTTCCTCCGTGGGCAGCCTGTACAACGTTGTTTGGAAAACCCGCTTCTTTGAACAGAATTTCAATTAAAAGGCCTGTCAGCGGCGTTATTTCAGAAGGCTTTAAGATAACCGCATTGCCGCCTGCCAGTGCACTGAGCATCGGAATCATCGCAAGCTGAAGCGGATAGTTCCACGGAGAAATGATCAGTACTGCTCCCCTTGCCATATATTCAATATAGCTTTTTTTTCCCCAAAAGAGCATGGGAGTTCCGGCAGCCTTTCTTGAAAGAACTTTTTCTGCATGTTTCTCAAAATGGGCGATAGCATCTAGCACAGGCATAACTTCCGCAGTCAGCACCTCCGTTTTCGGCTTGCCTGTATCACTTGCCACAATTTGGACAATCTGCTGAAGCTTTGTGCTCATCAGATGGCGCAGCTTTTTGAAATAAACCAGTCTTTCACTGATTGATAAAGAATCCCATTCGCTTTGTGCCTTTCTGGCGTTTTCAAAGGTTTCTGCTGTTTGATCGGCAGAAAATGCCTGTATCTCCCTGATCAGTTTGCCTGTAGCTGGATTGATGGCTTTTAATTTCGATGGTGCGGCCTTTTTTGCTGATGGCCTTGTTTTAACTTCCGGCATAAGCTTTCACACCTTTCTGGATGGGCTGATTTTGGTTTTCTTTAAAAAATTGAATCATCGCATCTGAATAGGAAACGATGGACGGACAGGAAATGGCTGTCCCCTTCAAGGCTTCTGCTGTATTCGTGCAGTCGTAATCAGCATTATAAATAAAGTAATCAAATGCCTCTTTTCTAACTTGAAAATACCGGCACAGCGCATCTGAGGAAAAGCACTTTTTCATGAGCTTTGGCGATACTCTTCCAATCGGCTTCATGTTAATGCTTTTTTCAAGAAAGAGCTCATACACCTTTCCGATCGGAAGCGGGTCAGGATCTGTGATATGAAATGTTTTGCCTGAAAAACGGCCGCTCTGACTCAAATATAGAACAGCTTGAATTAAATAATCAACCGGAATGAGGTGAAACGGCACATCCCCTTTCCCGAGAGCCGGTATAAACGGATTATAGCGAAGCTTTTGAAAAAGCTGCAGCATATAGTAAGGACCGTCAAATTTAACTGTTCTGCCTGTTTTTGAATGCCCTACCACAATACCGGGCCTGATGATGATAGCCGGCACTTCTTTTTGGAGGCTTCTGACTTCCTTTTCCGCCAGCCATTTTGTTTCTTCGTAGAAGTTTTTAAACTCTGCCGGCTCAAGCTCTGATTCAAAAATTTTTCCTTCCCGTTTACCTGAAACATAGGCCGTGCTGAAATACGTATATAATTCGAGAGACTGCAGGCTCTTTACGAAGCGGTTGACGCAGATTGTGCCTTTTACGTTAACCAGAAAGGCTGCCTCTCTCTCCACTCCAAGGTCGTAAATGGCTGCAAGGTGATAAACATGGGTGACAGTCTGCTCCAAAATACGCCTTGTTTCAGGCTCAATGCCCAACTGCTCTTTTGTTATGTCCCCTTTTATAACGGTTCCTTTTCCGGGAGCGATTTCTGCCAGCTGTATTTCCGCCTGCTCAGCCATCTCAGGCAGCACCAGCACGTAAACATGCTGGAATAAATCGCGCTTTACCGCTTCTTTAATCAGCTCACCTGCGATAAAGCCTGGAAAACCTGTAATAAAATACGTTTTTTCCCCAGCCATTTTAAAGCCTCCTCAGAGCTATCTCCTGATCTTTCCAATAATGAATCTTTTCAACTGGCACAGACTATTTAGTAGAAAAATCTTGTTTAAATAAGGAAGTTCGTCAAAAGTTTCAAACTTCCTCTATTCTCGAATCACGAAAGTTGGTGGAATGATGCATACAATGTGGAAAGGATCGTTAAGCTTCGGTCTGGTCAATATTCCGATCAAGCTATACGCTGCAACGGAGGATAAAGATATTAAGCTGAGAAACCTTCATGGAAAATGCCATACTCCTATTCAGTATGAAAAAAAATGTCCAAACTGTGATGAAGAAGTCAAACAGGAGGATATCGTAAAGGGCTATGAATATGTAAAAGGAAAATTTGTTATCTTGAGCGATGAAGAATTAAAGGATCTTAAAAAGGAACATGAGGATAAGGCCGTTGAAATCGTCGATTTTGTGAGCCTTGAAGAAATCGATCCGATCTATTTTAACAGAGCTTATTTTTTGGAGCCTGGAGAAAATGGGGCCAAAGCTTATGCCCTCCTGAGGGAAGCATTAAAAACATCCGGAAAAATCGGCATTGCTGAAATTACGATCAGATCAAAGCAGCAAATGGCCATCGTGAGAGTTTATGAAAACTGTCTCGTTATGGAAACCATTCATTACCCTGATGAAGTGAGGAGTGCCAAAGAAGTTCCGAGCGTTCCCGAAAACACCGAAGTGCAGAAAAAGGAGCTGGATACGGCGATCATGCTGATCGACCAGCTCACCGCAAAGTTTGATCCGTCAAGATATCAAGATGATTACAGAGAAGATGTTAAAGCCCTCATTCAGCAAAAAATAACGAAAAATGAAGGCAAAACACCTGAAGAAATTGCAAACAGGGAAAATGTCGTAGACCTTATGGGCGCCCTGCAGGCAAGCATTAACCGTTCGGCAAAAACGAAAGAAGAAGAAAAGCAAAAGACCGAACCAAAGGCAGACAAAAAAACAGCAGGCGAAAAAGAGGAAGGAAAGAAGCGCAAAACATCACGGAAAAAAGCTTAGCCTTTTAAAGGGATGTTTCCTGCAAAATCCATTCGGCTGCCTTTAGCAGGGAGGGAAAGTTTCTTTCAGCCTTCGTCTCTCCGCTGCCGATAAGAATTGTCCGTGTGCCTGCTTTTTGACCTGCTTCAATATCTGTTTCTCTGTCTCCGGCCATAAAGCATTTCTTTGGATCCAGCCTGTACTTATCCAGCAGCTCATGAATGAGCTGCGGCTCCGGTTTTCTGCAGCTGCAGCCTGCATGCGGAGAATGGCAGCAGGCTTTTATCTCTGTTAATTTCCCGCCTGCTTTTTCAATTTCTTTTTCCATTTTCCGATGGATGGAGTCAAGAACTTTCTTTTTCAAATATCCGAGGCCGACACCTCCCTGGTTTGTTACAACAAAGATTAAAAATCCGGCCTCATGAAGCATTTTGATGCCTTCTTTAGCTCCAGGCAGAAAGTAAAAATTCTCTGGGGAATTCACATGCCTGACCCGCGCTGACATGACTTCATTAATGACCCCGTCACGGTCAAGAAATACCGCTTTGGATGATTCTTCTGACATGAATTGTCCTCCTTTTTTATTTCAGTAAATGAGAGGTTCCAACATGAAACCGATGCTGCCAGTTCTGACAAGCACTCTTCCAAAAGGAGAGCAGTGGATATATGAAACAAAGTTTGACGGCTTCAGAGCCATTTTAACTCTTTCAGAAGACGAGATGCTGCTGACAAGCAGAAACGGCAAAGACTTGTTTGCCTCTTTCCCGGAAATAAAACAGTGGCTTGTTAGCCAAAAAGCGAAGCTTGCCCCATTTCTCCCGCTCCAGCTTGACGGAGAGCTTTGCAGCCTTTCCTCTCCTTACAAATCTGATTTTGAAAAGATGCAGTCCCGCGGCAGGTTGAAAACAAAAGCCTCGATAACCATTGCCTCTGAGAAAGCTCCCTGTCATTTTTGCGCATTTGACTTGCTTATGCTGAAAGGGGAACGGAAGCTTGCAGCGGAATATCAGGAGCGAAAGCACGCCCTCAGCCAGCTGTTTCAGAAGCTCGGGTGGCCGCTTGCTCCAGATCCTTCTTCTCCCTTGCTTATCCAGTATGTTTCAAATACTCCTGATGCAGACACCCTTTTTGAAAGTATCCGGCTTGCTGACGGCGAAGGAATTGTTGCCAAGCATCTCACAAGCAAATGGGAAGAAGGCAGCAGAACAAAACGCTGGCTGAAATATAAAAACTATAAGCATGCCATCTTTTATATTAAAGGCTATGATGAAAAAAACAGCTACTTTCAGGCAGCCGTCCGAAAAGAAGGCCACCTTTTTCCTGTCGGCGTTTTCTCCCACGGCTTCAGTTCAGAGGAAAAAGAAACACTTATAGCGGTCATTAAAGAAAATACTATACAGAAAACCGGTTCCTTTTATCAAGCTAAAGAAGGGGTTTTAGCTGAGCTTCAGTTTCTCTCATTTTTTAGCGGACAGCTAAGAGAGCCTTCTTTTGTCCGCTTTTGCTTTCAGCCTGAAGAACTGGAGGGGACGTGGGAAGCATTTCAGCTGGCTCTTGCCCCCCTTCATAAGGAAGCGGTGATTACACACCCTCTAAAGCCTTTATGGGAATCCCCGCTTGTCACTAAATCTCAGTATATTTCCTACTTGATTGAAGCGGCGCCATTTCTGCTTCCTTTTCTCCGCAGCCGCGCTTTAACAGTAATCCGCTATCCGCACGGTATTATGGGGGAACTTTTTTACCAAAAAAATGTTCCTGACTATGCTCCTGATTTTGTCACATCCCATGAAGCGGACGGAATTAACTATATTGTCTGCAATGATCTTTCAACACTTGTCTGGCTCGGCAATCAAACGGCGATCGAATTTCACATCCCTTTTCAGACCATCTATACCAATAGCCCAGCTGAAGTTGTATTTGATCTTGATCCTCCCTCAAGGAATGAGTTTCCGCTCGCTATTAAAGCAGCCCGTGAAATACATAGGATTACGGAAAGCTTCGGGCTGAGAGCCTTTCCTAAGCTTTCAGGCGGGAAGGGCATTCAAATCTATCTGCCTTTGACAGAAGGGGAATTCACTTATGAAGAAACAAGAGTTTTCACCTCTTTTGTGGCAGCATATTTAATTCAAAAATATCCTGAATCTTTTACTATTGAGCGCTTGAAGAAAAACCGGGGCAAAAAGCTTTATGTTGATTACATTCAGCATGGAGAAGGCAAAACCATCATTTGCCCTTATTCTTTGAGAGGAAGAGAAAATGCTCCTGCAGCAGCCCCGCTTTGGTGGGATGAAATCGAATCGGAAGCTTATCCTGAACAGATCACGATTAACCAGATGAGACAGCGCCTGTCAGGTGGCACGTGCCCTTTCGCAGATTATTTTGATGTGAAGCAGGACAGCCTTTTCCGCAAGATCCTGGATAGCATTCAGGAGGAAGTTTAAATGGTCTTCTGCAGAAGCTGAAAAAGGCATTTGCCGTCCAGTATCAACTTTTTTATTTAAAATTGATACTTTCCTCTCCTATTTGGGTATCAGATACTGTAAAAAAGAATTCGGGAGGAATAGGATATGACAGCCAGCAGCAAAGGAAAGGTCGCCATTGTAACAGGAGGCGGATCAGGCATCGGCAAAGCCTCAGCTCTTCTATTTGCCAAAGAGGGAATGAAAGTGTGGATTTTTGACCTTGATGAAGAGAATGCCTCTAAAACAAAGGCTGAGATTGAGCAGGCCGGCGGAAAAGCTATGGTCACAAAGGTAGACATGGCTGATGAACAGGCGGTTGAAAAGAACATCAAGGAAGTCGGCAGCAAATGGGGCAAAATTGATGTTGTTTTCAGCAACGCTGGTATTAACGGGGTCTTTTCAGCGATCGAAGAGCTTGACCCTGATGATTGGGATAAAACAATTACAACTAATTTAAAAGGAACCTTCCTTGCCGTCAAACACAGCATTCCTTTCCTAAAGAAAAACGGGGGCAGCATCATTATCACAAGCTCCATTAATGGCAACAGAACGTTTTCTAACATCGGCATGTCTGCCTACGCCACTTCTAAGGCTGGACAAACAGCCTTTATGAAAATGGCGGCGCTTGAACTGGCACAGTTTAAAATTCGCGTGAATGCCATCTGCCCAGGATTTATTGAAACGAACATTGAAAGCAACACAGAGCGGGATGAAAGCCTTGATGAAGTGGAGATTAAAGTGGAATATCCTGAAGGCGGAGACCTTCCGCTTGAGGATGGACCAGGCACACCTGAACAAGTGGCAAACCTTGTTTACTTTTTGGCATCAGATGAATCAAGCCATGTAACAGGCACTGAAATTTATGTAGATGGAGCAGAATCCCTTTTGAGGTAACAAGAAAAGCGGAAGCCGCTCGTTCAGCCCCGACAAGCGCTGGAGCAAAAATCCAGAAAGTCCGGGTTTGACTTTTTGGATTTTTGTGAAGTGACTCGAGTGGCTAGGCGCTGGAGCTGGACAACGAAAAGCGCAAGCCGCTCGTTCAGCCCCGGCAATTACTTATAGCTGGACACATAACAACTATAGAAAACAAATCGATTTAAATACATGCAGAAAGCCGCTCCTTTTCAGGAGCGGCTTTCCATTTTTCATTTAAAAGGGCGTATTCCTTCCTGGTTTTCCATAAACAGCTGTTCCATTTCACCCGCTGGGACCGGCTTGCTGAAAAGGTATCCCTGCATTTGATAGCAGCCATGCTTTTCCAGAAATTCAGCCTGCTTTTTTTCTTCAACGCCCTCTGCAATAATCTGCATGCCCAGATTCTGAGCAAGCGCGATAATGGTTTTAATCACAATTTCATCTTGTTTGGAGTTCATCATTTTTTTTACAAAGCTGCGGTCAATCTTAATTTTATCAAGCGGCAGCTGTGTTAAATAACTAAGGGAGCTGTACCCTGTGCCAAAGTCATCAACGCTAAGGTGAATGTTGATGTCCTTTAAATGTTCTACCGTCCGGATAAAGTTTTCACTATTGTGCATGGACAGGCTTTCGGTAAATTCCAATTCAAAGCATTCAGGCGGGATATTATAGCGCTCAAGAATATTTGTCACCATGTCAACAAGATCAGGCTGATAGAACTGCTTGACTGACAGGTTGATGCTCATTCTCAAATTATTATTGATGGCTTCATGCCATTTTTTCAGCTGAGCACAAGCCCCTTCCATGCTCCATTTTCCAATTTCAATAATAAGACCAGTTTCTTCAGCGATTGGAATAAATTCAGCCGGTGAGATAAAACCAAGCTCAGAATGCTGCCACCTCAGAAGCACCTCAACCCCTATGATTGCTCTGCAGCAAGTATCAATCTGCGGCTGGTAGTAAAGCTCCAGCTCGCCTTTTTGCATCGCCAGATACAATTCCTTCTGCACATAATAGCGCCTTTGAAAGGTATAGCTCTTCTCTTCACTATACTCCTTCAGGCCATTGTCTTCCTTGCCGGCTTTTAAGGCAATTTCGCTGTTTTTCAGCAAAGAGTCCGGATCTTTTCCATGCTCTGGGTAAAATGCCGCTCCAATGCTGATATTTGCCTGGTAATACTGGCCCTGGATGCTGTACTTCCGCTTAAACTGCTTAGCCATCTCATCAGCAACACTGTAGAAGGACTCTCTGTCTTTTACACTGTGCACAATCACCACAAATTCATCATTATGAAAGCGTCCGATAAAGTATTGAGAAGGAACCAGTTTTAGCAGTTCTTTTGAAATTTCCTCCAAAAGCCTGTCCCCGATTGTTTTTCCATATACTTCATTGAAATATTTAAAACGGTCAATGTTCACCTTTATCACTGCCGCAGGTTCTTCATTAGGCTCTTCGGTCAATTCATTCAGTTTTTGATGAACCGCCCGGTAGTTTGGCAGGCCTGTCAGTTCATCGTAGTAAGCTATATGCTTAATTTGATCCTGTGCTTTTTTGAACTCTGTTACATCACGGATAGCTAAAAAGTGGCAGGCAGAAGACTTTTCTTGATCACCTTTCAAAAACATGACCCGGCAATGCCGGAATCCACCATCATTTATTGGAATTCCAACCTCGATTGATTGCTGTGCACCGTTTTTTGCCGCATCACCAAAAGACTGTAAAACAAGTTCCTGATCCTGCAAATGAAAGAGCTGCTCACAGCTTTGGCCAAGCAGTTCTTTTTTTAAAAGCCTCTCAGCTGCGGAGTTGCTATGTATGATTTTCCCTGCAGAATCAAGCAGCAGGATGGCGTCGGGATACCGGCTGTATAATTGCTGAAATGTTTTATCCCAATTGTTGAGATGGCTCACTCGTTTGTCTGCATCATATGCTCCCAACCTTTGCACCTCCTTAAAACACGTTCTTGCGGCTGCAGATTCCTATTATACTTATCGGCTATATACGGGAAAGTGTTTAATCGTCTTGCATTGATTAGGAGCGGCATTTTAAGAAAAAAACGCAAAAAAAGATGAAACAGCTGCCTGTTTCATCTTTTTGATATTCAAACAATTCTCTGCTTGCACTCTGCAGCAGCGGGAAAGGAGACTCTGAAGGTTGTGCCTTCGCCTTCCTTGCTTGATACGCTGCATCTTCCTCCCATCAGCTCTGTATATTGCTTTACAAGAGACAGGCCGATGCCTGTGCCTTCCTGAAAGCTTGAATCCAAGCGTACAAAGGGCTCGAATATCTTATCCAGACTATCAGGCGGCATCCCGATTCCTGTATCCATAATATCGATATGAATCCAATTTTCTTCGGCATAGGAGAAAACGATCACTGTCCCGTTTTCCTTATTGTATTTAAAGGCATTTGATAAGAGATTAAAAACAATTTGATTAAATCTTGCCTTATCTACATAAATAGACTTTTCCTTTACGTAGTTTAGCGAGGAAAACAAAGACAGTGAGGCATCCTCTGCAATCGGCCTCATCATTGTAAGTGTTTCATTCAGAAGCGAATAAACGGGCAGATGCTCTTTTGTCAGCGGTATTTCTCCAGCTTCTATTTTTGTAAGATCTGTAATGTCATTGATTAAGTAGAGCAAATGCTGCCCTGCTTTATGAATTTTATCAAGCCATTCTTTGTTTTTATCAGGGAGTGCTTCACTGCTGTCGAGCAGCATATGGGAAAAACCCATAATACTGTTCAGCGGCGTTCTCAGCTCATGGCTGATTTTTGAAAGAAACAGGGACTTTTCCTTGTTTGCTCTTTCTGCTTCTTCTTTAGCAGAAATCATTGTAGCGTTATATTTCATCAGTTCAATTTCCTGAAGTTTTTGAGTTGTCATATCGTTGATGGTAACAACACAGCCGACAAGGGCATCATCCTTGATCAGCGGTTCTGCGTTCACCGTAATCCAGAATACAGGATGGTTTGGATGTTCCACAGCCATCACATAGCCATGAATGGCTTCACCTGTTCTTGCAGTAGTATAAGAGGGGAATTTATGATAAGACCTCGGCTCACCTTTTTCATCATACAGCCGGCACTCGAGCTGAAAAAAATTCTGCCCGATCATTTCTTCCGCACTGCGTTTGAAGAAAGCAGCAAACTTTTCGTTTACGGTTAATATTTCCCCTTTTGAATTATGGACGGCAAGCCCTTCTGACATAGTAGACAAAACAGAGCGGTAAAGACTTTCACTTTTCTTCAGCTTCTCCTGCGCTTCATAGAGATCTGAAATATTTACCGCAGAACCGATTACTTCACTGACTTGGCCGTTTTTAAATACCGGCTGAAGAGACATGTAGTAGGCAACATCCTTGATTTTTCCTTCATATTGCAAAAAATGCCCTGTCCATGCTTCATCATAGCAGGCAGTTATGCTGTCAATCTTTTCTTCCGGCAGCACGGCAGAAACAGGCTTGCCGATCATATCGCCCGATACTCCGATGCGATCCAGAAGACTGCCCTCACAAAGGGAAATGATATATTCTCCGCCCTGTTTCGTAAATTTCACGGTGAGCCCCTGCTGAAGGCGGAGCGTCTCTTTTAAATCGGCCTGCACTGCTGCCACTTCCAGCTCTGCCTGCCGCTTTTCAGTAATTTCTTTGCCGAAAATGTAAACACCTGAAAAATCATCCTGTTCAAGGTGCGGGAGATGATCAAAAATAAAAAAGTGCTCTGTGCCGTCTTCACCGGTAATGGATGCTTCGTAGCTGACAGCTTCTCCGTTCAAAGACTGCTTTAACAGCCGCGGAATTTCAGGGAACCTTTCCAAATTGAACAATTCTGGAAAGGTGCTGTCTGCGGGGAAACTATCTCCGATAAGGTTATTCCAGACATGGTTTTTCCTTATTACACTGCCTTCCTCATTAACAAAAACAACGAGATTCGGCGTGTTCTCAAGCAAATACTGATAGCGGCGTTCCTTGCGCTGCATTTTGTCATGCTCAGCCATCCTGCTCTTGGCATTGCCGCCGAGAAAGATCATAAAAATAAACAGTGTCATCATTCCCACCGCTACAGCAAGAATCGTGTACTGGTCCTGAGAACCGCTTCCTGCTCCGCTCATCTCATGCATATGCGCCTCATACGTCATGGCCGCCATCCCAGTGTAGTGCATGCCGGATATGCCAAGTCCGAGAATAACAGAGCTGATCAGCTTAGAAAATATGGACAGCTGCTCATTGTTCCGCCGTCTTCTCATCATATAAGCAGCCAAAAAAGCACAGCCGATGGCAATCAAAATGGACAAGAACACAAGGGGCATATTATACGCCATATGAACAGGCATCTTCATAGCAGACATGCCTAAATAGTGCATGCCGCTTATTCCAGCCCCGACGATAATACCTGAGACCATATCCCAATAAAAGCTGACTTTCTTTGCCGTCATAAAAACAAAGCCAATTAAAGAGGCCGCTACTGCAATCACTAAAGACAAAAAAGTTTTGCCCGGATCAAATTGGATGGTAAAGGGGACCTGATAGCCGATCATCCCGATGAAATGCATCGTCCAAATGCCTATGCCGAGAGAAAGGCCTGCCGCAGAGCTCCAAAACAGCTTGTATTTGGATTCCTTTATGGCCTTTTCTGCTAAATCCATTGCTGTATAAGAACCGAAGATAGCAATAATAATAGAGAAAATGACAAGAACCTCGATATAATCACCTTTCATTAACACGTGCCTCACCCTTCTTTATCAATCAAGCTTAATTTGCAATATACTTTTCCATCTTTTCCTGCAGCTCATTGATTTTAAGCTTGGATACATGCGCATGAGAATGAAAATTAAAAAAATAGGCAAGATATGTCTCATTTCTCGGAGTAATATGGGAGATTTTCGACAAATTGACTATATAGGAGCGATGCGTCTGGTAAAAGGACTCATCAAGCATATTAACCAGGTCGCTGATATTTTCGTAGGACTCATAAGTTCTTTCACTCGTATGTATGAGAGACTTCTTTATGGATTTCTCAATATAAATAATATCCTTTAGAGGGATATAGAATAAAGAGCCGTTAAATTTAATGGGAAGCCGTTTTTCTTTTGCTTCTTCAGTAACTGCTGAAATCTGTTCAGCAGGATAGGACCCTTTTCGTCTTATCACTGACTTTGCCTTTTCAAGGGCCAAATACAGCCTGCTTTTTTCAACCGGCTTTACTATGTAATCCACTGCGCTGAGGTTAAAAGCATCCACGGCATAATCATCATAGCCTGTTATAAAAATAAAGTTCAGCTGGGGCTGAAATTGCCTGCATTCTTCAATCGCCTGTATGCCGTTTTTCTTTGGCATGTTGATATCTGCCAGAATAAGATCCGGTTTCTCCCTCATTACTGACTCGATCAATTCTTCTCCGTTTGAGCAGACGGCAAGAATTTTAAAATCCTGGAGCTGGCTGATAAAATATTGCAGAATCTCTATGGAATCGTTATTATCATCCACTATTACAATACTTATTTCGTTCATTGGAACCAACGCCCTTTCTGCAATCATGCTGGATTATAGGTGCTTCATTCTTTGCCCGCAGGCAAATGAAAAACATCTTTTCTATGTGGCAGAGCTGCTCTCTCTTATTGTACCAGCCTTTTTTCAGACTCTCACCTTTTTTAAACACTTTCCATTTCTTTCAGCTGGCTGCGTTATGGCAAAAAAAAATCCCCGGCTGCAGGGATTCAGAAACTGAGACGCTTGAACGGTCAGCGAAATAAAAGATGCTGACTGTGAAGGCCTGCTTTTTTCAGAAGATTCATCATCTGCTCCTGTTCTTCAGCAGACAGGCCGGAAAAAGCCCTTGTCATCCGGATGGCGTGAATGGGATAGATTTCATCCAAATAGCTTCGCCCTTTTTCTGTTAAGTGAGCATAAATAGACCGTTTGTCTTTCGGATCCTGCTGTCTCTCGATATACTCGTTCTTTTCAAGCTTATCAATGACATATGTGACATTGCCGCTGACCAGCAGAAGTCTTGATCCGATTTGCTGAAGCTTTTGCGCTCCTTTTGTATACAGCAGTTCCAGTACAGCGAATTCAGTCGGGTTAAAGCCATGCTCTTTACTGTCGCGAATCGAATGCTCAGAAATGCTTTTAAACGCTTTCGCAAAAACTTTGAAAAGGGTCATTGCTCGTTCCATTTCTTCTTCCGTGTAAGAAAACCTCATATCCATCGCCCTCTTAAACTTTCTTAAAAACTTTCTTAAAATTCTAATATTTAACATACTTATTTTACTACCTAAAGGCCAAGTTTAAAAGCATGAGTTTTCATTACCGTCCAATACAGGGACAAGCTCCTAAGTTTGACTTCTCCTTCTGCTGCTAAGGTGCTAAAAGAAAAGACTGCTCAGGAAGCAGTCTTTTGCGGTTATTTCGGTTATTTCGTTTTTTTCTTCTTTTCGTTCCAAATATTATGATAAAAGTAATTATATTCGTTTTTTAATTCCGTAACCGTCATTTTATTCAGCACTGCATTATTGTATACCCCAATGGCGAGAAGTTTCTGGAAATAGTAAGTTCTTTGCTCTTCAAGAGCATTTTTTAGCATATTGCTCATTGCGTATAACCACTCCATCTCTATTTCATTACTACTACAATACCCAATAATTGTTAGCGGATGATTAACGCAATGTAAAGTTTTCCTAAGCTGTTATTAAAATGTGTGACAAATGGTGTAATGTCTCCCACTTTTGCTGCTCTGTTTAAAATTCTGCTTTCCCGGACACACTTTAGAAAAATCGGAAAGCAGGAAAACAAGTGGATACGCATCAAGTCATTGGATATGGCGAAAATAATTTTTACTTTTTAAATTTGTCTGAGCCGGAAAACGGCCAATTATACATGCTGTCGGACAGCAATGAACTCCTGGAGCTTTCAGTCTTTCATCCGCGCAATCAGCGGTTTGAGGACGTAACGATTATGTTTCATCAGGAAGACCTCAGAAACTGGCATTCCGTCTTTTCGGAAAATATCAGAAATTAAGAAATGTACAAGCAGCTGTCGGGGCTGATCGAGCGGCTTGCGCTTTTCTACTTTGTCCAGCTCCAGCCGCTAGCCCGATCTGAGTCGCTTCACAAAAATCCACAAAGTCAAAACCGGACTTTCTGGATTTTTGCTCCAGCGCTTGTCGGGGCTGTTCGAGCGGCTTCCGCTTTTCTTGATCCAGCTCCAGCCGCTAGCCCCTCGAGTCGCTTCGAAAAATCCCAAAAAGTCTAAGACCGGACTTTTCGGGATTTTCCTCCAGCGCTTGTCGGGGCTGAACGAGCGGCTTCCGCTTTTCTTGATCCAGCTCCAGCCGCTAGCCCCTCGAGTCGCTTCGAAAAATCCCAAAAAGTCAAAGTGCGGACTTTTCGGGATTTTCCTCCAGCGCTTGTCGGGGCTGAACGAGCGGCTTCCGCTTTTCTGCGTTAGATTTTCTTACATGATCTCTTATTTTCTTAAAGGCATGCGCTATACTGTTAGAAAAGGTGAGTGCCGAAGGGGGATCGGTATGCAGGAGAATCATTCCTATCGGGATAAAAAAGTCATTTCTATTGGAACTGTCAGTGAAATAACCGGACTTTCCGTCAGGCAGATCCGATATTATGAAGAGCGCCAGCTGATTTATCCGGAAAGAACGGATAAGGGGACAAGGAAATATTCATTTACAGACATAGAACGGCTGATGGAAATTGCAGATATGCGGGAAGAAGGCGTTCAAACAAGTGAAATTCTTAAAGATTTTAAGAAGAAAGAAAACAAAGAAGCGATGAGCAAGGACATTCGCAAAAAAATGCTTCAGGGCCAGCTGAATGCCCACTTCAGGGTGCAGCCTGAATCCCATAAGTAAAAAGCCTCCATCAAGGAGGTTTTTTACTTTAAAGCTTAAATTGGTTGACCGATTGGTTTAGAGCAGCAGATAGGCTTGATAAATGCAAAGCATTCTGTCTGACCTCTTCTGTCGCATGGTTCGCCTGTTCTGAGGCAGCGGCAGTTTGCTGTATGCCAGCTGCTGCTTCCTCAGAAACGGAGGCAATATCAGAAATGCTGACATTCATTTTCGTGCCTTTTTCTGATACAAGAGTCAGTTCCTCTTTAATCCTCAAAACCTGATCTGCTGCCGCGTTCAAGGCTTTTTGAATGGACCGGAACGTTTTGCCTGTGGCATGAATGGATTCCTTTCCTTTAACAACCTGTTCATAGCCGCCCTGCAGATTGTCAGAAACCCCTTTCGTTTCTTTTCTTACTCCTGCCACAATCTTTGAGATATCCTCTACAGAATGGGATACCTGTTCAGCAAGTTTTCTCACTTCTTCCGCAACTACAGAAAAGCCTTTCCCATGCTCTCCTGCTCTTGCTGCTTCAATAGCAGCATTGAGGGACAGCAGGTTTGTCTGATCTGCCACATTTTGAATCACTTCAACAAGCTTTGATATCTGTCCTGATTGCTTGTCCAGATCCTTTACCTTTTCAACGGTCTCTGCCATCAGTATGTATATGCTGTCCATATCAGCGATCGATTCATCCATCAGCCTGCTTCCTTCAGTAGATTGAATTAGCACGCTGTCTGTGGAGGATGCAACAAGCTGGCTGCTTTTGGCCGCATCCGAAACGGTTGTGATAAATTCGCTCATGCCTTCTGTCAAGTCTGCAGCAGAATGCGCCTGGCTTTCAGCACCGGAAGTCAGTTCCTGCATTGTAGAAGCAATTTGTTCGCTGCCTTCTCTCACATAATCAGCGGAATTTTGCAGCTGTTCACTTTGCTTCCCTATAGAAGCCGCTGCTTCATTTATGCTTGTTACAAGCGCATGCAGTTTGTCGTTCATGCTGTTCACAGATACAGTCAGCACTCCAAGCTCATCGTTTGATTTGACTGGAAGAGGCTCTAAGCCTAAATTGCCTTCTGTTATCAGCTTCAGCCTTTTTAATAAACTTAGCACAGGAACGGTAATTGATCTTGAAACCCTTATCGCCATAATGATTCCCGCTGCTACAATGAGAATAGCCAAGACCATGCTCGCCAAAAGGATGACTGTGCTTCCGGCTATAATGCTCTGCCCTTTTTTAGATATTTCCTGCTCTCTGCTTTTTGATATGTTTTCATAGCTTTTAATCAGCGCATTGGATTGCTTTTCGCCTTCATCAGCAAGCATTTCAGATGCGGACACTTTGTACCCTGACTCATATGAAGGGATGATCTTTTTATTAATCAGCTCCTGCCACCGGGCTGTTTGATCCATCACTTTTTTCGCTTTTGGGTTTGCTGAAATGTTCAGCAGCTCTTTCTCCATCTCTTTGCCATCTTTCACAAGCTGCAAATACCGGTCTTTATAGGAGGACATATTGTATAAGAAATATCCCTGAATAGCTGAGACCTGACTGGAAAGGTTGTATGACAGCTTTTCCTCCAGGATGAGAGACTGCAGTTCATCGCCCACAATCGCATTTGTATCTTTCTGCATCATTTTTATGCTTGAAAAATTGATGCCGGCCATCAAAATACTGAGTCCTATGAGAATAGTAAAGCAAATCAGCAATTTTCTCCTTATTCCGGATGACTTTCGAAACATTTTTCTGCCCCCTCTTACTCTTTTTCTATTACCATTTTACTACCTTAATTTTTGAAAGGGAACAAAAATTCACATAATTTTGTTATTTATTGTCGGAAGAGCTGAACTTATGTCGTGTTTTATCTAAGAATTTTTGAAAGTTATCTTCAAGTTATTAACAAATCGCTGCTAGAATACGATATAATAATTAACAGAATTAGACATTAGACATTAGGCAGAGGAGGGGCTCTAATTGAACTTGCTGGAAATAGTTATTGAAAAATACCGCAGCCGAATGGTAGATGTAGCAGATAAATATGGATTTACCGCCAGGGAAACTGTTGAAGTTAGCCAATACCTCGATCGACTGCTCAATATCAAAATGGATCTTCAAACTGCCGGAACCGCAGAAAGCAATCATTCCCATTATGCTTCCGTCTTCAGCAAAGAAGCGGATCTCTATTAAAATGAACGGATGTGCAGCCCTGCACTTTTCAATATAAAAAGCTGTCCGCAAAGCGGACAGCTTTT
>NZ_JAJOZE010000013.1 GCF_021166585.1 Metabacillus kandeliae
AAAGGAACCAGACGTACAGTCTGGTTCCTTTTCAGCATACTTTCCTCTAAAGGAAAAAGGTCCGGCTCTATAGGCCAGACCTCATGAAACTCTGATGATATATTTATTGTATTTGTCGATACTGTTGTTTATTGAGCGCAGCGACTGTTTCGTTTCCTGGATCTCTTTTTCAAGGTTTTTCAGAAACTGAGTTAATTCCTCAATCTTTTGCTGTTGCACCGCTTCCACACTCCTTTAATAAGATCGTCCTATTTATATGGCTAATGTCTTATCGATGATCTTATCTTTGTTACCTTAATAGTAAAGGAAGCTGGAAGGAATTTCACCGAAAATAAGGCGAAATTCTTAGTGCGTCATACCGCAAAGAGCGCAATAGTCCGATATGCGTGTTTTAGACTGCGTTTCCTCTCCGTCAAAACTCCCAAATAACGACATGTTTCGATATTTTCAGATGCTTAAAGCTTATTTTTTCAGGGAAAACAAAATTTTTTCTTTGAATAGGACGTCTGCTTCAAGGAGGGCTGCTCTGTGGAGCTCTTCTCTTGATTCTTTTCTGCCTTTGTACTCAATCGTATAGTCCACTATTCCCTCGGAAGAATACATGCACTCCATTTTTGCTGAACAATTCCCATACTGTACCGAAAAAACCGCAACGAGGTGCTCGCCAAGCTCAAACAACGCTGGAACAGCAGCCATGTCTACGCCTCCTTATCCCTGTTTATTTGGGAATATTCGGCATACTGTGACGAAATCCTGCTTCTTTCTTAAGGGGTCATCCTCTTCCTCACTTCGCATATGAATAAGAAGAGCGCGTCAGGCATCCTTATATACAAGGGGGGAAAAGACATGTTCCATTTGAACGGAAATTTCCCGCACAGGGCGCAGCCTTCGGTCTATCCGCCTATCGTTACCGGAAGATTTATGTCATCAGCAAGAGGGATGAATGTACTCCTAGCTGATGCAGGCAAGCTTGGAGCAAGGATTGCCCAGTCGCCGGCTTTTGCAAGGCAGCTGATGATCGAGGCGCAGAGTGCACAGACTCCCCGTGTTTATAAGCTTCTTCAAAGTGCGGGCATTATAAGTAAAATGGAAGCAGTTTATTCGCCTGACGGATTGCGGATTGCCTTTTCTTCTGATTGCTGCCGTCTGACGGTATTTTACAGCTGGTAGTTCTAACGCAAAAACCGCAGTCCCTTCATGAGGGATCTGCGGTTTTTGCGTTAGGCTACTTCATGGCCTCTGGAGGCTTCTAAAATTTTAAACCATTGTTCTCTGCTCAATGTGAGATCAAGCGCGTTAACGGCTGCTTTCACTCTTTCAATTTTCCCTGATCCTGTTATCGGCATGATGCGGGCAGGATGCACGAGCAGCCACGCGTATAGAACTTCATCTATACCGCCGGCTCCAATTTGCTGTGCGGTCTCCTCAAGCACCTCTCTTAATCGGACAGCTTTATCGCCTTCTGCCTGAAAGATGCTGCCTCCGGCAAGCGGTGACCAGGCCATAGGAGGAATGCGCATTTCCTGGCATAAATCAAGTGTGCCATCTTCAACGTTTTCAAGCTGATAGGCAGACAGCTCGATTTGGTTTGTTACAAGCGGCATCTCTAAATAGGATTGAAGCATGCGAAATTGCGATGATTTAAAGTTAGATACACCAAAATGGCGGACCTTGCCTGATTTCTTTAAAGCTGTGAAGGCTTCTGCCACTGCTTCAGGGTCCATAAACGGATCCGGACGATGAATAAGCAGCAGGTCTATGTAATCAGTCTGAAGATTTTGAAGCGATTGTTCCGCCTGCTTGACGATATAATCCCTGCTTGTATTGTAATGCTTCACATCAGACTTTAAATTTATTCCGCACTTTGTCACAAGCTCCATCTGTTCTCTTAAAGAAGGCTCTAATGCGAGTGCTTTGCCGAAAAGCGCTTCACATGTATATCCCCCGTAAATATCTGCATGGTCAAAGGTTGTAAGGCCAAGGTCCATGCAATCTTTTATCAATTTGAAGGTTTCCCCAGAGGATTGATTCCAATCGGCCAGACGCCATAGGCCATGAATAATCCTTGAAAAAGATAAATCTTCTGCCAGCTGTATTTTTTCCATTGGTTCAGCTCCTTTCTCCCCTAATTTTAATATCCTTTTTCAAAAACACAAAAGTTAAGCATTAGGTCTTTAAGAAAATAGATTAATAAGTCTTCTTAATGCTTTCAATTTGCTTCATCTTATTTTCCCAGCACGCTTCACTCAAATCAACTGGGTATTCTTCAGGATTGAGCGCACGCTTGTATTCATCCCATATAAGCCCAAGATTGTCTTCTGCAAATGACTGAATTTCTTTAAGCGGAGGAGTATCATATACTTGCTTGCCGTTTTTGATCACTTCTATTTGAAGCTCCCTCGCTTCAAAATTCGTCACAAATTTGCTGATAAAGGTATGAACAGGATGGAACAGCTTCAGCTTTTCTTCTCCCTGAAGATTTTCACTTTCAAGTGCAATATAATCTCCTTCTGAATGTCCGTTCTTCAGATTGATAATCCGGTAGAGCTTTTTTAAACCTGGTGTTGTGACCTTTTCAGGGTTTGAGGAGATTTTCATTGTATCTGCCATTTCACCTGCTTCGGTTTCAATGGAAACGAGCTTGTAGACGGCACCAAGAGCAGGCTGGTCGAAGGCCGTAATCAGCTTTGTTCCCACACCCCAAATATCTATTTTTGCTCCCTGGGCCTTTAGATGAAGAATGGTTCCTTCGTCAAGGTCACTTGAAGCAACAATTTTCGTGTCTTTAAATCCAGCTTCATCAAGCATTTTTCTCGCTGCTTTTGAAAGATAGGCCAAATCGCCGCTATCAAGGCGAATCGCTTTGAAACGAATCCGATCTCCCATTTCTCTGGCGATTTTAATGGCATTTGGAACGCCTGATTTCAGCGTATCGTATGTATCAACGAGAAAAACGCAGTCTTGATGTGCTTCTGCATATTTTTTAAAAGCGGTATATTCATCTCTATATGCCTGCACCATTGCATGGGCATGTGTTCCGGCCACAGGAAGACCAAACTTCATGCCTGCCCTGACATTGCTTGTCGCTTCAAAGCCTCCGATATATGCTGCTCTGCTTCCCCAAAGGGCCGCATCCCATTCCTGCGCTCTGCGGGTTCCAAACTCAAGGAGATGGCAGCTTTCTGTCACATGCTTAATTCTCGACGCCTTTGTGGCAATGAGCGTTTGGTAATTGACAATATTTAATAAGGCGGTTTCAATCAGCTGCCCTTCCGCAAGCGGCGCCTCCACCCTGACCAGCGGCTCATTCCCGAAAACAAGCTCTCCTTCTCGTACAGATTTCACGGTTCCTGTAAAACGAAGATTCCGCAAAAAGCCCAGGAAGTCATCCTTATATCCAAGTTTTTCTTTTAAATAGACAAGGTCCTTTTCTGTAAAATGAAAGCGGGTCAAATACTCCAGCATTTTTTCAAGCCCGGCAAAGATCGCATAACCGTTTCCGAAAGGAATTTTTCTGAAAAACAGCTCAAACACTGCCCTCCGGTTATGAATGCCATCACGCCAATAAGTTTCAGCCATGTTAATTTGATACAAATCTGTATGCAGCGCAAGGCCGTCCTTTTCAAAAAGCTCTTCCACGCTCTAAACACCTCTGCAAACGGAAAGTTTTCAGCTAATAAGCTGTTGTGACTATATTGCCCTAAAAACGGAATTACAATAGAAAAACGGCTGTTCCCCGCTTCCTCACTGCATGGCAGGACTTTGCATATAGTAACCCAGAGACATTTTTACCGGGGAGTGAACAGTTTGCCTGCCATTTCTGGAAAAGAATATATCAAGCGCATGAACCAAATGAATCCAGAGATTTGGATTAAAGGAGAAAGAGCAGCTATGCCGCTGTCTGAGCACCCTGCATACAGCGGAGCTATGAAAACAAAAGCGGGTTTATACGATTTGCAGCTGCATCCTGAGAAAATTGAAAAGATGACATTCGAAACAAAGCCAGGCCATTTAGCAGGCCTGTCCTATCTTCGTCCAGAGACAAAAGAGGATCTGGCGAAAAGAAGGGAAATGATGACAGAATGGGCGCTTGCAACGTGCGGGATGATGGGAAGAACGCCGGATTATATGAATACGGCTCTGATGTCTCTCGCAGCCAGCGCCGATCTGCTGAAAGACCAGGATGACGAATTTGCCAAAAACCTGGTCCGCTTTTATGAAAAGGCAAGAGATAGCGATCTTTCTTTTACTCATAGCTTTATGAACCCGCAGACAAACCGTTCTTCTTTTTATGACGAGGAGACGGATAAGCCGATTGCAGCCAAAATCATAAAAAAAACGTCTGAAGGGCTTGTTATTCAGGGGGCGCGCCTGCTCGCCACTCAAGGCGGCATGACGGATGAAGTGCTGATTTTTCCATCTGCAGGTAAATTCACGGATGAAGAATATGCTTACGCCTTCAGCATTCCAAGCAATACAAAAGGCCTTTCGTTTATTTGCAGAGAGTCCTTTCATGAGGGAGATTCCCGCTTTAATTATCCACTTTCCTCCCGCTTTGATGAAATGGATGCTCTTCTTGTTTTTAATGAAGTGACTGTTCCATGGGAAAGAGTATTTTTTTATCACAGGCAGGATCTCGCACAGAAGCTTTTTCAGCAAAGCTGCTTTATTCCACAGGCACTTCACCAGACTGTGAACAGACAGCTCGTTAAAAGCCAATTCCTTCTTGGACTGTCGCAGCTCCTGGTCCAAACCCTGAATGTGAGCGAGTATCAGCATATTCAATCAAAGATCAGCGAAGTGATTATTGGGGTAGAGTCTACACAGGCAATGCTTGAAAAGGCAGAAAACGATGCTGTACAGGATAATTGGGGGACGATGCGGCCAAGCACACATCCGCTCTATTCGGCGGTTTGCCAGTTTTCCTCTCTTTACCCGAGATACATTGAAATACTGCAGCTGATCGGGGCTGGCGGTTATATGAGCCTTCCCGGCGAGGAAGACTTCAGTTCCCCTGTTTCGGACTCCCTTGATGATTATCTGGCTTCAGCTGCCTATGATGCCCGCTCCAGAACAAAGATTTTCCGCCTTGCGTGGGATACAGCCATGAGCTCTTTCGGCACGCGCCAAACCCAATATGAACGGTTCTTTTTCGGTGATCCCGTCAGGCTCTCATCCAACCTTTACTGGAACTATCCGAGAGAAGAATATTTGAGCCGGGTGAAGCAATTTTTGAATCTTAAAGATCCCTTTTCTATGTAATTTAATAGTTCCGTTATGAATTGATGCAGCAGTTTAAGAGCTGCACCCGAAAGGAAGGATCCTATGCCTTCTCAAATTAACATTATTAATTTCAAAGTGAACTCGATCAACAACAATGCCAATGTAGACTTTGGCAACATTACACAAAACAGCCATACAGCCAACTCGAAAAACGTCGGGCTCAATCTGTCATTCGGTGATTTATCAGTTAATTATTCTCTTATGAACAATTGCTATGCCGATCCTGATGTCAGCGATCAGGATCAGATTGAAAACCCTTCTTTCCCGGTTACAAAGCAGCTCTGAAAAGCAAATCAGCCTTCAGAAAAGTCTGAAGGCTGACGTCAGGCATTGTATGAAATGCTTTGGCCGCTGATGCTTGTGCTTTTATAAGTCTCTGCGCTCTTTTCATTGTACATCCGGATTCTGTCCCCTGACACACTGGAACCTGAGCCGTAATGGTTTTTTTCTGCGGATTTCGGCGAAATCGAGAATACATCACCGACTGTGAATGCACCAAATCGGAGCCTTTCCACCTCAATAGGGCCAGTGATAGCCGGCATATGCCCACCTCCTCTTGAACAATGTATGGCTTTCCCTGTCATTTGTTTCATTCTTTTTATGAACGGTTAGGCTTATCCCCGCATATGATAGGCGTGAAGCACGCATTACAAAAAGAGGGTGAAGGAACATGCCGACTGTGATCAACCTTTTCAGCATCAGGGTGAACAGCATATCCAATAACGGCTCTGTAAATATCGGCGAAGCAATGCACAACAGCCATGTGTCCAGCTCAAAGGCAACCGGAAGCAATACGTCTTTCGGCGACCTTTCTCCGACTGAATCGCTGATGGAAAATATTTACATCGATCCGGATACGAACGATCAGGCGAATATCGGAAACCTTGATGAAGTTGTAACAACTCAAACTTAAAGGGGAACAACCAGATGCCCTATCAAATTAATGTGTTTAATATCAAAGTCAATGCCATCACGCAAAACGCGAGCGTTGACTTTGGCAACACTTCGCATAACAGCCATACCTCCAATTTTAAAATTACCGGCTCCAATGCTTCTCTCGGAGATCTATCACCAAGCTTTTCTTTAATGGGGAATGGCTTTTTGGATCCTGATATTACGGATCAGGATCAGATTCTTGATCCGGCTAACGCCTTTACGGCCCAATTTTAATAACAGGGGGCGCTTCCATGGACGTGGAAAAAATCAAAAAATGGCTCGCTTTGACGGAAAAATATCAGCAAAACGATTTTTGGGATTCCATTTTTGATGAAAATACCCTTACGCGAAGCAGCAATGCTGCCTCTCCAAAACAGGACAGCGCTCCTTTTCCAAAGTGCGATATTTTTCAAAACGAGACATCGGTAGTGGTCATGGTTGAGCTTCCTGGCATTAGAAAAGAAAACCTGATTACTGCCCTTGATCCTGCCGGGGAAGTATTGAAGGTAAAAGGAATGCTTTCCCCGCCGTTTCCATTCCAATCTATCGTTTCCTCCGAAAGATATTACGGAGAATTCATGCGGGCCATCAAGCTGCCGTATCCTGCAGTAAAAGAATCTGTCAGAAGCTTTATTCAGGACGGCCTCCTGCAAATCACATATGAAAAGCGTCTGGACCAGCCTGCTGTATCCTTTGAAGCTGATGATACGAATATTTCCCCTTCTTAACCGCATACACTTTACTAATCTATAGAAGCCTGCGTGGGATCGGCGATGTTTTTCAAAAAACGGAAAAAACACACACAAGAAACGTCAGGGTTAAAGGAACAAATAGCCAAGCTTGAAAAAACGGTCCACATTCTTGAAAAGCAGCTGTCCGCATTTATGAAGATACAGGAAATACAAAGGCAGCGCCCTGAATCCATTTCTAAGGAAATTCACCACATTCATAAGGAAACGGAAAATGAAACACTGCCAATGGTGTATGTTGAAAAAATCCATATTGAAACGCTTCACATGAAAGAGCTGGATCTCTCCAACAACCTTGGCCAGCTTGGAGTGAAGGATTTAACAGGTCAGCTGTTTATCGGGACCACCTATGGGAAAGAACATCAGGTCAGCAAGAAAATCAGCGAATCAGAAGATGGACCAAAAATCAACTATTCTTCAAAGACGGAAAAAGGCCCCGTTTCAGATGAAACGTGACCTTTTTTGTTTTATTATTTCCCTTTGTTTTCATTCTGGTAGCGCATCCTTAAGCGGACAAGCCTTACTACGTTCAAAAATACCGCCTTCAAAACAGCATAAGTAGGAACAGCAAGGATCATTCCTAAAATGCCCCCAAAGCTGCCGGCTCCGATTAAAAGCAGGATGATCGTAAGGGGATGCGTATTCAGCCGCTTTCCAATGATAAGCGGTGACACCAGATTCCCGTCAATCTGCTGAACAACGGTTACGACCACTGCAGCGAGAAGCGCTTTTGTAGGAGATTCAAGAAGCCCGATAATAACAGCCGGGGTTGCCCCAATGAAGGGTCCAAGGTATGGAATAATATTGGCCACAGCTACTGTCAGACCAAGGATCAAGGCATAATTAAGGCCGATGAGCGAAAAGCCGATAAAACAGCCGGTTCCAACGAAAATGCAAATAATGAGCTGTCCTTGAATGTAAGCTGCAAGCGTATTGTACAAATCAGCAAAGATCTTTAAGCCTTCTTTGCGGTATACAACCGGCAAAACCTTAACAGCCATTCCCGGAAACTTATGGCCGTCCTTCAGCATATAAAACAAAATAAACGGGACGGTAATAACGGTCAGTGTAATATTTGTGACCACACCAAGAAGCTGTGTCAGGCTTGACGTAATGTTTTGCGGCAATGAAGTCGAAAAATCGGTCAGTGCCTGCCTGATCTTTTCCATCGATATATATTCCTGTGTCATCACCCAAGTGAACCATTTGGAGTGGGAAAGCGACTCAATATATTGGCTGATCTGAATGGTATACGCAGGCACACTCTTAAATAAATCCTGCACTTGCTGGGAAAGAAGCGGTCCGACCAAGGCAAAAAGGAGAATAAACAATCCAATGAAAACCAAATAAATAATGAGGATGGAAAGTGTCCGGGGTATGCGGTTTTTTTCCAGGAACTTCACTACAGGGCTGAAGATAAAAAACAGAATACCAGCCGCAAGCATCGGCAGGAAAAGCGTTGTAGTAAATGAAATGATGGGGTGGAACAAAAATGTTACTTTCGTACAGACAAAAATAATCAGCAGGAGCAATAAAATCTCCAGCGTCCAAAACTGCAGCTTCGATTTTGGCAATCCGTTTTCCTCCCAAAATACCTATGTATTCTCTCTGCTTCAAACCTACTACCAATAAACAGAGCCTGTCAATAACTTCTCGCTTCTATTTATAAAAACTTTATGTTTGAGCTGAAGATGCTGCGGTGTTCGTACTATGGAGCGCAGAAAAAAACCGCACATTATACTGTGCGGCCTTCTTCCTGCTGTATGACTTCTTCTTCTGTTTCATCCGCCTGTTCTATTTTTTTAATTTCAATAGAGCGGATTAAATGGCTTTCTACTTCTCTGACAGTAAATTCATATCCATTGTATAAAAAGCCCTGGCCTGATTGGATGTCGATGTTGCGGGAAAGAATCCAGCCGCCGACCGTATCAATTTCTTCTTCCTCAATATCAAGGTGAAGAATCTGGTTTAATTGGTCGAGCAGTACCTTCCCATCAATCAGATAATGATGCTCGCTGAGTTTTTGAATTTCTGACACTTCATCCTGGTCAAATTCATCACGGATTTCGCCGACGATTTCCTCCAGTATGTCTTCCACCGTTACAAGTCCTGCAGTCCCGCCGTATTCATCAACCAAAATGGCCATGTGAACCCGTTCCTTCTGCATTTTAATAAGCAGATCATGGATCGGGATAGACTCAATGACTTGGATAACCGGGCGCAAATATTTCTCAATTGAAACATTTCCCCGTTCTTCAGGAGTCAAATAGAATAAGTCCGTGAAAATTTCCTTAATATTAATCATGCCGAGGATATGGTCCTTGTCGCCGTTCACGACAGGGTAGCGCGTATACTTCTCGGTATTCATTGTTTCAAGATTTTCTCTAAATTCTTTTTCAATAGATACTGTTGCGATTTCTGTCCTCGGTACCATGATTTCCTTTGCGACCCGGTCGTCAAATTCGAAAATCCGGTTCACATAGCGGAATTCCGACTGGTTGATTTCCCCGCTTTGATAGCTTTCCGTTAAAATAATTCTCAGCTCTTCCTCAGAATGGGCAAGCTCGCTTTCCGAAACCGGCTTTAATCCGAACAAGCCGACAAACAGCCTTGCCGAATTGTTTAAAACCCATATAAACGGAAACATAATGCGATAAAAGAACATCAGCGGTTTTGAGAAAAGCAGCGCCACCTGCTCTGCCTTCTGAATAGCCAATGTTTTCGGCGCCAATTCCCCTATCACAACATGCAAGAAGGTAATGACGGCAAAAGCTATCGCAAAGGACAGGATTGCGCTGATCGATTCATTCAAATGAATTTTTTCGAATAGCGGATGAAGCAGATGCTCCACAGTCGGTTCGCCAAGCCACCCAAGTCCAAGGGCTGTAATCGTAATCCCAAGCTGGCAGGCTGACAGGTATTCATCGAGGTTGCTCACGACCTTTCTGGCGGAGAGGGCATTTTTGCCGCCCTCTGCAACCAGCTGATCAAGACGCGAGCTCCTCACTTTAACAATGGCAAATTCTGTGGCAACAAAAAATGCCGTTAAAGCAATTAATATCGCTACGAGTAACAGGTTAACTATATCCAAAGCATCCTTACCCCTCTGGAGTAAGGACTCACCTCCAATTTTGATTCAAAATTTAAATTGCCTTTCCTTTATACCTTAATCGTCGCTGCTTCCCTGGAAGAAAATCAGGACCAGATTCAGCAATTCAAATACAGATATCAATGCTGCGGCCACGTAAGTCAAGGCTGCAGCTCCAAGCACTTTATTAACCCCGCGCTCTTCATTGTTCCGGATCAGGCCTTCAGAAAGCATTTGCTTCTTGGCTCTGGAGCTTGCATTAAATTCCACAGGCAGTGTAACAACCTGGAACAGCACTGCTGCAGAGTAAAGAATGATCCCAAGGCCGATCAGTGAAAAGGCCTGAAGGAAAAATCCGCCGAGCAGCAAAAATGGCGCTACGCCAGATGTGAAGCCGACCACCGGGACCATTTTATGGCGCAGTGTCAGCGCCCCGTAAGACTGCTGGTGCTGAATGGCGTGCCCTACTTCATGGGCTGCAACAGATACAGAGGCAATCGAATTTCCATAATAAACAGGTTCAGACAGGCGAACAACCCGTGAAGTCGGATCATAATGGTCTGTCAGTGTGCCTGGAACAGGCTCAACCGGTACATCGTAAAGGCCGTTTTCATTCAGGATGCGCCTTGCTGTCTCAGCGCCTGTCTGGCCGGAAGATGCCGGCACCTTGGACCACTTTTTAAAGTTTCCTTTAACTTTAGATTGTGCCCATAGAGACAATATAAATGCCAGGATGACAAAAATATAAACAGGGGTAAACATTCTCGTGATATTCCTCCCTCAAGTAAGTTGAAAAAACTAGAAAAACAGGATAGCGAGAGACTGCAGAAGCGCTGCTTTTTCCGGTGACAGCATTTTGGCAATTCTCGTTTTCTCCTCTATACTCAGACGGTCAAACAGCGGCTGAAGTTCCGTAATTTCGTCTTCCAATTGTTTCATATGCGAAGCAAGAATCTGCGCCTGCTTCAGATATTTTTCGTGTTCAGCCTGCTGCAGCACATCAGCGCGCTTCCACTCAAGCCTATCTTTAATCTCGTTCAGGCTCATTTTCAGCTCTTTGCATTTTTCAATAAAATGAATATCATCCAGTGCGTTTTCGGAATAAAGCCGGTAATTGGAGCTGGATGTCTTCTCAACTTGCAAAAGACCAAGCTGGGTATAATAATCAATGGTCCTTTTTGATACATCTGCCCGCTTTGCTATTTCCCCAATCCGGTACATAACCCCATTGGAACGTCACTCCTTATTATCATGTTAGATCCGTTATTTTATTGACAGATTTTTATCTATCATAACTTAATTTTATCAGTCCTTAACCGTACAGTCAAACGTTATGGTTGGCGTTTAAAATGCTTTTCTCTCAGCATGCTTGTCCCCACGGCAAAGAGCCGCTGGCTGCGGCAGCTTACTGCAAATTTTCCGGCATAATGTACACAATGTGCTGAAGCCTGACAAAAAAAGTGCTTCCGTCAATTTGGATAACGGCATGATCGGGCTTCACATCCGTAAGTTTTCCTCTAAGGGTGTCCCGGACAGTCTGTACGATAATCGTTTTTCCAATCGCTCCCTGAAGCGTATGGTAAACGTACGGTTCAACAAGGGTAACCATTTTAGGGCTCTCTGACTGCTGATTTGCCATGCATCCAGCTCCCTTCATGAATGTCACTTCCACTATATGAAGGAGGAGGGCAACTTAGACATTGTTGATTTCCGTTTCAAGCAGGCGCTGAGTCTCCTCGGCGTTTTAGCTCCTGCCACTCCAATCAGCAGGTGCGAAAAATCAATATTCTTCTTTAACTTAGCCTTTTTTCTAAAAATAACAAAATACAACCCTAAAAGCGGATTGTATTTCTCTTTCATATCGTATTCTGCTTTGGTTCAAGCACTCCGTCAATTTTCTTGTCGAGCTCCCGAACCATCCTGAGGGCCCGCTCTTCTGAGATTTGCCGGCGGTGATGATTGCCGTTCGGCTCTTCATCCAGTTCATCAGCAAGCTTTACAATCTCCTGCAGCGGTGTAAGCGACAGATTTGTCTGCGGCAAATAGGAATCCGTATGAAGAAGAATGGCTACTGCAATTTCCTTTGCTGCCGCTCTGTCTTCGCCAAGCTGGATCAGCATGCGGTGGGCTCTTTCTGCGCCTTTGATTGCGTGAATGTCATTTTGCCTGTAAAGGTTGTAGTCCCACTTGCCGTCAGTGTACCACTCATAGTGGCCGATATCGTGAAGCAAAGCAGCTTTGGCTGCATAATCAGGGTTTACTCCTCTTTCAATCGCCAGCTTAAACGCATAATAGGCTGCCGCTACAGCGTGAGCAGTTCCGGATCGGTGAAGATATTTAATTGTTGACGGGTGTGTAAACAAGTCTTCTAATGTAATTTTCCTCAAAGAACATTCCTCCTCCAGTTCCTTCGCTGCCATTTAACATAATTGATATGGGAGAGAGCACGCCATTGATCTGGTATATTTTATACCCGTTCTTTTTTACCTGCCCCGCCAGCTATCTTTTTCCCGTTTTTATTTCAGGCAAACCGAAAAGAACATGTCAGGTACGCGGAAATATGACGGTGAAGCTGACCCCATCCTCTACATTTTGGGCAAATACTTCAGCCTTATGCAAATCCGCAATGCGCTTGATGATGGCTAGTCCCAGTCCGAAATTTCCTTTTTTCCCTTTAATGTACGGCTGGAAAAGAGAAGGCAAAAGCTCTTCTTCAATTTTCTCTCCATCATTAAAGCATTGCACGATGGCTTTTCCTGCTTCAATCTTCGAGGAAATAACCACTTCTGTTTTAGCGTATTTCAAGGCATTATCCAGCAGATTTTCAAACAGCACGGATAGCTGTTCCGGATCGCCTTCTATTTCTGATTCCTGAATAGCAGACTTGATTTTGATGTTTTTATTCGCGGCCTTCAGCCTGACAATCACATCTTCAATGATTCCGTCCAAAAATACCTTTTCATGAACTGCCTCCATCTGTGAAAGATAATCGAGCTTTGTTAGGTACAGCAGTCCTTTTATTTTCTGGCCGAGTTTTTCTGCTTCCTGTTCTATAATTTCAGCAGTGCCATAAGGGGATCCTGTTGGATGCACCCCTTCTTTCAGGGCGTCCGCATAGCTCCTTATCACCATAATCGGAGTTTTTAAATCGTGTGAAACGTGCTGAAGCATCGTTTGCTGAAATTCATCCTGCTTCTTCAGCTGAATTCTCATTTCCTCAATCGACTCTGCCAGCATTCCGATTTCATCGCCTCTTTTTAACAGCAGAGAAGCGTTCAGCTTTCGGTCTGCGATCAGCTTCACATGCTGGTTGATTTTTTCAAGCGGTTTGATCAGCATTTTAGAAAAGATAAAAGAAAGAATGATGCCTCCAATAATAATCAGAATAAAAATCACTAAAATTTTGGCCAGCAGCGTCTTAACCAGCTCTTTGCGGTAAGTATCCCATAAATAAGAGATTTGATAATAATCATTGCCTTTATAAATAACCGGCCTGATCACATACAAAAGCTCCTGATTGCCTATCGTTGTATGATATCTCTGCTCGCTTGTCCTCTGCTCTTCTGCCTGCTTATAGACATACTGGATCACCTTTAGCGGCAGCCTTGCCGTCGAATCCATCCGGATGTCATTGCCATCCTGTGAAATCAGCACATCCTGAACAGAGCGGATTTCCTGCTCACTTTGAGTCTGGCTGGAATCTTTGTTGATGACTGCTCCGACCGTTCGGGTCAGCTGATATTCCTCAATTGTTTTAAACATTTCATTTGTAAAAAAGGTTTGCAGCGCAGTGGGAATCACCAGAAAAAAGACGATGGCCATAAAAACAATCAGTCCGGTAAACAAAAGCGAAATCTGGACAAACAGCGGTCTATTTTTCAAAATGCTTGACCGTCCTGTACCCGTATCCGTAGATTGTTTCCAGATGAAGCTCCGGACACTTTTTCCGGACCCTTCTGATCAGGTCATCCACAACCCTGTCTGAGCCGAAATAGTCTTCGCCCCATACATGAAACAGGATTTGCTCCCTGCCGAGTGCCTGCCCGATATGCTTCAGCAAATACAGCAGCAAGTCATATTCCTTTGATGTGAGCGGGATCTGCTTTCCATCTTCTGTTACAGTCCGCTCTCTTTCTTCTATTGTATAAGGTCCGTAACTGAACGCTGTTTGTTCATGCTCCATGCGCTCATATACTCTTTTTAAAATCTTTTTGGAACGAATGACAAGCTCCTTCGGCAAAAAAGGCTTGGCAAGATAGTCATCACTTCCCAATTCTAGCCCGATAATCCTGTCCAGGTCTTCATCCCTTGCACTGATATAAATCACCGGAATCTGCTCATCAATTTTTTTGATTTGCTTAAGCAGCTCATACCCGTCCATATCAGGCAGCATGATATCAAGAATCCATAAATGCGGCTTGTCAGCTGCTGCCTGAAGTGCAGAACTGCCGTTCAAAAAACTTTTCACTTCCCAGCCTTCCTGCTTCAAGTAGGTTGAGAGCAATGTATTTAAATTTGCTTCATCTTCCACTAAATAAACGTTATAACTCACCAGATAAGCACCTCCCGTATACACGAAAGGGACGTTTTCAAGGAAACGTCCCTTTCAAAGCTTCCTTCTATTATTGAACATTTTTTTGGGGCTGTTTGTCCATCTCTTTTAACCGGTTTTCCATCTTTTTGTTGTGCTGCTGCAGACGGTCAAGCGCAAGGTTCAGCTGTTTCTGGATTTCTGCTTTATCTTTTGATTGAACAGCTTCATGAAACTTCTTCATCGCTTCCTGCTTTTCCATTTTATGTGCCTGATGCTTTTCTTTCCATTTAGCCATTTTTCCCTTGTATTGCGCATCTGTCATTTTATTGTTTTCCGCTTTTTTCTTCCATTTTTCTATGTTATCCATTTTGGCTTCTTTGTGTTTTTCGAAATGCGGCTTCATTTGCTTTCGAAGCTCCTGCTGCTTTTGGATTGCCTGATTCCATTCATCCTTCTTCTCAGGCGTGTATGTTTCTACCAGTTTCATAAGCTTGGCTTTCATTTCAGCCCGCTTTTCAGCAAACTTTTCTTTGTTCAGGTCCTTTTGCTCTGTCGGGGCATCAGTCTTCGCTGTGACGGCAGATGCTGCGTTCGCTGCTCCCGGGATAAGCAATCCCAATGCTGTTCCGGCAACAAGCCATTTTCTTTTAAGCAAATCAAATTCCTCCTTATGAGTTGGTACGTTAATAGATTACCCCCAAACTATGTCAAAAACCCTGTATCAGTGTGTGAAATTATGTGAAACAACTGCCTTTAGGAAGGCTATTGCTTTTGCCTCTTTAGAGGGCAATAATAGAAGAAAGACGACATGATAAGGTGAGGAACGGTAAATGAGTGCATTATCAAAAGACCCTTTTGCCTACCATTTTGAAAGGCTTGAGGATATGGCAGACAGGATCAGCGAGGTTCTCCTTTGCCCAATTACAATAGAAGATGTGAATCATCGGCTTCTTGCCTACAGCACGCATGATGACTGCACGGACCAGGCAAGGATTTCTACAATCATCGGACGGAGGGTGCCCGAAAAGGTTATTAACAGTCTCTGGAAGGACGGCACCATTCCAAAGCTGATGGAAACAGACGAGCCTGTCCGTGTCTCTCATATAGATGAAGTGGGCCTAGGCAACCGGATTGCGATCTCCATCTGGAAGAACAAGGAGGTCATCGGCTTCATCTGGGCGCTTGAAATTCATAAAACGCTTGATCAAGATGACTTGCAGCTGTTAAAAAAAGCCGCACAGGCTGTGAAAAATAAAATGGTTAACCTGCAGGTAAGGAAAATTAAGAAAGAAGAGCGAAATCAGGAGCTGCTGTGGAAATTGCTCACAGGGCATTTAACCATGCAAAAGCAAATCAGTGAGAGCTTTGAGCAAATTCAAGTGAAAGAACCTGCCTTGTTCTCTATCGCCCTTTTCCGCTTTCCTGAAAAAATCAGCGATACAGCAGAACGGCAAATTAATTATCTGCTGCAGACAACCCAGCAGATTCAAATACCTTTATCTACGATTGACTACGACAAGCTTTTAGTGCTGGTTGACTTGAAAGAAGAGCTCCCGCTTGCGAGCCTCAAGGAATTTTCTGGGGCGGTTATCCGCCAGCTGGATGAGCGTTTTTCTATTAAAAATGTCTCCGCTGCAATTGGAGGAATATACTCTAACCTTGCCCTAGCTGGAAAAAGCTATAGAGAAGCACTGTCAGCTCTTCGGATTAAACAGCGCTTACCGGAAGAAACAGCAGGCCTGATTCACTTTTCGGAGCTTGGGATCTACCAATATCTTGATGTATTGCGGGAAAAAAGGCAGGAAGAAGGGTATGTTAACTGGCAGCTGCTGATGCTGAAGGAATATGATTTGGAGCATCGCACAAACCTCGTAGAAACTCTTGAGGTTTTTCTCGATTCTGACAGCAGCGTGCACACGGCTGCAAAAGCCCTGAATGTACACGTTAATACGTTGAATTACAGACTGAAGCGTATTGCCGAAATTGCCGAGATCAATTTAAAAAACCAGAATGAAAAGCTGACGATCTACCTCGATTTGAAATTAGAAAAACTTGATTTGTGAAATCCCACAAATCCATGTAAACCCTTTCTCCATTTTTAACAAAGAAAAAAAGAATGACAGGGATTATACTGAAATTATAGTAAAGCCTGCTTCAGCGGGCTTGATTCTGTCATATTTTTAGCGCATTGCTTTTTCTGTTTGTAGATGAAGAACAAAAGAAAAAAGAATTCGCTGTTATTTATAAGGAGGAAGAATCCATGATTATTGGGGTACCAAGAGAAATTAAAAATAACGAAAACCGCGTTGCACTGACTCCAGGCGGCGTTACACAGCTTCTGGCAGCAGGACACCGTGTTCTAATTGAAATGGATGCAGGGACAGGAAGCGGATTTACAAACGAAGACTATGAAGCTGCAGGTGCTGAAATTGTTTTAGAAGCAGCAAAAGTCTGGGCTGATTCTGAGATGGTTATGAAAGTAAAAGAACCGCTTGAATCTGAATATGGCTATTTCCGCGATGGTTTAGTGCTGTTCACCTATCTTCACCTTGCAGCAGAACCTAAACTCGCCAAGGCGCTTAAAGATTCCGGAGTGATCGCTGTTGCCTATGAAACTGTATCACCAGGCAAAACGCTGCCGCTTTTAACGCCGATGAGCGAAGTAGCAGGCCGCATGTCAGCGCAGATTGGCGCTCAATTCCTTGAAAAGCCGAAGGGCGGCAAAGGCATTCTTCTTGCAGGTGTACCAGGCGTCAGCCGCGGAAAAGTGACCATCATCGGCGGAGGCGTCGTTGGAACAAATGCAGCGAAAATGGCTATCGGGCTTGGAGCAGATGTTACCATCATTGACCTTAGTGCGGATAGACTCCGCGAGCTTGATGATATCTTCGGCAACCAAATCAAAACATTGATGTCAAATCCGGTAAATATTGCAGCAGCTGTTGCTGAAGCAGACTTGCTGATCTGTGCCGTACTTATCCCTGGAGCAAAAGCACCGACGCTCGTTACAGAGGACATGGTAAAATCAATGAAGCCGGGCTCCGTGATTGTTGACGTAGCCATCGATCAGGGCGGCATCGTTGAAACAGTTGACCATATTACAACACATGACAATCCGACATATGAAAGACACGGTGTACTTCACTATGCCGTAGCCAATATGCCAGGTGCAGTGCCAAGAACTTCAACGCTTGCCCTGACAAACGTCACAGTTCCATACGCCCTTCAAATCGCAAACAAAGGCGTTTACCGTGCTGTAAAGGAAAATGCGGCGCTGAAGCAAGGGGTTAACACAGCAAAAGGTGAAATCACCTACGAAGCGGTTGCGCGCGACCTTGGCTATACGTATGTGCCGGCAGAAACGGTTCTGGAAAAAGAGTTCAGTATCCAATAATTTGAAAGGACTGCCCTGATTCAGGGCAGTCCTTTTTTAACCTGTTAATCAAAGCTGAAGCGCTCTTCCTTCCAAGGGTCTCCATTTATATGATAGCCGTTTCTTTCCCAGAAGCCTGGATGGTTCTTTTCAGTGAACTGTATGCCGCGGAGCCATTTGGCGCTTTTCCAAAAGTATAAATGCGGCATGACCATTCTTAAAGGATAGCCGTGCTCAGGTGTCAGCGGTTTGCCGTCATGAGCATACGCAAGAAGACTTGTCTCTGCAAGAAAATCTTTGATGGACACATTGGCTGTCCACCCCTCTTCTGCATGAAGCAGGACATATTCCGCTTTCCGTTTAATGCCGATATCTTTTACAAGGTCAGATGTTTTTACGCCTGTCCACCCATTATCAAGCCTTGACCAGCCTGTAACGCAATGAATGTCATTACTGACATTTGCCTCTGGAAATGCCTTGATGTCTTCAAAGGTCAAAAGCTTCGGATTTTCTACAAGCCCGTATATTTGCAGGTTCCATTTTGACAAATCAGGATAATAGGGCACACTCCCCGCATGAAGAACAGGAAATTTAGTTGTGGCATTCTGATTTGGCGGTATTCTGTCTGAGTCTTTCCCAGCTTTGCTTTTCCCAAAATACATCTCACTCACCCCGTTCTTTTTATGTTAACCTTTATATAAAATTAGTTGACAACAATTATTCCTTCAATTAATCTGAAATTAGATGTCACTATAAGCTGGAGGATTAGGATGAATAGCAGATTTAGAGTTTATGATTTGGCTCTTGCCGGAATGTTTGCTGCCTTGATGGCAATTGGAGCAAATTTGACTTCCTGGCTGCCGTTTCTTCAGGTAGCTGGAGTGCCGCTTTCCATGGCCCCGTTCTTTGCTATTTTGGCTGGATTGCTTCTTGGAAGCCGCATGGGAGCTTTATCGATGATTGTGTATGCATTAATCGGTGCTGCAGGGGCCCCTGTGTTTGCCGGTTTTAGCGGCGGCTTTAATGTCTTAATCGGCTCTACCGGAGGATTTATTCTATCATATATCGCTGCCGCCTACATTGCCGGTAAAGTAATTGAAACAAGAAAGCAGCCGGGACTGCCGCTGTTTATTGCCGCATCATTCGCAGGAATTGCTGCCATTTATTTTATCGGAACTACTTATATGTATTTTGCCGTAAATTACCTTGTCCATGCAAAGATGACCTACGCTGGAGCATGGCAGATCATGGCATGGTTTATAGTAAAAGATATAGCTTTCACAGTGCTTGCTGCCATCATTGCTCCAAGAATCTACTATGCTGTATCCAAACCATCGCGGCGAACTCATAGAGCAGCTTAAGAAGCGGGCAGAAATGCCCGCTTTTCCTTATAAATAAGTGAAAAATAAATTGCAAAAAAAACCATAATATAGTATATTAACAACCCTAAGCTGCCGATAATAGAATTGTCAGCTTGGAAAAGAGCTGAACGGTCTGCTAAAGCGTAAGCAGACTTGGTATTTTTATAGAGAGAGGAGCTAGAGGGGATGAACGTAGCTTTAAGACGTTACTTTTTTACCGAACTAGAAAGAGAAATGTTCGAAACACAATTGCTGCAAAGAGAGCCGCAGATGGCCGACAGCATTTTTGACCTTGACGATGCCGAATTGCTGAATAGACTTCAATAATAGCCCTAGCGCTTAAATAGGATGGAAAAAAAGCCGCCGAATTTCATTCGGCGGCTTTTTTGTTCAGCTATTTTCAGGCACAAACCGTTCTACAAAAGAAGCAAGTGTTCTCGCCATCACGCCTGTAGCGCCTGATGGGCCAAGAGGAGATGCTTTCTTAGTCGTTGCCGTCCCTGCAATATCGAGATGCACCCATGGCGAACCTTCTGCAAACTCTCTTAGGAAGGCACCGGCCATAATCGCATGTCCCTCTCTGCCTGGGGAGTTGTTCAAATCAGCCATCTGGCTGTTCCGCACTCTCTTCATATCCTTCTCTGTGATCGGCAGCTGCCACATCGGCTCACCGCATTCTTCACTTGCCTCAAGTACTTGTTTATAGAGACCCTCATTATTTGTCATGGAACCAGTCATTTCAGTCCCAAGCGCCACAATCACGCCGCCTGTCAGTGTTGCAATGTCAACAAGCACTTCTGCTCCGTGATGTTTGGCATAAGTCAGGCCATCAGCAAGCACAAGGCGTCCCTCAGCGTCCGTGTTCAGGATTTCAATTGTTTTTCCGCTCATGGAAATGATGACATCATCAGGCTTCATTGCGCTTCCGCTGATCATGTTATCTGTTGACGGGATCACGGCCACGATATTTTGCTCAGGCTTTGTTTCTCCGACAATTTCCATGGCGCCAAGCACTGCCGCAGCTCCGCCCATATCGGTTTTCATTCCGACAATGCCATCCTTCGGCTTAATGGAATAACCGCCTGTATCGAAGGTGATGCCTTTTCCTACAAGACCGATCACATCTTCCCAGTTTTCTCTGCCCTGATATTTAAGGACAATCATTTTCGGGGGCTCTGCAGATCCTTGATTTACTGCAAGCATGCCGCCCATGCCGAGCTTTTCCATATCTTCCTTTTCCAGAATTTCGCATTCAAATCCATATTTTTCCGAAAGCCTTGCAGCGTATTCTGCCAATTCAGAAGCTGTCAGGATGTTTCCGGGCATATTAACAAGTGTTCGGGCTGAGTTCGTTCCTTTCCCGTATGCCTCTCCTACATTTAAAGCTGCCTGTATTTCAGCTGAGTCTTTTTCAGAAATGATCGTCATCTGCTGGATCGGCTTTTCAGGTTCATTCGACTTGTGCTTGTAATTCTGCACTTGATAAGTGGATAGATGAAGAGCCTCACCCATAGCATGGCTAATTTCCAGGATATCCATTTCCTCAGTTAAAAACGTATCAGCTGCAACCGCTGCCGTCTGGATTCTTGCTTTCTGAAGTGACTGAAACAGCTTCCCGAAAATCTCCCTTGCCGCTTCAAAGGTAAATTCTTTTTCTTTTCCAAGACCTGCAAGATAGATTCGTTTTGTACTCATTTTTCCGAGCGGATAAAGCTTTGAGATTTCTCCTCTTTTTGGAGAAATATCGCCTTCTTTCATCAGTTCGGAAATTTGTCCTTCCAGCTTTTCATCCAGAATGGAAAGCAAACCGCCAAGCTGATTGTTTTTTTGAAACACTCCCAGCACAATGGTATCCTCGTTCCAGTTTAAAAGAGATTGCACTTGAAACAATGTTTATTCCTCCTCGAAATGTTTTTCTTTACGATCATCCAGGTATAAAAATAATGAGGGAAAAGAAGGCAGTTCATTTGCCAGTTCGTAGGGTACCTTGTCTATTTCATGTGGTATAATGGATAAGCACTTTTCCATAAAAACATGAACTCTTTCAAGGTCGATTCCCCAGTAAAAAGGGCGGTAGGGCTGTATGTATTGTTTTCCTGCAAGCATCATTAAACGAGCCCCTTTTACATTGCCATATTCATAATGATAAATGGCAACTGACATTTGCAATAGACCCTTCAAGAAAAGGTTCTCTTTATCTGTGAGCCAGATATCCTCTAAGAGATCATGGCAAGTATAGTAATCGCCTTCATTAAATGAAACGAAAAACTGATAATACTCTGCAGGATATTCCTTCATGAAAGAATCCCCCACTTTCATGTTAATATTGTATCAGAGCATTTGAAATTTTCATACGCAGCATGCTTACAAGGCATTTTGCAAGTACCTTTGTGATTGAAAGGAAGGGTTTCGCCATAATGAATATCCTTTTTAACTTCCCGCTTCTTGCGGCATTATTCGCTATCTTCTTTGCCCAATTTGTAAAAGTACCGATTCACTTTATCGCCATCAGGCAATGGGACTGGTCTTTAATAACAAGTACAGGCGGAATGCCAAGCTCTCATTCTGCAGCTGTAACAGCCCTTGCCACAGCTGTCGGGCTTGAGGAAGGATTTGATTCTTCCATCTTTGCTGTAGCGGCCATTGTAGCCGTCATTACGATGTTTGATGCGACTGGCGTCAGACGGGCTGCAGGGGAACAGGCAACAGTGCTGAACAAACTGGTCGTGGATTTTAACCGATTTGTATCTGAAGCAAAAGACTGGCCGCAGGCACAGGAAAAAGAAAAAATTAAAAAGCTGAAAGAATTGCTCGGCCATCAGCCGATTGAAGTCTTTTTCGGAGGCTTGACAGGCATTCTTTTATCTATTCTGATTTACTATTTATTTATTGTGTAGGTGACACATATGAGACTCCTTTCACTATGTCCGAGCAATACTGAGCTTGCAGCCTTCCTCGGGCTCGAAGACCAGCTGGCTGCTGTAGATGACTATTCAGACTGGCCTGAGTCGGTCGCAAGCCTTCCAAGACTGGGTCCGGATCTTTCCATTAACATGGATTCTGTTGAAAAAATGAATCCTGATCTTGTGCTTGCTTCACTCAGCGTTCCAGGGATGGAAAAAAACGTGGAAGAGCTTGTCAAAAGACAGATTCCCCATATCGTTTTTAACCCTCAGTCCCTGGACGATATTGCGGAAGACCTGCTGACCTTAAGCGAGGCATGCGGACTTGGGGAAACAGGCAGAAAATTTGTTAGTCAGTATAACGAAAAAATTACCCATTACCGGAGCAAAGCGGAACAGCTGCAGGATAAGCCGCGAATATATTTCGAATGGTGGCCAAATCCTATTTTTACTCCTGGAAGGATTAACTGGCTTACGGAAATCAGTGCGCTTGCAGGGGCTGTTAATATCTTTGAAGATGTGGAGCTCGCAAGCATACAAACAGATTGGAAGGATGTTCTTTCAAGAAACCCTGACTATATTTTTCTAGCATGGGTCGGCGTCAGCCAAAAAAGGATGAAGCCGGAGCTTGTGCTGAAAAGGCAGAATTCCGGGTCATCTGCGGCTGTTCAGCGGAATCAGATTCACCTGCTGCAAGAAGCGCTTTATTGCCGGCCATCTCCAAGACTTCTTGAAGGTCTTGAACACCTGGCAGATTTATTGCACCCTGGACATTTTTCTTCGTGAAATAAAGACAGCCTGTCCGTTTAGGACAGGCTGTCTTTATTTTTTAGTCTCGGCACTCACATATTGCTGCCTGAATGCCTGCATTGTCTGATCCTCGTTCAGCTGCGACAGCTCTTTCTCCGTCAGCCGGCCGCTGCCCTGGCGGATCACATAGACATCCAGCTTCTTCTTTCCCCAGTTGGCATACACATCATCCACTGTCTTATAATATAAATCCAATTCATTTCCCTTTATGGCTTCTCCCTTGTCAGCAACCACTCCGTAGCCGTAGCCCGGAATAAATAAAATGGTGCCCACCGGAAAAACCTTTAAATCAGCTGCAACCGTTGAATACAAGTCCCTTTTAACTTTAACACCAGAGAAAGTGATGCCGTATAACGGGTGACCCGCCTTCTTCCCTGTTGATTCATAGCCAGCTGTGTATCCAGTTGCTGTAACAGTCTTTTTTGGATATCGGTCCCATTCAAATGCCGTTTCCAAATCAGGCTGCCTTTCCGCTGCAGCTGCAGCGTAGTTATGTAAGCGGTTTCCGTTAAAGAGTGATTTAAACTCCAATCCGAAAATATTAGCCTGCTGCTCGTCCGTATTTTGCTTATGTGAATTTCCCCATGCTGCTAAATCCTCTGCTTTCACTCCAGTAATCGCACTCAGGGTGACCATCAGGGCTGCAATAAATAAAAGAATAAAAGTAAGCCTGCGAAAAAGAGTTACCATCTTTTTCATATGTCTCTTATCCTCTCCTCTCAACAGTCTATTCTTTCCCACAATTGGAAAAAAGTATTCCTCCTGCTGAAATGGCGAAGACGTTCTGGAGAGCTGGAAGTGGTTTGCAGCTGAACTGGCGTATGAGATAGGAGGTCGCTGATATAATTTTGGAAGTGCTCGATATATTGAAAAGCTCGCCGATATTTTAAGGTGATCCGCTGATAGTTTAAGGCAATCCGCCGATAACGGCTGGCTGGACTAGCTCATTGCCCTGCCTCACACCCAATAATCAGCAATCCCACGTCTAATGCAGCTGAAACAGGCCCTTAGGTAACAAAATTTCCGCAAAATAAAAAGCCTCCCTGCACAGCGGGAAGCTAAAACATTTGATATCCTCTTTTTCTTAATGTTTTGATGGTAATTCCGGCTAAGATTGCTCCAGTCAGGCCGCTGGATAGGATCAGCATGTCTGCCGGTGCAAGGGAAACAATTTTATGCCCAAGAGATTCAAATGATTGCACAGGCATAGTAAAGTAGTTCTTTACGTTAATCTGCTGAATAATGGCTATGCAGACAAGCGGATAAACGATGGCCATTACCCATGATTTCCGCAGGAGCATATTCAAGATAAATCCGATTCCGAAGAATAGAACGAAAAATAAGACCATGGAAATGATCACAACTGCTATATTCATGCCCAGCACCCCTTTTTCTAGACAATTCTAGTTTACTGAAAGGGGGTAAGGCGAGTCAATCTCGTTTTTAGAAAATTTTTACTTCTTCCCTGTACCCTGGCAGCAGTCGCATGTTTCTGATCCTCCAAGCAGCAGCTGGAAGTATCCTTTTCCAGAACAATATGGACAAACTTTTTTCTCTGCTTTTGTGGAATTCATATGCTAATCTCTCCCCTTTTGTATTGATTGAATATTAAGATAACAGGTATTCTGTCAAGAATAAAGGGAGAAAAACTTACAAATCTTCTGATGTAAGCGAGTACATTAGGCTTTTACTCGCTCATCCTCTTATTTTCTTATTATTTTGAATATTATAAAAATAAGTGATATGCCGTATAACCAAAGTGATCACCCGGATTAAAATCTTTATATACATCAAATTGCGGTGCTATGTTTCTGTCTAAAAATGATTGAAGCAAAAGTGATGAGTCCGGATCCTTTTTTAGCGCTTCCGGTGAAAGAAAAGCTGCTTCAGATAACTCTTTTTCCTGTGCTGTTATGGTTTCTGTCAGGGCATGAAGCTTGAAAATCAGCATGTTATCGCTTATTTTATGCTGAAGCACTCCAGTTCTGATTCCAATCAGCCCTTCAAGCGAAGCTTCAACGCCTGTTTCTTCCTTTATTTCTCTTAGGATCGCCTGGTCCAATGTTTCATCATGGTTCACAAATCCGGCAGGCAGCGACCATTTCCCCTTCAAGCCCCCGTACTTCTTTTTCACAACAAGCCATTTTCCTTCTTGATCGGTCACCAGCCCTGCTGCAGCCAGCCAGACATTTCCTCTCTTTTCCATTCCATCTCCATCCTCTCTTTGAAGTTGGCTCTATTAAATTGGCTGTTGATTTCCGTTTCAGGCGTCCGCTTTCCGCGGGGCGGGCGGTGAGCCTCCTCGGCGCCTTAACGCCTGTGGGGTCTCACCTGTCCCGCTGCTCCCGCAGGAGTCTCCCGCCTGCCACTCCAATCAACAGGTGCGGAAAAATCAACTTTTTTTCTTTAACAAAGCCTTGAAGTTAAAAAAAGACAAAAGCCTGTTTGCTTTTGCCTTTTTCTTGTATAGTCATTCTTCAAGCATCGGCTTAGAAGAATTTGAATTTACCTTTTTTCAGAACCATGCCTGGTCCGCCGACCATGAAGAGGGCGCGGTTGTCGATCATTTTTTTCATGAAAGAGGCTTTTGTTCCGTAAAGTTTTTTGCCGAATGCCATACCAACAGCATTGCTTTCGCCAAGTGATGCCACAGTACCTTTAATATCAGGCTTGAATTGTTCAAGCTGGCCTTGGCCTTTCACTAGTGCGGCGATGTTTTTCGCACAAGTTTCCCCTTGCTGCATAGCGATTTGCGCAGTTGGAGGGAATGGACGGTTGATTTCTTCGTTGATGATCAGTGAGCAGTCACCGATAACGAATACTTCATCATGTCCTGGTGCGCGAAGCTCAGGGCTTACTTTTACGCGTCCACGCATGTTTTCAAAACCAGCTTCTTCTACAACGCTGTTTCCGCGGACACCTGCTGCCCAAACAACTGTATCAGCTTTGATTTCTTCCATCTCTTCGCCTTTTGCAACGATAATGCCTTCTTCAGTGCATTCTTTGATCGCAGTGCCAATTTTGAACTCTACTCCGCGCTGCTCAAGGAAATTCACTGCATACTCAATCAGTTCCGGATCAAATCCAGGAAGAGCAGTCGGTGCTGCTTCTACACAGATAATACGGACGTTTTTCTGATCAATGTCATACTCGCGGCAAAGCTCAGGAACCCGCTCTGCAAGCTCGCCAAGGAATTCGATGCCAGTAAAGCCGGCACCGCCGACAACGATTGCCAAGCGCTCGTTGCGTTTTACTGCTTCTGTATTATATGTGGCAAATTGATATTCAATATGCTCGCGAAGCTGGCGTGCAGCGTTAATATTTGTAATTCCGAAGGCATATTCCTTCAGACCTTTAATGCCGAATGTTTCAGGATTTGAACCAAGCGAAATAACAAGGTAGTCATAATCCAATTCTCTGTCTTCCAATTTGACTTTCTTCGCTTCTTTATCAATGGCAACAACATTGCCTTTAACAAAGTTAACACGGCTTGTATTAATAACTTCTTTCACCTGGTAGCGTGCTTTATCATGGTGAATTGTACCTGCTGATGCTTCATGAAGCCACGTTGTTTCGTAGTGGTAATCATTTTTGTTCACAAGCGTGATTTCGGCATCATTGACACCCAATTGTTTTTGAAGCCTAGTCACCGTCATAAGACCGCCGTAACCAGCACCCAAAATAAGAACTTTTGGCTTTCTCACAAGAATCACATCCATCTAATAGATTTTGAAATGAGTACAGAAAATAGGTCCAACCTTATTTTCTGCCCTTTTTCGCATAATATTTCTTTTTTCAGCAAAAAAGTTTGTGAAATCCTTCACTTACCTCTCCGCAAAAACACACAAAACACTATAAAACCACAGAAAAATTATAATAATGATGTCTATATATCATCATATTCCTTTCCTCTTTTTTTTTCAAGTTATAAATAATTTCCTGTCGAAAGATAAGAAAATTCAAATAATATTGTATAAAATCGGAGAATCCTATATCATAATACATAACTTTTTTGCCTTTCTTTAGGCCATTTCGTTTTAAACTGATTTTAAAAAAGTATGGTATTATGGATTTCAATAAGTATTTTATTTGCTGGGGGGAACGATTGTGAAGGAAGATACAAAGGTTTATGACATTACCATTATCGGTGGAGGTCCAGTTGGTCTGTTTACAGCCTTTTACGGCGGTATGCGCCAGGCAAGCGTAAAGATCATTGAAAGTCTGCCGCAGCTTGGCGGCCAGCTGTCTGCCCTTTATCCTGAAAAATACATATATGATGTAGCCGGATTTCCGAAAATCCGCGCCCAGGAGCTAATCAATAATCTAAAGGAACAAATGGCTCAGTTTGAACCTGCTGTCTGCCTTGAGCAAGCAGTAGAGTCTGTTGAAAAACAAGCTGACGGTGTTTTCAAACTAACGACTGAAAGTGAAGTCCATTACTCCAAAACCATTATCATTACTGCAGGAAACGGCGCTTTCCAGCCGCGCAGGATGGAGCTTGAAGAAGCAGAGAAATACGAAAAGAAAAACCTTCATTATTTTGTAGAAGATATGAATTACTTTTCCGGCAAGCGGGTTATGCTTTGCGGCGGAGGCGACTCTGCAGTTGACTGGGCGCTGATGCTTGAGCCTGTGGCAGAAAAGGTTATGCTCGTTCACCGCAGAGATAAGTTCCGCGCCCATGAGCACAGTGTGGAGCTTTTGAAAAATTCCAAGGTGGAAATCCTGACTCCTTATGTGCCGACAGAGCTTCATGGTGAAGATCATGTGCAGCAGGTTGGCCTTGAAGAAGTAAAAGGCGACCGCAAGGAATTGGTAGAAATTGACGAACTGATTGTCAACTTCGGCTTTGTTTCATCTCTTGGCCCAATTAAAAACTGGGGACTTGAGATTGAAAAGAACTCCATCCTTGTAAACAGCAAAATGGAAACGAACATTGAAGGCATTTACGCAGCAGGAGACATCTGCACGTATGAAGGAAAAGTAAACCTGATTGCGAGCGGTTTCGGCGAAGCGCCTACTGCTGTTAACAATGCAAAGGCGTACATGGATCCAAAAGCGCGCGTGCAGCCGCTGCACAGCACAAGCTTGTTTGAAGGAAAATAAAACATTAAAAAACTGACCATTCAGGTCAGTTTTTTTGTATTCTTTTCATCATTCTATAATTGATCAATTCAACACCGTTTTTTAAGATGCACCGTTCTTTTTCCACTTGATAGCCGATATGTTCAAAAAACGGTCTGGCTGTGATGCTGGCATCCGTATCCATTAATTTAATCCCAAACTTCAATGCTTCTGATTCGAGTGCAGCAGCCAAAGCAGAAGCAATTCCCTGTCTCTGAAACTCCTTATGAACATAAAGGCGGTCCAGATGGCCGGCTATTGTCATGTCTGCAAAGCCCGCTATGCGGCCATCCTTAATTGCTTTAAAGGAAATATTCCGGCTTAAGGAGGCTCCCCATGAAGCAGCCATCGTTTCTCTCTCTTCTTCAGGCGCCCATGCCGCAAGCTGTTCTCCTGTATAATCCTGCTTGTTGATTGTATGGACGGTTTGGAAAAATAAGCTGATAAGTTCCTCTAAATCAGAGGACTGGTACTTTTTTATGTTCACCATTTTTTCTCCGGCTTCCTTAATTATTCATACTAAAAATAAGGCCAAAACAAGCTGCGACCAGTAAAATAACCAATCCAAGAGCAATAAGCAATCCTTGGCCGAGTCTTATTTTTCCAAATGCAAAAGCAGCAATGATAGCGGCAATGTGCAGAACCGGTGCTATGAATATAAGCCAAAAGCGGCCTGATGTAAGGAGGATAAAGGAAAGCAAATAGAAAAAAACCGGTATAACGATCCCCAGCCAGAGCTGATTCCAAACATCTTTGTTATCTGCCATTACACCCTCCCCATCTCCACTTCCGCGCGGATCTTTTTCAGCATCTCTTCCTTTTCATCACGGTAGAACAGGTTATACGTATCAAAAGGAATAATGCGTCCGTCCGGATGGGCAATATGCACGCAGGAACGCTTCACAGAACGGATATCAAACTGGTAGGCATCTAAAAATTGCATGATAATCACGCGAAAAACATTATCGTAGCCGATTTGTCCAGGCATTGATACTTTCGGCAGGCAGCAAAGCAGATCCTTCAGCGACAATGCGGAGGAATCCGGAGAATGATTCAGCGAGAATAGTTTAAAAATCATTTTTTGGATATTTTCATCCTGTTCAAATACGATCGTGTTCCTTTCCCCTTCAAGCAGAATGTCCGGATCAATCATACCAGTGAGCGGTGTGACATTGCCGTTCATTTTGAGCGCATACCCCATTGCAAGGCAGTCAGGATGGCATGGAACAGGAATAATATCCTCTTTGTTGAAAACCTCTGATTGGTCAATGATCATTTGGCGCACTTCAGACAGTGTCAGCCTGTCAGTCGCCGGGTCAAAGTCTTCGAGGCGTCCTGCAGCCTGTATCGGCTGAAAGGTGACTCCTCTTACGCAAGGCTGCTTGAGGCCATATTGAATGATTTCGCCGACTTCATGATCATTCAGACCTTTTTTCAGCGTAACAACCAATGTAGTAGACAAATTGAACTCATTCAAATGATCAATCGCTTTTTTGCGCACATCTGTTAAATCCACTCCCCGCAGTTCAATCAGTGATTCAGGATCAAAGCTGTCAAACTGGAGGTAGATTTCAAAGCCGGGTGCGTATGATGCAAGACGTCTTGCGAACTCTTTATCATTGGCGATCCGCAGCCCGTTTGTGTTCACCATTATATGCTTAATCGGCCGCTCCTTCGCCATGTCCAGAATATCGAAAAAATGAGGGTGAATGGTCGGTTCCCCGCCGCTGATCTGAACGATATCGGGCTCGCGTTCGTTTTTCACTATAGCATCAAGCATAAACTCAATTTCTTCAAGCGAACGGAATTTGCCTTTTACAGGGGAAGACTCCGCATAGCAAATCGGACATTTCAAGTTGCAGCGCTCCGTTACTTCAAGGAGCGTCAGGCAGCTGTGCTGCTCGTGATCAGGACAGAGGCCGCAATCATAAGGGCAGCCGTATTTGACAGGAGTATTCCAGCGGTAAGGCATTTCAGACGGCTTGATAAAATCCCTGCACCGTTTATAATACTCAACATCTGTTGAGATCAGGACGCGTTCCCGTCCATGTGTAAAACAGTGCTTGATCATATACACCTTCTCATTCTCAATAACCACTTTCGCTTCTACTTTGCGGAGACAGGTGGAGCAAATGCTGTTTGTCAATTCATAAAAGAGATAGGGACGATTAGGCATGAAGCGTACTCCTTTCGATTGCTTTCGCTTTTCTTGCTACAAGCTGTATGTAATAAAGAATTCCAGCAATGCTTGCCAGCTGGATGTTATTCATATTTAAAAACAGGTCAGGTGTCGGCTTAATAAAATCAATGAAAAGCCGGAATGTTAAATATCCGAGCATAAAAACCTGAAAATAAAAGCCATCCCATGGTTTATCTTTTTTCTTCAAATAAAGAATGAAAAATGCGATACATAGCAGAAAGGCAATTTCATAAAGCGAGGTGGGATGCCTTTTTACGCCGTCTCCAAAATCAATGCCTGTAATCCATGCAGTAGGAGTGCCGTATGTATGGTCATCAAGCCCTGTGAGAAAGCAGCCGATGCGGCCGATCATCATGCCAATCGCCAGCGGAAGAACAAAATCATCCCCTGTGGAGGATTGCCACCCAGCCCATTTTTTTGCGAGCTCCACACCGATTAACCCGCCAAGCAGACCGCCTACAATGGTTTTTCCCTGCAATAAATAAGCCAGACTGTTCCAGTTGGCTATTGTCTGATCAGGACTCTCCAGCCAATAAAGCACCTTTGATCCCAAGGCTGCCCCAAGCACTGCTCCGACGACAACCCACATGGCGGTGTCTGTCGGAATGTTCTCTTTTCTTCTCTTCCATAAATAGATCCTGAAGCCAATAAAGTAAGAAAGCGATTCCATTATAAAATGCGGATGTATGCCAAAAATGTACACAGGAAAGGTCACTGCCATTTCCTCCATTTTCCAGATTACTTTTATTATACATGGAACACAGCCTGAGAGGGGAGGGATTTTTTAGATGCTGCTATTCTTAAAATATGCTTTCATATGTACATAACAAGAAAATAGTCCAGCATAGCTAATCATATTGGATGCTTAGAAAGCATTCTCCTTTTGAAGCACAATTTTTCTGTTTTGCTGAACATCAACTAAAAAATCCCCCTTATAAAAAAGGGAGATTTTTCGTAAAGCTAGGGCCGAATCAGTTTTAGCACTCTTCAGGGGCACCGGCATTTGCAGCTGTTCTGAAAGAAGAACCGCAGCCGCATGATGCAATAGCATTCGGGTTATCAATTGTAAACCCGCCGCCCATCATGGATTGTTTAAAGTCAATCACAGTTCCCTTCAGTGCAGGCGCGCTTTCTTTATCCACAAGAACTGTCAAGCCGTGCAGCTTTAACTCTGTGTCGCCTTCTTGTATCTCATGGTCGAAACCCATTCCGTACGAAAGGCCGCTGCATCCGCCGCCATTTATAGAAACACGAAGATAGGCATTTTCTTCTTCGTTTTCTTTCATCATATCTTTTATCTGAAAGGCGGCTGCTTCTGTAATAGTCAATAGCTCGCTCATTTTAAAACACTCCTTCATTTAAATCATACTGCTAGTATACTCTACCTGTCATTCAGTCTCAAATGATTGATAATAGTAAATACCTTCGCAAATGACTTCAGCCGGGCCAGTCATCATCACGCGCCCTTCCTCAGTCCAGTTGATGATTAAATCGCCGCCTGCAAGGTGCACAATAGTATCCGCCCCTCTTTTGGCATAACCGTTCAGAACAGAGGCAACGACTGCTGCGCAGGCGCCAGTACCGCAGGCCTGTGTCACGCCTGAGCCTCTTTCCCAGACGCGGAAATGCATCTCATCTTCTTTGACAGTTTGAACAAATTCAGTATTAACGCTTTCTGGGAATCTCGCATCCTTTTCGACAAAAGGACCAAGTGTTGTTACGGGAGCTTTTTCAATATCATCCACATAGAAAATAATATGCGGGTTTCCCATGGAAAGTGCTGTTGCTTGGTAAAGCTGGCCGTTGAACTCCATTTGCTCTGCAATGGTTTCACTTTCTGCGTCCCCGGTCATCGGCAGGTCGCCTTTTTTCAGGCGCGGAGCTCCCATGTCAATCGTGACATCAGACACATGGCCGTCTGCCATATGAACCTCAGCTTCCACAATTCCTGAGAGCGTCTCAATCGTAAATCTCGGATTGTAGACAAGGTGGCGGCTGTAAGCATATTTCGCTACACAGCGAAGGCCGTTTCCACAATTCTTCCCTTCTGAACCGTCACTGTTAAAAATGCGCATCTTTACTGAAGCTTTGTCAGATGGGCAAATAAGGATCAAGCCGTCTGATCCGATGCCTGTATTAACATTCGAGACCATCTGTGCAACATCTGCAAGATCTTCTTCATTTATTTTTTCCTCAAAAAGGTTAACGTAAATATAATTGTTTCCGAGACCATGCATCTTAGTGAAATGAAAAGAATTCATATTCTCCTCCAAAAAAAGTTCATTTTTAACAGTATAGAATTTATATAGGCTGTTAACAATATAAACATCCCCCGTTTGAATATATCGGTAAAGACCTCCTGCATTTTATGTATGGGGTCTTTGCTGTTTTATGCTGAAAATTGAAGTGAGCTGACGGTTTACTTAATAATTGAAGCTATTTACGGCCTGTAATGGAAATACATAGAGTTTCTAGATCCTTTTAATGCTGCTTATGCGCGGGAATCAGGCTTTTGTGCGCAGGTTCTCAAGCTTTATGCGCAGCTTTCTGCTCTTTATGCTTGGGCTCGGAACCCTATGCTCAGCTCTCACCCATTATGCACGAGTTACATACATTATGCGCAGCTTTCACCCTCCATTCCACAAATACTAACCGAAAGTCCTGTTCCATCGAACCGCCATTTATAAACTTCGCATAATTCTTCTCCTGAATGACCAAAACAGAAAGTATTTTTCACCTTGCGTCATTATAGTTCTTTTTTCACAACATTAGTAGTATAATAGAACCACAAAATAGTTCGTCACATTTTCTTTTAAGGAGGTATTCAAATGAATGAGACTGACTGCCTTTATGATAAACATGTGAAATGCCTTGTCTGCAGCCACGGCTTTACGACAAAAAAGCTGCGGTCAAAGTATGTAAGGCCGATTCAGCATGATACAGATTTTTGTTCTTATTACGATTCTGAAAACCGCAACCCTCTTTACTACTATATTACTGTCTGCCCGGAATGCGGGTACTCCTTCTCAGATGAATTCTCCAGCTATTTTCCTCCGCGGACGCTCGATGCGATTGAAGAAAAGGTATGGAGCAACTGGGGAAAATTAAATTATTGCGGCGAAAGAGATCTCAGACAGTCATTGAATACCTATAAACTTGCCATTTACTGCGCACAGCTGAAGCAGGAAAAACACGTTGCAGCAGCCGGCATCTTTCTGCGTCTTGCCTGGCTCTACCGGACAGAAGGAAAAACAGCGCAGGAATTCCGGTTTATGCAGCTTGCGGCAGACGAGTACACTCAATCCTATTCAACAGGCGACTTTAAAGGCTCTCATTTGTCTGAAGTGAGAGTCCTTTACCTTGCCGGCGAATTAAACAGGCGGCTCGGCCGGACTAATCAGGCAACGCTTTATTTTTCAAGGATTATCGAACGGCAAAAAGAATTTCTTGAAAAAAGCGTGATCCAAATGGCTAAAGACCAATGGCAGGAAATCCGGGCTGAAAAACAGCGGGCAGCCAATTAATGCAAAAGCGGGCTCTGACATCGAGCCCGCTTTTCTTCATATACGCAGCTGGATAAAAAATTTGTACTGCGTTATTTTTTGTTTTGCTCAGCCGCTAGCCCCTCGAGGTCATAAGCCCGTCATCCAGAGAAAGGAAGAATCGCCTTTCTCCGGCTGCCCGTCTTATGCTTGTCGGGGCTGGTCAAGCGGCTTGCGCTTTTCTTAGAACATTGGGTTTTCTTCCAGGTGCTGATATATGTTGTCAACCAGCTCTTCTGGCGTTTCACCGGCTACAGCTTCGCCGTTAACCAGTGCATATAGGGATTCAAAGCATTTTCCGCAATAGCCGAGGCACCCATATTCGACGATATCGAGATTCGGGTCTTTTTCGAGCTGTTCCAATGCTTTTTGCGAACCATTCGCCAGATTGCTAATGCAAAATTCAATTATTGGCTTCATGCCTGTCACCTCTTAGGTGCATCCAGTCTCAACCTTCTTTGAGAAGCAGGATGCTGATGCATCTATACTATACGATTTTTCCAGCCCTCTGTCGAATGTTTGGCCTAATTCTTAACAGGTTAAAGTTTAACCATCGGAAATATTTGTGATTTTCCTACATCTTATTGTGATTTAACGCCAAGTTCGATATACTTTTTTATGGAATTTGTAAAGGTTTTCTCAAAATTTATAAGTTTAGCATATTAATTGATCTACATGAAAAAGGGGAATCCGCATATGAAAAATTTAGTGATTCTTGGCGGAGGGTACGGCGGCATGCGATTGCTTCAAAAGCTGACTCCGAATCATCTGCCAGAAGACGTTCAAATCACCCTCGTTGATAAAAATCCATACCACTGTCTGAAAACAGAATATTACGCCCTTGCAGCCGGTACTATTTCCGACCACCATGTCCGTGTTGAATTTCCAGTGCACAGCAGACTTCAGCATAAATACGGATCTGTTGAAAAAGTGGACAGGGAAAAGAAAGAAGTCCTGTTTTCCAACAATGATGTTCTGCCTTACGATGAACTGATCATTGGCCTTGGCTGCGAAGATAAATATCACGGCGTACCAGGGGCGGTAGAGTACACCTACAGCATCCAAACGATTGACCAATCCCGCCAGACCTCCCAAAAGCTGAACAACCTCGGCGCAGGAGCAAAGGTGGTTATTGTCGGCGCAGGGCTTAGCGGAGTAGAGCTTGCAAGCGAGCTGCGCGAAAGCAGAAAAGATCTTGAGATCGTACTTATGGACCGCGGAAAGCTGATTCTGTCCATGTTCCCTGAACGGTTAAGCCGATATGTGCAGGCATGGTTTGAAGAACACAATGTAACCATCATCAGTTCTTCCAATGTTACAAGAGTCGAGCCCGGGGTTGTTTATAATCATGAGGAAGCGATCACAGCGGATGCAATCGTCTGGACAGCCGGCATACAGCCGAACCGTATTGTACGCGAGATGGATGTAGAAAAAGATCCTCAGGGAAGAGTTATTTTAACAACACACCACCATCTGCCAAGCGATGAAAATGTTTTTGTTGTCGGCGATTGTGCGAGCCTTCCGCATGCACCAAGCGCCCAGCTTGCTGAAGCACAGGCAGAACAGATTGTACAGGTTCTTTTGAAACGCTGGAAAAACGAACCGCTGCCAGAAGAGTTTCCTGCCTTCAAGCTGAAAGGCGTGCTCGGTTCTCTCGGAAGAAAGCACGGCTTTGGTTTGCTTGCGGACAGGCCTTTGATGGGAAGAGTACCGCGGCTTCTTAAATCCGGTATTCTTTGGATGTATAAGTACCACAGCGGATGAGCATAAAAAGACAGGCTGTTTGGCAGCCTGCCTTTTTTTATGCTCATTTCCTTACAACGGGAATCCAAATCTCGCTTCTAAAGTCCTCCCGGTCAGGGCCAGCTTCAGGATAGACCTCAAGCTCAAGCCCTGACGCCTGCTTATACCCTGTAGAAGGAAACCATTCGGAGTAGATGCTTTTCCACACTTCCTGTATAGCATCAGGCATCGGGCCGACAGCTTCAAAAACAGCATAATCAGCAGCAGGCACGCTGTATTCCCGCCAGCCTTCAGGGAGGATCCCGCCATCGCCTTCAGCAGCGATAGCATATGTCATCCTGCCATTTTCATCAGGGAGGCAAATGCCGAGCAGCCCAAGGCTTCCTGCCTTTTCTGAAAGCTCTTTTTCGAAGCCGGTTTCATATGCCTCCTGCCAGAATTGCGGAATTTTCACCATGTTCTCGCCGTTTTCAGTGGAAATGGAGATATCCTTGCCTATTGCCTTGAATGCTTCTTTCTTTACAATCTTGTACTTCATTCCGACAGCCCCTTTAATCTGAATTTGGAAGGAGAGACGTGGATAGGCATTCAGAGGCCGAGTACCTTCCCGTGCTTCAGAAGGGCTTATTCCGTGAGCATTTTTAAAGGCCTTGGAAAAAGATTCAGGTGTCTCATAACCATACCTGGCAGCAATGTCGATCACTTTTGTCTTGGAAGAGGCGAGCTCCCGGGCTGCTTTTGTCAGCCTCCTGTTTCTGATATATTCGCCTATCGGCATTCCGGACAAAAGACTGAACATCCGCTGAAAGTGGTATTTTGACATACAGGCAATGGATGCTGCCTTGCCAAGATCAATTTCCTGATCCAGATGGCTTTCAATGTACTCAAGGCTGTCATTAAAATGCTTCAGCGTTTCCATCTGTCTTCCTCCCTTCCACTTTACTTTATCAGCATGGGGGCAGTGCCGCCTGTCATTCTTTGCCCTGTTTGGACAGTAGATTTTACATAGCTCCAGGAAGATATCCGTACTTTTCAAGTTCGCTGTATACGGCCTTCAGCCTTGGATTGCCTTCGCCGACAACCGTATCTTCGATTACAACAAGCGGGTAAAAGTATTCATCATTCAGCACTTTCTCCGCATAGCTTTTCCTTCTTTCGTCTTCCTGCGGTTCATGAATATCTATATAAGTAACTGTAAATGGCTGTTCAGGATATTTTCTGCTGATGGCTGCCTGAAGCCATTCGCATGTCTCTTTTGATGATGGCAGGTTCACACAGCTTGCACAGAGAACTTCTGCCCCATATACACAAATTTCAACGTTCTTCTTCATTACCATTCCCCCTTGTGTGATTTAATTGTATTTGATTTCCCGCCTATATTCCATTGTCTTTTCAGAGGGAAATTATCCTTTTGTCTTCCTGATGAAATATGATAAAATGAGTTAGATAAAGAGAAAAAAATGATGAAGGCATGACATTAGATTTATAAGTCCCTCTTGAATATAATGGTATCAAAGGAAGGAGTCGATCAGCGTGGAAGAAACACAGATCGAAATGAGAGAACAAGTACAGGAAGTACTCGATAAGCTTCGCCCATTCCTGCTTCGCGATGGCGGAGACTGTGAATTGGTTGACGTGGAAGACGGTATTGTAAAGCTTCGCCTTCTCGGTGCATGCGGCAGCTGCCCAAGCTCAACCATCACATTAAAAGCAGGCATTGAGCGCGCATTGCTTGAAGAAGTGCCTGGAGTATTGGAAGTAGAACAAGTATTTTAATTCGCATTTTAAACCCGATGGCAAGCCATCGGGTTTTTTGTTTGCTTATTTTAAGTATTGTTCAAACCAGTCTTTTATCAAATTCAAACGGTCTGTTCTGAGCTTTGGATGGCCATTTCGCGACAAGTCATGGCTGCTTTCGGGAAAACGCACAAATTTGGCCTCTTTGCGGAGCCTTTTCAGTGCAATAAAGAGCTGTTCTCCCTGCTCAATCGGGCAGCGGTAATCTTTTTCACTGTGTAAAATCAAGAGCGGTGTTTCGATGTTTTTGGCATATTTGATTGGTGAGTGCTCCCACAGCTTTTCAGGAGAATCGAACGGATCATAGCCAACTTCCCATTCTGTAAAGTAATGTCCGATATCACTAACCCCATAGAAGCTGAGCCAATTGGAAATCGAACGCTGTGTGACAGCTGCTTTAAAGCGGTTTGTATGGCCGACGATCCAGTTGGTCATAAAACCGCCATAGCTTCCGCCGGTAACTCCCAGCCTCTCCTTATCAATAAAGGCGCAGGAAGACAGTGCATGATCAACAGCTGCCATTACATCCCTGTAATCATCTCCGCCGTAATCCCCTCTTACAAGGTCTGCGAAATGCTGGCCGTACCCTTGGCTTCCTCGAGGGTTAATAAAAAGTAAACAGTAGCCTGCAGCTGCCAGCACTTGAAATTCATGCATGTATGTATTGGCATACATCATGTGAGGACCTCCATGGATTTCAAGCAAAAGCGGATATTTTTCCCCTTCTGTATACCCATGAGGCTTCATTATCCAGCCATGAAGCTCAAGGCCGTCTTCTGCTTTCAGAGTCATTGCTTCAGGCTTGCTGATATCCTTTCCACTTGTATATTCCTTGTTTGCCTCAGTAAGCCGTGTGCTCTCTCCTGTTTTAAAATCCAGCAAGAAGAGCTCGCAGGGCTCTGTTAAAGAAGAAATACCGGCTACCGCTGTGTGCTCTGAAGGATTCAGTGCTAAACCATAAACATGCTCTTCTTCCGCTCTGACAGGAAAGACAGCCCCGTCTATAGAGCCATAGTGGATAGAAGTGCTTCCCCTGTCGCTTGCAATAAAATAAAATCCTTCTGAATCCTCTGTCCATTGAATTCCCGGATAGACATTTCTGTACAGCACATCCCCTGCTGCAGCGTCACTAATATGCAGATCAAGACCTTCTGTCAGGCAAATCACTGTTTGGGCTGCGTAATCATAGAGGTACAGCTTGCTGCTGGACGCACTGAAATAATCTCTTTCATTTCCTAGGAAAGCCAAATACCTGCCATCAGGCGAAAAAGACAAACTGTCGAAATAGGCTTTTCCATCCGTGAGCTGAACAGCCTTTTCCCCGCCTAGCTCTTGGATAAAAACATGAGATTCCAGTGATAAATCCGGATTCTCCGAGCGATCTGTTACAAAAGCGATCCGCCCGCCGTCTGGATGGTAGACCGCTGAGCGGGCTCCCTTCTTTTCATGAGTCAGCTGGACGATTTCCTTTGTTTCCATATTCAGCTGAAACAGCTGGCTTTCCCTGTCCTTTAAAAATCCGCTGCCGTCTGATTTGTAGCTCATGTTCCTTACGGTAAGCGGCTCTGGAAACTTATCTTTTTCTTCCAGATCCCCGTAAGCCTGGCCATCTGAAATGGATAAGGAGAACAAGAGGGATTTCCCGTCAGGAGACCAGACAGGAGCTGATGCTGGATAGATAGAATCCGTCAGCTGTCTTGCTTCTCCCCCATTGCTGCTCATAACATAAAGCTGGGTTTTCCCAGATCTGTCAGATAAGAAAGCAAGCTTGCTCCCGTCTGGGGACCAGCGGGGCGAATGATCCCTGTGCTCACCATGCGTCCATTGGGAGAGATGCTTGCTCCGAAGAACGGCGACATGCAGGGAGGATATGTATTGATGATTTTCTTTCTTGATCTTTGTCTCTACATAGACGGCTTTTTTGCCATCAGGTGAAAGGCGCGGATCTGTGAGAGAGGTTAATTGGTAAAGATCTTCTGCCAATACTGGCTGCTTTTGGCTGCTGTTCATATAATAGTCTCCTTTTTGGGGATATAGATAATTATTTCGACATACGAAATAAAAATCCTTTTAAATGATCTTGTAAACGAAAAACAAAGCAGCTAGTAAAAAGCTGCTTTGTTAGATGCTCCTATTTTTTTGAGCAGCTGATACCATTTTTTCAGAATAATGGACAGTGCTTCCTTCTTTTGGGATGCTAAACTGTTTTACTTGGCAGGCAGGAAATTTTTCTGCAAGCAGCATTTCAAGCTGCTCTCCTTCTCCGCAAGCGGCAAAGCACAGAACAGCTGGGCCAGCACCGCTGATTGCTGCCCCGTATGCACCTGTTTCCTCAATTACCTCAAGCGCCTCCCTGTATTCCGGGATGAGCACATGGCGGTAGGGCTGGTGCAGCAAATCTTTTTTCATGATCCTGCCGGCAAGCTCCCAGTTGCCTGACATAATGGCTCCTGTCAGAAGATTGCTGACAGCACTTGCTTCCACTGCTTTTCGATAGGGAAGCTGGTCAGGCAAAACGTTCCTCGCATCCTTTGTATAAACCTTGTAAGCAGGAATAATCGCAACTGTGTCAACCTTTACTGAAGGGACATGAATAATCTCGGTTTCTTCTTCCTGATGCAGTCCAATCACAAGGCCTCCGTAAACAGATGCACCGACATTATCGGGATGTTCCTCTATCAGGCTCGCAATCCTTGTTTTTTCGATGTTGGACAGCTCAAGGGAGCAAAGTTCATTCGCCAGTTCTATTCCTGCCACAACGGCTGCAGCACTGCTGCCGAGGCCTCTTGCGACAGGGATATCACTCCATACCTTCACATGGCATGGCGGCAGATCTAAATCAAATACAGCAGCTGCTCTTGCAGCAGATTGATAAATAAGATTTTCTTTCCCTTCAGGAAGTCCAGAAACCTCGCTGCTTTCTCCCTCAAATAACCATTGATCTGAAAGAACAGAGGTCAGTTTCAGCGTACATCCAAGTGCCATTCCAATTGAATCAAATCCCGGGCCTAGATTAGCTGTACTGCCCGGTACGGTGATGGTGAGCATGTCGCTTTCCTTCATACAAGCTGTACCCCTTCAAGGTGCTCTCTGACAATTCTTTCGTCATTCGGAAGAACGAGAGGCTTAAATTCCGCTACGTTAATCGCAACATTTGGATCCTTTAATCCGTTGCCTGTCAGCACGGCGGCTATTTTGCTGCCTTTTCTGATTTCGCCCGTTTTCAGCTGCTTGATGACGCCTGCAATAGATGCTGCTGAAGCAGGCTCTGCAAAGATGCCTTCTTCTTTTGCCAAAAGCTGATAAGCCTCCAAAATTTCAGCATCTGTCACTTCATCAATTTTCCCTTTTGACTCTTCTGCAGCCGCTACGGCCTTATCCCAGCTTGCCGGGTTGCCGATTCTGATGGCTGTGGCTACGGTCTCAGGGTTTTCGATTACTTGATTTCGGACAATGGCCGCCGCTCCTTCTGCTTCAAAGCCTCTCATTTCCGGAAGGCCGCTGCTGTTAGCCCTATGGTATTCCTGAAACCCTTTCCAGTAAGCTGTGATATTTCCGGCATTGCCAAGCGGGATGGCAAGGATGTCCGGTGCTTCACCCAGCTGCTCGCAAATTTCAAAAGCTGCTGTCTTTTGTCCTTCAATCCGGTAGGGATTTACAGAGTTGACAAGTGTAATCGGCATTGCTTCACAAATGTTCCGGACCATTTTCAATGCATCGTCAAAGTTACCTTCAATAGAATAAATTTCAGCACCGTACATAACAGCCTGGGCAAGCTTCCCAAGCGCAATTTTCCCTTCAGGAATCACAATGATGCACCTCATGCCCGCTCTTGCAGCATAAGCTGCTGCTGATGCAGAGGTATTTCCTGTAGAGGCGCACATGACTGTATTGCTGCCTTCTTCCTTCGCCTTCGCAACGGCCATGACCATGCCCCTGTCTTTAAAAGAGCCTGTTGGATTGGCTCCTTCTGTTTTGGCGTACAGCTCGACCTTTAAACGTTCTGAAAGCCTTGGCAGATGGATAAGAGGAGTATTTCCTTCGTGAAGCGTTAATTTCGGCGTTTGTTCTGTGACAGGCAAATAGATTCTGTACTTTTCCAGCAGTCCGTTCCAGCTCATATTAATTCCCGTTCCCTTCTACCCTGTAAGTGCTTTTCACCTCATCCACAACGTCAAGGCTTTTCAGCTGTTCCAGGATTTCAGTAAAGTCCTTTTTCGTAGCATGGTGGGTAACAATGACAATTTCGGCATTTCCGCTTTGCTTGAGAGGCAGCTGAAGGATTTTTTCAAAGCTGACGCCCCTTTCTGAGAAAAGGGAAGTGATTTTTGCAAAGGAGCCGACTTCATCTTTTACATGAATTCTCAAAAACTGCTGAGCTGAAATTTCATCTGCATATTTCAGCTGCTTATCATACTGCGGGGATACAGCGCTTCTGCCGTTAACCCCAAGCCGCATATTTTTCATAACACCGACTAAATCGGAAACAACGGCTGTTGCCGTTGGCAGGCTTCCTGCTCCAGGGCCGTAGAACATTGTCTCTCCCACTGCTTCCCCGTATACATATACCGCATTGTATTCGTCATTAACAGCAGCAAGCGGATGGTAATCCGGAAGCAGTGCAGGCTCTACGCTGACTTCAATTCTTCCGTTTTCCCGCTGTGCGATGCCGATCAGCTTCATCGTATAGCCAAGGCGTTTGCTGTAGCTGATATCTTCATCTGTTACAGTAGAAATTCCTTTTACCGATACATCATCCAAATCTACATTCATGGAAAACCCGAGCCTTGCCAAAATAGCCATTTTCCTAGCCGCATCAATTCCTTCAACATCTGCTGTCGGATCGCTTTCTGCATAGCCCAGCTCCTGTGCTTCCTTTAAAACATCCGCATAGGCGCTTCCATGCTTGCTCATTTTGGTCAGAATAAAGTTTGTTGTTCCGTTCACGATTCCCATCATTTTATGTATCCGGTCTGATGCCAGGCCGTCAACAAGGCTGCGGAGGATCGGAATGCCCCCTGCCACACTCGCTTCATAAAATAAATCACAGCCATTTTCAGTCGCTGCTGCAAGAAGCTCAGAACCATATACCGCCATCAAATCTTTATTGGCTGTTACGACTTGCTTCTTCTCATTGACGGCATCCAGCAAATATTGCCGTGTGTGTTCTATGCCGCCCATTACTTCAATAATGACATCAATATTTTCATCAGTAATCACTTCGTAGGGATCTGTTGTCAAAAGGCTCTCCTCGACAACAACCTGTCTCTCTTTCTCTTTTTCTCTGACAAGAACCTTTCTCACTTCTACAGGACAGCCGACAAGGTGCATAAGCTTATCCTGGTGTTCTTTAATAATCGTGACAACTCCGCTTCCAACTGTTCCGAGCCCCAGCAGGCCAACCTGTATTGCTTTCACAATCCCCACTCCTTTTTCCGTCTTTTTAGGGTGTACATTTGTTTTCTAGGAATAGACACCTTTAATATATAAGCATTATAGTACCGGGACATTTATTTTACAAGGCTGAATTTTCTGTCTTTCAGTATTGTAAACGCTTTAATGACTGATGCTGCTGATGTTAGATTTTTTGCCAATACTTAGCTTGACGCCTAAAAAAATAACCCGCTGCGTCTGCAGCGGGCTTCGCGTCAGGTTACCGGTGTTTCTGGCTGTTTTCCCTTTAATACTGCCGCAATGTTCCGGCTGCAAAGCTCCATCATCTTCAATCTCGTTTCTTCGCTTGAGCTGCCGATGTGAGGAAGCGCTGTTACCTGCCTCAGGCCAAGAAGGGGATGATCCGGCTGTATTGGCTCTGAAGCAAATACATCCAGACCGGCCCCAGCAATCAAACCGTCCTCAATCGCCCTCTTCAAGTCATCTTCTTTTACTACAGCACCTCTTGATGCGTTAACAAAGATTGCTTTCCGCTTCATTTTTTTAAATGCTTCATATGTGAACATTTCTTTTGTTTCTTCTGTAAGCGGTGTCAGGCAAACGACAAAATCAGACTGCTCAAGCACTTCATCAAAGCTTGCATGCTTTGCTCCATGCGCTTCTTCCGCTGCTTTATTCCGGGAGCGGTTATGATAAAGGATTTTCATATCAAATCCAGTTCCCCGCTTGGCAACAGCTGTTCCGATCTTACCCATTCCGACAATGCCGAGGGTTTTGCCGTGGATATCCATCCCAGCCATCTGAAGCGGTCCCCAGCCCTTCCATTTCCCTTCTTTTATGTAATCAGCAGCTTTCGCAATCCGCCGCGCAGAAGCCATTAAAAGAGCAAAAGCCAAGTCGGCTGTCGTATCTGTCAGAACATCTGGTGTGTTGCAAACCGTTATTTTTTTGGAAGCAGCATACTTCACATCAATATTGTCATAGCCGACTGCCAAGTTAGCAATTACTTTTAAGTTTTCTGCCTGCTCAAGAAGCTCCTGATCAATTTTATCAGAAAGCATGGTTAACAGACCGTCTGCCTCTCTAGCCTTTTCAAGCAGAACTTTCCGCGGACAAGGCTCCTCTTCTTTTTCCCACATTTCTACATTTGCTGTCTCCTTCAATTTCGCCAGCTGATCCTCCGGCAGCAATCTCGTTACATACACAAATGGTTTTGACACCTTTTTCATCCCCTTTCCAGGTTCATCATAACACAGCTGGAAGGGGTGAAATGCAGGTCAAATCCAATGCACGGCAGGCAGTACAATCCTCCTTGTTCTCATGGAAAGCATGGAGGAGTAGGACTTTAAAAATTGCTCATATTCCCCTGAACGCTCAAGCAGCTGGTGCAGCTGTTTTTCATAATACGGTTTTTGTGCTTCCTGTGACAGGTAATAATCCTCTATGCACTCAAAGTAATGCAGCGGAAACAAGAGCCTGCTGTAAATCAATCTCCAGGAAAAGGAGGAGAGCGGCACTGTTCTGTCATACTCCTCAATAAAACTTGCTCCTGATTCGCGAAGCTCATCAGGCCGGTTCAGAAATTCCTGGCGCATATACTCGGCAATGTCCCTGCTTGCATGGTCAAACACCCAGTCAGTCGGAAGCTTGGCGCATACCTCTCCTCCCCAGGAAGACCTTGAGAACCGCTGATGGCAAATCGCTGCTGAATCGACAGGCTTTGGTTCATCATCTAGCTCAGTATCGACCAAATACTGAATGCCGTTTTCCCCAAGTCCAAGATAATAAGGAAAAGATTCGATAAACAGCTTTTCAAAACGGTCCAGAGGATGGGCCTGAACCTTTCCTCTCCAAAAAGCCTCAAGCTGATCGAGCCGTTTTTCCCATAATGTTTTCCACTGGCCGATCCGGTTGGATTTTGTAAGCTGATACGGAAAGCTCCTGCCCCGCTGATGAAACTGAGCAAGCTCCCTTCCCGGCGAAATGCTGTTTCTTGCGCCAGCCTGGCCAAGCTTCAGCACAGCATACTTAACACCCTGATGCTCGCTGTACAGCTTTCCATCCTTGGCAGCCTGAAAGACTGCTGTGTATGGTTCTCTTTTTTCCTGTAAATACTGACTCATATAATGAAGCTCAAATAATTCATCTTCATCCAGATGATGGACAGGCACCACTAGGCAGACAGTCTGGTGAATGCGGAATGCATCACAGCCGTTTACCTTAAAAAAATCTGATGCATGAAGGCCGTAATTCTCTTTCAGCATCGCTCTCATTCTTCATCCCCCTGTTTCCCCTGTATATTGCTATCGTAGTCTCAGATGAAACAGATTATGACTGCTGCATCAAGATCACGGTAAGTTTACACACAAGATGATTCAGTTTTGAATAAAATAGAAAAAAAGATTGGGTGATCCTATTGGAACAAGAGAAAAAAATGGATGCCGTGGAGCGCGCCGCAAGGAACAAGCTCGCAGAACGGGGCGTAAAATCTGAGGATATAGCCGACCTTGTTTATTTTCTGCAGAAAAAATACCACCCAAATTTAAAAATAGAGGAATGCCTGGCAAATGTAGACCGGGTACTTTCGAAAAGAGAAGTACAGAATGCCATCTTAACAGGCATCCATCTTGATATGGCTGCTGAAAAAGGAATCCTCGATGAACCGCTTCAATCCATTATCGAAACAGACGAGAGCTTATACGGCGTGGATGAGGTCATGGCCTTTTCCATTGTTAATATATATGGTTCTATCGGGTTCACCAATTACGGATATATCGACAAAGAAAAGCCTGGGATCCTCAGTTTTTTAAACGATAAATCCACTGGGATGTGCCATACCTTCTTAGATGATATTGTCGGAGCAATTGCAGCAGCAGCTTCCAGCAGGCTGGCACATAGGGCACGGAATACGGAATGAAGAAGAAAAGCGGAAGCGGCTTATGACCTCAGATCGGGTCAGCCGCTGGAGCTGGACAGCAGAGAAGCCGGTTCTCCTTAGGAGAACCGGCTTTTCTAAGCAGTTAAATATATTCCAGCACTTCAGAAAGCGACTGAACAGAATAAACCGGCTGAACCTCATAATTGGCCAGGTGTTCTTTGGCAGTAACGCCGGTATGGACAATCAGCGTGTCCATCCCAGCCTTAATGCCTGCCATAATATCTGTGTCATAATTATCCCCGATCATCAGGGTATCTTCTTTTGCAGTCCCAAGCACCTTCAATGCCTGCTCCATAATAATGGATTCAGGCTTGCCGATAAACACAGGACTTGTTTTCGTGCTTACTGCGATCACAGAGGTGATGGCCCCGTTTCCTGGAAGCAGCCCTCTCTCCGTCGGAAGCGCGATGTCCCCATTAGTTGAAATAAATTCTGCCCCGCTTCGGACGCCAAGGCAGGCTTTGGCAAGCTTTTCATATGTAATTTCCCTGTCGATCCCCACAATAACAAAATCAGGGTTTTCCTCCTGTAATGTAAATCCTTTGTCCATAACAGCCTTGCGGATTCCTTCTTCGCCAATAACAAAAACAGAAGCATCCTGTTTCTTCTCATATACATAGTTCGCGGTAGCCTGGGATGTAGTGAAAACTTGCTCAGGTGCTGTTGGAATATCAAAAGCATTCAGTTTTTCCGCAACCTGCTCAGGCGTTCTGGATGAATTATTTGTTACGAACAGATAGGGCAGCCCTTTACGTCTCAGTGCATGAACAAACTCTCCGGCTTCCTCGATTTTTTCCGTTCCTTTATACATGGTTCCGTCTAAATCAATAAGAAATCCTTTGTAGTGTTTCATGAATACCACTCCAGTTTTTAAATAATAAAAGGCGCTCTCCTGTGAAGTAGGAAAGCGCCTTTTCCAGCATGCTAGCGTCTAAATGCAGATACAGGACCAAGCTCATTTTCCAGGTAGCTTCTCACCTTATCCGGAAAAGCCTGAAGAACAGCCGCTTCTTCCTTTATAGCTTTCTTCAATTCCCCATGTGAAATACTCATATATTCCTGAACAAGCGGCTTGCGGAAAGAAATCAGCTTTTTCAATCCCTTTTCATCTTCTTCATTTATCACTTTTTCATCCAGCAGGATATCAATAATATCTTCATAGCTTCCAGGATCACGCATGATAAAGCCGTCAATCATGGCATTGCCAACGTCCACAATCGACTCTATAAAAAGATGGCCAATCCTTTCAAGCGCAAGCTTCTCAAGCCTTGTTTCAAATGATGCCTGCTCTAAAAACAGCTGCAGCGTTTCTTCGTAATACTGCAGCAGCTGTTCAATCCGTTCTCTGTCAACAAAATACATCGGTGCCTCAGCTCCTGTTCAAAGCGCAATACGTGCTGTTTCAAGGGTTCCCGGGCGGGCGTAATAATACCCCTGAACAAGATCAACAGAGTTCCTTGAAAGCACTTCCGCTTCTTCTTTTTTCTCAATTCCTTCTGCCACAACAAGTGAGCCTGTCTCTCTGGCGATCAGCAAAAGGCCCTTCAGCATGCTTTCCTTCACCCGGTTCGTATCAATATCCTGAATAACAGACCGGTCAATTTTTATTATATCAGGAAGAATCTCGCTTATGGTATGCAAACTGGCATAACCTGCTCCGGTATCATCCACAGCAATCCGAAAGCCCATTTTTCTCAAGGCAGAAATATTTTCCTTGAAAAAATGAAGTCCTTCAATGGAGTCTCTTTCCGTTATTTCAAAGATAATTTGAGATGGCAGGACAGCAGGGTGCTCTTTCAGCACCTTGCTGACGTTCTTCATAAAACGCTGGCTGCCTAATGTTAAAGGAGTAAAGTTGATGAAGATTTCCTGTTTGCAGCCTGTTTCTTCCGTCAGCTGCAGCGCCTTCTCAAGAATCAGCATTTCCAGGTCAAACGCCATATTTGTCTGTCTTGCCACACTGAATAAGGGCAGCGGACTTTCCAGAGAGGTCCCTTTTGGCCCTCTCGTTAAAATTTCCCATGCCTTTACTTCATGAGTTGATAAATCAATAATAGGCTGAGCGAGCAGGGTAATATTCTGCTTTTGAATGATTTCCCGCATTTCCAATATGCTTTCAATATACTTTGATTGAACCCTTTTTTCAGCCATGGCGATTGCCTGCTGATGCGCCTTGTAGATGGCATCCTGTGTAGAATCATTTTGCTTTTCAACAAACATATAGCCTACTTCAAAAGAAAAATCACAATAAGGATAGCGCTTTGCGAGCCGGCTTTCAACCTTTGGCATAACCGTCCTGATAAAGCTTTCAATATGCGGAACACTTTGTCTTGCATCGTTTATTTTTAAAAAGATGGAAATCCCATCTGTATAATAGTCATGAACAACCAAAATTTCTTTGTTGTATTCAGAAGCTTCAAGAATCTCCTTGAAAGCTGTTTTCAGCTCAAGCAAGCAGGCTCTGTAATCCTCGGCATCAAGCTGTTGCGGGAGTTCTTTGATGTTTAAAAGATTGGCCACCACAACGGCAACTTTTCTGCCGCTGGCCACTGCTGAATAAACGCCCTCCAGTACGGGATTTCGGAGAACAAATTGAGGGGGATAATAGCGCAATTGCCTATATGGCAAAAGAATTTTGCTCCATTTGCTGAATCTTTTGCTGTGCAGTGTCCAAAAACCGCTTCTCATTCTCTCAACCCTTCTGGCTAATACCTTCTATGTATTACTATCTTATCACAAAACCTTATAATTCGACTTTTCCCTTGTAAATTTTTCTTTTAAACCCAATTTTTAAGAAATAACCAGGACATTTGTCCTTTTAAATTATTAGAAGATTCATGTTATTCTCTAGAAAAGAACGTGGAGGGGATTTTTGGTGGAGCGCTTTTTTTTATATGATGAAACGGTTGAAGCGAAAACGAGATTTGTCAGCTTTGCAGGAAAAAACAGAAGATTTGACCTTGCCATCCTGCAAACGGACCGTTATTTCGGTAAATCCATTGTTCTCGATATTCAAAGCAACCGGTTTGCCATTGTCGGCTTGGATGATTTAGAAGAAGAAGGAAGCATTGAAGCTGAATTCGGCTTTAGCGAAGAAGATGCAGCAGAGCTTCGGGAGTTTCTTTATGAAATGGTTTAGCGTATAAGATCACCGGATTGATATAAAATACTGTTATCAAATCCAGCTGGCAGGTGGCCTTTATGAAAGAGAAGTATACCGATTTTTCAAATGTCGAAAACATGCATCACTACCTGACGCCGGAGATTACCCCTGAGGGCCCATACGGAGCTCCCAGAGGCAAAGACGAGCCGGTTGAAAACAAAACCTCTCCATGGGAAGAAGGACAGCGCTACTACAGCGCCTTTAATTACGAAGTAAAACCGTTTCATCAGGACATCGAAAGGCAGTATCCGGGTGCACACCCTGTACATGACGACCCGGACAAGCGGGAAGAGCCTCCTTATAATGATGAAAGCAAAAAATAAAAATGCCGGACAGTTATCCGGCATTTTTATTTCGAATTTTTTTCAATACAAAATAGGCGCAGCCAAAGTTGCAGTATTCATAAATATATTCATCAAGGGTGCTGATTTTCGTATCATACGTTGCCTTCTGATTATCATTGTTGAAAAAACCTTTAAGGCGGAGCTGATTATATCCCCAATCCCCCACAATGAAATCATATTTATTTAAAATCTCTGAGTACCTTGCTTTAAAAGCCTCCTCATTAAAACCGTTCCGAACATCCTGGACAACCTCAAAGCAATGGTTTTGAATGCAGATCATGTCTTTCCTTCACCCCTTTTGTACAAGGCACATGCCTTATGTCTTACTTGGATAAGCTTTACTTAATAATAGCGGATTTGCGGCGCTCCAGCAATTGCTATGTTAGAAACAGCAGCCAAAAGCCATTCTAACGGTGAGGAGGTGCAAATCATGAAAAAATGGAAAAACGCGCTAGTCCTGCTGGCTGCTTTCGGAACGCTGGCAGGCTGTCAGATGCAAGACCGTGCAGGTGAAAGAGAAATGCTTCAAAAAGACGGAAATACAATTAACGTTTCCGACCGCACTGAAATGTATAATAAAAATGGCCTCCCTAACGGCCGTGAAGGAAAAATGACGAACTTTGGGTATGTAAGGCATACGAAAGCAGAGGTCACAAAAAACGGAAAAGCAGCGGAAATTCACGCCATTAACAGAGAGCAGCTTGCCAACATCATCAGCAGCATGGCTGTTCAGCTTCCACACGTCCAGGACGCTGCGGCCCTTGTAACAGATGAAGAGGTGATGGTCGCCTACCAGACCGATTCAAAAAAACGCTCTCAAACAGCAGACCAGGTAAAGCGGACAGCACTTTCAGTGGTTCCTGCCTATTTTCATATCTATGTCGCGGACAATCCTGAAATCATCAAGCAGCTTCAATCTTACAGCCGTTTTGACTCCAACACAAACAACATTAACCAGATCATGAACCAGACAATCAAAGAAATGAAGCGCTATCCGCAAGGCGGCAAAGCAGGAAGAGGCACGAATGCCAACAACGAGGATCCAGGAGAAATGGACAAAGAGCTTGATGTGAAAAACGGCCCTAAGTCTATGATGGTGGATTGAATACTGCCGTGATAGCAGTTTTGGCAGCCTGCATGTAAAGAGGTAAACCCGCATGTATATTGCAAAAGCTGCATGTAAAATGGATAGCCCGCACACAAATCGGGTAAACCGCATATGAGATAGCCCAGGCTGCATATAAAATTCCCAAACCTGCAAATAAATTTGAAAAACCTGCAATTAAAATCTTAAAACCCGCAATTAAAACCTGCAAACCCGCATATAAACCCGTTAAATAAGGGCCATTTTTTATAAAAGTTAGGCTGTTATGTTAAAAATCCGTACATTTTTCTTTAAAAACAGCTGAAATCCGACAGCCTTCAGCTAAAATGAACGGCCGGCTGCTAAAAGAAAAATCCCGAAAAGCCGTGATGGACTTTCGGGATTTATTTTTATGCATTTGCTTGTTTCGTTTTGGCTGCTTCGTTTACTTGCTCATCTGCATGGTAGGAAGAACGGACAAGCGGACCTGCTTCACAGTGGCTGAATCCTTTGCTCATGGCAATTTCTTTCAGCTCTGCAAATTCATCCGGATGGTAATATTTTTGAACTTTTAAGTGTTTTTTGGATGGCTGCAGGTATTGGCCGATGGTCATAATGTCTACGTTGTTGGCTCTGAGGTCATCCATTGTTTCGATGATTTCTTCTTTTGTTTCGCCAAGACCGACCATCAATGAGCTCTTTGTCGGAATGTCCGGCTGCAGTTCTTTTGAACGGCGGAGGAATTCCAATGAACGCTCATATGTTGCTCTGGCACGGACTCTCGGAGTGAGGCTGCGCACGGTTTCAATATTATGATTCAAAATATCCGGACGTGTGTCCATCAGTGTTTTTAGGTTTTCGTAAACTCCGCCCATATCGGAAGGAAGCACTTCAATAGTAGTAAACGGGCTTTTTCTTCTGATAGCTCTCACGGTTTCAGCAAAAACAGCTGATCCGCCATCCTTCAGGTCATCCCTAGCTACTGCCGTAATAACAGCATGCTTCAGATTCATTAAAGCAACTGAATCCGCCACGCGTTCCGGCTCTTGAAGATCAAGTTCTGTAGGAAGTCCTGTTTTTACTGCACAGAAGCGGCATGCACGCGTGCAGACAGAACCAAGGATCATGAAGGTTGCTGTTCTTCTGACAGCCCAGCACTCATGAATATTCGGACATTTTGCTTCTTCACAGACCGTGTGAAGGTTTTTCTCCCTCATCATTTTTTTCAGATCTGTATAGTTTTCGTTCGTATTCAGCTTTATTTTCAGCCATTCCGGCTTGCGCAAGTATTCTTCTTTTTTTGCCAACAAGATCAGCTCCATTATGTAGTCTTTACGCATGTATACAAAGAAAATGGAAACGCATCCACTTCATCCAAAACCAGCACCTGCAAATGCAATGTACACTAGTCACTTTAACATAGAAAAGGAAAGGAGGACAAGGGAAAGCGGAGTTCTATTTACTAACATTTTCTAAACATGAATCAGGTTTCAAACACCAAACTAAAGATATGCTATTTACCCTGAAAGGAGCATCCAGATATGAGAAGGTTTTTTGTCCTCATTTCCCTTTTCTTATTCCTATTGCCCTGCTCTGTATCCGCTCTCAGCCTGGATGACAAGCAGCTGTCGGATTCGAGAAAAAAGCTTTACCGTAAAATTGAATCAAGAACCCATGTCCCTTGGTATTTAATCGGGGCTGTGGATCAGTATGAAAAAAATGTCCGCCTTGCCCGCCGTGATCTTCCGAAGCAAACAGGACTGGCAGGTCTTTATATACCGCCGGATAAATGGAGCGGTGCTCTCAATCCAAAGGCATATGAAAGCGAGCCGGCAGCCATTGCCCTTTTTGGCGGGATGGGCAGGGATGGTGATGGTGACGGAAAAGCAGACCGTAACAATGATACCGATGTGCTGTACAGCTTTGCTGAATACCTTGCCTCTTATGGCATGCGAATGGATGATTACAGAATTGGACTATGGGAATATTATCAGCGTGATAAATCCGTTGGCATTATTTTTAACCATATGAAGCTGATTAAAAAATACAAACGATTTAATCTGAAAGAACGGGCCTTCCCTGTTTCCCTGCGCTCTGACTACAGCTATCGCAGCACATGGGGTGATGCCCGCGGCTGGGGCGGCCGGAGGATACATGAAGGAACAGACGTATTCGCAGGATACGGCGTTGCTGTTAAATCTAGCTGCTTCGGCGTGATTGAAATGAAAGGCTGGAACAGATACGGCGGCTGGAGGGTCGGCATCCGCGACTTTAATAATACGTATCATTATTATGCCCACCTGAATGGCTTTGCAAAGGGCTTGAAAGAAGGACAGATCGTCACACCAGGACAGGTAATCGGCTCTGTCGGAAGCTCCGGTTACGGACCGCCTGGAACTGCCGGCAAATTCCCGCCGCACCTTCATTATGGCATGTACAAGGATAACGGCCGGACTGAATGGTCCTTTGATCCTTATCCTCATATGAAAATGTGGGAGCGTGCTGAAAAGAAGGCGCTGAGGAAGAAGAGGAAATAGCTGCACGGTTTCATGCTGGGAGTAGGAAAATTCGGTATCTCTGTACAGCACTGATTTAAACAGTAAACCGGCATTTGGCTTAATGTAAATTAGCCATATGCCGGTTTTAGGTTTTTAATGCTAGCCCCTCACTATAGCAGGAGCGCAAAATTCATTTTTGCAAAGAGAAAAACGAATTTTCACCATTGGCCCTTCTCCATATTCGCCGAACCAGACTTTATACTCACCGATCGAGAGCACATTTTCGCCAATGAGGCTCTCATATTCGCCAAAACTCCAGTTAATTTATCCAATGGCCGGTTTTAAAAAACAACAGCAGGCATCCGGAATCCGGATGCCTGCTGTTATTACTTCCCGCCTCCCGGCATCTCAATAGCCGGCGGTGAGCCTCCACCGCTGTTAAAGTACTCAGGAACATCTCCTTGCACTGCCTTAAGGATGACAGGAACATTTGTCGTTACTGTAAACGGCTTCGTGGCAAATGGTATGACCGTTTCCACATCAACCTTTACACTGATGGAAATTTCAAATAGGGCGTTGTTGATGCCGTACTGCTTGACGTTTGTTTTGACGTCGGAAAATACATCCCCCATTACGTAAAAACGGACAGGGACCATTGGGCCAAGCCCGCCGAGGAGTGCATTATTTGTGGCCTGGCCGATTGGGATATACGAGACAATGCCGTTATTTTTCTGCCCGATTGTCACGCTGCCGGGCTTCCTGTTTTCAAGGCCTGCCATATTGCCTTTTTCTGCTTCACGCAAGTATTTTTGGATCTTTCCTGTAATGCCTGCCATCATCCTCGTGACATATTGGGAGTCAAAGCTCGTGTCTGTTACTTTTCCTGCTTTATCTCTTTTAACCTCTATGAGTTTAGTTGTATCGACATTCTTTTCCATTTCATCCTGGATCGCATTGTTAATAACAAGGCTCGCTATGCGTTTTGTTTCGATTTCAGCAATGCGCATCAGGGTTGGGCTGATTTCTTTATTGATGATGTAGAGTCCTGCAGCCGTTGATAATAGAAAGAAAACAAATGAGAGCAGAAGCACATAGCGAAAAGGCAGCGGCCCTTTTCTTTTCATGCGGCGGAATGATGCCAAAAGAAATCCCCCCTTACAAGCTATACATATGCTTGCAAAAGGGGGAATAGCAGATGTTTTTCATAACTTTCATTTTTACGGGCCGCCGATTAACAGTTAAGGCGCTGCTGCCATCTTTGCCAGAGCGTCTGTCCCTTTCATTCCCGGCACAATGCCGAGTGTTTCGGCTTCTTTTGTGACGGATTCAAGCGGCGCCTCCAGCAGCTCTTGAATGGTCCTGACGCTGACGGCTCTTCCTGCAATGATTCTGCGGCTTCCGAGCCGCTCATTGAGGAGGGCAACATCAAGAGCTCCGCAGGCAATATAACCTTTATCATTTGCAACTGCCATAAAGTTTGTTTTTGGCAGCTGGACTGAAACAGCAGTAAACATCGTTCCGTTAATAACTACAGGCTCCATAGTGATCATATGTCTGCAGCTCCCCTCTCCCATTACTTTATGAGAGGGGGCAAACTCATTATGAAGATTGTTTTGAAACTTTTTTCAGCTTCCAGGCAAGCAGGTCTCTCAGAAATTCAGGCATGAAAAAGCGTTTTTTCTTCGCTCTTCCGATTTCGGGATATAACGGACCGAGCGTGTACATGTCAACCGTTGCAACAGCATAGACTCTCTCAGGATCCAGAGGCTTTCCGCAAGCCATAATGGATTTTACATGGCGCTCTCCATCCTCAAGAACTTCTGTTTCAACCTCGATGCCGCTGAACACCATTTTCCCCATAATTTTGCCCCTGAAGCCAAGTCCTTTCAATTTCAGTTCTTCCATATCCTTTGAAATCGCCTGCAGGATGACTTCTCTTATCACCTGGCCTTTTAATTCAACTTTGCATGGGTTGATCGGATGCGGACAAATTCTGTGCAGGTCGCCGATTGTAACAGGACCTTCCGGAAGCGGTTCAAGCAGCATCCCGGCATTAACCATAGCCACTTCCCCACCACACCACTCCTTCAGTGCATCAGCAAGGAGTGTTCCAAGAGGAGAATCATCGAACCAATCAAGCGTGAGCTCTTCTTTTACAAATGCTGCTGGCTGATCCAGAGTTTTCGCACTTTCAGCAGCAAAAGCCTGAAGTTCTGCTTCCGTTTTTTCGTCATTTTCTTCCTCTTCCATCAGCCAGACAGATGCTGTTTCATTGATCTTCCCTTTGTCTGCATCCAATTCCACATGCCCTACATATCGGCCGTATTTTCCTGCCCCGCAAAGAAGCGTATTGGAGACACGGCGCCCTTTTTCCAGAAGGTGGTGGGTGTGGGAGCCGAGAATCAGATCAATTTCAGGAAAACGGGCTGCGATGGCTTCATCGTCCGTGATGCCGACGTGGGAAAGAAGGATAATGTATTCTGCCTTTCCCTTTACCTCCTGAAGCACTTCCTTCAGGCTTTCAAAAGGGTCTTTCAGCTGCCAGCCGAGCATCCGGTAGAATTCTTCATAAAAAACCGTAACCCCAAGAACGGCAGCTGTTATTCCTGTTTTGCCAAGCTCAATAAGCTCATAAGGCTTTGCCCACTTTGGCCTGCTCCCATTGAGATCATATAAATTAGATAAAATGACAGGAAATTCTGCCTCGTCATACAAAGAATCAAGCGCATCATGAGGAAGGGTAATTCCTTCATTGTTTCCAATTGTCGCTGCATCAAAATGAAGCTCATTTAAGCATTTAATATTAATTTTTCCAAGACTTGCCTCTGTAAGCGGATGGAACCTGTCAGTATGATCGCCAATATCAAATACATAGTAAGCTTCGCCCGCAAGATCATGTTCTTTTTTTCTCCGATTTAAAAAACTGGCGATTTTCGGCCAGTTTTCAAAATGGCTGTGCAAGTCATTAACATGATAAATATGAACCTTTTCCATTGGGAATGTCTCTCCTTATCCGTGCACTTCCTTATAGTAAACCTTGGTAAATCAGCCTTGCCCCTACCAGTATAAGGACTAATCTCAGCAGATTTACGACTGTTTTGCTTTCAAGCCTCATGTTCAGAAGAGCTCCCGCTTTGCCTCCGTACCATGCCCCAGGTATAAGAGCGAGAGCATATAACCAGTTAATATTTCCGAAAATAATATGAGTCACAGAGCTGGTTATGGAAGACAGGAAAATAATCAGCATAGATGTAGCTACCGCAACGTGCGGCGGAAACACAAAAAAGATGATCATAGCAGGAACCATTAACGAGCCTCCGCCTATTCCGAAAAGCCCGCCGAAAAAACCCACAGCGAAGGCAATCAAGATGCCGATCACAGGCTGAAAGGAATAGGTGTGCACCTGTCCTTTTTCATCTGTGTAGGTCCTTGCAATGCCGCTGGAAGATTGATTTAACGGCTTAATTTTATCCTTCAGGAACAGGACAATCGAAACAAAGATCATGAAAATTCCGAACCATAGGGAAAAGGAAGCAAGGTTAAATTCCTTATTCACATAAGCCCCGATTATGCTCCCAGGTCCGCTGCCAATAAAGAAAATCAGACCGCTTTTGTAGTCCGTCATTTTCTTTTTCATATAGGTAAGAGTAGATGAAAGCCCTGTGAAAATAATGACAATTAAGGAGGTCCCTACAGCAACCTGCGGGTTTATTCCTGTAAAAAGAGAGGACCCTGCTGATAAGAAAAGCAGGGCAGGCACGATAATAATGCCGCCTCCAAGGCCCACAAGACTTCCGATTGTCCCGGCAAAAAATCCGAGGATGATAAGCAAAATGTACTCCATAACTTCCCTCTCTCATACATGCAAAATGCTAATTGAATAAATCAAGCTGGCGCGGTGCAAGGCCTTCATAGGAAATATCCATTAAGTCCAGAAGCATTTTGGCATTTCCCGATGCGTCACCGCCTGAATTGTTGTTAAAAACAAGATAAATATCTTTTGTTGATTTTTGCAGAGCGAGAAGCTTTTCCTTCCACTCCAGAAGCTCTGCTTCGTTATATTTATATAAATAGCGGATCTCCCGCCATTCCTTCCCTTTTACAGGCTTTTTCCAGCCATGCACATTTCGTCCATGCATCCTGATAAGGGTTTTATCAGGATCTGTTGCTTCAAGTACTGCAGGAATGGAGCCCTCTCCAGCCTGAGGCTCGTCACAGATGCTGTGAATCCACCCATCTTCCTTCATATATTCCAGGGTCTTTTCATAAAATTCCCCTTGGAACCAAGTTCTATTTCGAAATTCAAGTGCACACGGAATATCACCCATTTGCTTCCTGCACCATCTTAAATACGTCACATTTTCTTTCGTGCAATCAAACCAGGGCGGAAACTGGAACAGCACCATTGTCAGCTTGCCGGACTCACGAAAATGAGTCAGCGATTTTTTGAAAGCCTCAAACATTTCTTCCTTGCTGTCAAATGGAATTTCTCCGCGCTGGTGGCCTGTCATTCCCTGATACGCTTTTACAATAAAATGAAAATTCTCAGGTGTATCGTTTGTCCACTTTTTCATATTTCTTTCCGGCTGAACCGCATAAAAGCTGGCGTCCACTTCAACAACTGGAAAATGAGCCGCATATTCTTTCAGCTTTTCAGAAGCTGGAAGCCCGTCACGGTAAATCTCATCATGATCTCCCCAGCCAGTTACTCCTATATAAATCACGGCACTCACCTCTCTCTATAGTTTATCATACAACAGCAGAATTCTGTTTTTACAGCAACTGTCCTAAATTATCAATAGAAAAAAAGGGAAGATATGTTATGATGAACAGGATAGAGGAGGTATGATGATGAAAAAGTACCAAATGATTGGTGACATCTTATTTTATCTGGCTTTGCCCTATTTCATCTGGAAATTTGGACAAGAGCCGCTTGGAAACTACTATGCCATGCTGCTTTCTACGACTCCAGGCATCGTTTACACCATTTTTCGCTTTTTTGCTGATAAACAGTTCAACGTCACCGGAGTATTTATCCTGGCAAGCATGAGCGTGACAACCATTATCGACCTACTCTCCCAATCCGCAGAGCGGATGCAGTGGAATAACGTATATACAGCCTTCGGATTCGGACTCTTCTGGATCATCACCATGATCATGAAAAAGCCTTTTGCCCTTTATCTAATGGCTGACATCTCAGCACTTCAGGGAATCGACAGAGAAAAGAGCAAAAAGCTGTACCGCAGTAAAAAACTGCTGCCTCTTTTCTATATGGTCAGCATTCTGTTTGCTGCAAGGAGCATGATCAGCGGCTTCCTGAGAGCCTATTTGATCAATACAATCGGGATCTCTCATTACGATAAGATTCTTTTTTATATGAAAGTCTACGGATGGATTTTCGGCGCCATTATGGCTGTTGCTTTCGTCTATGTAGGCATGAAGATCAGCAATGAAATGGAAAAAGAAAATCCCGAACCTAAAATTGAAGGAAACGAAAACAGCTCGCCGGTTTGATCGGCGGGCTGTTTTTTTTGAAAAGGGGGCAGACATAAGCCTTAAATTTCAGAAAGCAAAAATGAATTTATCCTACCCCCTAAAATTGGAGAAGCCCGTCTTAACGTTTATTGGTATCGTTCACGATCAGGATACGGATTAGCATTCTTATGTATAAAAAATAGGCCCGCATAAGAGAGCCGATTTTACAATTTATCTAAATCTCCATTTTTCTTGAAAGAGGCTAATTTATTATAAATAGCCCCAAGTAAACCAATTACCGCTCCCAGCAAAAGGGATATGATTAATAATCCTACAATGTAATTATTATCTAATATCGAATAAGCCGCAAAAAATAGGATAAAGCTTAAAAGCATCCCTAAGGAGACGCTTTTAATGATGGACTTCACTATTTTTCCCCCAAGTATATATGTGGATGGTCTTCCTTTGTCTTAAATCAGTTATCGGTTTGTTCCAGCTTCTTTTTCAAATACTCCGCACGTATTTTTTCAAGCTGCTGCTTTTTATCAAATTTGGCTGGCTTTTGTTTTTCATGATATTTTGCCACAGCTGCCTTGCCTTTGGTATCTAATTGATATTTCCCCACTTTGTTCACCTACTTTTCTTATCCTTTAAGAGAATCTGTTTAACAAATATAATATACCTTATTTTGCTGAAGTAAACCTTAATCTTGATGTTCCTCTAAAAAAAGAAGAAGACGAACTTCAAAAGTTCGCCTCCTACAGGGTTTTACTATCTTAACCGATTGAACCTTCCATTTCAAACTTAATCAAACGGTTCATTTCAACGGCATATTCCATTGGCAGTTCTTTTGTGAACGGCTCGATGAAGCCCATGACGATCATTTCAGTTGCTTCTTCCTGTGAAATGCCGCGGCTCATCAGATAGAACAATTGCTCTTCAGATACTTTTGATACTTTTGCTTCATGCTCCAATGAAATGTTGTCGTTCAGAATTTCATTGTAAGGAATCGTATCAGAAGTTGATTTGTTATCCATAATCAATGTGTCGCACTCAATGTTGGAACGGGCGTTTTCAGCTTTGCGGCCGAAATGCACGATTCCGCGGTATGTTACTTTACCGCCTTGTTTAGAGATGGATTTAGACACAATTGTAGAGGATGTGTTTGGCGCCAGGTGAATCATTTTGGCTCCGGCATCCTGATGCTGGCCTTTGCCTGCCATGGCAATGGAAAGGGTCATGCCGCGCGCACCCTCGCCTTTCAGAATAACAGCCGGATATTTCATTGTCAGCTTGGAGCCGATGTTGCCGTCAATCCATTCCATTGTGGCATTTTCGTCACAAACCGCGCGTTTTGTCACGAGGTTGAAGACGTTGTTTGCCCAGTTCTGGATGGTAGTATAACGGCAGTAGCCGCCTTTTTTCACGGAGATTTCAACGACTGCGCTGTGAAGGGAATTTGTTGTGTACACAGGAGCTGTACAGCCTTCTACATAATGCACAGATGCGTCTTCGTCAACGATGATCAGCGTGCGTTCGAATTGGCCCATGTTTTCAGAGTTGATTCGGAAATACGCCTGCAGCGGAGTATCAACTTTAACGCCTTTCGGTACATAGATGAAAGATCCGCCTGACCATACAGCAGAGTTCAATGCAGCGAACTTGTTGTCCGTCGGTGGAATGACTTTTCCCCAGTGCTCTTTAAAAATGTCTTCATTTTCGCGAAGAGCGCTGTCCGTGTCCTTGAAGACGATTCCCATTTCTTCAAGATCTTCTTTCATGTTGTGGTAAACAACCTCTGATTCATACTGGGCAGAAACACCTGCAAGGTATTTTTGCTCTGCTTCAGGAATTCCAAGTTTGTCAAAGGTTTGCTTGATTTCTTCCGGCACTTCATCCCATGATCTTTCAGATTTCTCTGAAGGCTTCACGTAATAAGTGATTTCATCGAAATTGAGTGCAGCAAGGTCGCCGCCCCATTGAGGCATCGGCATATTGTAAAAGTGCTCTAAAGATTTCAGACGGAATTTAAGCATCCATTCAGGCTCTTGCTTCATACGGGAAATTTCTTCAACAATTTCCTGTGTTAAGCCGCGTTTTGAACGGAAGATGGAGACGTCTCTGTCAGAAAAGCCATATTTGTAATCGCCGATCTCCGGCATCTTTTTAGCCATTCATCTTCACTCCTTTATTGTAATGTACTGCTTTATCTTGAGCCATTGGCTGATTTAGTGTTAGTTTTCAGGCTGTGAAGAGATTCCTTTTTCCATCGCCTTCCACGCAAGTGTAGCACATTTAATGCGGGCTGGAAATTTTGAAACACCCTGCAGTGCTTCAATATCTCCAAGATCAATGGAGTCGTCGTAATCTTTTCCAAGCATCATATCAGAAAAAATGCCTGCCAGCTTTAAAGCTGTTTCTGTGTCCTGGCCTTTGATTGTCTGCGTCATCATGGAAGCAGACGCCATAGAAATGGAGCATCCTTCCCCATCGAATTTCGCATCTGTTACTTTCCCGTCTTCTACCTGAAGAGTCAGATGAATTCTGTCACCGCAGGTCGGGTTGTTCATGTCAATGGTCAGGCCGTCTTCAATTGATCCCTTGTTGCGGGGATTTTTATAATGATCCATGATAACTTGACGGTACAGGCTGTCAAGATTCCCATTAAAAGACATTCGTGAAATACTCCTTTGTTCTGATTAAAGCATCAGCAAGTTTATCGATCTCTTCTTCTGTATTATACAGGTAAAAGCTCGCTCTTGCAGTTGCAGACACTTTTAACCATTTCATTAAAGGCTGGGCGCAATGATGCCCCGCCCTGACCGCAATACCTTCTGCATCCAGAACGGTTGCCACATCATGCGGATGAACATCCTCAAGGTTGAACGTGACAATGCCCGCTCTCTCTTTCGGACCGTAGATGGTCAGCCCTTCTGTGCCGGAAAGCTTATCAAGCGCGTAGCCGGCAAGCTTATGCTCATGCTCGAGGATATTATCAAGCCCGATATCCGTAAGAAAATCAATGGCAGCGCCAAGGCCGATGGCACCGGCAATGATCGGCGTACCCGCTTCAAATTTCCACGGAAGCTCTTTCCACGTTGAGTCATACAAATCAACGAAGTCTATCATTTCGCCGCCGAATTCAGCTGGCTCCATGTTTTCAAGCAGGGCTTTTTTGCCGTAAAGCACACCGATGCCCGTCGGTCCGCACATTTTGTGGCCGGAAAAAGCGAAGAAATCGCAATCCAGATCCTGAACATCCACTTTCATATGAGGAGTGCTCTGTGCGCCGTCTACAACCATTATCGCTCCATTTTCATGGGCAATAGCGGCAATTTCCTTCACCGGATTGATCGTGCCGAGTACGTTCGATACTTGCATGACAGCGACAATTTTCGTATCTGAAGTAATCGTGTTCCGGGCATCCTCGAGAGAAATAGATCCATCCTCCTGAAGAGGAATGTATTTCAGTGTCGCACCAGTGGCTTTTGCAGCCTGCTGCCATGGAATAATGTTCGCATGGTGCTCCATATGAGTAATGACAATTTCATCGCCTTCTTTAAGGTTGGCGCGGGCGTAGCTCATTGCGACAAAGTTCAGGGCAGTTGTAGCGCCGCGGGTAAAGATCACTTCTTCAATAGAAGATGCATTGATAAACTTGCGGACTTTCTCGCGTGCCCCTTCATAACGGTCTGTAGCCTTTGTGCCAAGGGTATGAACACCCCTGTGCACATTGGAATTGTATTCTTTATAATAATTTTCAAGTGTTTCGATCACAGTCAGCGGTTTTTGGGAAGTGGCCGAGCTGTCAAGATAGACAAGGTCATGTCCGTTAACCTGCTGATCCAAAATTGGGAACAGTTTCCGGATTTCCTTGATATCCATTACTTCACTTTCCTTTCAATCACACTGATCAGCTGCTTTTTCACGCCTTCAATCGGCAGCTGTTTCACAACAGGTGCAAGGAAGCCGTAAATAACGAGCCGTTCTGCCTCTGTTTTCGTAATACCGCGGCTCATTAAATAATAAAGCTGGACTGGGTCCACACGGCCGACTGAAGCAGCATGGCCTGCTGTTACATCATCTTCGTCGATTAAAAGAATCGGATTGGCATCTCCGCGGGCCTTTTCACTCAGCATCAGAACGCGGGATTCCTGTTCTGCATTTGCTTTGGAGGCACCGAATTCAATCTTGCCAATCCCATTGAAGATGGAAGTAGCACTGTCTTTGTTAACGCCGTGCTTCAAAATATAGCCTTCGGAATGTTTTCCAAAATGGACGATTTTTGTTGTAAAGTTTTGAGTCTGCTCACCGCGGCCGACTGCAACGGTTTTAGTATCGCCGTAAGAACCGTCGCCCACAAGGTTTGTAATGTTCTCAGAAACCGTGTTTCCGTCGTTCATTAAGCCGAGCGCCCACTCAATGCGGGCGTCTCTTCCAGCTGTCCCGCGGCGGTTCACATAAGTGGTAATGCCTTTAGAAAGAGTGTCAACCGCACCATATGCCACTTTGGCATTTGTTCCGGCAAACACCTCTGTAACGATGTTAAAAACAGCTTCTTCTGATTCGCTTGCAGAAATATAGTTTTCCACATAGGTGACAGAGCTGCTCTCATCAGCTACAAGCAGAACATGGTTGAACATGGACAGAGAAGGTGTTTCGTGAATATAAACTGCCTGCAATGGAGCAGTCAGCTCCACATTTTTCGGAACATAAACAAATGCTCCGCCATTCATAAGTGCGGCATGAAGGGCTGTTAGTTTATTTTCATCGATTTTTACGCCGTCTGTCATATAGTATTTTTTCACGAGATCGCTGTGCTCGCGAACTGCTGTAAAGATGTCAGTGAAAATAACCCCTTTTTCTTTCGCTTCGCTTGAAAGGGAAAGATGTGCAGGTGTATTGTCGCGCTGAATATATAAATTGCTGTCGGCATTTTCAATATCAATCAATGTTTTGACTGACTCGTCAAGCTCATTCAAGGATTGATAAGCATCGCTCTTCACGCGAAGCTGATCAAATTCTGTGAAATTCCAGCCAGTGATTTTTGTTTTGTCCGGTTTTGGCATCGGAAGTTCTTCTGCTTTTTCCAAAGCCTGCAAGCGAAGGTCCTTCAGCCATTCCGGTTCGCCAAGCTCTTTGGAAAAGCTTGAAACCGTTTCATTATCATACTTCGTTTTCGTTTCCAAAGTGAGTCCCCCTAACGCTTACGCTTCTTGTCCAACAGTTTCGTCTTCGATACCAAGCTCTTGCTTAATCCAGTCATAGCCTTCTGCCTCAAGACGCTTAGACAGCTCAGGTCCGCCTGATTTTACAATGCGGCCCTGCATCATAACATGCACTTGATCCGGTGTAATGTAGTTAAGAAGACGCTGATAGTGAGTGATAATCAGGCAGCCGAAATCTTCGCTCCGCATTTTATTGATTCCTTTTGACACAACCTTCAGAGCATCAATATCAAGGCCAGAGTCGATTTCATCAAGAATGGCAATTTTCGGCTGAATCATCATCAGCTGAAGAATTTCATTCCGTTTTTTCTCACCGCCAGAGAAGCCTTCGTTCAGATAGCGCTGAGCCATATCTGGATCCATTTCAAGGTATTCCATATTTTCATCCATTTTGCGGATAAATTTCATCAGGGAAATTTCTTCGCCTTCCTCACGGCGGGCATTAATAGAAGAGCGAAGGAAATCGGCATTTGTTACTCCGCTGATTTCACTTGGATACTGCATAGCAAGGAACAGGCCTGCACGTGCGCGCTCATCTACTTCCATTTCGAGAACGTCTTCACCGTCAAACGTAATGCTTCCTTGAGTGACTTCATACTTCGGGTGCCCCATGATTGCTGAAGACAGGGTGGATTTTCCGGTACCGTTTGGTCCCATGATCGCATGAAACTCACCGCTTTTTATTTCAAGATTTACTCCCTTGAGTATTTCTTTTCCATCAATAGATACGTGTAAATCTTTAATGATAAGTGTTGAACCAGCCATAAAAAAATACCTCCATGATCTTTTAAATTTGCCAAGATCTCATTCTCATTTTATTCTCATTCTAATCTTATAACAAATTAAAAGTGAATACAACCGTTTCACAAGGCCGCAAAACAGGGCTCATTCCTTTATAGTATCATCTTGAAGAGGAGAATGAATCCCTTTTTTAACGCGAAAAGAACCGGTGTTTAACACCGGTTCTTTTCGTATGGTTCATCTTCTGTTATCGGTGAACTTTTCGTTCTACTTCTGCAAGCACCTGCTGGCTTTTTTCAAAGTCTGCCTGCCGCTCTTTTTCTACCTTGAGGCGGCTGCCCAGCTTTCTGCTATATTCTTCGTAACCGATTCCGTGAGCCTGCTGCATCGCTTTTTCCATCTCCGCTGTGTAATCAAGGTGGAGCTTCTCCTGGTCAGAAATAATGAATCCATCCTTTCGGTTTTATAAATACATAACCAATGATATCAAATAGAAAATTTCCATCAAACTCTGCAAGAAGCGATTTACCGCTGTACATTTCTTTGATACCCCATCTGCATCAGCAGAAAACCTTTAATCGGAGTAATCCTGCCATTTCCGTCTTTTTACAGCCAAAAACCCGGCATATGCCGGGTTTTTCTGGTTAGTGCCTGGACTGATTCAATTCTGTCATGCATTCCTGCACAAGGGTTACCGCCTGGCTCATGGCAGCTCCTCCGCCGAAGGCAGCCGTTACGCCGACTGTTTCAAGGATCTCTTTTTCAGAAGCACCTTGGTCAAGGCAGCCCTTCGTATGGTAAATAATGCAGTATTCATCCTGTGAAAAAATACTGATGCCAAGCGCAATAAGCTGCTTTTGCTTTTGGGACAGTTCTCCTTCTTTAAAGCAGGCTTCCGTAAAAGCATTATAGTGGTGTGCCAGATCAGGCATTTTTTCGGTAAAAGTTCCTAAGCCCATTTTATAGCCCAATAGAGCGGCTTCCGCCGTATTGCGGGGTTCCATTTGTTCCACAGCCAATCATCTCCGTCTTCTGTAGATTTCATGGTTAGTATGCAATATTGCAGAAGAGGCTATTCTCCATAAAGAAAATCAAGTCAAAATTACAGCCTGACCACCTGGATCACCTGATAGGAGATTTTCAAGCTGCTGTATGGCAAGCTCAGCATCAGGACCGGAAACCTTGAGAGTTCCTTTGCAGCTCCCTTTTAAGCCCGCTGCCAAGATGCTCATGCCAAGCAGACTTTTCGCATTAACCGTTGATTCATTTGTTTCAATTAAAATGTAGCTGTTTAACTCACTGATTTGACGGACAAAGGATAGAATTTTGGACAATTGCATACCTGAAGGGATTTCACAAGGAATCGTCATTTCCGGGGCTCTCATTTCAAAGATCCTCTCCTTTAAGGTTATTGGGTCCTTCTTGAAATGAGTATCCCATGCTTTCCGCCGCTTTTCTTCCTTCTTGTCAGGTTATTTCTCAAAGAAATTTGAAAAGCCGGCAGAAATCTGCCGGCAATTTTATTTTGCAAGTGTAATGGATGAATCTTTCTTGCTTGGTACGGCAGCCGGCTTAAATTCTTTTTCCGACTTGGCAATAACAACCGTTGCCACACTGTTGCCAATTATATTTGTAATGGCTCTCGCCTCTGACATGAATCGGTCAATTCCGATGATCAGAGCAATTCCGGCCACAGGAACCATTGGAAAGGCGGATAGTGTAGCAGCGAGAGTAATAAAGCCTGACCCTGTTACCCCTGCTGCTCCTTTAGATGTCAGCATCAAGATTCCAAGCAGTGTAAGCTGCTGTCCAAGTGACAGATCCACCTGAAAGGCCTGTGCAATAAAGATCGCTGCCATCGATAAATAGATGGATGTACCATCAAGATTAAACGAATAGCCTGTCGGCACAACCAGCCCTACAACAGATTTAGAGCAGCCGTAGTTTTCTAATTTTTTCATTAAGCTTGGCAGTGCTGATTCAGAAGAAGAGGTTCCAAGAACAAGAAGAAGTTCTTCCTTGATATAAGCAAGGAATTTAAAAATATTAAAACCGGAAAATTTCGCTATTCCGCCAAGCACGACAATGATAAAGAGGAACATCGTCAAATATACCGAGCCCATTAGCTTTCCAAGAGAAACAAGTGAGCCAAGGCCAAATTCCCCTATCGTGTAAGCCATTGCCCCTGCTGCAGCAATTGGTGATACCTTCATCACAATTTTTACAATACCGAAAAAGATATCGGTTACCCGCTCAAAAAAATCTATAACAGGCTTTGCCCTTTCTCCAATACCAGCAGCTGAAACACCGAACAGCACGGCGAAAAACAGGATAGGAAGCAAATCTCCGCTCGCCATAGCCCCAATTGCGTTCTCAGGCACAATATCTGTTAAAAACCCGACAACGCCGTGGCTCGCTTCATTTTTCGCCTCACTAGTATATTGACTCGTATCGCTTTCATTAATTCCAGAGGTAGAGATTCCTGCCCCAGGCTGAATTAAATTAACAACAATAATGCCAATAGCCAGCGCAAGTGTTGTCACGATCTCAAAGTAAAGCAGCGCTTTTCCCCCAATGCGGCCCACTTTTTTTAAATTTCCCATTCCGCCTATTCCTGTGACGATGGTCATAAAAATGATCGGCGCGATCAGCATTTTAATCATTTTAATGAAAACATCAGCCAGCACTTTCAGCTGAATTCCGAATGCAGGAAACAAAAAGCCGATGCCAATCCCCAGCAGTATCCCGATAATGACTTGTACGGTTAAGTTTTTAAAATTGATTCTCAAATCTCCACCCCTTTGTCTGGTTGTGACCGCTTACACACTATTCTATCAATACAGCCTCCAGGATGAAAATGCTGACAGCTGCTGCTTGCAGGACCATTTTCCTTCTTTATGACTGTTTATCGCTCAAAAAAAAGAGAAGCACCCTGAAGGCACTCCTCTTTTCTACTATATTAATAACCCATTCATTGAAGAGCCATGAGAATCTTAGTTCCTAATCCTCAATTTTACAAAATTAGCCGTTTACCGGTACAACAGCACCTTTGTATTTCTCTTTGATAAAGTCTTGAATTTCTTTGCTGTGCAGCACTTCTACAAGTGTTTTAATTTCTTTGCGGTTTTCATCGCCTTTGCGGACAGCAATGATGTTCACATATGGTGAATCTGCTCCTTCAAGGGCAATGGCATCCTTCATCGGGTTTAACCCTGCTGAAATCGCATAGTTAGTGTTAATCAGGACAGCATCACCTTCGCCTGATTTATATGCCTGCGGCAAAAAGCTTGCTTCCACATCTGTTTTGAATTGAATGTTTTTCGGGTTTTCTGCAATGTCTTTTACAGTTGCCGTTGTTTTGTCAATTCCAGGCTTAAGCTTGATCAGACCTTTGCTTTCCAGCAATGAAAGCATGCGGCCATGGTCAGCTACAGAGTTGCTCATGATGATTTGGGCGTTATCCGGAAGCTCTTCAAGCTTTTTGTATTTCTTGGAGTACACACCGATTGGTTCGATATGAATTCCGCCGGCGTTCACAAAGTCATAATTTTTGTTTTCTGCCATTTGAGACTTCAAGTATGGAATGTGCTGGAAATAGTTTGCATCAAGCTCTTTGCTTGCTAGTGACTTATTCGGCATTACATAGTCCTTGAATTTGATAATTTTCAGCTTAACACCCTTTTTTTCAAGCAGCGGTTCTGCTTTTTCAAGAATCTCAGCATGAGGCGTGTTGGATGCCCCGATCACAATTGTTCCTTCTTTTTCAGAACCTCCATTAGATCCGCCTGTACCGCAGGCAGCCAGCGCACTGATTGTAAGCAATGCAATAATAGCTAAAAATATTCTTTTCATTCTTTTTCCCCCTACCTTTTATCAATTTTTTTTGTTATAGAATCTCCAAGAATTTGGATGATGAACACAATAATTAAGATAACAACGGTTGCAATAAACGTTACTTGAACGCTGTCACGCTGAAAGCCATCCAAAAACGCATAATCCCCAAGACCTCCAGCTCCAACGAACCCTGCCATGGCTGTAAAGCCTACAGTAGCAATCGCTGTTACGGTGATTCCTGAAACCAATGCTGGCATCGATTCCGGAAGAAGCACTTTAAAAATAATGGAAGAAGTCGTTGCCCCCATTGACTTGGCTGCTTCAATAACACCTTTATCAATTTCCCGCAGGGCAATTTCAACCATTCTCGCATAAAACGGTGCTGCCCCGATAACTAATGCCGGCAATGCAGCATCTGCTCCCAGCACAGTTCCTACTATCACTTTTGTAAAAGGAAGCAGGAGAATAATCAAAATGATGAATGGAATAGACCGGAACACATTCACGAACGCAGCAACAATCACATACAGCACTTTGTTTTCCCACAGGTTGCCTTTACTTGTAAGGAACAGCAGCAATCCCAGCAGGGTGCCGATTAAAAAGGTTAAGATGACAGAAATGACGGTCATGTACAACGTGTCATAAGTTGCCCTCCATAGATCGCTCAGGACGACATCCGGAAAAAACTGATTAAACATTTGTCATCACCTCCGCATCAACCTCATGCTGTTTTAGGAAATTCAGCGCTTTTGCTAATTCCGCCTCTTCCCCTTCTAAATGAAGAAATAACGTTCCGTATGCACCGCTTTGAGTCTGCGTGATTTTCCCGTGAAGAATATTCACTTCTACCTGATGCTGCCGGATCAATTCTGTAATCACAGGCTGCCCTGTTGAATCCCCGACAAATGTCAGCTGAACCACCTTGCCAGTTTTGTATTGGCGTATGAGTTCACTGATGGTTTCTTTCGTGTCCTCCGGTTCTGTAATCTGCTGCACGAACCGCTTTGTAATCGGCTGTTTAGGGTGCTGGAAGATGTTCAGTACTTTTCCCTCTTCTACAACCTTTCCGCTTTCCATTACGGCTACTCTGTGGCAGATTTTCCGGATGACATGCATTTCATGTGTAATCAGGACAATCGTAAGTCCAAGTTTTTGATTAATGTCAGTCAAGAGATCGAGGATAGAATCCGTTGTCTGGGGATCAAGTGCAGAAGTCGCTTCATCACACAGAAGAACCTCTGGATTATTCGCCAGCGCTCTTGCGATTCCCACCCGCTGCTTTTGTCCGCCGCTCAGCTGGGAAGGATAAGCTTTTTCTCTTCCATTCAGCCCTGTAAGCTCAATCAGCTCTTTCACTCGCTGGTCCCTTTTCTTTTTCGGGATTCCTGCGATTTCAAGCGGAAAGGAAATATTTTCGCTGACTGTCCGAGACCAAAGCAGATTAAAATGCTGAAAAATCATGCTGATTTTTTGGCGGGCTTTTCTTAAATCTGCTTCCTTTATGGTGTTCAGTTTCTTGCCAGCTACTTCTATCGTACCGCTGCTCGGCTTTTCCAAGCCGTTCAGCAAGCGAATAAGCGAGCTTTTCCCAGCACCGCTGTAGCCGATAATGCCATAGATCTCTCCTTTTTCCACCTCAAGGCTTACATTGTCTACTGCTGTTACATTACCGGATTTAGCAGAGTATATCTTTGAAACTTCTGAAAGTTTAATCAAGTCATCACCTTCTTTTTCCTATAATTCAAATGAGAACAAAAAAAGCCTTTCTGCATAAATGAGCAGAAAGGCTTGTTATCGGTAAGTTCGCCTTTCTCTCATCTTTCAAAACAGCTGAGCTGTTTTGTGTGAATTGGCACCATTTCAGTAAACTGACGGTTGCCGGGCTTCATCGGGCACTTCCCTCCACCTCTCTTGATAAGAGAACATCAAATATTCAATTAAATAACCATATCTTAGGTACGAAGGTGATTATATCATGGGCAAATTGGCGGGTCAATCATAAGTTTGCTGATTTTTTAAATAGTTTTAAAAGACACAGCTGAAGTTTGGCCAGTTGCCGCTTCAATGGCCTGCTCCAAATCTTCAAGTAAATCATCGATATGTTCAATTCCAACCGAGAGGCGAATCAGATCTTCTGTGACCCCCGCTTTTATCAAGTTTTCCCCATCAAGCTGCTGGTGGGTAGTGCTTGCCGGGTGAATAATAAGGCTTTTCGCATCGCCTACATTAGCGACGTGCGACCATAATTTCACGCTGTTAATTAATTTGCTGCCTGCTTCCCTGCCGCCGGCTATGCCAAATACAGCAACAGCGCCTGCCCCTTTTGGCAAGTATCTGTCAGCAAGCGGTTTAGAAGGATGGTTTTCAAGGCCTGGATACAGCACCCAGTCCACTGCTGGATGTTCCTCTAAATACTGAACGACCTTCGCGGTATTGGCGATGTGTTCTTTCATTCTCACATGAAGGGTTTCAAGCCCTAATGTAAATTGGAAGGCATTTTGCGGGCTGATCGCGGGTCCAAGGTCGCGCAGCAGCTGGACTCTTGCCTTTGCTATGTAGGCCGCTTCTCCAAGCGCTTCCGCATAGACGAGATTATTGTAGCTTGGATCAGGCTCGGTAAATCCGGGGAATTTCAGCGAGTTCCAGTCAAACCTGCCTCCATCTACAATGATTCCCCCAAGAGCAGTGCCGTTTCCAAGCAGCCATTTCGTTGCAGAATGGACCACAATATCTGCTCCATGCTGAATCGGCTTGCAAAGATACGGAGTTCCGAATGTATTATCAACGATCAGCGGAATCCCCGACTCATGGGCAACATCAGCTGCTGCCTGAATATCCAGCACTTGAAGACTGGGATTTCCAATTGTTTCTCCAAAAATGGCTTTTGTCCTTGGCGTGATTGCCTGCCGGAGATTTTCAGGATTTGCTGAATCTACAAAAATCGTTTTAATGCCGTACTTCGGAAGCGTGTTGGCAAAAAGATTATACGTTCCTCCATATAAGGAGGAAGAAGCCACAATTTCATCTCCAGCATGCGCCACGTTTAAAATAGCAAGTGTGATCGCAGACATGCCGCTCGCAGTGGCTAGAGCGCCAATGCCTCCTTCAAGTGCTGCGATTCGTTCTTCAAGTACAGTGACCGTCGGGTTATGAATCCTTGTGTAAATATAGCCCTGCTCCTGCAGAGCAAATAAACCTGCCGCATGCTCAGTGCTGTTAAACAAATACGCGTTTGTTTGGTAAATCGGCACAGCTCGCGCTCCTGTTACCGGATCCTTTGTCAGCCCTCCATGAATGCCAATCGTTTCCTGCCTGTAGGTTTGTTCAGCCATTTTCCCGCCTCCTGATTAATATAAATAGAAAAACCTCTTCAGAAGAAGAGGTTTAACACACGGCCGGCTCTTCTTATCTTTCAGAGTCATGCACTCTGCTGGACTTAGCACCGTATCGCAGGACCGGTTGCCGGGCTTCATTGGGCCATTCCCTCCGCCACTCTTGATAAATAATTGAATTTTCTTAATTTTAAAATAAAATTCCTGTTTTTTCAAGTGCCTTTTTAAAGCGCCGCAAAAAAACTGCTGAACTCTTTTTTCTCAAATGAAAGAAGATACTTTAAAACCTGGAAATTCTGACACCATTTTTGCAAAGTCTATTATTTTCCGGGAAATAGAAAGAATACTGCAAAAGAGCGCAAAAAAAAATAAACGGTTCCCCGAAGGAACCGTTTATTTCAGCAATTGATACAAATATTCGACAGATTGAAAGGCATAAACCTTTTTCATCAGTTTGCCATCTTCAAAAAGGAGCAGACAAGGAACGCTTTCTATTTCCCATTTTGCTGCATGCTCCGGAAGGTAATTTAAGTTGCTTGAATTGATTTGAACTTCTGGAAGGGCTTCTTCCACAATCGTCAGCATGCGCTTTGCCAGCTGGCATGTACCGCAGAAAGGCGTATACAAATAAAGCGAAAATCTGCCTTCTGATTGGACAGCCTGATCCAGTTCCTGCTTTGTTAATTCAACCATTATATGAAAAGAGACACCTCTTTATAAAAATTTTGCCTGCACATCAATATTAGCGCCGAGGAGAATCGAGGCAATATGATGTTCAGGAGCTGAAGCCACTTCCCGGTACATTTTGTCAACATACAGATGGGAGGCTTCAGGGAATTCTCTTTTAAACTGCTTTCTAAGCTTTTCCCCTGCCTCGTCAGAATCCACAAGCACATAGACATCTTTGTTAAAATAGCTATCAATAAGTTCATCAAGCTTTGTCAGGCTGATTGTCCCATTGGTGCAGATGATTTCCACACTTTCATTGAGCACATCCAACAGCTTTCGTTTATCTGACTTGCCTTCAACAATAATAACCTTTTCAAGCTCAGCTAATGACATATGATCACCTGTTAAAAGAGTATTTCTTTACTATATTCAAGAAAGTGCGGCAGTTTCATAAGAAAAGTGCATCCATGAAAAGCGCTGGAACTGGACATCATTGATCTCTTAGCAATCGAGCGAGCTAAGGTGGAATTTTATCATTTCTTTTCTGATAAAAAAGCAAAACAGCAGTGGATCAATCCACTGCCGTCCGCATCAGCACCAGCCGTTTTCATCGTCACAGTCAACATACTGCTGGGTTTGGCCAGTGGTTGTATCAGCCATTTGGTAAAAACGATTGCTTTCGTGCTCATAACCTTCTTTTAATTCAACTTGACTGCCGTTCGGACCAGATGTCATCCGGCCGATTTGTTCATCATTTGCATACAGATGAAGCTGTCCTTCAAGGAATTTCCCTGTCACCCGGTCCGTAATCTCCAGCCGTTTTTTTTCAAATGCCAACTTGAACACCCTCCTTTTTTGCTTAGGATGTCCAAGTCGGCAATGTGTCATGTAATTAAGCTTCTTTTGTCATTTCTTCGTATTGTTCAGCTGTCATCAGGCTGTCGATTTCATTTGTGTCCTTCGGCTCGATCACGATCATCCACGCCTTCTCATATGGTGATTCGTTTACGAATTCAGGGCTGTCATCAAGATCCCCATTTACTTCCACTACTTTACCGCTGATTGGAGCGTAGAGCTCAGAAACTGTTTTAACAGATTCTACACTGCCGAACGGCTCGTCTGCTTTAATTTCGTCTCCTACAGACGGAAGCTCAACAAATACGATATCTCCAAGCTCTGATTGAGCGAAATGTGTGATGCCCACACGCACGTTATCGCCTTCAACCTTTACCCACTCATGTTCTTCAGAATAACGCAAATCTTTCGGTGTATTCATCTTTAATTCCCTCCACATATCCACTTTTTATTTATAGAAAAGGCTGAAAACCCTCTTCTTTAAGACCAGAATTCCTGGAACTGCTCTTCCTTAAAACCAATAGTCGCATTTTTGCCGTCTGATGTAATCGGCCGCTTGATCAGCATGCCGTCTGAGGCTAAAAGTTCAAGCATTTCTTCTTCATTCATTTCCGGCAGCTTGTCCTTCAAAGATAGCTCCCGGTATTTCATGCCGCTTGTATTAAACAGTTTCTTCAGCTCAAGCCCGCTTTCCTCCTGCAGCCTCTTTAAATCCTCTTTCGAAGGCGGGTTTTCGGCAATATGTACTTCCTGAAGCGTTTGGCCATGCTCCTCAAGCCATTTTTTAGCTTTTCGGCAAGTTCCGCATTTCGGATACCAGTAAAATGTTAAGCTCATGTTAAACACCACCTGCTTTTTCACTCTCATCAACATATTATCATAATCAGCCCGTCAAGCATAACAGGAAGTGCCAAAACTCTGTCATTGTTATTTTAGCCAAATACCGCTTAAAATAAAGAAGGCTCTCCCGCTTTACCTGAGAGAGCCCTTCTTCTTGTCATTTAGTTTACGTAACGGTTTGCATCAATCAATTTTGCTGCAATTTCGCGTTTTTTCGCAATAACGTTGATTGGGGTATGGCGTGTGAATTTTCTAAGCGCTGAGATCATCATCCGCAGTGTATCGCCTGTTTCGATCGCAACAAGGGATTCCTTTGCATGACCTTCAATCTCATTAAACGCTTCCTGGCAGAAAACTTGTGTATACAGCAGTTTCTGGCTGCTCTTCTCTTCTCCAGTTGCTGCAATTGCTTTTTCTGTGCGCAAAATAGCTGATTCCATCGCATATACCGCACTGACAATATCTGCAATGTTGACAAGCACTTCCTGCTCCTGCTGCAGTTTTTCTCCATACTTCTGAGCTGCAAGACCTGCAATCATCAGACCGATTTTCTTGGCGTTTTTCAGCAGGTATTTTTCCTGCTCAAGTGTACCTTCCCCAACTTCCTCCAGCATCAGCATCATCAGCTCTTCCTGAAGAGCCTGTGCTTTTTGCAGCAATGGAAGCTCGCCTTTCATTGCTTTGCGGAGATATGTGCCTGGCACAAGCAGGCGGTTGATTTCGTTGGTTCCTTCAAAGATCCGGTTGATGCGCGAATCGCGGTATGCTCTTTCCACTTCATATTCCTGCATAAACCCGTATCCGCCGTGAATCTGGACGCCTTCATCAACGATATAATCAAGTGTTTCAGAACCGAATACTTTGTTCAAAGAACACTCAATCGCATATTCAGCTATGGAAGCCGCGACAGCTCTTCCGTCTTTTGTTTCTTCGTCAGACAGCAGTCCCATACGGCTTTCAAAGAGGCCGACTGTCCGATAAACAGAGCTTTCCATTGCGTAAAGTCTTGAAGCCATATTCGCCAGCTTCTCCTGAATGAGGGAAAACTTCGCGATTGGTGTTTTGAATTGCTGGCGCTGGTTCGCGTAGTTTACGGAAACATCAATGATGCGCTTAGAGCCGCCGATCGTACCGACAGCCAGCTTGTAGCGGCCGATATTCAGGATATTAAACGCGATAACATGCCCTTTTCCAAGCTCCCCAAGAAGATTTTCTTTCGGCACCATGGCATCTTCCAAAATAAGCGTTCTTGTTGAAGATCCTTTGATCCCCATTTTCTTTTCCTCTGGACCTGTTGAAACGCCTGGGAATTCACGCTCTACTATAAATGCTGAGAAATGCTCGCCGTCAACTTTAGCGTATACAACAAATACATCTGCAAAAGCTGAGTTTGTAATCCACTGTTTTTCACCGTTCAGTACATAATGCGTGCCTTCTGCATTAAGCTTCGCTGTGGTTTTTGCTCCAAGGGCATCAGAACCTGAACCTGGCTCAGTCAAAGCATAAGCCGCAAGCTTTTCTCCTGTTGCAAGATAAGGAAGATATTTTTTCTTCTGATCTTCATTTCCGAACAGGACAATCGGCAAGGAGCCGATTCCGACATGTGCACCAAATGAAAGTGAGAAGCCGCCGGCACGGGAGAACTTTTCTGTAATAAGCGCTGAGCTGATTTTGTCCAGCCCGATCCCGCCGTATTCTTCAGGTACATCTGCTCCAAGAAGTCCAAGCTCTCCAGCCTGCTTCAGCAGTTTGACAGAAACATCAAATTGATGGTTTTCAATTTCATCAATGTGCGGCAGAACATCATTCACAACGAAATCTTCCGTTGTTTTCGCGATCATTTTATGCTCTTCAGTAAAATCCTCTGGTGTAAATACTTCCTGGTGAGAAACTTCTTCAAGCAGGAAGCTGCCGCCTTTAAAAATTTTTTGTTCTGTTTGTGCCATGATTACTCCCCCATTTTCCTTTATTGTGATCAAACAAGTTCAAACACTCCAGCGGCTCCCATTCCGCCGCCAATGCACATCGTAACAATCCCAAACTGTTCATTGCGGCGCTTCATTTCATGTATAAGAGAAAGCGTCAATTTCGCTCCAGTACAGCCCAGCGGATGGCCAAGAGCAATAGCGCCTCCATTAACATTCACTTTCTCCTCATCAATTCCGAGCTCGCGGATGACCTGGATCGCCTGTGAAGCAAAGGCTTCATTCAGTTCAAACAGCCCAATATCGGAAAGCTCGAGTCCGGCAAGCTTGAGCGCTTTCGGTATCGCTGCAACAGGCCCGATTCCCATTACTTCAGGAGGCACGCCGCCTACTGCGAAGGACCGGAATTTAACCATAGGAGCAAGGCCCAATGCGCTTGCTTTTTCTCTGTCCATTACCATTACAGATGCCGCACCGTCACTTGTCTGTGAGGAATTTCCTGCTGTGACGGATCCCTTTGTTGAGAAAACTGTGCGCAGCTTTGCTAGCGTTTCAATGTTTGTGCCGGGACGGACACCCTCATCCTGTGAAAAAAGAATCTTTTTTTCCTGAATTTTATTATCAGGTCCGACACTTCTGCGGGTTACTTCTACTGGAACAATCTCATCTTCAAACTTTCCATCCTTTATGGCAGCCGCTGCTTTTAAGTGGCTTCTGACAGCGAAATCATCCTGATCTTCCCTTGAAACGCCGAATTTGGAAGCTACCTGCTCAGCGGTGTGGCCCATGCTCATATAATATTCAGGCGCCTCTTCAGCAAGTTTAATATTTGGACGGACCGTGTGCCCCATCATCGGCACAAGGCTCATGGATTCCGCACCGCCTGCAATGATTGTGTCCGCATGTCCGAGCATGATTCTCTCAGCCGCATAGGCAATCGTTTGAAGCCCTGAGGAACAATAACGGTTAATCGTTATACCTGGGACAGTGTCAGGGAGTCCCGCAAGCGCTCCAATATTTCTTGCCATGTTAAGGCCCTGCTCTGCTTCAGGCATTGCGCAGCCGATGATAAGATCATCAATATTCCCTTCATATCCTCCCGCTCGCTTAAGGGTTTCCTTTACCGTTAAAGCGCCAAGATCATCAGGGCGGACAGCTGCCAATGTTCCTTTTTTTGCTCTCCCGACAGGTGTTCTTGCACCTGCTACGATAACTGCTTCTCTCATTTGTGCTCCCCCCTTTTAATTGCGCAGCGGCTTGCCTTTTACAAGCATGTGCTGCATGCGCTGCTGAGACTTTCCTTCACTCACGAGGCTGAGGAAAGCTTCTCTTTCAAGATCAAGCAAATACTGCTCATCAACTTCTGTACCGAATGGCACTCTTCCTCCGGCAAGGACAAATGCCAGTTTTTTAGCAATTTTTACGTCATGCTCTGAAATAAATCCGGATAGCTTCATAGAGTGAGCCGCAAGCAGAAGCGCTGCATAGCCTGATTCCCCAGTTACCGGAATTTTTTTGCGTACAGGCGGCAAATAGCCGTTTTCATCGAGCTGAAGGACTGTGCGCTTCGCATCATGCAGCAAATGATCGCTGTTCATGCTGATTTGGTCTTTTGCATTCAGAAAGTTCGTTTCCCTTGCTTCTGCAGCAGAGGTGGAAACCTTCGCCATGGCAATTGTTTCGAACACTTTGTTCGCCACGTCCTGAAGGTCAAAATCCATGCCCTTCGGAATGGCATTCAGGTGGCTGATATAAAGCTCTTTGTTGCCGCCTCCTCCAGGGATTAGGCCAACGCCTGCTTCAACAAGTCCCATGTAGGTTTCGGATGCTGCCTGAACTCTTGCTGCCGGCAGGCAAACCTCTGCACCGCCTCCGAGCGTCATGGCAAACGGTGCCGCTACAACCGGCTTAGGGCTGTATTTGATATTCATCATCGCCTGCTGGAAATGCTTCACAACCATTTCAATTTCGAAGAAATTATCATCCTGTGCTTCCATCAGGATCATCGCGAGGTTTGCACCGACGCAGAAGTTTTTGCCCTGGTTTCCGATTACAAGTCCTCTGTAGTTGCGTTCTGTTTCTTCAATTGCATAATTGATCATTTGAATGATATCAAGACCAATGGAATTGTTCGGCGAATGGAATTCAAGCAGTGCCACGTCATCACCGATATCGATCAGGCTTGCACCAGTGTTTTTCTTAATAACGCCGTTTGTTTCTTTTAATGTTTTCAAATGAATGTTTTTAGGGTTTGATGCTTCTCTGCGGTATTCACCGTCTTTATAGAAGAATCTGACGCCGTTTTCATGAAGATAGAATGTGCTGTGCCCTTTTGCCAGCATCTCTTTTACCCAGGCTGGAATGTCATAGCCTTCGCTTTCTGCTTTTTGAACAGATTTTTCTACCCCGATGGCATCCCAGATTTCAAATGGCCCTTTATCCCAGCCAAAGCCCCATTTCATTGCCTTGTCTATGCCTGTGATGTCATCTGCGATTTCGCCATTCAGCTTTGCGGAGTACAGCAAAGTTGGAATAGTTGTTTTCCAAAGCAGCTGGCCTGCTTTGTCATCTGCATAAATAAGCGCTTTCAATTTATTCCCTGAGCCTTTAGCCTGCTTCGCGGCTTCTGTTGAAGCTGTTTTTAACCGCTTGCGCTCTTCATATTGCAGCGTTTCAGGGTTTAATTCCAGGATCTCTTTGCCTTCTTTTTTGAAAAAGCCCTGTCCAGACTTGCTTCCAATCCATTTATTTTCAATCATTTGATGGATGAACGGCGGAAGGCTGAATACTTCTTTTTCTTTATCATCAATGCTTTCATAGACGTTTTTCGCCACATGGCTGAAAGTATCCAGTCCAACAACATCCAGTGTTCTGAAGGTAGCGCTTTTCGGCCTTCCAATCAGCGGGCCTGTGATGGAATCGACTTCACCGACGCTGTAGCCTCCTTCAAGCATTTCTCTCACTGTTACAAGCAGCCCGTATGTGCCAATGCGGTTTGCAATAAAGTTAGGCGTATCTTTTGCAAGAACGACGCCCTTTCCAAGGACATCCTCGCCATACTTTTTCATAAATTCTACTATGGCAGGGTCAGTCGCTTCTGCAGGTATGACCTCCAAGAGCTTTAAGTAGCGCGGCGGGTTAAAAAAGTGCGTTCCAAGGAAATTCTTTTTAAAGTCCTCTGACCGGCCTTCTGACATCGCATTGATGGAAATGCCTGAGGTATTGGAACTGATAATGCTTCCTTTTTTTCGATATTGATCAACCTGTGCAAATACTTTTTTCTTTATATCAAGGTTTTCTACAACAACTTCAATGACCCAGTCTGCATCAGAAATTTTTGGAAGATCATCCTCAAAATTTCCCGCAGTGATCAGGCTAAGGCTGTCCCGCGATGCAAGCGGTGCCGGTTTTTGCTTTACAAGCTTTTGAATGGCATCTGCTGCAAAACGGTTTCTTACCGCTTTGTCTTCAAGTGTCAGCCCTTTTTTCAGTTCAGTTTCCGAAGCTTCCTTCGGGACAATGTCCAGAAGCATGACAGGGATTCCGATGTTTGCCAAATGTGCGGCAATTCCTGATCCCATAACCCCAGAGCCCAGTACTGCTGCTTTCTTAATTTGCTGGACCATTTGTCTTCCTCCTTATTTGAATGAATGCTCATTCATTTTTTTCACAAAAAAAAGTTCCTCTGTTACTAATATAAAAGATTTAGAAAATTTGTTCAATACATTTGCCGGAATTTCATGTAAAGAATTGGCACAATCATCTCTTCTGCATGAAGTTTATGGCTATAGGCATGTTATTAAGGGAGGTGAGCAAGATGGCCAGACTGAAAAAGAATCCTTCAAAAGCAGGCGTAAGCGCTGCAAGCGTTAAAGGTGACGCAGGCCCGGTGAATGAAATGGACGGCGGCGGCAAAAGAACAAGCACTAATCAGCAGTACGGAAAGCGCAATATGGACACAAACAAATAATTTTCATGAGATGCCCTGCTGATATTCTGCAGGGCTTTTTTCTTTGGCAGGAAGAATGGAAGCGAAAAACGAATAAGATTTTTAGAGGTGATCAAAATGCCGTCTACTGAAGAAGTAATAAAACAAATCATCAGCCGCCAAAAAATAAATTCTCCTATAGCTGTCCTTATGTGCGGTGTTGCAGGATCCGGCAAAACCACATTTGCCAAGGAGCTCGAACAATTTGGGTTTATCAGGCTTTCCATTGATGAAGAAATATGGAAAACAAACGGCAAATACGGAATAGACTTTTCTCCTCTGGAATACGAAGATTTGAAAGAAACAGCAGAGAAAAAACTCCGGCTGGAGCTTTGCATGCATGTGAAAAACAAAAAGAATACAGTGGTGGATTTCAGTTTTTGGCAGCGGCAGCGAAGGAATGAGTATAAGCAGCTGATTGAAGACGGGAGCGGTTTTTGGAAGCTTGTTTACTTGAAGGTGCCGTCTCATGAGCTCCGGAGAAGACTTGCCATCAGAAGCAAACGATTTGATGCCAATGCTGCCTTTCCGATCACAGAAGAAATTCTCGGTTCCTACCTGAAGGGATTTGAGGAGCCTGACGGTGAAGGGGAAATAGTGATTGAATAAAAAAACCGCCTCAAGAGGCGGCTGCACTCATTATTTTTTCAATACGCCCTTCAGGACAAACGCTACATTAGCCGGACGTTCTGCCAGCCTTCTCATGAAATAGCCGTACCAATCTGTTCCGTACGGTACATAAACTCTCATCCTGTAGCCTTCTTCAACAAGCTCAAGCTGGCGCTCAGGCCTGATGCCGTAAAGCATTTGAAACTCAAACTGATCATATGGAATATTATGCTCTTCCACAAGCTTTTTTGTATAATCAATGATCGCTTCATCATGTGAAGCAATCGCTGTATAATTTCCGTTCAGAAGATGCATTTTAATAATTTTTTTGAAGTTATCATCTACATCTTTTTTCTCCGGGAACGCTACTTTCGGAGATTCTTTGTATGCTCCTTTAACAAGCCTTAGATTCGGACTGTACTGATTCAAGTCCTTGATGTCCTCTTCTGTCCGGTAAAGGTACGCCTGAATAACAGTGCCGATATTATCGTATTCTTCTCTCAGCTTCTTAAATATTTCAATGGTTTTGGCGCAGCGGGAGAAATCCTCCATATCAATGGTGACAAATACGCCATTTCTTTTTGCTGCTTCAAGAATTCTCCGCATGTTATCCATCACAAGCTGTTCGGATATATCAAGACCCATAGACGTCATCTTCAATGACAGCTGAGAGCCGAGGTTGTTTTTCCCGATTGCCTCAATGGCTAATATGGAGTTGTCGGCCATTTCATTGGCTTCTTTAGCGTTATCTACGAACTCACCAAGATAATCAATGGTTACATCCAGTCCTTTAGAGTTCAGCTGCTGAATAACTTGAACAGCTTTATCAACTGTTTCGCCGGCTACAAACCTTCCAGCTCCGAAGCGCAAACCGTATTTTTTAGCCACTTTCGTTAAGCCGCGGTTTTTGGAAAGGAACAAAAAGAAATCGCGCATGACCTGTTCCATAGATGGTACCTCCCTGCAAACGCATACATTATTTTCAAATAATAAAAATTTACCATTTTTGCCTAATGAAGCGCATTCATTATTTTCTTCATTGTATCACTTTTTTCTATATTTGGATATAAATATTCGTCTATTTTGTCGCATGGTGTCACCTAATCATTTGAATAGAATTTTCTTCCTTTAGGCACGATAAAGGGGAATCTACAAGAGAGGAAGGATACCGCTCATGCAGCAGCAAAATAGCCAAAATCAGCAGGGAACCATGCAGCAGCCGCCAGATATGATTTCAACGAAAGACCACTTATACATTACAGACATGCTCACTTGGAACCTTCTAGCCATGAAAAAAGCCCATTTCTACGCAGGCCAGTGCCAGAACCAGGAGCTCGCAGACGGCTTGACCCAGGCTGGAGAAATGCACAGCCGCCATTACCAGCAAATCCTGCAGTTACTGCAAAACGGCAATCAGCAGCAGATTCAATAAGAGAGGTGAATCATCATGAACCAAAATCAAAATCAGAATAAAGTCGGCAATCAGGAAACGCAAATTCCGAAAACTCCTCAAATGAATGAGAGAGACTTTGTCAATGACATGCTTGCGACTGAAAAATATATGACCAATTCATACAGCACAGCACTTCACGAGTTTTCAAACAATCATCTGTATCAGGAAATTCAGGGAATTTTCGATGAAACAGAAAAATGCCAGCGGGACCTTTATGACTTAATGTTCAAGCATGGCTGGTATAAGCTGGAGCCCGCTGATCAGCAGGCCATTCAGAAGTCTTATCAGCAGTTCTCAAGGTATATGCAGCAGCAGTCTCCGTATAACGATATGAATCATTGACAAGAAAAGCGCAAGCGGCTCGTTCAGCCCCGACAAGCGCTGGAGCAAAAATCCAGAAAGTCTGGGTTTGACTTTTTGGATTTTTGTGAAGCGACTCAGATCGGGCTAGCCGCTGGAGCTGGACAAATCAATTTCTTAAAAAAACCTTTCAGCGTATATTTCTTAGCTTTTATATGGTAACAAAAGAGCCTTGAATAAATTATTCAGGCTCTTTTTGCTGGCCGGTATTGGTTTTTCGGAGTTCATCATTCAGCGCTTTGATTTCCTGAATGACAGCAATCATCTCTTTTTTTCCATCCGGAAACTCGCTGTTCCAATGCCTTGCAAGCTGCGGCATTGATTTGGAAATATACGTGTAAAGAATCCACATCTCTACTTTTTTCTTGTCTTCTGGATTCGACTCCCCAAGCATCAGCTCCGTATACTTTTCAACCAGCGCATCCATCTGTCCGCTCAGTTTTTCATCCATGCGCCTGTCCTCCTTTCAATTGTTTTTCTACATTTAGTATAGCTGAAATCTCAGGGTCTTCCCAACATCGCATAGCCTTTAGGTTAAGGATTTTAGTAAAAAGGGAAACAGCTCATTGAAAACCATTTCGGAAGGATGTGAATGGCATGTTTCAAGCTGCCGGCTGGGGAGCCTTTGCAGGATCCTCTATTTTTATTGGAGCATTAATGGCCTTATTTTTAAAAATTCCAACCAGAGTGATTGGCTGGATCATGTCGTTTGGAACAGGCGTGCTTATCGGGGCGGCATCCTTCGATTTGCTCGGAGACTCTGTAGAAAGCGGAGGCCTGCTGCCCTCTGCCCTCGGTTTCCTGGGCGGAGCTCTTTTATTTACTGTTTCAGAATACTTCATCTCAAAAAGCGGAGGCAAACACAGAAAAAGATCAGGCGCTAAAGACAGCAGCCAGAACCAGGATCAGAACCAATCTGGTATAGGTATTTTTATCGGAACCTTGATCGATGCCATCCCGGAATCCATCATCATAGGGGTCAGCCTTCTCCAGGGCCAGGGTGTCAGCGTTCTTATGGTCGCTGCCGTCCTAATCAGCAATTTCCCTGAAGGCCTGTCCAGTACAGTTGGACTGAGGAAAGCGGGCCACAGCCGAAAAACAGTCTTTATTCTCTGGATTATTGTTACGGTTATCGCAGCAGTCAGTTCTTTACTTGGATTTGCCCTCTTTGCCAGCGCCTCACCTGCCCTGCTTGCCGTTATCAGCTCTTTCGCAGCAGGCGGCATTATCGCGATGGTGGCTGCCACGATGATGCCTGAAGCCTTTGAAGAAGGCGGACCGATTGTCGGGATGATCTCCTCGCTTGGACTGCTTGTCTCATTGATACTTTCTCAGCTTGAATAGGTTTGGGGATTTGTTTGGAGTTAGGTGATAAATGAATGCGGGTGGTATGGGGGACTGCACGGGACAATGGCGAGCAGGATGGGGCACTTGGAGCTGCAGGTAAACTTAGTAGACTGCATGTAAACCTGGGAAGCTGCACGTTAAATCTGAAACCCGCATGGAAAATTGGGAAGCTGCACGTTAAATCTGAGACCCGCATGGAAAACTAGAATGCTGCACGTTAAATCTGAGACCCGCATGGAAAACTAGAATGCTGCACGTTAACTTGACAAGCTGCATATAAATTTCCAAAAGCCGCATATAAAAGTCGAAAAGCTGCAAATAAATCTTTAAAACCTGCAAATAAAATGAGCAAACCCGCATGTAAATAGCATTTTGAAGCATGCGTGGTGCTCATTTTAAAGCAAATGAGTATGAAAAGACCCTGTTTTTGTCGATTTCCCGTTCATTTTAGTTAAATACAGGTGATTTTAATTCAAAATCGCTTTAAAACAGCGAGTCCCGCATGTTTATGCGGGACTTTTTGATGTTTATGTGCAGCCTTTCGCTTCATATGCGCGGCTTTCACCACTTATGCGTCACTTCTCTCGCTTATGCGCGGCTTCAGCCATTTAGCCATTTATGCGCCACTTCCACCGCTTATGCGCGGCTTCCACCATTTATGCGCGGCGTCGGCCATTTTTGCACCAATCCCACTGCTTGTAGCGGTGTCACCACTAATTCATAACTTCGCACCACTTACGCAGCGCTACCCTCTCCATCATCCTGTCAAAATATCCTCTTCAGGGTAACGTGTCAGCTCTTTTTCCGGTGTAGCTAAAGAGAACATGAGCGTCAGAGGCCCAAGCTTTCCAAGGAACATGATGAAAATGATCACAAGCTTCCCTGTAAGGCTGAGGGAGGCTGTCAGGTTCATCGAAAGCCCTACTGTTCCGAATGCTGAGACGACTTCAAAGAGCACCTGCAGGAAGCTGGCTTTTTCAGTCAGGTTCATGATGAATATGGCGAGTACGATAAATAATAGGGAGACGACTGTAATGGCAAGGGCTTTTGCTATATAGCTTTTATTAAGTGATCTTCTTCCGATCGAAAGAGTTGTTTTCCCTCTTACAAATGTAATGGTGGCAAGAAATATGACCAGTGCAGTGGTCAGCTTGATGCCGCCGCCTGTTGAGGCGCTTCCGGCACCAATAAACATGAGAATGACCATGAAGAACAATGATGAATCTTTCATATCGGCGATATTGATCGTATTGAATCCGGCTGTCCTTGGAGATACTGCTTGAAAATAGGATGCCCAAAGCTTGTCTCCGAACGAGAGCGCACCGAGTGTGTGCGGGTTGGAATATTCAATAAAGAACAGGACGAACATGGCGATAAGGTTGATCACGATGGTTCCAGCTACCATAAGCTTTGTATGCAGGGAAAACTTTTTAAATCTTTTTTTGTTCCAAATATCCACTAAAACCGTGAATCCGATACCCCCTATGATAAACAGGAGACTGATGACAATATTGATCAGCGGGTCACCTGCATAATTCATCAGGTTGTTTGGAAAGAGGGCAAATCCTGCATTGTTAAATGCTGAGACGGCGTGAAAAAAACTGTAGAACAGACCTTTGCTCCACCCGAATTCCGGTACCCATCTGAAGGATAAAAAAATCATCGCAATGAATTCTATAATAAATGAGAAAACAAACAGCCTTCTAACAAGCCTCACCACACCGCCGACAGAAGTTTGGTTAAGAGCCTGCTGCATAAGGAGCCGCTCTTTCATGCCGATTTTTCTGCCGAGCATCATATAAATCAATACGGCAAAGGACATGATTCCAAGCCCTCCGATTTGAATCAGCAGGGCAATGACGGTTTGTCCAAAAACAGTAAATACAGAGCTTGGGTCAACGGTTGACAGCCCTGTAACTGTCATGGCAGATGTGGTCACAAACAGCGCGTCTGACCATCCTATTGGTTTATTTACAGATATAGGAAGCTTCAAGAGCAGTGTTCCAATCGCTATTGCGATTAAAAAGACACTGACGAGAAGCTGGGAAGGATTGAGTTTTATTACCTTCGGCCATTTCTTCATTCTGTTCCTTCCTCCTAAAAGTTTGCGCGGACAAAATCCCCATTGTATGTATTTTGCACTTACGAGTGTATATTACCCTTGTTACCCCTCTAGCGTAAAGTAAAAAAACAGAAAAAGGCCGGATGCTCCCGGCCTTTTCATTTATACAGTTTCCTTTTTAGATCTTCTTTTAATAAAGATGTACACGATCATCACTACAACAAAGATAATGATCAGCGGCATCACAAACGGCTGGGCTTTTTCTTTTACTTCCTTCCAGTCGCTTCCGAGGCTCATTCCGAGATACAAAAAGAGAATGGTCCAAGGAACAATTGCTCCTACTGTATAGCCTATAAAGTGCCATACGGGCATTTTGGCAATGCCGGCTGGAATGGAGATGGCATGCCTGACGACGGGAATAAATCTGGCGGAAAAGATCACGCCCGGTCCATATTTTTCAAACCATTTTTCCGAAAGGTCCAAATGTTTTTTTCTAATGAGAAGAAATCTGCCGTATTTCTCAAGGAATGGCCTTCCGCCATAAGCTCCAATCCAATAAAGAAACAGCTGCGCTATCGTTCCTCCGATCGTCCCTGCAATCAAAGCGCCAATAAAATTTATTTTCCCTAAGGAAATCAGGTAGCCGCCATACCCAAGGACAATTTCGCTTGGAATAATTTCAATCATTAAGCCGAGAGCCACACCAAAATAACCTAGACCGGCCAGCCAGTCCAATATGCTGTAAACAAAATTCCCCATTTTGTACTCCTCTTTCTTAATTTCATCACTTATCTATCTTACTTCTGAAGAGGAGTTACATTCAACCCTATCTTTTTTCAGCCCGCTTTTTGGGCGGGTTCCTTCTTTTTTTCAGATTCTGCCACAATGACTGCACATGCGGCATCACCTGTAATATTTACCGCTGTCCTAAGCATATCCAGTATTCTGTCTATGCCAAGGATCAGGGCAATTCCTTCAACTGGAAGATTAACAGAATTGAGCACCATTGCAAGCAGAATTAAACCGACTCCCGGCACCCCTGCTGTACCGATGCTTGCCAGCACAGCTGTCAAAACAACGGTAAGAAGCTCAGCTATTGTAAGGTTATGGCTATAAACTTGAGCAATAAATACGGTTGCCACTCCCTGCATAATGGCTGTTCCATCCATATTAATCGTGGCTCCGAGCGGCTGCACAAAGCTCGATATCTGCTCTGGAACTTTCAGGTTTTTTTGTGCAGAATTCATAGATACCGGCAGTGATGCATTGCTGCTTGAGGTTGAAAATCCGATAATCATGGCAGGGAAAAATCCTTTATAGAATGAAAGGGGATTCCGCTTAGCCAAGAATCCGACTGCTGAACCGTATACAACTGTAAACTGGATAGCAAGCGCAAGGACAACAACGAATACATAGAGAAGCATCGCTTTAAACGCATCCCATCCCTGGCTGCCAATGGCCGATGCAATTAAGCCGAATGTGCCGTACGGAGCAAACTTCATTACGAGTCCTACTAAATACATCATCAAATCGTTTCCCTGCTCAAAAAGCTTCTTGACCATTCCTGCTTTTTCTCCAAGCATAGCTATGCCAAACCCTACAAACAAAGCAAAGGCAATTATCTGCAGCATATTGCCTGTTGCTAAAGCTTCTATCGGGTTTTTAGGAAAAATATTTAAGAGAGTCTCACCTATGGAAGGGGCCTTTTCAGCCTGATAGTCTGCATTTGAGGTATTAAATTCTCCGATGTTGCCAGGCTGGATCAATAGGCTGAGTGCGAGTCCGATAATGATTGCGACCGCTGTAGTGGAAAGAAAGTAAACAATTGTTTTAATTCCGATCCTAGAGAGTTTCTTGGGATCTCCAATTCCCGCTGCACCCAGTGTGATAGAGAAAAAGACGATAGGCACAACCAGCATGTTAATTAAGTTCAAGAAAATTTTTCCGAGCGGACTGAATAAATACGTATCCAAATTTTTAAATAGATCAGGAGAGAAAATGTTTAAAAGAAATCCTACAGCAATACCCGCTAATAAACCAATAATAATTTTAATTGCAAGATTCATCTGTTTCCTCCTTTTCACTTGTCATCTAACTTATAACTTATTACCCCTATGAAAGCGCTTCAAACTTTATTTTTCTATAAAAAAGACATATTTTGCTGTTTTCATTTTCCAATAAAGGGTAATTCGTAAATAGCTGTTTGGCATTGCCATTTATACATAAATCTTACAAATAACTTCAATTGCTAGGGAACGCCTTCAGTAAATGACGAACATATAGGAGTGGAAAATAGTGAAAAAACGTGTGTTAATTGGAATGCTGGCTGCATGTGCATTTACCCTGTCCGCATGCGGCACAGCAGAAAAACCGGCAGCATCAGGTGCAGAAAAACCCAAAACGGAGCAAAAAGCTCCTGTAAAGAAATTAACAGCTGAGGAAGTATTGGCAAAATCTGCAGAAGCTACAAAGAAAGTGAACAGTTATACGGCTGAAATGACAATGAAGCAGGCATTTGAAATTCAAGGCAAGAAGATGGACACATCCAGCTTTATCAATATGAAAAGCCAGGAAAATCCCATGCTCGGCAAAGTAAAAATAAAAATAACTGCAAATGGACTGGAGGAGCAGGGAAACTCCGCAAACTCCCCAAATTCGATCATCATGGATATGTATGTGACAAAAGATAAGGCATATATGAACAGTTCTTTGCAGAAGGATCAATGGACAGTTATGAATATCTCCGGAGAAAATGCAGGACCTCTTTCTGAAATGGGAGGCACTTCCTCCATGAATCCTAACCAGCAGGTAGAAAAATTAAAAAAATATGCCAAGGATGTAAAAATGACCGAAAGCGGAAATCAATATATCCTCACCATAACGGCTTCTGAAAAGAAAATGAACGAGATGCTGAGCGATCTTATCCCTAACAGCAGCAAGATGGAATCCCAAGGGGCAAAAGTAGATATCCAAATGTTTAAAATGGTCCTTGGCATCAACAAGGAAACCTTCCTGCAGGAAAATTTCACCATTGATACAAATATGAATCTAATGGCAGATAACAATGCCACTTCAATGGAGCAGCATATGACAGGAAAGTTAACGGATTACAATAAAGTAGAAAAATTTGAAATTCCTAAGGAAGTCACGGAGAATGCGGTCGAGGCTGGAGTAAATTAATAATATAGAAGTGATGCAAGCGGAAAATGCCGCTTGCATTTTTTTATTTGGTTCTTTTGAATTTGGCTGTTGATTGCAGTACGCAGCGTCCGCTTTCCGCGGGGCGGGCGGTGAGCCTCCATGGCGCCCTTGCGCTCCGGGGTCTCACCTGCCCTGCTGCTCCCGCAGGAGTCTCTAAATAAACAGGTGCGAAATAAATTAACATTGCCTTTTAGTAAAGCAAAAAACAAAGGCCGGATCTCATGACCCAGCCATTAAAAGAATTATTCCGGTTTTTTAACCTGTTTCTCATCTTCATCATCCATAATGCCTTTAGTGGCATTTTTAAATTCCCGCAGCGTTCTTCCGGCAGCCTTCCCTAACTCAGGAAGCTTCTTTGGGCCAAACAAAAGCAGTGCTACAAAAACAATTAATAGAATTTCTCCAAATCCCAAATTTGGCATTCTTGTTCCCACCTTTAAAGGTCAGTTTCTCAAACTGTGAAACGAAATATCCTTGCTCATAGAGGTTACTCTTCAGCAAAAAAAGTAAGAAGTTCTAATTGCAACAATTTTGCGAATAAAACGGCTGCCTATAGAAAATTATAGGCCATTGCTTTATAATTTGCAAAGTGAATTCCTTTTTTGAAAAGAAAAATATTCCAATAATACTAGAGGGTGTGTAGCGGCATATGGATATCATCAAAGCAATAATTATGGGTCTTGTCGAAGGACTGACCGAATTTGTTCCGGTTTCCTCGACAGGCCATTTAATTTTGGTTGGCGACTTGCTCAACTTTACAGGCCAAAAAGCAACTGTTTTTGAAGTAGTCATACAGCTGGGCTCAATATTGGCTGTAGTAGTGGTCTTTTGGAAAAGGTTATGGAGCCTGTTCGGCTTTTACAAGAAGGATTACAATTCAATCAGCGGCAAGTTAAACCTTATACATATCATTTTGGCTATGCTTCCTGCCGTTGTTATTGGTTTGCTTTTGCATGATTTTATTAAAAACGTTTTGTTTCATCCACTCCCGGTCGTCCTCGCCCTTATTGCCGGCGGTATTCTTATGATCTTTGCTGAAAAAAAGAAAACACCGGTTACAGCAGGTAGCCTTGATGAAGTCACATATAAGCAGGCTTTTGGAATTGGATTGTTCCAGGTGCTTGCGCTCTGGTCAGGGTTTTCCCGTTCAGGAGCTACGATTGCCGGAGGCTTGCTTCTTGGCCTGACTCATAAAACGGCTGCTGAGTTCACGTTCATTGTGGCGGTTCCGATTATGTTTGCAGCCAGCGGCCTAGATCTTGTGAAGAATCTTGATGTGTTAAGCACCTCAGATATCCCGGTATTTGCAGCAGGATTTATTACAGCATTTCTTGTAGCGATGCTTGCCATCGTATCATTCTTAAAGCTTTTATCAAAAATAAAGCTGACTCCGTTCGCTATATACCGTTTCGTTCTGGCTGCTGTCTTCATCATCTTCCAGATTCTTTAATAACTTGCACGAAAAAAGGCTGTCACTTTTGTGACAGCCTTTTTTATGCTTCTATTATGCTGATTTCGCTTCTTGTTTCTTCATTTGGCTTGGGTTAAATTGACCTTCCCATTTTGCTATTACTACTGTCGCTAGGGAGTTGCCGACAACGTTGACGACTGTTCTCGCCATATCAAGAATACGGTCAATGCCGGCAATGATTGCTAGGCCTTCTACAGGAATTCCTACAGAGCCCAAAGTGGCTAATAGGACAACAAAGGATACACCAGGCACACCGGCTATTCCTTTAGAAGTGACCATTAATACAAGAACGAGTGTAATCTGGGTTCCAATCGATAAATGAACATCGTACATCTGGGCAATAAAAACTGCCGCAATAGCCTGATACAGAGTGGACCCGTCCAGGTTAAAGGAGTAGCCTGTCGGCACGACGAATGAAACGATGGACTTTGGAACGCCGAATTTCTCCATTTTCTCCATGATTCTCGGGAGAACTGTCTCTGAACTCGAGGTTGAGTAAGCAAGGATCAGTTCATCCTTCAGCAGCTTGATGAGACTGAAGATATTTACTCCAACCACTCTAGCAACAAGGCCCAGCACAACAATAATGAAAAAGGCCATGCTGCCATATACGAGAATGGCAAGTTTGCTTAGTGATACTAGTGAATCAAGGCCGAATTTTGAAACGGTCACACCGATCAAAGCAAACACTCCAAACGGAGCAAACTTCATCACCTGGTTTGTCACATAAAACATCGCAGAGGCTGTTCCCTGGAAGAAATCCAGCACCGGCTTCCCTTTTTCTCCTATTGCTGTGACACCAAGGCCAAACAAAATCGAGAAGAAAATAATCGGAAGCATATCGCCTTTTACAATTGATTCAAAAACATTGCTTGGCACAATGTGAACAAAGGTTTCAGCGAACCCCTGGCTTTTCACCTCATTAGCTGTGCCAACGTAGCTAGATATATCTGACTTTTCCATATGCTTCATATCAATCCCACTGCCCGGCTGAAAAACATTGGCAGCAACGAGTCCGATAAGAATGGCAAATGTAGTAATAACTTCAAAGTAAAGAATGGTTTTAAATCCGAGCTTTCCAAGCTTTTTTGTATCTCCAACACTCGCAACCGCCACAATAATAGTAGAAATGACGATTGGAATGACAATCATCTTAATTAAATGAAGAAAGATATCACCGATCGGCTGCAGGTATGCTGGAAGGTTTGGGTTTCCGTAAAAGATTGCTCCAATTGCAATACCAAGAATCAAGCCAATCAAAATTTGCCAGGCCAGGCCAATTTTCTTCATAAGAATCACCCCTATTTCTTAAAGATTGAATAGTAAGATAACGTTGCCAAAACCAGGTAGACAGGGGACAGCACAATGCCTTTTAAGAACTGATAAACTGTCATGAAAGACAGCAGGCAAAAAGACGCTCATATTTTTGTATATTATATTAAAAATTAAATTTTCTCAACATTTTTTGTTTCTTTTTTCACAATTTGCGATGCTGATTGCGGAATATTTTCGTTTACTTCCTTATATATCAAGCCTTTTGAGCGATTTAAAATCCACTTATTGCTATCTTCATAGAAAACATTTTAGACCGCAATCATCTACCAAATATATCATCTCGGTTAAAAAATTATACTTAAAAAGGAAAAAACAGACTATTAAAGCTGTCAGTCTGTTTTTTCCTACCTTTTATACTCGTCTTTTAATAAACAGCACAATTCCAGCAGCTAAAGCCAGCAAACAGGCCGCAGAACCCGCAATTATGATTTGCTTTTGATGCTGGCCTGTTTGAGCATTAGAATTAGAGGAAACAGCGGTCTCACTCAGCAGCTTTTCCTTTGTCTGGCGCTTAGACGGCACCATTTTTTTGGAAGCGATGATATGATCATCTCCTCCAAGAACAGCAAGCGTCCCATCATCTTTTACTTCAGTATGAATTCTTTCATTTTTCTTTTTCGTATAGAAAAGCGGACTTTCTAAATGAAAATCCTTGCCCTTGCTGCTTTCAAATGAGATCTGAGGTGATATGCTTCCACTTTGAAAATGGGAAAATCCATAATCAAGCAGCTTTTCAGTATCTTCATAGGAGGCTTGATCAGAGGGTGCTTTCAGAGTAACAGCGATAACATCCATCCCATTCTGACTGGCAGTTGTAACAAGCGTAAAGCCAGCCTGGTGAACATAGCCATTTTTGCCGCCTGTTACCCCTTTGTAGTGTTCATGGAGAAGCTTATGATGTGTATATAAGGATGTCTGCCATTTTTCTCCGTCCCATTTCAGTTTAACCGTACCGAAGATTTCTCTAAATTCCCGATTTCGCATGGCATATTTTGTAATTTTTGCCATATCAGAAGCAGAAGTCAGGTGCTGCGGATGAAAAAGTCCATGGGGATTAGTGAAATGAGTCTCTTTTGTTCCAGCTTTCTCTTTCACGAACGTATTTAAATCATTGGCAAAGGCTTCTGTACTCCCGCTTAAATGCTCTGCGATCGCTACGCCAGCGTCATTTCCTGAATTAATCAGAAGACCTTGAATGAGCGTTTTCAGCCTGACTTTCTCGCCTTCTTCTAAATAAACTCTTGTTCCATCTGCATTACGTGCATTTTTGCTTACGGTGACCAAGTCATTTAAATGACCGTTCTCAATTGCGTAAATAGCTGTTGCGATTTTTGTAATGCTTGCAGGATACATTTGTGTGTTTTCATATTTCCCAAACAGCACTTTCCCAGATTTTCCGTCAATTAAAATAGCTGACTCGCTCGCTAAATCGGGTTTCTTTTCCCCTGCTCCAAGCACTGTCTGCTGTCCAAGCCCAGTAAAGAACAGCATAACAAGGGCTGCTAAACGAATGACGTTTTTTTTCATAAAGTTTCTCCTCAGGCTCCATAAAATCCTTCATTAGAATACCAATGCAGCCGAGGATTCACAATGTAACTTAATTCTATAATTTTGAAATAAATTCTTAATAATAAATATTTAGGAAATTCAGCTAAAAGGAAGAAAATATTGAGTGAATCAAATGGATTAGGAAGAGGTAAGAAGCGTTTCCAATTTAAATAGGAAGAAAAACAGCATTCTTTGCCGTTTAGTACGTGCGGTCATCCGCCTGCTTTCCCAATTTCATATGTCAAAACTCCCCTGAGAATAAGCTGTCCGTTATCTAAATGAGGCTTTATACCGAATTATTTATTTAGGGGTATTTTCAATAGAAAAAGCAGCTGGATAACCAGCTGCTTGTCATTACTTCGGTCCAATCATGTTCTCAGGACGGACAATTGCATCAAAGTCCTCTTCTGAAAGCAAGTCCAGCTCAAGTGCGGCTTCTTTCAATGTTAATCCTTTTTTATGTGCATGCTTCGCGATTTTCGCGGCATTTTCGTATCCTATATGCGGGTTTAGCGCTGTTACAAGCATGAGCGAATTGGTGACATTTCGGCTGATGACCTCTTCGTTCGGTTCAATACCTGCTGCACAATGGTCATGGAAGGATGCAATGGCATCGCTTAACAGATTGACTGATTGGAGAAAGTTGTACAGGATCACTGGTTTGAACACATTGAGTTCAAAGTTGCCCTGGCTTGCGGCAAAGCCGATCGCTGCATCATTCCCCATTACCTGAACAGCCACCATTGTCAGCGCTTCGCACTGAGTAGGGTTAACTTTGCCGGGCATGATCGAGCTGCCGGGCTCGTTTTCAGGTATCAGGATTTCCCCAAGCCCGCTGCGCGGACCGCTTGCAAGCCAGCGGACATCATTCGCGATCTTCATAATATCTGCTGCAAGTCCTTTAATGGCTCCATGAACATAGACTGTTTCATCATGTGAGGTAAGGGCGTGAAACTTATTTGGCGAAGACTTGAAAGGCAGAGTGGTGAGTTTTCCGATCTCTTCTGCTGTCCTGTCCCCAAATTCAGGATGGGCATTGATCCCAGTTCCTACCGCTGTTCCGCCGATAGCTAGATTATATAAATGCTCCGTGGATTGGGCGATCATCTCTTTTGACTTGGACAGCATATGCACCCACCCGCTGATTTCCTGTCCAAGTGTTATAGGAGTCGCATCCTGCAGATGTGTTCTTCCAATCTTTACAATCGATGAAAATGCCTCTGATTTTTCCTTCAGTGTATTTTCAAGCACGTCAATGCTTGAAAGGAGCCGGTCCTTCACCGCAATGACAGCCGCAATATGCATCGCAGTCGGATAGGTGTCATTTGAACTCTGGCTCATGTTCACATCATCATTTGGATGAATTCTATCGCTGAACCCTTTTTCTTCAAGCCATTGATTTCCTCTTCTGGCCACCACTTCATTCACATTCATATTGCTCTGTGTCCCGCTTCCTGTCTGCCAGACAACGAGCGGAAAATGTCCGTCAAGCTTGCCGGATAAGATTTCATCACAGGCAAGCTGTATAGCTGCAGCTTTATTTTCGCTAAGCTTGCCAAGAGCTTTATTGGCAAGGGCTGCGCTTCTTTTTAATACCGCAAATGCCCTGATGACCTCCATTGGCATCTTTTCTTCACCAATGCGGAAGTTCTCCTTGCTGCGCTGAGTTTGTGCCCCCCACAGCCTGTCCGCCGGTACTTCGATTTCTCCCATTGTGTCTCTTTCCACTCTTGTTTCCATGATATCCCTCCTGTTTAAACATGCAATCTTCTATCTTAAACCTATAAGAAAACGGATACAGAAGCAAGCAATGCACCTTTAAAGAATCATGTTTCCTGACTCCTCTTTCAGCTTTGAGTACATCGCTACATCATGGAAAACCTCGCGGGTGTATTCATGCGGCCGCATGACGCCTTCAAGCTGAAATCCGAGTTTCTCAAGCAATCTGATGGAATTGCGATTATCAGGAATGACCTTCGCTTCAATACGATTGTATTTCCATTCATCAAATGCCATTTGGATGATCCAGATGAGCGCTTCTTTCATTAAACCTTTGCCCCAGTATTCTTTATCCAGTTCATAGCCTATTTCTGTTCTCATGTTTTCTTCATCAAAGTAGTTAAATCCGCAAGTGCCAATGATCCGATTATCTGCTTTGTCCAATATCGTCCATCTGTAGCCCGCTTCCTTTTCAGAGAGGGCCTCCAGAATCAAAATCATGGATCGGGCATTTTCCAGTGAATTCATTGCCTGGATGTTCATAAACTCTGCTACATCATGATTTGACCAGATCCTATAAAGCTCTTCCGTATCTCTTTCTTTAATTGCCCGCAAAACAAGACGCTCTGTCTCTATAATTTTAGGAATACCCATTTTTCTCCCGCCTTTTAAACGTCAGCATTCTTTTTTCTATCATACCAAGATCTTCATTCAGATGCTGATTTGAACCCCTCTTCCTAAAAGCATACTTTGCGGGAAGCTTTTGCATCCTAAACAAGACTGTCTGCTGTTAAATTTGAAACTCTTCCGGGTATAAACCCGTAAAGAAGATTAATTTTCCATTAAAGGAGACGCCCTGAGATGCTTGAATCTAAGGAAGAAATTCTTAAAGCTTTAAAAGAAATTGATAAATGGGAGAAGGACCAAAAAGGGCTTTGGATTTGGGAAAGGATCGGCAGGATTCCTTTCAGGCTGCTGGACAAAGCAACCCCCGCTTTTATCCAAAAGAAAATCAGCGTCATGCTGGATGAGCTTGGACACTATCTTCAATCAGGCGGAAAGTATTTGACCAATAAAAAAATGGTTCTTCAAAAATTAAACAAGCTGACTGGCACCAGCTTAGAATCGATAGAAGACATCCGCCGTCTGCCTCTTGCAGACATGAAAGAGGTTTGCCTGCAGCTGATGTCTGCAAGAAAAACAGCTGCGGCTTTGCAGGGAGCAACGACAGGCTTTGGAGGCGTATTTACGCTTGCTGCTGATATTCCCGTGCTCCTCGGCCTCTCATTGAAAACCCTGTAGGAGATGGCAGTGGCACATGGATATGACCCTAACACAAAAGAAGAACGGATTTTCATTGTAAAATGCCTGCAATTTGCTTCTGCTGACACAGTTGGGAAGGAAGCCATATTAAATGAGCTTTCCTCCTTCCAGGACCGTTCAAAACCAAGTGAAGTATTCTCCCAGCTGCAGGGCTGGCGCGAGGTCATCTATTCTTATCGTGACACTTACGGGTGGAAAAAGCTTCTTCAGACAGTACCTGTTGCAGGCGTCATATTCGGCGCCTTTACGAACCGGTCTTTAATAAATGATGTCGCTGAAGCAGGCATGATGCTTTATCAAAAAAGAAGGGCATTGGAACGCCTGGAACAGCATGAAGAAAATTCAGCTCCGCAGTTAAACTAAAAATATTTTTCTCAATGCTCTCCTGATGGTTTACCTCCCCACCAACCGGGAATTGTATAAGCATATTACCCAGGAGGTGTTAGTAATGGAAAACCAGAACAAAGATTCATCTGTACATGAAGAGAAAGTAGCTAATCAATTGGATTCTATGGACAAAGAGGATATGGATCAAGTACTGAACAGCTTCCAGACTTTTAAAAACCACTTGGCGGATAAGGTAGGCAAGGGAGAAAAAATGGGCTTAAGCGAAGATGTTATGGCAAAGGCAGCGAAAAAGACTGCTGATTATTTAGCTGACAACGTGGAGCCTAGAAACCGTGAAGAATATTTGCTAAACCAGCTATGGGACTGCAGCAATGAAGAAGAAAAGAAACATCTTAGCCATATTTTGGTGAAAATGGCTAAAGACGAAAAAGAATCAGCTTAAAATAAAACTGTTTATTTAGATAAGCAAGAAGAAATCCAAAAAGTATGTTCTCACTTTTTGGGTTTTTTTAATCAGTGCAGGATTATGATGCAGCGCAGCCCAGCAGCAGATAACTGAAAATAAAAAAAGCAGGGCAATGAAACTGCCCCGCTTTTTTGCTTTATTGTGCTGAAACCTTGTGCTTTTTTATGGAACTGGCGGCTAATCCGATGACTGTACCAAAAATTGCCGGCAGAAGCCATCCAATTCCCTGTTTGTATAAAGGGATGCTTGTCATTACAGGATCAAAGGAGCCTGACAATATTGTCTTGTTCATAAATTCAAAAAGGCTGTAGATTCCAGTAAAAAGAATGGCAGCAGGATAAACTGCAAAGTAGTTTTTCAAATAGGGATACAGCAGCCCCAACACAATCAGCACGACGGTAATGGGATATACGATGCTTAGGATGGGTACTGAAACAGCGAGAATTTGATTCAGCCCAAGATTGGCGATCAGCATACTGAGCAGCGTGAAAAGGATTACCCAATTCCGGTAGCTCATTTTTGAAAACAGCTTGTTAAAATATTGGCTGCAGGAAATAACAAGTCCAATGGACACGCAAAGACAGGCAGAAACAAACAGGATCCCAAGTATGACCACTCCGGCATTGCCAAAAAGAGCGCTGACGATCGCTGTCAGTACACCAGCCCCGTTCTCTTCGCTTCCAGTTCCAGAGGATGACGCCCCCAGAAATCCAAGGATAGCGTAAATTCCAGCTAAAAGAATGCCGGCTCCTATTCCAATATAGATCATGTTTTTTGAAATATTCTTCTGGCTGCTAATTCCTCTTGAGCGGACGGTATTGGCAATAAACACACCAAACACAAGAGCCCCAAGCGCGTCCATTGTTAAATATCCATCAAGAAATCCCTGAAAAAATGAATTTTCTTTGTAAGCTCCTGCAGGAGGAGCAAAATCACTGTCCGGTGAGAACAATTTTTTAATAAAAATGAGAGCAATAATTCCTAACGTAACGGGTGCAAGCACCTTGCCAAACCGATCGACAAGCTTGGACGGACTTAGCGAAAGCCATAAAACAAGGCTGAAAAAAGCAAAACTGAAAAGGGCAAGCATCAGCGGATTTCCCGTAAGAGCCTGTGGAATAAACGGCTTCATTCCCATTTCGTAAGCAATCGTTCCTGCACGGGGAATCGCAAGCCCTGGTCCGATGCACAAATAAATGATAACCGGGAAAACAAAAGCAAACAGCGGATGAACCCGTCTGTTCAGCTCATCAAAGCTGCCATTAATCGCAACAGCAATAACAGCCAGAACAGGAAGGCCTACAGCTGTTATAACAAAGCCCCCTAATGATGACCATACAGACTGGCCTGCTGAATACCCCAAAAAGGTAGGAAAAATGAGGTTGCCTGCCCCAAAAAACATTGAAAACAGCATAAAACTGATCAGTATAATGTCATTCCTTTTAAGTTGTTCCATTTTTCTCTTCCCTTCAGGTGTATTGGAAGCTTTAGCGCCCTAAAGCAAACAAGTGCGAAAACTATTCATGTAGTATAACAACTCCCCATTGTTTTTTCTACAGATTTTGCAAAATACTAAATTTTGATAGATATGTCACATTTGGATCTTTGCAAATTAGGATACATCAATGATTCATTTATTATTTTCATTATTTCAGCGC
>NZ_JAJOZE010000014.1 GCF_021166585.1 Metabacillus kandeliae
ATAAAAAGGAAAAGTCGCCGATATCAGTGGAGGAACCGCCGATATACGCGCTGCATCCGCCGATAAGAAGATCTTATTGAATGAAAAGCCGTGCTGGGGGCTGAAAAATTTAGTGAATTTGCTTAGTAAAAGGCGAATGCAATCAAACAAATGCCAGGTCGCCGATATATTCGGCATTTCGCCGATATACCGGGCTGATCCGCCGATATAATGTATCCATCCGCCGATATAAAGGAAAAGTCGCCGATATCAATGGAGGAACCGCCGATATACGCTCCGCATCCGCCGATATACAGCTCGCCGGCAGTTCTTATTTAACAAAAAGCCGTGCTGAGTACTCCTAATAACAGCGAAACTGCATCATAACTGACTCTTTCTACTGAATCGCATTGCCCTTAACGCTGTATCGCTGCCCGCTCCACTTACCGCCCGCTCCACTTACCGCCCATTCCCTTATACCCCGCCCCATTTCCCCGATATCGACCGATACACATGAATGCCGCTAACCGATACGCCCACCGTTCCGGCCCCGGGAAATACGCTGTCACCGCAGAGATAGAGGTTTTTTACGCCTGTTCTATGGGATAGGCTGTTAAAGAGGGCGTGATCAAGAGTTTGCGGAAATCCGCCGACCATGCCGTCAGGTCTTTTTGTGAATCGCTCCCATGCTTTTGGGGCCCCAGGGAGCTCCTGCAGGATGCCTTCTTCAATGCGGGGGAACAGCTGCTTGATGCCTTTCATCATTTTTGCTTTTAGCTGAGGTTTGTAATGGTCATAGTCTTCTTTTGTTTTCCAGCGGTCCAATGAAGTATGCGTACTGACGGTCATGGTCCTTATGCCGAGGGGAGCCCGAATTCTGTCACCCTGAGCTGAGAGTGAGAGAAAAAGGTGTTCGCCTTCTGCCATATCGCCTGTGTCTGATTGAAGAACCTGGGCAAACAGGGGCGGATTTTCAGGCAGGACATTTTCGTCGATAGCAAGGTAAAGGGTCATTGTGCCCCACTGGGAGATAGGTGCTTTTTTCTTATAGGAGGAGCTGCACTGCTTTTTTAATGGCTCATCCAAAAGGTTTAAAAAGCTTTGCAGCGGCAGGTTGCAGACGACATGGTCGGCTTCCCATGTTTGTCCTTTTCTGTCTGCTGCTATAAATGTAGAGCCTTCTTTTTTTATGGATGTGACCCATTTCCGTTTAAGCATTTCTGCCCCGCTATTTTCCGCAGCCTTTTGCAAGGCTTCTGCTATTTGATACAGTCCGCCTTCAACATAAAAGGCACCATCATGGTAGATGCTGAGAGCATAGGCCCCGATCACGGCGGAGCAATCTTCAGCAGTTGTTTGCATGGAGTCGATCAGCTGGGCGTCAAGGAGGTGGAGAAAATCTTGCAGCTCCTCCAGTCCGTGCTTTTTGATCAGTTTTCCGAACGGTGCATGCAAATAGGGGAGCAGCCTTGCTGTACCCGGCTTCAGCGAGCCCATTGCTCCAATCCATTCCTTTACTGTCTTTGGCGGCAGCGCCGGAAGAGGGCCGAGCATGGAACGGACTTCTTTGCCGATTTGCCAGACTTCTTCAAAAAAGCTCTCAATGCTCGTCATGTTTTCTGGAAAAAGCTTTTCCAGTTCTTTAAGATAAGCTTTACGGTCCTTTTTATATGAAAGAGAGCCTCCAGGAAAGTGAATTTGCATGATTTCCTCAAGAGGCTTTGCATGCGGAAAAGGCATCCCTAGGCTTTCAAATACTCTGCTGTGAATGCCGCCGGACTCAAAACCCATGCCGAGGGTGGCCCCTGCGGGAAAAAGATAGCTGCCTCTTGTGAATTTCCCGGCGCAGCCGCCCCACTCATTTGAAGCTTCCAGGACCGTCACATTGAAATTTTCTTTTGCGAGGAGAGCTGCGGCTGTCAGTCCGCCGATTCCTCCTCCGATAACCAGGACATTTTCCATTATCTGTACGCTCCTAAATTCGTCTTGCAGGTTCTTTACCCGAAGCAGGCCAAAAGAAAAATTTCATTGGCATATTCTCTTGGACAACTCTTTTTTACATATACTTTTTGTAGTGAAATAATTAAAAGAAGCGAAGGTGGTAAAGTGTGGATTGTCATTTCAGCAGGTGCTTTGATTGTGCTTATCCTGCTTTTTGCTGCCATATCCTTTTATTTTTCCAATCTTATTATTTTCCCGCGAAAAGTGGAATATAAAGAAACCTACCGAATCGGGGTAAAAAGCGGGGAAATTGATACAGATGTGTTCAATCAGCTGCAGAAGGAAGAGCTGTTTATTGATTCTTACCATGATTACCAGATTCATGGACTCTATTTTCCATGCGGGAACAGCCAGAAGGTTGTGATCATTGCCCATGGCATAACTTGGTCACTGTTCGGCAGCTATAAATATGTCGAGATGTTTCATGAGAAAGGATACAATGTGCTGCTCTGCGATCACCGGTTTCATGGATTGAGCGGGGGAAATCATACGTCCTTCGGCTATTTTGAAAAGGATGATCTTCAGGCATGGGTTGATTATTTTTATGATAGGATCGGGAGCAGTGTTTTTGTAGGGGTGCTTGGCGAATCGCTTGGAGGGGCATCCGCTTTGCAGTTTGTGAAAAAGGATAAGCGGGTCGGCTTTTGCATTTCCGATTGTTCCTTCAGTGATTTAACGTCACTGCTCAGGCTGCGGCTGAAGGCGGATTTTAAAATCCGTTTTGAACCGCTCATCTCTTTTACAAGCTTTGTGACAAGGCTGCGCTACGGATGGGGATTCAGGGAAATATCGCCGATTGCGGGTCTGGATAAACTGGAGACACCTGTGCTTTTCATCCACGGTGTTGAGGATGATTTTATTCCATACAAAATGTCTGTTGATATGTACCATTTGAAAAAGGGGATAAAAAAGCTTTATCTTGTACCGAATGCCGGCCATGCCCAGGCTTTTCTTGCGGATAAAACCGGCTATAAAAAGCATATTGGCGAATTTTTAAAAGAAATAGAACAGAGGAAAATCCGGCTGCCTGCATACGAGTAGGCAGTTTTTTGTTTAAAAAATTCCCAGGAAGGATATTAGTTAAGGGTGAACAAAACCATTTGGGAGGTCATATAACCATGGCAAAGAAAATTGCTGTACCTTTAACGAATTACTTCGAGGATGTAGAATACACAGATCCAGCGAAAGAATTTAAAGAAGCGGGACATGAGCTGACGGTTATCGGCATGGAAAAAGGCGAAACAATCAAAGGGAAGCAGGGAGACGCTACTGTTAATTCGGATGCAGGCATTGATGATGTGAATCCGAACGACTTTGACGCCCTTTTAATTCCTGGCGGATTTTCACCTGACCAGCTGCGCGCGGATGACCGTTTTGTCACATTCGTCAAGCATTTTATGGATGAAAAGAAACTGGTATTTGCGATCTGCCACGGACCGCAGCTGCTGATTACAGCGAAAACGCTTGAAGGACGCAAAGCAACAGGCTTTAAATCCATTCAGGTTGATATGGAATATGCTGGAGCAACTGTAGAGGATAAAGAGGTTGTCGTTTGCGGCGACCAGCTTGTCACAAGCCGTCAGCCTGACGATATCCCAGCCTTTGTAAGAGAGTCTCTTAAGCTGCTTCAATAATTAACTGCAAAACAGGCTCCTTTTTACAGGGAGCCTGTTTTTTTCTGATTATCCAGTGATTCATCAGCAGGATTTGCATCAATCTCTTTTGCATCTTCCGGATGAATGCCGGATTTCAGCGAAAGCACAATTCCGATGACAGCAAAAATAAGAAAAAGTGAAAAAACAGCTGTAACAAGCCACCAGCCGGCCAATTGCATCCGCCTCCCTTACCTAACATATATTCAGGAAAGGGAAGCTGGATACATATTGCTTTGCTTATTTTTTCAAGCTGCCGAGTTCTTCAACAATCGCCTGCATGTCTCTTGGGCTAAAGCTGTCTTTTTTCATCACGTAGTCATAAATTTCTTTCAGTTCTTCATACATTTCTCCATTAAAGTGAGCCGGCTTAATCGCACCGATGTTTACGACTTTCAGTTTTTCTTTTATGGCTTCGATCATGTATTCAATGTTTTCTGTGGATTTTTCCGTTAGATTCATCTTTTTCATTCCTTCCCAATGTTCCTTTTGCTACGTTTTATTGTAACATGGAAACAGATAATCCTATACGCTTGCCTATAAAAGATTGAAGCATGCAAAAAGCGGGAATGGGACGACAGGAGGAACGATCATGATAAGAGTGCTTTTTGTCTGCCTGGGCAATATTTGCCGTTCTCCTATGGCAGAAGCAGTTTTGAAAAAATTGATAAGGGAGGAGGGGCTGGAGGAAAAGATTGAGGTGGATTCAGCCGGCACTGGAAGCTGGCATACGGGAAGCGAGCCGCATGAGGGCACGCGGGCCATTTTGGACAAATACGACATCGATTACAGCGGCATGGCAGCGAGAACCATTAACAAAGCGGACTTAACAAGGTTTCAGTATATCATTTGCATGGATGCTGAGAATCTTGGCAATCTTCACCGGATGGCAGGGTTCCAAAAAACTGGCTTTATTGGAAGGCTGATGGACTTTGCTGAAAACCAGGAGAACGCTGATGTCCCTGATCCGTACTTCACAGGAAATTTCGATGAAGTGTATGAAATGGTGACAGACGGATGCAAAGGGCTTTTGAAAACAATAAAAGATGAAAATAACTTGTAGGAAAGGGGCATACTTATGAGTAAAAATAACAAATTAGTGCAAAATATGGTAATCGGGGCTGCTGCAGGAGCATTGCTGTCTCTATTACATAAGCCGACAAGACAATCGCTCACTTCAGAAGGAAAAGTACTTTGGAGAAGAGTGCAGGAATATGTGCACGAGCCATCCCTTTTAACAGATGATGTGAAAGCAGTGACAGAAAGAACAAGAGACCTTGTTCAGCGCCTCACAACAGATGTGCAGTACGTCAACGAAAAGGTTCACCAGCTGAAAGAGACTACGCCTGCCGTTTTGGAAACCCTGAAGGAAACGAAGGATGTTATGTTTGCCTCAACTTTGGAGGAAACACGGGAGGCTAAAAAGGGAATGTAGTTTATGGAGGTAAGACCAAAGGGTTCTTTGCTGAGGGAATTATTTTTCCGCTTTGAAAGAGACGAGGTCGCGGGACTAGCCGCTGAGCTTGCCTACTTTTTTCTGCTCGCACTGTTTCCATTTCTGATTTTCTTGATTACGCTGATTGGCTATCTGCCGCTGTCCATTGATGACATATTAAGTGTGATCAGAGAGTATGCACCAGGCCAAAGTGTGCAAATCATTGAAATGACGCTGCAGCAAATATTGAACAAGCAGAACAGCGGACTTCTTTCCTTCAGTATTATATTTGCTCTATGGTCTGCCTCAAGCGGCATCAATGCGATTGTCAGGTCATTCAACAGAGCCTATGAGGCGAAGGAGACCCGCCCGTTTATCGTAGCGCGTGGGACAATCATTTTATTGACCGTCGCCATGATCTTTGTCGTGATCGTCGCGCTTTTGCTGCCGGTGTTTGGTGAATATATCGGCAAATTTATCTTCAGCTCCCTCGGCCTTCCGAAAATGTTCATGGCAGTTTGGAATGCGATGCGCTACATTGTCAGCGCCATGATCATTTTTATTGTCCTGACGGCTTTGTATTATTTTGGGCCAAGCAAGAGGAACTATGTCAAATCAGTGCTTCCCGGGTCCTTTGCGGCTACGGTTTGCTGGGTATTGGTTTCTTCGATGTTCTCTTACTATGTGAGCCACTTTGGAAATTACAGTGCAACATACGGCAGCATCGGAGGCATTATTGTGCTGCTGGTCTGGCTCTATCTGACAGGGATGATCATTATCCTCGGAGGAGAGCTGAACGCCATTCTCTATCAAAGAAAGCAGTGATTTCCAGTGTGGAAAAAAATTGTCCGGAAACAATAAAATTGAAGCCGAGCATGCTTCAATTTGCTTTTCCGGGAGGAACCTTACATGAGCAGCAAAAAAGGCGGCAGCCATAACAAGCAAAATTCCAAAAGCAAACCGTCCAAAAAGACAAGCGGAAGTGCAAACGGACAAAACGGCTATCACTAATACAGCGCCAGAACTTTGAAGCAATTGCTCATGGTTCTGGCTGTTTTTATGCTGAAGGCTGGTGTATGATAGCATTTTAACAGTGGACGTCAATTAATCCGGAGGTACATAACATGGAAAAACAATCATTGCTGTTTATCGGGGCAGGCAGGATGGCGGAGGCGATCATCGGCGGGCTTTTTCGAAACAGAAAAGAGGATCTGGAAGCTGTATATGTCTCAAATACAGGAAACATGGAAAGGCTTTATGCCCTAAAGGCAAAGTATCCTGTTCATACATCGGAAAACTGGAAAGCGGATGCCGCCAAGTCGGACGTGATCGTACTGGCAATGCCCCCTTCAGCGCATGAAGAGGTTCTGCAGGAGCTGTCAGGTGTTCTTTCCGGTCAATTGGTTGTAACGATAGCGGCTGGAATCGGTCCATCTTATCTGGAGGAAAGGCTGCCTGAAAAGACGCCTGCTGCCTGGATCATGCCAAATACCTCAGCAATGATCGGCAAGTCGATGTCTCTTTATGCTGCAGGAAAAGCAGTAAACACAGAGCATCGCGAGGTTCTCCGGATGATCCTGGAAGCGATCGGTGAATATGAAGAATTTACAGAAGAAGAGGTTCATTTGCTGACAGCTGTCACGGGAAGTGCACCGGCGTTCTTATACTATTTTGCCGAAACGCTGATAGAAGCAGCAGAAAAGCTCGGAATAGAAAAAGAGAAAGCAAAAAAACTGGTTATTCAAATGATTTACGGCTCAAGTGCCATGCTGCATGAAGAGAATAATCCAGAAGCGCTCCGCGATCAAGTGACAACCCCTGGCGGCGCGACCGCAGAAGGCATGAAGGTGCTGTTCAGGCATAACCTCGCAGAAATCATGAAAGAAGCCGTTGAAGCCACTAACCGCAAGGCACGGGGAGAATAAGCAGAAAGGGTTTCTGCCTTTCCGGAATCTCCCCAAAAAGCTAAAGTTCTGTAAAAGAAAAGTCAGCATACAGGCCCATTTCTGTATGCTTTTTAGCATTTCCAGCCGATGAAAATGGAAATCAGGGTGTTCTTTCCCACAGATTCAAATGCTCTGAATGCGTCCATGGAAGGGAAAGCGTTCATATTGCTGTAACAAAAATGTATTATTTAGAAATGCGCTGGGAATTGTTTGTTTTCTGCTTTAAGGTGGTATTGTTAAGTGTGACAATGGTATCTGGACAGATCGAATTTTAAGAGGTAGTCTATAAATGGAGAGAAGTTTGTGAAATATTGGATATATTGCAACTACTCGTGGCCGGCTGATAATCTAAAGACGGAGAGGCGATTAAATTGGAAAATGGCAGCAGACTGAAAAAACTCGAAGCATTTGCTGACAAGTACCGCAAATTGGGAATTCAAATCGAAGTAGTCAAGTCTAGAATGGAACTTTCCAAGGAACTGGAATATCTTCAAACAGTTCATGCCAAGTCCTCTTGAAAAAAGCTTAAGCGCCTGAACGGCCAAACTGGTTTCACCGGATGAACGGCAAAGGCCATAGGCGCTGAAATTGGAAGCGGATTTGATCCTTAGCATCTCAGATGATTTTGTTATGGATGAAATTTTAATACATAAAAGAGGCATTCTGGCAATTTGGCTGGATGCTTTTTTTAATTGGTAAACTAAAAGGGGATGGGAGATAACTGTAACAACTATCCTCAAAGACGAACAATGTCTAGATGATATGAATAGTTCAGCTGGAGGAACAGGATCGTTCCATTACGCTGCAGCCACTCCCTTTCCGCGGGGAGGAAGGCTTTAGCCTCCTCGGCTTCGCCTGCGGGGTCTCAGCCTTTCCTCTACTTCCCGCAGGAGTTGAGTGGCTTCCGCTCCATTCCACTAAAGTTTACGATCCTTAGGAAGAATAAACTCTTCTTATACCAAATAAAAACCCGAACTATTAGGGAAATAATTCACTTAAATCCACCTAATCATTCGGGTTTTTCATTGTCTGAAATACTTATGTCCCAGCCTCTTTTTTCACTCTAACCTTCATTCTGCTCTAGACTTGCTGCATACATCACCGTGTAAATGTGCTCGATTTCTTCATCTGTCATAATGGAAAGGGCCCCAACATCAAAGGACCTTCTGCTTGAAATGTATTGCACCATATTTCTTCTTTCCTGCCTGCTCATTTTATTTTCCTCCTTGTTATGATACAGATTAGGTTTCGTTTTTATTATTATATAACAGAGTATTCAGAATGTTCAATAGAAAATAAAAAAAAGAAGAGATTCAAATTGAAATCTCTTCTTTTTGATGCATGGGTTTTTTATAAAACAAATTAATAAAAAAGATAGAAAGCAGCATTATGCTAATAATATGAAAAGGATTACCGCCTTTAAAGAGCTGCACGTACATACCGCCAAGTGTAGGGCCAATGATGCTGCCGGCGCTGAAGCAGATGCCGCATAGCAGATTGCCTGCAGGAAGGAGATTTTTCGGGAGCAAATCAGCCATATAGCTCAGACCGAGCGAGAAGGTGGTGCCGACGAGCATCCCGGCAATCAGGAAGAACACCAGCAGCAGGGAGAAGGAGCTTGTCAGACTTGCGAGCGCAAAGTCTGCAAAGCCAAAGAACATGACGAACAAAATGATGTTCCTTCTGCCGTATTTGTCGCTCAGCATGCCGAGCGGCAGCTGAAAAATAATGCTTCCGACAGCAAAGGCAGGCAGCAGCCAGCCGATTTGTCCTGCGGTCATACCGGTTTTTATGGCATAGACCGGATAGCTTCCATTGATTGCCGCTTCCAAAAAACCGTAGCAGAAAGGGGGAAGGAAGGCGATCCAGCCAATCTTCCAGGCACCTGTAAACCGCTTGGCAGTTTCCAGGACTGTCGAATAACCGCTGTCCTCAGGAAAGTCGTTTCTTAATAAAAACGCAAGCAGCCAGATAACAAAGCTGATGCTTCCTGTAATGATAAACGGCAGGGCGGGTTTTATTTCTGCAAGTCCGGCGAGAAAAGGACCTGCTGCAAATCCGAGTCCAAAGCAAAAGCCATACAGCGAGATGTTCCGCCCTCTGTTTTCCTTTGAAGAAATGGAGGTGATCCAGGTTTGCGTTGAAAAATGCAGCATGTGGTCGCCGATTCCAATCAAAATGCGAAGGGCAAACCAAAGCCAGAATGACTGGATAAAGGTAAAACAGAACAGGCTGAGAAAAACAAGGCAGCCGCCAGTTATAATAAGTTTTTTATAGCCGAATTTCCGGAGCGGCTGTTCCATAAAAGGCGAGGCAAGCAAAACGCCGATATACAGGCCTGTGGCATGCAGGCCGTTGAGCGAAGCCGGATAGCCCTGCTGTTCAAAAATGATGGCGAGCACCGGAAGCAGCATTCCCTGTGAAAATCCGGAAATGGTTACAATAATGATGAGAATAGCAAAGCGCAATTTTTCCATAATATCTCCCCGAATAAGTTAATTCCTACCTGAATGTATCACTGTCCCCTTTCATTTTCAATCATCTGAGAAACCCTGTAGAATAAGAAAGAAAAGGAAACAGAAAGGAAGATTGGGCATGAAACTGACAATGAAGGAAAAAGGCTTCAAAACAAACACAGAATTCGGCGAGCTTGAAATCTCAGGCAATGAGGAATTCGGTTTTCGCCCGTATCAGCTGATGACAGCATCTATTGCCGGCTGCAGCGGCGGAGTTCTGCGGACTATTTTGAAAAAGAAGAAACTGGCAGTTGAAGACATCTCCATTCAGGCAGAGGTTACGCGCAACGAAGAAGAGGCAAACCGGATAGAAGAGATTGCGATCCACTATGTAATCAAAGGGGATAACCTTGAAGAAGATAAAATCAGCAAGGCGATACAGCTTGTGAAGAAAAATTGTTCTATGGCCCGGTCTGTGGAGGGAAGCATCACTATCACCGAGACGTTTGAATTGGTGTGACGCTGGGAATAGTAATGAGGAAAATTTGATAGCGTCTGTTTAAAGCAGAACACTTCAGAAAGTCAGGTGATGATCATCGTAAACCGTATTTTTCTAATCGCAGTTCTTATAGGGGTTCCGTTTTCTGTTATTGGAAGCCTTGTTCATCTTTCACCCATTCTAATGTTTGTCGTTTACTCCCTGACGATTGTGGCGCTTTCCGCTTTTATGGGAAGGGCGACAGAAAGTCTCTCAGCTGTAGCAGGGCCGAGGGTTGGAGGTCTGCTTAACGCCACATTTGGAAATGCAGTTGAACTTATTATTTCGATTTTTGCTCTTCAGGCAGGACTTGTGAATGTTGTGCTCGCGTCTCTAACTGGTTCTGTTCTCGGGAATCTTTTATTAGTGGCAGGCCTTTCCTTCTTTGTAGGAGGGATCAAGTTTAAGCGCCAGCAATTTAATGTTTTTGATGCAAGGCACAACTCCGGCCTTTTGACATTCGGCATCATTGTCGCCTTTGTCATTCCAGAGGTTTTTTCCATGAGCATGGAAAAGGCTGAGACGTTTTCATTAAGTGTCGGCATTTCGATCATTTTGATTCTTCTTTATCTGGCAGCTCTTTTCTTTAAGCTGGTTACGCACAGAGGGGTTTATTCAGCGAAAAAAGAAGGCGGGGAAGAAGCGCATGAGGAGGAGCCGGAGTGGTCTGCAAAGGTTTCTGTGATCGTTCTTCTTGTTGCCACACTTGCCGTTGCTTATATCTCGGAAAATCTTGTTCACACATTTGAGACAGTAGGGAAGCAATTTGGCTGGAGCGAGCTGTTCATCGGGGTCATTATCGTGGCCATTGTGGGAAATGCCGCAGAGCATGCATCAGCTGTTGTGATGGCCTACAAAAACAAAGTGGCGATTTCGGTTGAAATTGCGATGGGTTCCACTTTGCAGATTGCCATGTTTGTTGCACCTGTGCTTGTTCTCGTTTCCACATTGTTTGACCAAAGAATGGCGCTGGTGTTTTCTATGCCGGAGCTTGTCGCGATGGTGACATCCGTCCTATTGTCGGTCATTTTGCTGAACGACGGAGATACGAACTGGTTTGAGGGAGCAACGCTGCTTGCAGCATATGTCATTATGGGAATTGGGTTCTATTTGCTGTAAAAGGGCATGAAAAAACGGCGTGTGCCACCAACACAACGCCGCAGTAGGACGAAACAATCACACCGATACAGACTGAACCCCTGTTTTAGAAGGAATCTTTATGATTGTTTGAATTTATCATACAATCTAAATATTCTGATGTAAATATGTGAAATGGGAGATTGACAAAAAAATTTCCTATCTTTCTGCCTACATAAAAAAAGCGCCTTCACGGCGCTTTTTTATATGGAAAGCATAATGCCAAAATAGGCGGATAAAATGAATCCAGCGCCTGCTGCAAAAGATACCGCCGGCGATGATTTCCGCTTAAACCCGAATACAATTAAAAACAAAAACAGGGTGGAAAGCAGGAAGAGAAAAACAGCCAGAAATCCTGGCGCAAAGCCTGCATTTGCCGTGTTCCCGGCAAATAGGCTGAACAGCGGAGACGGACCGCTTGTTTTGAGTGTTTCCTCGATCACATGCGGCGGTTCCTGTTCTGACAGCACGCCTGTTGCAGCAAAAATCAGGAGCACATACAGGCTCTCCGCCTTTGCCCATGGCAGAGGATTGGCCTGTTTCTTTTTCTTCAGCAGGATTTTCATCAAAAACCCATTAATAAAGGCGAAAAACAAAATGGGGATGAAAATCAGATGCTTCATGAGCAGTGCCTGGCCATAGTTCAGCTGCCACGTTTTCGGGTACTGCGGGATGTTCATCACCATCGTCATGAGCAGGAATCCTGTAAAGGCAACGAAAAAGACGCTCGTTATCGCAAGCGGTGTGTACCATTTTAAGAAACGCAGCCATTTGCCTGTATCCTTTGCAAGCCAGCCGGCAAGGAATAGTACTCCTGACCATAGGCACATGGCGAGAACATGTGCCGCATGATACAGCATACCGAGAGGACTGAGCGTTGCAGCATGGCTCACAGCACTGTGCGAGAAGATCATCAGCAGCACAAAGAATAGGGCGATGGCCGTATACTGCTTGTTTTCCTGAACTGGCAAAAAAGCGGCAAACAAATAAAACATCACAATGATGACGAAAGTCAGCACGTACGCCTGACCAATTTCAAATTCCCCGAGAACCCTCACAAGCCCTATGTAAAAACCGCCGGCATCAAAAAAACGGAAAGCAAGCTCGACAATCGGTGCAAAGGAAAAAACAGCAACGCCGAGTGTCGAAAGCAGTATCCACCGCTTCGGAACAAGAGCAAACGGCTTGTTTTCCTCTTTTGCAAAAGCCATGGTAAAGGTTCCGATCAGGACCGCGTAACAAAGATAAAGAAAAAATTTGCAAACCAGCAAAAAAGCAGTCATGCCTACTTCCTGCCTTTACGGAGGAGAAGCAGCAAAATGATCACGGCCGCTGCGGCAAGAATCGCAATGGCTGCGGCTGCAGCAGGGCTGATACCGGCAGCACCTTTTGCTGACTCAGTTTTTTCTTCCTTTTTAGGCTCAGTCTGCTTCGGCTCTTCTTTTTTGGCGGGTTCTGCCTTTTTAGCCGGCTCCTCTTTTTTAGCAGGAGCAGCTGCCTCTTCAGTAAAATCCAATTTTCCTTGAATCTGGTGGCCGTCTGCGCCGACAATATCCCAGGAAACCGTGTAAGCGCCGTTTTCCAGCGCGTCGGGAACTTTGGCAGACAGTGTTTTCCCGTCTGCCTCAACTTCTGACAGCGGAATTTCCTTTGAACCCTGCATCAGCTTAAAAGTGCTGGAAGGTTCGACTGCTGTATTAAAGGTCAGCGATATTTCCTTCAGCGGCTCTTTTAAAACAGCTCCGTCTTCAGGTGTTGAGCTGACAAGCTTGGAGTGTGCGCTGGCAGTTTGGAAATGCAATGCGGAAATAAGAAGCAATAAAAACAGAATTTTTTTCATCGTGTACCTCCTTTTGATCATCTGCTTGTCTTATTGTAGCAATTTTCATATAAAAAATAATACTAATGTGTGAGAGGGAAATGACAATTTTTTGCGGTTCTCTGGATAAACTTCCATACTTGAGAAAAAACTATCCCTAAAGCAAGTGAAAGGGGTATGCGAAATGAAGAAAAGGCTGATTATCCCACTGGCCGTGCTATTGTCCATCTGCTTCTCCTGCCTGAATGCCATGGGAGCGGGAACCAATATAAAAAAGCCTTCATCAGTACTGGAATTATCAAGAGAAAACACGTATCCAAACCCTACTCAGGATGTTCCTCATTTAAAACCAAGCGAGCTTGCCAAACAGCTGCTCTCCTCAGCAGGCATGGAAATTGAGAATCCGGACCTCATCAGGCTGATGAATGAATCCGCGATTTCCAACACAAAGGTATCAATCGGATACAAAGCCACAATCTTTCTCGGACAATGGCCGCTGAATTATGAATCAAGCGAAACGGCTGTGAACTGGGAATACCAGAAAATCAACACAAACAAGCTTGATAACAGAGGCGGCACAAAGCCCGGACAGATGACATATGTCCAGGAGCAGCAAAAGCGGGTAAAAGGCGGACTCACCGCTTACATTCCGAACCCTGAAGAAGTAAAAAAAATGATGCTGCTTGAATCCATGAAAAAAACCAACCTGCCGCTTTCCTTTGAAACTGTTGTCGGACAGGGAACGAAAAAGGATCAGGTGTACAATGTGCCGCTGCGAAAAATCGGCTACTTGAATGCTTATGCACCTGCTGTGAATGAAAAAGGGAAAGTGACGTATGGCGAGGTGTATCTTGTTCTGAAAGGCCACTCGCAAAAGCTTATGATCAAAAATGTTGTGTCACAGGGTATTGGTGCCTGGATTCCAGTGCAGGATCATGCTTCGTTCAGCTATTCACTGGCGGAGACACCGCGTTAGGCAGAAAAGCGGAAGCCGCTCGTTCAGCCCCGACTAAAAATGAGCCTGTGCTTTCTGCACAGGCTCTTAGTTATTTCGCTTTCCGGACAGTAAAATCTGTGTCCTGATAATAGCTGTTCTTCACTAAAATATTCGGCCCAAGGCACTTGGCTGAAGGACAGTGGCAGCTAAGTGTTTTGGCGAGTTTAGAAGCCGTCCACCTGTCATAGGCGTCTGGTAGGGACGTATCCTTCACATTCCCAAGCGCAGGGGCATCGCCGAAGTCCGTGACGATAATTTCACCATTGAAGATATTGACGTTCAGTCTTGAACGGCCGTCAGGATCATTGCGCACTGTTACATTTTTAGCCTGGCGCAAAGCTTTGATCAGCTCCACGTCGCGTTCATCATCACTGCAGGAGTAAAAAGGCAGTGTGCCGAACAGCATCCAGACATTTTCGTTTCGGATGCTTAAAAGACGGGTGATGGCATCCCGCATTTCATCAAGTGAAAGCGTCTCAAGGCCGCTCGCCCAGTCGCTCGGATACATCGGATGAACTTCATGTCTCTGGCACATCATTTCTTCTGTGATTTGCTTGTGGATTTTTTCGATGTGAGGAAGTGTCCGTTTATTCAGCATCGTTTCAGCTGATACGATTACACCGTTTGCTGTGAGCGCACGGCTGTTATCAATCATCCGGTCAAAATATTTGATGCGCTGCTCGTATGATGGCTTTTTCTCCATCATCGCAAACCCGCCTTCAGCAAAATCGTCCAATGTGCCCCAGTTATGGGAAATGTGCAGCACATCAAGGTATGGAATAATTTTTTCATAACGCTTCAAATCCAATGTTAAATTAGAATTGATCTGGGTGCGAACGCCGCGTTCGCGGGCATATTTCAGCAATGGAACAACATATTGATCAACGGATTTCAGAGACAGCATCGGCTCGCCGCCAGTTATGCTCAGGGAGCGGAGATACGGAATCTCTTCCAGTCTTTTCAGCAAAAGCTCAATTGGAAGGGCCCGCGGATCCTTCGGCTGCAGGGTGTATCCGACAGCACAGTGCTCACAGCGCATGTTGCACAGTGTTGTTGTCGTAAACTCCACGTTGGTTAAAAGGCTTTTCCCATACTGCTCTATATCTAAATAGGCTTCCCACGGGTCATGTTCAGGGGTAATCGGGGCAAGTGCACTTGCGGCTTTCATCGTAAAACTCCTTTCAGATCAAAACACTAGTGTACCATACTTTCCCTGCATGAAAACGATGCTATAGGTGTTGAAAAAAAGCCGTTTTTAAGCTACGATAGAGGCGTTGCTGAAAGGAGCTGCACAACAATGGGCAATGCCGTAAATGATAAAGAATCACAAGTGAGCTATTTAAAAAACCGGTTCAACATGTTCATGGAAGTTTTGGACACAATCGATCCCGAATCGACTGATGTAGAAGACATCGACAGACTCATTTCCATGCTTGATGACCTGGAATTAAAATATGAAGTATTTAAAAAAGACTGGGAAAAAGCTGACCAGGAAGAAAAATAAAGTGAAGACCCCTGCTTGTTTATTTTATGAAGCAGGGGTTTGTTTTTATTTTTGGATCTTTTAAAAATGGCTGTTGATTTCCGTTCCAGTCGGCCGCTTTCCGCGGGGCGGGCGCTGAGCCTCCTCGCCGCTTGGCGCCTCCGGGGTCTCACCTGTCCCGCTGCTCCCGCAGGAGTCGGCCGCCTTCCACTTCAATCAACAGGTGCATATAAATCAATATCCTTCTTTAACAGAGCCTTATTTTTTAAAAAAGGCTCTGTTAAACGTTAATGATATTTCATCAAAAGAAAAGAACCCATTTATGAGTTCTTCTTGTATGCATCTTCTTCAACTAAAGCATGCGATAGTTCCATAAGGTTTATTTCTAAATTGATGCTTTAAACCAATAAAATTGGTTCGAATTCTAAATTTCTGCCCAATTTATTATTCTTAATAAATTGGAAGAATTCTTGAGAAACTAAAATTATTCTTGCACACATATGACCGTCTCCAAAAGTTTCAGCTGATTTGATAATGTCTACATCAACTTTGTTAAATACACTTTTCTTATATTTAATTCCCTTTCCATTATGAATAAATTTGGTTCCGCCACATTTATGACATTGTATTGTACTTGCTATTGTTTCATTATCTTCAATCATGCCAGGACTAAGTTTTTCTTTAATATGAAGTTGATAGACATCATCAAAACTCACGTTATCTTTAGCACGTTTAACATCATAAAAATGTATACCTTTTAACGAACTCTTTTGTAATTCTTCCTTCGCTTTACTACTTATAAATAATTCATCTTCAACCCAGTTAAGCATAAGAAAATACTTACTTGCCCATTTAGGTGTCTTTTTTAGTCTAAAACTATCTTTCTGAACAAGCCCACGCCCACAACCAATACAAAGCTTTTCATCATTGTATGTGATATGTCTATATTCCATTTTTCCTTCAGGTTGAGGATATTCCCATCTCCATTTACTTCTGACACTTAGCCATTCCGCGTTGTTAAACTCTTTCGGAGAATATATAGTTTCTACTAAAGATAGTAAATCATAATGGTTGGTATTTTTATTTATTTCTTCCCAATGTTCATCGTCTTCGAAAACTTCAAAAACGCCGATACCATACTTCAATTCAAAAGGAATCTCATTTAAAGTAAGGAATTCTTCGAGCTTTTTATTCCCTACATTAAATGTATACCTATGTTTAAACCTCATTTTTTCCTCCTAGTGGTAGAAAACAATAAGCAACCATTTTAATTAAGTCATTTTACCATATTATTTTTAAGTTTTTTAAAAATAATTTCCAAAGTCTTGTTTAACTAAACTATTCCGTTAGTTTAAGAAGAAAATCAACAACATACATTAACAGACCCTTTAAAAAAAGGCTAAATTCCTCCCACTTTCATTCCCAAAAAGGCAAGAAGGATGCCGAATGTGTAGCTGATGAGCAAATAGGCAGTGAGGATTTTCCACTTTTTATCGGCGTGCAGCTGGATATTTTCCAGTTTAAATGTTGAAAAAGTTGTAAAGGCACCCATAAAGCCAGTGCCTAGTAAAAGCTGCCAGGACTGATGGACGCCTTTGCCGATTAAGAAGCCAAGCAGAAATGCACCAAGCAGATTAATTACCAGGGTTGCGATCGGAAAACGCATCGGGTATTTCTTTTTAATCAGATTGCTCATGCTGAACCGTGCGATTGCTCCAAAAAAACCGCCACTTGCAACAAGGACCAAAGCCATCATCGCTCCTCACCTCCGGCAGCAGCCCGCTTATTATATTGGGAATGGCCCAGCCGGAATCCAGACCATGAAAATAAAAGCCCGCCCCATAAACTCAGCAGTACATAAGCCATCGCGGTGCCCCAATTGCCCCCCTGAATGAGTTGAACCGTTTCCACACTAAAAGTAGAAAACGTCGTAAATGAACCGATTAATCCTGTCCCAATCCCTGTAACAAGGTGGGGATGCAGCTTATTCAGCCTTGATAAGTAAGCAGTAAACCATCCAAGAATAAATGAGCCGGAAAGGTTAGCCAATAAAGTGGCGAGCGGGAAAATATAATGCCACGAGGCACCTGTCGCAACGCCTAAATAATAGCGGGCAAGTGCGCCGATGGCACCTGCAAGTCCTATGATAAGATAATTCATGAGTCACCTCTATCTATCAGTATGTACTAAAAAAACAGACTCCTACCAGTGGTAACTGGTAGGAGTCATCAGCTGCAAGCGCGTTTATGGCGAACTCCATCGCCTATTATAAGTGAATTTATTGTACCAAAGGGTGTTGTTTTTGAAAAGAATTTACAGATAGATCTGCCTTTGCAACCCTTTTCATCCCAAAGCTCCAGGAGTATAATAAATTTTGAGTTTGTACAAACAGAAAACAAAAGGTTAGGGGATACTGAGGGATGGAGAAATTTTACGATAGCGTTTATCAACTGATTGTTGAAACATCTGTAAACCTGCCAAAGGATGTCAGAAGAGCGATCCTTCGGGCGAAGCTGAGGGAAAGTGCCGGCACACGCGCTGCTTTGTCCCTTGCAACCATTACAAAAAATATTGAAATGGCCGATGACAACATTTCGCCAATCTGCCAGGATACAGGAATGCCGACGTTTAAAATCAAAACACCTGTTGGCACAAACCAGCTCGTAATGAAAAAAGAAATTTACCGGGCGATCGAGCAGGCAACAAAGGATGGCAAGCTTCGTCCAAACTCTGTCGATTCCCTGACAGGAGCCAACAGCGGAGACAACCTCGGCCTTGGGACACCGGTGATTAAATTCGAACAATGGGAAAAAGATTACATTGACGTGCGCCTGATTTTAAAAGGCGGCGGCTGTGAAAATAAAAACATTCAATACAGTCTGCCATGCGAGCTTGAAGGCCTCGGCCGCGCCGGAAGAGACATGGACGGCATCCGGAAATGCGTTCTGCACTCCGTCTATCAGGCACAGGGTCAGGGCTGCAGCGCCGGTGTGATCGGAGTAGGCATCGGCGGGGACAGAACAACAGGCTATGAACTGGCGAAAGAACAGCTTTTCAGAAGTCTTGATGATGTCAATCCCGTTGAAGAGCTCCGCCAGCTTGAGGAGTACATTCTGGAAAACGCCAACAAGCTTGGCATCGGCACAATGGGCTTCGGCGGCGAAACAACGCTTCTTGGCTGCAAAGCAGGCGCCATTCACCGCATCCCGGCGAGCTTCTTCGTTTCTGTTGCCTACAACTGCTGGGCATACCGCCGTCTAGGGGTGAAAATCACAGAAGCAACAGGTGAAATTCAGGAGTGGCTTTACCAGGAAGGCGATTCACCGAACTTCTCTGAAAGGACTGCCGTTCAGACGGAAGCCGGAAGAGAAGTAGTCCTTGAGGCGCCGATCACAGAAGAGCAAATCCGCTCTTTGAAAGTCGGCGATGTGGTGAAAATTAACGGCCTCATGTACACGGGCCGCGACGCGATTCACAAATACCTGTCAACAAACGATTCACCGATAGACCTGAACGGCCAGATTATTTACCACTGCGGACCTGTCATGCTGAAGGACGAATACGGCACATGGCACGTGAAAGCAGCAGGCCCGACTACAAGCATCAGGGAAGAGCCTTACCAGGGCGACATCATGAAAAAATTCGGCATCCGCGCCGTAATCGGAAAAGGCGGCATGGGCCCTAAAACCCTTGCAGCACTTGAAGAACATGGCGGCGTGTACCTGAATGCCATCGGAGGAGCCGCCCAGTACTACGCGGAATGCATACAGGGAGTCGAGGGCGTCGACCTCACTCAATTCGGCATCCCTGAAGCCATGTGGCACCTGCGCGTCAAAGATTTCACAGCTGTTGTCACAATGGATTCCCATGGAAACAGCCTTCACAAAGACATCAACCAGAGCTCGCTTGAAAAGCTTGCTGCTTTTAAAGAGCCTGTGTTTAGTTAATAAGAAAAGCGGAAGCGCCTGTTCAGCCCCGACAAGCGCTGGAGGAAAATTCCGAAAAGTCCGGGTTTGACTTTTTGGGATTTTTCGAAGCGACTCAGATCGGGCTAGGCGCTGGAGCTGGACAAATCAACTTCTGAAAATCAGGTAGCTAAGTCTACATATTAATTCTGAAATTATAGAGAAGCCGCTATCCTTGGGATGGCGGTTTTTTATGGTTTTGAAAACTGGCTGTTGATTCATAAAAAAGAGGCGAAAACAGTTAGAAATGCTACCTTTTTTGGCTTTTAGAGGTCATTATAGGTGCTCTAGAGGGGAATGATAGCAAAAAAAGTATGAACTGAAGGCCAAATAAGGCGTTTATATGCAGGTTTCGCGGATTTATTTGCAGGTTCCGGAATTTTATTTGCAGGTTTTGGAAATTTATATGCGGGTTTCGGAAATTTATCTGCAGCTTGAACTGTTTACATGCGGCTGGTGAGCTTTGCATGCGGGAACTCAGTTTTATATGCGGCTTGCAGGCTTTAAATGCGGAATCACAACTTTATATGAAGCCGCCCTCCCATCCCAAATGGAAACAATTTCAAGTATCAATAATCCTCTCTTACTAACACTAACGTAAGCAACGTGATTAGGAGAGATGATGATGAAAAAATGGCTGCTGATTCCATTGACTGCCCTGATATTCCTGTTCCCGACGCTTGCCGCAGGCGAGGTTTCGAACCGCCCTGTACACTGGGGATTTTCGAAAAGCCGGAACCATCAGACGCCTGTCGCAGGCCAGATGCTGGATCAAATGATTGCAAAATACGGTTCATTTTATACAGGGGATACGTCTAAAAAGGACATCTACCTGACTTTTGATAACGGATATGAAAAAGGATACACAGGGAAAATTCTTGATGTGCTGAAAAAGCACCAGGTGCCTGCCACCTTTTTTGTAACCGGCCATTATTTAAACGATCAGCCAGAGCTTGTGAAACGGATGGTAAAAGAAGGCCATATTATCGGCAACCACTCGTGGCATCATCCGGATATGACGCAAATCAGCGATGAGCGTCTAAAGGAAGAGCTTGAATCTGTCCGCGTGAAAACGGAGGATCTGACAGGCCAAAAAGGCATGAAGTACCTGCGGCCGCCAAGAGGCATTTTCAGTGAAAGAGTTCTGGCGGAGAGCAAAAAACTCGGGTATGATACTGTCTTCTGGTCCCTTGCTTTTGTGGATTGGAAAACCGATCAGCAGCGGGGCTGGAAATATGCGTACGACAATATGATGAACCAGATCCACCCTGGAGCGATCCTTTTGCTTCATACTGTTTCAAAGGACAATGCTGAAGCGCTGGACATAGCTGTTACAGATCTTGAAAAGCAGGGCTACCGCTTTAAAAGCCTTGATGATTTAATGATGAAAAAGCATTTTCCGAAATCCCTTTGATCTTAGCATCGAAGGGATTTTTCATTCCCAAAATGATATAATACAAACACTATGACAAGATAAAGGGTGTTCGAAAGCCATGTGGGAAGAACAAATTGCGGTTGTACCGCCTTATTATTTTGAAAAAGTGCTTGACCGATTGTCGCTTGACCCTCTTTCAGCAGTAGATCTCGAAGAAAAGAGCATACGCGTCCCGTTAAGAGACAAAGAAAGTGCTCCTCATGTGATCAAAGTAAAAGCGGTGGGAACAGCAGCAGAGCCGCAATTTGAAGTAACAGGGAAAGACCCTTCATTTAAAGAAGCAGCCATTGCCGAAATTCGGCGGATTTTTCAATGGGATGTGCCGCTTGCTGACATTCAGCAGCACTTCAGCAGTTCCATGCTTTCAAAAATTTTCGAGGAACATGAAGGAACCCCTTTGATCCTTGATTTCAGCCTTTATGCAAGCCTGATGAGATGCATCATTCATCAGCAGCTTAACCTGGCTTTTGCCCAGGTGCTGACAGAACGGTTCGTGCACCAATTTGGAGAATGCGTTGACGGCGTCTGGTTTTTCCCGTCTCCTGAAACAGCTGCAGAAATTGAAGTGCAGCAGCTGCGGGACCTGCAGTTCAGCGGCAGAAAAGCAGAGTATGTGATCGATACGTCGAAGCTGATTGCATCCGGTGAGATTGATTTGGAAAAAATGAAGCATGAAAGCAATGAGGAGATCATGAAAAAGCTGATCAAGGTCAGGGGCATCGGCGCTTGGACCGTGCAGAACATCCTGCTGTTCGGGCTTGGCCGCCAGAACCTTTTTCCGCTCGCTGACGTCGGCATCCAAAATGCATTAAAGCAGGTGTACGGCATGGAGAAAAAGCCGACAGCTGAGGAGATGGAAGAGCTCAGCAAAGACTGGCATCCTTATCTCAGCTATGCGTCTCTTTACTTATGGAGAAGCATTGAAAAGAAAAAATAAGAGCGTTACAAACAGAACGGAGCGTTAACCATGGCAGCAGGCAACAAACAAAACGGCATTACCATTTCACAGGGACAGACTTTTCCCTTAACAATAAAAAGACTCGGCATTAACGGAGAAGGCGTCGGCTATTTTAAAAAGCAGGTTGTCTTTGTTCCAGGCGCACTGCCTGATGAAGAGGTTGTAGTCGAAGCAACAAAGATTCATCAAAAGTTTGCAGAAGCAAAGGTGAAAAAAGTAAGGAAATCTTCCGCTCACCGCGTCACAGCGCCTTGCCCGTATTTCGGCAAATGCGGAGGCTGCCAGCTGCAGCACCTTGATTACAAGGAACAGCTCAGGCAGAAGCGCGATATTATCATTCAGTCACTTGAGCGCCATACAAAGCTGAACCCTGCGTCCCTTGATATCAGGGAAACGATCGGCATGGAAGTTCCGTGGGAATACCGGAACAAGAGCCAGTTCCAGGCAGGCGACAAAAATGGGGAAACCATCGTTGGATTGTACGGGCTGAATTCCCACCAGCTGGTCGCCATCGACCATTGCATGGTGCAAACCCCTGCGACAGATAAAGTCACACAGGGCATCAAGCAGATCCTGAAGGATTTCAGCATCCCGCCATACAATGAAAGAAAGCGGACAGGCCTTATCCGGACAGTTGTTACAAGGGCTGGCATTCAAACAGGACAAGTTCAGGTCGTGCTGATTACTGCTCAAAAAGAAATACCAAGAAAAAAGCTGATTATCGAAGAGATCAAGAAACGCTATCCCGAAGTCGTTTCGATCGTTCAAAACATTAACGGCGTTAAAACTTCAGCCGTATTCGGCGAAGAAACCGTGCACCTTGAAGGGGAAACCTTTATTCAGGAAACTCTTGGCAACCTGCAGTTTGAACTCTCTGCAAGAGCCTTTTTCCAGCTCAACCCAAGCCAGACCGTAAAGCTGTACGACGAAATCAAAAAAGCAGCTGTGCTCACAGGAAGCGAAAAAGTAGTTGACGCCTATTGCGGCGTCGGTACAATTGGGATGTGGCTTGCGGACGGTGCGAAGGAAATCAGGGGAATGGACACTATCCCGGCATCCATTGAAGACGCCAAAAAAAATGCCGCCAAGCATGGTGTGAAAGAAGCCAAATACGTAACAGGAACAGCGGAAAACTGGCTCCCAAAATGGGTCAAAGAAGGCTTTCGGCCTGACGTCGTTGTCGTCGACCCGCCAAGAACCGGCTGTGACAGAAAGCTGCTTGACACAATCAAACAGGTAAAGCCAAAAACCTTTGTTTACACATCCTGCAATCCATCTACACTTGCAAAAGATATACAGGAGCTGTCAAAGCACTACAAAGTGGAGTACATCCAGCCGTTTGACATGTTCCCGCATACTGCGCATGTGGAAAGTGTTGCGAAGCTTGTGCTGAAATAGGAAGCACAGGGACGGTTCTCATGCTTCCTAGCAGGTGTTTTCCTTACCTCCCCAGAATATTGTTAATGATAATAAATGACATAGAAAAGGGGCTGTGGTATGAAATATCTCCTTACATCTGCAGGCATTAAGAACAAGAGCATTCACAACGCATTAGCTGAGATGCTGGACAAGCCGATTTCTGAGGCCAGTGCTCTATGCATTCCTACTGCCGGGTACGCTAATCCGAACGGTGCGCGTAACTCATGGCTGTTCATCAGCGGACAGGCTGGAACACCGATGTGCGAGCTGGGCTGGAAGTCGATGGGGGTGCTTGAGCTCACTGCGCTGCCAAGCATTGATCAAGAGCTTTGGGTTACGATGGTAAAAGAGACCGATGTCCTGCTTGTCAACGGCGGTGACCCCCTGTACCTGAACTACTGGATGCAGCAGTCCGGATTCGCTGACCTCTTGCCGTCGCTTGATACAGTCTATGTCGGTTTGAGTGCAGGAAGCATGGTGATGGCTCCGCGCATCGGGGAATTCTTTGTCGGCTGGACTCCGCCTGAGGGCGGCGACGAAACGCTGGGTATAGTCGACTTTGCCATTTTCCCGCATTTGGATCACGAGATGCTGCCGTATAACACGATGGCATACGCAGAAAAGTGGGCCGCCGATATGAAGGGTCCGGCCTATGCTATTGATGACGAAACAGCCATCAAAGTTATCGACGGCGCAGTCGAAGTAGTCTCGGAAGGGCACTGGAAACAGTTTTCGATTTGATATTTTTCCATGAAAAAAGCAGAAACCCATGCGGTCTCTGCTTTTTTAGTTATTTAATATAGGGGAAGCGGAAGAACCGTCCCCATGCTTCCTGAAATTATTTTAAAAAACTAATTTAAAAACTTACTTATTCTAAAATCCCCTTTAACAACATGATTTTTCTTCTGTTTATAAAATACCCTGGTATGAATGCCAATTTTTTTCTTTTAAGTATAATGTTAAGATCGGAATTGACTTTTATCACCAATTTCGTTTAATAGCCTCCTAATTTTAAAAATGAATATCTTTCCAATTGAATTATACAAATAAAGTTATTTGACTAGTACACCAAACCATTCCAACTGTTAATTGGTGAATAAACTATTTGTATCTTTTTAGAAGGGAGGGAATTTTGTGCCTTGTTCCTGTGATAATACCTCATTGAAGCCTATTAATATTGTTTTTCCGGTTCCTAGATGTGTTAGCCGCATCGGAACTCCGGAAGTTTTGACGAGCTGCGCTGACATTGCGTGTACATCAGGATCCTGCGAACAATCTGTCACCTTTGAAGTGTGTCCGAATGATCCAGCATCAGAAGTGACCTGTCCTGTTACCGTCTATACACTTACCTTAACAGGAGAAACGGAATTTATCGTGCAAGTTCCTGTTTTTGGACAGGGAAGCTGCACTTTGCCGGCATTTCTTACTTTTCCGTTTACCATCAATATTGGAACGCAAACTTGTTTCTACTGCAGTCCTCAAACCTGTCCAACCAATTTTTGTACTCTATTATCCATAGAGAATCTTGCCATTACGTTTGATTTGGCTACTCATACCCTCAGAGTTGCAGGCATGCCGGTATTTAATTGTCCCGCTTTTGATGACGCTTGTGTATTGACAAGAGGCTACTATGCCAACCATCCTGACGTTTCGCAGCAGCTCTTGTCCCAGGCCGGAGGTCAAATCGTTCTTGGCACAGATAGCCAAGGGTTCAGTTTTACCGTTACATCTCAAAATATTATAGACGTACTCAGCGGGAGAGTGCCTGGACGGCCATCACCGCAATATCAGCAGCTCTATACACAGCTTCTAACAGCCAACTTAAACGTGCTAAACGGTGCTGGATGTTCTTTTGCAGAGTCAGTTATCAATTCCGCTAATGTATTCCTATCAAATCCGGTCCAAAATAATCCGCAGGCTTCTGCGATTCAGCAGCAGCTCGCCCAATATAATGAAGGCGATGCTGCGGGATGCCCGGGACACTGTCCATAAACAGAATCCCTTAGCGAATGGAAATTTTAAAATGAAAAGGGTTGAAAAACAAATGTGTGATCCAGCCTGTACTTGCGTGAATACTCCTTTGTCTCCTATTAATTTAACGTTCTCCGCTCCAACCTGTGTGAGAGAAATTGGAACGCCGACTTTAAATGTGAGCTGCGCAAATATTGAGTGTACTCCGGGGAACTGCACCCAAAATGTCACTTTTGAGGTTTGCCCTGGCACTCCATCTTCAGAGATTACGTGTGAGGTCTCAGTTTACACGCTGACATTTACAGGATTTAAGGAGTTTATTTTACAGGTGCCTGTCTTTGATGATGTAGGATGTACGCTGCCTCCATTCCTGACTTTCCAATTTGACATCAATATTGGCACACAGACTTGCTATTATTGCAGTGCTCAAGAGTGCCCTGCAAGCAGCTGCACTTTGCTCTCTATCGAAGATCTCACAGTCACATTCAATTCTGGTTCTCACGAGATTACGGTTACGGGGCAGCCAGTTTTTAATTGTCCACCGTCAGCATAAAACAAAAGCCGTTTGAAACTTAAAAAGTACAAGTAAAAAAATCTCCCAAAATGCGGAGATTTCTTTTTTTATTGCTTTTAGTTGAAAAAGTCTTTTACTCTCTTAAAAAAACTTTTCTTTTTCCTGGAGCGATTGCTGTCTTGCGGATGATGTGTTTCTTTCCCTTGTGCTGCTGCCGGAGCAGGAACGTCAGCGGCAACCCGCCCTCTTATCGCGTTATTTTTATCACCGCATCCACATCCGGCCTTTTTTATTTTAAATTCCTGCTGCTGCGGAATTTTGCTGCCTGTCTCCATCATTCTTCCCTCCCTCATTCTTCATATATTTATATGAAGAAAAAATGGAAGAGTATAGACAAACGTTCCTGCCCATCCATGGAAAGCTTTACACGCCTATAGAGATTAAAATGAAGAAATCGAACTTAAAAATACTGACAATGACAGGCTCTGGCGTATTAAAAATGTCATATAAACTTCATATAAATTTTACTGGATTACAGTAGAACGTCACACTTTAAACTAGTATATTTTAGATACTATTTGATGTGGGAGCCCTGATAAAGGATCGATTAAATAATAAACTGAAGGAGTTGAACACAGAAAGTACTCCCAGCCGCGGCACAAGCTGGCAGTGATCGAATAAACAGAACCAATCACAGCTCGACCGTATGATTTATCATTTCATCATGTATTTTCATAAAAAGGAGAGTTTATCTATGAAAAATAAGAGCTTGAAGCTGCCTGTCCCTGTGATTCTTGCCTTTTCCCTTTTGGTTCCCGCCAATTCATCGCCTGCTGCTGCAGAAGGAACGGATCAGCCGGTACACATCCACGAGATCCAGGGTGCTGGCCATACATCACCATATGTGAATCAGGCGGTTGCGGATGTACAGGGTGTGGTTACGGCCGTTGTCGATAAAAACAATTTCTATATGCAGGACCCCAATCCCGATGATGACACGAAAACCTCTGAAGGAATTCTTGTTTACAAAAAAGATCATGGAATGGCTCAAGGCGATTTAGTCAAAGCGAGCGGAACCGTTAAGGAATGGGTTCTGGATGGGTACTCTGATAAATTGCAGACTGACGCGCCTATAACGGAAATCAGTGCTTCAGCCGTAACAAAGGAAGCCCAGGGTGCAGAGCTTCCGCAGGCTGTCATTATCGGAAAAGACCGCATCGCACCGGACGAAGTGATCGATAATGATGGAATGAAGGAATTTGATCCTGAACAGGATGGGCTAGACTTTTATGAGAGCCTTGAAGGCATGCGGACAGGTGTGGAAAATGCGAAAGTTATTGCCCCTCAAAGCTACGGAGAATTGGTTGTTGTGCCAGGGTCGGCCGCAACCAATACAGTTCATGGCGGACTTCGGGCAACAAAAGAAGATTTTAACCCTGAACGGGTTTTCATCGACATAAATGATAGGAACTTTATAGCAAAGTCCGGCGACTCTTTTAAAGGGCTCATTACGGGTGTATTAAGCTACAGCTTCGGCAACTACAAAGTTTTAGCGGATAGAACGGCACTTCCTGAATTTGCAGAAGGAACGGCAAAAAGAGAAACAGTGTCTTTTAACAAAATAGAAGATCAGTTAACCGTTGCTTCCTATAATGTAGAAAATTTCTCTGCCGCAGATTCAGATGAGAAAGTTACGAAGCTTGCAGCAGCGATCGTTTCCAATCTGAAAAAACCGGATATCATCGGGCTGACAGAGATGCAGGACAATGACGGACCTCTTGACAGCGGACAAACCGCTTCAGATGAAAGTGCCAAAAAGCTGATTGATAAAATCAGGTCATTGGGAGGACCAAAGTATACATACACGGACATCGCCCCCGAAAATAATAAGGACGGCGGCCAGCCGGGAGGAAATATTCGTGTAGGATTTCTTTATAACAAAGACCGTGTCTCCATGACACCAGGTACAAAAGGAACGTCCACACAGGCTGTTGGATTTAATAAAGGAAAGCTGACACTGAACCCAGGCCGGATTGCCCCGGAAAATGAGGCCTTTGCAAACAGCCGCAAGCCGCTTGCAGCACAGTTTGAGTTTAAAGGAAAAAAAGTCATCCTTGTTGCGAACCACTTCAACTCAAAAGGCGGAGATCAGCCGCTATTCGGCAAAAATCAGCCGCCTGTACTCGGAAGCGAGGTGCAGCGCCACAAAATTGCCGGCATCCTTAACAGCTTTGTGAAAGATGTAAAAGCAAAGGACCCGAAGGCAAACATGATCCTGCTTGGGGACTTCAATGATTTCGAGTTTTCCAAGACATTTGATATTTTGAAGGGCTCTGAATTAAGCAACATGGTCGATAGGATTCCAGCAGAAAAGAGATTTTCTTATAATTATCAAGGAAACTCACAGGTTCTGGATCATATCCTTGTATCAAATAATCTCACAGATGCTACAAAGGCCGAAATCGTTCACATTAACTCTTCTTTCATGGAACAGCAGGGGAGAGCAAGTGACCATGATCCGTTAATTATTCAAACAAAATTAATAAAGTAACCAGGTTATAAGGGGCCATCCAACTCATGATGGCGCAGTCAAAGCAGTTAATTTTGGTATTTTTCCGTAAAAAAAAGCAGAGACCCATTTAATTCGGCCTCTGTTTTTTTAGTTATTTAATATTTAGGAAGCAAGAGAACCGTCCCCATGCTTCCTAGTTCTTCAACAAATAATTATGCAAGCCAAGCAGCCGTGCTTTAAATTCACTTGTGACTCTCTCGGAGTTGTAGGCACAAACAGAGAGAAGGTTGTTTTCTTCAACAATTCCTACTGCTTCGCTTTCAGCAGCTGTTAATTTGCTGCTTGCTTCTTCTTCATCGCGCCATTCCACATGGGCCCAGCTCCTGACATCAGCGCCTTTGGCAGAGTATCCTTCAATCATGTCAGGCAGGTATTCGAAAATGGAGTTGGAAGCAAAATCCCCCTTGGCATAGTAAAAATCAAAATTGTTAACCACTATGACTTTTAAAGATTGTTCTATGGTTAAAAGTGATGCTAATTTTCTTTTTATGATAGGAGCAATTCTGTCATTTTCTATTATGATAACATACTGATTTTGCTGTATTCCGGAAATAACAAAATCTACAATATGTGCAATATACAGATCCTCATTCTCAAAAAAATATAAAATATGGCCCTTCTTGACCGCCTTTAAATCCTTCACTTCTCTAACTAGAGCATTTTTCAAATTGTACTCCAAAATGTTTGACTTACTAACTGTGTATTAAATATAACATACCGCTTCAAAAAAGGTAAAAATAATACCTGTTTTGTTCATTACCATGTCATTTATTAGGAGCTTGAAGTGATAGAGCAGGCACATGATATTGAATTGCTGAAAATGGGTGAGGCTTAAGACTGCAAAAGCCGGGACTTTTGGTCCTGGCTTTTTTATTGTATGTTTGGCTTTCTTCATAAAAGGGTAAAGTATAAAACTGAAAAATTATCCGTAAATTAAAAATGATAAGGTCCGCCAGTCTCGGAACCCCATTCCATTAAAAGGAGAAGATCTATGAACATCCACTTTAAACAGCATAACGATCTGGCTATTATAAAGGTCTGGGGCAGGCTGGAGCGGGATATATCAGCGATATGCTATGATTCGCGTTTGATTTCCAGCGGTGCCCTTTTTGTGTGTATGAAGGGCGAAAATCACGATGGACATGCCTATATCAACCAGGCTGTCCTCCGCGGCGCTGCAGCGGTTGCAGGTGATGACCCCGCACAGCTCGAAGAAGCAGCCCTCCTTCATCCGGATACAACATTTCTTTATGTAAAAGATGCCAGAAGCTTTTTGGCCTATATCTCCATACTCTTTTATCGTGAAATACATAAAAAAATAGAGACAGTCGGTGTGACTGGTACAAACGGCAAAACGACTGTTGCAGCCTATGTGAAATCCCTGATGAACAACCTGGGAACACCCAGCGGCTATATCGGTACAATCGGCATGTATTCCTCCAAAGGAAAATTGAAGTTTAATCAAACGACCCCGACAACACCTGAATCTCATGACCTGCACGCTATCTTCACTGAACTGTACAATGAAGGCGACAGGCTGGCCGCGATTGAAGTAACTTCTGTGGCTCTTGAGCAAAAGCGGGTGGAAGGAATAGAGTTTGACGTTGCCATTCATACGAATCTGACTCCGGAGCACCTTGAGTTTCATCATACTTTTGAAAACTATAAAAAAGCCAAACTGAAGCTTTTTCAGCAGGCAAAGAAAGCAGTCGTCAACATAGATGATGACGGAATGGCCTCTGACATACTGGAGCTTTTTACAGGCCCTGTGCTCACCTACAGTCTTGACCCGGATTCAGAGGCTGATGTGAAAGCAGCAAATATCTGCATGGCAGGAAAAGGAACATCCTTTGATTTAATAGTGGACGGAGAAAATTACTTTGTGAGCTCACCTGTATTCGGACGCTACAATGTGGCGAATCTTCTTGCAGCTGTATGTGCTGCCATCCACAGCGGATACACCGTTCCAGAAATTCTGTCAGGCCTTTCCTTTATTGAAAGCCCTGAAGGAAGGCTTGAGGTACTGGAGCTTGGCGGCAGGACGATTATTCTGGATTATGCCCACACACCGCCTGCCCTCGACAATCTCTTAAAAGAAGTAAAGAAGCTGCCTCACCGCCGCTTGATAGCCATGATCGCCGGCATCGGCATCAGAGACAGGGAGAAAATGCCGAAAATGGCGAAGGCCATTGAGGGGCAGGCAGACGAAATCATTGTAACGGTCGACCACCCTGGCTACAACGATCCAATGGAGATTGTGAAGCAGGTGATGACAGGCTTCAGCAATCCGAATGCCCGAAACATTCACATGGCGCCGACCAGAATGGAAGGGGTCATTGCAGCCCTTGAAGTCAGCAGCGAACAGGACCTTATCCTTCTCACTAGCGGCTGCATCAATGGAGCGCAGCTGGTGAAAGGGAAAAAAATCCCTCATTCTGATAAAGATATTATCAGGGATTATTTTGACTATAGAAAACCAGTTGCTGTGAATTAAGCGGACGTAATGAAGGGCACCTTGTCAAACGGGTGTCCTTTTTCTATTTTTCCCTTATGATAGAAATCGGGAGGGGAACGATGTGAAGGTTATTTTATTTAGCCAAGCAGCAGCAGGGACTTTTAAACATGCATTAAAAAAAGAAATTTCCACCGGAAGTGTTCAGTTGATATCTTTTAGTGAGATTTTCTCAATAGGACCGATCAGGAAACTGCATGAAGAACAGGGGAAAAAGGAACGCCTCTTATGGCTGAGGGAAAACTTAAGAAACTTTTTTAAAGAGCTTGAGCTTCTGCAGACGAACCAGCTGGAGGCTATTGAAAATGGCAGTGAAGCGGCGATCCTCACTGCAGATAGCGCCCATGACCAGACTGGGCTCCGTTTTGCGTTATTTTTGCTAAAGAGTAAGGGATGCCGCTTCCGGGTGCTGAATGCCTCGCATGAAATAAACAAAAGCACCCCTGAAGGAGTCAGGTATGAAATCAGGAATACCGGCGAACTGTCCCCTGAACAGCATGCTTTGTTGTTTGAAAAAGTTCAGCAGGTTCCCCCGCTGAAAGAAGAGGAAATAAATAGGCTCGCAGATGAATGGCTTGCCATTTCTGAAGAAGGGGCCCTGCTCCGACTTTGGGAAAACGGCAGGATTGTCAGTGTTTCGGAAGATTATTTAGATGAGTTCATTTTGAAGCGGGCGAAAAAGGTTCATAGATGGAGAAAGAAATACATGGCCGCTGCAAGGCTGATCGGAGAAACCATCGGGCACCTTGATCAGTACATTGGAGACGATTTTATTGAATACCGCATAAGAAAGCTTGTAGAAAAGGGAGAATTGGCTTCAAGGGGCAGAATGGATGCGTTTGGATATGAAGTCAGACGCACGATTTGACAAATCGAATTAATTATACAGATTCCCTTCGAGATACAGCACCTTTTCAAATCAAAGAGGGCGGATCACACCGCTCTCTCCATAAATTTCATATACTGCCTCATAATTTGTCCAGTTTCTGCTATCCTGAAAAGTTCTAAAAATATCTAACTGAATCTAAAAATGTTGGAATTTTCAAATAAAACTTCCCGTTCTACAATTAGAATTAGAAAGATCATCCTTGGACAGATAAAATACATGTCCGAGTAAATGTAATCGCTATCATTATTCTTTTAAACAGGGGGAATGAAAGAGAATGCCTGGCAGTTTGCCCTTTATTAGAATTTCCAGCAGCAAAAGGGAAGCGGTAAACATGAAGGACCTTATCATAAGATACGGGTTCAGCAAATGAAGAGGAGGCCATGGGAATGGCAATGAAAAAAGGATGGATTAGTTTTTTATCTCTCTTGCTTGCCGCAGCCATTTTTTTGAGCGGATGTTCCAGCCAAAAAACAGAAAAGGTTCAATCATCTTCGTCTTCAGGTGATAAATCAATCACCGTACTTGTAGAAGGAGGAAGTCCCGCCTTTAAAGTAGCGAAAGAAACGGCGGAAGAATTTAAAAGCAAAACAGGCTACGAAGTGAAAATTGAATCCGTTCCCTATACAGGAGTTTACGACAAGCTGAAAGCAGAGGTCGCTTCAAGAGCAGGAGCTTTTGACGTGGCGACGATCGATATTCTTTGGTTTCCGGCTCTTGCAGGAGGATTGCTGCCGCTGGATGGACTGCTGACAGATCAAGTAAAATCCGATCTGTTTCCAGGTCTTGTTTCTGGAGGAAGCTATGAAGGCAAAGAATACGGGATGCCGGTCTGGACGAATGCGAAAAATCTTCTGTACCGGAAAGACCTGTTTGAGGACAGTAAGAATAAGCAGGCATTTAAAGCAAAGTATGGCTATGAGCTGGCTCCTCCGAAAACGTGGCAGCAATACAGGGATGCTGCGAAGTTCTTCACCAGTGATACGGATAAGGATGGGAAAATCGACATGTACGGCACTACGGTATTCGGAGCGAATAACGGCGATGCGGTTGCGAGCTGGCTTGATCATGCTGCACAAGCAGGGGCAAACCCGCTTGTGATTGACAAGGATGGCAAAGTGCTGGTCAATACAAAACCGTACGTTGATTCCCTTCAGTTCCTCTCAGACCTTCTGCGCAAGGATAAATCAGTGCCTCCTGGTGCGCTCGAAATGGCTTCAGCAGAAACTTCAGAACTGTTCTGGAGCGGCAAATCGGCTATGATGCTTGCCTGGGGCCACTTTTATGTGCCTTCAAATGATGCTAAGCAGTCAAAAGTAGCCGGAAAGGTCGGAAGTGCGCCGATGATTGCCGGCAGTGCCGGCATTGGGGCAGTGCCTGGACCGTGGTATCAGGTTATTCCGAGCTCCTCAAAAAAGCAGGAGGCAGCGAAGCAGTATTTGCAGTTCATTTATGAAAAGAATGAATTGTTTATGAAAACGCTTGGTGTTGCAGCGAGAAAATCTGTTTTTGAAAAGTACAGTACGATGAAGGGGTATGAACATTTGCAGCCATTAATGGAAACGCTGAAAGGGCCGCAAACCCAGAACCGTCCTGCGATAAAGGAATGGCAGCAAATTGAAAGCGAAGCGCTGATCCCTGCTGTACAGTACGTTCTTTCTGGTGAAAAAACCCCTCAGGAATCACTTGATTGGGCAAAGGAAACCATTGAAGGCATCCTGCCTCCAAAATAATAATTTGCTGAAAAAAATTCCATCTCCTCTTGGCAGCAAGCAAGAGGAGATTTCCATTAGAGAGGAGGCAATATCATGAAAATACGGCATGGGGCGCTGTCTGCTATGTTCTTTATGCCTGCCGGGCTGTTTATGCTGATTTTTTTGGTCTATCCGATTTTTCTTTTAGTGAAAAACAGCTTCTTTCAGGCTGATTTGCTTAACCCTGCCGCCGCAAAGTTTGTCGGATTGGCAAACTATACGGCAACTCTTTCTTCTTCAAGATTTCTTGCCGCGCTTTGGAATACCGTCGTTTATATTTTCTTTGCAGTCGGGGCTGAATTTTTGATCGGACTCATTCTTGCTCTTTTATTGAGCAGTGCCTTTAAAGGGAGCCAGCTGATCAGGACGGTGCTGTTAAGCCCGCTGATGATTGCACCGCTTGTTTCAGGGCTGATCTGGAAATTTATGCTGAATGATCAGTTCGGCATCATCAACTGGACCTTATACAAAATCGGCATCCTCAGAAGCCCGCATCAAATTCTGTGGCTATCGGATTCCAGGTTTTCCATCTTTTCAACGATCATGGCAGATATATGGCTTACAACTCCGTTCATGATGCTTGTTCTCCTCGCTGGCATACAGGGAATATCCAAAAGTTTGTATGAAGCAGCGGAAATTGATGGAGCCAGCAAGTGGGAAAAGTTCAGGTATATTACGGTGCCTGCCCTCATGCCGGTAGCTTCTGTTGCCCTCTTGATCCGGATTATTGATGCTGCGAGAACGTTTGATATCGTATGGGTTCTCACACAGGGAGGGCCTGGATTTTCTTCCGAGGTACTCAGCACTTATATGTACAAAACCCTGACGCGCTATGGCCAAGTCGGCCAATCCAGTGCCATGGCTGTCATATTTATTGTTCTCCTCCTTTTGATCAGCGCTTTCTTTGTAACAAAAATTTGGTCTCCGCAGAAAAAACATGCTTAATCTTTTAACCGAATCGAGGTGGGATAAATGCCTGAAATGCATATAGAAAAAGCAGCTGTGCAAAAGCAAGCAACTGTCCTTTTGGGAGCGAAGGCAAAGAAAAAAATATGGATGGGTTTTATTATTCTCCTGACCTGTGCCATTGCTCTTTTATTTCTAGGTCCTTATCTGTATCTTCTGCTGACTTCCTTAAAGCCTTCAGCTGAAGCGGTAAGTGCTCCGCCATCCTTCTGGCCAAGCCGATTTTCATTTGAAAACTATGAGAATATGGTGGATACACTTCCGATTGGAAAATACTTTTTGAACAGTCTGGTAACGGCGGGGGCGAGCATGCTGGTCAGTGTTTTTTTAGGAGCCATGGCTGCCTACGGACTGACCCGCTTCTCCTCAGCAGCAGGCGGCTATTTTTTGTTATTTACACTGCTGATCAGAATGGTGCCTATGATCAGCATTGCGATTCCTATTTATATGATTGTGAAAGATACAGGCCTGATCGACACGCAGCTTGCTTTAATTCTTGTGTACACGGCCATTAATGTGCCATTCGCCATTTGGCTTTTGATGGGGTTTTTTGATTCCATTCCAAAGGAATACGACGAGGCTGCCAGAGTCGACGGCTGCGGATGGTTCGGCTGCTTTATCAGGGTCATTCTGCCTGTATCTCTTCCAGGGCTCGCTGCGACAGCCATTTTCACCTTCATGCTCGCCTGGAATGACTTTCTGTTGTCCCTGCTGATTACCAGTACAAACGCGAAAACAGCAACTGTCGGAATATCTGAATTTTTGACAGCTTACAATCTGGATTTGGGACCGATGACGGCGGCAGCTGTTTCATTCAGCCTTCCGGTTATGATCTTCTCCTTTTTTGTACAGCGGTATATTGTGAGCGGGATGACGCTTGGGGCTGTGAAGGAATAGCTGGATAAGAAGATTTTAAGCATTTTGTAGGATAAATGAGATGCAGAAAGAATAGGTAATATAATGACAACGAACCAGGGTGAAAACGATGAAAATGCTGATACGCATGCCGAACTATTCGATCAAGCAAAAAATTATGCTCCTGGCCCTATTCTCTGCGCTCATTCCGCTTTTAGTTATTGGACCATTCACCTTTTTGTATTTTAATAAAATTGTAGAAAACAAAGTCAGTACATCTGTTACAAATCTCCTCGATATTACCGATTGGAATATCAATATGTTTGCCGGGGATCTGGAGGATATATCAAATATCATTTTCCTTTCAAATGACATTGAAGGGTATTTGACCTACCGCAGGCAGGATGCACGGCTGTACCAGCTTGAAACCTTGTCCCGAAACACCCTCAACAGCATAACGGTTGTCAATAAACCCTATATCAATTCCATATTCATTGGAAACAGATATCACAGCTTTGTCAAAGTCAACAGAGGAGAAGCCAATTTAGCTGGTGACAGGTACAAATTACTTAGGGAATCAGAAATATTCCCCAAGCTGATGAACAGTGCCTGGGAAGGGAAATGGTTCTACGAAACTGACACCGGACTGACAGGCAATAAAGAAACGCCATTGCTATTTGGCAGAGTGATCCGCGATCTCAGTACAAACGAGCCGCTCGGGGTGCTGTTAATCAGCATTAACCATCAGGTTTTTCAAAACATGTTTAATGATATCCAGTTCCCCGGCAGCATTGTTATTTATGATGGAAGGTCGCAAGTCTATACAAAAGGGAGCAAAAAGGTAGTTGAGGATCCTCTCTTAATTAAAAGAATAGAAGATTCTCATGTGAAAGGGGCAGATACTGCCGTAATCCAGGGGAAAAAATATATTGTCAATTACCATACTAACAAAAAAACCGGATGGAAAATTGTCAGTATGATCCCTTATCAGAACCTTGTTAAAGAAATTGACCAAGTTCGGGCAGTGGTCATCTCCTTATTGGCTGGCTCACTATTAATCTCATTAACGATTGCGGTTTTTATCTCAAGAAGGATTACACGTGAGCTTGGCTTACTGAGACAGGTAACAGAGAGAATGGAGAGAAGGCACCCCATCCAGGGGATTTTATTTAATACTAATGGAGAGATAGGAAAGATCGGCAGCCGCTTTGTAGAGCTCTACAACCGAAACAACGAACTTTCTGAAAAGCTGTTCCTCTCAGAGGTCAAGGAAAAGGAAGCGGAGCTAAAAGCACTTCAGAGCCATATCAATCCTCACTTTCTGTATAACACCTTAAATTCAATTTATTGGATGGCTGAGAAATCCAATGCGAAAGCCATTGCTAAAATGGCCATTAGTCTGTCAAAAATTTTCAGGCTTACCTTAAATGATGGGAACCCCATTACAACCGTTCAAAATGAACTGACACAGGTTGAAAGCTACCTGCAAATTCAAAACATTCGTTTTGACCAAAAAATTAACTATCAATTTCTAATCGATGAAGAGATCCTGCAGGAGAAAATTATTAAACTGCTTCTGCAGCCAATTGTAGAAAACGCCGCATACCACGGGCTTGAGCCTGAAAACGGGAGAGGACACATTTTAATTGAAGGGATAAAAAGAGGAGATCAGCTTATATTTTTCATATCAGATGATGGAAAAGGGTTTGATACAAAAAGCAAGCAAAAGAAAGGCTATGGTCTTCGAAATATAGATGAACGATTAAAATTAAAATACGGAAACCAGTTCGGACTTTCCATTGTCAGTGAACCAAATAAAGGAACAACAGTTATTTTAAAAGCAGGTCTTCACAAATGAGCAGGATAAAGGAGACAGCTGTATGTACACATTATTCATTGCAGATGATGAAAAAATTGTGATTGATGGTTTGACGCAAGCCATCGATTGGAACAAGCACGAAATAAATATTGTCGGAACAGCGCTGAATGGAAGCTGCGCTCTAAGTCAGATAAAGGACAAACACCCTGATATTGTGCTTGCTGACATTCGCATGCCCGGATTGTCCGGACTCGAATTGATCAGGGAAGCAAAAAAGGAAAATTTGAACACGGAATTTATCATTATCAGCGGGTATTCTGAATTCAGTTACGCTAAAGAAGCTCTTGAACTGGAGGCTGTTGATTACTTGGTAAAACCGATTGAAGCCGGTGATATTGTTTATTCAGTCAAAAAGGCAATTGGGAAGCTGGAGAAAAGAAGAGATAATAAACAATTAGACCTAAAGCTTGCCCGCTATGAGCGGGAATCAGAGAAGCAAAAACTTCAGGAAATCATGCTTGGCAATATACCATTTCACCATAAAATAAGCCTCCAAGAATACACGCCATATTATATTTTGGCTGGGCATACGATAGGAGAAGCTGATGAGCGGGAATCCCGTCTTTTGGAGATAGAGGAATGCCTTTATCAGAAGGGGAATGCCCTTTTCTTTTCAATAGGTGATGGCAAATTTGCTATGCTGCTGAAGGACAGTGATCCTATTTTTGAATACGCTACTGTGGGGATTAGCCAGCTGTACACTTCAGCCGAGAATATTCACACAGCTTATTTGGAAGCGAAAGAAGCATTAGAAGTAGGGGTTTTCAGCGGGAGATCTGCAGTGAAATATGAAGAGATCCGAATAGAGGAGACAAAGGACGAAAGAAAAATCAGCCGGAAAATCGAAGCGTTTTTCGACAAACCAATACAGAATTTCTTTAAGGAAACAATGACGCTGATTAATGAAGTGATTGATGAATTCTATTCTTCTAATATTTCCCCTCAAAGATCCAAGTATCTTTGCTTTAAGCTGGCCTCGCAATTTAGAAGAAAACTGTCTGATTACTTTGAGGGACAGCTGACTGGAGAAGAAGAGTATATCCTTTATAACAAAGTTGCCTCACTCCAATCCCTGAAGGAAGCAAAAGCATGGCTTTGCCAGCTTGTAGAAGAAGCAGAAGATTATTCAAAGCAAAACAAAGTTTCTTATAATGAAAAGCTTATATTGGAAATCAAGGAGTATTTAAAAGAGCATTACCATGAGCCCATCGTTCTTGAAGAGCTCGGGAAAACTTTCTGCAAAAGCCCCGCTTACCTTTGTGCCCTTTTCTCTAAATCAGCTGGAACTACTATTTTTGAATATATTACTTCTATTCGAATGAAGGAAGCGAAAAAGTTATTGCGGACCACAAACTATAAAGTAACCCAAATAGGTGTTATGTCAGGCTACAATCATTCAAAATATTTTAACCAAGTATTTAAAAAGAACGAAGGAATAACGCCAAGCCAGTACCGGACCCGTCATTATCAATAAGAAGGCCTGCCTGTGGAAAAGGGAGACTTAGCTTCAAGGGGCAGAATGGATGCGTTCTGATATGAAGTCAGACGCACGCGTTGACATATCGGCAAAAACCGATTAGTATTAACCCTATGAAAAATCAAGTTGAAATTTTTAAAGCATTGGCTAATGAAACAAGACTGGATATTTTAAAATGGCTGAAAGAGCCTGAAAAGCATTTCGACAAACCGTCTGCCCACTTATCCAAAAACATAGATGAAAAAGGCGGTGTCTGCGTAGGAGATATCCGGGAGAAGGCGAACCTGTCACAGTCCACCATCTCTCAATTTTGTTCCATGATGCAAAAGGCAGGACTCCTGCAATCAGAACGCCACGGAAAGTGGACGTACTACCGCAGAGATGAAGAAGCCATTCAAAAGCTTTCTGAATTTCTCGGTAAAGAGCTGTAAAACCATCTGCTGGTTTTTAGATAGATGGTTTTTTTATTTTCAAATGTATCGATATTTCGCGATATATAAATATGAAAGGAAGTGCAGCATGAAGATTATCATTTATCTCATACCCGTTATTGCCGGAATGTCGCTAAGCATTGAAGGCGCCATTTACGGTGAACTCGGAAAAACGATCGGGAAAATGGAAAGCAGCTTTTATAACTTTTTTGCCGGAACGATTATTATCGGACTCATTTGGCTCTTTTTTGGAAAAGGAAACCTTGGCTATACATTGAAGGCGCCAAAGTGGACGCTCCTTGGAGGACTCCTCGGCACCATTTATTTAACTGTTCTTGTCATCAGCATTCCTTTAGTCGGCGTCGGCCTGTCAATGGTCACAGTCATCATCGGGCAAATGGTGATGAGCATGGTCATCGAGCATTTCGGCTGGCTTGGAAGCGAGCCGGTGAAAATCAATAAAGAAAAAGTGACTGCTGTTCTGTTAATGGGACTGGCTTTAGCTTTTATCTTCTAGGAGGGACGTCACAATGGGATCTGCCATGATCATTTTCACACTGCTGGGCGGTGTGCTGCTCAGCGCCCAATCATCCATTAACGGCAAGTTCAGCCAAAAAGCAGGAACGATTGAAAGCACACTGCTGACCTTCTTCACAGGAATGCTGTTTCTAGCATTGCTCATCCTCTTTTTCGGGCAGGGAGACATCCTGAAAATTTTAGAAGTGCCGAAATGGCAGCTCAGTGCTGTCCTGTTCGGAGTCAGCTATTTATTTTTAACGATTCTGGCCGTACCAAGAATCGGAGTCACAGCAGCAAACATATCCACCGTCATCGGCCAGCTTGCTGCCAGCATGATCATCGACCACTTCGGCCTGTTCGGCGGCATGCAGATCAACTTTGGATATAAGCGCTGGATTGCACTTGTCCTGATGCTGCTTGCCCTGTACTTTGTATTTAAAGGGAAAAAGAAGCAGTCGCGTCAATAATGGGAGAGCCTCTTTTGCAGGGGCTCTTTGTTTTAAATCGGCAAGCTTTTGAATATATCAGCGAACTCATCAATATACCGGCGACCTCTTTCTCGGCAGGGGGAATCCGGCACTTTTGTTAACTAAAAGCCGTGTTTGAATGTCGTACACGACGTTACTTTATGAACCTGGTTTCTCCAGATGGTTCCATTATCCCGAAATTAACAGCAGCTAAATTCAGGAATGGATATACCGCCCAAGCAGGTAAAATTGCACATTTAAGAATCCTTCAATCTGTTATAATTGTAATGTATACGCTTACAAAGACTAGTAGAATTGGGGGAATCTTCATGATGAGTTATCTGCAAAGAATGGGCCGCTCGCTGATGCTGCCTGTTGCTGTGCTTCCGGTTGCCGCTATTTTGATGGGGCTTGGGCACTGGATTGATCCTTCCGGATGGGGTGCTGGGAATGTTTATGCCGCTTTCCTGATAAAAGCAGGCGGCTCTATTTTGGATCATATTCCGATTTTATTTGCTGTTGGAATTGCGCTTGGTATGGCCAAGGAGCGTGACGGGGCTGCTGCGCTCAGCGGGCTTGTGGCTTTTTTGGTTATCACCACACTGCTTTCAAGTGATTCTGTAGCATTGCTACAAGGTGTGTCAGATCCGGCAAAAGTGAATCCTGCTTTTGGAAAGATTGATAATGCATTTATTGGAATTATTTCCGGTCTTATTGCTTCTGTTATGTATAACCGCTTCAGCCATGTGAAGCTGATTGATGCGCTTGCCTTTTTCAGCGGGAAGCGGCTTGCGCCGATTATGTCGGCTGCAGCGATGCTTGTTGTTTCACTTATTTTCCTATTTGTATGGCCTGTTGTGTATTCAGGGCTTGTTTCGTTTGGAACGGCCATTTCAAGCCTGGGCTTTGTCGGCGCAGGGATATATGGATTTTTTAACCGTCTCCTTATCCCGCTCGGTTTGCATCATGCACTGAATGCAGTATTCTGGTTTGATGTGGCCGGCATTAATGATATCGGCAATTTCTGGGCTGGCAAAGGAACAAAGGGCATTACAGGGATGTACCAGGCAGGCTTTTTCCCTGTCATGATGTTTGGTCTTCCGGCAGCAGGCCTTGCCATTTACCATGCTGCGAAAGCGAACCGCAAGAAAGAGATTGCCTCGCTTATGCTTGCAGCGGGCGTTGCTGCCTTTGTAACAGGTGTAACAGAGCCGCTGGAATTTGCTTTTATGTTTGCAGCACCGCCGCTGTTTTTGCTGCATGCTGTTTTAACTGGTCTTTCGCTTGCGATCGCCTCCTTTTTCCATTGGACGGCAGGGTTCAGCTTCAGTGCCGGCTTGATTGACTTTTTGCTGAGCTTAAAGCTTCCGCTTGTGAATATGCCGTTTATGCTGATGGTGCAGGGCTTGGTTTTTGCAGTGATTTATTACACGCTGTTCCGTTTCATGATCAGCAAATTCAACCTCATGACACCTGGCCGTGAAGATGACAGCATTGCTGCCGGCGATGGAATCATCGCAGGCAGGGAAGTGGCAGCGGGAAATGCTGTTGCGAAGAAAGACAAATTTTCAGCAATGGCTGGTGAAATTTATCAAGGGCTTGGCGGTAACGCAAACGTTGTGTCCATTGACAACTGTGTGACACGCCTTCGCATTGAAGTAAAAGATATGAACGCAGTGGACCAGGCAAGAATTAAAGCAACAGGCGTGCCTGGCATCAACATTGTAGGGCCGCGCAATATCCAGGTGATTGTCGGAACGTCCGTCCAGTTTGTAGCAGATGAAATGATTAAAATCAGAAGCATATCTTAAGAATCAAGGGAAGCCAAGCGGCTTCCCTTTTTCGTTCCCGTTAAAGGGATACTGCCCAAACAGATCGTTTTCTCCTGCATATCTTATCAGCAGACGCCAGTACCGAAATCATTTTGCCGGGAGGAAAAACATGGATCCGAAAGTAACGATCATTATTCCCTTTTACAATTGCTCCTATGTGGATCAGGCAATTGAGAGCGCCTTAAGCCAGACCTATCCTAATATTGAAATTATTGTTGTAGATGATGGTTCTTTTTTGTACAGAAATAAAATCAATCCTTATTTGAAAAAGATTAAGCTGATCCGCAAGCAGAACGGCGGTACCGCGACAGCCTTAAATGAAGGGCTCAAAGCAGCACAGGGAGAGTATATTGCCTGGCTGAGCTCAGATGATCTTTATTTGCCGGACAGAATCAAGCAGCAGATGGCCTTCATGCAAAAAAATAATATCGACGCGAGCTTCAGCAATTATGCCTGCATTGATGAGAAGGGCAGCATAACAACGCCATGGAGCGGACCTCGGCTCACTGCCCAGCATGAAGTGCCGAAAACGCTCGCTATTTATAACCTGATCAACGGCTGCACCATTCTTTTTAAAAAGAGCATTTTTACGAAGTACGGCTACTTTAACCCGGTTTTCCGGTACACACAGGATTATGAAATGTGGATGAGGCTCATAACAAGCGGACTGAAAATCTATTATTATGATGATGCACTTACTCATTTCAGACAGCATGACTTATCAGGTACAAAAAAGCATGCCATTGAAATGGCGCATGAAATTAATTTAATTGAAGCCTACTACAGACCGAAGCTGATTGAGCTGATTTTCACCAAGCTTTCCGCTGATCAGTAAAAAAGGAGCCTCAGGGGCTCCTTTTCTAATTTTCCCCTTTAGCTTTTTCTTCTAAATCCTCTTCTGCTTCTTTTACTTCGTTTGGGAACAAATGAATCACAAGGGCAACCGGCAGCAAATATCCGATGAAGGCCTGCATAGAGGCGAAAAGCCGCGCAATTCCAAAAGGGGTAATATCGCCAAACCCGACGGAAAGATTCGTGACAAGACTGAAATAAAGGCACTTCCCAATCAGGTCGAACATGCTGAGCGATTGGTGCGGCAAGTAATGCTCTTTTAAATTTCCGGTTCCAGTAAGTTCAAGAATAAGATATATGGCTGAAAACAGAACAATAAGGGTTAAATAAATAACGCTGAACAGAAAAAAGGCCGTCATGGTTTTATGTTTATGGATGATCGGAAACATAATCACAGTTCCTTTCCGTTGAAAAGATAGTGGATTAATACCCGTTTTAGCGGACAACACACACTTACTTATATAAGCAAAAAGAACTACTTATGGTTATATTGACCTATTTATCTATCTGCTCTATAATTGTAATAAAATAACAAACTGCAAAAGGCAAATCCGCTGAAAGGCGGGGACGCAAAGCTAAAGGGGCTAAAATCGTTGATTATGCCAGCCAGCTGCCGGTAAAAATGAAAAGCGGAGATCTGCTTTTTTTACATAAACCCTGCGCTGGTTCTGGAATCTTAATAAGGCGAGGGTTTAAACATGGGGTTATTCATCGGGGTAATTGCGGGAATCTGTTTTACCGTATTGTTTATGGAATGGCGGCATGAGAAGGCAAGGAAAAAGCTCGTTTTGCAGGAGCAGGTATTCAAGCTGGCCGAAAAGGCAAGAGATATCATTTATTACTGTGAGGTAAAGCCTGAATTAAAATATCATTATATAAGCCCTGCACTGGATTACTTTTTGGGTGAGGGAAGTGTGGCGGAAGCCTATCAAAATGCCTATTCGGCATTTGACCGCATCCATCCGCATGATTATGAGATCCTTTCAAACAAAGTAGAGGGAAGCATTGATTACATAAAGCCGATTATGCAGCGCTGGCGAGACAGCAGCGGCAACTATAAATGGTTTGAAGAATATACCCTGCCAATATACGAAAAAGGGGAACTTAAGGCGCTTCAAGGTATTATCCGCAATGTAGATGCAAGGAGAGAGGTGGAAAACCATCTCATCCAGCGCATTTACCAGGACGGGCTGACAGGGGTTTTTAACAGAGTTTATTTTGAAGAGCAGATAGAAAAGTACGGAAAATACCAGGATGTTCCCCTTTCATTAATCCTGCTCGATCTTGATGATTTAAAAGTGTGGAATGACCAATACGGCCATGCAGCAGGTGACAAGCTGCTGAAGAAAACTGCAAAAGCGCTGAAAAGCTTTGAAAACAGCACCATGTCGATTTCCCGAATTGGCGGAGATGAGTTTGTCATTCTTGCGGAAAACACTGGGCGCCAGGAAGCCGAGAAGCTTCTGGCCGGAATTCAGGAGAAGCTGAAAGAGGATGGCAGCCATATTGCTTTCTCGGCAGGAATCGCCTCCTGCTGCAGCTCTAAAGGAGAAATGGAGCGGCTTTTTGAAAAAGCTGATAAAAACATGTATGAAAACAAAAGAAGCAAAAAGAATGGAATGAAGCTCTAATGAGAGGGTTCATTCTTTTTTTAAGATTAGAATATATAAATTTACTTAGATCGCTGATTTTCAGAAGTTGGCCAGCTCCAGCCGCTAGCCCGATCTGAGTCGCTTCGAAAAATCCCAAAAAGTCTAAGACCGGACTTTTCGGGATTTTCCTCCAGCGCTTTTCGGGGCTGAACGAGCGGCTTGCGCTTTTCTATTAAAAGTATATTATTCTACTAGAATGTCCTTGTAAAAGCAACGGTAATATCTGATATAATAGGAAAATAGAGGACGAGTAAGACTGAAGCCTTTTTTATAAAATTAAAATAGTCTTAAAGACCCAACTTTAGTATACTAAAGAAAACAGCAGTAAAGGAGAATGTTATGCGGCAAGCAAGACAGCTTAGGATCGTAATCTTCGTCGCAGGATTAGCATTAGCAGCACTCGTTTCAGCCATATTGTTTTTTGCAAATAATGTTTTAAAAGATATGCAGAAAAAACCTGCTGTTCAAACCAAAGTGGCCATTCTTACTTCAGATGTGATTGAAGATCAAAGCTGGGGAAGTCTTGCTTACAAGGGGAAATTAAAAATCGAGAGACAGTTTCCTGCTGATGCAAAGGTTGACAGCCAGCTTGGAACAGAGGAACAGCAGGTATCAGCTGCAAAAAAAGATATTGATCAGGGCTATCAAATCCTGATTGGCCACGGAAGAGAATTTTCCGGGGTATTTGCCAAGCTGGCACCTGATTATCCGAAAATAAAGTTTATTACCATCCACGGCGAGGCGAAATATCCAAATCAGACGGTGTACACGTATGATCAGGGTGACGTGGAGTATTTTGCTGCGCTTGCTGCCGTCATGAAGACGAAAACGGGAAAAATCGGCTTGATTGATGCTTCAGAAAGCAGGGCGAAAAATCCGGAGTTTGAAGCGGCCATCAAACATTACAGGCCTGGAACAAGATTTTATTATAGGGTAGTGAACAGCAGGGATGATGGAAAGCGGGCGGTTGAGCTTTTGGAAGAGCTCAAAGCCAAAGGGGTTGATGTGGTGTATTCAAAGGGCAACGGGTATAACCGGGATGTGATTGAATACGCCAAGCATCACAGCATGTACGTGATTGGCTATCTTGACGATCAGGCCTATATGGGGAAAGAAGCCATATTAACAAGTGTGACAAATGATGTTCCGCAAATTTATACCGCTATTATGAAGGACTATTACGGTGAAAAGGGCATTTCCTCTGGAAGGGTTATGCTGAAGGAAGAAGACGGTGTCTATGGACTCTCGCCTTTTGGTCCTATGTTCACGGAGAAAGAGAAACGGTATATTGAGAAAGAAATGGCAAGATACAAAAAGGGAGAATTATCTTTCTAGCTAAGCAGGTGATGCAATGTTTAAAACTGTCGGAAATATGTCATTCAGAAGCAAAATTCTTTTGGTCCTGCTTTCCATCACCTTTTTGCTCAGTATTTTTTCCCTTATTCTTGTACATTCCATTTCTGAGGTTAATCAAGTCAGCGGAAAGATGAAAGAGGAACGAATTCCAGAGCTTGTCTGGTATTCTCATTGGAATGAAGAACTCAGGCTGCAGTCTTATCTGGCCAGACAGTTTGTCAAATCCGGGGAAAGCCTGGATTTTCTGCAGCAATACAAAGCCCTTGCTGAAAGCGATCAGCCTGTACCGGCCGAAGGAAAAGGAAGACTTCCAGCGTCACTGGAAGAATTGAATACGAACATCGAGCTTCTGGATTTCGAAATTAAGAATAATGTGAGCGGCCTGATTTACTATGGGGATGATGAGGCAGCAAGAAAATATATTCAGGACGAATATCTTCCAAAGCTCAGAAAGCTGCAGGAAGAAATCGGGGCGGGCAGAAGCAGTACACTTTCCAATCTTCAGGATGATGCGGAGAAATTTCCGCCGATCATCAGAAAATCACTTTGGCTCCTTCTCCTATTAACATTAGTTGCCCTTATTGTTTCGCTCTATTCCTCTTACAGAATCAGTGCCAGCCTTTCAAGGCCAATTGAACTAATGGCTGAGAAAGTAGATCAAATAGCGGGCGGGCAGTACGGACGGACGCTTCCTGAATTTCTGCAGCCCGAGCTTAGCCAGCTGTCTTTATCCATAAATAAAATGTCTCGGAGGCTGAAGGAATCCTTCGAGTTCATTCTTGCGGATAAAAAATTCAGAGAGCAGATATTAAATTCCCTTCCTGTCGGAATCATTATTTACAGTGATGATGCAGAGGAATACACCTTAAACACGTCAGCTGAAAAGCTTCTGCATACGAATGCACAAAATCTGGAAAGACAAAAAGAAAGCGAGATGGAAAATCAGCCGTTCTGGGATCTTCTTTTTTCAAAGGAAATCTGCCAAAACAGGAAGGTTGCTTTCTGCACGCCGGGTAAAAGGATGAAGCTGCTCACCTCCCAGTCCCAGCTTGTCGGAGATGATCAGCAGGTAATCGGAAGAATTTTTTACTTTATTGACATCACAGAGACGGACTCTCTTGAAAGCCGGATGCATCAATCCGAAAAGCTTGCATTAGTCGGACAAATTGCAGCAGGGGCAGCACATGAAATCCGAAACCCGCTTGCCGTTATACACGGGTTTTTATCATTGATGAAAAACTCTTTTTCAAAAGAAGAAAATGAGAAGTACCACATGGAATTGCTGATGAAAGAGCTGGAACGGATCAATTCGATTATTGAAGAAATGCTTCTGACCGCAAAGCCCGGTGCTCCCATCATAAATGAGCATTACCTGGAGGATATCATTCAGGAAATACTGCCGCTGATCAGGCAGACGCATGATACAGAAGTAATTCAGTTTACGATTGATTTGGAGCGGGCACCGCTTCATATGGATTCTAAGCAAATCAAGCAGGTGTTTCACAATTTAATCCGCAATAGTGTGGAATCAATTAATGGGAAAGGCACTGTTTCTATTTCTTCCAGCATCAAAGATAACAGCTATCATATATACTTTCGGGATAACGGCCCGGGAATTCCGCTAAACATCCAGCAAACTATTTTCGAGCCTTTCTCAACCTCCAAAGAAAAAGGAACAGGCCTTGGCCTTACAATCGTCAAAGGGATCATTGAAAATCACGGCGGCAGCATTTCCCTCATTTCTTCTTCAGAAGAAGGAACGGTCTTTTTAATTTCGCTGCCGCTGAGATAGAGCTTTGGAAGATCAGAATGCTGCATTCTGGTCTTTTTATGTGGGGTGGAATATGCAAGGGCAGGGATCCGCACATAAAAGAGTTGACCTGCACATAAAGCCAGGAACCCGCCAATAAACGCCTGGACCTGCAAGAAACGAAGAAGACCAGCATGTAAATTTTCAAAACCTGCAAATAAAAATCCAAAAGCCGCATATAGAATCTTCTAACCGGCATATAAACCTCTATATTCAGCTATTTTCTTTAATGAAGTAAAGCGAAAATGATGCAAACGGAACAAATAGCTTTCGTTTTTGCTCAATATTCTCCTAAAACACTGTGAACGGGGCAGAAATCAGCCAGCACGGCTATTTTTTCGCATGCGGCTGCTCTTCTGCTATGAAAAAGCGAGCATAAACTTTATACAAATAAGGTGATGCCGTCAAGGATTTTCCCTATTAAATGCAACACTGTAATATTATTCAAAAAATTCATACAAATGATCTAGACGAAAGCGGCCCTTTTGGTTACAATGATTTCAGAATATTATATTTATTCAAACATATTGAAAGAAAGGAGATATTTTACAAGAAAGTAAAAATGCTCTTATTCTATCAATACAGGGGGAAATTTAATGAAAAAGAGAAAAACGGCAGGCATCATTTTATCTTTGGCAGTCACGGCCAGTCTGATGGCCGGGTGCAGCAGTTCAACATCCGGTTCTGGAGGAGATACGATCAAAATCGGTGCTAATCTTGAGCTTTCAGGGGGCGTTGCCTCATATGGACAATCTATTTCGGAGGGCCTGAAGCTTGCGCTTGAAGAAATCAATAAAAAAGGGATTGACGGCAAAAAGCTTGAGCTTGTATCAGTTGATAACAAGTCAGATGCTTCTGAGGCAACGAGCGGCGCCTTAAAGCTTGCCACTCAGGATAAAGTGGCAGCGATTATCGGAGCAGCTACAAGTACGAATACCATTGCGCAGGTACAGATTGCCAATGACCAAAAAGTACCGCTGATTACCCCGACAGGAACAAACCCTGCTATCACTGTTAAAGATGGCAAAGTGAATGATTATGTTTTCCGCACATGCTTCATTGACCCGTTCCAGGGCACAGTAGCAGCAAACTTTGCTTCCAATACATTGAAGGTAAAAACCGCGGCTGTATTTATTGACAGCTCCAGTGATTATGCAAAGGGTCTGGCAAGTGCTTTTAAAGAATCCTTTACGAAAAATGGCGGCTCTATTGTTTCTGAAGAAGCTTATGTGGCAAAGGATACAGATTTCCATTCTACATTGACACGCATCAGATCCAAAAACCCTGAGTTCATTTTCCTTCCTGGATACTATGAAGAAGTTGGCCTGATTGTGAAGCAAGCCCGTGAAATTGGACTGAAGATGCCGATAATGGGCGGAGACGGCTGGGATTCTCCGAAGCTTACGGAAATTGCCGGTGCTGTTCCGCTGAACAACACGTTCATTACAAACCATTATTCTTCAGGTGACAGCGATCCGAAAATCCAGGCTTTTGTCAAAGCCTACCAAACAAAATACAGCAGCAAATCTCCAGACGCATTCGCAGCTCTGGGCTATGATACAGCTTACTACCTTGCTGATGCCATTAAGCGCGCAGGCTCTGCAGATCCCAAGAAAATCAAAGAGGCGCTTGCATCAACGAAAGATCTTCAGCTGATCTCAGGAAAATTGACGCTTGATAAAAATCATGACCCGGTTAAATCTGCTTCCATTCTTGAGTACAAGGAAGGCAAACAGGAATTCAATTCAAAGGTAAATCCATAAAAGGGCATCGGATGGGGGGCAATGCCCCCCCATTCTTATTGAGAAGAGGGGGGTTACTTTAGTGGAAATTATTCAGCAGCTTGTTAACGGAATTTCTCTCGGCAGCATATATGCTCTGATAGCCCTCGGCTATACAATGGTATACGGAATCGTCAAGCTGATTAACTTTGCGCATGGAGATGTATTTATGATAGGGGCGTTTGCCGGCTTTTACTCCATATCGGTTCTGCATATCGGGTTTTTCCCGGCCCTTTTAATCGCCATGGCCTTTTGTGCACTGTTTGGAGTGCTTATTGAACGGATTGCGTACAAGCCTCTGCGGAACGCCACAAGAATCGCCGCGCTTATAACAGCGATCGGCGTATCGCTTTTTATCGAGTACGGGACTATTTATATCAGGGGAGCGCAGCCTGAAGCTTATCCTAAAGATGTGCTTCCGGCAAGCGAACTTCATTTTGGCAGCATTACAATCAGCAGCCAGTCGCTGATGATTCTCGGTGTATCGCTTGTCCTGATGGCGATTCTTCAATTTATTGTGCACAGGACTAAAATCGGGAAAGCGATGCGGGCTGTTTCACATGATACGGAAGCTGCAAAGCTTATGGGAATCAATGTAGACAGAACAATTTCAGCAACATTTGCGATCGGTTCCGCATTAGCGGGAGCAGCAGGGGTCATCTTTGGCACCTATTACACGAAAATCGAGCCGCTTATGGGGATTATTCCTGGACTGAAGGCATTTGTTGCCGCCGTTCTTGGCGGGATCGGAATTATTCCCGGGGCAATGGCAGGCGGGCTTGTGCTTGGGATTGTCGAGGCGCTTGTCAGTGCATCAGGCTTCTCGCTGTGGCGCGACGGTGCAGCATTTATTATCCTTATTTTAATTTTAATTTTCCGTCCGTCCGGTTTATTCGGAAAAAATGTGAGAGAAAAAGTATAAAGGAGGCAGTCTTATGCCAGCTCTTAAACGGGCAAAAGGCTTCTGGCTCTGGATCGCAGCAGCTGTCGTCTTTTTTGTTATCAGCCAGGTGATTATCAGCTCAGGGATGCTGAACTCATTTTTAGTCAATATCCTGTTAACGATCGGCATCAATGTTATTTTGGCTGTCAGCCTTCATTTGATCATCGGCATTACAGGTCAATTCTCCATCGGACATGCGGGCTTCCTTGCAGTCGGGGCCTATGCCTCAGCAGTCGCAACGATGAAGCTCGGCATGCCTCTTCCGGTGGCGCTGCTTGCAGGCGGGATTGTTGCAGCCATTGCGGGACTGATTATCGGGCTTCCGAGCCTCAGGCTGAAAGGGGATTATTTGGCGATTGCTACCCTCGGGTTTGGCGAAATTGTCCGGATCGTCTTTTTGAACACAGATTATGTCGGCGGAGCAAGCGGCATGCAGGTCACTCATCTGACTGACTGGCCGTGGGTGTTCGGGTGCGTAATTCTTTGTATCATCGTCATTGCAAACTTTACAAATTCCACTCATGGACGCGCCTGCATTGCAATCAGGGAAAATGAAATTGCAGCAGATGCAATGGGCATCAATACAACCTATTACAAGGTGGCCGCTTTTATGATCGGATCTTTTTTTGCCGGCATAGCAGGAGGCTTGTTTGCTCACAACTTTTATATTATTCAGCCGACGAATTTCGGATTTTTAAAGTCATTTGATATTTTGATTTTCGTTGTGCTTGGCGGTCTTGGAAGCATGTCCGGCGCTGTGATCGCAGCTGTGCTGCTCACGATCATTTCCGCTTTCCTTCAGGAGTATCCGGAAACACGGATGATTATTTACAGCCTTGTGCTGATTGTCATGATGCTCTACCGTCCGCAGGGTCTGATGGGAACGAGAGAAATCACTTCTTTCTTTAAAAAACAAAAACAGCCGGGAGGAGTGAAATCTGATGGCAGCAAACACACCGTTGCTTAAAGTAGATAAGGCTGGCATCCGCTTTGGAGGCTTGAAGGCTGTCTCAGAGGTGAACCTGGAAATCCGCGAAAATGAGCTGGTCGGTCTGATTGGACCGAACGGGGCAGGCAAAACCACCTTCTTTAACCTGCTGACAGGAGTTTATGTTCCAACGGAGGGCAGCATCCAGCTGAACGGCGAAAAGCTGAATGGCCTTGCGCCTTATCAGATCACACGGAAGGGCATCAGCAGAACCTTTCAGAACATCCGCCTTTTTGGAGAACTGTCTGTTCTTGATAATGTGAAGGTTGCCTGCCATACCCAGTCAAGCCACAGGATGCTGCAGTCCATTTTCCGTTTGCCGGCTCATTTTTCTGGTGAAAAAGAAATGGAAGAAAAAGCCCTCCACTACCTATCCATTTTCGGCCTTGAGCAATACCGGCATGAAAAAGCGAAAAACCTTCCATACGGCCAGCAGCGCAGGCTTGAAATTGCGCGGGCCCTTGCAGCAGGGCCGAAGCTATTGCTGCTTGATGAACCTGCTGCAGGAATGAACAATAAAGAAACAGAGGCACTGATGAACCTGATTGGCTTTATCCGCGAAAAATTCAGCCTTGCCATTCTTTTGATTGAGCATGATATGCCGCTCGTTATGGGAGTTTGCGAAAGAATTTACGTTCTTGACCATGGCCTCTTGATCGCAGACGGAGCGCCTTCAGAAATCAGAAACAATCCGAAGGTGATTGAAGCCTATCTAGGGGAGGAGGTCTCATAATGCTTCACATCCAGGACCTGAATGTCTACTATGGCAGCATACATGCTTTGAAAGGCGTTTCGCTTGAAGTGAATCAGGGGGAAATCGTGACGCTGATTGGAGCGAATGGAGCCGGAAAAAGCACCCTGCTGAAAACGATATCCGGCTTAATCAAGCCGAAGCAAGGGAAAATTCTCTATGAGGAACAGTCGATCGGAGGGAAGCAGGCGCAATGGATCGTCAAAAAGGGAATCTCTCACGTACCTGAAGGCAGAAGGGTTTTTGCCAACATGTCTGTAGAAGAAAACCTTGAGCTTGGCGCCTTTTTAAGAAAAGATAAAAAAGGAATTAAAAATGATTTTGAAAGAGTGTATCATCTTTTCCCGCGCCTGCTTGAACGGAAAAAACAGCATGCGGGAACCCTCTCAGGAGGAGAGCAGCAAATGCTTGCAATGGGAAGGGCGCTGATGGCAGAACCGCGGCTCCTTATTTTAGATGAGCCTTCAATGGGCTTGGCGCCGCTTTTGGTTCAGACGATCTTCCGTATCATTAAAGAGATAAACGAAACAGGCACTACCATTCTCCTCGTTGAGCAGAATGCCAATATGGCGCTTTCGGTTGCTGAAAGGGCATATGTGCTGGAAACAGGAAAAGTAGTGCTTTCAGGATCTCCTGATGAGCTTTACACAAGTGACGAAATCAAAATGGCCTATCTTGGCGGCCATTGAACTATAGCCAGTCTGTCCGCTGCGGCAGGTTGGCTTTTTTATATGCTGAAAAGAGTTATCAACAGAACATAAGCCGATGTGGATAAGTCTGTGTATAAAAAATGCTTCATTGGTGAGGTATCCACCAATTTATTAACAATATTCACAGTCTTGTGGATAAGTTATCAACAGATCATGCTCTGTTTTCCTCATGGAATTCATGAATTTCGTATGAACCGAATGCCTTTTCCTTCATAATGGGATCGTTTAGCAGGAGTGCTGCAGCCTGGCCGATATTTTCGCTGCTATAAATAAAAAAGGCTTTGTCGTTTCCTGCAAAAGGACCGCAAATCTTCAGAGAACCCTGTCTTTTAAGCTTCTCTACGTAATTTTCATGAGATTGTATCACCTCTGGGGTAAGCTCTGAGCCGTCTTTGTCTCTTAGAAAAATTAAAAACTGCTTCATCTTATTTCTCCTCCTTCATCGAATATATGTTCGCATTTAATTATAAAACATTCGGGTATCTTGTCAATATAGGTCGAGAGACATCTTTTAATTGGTATAGACAACTAGTTAGAAGCGGTGATACACTTAAAATAGGATCATAAAGAAGGGAAGTTGATGGCTGGACATGCTGCTAATAAAAAATGTAACGGTGCATGCAGAAGAAGAAACCATACCGAACGGCTATGTGCTAATTGATGGAGAAAGAATTGCGGAAACAGGCAGGGAATGGAAAAAAGATGTTTCTGGATTGAGAGTCCTGGAGTTCACTGGAAAAGAGCAGCTCATTCCCGGCATGATTGATCTCCACATTCACGGAGCAGGCGGGGCAGATGTGATGGATACAGGAAAAGAAGCGCTTGATACGATGACAAGCCTTCTTCCGGAAGAAGGCACAACCAGCTTTCTTGCCACAACCATGACAGGCTCAAAAGAGAATATTGAAAAAGCGATCCAAAATGCAGGCGAGTACATGCGGGTGCATGGGAAGCCTGGCAGTGCCGAAGTGCTGGGCATCCATTTGGAGGGGCCCTTTTTATCTCCGAAAAGAGCAGGTGCTCAGCATCCGGGGCATATTATAGAGCCTGATACAGAACTGTTTAAAAGGTGGCAGGAGCTCTCAAGGAACGCGATTCGCCTTGTTACGCTTGCACCTGAAAGGCCGGGCGGACTTGAGCTTGCGGCTTATTTAAAAAGGAACGGCGTAACAGCGTCCATTGGCCATTCTGACGCCAATCATGAGGAAGTGCTGGCAGGAGTAGAGGCTGGGATCACTCATGCGACTCATTTGTATAACGGGATGAGCCCGCTTCATCACAGAGAGCCGGGAGTTGTCGGCAGTGTGCTTCTGGATGACCGCATCACTGCAGAAATGATTGTGGATGGCGTTCATATCTCTCCTCCGATGGTGAAGCTTGCCTACAGGAATAAAGGCTGCGAAAAGGTTGTGCTCATTACAGATGCGATGAGAGCAAAGTGCCTGAGCAACGGAACATATGACCTCGGCGGGCAGGATGTTGATGTGAAAGACGGAAAAGCTACCTTAAAAGACGGAACCCTAGCCGGAAGCATTTTGCGCATGAGGGATGCGGCAAGCAATATGATGGCTTTTGCTGGCTGTACAATAGAAGATATTATTCAAATGACAGCGGTGAATCCTGCCAGGCAAATCGGTGCGTACAGCAGGAAAGGGAGCATCAGAAGCGGAAAGGATGCGGATCTTGTTGTGTTAGACAGCGATCACAATATTCTTTTAACCATCTGCAGGGGGAAAATTTCTTTTCAGAAAGAAGGGGATGGCCATGCGGCTGATTGAAGCAGCAGATTACCAGGATATGAGCCGGAAAGCGGCAGCTTTTATCGAAGCAGCTATTGCGGAAAAGCCTGATCTTATTTTAGGACTGGCAACAGGGGGAACAGTAACCGGAACATATGAACAGCTGATCCGCGATTTTCGCAGCGGAAAAGTAACGTTTCAGAGAGCGGCAAGCTTTAACTTGGATGAGTATGAAGGAATGCAAAAAGAAGATCGTAACAGCTACCATTATTATATGGAGGAGAATTTTTTCAAGCACGTGGATTTTCAAAAGGGAAAAAATCATCTTCCAGACGGCATGGCACAGGACATGGAGGAAGCGTGCAGGGAATATGACAGACTGATGGAGGAATACGGAGGGATTGACCTGCAGCTGCTTGGCATTGGGGAAAATGGACATATCGGCTTTAATGAACCAGGCACAGCGTTTGAAACGAAAACGCACCTTGTCCGGTTAACCCCGTCAACCAAAGCAGCGAATGCCCGGTATTTTAACTCAGCCGAAGAAGTGCCAGACCGGGCGGTAACAATGGGGATTGCCTCCATTTTGAAAAGCAGGCAGATTCTCCTGCTTGCTTCTGGAATGAAAAAAGCCGATATTCTGCAAAAGCTCGCTGATGAAGAGGTGACGGAAGACATTCCCGCAACTGTTCTGAAGCAGCATTCCAATGTCGTCATCATCGCTGACAAGGATGCCCTGTCCAAACTCACAAAGGAACAGAAAAAGGTACTTGGCCATGATTAATAAGGAATCTCCCCTTCCGATCTACTATCAGCTTGAGGAAGGAATCAAAAAACAAATTGAAGATGGTGTGCTTCACCCTGGTGACACGCTGCCATCTGAAAGAGAATACTCAGAAATCTATTCTATCAGCAGAATGACTGTGCGGCAGGCTATCAGCAACCTTGTCACAGAAGGCTTTCTAGAGAGAAAGCGCGGAAAAGGAACCTTTATTGCTCAGAAAAAATTCAAGCAAAACTTAAAAGGCCTGACCAGTTTTACGGAAGAAATGAAAAAACGGGGTCTCGAACCAGAGACCATTATGATCCATTTTAATAAAATCCCAGCCTCTATTACATTGGCCGGGAAACTCGAAATTGAAGCAGGAACACAAGTATTTGAAATAAAGCGCATCCGGCTTGCGGACGGAACGCCAATGGCCTATGAATCGCTCTATGTGCCGGCACACCTTTTGCCTGAACTTACGATAGAGCTTGCAAAAAGCTCTATCTATGACTATGCAGAAAGTATGGCAGGCCTTGAAATCGGCCAGGCCGTTCAGGAGCTTGAAGCTGTTACAGCAAAAAAACGAGAGGCAGCCATGCTGGAAGTGAAAGAGGGCTCACCCATCCTCTGCATTATGAGGAAAACCCGGCTAAAAGACGGCACAGTATTTGAAGTTGTGGATTCCTATTATAGAGCAGACCGGTATAAGTTTGCGGTGGAGATGGAGCGGTAGGAGTTAATGGAGGAGGCGGTTTTAAACTGCCGGGTCACCAGGAAAAAGTGCTCGATATATTTGAAATTTCGCCGATATCTGGTTTGGATCCGCCGATAAGAGTCAGCCATCCGCCGATATCGGCAGGCAGTCACAGGTACTGCAGCTAGAAAAGTGAAAAAAGCTGCACTTCATACAAGAACTTACCCCAAAAACCGGCTCTTAGTTAATAGAAGAGCCGGTTTCAAACTGCCTAAATGCAAGTTCGCCAATATCAGCAGCCCATCTCTATACCAGCACATATTGCACTTAAGTTTTAAGCTATGTTAAAGAAGAAATCCGATTTTTCAGCACCTGTTGATTGGAGTGGCAGGCGGGAGACTCCTGCGGGAGCAGCGGGACAGGTGAGACCTAAGGAGGCGCGAAGCGGCGGGGAGGCTCAAGCGGCCCGCCCCGCGGAAAGCGGACGACTGCAACGGAAATCAACAGCCAAATTTAAGAGAGCCAAAATAAAAAAGCCTGACTTAACCGTCAGGCTTTCTGCACCTTATCGCTTACTGCGGGTTTGGCGCTGGTTTGCTGCTTTAGAGCGGGCTTGAGCCTGCATGTCGTTTTTGTCGGCAAGCTCAGTGGAGAATTCTTCATAAACACCGTCAGTTTCCTTCTTCAGGTTTTTTGGAACCTGTGGCAAAGAACCTTTGTTTTTGTCTCTTGTGTGCTGTTTATGTCCTCTTCCCATCGCAAAGCCCCCCTTAAAAGTTGAACGTAATGTTCTTTTATAGGATGGCTTTTATCAGGGGAGAGTATGATGGCAGTTAGTGTCTTTTATCCTTATATCCTCCAGCTCTGTCAGCTCTTTTAAATTCTTTTTGGTATGTAACCTTCTGGGCGTTCGAAAGGGTGTTTTTGCCACCGTGTTTTTTGTCAGCCATTAAGCATCCCTCCTTTACATATTTAGTTTCGTCAGGAGGCAGCTATTCCATACCGCCGGGCTGGCCATTTAGCATACAAAAAAGCCTGCTCGTTTCAGAGCAGGCTTGCACTTATGCTTCTTTGAGATGATGCTCTTCCGTTTCAGCTGTATGGGCACAGCGGACGGCATCAAAGGTGTAAAGGTCCTTAGGAATTTCAAACAGGTTGTAGATATCCTGGCCTTCGTTGATTTGTTCCAATAGAGCAGCTCTTGTCTCGTTTGAGTTAATGACGTAAGGCAGCTTTTCCGCTGCTTTCGTGGAGCGGATGTTCACTTTGCGGATGCGCATGAAAATGGTGTGAACGTCCAGTTCATAGAACAGTTCGTTGAAGAACGCATCTTTAGCTAGCTTGTTGTAGCCCTTGCCGTGGTAATCCTTGCCGATCCAGGTGCCGAGAAAGCCGGCCCCTTCCTGAATATCAAAGAGACTGATTGTGCCAATTGGAGAGCCCCATTCGTCAAGAATGGTACGTGAGATCAATTCACCGCGCTCTTCCGCTTCAATCGTTTGCTTTGTTAAAAACAGGTACTCTTCAATTGATGAGGCTTTATGACGAACAAACGGGAAGACATCCGGGTGCTGCATGAGTTCGTAAAGCGCGTAGCTGTCGTGAATGTCACGTTTCTTAAGCATAATACTCTCCCTCCAATTGAGGGCAGAAGTATGCTAAATAAGCCCCCACCCTCGAAATTTTTTATTGTAGCTCCAAAAAATTTCGGGGTGGGAATCGAACCCACTAGAACCAGTCACACTGGTGGCGCACCATTTGCCTTCCCATAACGATATATGGTCAATTCAGTTGTCACTGCAGACGAAAAACTTCATGCTTTTCATACGTATCATACTCGAAAAAAAGAAAAAAGGAAACAACTTTTTTATGGTTTTTTTTAACTTTATTAATTGATTTTCAGCCTGTTTTTTTGACCCCAATTTTCGTCTGAAAAAACGGGAATTCCGTCAATCATTGTGAGCTGCGGTTTCGCCATATAGTAGAAGGGATGATGGCTCCAGAGCACTAAATCTGCGTCTTTTCCAACCTCAAGACTGCCTACCCGGTCGTCAAGCTTCAGGTTCCTCGCAGGATTAATTGTAATGCCTTCTATTGCTTTTTGCTCATCAAGTCCTTCTCTGACCGCAAGCGCTGCCACGATGTTTAAGTACTGAATAGGGGTATAAGGATGATCCGTAGTAATTGATACTTCCACACCTTGATCGGAGAGAGCTTTATAGGTCTGCCAGCTCTTGTTTCTCAGCTCAACCTTTGACCTTCTTGTTAAAGTCGGACCGACGCTGACCTTGGCATTTTTCCCGGCAAATTCTTCTGCGATCAAATGGCCTTCTGTGCAGTGCTCAATCCGGTAGTCCAGATTAAACTCCTCCGCAAACCGGATGGCTGATAAAATATCGTCTGCACGATGAGCGTGGATGCGGACAGGAATTTCCCTGTTCAGCGCGCGCTTAATCGGCAGGGAGCGGAAGTCATCTTTTTCATCGCAAAAGCGGGCTTTGAAAAAAGCTTCGCGGAGCATCCCCATAATACCCATTCTGGTAATGGATTCTTTGTTCCCATTGCTGTGAATGCGCTTCGGATTTTCTCCAAGCGCGATTTTCAGTCCTGCTGTTTCCTGGATGAGCATATTCGAAATGTTTTTCCCCCAGGTTTTAATGACAGATGTAGTGCCCCCTATGACATTCGCGCTTCCCGGCATAATGTGGACAGTCGTAATGCCGTGCGAAACGGCGTCGCGGAAGCCATGGTCTTGCGGATGCACGCTGTCAAATGCCCTTATATGAGGTGTCAGCGGCTCAATCGTTTCATTTGCATCATTGCCGGCCCAGCCTGTTCCTTCATCATATAAACCGAGATGAGTGTGAACATCAATAAATCCAGGGAATAAAAACTGGTCATCACATTCAATCACAACAGCTTGTTCAGATGCAGCGATGTTTTTGCCTATAGCTGCGATTTTTCCATTTTTCACAAGAAGATCGCTGGCATAAAGCGGGTTGTCTGTTATCGGAAAAATGGTAGCATTTTTAAATAAAATTTCATTCATGTGAGGCTCCTCTTCTTCACCAGTAGTTAATTTGATTTTAATATGTCCTGAAGCGCTTCTTCAAGAGCTGGAAAGGAGTAATGAAATTGCTGCTCAAGCGCCTTCTTCGGAATCGCCCGCTGGCCTTCGAGCACCATCATGCTCATATCACCGAGCGCACTCTTGATGGCAAAAGCCGGGGCACGCAGCCAGTGGGGTTTATGAAGCACATTGGCAATTGTTCTGCCAAATGTATCATTTTGAACCGGATTCGGAGCTGTAATGTTAATCGGCCCTCTGATCGATTCATTACGGATGCAATACAGCAGGAGGCGTGCGGCGTCATTGATGTGAACCCATGAAATCCACTGCGTTCCGGAGCCGATTTTTCCGCCGGCAAACAGCTTGTAGGGCAGTGCCATTAATGGAAGGGCGCCTTCTTCGCCGAGAATGATGCCAAATCGGGCAAACACTGTCCGGATGCCGAGTTCAGCTTCAATCTTTGCTGCCTCTTCCTCCCAAATGCTGGCGGTTTTAGCAAGCAGATCACTGCTTCTTGGAGGAGACTCTTCCGTAAAGGTGGACTCTTCAGAAGTGCCGTAAATACCGACCGCACTCGCGTTCACAACGACGGAAGGCTTATCCCTCAAAGCTTCAAGAATCCGGTACGCTTCACTTGTGGCCTGAATGCGGCTTTCCAAGATTTTCTGCTTATTTTCTTCCGTCCAGCGGCTGTTAATGCTTTTTCCAGCCAGATTGACAAACGCATCTATTCCTTCGAGCGCCAGTTCTGGATGGCTCCCTTGCTTCATCCATTGGACATACGTGATGTTTCCGTTCCCCTGTCTGCTGCTTCTAGTTAAAATGAATACGTGATGACCCTCGTTCTCAAGCAGCTGGCTGAGCTGCTTGCCGATAAAGCCTGATCCGCCTGCTATTGCCACCTTCATTGCCTTCACCTTCTTTTTCCAAAATTCTACCTTTAAATAAAGTATTTTTCCTAAGATTGTCTTTTATCTATGCTCTACCCCGAGTGGTTCAAGGTAAACCTGTGCTAAAATAAGGAAGAGGTGATGGGCATGGCCTATGTAACAAAAATTACCGTCCAAAAAAAATTAAAGGACCGCTATAATATATTTCTTGATAAAGGAAATGGTGAGGAATACGCCTTTAGCGTTGATGAAGGCACTATGATCCAGTTTGGCCTCAGGAAAGGCAAGGAGCTTGATGAGCTAGACATCATTGAGATTCAGTATGGAGATGATGTCCGCAAGGCTTACAACAGCGCCATCAATTACTTAAGCTTCCGAATGCGGACAAAAGGAGAAGTCCGCACCCATCTGCTTCAAAAGGAATTCAGCGAACAAATTGCCCAGGAAGTTATCCTTCAGCTGGAAGAGCACAATTATGTAGATGATGCTGAATTTGCCGAAGCCTATGTCAGGACCCAGTGGAACACAAACGGCAAAGGGCCTGACCTGATTCGCCAGGAGCTTTTTCAAAAAGGAGTAGGCCCCGGGGATGCAGACCGGGCATTGTCCAATTACCCTGAAGAAGCCCAGACAGAAGAAGCGCTGAAGCACATCGAAAAGGAAATCCGCAAAAACAAGCGGGAATCCACCAGCCAGTTGAAACAAAAGCTTGAACAAAGCCTGATGAGAAAAGGATTTCCTTATAGTATTATTGCTGCGGCCATCCAATCGGTTGAGTATGAAAAAAGCCCTGATGCTGAAATGGAAGCCCTCGTGCAGCAGGCTGAAAAAGCGAAAAGAAGGTACAAGGACGAAGATGACTTTACATACAGGATGAAAATGAAGCAGTTCCTTTACCGAAAAGGCTTTCCGCTTAATTTGATTGAGGCCTACCTGCAGGAAGAAGCAGAAATGGACTAATCAAATAGGATATCGTCTGTTTCAAGCGACTGATCGGCAATCTGCTGTGCGATCGAGAGCGGATCCCGCAGCCGGCTTTTGTCGCTTATATGGCTGGAATTCACCCAGAACGGAGTATCCATTCCGCCCATATAGGCGGCTTTAATGGAAATATCAGCAGCAGCAAGCTCTTTTCTTAATCCTTCTGTATAACCCCTGACAGCAAACTTCGAAGCATTATACACACTTTCATTCACTTTGCCGCGCAGCCCTGCTGTAGAAATAATCTGAAGTATCTCTCCAGCACCTTTTTCTTTAAAGTGCCTGATAAAGGCCTGGCTCATAAAAATGGTTCCCTTTACATTCGTATCAATCATTTCATGAACCTGTGCAGGGGATAGCGTTTCAGCTGGACCAAAATGACCAACACCGGCATTATTGATCAACAATCGGATAGCGTTTTCATGGAAAGCCCTTTTTGCAAAATCATCAGCCTGCCCGGGATCGGTTATATCCACCTGATCAATAGAGCATGAAACACCTTCATCCTCCAGCAGCCTTTTTGCATTTTGCAGCTTTTTTAAATTTCTTCCTATTAGAATAATCTTATCGTATTTTTTGCCGTAAACTTTGGCAAGAGCAAGACCGAGCCCTGAACCCCCGCCTGTAATAACAGCCGCCTGCATAGGCAAACCCTCCTTCGCCTGATTTTGCGATATAATGATGACTATTTTATACTATAATAAATGCCCTTTTTATAAAACAGGCTTGTTAAAGGGATAGGCGGGAGAATCTTGCTGGAGCCTTAGTACTGTATTAACAGCCAAATTTAACAGAGCCATAAAATAAGTAGAACACGGATGGGAGCACAAGCAAGTGATACGATACAGTGATATGAGTGAATATGAATTAAAAACAGAAATTGGCGGGCTGAAGGAAAAAGCCCGAAAAGCAGAACAGCTCGGCATGATCAATGAATTTGCGGTACTTGAGCGCAAAATCGCAATGGCCAAAGCCTATTTGCTGAACCCTGAGGATTATAAGCCGGGCGAAACTTATGGAATTGAAGGCGATCCAGGAGAAAAATTCGTCATTCATTACATGAACGGTGTGTTTGCATGGGGGCATAGAGAGTCTACAGCAGACAATGAAGAGGCACTGCCGATCAGCATGCTCGAAAAAACGGACCATGCCGGCAAATAATCCGGCACGATCCGCTTAGGGAGTGTGCTAACAAACTAAACAAAACAAAACATTGCCGTTTCATCCGATAAAGCACCGGCAATCAGGAATTAAAATCGCTTCGGGCACCGGAAGCCCTCATCCGCTCCTGTGGATGAGTATTGATCGAACCGTCCGCACGCTTTGACGAATACTCGTCCCTTGCACGCGGCTCGCCCTCGTTCCTGTTGATATGTGGAAAACCTTTTGCCTTATTCCGCATCCGGCTGACCCCCCATATATGAATTCGTACGCCTTATGAGCGCACGCTTAGTATTTAGCACAAGAAAAGCAAATATACTTCACAGCAGAGGTGAAACAAATGGAAGAAATTTTCGACAGACTCGCCTTAAAGCTTCAAGAGAAAAACAGTGAGCTCACCTATGAAAAAGCAAGAACATGGGTGGAACTGCTCTGGGAAGACTTTGAAACCACACAGGCAAAAGCAGGCCGCGAATATCAGGGCAAACAGGCAGCCGAAAGAATCGTTACAACCTGGATTGACGGATTCGGCCACAGACTGCATGAGTTCCTTGCTATGAATCCTAAGTACAGCGGGATGCTTGGTGAGGATGATATTAAGCACTGATGGAAACAGCAAAAGTGCAGGAGAAATTGAATTTTTGCCGCAGAAAACTTAATTTTGCTTTCTACTTGAAACCGGCAGTGCGTTGAAAAATTGCAAAAAACTGAGTTTCGCCTTCAGATTTTCAGTTTGGACAGTAAAGTCAGTGAATTGGACAGTAAACCATGCAAATTGGACAGTAAACTGGCCATTTCCGCCAGTAAACTGCTGAAACTGGACAGTAGATGGATTCCGGCATTATCTTGGACTGGTGATAAGCGGGCATATTTGATTTATCACTTCGGAAAACTGAATTTTGCCTTCTTCGATAAAGCAGATCCGCCTTTTCCATTAGTCTCAGACAAAGTTTCCCGCTCAAAAGCAAAAGACACTTGGCGAAACAGCCAAGTGTCTTCCCATTTTTAATCAGGCAGCAGGTGGAGCTTTTTGCGAAGCTTTTCTTCGCTGAAGATCCAGCCTGTGTAAGAGCTGATAATGTTTAAGTCTGTGTCGAGCTGAACGATGGCGACAAACGGATAGTATTCTTTGCTTCTGTAGCGCAGGTCAATAAACCTGACTTCGTAATGGTCCTTATACTCATCAATTTCCCATCGGTACACTGGTGAAAAGGAGAGAAAGGCTGCAATGTTGTGGTCCTTTTCCGCTGCTTTGATCAGTTCTGTTTGAGGGAGAGGCTTTCTGTTGAATTCATCCAGTATCAGAATTTTGCCTTCCTTCGCTTTTCCTACATAAAATTTTTTTTCGGTTGTAATGGCCAGATGCCATTTGCTGAACTTGATGGTTGGTGCAATAGTAATATCTACAATGTCATCGAACATTTTTTTAATGTCATGCACAAGTTTCCTTTTAATCATAATCCTTGTTAAGTAGTAGCCTGCAAGGATGACATATACAGCTGTAAAGGCAAAACCGGGCGGCATGCCAAGCGCCCAGATCACAATTCCCCCTATATGGATGAAGAAGATATAAGGATCGAATGTGTTAATAATGCCAAGGGCTACCCATTTTCTTGAAAATGGCCGGATCGCCTGTGTGCCATATGCGTTAAAAATATCCACAAACACATGAAAGGCTACGGCGATAAATGTCCACATGAACAAGTGGACGAGATCAATGCCGGGTGAAAAGATAGAAACCATTCCTCCAATAAGAAGCGTCCATAAGAAAACGGCTGGAATGGAATGGGTAATGCCCCGGTGGTTGCGGATGTAAACCGCGTTGTTTTTTAATTTCAGTACCGTATCAATGTCAGGAGCCTGAGAGCCGATAAGAACTGCTGCCATAACAGCGTGGGCTTCAGGTGTCTGCAGGCCGACAGCGGGATCAAGCGTGGCAATTCCGCCAAGCGCGATGCCCATCACGACATGTGTTCCAGTATCCATTGGTTTCACTCCCATCTGCTTGATGGTAAACTGTCAGCAGATACAAGCATGACAGCTAAAAGCAGCTTTAAATGCTGCTGAACTTATTTTACCATGCACGGCTCAGTGCTGTTTCACCATGAGTGTGCCACTCTATATAGTGTATTACCCTTTTTCCCAATTATCATGATAACTAACCTTGGAGGAGCATATGGACAAACTTCAATCTTTTCATATAGAAGGCTTTCAAAAAGATCTAATTGCCTGGTTTCAGCTTGAACAGCGGTCACTTCCTTGGCGGGAAAATAAAGATCCGTACCGCATCTGGGTGTCAGAAATTATGCTGCAGCAAACTAGAGTTGATACCGTTATTCCGTATTTTCATCGTTTTATGGAAAGGTTCCCGACTGTGGACGCGCTTGCCGAGGCAGATGAAGAAGACATCCTGAAAGCCTGGGAGGGACTTGGGTATTATTCAAGGGTCAGAAACCTGCAGACAGCAGTCAGGGAAGTGAAGGAGAAATACAGCAGCGTAGTTCCTCCTGATCCTGATGCGTTTGCCGGGCTGAAAGGGGTAGGACCTTACACAAGAGGCGCTGTCATGAGCATCGCCTACAACATTCCGGAGCCGGCAGTTGACGGGAATGTGATGAGGGTTATTTCGCGCGTTCTTGCAATCGATGAGGACATTGCGAAGCCCAGAGCAAGAAAAATTTTTGAAGAAGCGATACGGAAAATGATTTCAAAGGACAATCCATCTGATTTCAACCAGGCTTTAATGGAGCTCGGCGCTTTGATCTGCATCCCATCAAAGCCGGCATGCCTGCTTTGCCCTGTGCAGGAATACTGCGAAGCGTTTCACACTGGTACACAGAGCAGCTATCCTGTGAAAAGCAAAAAAAGCAAACCGAAGCCTGTCAGAATGGGAGCGGCAGTCATTAAAGACGAAGAGGGCCGCTTTTACATCAACAAACGCAAATCAGAAGGTCTGCTTGCGAACCTATGGGAGTTCCCGAATTGCGAGATTGTGCCTGGCCCTGCTGCAAAAGAGCAGCTGGAAGGATACTTGCAGGAGGAGTACGGATTGCAAGTTGATCTGGAGGTTTGCGAGGAAAGTGTCACACATGTTTTTTCACATATAAAATGGGATATTTCTCTATTCACAGGAAGTGTTAAAAAGGGGCAGTCAACAAGCCTTGCGAAGGTAACCGAAGAGGAAATGCAGCGGTATGCATTCCCTGTTTCCCATCAGAAGATCAGCCGGATCGCAGCGGAGCTTGCGGAGGATGCCCTTAATCAGTGATGGTTTCGGTCCCGTGTGTATAGTCTGCTTCGTTCCGTTTCATGCCGCCGCGCACTTCGATTTCTTCCAGTATTTCACGGTAGGTGCTCTGCCCCTCAGAATTCAGAAAGGGAAGAATTTGCTGAAACGAATGATGAAAATGAGACAGCTCGCTGTCTTTCCATTGCTTTATGGAGATCATGCCGAGTTCTGTCATATCTCTGCCTACATACATGGCTAGTCAGGCCTCCTTGTAGAAATTTCGCTGTATGCTATAGTGTTTGATATAATAAACGTGACTATTCGAAAAAAGAAAAGAGAGGTCGTCAGATAATGGGTCAAAATCAAGTAGCTCTTGTAACAGGAAGCAGCAGAGGAATCGGAAGGGCAATTGCACTGCGGCTCGCAGAAAGAGGCTATGACATCGCGATTAACTATTTGCGGAATAAACAGGCTGCGCTTGACACAGCAGAGGAAATCGAACGATTGGGCGCAAGAGCGCTTGTCGTCAAAGCCAATGTTGGAAAGCCGGAAAAAATCAAGGAGCTTTTTGAGCAGATTGATCTCGCTTTCGGCCGCCTGGATGTGCTTGTAAACAATGCTGCTTCAGGCGTTCTTCGTCCTGCAATGGAGCTCGAGGAAACTCATTGGGACTGGACAATGGATATTAACAGCAAAGCGCTCTTGTTCTGTGCACAGGAAGCAGCAAAGCGGATGGAAAAGACAGGTGATGGCGGGAAAATCATCAGCATCAGCTCGCTTGGCTCTATCCGCTACCTGGAAAACTACACAACAGTCGGTGTGTCAAAAGCAGCGCTCGAAGCGTTAACAAGGTATCTGGCTGTCGAGCTTGCGCCTAAAGACATCGTGGTGAACGCCGTTTCAGGCGGTGCAGTCGATACAGAAGCGCTGAAGCATTTTCCAAACAGAGCAGAGCTTTTGGCAGATGCCATTGCCAAAACACCTGCAGGGAGAATGGTGGAAATTGAGGACATCGTGAACACGGTGGAATTCCTTATTTCCAATCAGGCATCCATGATCAGAGGCCAGACAATCATCGTAGACGGCGGCAGATCGCTTCTCGTTTAATTCTAAATTTTGGTCTAAAAAATGAGCATATATCAAACCTCCACTGGACATCATATTGTTCGTGGAGGTGATAACAATGGAAAACAAAACAAACAAAACAACTTCTGGAACTAACGTACAACACGTTAAGCAACAGAACCAACAATCAGCTTCTTCTCAATCCGGACAATACGGAACTGAGTTTGGAAGCGAAACTTCTGCACAGCAAGTAAAACAGCAAAACCAAAAAGCTGAGCAGGGCAAACAACAAAACAGCTAATTTTTCTGGAAGGCGCTTCTTCACATTCGGGAGGAAGCGCCTTCCTTCTTTTTGCGTTCATTTCCAGGAGGATTTTTATAAAGCAGGCCGAATGGTAACAATATATATAAGGAAGACGCTTGAAAGGGGCCGGTAATGGAAAAGTTCGATAGGCTTGTCGGCGAACAGCTGAAAACGATGGACAGGCTTTTGGAGCTCCAGTCAGCCGTAGAAGGCTGCAGGGAGAAGGAAAGACTATGCTTGCAAAAGGAAGACAAAACGGTTCTCATAGCAGTACAGCAGGAGCTAGCAGCAGCCAAAGAAGAGCTGAATGCCATTCAGGCAACGTTTGAAAAGCAAACGGAAGAATTAATCCTCTCCTATCAAAGCCCGGAAAAATAAAAAGAACACTATATTCTGCTTGCAAAGCGCCTTTATTTTCTTTTTTAATCCTGAAACGGTATAATAATAAAAACATCAATAAGAAAGCTTTGTGAATGATTACTAAGGCCATTCCCAAAGCATCCATTTTGAAAGTAGGCGATTTGGATGAGCTTTCCCAAAGAGGGAGATTCCATACAAATACATAGCTACAAGCATAATGGACTGATCCATCGCATTTGGGAAGAGACCACTGTTCTAAAAGGAACGGAGAATTGCATCATAGCCGGAAATGACCGCACAACGGTAACGGAATCAGACGGGCGAACCTGGATCACCCGCGAGCCGGCTATCTGTTATTTTCACGCGAAGCACTGGTTTAATATAATCGGCATGCTCCGCGATGATGGGATTTACTATTATTGCAATATCAGTTCTCCATTTGTATGGGATGAAGAAGCATTAAAGTATATTGATTATGATCTGGATGTTAAGGTGTTTCCGGACATGACGTATATTTTGCTTGACGAAGACGAATACCAATACCACAAAAAACTAATGAACTACCCTGAAGTCATTGACTTGATCCTAAGGAGAAATGTAGACAAGCTGCTTCAATGGATTCACCAGAGGCAGGGTCCATTTTCTCCGGATTTTGTTGATGAATGGTACAGCCGCTACCTTCGCCAGGTGCGATAGCGGCAGGGAGACGAAAAGCCGGACGACCAATGAATTTTGGCCTGTTGAATGGTTCAACGGGCTTTTCGTTTGGAATGAATCCGGCGTGCAGCAGGAGAGAGGGGAGAAACATCTGTGAGTCCGATGAAACGCTATCTGCAGTTTGTCAGGCCGTATAAATGGCAGATCGGCGGAACAATTGCTATCGGAATCGTTAAGTTTGCGATTCCGCTTTTAATTCCGCTGCTGCTGAAATACTTGGTTGATGACGTCCTGCAGGTAAAAGGAAACCCGGCAGACAAAACAGAAAAAGTCTTTATCGTAATGGGAATTATGCTGTTTATTTTTGTAATTTTGCGCCCGCCGATTGAATATTACCGGCAATATTTTGCCCAGCTTGCGAGCAATAAGATTTTGTATGATATCCGCGACAGGCTTTTTCATCACATTCAAAAGCTGAGTTTGCGCTATTACTCCAACACAAGAGCAGGGGAAGTCATTTCCCGGGTGATAAATGATGTCGAAATGACGAAGGATTTTGTCCTTACAGGCCTGATGAATGTCTGGCTTGATTTGGTGACAATCCTAATTGCCATTATTATCATGTTCACAATGGATGTGAAGCTGTCGATTGTATCGCTTGTGCTGCTCCCGTTTTACGGCATATCTGTCCGTTATTTTTACGGCAGGCTCCGCGGCTTAACGAGAGCCCGTTCCCAGGCGCTTGCCCAGGTGCAGGGCCATCTGCATGAACGGGTATCAGGCATGCCGGTCATTCGAAGCTTTGCCATTGAAGAGCATGAGCAAAAACTATTTTCACAGGAAAACCATAACTTTTTAACAAAAGCCACCAACCATACTATGTGGAACGCGAAGACGTTTGCTGTGATTAACACGATTACGGATGCGGCACCGCTTCTTGTGATCGGTTTTGCGGCATATCAAGTAATTCACGGAAACCTGTCCATAGGAACAATGGTGGCATTCGTTGGCTACATTGACCGCCTTTACAGTCCATTGCGCAGGCTTGTGAACTCCTCCACCACTTTAACGCAAGCTTCTGCTTCTATGGACAGGGTGTTCGAGCTTTTGGACGAGCCATATGACATTGAAGACCGTCCAAATGCAATTGAAGCAAAAAATGTGAAGGGTACTGTGGAGTTTGAAGATGTTTCCTTCAGCTACCAGGCAAACGAAGCACTCGCATTGAATAATGTTTCGCTGAGAGCGAAAAAGGGCGACACGATTGCACTTGTCGGAATGAGCGGAGGCGGAAAATCGACCCTCGTCAGCCTCCTGCCGCGATTTTATGATGTAACAGGCGGCCGCATCATGCTTGACGGAGTGGACATCAGGGATTATAAAGTCACAAGCCTCCGCGACCAAATCGGCATGGTGCTGCAGGATACGTTCCTTTTCAGCCATTCGGTGAGAGAAAACATTCTGATCGGAAAGCCCGGTGCTACAGACGAAGAAGTCGTCGAAGCCGCCAAAGCAGCCAACGCACATGACTTTATCCAGACGCTTCCGGAAGGCTATGACACCAAGGTTGGGGAACGGGGAGTCAAGCTCTCCGGCGGGCAAAAGCAGCGGATCGCGATCGCAAGGGTATTCCTGAAAAATCCGCCAATCCTTGTCCTTGATGAAGCAACCTCAGCGCTCGATCTTGAAAGTGAGCACCTGATACAGGAAGCCTTGGAAAAACTGGAGAAAGACCGCACAACCTTTGTTGTTGCCCACAGGCTGTCGACGATTACTCATGCTTCGCAGATCATTCATATCGAAAACGGCGAAGTGATTGAGAATGGCACACATCGCGAGCTGATGGAGATACAGGGGAATTACTATAATTTGTTCCAGATTCAGCAGCTGAACAGCTGATGGGGAAAAGCAGCAGGACCTTTTGGGGGACTGCTGCTTTTTTGGTTTCAGGTAATCGTTGGAGTATATCAGTGAGAAGAGGAAAACCGGCTTTTAATTAAAAAAGGGCCGGTTTTTTTGGTCTTAGCGCATTCGATAGGCGATACATGATCGCATTATGGAGCTCTGCTTCGGATTAAAAGCCTAGGCGGAAAGCGTATATCGGCGGATCGCAGGCCGATATCGGCAAGCTTTACAATATATCGAGCACTCTTTGGGATATATCGGTGGATTGCAGCTGGATACCGGCGAACTTTGCAATATATCGGGCACTCTTCCAAATATATCAGCGACCAGCGAGGAACCAGCTTTTAATTAACAAAGCGCTGCCTCCTTGATGAAAAGACTCTCTATAAGTTTTATCCTATTTATTGTAAAATGAAACAAATAATCAATTTATAAAAAGGCCGTGAACCCAATGACCTTCAAAACCAGCTACCCATTCATCTACTTCCTCGAAAATGAAAATCAGGTACTTGTCTGCGAGATCAGAACAAATGATTACATCACCATTTCCGATTTATCCAGCGAGTTAGAAGGAGATCCTGTTAAGAAGAAGCTGTACCATCTTGGAAACACCCCATTTCAATCCTTTAATCACACCACTGCTGCAGAAGTTAAAACTAGCGGTTTTACTATTTTTGTACCTGAACTGGATCTTTATCAAAGAGCTAAAATCATTAATAAGATGATCCAGCAGCACAGAGTTCCCTCGAATGAACCGGTGCATTTGGCAGTAGGAGGAGCTCAGGCTGGTGCACTGAGATTTTTCCTGAAACGGCCAAAGAAGGTAATCGCGTTCTATGATGATTTATCAGAAGGACCAATCAGAGATTTGCCATCAGAATCAGGCTATAAGACAAGAATGGAGTGGCTGAAAAAGCACAATCGCATCGAGAGCTATCAAGACTGTTTAAATGTGGAGACGGCCCTGCTAGAGATAGAGGATATCCCGAGAACGGCACCTGTCACCATATGGGCTGGAGGAAATGCATTCGACCAGGCTGGAAAACGATTCTTTCTCAGTCTTCTAAAGGATAGAAAAAACAGCATTTTCCTGGCAGAAGCAGACTCTCTATTTTTAAGCGGTGACACAAAGGACATAGAACGTTTAGAAGAAGGAAAAAGAGAGCTTGGTCAACGGGAGAAAACAGAATACATAGAGCAATGGACAGCTCTCTCTTCTGCAAACAGCATGTTGAGAGTCTGGGGAAACGGAGTGCTTGAAGAAGCACCTGCAAATTATTTTGACGGTGAAATACTGACTGCTGTGAATAGACTGCAAGAAAATGAAGGAGACTTCATTCCGTTAACAAGTATCCAATTCGAAGTATCAGGTGCACTAAGCAGTGCATTTGTGAATGAGCGTGTCTGGCATTTACTTATGAAAGGGAGATTAACAATAGATAGAATGCCGATTTTTCAGGCTGGAACAATGGTAAAGTCAAGAGAATAGGAGGAGCTATCATGGCAGAGAAAACAGACTTTCCAAAAGGGATAGGCAAGCCGGCAATCAGGGCGCTGAACGGAGCAGGATTTGAGTACCTTGAACAGCTTGAGAAAACAACAGAAGCAGAGCTGAAAAAGCTTCATGGAATGGGGCCGAAAGCGCTCGGAAGACTTAAGGCGGCAATGGAGGAGAAAGGGTTATCCTTTACGGAGAGCCCTTGAACTATAGAATTTTAATTACGTATTATTTGCTTCCTAAATTAAGAAAAAACTCAATAACTAATTCTTTTATATTAAAAATTCAGGTTGCCGGCTCAGTCGTCAACCTTTTTTATTTGCCCAACATGTGAAGCACGAGAACCGTCCCTGTGCTTCTATTTGCCCAACATGTGAAGCACGAGAACCGTCCCCACGCTTCCTGTGTCATAAAACAATGCTTGTCTAAATACACTTTACTAATCCATCTTTCATTTATGCAGGAGGTGTGTGTTTGGAGAGGTCTGTGGTTTTAGCGGCTGAGAATCTGAATATTGCATTCAGTGAAGGGCGGAGGGAGATTCCTGTTGTCAGCGGAGTTAGCTTTCATTTGAGAGAAGGGGAGATTCTCGGGATTGTGGGAGAGTCGGGCTGCGGGAAGAGCGTGACGTCACTTGCGCTGATGGGGCTTTTGCCGAAGCGGACAGCAAGGATTTCAGGGAGCATCCGTTTTCAGGGTGAGGAGCTCACGGAGTACTCTGAGAGCAGCTGGCGGAAAATTCGCGGCAATGAAATTTCGATGATTTTTCAGGAGCCGATGACATCACTGAATCCGCTGTTTAAAGTCGGTGATCAGCTTGAGGAAGCGCTCCGTGTACATACGAAAAAAAGCCGGAAACAGGCGAAGGAGCAGGCGTTAAGGATGCTTGCGGCGGTAGGGCTGCCAAGGCCAGAGGAGCTTCTTCGCGAGTATCCCCATCAGCTGTCAGGCGGGATGCGGCAGCGGGTAATGATTGCGATGGCGATGATGCTGAATCCGGAAATTCTGATTGCAGACGAGCCGACGACAGCGCTTGATGTCACGATTCAGGCTCAGATTTTGGCACTTATGAAGGAAATTAATGAAAAGATGAACACCTCCATCCTGATGATTACTCATGATCTCGGGGTTGTGGCCCAGACGTGCCATCGGGTGATGGTGATGTATGCCGGCGAGATTGTGGAGGAAGGCAGTGTGAAAGAGGTGTTTCAGTCGCCAAAACATCCTTACACGATCGGCCTGTTAAAATCGATTCCGAATACAGCTGAAAAAAAAGCACGGCTGTATTCCATTCCCGGCCAGGTGCCGAAGCCTGGGAGCATCAAGGAAGGCTGCCGGTTTGCTGCGCGCTGTGAACACGCCTTTGACAGATGTGCCAAGGAAAGTCCGGAGCTATTGAAAGCGGGAAACCATCTGTCCCGCTGCTTTTTAGCGGAGAAAGGGGGACTCCCTGATGACAGAGCCGCTGTTAAAGGTTGAGAATTTAAAAAAGGCTTTTCCTGCAGGCAATAGCTTGTTTTCTAAAAGCAAAAGAGAAATTGTTGCTGTAAACAAGCTGTCGCTTGATGTGTTTAAAGGAGAAACGCTTGGGATTGTCGGGGAATCGGGCTGCGGCAAGTCAACGCTCGGCCGATTGATTTTACGGCTGCTTGAGGCAACAGAAGGTACCGTTATGTACAGCGGACAAAATGTCTTTTCGCTGAATAAAAACGGCATTCGGAAAATCAGGCAGCATATGCAGATGGTGTTTCAGGATCCGTACGCCTCCTTAAATCCACGCCACTCAGTCGCCAAAATTTTAGAAGAGCCGCTTATTGTGCACGGGATTGGGACAAAGCTTGAGAGAAGAGAGCAGGCAGCAGAAATGCTGAAGACGGTCGGGCTCAATCCGGATTATGCCAGAAGATATCCCCATCAGTTCAGCGGCGGACAAAGGCAGCGGATCGGCATTGCGAGAGCCCTGATGACAAGGCCAGAGCTCATTATTGCCGATGAGCCTGTGTCTGCTCTTGATGTATCCATCCAGTCACAGGTGCTGAATCTATTAAAAGACCTGCAGGAGGAATTTCGTCTCACCTACTTGTTTATTTCGCATGATCTCGGGGTTGTGCGCCATATCAGCGACAGGGTGGCGGTGATGTATCTTGGGGAAATCGTTGAGCTTGCTGAAAGTGAATCACTTTATTCCTCGCCGCTGCATCCTTACACAGAAGCCTTGCTTTCTGCCGTTCCTGCCAGTAATCCAGAGGAGAAGCGGGAGAGAATTCTTTTAAAAGGCGAGCTGCCGAACCCTGAAAGCCCGCCGGAAGGCTGTGCTTTTCATACAAGGTGTCCGAAAGCCATGGAACAGTGCCGGCGTGTTAAGCCGGTGCTCACAATGCAAAAGGAAGGTCATTACGCAGCCTGCCATCTTTATGCCTGACTGCGTGGTTGATAGATTATGAGACATATAGGGGGTAACACAATGAAGCGAAGAAGGCTGTTAGCACCGCTGATTCTCATTTTAATGCTTGTTTTGGCAGCAGCGCTTGCCGGATGCAGCGGTACAGCAAAAACAGATGATACGAAGAAGCCGGCATCAGACACGGCAAAGCCTGCAAAGGATACGCTTGTGTACGGGCGGAGCGGGGATTCTACCTCACTTGACCCGATCACAACGACTGAAGGGGAAGCCTTTAAGGTTACGGAAAACATTTATGAAAGATTGCTGAAATACGGAGACAATGACACAACTGTTCAGCCTGCCCTTGCAGAAAAATGGGATGTTTCCAAGGATGGCCTGGTGTACACGTTCCATCTGAGAAAAGGTGTGAAATTCCATGATGGCACAGATTTTAACGCAGAAGCTGTTGTGTTTAACTTTGACAGATGGATGAACGGGGATGCTGATAAATTCCCTTACTATACGATGTTTGGCGGCTTTAAAAAGGATGAGGGCCATGTGATCAAAGAAGTGAAGGCAGTGGATGAAAATACGGTTGTCTTTACGTTAAAGCGTCCTCAGGCACCATTTTTGAAAAATATCGCGATGGCGCCGTTTGGGATTGCAAGCCCTGATGCCGTGAAAAAATACGGTGATAAATTCCGCGAGCACCCAGTCGGCACGGGCCCATTCAAATTTGTCGAGTGGAAGGCCAATGACCGCATTGTACTGGAAAAGAACGAAAACTACTGGATGACTGGCTATCCGAAGCTGAACAAGGTTATTTTTAAAACGATTCCTGACAACTCTGCCCGTCTGAATGCCTTGCAGACAGGGGAAATTGACTTGATGGACGGGGTTAACCCTTCTGACTTGTCAAAAGTTGAAGGTGATAAAAATCTGCAGCTGTTCAAGCGAGCTTCGATGAACGTCGGGTATGTCGGCATGACCGTAACAAGAAAACCGCTTGATAACAAGCTCGTCCGACAGGCGCTGAACTATGCGGTTGATAAAAAAGCGATTATCCAGGCGTTCTATGGCGGCCTTGCAGAGCCTGCGAAAAACCCGCTGCCGCCGACTGTTGAAGGCTATGACAACGATATTCAGGAATATCCGTATAATCCTGAAAAAGCGAAAGAGCTCTTAAAGCAGGCAGGCTTCCCGAACGGATTCTCGATGGATCTTTGGGCTATGCCGGTTGCCAGACCTTATATGCCCGAAGGAATGAAGGTTGCGGAAGTACTTCAGGCAAGCTTTGCCAAAATCGGCGTGAAAGCCAAGATTGTCACTTACGACTGGGCAACCTATCTTGAAAAAGCAAGCAAAGGGGAAGCGGATTCCTTTATGCTCGGCTGGACTGGTGACAACGGGGATCCGGACAACTTTATTTACACACTTTTGGATAAAGACAGCATCGGCGGCAACAATTACACCTTCTACAGCAACGAAAAGCTGCACAAAATTCTGATTGAAGCACAGACTGTGACCGATCAGAGCAAGCGGAATGAGCTGTACAAACAGGCGCAGGAAATCATTCACGACGATGCACCATGGATTCCGCTCGTCCATTCCACTCCATTAATGGCTGGCGAAAGCACGATCACTGGCTTTACCCCGCATCCGACAGGAACGGATCTCTTTACAAAAACAGAATTTAAATAAGCTGCTGCCGCCTTTTAATTAGAAAAGCGCAAGCGCCTTGACAATTACCAGGCGGCAAAATAAAAAGGGGTGCGGACATGCTCTCTTACTCAATCAAGCGGATTGGCATGCTGGTGCCTGTTTTGGCCGGGATGACGCTTGTTGTTTTTTCCATCATCAGGGCAATCCCGGGTGATCCTGCACAGGTCATTCTCGGACAGCGGGCTACAAAGGAAGCGATTCTTGCTCTGACAAAGCAGCTCGGCCTTGAACAGCCTTGGTATGTGCAGTACTTCCACTATGTAAGGGATCTTTTAACAGGAAACCTTGGGACGTCCATCAGAACGAGCGAAGCGATCAGTAAAGAAATCGTCCCTTATCTTGGCGCCACAATTGAGTTAACGGCTGCTGCCATGATCATCGCGGTAATAATCGGGGTCAATGCCGGGATCATCAGCGCATGGTTTCAGCGCTCCTGGTTTGATTACCTGGCGATGTTTATCGCCTTAATTGGCGTGTCGCTGCCGATTTTTTGGCTTGGATTGATGGAGCAGTGGTTTTTTTCAATCAAGCTTGGCTGGCTGCCGACAACGGGCAGGGAGGAAGTGCGGAATCCGGTTGAGGCGCTTACGAATCTTTATTTGCTTGATACCATTCTGCGGGGGAATTTCAGTCAGTTTATTGAAGTGATCAAGCATTTGATTTTGCCTGCTGCAGCGCTTGCAACCATTCCAATGGCGATCATCGCCAGAATTACACGGTCGAGCATGCTGGAAGTGATGGGGGCAGAATACATTCGCACGGCAAGGGCAAAGGGGCTCAGAATGTTTTTTGTCGTGTACAAGCATGCGCTGAAAAATGCTTTGATACCGATTTTGACCATTATCGGCCTGCAGACAGGGCTGCTGCTTGGCGGGGCAATCCTGACAGAAACGATTTTCGGCTGGCCGGGAATCGGCCGCTATGTTTATGAAGCCATTGGCTACAGGGATTATCCTGTCATACAATCCGGCATCCTTGTCATCGCCTTGATCTTTGTGCTGATCAATCTGGTGATCGACCTGTTGTATGCGGCAATTGATCCGAGAATCAAGTATTAAAGGGGGGAGAACATGAATGCTTATCTTTCGCAAAAGCTGAACAGGGAAGAAGAAAAGGTGCTCTCTCCCTTACAGGAAAAAATAAGAGCTTTTCTTCAAAATAAGCTGGCAGTAACAGGCTCATTCATTGTTTTCCTGTTTCTTTTGCTTGCCATCTTTGCTCCTGTCATTGCGCCGTCAGGGATCAATGAACAGGATCTGGTCAAGCGCCTTCTGCCTCCTGGAGCCGGCAACTTCCTTGGCACAGACGACTTTGGCCGCGATATTTTTTCAAGGGTAGTATATGGGGCGCGAATTTCCTTGTTTGTCGGCTTTTTTTCCGTTCTCGGCTCGGTAGCAGCAGGAAGCCTGCTCGGAATTGTTGCCGGCTATTACGGAAAATTGCTTGATGCTGTCATCTCAAGGGTTTTTGATATTATGCTTGCTTTTCCAAGTATCTTATTAGCGATTGCCATCGTTTCCATCCTTGGCCCTTCTCTTGAAAATGCTCTTCTCGCCATTGCGATCATCAATGTTCCGACCTTTGGCAGGCTGATCCGTTCCAAAGTGCTCAGTGTGAAAGAAGAGGAATACATTACAGCAGCCAGGGCAATCGGGATGAAGGACTCCCGCATTCTTTTCAGGCATGTGCTGCCAAACAGTTTTTCACCGATTATTGTGCAGGCAACGCTTGCGATTGCAACAGCGATCATTGAAGCGGCGGCACTCGGTTTTCTCGGACTCGGAGCTCAGGCGCCGAACCCGGAATGGGGCAAGATGCTGGCTGATTCGAAGCAGTACTTGATTGATGCTCCGTGGACAATGTTTTTTCCGGGGCTTGCGATCATGCTAACCGTTCTCGGGTTTAACTTAATGGGGGACGGGCTGAGGGATGCGCTGGATCCGAAAATGAAATAAGCAGGCTGCCGGGAAAAAACCGGCAGCCTGCTGTTATTGGAAGGCCATAATTGCTGGAAGAAGAAAAACCGTAAAAACGATAATTGCGATAAGAAAAGCGAAGGCAAAAGCAACAAGGCTGCATAAAAAGGCTTTTAAAACACTGAAATGCTGTGCCTCGCTAAAAGCAAACAGCCAGATGATGTAGCTCCAAATGCCTGCAGCGAATTGGAGAAACGCCAGAAAAATTATAAGAATGGCAAGACCAGGATTTCCTCCTAAATAAGAGTCATCATAATAGGCCCTTCCCAGGAGAAGAACAGCAAGCAGAAAAAGGGGCAGGGTAAAAATATTCGGCATCTGGGACCAGGCGCTTGCTGCCATCACATCCTTGTAAAATGCTTCCCCTTTAAACCATTTGCCAATCATATACATAATGGCTGAACCTACATAAAGGGACAATAATCCGCCAATGGCTCCAAATAGGATATCCAAGAGCAGGGCAGCGGGCCAAGGCAGCGAGCCGGCTAAATCCTTCATGCGATCGTTGTTGGCGAGCGCAGTGGCTATTCCTGCAAGAACCGCAAGCAGGATGATAATGCCCATGCTCCGGTTTTCCATCACGCGCTTAAAGGTTTCCCGGGGCTTTGTAAAAATTCGAAATGCGTTATTCATTAAGTTTCTCCTCTCTTAATCTATATATGAATGCACACAAATAGCCAGAGAACCATCTCTGACTATTTGATGATACCACTAAAATATGGATATGAAACTTATATTATGCACAGCTGAAAAGCAAAACAGCATCCGAATTCCGGATGCTGTTTTTTTATTCAGGATCAGAAGATAATTCAATTTCGCTGTCTTCCTTATGGTGGCTCTGGTAGCTCGTAATGAGCGTATCCAAGTGCTCCAGCTGCTCACTGTAATCAAGGATGCTTCCGACAAGCGGAATGATGTGATAAAAACAGTTATGATCCTTACAGGTGTTCTGGTATTCTGTCAGGCTTGTCATTAGGTTCTTTTTATTTCTGCTAAGCTCTTCATAAAGAAGATCAGAGGACTGAGCTTTAATTTTTCCAGTTAGCTTTAAATGAATGCGTTCATGAAAATTGAGCAGATAGTCCAATTCAATCTCGAGCTGTTCACGGAATTTTTCTGTTGTATGAGGGAGTTCATTTTCCACTCTGTGCAGGTTTCTTAAAATGCTTAACGCTTTATTGGTCACGAGCAGCATCTGTCTGAAAAGGACAAGCTTCCTGGATTTTGCCACAACATTTTGCCTGAAGTAAGTCCGCTCTTCCTTATAAAGCAAGTACAGCTGATCCAGCTTAATCATTTTATCTTTCAGCTTATCGATATCTTCCTTAAGAGCCGTATGTTCAGATGCCTGGCGAAGACTTAATCTGATCCATTTCAGAATTTCCTCTGAATTGGCGACAATGCGGCTGTATACCTTTTTTTCATATTTTGGCGGAAGAAAGATCAGATTAACAAGAAAGGCAGCTGCCACACCGAGCATAACCGTGCCGAATCGCATGAGAGCAAACTGAAGGAAGTGATCGCCCTGGCTTTCCATGATGGCAACTACTGTAACAAGCGATACAGCTATTGTATTTTCAATCTTAAGCCTCAGGTTGATCATGATGACAATGACAACGGTCAGGCCGATAATAAACGGATGCGGGCCGAATACAAGGCCAAAGGCAATCGCAAACGCGGCACCGATAATGTTTGCCTGTATCTGTTCAATCATGGAAAGATATGACCGGTAAATCGTAGGCTGGATCGCAAATATCGCAGAAATCCCCGCAAAGGCAGGTGATGGAAGATTTAAAATGCCTGCAATCCAAAGCGCTAAAGTCATGGCAATCCCCGTTTTAATAATCCGTGCACCAAGTTTCATTTTATTTCGTTAGACATTCCCTTCAAAAGTAAGAATATAAAAGTGCTGTTACTAAGAATAAAAGATCTATCTCACAAAGTTGTAATATACAGGGTTTAAATAGATTATTCAAGATACTATACCCTAATCTGCTGAAAAAATGAACACCTAAAGGACTATACAAAGTTATCGGAAAATTATAAACCCTTTAATTAGCATATAGCATACGGATCAAGTAAAGTATCAATTATAGCAAAGTATTTTTATAGAAGCTTGGATGCTCTTGTTTTTGAAAACGTTTACTATACTCATCTGCTTTTCGAGCCGGCCCCAGCTTGAAAAAAATTAAATCAAAATATGCGAAAAGGGAGTGTCTGAGCAGGATGTTTTGGACTGTCGAAAAATTGGAAAAGCGAATAAAGGAGTTGGCTTCATACCGGTACAGGGAGGTTCTGCCCCTTGAAAGCTTTCAAGCACTGCTGGATCTAGATGGCGAGGTTTCTGCCAGGCAGCCGGAAGAAGGTGAATGGGCAGAAATGAAAATCGGTGAACGATGGGAAGGCCGGGATACATATATATGGCTGAAGGCCTCTGTATCCTTTCCGGAAGGCTGGAAAGGGAAAAAAATTGTCGGAGTCTTTGATTTTGGCAAAACAGGCAGCGGGCATAATTCCGGTTTCGAATCCCTTCTTTATGTAAATGGCACGCCTTATCAGGGAGTGGATCTGAATCACCAGGAGGTTTTTTTCAAGAGTGAGCTTGCCGGGGAAACGGCAGAGCTTTGCTTCCGCCTATGGTCAGGACTTGAAGGAGGCGGAAAAAGAACCCTTCAGGAGCACAGGCTGAATACAGCATTTCTGGCCTGTCTTGATGAAAAAGCAGACGATCTTTTCTTTACCTCCTATGCGGCACTTGAGACCGTGAAGTATTTGGATGAACACCAGCCTGAACGGCAGCAGCTTCTCTCAGCAGCTGACAGAGCCTTCCTTAAAATAGACTGGTCAGAGCCAGGTTCAGAGGAGTTCTATCAATCGATCTATGAAGCCCAATCTCTATTAAACAATGAAATAGAAAAGATTCCGAACCATTATCCTGTTACGGTAACGGCGATCGGCCACACCCACATTGATGTGGCATGGCTCTGGCGGCTGAAGCATACGAGAGAAAAAGCAGCCCGCTCATTTTTCACTGTGCTGCGCCTGATGGAGCAATACCCGGATTACACGTTTCTGCAGACACAGCCGCAGCTCTATGATTATATGAAGCAGGATTATCCGGAGATTTACAGCCAGATAAAGGAGCGGGCAGAGGAGGGCCGCTGGGAGACAGATGGCGGCATGTGGCTTGAAGCGGACTGTAACCTCACCTCAGGCGAATCGCTTGTCCGGCAGCTTTTGTACGGCACGAAGTTTTTCCGGGAAGAGTTCGGGAAGGATTGCGAATACTTGTGGCTTCCGGATGTTTTCGGATACAGCTGGGCGCTTCCGCAGATTCTCATCAAGTCGGGGATCAAAACATTCATGACAACGAAAATCAGCTGGAATCAGTTTAACCGGATGCCGCATGATACGTTCAAATGGCGGGGCATCGACGGAACGGAAATCCTGACTCATTTTATTACAACACCAGAGGATGCCCGCTGGTTTTATACGTATAACGGCGTGATTACCCCAAGATCGGTAAAAGGCATCTGGGAAAATTACCGGGACAAAGGGGTGAATCAGGAGCTGCTGCTGTCATATGGATACGGTGACGGAGGCGGCGGAGTGAACAGGGAAATGCTTGAAATGCGAAGAAGGCTTGATAAAATGCCGGGGATTCCTGCTGTAAAAACGGGACGCGCTGACAGCTATTTCCGCCGGCTGCATGAAACGGTGGAAAAAAGTGATCAGTACGTTCATACATGGGACGGCGAGCTGTATCTGGAATATCACCGCGGCACCTATACAAGCCAGGGCTGCAACAAGCGGATGAACCGGAAAATGGAGCTGCTGCTGAGAGAAGCCGAGTGGCTGAATACCGTGCAGAGCATCCGGAGCGGGAACTGGAGCAGCTATCCTGCTGAAGATCTGGCGGAAAGCTGGAAGATTGTCCTGAGGAATCAATTTCATGATATTATCCCAGGCTCCTCGATCAGGGAAGTATACGAAGACAGCCGGGAAGAATACGAGCAGGCTTTTTCGCTTGCCAGTCAGGCATGGAAGCAGGCTGCGGCTTCTCTTCTAGAAATGAAAGAAAAGGATGCTGTGACACTGTTCAATTCATCAGGCTGGGAACGAAGTGAATGTGTCGAGATCAAGGATTTTGGCGACAGAAGCCTGCTTTTTAAAGATGAACAGGGCAAACAGCTGAACATGCAGAAAACCTATGATGGCAACTGGCTTCTGTTTGCAGAAAATGTCCCGGCACTTGGAGCTGTTTCGCTCACTGCACACGAAGGAAAGCTGGAAGAGACATCCTCGTTTCAGGTAAACGGACGAAAGCTATCAACACCATATTATGAAATTGTATGGAACGAATCAGGGCAGTTCACTTCGATTTACGATAAAGAAAATAACAGAGAAGTGCTTGCACAGGGAGCGGCAGGAAATATTCTGCAAGTTTTCGAGGACAAGCCGATGCAGTTTGATGCATGGGACATTGATCTTTACTATCAGCAAAAAATGAAAATAATCACCAGGCTGACAGAGGAACAGGTTCTTGAAAATGGCAAGCTGAGGTGTGTGCTCGGCTTCAGCTGGAAATACGGGAGCTCTGAAATTCAGCAAAAAATCATGTTTTATGCGAACTCCCGCCGCATTGACTTTGAAACAAAGGTGGACTGGCATGAACGCGATCAGCTGTTAAAAGCAGCCTTTCCCGTGGATATCCGCGCCACAGAGGCAACATATGACATTCAATACGGCAATGTTAAACGGCCGACGCATTGGAACACATCATGGGATTACGCGAGATTTGAGACCGTTGCCCATCAATGGGCAGACTTGTCTGAAACAGGCTATGGCGTCAGTCTCCTGAACGACTGCAAATACGGCCATGATATCAAGGACAATGTGATGCGGCTTACGCTGCTGAAGTCAGCCGTCTATCCGGATATCGAAGCCGATCAGGGAGAGCACATCTTCACGTATTCCCTGTTTCCGCACAGCGGCAGCTGGCTTGAAGGCAGCACAGTGCAGGAAGCATGGTCACTGAATAATCCTCTGATTCCTGCTGCTGGCGAAATGGCCAAGCAGTCTCTTTTCACGGTTGAGGGCTCTCATTTGATGATTGACTCTGTGAAAAAAGGAGAATTCGACGACTGCCTGATTCTGCGTCTCCATGAATATGCCGGAGCAAGAGGCACTGTGGAAATAAAAAGCGATCACCGCATCCTTTCCATTCATGAATGTGACTTAATGGAAAGAGAAGACAGCGAAAATAGAAGCAGCAACCAGAACTCCTTCAGCATCAAGCCGTATGAAATTAAAACATTTGCGGTGCGGTTGGAGCTGGAATGATGGATAGCCAGTTTTAAACGAAGCCTATTATGCTATATGAGGAAGAAATTCACCAGATTGTTAGATAAATTAACAAGTAGCCTTTGTTAAAGGGAAATGTTGATTTTAAAACACCTGTTGATTGGAGCGGCAGGCGGGAGACTCCTGCGGGAGCAGCGGGACAGGTGAGACCCCGCAGGCGCAATAGCGCCGAGGAGGCTCAGCGCCCGCCCCGCGGAAAGCGGACGCCTGCAGCGTAAATCAACAGACAAATTAAAAATGCCGCCAAAAATGTGTGCAAAGAAAGAAGCATGAGATTCCTAGCGAAATCTCATGCTTCTTTATATGTCGGTGGCTTTATGGTTTTTAAAAGAATGTCTTCCCGGTATTCCAGTTCAAATATTCTACTCAATCACTCCGTAGAAACAGAAGGATCCGCCTGTTCCTTCACAGGAATCAGTTCAAAGAAATGCTTCTCAGGTTCTGTTAACAGCTGTTCAAGAGAAAGGGCTTCTTCGCTCTGCCCGTGGCTTCTGAGAGTTTCGATGTAAGTACCGAGCAATTCTTTCACATCTGCTTTTCCTTTTTCGGAAAGGCTCAGCACATTGATTTTAGCGCCTTTTGCTACACGTCTTTCGATGGCAGCTTTTGTGAGACCCATTTCCGGCTGGTGGCGTACATAGACGGCGCCGCCTGTCATGCCGGCACAGATCCATGGTCCCGGATCGCCGAGAACAAGTCCGCGTCCGTTTGTCATGTATTCAAACGCAAATCCTTTGATGTTGCTGTTAGTGCCGATGTTGCCATATTCCTGTTCAGGAATCGGCTGTTCCAGCTGGCCGCCGATAATCATGTCAGCTCCGGAGAGACGGATTCCGGCGCGGGCATCAGCATTCCCCTGTACAAGAAGGAGGCCGTGCTGAGCGCCATAGCCGAAGCCTTTGCCGACTGATCCGCTGTAATAGCTGCCGTCCGCTCCTTTAGCCTTCAGGACGCGGATGGAGCCGCCGAAAGAGGTTTTTCCTGTGCCGTCCTGTGAGCCGCCTTCAACGGAAATGTTAATGCCTGCTGTATTGTAGGCGCCAAGTCCGTTTCCAGGTACAGAGCCGTCCCGGTATTCCAGGTTCACATCGTCAAGCGCTGTATAAGAGCCATCCAGTCTTCCGCGCACCCTGTGGCAGGAAACGCGGCTTCCGAGAACGCGCTGGCTGGAGGTAACGCTTGAAAAGCTTCTGGATTCGTGCAGCTCTTCTACTCTCAAATCCAGATACTCCGCACCTGCAGCAACAGCGAGTCTGTTTTCCTGTGTGCTTGCTGCCACTTCCTGATGAGCGATGTTAGGAATATCCAGGTTTTCAAGCAGGAGGGACAGGTCCATGCTGTCATGGGCTTTTGACTGAACAAGCAGATCAGAGCGGCCGACAAGATCCTGCAGGCGGTCAATGCCCATTGAGGCAGCAAGTGCCTGCACTTCTTTGCCGAAGGCTGTGAAAAGGTTGATCAGACCGCCGACTGCGCGTCCGTATTCACGCGGAACAAAGCGGCGAAGGCCGTGCTCTTTTGCCTGAGCCTCTGACTCAATTTGAGTGGCAATTCCGACGTGGCATGTATCCAAGTGACAGCCTTTGCATGTTGTACAGCCGATCGCAATCATGGACAGTGTGCCAAAGCCGATTCGGTTGGCGCCAAGAAGCATCACTTTCACAACGTCTTCGGCGCTCTTGATGCCGCCGTCAGCCCAAAGCTCGACTTTATGGCGGAGGCCAGCTTCATGCAAGGCATTGTGGGCTGATTTCACACCGATTTCTACCGGCAATCCTACATATTGAAGCGCATGAATTCTCGCTGCACCTGTTCCGCCGTCAAAGCCGCTCAATGTAATAATGTCAGCGCCGGCTTTGGCAATGCCGACTGCAATTGTTCCGATATTCGGTACAACCGGCACTTTCACGGCAACCTTTGCCTGATCATTGCCGGTTTTCAGCTCTGTGATCATTTGCGCCAAATCTTCAATGGAATAGATGTCATGGTTATTGGACGGTGAAATCAAGTCAGAACCGATGGTGGCGTTCCGCGCTTCCGCAATTTTGGCTGTTACCTTTGATCCCGGCAAATGACCGCCTTCGCCGGGTTTTGCACCCTGGCCGATTTTGATTTCCAATAGATTGGAAGAGTTCAAGAGCTCCGCGTTCACGCCGAACCGCCCTGAGGCAATCTGCTGTCCGCGTGTGCGCGGATATTTTCCGAGCATATCTTTAATTTCCCCGCCCTCGCCGTTTAAGCTGATCATGTTCAGCTGGTCGGCGGCTTCCGCATAGGCCCTGAAGGCAATTTCATTCTGGGAGCCGAAGGACATCGAAGAAATGATAAACGGCAGGCTGTGCTCGCCGACTGAGACGTCCACTTTTTCCTGCGGCAGGGAAGATGGTGCTTTTTTCAGTTCTGTCAGATGGCGGATCGCAATCGGATTGGCCTGCTCCTGCTCGGAGATTTTTTCTCTGTAGGCATCATACTCGCCTGTAGAAGCCATGTCGCCGATCGCTTTCCAGATCCGCGGGAAAATATGAAACGTTTTTCCTGGACGCGCTTTTTCATCCTGGAATTCCTGCGCCCGCTGAATCGCATCCTGCTTCATGCTCTCAAAATTGTTTTTCAGTTCAGCTGATCCGAGGAAGTTCACAATGCCGAGTGCTTCTTCAACCTCTGTATTTAGTCCGATGGCAGAGAACAAGCGGCCATACCCGCGAAGCTCATGAATGCCGATTGTTGAAATGACCTTTTCAAGCCCTTTGTTCATCGCGCCGAAAAGATTCACAGCAGGCTTCAGCGTTTCTTCTTCAGCAACTGTCGCAAACAATAAGTAAGGACTGAGCAGGTTTGCGCCTAACCCAAATGCCGTGATCACGTCATGCAGGGAGCGGATGCTGCCGGAACGGAGCAGAATGCTCGCTTCGCGGCGCAGTTTTGCCGTCACAAGCGCCTGGTCAATATAGGCTGTGATAAGATGCGGATCGATCCAAAGCTTTCCGTCGCTATGCGCCAAACCGTCATCAATAACAAGAAGGGCAGCGCCATCCTTAACGGCTTCAACTGCTTCTATGGAAAGACGCTCAAGTGCATCCCGCAGCTCTTCCTCTTCTGTGAACACAGCCTGCAGAAGATAGAGCTGCCTGTTTTTCGAAAATTTTTCTACCACTTCTTCATATGGAAGCTGTCCTGTTTCACCGCTTGATTGGCTCGCAAGCTGTCCTTCAAGCAGTATCGGGGACGGCAGCTCTACAACCATGCTGCGCTCATGCTTTTCAAAAAGAGAAGGGCGCTTTCCAATAACTGTTCGAGTGGAGAACAGCTCCGTTTCCCTGTCGCGGTCAATGGCAGGGTTTGTGACAACAGCGACACTTTCTTTAAAGTAGTCAGCCAGGTTTTTCCGCCCGTCCTGAATGGCTGCGAGCGGGCCGTCATGGCCGAGTGAGCGAATCGGCTCAACGCCTTTATCCGCCATTTGCTCAAGCTGCTGAATGTGTTCGCGGTCCCAGCCGAAAGCAGCGTACTGGCCGTTATGAACCTTTGTCACAGGCGCTGCGGAAAACTGGCCGGAGCTGACAGGATATGTGATGTGGTTCCGGTAATTTTCCAGGCTGACCCGCTTTGAGAACATCTCATAAACGGCTTCCTGGTAGGAAGGGTAGTCATACACTTCAAGGTCATCACCGTTCCATTTCAGGCCGACTTTTTCGCCAGGCGCAAGCGGCTTTGGCTCTGCTGTATACTCGGAAACAGGAATAATGCCTGGTTCTGATGAAAAGATAAAGCTTGTTTCTGTTTCCACTTTCCACAGCGGGCGCAATCCGAGTGCATCAACACTGAAGACAGCTTCTTCGCCGTAGCGGGAAATAATGCCGGCAGGACCTTGCGCAAAATGGCCCCATGCTTCACGGATATACGCGTACAAGTCCTGCAGATGAGGCTTGTATGCTTTAATCTCATTCATAATCGGCGGGAAAAGCACGTCCATTGCTTCGAACAGGCTGTAGCCATCACGGCAGACAAGTGTTTCAATCGTTCTGTTGAGATCCTGAGAGTCGCTGCCGCCGATCGTAATCGGAGCGTGAATCATGCGCGCTTCATCGCGAAGCTTTGCAATCGTATTGATTTCTCCGTTATGGCCGAGCATGCTGAAGGGCTGCACCCTGAAAAAGTTAGAAAGCGTATTGGTTGAATAGCGATTATGGCCGAGCGTCATCGCAGAAGCAGCAAGCGGGCTTGCAAGGTCCAGGTAGTATTTCGGAAGAATATCACCGGCTCCCATTACCTTATAAACCGCGATATAGGTGCTGAGTGATGCCACATGAACGTGTTCGTCTTTTTCCAGATGGATGGTTAGCTCAAACAATGTTTTGGAAAGATGGGACTGAGGGGAATTGCTGATTAGGGCAACCTGCCAAAAGAGAGGCTCTTCCTGGGAAGCGATCGGGCCTAGCGCTAGGGAATCGGTGACCTTGTCATCCTCAAACACCACTTCAAGGCCGTATTCGCTGAATGCTTTCAGCACCGTTTCCTTTGATGCAGCCTGGCTGCCGTGCCTCGATAAAAACAAGTGAGCCACAATAAAATCGCTGCGGTCTGCAAGGCTTGCTTCTTTTCCTGCTTTTTGCAGCTTATCCTTCCATAGCGCCTTCGGAATGTCAATGTGGATGCCGACACCGTCGCCTTCATCATTAATAAATCCTGCGCGGTGATTCATCGTAACGAGAGCATCAATGCACTGATCAATGTTTTCCCTCGTTGGAATGCGCCTCTTCTCGAGCACAGAGACAATTCCGCAAGCATCATGCTCGGCATGATGATACTCTTTAAATAAACTTGGATTCCATTTTTGAGTCATGCTATGCGGCTCTTTGGACCGGGGTTTTCCGGTTCCTGCAAGCCTTCACCTCCTGAAGCTGATATGGGGTACTTATTTTTCTGCCAATCTCTTAGAATTGACAATATATTAAATTTTCAGAATTGTAATGTCAATCATACCATTGTCAGAAAATCTTTTCAATTATTTATACAGTCATTCGCATGGATAAGCTGACTGAAGAGGAGCGTTAAAGGACTAAAGTGCTAAGCGCTTCCTTATTGGAAGCGGTTTCAATAAAAGGAGAAAGAAAAAAGAGAAAATCCTAAGATTTCCTCTTTGAATAACTTTGTATTTTTATTCAGTTTTTCAGCTCTTTAAAGCTTTCTTCAACAGCTTCAAGCGTCACCCGGATATCTTCTTCGGTATGCTCAGTTGTCAGGAACCAGGCTTCGTATTTGGACGGAGCAAGATTGATGCCTTTGTTCAGCATAAGCTTGAAGAACTTAGCAAAGGTTTCGCCGTCTGTTTTTTCAGCCTGCTCGTAGTTGATGACTTTTTCATCTGTAAAGTAGATTGTCAAAGCGCCTTTCAGCCTGTTCACCGTAATGGTGACACCATGTGTTTTGGCATGCTTTAAAATGCCTTCTTCAAGCATGGTGCCAAGCCTGTCGAGTTTTTCATAAACGCCTTCCTGCTTCAGCACTTCAAGGCAGGCGATGCCGGATAAGATGGAGGCTGGATTGCCTGCCATTGTCCCTGCCTGATAAGCAGGGCCAAGAGGAGCAACCTGTTCCATGATTTCCTTTTTGCCGCCGTAAGCGCCGATTGGAAGCCCGCCGCCGATGATTTTACCCATTGCGGTCAAATCAGGCTTTACACCGAGAAGATCCTGCGCACCGCCGTACATAAAGCGGAAAGCCGTGATGACTTCATCGTAGATCACAAGGGCGCCTGCAGCGTGGGCGATATCGTTGACAGCCTCCAGGAAGCCTGGCAGCGGCTCAACGATGCCGAAGTTTCCGACAATCGGCTCCACAAGCACGCCGGCGATTTCGCTGCCCCATTTATCCATTGCTTCTTTAAAAGAGTCCGGGTCATTGAAGGGAACCGTGATGACTTCCTTCGCAATGCTTTTCGGTACGCCGGCAGAATCCGGTGTGCCGAGTGTGGAAGGGCCTGAGCCTGCTGCCACAAGGACAAGATCGGAATGGCCGTGGTAGCAGCCGGCAAACTTGATGATTTTATCGCGGCCGGTATAAGCTCTTGCGACGCGGATGGTCGTCATGACAGCTTCTGTTCCGGAGTTAACGAAGCGCACCTTATCAAGATACGGCATCGCTTCTTTCAGCATTTTGGCAAACTTCACTTCGTGCGCTGTCGGCGTGCCGTACAAAACGCCGTTTTCAGCAGCCTTCGTAATCGCCTCTGTGATGTGGGGGTGGGCGTGGCCGGTAATAATCGGCCCGTATGCGGCAAGGTAATCAATATACTTATTGCCGTCCACATCCCAGAAGTAGGCGCCTTTTCCTTTTTCCATTGCGACCGGCGATCCGCCGCCAACTGCTTTATAAGAGCGGGATGGACTGTTCACCCCGCCGACAATGTGCTCTAATGCTTCTTGATGAAGCGCTTCTGATTTCGTGAAATTCATGGTGGTCCTCCTAAAATGCAATTTTACGTTTACTAGTTTAGCATTTTTTCAGGAGGACTGCCCTTTCTAGCGGATGATTTCGTCCACGATTCCGTAATCAAGCGCTTCCTGTGCTGTCATAAAATAATCCCGCTCAGAATCAAGCGCCACCTTTTCAACCGGCTGGCCGGTTCTGTCAGAAATGATCCGGTTAATATCCTGCTTTGCTTTCAGCAGCCGTCGGGCTGTTATTTCCACATCTGTTGCCTGGCCTCTTGCACCACCTGAAGGCTGATGTATCATAATTTCGCTGTTCGGAAGGGCATAGCGCTTGCCTTTTGTTCCAGCGATTAAAAGCATCGCCCCCATGGAAGCGGCCATGCCAAGACAGATCGTCCGGACATCTGGCTTGATGTACTGCATCGTATCGAATATCGCGAAGCCGGCCGTAATGGAGCCGCCTGGACTGTTTATATAGATGGAAATGTCTTTTTCGCTGTCTTCCGCTGTTAAGAAAAGCAGCTGGGCAACGATGCTGTTCGCCATTTGATCGTTTACCTCTTCACCGATCATAATGACGCGGTCTTTTAGCAGCCTTGAATAAATATCATAGGAACGTTCGCCGTATTTTGTCTGCTCTACGACATAAGGTATTGTGCTCATTGCGGGATCCCCCTTTAGTTTTCAGGCTCTTTAAAATAGGCTGTTGATTTCCGTTTCAAGCGTCCGCTTTCCGCGGGGCGGGCGCTGAGCATCCTCTGCGCTTAAGCGCATGCGGGGTCTCACCTGTCCCGCTGCTCCCGCAGGAGTCTCCCGCCTGCCACTCCAATCAACAGGTGTGTAGAAATTAACGCTGCAGTTATAGCAAAGGGGGAGGGTTCCCCCTTATGCTGCCATTAACATCATTGGTGAAGATGATTTTTTATAGGATAGAAGCGCTGTCGGCTCTTCTTTTTGAACAAGGGCAACTAGTTTTTCGGGATCTTCTGTGAAAAGAGCTTCAGAGATGGCCTCTTTCCACACTTCTTCATCCTCTTTTTCCCACGAAGGATCGCGTTCTTCAGGCTGCCGCTTCAGGCGCTGTCTTCCTCTGTACAGGAGCGACTTTGCTGTTTCCTTTGTTGTGCCGAGGAGGTCAGCGATTTCTTCCGTCTTATATAGGAACGCTTCTTTCAGGAGAAATACAGCCGCCTGCTTCGGAGTCAGGCTTTTCATGAGATATTCGGCAGCCATAAATGCTCCATCAAGCTTCCTCGCACTATCCTCTGCATGCTCTTTGCACTCTGTTTTGCAAGCGGACTTTCTGAATGCATCAATGCGCTCGTTGTAGGCGATTCTGGATAGCAGCGCGAGCGGTGCTCCGTCAAGGCAGCCGTATTTCTCTAAGGCTTTCAGCAGGGATTCCTGGGCAAGATCCTCTGCTTCCCACTTGTTTCGGGTCAGCATGAGGCAATATTTGAAAAGGGACGTGTATTTGGCTTCTGTCTGGCTCTCATTTTTCACGTTGCTTGAAATCTTTTGTGATTGCTGCGCAGCAATTCGTTTCAAAGCTTTTCACTCCTTTAAGGTGCACCTCTATTTATAGAACGAATGAGAATGTAAAAAAGATACGGGTGCTGTTAAGTATATGTAAATTTCCGCTGATATCCTGCATCTTCATTGTTGAGATGCCGGTAATCGGATAAACTTATCGTTGTGAATCAATGGAGGGAATATGAATGAAAAAAATTATTGAAGTAACAGATCTTCGCAAGGAATTTAAGTCGTACTCAAGCAGGCAGGGGCTAAAAGGAGCTTTTCGGGATCTTCTGACCCGCAACTATAAAGTGATGAGAGCGGTTGATGATATTTCGTTCACGATTCATGAAGGCGAAATGGTCGGGTATATCGGCGAAAATGGAGCGGGCAAATCCACCTCCATTAAAATGCTGACGGGCATACTCAATCCGACAGCAGGCTCTGTTTCTGTAAACGGCATGAATCCGCATAAAGAGCGGGAAAAATTCGTCCAGACGATCGGGGTCGTGTTCGGCCAGCGCTCGCAACTCTGGTGGGATATTGCTGTTCAGGAATCGTTCCGCCTGTTGAAAAAAGTATACAAGGTGTCTGATCAGGATTACAACGAGCACATGGATCATGTCATCAAAACGCTTGATATCGGCCCTTTGCTCGATAAGCCTGTGCGGAAGCTGTCGCTGGGTCAGCGGATGAGATGCGAGCTCGCTGCAGCGCTGATCCACAATCCGCCGCTACTGTTTCTGGATGAACCGACGATCGGGCTTGATGTGCTTGTAAAGCTGAAGATACGGCAGTTTTTAAAAGAAATGAATGAAAAGTACAAAACGACTATTCTGTTAACTACACATGATCTTACTGACATAGAAGCGCTGTGTGAGCGGGTCGTGATGCTTGATGAAGGAAAAATCATTTACGACGGGCTGCTGAACAACCTGAGAAAGGACATTGGCGAAAGCAAGCAGGTTCAATTTCATTTCGAAGGTGATGTGGCTGAAAAGGATCTTGCCTTCATTACATCAGACCTTCAGGTAGCATGGCAAAAAAGTGAAAAGGACCGCACATGGTCTGCTTTAGTGACAGATCAGGAAGCCCAGATGAGTGAACTGATCGGCCGGATTGTCGGCGCCCATAAAATCGTCGACCTCAGCATTAAGGAAATTTCAACAGAAGAAATCATCCGCAACATTTATGAAAAAGGCAATGTGGCAGGGGGCTATTAAATGGACAAGTACCTCGAGATGATCCGCATCCGCTTTTTGATGATGCTCGCTTACCGGACGAATTACTATACAGGCATTCTGATCTACAGCATTAACATCGGCGCCTACTATTTTCTCTGGACGGCCATATACGGCGGCAAAGGGACGATGCAGGGCTTAAGCGTAATCCAGATGACGTCTTATATCGCTGTGTCATGGATGGCGAGAGCCTTTTATTTCAACAACATCGACACGGAGATTGCCCAGGAAATCAAGGAGGGAAAAGTGGCGGTTGAAATGATCCGCCCCTACAGCTACCTTGGCATGAAAACGATGCAGGCGCTCGGCGAAGGCGTCTTCCGGCTGTTCTTTTTCTCGCTGCCAGGCCTTATTGTTGTTTATTTCATTTTTCCAATGAAAATATCCTCCCATCCGGGAACATGGCTTGCTTTTATGCTGTCGCTTTTCTTCAGTTTTGTCATCAATACGCAGATTAACCTTCTGACAGGGATGATGACGTTTTTCCTTTTCAACAATAACGGGCTGATCAGAGCGAAGCGGGTCTGTGTGGACCTGTTCTCAGGACTATTGCTGCCGATCAGCTTCTACCCGGGCTGGGCGCAGGAAATCATGAAGTTCTTTCCGTTTCAGGCGATCAGCTATATTCCGAGCATGATTTTTACAGAAGGAATAGCAGGGGACAAATTCCTGCAGTCTCTCTTGTTTCAGGGTGTCTGGTGCGTGATACTGCTGATTCCGATCCAGCTGCTGTGGACAGCTGCAAAAAAACAAATGGTCATCCAGGGGGGCTGAGGCATGTTTTACGTTTCCATGTTATTTCAATATGTCGGCCAGTATATCAAGGTTAAGCTTGAGTACAGAGCAGATACGCTTGTCGAGATTTTCTCAGACTGGCTGTTTCAGGCAGTTAACCTCATTTTTATCCTGGTTGTTTTCGGACATACCCAGCTTCTTGGCGGCTGGAACAGGGAAGAAATCATCTTTATTTACGGCTTTTATCTTGTTCCGTATGCCTTGTTCGGAGCTTTCTTCAATATTTGGGATTTTAACGAACGGTATATTGTAAAAGGCGAAATGGACCGGATTTTAACAAGGCCGATCCACAGCCTGTTTCAGGTTGTACTGGAGCGGATGGAGCTTGAATCATTATCAGGCGCTGTCACAGGCCTTGCAATTATGGCTTATGCTGCCGTCAAGCTGCACCTTGTTTTTCACTGGTATGATGTGTTTGTGTTTATCTTTTTTGTGATCGGCGGAGCGCTTGTGTATGCCGGCATTTTCGTTATGATCGCAAGCATCAGCTTTTACTCTGATTCGCGCACATCCATCATTCCGATGATGTACAACATCAGCAACTACGGCCGCTATCCGGTTGACATTTACCATAAGGCGATCCGGTTCGTCCTGACTTGGATTCTGCCGTTTGCTTTCGTTGGCATGTATCCTGCCGCTTACTTTTTGCGAAAAGCAGAGTGGTATGCCTATTCCTTTACCACACCTGTGATCGGCATCTTATTTTTCGCACTCGCTGTGTTTGTTTGGAACACAGGGGTGAAAAAATACAGGGGAGCTGGAAACTGAGCCCTGTTTTCCGCATATAGATGGTAAAAAGAGCGGACAAGGGCGTGGCGCTATGGAATGGATCATCGGAGCAGCTACCGTATTCTGCTTGTACATGTCAGCCAAAATCACTGTGAAGGCCTTTCAAGAGCAGGAGTTTATGTCGCTTGAGGTCATTCTTACGGTATTCCTGTTTTATTTGTCCATCCTGATCGGCTTCGGCATGATTTATCTGCTTTTCCTCCATGGAGGTTTGGATATCCTTGAGCTTAACGGTGTACCTGCCGAAGGAAACTATGTGGAGCTTTTATACCACAGCCTGTATTTCAGTGCTATTACGCTGTTTTCTGTCGGCTACGGGGAAATGGTGCCTGTCGGGATCGGCCGGCTTGTTGCTGTATTAGAGGCGATGACAGGCTATATACTGCCGGTAGTCATTGTTGCCAGGACAGTTTATGGTCTTGAAAGACGCTAGAAAGTTGTATTAATAGGCAGAATTGGTTACCCTTTTAGTAAAATCATAGCTGGAGGGGTACATAATGGCGCTTGAAACAGGGAGCAAGGCACCGGATTTTGAACTATTGTCAGATGCAGGAGAAACAGTGAAATTATCTGATTTCAGAGGGAAATATGCTGTGCTTTATTTTTATCCAAAAGACATGACACCAGGCTGCACAACAGAAGCCTGCGACTTCAGGGATCAGCACAAAAGCTTTGAGGAGCTGGATGCGGTCATCATCGGCATCAGCCCTGACCCGGAGGAAAGCCATCAAAAATTCAAGAGTAAGCATGATCTTCCGTTTCTGCTTCTTGCGGATCAAGACCATCAAGCAGCAGAAGCTTATGGAGTATGGAAGCTGAAGAAAAACTTCGGCAAAGAATACATGGGGATTGAGCGTTCCACTTTTATCATTGATAAAGAAGGAAACCTCCTGAAGGAATGGCGTAAAGTGAAAGTGTCCGGGCATGTAGAAGAAGCGCTGCAATTTATTAAAGAGCAGCAATAGCCCTTTTTTAAAAGGCCAGGCTTATAACCAGCCGCTTTGCACAAGCTTTGCGTATAGTAGGAGGGAAGGCATAACCTCCTCATATGTTAGTGCAGATTCGTGCGGGAAACCGCACGCTTTTTTTTTAGGCTTTTTAAATTCGGCTGTTGATTTCCGTTTCAGGCGTCCGCTTTCCGCGGGGCGGGCAGTGAGCCTCCTCTGCGCTTTGCGCATGCGGGGTCTCACCTGTCCCGCTGCTCCCGCAGGAGTCTCCCGCCTGCCACTTCAATCAACAGGTGTTCAAAAATTAACATTCTTCTTTAACATAGATATAAAAAATAGGGGGAAGAAGCATGCTTTCAGAAAAAGATTATCCTGAGATTTACAATAATTACGTCCGTCTTGTTCCAAATGGGGATATAAAGGAAGTGCTCCTGAAGCAGCGTGAAGAAACAGTGAGTCTGCTTTCGTCCATTTCAAAAGAAACAGCAGGGAGCGCGTATGCAGAGGAAAAGTGGACAGTAAAAGAAGTGATCGGACATATAACGGATACAGAACGGATCATGTCTGAAAGGCTGCTGCGCTTCAGCAGGGGAGACAGTACGCCGCTTCCGGGGTATAATGACGAGCAATATGTAAGGGAAGCGGAGTTTAACCGGTTTTCTATGGCAGAGCTTCTGGAAAGTTTTTCAGCTGTCAGAGGTTCAACGCTTGCACTGCTGAAAATGCTGCCAGGCTCTGCGTGGGAAAAAGAGGGCACGGCAAATAACGGCCGTTTTACAGTCAGAGGACTGGCAGCAGTGATTGCCGGCCATGAGCTTCACCATAAAAGGATTTTGAAAGAAAGATATCTGGCCAGCGATTCATAAAAGAGAATGAGAATCATATGGTTAAAATGGGGAGTTTTTACCTAAGAAAAACGCGGTAAACATTGACAAAATGCTGTTTATGAGAGTACACTAATTATAAATATTATAAAGTAAGAATGTTTTTTGCGGGTTATTGATCCACTAGCCGCAGGATAACAGCTTGCCATATAATGATTCTTTTTTTAAATGAGAGGTGCATGGCGATGACTGAACAGTTAAAAGAAGCAATTGATACACTGAAACAGACAGGAGTCCGCATCACCCCCCAGCGTCATGCGATACTGGAGTATTTGATTCAATCCATGAACCATCCAACTGCGGACGATATTTACAAAGCACTGGAAGGCAAATTTCCCAATATGAGTGTAGCAACTGTTTATAATAACTTGAGAGTCTTCAGAGAAGTAGGGCTTGTTAAGGAACTGACATACGGAGATTCCTCAAGCCGGTTTGATTTTGTAACAAGCGATCACTATCATGTGATCTGCAATGATTGCGGCAAGATTGTGGATTTTCATTATCCAGGCTTGGACGAGGTGGAGCACCTTGCAGCACACGTGACTGGGTTCAAGGTGGACAGCCACCGGATGGAAGTATACGGGACTTGTGATGATTGTGCTAGAAAAAAAGCCCATTAAAGAAGCTGATAGAGGCCATCTATCAGCTTTTCGCTTTTTTGCGGTTGTAATTTTCATCAAATTCTCTGCCCTCTAAAGACCGGTCAAGCGTGAGCGGCTCCCTGCAGTGCATGCACATATCAACCCGGCCGAGAATTTTCGTCGGCTTCTGGCAGGACGGACAAATAACCTGAACGGCTTTTGTCGACAGCATGCCGATCCAAAAATAAACCACGGTGCTCGCTACCATAAACAAAAGCCCCAGCAGCATAAATATGGTCATGACAATCACCGATTCTCTGAAAAAGACACCGATATACATAACGAAAAACCCGACAAAGATCAGACTCAAGGCAAACGTTCTGATCTTATTAATTTTGCTTGAATACTTTTGAGCCATCTCCCATCCCCCTCATCCTAACTATAGCACAGGAAAAGGACAAGCTGTGTCAAAGAATGGAAGTTGCCGCCAGAAAACTTTTTCGCTCCAAACAGGCGTTATCCGGTGATGCAATACGTGCATTTCAGGAAGGAAGAGAGGTAATTCCGATTATGGAAAAGGGAAATGAAAGCACGCTGTAGAAGTAACAGAAAACTGAAACTTGCATGGAGGAATACTGAATGGAAAACATTCTCCGACCTATTTATCAGGAGAGAGCAAGCCACCCTGATACACTGGCTGTCATTATGGTGGAAAGAAGGAACCAGACATCTCCTGAAACAGACAACTTTGATGCAGCGCTTCTTATTATTGTGAAGGAAGCAGACAGCCCGGTGTACATCAAGCATTATGAATTCGAGGGCCAGCAGGCATCCCTGCATATTGTGACAGACAAGCAGATCAGGGAATGGATTCTTCTTGGGACGAATAGAAGAATTGTAGACTGGCTGATGAATGGGAAACTTCTTTTTGACCGAAATGAATACCTCGCCCAATTAATTGATAAATTACATACGTTCCCTTTTTCAGAGAGAAAGCTGAAAATTGGATTAGAATACAGCAAGCTGATCAGAAGGTATTTGGAAGGGAAAAAGTTCTTTGAAGCAAAACAATTTCTTGATGCATACAATCATATCGTTCACGCCCTTCATCATCTGGCAAGGCTTGAAGTGATCGATAACGGGTTTTACCCTGAAACCACCGTTTGGAGCCAGGTCCGCCAGATTGAGCCGCAGGTATATAAGCTGTATCAGGAGCTCATTGACAGCGGAGAGACTTTGGAAAAGCGGCTGGAGCTTTTGTTTCTTGCGAGTGACTTTTTGATTCATTCCAAAGCGGAGATCGGTGCAGCTCATCTTCTTTCCATTATGGAAGAAAAAGAAATCTGGTATTTTGCCGAGCTGCAGGAGCATCCTGAAATTAAATACTACTCTGTCGATCTCGGCATTTTAATTGAGTTTTTGATTGAAAAGCAGCTGATTCACACGGTGCGCATTGAAACAAAAGGACAAGAGATTTATCACCGGGCGTATAAAGTTGCAAAAAACTTGTTGACGTAGGTTTATGACGATGTTATATTAATAAACGTCGCTGCTGGCTGAATAGCTAACTTGCTTCTAACGGCAGCGACAAAATTTTAAAAAAAGTGTTGACATCATTTCGAGTAAATGATATATTGAGAAAGTCGCCTCTGAGCGATTGACACGAAAGTGAAACGAGTTCTTACCTATAAGAATGACTTCACAC
>NZ_JAJOZE010000015.1 GCF_021166585.1 Metabacillus kandeliae
TACGATATAATCAAAACGAAACCCTGTTTCGTTTTTTTTTATGCCTTTCTTGCGCTTCTGCTTGAGAATTTGGCTAAACTGAGAAGAGAAGAATACTATGCTTTGTTAATGAATTTTCATAAGGCAGCTCAAAGTTTGAGAGGCGGTCTCCGCTTGTTACCCTGAAACAGGGCTTGCCTTTATGCTTTCAAGTAAAAGGTGTAGTATGATATTTATAGAATAAATAGAACGGCAGTTCAGTGCAGGTGATAGATAAATGGAACAATATAAACGAATAAGCAAGAGCTCTGAAGAAACTTCTTTGCTTTCAGAAAAGCTTGGCTGCCTTTTGCAGTCCGGCATGGTGCTGACTCTTGAAGGGGATCTTGGAGCAGGAAAGACCACCTTTACAAAAGGGCTGGCAAAGGGACTTGGCATTACTCGAAATGTGAACAGTCCAACCTTTACGATCATTAAGGAATATCAGGGCGGCCGTCTGCCCCTTTACCATATGGATGTTTACAGGCTTGGGGATCAGGAGGAAGATCTCGGGTTTGATGAATATTTTGAAGGCAGCGGTGTGACTGTTGTGGAGTGGGCTCATTTAATTGGGGATCAGCTGCCTGCTGAAAGGCTTGATATAGAAATTACCCATCTTGATAATAACGAACGCAGCCTGGCTTTTTTTCCAAAAGGTGAAGCCTATCTTACTGTGTGCAAGGAGCTTTTTACAAATGAAAGCAATCGCGATTGATACTTCTAATAATACACTTGGCATAGCAGTTCTTAATGGTGAAACAGTTGCAGGGGAATACATCACGAATCTGAAAAAAAACCATTCCCTCCGCGCGATGCCTGCTATTGAGGCTCTTCTGAAGGAATGCGGCCTGGCTCCTCAGGATTTGGATAAAGTTATTGTAGCAAATGGCCCAGGCTCTTATACAGGTGTCAGAATAGGTGTTTCTATTGCAAAAACACTTGCCTGGTCTCTAAATATCCCTGTCGCTGCTGTTTCGAGCCTTGAAGTGCTTGCTGCAAACGGACACTTTTTCAGCGGCAGCATCTGCCCTTTATTTGATGCGCGCAGAGGCCGTGTATATACGGGTTTATACCGGTACCAAAATAGGGAAATAAAGTGTACAGCAGAAGATTGCAATGTATTGCTGACAGACTGGCTGAAGATGCTGAAGGAAAAAGGGGATCCTGTCCTGTTTCTCGGCAGCGATACGGGAATCCATCAGGAAACAATCGAAGAGTACCTTGGAGAAAAAGCTGTGTTCGGAAGCTTAACGCTCCAAAACCCGCGTCCATCAGAGCTTGGGCGTTTAGGTCTGAAAAAAGAAAATTGCCAAGTGCACGCTTTAGTACCGAATTATACAAGGCTCGCTGAAGCGGAAGCTAAGTGGCTTGAGGAGCAAAAGTAAGTTGGTGGGGATTGTGGAAAAAAACGTGACGATTCGAATGATGACAGCAGAAGACATAGAGGCAGTCCACCATGTAGAACTGCAGTCATTCAGTGTCCCATGGACAAAAGAATCCTTTTATAATGAAGTGGTGCATAATATGTTTGCCACATACCTTGTGGCGGAGATTGAGGGGGAAATTGTCGGCTATTGCGGACTTTGGGTGATTATTGATGAAGCCCAGATTACGAATATTGCCGTACTGCCTGAATACCGGGGAAACAGCATTGGTGAGCATCTTCTCAGAAAGGCAAGCAGGATTGCCAAAAAGAGGGGAGCCGTTAAGCTCTCGCTTGAAGTCCGGGTTTCCAATTATGCCGCACAAGGATTATATCGAAAGCTTGGATTTGAACCAGGGGGCGTCAGGAAAAACTATTACACAGACAACCTCGAAGATGCCTTAGTAATGTGGGTGAGTATTTAATGGATAGCAGCCAATATATTTTAGGAATTGAAACAAGCTGTGATGAAACGGCAGCTTCCGTCGTAAAAGACGGAAAGGATATTTTGTCTAATGTCGTCGCCTCACAGATTGAAAGCCATAAGCGGTTCGGCGGGGTCGTCCCTGAAATCGCTTCAAGGCATCATGTGGAGCAGCTGACTCTCGTGTTAGAGGAAGCAATGGAAAAGGCAGAGCTGCAATTTGAGGATTTAAGCGCTATCGCCGTAACAGAGGGTCCCGGTCTTGTAGGGGCGCTTCTGGTCGGTGTGAATGCAGCGAAGGCTCTCTCTTTTGCAAAAGGTCTGCCGCTTGTAGGTGTGCACCATATTGCCGGCCATATTTATGCAAACCGGCTTGTTGCAGAAATGAAGTTTCCGCTAATTGCCCTGGTCGTTTCTGGAGGCCATACAGAGCTTGTTTATATGAAAGAGCACGGTTCCTTTGAAGTGATTGGGGAAACGAGAGATGATGCAGCAGGTGAAGCCTATGACAAAGTAGCGCGCACACTTAAGCTTCCTTATCCGGGCGGCCCTCATATCGACAGGCTGGCGGCAGAAGGTACTCCTTCTATTAAGCTTCCCCGGGCTTGGCTGGAAGAAGGTTCATATGACTTCAGCTTCAGCGGGCTGAAATCTGCTGTGATCAACACCTTGCATAATGCCAATCAAAAAGGGGAAGAAATTGACCCGAAGAATTTGGCAGCAAGCTTTCAGGAAAGTGTTATTGAAGTACTGACGGAAAAAACAAGGCGGGCTGCTGAACAGTACGGAGCGAAACAGGTATTGCTCGCAGGAGGAGTCGCAGCCAATAAAGGCTTGAGGAAGGCACTTGAGCAAACCTTTAGCGGCCGCGACGACCTGGAGCTTATCATCCCGCCGCTTTCGCTTTGTACCGATAACGCAGCAATGATCGCGGCAGCAGGCAGCGTGTTATTTGAAAAAGGAAGCAGAGCCAAGCTGGATTTAAACGGCAGCCCAGGCTTGGAACTCACATCTTATTAACAGGTTAAGGCATCTTCCACAGGAAGATGCCTTTTATTTTGGCGTAATTTACTTCATTATCCACGTTATCCACTAAGTTATCCACAAGATTTTGCGAGGATTTTTTCGGCCTTGGAACACTTGATACATCAAGGTTCTGTCACAATAGGATTTGTGAAAATATTCGAACAGGTTTGTGGATAATGTGCATAACTTTCTTGATAACTGCTGTAAAGCCGCTGAAGCTGTGGATAAAAAAACACTGGCTTAATCAGCCAGTGCTTCTTCTTCGAGCAGCTCCCATTCTTCCATAAGTGTTTCAATTTTGTTTTTGTTGCCGTCAATCAAAGCGTTCATTTCCTGCACTTTTTCATAATCCTGGTAAACAGCAGGGTCTGCCAGCTTTTCGTTATGTTCTTCGTTCTGCTCTTCCAGTATGGCCAGCTCGTTTTCAATTTCCTGAATCCGGCGCTGACGCTGCCTTTCAATCTTTTTCTGCTCTTTATCCTGCTGGTAGGTAAGCTTTTTGGCATCCTCTTCTTTTACCGCAGATTTGCTTGATTCATTTTGTCTGATGCGTTCCAGCTCAAGCTGCTCCGCTTTCTTTTCCACAAAATAATCATAGTCCCCCAAATACTCGGTCAGGGACTGCGGCGCCAATTCAAAGACTTTTGTGGAGATTCTGTTGATAAAATATCTGTCATGGGAAACAAAGAGAATGGTTCCCGGGTAATCAATCAGCGCATTCTCCAGCACCTCTTTGCTGTCAAGGTCAAGGTGGTTAGTCGGCTCATCGAGAATGAGAAAATTCGCTTTTTCCAGCATCAGTTTGGCAAGCGCAAGCCGGGCTTTTTCTCCTCCGCTCAATGTAGACACAGTTTTCAGGACATCATCGCCTGTGAAAAGGAAATTGCCGAGCACGGTGCGGATCTCCTTTTCAGGTTTGAGCGGGTAATCATCCCAAAGCTCATTCAGCACCCGTTTATTTGACGTTAATTCTGCCTGCTGCTGGTCATAGTAGCCGATTTTTACATTAGAGCCCATTTGAATCTCTCCGGACAATGCTTTCAGTCTGCCAACAAGTGTTTTCAGCAGAGTCGATTTGCCGATTCCGTTCGGACCGACGAGGGCAATGCTGTCTTTTCTTGAAATATGGAACGAAATATGAGAGATGGTCGGTTTCTTTTCATCATAAGAAACGGAAAGGCTGCTGACTTTCAAGACGTCATTCCCCGTCTGTCTTTCAATATCAAAATGAAAGCTGGCTGATTTTTCATCCCCGCTCGGCCTGTCCAAGATATCCATGCGCTCGAGCTGCTTGCGCCTGCTTTGGGCCCTTTTGGTTGTGGAGGCCCGTGCCAGGTTTTTCTGTACGAAGTCTTTCAGCTTCGCTACTTCATCCTGCTGTTTTTCGTAAAGCTTCAAATCGCGCTCATACTGCTCTGCCTTTGCTTCAAGGTATTTGCTGTAGTTTCCGATGTATTTCGATGACTGATGGCGTGAAATTTCATATACCTGTGTAACGACCTTGTCAAGGAAATACCTGTCATGGGAAACGATGAGAACAGCGCCGGGATAGCTCTGCAGGTACTGTTCGAGCCATGTAAGTGTTTCAATATCCAAATGGTTGGTAGGCTCGTCCAAAATCAACAGCTCAGGCTTTGTCAGCAGCAATTTGCCGAGTGCAAGCCGTGTTTTCTGCCCGCCGCTCAAAGAGTCAATTTTTGTTGACGGATCAAAGGCTGCAAAGCCGAGACCATGGAGAACAGACCTGATATCCGCTTCATATTGATAGCCGCCTTTTTCCTTAAAAGCTGTTTGAATGGCATCATATTCATTCATCAGCCGCTGGAAACCGTCCGGATCGCCAGAAGGATCTGTTCCTGACATGTTTTCCTCAAGCCGGCGCATTTTTTTCTCCATATTGCGGACTTCATCAAAAACAGTCAGCATTTCATCCCAAATGCTGAGGCCTGACTCAAGTCCGGTATTTTGTTCAAGGTAGCCGACCGTAAGCCCCTTCGGCATGAAAATTTCTCCCGAATCGTATGAGAGCTGGCCGGAAATCACCTTCAGAAGGGTCGATTTGCCTGCTCCATTCCGGCCGACAAGCGCGATGCGGTCTCTTGACTGTATTTCAAGCTTAATGTTCGATAAAATAAGATCAGCGCCAAATGATTTTGTGAGCTGATGAACTTGTAGGATAATCATAGTTTCACCTCTAATAGACTAATTTAAGTGTAGCCTATGAAACCAGCAAGGGCAACAGTTTGCCTTGCACGGGGAAACCTTATCCAGAAAAAGACAATCAGCCGGAAATGGTGTATAGTTTGATAAAGGAGAGGGTTTTGGCTATATGGCTGATTTTACTCATTTTAATGAACAGGGCCGTGCAAAAATGGTTGATATAACGGAGAAAGCATCAACAGTCCGCACAGCAGAGGCCCGATCCAAAGTAACCATGAATAAAGAAACCTATAATAAAATTCAAAACCGCGAAATTGGCAAGGGGGATGTACTGGCAGTGGCTCAGGTAGCAGGGATAATGGCTGCCAAGCAAACATCCAGCATCATTCCTATGTGCCATCCGATTCCGATCCACGGGGTAGATATTTCCTTTGATTGGGAAGATACCGATGACAGCTCAATCTTGCTGATTAAGGTGGAAGCAAGAACGAAAGGCGGCACAGGTATTGAAATGGAAGCGCTGACTTCCGCATCAGTCTGCGCGCTTACGGTTTATGATATGTGCAAAGCAGCAGACAAAGGAATGATCATCGGCCCAACCTATCTGCAGAAGAAGACAGGGGGCAAAAGCGGCGAATACCGCCGCAACGAAGGCATCGAAGAGTGAGGGATAAAACATGAATATTGATCAGTCTAAAATACCTCAGGCTACGGCCAAGCGGCTCCCGCTTTATTACCGGTTTATCCAGAATCTCCATGCATCAGGCAAGCAAAGGGTATCCTCTGCTGAGCTGAGTGATGCAGTAAAGGTTGATTCTGCAACAATCCGGCGGGATTTTTCCTATTTCGGCGCGCTCGGAAAAAAAGGATACGGCTACAATGTTAATTACTTGCTGTCTTTTTTCAGTAAAACGCTTGACCAGGACGAGGTGACAAAAGTTATTTTAATTGGAGTCGGCAATCTTGGAACGGCCTTTCTCCATTATAATTTTTCCAAAAACAACAATACGCAGATCACATTTGCCTTTGATGTGGATGAGAAAAAAATAGGAACAGAGGTCGGCGGGGTGCCGATTCATCATTTGGATTCGCTTGAAGAGAACATGCCGGATGATACCCCTGTTGCCATCCTGACTGTCCCAGCTCCTGCAGCCCAGTCCATTACGGACAGGCTTGTCAAAAAAGGGATCAAAGGAATCTTAAATTTCACGCCGGCAAGGCTCAATGTCCCGGAATCCATCCGGATCCATCATATTGATCTTGCCGTTGAACTGCAATCGCTTGTATACTTTTTAAAACACTACCAGGGAGAATCTTCTTAAGAAGGGATGAGGCTATGAAAACAGCAGCAAAAGCAGCAGCTGTTCTTGCCGGAGTATTGATCGGGCTCAGTGTGAAGCCGAAAAAGGCTTACGCTCCTGGAAAGAAAAAGAAAAGCTGACCATTAAAGGGATGGGGACTAGAAATGAAACAAAAGGAGATGTCTGTATACGATCATTTGGCCGAGGTCAGAATGCGGCTTTTTGCCGTCGCTCTCTTTTTTGCCGCCGCTCTGATCGCCGGCTTTTTTCTGACCAAGCCGGTTATGGTTTATTTGCAGCACACGAATGAAGCGAAGCTATTTGCTTTAAACGCGTTTAAACTGACAGACCCTATGCTTGTCTATATGCAATTCACCTTCATCATTGCCATAATCATTACCTCACCCGTGATTTTATATCAGCTGTGGGCATTTGTCAGTCCAGGTCTTTATGAGAAAGAGCGGAAGGTAACGCTCAGCTACATACCGATTGCGCTTCTGCTGTTTCTGCTTGGTATTTCATTCGGCTACTTCGTGCTGTTTCCGATTGTGGTCGGCTTTATGACCAAGATCTCCAGAGAGCTTGGCATTGCACAGGTAATCGGGGTGCACGAATATTTCACCTTTCTTATTGAGCTCGTTCTGCCGTTCGGACTTTTATTTCAGCTGCCTGTTGCTGTCATGTTTTTAACAAGGCTTGGCATGGTTACTCCCATGCTGCTGTCCAAGATGAGAAGGTATGCCTATGTCATCTTGCTGGTTGTTGCAGCATTTATTACACCTCCAGAGGTTCTTTCCCAAATACTTGTAGCTGTTCCGCTTATTTTGCTGTATGAAGTCAGCATCATCATTTCGCGGATTTCCTACCGGAAAGCCCAGAAGTCCATATTTGAAGAACAAAACCAAAGCCTTTCCAAATAGGAAGGGCTTTTGCTGTGTCATGGTGAACTTAAAAGAATAGGAATTCAACTATAAAAAGAAGGGAGCTTGGTAATGAAATATCTATGCATTGGCTATTTAAATCCGGAGAAAATGGATGCCCGTCCTAAGGAAGAGATCGAAGCAGTAATGAAGGAATGTGCATTGCATATGGAGGAGCTTGATAAAAGCGGATCCCTCATACTGGATGCAGGTGTTCGTGCGGAAGTGAAAGGGGTGCAGCGGGAAAATGGCCGCATTGCAGTACTCGATGACCCCTCAGCGAATACGAATGAGAGAATTGGGAGTGTCTTTTTCATAGAGGCAGATAATATAGAGGAAGCCATTCGAATTGCCTCTCTTCATCCAACAATACAAGTGGCGGAAGGCGAACGATTGGGATGGAGGCTTGAAATTCGGCCCGTGCATTATTTTAAGAACTAGGTCAAAAAAGGCATCCGGAGCTCCGAATGCCTTTTTCTCATTTTCGATTTTTCATTTTCCGGACTTTATTTGCAAAAACAAACATTCGGATGCATGCAGTGTAATCAAATGTCGCAATAATAATCAGCGCGATGGTCGGAAACTTCCAGATCCCGCCTCCTGCTGATGCTACTGCAAGATAGGTAAACAATACACCCATTCCCAGATAGAAAAATCCCATTATGTTTGGGCTTATTTTCATTCTTAAAGGCCTCCAATAATCAATTGCATACTGTGGCTCATCTGTTCAATTTGGTCTTTAAAGCCAAAATTCATTAACACGACGAGCGAGTTCATTGCCATATGGGCAATAATCGAGACGATAATCCGCTTTGTTTTAACATATAAAAAAGCAAAGGTGAAACCCATGGCGCTGTAGAGCAGGAGATGTACAGGCTCCAAATGGACAAGCGCGAAGACGAGCGAGCTGATCAGCGCTGCGATAAAAAAGTTCGTCTTCTTGTAAATGGATCCGAAAATGACTTTCCGGAACACAATTTCTTCTAAAATCGGCCCGACAATCGCTACAACGATCACGAGAAGCGGGGTATATGAGATAAACTCCAAAATCGTTTTCGTATTCTCAGATCCGGGCTTTATGTGGAAAACATAGGTTTCAATAGAAGCTGCGATGGATTGGGAAAAAAGAGCAAGGAAAACGCCGGCGATCGCCCAAACAGCAGAAATACCGCCAGATGCGGGCTTTCCTCTCAATTCAGTGTCCCCTTTATCAGCTCTGATCAGCAGCAGAATGATTACGAGAGCAGCGAGAAAGCTGAATACCGCCCAGTAGCCGGAAGCGATCTGGCCCGCAGTATGCCGCGGGAGCCCTTTTCCAACCCCAAGTGCGAGAAGAAGAAAGGGTCCGCCAAGACCTGACAGCTGCATCAGCACATATGTCATTAAAATAAACCAGTATTGTTTCTTCACGTGTATGTATCTCCTTTTCAGCTGCCGCTATCCTAGCGGCAATCAGGCTTCAGGTGCAGAAAGCTAAACTTAATTGTAACATATCCTCCCCGAAATTCCCCGTAAGTACGCATTTTATGCCAGACTTTGACGAAGGTTATTTTTTGCACATTGTCCTATTATTAAGTAAAGTAAAGTTGTGCGGAAAAAATATGGTTTTTCACTTGAAATTGCGATGGAGATTTAATAATATAATAGGTGTGTTAGCACTCGACGAGATTGAGTGCTAATAAATACTCAATTACATAAAAACTTTGAGGAGGGTTTTAAATGTTAAAGCCATTAGGTGATCGTGTAGTAATCGAATTGGTTGAATCTGAAGAAAAAACTGCCAGTGGAATCGTATTGCCTGATTCTGCGAAAGAAAAGCCTCAAGAAGGCAAAGTTATTGCTGTCGGTGCAGGACGAGTTCTTGACAACGGCGAAAAAGTTGCCCTTGAAGTAGCTGAAGGCGATCGCATCATCTTCTCAAAATATGCTGGTACTGAAGTGAAATATGAAGGTACTGAATACTTAATTTTACGCGAAAGCGACATTTTAGCTGTTATCGGCTAATCCGAAAGCTTTTCGAAAAGAATAAAAAACTTATAAATCCGGGAGGTACTATTCATGGCTAAAGAAATCAAGTTTAGCGAAGAAGCACGCCGCTCCATGCTTCGCGGTGTAGATGCATTGGCAAACGCGGTAAAAGTAACACTTGGACCAAAAGGACGCAACGTTGTTCTTGAAAAGAAATTCGGATCTCCGCTCATCACAAATGACGGTGTAACGATCGCAAAAGAAATTGAACTTGAAGATGCATTCGAAAACATGGGTGCGAAGCTTGTAGCTGAAGTAGCAAGCAAAACAAACGATGTAGCTGGTGACGGTACAACTACTGCAACAGTTCTTGCGCAGGCCATGATCCGTGAAGGCTTGAAAAACGTAACAGCCGGCGCTAACCCAATGGGCGTACGCAAAGGCATCGAAAAAGCAGTTTCTTCTGCTATTCAAGAGCTTCAAGCAATCTCCAAACCAATTGAAGGCAAAGAGTCCATCGCACAGGTTGCGGCTATCTCTTCTGCTGACGATGAAGTCGGCCAATTGATTGCTGAAGCAATGGAGCGCGTTGGAAACGACGGCGTTATTACAATTGAAGAATCCAAAGGCTTCACTACTGAGCTTGAAGTAGTAGAAGGCATGCAATTCGACCGCGGATATGCATCTCCTTACATGGTCACTGATTCAGATAAAATGGAAGCAGTTCTTGAAAATCCATACATTCTGATCACTGACAAAAAAATCACAAACATTCAGGAAATCCTTCCTGTTCTTGAGCAAGTTGTTCAGCAAGGCAAGCCTCTATTGCTTGTAGCAGAAGATGTTGAAGGCGAAGCTCTTGCAACTCTTGTAGTGAACAAACTTCGCGGAACATTCAATGCTGTAGCTGTTAAAGCTCCAGGATTCGGTGACCGACGCAAGGCAATGCTTGAAGACCTTGCTATCCTATCCGGCGGTGAAGTGATCACGGAAGATCTAGGTCTTGACCTTAAATCTGCCAACATCACTCAGCTCGGACGCGCTTCTAAAGTTGTTGTGACAAAAGAAAACACAACAATCGTTGAAGGTGCAGGCGAGTCTGACAAAATTGCAGGCCGTGTTAACCAAATCCGTGCTCAATTAGAAGAAACAACTTCTGAGTTCGACAAAGAAAAACTTCAAGAGCGTCTTGCTAAACTTGCTGGCGGCGTAGCCGTTATCAAAGTTGGTGCTGCAACTGAAACAGAATTGAAAGAGCGCAAACTCCGCATTGAAGATGCTTTGAACTCTACTCGCGCTGCAGTAGAAGAAGGTATCGTATCCGGAGGCGGTACAGCTCTAGTGAACGTATACAACAAAGTAGCTGCTCTTGAAGCAGAAGGCGATGCTGCAACAGGTATCAACATCGTTCTTCGCGCACTTGAAGAGCCAGTACGCCAAATCGCTCACAACGCAGGCCTTGAAGGATCTGTCATCGTTGAGCGCCTGAAAAACGAAGAAATCGGCGTTGGATTCAATGCTGCAACAGGCCAATGGGTAAACATGGTCGAAGCAGGAATCGTTGACCCAACAAAAGTAACACGTTCCGCACTGCAAAACGCTGCATCTGTCGCGGCAATGTTCTTAACTACTGAAGCAGTAGTTGCTGACAAGCCGGAAGAAGGCGGCGGCGCAGGCATGCCTGATATGGGCGGCATGGGCGGTATGGGTGGAATGGGTGGCATGATGTAATCATCGCCCAAACCCCTTGATATATTAGGGTTTTATGTAAGAGGGGAACGTAATGCTAAGATTTCTCTCCAAAAATTAGAGGTTTCTCATGAGTTGCGCAAACTTGTGGGAAGCCTCTTTTTTCTTTTCTTTTGTTACGTGCAGATAGACGTTCTTAGTTGTGTCGTTGTCACAGTTACCAAGCCGATTCATAATCTCTTCTAAGCCTACCTTTGCTTCTGCTAACAATGAAGTATGCTTATGGCGAAGAGAGTGGAGAGTGAGATCCGGATTTAAGCCGGACAGATTCATTAGCCGCGCCATTCTATTTTCCACGGTCTTGATGAAAGTAGGGTAGCCTGGTTGTTTCTCTTTCTTGGCGAAAATAAATCCTTCGTCAAGGTAAGCTTCACCAAAGTACTTCTGAACTTTCTGTTGCGCAAGCATATACTTTTTAAGGGCAGCAATGACCTCTTCATCTACCACGATGGTTTGTTTTAGTGCAAAGCTTGGGAACTGCTGATGCTGCTGTTTAATACCTGAATTTCTTTAACTTGCCTCTAGCTATTACTAGCGTAAGTGTTTCGCCCACTTACTTCATGACAAGTACCATTGGCCTTGACCAATCGAAACTCCAACCGAACCGTTACTGCAAGAAGCCGTTCCCGCTCCTCTAAGGCTAGTAATCCGGTCTGTAAATAGCAGTAAAAGACCTTACCTAATGATTACTACGCTGATTTTCTGCATCGGCTTAGCTTATCACCTCTTTTTAACGTGATATAAGGATTTCCCACGCTCCATATTCTTTTCGTAGTTTTTATGTCGAAGCTACCAATCGACAGCGTTTTGACAGAGTTAGCGGCTCTGACCCTTATGGGGATTTACCTTTGTGATGTTAATACAACCTATTAGAGAAAATAAGTGCAACATTTAACTGGATGATTTATTTTTGAGAGAAAAGAAGAGTTAATGATTGCATCGGCATCTAGCAGTGAACTGAGCAGGAGCTAAAAATCAACCTTAATCTTAATCCAAGACGTAGGCCAAGATAAAGTTGCTTTTATTTTAAAGTCCAAAATCGGCTAGTTTTTTGATGTATCTTTTTTCAATATTTGTAGAATTATAGCCTTTAATTTTGATTGAATGCTATACTATGGAATAGTATGGGTGAATTTGGATAAATATCCTATGAATTTGAAGGATGATTAAGATGGATGATTTTTTGAATATTGTAGCAGCATTTGGAGGTATAACTTTTCTTATTGTAGTGGTTGTTTTTATTGTTATTTTAATATTTAAAAAGCAATTAAACCCGGTAATTGAAAACATAAAAAGTTTAAAATTCAGAGAATTAGAAATTAATTCGGAACGTACTACAGTAAACTCGTCAGAACCACAGGTGAACGATAACGAAGAAGTAGCAAGTGAACCTCAAATAGCCGAAGGATCAGAAGCAAAAATCGAAGAAAAAGAGGAAAAAGATAAATTTCGTGCGTTTCTAAAGGCATGGGTAGACAAAGATATTGATGAATTGAAGAGAGCATTTGAGATATTACAGGGAGAGGAAACAAAAAGTAACGATAAATTAAAAAATGAAGCGTTATATTATAGTTTTCTATACCGATTGGGCCACGATTCAAACCAAAATTTTAATCTCATAGAGAAAAAAGCTGAACAAACCGAGGTATATGGTGATGTTATGTATATCCTTGCAACTTCATATGAGAATACAAGGAATTATGAACTTGCTATTTCTTATTATGAAAAAGGGCTAAAACTGGGTATTAATAAGTCAGATACATCTGGCCGACTAATTAGAGGATTAGCCACATCTAAATTTACGCTAGGCTTTAAAAAAGAGGCATATGAAATATTATTAGCAACAATTAATTCATCAAGTGACAATGAGGAGAAGTTTTCTAATTTTATAAAAATAGAGGAACTTTACAAAAAGGAAAATAAACTTGATTATCAAATTTCCGCCTTAGAAAAAGCATTAGAAATAAAACCCAATAACGTAAGTGCCTTATTTGACTTGGCTTACGCATATGCACAAAATAACCAAAATGAATTAGCGCTTTTACATTACAAAACAATTATTAGTATTGAACCAACCCATCAAAATGCATTAAATAATTTAGGCGTAATATACAGTGATTTAGGAATGCATTTTAATAAAATAAAAAGTTATAAAAAAGCTTTTGAGTTGGGAAATACATTATCTGCATCAAATTTAGCGTATGAATATATAAAAGTGGGCTTAGAGGAAGATGCGAAAGGCATTTTATTTGAAGCTAACTCAAAAAAAGATGTTGATGAGAATGTAGGGAAAGCTCTTGTAAAACTTGGAGACCAGCTTAACTCTGAGAAACAAAATGAGGAAGAGACAATCGAGAAAGCTACAAAAGAAAGAGATTTTGAAAAGAATTTAGCTTCTGCAAGATTTGATAATTTACAGGAAACGGATTTTCGAGCCATGTCTGGGGAATGGATATTAAATAATAAATTTACATCTAATATTGAGGTAGAAAGAGATAGATTAATCATTTTATGGACGAAGTATTTGAAAAAATACAAGTTTGAAGGTGCAATTAGTGGTAAGTACTTTTCTTTGGATTATTTTGAAATGGATTATAAATATCCCAGTATAGCTACTGATGAATTAGGGTTTAAAAACAAAGGAACAGCGGTTGGATTTTTAGAAAGCAAATGTGAAATTTTTATTAGGAAGAACAGTGATTTTGAAATTTTCAATTTCACTAAACAAGGAAAATTATAGTTGGGTATTATTTAATCAAAGAAAACATAAGGTTTGTATACAAGCCAACAGAATGTAACTAACTAGCACACATGTGTTGCCACATACACTTTAGACATGTGGAATGTGTAACAAAAGCGACGCATACAAAAATCATCGCTTTTGTCATAAGAATCATTTTAGTCTTTGATCATACCGGCTAACAACATATGATGTAGTTTGCATCATGTGTAGAAAAAACGCGAAACCTTTTGAGGTTTCGCGTTTTTTTATGGAAGCATGGGGACGGTTCCCGTGCTTCCGAAGCAGCAGAACCGTTCCTTTTAAAAACTTACTGAAGTTTATCTATGAACAGCTCTATAAGGAAATTTCCATTTTATAAACCTTGTCTTATAAGTGCTCTATTGGCTAAGCTGTAATTAAAAATACAATATTATAAGCAACCTCTTGAATATACTTAACCAGCTAAAGTAAGCTTTAAAAGAAATTCACAAACTTCAAATGAAGATCTCCATTGAAACCGGTTCTATATAAAAAAGCTTCCTTCTAATTTAATATCTAAAAAGGCAAGAATGCTATTGATTAGTGTATGCTAAGATATTTTCAATACAAGTTGAGTGGAAAGGAATGATTGTATGCCTATTCCTAATGAAAAAGAGAAATATTCTTATGCCGATTATTTAACATGGGATGAAGGTGAAAGGGTCGAGTTAATCGATGGAGAAATTTTGAATATGACTCCTGCTCCTTCACGAAGGCATCAGCAGGTTCTCCGTGAACTTTCTACAGCTTTTTCTATTTTCTTGCGGGAAAAAGAATGTGAAGTGTTTTTTGCGCCATTTGATGTACGATTATTGGTAGAAAATAAACAGGACGATGAGATAATTAATGTTGTCCAGCCCGATTTATCAATTGTGTGTGATAGGGAAAAGCTTGATGACAAGGGGTGCAATGGAGCCCCGGATATGATCATTGAAATCCTTTCACCAGCTTCTGTTAAGCTGGACCGCTGGAAGAAGTTTCAGCTTTATAAAATAGCGGGAGTGAAAGAGTACTGGCTTGTTGATCCGATTAACGAATCTGTTGAAATATATCTTTTAATCAGCGATAAATACAAATTCCAAGGAGTTTTTACAAAAGGTGATTTCATAACCGTTAATCGGTTCGCAGAATTGAAAATAGATCTAAATTTAATTTTTGAATAGGGAATGTCATTTTTAACTAAAGGGGCGCTTCTAAGTAATGACGCAGGAAGTCAAAATGGATCAGGAAGAGATTTGGACGTCTGAAATTACTCAATACTGGGAGTCAGGCGTAAGATGGCCAGCATGATTCAATGAAGGACGGCAATGATGGGAAGGACACTAATAAATAAATTAAAAACCATTCTATTTTGAATGGTTTTTATCTGATTCATATTTTACTGAAGTAACAGAATGAATTAAAACGAGGTCTAATATTTTTTCAGTAATTGGCATAAAGGAATTAAGAATTAGCCCCCCTAAACAAACAGTTAATAAAGTTCCAGTGCCAATTGGTCCACTGAATATGATTGCCATTATTAAGAATAGGAGATAAATAACTGTTCTCGAAAACAGTATATTCGTTTTAGTTAATTCTTGTATGATTAACGTTAAACGGTCAATTGGAACTGGTGCAAAATTTGTCTGTAAATAAATTGCAGTGCCTAATCCGATAACAACTAAACCAATACCAAAACAAATAAGTTTACTTAACCATAGTTCAAGTGTTATCAGATTGTGTAATAAGAAAAGCCACATATCAATCCCAATACCTGTTATAAAGGCTGTTACCAACCCAAGAACTTCAGGTCTTTGTCTTTTTAAAAATGCATTACAGCATATCAGTATTAAAGCTACTATAATTTCCCAACTTCCCACAGTAAGACCTACGTTTACAGATAGTCCTACCAAAAGTGCATCAAATGGTGATGTTCCAAGGTTTGATTTTATAGTAAGAGAGATACCAAGGGTTAATATTAATAGTCCTAATATATAGAAAGTAAATTTCACTTTACTCAAACTCTTTATCATTATTTTGCAGACAATTCTTTAACCATAAGAATATGTGGAATTCCATCTTCCATAAATGGATCAGATGAAGTCCGATAACCAAGTTTTTCATAAAACCCTTCTGCTTGCGTTTGTCCGTGTAATTTTACTTGTGACAGCCCCATTTCTTTTGCTATTTCTTCTAACGCATTAATAATTACTTTTCCAAGACCAAATTTACGGTATGGCTCTAAGATACAAATCCTCTCCAATTTACCTAAGCCATTAAGGGTTCTTATCCTTCCCGTACCAACTGGTTGTTGATTGTAATAGACCAATATGTGCTTACATTGTCCACTTAGCGTATCAAATTCATCAAACTCATCTTCTAATGGTACGCCCTGTTCCTCAACAAACACCTCTTTCCGTATACTAAATGCTGTCTTTAAATCCTCATCTGCTGTAATTCTTATTGACTCCACCTATCTTCATCCCTTTCTGGATTTATTCTTTTTAACAAGTCATAATTAGTTCATACCTAAAACAATATATAATTTTTGTTGCAAATACAACAAAAAAATCGGGAGTTATGCAAAATGACGGATATTCTTCGTGAAATTGGAATGATAGCAAGAGCCTTAGATTCGATAAGCAATATTGAATTTAAAGAATATGACCTGACAAAAGGACAATATTTGTATCTTGTTCGAATATATGAGAATCCAGGAATTATTCAAGACAAGTTGGCGGAAATGATAAAAGTGGATCGAACAACAGCAGCCCGTGCAGTAAAAAAACTTGAAACCCAAGGTTTTATTGAGAAGAGAGATGATAAAATCAATAAAAAGATTAAAAAGTTGTTTCCAACCGAGAAAAGCGAGAAAGTATACCCGTTTTTAAAAAGAGAAGGAGATTATTCCAATAGTGTCGCACTATCTGGATTTTCACCAGAAGAAACAAAAGCACTTTTCAACCTTCTTCAAAGGGTTAGAAAAAATATTGAGGTCGAGTGGGAGTTCGTAAAAAAGGGAAACAAGAGGGAATACTAATTAGTGTACTTAAACTAACGGGTGCTTTTGTTGAATATGTTAAAGTACTAAAAGCCTGAAGATATGCAAGCTTTTACTCATTTCTTGCATATCTTCAGGCTTTTCATATTCAAAAAACATACTGCCATAAACAGCGGTTCTCGTGCTTCGGAAGCAGCAGAACCGTCCCCATGCTTCAAAAGAACAGGGGTTTTATGGTAAGATTGCACCAACGATAAGAAGCAGCAGAACCTTCCCCATGCTTCTAAATAGAAATGAGTGTAAATCAAATGGTCCAATCAATCAATACAAAAGTTGATTTAGTTACGAATGCAACCTTCCATAGTGGAATTTCACAGTATGGCAAGGTCATGATCGGAGATAAAGGGTTTGAATTCTTTAATGATCGTGATGCTCGCAAGTTTATTCAAATTCCATGGGAAGAGGTTGATTACATCATCGCTTCAATTATGTTCAAAGGAAAATGGATCCCGCGATATGCTATCCAAACTAAGCGAAATGGGACATTTTCATTTTCTTCTAAAGATCCGAAAAAAGTTTTGCGAACCATTCGAGAATACGTAGATTCGAAGCATATGGTCCAATCATTGAGTTTCTTTAAGGTTATTAAACGCGCCTTAAAAAGTCCATTTAGAAAGAAATAGACAAGTGGAACTTGGTTTTTTTTGCAGGAATGCAGAGAAAGTTGTTAACATTTTAGCGAAACCATAGTTCTGTGCCATCTAAACAAATCTCTTGATATAGGAATATTCTGTATGATATAGTCTTTATAGTGACTCATTAAAGTATGCAGATTCTTGTTACTCTTAATTGACAGCGTTTGCAAAATAAATTTAAATAATCATCGCTATTATTTTTTACGTGTTACTGATTCGATCAGGCATGAGTGAAAAGTATTGGTTAAAACGAAGAGCAAGGGGTGTACTATGCCCTCATCTTCCATTAATCAGACTTTTATTCATGCCTTTTTATTTTTGTTGAATTTGTAACCGTTTTCGATGAGTTTAAAAATACTTTATGAGTTTACCAGTTACCACATTTATTAAGCTATAACATTTAGAATAGGAGGTAAAAAATGGTTGGGATTATCATTGCTAGTCATGGTGAATTTGCGAGCGGTATCTTGCAATCTGGAACGATGATCTTTGGAGAACAAGAAAATGTAAACGCTGTTACATTGATGCCGAGTGAAGGACCTGATGATGTAAAGGCAAAAATGAAAGAAGCAATCGGCTCTTTCGAAAACCAGGACGAAGTATTATTCTTAGTCGATCTTTGGGGCGGGACGCCATTTAACCAAGCAAACAGCTTGGTTGAAGAACATAAAGGCAGCTGGGCAATCGTTGCCGGTTTGAATTTGCCAATGCTAATTGAAGCCTTTGCATCCCGCTTTTCAATGAACACAGCGCATGAAATTGCTGCCCATATTATAGGCACGGCAAAAGAAGGGGTTAAAGTAAGCCCTGTAGATTTAGAACCAGCAGATTCTGCTCCAGCTGCTTCTCAATCATCCGCTTCATTTTCTCCAGGTAAATTCCAGTACGTGTTAGCGCGGATCGACTCTCGTTTGCTTCATGGACAAGTAGCAACTGCCTGGACAAAATCGACACAGCCTACACGGATTATCGTTGTATCTGATGCAGTAGCGAAGGATGAACTTCGTAAAGGGCTGATCCAGCAGGCTGCTCCTTCAGGTGTAAGGGCGCACGTTGTTCCTATCGGTAAAATGATTGAACTTGCAAAAGATGATCAGCATTTTGGCGGCGAGCGCGCACTGCTTCTTTTTGAAAACCCGCAGGATGTGCTTAGAGCAGTTGAAGGCGGCGTTCCATTGGATACAATCAACGTTGGTTCCATGGCGCACTCACCTGGTAAAGTTCAGCCGAATAAGGTGCTGGCTTTCAATCAGGATGACATTGATGCTTTTGCCAAGCTGAAAGAAGCTGGTTTGACATTTGATGTACGGAAAGTTCCGAACGATTCAAAAGGCAACATGGACTCCATTATCAAGAATGCTCAAGCGGAGTTAAACAAACGGAAATAAACCTATAAAGGGAAAAAGGAGGAACATCATCATGGATTTGAATATTATTCAAATAATTTTAGTCTTGGTCATAGCATTTATTGCTGGTGTGGAAGGCATTTTGGATGAATTCCAATTCCACCAGCCGCTGGTTGCCTGCACGTTAATCGGCCTTGTTACTGGAGACTTAGTACCCTCTCTTATCTTGGGCGGTACCCTTCAGCTGATCGCTTTGGGCTGGGCGAATATAGGCGCTGCCGTAGCACCGGATGCTGCGCTGGCATCAGTTGCTTCAGCCATTATTTTAGTTTTAAGCGGACAAGGTCAAGCAGGTGTAGGCTCGGCCATTGCGATTGCTATTCCGCTTGCCGTTGCAGGGTTATTATTGACCATTATCGTCCGTACAATTGCAACGGGATTGGTTCATTTAATGGATGCTGCAGCTAGAGAAGGAAATATCCGCAAAGTGGAATTCTGGCATATTGTTGCTATTTGCCTTCAAGGGCTGCGCATTGCGATTCCGGCTGGATTAATTCTGGCTGTTGGTGCTGGTCCTGTTAGGGACTTGCTAACTTCTATGCCTGACTGGCTGACAGAGGGATTGGCAATCGGCGGGGGAATGGTTGTAGCCGTTGGTTATGCAATGGTTATTAACATGATGGCTACAAAAGAAGTATGGCCATTCTTTGCCATTGGTTTTGTATTAGCGACGATCTCGCAGATCACGCTTATCGGTCTTGGTGTGATCGGTGTGGCTATTGCCCTAATCTATTTATCGCTTTCCAAAAACGGCGGTTCAGGCAACGGCGGAAACGGAAATACCGGTGATCCGATAGGGGATATAATCGATTCTTACTAAGAAGGAGGAGGACAATAGATGGCACAGGTAATGAAATTAACAAAAAGAGATCGCATTTCTACTTGGTGGCGTTCAACTTTCATTCAAGGCTCCTGGAACTATGAGCGGATGCAAAACGGCGGCTGGGCTTTTTCAATGATTCCTGCGATCAAAAGATTATATAAAACAAAAGAAGATCGTTCCGCTGCACTTAAACGGCACTTAGAGTTTTTTAATACTCACCCATATGTCGCTTCACCTGTTATTGGTGTTACTTTAGCTCTTGAGGAAGAACGGGCAAATGGTGCGCCGGTTGATGATACAGCCATTCAAGGGGTTAAAGTCGGTATGATGGGGCCTTTGGCAGGTATCGGGGATCCAACTTTCTGGTTCACAGTCAGACCAATCCTTGGAGCGTTAGGGGCTTCTCTTGCGATGACCGGCAACATCCTTGGGCCGATACTTTTCTTCGTTTTATGGAATCTGGTTCGAATGGGATTCACATGGTTTACACAGGAATTTGGCTACAAAACGGGTTCTAAGATTTCTCAGGACATGTCTGGCGGCTTGCTTCGGGATATTACCAAAGGTGCGTCAATACTGGGCATGTTCATCCTTGGTGCATTAGTTAACCGCTGGGTATCTGTAACCTTCACACCGGTTGTCTCTTCCGTTAAACTTAGCGATGGTGCTTTTATTGATTGGGATAAGCTGCCTGCCGGACCAGAAGGGATTAAAGCTGCACTTGAACAGCAAAAGGCTGGACTTGCATTAGACCCTACTAAAGTAACAACTTTGCAAGACAATTTGGATAGCTTAATTCCCGGTTTAGCCGGCTTGGCTATCACACTCCTCTGCATGTGGCTGCTCAGGAAGAAAGTTTCTCCAATTGTTATGATTCTTGGGTTGTTCGTGGTTGGGATTGGGTTCCACCTAATCCACTTAATGTAATGAAGCGCAGGGACGGTTCTCGTGCTTCCTCGAAGCGTAAGAATAATTCTCATGCTTTCTTTAATAGCAGCAGCCATGATGATATCATCATGGCTGCTGCTTCTTTTTTGGAAGCACAGGGACGGTTCTCGTGCTTCCTTGAAGCAGAAGAACCGTCCCCATGCTTCGTAAATAGCGGACCTTTTGTTTCTTCCCCGCTTGATTATATATTTTCATTTAGTTAAAATGTAATTGATCAATAAATAACTTTGAGTAGGTGTTCGGCATCGTTAGGTCTAATAAAGAAAATCGTAAAGAGGAAATTCTTGAAGCTGGAATAGAAGTGTTTGCAAAAAGGGGCTATTATAATACAACTACTGCACACATTGCAGAAAGAGCAGGCATATCGCAACCTTATGTCTTTCGATTTTTTAAAACAAAGGAAACTTTGTTTATTGCGGCTTTAGAGCGAGCATTTGAAAGGATTCTTCAAACGTTTAAAATTGTGGATGCTCGTCCTGAAAACCTCGTTGCAGAGATGATTGCAGCATATGAAGAGCTTTCTGAAACTTATCCTAATGAAATTGCATTGCAGGTGATAGGAATTTCCGTAACAGAAAATACTGTACGAAATGCAGCGCAAAAAGGATTGACGAGTATCCAAAGCTACATCACAGATCGGTTCAAAGCAGCAGGGATAAAGGACGCAGAAAATGAAGTTACTACATTCCTAGCGAGAGGAATGTTATGTAACATAGCTTACTTTTTAGATATTCCTGAGCTGATAGATGGCAAGAAAAAGTAAATAATCGAAAGGTTATTTATTTTTAAGATAATAATTAGTGATTAATCAATAACAAATAAAGGAGGTGACATTTAAGATTAAGCATTAATGGATTATTGTTTTTTAATTAGATTATTTTGTTGTTTGTATCATTAGCTGGCTAGGTAAATTAAATGACCAATTATGTTAAGAGGGTAGATGAGTAGTTGCGGCAGTTTTATTTATAATGAAAGATTAAATTAACAATTGATATTTTTTTACGAAGATTTGTTATTGACCAATCACTAATAAAAAGAGGTGTAATAAATGGATACAGCTATCGTATTAGGAGCAACTGGTGGAACTGGACAGGTTATTGTTTCGGAATTATTAAACAGAGGAATAGAAGTTATTGCTTTCGGCCGTTCTCAAAGTAAATTGGAGGCACTGATGGTGGAAAATGAATATAATTCAAGATTAACATACAAACTGGGGGACATTTTTGATGAGCAAACGATTGTGGAAGCAGCAAAAGAGGCAGACCTTATTTTTCAATGCGCAAATGTAAAGTATCAAGAGATGAAGGATAAGCTTCTATTACTTGGGGAAAGTGTGATGAGAGCGGCAGAAACCCTGGGGAAGAAGATTGTTATAGTAGATGGAATTTATGTATATGGATATCAGGTTGCGAAAGGAGACGAAAATCATCCAAAGCAGCCTCATACAAAAAAAGGAAAAATCAGAGTGGAATTCGAGCAATTGATATTCAGTTCTAAATGGAAAAGAGCTAAAGCGTTAATCGTCCGGTTACCGGATTATTATGGTCCTACATCACAAAATTCTTATCTGCAGACTACTTTAGAAGGAATAGCAGCCAATAAAACTTCTTTTTTTATTGGCAATTTGAGAACACCTCGGGAATACGTTTATTTGCCAGATGCCGCTAAAATGATTGTAAACATAGCTGAGAAAGACGATTCTTATGGCGAGAACTGGAATATACCGGGTGCAGGATTGATTTCGGGGGAAGAAATTATCAAGATAGCTCGTCAAGTAACAGGAAGCCGAAAGCCAATATTTCCATTGACTAAAAGTGTAATTCGCTTTATTGGCTTGTTCGATGTATTTATGCGAGAAATTGTTGAAATTATGTACCTTACTAAAGGTGGGTTTATTTTGAACGGCGAAAAATATGAAAAACGAATCGGTCCCATTCCAAAAACCTCTTTCAAAAAAGGATTTAAAGAAACCTTAACACGATTAAGCAGTAGAGCTTAGAAAAGCGCAGGAAAAGCGCAGGGACGGTTCTCGTGCTTCCAAAACAGCAGAACCGTCCACATGCTTCCTCATTCCGATTGCTTCACACTAAGTACAGTGATCGTAACCAGCATAACCGTCATTCCGGCAATCTGAATAGCCGCCAGCTGATCTCCGAGTAGCAGGACACCAAATAAAGAGGCTGTAACAGGTTCGACCATTGCAATTATCGAAGCTGTTGACGCGGCAGTCAATCGGATGCCGATTATGTACAGGGTAAAGGAAACGCCCGCTCCCACGAGCCCTAATAGCAGCAGCCACCCGATATCATTTGATGTTATCAGGGCTGCTGCTTCTTTTTTGTCCATAAATAGAAAAAGGATGAGACAGAGAGAGAAAAACGCAATGGTTAACGTTGTCTGGGGCTTGCCGATTGAAGAGGCATTTTTAAAGCCAAATATAAACATAGCGTAGGAAAGCCCCGCAGCAAGCCCTGTTGCTGCTCCAAGAAAACTAACTGAAATTGATGCGGGATTATAGGCCCCTGTAAGCAAGATGATCCCTATAAGCACTCCGGCAATACATCCCCATTTAAACCAAGTCGAACGTTCAATCCGCAGCAAAAAGGAGATGAACAGAACGAATACGGGTGCTGTGTACATTAAAGTAGCAGCGACAGCAACGCTTGAAGCCTGGATACTGAGAAAATAAAAAGCAAAATTCCCAGCTACACCGATCCCGGCTAACACCGACCATATGTATAAGCGGGCAGAGGTTCCCCCATTTTGTTTGAACCGAAAGATCATCCATATGAAAAAGCAAAGTAACCCAACGGCTCCCCTGTAAAAAGAGATCACAATAGGGTCCCAGCCTTTATTCATCAAGACATCTGCAATTCCTCCGCTAATGCCCCAGCATATAGCAGCCAGGATGACTAAACCAGCTCCTGTGAATTTCATCGTAAGCCTCCTAGCATGAAGCATAGGGACGGTTCTCATGCTTCCGAAGCAGAAGAACCGTCCCCATGCTTCATACCCCTTCTTCATAAAACTAACTCATCGAAGCCGAAGTCTTGCTGGAGAATTCGTTATCATCGAAAAATCAGGGTAAAATGATAGTAATCTATTGAATGATCAAAGGAGAATGAATGATGGAAAAACATAGAATCTATACAACAAGTTTCGCAAGTGTATACCCTCACTATATTAAGAAAGCGGAAAAAAAGGGGCGTACGAAATCAGAAGTCGATGAAATCATATGCTGGCTAACAGGGTATACCCAGGAAGAAGTAGAAGCGGTATTGGAAAAAAGGACAGACTTTGAGACATTTTTTACCGAAGCCCCCCAGCTGAATTCTTCACGAACCTTCATCAAAGGTGTGATCTGCGGTGTGCGAGTGGAAGACATGGAAGAATCAATTATGAAGGAAATTCGCTATTTGGATAAGCTGGTTGATGAGTTAGCAAGAGGAAAAGCAATGGAGAAGATACTGCGGAAATAATTTATGTCTGGGAAGCATAGGGGGTTCTCGTGCTTTGGAAGCAGAAGAACCGTCCCCCTGCTTCCAAGGCTTTTCTAGAAAAATCCATTCGCAATCCTCAGCCAGGAATTCAGTGCACGGGGAATAATAGCTGGTTTTTTCTCGTTAATTTTAATAATCTGGCCGGCATAAATCATATTTGAAGATAAACTGTTTAATTTCTTTAGATGCTGCAAGGGAACGTTATACTTGCTTGAAATTCCCAGTAAGCTTTCACCAGGCATCACATGATGGATTTTAAAGGTTTCATAGTCGATCCATCTCCCGCCTTCCGGAGATAGGGGTGTTTCCTTCAAAATGCCCCGGTTTGATAATTGCCGAAGCATTTCCTCCGCTCGCTGCTGGTAGGAATTTATTGTGACGGAGTTTTGCCCTCTTTCTCTAATCATTTCCCTTTCTATTGAGTTCATTAAATAGTATTCAACCTTTTGTACAGTTTCCAATGGAGAGGCTGAAACAATCAAGTCCTGATCAGGTATAAATTTTTCCCGTACAGCAGGTGTATCATTGGTCAGCAGAAACCCTCCTGAACCAAGAGTTTCATAAGTGCGCTGTGTTAGCTGATCTTCGCAGTTTTGTAAACCGATCACAATTTTAGCTGAACTATAGACTTTGTACGCATCCCGGTAATCCAAATATCCATGAATCCAATCATCAGGAATTTCCTTCCCCAGATATTGACCCATTTGCTTCCAGTCTTTCCCCCAAAAATCGACACGGATCCCTTTTTGTAATAAAGGCTTAATCAGCGTTTGTAAAGAAGAAGATCGGAACCCATCAGGATGATTTTTGATGAATTTTGGATAGGCATTAGCTACGACTGCAATGTCACTGCGATAGTTTGATAGAGGCGGTATCTGGTGATGGACACTGTCATGATAGCCAAAGTCTAAGTGTGCGGCTTTTATGCCCTGTTGCTCATACATGCTGATTAAAGAAGGCGTAACAGTAAAAACAAAATCAGGCTTCATTCTGCTGATTAGCGGCAGTGTGAAATTTTCAGTATGAAGAGGATCCTCCGTTGCCCAATACACAAGCGGGATCATAGCCTTATTTACAGCACTCTGAATCCATACCTGCTTCGCCTCCCAGTGCTCCTCTGTCCAGCCCATTGAGACAATAAGATCAGGCTTCGTCTCTTCTATCATCGGCGAAATATTTTCAACACTGACAGGTCCTGAAATGATGGCTGTATGACCAGCATCTTTGAATCCATTTGGCAGTCCATAAATCCACATCGGGTGACTTTCCAGAAAGAGAATGTTGATCACTTGCACCTCCATTCTTAGATGTTACCTACTATAATTATGTGAAGGGAATATGGACTGGCACGGCGTATGAGTACTTTTCCCCTCCTTGTGAAAACCGCTAAAAGTGTAATAAATCCTCCATCAGGGAAAGAAAAAAGTAAATGCGGGTGTGCCAGCTGATGAGAATAAGAAGGAGGAAACCACAATGTCTAATGAAACTGCAGAAAATCAAAAAACTCTTAAAAAAATTAAAGAATTGATCAAAGATGAGAAGGTAGCGATGCTGACAACCATTTCCCCTGAGGGCAGGCTGATGTCACGTCCAATGCAAACGCAGGAAGTCAGAATGGAACAAGAAGAGATTTGGTTCATCACGAAGAAAGATACGGAAAAATACAGAGATATTCAAAATAACCCTGCCGTTAACCTGGCCTATGCGGGCGATTCCTACGTTTCCATCAGCGGTACGGCTGAATGTGTCCAGGATGAAGAGAAGAAGAAGGAATACATGAATTTTGTTGTTGAAAAAGTTTTGAACACTTCCGCTGAAGAGCAGGAGGTAGTTCTGATCAAGGTGACTCCTGAAATAGCTGAATACTGGGAGTCCGGCTTCAATTTCAAAACGGTTAAGGAATTTGTGAAAAAGATGGCCAGTAAAAATTCGATGGAAGACGGCAATAAACTAAAGAATACAGTTACTTTTAGTGAAAATACAAAATAGAAACGTAAAAACAAAGCATTGCTCAGAAAATGTAAGGGGTTCGGTTTTGAGGTACAAAATTTGAATTAACAGAGCTCTTTGCCCGGTAATTCGCGTTTGAATTAGCCGACACTTTAGTAGTAAAATAGCACACAAAAAAGCTCGGAGCAATTAAGCTCCGAGCCTATTTTAAAGTAGCATTTTGCTGAAGATTAGCCCCAGTTTGTCCAAGAAAATTTTGGACTAAATTTCCACAAAAACATTAGGTTTCTCACATTATTCGAGAGACCTACCCTATTTTATCAACCACCTTATGTTTTACGACTGCCTCCAAGTGAGTTATTTCACCGCGACAGTAGTAGATTAAGGCTGGATCACGGTCATTCTAAAAGGACCTGCATTTGCAGCCGCGTGTTCAACCGCTTCATTTGCCTGGTCTAACGAAAATGTCGATACTTCAAACTGATTAAGTGATAGGAGTCCAGCACGGACAAGCGATATCAATTTACTGGGTGCCTCCATGGGATACATCCATTGACCACGGATTGTAATGCAATTTCTCATAATCCAGGGATAGGGTATTTCTAAATCAGGTCCACCCAACATTCCAACGCCCCCCATCAAGACAACCCTGCCATAGGGACGAACGGACATAACAGCAGCCCGCACTGGTTTCGTACTTGCTGACGGGGGAAGGATGTCTAAAACACAGTCAATCGAACCCGATCCAGCCTTTTGCATGTTCGTACAATCCTTATCCTCTCTACCTGAAAGTCGTACTGTTCGTACACGTGGACCGAAGCGGCGGGATAAATCTTCGAGCGCCAATTCGTTTCGACCTGGTGCAACGACACATCCTGCGCCCATAGCCAGCGCAAGCGCTACACACGCACTACCAAAATTCCCGGTCGCACCGCTGACTAAGACCGTTTCCCCCGGTTGTAGGTTGGCTGCAAGTAGGCCGCCATATGGTACGAGTAATATACTTACCGCGCACCATCTAGCTACATCAGCCTCATTTACTGAGCCAAGAGGGATAGCGTTCTCTGTCGGAATCCTCATCTGTTCAGCAAACGATCCATGGCGAAAATGCTTTTGGAGTTTCAACCCACCTTCTCCGCGAGCACTCAATCCTTGAAGAGTGATATCAGGAATCAAGGCTCCATCGCGTGATCGAACAGTCGGGTCACATAAAACCCAATCTCCAACAGAGAGCCGCGTTGAGTCGGGGCCAACGGCTCGAACACGACCAACAGCCCCTGCACCAGGAACCTGAGGCAAGTCGAACAAATATTGACGTTCCCCGCTTATTACTTCTTTCATATAAGACAAGATCGGTGCTGCCATAACATCAACAATAACTTCTCCTGAACCTAGAACAGGATCTGGCAAGTTTTCGATTTGCAATGACTCACCAAACATTTTCAACACTGCACTTTTCATGTTCAACTCTCCTTATCTCGCGTAATCCGCTACATTAATTTGATGTTTCTACAGAGTGATCATAAACTATAAAGTATACTTTAAAGTCAAGCCATGTTAAGGAGAATTATTATGAAAATTCATCAGTTAGCAGAAAGAACAGGCCTAACAGCCCCTACAATCCGCTTTTATGAGAAGGAGGGCTTATTGGATGGGCACTTTGTCCAGCGACTGCAAAATAACTATCGTGATTATTCAGATCAGGCTGTCGAATACCTGCTTTTTATAAAGAAGTTGCAAAGTGTGGGATTTTCGCTAGCCGAACTGAAAGAAATCCTCCATGAAGATGATACAAATGCTCTGACTATTCTCAGAGTAGTTGAACTTCTGACACAAAAGATCGAAGGGATCAAACGTAAAAGGGACGAATTTGAGCAGATTCTAGAAACTTTGAACAGGATGCTGGAAAACAAAATTGCACTGATGAATGACCCGCAAAAGGCAAATTCTTTGTTCAATCTTCGGTAACATCTGCATTAAGTCGTCCAATGATTCTAGTAAGAAATACTCAATCTGATAGTTATGGATGCATTTTTTGAACGGAACCTTGAATAAAACCAAAGATTGTGAATCTATTCACTTAAACTATCCTGTTTCTTTTGTTGAGTAAGCTCTTCTTTAATTTTACATTAATATCCAAAAATCTGTTTACCATTTTTAACACACTAATTTTTAAAGCAATTAGCATACGAATTAGCACTATGACAATAACTTCTGTCACCTTGCTAAAATGAGTGTGAATTCGGGTGCTTAAGCACCTTTAAAGGAATATAAAACCTTGAATTATAAACACAAATCAGCAGTCCAATTCAGGTGAATTGGACTGCTGATTTGTGTGCGAATTAAGTTTTTGTACTCGAAAACAGAACTCGTTACAGAAAATGAGCAATGCTTTTTTATAAAAAACTGCCAAAAAACGGTACTTTTCGACAAGAGAGGGTATCGAATAACATCAAGCTAATTAGGAGGAATAAGGATGAAAAAGAAATGGCTAACAGCGATCCCTTTAGCGATGGTATTATCAGCCCCCATTTCATATCAGGCAAGTGCCGCATCAGATGTTAGAAATGTTCAAGCGGAAGAACTCCCTGCAGATCTTACACCTATTTTGGACGTAGCACCTGAACATCAGCAGACTTTGCATAAAGGCAGCGCCAGCCTAGAGGTTAGATTTGTCCAAACCACGTTAAGCCAGGCTGGCTTTAAAACTTTAGTGGATGGACTTTTCGGGCCGCAAACAGATAAACAAGTACGCCAGTTTCAGGCAAACCATAGGCTGGCTGTAGACGGAATTGTTGGAGTAGAGACATGGACATCTCTATTCCATGAACACCAAAAAGTATTATTTCCGGTAAAAAAGGCCATTTCTTATGCAGAAAAAGCATTAAATAATGAGGATCTGGTTTTTAGCAGCGATGGAGTCATTCATCTGGATTCAAAGGGAAATGTTTATTATAACTTGAAAGCACAAAGCCAGGATTTTATAGATCATGGGGGCAGCGGTACGGTAGGATTCTATGATGTGTATCAGAACGGGGATGTGGTGGAATCAAATCCAAAATAGAATCTATATTTAGCTGAACTTTTAGAGACGGCTTCCGACAAAAGGAAGCCTTCTCTTTTTGTTATGGGAAGCATGGGGACGGTTCTCTTGCTTCGGAAGCAGCAGAACCGTCCCCATGCTTCCTAGTTAATAAGCCTCAATTATATAAAACTCCCATTTTTGGATCTTTTTACATGCTACAATTGTTGCGTTAGTGTTACAAAACACAATTTGAAGGGATGTAATCAATTGAAAAAACTATTGTCTGCGGTTCTCCTTTTTTCAGCCATCGGATCGGTTTCTGCAGCAGCAGATGCCCAAGCAGCAAGTGCGAATGAAACACTTTTTGGACGAATGAATGAAAAAGAAGTTTTGCTTCACAGAGGGGCCACGGCAGATTACAGAGTAACCCACAAGTTTAAGTTTAACGATGAAGTGCTCGTTCTCGGAAGCATCAGGAATAATCAAGGGGAAGAATGGCTTCGTGTCCGTTCTAATGATGATACAGGCTGGATTCAGGAAGATCAGCTTCGCCCATATGGAGCTGAAGGTCTTCACCTTTCTGCCGTGAAAGATGCAGCAGTAAGAAGGGGCGCCGAAGACAGCTATACTCAAACTGATACAGTGCAGAAAAGCAAGGGAGCAGATGTATACGCCTCCATTATTAACAGCAAAGGAGAACGCTGGGTAAAAGCCAACAACTGGGCTCTTTTAAGTGAAATTTGGGAGCCGGTCCTTTTTGATGGATGGGTTAATCTGGAGGACCTGACCATCTTAACCTCACCTGAAGAAAGACTGAGTGTTTCTACAGTCACTGCTGCCAAATCTACCCCTGTCTTTTCTGACAGCCAGCTTAAGAACGCCTCTGGCGATGTTTTAACGTATAAGTATCCAGTTTCCATTGCCGGAGTCTTCACAGATGCCATTTCAAATCCGGACAATCCCCAAGTGCGCTATAAAATTAAATACCAGGTGAAAAGCAGGCAGCATGAGGGCTGGGTAGACCGCAGATACATAGATACTTACAAGTATCAGGGGCTATATGGCAAAATGAGAGAAGTTCAGGTGCTTAATGCTGAAGTTCGAAGAGGCGCCGGTGAAAATTACAAAGTGACCGCTAAATTGAAGAAGGGCACCATTGTTACAATCCACGATACTTATTTCGACCCGTTCCAAAAAGATGGCTTTGGCACATGGAGAATGATCAAGTTCCCTAACGGACAAAGCGGCTGGGTGAACGACACGGTCTTTACAGGAGTTTAAATGCGGGAAAGGCTGTTTCCTAAAGGGAACAGCCTTTTATTGCGGCAAATGACATGAACACTATCACCTATTTGTTAGAATTTGTGACAGTCGTATTGTGTAAATATTCCGTCTAATTTATAATAAAAGAGTAAATTTTCAGAAAAAGAGGTGGTAGCTTGGCGGATTTTGTGGCAAAACTCGACGGTATCTTATGGAGCACCCCAGTTATTTACATATTACTAGGAGTAGGACTTTTATTTTCTATTTTAACTCGGTTTTTGCAGGTACGGCATATTAAAGATATGGTTTTACTGATGTTTCAGGGGAAAAGCTCTGAGGCTGGTGTCTCTTCTTTTCAGGCACTAGCTATAGCACTTTCGGGGCGTGTCGGAACGGGTAATATTGCAGGTGTTGCGACAGCAATAGCTTTTGGCGGACCCGGCGCCGTTTGTTGGATGTGGGTCATCGCTTTCATCGGGGCTTCAAGTGCCTTCGTTGAGTCAACACTCGCCCAAATTTACAAAGAAAAGCATAATGGGCAATATCGAGGAGGACCGGCTTTTTATATTGAAAAAGGCATAGGCTGGAAATGGTTTGCTGTCCTTTTTGCTTTTGCGGCGCTTATCGCCATGGCTGTGCTGATGCCTGGCGTGCAGGCAAACTCCATTGCACTTGGAATGAAAAATGCGTTTGGAATTAATCCCGCTATTACCGGTGCGGTAGTAGTCATTCTATTAGGCCTTATTATTTTTGGAGGAACAAAAAGGATTGCCAAGACTGCTCAGCTGATTGTTCCATTTATGGCTTTAGGCTACATTATCTTATCTCTCGTTATCATTTTTATGAACATAACAGAATTGCCGAATGTGATCGGGTTAATTTTCAGGAGTGCTTTTGGCGCTGATTCAGCCTTTGGCGGGCTGGTTGGTATGGCTGTTTCCTGGGGAGTAAAAAGAGGGATCTACTCAAATGAGGCAGGGCAGGGGACTGGACCTCATCCCGCTGCAGCGGCTGAAGTCTCGCATCCCGCAAAACAAGGTCTGGTACAGGCTTTTTCTGTATATATTGATACGCTCTTCGTCTGCTCGGCTACTGCGTTTATGATGCTGTTCACAGGTATGTATAACACACAGGCTAAAGATGGATCTTTCATTGTGAACAACCTGAAAGGCATTCAAGCGGGCCCGGGCTTTACCCAGGCAGCCATTGATAAAGTAATTCCTGGATTTGGAGCAGGATTTGTCGCAATTGCACTGTTCTTCTTCGCTTTCACAACCATCATGGCTTACTACTATATTGCTGAAACGAACATCACATATTTATTCCGCAAAAATACGAAATGGACAACTTTGGTACTGAAAATTGTTCTTATGGCTGCCACATTCTATGGTTCAGTTAAGACTGCCGAAGTGGCATGGGCCCTTGGGGATGCCGGGCTTGGAATAATGGTCTGGCTGAACGTTATCGCCATTTTAATTCTCGCTAAGCCGGCACTGGTCGCCTTGAGGGATTATGAAAAGCAGAAAAAGCAGGGACTAGACCCGGTATTTGATCCAAAAGCATTGGGAATAAAAAATGCGACATACTGGGAGAAGGAATTTAAAGCAGATAATGAAAAAATTTCCTGACAGTTTGGAAGGGGCTTTTCGATCGTTTAGACACGATTGAGAAGCCTTTTTTTGTGCACTGCAGGTATCTTTCTCCCCGGTTAATCTTCATGAGGATCTTATTTGAGGATATGAAAATGCCAAAATGTGTTTAGTGTGAAGCTGGATAAGGAATTGAAAACATGTAGAGATCATAAGTGATGATGAAATTGGAGGCAGCAGATATGGTCCAGATAAAAGATAAACTGGGTTTTGGTACAGCACCTCTCGGCAATATGTTCAGAGAGGTTCCGGAAGGGGAAGCAATGGAAACGATTCACACTGCCTGGGAGCAGGGCATCCGGTATTTCGACACAGCTCCTTTTTACGGAGCCGGTTTAGCAGAGCTGCGGCTTGGTGAGGCTTTATCCAAATACAATCGCGATGATTTTTTCTTAAGCACAAAAGTGGGCAGGGTTGTTGAAGATAAAACAGAAGAAAAAGAAGGTATGTTTGAATATGGACGAAAAAATAAATTAACCAATGATTACAGTGAAGAGGCGACAATGCGATCCATCGAGCAAAGCTTAAAGCGTCTGAAAACAGATCGTCTGGATTTTGTATCCGTACATGATGTATCGCCCGATTTTCATGGCGATGAATGGGTGTCACAGTTTGCCATTGCGAGAACAGGAGCCTTTCGGGCACTGACCCGTCTTCGGGAAGAAGGAGTCATCAAATCATGGGGATTGGGAGTTAACAGCACTGAACCGATCGAGCTTGCGATTGAGCTTGAAGAGACAACCCCTGATCTTTGTTTGCTGGCTACTCAGTATACGATTTTGAACCATGATCGTGCCTTGCTGAAGCTAATGCCAAGAGCACTGGAGAGAAATGTCCAAATTGTTGCCGGTGCCCCGTTCAGCTCAGGAGCAGCCGTTGGCGGGAACAATTACAATTATGGAGAAGTTCCAGATGAAATTACTGCCAAAAGAGACCGTTTAAAACATATCGCTGAAAAGCATGGAGTGAGCATGCAGGGTGCTGCTATCCAATTTTCCATGTCACATCCTGCAGTAGCAGCCGTCATTCCGGGCTCTACAAAACCTGCTCACGCTAAAGAAAATATACTAGCTGCAAAGAAAGAAATTCCGGATGCATTTTGGATGGAATTAAGAGAGCAGGAGCTTGTATCGCCTCATGCTCCTCTGCCGATTGATTGAGAGAAAGCCGCCGTTTTTACGGCGGCTTTTCTAATGTCCTTAGAAAAATAGCAACTATATCGTATCGTTTATTAGAGATGAAAAAATAGGAGAAAGGTATGGTGTTCGGGCTTCCTAATAGCTCTGAGATAGGCTACACTAGTCTATATAGGAAGTTTTTTAAGAAGAATAATAGTTTTTTGATATAGATAAGGAGGGGCGATATGCGACGTGATATACAGCCGAATGAACGGGCTTACTCTTCCAAGGAAGCAGCAGAAACAGTAGGTATTGCGACTCCTACTGTCAGAAAGTATGGCCAAATCCTTGAGCGTAATGGATACGAATTTTTAAAGGATGGCGACAGGCGAATTTTTGTCCAGTCTGATCTCGAGGCTCTTAAAGCACTCCGCGATACAGAAAAGCCGCTGGACGATACAGCGAAAACTTTAGTGGTGCAGCAGGCGGAAAGATTGGAAGGCTCTGATAAAAAAGAGATAGCGGTTAGCGATACATATCAGGATCTGCCGAGTGATCCCAGCCAAATAAAAGAGATCTTGATGGTTCTTGTTAAGGAACTTGCAGCAACGAGAGAGATGAATGTACAGCTGACAAGCGATATGGCATCAATGAAAACAAAGGTTTCTCAGCTTCAGCAGGATCACCATGTGATTAGCTCAAGCATCGGAAACTCAGCTCAAAGAACCAACTCAAAGATAGAAAAATTAATGGAAATGCAGACCGCCCAATATGAACAGCTCCTGCAGGATGAAAAAGAGAAGAGCGAGCAGCTGCGGCGGGAAATACAAATGATGAGGGAAGAACAGCAGAGGGAATGGCGTTCCCTGAACACTCGTATCGAAGTTGAAGTTTCAAAGCCGAAAGAAAAGTGGGGCGGCTTTCTCTCCTTATTTCGCAAATAACACCGTATCGCCTGGCGATATGATTCCTTAACAGGCTGCTATATCAGCAATCGCAAAATAAATCATTTCCCGAGAAATATATACAACCTTTTCTTTTTAACCCGCGCATCGACAAAGTGAGTGAAAGGAAGGAGGATGCGACAGCATCCGCATTTAGGGAATAAAATCTTTTATTTCCTGCGATAAGACTGCTGTATCATCCGGGTACCAAAAATACGTCTTGCCATCGTATAAGAGTGAGTATTTATACGCCACAGGTTCACCAGTATAAAAAGTCATCTCGTAATAAAGAGGGTCTCCTTTTTTTGTGTCAGGCTGGAAATTCGGTGCTGTTTTTCCCTTCTCCAGCAGCTGAAGGAAACGTATCACCTTGCTTTTGTTTGTAATGGTGTTCAGCAGCTTAGTCCCATCTGCTGTGTATGCCTGATATATTTCGATTTTTTTCACTTTAGCGGCCGGCATATCCTTATAGCGCCAGTGATAGCGGGCATTTTCAGTTGTAAAGTACACTTCGTAGCCATTGATTGACCGGGAATTCTTTACAGCAAGTAAATCCTCCTGTCCCTTGAGCTTGTAAATAGCGGTTCCTTTTTCATGAAAAGCCGCATCACCGTTCCGTGTTTTGTAAGTGGAATCTGTTACATTTCCATCCACTTTAAATTTGACCATGCCGACTTTTTCGCCAATAAAGCTTGGGTCGGCTAAAACACCAGAATCAATTCCCGCATAGTCCTTGCCATCCCACTTAATAAAATCAACCCAGTCAATGATGCTGCTGTGGCTGTTTAGATTACCGCAGCCTGTTAAAAGGACCACCAGCAAAAAGAAGGTACTCCGTTTTTTAAACATTTCACCACTCCTGATAATGAGAGCTTTTATAATTAAAGACGAATTTTTATGGAAAAAGTTTCCTCTTATATGAAATAATATTTTTCATAAACAGGGAACGATTTCATGTTGCTCCAGTATATGAAACCTATTAAAATAAAGTAGAACAATTGTTCGAATAAACTAAAATGAGGTGCCGAGCATGATGAAAATGTATCCGTATTTAGTGATGAATGGAAATGGTCAAGAAGCAATCAAATTCTATGAGCAGGCATTGGATGCGAAAGTACAGGCCGTTCAGACGTATGGCGACATGCCCTCTAACCCTGAGCACCCTACTCCAGAAGAAGCGAAAAACTGCATTATGAATGCTCAAATGAAAGTAGGGGACACTGACCTGATGCTCTCCGATACGTTCCCTGGAATGCCTTATCAAACAGGCGATCAAGTAACCATTGCTCTTATCATCGACGACCCTCAAAAAGCAAGAGACACATTTGATAAACTGAAAGATGGCGGCGAGGTTATTATGGAAATGCAGGAGACATTCTGGAGTCCTGCCTATGGCCAGGTGAAAGACCAATACGGCGTTACATGGCAGATTTCTGCTGAATAGGCTGAAAGCTAAAGAAATAAAAGGCAAAGCCACAGGCTTTGCCTTTCTTACATAAAAAACACAGAGGACAATAGCGTCTTCTATGCTTTACCCTTGCAATTAAGGATTAATTCCAATGCCTTTTGGAGAGGCACCAACTGAAATGGTTGCCACGGCGGAATTGGTATTGCCGCTGATAACAGATACAGTAAAGTCATCTTGATTTGAAACATAGATTGTATTTGTTTGTGAATTCACCCTGACCCCAAAAGGTGAATTTCCAACAGGTATTGTTGCGATAGTTGTGTTCGTCTCTCCATTTATAACAGATACATTGTTTTGGCCGGTGTTAACAGCATAAATAGTGTTTGTATTAGGATTTACATCAACTTGGGAAGGTGTGATTCCAATTGGAACCGTTGCAATCACTGTATTAGACACTCCGTCTACTACTGAAATGAGTTGGGTGCTCCTTGAAGAGATGTAAATTCGGTTTGTTTCAGTATTGATCCCAATTTTAAATGGAAAGGTAACAGGTATTGTGGCTATGACACTGAATGTTTGGGCATCAATTACCGAAACATTGCTGCTTCCAGCGTTTGCCGCATAAATTTTGCTTGTAAATGGATTGCTTCTTACGTCTGTAGGAAAAGCTCCTACTGGTACTGTTTCCAGTAAAGTATTGGTGCCTCCATCAATAATTGAGACAGTGTTACTTGATTCACTCGAAGTATAAATCTGATTTAAAACAGGATTGACATCAATTGTATCAGAATTATTTCCAATTGAAACCGTTGCAATAACGGTGTTTGTAGCTCCGTCAATGACGCTGACATTATTGCTTGCGCTTGCCGTATTTACTGCGTAAATTCGATTTGTAAATCGGTTGACAGCCACTCCAAACGGAAAAGTACCTACGGTGATGGTTGCAATAATAGTGTTGGTTACTCCGTTTATGACAGATAGATTATTGCTTCCTCCATTGGCAACATAAATTCGGTTCACAGCCAACGGAAGTGCTGTACCAGTAGCCCCTGTGCCTCCTGTAGCGCCAGTGTCTCCGGTAGTCCCAGTAGCTCCAGTAGCTCCAGTAGCCCCCGTAGCCCCGGTAGCCCCAGTAACTCCAGCAGTTCCCGTGCTTCCAGTAGCGCCAGTGGCCCCTGTACTTCCAGTCAAACCAGTAGCTCCAGCAGCCCCAGTGTCTCCAGTAGTTCCCGTGCTTCCAGCAGTGCCAGTGGCCCCTGTACTTCCAGTCAAACCAGTAGCTCCAGTAGCCCCTGTGCCACCGGTATTCCCAGTAGTCCCCGTGTATCCAGTAGCTCCAGTAACCCCCGTAGCTCCGGTATTCCCAGTAACTCCAGTCGGTCCCGTAACCCCAGTCCCTCCCCCTTCAGAAACCAAAAAAGCAACATCGTCCACAAGAATGTCCGCTGTACCAGCTTGTGGCAGATTATTAATGAGAACAAAGGCTTGAGCAGCATTTGGAGGAGCTATACTAGTAGTTTGATAAATTTCAAGCCATGTATCACTGCCTGCGGCCGGAATCCGATTAGGTGGTAGAGAGACGAATAGACCAGAGGAGAGAAGATTGCCGAGATTATCCAAAAACTGCACCTGAGCTTGGACGGGGCCGGCTGGAAGAGCCCCCGCCTTTGATAGAGAGAAGATCAGTTCAAAGCTCTGCCCACCAGAGATTGGCACCACTTGTGTGATATAAGATAGAACATTTCCTCCAGTCAGGCGCGCAGAGAAATTTCCAGAATGGGAAAATTGGCTTGTGATGGAACTGTTGACAGGGATCCAGGGAGCCAGAGTCCCTGTTTCAAAGCCGCCATTCACAATCAAGTTTTGAATTGTCATTATTCACCACTGCTTTTCTCGATAATTTGACTTTTTCAGTCATGCTATATCTTATTTAATTTTTTGGGAAATGTTTGAGATAGATATGCAATCTGCACAAAATTCAATAAGAGGTTTAAGCCCAGCTTTTATATGGCAACTGTAGTAATAGCAAGCTGCACGAGGAGGCAGGCTAAATGTTTGAAGACATACTGCAAACCGTAAATCACCGCAATACACCTGTCCCGAAAGGTCCATGGGTGATGGCGCAAAGCTGGGAGCATCTGCTGTTTATGCATCTGCGCGTCCAGCCAGAAGCATTAAGAGACCTGATTCCGGCCTCACTGCAGATTGACACATTCAAAGGCACAGCATGGATCACGATCATTCCCTTTTTGATTAGGGACATGCGGTTCGGCAGTCATCCTGTTCCCTATCTTGGCGATTACCTAGAGCTTAAAGTGCGCAGCTATGTAAAGCGGCAAGGAGTTCCAGGCTTATATTTTTTCAGTTTTGATGCCAATAAAATTTTGGATGCAGCAGGCGCAAGGATGACTTCGCTGCCTTATTATTATGCAAAAATGAACATGTCTTTTGAGGATCAGGCTTTTCAGTATTACAGCAAACGCAGAGGAAGGTCTGGGGCATTATTTGAAGGGCAGTGGCGTCCAAAGGGCAAGATGTATCAGCCTGAAAAAGGCAGCCTTGAGTCATGGCTGCTAGAAAGGTATTACGCTTGGTCACCATTGGGAAGGCTGCTGATCCAGGTTGGCATCCCTCATAAGCCATGGCAGGTCCGTGAGGCTGAAGCTGCTGTTCAGACGCATAATTTACTTCCTCTTCCTTACCGCTCACTCTGCAAAGAAGTGCCGCTGTTTCACTATGCCGAACAAAACAGGGCACTGTTCTGGCCGGTAAAACCAGTCGGGAAAGCCTATTAAAAAAAGAGTTTCCTTCCAAACGGAGGAAACTCTTTTCTACTTTTTCAGCCAATCCCAGGCTTCATCTGTCTGGTTTTTTTCAAACACCTTCACTTCAATTCCAGGAAGTACCGCTGCTGCTTTTGCAGAGGTTTCAATCCAGTTTTTATCACTGACTACGGCAAATTTTCTGAACTGGTTCCATCTTTTGGCGTCTGTTTTCATTCCCTTTAGCAAGCCTTCAAGGGTAACGCCTTTCATTTCGTGAATCACCGCAAACACACTGAATTTGTCATTCTGCCCGTAATGTTCTTCTGCGAATTGGTCAACGACCTTTGCGTCAGCCCCTGTTGCTTCGCCTTTCACTTCTAGTGCAATAACAGAAGAATCTCTGCTTGGAATGATTTGAAACATACGTCTTTTCCTCCTAACCATTTGCTGTTCCATTCACGTTTTACAAGAAGAATAAACCTTTTGCATGAGGAAGCCTTTTTGAAATTACGGTATAATTGTAAAAAAAAGGAGGGAGCCAAATGGACTTTGGAAGTATCATAGCTGCAGCTGTTATGCTTGCTGTCGCGGCTCTCATCGCACTGATTCTATTTAAAGCATTGCGAAAAAAGAAATATCCTGCCAATTCCTACACTCCTTTCGACCATATAACAGGCCAATCCCCCGAAGAATTCCGGCTGGAAAAGAGAGAAGAGGAAGAAGGAGACAACAGGAGAAAATAACGTAACGGAGGAAATGGATTTTACCTAAGATCACAGGGATCTGGAGAATCACCAACATAATAGGCCCTGACATGGTGCTGATCATTTTATATGCGGCTTCCTTTTTTATAATTACAGCCCCTAAAACACTCTCCTTCTCAACTGTCCCAATTTCTAGTAGAATACGTTTTAGCAGAAAGAGTGATCGGGAGGTCTTCCATGATAACGATTAAGATGATTGCCGAAAGAGCCAATGTTTCCAGAACAACGGTATCAAGAGTATTAAACAATTCCGGATATGTCAGCGATGAAGCCCGTTCAAGGGTTCTGGCGGTTATTGAGGAGACAGGATATATACCAAGCGAGAATGCCAAGGCGCTCCGTACGAAAAAAACGAAAGTAGTAGGCGTGATCCTGCCGAAGATCAGCACTGAGACATCAAGCAGGCTTGTCAGGGGAATTGATGAGAGGCTTGCGAAGGATGGCTATCAAATTCTATTGGCAGCGACGAACTTGAACGAAGAAAAAGAAATAGAATATTTGAAGCTGCTGAAGAGCCGAAATGTCGACGGCATCATCCTGTCTGCGACAAATACAAGCGAAAAACTGATTCAAACCATTCAGTCACTTGATCTTCCATTTGCAGCAGTCGGCCAGACGCTGCCTGGCATCTGCTCAGCTGTATATGATGATGAACAGGTAACAAAAGACCTTTTGTCACTGATGATTGAAAAAGGCCATAAGCAGATTGGCTTTATCGGAGTGGATGAAAAGGACGAGGCAGTCGGTTATTTAAGAAAAAAAGGATATCTTACCATGATGAAAAATCTGGGTTTGCCAATAGAAGAGAACTGGGTACAGACTGCGGATTTTGATGCAGTCTCAGGACGTGATGCAGCGGAAAGGATGCTCACACTGTCTGAAAAGAAGCCTACAGCTGTTATTGCTGTAACCGACAGGCTTGCTGTCGGTGCTATGAATTACTTAAAATCGGCTGGTCTCAGCGTCCCCGGGGATGTAGCCATAGCTGGAATGGGTTCTTCTGAAATGTCCGAATACATTACTCCTTCCCTGACAACAGTGGACTTTTGCTACGAAAAAGCAGGAGAAGAAGCCGCAGGCCTTATTCTGCAGGAAATTAAGAATGAGACAAAAAAGGAAAAAATTATCCACTTGCATTATCGACTTTTCATAAGAGAGAGTATATAATGGGTTGTGTAACCGATTCCACACTGTTTGAAATCGGTTACAATTACACTCGTGAAAATTTTCAGCCTTTAGAAAAAATATTTTTTTAGATGTGGAATCGATTCCACAAATTTGAAACAGGGGTGAAGGAGATGGCGGAAAACAGGGAAATCGCACAGAAAATCATCGATGCGGTCGGCGGCAGGGATAACATTGCATCAGTGGCGCACTGTGCAACAAGGCTCAGAGTGATGGTGCATGATAAAGAGAAAATTGACCAGAAACGAGTGGAAGAAGCGGATAAAGTAAAAGGAGCTTTTTTTAACTCCGGTCAGTACCAGATCATTTTTGGAACAGGAACTGTTAACAGAATTTATGAGGAAGTCATTGGTCTTGGGATCGAAGGCTCAACGAAATCAGAGCAGAAAAAAGAAGCTGCTAAAAGCGGGTCATGGATGCAGCGTGCAATCAGATCTTTTGGTGACGTCTTTGTACCGATTATTCCAGCTTTAGTGGCGACTGGTTTGTTTATGGGAGTGCGCGGCCTTGTTATGCAGGAGCAAATATTAAAGCTGTTTGGACTCACGCCAGATCATGTTCCTCAAAACTTTCTATTGTTTACAGAAATCTTAACAGATACTGCTTTTGTCTTTCTTCCAGCGCTTGTCGCCTGGTCAACGTTCAGGGTTTTTGGCGGAAGTCCGATTATCGGTCTTGTGCTCGGGCTGATGCTTGTAAGTCCGAGCTTGCCGAATGCATGGGGAGTAGCTGGCGGCGAGGTTAAGCCACTGATGTTCATGGGCTTTATTCCGGTAGTCGGCTATCAGGGATCAGTCCTTCCGGCTTTTATCGCCGGGATTCTTGGAGCAAAAGTGGAGCGGTTTATCCGAAAGCGCGTTCCTGAAGCACTTGATTTAATCATCACACCGTTTCTGACGCTGCTGATCATGATTACTCTTGCTTTATTTTTGATCGGCCCGATTTTCCATGGTCTCGAAAATTATATTTTGAGCGGTACGATTGCGGTTCTCAACATTCCGTTTGGAATAAGCGGGCTGATTATCGGCGGATTGAACCAGCTCATTGTTATTACAGGAGTTCATCACATTTTTAACATGCTGGAGATTCAGCTTCTCGGCAAATATGGCTTTAACCCTTATAACGCCATAGTGACATGTTCAGTAGCAGCTCAGGGCGGAGCAGCACTGGCAGTCGGCCTGAAAACCAAATCAAAGAAATTAAAGGCTCTTGCCTTGCCGTCTTCGTTCTCTGCACTGCTTGGGATCACAGAGCCAGCCATTTTTGGGGTAAATCTCCGCTATGGAAAACCTTTTATAGCAGGCATGGCAGGCGGCGCTGTGGGGGGATTTCTGGCATCGCTTTTCGGTCTAAAAGCAACTGGAATGTCGATTACGGTTATTCCGGGAGCCCTTTTGTATCTTAACGGTCAGATTTTGCTGTATTTGCTTGTCAATCTGGTCGCTATTGCCGTTGCCTTTGTTTTGACATGGATGTTCGGGTATTCAGATAAACTGAAGGAAGATGTTGAAGCAAAAGATTAAATAAGGATAAAGGAGAATGGTTTTGAAACACAATCATCTAGCAGAACGCGCAAACAGAGCAGCAGAAGAAAACCAGGCAGCGGTGAATGAAGATCCTTACCGTCTATCCTTTCATATCCAGCCTCCATCAGGTCTATTGAATGACCCGAACGGCCTTGTTTATTTCAAAGGCCAGTATCATGTGTTTTACCAATGGAATCCTTATGAAACAAATCATGGCGCAAAATACTGGGCTCATATGGCATCACCAGATTTAGTAAATTGGGAAGAGCTTCCGATCGCCCTCACGCCGAGTGAGCCTTATGAGAAGAATGGATGCTACTCAGGCAGTGCGATTGTCAATGACGGCAGGCTTTATCTGTTTTATACAGGAAACGTTAAAAACGAAGCAGGAGAGCGGGAAACCTATCAATGCATGGCTGTTTCTGAAGATGGCATTCATTTTGAAAAAAAAGGGCCAGTCATCAATCTGCCGGAGGAATATACAGCTCATTTTCGCGACCCTAAAGTATGGAAAAAAGAAGATAAATGGTACATGGTCTTAGGCGCTCAAACGCTTGAAAAGAAAGGCGCTGCCGTATTGTTCTCATCAAGAGATCTGGAAAATTGGAAACATATCGGAAAAATTGCCGGGTCAGGAATGAACGGACTTGGTGATTTCGGATATATGTGGGAGTGTCCTGATTTATTTCCGTTAGATGGAAAGGAGATCCTTCTTATCTCGCCTCAAGGACTGAAACCGGAGGGCTTCCAGTATCAGAACCTCTTTCAATCAGGCTATTTCATCGGTCAGCTGGATGAGAAAAAAGAATCCTTTGCACATGGGGCATTCGCAGAATTAGACAGAGGTTTTGACTTTTATGCGCCGCAGACGATGCATGACCATAAAGGAAGACGGATTTTGTTTGCCTGGATGGGGATGACAGATGAGCAGGAGCCTTATCAGCCAACCGTCTCCTATCATTGGATCCATGCATTAACGCTTCCAAGAGAGCTGCATGTAAAAGGCGGAAAACTGATCCAAACACCAGTTGAAGAGCTGAGAGCCCTTCGAAGAAATGAAATGAAGAAAGAAGTAAGGATTGAAGCTGAGAAAGCAACCCTTTCTGATGCAGCATGCGTGCGGGCGGAAATCCTTTTAGAGGATATTAGACTTGACGGAAATTCACTGACGATCTCTTTAAGAGAACATGCTTTTCTGAAATTTAATGTAACTGAGGGAACGCTTCAAGTGGAACGCCCGGATTTTAAAGATGGCCAGCCTGAAACCCGCAGCTGTTTACTTGAAAAGCTGGAAAAGCTTCATCTGTTTTTGGACACTTCTTCAGCGGAGATTTTCGTAAACGGCGGAGAGGAAGTCTTCACATTGCGGTATTTTCCCTCTCCTGAAAATGAAGCTATTTCTTTTGAGGCAGATGGCGGAGCTTCATTTCATCTAAGGAAATGGGAGCTTGGAACATAAACAGAAACAGGGAGGCGCAAAGCGCCTCCCTGTTTTATTGATTATTCTCCCGGAGCTTTCAGCCAGCCCTTAACACCAGAAGAGGTGCTGACCTGGAACCAAAAGTCCGAAACAGTGAAATACATATCGTGAATAGTGATGATAGTATCCTTTTTAAAGGAAGCAACCGTGCGGGAATTGTCTGTGGCACTGGATTTCAGTACAGAACCTGCCGGCACTGCAACTGACTCGCCAATCGCATCAGCGTATGCATCCTGTGTAAAAACATAGCCGATCCAGCCGGTTTTGGAGAAGTTTTTACCGTATGCAATTCTCACACTCGGGAAATCACTCTCTTCTGAATCATATCCGCCAATAATTTTTACAGCATTGCCGTATTTCACATAGTCTTTCGCATCATCCAATTTAGCAGTTGCTGACACGCCAAGAGGTGCCCCGCCATAAATAATCTTCGTGCTGATGGATGTTTTGGCTGCAGATGGCTTGAGATCATCAAGCTTAACCCAGCCGGTTTCAATGCCCTCTATCAAAAAGTTTGTCACACGTACCCACTTTTCACCCTTTTTGTTCACAAAAGAGCCGATGACAAACGCTGTTTCAAAAGAAGAAAGTGTGCCGGCAGGACTGTATGAAGCAGCATCTGCCCCTTTAAGGATAACGGTGCTTTTACCAGAAGAAGTAACTTCTAGTGCGTTAATGCCGTAAACTTTCAGTTTGCTTGATGGGACCCAGCCGGTCACCGTTTTGGAACGGACGCGGTACCAGCTCTCACCGCCGCTGTTCTGAAAGGATGAAAGGATAAGAAGTTCGTCGCTTGCTTTAGCTGTACCTGCAACTGCGTATTTAACCGTTGCGCCTTTATAAATGTTTTCTGCTGAGAGAGTTCTTGCAAAAAATGGCTCCGAAGCAGCAGATGCTTTGGCATCAGATAGAGCAATAACAAAAACAAATGTGAAAATAGATAATAAAATGGCACTGATCTTTTTCAATAGATAACCCCTCTGTAATATTAATGTAATATTTTTAATACTGTTGTAAACAGAGATATCATATCATCAAGGGAGAGAATGACAAAGCTATTTTTTTATGATTTTTATGAAATGGGAAATTAGATGCTGAAGTAATTGTTTTATGGGCACTTTAACCTGCTGTTTGATAGTGTTATAGTTGTCTGTAATTTGAAAGTATTTCCTTTATATGAAAGTTTTCGAGAAAATTGTCGACTAATAATGACCTAAAAAAGACCCGATTATATACCGGGTCTTTCTAGCCTTATACTTTCTCTGGAACATAAGTATTTTCATATGGAACTGAACTGATGAGTCTTCATATACCTTTCCTTCAACAGTGCCTTCTATTAATACAATCTACTCCTAATAGAGAGTCAGTTAGGAGTTTTCCTAAAGGCAAGGCGCTAAACCAATTGGATAAGTCTCAATGTGTTTCAAGGCTAGGCGCTGACATTCTCACCCTTGTTTTTTTTGAAAAGCCCCATTAACCCTGCTGCAGCAAGCAATATAGCTGCAGGAGCATAATGAAGGCTGATGCAGATCACTCCGCCCACAGCTGAAATCAGCATACAAATTGCCCCAGGCTTGGCGTTCCCTCTGACAACAACAGAGCCGACAACTCCTAATATGGATAAAATAACAGCAACCCAGCCAAGCACAAAAAATCCGCCAGAATCATCCGAATGGAAACCTGCGTTTAAACTGCCTCTATAGAGAGAAAGGAATGAGCCAAGAAAGCCCAAAATACTGCCAATAAGTCCTAAAGCAAATTCTTTTTTTCTCCTCAATTCCATCTTTTGCCCTCCTAATCTGCTCTTCTATATGTTATTTCCCACTAGAACAGGCAGTCTTAAACGAATATTGAAAAAGAAAAAGAAAGAATGAATAGACCGATTGACAGTAACGCATTAAAGCAGTTATTCTAAAACTAGATTTATGACGTTAAAATCAGGTAACGATATTTTAACGTCATATTTGTTAAATGGTTATGTAAGCGCTTAATAAAGAAACGGAGGGTGAAGGGTGATACTCCATCGGGTTGAAACGGCAGAGCGGGAAGAAATCGAAAAGCAGCAGCTTCAGGGGTTAAAAAACACAGTCAGGCGCGTGATGGAGAACGTGCCGTTTTACAAAGAGCAGCTTGAGGCAAGGGGAGTAAATGAAGAAAGCATCGCACACTTTGTCGACGTTCAGAAACTCCCGTTTACCGTAAAAAAAGACTTGCGCAGCCACTATCCATTCGGCCTGTTTGCAGCAGAGAAAAGCAAGCTCGCGAGAATTCATGCATCAAGCGGGACGAGCGGAAAGCCTACGGTGATCGGCTATACGGAAAATGACCTGAAGCAATGGGCAGACATTACGGCAAGAGCGATCGCGGCGGCAGGCGGAGAGAAAGGCCATACCCTGCATAATGCGTATGGTTATGGGCTCTTTACCGGAGGACTCGGTTTGCACGGCGGCGGTGAAAGGCTCGGAATGACAGTTGTACCGGTGTCTGCAGGCAACACAGACAGACAGATTATGCTGATGGAGGATTTGCAGCCTGATGTGCTTTGCTGCACGCCGTCTTATGCGCTGAACCTTGCTGAGAGAATGCTTGAGCTTGGAAAAGATCCGCGGAAAACAAGCATCGGGTACGGCATTTTCGGAGCGGAGCCCTGGTCAGAGGAATTGAGGAACATCCTTGAAGATCTTTTCAATATTAAAGCCTGTGATATTTACGGCTTAAGTGAAGTAATTGGTCCAGGAGTTGCTGCCGAATGCCATGAAGCGCAGGATGGCCTTCATATTGCTGAGGACCATTTTCTTGTAGAAGTTATTGATCCGAACACCCTTGAGCCGCTTCCTGACGGAGAATACGGGGAACTCGTTTTTACGAGCCTGAAAAAAGAGGCCATTCCTGTTCTCAGATACAGAACAGGCGACATTGCTTCCATTACAAGGGAAAAGTGCCGGTGCGGAAGAACGACAGTGAGAATGTCGCGCATAAAAGGCAGGATTGATGACATGCTCATTATTCGCGGTGTGAATGTTTTCCCTTCGGAAATTGAGCATTGCCTGATGAAGGTAAAACAAGTGTCACCGCACTATCAGCTGCTGCTCTCAAAGCGGGGACACCTTGATGAGATTACACTGAAGGTCGAGCTGGCAGAGCCGTTTCATGAAGAAGTGAACCGCAATCTGCAGGATGAGAGAATCCGGCTTTTAGCGAAGGAAGTACTGCATCACATTAAATCAGCGTGCCTTATTTCAGTAAAAGTCGAACTCCTTGCCCCGAAATCCATCCCGCGATCAGAAGGAAAGGCTGTCAGGCTCATTGATGCCAGAACAGAGACGGCATCCAAGTAGCGGGCCAGAAAAAACTTGAATAGTATATGATGATAAAATATAATAACGTTATATAAACGTCATAATAATGGAGGGCTGACTTGTGGCTGCAATGTCTGTTCAGCATCAGCGGAATGATCAGGAAAAATACGAATTGTTTATGGAACGGATCCAGGCAGGCGAGAAAATTGAGGCCGATGACTGGATGCCGGATGACTACAGGATGACGCTCATCAAACTTATTTCCATGCATGGCATCAGCGAAATAATGGGAGCGCTTCCAGAGAAAGAGTGGGTTCCGAAGGCGCCAACCTTAAGAAGAAAGCTCGGCATTATGGCAAAGGTGCAGGACGAAATGGGGCACGGCCAGCTGCTGCTGAGGGTAGCGGAAGATTTAATGGCACCGCTCGGCAAGACGCGCGAGAACATTATGGAAGATTTGTTCAGCGGAGATTTGAAGTTTCATAATGTGTTTCATATGGAAGCTCCGACATGGGGAGATGCAGGGCTGATCGGATGGCTTGTGGACGGTGCGGCGATTATTTCACAGACGAACATGCTTGGTGCTTCTTACGGTCCATATGCAAGAGCCCTGCAGCGGATTTGCGCGGAAGAAGTTTTTCATGCCCAGCACGGCGAATCTATTATTCTCGCACTCGCAGAAGGAAACGAGGAACAGAGAGCGATGATTCAAGATGCGATTGACCGCTGGTGGCCGGCCCTCTTAATGTTTTTCGGACCGGCAGGAGCAGAAACAACCGGTTCATCAAAGCAGGATACGACGATTAAATATAAAATCCGGACAAAAACAAACGAACAGCTGCGCCAGGATTTTTTCAGCAAATATATCCCGCGTCTGCTTTCCCTCGGGTTAAAGCTGCCGGATGAAACGATGCATTACGACAAAGAGAAAGAACAGTGGGTGTACCAGCAGCCAGACTGGAATGATTTTAAAAACATCGTTAAAAACAAAGGGCCGAAATCCGAAGCCCGCTTAAGACTCAGAAAGCTGTCCTATGAAAACAATCGTTGGGTACTGGACGCGCTCAGCATGAAAAGCCAGCAGGCTGCACAGTAAGGGGTTGTGGTAATGGAAGAAAACCAAGTGAAAAAGACGGAATTTTTTGAAGTATTTGAAGTCTTCAGCAAAAGGACGAACACAGCTCCCATGCAGTATCAGTTCAGCCTTCTTGCTCCGAACCATGAGCTGGCGCTTGTCATGGCACAGGAAAACTTCATGAGAAGAGAGCCTGCGGCAGATATTTGGGTGGTGAAGCGGACAGATATCCGAAAGATGACAGAGGAAGAGCGGGAATCTCTTGCAAGGCTCGACAACAAGGATTACCGCACAACAAAAGGCTACGGCTATTTGAAGAAAAAATGGCGCGCTTACGAACAGCAGATGCTTGATGAAAAAGAGATTTTGTCCTGGGGTGAGGAAAAGCATGATGACAAAGATCACAGCAGAAACGGCTAAAGAAAACAAACCTTATTATACAGCGCTGCTAGAGCTTCTTCTTCAGCTGGCAGACGACGATTTTATCCTTGCGTACAGAGGCTCAGAATGGCTAGGCCTTGCTCCTCATATTGAAGAGGATGTCGCCTTTTCCTCCATCAGCCAGGATACAATGGGGCACGCGGCGATCTATTATCAGCTGCTGGAAGAGCTTGGCGCCGGTAACAGCGACGCGCTTGCTCATGAAAGAAAAGCAGAGCACCGGAAAAATGCCGTCATTCTGGAGGAAGCAAACGGCACTGGCACCTATTTGGAGGAGCCGCGATACGACTGGGCATTCGCTGTTGTCAGAAACTATTTTTATGCGCTCCATAAAAAAATCAAGCTGGAGTCGCTGAAGCAGTCCTCCTATGAACCGCTGTCAAACGCGGCGGTCAAAATCAATATGGAGCTCTATTATCACCTGATGCACTGGGAAACGTGGTTCACACAGCTGACTCTGAGCGAAGGAGAAGCAAGAACGAGGATGAGCGCTGGTATTCAAAAGGTCTGGAAGGATTTCGAAGGAGTGCTCACGCTTGGCAGTCTCGGAGATGAAATGGCAAAACATGGCCTGATTGAAGGGGAAGAGCTTTTGAAGCAGCGGTTTTATGCCAGAATTCAGCCTGTTCTTGAAGCGGTCCGGCATCCGATGCCAATTCCCTGCGGCATGCAATCAGGCAACGGCCGCATCGGCGAGCATACAAAGGATCTGGATGAAGCGCTGCTGACGCTGACAGAGGTGTACCGAAGCAGTCCTTCTGCCGTTTGGTAATTTGTAAAGGGGATCTGAAGATGGCTGAAACAGCAGCAAGAGAAATGGAAAGTAAAATCAGGGAAGTGCTTCAGACAGTCAAGGATCCGGAAATTGACTCTGTCAGTGTGCTGGAGCTTGGCATGGTAGAAGAAATAGTATTTAAAGAAGGCGCAGCGATGATGAAGCTGCTGCCGACCTTCATGGGCTGTCCTGCTTTGGAAATCATCAAGAAGAATATTGAAAGCGCTGTACTTCTGCTTCCTGAAGTGGAGCGGGCGGAAGCGGTGTTCATCTATGACCCGCCATGGACCTCTGACAGGGTAACGCCGGAAGGAAGAGAAAAGCTGAAGGAGTTCGGCATTGCCCCTCCGCCGGAATTTACAGAGGATGGCAAGTGGACGGTGGACTGTCCGTACTGCGGTTCCAAGTACACCACAATGGAGAATATATTTGGTCCTGCAGCCTGCAGGAGCATTTTATATTGCAAGTCCTGCAAGAATCCGTTTGAAGCAATGAAACCAATATCAAATTTAATGTAATGGGAGAGATGAGCATGTTCAAGATGATCGCGCTGTTCAAGAAACCGGAAGACACAGAAAAGTTTGATGAGTACTACTTCAATACCCATATCCCTCTGACACAGAAAATCCCAGGACTGCAGGATGTGAAGATCACAAAAATCACCGGTTCTCCAATGGGTGAGAGCGACTATTATCTTATGTGTGAAATGTTCTATGAAAACAAGCAGGCATTTAAAGAAGCTTCTAAAACAGACGAATCAAAAGCATCTGGAAAGGATGTTATGAAATTTGCAGGAAACCTCGTCACCTTCTTCTTCGGTGAAGAGCATAATGGATAATCTCTTATTTCTTGAAAAGGAAAGAAAAGGTCCTGTCGGGCTAATCAGGCTGAACAGGCCGAATGTGCTGAATGCACTGAACAGGCAGCTGATTTCTGAGATTGTGCAGACCTTTGAGGAGTACGACAGGGATGAAGAAATCCGCGTGATCGTCTTGACCGGAAACGGCAGAGCTTTTGCGGCAGGCGCAGATATTGAGGAAATGGCTGATGAGGATGCAGTGGGGATGGAGCTTCTCAATCAGTTTGCAGATTGGGACAGAATCACCGCAGTAAAGAAGCCGATTATTGCAGCTGTTAACGGCTTTGCTCTTGGCGGAGGCTTCGAGCTTGCACTTGCCTGTGATCTGCTTTTTGCCTCTGAAACAGCAAAATTCGGATTTCCTGAAGTGAATCTTGGGGTGATGCCAGGTGCAGGCGGAACACAGCGGCTGACAAAGGCTGCCGGCAAGACGAAGGCACTCGAGATGATCTGGAGCGGCGAGATGATTTCCGCTGAAGAAGCACTGAGGCTGAATCTGATCAACCGGGTGATCGCGCCTGAGCTCCTGCTCGAAGAAACGCTGGCATTTGCAGGCAAGATCGCTGAAAAAGCGCCGCTCGCTGTGCGGCTCATTAAAGAAAGTGTCTACAAGGCTCTGGATATCAGCATCTATGAAGGGATGCAGTTTGAACGGAAAAATTTTTACCTGCTGTTTGCATCCGAAGACCAGAAAGAAGGCATGCAGGCCTTTATGGAAAAGCGCAAGCCAGTCTTTAAAGGGAAGTAGGGGGTCAACATGTACGAAAGCATCACATTTGAAGAAAAAAACGGCGCTGCCTGGCTGACTTTGAACAGGCCGGAAAAATACAACGCCTTTACAGAGCAGATGAACAAAGAAATAACACATGCTCTGAAGAAAACAGCTGATGATGAAGGCATTCGCTGTCTTGTGATCACAGGTGCCGGAAAAGCCTTTTGTTCAGGGGAGGATTTGAGCAGGATCGGCGAAGTGACCAATCACGGCGAAATTCTCCGCACGCGCTATAACCCGATGATTCAGGCGCTTGCCCGTCTGGAAAAGCCGGTGGTGGCAGCGGTAAACGGAGTGGCAGCAGGAGCAGGGATGAGCCTCGCGCTCGCTTGTGATTTCAGGCTTGCCTCAGAGAAAGCGAGTTTTATCGAGTCTTTTATTAACGTCGGCCTTGTGCCGGATTCAGGGCAATTTCATTTTCTTCCGAAAATCGTTGGAATGGCGAAAGCACTGGAACTGGCGATTCTCGGCGAGAAGATTTCAGCTCAGGAAGCGAAGAAGCTCGGCCTTGTAACAAAGGTGATTGCCCTTGATGATTGGGAGAGCGAAACAGGCGCATTTGCTGAAAGACTGGCAGCGATGCCGACAAAAGCGATTGGCCTCATCAAGCGCACGCTGCGGGAAAGCATGTCACTGACCCTTGATGAAATTCTTGAAAAGGAAGCTTTTGCCCAGCGGGTTGCTGGTCTGACGCATGACCACCAGGAAGGTGTAACAGCATTTTTGGAAAAAAGAGAAGCTGTTTTTGAAGGAAAATAATTGATTAAAAAGGAGCTTGATCACATGAGCATGGTAAAAGAACAGAAGCTTGAGCAGCTGCCGGTTATTCGCGAAAGCTATGATTTAGTTATTGGCGGAGAGCGGGTAAAAAGCACATCAGGTGAAACCTTTACTACATACAACCCGGCTAACGGCAAAGCAGTGGCTGAAGTGGCAAAAGCTTCAATGGAAGATGCAGACAGAGCGGTAAAAGCAGCACGCGAAGCCTTTGACTTCGGCAAGTGGAAGAAAACGCCTGTCGGCAAGCGGGCAAGAATATTGAACAAAATCGCAAGTATCATGCGTTCCCGCTTCAATGACCTTGTTCAGCTTGAAGTGCTCGACTCCGGAAAATCCATCTCTGCTGCACAGGGGCAGGTTATGCAGGCGATTGAGGATTTCGAATTTTATGCCGGCGCGATTGTCGGCCATCGCGGCAATGTGAACAACGTGCCTGGGCAATTTTTCAACTACACGCAAAAAGAGCCTGTTGGTGTCTGCGCCCAGATTATTCCTTGGAATTACCCCCTCATGATGGCAGCATGGAAGGTGGCTCCTGCGATTGCAGCAGGCTGCACGGTTATTTTAAAACCAGCAAGCCTGACACCGCTGACGGCGATTGTGCTGACGGAAATCTGTCATGAAGCAGGCGTGCCGGCAGGTGTGGTGAACGTTGTACCTGGATCCGGCTCCACAATCGGCAACTACCTTGTTGAGCACCCTCATGTCGACAAAGTGGCCTTTACCGGTTCAACACCAATTGGAAAAGACATTATGGCGAAAGCAAGCGAAACACTGAAGCGGGTAACGCTTGAGCTTGGCGGGAAATCGCCGAATGTGGTCTTTGCGGACGCGAACATGGAAGCAGCTGTCGCAGGCTCTGTTTACGGCATTTTCTATAACACAGGCCAGTCCTGTGAAGCCCGTTCCCGTTTATATGTAGAAGAAAGCATTTATGATGAGTTTTTGGAAAAGTTCGTTGAGAAAACGAAAAAACTGAAGCTCGGCGATCCATTTAATGAAGAAACCCATGTTGGCGCTGTGATCAGCCGCGACCAGCTGGAAACGATCGACGGCTATGTGCAGTCTGCCAAAGAAGAAGGGGCAACCATTCTTCTCGGAGGAAAAGCTGCTGTTATTGAAGGCCATGAAGGCGGCTTCTGGTACGAGCCGACCATTATTACAGATGTTACCCAAAGCATGAAGGTCGTCCAGGAAGAGATTTTCGGACCGGTTGTGGTCATTTCCAAATTTTCAAATGAAAAAGAAGCGATTCAGCTCGCAAACGATACGATTTTCGGCCTTGGATCTGCCATCTGGACAACAGATCAGGCAAGAGCCACAAGGGTTGCCAATGAAATCCGCGCAGGCATTGTAATGGTGAACAGTCCAATGTCCGCCTTCCCTGGCACACCATTCGGAGGCTACAAGCAATCGGGCTTCGGAAGGGAGCTCTGCATCGAAACGCTGGACCTCTACACTGAAACAAAAAGCGTGCTGACTTATTTCGGAACACGCCCGCTGAATTTCTTTAATATTTAATATTGATTGGAGTGGCAGGCGAAAGAGCCTGACATTTAAATGAATCTATAAAAAAGGAGAGCAGTTCTTCGAAAGGGGAATTGCTCTTCCTTTCATGGAAAGGATGGCCAGCATGATTCAGAATATTGCCGTTATCGGCTCGGGTGTAATGGGAAGAGGCATTGCCTATGTTTCAGCAGTTGGAGGATTTACGGTGCAGCTCGTTGATGTAAAGGACGAAGCACTCATCAGCGCCAAAGCAGAGATTGATCTGATTTTCAGCAAAGCTGCAGCAAGAAATCTCTTTTCAGATCAAGAAATAGAATCGGCAAAAGATAGGCTCACTTACTCTTCAAGCATTGAAGAAGCAGCGGTGAGGGCAGATCTTGTCATAGAAGCTGTTCCGGAAAACATCACGATTAAAAAGCAGGTATTCGAAACGCTTGACAGGCATGCAGGAGAGCACTGCCTCTTCGCTTCCAACACGTCCACAATGAGTCCGACAGAGCTTGGTTCTTTCACAAAACGGCCTGACAAAGTCATGGCGATGCATTTCTTTAATCCTGTACATAAAATGCCGCTCATTGAAATAGTGAGAGGGCTTGAAACAAGTGATGAAACAGCGGGCTACATCGAAGCCTGCGCCAAACAGATGAGAAAAGAAACCGTGCTGATCAATGAATTTCCGGGCTTTGTCACAAGCAGAATCAGCGCGCTTGTCGGCAATGAAGCTTTTTACATGCTGCAGGAGGGCGTCGGTACACCGGAAGAAATTGATAAAGCGATCCGCCTTGGGCTCAATTATCCGATGGGTCCGTTTGAGCTCGGTGATCTGGTCGGCCTTGATACGCGGCTGCACAATTTAAATTATCTTCATCAGACCCTTGGCGAGAAATACCGTCCGGCACCGCTGCTTGTGCAATATGTGAAAGCAGGAAGGCTCGGCCGGAAAACAGGCAAGGGAGTATACGATTATACGCAGAAAGAAACAGCCGTGAAATAGAGAGGGGGGTGCGCGGTGCGGGAAGCAGTAATTATTGATGCCGTCAGAACGCCGATTGGACGATACAAAGGGGCTTTAAAGGCGATTCGGCCCGATGACCTTGCGGCGATTGCCATAAAAGGGCTGCTGGACAGAAACCCTGGTCTTCCGCTGGAAGAAATAGAAGAAGTGGTTCTCGGAAATGCCAACCAGGCAGGAGAAGATAACCGGAATGTTGCGCGAATGGCTGGCTTGCTGGCAGGGCTTCCTGTTGAAACCGCCGGCACAACGATTAACAGGCTGTGCGGATCAGGGCTTGATGCCGTCAATTATGCGGCAAGGGCGATTCTTGCCGGTGAAGGAAACATCTTCATCGCCGGCGGAACAGAAAGCATGACTAGAGCGCCGTATGTGATGGGAAAACCGGAAACTGATTATCCCAGAGGAAGCATGGAGCTGGTGGATACAACGATCGGCTGGCGGTTTGTGAACAGGAAGCTTGAAGAGATGTACGGAACAGACTCTATGCCGCAAACAGCTGAGAATGTGGCAGAGCGCTTTTCTGTATCGAGAGAAGAGCAGGATCAGTTTGCTTTTGAAAGCCAGCAGAAGGCGGCAAAGGCCATAGCAGCAGGGAAGTTCCATGATGAAATGATTCCGGTCATCTATCAGGACAGGAAGGGAAACAGTGTGACAGTCGATCAGGATGAACATCCGCGTTCGGATACAACGCTTGAAAAATTGGGCAGATTAAAGCCGCTTTTTAAAGGCGGCACTGTGACTGCAGGCAATGCTTCAGGAGTGAATGACGGGGCAGCTGCTCTTTTACTCATGAGCAGAGAGAAAGCGGAGGAGCTCGGCCTTAAGCCGCTTGCCAAATACACGGTATCTGCCGCAGCAGGGCTTGACCCATCCATCATGGGAATCGGGCCTGTCTTTGCGGTGAGAAAAGCGTTAAAAAGAGCGGGTCTTTCTATAGAAGAAATCGGGCTGACAGAGCTGAACGAAGCCTTTGCCTCACAGTCGCTGGAGTGCATCAGGCAGCTTGGGCTGAATGCGGAAAAAGTCAACGTAAACGGCGGCGCCATTGCGTTCGGCCACCCGCTTGGCGCAAGCGGCGCAAGGATTCTCACTACACTGGTTCACGAGATGAAAAGAGAAAAGGTAAAATACGGACTCGCTGCCATGTGCATCGGCGTCGGCCAAGGGATCGCAGCGATCGTCGAAAATGAGGATGACAGCCTGAAAGGAATCTGATCAGGATCACCGGAAAGGGATAAGGCTATGTTAAAAGAGAACATTGATTTTTAAGCATCTGTTGATCTACGTTCCAGGCGGGAGACTCCTGCGGGAGCAGCGGGACAGGTGAGACCCCGGAGGCGCTATGGGAACCTGAGGAGGCTCAGCGCCCGCCCCGCGGAAAGCGGACGCCTGAAACGGAAATCAAGAGCCAAATATAACAGAGCCAAGGATAAAATAAGTTGACAGATCCAAACCATTCGGTGTGAAATGAAAGGATAAATGATTCAGAACTTTTAGGCGGAAAGATGTGAATGAGATGAACAGCAATATCAACACGAGGTCGATGATTTTCACCCTTTATGGTGATTACATCAGGCACTACGGCAATGAAATCTGGATTGGGAGCCTGATCCGGCTCTTAAAGGAATTCGGCCACAATGAGCAGTCTGTCAGGGCGGCTATATCCCGCATGCACAAGCAGGGCTGGGTTACCTCGACTAAGATCGGAAACAAAAGCCATTATTTCCTGACAGAACGCGGGATTATCCGGATGGAGGAAGCAGCAAAGCGCATTTTCAAGCTGAGTCCTGAACAATGGGACGGCAAGTGGAGAATGCTGATCTACTCCATCCCGGAGGAAAAGCGCAGCATAAGGGATGAACTGAGGAAAGAGCTTGTATGGAGCGGCTTCGGCACCATTTCCAACAGCTGCTGGATCTCGCCGAATGATTTGACGAAGGAGGTTTATGCGCTGATTGATAAATATGAGATTTCTCCGTTTGTTCACTACTTCATAACGGAATACCACGGCCCTCATGAAAATGAGCGCATCGTGCAGGAATGCTGGGACCTTGAGGAAATTAACAAACGGTATGAGCAGTTTATTGCAGACTACAGCCAGAAGTATGTGATCGATAAAAATAAAATTCAAAAAGGCGAAATGACGGATGCTCAGTGCTTTGTTGAAAGAACGGAGCTTGTGCATGAATATCGGAAATTCCTGTTTACCGATCCCGGCCTCCCTGAGGAGCTGCTGCCGAAAAGGTGGCTTGGCCAGCATGCTGCAGCGCTTTTCAGCGATTATTACCGGGAGCTTGCGGAACCAGCCAGCCGCTTTTTTGAGGAAGTGTTCCAGGAGGGCAATGAGCTGGCGAACAAAAACAAGGAATATGACATTTACCAGCATCCGCTTTTGCTTGACGAAAAGTAGGGAAGTGAGCAGATGAATGAGCTGTGCAGGATTTTAGGGATTCAGGTGCCCATTCTGCAGGGGGGAATGGGGAACATCAGCAATGCCGCTCTGACGGCTGCCGTTTCAGAAGAGGGCGCCCTTGGCACTATTGGAGCCGGAACGATGACGCCTGAAGAAGTGGAAAAGATCATTCTTGAGACAAAAGAGCGGACAGAGAACCCATTTGCCTTAAATATTGCCCTGGCTGTTTCTCCTTTTTCGAAAGAATTGATGCAGCTTGCCGTAAAGCACGGGCTGAAGGCTGTTTCACTGTCAGCAGGAAATCCTGCCCCGTTTATCCCTTATTTTAAAGAAAACGGGGTGAAGGTGATTACGGTCACAGCTGCTGTTAAGCATGCGGTAAAGGCTGCGGAGGGCGGTTCTGACATTATTGTCGGCGAAGGATACGAAGCGGCAGGACTGAATTCCCCTCTTGAAACCACTACACTTGCACTCATTCCGCAGCTTGCAGATGCCGTAAATGTACCCGTCGCTGCAGCAGGCGGCATAGCAGACGGCAGAGGCCTGGCAGCAATGCTCGCTTTAGGTGCACAGGGTGTTCAGATGGGAACAAGGTTTATCGCGACAAAGGAAGCGCCGTTTTCAGAGCTGTATAAAGAGCGTCTTCTTCTATCAGATGACACAGGTACAGCGGTGATCGGCCGTTCAGTCGGAAGGATCCGCAGAGTGCTGAAAAATAATGCCTATACAGCTCAGCTGCTGCAGCAGGAAAAGGCAGGTCTTAGTCTTGACGAGTTTACTAACAGAACAGATGAAAAGCACCATATCTTAGGGGCTGTAGAAGGCAATGAACAGGAAGGCTACTGGAACAGCGGGCAGATTGCAGGCCTCATTCACCACATCCCAACGGTGGCTGAGCTGATTCACTCAATCAAGTTGGAGATGACCGAAACCATCGGCAGGCTTGAGCCTTATATGAAAAAAGAAGTGCAGCCTTAATTATTTGATTTTTCTAAAAATTATTTGACCGAGCCTTCCTGAAAATGGTACTATTACGGTGAAATCACGCCCTGCGAAAAAACGACATACAGAATTCGCAGGGTATTTGTTTTTTGGCTATGTTAATTTTTAAAGCACCTGTTGATTGGAGTGGCAGGCGGGAGACTCCTGCGGGAGTGCAAGTGACGGGAGACCCCGCAGGAGTGAAACGACGAGGAGGCACCCGCACTGCCCGCGGAAAGCGGACGCCTGCAGCGGAAATCAACTGCCAAATTTAACAGAGCCTTTTTTAAGCGATAACAAATTAAGGGGGAGTAAGATGTTAAAAAAGAAGGCTTCAATAATCGGAATCGTTCTGATGGCGAGTCTTGCCTTATCAGCGTGCGGCAGTTCACAGACTTCTGGGGGAAGCGCTGCACCCGATAAAGACAAAACCTATAAAATAGGCGTGACTCAAATTGTCGAACACCCATCGCTCGACGAAGCACTGAAAGGCTTCCAGAAGGCACTTGAGGAAAAAGGAATCAAAACAGATTATGAAATTAAAAATGCCCAAGGAGACTCCAGCACGAACACCACCATCGGCACAACGCTTGTCAACGATAAGGTTGATCTCATCTTTGCCAACTCCACTCCAAGCTCCCAGGCTGCCCTTGCAGCAACAACTAAACTGCCTATCGTCTTCTCTTCCGTCACTGATCCTGTCGGCGCCAAGCTTGTAAAAGACATGGACAAGCCTGACGGCAACGTGACAGGCACGGTTGACTTTCACCCAGAAGCCATTCCAAACACACTAAAACTGATTAAAAACGAACTCGGCGGCAAAAATGTCGGCCTGCTGTACAATTCAGGCGAGCAAAACTCCGTTGCCCAGGTGGAAGCGGTCAAAAAGGAAATGAGCTCCCTGGGTCTTAACGCTGTTACAGCCTCTGTGGCCACATCAGCAGATGTGAAGCAGGCAGCAGAATCCCTTGCCGGAAAAATTGACGCCTTTTATATCATTACAGATAATACCGTTGTTTCCGCCCTGGAATCCGTTATCTCTGTCGCCCAGTCCAAAAAAATCCCGCTGCTTGCAGCAGAGCTTGACTCTGTCAAACGCGGCGCCTTTGCAGCCTATGGGTTCAGCTATTTTGACATCGGCCACCAGGCAGGCGATATGGCAGCTGACATTCTGACAGGCAAAAAGAAAATCAGCGACCTGCCTGTTCAGCATCCGGACAAACTGAAGCTTGTGATCAATAAAAAAGCAGCCGAAGCGATGGGCATCAAAATCAAGCCGGAATGGGACAAAATGGCGGAATACATCACGCCGTAACGAAAGGGTGCGTTAGCTGACATGTTTACTGCGATCTTCGGCTCGGTTGAGATGGGAGTCATCTATGCGATTATGGCTCTCGGTGTTTATCTTTCGTTCCGCATACTGGATTTTCCAGATTTAACGGTTGACGGGAGCTTTGTAACAGGTGCAGCGGTTTCGGCATCCCTGATCGTCCTTGGGATTCACCCGATTGTGGCAACGCTTGCCGCTCTTGCGGCCGGCTTTCTTGCCGGCTGCATTACCGGCATTCTTCACACGAAGGGAAAAATTAACCCGCTCCTTTCCGGAATTTTGATGATGATTGCCCTTTATTCCATCAACCTGAGGATTATGGGCACTACATCTGCCACTTCTATCGGCGTACCGAATATTCCGCTTCTGAATGCGGATACCATTTTTACTGAAGTAAAGGGACTATCTGCTTCAATGGGGCTGGACGGCATGCTGAACGGCCTTTTCAGTGCCATCGGGCTCGGCGGCGATCTCCCTGAAACATGGGGCATTCTTGTATTTATGATCCTATTAACCTTTTTTATCAAATGGCTCGCGGATTCATTTTTAAAAACAGATATCGGGCTTGCCCTAAGAGCAACAGGCGACAATCAGCGGATGATCCGCAGCCTGTCCGCGAACACTGATTCTCTGATCGTGCTCGGGCTTGGCCTGTCCAATGCCATGGTTGCCTTTGCCGGCGCTCTTATCGCCCAGTATGTAAAGTTTTCAGATGTCGGAATGGGAATCGGCATGATCATTATCGGCCTCGCCTCTGTCATTATCGGGGAAGCCATTTTTGGAACAAAAAGCATTGGAAGAACAACGCTTGCTGTGATCGGCGGTGCCGTTATTTACCGGATTGTGATCAGTTTGTCCCTGCAGGTAAAAGGGCTTGATACCGGTGACCTGAAGCTGATTACAGCCGTTATCGTGATATTTGCCCTCATCACACCGAAAGTCGTTGAGCGGCAGCGGATGAAAAAACGGAAAGCAAGGCGCTACGCGGAGCTGACGAATGGAAGGGGTGAGGCTGTTGCTGCATCTAAAGCAGATTAACAAAATTTTTAACGAGGGAACGCCTGATGAAAAAATCGCTCTTGATTCTATTCAGCTTTCGCTTAATAAAGGCGATTTTGTCACCATTATCGGAAGCAACGGCGCAGGCAAATCAACGCTCATGAACGTGATTTCAGGGGTGATGGCGCCAGATGCCGGAAAGGTGGAAATTGCCGGCAAAGATGTAACCTTTATGCCGGAATACAAGCGTTCAAAACTGATCGGACGGGTCTTTCAGGATCCGATGGCAGGCACCGCTCCTTCCATGACAATTGAAGAAAACCTCGCCATGGCCTATGCAAGGAATAAAAAAAGAGCGCTGAACAGCGGTGTCACAAAGCAGCGGAAAGAGCTTTTCAAAGAAGTGCTCGGAACCCTGCACCTTGGGCTCGAAGGCAGACTCAATGCCAAAGTCGGATTGCTGTCTGGCGGGGAGCGCCAGGCGCTGTCGCTTTTAATGGCAACCTTTACCGAGCCTGCCATTCTGCTGCTTGATGAGCACACAGCAGCTCTTGATCCATCGAGGGCGGAGCTGATTACAGGGCTCACAAAAGAAGTTGTCAGCAAATATGGACTGACAACGATGATGGTCACCCATAACATGCAGCAGGCGCTCGACCTTGGGAACCGCCTGATCATGATGGACAAAGGACAGATTATACTAGAGGTAGACGAAGAACAGAAAAAAGAACTGACAATTGAGAAGCTCATGCAGGAATTCCAGCGCATCCGCGGGGAACAGATGGCGAATGACAGAGCTTTGCTGAATGCTTGATGGAGGAGGAGCGGAGGCTCTTTCTCTTTTTTTAGTTGGGAGGAGGCGGTGCGCATAAGTGTGGAAAGCCGCGCATAAACAACGTCTGCCAAGCTCTGGCCAATGCAGCAAGCCTCCAATTCCATCAAAACGAGCTGAAAATGAACGAAAATCCACTTAAACCATTCACTTTTTACCTCACTTGCTATCTCCCAAACGATGTTATATGGTAAATTCAGATCGATCACGTCACGCTGAAAGGACAAATAGTATGAAAAAACTCTTACTCATCTTCACCTTTCTTACCCTCTTTTCAGCAGGTTGCTCCAACAGCGGCCAGCGGATTGAGGTGTCATGCTCAGGCTTCAAAGTAAATATACAAGATCAAGAGAAAGTGACAAAAATAAATGAGATTCTCGGTAAAGTAAATTGGCAACAGTCAAAGGCGGATATGTCCCGCCAGCCGGATTGCACAGCTGCATTCAAGGATGGCGGCAATGCAGATGAAAAAGCGGTTCAGTACAAGATCTGGATCAGCGGGAAGAAGGATCAGCTGGAGATAATCAAAGGGTATGCAAACTATGCGAAGCTTTCAAAGGAGTCCTCAGCTAAACTGTATAAAATAATAAGAGGTACATAAATGGAGCGGAAATCCGCTCTTTTTTTTCAACTTGGATTGACCGTTATATAACGTGATGTTAAGATAACGTTATAGATACGTCATTAAAAATCAGTTAAATAAAGAACAGATTTTGGGGGATGCAGGATGAAAAAAGGGATGGTGCCAGGCCAGCAGGCTATCCACGAATTTACTGTAACGCCTGATATGTTCGCAAGCTTTGAAGGGCAGGTTGTGCATCCTGCCTATTCCACTGTTTCCATGGTGTACCACATGGAGTGGGCTTCCCGGAAAATCATCCTTCCTTATTTGGAGGAGCATGAAGAAGGGATTGGCGGCGCTGTAAAAGTGAAGCATATTGCACCGACCGGAGCAGGAACAAAGGTGAAGGTGACAGCCGTTCTTACAAAGCTTGAAGGGCATCTTGTGACAACAGAAGTGGAAGCGCACAATGAAAAAGGATTGATCGGAAAAGGGGAAGTGGTTCAGGCCGTTTTGCCGAAGGTTGCTATTGAGGAGAAAATCTTAAAGTCTGGGGTGTGATATTTTGAAAGCGGTTACTTTTCCTCTGGAAGGGGATCTTACGATGGATTTATTCACTAAAATACAGGGGCATGAACAGGTTGTATTCTGCAATGATCCAAATACGGGCTTAAAAGCCATTATCGCCATACATAATACAGCACTCGGGCCGGCGCTTGGAGGCTGCCGAATGCGCCCCTACCCGACAATGGATGCCGCACTCGAGGATGTTCTCAGGCTTTCAAAAGGCATGACGTATAAGTGTGCCGCAGCAGATGTGGATTTCGGAGGCGGAAAATCCGTCATTATCGGTGATCCGCTGTCAGATAAATCACCTGATTTATTCCGGGCGTTCGGACAGTTCGTTGATTCGCTGAGAGGCAGGTTTTATACAGGAACTGATATGGGCACGACTCCGGAGGATTTCGTCCATGCGATGAAGGAAACGCGCTGCATCGTCGGGGTTCCGGAGGAGTACGGCGGCAGCGGAGATTCTTCTGTACCGACTGCATTGGGCGTTATTTACGGCATTATGGCAGTTAACAAAGCAGTTTTTGGCTCCGATTCTTTATCAGGGCATTCCTATGGTATTCAGGGGCTCGGCAAAGTCGGCTTTAAGGTGGCGGAAATGCTGCTGGAGGCAGGGGCTGACTTGTTTGTCACAGACATTGATGAAAGAGCTGTTTTCACTCTTTTGGAAAAAGCGAGGGGTTCAAAAGGTTCCATCAAGCCTGTTGCGCTTGATGACATTTACGCTGTGCCGGCTGACGTTTTTGTTCCGTGCGCCCTCGGCGGCGTCCTGAATGACAGTACTATCGATCTGCTGCAGGTCAAAGCTGTTGCAGGCTCAGCAAACAATCAGCTTTTTGAAGAACGGCATGGAGATGTATTAAAGAACAAAGGCATTCTTTATGCACCGGATTACATTGTGAATGCCGGCGGTCTGATCCAGGTGGCAGATGAACTGTACGGGCACAACAAGCAGCGCGTGCTGACGAAAACGAAAGCCATCTATGCGTCGCTTCTTGAAATTTTCACCCAATCTGAAAGCTTAAATATCTGCACGGCCAAGGCTGCCGATTTGTTCTGCGAAAAAAGAATAGAAGCACAGCGAAACCGCAGCAGCTTTTTTACGCATGGCAAACAGCCGAAATGGGAAGTCAGAGTTTAATAGAATCCTAGGGGAGTGAGACGATGGAAGAGCAATTTCCTGTAATCCAGGTGATGGATGAGAACGGAAATCTGGTAAGTGATGAGTTTAAAGAGCATTTAACGCCATCCTTTGTTCAGTCACTGTATGAAAAGCTGATTCTGGTCAGGACCTTTGACCGCAAGGCGATCAGTTTGCAGCGCCAGGGAAGGCTCGGCACTTATGCTCCCTTTGAAGGGCAGGAGGCGGCACAGGTTGGAAGCGCAGCAGCTTTGAAGGAAGGAGACTGGCTGTTTCCGACATACCGCGACCATGCGGCATCCATTACGTTCGGCCATTCCATTCCAAGGGTTTTTCTTTATTGGAACGGGCGTGTGGAAGGCTGTGTCGCACCTGAAGGGAAGCACATTTTCCCGCCGGCTGTCCCGATCGCCACACAGCTGCCGCATGCTACAGGCGCCGCTCTAGCTGAAAAGAAAAAAGGCACTGATCATGCTGCGATTGTTTATTTTGGGGACGGTGCAACCTCTGAAGGAGATTTTCATGAAGGGCTGAACTTTGCGAGTGTTTTTAAAGCACCTGTTGTGTTTTTCAACCAGAACAATCACTTTGCGATTTCTGTTCCGATGCATAAGCAGATGAACAGCAAGACGATCGCTCAGAAATCTGTTGCCTATGGCATTCCCGGCTACAGGATTGATGGCAATGATATTTTCGCTGTTTACTTTTATACAATGAGAGCGCTTAACAGAGCGAGGAAGCAGGAAGGGCCGACATTGCTTGAAGCTGTGACCTGGAGATACGGCGCCCATACGACGGCAGATGATCCGAAAAAATACCGCGACCAGGAAGAAAGCACGCTGCGCAAAGCGAAAACCGATCCGATTCTGCGCCTTGAGCGCTATATGAAAAACAGCGGGCTTTGGGATGATGAAAAAGCGGAGAAAATTCAGGAGGATGCTGCTGAAATCATTGAAGCGGCTGTCGCTGAGATGGAAGCTTTTCCGGAGCCGAATGCGGATGATCTTTTTGACTTTGTGTTCGCGGCGCCAACATGGACGATTGAGGATCAAAAAGAGGAATATATGCAGCGCTTAAGAGGTGAAGCGAGATGACAACGGATATCAGAGTGGGAACTTCAAAGCTGACAATGGTGCAGGCCGTAACTGATGCCTTAAGAATCATGCTGCGGGAAAAGGACAATATGCTTTTGCTCGGGGAAGATATCGGGAAAAACGGCGGCGTATTCCGGGCAACAGAGTCGCTCCTGGACGAATTCGGGGAAGAGCGCATCATGGACACGCCGCTTAGCGAGTCGGGCATTATCGGCACTTCGATCGGCATGGCGGTGAACGGCATTTTGCCAGTTGCGGAAATTCAGTTTCTCGGCTTTATTTATCCAGCCTATGAGCAGATTATGACGCACGCGACAAGGATCCGGATGAGAACCATGGGCAAATATTCTGTTCCGCTTGTGATCAGAGCGCCTTACGGGGCAGGCATCCGCGCGCCAGAAATTCACTCGGACAGTGTTGAGGCGCTATTTACGCACATGCCGGGAATCAAAGTCGTCGTTCCTTCTACGCCTGCTGATGCAAAAGGGCTATTAATTGCAAGCATTGAAGATCCTGATCCAGTGCTCGTTATGGAGCCGCTGAAGCTGTACAGGGCAAGCAGGGAAGATGTGCCGGAAGGAAAATACACAGTTGAAATCGGAAAAGCAAGAACAGCAAAAGAAGGAAAAGATGTCACAGTTATTGCATGGGGAGCGATGGTCCCTGAATCTGTGAAGGCAGCAGAAATGCTCGAGGAAAAGGGGATTTCTGCTGAGGTACTTGATCTCAGAACCCTCTACCCGCTTGACCGGGAAGCGATCGCAGAATCCGTCCAAAAAACAGGAAGAGCGGTAATCGTTCAGGAAGCCCACATGACCGGCGGCGTCGCCAATGATGTGATGGCTGTCATCAATGACACATCCTTTTTATATCTAAAAGCCCCAATGGCAAGGGTGACCGGGTTTGACGTGCCTGTTCCGATGTTTGCGCTTGAGGAGCATTACCTGCCTGCAGCTGATCGCATCATCAAATCTATCGAAAAAACGGTTCACTTTTAAAAGGAGCGGATGCCTTTATGTTGGAAGTCAAGCTGCATGATATCGGAGAAGGGATGACAGAGGGCGAAATTCTGCATTATTTTGTTAAGCCCGGAGACAAAGTGAACAGGGACCAGCCGCTGATTGAGGTACAGACAGACAAGGTCACGGCAGAGCTTCCGTCACCTGCCGCAGGCGTTGTAAAAGAAATTCTTGTTGCGCCGGGAACAACAGTCAAAGTCGGCACAACACTTTTAGTGATTGAAAGCGAGGCAATGGCAGCCCTTCCTGTTAAAAAACCTGTGCCTCTGCGCGGAGAAGAAATCGGCATGCAAAAGCAGCTCGTTCTGACCCCTCCAAAGGGCGGAAGAATCCTTGCGGTACCCTATACGAGGAAAATCGCCAGAGAAAACGGCGTTGATATTGAGCAGCTGATCGGCACAGGGCCTGGCGGACGCATTACAGAAGAGGATGTGCTCCGCTATGCAAGCTGTGAACCGGCACAGCTTAAAAAAGAAGAACCGGAAATTCCTGTAATGAAAGCAAAGCTGCCTCCTGCTGAAAGAGTGTCCATTCCGTTTAAAGGCAGAAGAAAGCAGATTGCAAAAAAGATGGTGCATTCTTTAAAAACCATTCCTCATGTTACGCATTTTGAAGAAATTGATATGACAGAGCTTCTGCAGTTCAGAAAAGAGCTGAAAGCACTGGGACAGAATGTGTCAGCCGCCGCATTTTTCATCAAGGCAGCGGCCATTGCGCTTCAGGATTTCCCTGTTTTCAATGCAAAGCTTGATGAAGAAAACGAAGTGATCCTGCTTGAGCAGGAGAAGAATATCGGACTTGCGGCAGATTCAGAGGACGGCTTAATTGTCCCGGTCATTCATAGAGCAGAAACGAAAACGATTAAGCAAATTCACTCTGAAATGAAGGAGCTTACGAAAAAAGCGCAGGAAAACAAGCTTTCTTCAAGCGAATTGACCGGAGGCACCTTCACCATCAGCAATGTCGGACCACTCGGAAGCATCGGCGCCACACCTGTAATTAACCACCCTGAAACAGGCTTGATGGCCTTTCATGCCACAAAGGAAAAGCCTGTTGTGAAAAACGGGGAGATTGTTATCGGCTGGGTGATGAATGTTTCCATGTCTTTTGATCACAGGGTGGCGGACGGGGCACATGCGGTAGCTTTTACAAACCGCTTCAAGGAATTGATTGAAAATCCAAAACTGCTGATACTGGAGCTGGTGTAATGGTAGTAGGAGAGCTTGCGCAGGAAAGGGATGTCATTATCATCGGCGGAGGCCCTGCAGGCTACACGGCAGCAATCAGGGCGGCACAGCTTGGCAGGGAAGTAACGCTAATAGAAAAAGAGGATCTTGGCGGCATTTGCCTGAACAAAGGCTGCATCCCGTCAAAGGTCTTTTCCCGTGTGTCAGCTAAATTTTCCGAAGTCAAAAAACTCAGCTCCTTCGGCATTACTGCCGGTGAGCCTGCTCTTCACTTTCCGGATACACAGGAATACCGCAAAAAAACCGTGCTGAACCTGCGAAAAGGGGTAGAGGCCCTTTGCAGAGAAAACAAAATTGAAGTTCTTAAAGGGACGGCTTCTTTTTTGGCAGCTGGAAAAATTGGAGTAGAAAACGGGGATGCGTTTGATATATACCGCTATCAGTCCGCGCTTATTGCTGCAGGGGGCATCTTAAAGCCGGCTATGAAAAAAAGCGGGCGCATTCTGAATGCGAGAAATTTATATGAGATAACAGAGCTCCCTGAAGAGCTCCTCGTTTACGGAGATGATTACATCGCGATCGAGGCAGCCTTCAGTTTTCAAAACATGGGGTCAAAAGTGACGGTCATTACAGAAAAAGGCTTCTCCTGGCTTGATGCGGCGGTAGAAAAAGAGCTGCTGCGCCAGATGAAAAAAGCCAAAATACAGGTTAAAAAGCAGTGGCGGCTTGAAGATACAGCAGAAGAGGATGGAAGGGTACAAGCCTTTTTCAGGAACGAGGCTGGCGAGCCTGTCTCGCTTCATGGGACCTGCATCTACATACAGAGTGAAGCAGTTCCAGATCTGAAAGAGCTTGGTGCGGACCGGCTCGGTCTTGAATTGGACGAGGCCGGAAAAATAAAAACCGACTCTTCCTGCAAAACGTCAATTTCTGGTATTTGGGCGGCGGGGGACATTGCATCAGGTCCGATGCTTGCCGTAAAAGCGATCCGCCAGGGCAAAACAGCAGCAGAAAGCATAGCGGGTCTGGCAGCGGAATACGATGGAACACTGCTTCCAACTGTAATTCACAGCCAGCCGCCGATTGCGGCAGCCGGGATGACGGAAGAAGAAGCGGCAGCATCCGGATACTCCGTAAAAACGGGGCAATTCAGCCTCACAGGTAACGGCTATGCCTCTGTTAAAAACGAAAAAGATGGACTGATCAAAGTAATTTCGGATGAAGAAACGGAGATTCTCCTTGGCATTCACATTATTGGAGACGGGGCGCTTGAACTGATCAGCACAGGCATCACCGCCCTTGAAATGGCAGCGAGAGAAGAGGATCTAACATTCCCGTTTTATCCGCATCCAAGCATAAACGAAGGGCTTCTGGAAGCGGTGGAAGCACTCGCTGGAAAGGCCATTCATCTTGTGCCGAAGAAGACTTTTGCAGCTGCCGGAAAAAAAGCGTAAGTCACTCGAAAGACATAGAAAAAAGGCTGCCATCGCAATTTTGCGGGGCAGCCTTTTCATTATTTTACCGGCACATTAAACGTGACGTTTTTCGTTTTTAAATAATCTTCTGAGGAGACATCGCCAAAATCAAGCTTGATGTTCTTAATGGTTTTGGCGTCGAGCTTCGCATCTTCGGGAGCCATGAATTCAAGCTTGCCGGACTGCTTTGTGCCGCCTTTTGTTTCGCCGCCAATCGTCCCTGAAGTTTCTGACATGCCTGCTGATAGAGTAATATCGTTTATTTCAACCTGTCCGCCGTCAGGGTAAAAGTTCAGAATGCTGGACGTTGTATTTTCAAGCGACAAATCAACTGTAACCTTATTATTGCTGACTGCAATATTTCCAAGGGATACTTTCATGCCTAATGCATCTGCTGAAAAGGATTTGGCATCAATTGTCTTTTCAACCGTGCTTTTTTCCTGTGCCTTTTCATTTTCAGAAACAGGCAGTGCCTCTGTTTCATCGGAGCTGTCTTTGCCGCTCGCGCTGTTGGTGTTTCCACAGGCGGCCATCAGTACTCCTCCGGCTAGAAATAAAGCAGTAAGTGTGACTTTCTTGAACATTTGTTACTTCCCCTTTAAATGAATTTAATTTATGTGGTAATGGATTTCTCCATTGCTACCCTTGTGTCAGCTTGATTTTCTGATGAATTCCCACAGCTCGGCAAGTCGGCTGATGTGCTTGTCAGGTTCTGAGGCAAGCGCCTGAAACAGGGCGGGATGCCTTCTTAAGACATTCAACACACTCTGTTCTTCAGGAGTAAGACCGCTCTCATTTGCGGAAGATCCGGCTGCTCCGGTTTCTTTTCCTGTGATCAAATAATCGATGGAAACATCGTAAAAGCCGGCCAGTCTTTTCAGCGTTTCATAGCCCGGCTTTCTTGAGCCTCTTTCATAGGCTGTATAAGCAGGTCTTGTAATGCCAAGGAATGAAGCGACCCTCTGCTGTGTAACATTCTTTTGTTTTCTGAGAAAAATCAGCCTGTTGGCAAACACAGCCAGTCACCTTCCTTACTCTACTGAAAAGTATACAGTAGCGGATAGTAACATTGAACGACAAGTATTGTTAATAAACGTTATTTTATTGTAAATATGTTAATTAATTGTAAATTTAATAGTCTCATAGACTCGGGACTTTTTGTGCTGCTATTTTGCCTCTTTCCTTCTTCAGACAAAACAATCTGAAATTCCTGCTTTTCCGAAATTTCCCTCAAGTAAAAAGGCTTTTATCTATGAATTTAGAATTATATAATTAAGACTAGTACGAACACTCTCGTTTAGGAGGAACAGAATGGACTACATCGATAATATGCACCCTGATCTTGAACAGGTTATAAATAATATGGAAAAGGTGATGGTTGGCAAAAGAGAGGCGGCCGTGCTTTGCCTTACAGCTCTGCTTGCAGAAGGGCATGTGCTTCTCGAGGATGTTCCCGGAGTAGGGAAAACGATGATGGTCCGCTCCCTCGCCAAGTCACTTGGCGTTTCTTTTAAACGCATCCAGTTTACTCCGGATCTTCTGCCATCAGATGTAACAGGCGTTTCCATCTTCAATCCTCAGGCGCTTGAGTTTGAATACCGCCCGGGTCCGATAATGGGCAACATCATTTTGGCAGATGAAATCAACAGGACTTCGCCGAAAACACAGGCTGCTCTTCTGGAGGGAATGGAGGAAGGGAGCGTCACTGTTGATGGTGTGACAAAAATGCTTGAGCGGCCATTTATGGTCATGGCCACTCAGAATCCAATCGAGTATGAAGGAACGTACCCGCTTCCCGAAGCGCAGCTCGACCGTTTCTTATTCAAGCTGAAAATGGGATATCCTTCTCCATCAGATGAAATGAAAGTACTTTCTATGGCTGAGAAAAACCGGCCGATTTATGACATACATCCTGTCATGGACAGGGAAGAGCTGGTCAGAATGCAGGACAGCATTAAAGGGGTTTTTGTGGATGAAACGATCAAGCGCTACATTGTAGAAATTGTTTCCAAAACAAGAAAGCACCCGTCAGTCTATTTAGGTGCAAGCCCGAGGGGATCAATCGCGCTCATGAAGGCTGCGCAGGCATTTGCCTTTATCAGCGGCAGGGACTACGTGATCCCGGATGATATTCAATTTCTATCGCCATATGCCCTTCCTCACCGGATGATCCTTAAATCTGAGGCGAGATTTGAGGGGAGAACTTCAGAGGACCTGGTGCAGGACATTTTGAAACGGACGCCTGTGCCTGTCCAGAGGTCAATGACGCCTTGAGAAAAATCCTTGGACGCATAAATTACGCGTGGAAGCTGGTTTCCCTCCTGCTTCTCACTGCAGCTGTTTTTGTTTACGCCATGTTTCAGGGCGGTTTTGTCAGCTGGTTCCTGTTTTATGCGTTTTTGCCGTTTGCGGGCTATACCCTGCTGCTCGCGCTTTATCCAATCAGTACTTTTCATGTTTCCCGTTCCATCAGCCAGGAACAGTTTACAGCAGGACAAGCCCTTCACGGGGAAATAACGATTAAAAGAAGAGTTCCTTTTCCTCTTATTTATCTGATTGCTGAAGACTGCCTGCCTGAGGGGATTCGGAAAAAGAATCCGCCCGGTACGGCGAAAAAATTGCTGTTTCCCTGGTTTAAACGCTCTATGACCTTTACCTATGCTATTCCATCGATTCCGCGCGGTGAGCATCAATTTGACCGCATCAGGATAAAAACAGGCGACTTCTTCGGCTTGTTTGAAAAAGAAGTTACATTCAGCCAGAGTAAGGACTTTCTTGTCTATCCGTCCATCATCCAGATTCTGTACAAAAGCCCTGTTCGCCGCTATGAGCAGGGAAATACCCACTCCAGCCAGCGTCTGATCAAAGATACAACGATGGCTGCCGGGATCAGGGAATACCAGCCGGGTGACAGGGTTTCGTGGATTGACTGGAAATCCACCGCAAGGCGAAATACGATGATGACAAAGGAATTTGAACAAACAAGGAGCCATGATGTTTATTTGTTTATGGACCGGACGAATTCCCATGTTTTTGAACAGATTGTTGTTTTTACCGCATCAGCAGCCAATGCCGTGCTGAAGAGCGGAGCTCATGCCGGCCTTGTTTCTTTTGGGAAAGAGATCGCGTTTTTCCCGCTTCAGGCAGGAAACAATCAGCTTTTGCAGATCAGCAGCCACCTGGCTCGTGCTGACTGTGACAGTGATACTCCTTTTTCAGAAGTGATTGAACGGGGCATAGAAGAGCATGAAGGAAAGAAAGCGCTCCGAATGCTGATCACAGGCGAAGTGTCTCTTGAACTCGTGCGGAAGCTTGAACAGAAGGAAAGCCCGCTGACCAGCAGCCTTTACCTCATAAAAGAAAAGGGCGCAGCTTTGGCGAACGAAGAAAAGGTGCTGCTTGAAAGGCTGAATAAAAGAGGCATTTCAGCGTCAGCTGTTTTTGAAGGCAATTTCGAGTCTGCCTTTAAAGGAGGGAGAAGCTCGTGATTTTCCAGGGAAGAGCAAACTGGAGCGCCGTATCGGTTTTTTATTACCTTTTTGCCTTTATGCTTTTATGGGAGTGGCTCATTCCGCTGCAGCAAATAACGGATACCGGAAACATCTCCATTTTTGTGCTATTTATTGCGCTTAGCCTCCTGCTGACGTTTTTCCGGATTAAATGGTATTACACAGCCATTGTCCAGGTTCTTTATATCTTTTTTGTCATCGGCACCTTGTTTTATCAGGATCTATCACCGCTTGTATGGCTGCCGCAATGGGCAGGCGAAGCCGGCTACAACATCGGTGTTATTCAAAATTCCTCATGGATGGACATCACCTCCTCCTTCAGGACCTTTTTGTTTTTCATTTTGCTGTGGCTGCTTGTCTATCTGCTCCATTACTGGATGGTCTACCAAAAAAGAATGACCTTCTTCTTTATCATGACACTTATCTATATAACAGTTGTCGACACCTTCACAGCCTATGATGCCAAATGGGCCATCGTCAGGGTCTTGACCGCAGGTTTTTTGCTTCTTGGCCTGCTCAGCTTTGAGAGACTGAAGGTGAATGAAAAGGTGAAAGGAAAGGCCGCCGCCAAATGGATGCTGCCGCTCATTGCCATTACGGTTATTGCCGCCGGAATAGGATTTCTTGCACCAAAGTCTCCTCCTCAGTGGCCGGACCCGATCCCGTTTTTAAAAGCAGCTGCGAATCTGGATGACTCTGTCAGCCTTGCCGCTGTGAAAAAAATTGGATACGGCACGAATGATCAATCGCTTGGCGGCCCTTTTATGAACGACAGTACACCTGTCTTTCAATCCTTCGTGGAAAACAGGCATTATTGGCGGGTTGAAACGAAGGATGTTTATACAGGAAAAGGCTGGGAAATTTCAAAAAAGGATCAGCCAAAAGAGACGATGCCGATTGGAGACTTCCAGCAAAAGTGGTTTGAAAACAGCGTGAAAACAGAAGAAGCGGAAGAATCTGTCGTCATATCACCAACTTACTCTTACAGCCACCTGATCTATCCGCTCGGTCTCACTTCCGTTGAAACTGATGAGGCAAACCAGCTCGATTTCAGTCCTGTGAACGAAATGCTCACACCGGCAGCAGGCGGGAAAAGCGTCAAGCTGAGCCGCTACACCCTGAAATATGACTATCCAACCTATAACATCAGCAAACTTTCAAAGGGAAAAGCAGCTGAAGGGCTTCCGAAAAACTTTGTTGACCGGTATACACAGCTGCCGAGGTCAACGCCGGCAAGAGTGAAAGAGCTTGCTGCAACTATCACAGAAGGAATTAACAATGATTACGATAAAGCAAAAGCCATTGAACAGTTCCTTGGATCTGCAGACTTCAGCTACAATACAAAGGAAGTGGCGATTCCTGCCAGAAATCAGGATTACGTTGATCAGTTCCTTTTTGATACAAAACAAGGCTACTGCGATAACTTTTCGACCTCCATGGTTGTGCTGCTGAGGGAAGCAGGCATTCCCGCAAGATGGGTGAAAGGCTATAACGAAGGGGACTATCAAGGAACAAATGATGCCGGGAAAATGGAATACACGGTGACCAACAACAGCGCCCATTCATGGGTAGAGGTGTTTTTTGCCGGTACAGGGTGGGTACAGTTTGAACCGACGAAAGGCTTTTCCAATCCATCAAGCTTTCAATATGAGGAAGAAAATGAAGCCGCTGTTTCAGCTGGTGCCGCGGCGCAAACTCCATCCCAGGTGATCCCTAAGCCTGAAAAGCCTGAGGAGCCTCAATCAGATTCCTCAGCAGCAGCGGGAGGAAAAGGCGGATTCTCGTTTGGCCGGTTTGAAATCTATGCTGGTCTCGGTATCATTCTGGCTGCCGCTGCCGTCATTTACTTTTCGAGAAGAAAATGGATGCCCCGCTTTTTAATTTTGAAGTACAGGGGCAGAAAAGATGACGATGTTTTCTTCCAGGCATACGGTGCTCTTTTAAAGCAGCTGGCGCTTTCCGGATTCAAGAGGGACAGCCACCAGACGCTGAGGGAATTTGCGAAAGAAGTGGACAGGTCGCATAACAGCCTGAACATGCTTCATTTGACATCAAGCTATGAACGCGCCCTTTACCGGAGGGACCATGCTGGGGAAGAATGGCGCAAGTCAGCTGAATTGTGGGAAAATTTAATTAAAAACACATCGTCTTGACCGCTTGGTAAGGTGTTGATAGAATAAGTAAAAATTAAGGCTGTTTGCGAGAGCAGTCCTTGCCATATGAGCGTTACCTTCATATATCCTCGATGATAAGGTTCGAGAGTCTCTACCGGGTTGCCGTAAATAACCTGACTATGAAGGCAGAGACGGATGTAACATGCCAGAATTCTGCCTTCTTTTCTTTGGGCTGAATTCTGGCATTTTATTTTTTCGGGGAATATAAAGGAGCGTTCTGCTGCAAAATTCAATAGATGGGGTGACAGAATGGATGCAATGCAGGAAATGATTCTAGTATTAGATTTCGGAAGCCAGTACAACCAGCTGATAACAAGAAGAATCCGTGAATTTGGGGTATACAGCGAGCTGCATCCGCATACCCTCACGGCAGATACGATTAAAAAAATGAATCCGAGCGGCATTATTCTCTCTGGCGGCCCGAACAGCGTTTACGGCCCGAATGCCTTCCGCTGTGATGAACGTATTTTTGACCTTGATATACCTATTCTCGGCATCTGCTACGGCATGCAGCTGATGACGCACTACATGGGCGGTAAAGTAGAATCAGCCGGCCACCGTGAATACGGAAAAGCGTTAATCAGTGTTCAGGATTCACCAGCGCTGTTTAACGGCCTTCCTTCCGAGCAGACAGCATGGATGAGCCACAGCGACCTTGTCGTTGAAGTGCCGAAGGGCTTCCATGTTGACGCCGTAAGTCCAAGCTGCCCGAATGCAGCGATGAGCAGCGAAGAACGCAGACTGTACGGTGTGCAATACCATCCGGAAGTGCGCCACTCCGAGTTTGGCAATGAGCTGCTGAAAAACTTTGTTTTTGATATTTGCGGCTGCAAGGATGCCTGGACGATGGAAAACTTTATTGAAATGGAAATGGAGAAGATCCGTCAGACAGTCGGCGATAAAAAAGTTCTTTGCGCCCTCAGCGGCGGTGTCGACTCATCGGTAGTTGCCGTTCTTATTCATAAAGCGATCGGCGACCAGCTGACGTGCATCTTTGTTGATCACGGCCTCCTTCGCAAAGGAGAAGCAGATGGCGTCATGAAAACCTTCAGCGAAGGCTTTAACATGAATGTAATTAAAGTCGATGCCAAAGAACGATTCCTAAGCAAGCTTGAAGGTGTATCAGACCCTGAGAAGAAGCGGAAAATCATCGGCAACGAGTTCATTTATGTATTTGACGATGAAGCTCACAAGCTTTCCGGCATCGATTATTTGGCTCAAGGCACTCTTTACACCGATATTATCGAGAGCGGAACAGCAACAGCGCAGACAATCAAATCGCATCACAATGTCGGCGGCCTTCCGGAAGATATGCAATTTCAATTGATCGAGCCGCTTAACACTCTTTTCAAAGATGAAGTCCGCGCGCTCGGCTCAGAAATGGGCATTCCTGATGAAATTGTCTGGAGACAGCCTTTCCCAGGACCTGGTCTCGGCATACGTGTTCTCGGAGAAATTACAGATGAGAAGCTGGAAATTGTCCGCGAATCAGATGCCATTTTGCGCGAGGAAGTGGCAAAAGCAGGCTTGGAAAGAGAAATCTGGCAGTATTTCACCGTTCTTCCTGATATCCGGAGCGTGGGGGTTATGGGCGACGCCAGAACCTATGACCATACAGTCGGCATCAGAGCTGTGACATCTATTGACGGCATGACATCAGACTGGGCAAGGATCCCTTGGGACGTCCTTGAAAAAATATCCACTAGGATTGTGAACGAAGTCAGCCATGTCAACAGAATCGTGTACGACATCACAAGCAAGCCGCCTGCAACGATCGAATGGGAATAATTACACGAACAATTTAGTGAAAAAATATAAAAATATTCGTATTTTATGTTGAAACGTGACGAATTACCTGCTAAAATCAAGCTATAATCTATCATACGTCGTATAATGTTGGGGATATGGCCCAAAAGTTTCTACCAAGCTACCGTAAATGGCTTGACTACGGCGATAAAATGTATGGCTTGATAGCGGGGGATTTGTACCCAATCACCATACCTTTATCGGCAAAGTCAAGCGCTCCTTACGAGGGGCGCTTTTTATATGGCTTGAATTCTTTGGAACTCCTAAAAACGGCGGATCACAGGAGGAAACCTTCAGATGAAAAAATATTTCCAGTTTGAAGAGCTCGGCACCAGCTATAAAACCGAATTTATCGGCGGCCTGACCACTTTCTTATCCATGGCCTATGTGCTCTTTGTCAATCCGCTCACACTGTCACTTGCTTCTATTAAAGATTTCCCGGATGCATTAAGAATGGATCAGGGTGCTGTATTCACGGCAACAGCAGTTGCGGCTGCGATCGGATCTTTAATAATGGCCTTCCTGGCAAAATATCCGGTTGCCCTTGCTCCGGGGATGGGGCTGAACGCCTTCTTTGCCTTTACAGTCGTGCTGAATGACAAAATCCCTTGGCAAACCGCGCTGTCCGGCGTACTCGTATCAGGTATTATCTTTATTCTTCTTACTCTTTTCGGGGTGCGGGAAAAAATTATCAATGCCATTCCGGCTGAACTGAAATTTGCTGTTGGAGCCGGTATCGGACTTTTCATTACTTTCTTAGGTTTTCAAAATGCCAAAATCATTGTAAACAGTGATGCCACACTAGTGACACTCGGCAATCTTCATAACGGAGAAACACTGCTCGCCATTTTCGGCCTCGTAATTACCATTATCTTTATGGTTAGAAAGGTGAGCGGGGGCATCTTCTACGGCATGCTGATCACAGCAGTTGTTGGGATGATCTTCGGTCTGATTGACGTACCGCACCAAGTCGTTGGTTCCGTACCGAGCCTTGCGCCGACATTCGGCCAGGCCTTCCTGAACTTTCACAATATCTTTACCGTGCAAATGCTTGTTGTTATCCTGACATTCTTGTTTGTGGATTTCTTTGACACTGCCGGAACCCTTGTGGCCGTTTCCAATCAAGCCGGCCTCATGAAAGACAACAAACTGCCAAGAGCCGGAAAAGCTCTCTTCGCAGACGCAGGTGCAACAACAATCGGAGCAATCCTTGGAACATCTACAACTACAGCTTATATCGAATCAACAGCAGGTGTAGCAGCAGGAGCCAGAACAGGCTTCGCTTCTATTGTAACGGCCGGATTCTTCCTGCTGTCCCTGTTCTTCTCGCCGCTGCTCAGCGTCATCACATCAGCTGTAACAGCACCGGCGCTGATCATTGTCGGCATTCTAATGGTCTCTTCATTAGGAAACATCGACTGGCGCCGATTTGAAATAGCCGTCCCAACCTTCATGACCATGATCGCCATGCCGCTCAGCTACAGCATCGCAACAGGCATTGCCATCGGCTTTATCTTCTATCCGATTACAATGCTGTTCAGCGGAAGAAGAAAAGAAATTCATCCAGTGATGTATATATTGTTTGTTGTGTTTATCCTTTACTTTGTGTTTCTGGCAGGGAAAGGCTGATTAATAGTAAGCAAAAAAACCTGGCCATCAGCGGCCAGGTTTTTTTGCGGCTATATATAGAAGAATAAATTAAAATAGCCTAACTCGATGATAGATTAATAGAAGGAAGCAGTGACTTTTTCGGCCGTTTTTCTGGGATATTAGCGAGGATTACAAGCAAACCGACAATTTACGAAAAAAACTTCTCGAATTCTATTGACGATTTTTTGATAGGATGGTATATTTGTATTCCGACGCAGGGAACACAACTTTTTGGAAAATGAGACAAAAACATTTTAAAAAAGTTGTTGACTTTGAGGTTGGAAACATGATATATTAATTGAGTCGCCTCTGAGCGACC
>NZ_JAJOZE010000016.1 GCF_021166585.1 Metabacillus kandeliae
TTTTTATCGGCGGATGGATACATTATATCGGCGGATCAGCCCGGTATATCGGCGAAATGCCAAATATATCGGCGACCTGGCATTTGTTTGATTGCATTCGCCTTTTACTAAGCAGATTCACTAAATTTTTCAGCCCTCAGCACGGCTTTTCATTCAATAAGATCTTCTTATCGGCGGATGCAGCGCGTATATCGGCGGTTCCTCCACTGATATAAGCGACTTTTCCTTTATATCGGCGGATGGATACATTATATCGGCGAAATGCCGTATATATCGGCGACCTATAAAAACCGGCCTTTTATTAACAAAGGGCCGGTTTTCTGGTCCTCAGCCCTTCAATAAGAGCCGTCCCAACATCCTCAACTCCAAATTGCAAGTTTCAAAGCACAAAAAAACCGAACCCAAAAACAGGTTCGGTCCCCCGCCTTATACATGCGCTCTTCTGGCAAAATCCACGAAACGGAATTTATCGAGACGGTGCCTTGATTCGGTGTATTGAAACAGGCTTGTGTCGTCAAGGAAGATGTAGTTGCGGACAACAACGATGTGCTGGAAGCCGTTGATGTCCAGGTATTCATTATCTTCTTCCGTGCATTCCTCAACGACGATTTCTTTTCTTGCATAGCTGATGTTCAGCTGCAGTTCGTTTTCGATGTATTCAAAGATGCTGTTTTCGCAGATTGTTTTGGATAGGAATGGTACGTATTTTTTGTTCAGATAATCTTTGTCCAGGATGATCCGTTCGCCTTCAATTTCCCTGGCCCGGACTACCTTCCAAATCTCATCTGATGGTTCTGCCTTCATTTTTTCAAGAAGCATGCCATCGGGCTTCATCAGTCCGAATTGATAGACGATGGTTTTGGACGGGTTTCTCATTGCGCCTGACAGTTCTTTGAAGCTGATGAGTCCAGATACAGGGAAGTTAAGTTTTTGGGTTTCAAGAACAATGGATCCCTTCCCTTTCACCTTTTGAATCAGGCCGTTTTGCGACAGGAGATTGAGGGCTTTGCGGACCGTTTCTCTCGATGTTTCAAAGCGTTCGGCAAGGTCGTGCTCAGAGGGAAGCGTTTCTCTTGGAGCAATGCTCCCCTCTTTTATTTCCGCTGCAATTTTTTCATAAACAGATAAATATTTTTTTGTTGTCATGTTCATCACCTGCTAAGATTGTAGCATTATTTTTCAAGGTGATAAACGATCGATTCATAGGGACGAAGCTTGATTTCATTGGCCAATTCCTGAGAATCGCTGTAGTTTGACAGCAGTATTCCAGATTGATGCCCTTCAACTGCAGCCTCATATGGAACTTGGAACACCGTTTCATTGCCATAAAAGTTGCTGATTACAAGAAGTTTTTCATATTGTCCCTGTCTTGTATAAGCGAACACTTCCGGATGTTCTCCGGCAAGAAGCTGGTAGCTGCCTGTTGTGACAAGATCCAGTTCTTTTCTAATAGAAATCAGTTTTTTGTAATGATAAAAAATAGATTCCTGATCCTGAAGAGCGGCCTCAGCGTTAATAGTTGGATAGTTTGCTGCAGCTAAAATCCATGGCGTTCCTTTCGTAAACCCTGCATTCTCTGTGCTGTCCCACTGGACAGGTGTTCTAGAATTATCGCGGGAGCGGTTTTTCAGGATTTCCAGGATCTCTTCCTCGCTTTTCCCTGCCTGCAGGAGAATCTTGTGCATATTCAGAGACTCGACATCCCGGTAATCCTGAATGCGGTCGAATTTGGGATTCGTCATGCCAAATTCCTCGCCCTGGTAAATATAAGGCGTTCCCTGCATCATGTGAATCACTGTGGCAAGCATTTTCGCTGATTGTTTATGATATTTTCCGTCATCACCGTAACGCGAAACAATTCTTGGCTGATCATGGTTGCACCAGAACAAGGCATTCCAGCCGCCGCCTTTATTCATTTCTTTTTGCCACACAGAAAGAATTTGCTTTAAAGCCAGAAAATCAAAGTCAGCCAGCGTCCACTTGTCCCCATTTGGATAGTCAACCTTCAGGTGATGAAAATTGAACGTCATGCTCAGCTCGTTCCGATCAGGGTTTGAGTATTTAATGCAGTTGTCAATTGTTGTGGAAGACATCTCTCCAACAGTCATCGCATCATACTTCGCGAAAACCTCTTTGTTCATTTCCTGCAGGTATTCATGAACCCTCGGACCGTCTGTATAAAATTTTCTTCCGTCGCCAGGCGCAATGGACCCGTCATCATCAGGGAAATCCTGATCTTTTGAAATTAAATTGATTACATCAAGGCGAAAGCCGTCCACCCCTTTTTTAAACCAGTAGTGCATCATCTCATACACGCTGTTTCGGACAGATTCGTTTTCCCAATTCAAGTCTGCCTGTGTCACGTCAAACAGATGAAGATAATATTCGCCTGTTTTTTCATCAAGCTTCCAGGCGCTGCCTCCGAATTTCGAGATCCAGTTGGACGGCTCTCCGTTAGCGCCAGGCTCTTTCCAGATGTAATAATCCCTGTACGGATTGTCTTTGGAAGATGCGGATTCTTTGAACCACTTATGCTCTGTTGATGTATGGTTGACAACAAGGTCCATGATCAGCTTCAACCCTCGCTTATGAGCTTCATCAAGCAGCCGGTCAAAATCCTCCATTGTTCCATAAGGCTCATAAATGCTGTAATAGTCACAGATATCATAGCCGTTATCCTTTTGCGGAGAATCATAAATCGGAGTCAGCCAAATGACATCAATCCCAAGCTCTTTAATATAATCGAGCTTTTCAATGATCCCCTGAATGTCCCCGGTCCCGTTACCAGTTGTATCATTGAAGCTTTTCGGGTAAATCTGATAAACTGCAGATTTTTTCCACCATTGCGTTTCCATATGAGCACCACCATTAAAGTATTAGAAGAACAGCAAAGGGGACAATCACTTGTCCCTTTTGCATTGCTATTAAACCGTTTTTTCGCGTCTTGTTTTCGCCAGTATATACGTTAACACAAATGGCACAACGAGTACGATGGCCATTCCCATGAAGAAAGCAGGCCAGTAATGGCTGTCTATGGACAGGAAGCCAGGAATTCCGCCGACACCGATAGAGAATGCTTTAACGCCCTGAACGCTGATGACAAGACCTGCAATCGCAGAACTGATAATCGCCGCGATGAATGGGAAGCGGTAACGCAGATTCACACCGAACATCGCCGGCTCTGTCACGCCAAGGTAGGCAGAAATAGCTGATGTTAAAGCAAGGCCTTTTTGTTTTTCATCCTTCGCCACAAGCATCATTGCAAGGCTGGCAGAGCCCTGTGCAATGTTTGAAAGAGCAAGCATCGGCCAGAGGAAGGTGCCGCCTTTTGCCGCAAGCTGCAGGTCAACCGCAAGGAACGTATGGTGCATTCCTGTAATAACAAGAACGCCGTAAAGTCCTCCATAAATTAAGCCGCCAAGAGCTGCAAAGTGAGTGAACAGCCAGATCACACCGCCTGTCAGGACGTTGCTGATCGCAAATGTAATAGGTCCAATGACGATAAAGGCTGCAAATCCTGTTATAAGAAGAGTTACCGGCGGCACGATCAGCATTTGGATCGCATCCGGGATTCTCTTTGTTAAAAATACTTCAATTTTAGCAAGCAAATAGGAAGCAGCAAGGATCGGCAATACCTGTCCCTGGTAGCCTACTTTTTGTACAGTCAATCCAAAAATGTTCCATGTATCAGGCTTCGTTTTCCCGATATCCCATGCACTGAGCAATTCCGGGTGAACCAGCATCAATCCAAGAACAATCCCAAGCAGCGGGCTTCCGCCAAACCGCTTGACCGCTGACCAGCCGATTAAGCCGGGCAGGAAGGTAAAGGCTGTATTCGCGATAAGGTTAATAATTCCGGATAGGTCAGCCCATTGAGGATAAACCTCAATCAGCGGCTTTGCAAAAAAGATTCCCGGCCCTGTTAAAAGGTTGTTAATCCCCATCAAGAGACCGGCTGTTACGATAGCCGGCAGGATTGGAATAAAAATATCCGCAAGCATTTTGATCGCTTTTTGCAATGGATTCAAATGCGCTTCAGACGCCTTTTTCACGTCCTCTTTTGAAGCCTCGCCAATTCCTGTTTCAGCTGCCATTTCATTGTAAACCTTGTTGACTGTTCCCTGGCCGATTACAACCTGGAACTGGCCGTTAGTTGAAAAGGATCCTTTCACAAGGTCAATGTTCTCCAGTTTTTCTTTATCGACTTTTCCTTCATCTATAAGTGCAAAGCGAAGCCGTGTTACACAGTGTGTGGCAGCAGAAACATTTTCTTTGCCGCCGATCGCCTCGACTATTTCGCGCGCTGCATCTCTATATTGGCTCACAATTCTTCCCTCCTGATATCGTTTTCATCTAGCTGTAGCATTAATGAATCAGAAACGCTTTATGCCTAAACCGCTTTCAAAAATAAACTTGTCTATACATGTATGGTTATTATAGTACACATGTCTATACAAGTTTGCAAGCGTTTTTATATAAAAATTTAGAGGGTGATTTTGGGAAGCCGCTTATAACATTCAAATTCTGCAAGGAATCTTTTCAAGCTGCATATAAGCAGCTGAACCTGCAAATAAAATTTCAAAACCCGCATGTAAATTTCCAAAACCTGCATATAAAATTCGAAAAGCTGCAAATAAAAACCCGAAACCCGCATATAAAAGGGGTATTTCCCCTGCGTGGACAGCACTTTTTTCTCTCTTCTCTTTAAAAAGAACCAATAATGGAAAAAAATGATTATTTATTGTAAATTCGCCAAGTTTTAAGCGCAATTCAACAAAAAAACAGCCCCTTTTCAGAGACTGCATCAGCAGCAAAAATCATATGGATGATGCGGAAGGCTTTTCGGAATGAACAGCAAAGGGGTTTCCTTCACCAGATTCCAGCCGGCAAGCGCTGCTCCGCAGGCATCAATAGCATGGCTTGAAACTTCATCCCGCCACGGAATATTCATAAGCTTTTCCCGCTGCAGCCAGTTTAAAAGAAAGCGGGCTGCCTGCTCGTCTTTTTTATAAGATAGCCCGTACTTTTTATCATCAGGCTGAAGCCTTGCATACATAGCGGCTCCAGGATGAACCTCCACAATCTGTATCGGCAGGTTCAGCTGTTCAATCATTCTTGTGAGCGCAATGCCTCGCAGTGTAAGGTAAACCATTTTCGTCATGGTCGGCGCCATGATGGATCCGTGGTGCATTCCGATGCTGCTGATGAATTTCCGGAACTGTGCATCAGCAGATCTGTCCCCGCCGCCGTCCTGATAGGAGAGCGGCGCATCGATGGCAAGGACTGCTGGTTCCCTGATGCTGCTGATGATGTCGAGAAGATTCTTGTCCGATAACCCTTCCTCCAGCTGAAGGCACTCCAAATAATCATCTTTCATTTTAAAAAGGGCTGCCGCAGTATCTTTGTGATTAGCTGGCCCTGATAAATCTACACCAATAATTATCAAGCCTGTTCTCTCCCAGCCTTTGTTTCACGGGAAACATTTGTTTGACACTATTCCCCAGGAAATGACCTATTTCAGCTTTTTATACACTTGCTCCTTATAAAAGGCAGAAGGGGAAGAATGAAAGGTATTCCGTTTTTGAAAAAGCTTTTCCAGCTGATGCTCTTTTTCAACCAGCTTCCTCTCCAGGTTATCCCTTTCCTCGCCTGTACATATTTTAAGCAAATCTCTTATGCTCATCATTTCTTTTTTCAATGCGGGCTCATCTGACTGCATGCCTGCATTTTTCATCATCCGGTAAGCCATGCGAAGATTTTCCGGAACGCTTTCCAGTTCATCCTGTGGAAGCGGCTTGCCGGCACCAGGCAAATTATCAAACTCGCCCTCTTTTATGGCCTTTCTAATTCGATCCTCTGAGACAATGTAGGAAAAATCCATCTGTCTGCCTCCTTTAATCAGCTTTCTTCCATTATAGCATGCTTCACTTCTCATTCCGTTTATTGGAAAGCTCCAGGATATAATCCGGATAATTTGAGATCATTCCATCCACGCCGATGCTTTGCAGGTAACTGACTGTTTCCCTGTCATTTGCTGTATAGGGAATGGTTTTCATACCAAGGCGGTGAATTTGCTTGACCAGCTGTTCATTCATCAGTCCTTTGTTCGGATTGACAAAGTCAGCATAGCGGGCGATTTCCTTCAGCTGCCAGCCTGGTATGCCGAGCGGCCTGAATTTAACCAATACACCTGTGGAAACAGAAGGCATGATTTTATGAAAGTTTTTAACAGATCTCTTATCAAAGGATTGCACGATCACCGCATCCTTTGGCTGCCGGTCTAGGTGATATTTCTTCAGCATATCCGCCGTTTCTTCTTCAATGCCTGGATAAACCGCCGGATTTTTCAGCTCAATCAAGAGGTTCACCTTGCCAGCATACCGATTCAGAAGCTCCTCAAAGGAAGGAATCTTTTCATTTGAAAATTCTTCGGAAAACCAGCTGCCTGCATCAAGCTCCTGCAGTTCTTTTAAACTCTTTCCTGAAACAGGGCCTCTCCCGTTCGTGGTTCGGTCTACAGAAGGATCATGGATGACAACCAGCTTCCCGTCTCTTGAGCGCTGGATATCGAACTCTATATAGCCTGCTTTCATTCTAATGGCTTTGTCAAATGAGGCAAAGGTATTTTCGGGTGCATAACCGGATGCTCCCCTGTGCGCAATCGTCAGCAGTTCCTTTTCCTCCCCTTGCGTATATTTGGAGCTCGTGCCCCTTGCCTCATTTATACCCCATAAAAAGACACTGGCTGCTAGAACCAAGAAAATATACCGGTACAAAACGAACCTCTCCTTGCTGTTTTTCTTTCATCATAGCCAGTGTATTTTAATTGAGGATAAATGGGACATGAAGATTTATTAAGAGTTTCCCCTGAAGCCTTTACAGTTTATGAATATGCTGGACACCCTATGCCTGTTCATCCGTATATTCAGCCTCCACGCCGCATAGAATGCAATACATTTGCTGCTTTTAAGGAGGAATCAGTGCATGGACATGCTGGAGGAAATGGCTGCCCGTTTTTTTACGCTTTCAAAAGAGGCGAAAAAGGCTGAAGACGAGCTGAAGAAGCTGAAAAAAGAGTGGAATGATTACTTTGATTCTGAGGCAGGAGCCAATGAAAAAGGGGCCTTACAGGCAGGACCTTATCAAGTGCAGAGAATCATCCGGGTGACAGAATGCTATGAAGAAGAAAAAGCTGTGGCAAGACTTGAGGAAGAAAATTTAAGTGATTGCATTCTTACGATAAAGAAACCGGATAAAGAGAAAATAGAAGCAGCCGTCAAGCTCGGCCTTTTGGAAAAGGATGCGCTGAATGAGTGCACTGTGAGGAAAATCAGCAAAGTAGTGACGGTGAAAGAAAAATGACTCCTGGCTTCAGGAGTTTTTTTATTTCACAGGTTTTAATCTGCCGTAATTCGGTTAAAGAAGGATTACTAGAATATTATTTCAGCATAGAAAGGAACTTTGCGATGAATGAAGCAAACATCTGGTTTACCCTGCTGTCCTGTGCCTTTTTTATGGGACTGGTGGCTTTTATTTCTTATAAAAAATCGAAAGACAGCGTAAATGATTCGAACGGTTATTTTCTTGCCGGCCGCGGTTTGAACGGGACTTTTATTGCCGGCTCTCTCCTATTGACCAACCTTTCTGCTGAACAGCTTGTCGGGCTGAATGGACAAGCTTACAGAACCAACCTCTCCAATATGGCATGGGAGGTCACAGCCGCTCTCCCCATCATTATCATGGCCTTATATTTATTGCCAAAATATCTTGGCGGAAATTTTACAACCCTTCCGGAATTCTTAAGCAAACGTTTTGATCAAAGCGTCCGTTTTTACATCGTTCTCCTGTTTATGCTCGGATATATTTTCGTGACAAGTCCTTCTATGCTCTATTCAGGGGCCATTGCCGTCCTGCAAATGTTCGATGTACCAAGCCTGCTTGGCATCAGCTATGAACAGTCGATCTGGCTTGTTGTCTGGGTAGTCGGCATTATTGGCGCCATTTATGCCATTTTCGGAGGATTAAAAGCAGTAGCGATTTCGGATACGCTAAACGGTATCGGCCTTTTGATTATTGGAGCCCTTGTTCCGATTCTTGCGCTGATTGCTCTTGGCAACGGAAGCTTTCTTGGCGGAGTAACCGAGCTTACAACTGTTCATCCTGAAAAGCTGAACGCAATCGGCACGAACACGGATTCCGTTCCATTTGGGACAATTTTCACCGGCATGCTAATAGCCAATTTGTTTTATTGGGCCTCAAACCAATATGTGATCCAGCGCACGCTTGGAGCCAAAAACTTGGCTGAAGGGCAAAAAGGGGTCATTATATCGGGCTTTTATAAGCTGCTCATTCCCATGTTCATGATGATCCCCGGTGTTATCGCTTTTCACCAATACGGCGATTCCCTAAAATCCGTGGATTTAGCCTATCCGACGTTGATTTCAAATGTCCTGCCTATTTATCTTTCCGGCTTATTCCTGGCTGTTTTGCTTGGTGCGGTTTTCAGCTCCTTTAACTCCCTGCTGAACAGCGCGGCCACGATGTTCGCTCTTGATATTTACAAAGCAAAAATAAATCCAAATGCTGATGATAAAAAAGTGATTATGATCAGTCAGTGGTTCGGTACCGCCTTGGCGCTTATTACCCTTTTTGTGGCGCCGCTTCTTATGTACGCACAGGACGGCCTTTGGGATTTAATCAGGAAATTCACCGGGTTTTTCAATGTCCCGATCATTGCGATTCTGCTCGCAGGAGTTTTGACAAAACGGGTGCCCGCCATTGCCTGCAAAGCGGCTATCTTCTTCCACATTCCTGCTTACTATATGATCATCTGGGGCACTGATCAGCTGTTCAGTGTAAAGTGGGACATTAATTTCATCTATGTTTATGCCATTTTGTTCGTGATTGAAATGGTCATGATGCTCGCATTCGGTTATTTTAAACCAAAGACAGAACCTTTTGAGTTTAAGTCTCAATCAAATGTAGATATGGTGCCATGGAAGCTTGCCCTTCCAGCCTCCATTGTTTTGCTGGCACTTGTTGCGATGACTTATCTAGTCTTTTCCCCAGTTGGACTGGCTTACGAAAGGGCAGCAGTCTCGCCGTATTTCTGGCCAGGCGTCGGTTTGACAGCTCTTATGGCTGCTATTCTTATCTACCTGTCAATCAGGCATTGGAATAAGAAATATAAGAACTACCTGAAACGACAAGAGTTAAATATTGATCGCGTTAAGGGCAGAAAGCACAGGCTGTCTGATATGCAGCCATCCTATATTAAGTATAAGTTTGATTAGAAAAAAACCCGGGATTCCCGGGTTTTTTCTATATTATAAGGTGCTCTCCTTCTTCAGCTCATACAGGGAGTGAGCGACCGGCTTCCGCTTTTTGAATCTTATGCTTGCCACCCCTCTTCCGCCCAGTTATGATGGGATTGTTATGGAAAAAACGGGGGATTAGACATGAGAATTAGAGACTGGGACAGCAATTTAAAAGTTCGCCTTATGGGCGAATCATTGATGAACATAACATACTGGATGTTCTTCCCTTTTTTAGCCATTTATTTTTCAGAGGAGTTTGGAAAAGAACTGGCAGGGCTGCTGCTTATTGTATCACAGCTTTTCTCTGTAATGGCCAACCTGCTTGGCGGCTACAGTGCCGACCGGATCGGCAGAAAGAAAATGATGGTGCTCTCTTCCTGCGGACAGGGCATTGCCTTTTTTACCTTTGCGATGGCAAGCTCGCCATGGTTTGATTTGCCTGTTCTTGCTTTTATCGCCTTCGCTGTTGTCGGAGTGTTCGGTGCACTTTACTGGCCTGCCAGCCAGGCGATGGTGGCTGATGTGGTCGAAGAAAAAGACAGAAGCGATGTGTTTGCGATCTTTTATACCTCACTTAATATTGCTGTCGTGATCGGGCCGATATTGGGAGGCATTTTTTATGTACATTACCGGTTCCAGCTGCTCCTTGCCGCAACAGCTGTCTGCCTTCTGCTCTCTTTTGTTCTTTATAAATGGACACGGGAAACCTCTCCGGCTGTTCTGGCAAAAAGGACGATGCAAACAGAGAAAAAGGAAAAATGGTTTCATTTTCTGGCTGCACAAATTAAGGATTATGGCGTTATTTTCAAGGATACGCCCTTCCTCCTTTATATTCTCGCTGGTATTCTTGCCGGGCAGACATTTATGCAGCTTGACCTCTTGATCCCGGTTTACACGAAAGAAGTATTCGGCACCCAAACCTTTTTCACGTTTGGGGATTTCACTTCAAAGGTGAACGGCGAGCAGGCTTACGGGATTATCCTGTCTGAAAACGGGCTTCTTGTTGCTATTTTTACAATTGCCGTTACAAGGTGGATGAACAAATTCCGCGAACAGCGTGTATTCATGCTGTCTTCCATTCTTTATGGGGGAGCGATCTTCTGGTACGGCAGCGTAAACTCTCTTTGGGGAATGGCAGCTGCAATGGCTGTTTTTACGTTTGCCGAGCTTATGACTGCAGGCCTTCAGCAAAGCTTTATTTCAAGACTGGCGCCGGAAAAAATGCGCGGGCAGTATTTTGCCGCTTCAAGCCTGCGGTTTACATTCAGCAGGACGCTTGCTCCGATCTCCATTCCTTTTACAGTTTGGTTTGGCTACCAGACAACCTTTGCTCTGCTTGGCCTGCTTGCTCTTGGAAGCGCGTTTCTTTACTACATTATGTTCAAAAAGTATGAAACTGCCCGTTACAAGTCAATGCACGGGTAGTCTGAGGGATGTTTCGATTATAATATAAGAAAATGATGGGAGGCTTTAAAATGGCTGAGCTGGAAAAGTGGTTTGCAAAGGGGTTAACGCAGGAGGAATATATCAGGTCGATGGAGCAGCACAAGGAAAATCTTCTTGTTGTGTACAATTCATTCTACCTTGAGGAGGACGAAAGGGTTTATCTGCAGACCCTGCAATCGGAAGGCCTGAGGGCTGTTGTACTGACCGCAGACTGGTGCGGTGACGCGATGGTCAATTTGCCGATTTTCATGCGTATGGCACAGGAATCCTGCCTCGAAGCCCGCTACCTGATCAGGGATGAAAATCTTGAGCTGATGGATCAATATTTAACAAACGGCAGGGCAAGATCCATCCCGATTATCGTCTTTTTCAACCAGCAAGGGGATGAAATTGCCAAATGGGGACCGCGCGCACAGCAGGTAGAAGCCATCGTCGGAGAGATGAAGAAAAATCTCCCTCCAAAAGAATCCCCGGAATTTGAGGCAGCCTTCAAACAATTTGCCGGAGAAATTTCCTCACGCTTTACAACAGATCAAAGCATCTGGGATGCTGTAAAAGACAGCCTCATGGAAAGCTTGAAAAACAGAGTTCAGCAATAGGACAAGCCCCAAAGAGAAGGAGGCATATGCCCATGCATAAGCATATTCTCGTAAAAGGACGCGTTCAGGGAGTCGGTTTCAGATACTTTGTGCAGACGAAAGCCGCACAGCAGAACATCAAAGGCTGGGTAAAGAACCTGCAGGACGGAAATGTTGAAATTGAAGCAGAAGGCTCAGAAAAAGACCTGGAGCTGTTTACAGAAGAAATCCGCAAAGGGAGTCCTTTTTCACACGTGGACTCGCTTGAAACAGCTGAAAAGGAAACCCTTAAAGAATATTCCTCATTTGATATTGTCTATTGAGGGAAAAATCCGGCGAAATGCCGGATTTTTTTTGTTCTTAGGGGATTTAGGACTAGTCATGCAGCCAGATGTCATCAATTCTAAAATATGGTAATATACTCTAGGACAGGCTTTCTTCCGTTCTCTTGCCCCTCGTAAGTTTATAGCCTATTTCGAATGGGTATATTAAGGTGCAGGGATACGGAATAACAGCAAGTAATGCAAAATAAATTTGACGCATGCCGAAAAACGCAGTAAATTATGTAAGTGTATTTTTTTTGGCGGGCATTTTACAAAATGATTAAAAGTCCATTTTGTTTTTGTGTCTATTTTATTAAAACTTCTCTTAAGGGCTTTTACTGACCTGACAAACAAAATATATTTAGAGTCAGGATTAAAACTAAAATTCTTCATCATTACCCGGAATCGATGAAAGGTAAGGAAAAGGGAGAATTATGACAAAACTTAAATCCTTGATTAACAAAGAACTTATTACCAAATATCACATGGAAATCGGCATTATGCTGTGCTTTATGCTTCCTCCGCTCGGCATCCTTTGGCTGACTGTCATCGGGTGGCGGCATCTGAATAAAGTGGTTTACAACCGGGTACCGCTTCACTTTAACACAACAACGTTTTTCTTTATTTGTTTGCTGATTTCGAGCATAGGCGCAAGCATATCCCAGCACAACGGAAAATACCTGCTGATCGTCGCACTGATTGCCGGATATTTAGGGCTTTACCTGTACATCAAAGACATCACAAACTTTGCCAGCATCAAACGGTATAAGTATGTCATGATAGCAGGCGGATTTTATTTATTCCTTTCAGGCACCCTATTCCCGGGATTTTACGGAAAAAGCGAATGGATCGGGTATCTGACAGGCACGCAGTTTATCGGAGGCCCTCCCGGCACTGACGATCCGAGATTATTCGGCAGCGCCTATAATCCGAATTTCACTGCCTTCCTTCTGCTGATGACATTCACCTTTGTCCTCTCAAGCATTATGGAAAAAATGAAAAAAGGCGATAAAGGGTGGCAAAAATTTTACCTGCCTCTTTTACTGATCAATACGATCGGCATTTTTGAGACGGGCTCCCGTTCAGGTGTGGCAGCCATGTTTATTCTCGGTTTGTTTTTCGTTATTAAAAGCTACCCAAAAATCGGGCTTACTTCCATCGCTGCTCTCTTCCTTATTAAAGACCAGATCCTGATGCTGATTCCTAGAAATGACGCAATCAGCCAATCCACCTTTATGAGGAAGGAAATATGGGAAAACAGTATCCGCATCTGGCAGGATCACCCCTTCTTCGGAACAACGCCGATCGGATTTGCTGACGCATACGCGCACTTTGCAAGAGCTGTTCCGCATGCACATAACATCGTGCTTGCTTTCTTTGCGGAATACGGGACAATCGGTGGGCTTGCCTTCCTGCTTCTTGCTCTGTCCGTAATGTATAAATTCTGCTGCATGTACTTTTTAAAAGCCAAGCGGAAAAAGCTTCTGAACTTTTTCCTGCTGTCACTGCCGGTGCTTCTTTTGACGGGAATCTTCGACCACCCTCTCGTCTCGCCGCAGACTGCCCTGCTAACCATTATTCTGCTGGCAAGCTTTGATAAGTACACAGCAACTGTTCCGTTTGTGGAAAAATCTGTCCTTCACTTAAAGCGTGCTCTTCTATGGGTTAGCTTCTGGACAGGCAAGCCGCAGCACATGTCAAAAACACACAAAAATAAGACAAAATTATAAGAGCAAAGCTGGCCCTGATAACGGGGCCAGCTTTTTTATTCTTTGCTTTTTTGAGCAGCGAGCTCATACATATAATCCTCAAGCTTTTCAATGACACCCTTATAACTGAATCTCAGCGCCGTTTCCCGACCGGCGGCAGAGAATGTCCGCCTGAGCTCAGGATCATCCAAGAGCTTTGCAATGCTATCTGTCATCGGCAAAATATCCCGCGGCTCGACCAGAAGCGAATTGTAGCCATTCACTGCAAAATCGGCAATGCCGCCGCACTTTGTAGCCACTACCGGAACACCTGACGCCATCGCTTCAAGCGGAGGCATGCCAAACCCTTCATAATACGAAGGAAAAATCAGCAGATCACTTTTCCGGAAATGCTCCGCCAATGCCGGCTGCAAAGGATGCACAACAAAGTGAATCGGAAAAGGATACCACCTGTACCCCGGCTGGAACTGGCAGATCCAAGTCAGCGTAAACCGGTATCCCCTGTTCCATATATGCGTCAGCGCCATCAAAGCATCATCAAAGCCCTTGAACGTCAAACTCGGATTTCCAACAAGCAAAATGTTGAACTCCGTTTTCTCAAACACCTTATTTTCTTCAGGATAGAAGAAATCCGGATCAATCCCGTTTGGAATCACCTTTGTATCAAGCTGGTACTTAGCCTTCAGCACCTTTGCCACATAACTGGATACACTTGCAACAGGCACCCCTGACTTGTAGCAAACATTTAAGTAATTTCTCAAATTCATCCCTTCATGCAGATTCGGAATATCTCCAAAAAGATACTCATGACCCTGCTCCCAATAAAAAACAGGCTCCTTGCATTGCTTCAGCTCCTCCAGCTGATAAATCCAGCCTGCCACAAGCACATCACACTCATGCGTATAATTTGAAAACGGCTCATGAGCCGGCACTACGATCCCTTTGGTCACCTCCAGATCAAACCAGTTCGGAACCACATTATCTCCTTCAGCGCCCTTTATAAAGGCGTATACCTCATGCCCCTTCGCCCTGAGCTCCTTCATCTGATGAAGCAGCATCTTCAAACCGCCCGTCAAATTCAAATGCGGCAGCAAATAGCCGATCTTCAGCTTTTCCCGCTCCGGCACAGTCTCAATCACTGCAGGAGGAGCACTCGCAGCACCTTCTGCCTCCTGAGGCGGAAACAGCTTAAACAGATTTGCTCCATTGTCCCCGACGCTCATAAACTGATACAAGTAATCAAAATCGGCAAAATCCACAATCGTCCACCGGCTTTTATGCGCCTCAAGCGTATTCCCCAAATACTCCAGCTGCACATCAGGATTCAGCGGCGTTGATAAGATCAGCGACTTATTCGTCTTCTTCAGCAAATCCCGCAGCAGCTGCTTCCCTTCTTCCTTCTCAAAATGCTCCAGCACATCAATCAGCAGAATTGTATCGTAATTTTGCGGCAGCGTATGGACAATGGTCCGGATATCGCCGTAAAAAACCTCATTGTACACATAATCATGAATCGGGTTCTGGTATTTCCTGAACCCCTCCACCCCATCCAGCTTAATAACCCACTGATCCTTCTCATACCTTAAGTAAGGAATATCAAATACTTCCCTAAGCATCACTCCATACTTCCCAAAACCGACCCCAATATCCAGAATCGAACCAGGATGATCCGCTATAACCTGCTGAATAATATTCGGCATTGGATGATACCAGCTTGACGGCATGTCATCTCTCCTTTGTCTCTTCCCGCTTCTTTCAGGAAAACAGATAAATTCAGAATATATATATATAGTCGCCAAGCTGTTCATGCTTTTTTTTGGGTACGGGGGATTATTAGCCTCTGTCCACTTAAGTAAAGGGGAGCTTAGTATAGCGCAGAATTAAAGGGCTGACGCAATGACATTTAAGCTTAGTTCAGGAGATGGGCTCTTCATCCTGAGGCTCTGTCCCCTTTGTACTGGGGTGTCTGTCCCCCAGTACAGTGCACAAATAAAGGACTGACCCCATCTTCTTTAGTCTAAGCTGGACGCGGGTTCTGCTCCCTGAGCCTCTGTCCCCTGCTGCGTTAACGGAACGGGGGCCAGGTTATCAAACAGCTGCTCCTGTCCCCCTCTCCAATGCTTTATTAAAGACCTGTCCCCTTTATAAGAAAGCTTACTGCGGCAAAGGTTTTAAAGCTGCCGTCTATGTCCCCTTCTGCTTTAGCGCAGTTGGGGCCAGGTCACTAGATAAATAGGGGGACAGAGACTCCCCCCTTTAGGATCCCCTCTACAAAAAAAAGCCCCCTCCTCAATGAAAAGGGCACTTCTTCAGCTCCGCTCCATAAGCCTTTTCCTGATAAAAGAAGTTCGGCTTTACAATCCTGTTGTCATATTTGCTGTGAAAAATATGGGTGGAGGCTGGGGATATGGGCGGAATCAGCCATGTCCAGTCACCGGTGATGCTCCTGCCGCTTTCAGCTTCTTTTTCTTCAAAAAGCTGAAATTGGGAGGCTGCTGTGTGGTGGTCAACTATGCTGACGCCGGCTTTTTTGTAAGAATGGAGGACGGCTTCGTTCAGGTCGATGAGAGCTTTATCCTTCCACAGGCTGGCGCTGCGGGATGTGTCGTAGCCAAGCAGCTCAGCGGTTTTCGGCAGCAGGTTGTAGCGGCTGCTGTCTGCAAAGTTTCTGGCTCCGATTTCTGTTTCCATGTACCAGCCGTTAAAGGGAGCTGCATTGTAGCGGATGCCGCCGATTTCAAGCTTCATATCCGAAATGATCGGGACCGCATACCATTTGGCGTTCAGTTCTTCCAGTTCAGGGTGTGCTGGATGCTGAATCGGCACTTCCAGGATGAGGTCTTCCGGGATTTTGTACCATTTTGGTGTTTCTTCTTTATGCTGGATAACGAGCGGGAGAATGTCAAAGTTCCCCTCATTCCCTTTCCATCCAAGCTCCTGGCATGCTTTTGTAAAGGCTATGGATGCCGGGTCGCCGATTGTGCCGTGCGGGGTTTCGTAGCCGGCATAGCGGATGAGCTGATGATTCCAGATTCGGAAGCTGTTTTCAGGTCGGAAGATCGTAATGGCGGGCCGTATTTTGCCTCCGTTGGTTGCGTAGCTGATATGGCGGAACAAAGCCTCTTTTACTTTTTCCGCTTCATTCTCTTTTCTTTCATCAAAAACGGTGATCGAGCTCCAGAAAAGACGGCCGATGCATTTGTTGCTGTTGCGCCACGCCATTTTGGCTCCATGCTCCAGTTCTTCATATGTATGGGTGTAGGTGCCTCTTTTTTTGATTTCGCTATGTATTTCCTGAAGCCTGATATCTGCCTGCCCGGCTGATTTCCCCAATTCGCTAAAGCAAGTCTGAATAAAATCCGCTGCTTCCTGGAAAATTGATTCTTGATTCGTCACTTTGTGCCTCCTATACGCGTCATTCTTGATGCTACCTCTACAATAGAGGATACAAGTTCTTTTCGCAAAGAGAATCTGCTGACCCTGTTTTTCTGATTTTCGGGTAAGGTAAAGAAAAACCATTTTTAAAAAGGAGACGGAGGAATGGGAAAGAAGATTCTTGTGACCGGCTTTACTGGGAATGCCGGTCATCAAGTCGCACTGTCTCTCCTTGATCGGGGATCAGCCTTTCATGCCGCTGTCAGAAATGTGGGAAAAGCCAAGGCAGAGTATGGCGGCCAGTTCCAGTATGTGCCCTTTGATTTGATGGATCCCGCATCATTCGATAAAGCTCTGCAGGGGATAGACAGGGTATTTTTGATGTATCCGCCAAATGCCTGCGGTCCTGAATGGATTAAGGCGTTTGTGGACAACTGCCGGAATAAAGGCGTTCGGCACATTGTGTATCTGTCTGTAAAGGACGTGCAGTATATGCCCTTTCTTCCTCATTATCAAAATGAGAAAGCGATTCAAAAAAGCGGTATTTCTTATACGTTTCTCAGGGCAGGATATTTTATGCAGAATTTTAATCTATTTTTGCTTGATGAAATCCTAAAGAATAACCGCATTTATGTACCGGCTGGCAAAGGAAAAACCAGTTTTGTGGATGTAAGGGATGTGGCAGATGCTGCTGCTCTCGTTTTAAATGACCCGATCGTGCATCGGAATAAAAGCTATACACTGACCGGCAATGAAGCGCTGACGTTTTATGATGCAGCAAAGCTGTTAAGCGCCTATACGGGCCGCGAAATCACATATGCCAGCCCTTCCAGCAAAGAATTTCAGCACTATATGCGGCAGAAAGGCACTGACCCCGATTTTGTAAAAATAGCAGCCAGGCTCCACATGCTGACAAAGTACGGCTTTGCAAAAGGTATAGCAGAAGATTTTCAAAAGCTGATGAATAAAGCAGCAACTTCTCTTGAACAGTATTTTGAAGATTACCGGGAGGATTTTCAAAAGGATCAGGAGTGAAATGTTCCAGCTTAAAGTATATTCTTTGAACTCCTTTGTGCAGGATGATACGGTAGAGTTATCTTAAGCTGCTTAACTAGGAGGCAAAAATAATGGAACCTACTTCTCAAAAACAAATTCAGCTTGCTGAAAGGCCGAAAGGAATGCCTGACAGCAGCACCTTCAAATTTATCGAAACAGATGTGCCAAAGCCTGATCAGGGCCAGGTGATCGTGCGGACGCTTTATCTTTCCGTCGATCCTTACATGAGAGGCAGAATGCAGGATACGAAGTCTTATGTAGAGCCTTTCCCATTAAATGAAGTGATTCAGGGCGGCGTTGTCGGCGAAGTGGTTCAGTCGAATTCCGATTCCTTTGAAAGAGGCGACGTTGTCGTTGGAATGCTTGGCTGGCAGGAGTATTCAGCTGCTTCTGAAAAAGACATCCGGAAGATCGATCCAACGATTGCACCTGTTACTACAGCGCTTGGCATTCTCGGCATGCCCGGTTTGACGGCTTATTTCGGCTTGCTCCATATCGGCCAGCCAAAAGAAGGCGAAACAGTCGTTGTTTCCGGAGCAGCCGGTGCAGTAGGCTCCATTGTCGGCCAGATTGCCAAGATTAAAGGAGCGCGGGTTGTCGGAATCGCAGGCTCTGATGAAAAGATCAGCTATTTAAAAAATGAACTGGGCTTTGATGAAACCATTAATTACAAAACCGAAAATGTAGCAGAAGCTCTTGAAAAAGCATGCCCGAATGGCGTCGATGTATATTTTGACAACGTTGGCGGAGAAATTTCTGACGCTGTTTACAGCATCCTGAACAAATTTGCCCGTGTGCCGATCTGCGGCGCCATCTCTTCCTATAATAAAGAAGATGAAGACCTCGGACCGCGCGTACAGACCAAATTGATTAAATCAAGCGCCTTAATGAAAGGCTTTGTTGTCAGCGACTATGCCAGCCACTTCGGGGAAGGCGCCAAACAGCTTGGCCAATGGGTTCAGGAAGGCAAGCTGAAATATGAAGAAACAATCGTAGAAGGCTTTGACTCCATCCCGGATGCATTCCTTGGATTGTTTAAAGGTGAAAATAAAGGCAAGCAGCTTGTAAAAGTAGCATCACCGCTTTATGCCCAGCTGTAATTGCTAGAGAAAAAGCCAGCCCTAAGATTTTTAGGCTGGCTTTTTTTAATGCTTCTTTTTGTAATAGTCAATATCTCCGCTTTTTCTGGTAATGAAAAACAGAAAAATAGGGAATACAGTAGATATCATGACTAAAGAAAATTTTTGTGAATTTCACTATACGGCGGCACAAACATCCAATAAAATTAGATTGAAATAGCACATTGGGAGTGGAAAGAGTATGAACATGAAACTTGAGGAATTGCAGACACGCATCGGAGCGGAGCATCAGGATCTTTTAAAGTTTGTTCAGCACACATTTGATGAGCTTGACAGAAGAAGCGAGGAACACCGGAAGCTGACTTCTGTTAACGCCCTTGCTGGAATCAAGCCGGAAGGAACTGCAGAAGCAGATTTCTACCGCCATGTGAACGAAATGAAAAATCTTTTAATCGAAATGCTGGAGAAAACAACTCAGGATATTGAACATCTTGGCGATAAGAACTGGGATAAGAACTTCGTTGATGGTGTAGAAGACTAAGCAGCAGAAAGACTTTCCATTTATTGGGGAGTCTTTTTTCCTTTTCTGATCTAAAAAAAGAAACTCCCGTCTTTCCCTCTCAGTTTTCCTTCGTTATAATCGTAGATGTGCATAAAAAATTTCAAATGGATTTCCATTTTAAAAAAGGCTTTGCGATAGAGCCTAATAGAAAGATAAGGTGTTGGCAAATGAGTATCCTTAATGTTAAAAACCTGAGCCACGGTTTTGGCGACCGCGCGATTTTCAACGATGTTTCCTTCCGGCTGCTGAAAGGCGAGCATATCGGCCTGATCGGCGCGAACGGCGAAGGAAAATCAACGTTTATGAACATTATTACCGGAAAGCTTGAGCCTGATGAAGGAAAAGTTGAATGGTCAAGAAAGGTGCGCGTCGGCTACCTTGACCAGCATGCTGTTCTTGAGACAGGGATGACAATGCGTGATGTCCTGCAGGGCGCTTTTCAATATTTGTTTGATCTTGAAGCGGAAATGAATGCCTCATACGATAAAATGGGCAGCGCTGATCCTGATGAGCTTGAGAAGCTTCTCGAAGATGTCGGCATCATTCAAGATACATTAACAACAAACGATTTTTATGTTATTGACTCAAAGGTGGAGGAAATTGCCCGCGGCCTCGGACTGACTGATATCGGCCTTGACCGAGAAGTGCAGGATTTAAGCGGCGGACAGCGGACAAAAGTGCTTCTAGCCAAGCTGCTTCTTGAAAAGCCGGAAATCCTTCTGCTCGATGAGCCGACGAACTATCTGGACGAACAGCACATTGAATGGCTGAAGCGCTACCTGCAGGAATATGAAAATGCATTTATTCTTATTTCGCATGATATTCCCTTCCTGAACAGTGTGATCAACCTGATTTATCACATGGAAAACCAGGAGCTGAACCGCTATGTCGGCGACTATAACAACTTCATGCAAATCTATGAAGTGAAAAAGCAGCAGCTGGAGTCAGCTTATAAAAAGCAGCAGCAGGAAATTGCCGGACTGAAGGACTTTGTTGCCCGAAACAAAGCCCGGGTTTCCACAAGGAACATGGCGATGTCACGCCAGAAAAAGCTCGATAAAATGGATGTCATCGAAATGGCGAAAGAAAAGCCAAAGCCAGAATTCCATTTTAAAGAAGCAAGAGCAGCAGGCAAAGTGATTTTTGAAACAAAAGACCTTGTGATCGGCTATGATGAGCCGCTTTCAAGACCGCTGAACCTCCGCATGGAGCGCGGCCAGAAAATTGCTCTCTACGGTGCCAACGGAATCGGGAAAACGACGCTATTGCGCAGCATCCTTGGCGAAATTAAGCCTGTGTCAGGTGAGGCTATGCTCGGCGATTACCTGGAAATCGGCTATTTTGAACAGGAAATCAAAACAGCCAATCACAATACATGTATTGAAGAAGTATGGCAGGAGTTTCCTTCGCTTAACCAGGCTGAAGTGCGTGCAGCCCTTGCTAAATGCGGACTCACAACAAAGCATATCGAAAGCAAGGTCGAAGTATTGAGCGGCGGAGAGAAAGCGAAAGTCAGACTCTGCAAGCTCATTAACAACGAAAGCAACCTTCTCGTGCTTGACGAGCCGACAAACCATTTGGACGTGGATGCGAAAGAAGAATTGAAGCGCGCTTTGAAAGCCTACAAAGGCAGCGTCCTTCTCATCAGCCATGAACCGGAATTCTACCGCGAAGTCGCAACTGAAACATGGAACTGCGAATCTTGGACTACTAAGGTGTTTTAATGATAAAAAAGCTGGCTGTGCCTCTTGAGGAGGCTGCAGCCGGCTTTTTTTATATTTTTTTTTAAAATTTGGCTGTTGATTTCCGTTCCAGTCGGCCCCCTTCCACTCCAATCAACAGGTGTGTAAAAATCAGCATTCTTCTTTAATATCGCCTTTTACGGCATGCAGCGCACGTAAAGCATTTACTGCGTGCAAACCCCAATGGGTTTGAAAACTAAACTTCAAATGCCAAATTGCTTCGTTAGGCGTATTTTGCTCGAATAATATGATACCTTCTTTAAGGTCTTTATAAATGTCTAAAATATCGTCTGACAGGCTTCCGCACACTGGCTCTTCTAACTTATAGGGGTCAAATACTTCCCAGTAATATTCATATTTGGCGAAATCGGCCTTTGGAAAAGAAATTTCAAATTGTGGTGCTTCTGCATGATCAGGTTCAACTTCAGGAAGTCTTAGTGCCTTTATGTATAATTCTAGAAGTGCAGCAAGGAGTTCGTCCAAACTTTTTTCATTAAAACCATGTAGCGAATCAATCATAGTACAATAATGATTAGCTGAGGAAAGAAAACTCTTAACATCTTCATTTATCATACTTAAATCCTCCGATATTAAAGAATGCCTCTTGTAGAGGGTATTGTCGGATAGAGAATACAGAGCCGTGCTGGCTGGTTTTTGCACGCTATTGAGTGATTTGTTGGCGATTCTGAGCCAAAACGGACACTTTTTACTCCCAAATGCAAGATTTCGCTTTAACAGAGTAAAGAAAAACGCCGAATATATGCGGGTTTGCGAGTTTTATATGCAGGTTTGAGGATTTTATTTGCAGGTTTTGGAATTTTATTTGCGGGTTTTGAAATTTTATATGCAGGCTGCATCCTTTCCTTGCATGTTACAGCGTTTATGTGCGGGTTCAACCCTTTATGTGCAGGTTCAACCCTTTATGTGCTGGTTCAACCCTTTATGTGCAGGTTCAACCCTTTATGTGCTGGTTCAACCCTTTATGTGCAGGTTCAACCCTTTATGTGCAGGTTCAACCCTTTATGTGCGGGTTGAACCCTTTACGTGCGGGTTCTTAACCCTTTACGTGCAGGTTCAACCCTTTATATGCGGGTTCAGGCCTTTATATGCGGGTTCCCTGTTCACTGGTTTCAGAGACAAGGATCTCTCACCTCAAAGCACTCCCCCCAAAAAAACAAAAAAGCTCCTGCCCCAAAAAACAGAAGCTTCCCGTCAGAAGGAAAACAGTTTCTTTATCGCTTTTTTCAGGCTGCTTAACGCTTCGATGTCAAAACGGCTGCCGGTTCTGTGCAGGGCAAAGGCGTGGGCGGGTTTAAGGCCGGAAAAATACGGTTGGATTCCCATCAGCTTGCATTCAGTGAGGAAATCTGCTGCATGGCCAGCTCCTTCGTCCGTTACTTTGCCTACGGCACTGAAGTCAATGATTGCTTTTTCTGCACTGCTGCTGTTCAGGCTGCTGGCAATCCGGCTTCTGTTTTCACCTAGAAGCGCAGAATCAAGGTCGCCAAAAAGCGGAATGAGGACGAGTTTCTCAGAGAGATAGATGACCGGACCCGACAGCTCCGTAATCCGCAAAAGGGATTCTTCCAGCTCTTCCTTTTTGAACAGCAGCTCAAGATCGGTTTCAGCAAGTCTTTTTTGCTGCTGTTCAATTTTCCCAAGCAGATTCTCCATGTGGCTGTCCTGCGGGCTGCAGATCAGGCCAGCTTCAGCGCCATCCCATTTGAAGTTGATTCGAAAGGTGTTTAGGGAGCCGTCTTTCGTGACCATGGCAAGTTCTGTTTCCCCTTTTTGCCGTGTCTGAAGAACGTTTACTGCTTTTCTCCGGCTTCCAGCATCAAGAAGATCCATGAAGCTGCTCTGGATCTCAAACTGTTCTTCCGCTTCCCCTGAGTAGTCCACTATTTCAAATTCCTCTGTGATTTGAAAATAAGGAAGCGGAAAGTTTCTATTAATTTGGGATTTGTTCTTTTCTGCTGAAGCCATAATTTAACCACCCATTTAAATCCTCAAGTGAAGGTATCAATTTTGTATGTTCCGAGCATAGCATTTTAAAATCATGAAGCGGGACAAGCCTTCCGCCGAGCAGCACCGTTGGCCTGTGGTCCAATGCTTCCAGCTGTTCAATATATCCGGCAAGGGAGCTGACTCTGTAGGCGGTTGTAAAGGAGAGTCCAATCACATCCGGCTTCCACTTTTCAGCCGCGGACACGGCATATTCCAAGGGAAGATTGCACCCGAGAAATTTGGTTGTCCAGCCTTTTTCTTTAAACAGCAAATCAATCATTTTTAAGCCCAGGTAATGATTTTCATCCTGCACGCAGAGGAACAGGGCTTTGCGGCCGTTCTGCGGATCTTTCCGTTTTTGCGTCACATCATGCTGGTAGCGGGAAAGCACAAAGTCACATGTCGAGGTGGCCAGATGCTCATCAGCAACAGTAATGGAATTGTCTTCCCACATCTCTCCGATTACCCCCATTGCTGGTGTAAAAAGTTCTTCAAAAATTTCCATCGTGTTTTTGCCGGCTGCGAGATCTTCTTTGACAATTTCCCAGGCTGAGGCGTGGTCTCCGTCCAAAAAGAAAAAAGCCAGTTTTTTATGCACTTCTGTCATTTCTTTCACTCCCATCTTCTCTTCTGATGCAAGCTAAAAGGAGGGTTCTGTCCGGACTCAAGCCTTGGACTTTTCAATCTCTTCCACAAGGAGGGAAAGCTCTGTCCAGCGGTCCATCGTCCGTTCAAGCTCTGCTTCTGTTTCCTTTTGCTTTTCAAGAAGCTGATGAATTTCACCATAATCGCTGCCGGCTGCTTCAATTCCAGCCCCGATTTCAGCGAGTTTCTCTTCAAGCTCAGTAATCACTTCTTCAATGGTTTCCCATTCCTGCTGATCTTTGTATGACAGCTTTTTGCGGGGCTCCTTTACCTTTGAGGCCTGCTCCACTGCCTTAGAAGCTTCTTTCTTTTCCGCCGTCTCCTGTACCATCTTCGCTGCCATGTACTCGGAATAGCTGCCATTAAAGCGGGAAATAACGCCATTTCCTTTAAAAATAAACAGGTGGTCAATCACGCGGTCCAGAAAATACCTGTCATGGGATACGGTAATCACAACGCCTGGAAACTGATCAAGGTATTCCTCGAGCACTGAAAGCGTCTGCGTATCCAGATCATTTGTCGGCTCATCAAGGAAGAGGACATTCGGTTCTCCCATCAGTACACGAAGAAGATAAAGCCTTCTTCTCTCACCGCCTGAGAGCTTGCGGATCAGGTTCCATTGGGCTGATCTCGGGAACAAAAAGCGCTCCAGCATCTGCTCTGCCGTAATGGTGACACCTTCTGTCGTCTGGACAACCTCTGCAGCTTCTTTAATGTAATCAATGATTCTCAAGCTTTCGTTCATTTCCAGGTTTTCCTGCGTATAATAGCCGATCCGGACGGTTTCACCTGTTTCAATGATGCCGGCATCCGGTTGAACTCTCCCGGCCATCATATTTAAAAGGGTCGATTTCCCCGTACCGTTCGGCCCGATCATGCCAATTCGGTCGCCAGGAACAACGAGATAGCTGAAATCCTGAACAAGCTGCTTTTCCCCGTAGGATTTTGCAACACCCTCAAGCTCCATGACTTTTTTGCCAAGTCTGACAGAGCCCAGGGCAAAATCAAGCTCCCCGGCAGGGCCATCGAATGTTTGCTCCTGCAGTGCTTCAGCTCTTTGAATTCTTGCCTTTTGCTTTGTTGTTCTCGCTTTGGCGCCTCTTCTCAGCCACGCAAGCTCTCTGCGGAGCAGATTTTGCCTTTTAGATTCGCTTTGAACGGCCTGTTCTTCTCTTTCTGCCTTTTTTTCTAGAAAGCTCTCATAATTTCCTTCATAAAAGTAAAGTTTTCCCTTATCAAGCTCATACATCTGATTGGTTACTCTGTTCAGAAAATATCTGTCATGCGTCACAATCACAAAAGAGCCTTTGAACTGGGCAAGGAAGCCTTCCAGCCACTCAATTGTTTCCTGATCCAAATGGTTGGTCGGTTCGTCCAATATCAGGAGATCACTTGGCTGTATGAGGGCTTTTGCAATTGCGACCCGTTTTTTTTGGCCGCCAGAAAGCAATTTTACCTTATCTGAAAAACCTGTAATGCCAAGTTTAGTCAGTACGGTTTTGGCTGATGTACCGGCATCCCAGGCATCGTGCTCATCCATTTTCTGCTGCATGCTCATTAAGCGGGCAAGCTTTTTTTCATCTTCAGGAGCCGATTCCAAGTCAGCCTGCGCCTGTTCGTATTCGCGGAGAACGGTCATCACCTTTGAATCCCCGTAATAAATCTGCTCAAGCACAGTCAGGTCCTCATCTAAATCTGGCGACTGCGGCAAATACTCCAGCTGAAAATCATTGGCGTGCGTCACTTTGCCTGACTCTGCCGACTCGATGCCAGCTATAAATTTCAATAATGTGGATTTACCTGTGCCATTTACGCCGACAAGACCAATATGCTGCTTTTCGGCGATTGAAAAGGAGATATGATCAAACAGGACTTTTTCACCGTATGTTTTATATAAATCTTCAACTGATAATATGCTCATTTGCTTCCCAACCCTTATTCAGGTATTTACCCTCTTTTTCTATAAAAAGACATGGAAACATATACATGTCAAAAAAAAGAACATTTCCTTCTATTGTAATTCATTTTTGCAAACTAAATAAAGTGAACCGTATTGGCTCACTTTATTTACCCTTATTCTACAATATTTTGAGCTCCTAGTGGGAAATGACTGTTTTCTGGGAACTATTGGCAGGAACTGTGATTTCTGCTTCCATCTGTACCATGCCGTCATTCTCTTCTATCATTTTAAGCTCACCCGCTGTTGCCTGATAGGAGCCGGCTGTTAAGAAAAGGGGAACATGATACGTAACAGCCCTGTTCAGCCGGTTGGTCAGCGTTACGGTCTGTGAATCTCCCGTCCCGTCATTCGGCCCTGCATAATCTGCCTGCGCTGACATGACCCCTGCTGCCGTATCGCCATTTTGGTAGACGGGTACTGAATTCTCAGTTCCGCTGTAAATATAGGAAGGATCCATGCTGCCATTCTTCATCTGGAAAGTTCTGTAGCCAACCCATGGATCACCGGTCAGCTCAACAGAAGTCGTCGTCGCAAAAATGGAGCTGTCTCTTTCATCAATTCGATCTTCGTGTGTATGTCCATGAACGCCAAGCTTGATGCTGTACTGTTTCATCAAAACAAGGATCTCCTTGGAGCCTTCCCCGTGCCAGAGCTGATCATATTTAATTCCAAGTTTTTCGCCAAGCAGGAGGTTGGAAAGGGTCTGCGGGTTATGCTGCTCGTCATAGTTTTTCCAGTAGCGCACCACTTCAGGGTCTGAGGATGGCCAAATATCTCTGTCATGATGAAGCGGGTTGTTGTGGGACATCAGAATTTTCATTTGCTCCGGACTTGTCTTTTTCTCATTTTCAGCCAGATCATTTTTCAGCCAGTTCATCTGTTCTTCCCTGACCTGCCCTCCCCATGTTCTGACGGAAACCGTGCCGCTTCCGGTGCGGTCCTTCTTATCCCAGTCAAAGGAGTTCAATGCAGCGATGTGGGCATAAGGGCCGTAATCAAATGAAAAGTAAGTCGGACCGAACGTTTCATTCCAGTATTTTAATCCATCTGAGAGGGAAAGGTCCTGCGCATAGCCGTCATGATTGCCAGGTACTATGTAGACTGGTACCTGCAGCTGCTGCAGCACACGGAAGACCTCCTTGTATTCATAAGAGTATTCTCCGGGATTCAGCTGTCCAAAAACAAGGTCGCCTGATAAAAGAACAAAATCCGGTTTTTGCAGGTTAATTTCCTGAATTGTTTTGTTTAAGTAAAGCCAGCGCTTGCTCTCATCCGGATTCCAAATGCCAGCCTCTTTCGCATAGGAAAGCTTCACAAGGTTACGAGGCGAGCCGACATGGATATCCGTTAAATGAATAAAGGAAAAGTCCTTTTTAAACTCCTTTACAACCTTTACCGAATGATGCTGCACATCTGTTTGTTTTTCACCGTCTGCCTTATAGGAGACAGCAAGATCGTAAAGATTTTCGGGCACATCCTCTGGTATCTGAACGGTAACATCATAAACCGTCCCATCCTTTTTCCAGTAGGAAGATCCCTTTTCAGCTGAAACCGTCTGAAGGGAATAAGCTGCTTTGATCGGTGATTGTTCAGGACTCTGAATCTTGACCTGCCAATCTTCAGGGGCCTTGCCATGTGTATCCACTTTCACAGTCAGCGTTTGTCCCTGCTTCTTGATGGCAGGTGTTGAAAAAAGCGGATAGATAATATCATTGATTTCTTTCTTGTTAAGAATCGAAAATTCGCTGTGCTCTGCTGCTTCCCCGATTCCCCCGTCCTTTGCTTCAGGTGATGCAGCTTGAGTCTGAACAGGTAGAATCATCATAAAAGCGGCATACAAAACAATTAAACCGGCATTTATAGGATGTTTCTTCATTACTTTCCCCTCGCTTTCCTGCTTGCTTCAGCTTCAGTATAGCGAGTAAACGTTAAGGGCTGGTGAAGAAATGATGTCAACCATTTCATTCCAGAAACGTTCATTTATTGATTGTGTTAAGAAGGATTTTACATATACCTTTTTCTGCTGGGTTTCCAATAAAAAAAGCGAACCAGGATCCTCACCCGGTTCGCTTTCCCATTATTTATCCATTTTCAGCTTTGCGAGTGCCTCTGCAAGAGCCGGATTGGAGAAGTCGTCGTTTTGCTTATTCATGTAGCTTGCGACTTCACGCTTGGAAACATTTTTGTTTTTGCTGTTTTTGCGTCTTTCGTTAAACGAGGACATTTTTTCCCTGTGCCCGCATTTGCAGACAAAGATCTGGCCCTCTCCTTCGCCGCGAAGCTCAAGCTTTTTATGGCAGTTTGGACATCTGGCGTTTGTGACCTTTGCAATGTTTTTGCGGTGGCCGCATTCCCTGTCCTGGCAGACAAGCATTTTGCCTTTTTTGCCGTTCACTTCAAGCATGAGCTTGCCGCAATCAGGGCATTTTGTGCCTGTCATGTTGTCATGCTTAAAGGTGTCCTTGCTGTTTTTAATTTCCTGCACAACCTGCTTTGCATAGCTTCTCATCTCACCGATAAAGGCGTCCTTTTTCAGCTTGCCTTTCGCGATGGAGGAAAGCTTCAGCTCCCACTCGGCTGTAAGGGTTGGTGATTTCAATTCCTCAGGCACCAGCTCAAGCAGCTGCTTTGCTTTTGAGGTAATAAAAATTTCCTGTCCTTTTTTCTCGATCATAAAGCTGTTAAACAGCTTTTCAATAATATCCGCTCTTGTCGCTACTGTACCAAGACCGCCGGTTTCCCCGATGGTTTTGATCAGTTCCTTGTCCTCTCCTGCCATATAGCGGGCAGGATTTTCCATCGCAGTCAGAAGCGTGGCTTCGTTAAATCGTTCAGGCGCCTTTGTTTTGCCTTCTGTCAGCTTCAGTGCGACAGATGCAAAAGCATCGCCTTTTTGGACTGCCGGCAGAATCTGGTCGGCTACACCATCAGATTCTTCTTCATCCTGATACTTGCCGTAAATTTCCTTCCAGCCCTGGGCTGTGATCCGCTTGCCTCTGGCGAAAAATTCTTCGCCTCCGATTTCAGCAGAAACGGTTGTCTGCTCATATTCAAACGGCGGATAAAGAACAGACAGGAACCGCTTGACAACCAAATCATAAATTTTCCGTTCCTGCTCGCTGAGCGCGCCAGGCACAGCATGCTGCTCCGTCGGGATGATCGCGTGGTGGTCGCTGACCTTGCTGTTGTCAACAAAGGCTTTGCTCGTTTGAATCGGCTTGGACAGGATTCTGGAAGCGAACTTGGCATATGGCTGCACATTGCACGCTTCTACGCGGTCTTTCAGCGTATCCACCATGTCTGTTGACAGGTAGCGGGAATCTGTCCGCGGATAGGTGAGCACTTTGTGCTGCTCATACAGCTTCTGCATCACAGACAGTGTTTGTTTCGCGGAGAAGCCGAACATTTTGTTGGCATCGCGCTGAAGCTCGGTCAAATCATAAAGCCGTGGGGCAAAGCTTTTCTTTGCTGTTTTCGCCACATCTGTTACAAGCGCCTTTTTCCCTTTTAAAGCAGATAGAAGACCTTCTGCTTTTTCTTTTGAAAAGGTTCTCGTTTCTTTTGATTTCCGGTCGCGCCAAGTGAGCTTCAAGCCCTCCGCCGTTCCGGTCAGGCCATAAAACGGTTTCGGCTGGAAGCTTTTGATTTCTTCCTCGCGCTTCGCAATGATCGCAACAGTCGGTGTCTGCACCCTCCCTGCTGAAAGCTGGGCATTGTATTTCGTTGTCAGCGCGCGGGTCGCATTGATGCCGACAAACCAGTCAGCCTCAGACCGCGCAACGGCTGAGTGATACAGATTTTCATACTCTTTGCCGTTTTTCAGATTTTTAAAGCCGTCCTTGATCGCTTTATCGGTCACAGAGGAAATCCAAAGCCGCTTGACAGGCTTTTTCACATGAGCTTTTTCAATGATCCAGCGCGCCACAAGCTCGCCCTCGCGTCCGGCATCTGTGCCGATGACAATTTCAGCTACATCCTTCCGGTTCATCTGGGCCTTTACCGTATGAAACTGCTTGCTGCTTTGCCTGATCACTGTCAGCTTCAGCCTGTCAGGCAAAATCGGCAGCTCTTCAAGCGACCAATTTTTTAAATTTTCCCCATATGCTTCAGGATCAGCCAATGTCACAAGGTGCCCGAGGGCCCATGTCACAATGTATTTGTCTCCTTCAAAAAAGCCATTTCCCTTTTTCCCGCAATTCAGTACGCGTGCTATATCTCTTCCGACAGATGGTTTTTCTGCCAGTACCAGCGTTTTACTCAAAGTAACACCTTCTTATCTTCTTTTTCCAAAATTCGCCCGTTCTTCTTCGCTCATAATCTCGCCGTGATAAATCAGCTTTTTCTGAAGCTCAACGCCGAGCTCTCTTGCATATTTTTTCAATTCGCGCTCTTCTCTTTCCGTCACAAGCGACACGACAAGCCCTGTTCCCTCGGAACCGAGGCGGCCTGTGCGGCCGGACCTGTGCACGTACTGATCCATATCAGCAGGGAAGTCCGCATGAATGACCTGCTGCAATTCTTTGATATCTAGACCTCTTGCCGCAACATCTGTTGCCAGCAGAAGGGAATGCTTGCCGCTTCTGAAGCCCTTCAGCGCTGCTTCGCGGTCCTGCTTGCCGGAATCGCTGTGCAGGACGCCGGCAGGAATCCGGTCATACTCCAGTTTCTCAGAGGCAACGGTCAAATTGCCAATATCACGCATAAACGCAAGCGTCTTGACCGGATTTGCCCTTACAACCCTTTCAAGCATGGAGAGCTTATCCCTCTGCTCGCAGACGAAATAAATGTGCTCTGCCTGTGATTTTGGGGCATCCTCTGCTCTCACCACAACAGGATCCTTCATCAGCTCTTTCGCTGCTGTTTCTGTTGCTTCAGGAAGCGTCGCTGAGAAGAGTGCCATCTGGCGCTCGCTCAAAGTCGATTTGATAATCTGCTGCACAGTCGGCAGATGAGCAGGCACAAGAAGCTGATCGCCTTCATCGATAATAATTGTTTTGACCTGGTGCATTTTCATTTTCTTCATTTTAATTAATTCGTGAATGCGTCCAGGGGTGCCGGCAGCAATCTGCGGCGGCTTTTTGAGCTTTTCAACCTGACGCTTGATATTGGCGCCTCCGATAAAGGATGCTCCCTTATATTCGCTGCCTGCTGTCCACTTTTGGATTTCTTCCGTGATTTGCATCACCAGTTCATGCGAAGAGGCTAAAATGACGGCCTGCAGCTGTTTAATAGAAGGATCCAGCCGTTCAAGGATCGGCAAAAGATACGCTAGTGTTTTTCCTGTCCCTGTCGGGGACTGTCCAATCACATCTTTCCCTTCCAAAAGAAGCGGGATCGCTTTTTCCTGAATCGGCGTGAGATCGGCAAAGCCTGCCTTTTCCCATGCCTGCTGTAAAAATGGGCTTAATTTCTTTATTTCTGTCATAGTAAACTCCTTTATTTATCCATTCGGAATGTCTGCTGCCGGAAGCTTGATGGTCACGGCTGTTCCAATTCCTTTTTCACTGTCAATATGAATGGTTCCTTTATGGCGCGAAACGATCGTAAAGCAGACAGCCAGGCCAAGGCCTGTCCCCTTTTCCTTCGTTGAGTAAAAAGGCTGGCCGAGCAGGCTCATAAGCTCCGGATCAATGCCTGAGCCGTTATCCTTCAAAAGGATGACGGCCTGGTCTTCCTCCCTTTTTACATGCACAAGAATTTCACCGTTTCCTTCAATGGCCTCTATGCCATTTTTAATCAGGTTTAGAAAGACCTGCTTCAGCTGATTGGCATCGCCATAAACATACAGCCCTCTTTCAAGCTCTTCCTCTAATACAAGGGAAACATTATCAAGATGGGCCTGGGCTTCAAGCAGCACAAAGACCTGCTTCAAAATTTCCGAAAGATTTTCCACTTGAAACCGGACTTCCTGTTTTTTGCCGAGAATGAGCATTTCACCTGCTATCAGGTTGATGCGGTCCACTTCTGACATCATAATGTCCAGATGTGTGTCATCAACCTCTTTTGTTGCCTGCATGAGCTGAATAAACCCCTTCAATGATGTTAAAGGATTTCGGATTTCATGCGCAACTGCCGCAGCAAGCTGGCCAATGACAGACATCTTTTCAGATGAAATCATCAGTTCCTCGCTTTTCCGCACTTCTGTAATATCACGCGCCACTCCGAATACTCCGCTCACCTGCTTTTCAACCACAATCGGAAGGAGTGAGCAGCGCAAGATCAGCTTTTCCTGCTTTCGGTTAACAATGACTGTTTCAAATTTCTGTGGGTGGCCCTGCAGCACCTGTTGGAAAGCCTGTTTTGATGCTTCCCATTCCTCTGCTGCAATATAATGATCCACACGGCAGCCCTTGACGTCCTTTTGCCCGCTGCCGATCATTTTTTCGCCTTCCACATTCAGGTTCACGATATTCCCTGCTTTGTCCATTTCAAAAACGGCATCCGGATTGTTTGTATACAGGGACTGGTAATGTTCATTGCTTCTCCGCAGTTCCTCTTCTTTAAGAATCAGGGCATTTCTTGATTGTATCAAGCTTTTTGTTCTTTTAAAAATAAGGATATACAATACGATACCAGTCAGGAACACAAACAGCCAGCCTTTTGAGTGCTGATAAACATTATACAGCTCCAGCTGATTTTGTGCCAAAACCATGGAAATCCAGTCGCTGACCAGAATCCAGAGCAGACCTGATATTATATAGTAGAAAGAAATTCTCAGGGCAATGCGATGTGACTGTTCCATATCCGCTTTCCGCCTTTGTCTCAAAGTGCCTCATCTAAACTTCTTGAGGGATTTCGCTCTCTTATCATTTTAACTTCCAAACGAGGAAAATAATAAAAAATCTTGCTGGAAAATCCAGCAAGATTTTAAGCGCCCGGCATCAGGAGGGCATCTCTATAAGATTCAAGCGATTGATTCACAATGGTTTGAAAAAATTCAGGGTCTGCTTCAGGCAAAAGCTTTTCAGCATACTCCCAGGCGTTTTCTTCGATTTTTAAAGCAATGCGCTTTTTTTCGGAATCGCTCGCTGAAGGATTTTCCAGCCTTTCCGCCAGACCTTCAAGCTCAAGATCCTCTGCATGTCCGATTTCATGGGCGCATACAGCCTCCAGATATTCCGCATATCTTTCAAGCGAATGAAACATTTGCATGCATTGTCTTTTGATCGTTTCTGTATAAATCGTAATGGTATGAGAGCCAAGATTATACTTTCCGCCAATCAGGCGTCCATCCGGAAAAAATGTATCAATGATCATGTCCGCTGCACTGCCGGACTTTAAGAGAAGAGCATCTGTCATCTGTTTGATCTGTTCGTTTTTCACTTGCTGTTCTACTTTCTCCTTTTTAAAAAGGCAACATGGTGTTTACCCTCTTCTTTTGCTGGTAAAACCTCTTTTGGAAATAAACTCAGTTTATTATATGGCAAAAACACTGTCAATAGAACCCGTTTAAAAATAAAGCAGGGAATGCCTCGTTTGAATAGAAAGGTAAGGAAAAGGAGGTGAAAAAGATAACTGTTTCAATGAAGCCATTCAAAACAACTAGAGGATGGCCCTTCCCATTCCTTCCCCCTAACGGTATTTGCTGAAAGGACCAAAGTATTCATTTCGCATGATAGATGGGCTGCCTGATTGAAAGAACACCCAAATCGGCGCGGCATCCAATTCAGGACACCAGGAAAACAGTTGCCTGTCCCCGTACCGGATGGCCCCAAGGGCAAGCGGAAGCTCTTTTACAAAAATGGCATTTCTTTTTTCTGAAACTCCAGGCTGATACACGTCATCCACATGCACATATGCCTGAAACACAATCCTTCTATTTCTATACAGCCACAATCCGAGTACTTCATCCCGCATGCTCGTAATTTTCTCATAAGCATACTCTCTTCGGATCATAAGAAACAATTGACCTGTCTGATCGGAGTGCGTCAGCGTATATTTTCGTCCCTCTGCCGGCCCGTACAGGGAAAGACCGCATTCAAAGGATACAGACAGTTTGCCAGGGTTTAATTTTTCCATTGCAGCCTCCTTTGGGTTTTGGGCATATGTATATAGAAGCTTTAAAAACAGATTACTCCGTTTCTTTTTATAAAAAAGAGGGAAATAATCCAATATATGCAGAAAGGAGGGATATAGAATGGAACGAAACGCTGTCTTTCCTGATCACGAGCATTTGGATAAAATCACGTACAGTTATGACCCTTCCGGCGACCTGACCGTTTCCTCATATACGACACCTGCCTTTTGCATTTACTGCAAATCACAAATCGACGGTTTCTTCCCTTTTCGCGACAATGACCACAAAGCTTCCATTACATGCAATCATTGCGGCGAAACAAATTATTTTCTAATTGGCGACCAAGATACAGCAGAACTTTATATGAGTTCGCATCACATCTTTCATGACCTGGGGCCAGATGGCAGCCAGACAATCAGCAGAATGCCGATCGTTTTAAAGGATATTTACTTTTTAAATGAAGGCATGCTTGAAAAAGTCCAGGAATGCACCGGAATTAACTTCTTTTTTGAAACACAGGAAATAGAATTGAGTAAATTAATTAAAAAAGTATGCAGCGAAACGGGGATTTCCTATGAGGACTTATCCGAAAAAGATTTAGGACTCCACCCCCTATTCCCAACCCTGCCTCCGCTCGTCAACAAATGGCTTCATTTATTGACGAAGATTGAATGTATCTAGAAAAGCGGAAGCCGCTCGTTCAGCCCCGACAAGCATAAGACGGACAGCCGGAGAAAGGCGACTTTTCCTTTCTCTGGATGACCGGCTTATGACCTCGAGGGGCTAGCGGCTGGAGCTGGACAATCTAGAAATGCGGAAGCCGCTCGTTCAGCCCCGACAAGCATAAGACGGGCAGCCGGAGAAAGGCGACTTTTCCTTTCTCTGGATGACCGGCTTATGACCTCGAGGGGCTAGCGGCTGGAGCTGGACAATCTAGAAATGCGGAAGCCGCTCGTTCAGCCCCGACAAGCGCTGGTGCTGAACATCTGAAAATTATCCTCAAAAAAAAAGCCGGGCTAAGCAGCCCGGCTTTCCTTATGCATTATTTCGCAAACACGTGGTTTCCGATTGTTTCAACTTTTACTTTTCCATCCATGAAGCCTGAGCCTGAACCGTTAGGGTTATAGAAATATAGCGGTCCATCACTGTCCGCACCTTTGTCCAGTGCTTCTTCTACTGCATTCTCTGCATCTTTTGTTGCAGCATCGTTGATTGCTCCATTGGCAACTGGTGAGAATTGTCCTTTTTCATAGATAACATCCTTCACAGTGTCAGGGAATTTGCTGCTTTCCATTCTGTTCAAGATAACAGAAGCAACTGCTACTTTCCCTTCATGAGGCTCGCCTTTTGCTTCAGCGTCAACGAGTCGCGAGAGCAAATCTTTATCACCGTAGGAAAGATCCTGAGATGAAGCAGCTTTCACTGTCTCTTTTGCTGCCGCCTTTACATTTTCGCCAGGAATCTCAAGGTTTTCTCCAGCGTATATCATATCACTTGTTCTATTGTTCGCTTCTTTAATAGATGAAATGGATACATCATATCGCTGCCCAAGGCCGTACAAGGTGTCACCTTTATGTACGTTAATTTCCTTTGCGCTTGCGCTCGCTTGTCCTGCAAATGTTAGAGCCCCAACTGCTACCGCTGAGGATAGTACTAGATTTTTCATTTTCATGTTCTAAGTTCCTCCCTTTGTAGTTGCTCCTGTACTACCCTAACAGAATAGAAAACTCTTTTCAAAGATTTGCGCTCCCCCTCAGCCCCTCTTATACATCATCAGCTTTACTGAGGAGAATTTAAGAAGAATTTCCTCTGTTTTCCTGACTTTCTCAGCCTTTTTGGCGGGTCTTTCATAAAACAGGCAAAGAAAAACTATTTTGATTGGGGCGTAAGACGGGATTCTGATGCCGGAATATAAGTGATGGAAGTCCCAGCAAATAGTTTTGTGAATCACTTGAAAAAAGCAAGGTTATCCTTTATTATTTACCTAGGTAACCAATTAGGAGAATGATAATGAACAATCAATTAATTATTCATGAATTTTTTCAAAAATACCGCTGCATCACAAAGCAGGCAAACAGCCGCCTGCAGCAGCATGATTTGTATAATGCCCAGTGGTCCATTCTTTACATATTGGACCGTTTCGGCCCTTTAAGCCAGACAGATATATGGCGCTACTTGAATGTAGAAGCTCCTACTATTACAAGAACGCTGACAAGAATGGAAGACTGCGGCTGGATTACCCGGACGACAGGCGCTGACAAGCGGGAGAGGATCATTCAGCTGACAGAAAAAGCAAAAATCCTCATTCCTGAAGTAAAGGAAACAACCGATAAATTTGAACAGGATATGCTGCAGAATCTCTCACAGGAAGAAAAAGAAATGCTGTTTCATTTGCTGAAAAAAATGGGCAGCACACAACATTCACATCAATTGGAGGAACATAATGAGCAGTGAAAATAGAACACCGATTTGGACAAAAAGTTTTGTGAGTGTCTTTCTCATAAACTTTTTTATTTTTTTGGCATTTTACGGCCTTTTAACAGGCCTGCCGGTTTACGTGCTTGATACGCTTCACAGATCTGATACAGAAGCAGGGCTTGTCGTAACCGCCTTTTTGCTTTCCGCTATTCTTGTCCGCCCTTTTTCGGGCAAGCTGCTGCAGGATTTCGGCAAAAAAAAATTATTGATCATCGGCATGATTCTCTTTATGCTGACAACCTTTGTTTATATGCTGGCATCAGGATTTATAACCCTGTTAATTCTTCGTTTTATTCACGGCATTTGGTTCAGCGTGATTACAACAGCTACAGGCGCGATCGCAGCTGATGTTATTCCTGTAAAACGAAGAGGCGAGGGACTCGGGTACTTTGGAATGTCTATGAATCTCGCCGTTGTTTGCGGACCTTTTATTGCTCTGAGCATGCTGCAGTTTGTTAGTTTTCAAACGCTGTTTGTTATTTTTGGTCTCATTTTAGCCGTTGGGGTTCTCTTCACCTTCTTCATTAAAGTACCTGTGCATGAACATGCTGTTCCTGCTAAAAAGAAGCTTTCCATACATGATTTATTCGAAACAAAAGCACTTCCTGTCGCCCTTACGGCAAGCATTGTTGCCTTTTCTTACGCAAGTGTTATTTCGTTTATTTCGATTTACGCAAAACAGCTTGGGCTGATGAGCACGGCAAGCTACTTCTTTGTCATTTTTGCCGTTGTGATGCTGATCTCCCGTCCGTTTGTCGGAAGGCTGTTTGACACAGCAGGCGCCAAGGTCGTTATTCTGCCGGCCTTCGTTTTCTTTGCAGCAGGAATGGTTTGCTTAAGCTTTACTCATTCCGCTTTTATGCTGCTTTTCTCAGGAGCTTTAATCGGGCTTGGCTACGGGACGCTCGTGCCATGCTTTCAGACGCTCGCCATTCAGTCGGCTGATCATAAAAGAAGCGGCCATGCGACAGCAACTTATTTTACGCTGTTTGATACAGGGATCGCGGCCGGCTCTTATGTTCTTGGCATCTTTGCCGCCGCTTTCGGCTATAACAGGCTGTACTTCTTCGCGGCCATTCTCATTCTGCTCGCCCTCTTTGTCTACACAAGGGTAAGCAAAGCGAAGAGAGCACAGACAGCATACGAACCGGGAAGGCAACTGTAAATAACCTGCTTATTAAAGAAGAGATGCCCTGTAAACTTAGAGGGCATCTCTTCTTTTTTTGTTAGGCTATGTTTAAGAAGATTGTTTATTTTTACACACCTGTTGATTGGAGTGGCAGGCGGGAGACTCCTGCGGGAGCAGCGGGACAGATGAGACCCCGCAGGCGCAAAAGCGCCGAGGAGGCTCAGCGCCCGCCCCGCGGAAAGCGGACGCCTGAAACGGAAATCAACAGCCAAATTAACAGAGCCTTTTGTAAACGCTTTGGAGGAGTTATGCTTCACCCGATCACTTCCGCACTAACCCATCCTGTATAAGCTGCTGCTTTTGATCCGTCAGCGTTGTTTCCAGTGAGTGGTATCTTATGCCGAGTTCTTTCTTGCTCCTTGTATTATCAAACTTCAGCGGCAATCCAACATTCTTAGAAACATACTGTCTTGTCAATCCAAGAGAAGGTGCAAGCAGCCAAATTAACGGCTTCGGTACTTCTCTTTTCGGAAGAGCATACTGACCATTGCTGTTTTTCCCAAGTACTTTGGCAAAATCCAAGAGGCTCGCAGCCTGATTGGATAAGATGTACCTGCCTGAAGCATTTGGCTTAAAGGCTGCGTAAAGATGGGCGATGGCCGCATCCCGCACATCCACCGTGTCATTAAGCAAGTTTGGAACCCCTGTTTTGTATTTCCCATTAAGCAAATCCAAAACGGTTGCAATGCTTGTAGAATCGACACGTTTTGCCAGTGAAGGTCCAAGAAGGAATCCAGGGTTAATTGTGACAAGGTCCCATCTATTCTGTTCGGCGTTTATTTTCCAGGCTTCCTTTTCAGCAATCGTTTTGGAATAGCTGTAAGGCTGATGGCCGGCTGAACTAGTGGTATTCCAATCCTTTTCTGTGAAAAATTCTTTTCCTTTCATATCTATGCTGTCTCCATAGATCGCTACCACGCTGCTGGTGAGAATGACGCGCTTCACGGAATCCGCCTTATTAACAGAATTCAGCACGTTACGGGTACCTTCCAGTGCCGGCTCAACCAAATCCTTTTCAGCATCCTTAATGCCGCTGATGATAAATGGGGAGGCTGTGTGAAACACGTACTCTGCCCCCTCAGCCGCTTCATCAAAGCTTCCTCTTTTCAAAAGGTCGGCTTCAAATACCTGCAATGTCCCTGGTGAAGCTGCTTCGATTTCAAGAAGATGAGCATACTTTTCCTGCTGATTCTTATTGCGGGCAGTCATCCGGACTGTGTGTCCTTCTTCCAGCAGATACTTTATGATCCAGGATGCCAGATATCCTGTTCCTCCTGTGACTAATACTGTGGTTGGGTTCATTTTTATATCCTCCCTTAATTTGTTTATATGTTTAAGTGTTTAAGTGTTTAAACATATAATATAAGAGAAGCTGCCGCTTGTCAATACGGCAGTTTCTGCCGGAGGAATCTCCGGCTATCTATCAATCTTTTGCTGTCTGCAGCTGCTGGCTTGCAAGCTTTCTGTACAGCGGATGCGTGTGATACAGCTCTTCATGTGTTCCCTGTCCTGTTATAGCCCCTTTTTCCAGCACAAGAATCTGATCAGAATCCACAACAGTGGAAAGCCTGTGGGCGATGACAAATGTGGTTCTTCCCTTCATCAGGTTGCCAAGGGCTTCCTGCACAAGGCCTTCTGATTCACTGTCAAGGCTTGAAGTCGCTTCATCCAAAAGCAAAAACGACGGATTTCTTAAGATCGCCCTGGCAATGGCAATTCTTTGCCGCTGTCCTCCTGAAAGTTTAATGCCCCTCTCCCCTACTTCCGTCTGATAGCTGTCAGGCAGCTTTTCAATAAAGTCGGCGGCATTGGCCATTTTGGCAGCATGCCTGATTTCCTCTTCAGAAGCTTCTCTTCCAAGACCATAGCAAATATTGTCCGTGATCGTACCTGACATCACAGGGCTTTCCTGTGACACATAGCCAATCTGCTTCCGCCAGGACAGAAGGCTCTCTTCCTTAATATCCTTGCCGCCTATTTTTATTTTTCCTGAGACAGGACTGTAAAACCGCTCGATCAAAGAAAAAATAGTAGTTTTACCGCTCCCGCTCGGACCGACAAGGGCGACGGTTTTACCTGAAGGAACACTGAAAGAAACATCCTGCAGGATTGGTTTTTCATTTTGATAGGAAAAAGAAACATTTTCAAAATGGAGGTCTTTGCTCACCAGCTTTTCCTCACCCGCTTTGTCCTCTTCCTTATTCATCTGAAAGAGCTCGTGGATCCGTTCTGTTGCTCCCATGGCTTTTTGAAAGGCTGTGAAAAAGGAGGCGAGCTGCGTAAACGGAACGATAATTTGAAACATATAGATAATAATGGCGACGAGCGCACCTGCTGTCAGCTCTCCTGAAGCAACACGGACTCCGCCGTAGCCGATCAGCACAACGAGCGCAAGCATCATAATTGTGGTGATAAATGGAGAAATAATCGCCTGAATTCTTGCTTCTCTCAGTCCAAACCGGAAGAGATTCTGCACGCCTTCCCGGCCCTTTTCTCCTTCTGCTTCTTCCCCGCTGTAGGATTTCACCAGCCGGATTTCTCCAAGCACCCGGCCGAGATTGCCGCTGAACGAAGCCATTTCATCCTGTGTCATCTTAGAAATCTTATACATCTTCCGCCCGATCGGCATTAAGATCAGCAGCGACAGCGGAACAACCGTCAGCATAATAGACGTCATTTTCCAGTCCAGCATGAGCAGAAAAATAATAGAACCTATGATAGAGATGATGCCTGAAACAAACGTGACAAGATGGTTTGTGATAAGGGTTTTGATCGTGTTCGTATCCTGTGTGATCCTGCTCATCGTTTCCCCTGACTGATGCTTGTCAAAATAGGAAATCGGGAGCTTCAGAATGTGTGCCCAAAGGCTTGTCCTGATGCCCTTCACTATCGTTTCGCCTATGTAGGACAGCAAATAATACAGCACACCTCCCGAAATTGTCTGCAGCACAAAAGCGGAAACTAAAAGAACGATAATATTCGGCTTAAGCCCTGCTCCTGATACTTGATCGACCAGCTGCTTTGTAAAAAGCGGGACAATCAGGCTTGCCCCTGTTTCAAGCAGGCTCAGCAAAAAGACGGTCACCACCATGGAAACCGGCGGCTTCTCCAGCTTTAAAAGCTGAATAAATGAAGAAAGCTGATTTTTGCCTTTCATACTTTTTCTCCTTCTCTCTTTCTATAGAAAGTTCTTTGATGTAAAATAGATGAAAATCCATATAGAGGTGATAGTCATGAGCAAAAGTTCAGCTCACAAAAAACGGCTGCACAGCATCCGAAACGGTGCCAGCAATCCTGAGATGCTTAGAGGCGCAGATTCCGGCTTAAGTCTGCACGTCAGAAAAACGAAAACAAAAGCCGATAAAGTGAAAAAAGAAGCATTCAAACACAAAAAGCGATTCCTTTCCGAAAAACGGGATGAAGGGAATCGCTTTTATTATACCTTTTCAGATGCCAAAAGTATTGCCTCCGTTAACAGACAGGCTCTGGCCTGTGATAAACGAAGACTCGTCTGAAGCAAGAAACACGCAGGCACTGCCGATATCAGCCGGGATTCCCATCCTTCCGAGCGGGACATTCTTCTGATACGCCATCAGGGCATCCTGTCCGACACCTTCATGCCGCTCGACCGGCACAAACCCCGGGTTCAGTAAATTGACTCTGATTCCATATGCCCCAAGCTCGCTCGCCCACGAACGCGTCATTCCAAGCATCGCTGATTTCGCTGTTACATAATTTGAAAAGGAAGAGTTGCCAAGCTGAACAACCTCACTGCCAATGTTAATAACAGATCCGCCACTTTCTTTCATGTCAGGCAGCACCGCCTTCATCAGCAATAAAGGCGCTTTGACGAAAAACACCAGCTGATCCTCATAATCCTTCCATGAAGCCTCTTCAAGGCTCAGCTCCGGCTGCGGGCCTGTTGCATTGTTTACTAAAATATCAACTGGCTGCTGCAGAAGCTGTTTTGACTCAGCAATAAGGGAAGCTGCCCCTTTCTCATCTGTTACATCTCCTTTAACGGCAAAAGCAGTGCCGCCCTGCTGTCTGATTTCTTCTGCCGCATCATTAGCCTGGCTGCTGTTATGAAAATAATTGATGATCACCTTTGCCCCTTCTGCTGCAAGAGAAGCGCAAACGGCTTTCCCAAGCCCTCTTGATCCGCCAGTTACAAGGGCTGTTTTACCCTTAAGCCTCATCACTTTTCACCTTCATTCCGCACCTGCCATTTCTTTTCTAAAACAGGTGTTTCGTAATCCGCCATGTACTGTATCAGTTCTGCCGGATCTTCAGTTGCATGCAGCAGGCTGAGGGGCGAATTTTTCGCAAAGCCTTCCTCTGCGCTATGATGAACGAGCGCCAGCAGCGGGTCATAATAGCCTCTTACATTGTAGAGCCCGATCGGCTTTTCATGAATGCCGATCTGCGACCAGCACAGCACCTCAAAAAGCTCCTCAAACGTCCCGAGCCCGCCAGGCAAAGCAATGAACCCATCCGCAAGACTCGCCATTTTCGCCTTTCGCTCATGCATGCTGTCCACTTCAATCAGCTCAGTCAGCTCCGCATGAACAATCTCCCCGCGTAAAAGACCTGAAGGCATAATACCGGTGACTTCCCCGTTATGACTCAGAACCTCATTCGCCACCTCGCCCATCAGGCCCGTCTTTGAACCTCCATATATGAGCCGAATGTTCCGCTCAGCCAAGAACCGGCCAAGCTCCTTCGCTTTCATCCGATATTCTTCATGATTGCCGGCACTGGAGCCGGCAAAAATACAAATCGATTTCATTCTTTCAACTCCAGACTTTGATTCTCTTACTACTATTCTACTTCACTATTCCCGCAGAAAATGTGGAAAAAAACCGAAAAATTGACCAGTAAATAAATTCCATTTCCCATGATATAATAGTGGGGACAAAACAGAGGGGGAAAGGAATGAAAAAAGCACTCTTCAGTTTATTGATTCTTGTCCTGTTTCTCTCAGGCTGCGGCGCTTCTGCAGGGTCCATCATCAGCTATAAAAAATCGAGCTATGGAAATGTACCGAGCGAGATTGGCGATACGAGCAGGGTGAAGGGCATTAATCTTCAAGCCTTCGACACAAAGCTTCAGAAAACCGAATATATACCTGCTACTGGAAAATGGCTTAGCTTTTCCGGCAAGGGAAAAGGAAAAATCGGCGGGTCCATCACAAATGGCTATCAGCTCCCCGGGTCAGAGGTGGCATTCACTTTAAATTCAAGACCAAAGGGCATGAACATCCGTTTTCAGCTGACGGAACGGGATATAAATTTAAAGAGGATTTCCTTAATCAAAGAGCAAGTATCCGGCAAATTGAGCTTTAAAGCGATCCTTCCCAGGAAAGAAAATGCTTTTTATCTGTTAAGCTGCGAGATACTAAGCAAAGCGGGTAAAGCCGAAGATGCGGCGCTGTTTTCCGTTTATGCCATAACACCCGAAATCAATGCCAAGTTTTCTCCCAGTAAAAAAGTTTATCAAACAAATGAAGCTGTGAAGCTGACGTATGTAAGCTTTGGACCGCTCCCTCTCATGACAGGCGCGGGCTATATCGTTGAGAAATACCGCCATAACCGCTGGGAAGAGATCATTTATCCTCATCAGGCTGCTTCAGCCGTTGGTATTCTTATTACCCCTGAACATCCTTTCAATATAGATGCCGGTCCGCTTGAAAGAGGTAAGTACCGGGTTATTAAGAGTGTTGATGTAAGCGGATTTGATTTAAAGCAGAACCTTGCTGCTTATTTTGAAGTTAAATAGTGTTGGCAAAACACTGGTTCGAGAAGCCCGAAAGCAATGGGGCTTCTCATTTTTTGTTTAGAAAATTTGACCACTTTCAAAGCAAACACCAAAAAAGCTGCCACAAAGCAGCTCCTTATTACAATTCACTATTACGCTCCCCCATAGGAGTGATTTGCCAGCTTACGCCAAACTTGTCTTTCAGCCATCCGTAACCCTGCTTTTCCCCTCCTGCCGAAAGTTCCTCCCATAAACGATCTGCTTCCTCCTGAGTTTCACATGAGACATAAAGAGAAATACCATTGCTAAATGTAAAATAAGTTCCCCCATTTGATGCCATTAATTCCTGTCCATCAAGATAAAAGCTAACAGTTCTAGTAGTTCCCTCTGTTCCATGTTCTCCCTTGCTAAACCTCGTAACATTCATGATTTTGGAGTTTTTGAAAATAGAAACATAAAAATTGACTGCCTCTTAAGCTTGGTGCTCAAAACACAAATGGGGTGTTATTTTTTGCATAGAAATGTTCATCTCTTCCTCCTCATTTTTTAGCAGGTCCATGCGATGCTTTATTCGCTTAGCAGCATATAAAACCTTTCAGGGTGTGACTATAAAAAAACGTGCAGAAACCAAATTCCGCACGCTTCCTTTTATCTTTCTGTAAATTCCTTCAAAATCCCATCATAACTAAGCAGCTCTGTACCAGTATAAACCACATCCGCTTTATGAAGCGTTTCTTCCGACCCCACGCCAACCGCAAACATCCCGGCTCCCTTAATGGAATCCACACCTGCTGCTGCATCCTCAACTCCAATGCAGGCAGATGCTTCCACATTCAAAAGCTTTGCTGCTGTAAGGAAAATTTCGGGATCGGGCTTTCCTTTTTGAATTTTCGCCGCATCCACAATTACATCAAACTCTTCCTTTAAACCAAGAGATTCCATCACAGCAAACGCATTTTTGCTGACAGAGGCAAGCCCGAGCTTCAGTCCGTGCTTTTTGATCTCTTCCAATAACGGCTCTATGCCAGGAAGAATATCAGCTGGTGTAATCGTTTCAATCAGTTTTACATAGTGCTCGTTTTTCTTCGCGGCAAGCTGTTCTTTTTCTTCCTGTGAAAAATCCTTTTCCCTGCCGCCAAGCTTTAAGATGAGCTCCAGCGATTCCATCCGGGAAATTCCCTTCAGCTGCTCGTTATCTTCCTTTGTAAAGGTAATGCCGATTTCTTCAGCAAGGCCCTTCCAGGCTAAGTAGTGATATTCTGCGGTATCTGTAATAACTCCGTCCAGGTCAAAGATAAATGCTTCGATTTTGCCCATCATTCAAGCCTCCGGTAAAGGGGGGAATCCCCCCTTCTTCATTATTGTACAACTGCACTGTTAATCGCTGCGGAAAGTTTCCCGTTCTCTGGAAGAACAGCATCTTCGCCATAGAGCTTCAGCGAAAGCTCAGGTCCTTCCTGTGAAAGGTGTACATTTGTTCCTTCTGCCTTAACTGTAATCAAGTGATCGCGGTACACAATTTTAAATGTGTAGCTTTTCCACGCTTTTGGAATAAACGGAGCAAACGACAGTGTTTCATTGAATGTTCTCATGCCGGCAAAGCCCTGCACGATGGATAGCCATGAGCCTGTCATGCTTGTGATATGCAGGCCGTCCTCTGTGTCGTTGTTATAGTTATCCAGATCAAGTCTTGCTGTTCTGTTGTACATTTCATATGCTTTTTCTTCCATGCCGAGCTCTGCCGCAAGGATGGAGTGAACACATGGTGAAAGGGAAGATTCATGAACGGTCATCGGCTCATAAAATTCAAAGTTGCGGCGCTTTTCTTCTTCTGTAAATTGGTCATTCAAGAAGTACATTCCCTGCAGCACATCTGCCTGCTTGATAAAGCAGCTTCTTAAAATTTTATCCCATGACCAGTTCTGGTTGATTGGACGGTCTTCCGGCTTCAGCTCATCAGCAGGCATCAGCTCTTTATCAAGGAACGTATCATGCTGAACGAAAACCTGCTGCTCCTCATCATAAGGAAGGTACATGTTCGCCGCAATATCCTGCCACTTTTCGATCTCTTCGCTTGTGATTCCGAGCTCATCGATTTTGTCAGCATGACCGTTTTCTTTTAAATACTGGACTGTTTTCATCGTATAATTCAGCGTCCACTGAGCCATTACATTCGTATACCAGTTGTTGTTAACATTGTTGTCGTACTCGTTCGGACCTGTGACACCGTGCATCATATAGACCGCTTTTTTTGCATGATAATGCACGCGGTCTGCCCAGAAGCGGGAAATGCCAGTCAGGACTTCAAGGCCGTATTCATGGAGATACGCTTTGTCGCCGGTGTAATTGACATAGTTATAAATCGCATAGGCAATCGCCCCATTGCGGTGAATTTCTTCAAATGTAATTTCCCATTCATTATGGCACTCAACCCCTGTAAAGGTCACCATCGGGTAGAGAGCGCCTTTCAGCCCCTGCTGGCGGGCATTATGGTAAGCCCCTTCAAGCTGGTTGTGCCTGTACACGGTAAGATTTCTCGCAATGGCCGGCTTCGCTGTTGATAAGTACAAAGGAAGTGCGTAAGCCTCTGTATCCCAGTAAGTTGCCCCGCCATATTTTTCTCCTGTAAAGCCCTTAGGACCAATGTTCAGGCGGGCATCTTCACCATAATATGTGCTGAACAGCTGGAACAGATTAAAGCGGATTCCCTGCTGGGCTTCTGCATCGCCTTCAATTTCCACATCCGCCATTTCCCAGCGCTTCAGCCAGCCTGCTTTATGCTCTTCAAGCAAAGCAGCATAGCCTTTTTCCGTCTGCTCTGCTAAAACCGCTTTTCCTTTCGCAATCAGCGCATCCTTTGGATGATCCCTGTCTGTTGTCACAGCAGCGTACTTATAAAGAACAGAGGCTTTTCCCTTCTCTGCTTTCATTGTAATGATGTTGTCAGCATACTCGCTTTTTTGGTTCGGCGAAACAGAAACAACGTCACCCTCTGCTTCAATTTTCATCGCAGCGCTTACGGTGAAAACTGGCGCACCAAACGGATTTCCTTTAGTTTTCATGACAAGTGCTGCTTCGTATTCCCCTGTTTCAATGCTTTCCTCTTGCCAGAAATCCTCCTCATAGTTCGAGTCCTCATTCCGGATATCACCGTCAAGGTAAGGAATAAACGTAATCTCGCCATCATAGTTCACAGGTACTGCGGAATATTTGATGACAGCCAATTGGCTCTCAGCAACAGACAAGAAGCGGACAACATGAAAAGCTGTTTCTTTTTCATCTTTCACAACCGTGAATTTCCGCTCCAGCACGCCATGCTGCATATCAAGCTCACGGCTGTACTCCTTCACCTCGTCCTTGAAAAGATCCACTTCCTCGCCGTCAACCAGCACACGGATGCCTAGGTAGTTGATCGAATTGATGACCTTGCCGAAATATTGCGGATAGCCGTTTTTCCACCAGCCGACTCTTGTCTTATCTGGAAACCAAACGCCTGCAATATAAGAACCTCTATGAAAATCTCCGGAATACATCTCTTCAAAATTTCCGCGCATCCCCATGTGGCCGTTGCCGATGCTCATCATGCTTTCAGCCAATCGGAATTCGTCTTTATGAAGCTCTGATTCAATGATCTTCCAGTTATCTACCTCAAATAATCTTTTCATCACTTTCACCCTTTTCTCCAGCTCATTGTGCAACCGTTTTCACAACAGCGGAAAAATTTTTTAATCCGCTTTCATTATACTATCATTTTCCTATTATAGATAACTATTATTTGAATTAATTTGAAAAAAGAAAAGCGGAGGCCGCTTGTTCAGCCCTGACAAGCATAAGACGATCAGCCGGGGAAAGGCGATCTTTCCTTTCCCTGGATGAGCGGCTTATGACCTCGAGGGGCTAGCGGCCGGAGCTGGACAATAAGAAAAGCGCAAGCGGCTCGTTCAGCCCCGACAAGCGCTGGAGGAAAATCCCGAAAAGTCCGGTCTTAGACTTTTTGGGATTTTTCGAAGTGACTCGAGGGGCTAGCCGCTGGAGCTGGACAGAGAAAAGCGGAGGCCGCTTGTTCAGCCCCGACAAGCATAAGACTATCAGCCGGGGAAAGGCGATCTTTCCTTTCCCTGGATGAGCGGCTTATGACCTCGAGGGGCTAGCGGCCGGAGCTGGACAATAAGAAAAGCGCAAGCGGCTCGTTCAGCCCCGACAAGCGCTGGAAGAAAAAACCGAAAAGTCCGCACTTAGACTTTTTGTTTTTTTATGAAGCGACTCGAGGGGCTAGCTGCTGGAGCTGGACAGAGAAAAGCGGAGGCCGCTCGTTCAGCCCTGACAAGCGCTGGTTATACATACTGATATTAATAGGAAAGCAGGCCCGCTGCAGCCAGGCCTTCTCTTTATTCCGCTTTCACCAAACGATCCTCCTGCACATCCGTCCTCTCCTTTAACCCAGGCAGAATCACCATGTATATAAAAATGCCGCTTGCCCCGATTGCTGTAATGAAAAGCGAGGAAACAAAGCTTGAAAAGAATCCGCTCAACGTGACGGTGATGGAGCAGATGAGCATCCCCAGGTTAAAATTCAGGCCGGATACCGCCATATAGGAGCTTCTGGCATCCTCAGGCGGGAGGCTTGCCGTATAGTGCTGCTGAATCGGCGTCTTCATCACCTCTGCAACAGTAGCGAATGCCATAGCTGCAAAAAGCACCCATATATTAAGAGAGTAGGAGATTACACCGTAGCCTGCGGTAAAAACAATGCACCCGGCGATCAGAACCGTGCTTTCTTTCATTTTGGATGCCAGGCGCACAGCAAATAAAGCTAGAATTACGACTAGAATCGTATTTTCTGTCCTAAGGAACCCAACCATCTCCGTCCCTCCGAAAGCCCAGCCGAAAACATGTTGCATCGGCAAATCATTGCTCAAGCGGATGCTGATATAGTTTGTCAGCTGAAACTCCATCGAGAGGACAAGCACACCTGAAACGACGAAGAGAACAAACACTCTGTCCTTCAATACTGTTCCATAGCTTTTCAAAAGACCAGCCGCATGCTGTGCGGCTGACTTTGCCGCGCTTTCCTTCGGAGTATGGCTTTCGCTGATAAAAAACACAATCAGGACCCATGCGCAAAAAGCGGCAGCCGACATAGCTGCAAAAAGCTCGAACAAATAATGCTCAAACAAGAGGCCTCCAGCTATCCCGCCAATCGCTACAGAAAGATTACTCGTCCAATATAATATCGTGTACATCAGCTTCCGTTCCTCCGTCCTGCTCACATCAATCAGCATTGCCTGATTGGCAGGCCCTGCAAGCCCCCAGCAGATGCTGTTCAGCGACATCATGCAAAACGTAAGCACCGGTGAAAAAAACCACGGAGAGTTTGAGAGCATCATTACCGTAAAAGCAAGAAACCGCAATGACTCGGCCAGCACAATTGTCTTCTTTCTCCCAAACTGATCGGAAATATATCCGCCGATAAAATTAAAAAAGATACCGATGAAAACATTCACTAAAAGCAGCAGTCCCGTCGTTTTCAGCCCAAAATAATGAGATAAATAAATAGCCATGAAAGGATAAACCATACTGCCGACGGTCGAACTGATAAATGATTCCGCCAGCCGGATTTTAATCGTCGGGTGAAACTGCCGCAATTCCTTCATCCCTTCTCCCTCCTCTAAAGCATTTCTTGTTAAATAGTACCATTTCCCAATTCCTAAATGAATAGGAAAAGACTGAACAAATTTTCTTTCATTTACTGAAGCATCTTTGGTATGGTAAGAAGGAATCCATTCCATCCTGGAAAGTGCATACTGCTTAGAAAGAAGGGAAATCTTGAAAAACAAGCAAACCTACCTCATCCTAATCGGCATCATGCTGTTATGGGGGTTTAACGTCTCTTTTCTTAAAATTATTGTCACAAGCTTTATGCCTGTCACCATGACCTCCTTCCGCATTTTTACAGCAGGCATCACCGTTCTGACGATACTCGCTATCATCAAGCAGCTCAGAAAGCCGACATTGCAGGAAATTAAATTTATCGTATTTGGCGGCCTTCTGAATGTCGTCGGCCATCATTACTTTCTTTCTACAGGACTAGCCAAAACCACTGCCGCAAACGGCGGCCTGATTCTCGGTCTCGGACCAGTGCTTACAGCCATCTTTTCGATTATTTTTCTAAATAAAAAATTAACCCCCCTCAAGCTCGCAGGCTTTCTGCTCGGCTTTGCAGGGGTCACCTTTACTGTTCTTGCCGGCGGAAAAGGAATCACCTCCATCAACATCGGCGACCTGGACATTTTCATCTGCATCATCAGCCAGGCAGCGAGCTTCATGATTGTCAGCAAAGCCGCTAAAATCATGGACCCGCGCCTGCTGACTGGCTATATGCTAATCTTCGGGTCTTTCATTCTCTTTGGCCTCGGCCTCTGGACAGAACCCGGCGGACTCGCCAGCATGGCAACCGGCTCCCTGACCGTCTGGGCCTGCTTTTTCGCATCAGCCGTCTTTGCCACAGCTGTCGGCCACATGACCTACAACAGCGTCATCGGCAAAGCAGGAGCAGCGGAAGCATCCATCTTTATGAACCTGAACACCTTTTTCGCCCTGCTCGGCTCTGCCCTCCTGCTCGGCGAAAAAATTCTTCCCGCTCACTTCATAGGCCTCCTGCTCATCATCGGAGGCGTGCTCCTCGGATCTGGAGCCATTGAAGAGCTCAGAACGAGAAGCAGAAACCGAAGACAGCGGCAAGAAGAACAAGCAAAATTACATGGCTAAATAATAGATAAAAACCCGAATCACTAGACACTGTGAATCGGGTTTTTCCTTTTGCCATGGATGATACTGAGCATAACAGCACAGCTTACAACAGCAAAAACTGTTAGGTAAGCGGACTTAAAAAGGAGTACTGTAATAAAAGCCAGAAGTATACAAGGAAGAATAATACGTATCATGACAGAGTATTTCCTACGGAAAAAAACTAACAGCCATGAAATACCCAGCCCCACGAAAGATAACCAGGAAAAAAAGTAGGTGCCATAAAAAAAGATCGTTATATTTTCTGCCTTGGAAGGATTGTTGTTGCTTATTGCAATTAGAAATAAATTAAAAATGACAATAAAGGCAAGAATTCCAATAATATGTCTCTTAATGATCGCCATTCCCTCCATTCGCTCTGCTGCCTCTATTATAGAAAAAAAATCCAAAATTGTAACTGCTAAGCTAGCAAAAAAGCAGCTAATCTGCTTAGCTGCTTTTTTATCCTTTGAGCCCCGATCTCCTATGATCAGGGGTTTTAACTTTTTACAAAAACAGTTTATGGCTGGAACCTTAAACTATTTTTTCACCTCCAATAAAAAGGTTAAGCCTGCGCAGTTGGCCGGACAACAATCTCGTTTACATCAACATCTGATGGCTGTTCAATCGCAAACGCAATCGCCCGGGCTATCGCTTCCGGAGACATAGCGATTCTTTCAAAATCCTTGAGCTTCTCTCTTGCAGCAGGATTTGATATGGAAGCCATATCGAATGTTCTGGTCATGCCAGGTGAAATAATCGTTACCCTAATCTCATCACCAGCCTCTTGCCTCAGCCCTTCTGAAATGGCCCGTACAGCATATTTTGTAGCGGAATAGACGGCTTGTGTCGGTACAGTCTTATGTCCAGCTGTTGATGCAATATTAATAAAATGGCCTGATTTCTGCTTTCGGAAAATAGGCAGCGCGGCTGCTATGCCATACAGAACACCCTTGATATTAACATCAATCATATTTTCCCAATCCCGAACGAACAAGTCATCAAGGAGAGAGATAGGCATAACCCCAGCGTTATTTATCACAACATCCACTTTTCCGAAAGTATCTGCAGCATGCTTGACCAGATTTTCAACATCATTTCGCTTTGTCACATCCGTCACCTGAAAACTTGCAGTGCCTCCCTTGGAATGAATGTTTGCGGTCAATTCTTCAAGCTCCTTTTCTCTTCGTGCACCAGCAACTACTATTGCTCCTCGCTCTGCCAGCAAAACTGCAGCCGTTCTTCCCATTCCGCTGCTTGCACCAGTAATAACGATTACCTTATCTTTAATATTCGACATTATTATTCCCCCCGCACTGCCATATTTGATTGGAACCATCATTCCACTGTTAACTTCGCTCATCAACAATGCTTCTTCAGAATAGCTTGTTGCAGTAACAATAAGTCAAGCTTGAATATCCCTGTAAAATAATGCATAGTAAAATAAGAATTCTTATCCTTAATCTTCATTATTTTTTCACCTTTAACCTATTGTTACTATAAGCAAAAGGAGCTAAAAACCTTATGGCATATTCAATGAAATATATCGAGGAACATTTAAATGTGACTGCCAATACACTTAGATATTATGAAAAGGAAGGGCTATTAAAAAATATATCCCGTGATCCCAGAGGACACAGATTATATACTGATCAAAACGTTGAAAGCTTATCTTTTATCCGCACACTTAGAGCCACTAGCATGCCTATTTCCGAAATCAAGCGGTATCTGGATTTATATGATATGGGAGATGCGACTCTTTCTCAACGGAAGGAAATAATGATGCAGCATAAAGTAAAGGTGCAAAACAAAATTAATGAGGATTTAAAACATCTGGAAGCGATTAGTTATAAAGCAGCTATGTATGAAATTAAAGAAAATGAAAGGAATCAGTAAAAGAAGAAAAGCTTTCCCGGGGAGGGAAAGCTTTTCTCATACTATTTAAGCCTCTTCTTTAATATTAAAATCTGCACTGTTCGTCTTAATTTCCTTCAAATCCATATGCTTGCTCGCATAGAACCTGTATACCAGGTAGCAAACAATAATGAACGGAATTCCGCAATACAGCGCCATCCGCTGGTCTGGTATAAAAGCAAGACTGATAATAACCGCCACGTTAAATACGAGAGCAAGAATTGGAACAATCGGATACAGCGGTGTTTTAAACTTCAGGTCCTTCACATTGCCGCCTTCGGCCAAAAACTTCTTCCGTGCCAGCAGGTTGGATAAAGCAATCGATGCCCAGACAAGCACCGCACCAAATCCTGCAATGGATGTCAGCCATAAGTAAACAGTAGTTGGTGCTTTAAATCCACTTATCAGTGAAAGGCAGCCGACAAGCATGCTGACGCTAAGCGCATTAATCGGAACGCCTCTTTTGTTCAGCCTGCCGAAAAACTTCGGAATCATGCCGTTATTGGACATGGACCACAGCATTCTGGACGTTGCGTAAAGCCCTGAGTTCGCTACAGATAAAACAGCTGTAATAATAACAAAGTTCATAATATCAGCCGCATACGGAATCCCGATTTTATCAAACACCACCACAAACGGGCTTTCTACCTTGTCCGCATTTTCCCATGGAAACAAACCAGCGAGCACGAACACTGCGAGTCCAAAGAACACCAGAATCCGCCATACTGTATTGTTGATCGCCTTTGGAATGGTCTTTTCAGGATGCTCGCTCTCTCCAGCCGTAATTCCCACCAGCTCTGTTCCCTGAAAAGAAAAATTCACCACAATCATCGTTGTCAGGATCGCTAAAAATCCATTCGGAAAAAGACCGCCATGTGATGTGTAGTTGGCAAGAAATGGTGCAGGATCCCCCTTCATCGGCATAAATCCGAACATCGCCGCACCGCCAAGCAAGATAAACACAATAATTGTTGCAACCTTAATGAATGAAAACCAGAACTCCACTTCCCCGAAGCTCTTTGTAGAAAGGGCATTAATACTGAAAAGCAGAACCGCAAACACAATACACCAAATCCATGTCGGTACATCCGGAAACCACCGTTCCATCAAGAGGCTCACCGTCAAAAGCTCAAGCCCGACCGTCACAGCCCAGTTCAGCCAGGCGATCCAGCCAATCATATAACCGGTTCCAGGCGAAATAAACTTCGTTGCGTACGTCTGATAGGAACCAACATCAGGCAAAGCCACGGCAAGCTCCCCAAGGCAAAGCATCGTCAAATACATTACAAACCCGCCAAACAAATAAGCAGCCAGCGCCCCGCCCGGACCTGCTTCATGAATGGTTACGCTTGTCCCCAAAAACAAGCCTGTTCCAATCACGCCCCCAAGCGCAATCATCAGGACATGTCTTCCTTTCAGCTCTCTCTTTAAAGATTGATTGTTTCCCTGACTCATGGACATTTCCCCTTCGGTAAAATATGTAAGCGCTTAAAAAATAAGATTATAGCTTTCCTGCAATACTAAAAACATGTACACTTTTGGATTTTTTCACCAATTAATACAGTATAATTGCACGCTTTTCACTAGTTTACTATTTCTTAATAATATAATCCACAAATAGTATAAAAAATTCGAAATGGGTAAAATTTTCCGATAATATGGCAAATGCACAGAGAATAACCTTTCCACATAACCTAACTATATAATCAAAATACAAAGGTGAAAAAAGTGAGAAAAAAACTAATCAGCACAAGCGCAAAAGGACTCGCAGCTGACTCCTTCCCGATGCAGCTGTACCAAAAAGCCAAAAAATTCGGCACATGGAATCCAGCGGACATCGACTTCTCAAAGGACCAAGAAGACTGGCACTCCCTTTCAGAGGGGCAGAGAGAATGGGCAATCAAGCTCCTCGCCCAGTTTCAGGGCGGAGAAGAAGCCGTCACACTGGACCTGCTTCCCCTTCTGATGGTCACAGCCAGAGAAGGCCGTCTCGAAGAAGAAATCTACCTGACCACCTTCTTATATGATGAGGCCAAGCACACTGAATTCTTCCGCCTCGTTCTTAATGCTGTCGGCGAACACGGGGACCTCTCCCACCATCATTCAGAAGCCTATAAAAAAATCTTCTACGAGCTTCTTCCGGAAGTGATGGAAAAGCTCTGGCATGACCAATCACCAGAAGCCATCGCAGACGCCTCCTGCGTCTACAACATGTTTGCCGAAGGCGTCCTCGCCGAAACAGGCTACAAAGCCTTTCACGACGGCCTTCAAACCATCGGCAAAATGCCGGGCCTGCTTAAAGGCATCGAACACCTGAAACGCGACGAAGCCAGACACATCAGCTACGGCACCTACCTCCTCCAGCGCCTGATCTCAGAACACCCGCACCTCTACCCGCTCATCCTGAAAAGACTCACAGAGCTCGCACCCATAGCAGCAGAGCTCAACGCAGAAGGCATGGTTCTCAGACAGAAAGACAGCGGAAAACAAGCAGCTGCCATTCAGGATATTCAGCAATTTTCGGCGAAGCAGCTCAGGGTGCGGATGGAGATTTTGGGGAGGGCGCGCGGGCGGACGGTGGAGGAGATTTTTAGAGGGGATGGCGGGGAGTGAGTGAGGGGATGGGGGCAGTCTCTGCCCCTACAAACCTGCTGCTCCTGTCCCCCACCAGGCTAGTGTATTAAAGGCCTGACCCCAAACCTTTAATCCCTTCTCTCCCAAGGGATTCTTCAAATCTCCCCTGTCCCCTATCAATTTAACGGATCAAGGGACAAGTGCCCCCTATATGACACCTGTCCCCCGCTCCTTTAATACACAAAAGACCTGTCCCCCATCTTCTTAACCCTTGCTGCTGTAGAAAAACGGCATGCTGTATCTGTCGTTCAACACTTTAACGCATCAAGGGACAGGGGCACCATTAAAGTGGGGTCAGGTGTTTTTGCCTTCGCTCAACATCTTTGTGTTTGGCTAAAAGTCCCTGTCCCCCTTTTCTGGCTGTCTCTGTCCCCCGCTTCGCTAGTGTATGAAAGACCTGTCCCCAACTGCTGGATCCCTTTTCTATCGAGGCCTTACAGAGCAAAGCACCTGTCCCCTGTCGAATTAACGCAAATGGGGACAGGCTGCTTATATGAAGCGCCTGTCCCTCAGCACTTTAATAAACTAAAGCCCTGTCCCCACTATAAGTAATCCAGCATTCTACAAGGGCTTAAAGATCAGTTCACCTGTCCTGTTATCCGCTAACGTATTGAGGGACAGGTTCGCTTTAAGAGGGGGAGGGAGCTTTCCACCCTTAGCCTTTTCCTTCCATACCCAACCCCCCCAAAAAGCCCACTCTAACCCATCCCCCCTCGCCACTCCTCAGGCAGCAAACCATAATACCCCCACTGCAAATACCGGTCATCCACCAGCACGATCACGCCTTCATCCTCTTCCGTCCGGATCAGCCGTCCTCCTGCCTGGAGGACTTTGTTTATGCCCGGGTAGACATAGGCATAGTCATAGCCATTTTTGCCTGCGGATTGGAAATAGTCTTTGATGATGTTTCGTTCAAAGCTGATTTGCGGCAGGCCGACGCCGACGATGACGACGCCTGTGAGGCGGTTTCCTTTCAGGTCGATGCCTTCGGAGAAGACGCCGCCGAGGACGGCGAAGCCGACTTTGCTTCTTTTTTTGTGTTCTTCAAAGAAGGCGAGGAAGGCTTCGCGTTCTTGTTCGGCCATGCCTGAGGATTGGATGATGTGATCAGCGTCAGGCAGGTCTTCAGCGTAGGCCTCATAGGTTTCGTTCATGTATTTGTAGGAGGGGAAAAAGAATAGGTAGTTCCCCGGCCGTTCTTCGAGCAGATTGTACAGCGTGTGGACAAGCTGCGGTTTTGTCCGTTCTCTGTCTTTGAATCTGGTGGAGAGCGGATGAATGTGAACCTGCAGCTGCTCTTTGAAAAAGGGCGAAGGAATTTTGACGCTGTAGTCTTCGTCCCGGTTTCCGCCAAGCATGTCCATGAAATATCCTGCTGGCGACAGGGTGGCGGAAAAGTAGACGATGGATTTGTAGGCTTTTCCTGCCTGTCTGAGAAGATGGGATGGGTCAAGACAGAAGAGCCTGATTCTGACTTCGCTTTTTTCGGTTTCTAACAGGATTTTGTATCTTTCATCAAAGAGCTTGAAGATTCTCAAGAAGCCTGCTGTTTCAAAGAAGCATTCCAGAAGAGGCTCGTCTCCTCCTCCTGACAATAGCTCTTGTTCGGCTTGAAGCTGAAACTGCTCAAGCATGGCGATCAGCTCTTCAGGCACTTCTTCAAGCAGCCGTTCGCTGCCTGAACCGTCTTTTTTCAGCTGCAGCAGATAGTCATTCAGCTTCTTTGCTGCATCCTGCAGGGGCGGGTTCTTCGTTTTCCATTCTCTTTTCAGGTTAAGGAACCGGCTTTTCTTGATTTCAGCAGAGTACATGCTTCTTGCTCTGTCAACGAGGTTATGAGCTTCGTCAACGAGCAGCACAGTTTGCTTTTTTTGTTCGTCCAGGAGCCGTTTCAGCGAGACCTTTGGATCGAAAATATAATTGTAGTCGCAGATGACGGCATCTGCCGTGTAGGCTAAATCAAGGGAAAATTCAAATGGACAAAGCTTGTGCTTGAGCGCGTACGCTTCTATTGCGGTTCTGTCCAGTGCTGACTCATTTTTTAATAGATCAAGCATGCCTTCGTTTACTCTGTCATAGTAGCCGTCTCTGAACTCACAGTACTCCTTTGTACAGCTGCCGCAGTCTGTAAAGCAGATTTTATCTTTTGCGGTTATGGTGACGGTTTTGAGAGCCAGCCCTTTTTCTCTCATCTGTCCGAAGGCTTCCTGTGCCGCCGTTCTTGTAATGGTTTTGGCTGTCAGATAAAAGATGCGCTGGGTGAGTCCTTCTCCCATTGCTTTTACAGACGGGAAAATGGTTGAAATGGTTTTGCCCGTCCCTGTGGGCGCATTTGCGAACAAAGCCTGCTTGTCTGAGATGGCTTTATAAACAGAGCCGGCAAATTGCTTCTGCCCCTGTCTGTAAGAAGCAAACGGAAAGGACAGTTCTTTTATGGAGTGATCCCTCTGTTCTCGGTGGCGGGCCATGAGTGCAGCAAAGGGTTCATAGCCTTCAAGCATTTTATAGAAAAAAGCTTCCAGCTCCTTGAGGGGAGCTGTTTCTCTGAATCTTTTCTTTTCGCCTGTTTCCTTTTGCACATAGGTGAGCTGAACATCGATTTCAGAGAGGCTGCTGTCTCTCGCATAGATCCAGGCGTACACCCTGGCCTGGGCCCAGTGAACAGCTGCGCCCTCTGAAATATCAGCAAGCGGCTTTGCCGTTGATTTGATTTCATCAATCACCATTTTTCCGTCTTCTGAAAGGAGGCCGTCGCATCTTCCTTCTACAAAGAATAAGAGATCCTTATACGGCACCTCTGCTTTTAAATAGACTTCCTTCAGATCCAATTCTCCATATTCCTTCTGTATCCCCTGATGAATCCGGGTTCCTTCCTGCATAGCGGTGCTGGAACGGAACCCGGATTCGATGCTTCCTGATTTGCAGACATACTCAACAAGATGCCTTACAGATATTTTTACTTCCTTTGCCATTTGCTCCGCTCCTCTGTTATTTCCTTCTCTATAGTTTAAACCGGTTAGGCAGTTTAGACAAAATCGGCATCCATTGAGCAACTGTTTTAGGCACTTTGTTATATTTCTCAATTTTCAGAAAAATAAACTGAGTCATATCTCACCGTTGTCTTATTTCATGAAAAAAATGAAAGAAATATCAATATATTACCTTCTTGAAATATTCTCCAAAAACTCCTATACCACTGGTATTATCGGCTCCTATTCCGTCTATATCTGTCTTAAACACTAGTAAATTATCATAAGTTGAAATGTTTTTGTAACATAAATAGCATCCTTTTGATACACGCCTGTCATATATTGCTGGTATTGTATACCATTATATACATAAAGGGGACTAGGACTTTTGAAGAAGTTTATTATGACTGTTAGCTCGATTGTTATCTTGTCACTTGGATTTTCCGGACAGGCCTTTGGTGCTTCATCCAGCTACAAAGTAAAAGCTGGTGATACTTTATGGGGTATTGCCCAAAAAAACCATGTTACTGTGGCTCAGCTAAAAAAGTGGAATAAACTCTCTACTGACCTAATCAAAAGAAACCAGGTCATTAGGCTTTCACAGCCTGCGACGACTGTTAAAGCAGCTTCCACTGCAAAAAAAGCTGCAGTGAGTGCAAAAAAAGCTTCCTACAAATCAATGACGTTCAAAGCGACAGCCTATACAGCAAGCTGCAAAGGGTGCAGCGGCATTACGGCAACAGGCATCAACCTGAAGAAAAATCCAAATGCTAAGGTTATTTCAGTAGACCCGCGCGTTATCCCGCTCGGCACAAAGGTTTATGTTGAAGGTTACGGATATGCCATAGCAGCTGACAGAGGCCATGCGATGCAGGGTAATAAAATTGATGTTTTCTTCTCTTCTAAGTCAAAGGCTTACAGATGGGGAGTTAAAACTGTAAAAGTAAGAATTTACCGCTAATAGATAGAAAACCTGCAGCTTAAGCTGCAGGTTTTTTTTATGTTCTTCAAGCACCCAATGGCAGAGTGACCGTAACAGTCGTTCCTTTCCCGATGATGCTTTCATATCGGACTTTGCCATGAATGGTTTCTATAATTTTTAATGATACCGCTGTGCCGAGGCCTGTTCCTTTTTCTTTCGTTGTATAGTAGAGGGTGCCGATTCTTGAGATTTGCTCAGGCGTCATCCCTTTGCCGGTATCCGTGATCGATACAACTGCTCCCTTGTCCTGCAGGCTGAGTATAACGGAAACTTTGCCGCCTTCTTCTGTTGCTTCAATGCCGTTTTTGATCAGGTTGATCATCGCCTGGCTTAACTGGCTTCTATCTGTTTCAATGGTTAAAATGCCGGCCAGGCTTCTCTCAAGAAGAACTCCTTTATTTACAGCATACGGCTCAAGCAGCTGGCAAATATCCCTGAGCAGTTCGTTAAGCTGAAATTTTTCTATTTTTTCAAGCTTTGGCTTGGAGAAGTTCAGGTAATCGCTGATAATGGCTTCTGCCCGGTTAATTTCGCTGAGGAGGAGCGGCAGGTATTCATATTTGCCTTCCTTTTCATTTCCCTGCATCAGCTGAAGAAAACCTTTTACAACAGTGAGCGGATTCCGGATTTCATGTGCGATGGAAGCGGCCATCTCTCCTATTGTATTCAGCTTTTCAGAACGGATAATTTCCTGCTTCATTTCTTTCTTCTCAATGCTTGCTTCCAGCAGCCTTGATCCAATCGCAGCTGCCGCCCCCTGAAGGCTGCCATAGACGAGAAGGCAGTACCAAAATCCTTCTTCTTCGAAAAAAGACATGGTGCTGTTTGACAGATAATAAACAAGGATGACGACCGTTTGGATGACAATAGGCGAAAAACCAAGGGAAGTGCTGATCATCATTCGTTTTTTCTTAGAAAAATCACGAAGAAATATGCCAGAGTACTTGTAAGGAAGAACAGCTGCGAGCAGCATGTAGCCATAGCTGTACAGCAGACCGCTGCCGCCGATGATCGTTCTTTCTGCCATCAATACAGCAAGGACAATCAGTCCTGCTTTGCGCCCGCTGTAAAGCATGGCCAGCACAATCGGGACATAGCGCAAATCCCAGTAGATCGTGTAATCGATTTTGCTGAACATCAGGCAAAGGACTGAAGCTGTTCCGTAGGTAATCCCGACAAATAAGGAAGACTGGCCTATCCGGCGATTTTCATAAACAAAACTGTGCAGCATGACAGGTGAGAGTACAATCAGCACATGCAGGAGCAGCTTTTCAGCCAGCATCTCAAATCATCTCCGCTTTCCATTATAATGAATGGCTGTTAGTAAAAGATGCAGCCCTGCTATTTGTTTACGACACCGCTGCGGCAATTCCTCCCTTTGTCAGTGAGTATTTATTCCTATGCTATTCCATATTGCTGTGCTTAGAGAAAGCGGCTTCGTGTGAAACCTTTTTCGCTTTTCCGTACTCAAGGCAAATGGCATCAAATAAGATGTGGGCGCATTGGTCAAAAAGCGAGCCGAGCGGCTGCACAGACCCGCTTTCTCCTTCTCTTCTGAACTTTGTCGCCGCCGGAATCACAAGATGACTGTCAGCACTTTTTCCGAGAGGAGAATCGGGGTTTGTTGTGACGGCAATCACCTTTACGCCAATTTCCCGCGCTTTTTCAGCGGTCCAGACAGTTTGTTTCGTTGTGCCGGAGCCTGAAACGGCAATTAAGATATCCCCTTCTTTTAAAGATGGAGTGATCGTTTCCCCAAGCACGAAAACCTCGCCCCCAAGATGCATGAGGCGCATGGCAAAAGATTTGGCCATAAGCCCTGACCTGCCTTCGCCTGCTGTGAAAATTCTTTTGCCTTCAGCAAGCTTTTCAGCAAGCTCTGCAACGTTTTGTTCCTCTACCTTGTTCAGCACATTATCCATTTCTGCCAGAATATCTTGAATGCTGCCCATTATTAGATCCGCTCCTTTTGTTTTATTTTTTCGGCAAAGGCTGCCGCCGCCTGCTCTGGGTCTTCTGCTTTTGTTATGGCAGAGCCGATGATTAAAATATCCGGTGAATATGCCGCAATTTCATCCAGTGTTTCCATTGAGATGCCGCCTGCTGCAGCTGTTTTTTGCTGCAGGCCTGCCGGCTTATGGATGACGAGCTGCTCAGGCTTTCCATGCTCCTGCTGATCTTTGCTGATGTGAAAGCAAAGGATGGCGTTCTCAAGTGTGTAGAGCTTCTTTTTTTCCTCTTCATCTGTTCCTAAGAGATCAATGACCAGCTTTTTCCCTGCCTTGTCCGCTGCTGCCATGCATTGCTCTACAGTGGCAAACGGAGCAGCCCCCATAACGGTTGCGGCGTCAGCGCCAGCCTGGAAACAGAGGTTCATTTCATAAATGGCATTATCCATTGTTTTCATATCTGCTAAAATCACTTTTTCCGGAAACGCCTCTTTAAATCTTCTGACGCTTTCCATGCCGTATTCCTTGATCAGGGAGGTGCCGACCTCGATCCAGTCCGCGTGCTTCCTCGCTTTTTCCGCAATTTCAATGCCTTCCTGTATCGACAATCTGTCTATCGCCAGCTGTATCTGCATGTCTGCTCCGCCTTTCTGATTACTAAATCGATTTAGTAAAAAGTCAAACAATAAAGATAAGCTTGATTGCTTATCTTTATTGTTTTTGTGCTGTTGATTCTCTTATTTCAAGCTTGCAGGTGAAAATGTTTTTTTCTTCTGCCAGTTTTTCGCCCATCATCAGCTTCATTAAGCACTTTGCGGCAAATGCCCCCATTTCATAGGAAGGCTGAATAATGGAGGTGATCGCTGGATGGTAAAAGGAGGCAAAAGGAATATTGTCAAACACAATCAATGAAACATCCTCAGGGATGCTGATGCTTTCCTTTTTGAAAAACGCCAGGGTTTCAAGCAGCACCCGGTCATTCCCGGCAAGAAGCCCTGTCGGCGGTTCTTCCTCAAACAGCCTTTTCATTTCGTTTTGCACCTGGCTGATTTCTGCATTAATCACAGAAAGCTTTTTGACGGGAAGATTGTAATCCTTCATCGCCTGCTTAAATCCTTGTACCCGCTCGATTCTCGGGCTGATCGTTAGCGGCGGTGTGATAATCGAAATTTTTTCATGTCCTTTTTGAATAAGGTGTTCTGCTGCTTCATAGGCAGCTTCTGCATTATTCACGGCAACAGCAGGTATATGGATGCCTTCTGCATAGCGGTCCATAAAAACAACCGGATAATTTTCCTGTTCCATTTTTTTATAGAGAGCCGCATTCTGTCCGGTAGGAAAAATGATCAATCCGTCTACCTGCTTTGCCCGGAGCATTTCGATGTACTTTTTTTCCTTTTCAGAATCATCATCCGCGTTGCAGATAATCGCATGAATATCATGCTGATTAAAGTAGTCTTCAATCGCTCTGCTGATCTCAGTCGACATATAGTGCATGATATTGGCAACGATCACTCCGATCATGGAGGTTCGTTTCTGCTTAAGGCTTCTCGCAATATAGTTCGGCTGATAATCGAGCTCGGCAATGGCTTTTTCAATTTTTTCTTTTGTCGTTTTGCTCATATATTCAAAACGCTGGTTGAGATACTGGGACACCGTGCTTTTTGAAACACCTGAACGGGCTGCGACATCAGCCAGAGTCACTTTCTTCATCTGAATCGATTCCTTTTCGAAAACATTCTGCTACCATCCTATTTTAGCCTTTCAATAAGCGATAATCCAGTCTTAGAAAAGGACGGCTTACTTTGCTGCTTGAAGCACTTCTCCTGTGTGCTGAACCTTTTTCTTCTCTTTAACAGCCACCATTGTAATGATAGCGGACAGCAAGAGAGAAACGGCCATGAATAAATAGGATGCGCCGAATCCTCCTGTAGCATCGTTCAAATAGCCGACAATATAGGCACCGACGAAGGAACCGAGTGCGCCAAGGCTGTTGATCAAGGCCATTGCACCGCCGGCAACGTTTCTCGGCAGCACTTCAGGAACGATGGCAAAGAACGGACCGTACGGAGCATACATAGCTCCTCCTGCGATGATTAACAGGACGAAAGAAAGCCAAAAGCTGCTTGTCCCAACTAAATAAGAAGCATAAAAAGCGAGCGCTCCAATGAGAAGAAACGGCCAGACAAAGGGTTTTCGCTTCATCATCTTATCGGAAAAATAAGAGCAGGCAAGCATCATGATAACAGCCAGCAGGTATGGAACAGCTGAGAGCCAGCCGGTTTTCACAATATCCATATTCGGTGCCGCATTAATAATAGAAGGAAGCCAGAGAACAAATCCGTATACCCCGATGCTCCACAGGAAGTACTGGATGCTTAATAGAATAACAGTTTTGGATTTAAACGCTTCTGCATAATTTTTCACAGGCTTTATGCCGGCCTGTTCTGCTTCCAGTACATTTTTAAGCGTATTTTTTTCATCAGAAGACAGCCATTTGGCATCCTTTGGTTCGTCATTAACAAGCTTCCACCAAATGAAAGCCCAGATGACAGCAGGAATTCCTTCTACAATAAACATCCATCTCCAGCCCACCTGGTTAATCAAGTAGCCTGATACAACAGACATCCAAAGAACAGTTGCCGGATTTCCAAGTATTAAGAACGTATTGGCTCTGGATCGCTCGCGTTTTGTAAACCAATGGCTTAGGAAAACGAGCATTCCCGGCATAACAGCGCTTTCAACTACCCCAAGCATAAAGCGGAGTATGAGCAGAATGGAGACATTGCTTGTCATCCCGATTCCTGCTGCAAGAAAACCCCAGATAATCAAAGACCAGAAAATCAGTTTTTTGGCGCTTTTCTTTTCAGCGTAATGGGCGCCAGGCACCTGGAAGAAGAAATAGCCAAGGAAGAATAACGAACCAAGAAGAGAGGACATAGCCGGAGTGATATGCAGATCTTCTGCCATTCCTCCTGCTGCCCCAAAGCCGTAATTGGCTCTGTCCAAATAAGCGAGACTGTACGTAATAAATACTACTGGGATTAAGCGTAACCATCTGGAACGCGGCAATGATTGTTTCATGATTTACACCCCTTTTATGATTTGTTCTAAATATCCATCAAGCTGCTTTCGGTCCGGATAGCCTTCACTGTCCCCTTTTGACTGAACAGCAAGCGCTCCTATCGCATTTCCGCGCATCACTGCTTCTTTAAGCGGCAGGTCTTCCAATATTCCGCTGATCATACCTGCGGCAAAGCCGTCGCCTGCTCCGACTGTATCCACGACCTCTTTAACCGGAATTCCGCCGACTGTTCCTTCTTCATCTTTCGTCCGGTAATAAACGCCTTCCTTGCCAAGCTTTACAGCAATGGTTTTCACTCCTTGATTCAGGTAGAACTCGGCAATATCTTCAGCCTTATGATATCCCGTCAGGATTTCTCCCTCTTGAATGCCTGGAAAAAGATAATCAGCCTTTGCAGCAATGGAATTTGTGGCCTGAATCATTTCCCCCTCAGATTTCCAAAGGGAAGGACGCAGATTTGGGTCAAAGGAAACGGTTTTTCCTGCAGCTTTCATAAAATGCAGTGCGCGCTCGGCAAAACGCCTCGTGCTTTCAGATAAAGCAAGCGGAATGCCTGTCATATGGAGATGAGAGGCTTCTCCGAAATAATCCGGGTCAAAGTCGTTTTCATCCATATGGCTTGCAGCAGACCCTTTGCGGTAATATTCAACAGCCGGATCCCCTTCTGTTACTTTTGATTTCAGCTGAAAGCCTGTTGGATACCGGGGATCCTTTGCAACACTTCGCACATCCACTTTTTCAGCTGCAAGCTGTGCCATAATATAAGCCCCGAATGAATCATTTCCAACCTTGCTCGCCCAGCCGGATTTAAATCCAAGCCGCGCCAGCCCGATCGCAACATTTGTTTCTGCTCCCGCAAGCGCTTTCGAAAATGACTGAACGTCGGCGAGCGGCCCTTCCTTATCGGCAATAAACATTGTCATGGCTTCTCCGAACGTAACGGTTTCAATAGTAGACATGGCTTTCCCCTGCCTTTCTCAGCAATCTAATGCTTTCTTTTAATTCCTTCTTGTCTGTGAGCGGATACTCAGGAGCCAGCGGAACATCTGTAAGCTCTCTCGCCATCTCTCTGCAGAACTCCATGCTTTCATGTGAAAGTGAGGCTGACGCCCATCCAGATTCTCTTTTTCTGACATCTTTTAAATGAAGATACGCAATCTCGTTTTTTAAGGATGCGTATGCCTCCCGGCTATCTTCATCGCAGGTTTTCCAGTTTCCGAGATCAAACGTCATTTTTACAGGCAGGCTGTATTCTCTTGCTGCTTGGAAAAACGCTGTAAAAGGAGGCAGAGTGCCGCCCGCTTCTGTTTGATTGTTTTCAACCGTTAATTGAAATGGCCTATTTAAAAGCGCCTTCATTTCAGCCATATCGCAAGCTTCTTTTCGGTAGCTCCCAAGATTGACTTTGACGAGACTTGCGCCAAGAGCTTCTGCCTCGGCAAGAACTGTGAGGAGCTGAGCTTCATTCAGGCAGCCATCTTCCAGCCACAAGTCGCACGGAGCTGAGTAGAAGCACTGCAGTCCAAGCAGTGTCAGCTGATTGCCGATTTCATCTAAATCATCCGCTTCTGTCAGCAGCTCTCTTCTGATTTCTACTCCGTCCCCCCCAGCTTCTTTGATTTTTTCAAAAATGTCCATGAGTTTTTCTTCAGCTTGAAAGGAATTCATTGGTAGGATGATGTGTGCCAAGTTGGTTGCTCCTTCACTACTAAATCGTTTTACTAAACCGGTTTATTGACAGTTTAATATATTGAAAGCGTTTTAACAAGTGGGTATTTTATTTATTTAGAAAATTTAAATTGACCATCTTTTCCATTTAGGTTATTATATCGTCATACGATATATCGCTTGGCGATATAATTAGGATGTGGTGCTTATGGCAAAGAAAAGCGCTGAGTCCTTTCTTCCGCTTACACAGGCGACTTATTATATTCTCATCTCTCTGACAGAGCCGCTTCATGGCTATGGCATTATGCAGAAGGTGGAGGAAATGAGCGGCGGGGAAGTCCGGTTAGGTCCCGGAACACTTTACGGCGCCCTGAGCAAGCTGGAAAAGGATAAGGCAATTGAGAAGCTGGATGGGGACGGCAGAAGAAAAGTCTATCAGCTCAGCGACTTTGGAAAAGAACTGATCAGGCTGGATTACTTGCGGATGGCAAAAACCCTTGAGGCAAGCAAGCCTTATCTGAAGCATTTTTTGAAGGGGAGCGGAACATATGAAGCAGATGAAAAGAGTCTTTAAGCTAATCCCTGCGTGGAAAGACGATCAGGAGGAAGAATGGCTCGCTGAAATGAGCCGCAGCGGCTGGCATTTTAAAAAATACAGCTTTCCCTTTTTTACTTTTGAAAAAGGCGCTCCAAAGGAATACGTCTACCGGCTTGATTTCCAAAACAGCATAAATTTTAACAGGGAAGAATACTTGTCCATTTTCGAGGATGCCGGATGGGAGTCGGCAGGAGAATGGGCCGGATGGCAATATTTCAGGACAGAAAGCAGTCATGCTTCTCCTGAAATTTTCACAGATCCGGTATCCAAATCGCAGAAATACAGCCGGCTGCTGACCATGCTCCTTCTCGTCCTCAGTTCTATTGTGGTCATTGGAGCAGTCATTGTTTTCCCTTCTCCGAAGCCCTACATGTTCGCTTTTAAAATTGTCTACGCGTGCCTTATTTTTTTATATGTTTTCCTGATCTCCAGAATGTATTGGAAAATCAGGCAGCTGAGATAACAAAACAGCACCTCCCTTGAAGGGATGGTGCTGTTT
>NZ_JAJOZE010000017.1 GCF_021166585.1 Metabacillus kandeliae
TGCGGTTTTTTATTATTTTAGTGGTGGATGGCTGTTTTATTTGGAAGGGAAAGGGTCTCTTTCCCCCTCTGAAGGGGCGGACCTGGCCCACAGTGCTTCACCGGATCAAGGGACAGTGACAGGTGTGAATAAAAAGCCGTGCTGGAGAAGGGCTCATACGCCTGAGGCCAGTCCTTTCATTCAGCAGCAGAGAGGGGACAGGGATCGGGATGGATGCCCCTTCCCCTGTTCCACTGCCGCAGCGAGGCCAGGGGGAGGCTATACCCAACCCCTTGTCCCGCTTAGTTTCACTCAAACGGGGACAGGGCTTTCATCGGGCAGTGAGGCGGGGGACAGTGCTCTATTAAAAGTGGGGACAGAACCCCCCACACCACTCCTCCCCCTTGGGCATATACATAACTCACAGGCACCTGACCTAAAAAAGAATCCTCCTTCATAGTTTCCATCCAGTGAAATGTGGGAAAAATAAAACTAACTAATACGAAATAGTTGAAAAAAGTGCTCCTCCATTTTATATTAGTAATATAGTCAAATATAGTCAAAGTCAAGTGAGGAGGAGGCTTGATGAGGAATATATCCGATATTATTGAACAATACCTGAAGCAGGTGCTTAATACGAGCGGCAGGGAGATTGTCGAGATAAAACGCAGTGAAATAGCGGATAAATTTCAGTGTGTACCTTCGCAAATCAATTATGTAATCAATACCCGCTTTACAATTGAACGAGGCTATATCGTTGAAAGCAAAAGAGGCGGCGGAGGGTACATCAGAATTATTAAGGTGAAAATGATTGATGAAGCAGATTTAATTGATCAAATCCTTTCTTTGATTGGCAGCAAGATCAGCCAGGCTGCCGGAGAGGATATTATTATAAGGCTTACGGGCGAGGAAATTCTCTCTCCAAGAGAAGCGAAGATTATGCTTAGTGTGATTGACCGATCAGTATTGAATCTTGACCTGCCTTTGCGGGATGAATTGAGGGCGAGAATGATTAAAGCTATGCTGACAACTTTGAAATATAAATAAAAGCAGGTGAATAGCATGATTTGCCAAGAATGCCATGAAAGACCCGCAACGCTGCATTTTACAAAGGTTGTAAATGGTGAAAAGACTGAGGTGCATGTTTGCGAATACTGTGCAAAGGAAAATAATAATATGTCTATGTTTGGCGGTGAAAGCGGATTTTCGATCAATCACCTGCTGGCAGGACTGCTGAAGCTTGAGCCTGCTCTTTCAAAGTCACAGCAGCAATACCAGCGGTCAGATGACGAAATTCCCCGATGCAAACGATGCGGCATGACATTTCAGCAATTTTCCAAGACCAGCCGTTTTGGCTGTTCTCATTGTTATAAAACATTCAGCAATCTGCTTACTCCGATTTTACGGAAGGTTCATAGCGGCAATACTGAGCATGGAGGAAAAATACCGAAGAGACTCGGGGGAAGCTTCCATACTCAAAAAAGGATAGATGCTTTGAAGGCTCAGCTGCGGGAATTCATTGAGAACGAAGAGTTCGAAAGTGCAGCAGAAGTCAGGGATGAAATTCGTTCCCTTGAAAAAAGCATGTCTTCCCAGCGGAAGGAGGATTACTGATCCATGTCATTGCAAAATTTCATTAATACAGCTGTCAGTACTTGGATGAGCGAGGAGGGACCGGATTCAGACATTGTTCTTTCGAGCCGAGTAAGGCTTGCGCGAAATATTGAGCAGTTTCGTTTTCCTTCTCTTTCAAGCCGTGAAGAAGCTGAACAGATCCTTCACTTGTTTGAAGAAAATTTTGCGAGCAGGACATTTGAGGACATTGGCGAATTTGAACTGGTAAAAATGAATGCTCTGCAGCCTATCGAAAAGAAAGTGCTTGTAGAAAAGCATTTGATCAGTCCTAATCTTGCAGAAGATTCTCCTTCTGGTGCCTGTCTTCTTTCCAGCAATGAAGAAGTAAGCATCATGCTTAACGAAGAAGATCACGTTCGCATACAATGTTTATTCCCTGGGCTTCAGCTTTCAGAAGCATTGAAGGCTGCCAGCCAGCTGGATGATTGGATTGAAGAAAAAGTCGATTATGCCTTTGATCAGAAGCGCGGGTATTTAACGAGCTGCCCGACGAATGTCGGAACGGGGATAAGAGCTTCAGTCATGATGCATTTGCCGGCACTTGTCATCACCCGCCAGCTTAACAGAATTATCCCGGCCATTAATCAGCTCGGCCTCGTAGTAAGAGGGATTTATGGCGAAGGCAGCGAAGCCTTAGGCAATATTTTTCAGATTTCAAATCAAATCACGCTTGGCAAGTCTGAGGATGACATTGTTGAGGACTTGATCAGTGTTGTGGAGCAGCTTATTTCCCAGGAGCGTTCAGCAAGAAATGCCTTATATGAAACCGCTCCGCTTAAGCTGGAGGATAGGGTTTTCCGTTCTTATGGGATTCTCTCCAACTCAAGAATCATTGAAACAAAAGAGGCTGCAAAATGCCTGTCAGATGTCAGGCTCGGTATTGATCTCGGCTTTGTAAAAGGAATACAGCGAAACATACTTAACGAATTAATGGTTCTGACTCAGCCGGGCTTTCTGCAGCAATATACAGGAAGAGAATTATCTCCGGGAGAAAGAGATGTACGAAGAGCGGCAATCATTCGCGAAAGAATCAAAATGGAATTAGAAACGGATGGAGGAGATCAAACATGATGTTCGGAAGATTTACAGAACGCGCGCAAAAGGTCCTCGCACTTGCTCAGGAAGAAGCAGTAAGGCTTGGCCATAACAATATCGGTACAGAGCATATTTTGCTTGGCCTTGTCCGTGAAGGCGAAGGCATTGCAGCAAAAGCGCTGATCGCGCTTGGCCTTGGCCCTGAAAAAATTCAAAAAGAAGTGGAAAGCCTGATTGGACGCGGGCAGGATATTTCTCAAACCATCCACTATACTCCGCGTGCGAAAAAGGTTATTGAGCTTTCAATGGATGAAGCGAGAAAGCTTGGTCATTCCTATGTAGGGACTGAGCATATTCTTCTCGGCCTGATCCGCGAGGGTGAAGGTGTTGCAGCACGCGTGCTGAATAATTTGGGTGTAAGCCTTAATAAAGCAAGACAGCAGGTTCTGCAGCTTCTCGGAAGCAATGAATCCTCTGCAGGCCATCAGGGAGGCGGCTCAAGCAGTGCCAACACTCCAACTCTTGACAGCCTTGCCCGTGATTTAACGGCCATTGCAAGAGAAGGCAGCCTTGATCCTGTTATTGGGCGCAGCAAAGAAATTCAGCGTGTTATTGAAGTGCTGAGCCGCCGTACGAAAAACAATCCTGTTCTGATCGGGGAGCCTGGTGTAGGTAAGACAGCGATCGCAGAAGGGCTTGCCCAGCAGATTGTAAATAACGAAGTTCCAGAAATCCTCCGTGATAAGCGCGTCATGACGCTTGATATGGGAACGGTTGTTGCAGGAACAAAATACCGCGGTGAATTTGAAGACCGCTTGAAAAAAGTAATGGATGAGATTCGCCAGGCAGGAAATATCATTCTCTTTATCGATGAGCTGCACACATTGATCGGTGCCGGCGGAGCAGAAGGCGCTATCGATGCTTCCAATATTCTGAAGCCTTCTCTTGCAAGAGGCGAGCTTCAATGCATAGGAGCCACAACTCTTGATGAGTACCGAAAATACATTGAAAAGGATGCTGCTCTTGAGCGCCGCTTCCAGCCGATTCAGGTAGATGAACCGACCGCTGAAGAAAGTGTCCAGATTTTAATGGGACTCAGAGACAGATATGAAGCCCATCATAGAGTGTCTATCACAGATGAGGCAATCGATGCAGCTGTAAAGCTGTCTGACCGCTATATTTCCGACCGTTTCCTTCCGGATAAGGCGATTGACCTGATTGATGAAGCAGGCTCTAAAGTGCGCCTGAGATCCTTTACGACTCCTCCGAACCTGAAGGAGCTTGAAGTGAAGCTGGAAGAAGTGAGAAAAGAAAAGGATGCTGCTGTCCAAAGCCAGGAGTTTGAAAAGGCTGCTTCTCTCCGTGATACAGAACAGCGTCTGCGCGAGCAGCTTGAAGAAACGAAGAAAACCTGGAAAGCAAAGCAGGGGCAGGAGAATTCCGAAGTTACAGTTGAAGATATTGCTATGGTTGTAGCAAGCTGGACTGGTATTCCTGTATCAAGACTTGCACAGACGGAAACTGACAAACTGCTGAACATGGAAAATATTCTTCATTCCCGTGTAATCGGGCAGGAAGAAGCCGTTGTGGCAGTGGCAAAAGCAGTGCGCCGTGCAAGAGCCGGCCTGAAGGATCCAAAGCGTCCGATCGGTTCCTTTGTATTCCTCGGCCCAACAGGTGTCGGTAAAACAGAGCTTGCGAGAGCTTTGGCGGAGTCCATCTTCGGTGATGAAGAATCTATGATCCGCATTGATATGTCCGAGTACATGGAGAAGCATTCTACTTCACGGCTGGTTGGTTCTCCTCCAGGATATGTCGGATATGATGAAGGCGGGCAGCTGACAGAGAAAGTCCGCAGAAAGCCTTATTCCGTTGTCCTGCTTGATGAAATTGAAAAAGCGCATCCTGATGTCTTCAACATTCTGCTTCAAGTTTTAGAGGATGGCCGATTAACAGATTCTAAGGGCAGAACAGTAGACTTCCGCAATACGATTTTGATTATGACATCTAACGTAGGGGCGAGCGAGCTGAAACGGAACAAATATGTCGGCTTTAATGTCCAGGATGAAAATCAAAGCTATAAGGATATGAAAGGCAAAGTAATGGGAGAGCTGAAAAAAGCCTTCCGCCCGGAATTCCTGAACCGTATTGATGAAATCATTGTCTTCCATTCTCTTGAGAAGAAACATTTGAAAGAGATTGTAACGCTTATGTCTGATCAGCTTACAAAGCGTCTTGCAGAGCAGGATCTCGAACTGTCTATGACAGAAGCAGCTAAAGAAAAGATTACAGAAGAGGGCTATGATGTGGAATACGGGGCTCGTCCATTAAGACGCGCCATTCAGAAACACGTGGAAGACCGCTTATCTGAAGAGCTGCTGAGAGGCACCATTGAAAAAGGGCAAAAGATTGTCCTTGACGTGGAAGATGGCGAGTTTACTGTAAAGCATGCTGAGAAGCTGGCTAAATAAAAGGTTTTTCTCATAAAGGCAATGTTAAAGAAGGATGCTGATTTTTACGCACCTGCTGAATGAAGCGGCAGGCGGGAGATTCACCGCCCGCCCCGCGGAAAGCCGGCGCTGATCAATAGCCGAATTTAACAGAGCCTTCATAAAAGAAAAGGTTTATTGTTCTAACATGGAAAGGGAGGTGTACGTAAATCGTATGCCTCGCTTTCTTTCTTTTTTTTTGGCATGATCAATAGTAAAGTGAGAATATCCAACTGATAAAAGAGAGGTACCTTATGGCAAAAACCAAGTCAAAATTTATATGTCAGTCGTGCGGCTATGAATCGGCAAAATGGATGGGAAAATGTCCAGGCTGCGGTGAATGGAACACGATGACAGAAGAAACAATGAAAGCAGCTGGCTCTTCGCGGCGCACGTCCTTCCAGCATTCTTCGCAGACCGTTCAAAAACCATCTCCCATAACAAGTATTGAAACAGCAAATGAACCGCGCATTAAAACGTCCATGAAGGAATTTAACAGAGTGCTCGGCAGCGGGATAGTAAAAGGCTCTCTTGTACTGATCGGCGGCGATCCAGGCATAGGGAAATCAACCCTTCTGCTTCAGGTTTCTTCCCAGCTCGCAGATAATGGCAGCAAAGTACTTTATATATCAGGCGAGGAATCAGTCAAACAGACGAAGCTTCGTGCAGACAGGCTTGACGTGACATCGGATTCCCTTCTCGTCCTTGCAGAAACAGATATGGAATTTATCACAAAAGCCATTGAAGAAGTGAGCCCTCAGTTTGTGGTGGTAGATTCTATCCAGACTGTATACCAAAGCGAAATCACCTCAGCCCCAGGAAGCGTTTCACAGGTTAGGGAATGCACGGCAGAGCTGATGAGGATAGCCAAAACAAAAGGCATTGCCATTTTTATTGTGGGCCATGTCACAAAAGAGGGATCCATTGCAGGTCCAAGAATTCTTGAGCATATGGTGGATACAGTGCTGTACTTCGAAGGCGAACGCCACCATACGTACCGGATACTGCGTGCTGTAAAAAACCGTTTTGGTTCTACGAATGAAATGGGTATTTTTGAAATGAAGGAAAGCGGGCTTGAAGAGGTGTTAAACCCGTCAGAAATTTTTCTTGAAGAGCGGTCAAAAGGTGCAGCAGGCTCGACGGTTGTGGCCTCTATGGAAGGAACAAGACCGGTTCTCGTCGAAATACAAGCATTAATTTCACCGACAAGCTTTGGAAATCCGAGACGGATGGCCACCGGAATTGATCATAACAGGGTGCCGCTCTTAATGGCTGTCCTTGAAAAGCGGGTCGGACTGCTCCTGCAAAACCAGGATGCCTATCTGAAGGTAGCAGGCGGGGTGAAGCTGGATGAACCGGCTATCGATCTTGCTGTCGCTGTCAGCATAGCTTCCAGCTTTAAAGATGTGCCGACAAATCCAATGGATGCAATCATCGGCGAGGTTGGCCTTACCGGAGAAGTCCGCAGGGTTTCCCGTATTGAGCAGCGTGTTCAGGAAGCGGCAAAGCTCGGATTCAAAAGAGTCATTCTGCCTGAGGCAAACCTCGGCGGATGGACGGCTCCTGGAACCATTGAATGCATCGGAGTAAAAAGTGTATCAGAAGCACTGCAGAAAACACTTGGGGGGTGAACGCACTTGAGCGAGAAAGAAAAGAAGATTCCGAATAAGAGCCTTTCTGAAATCCTGCAGTTTATGGCGCCTGGCACCCCGATCAGAGAAGGCATTGAGAATGTCCTCAGAGCAAAAACCGGCGGACTGATCGTGATAGGCTACAACGATAAAATCAAAGAAGTAGTAGATGGCGGGTTTCATATTCATTCTCCCTTTTCGCCTGCCCATTTATATGAGCTCGCGAAAATGGACGGTGCGATCATCTTGAATGATTCAAGCCAAAAGATCCTGTTCGCCAATGCGCAGCTGATGCCGAATCCATCCATTTCCTCCACTGAAACGGGAATGAGGCACCGCACGGCTGAGAGAGTGGCAAAGCAGACAGGCACACTTGTTATTGCCATCTCTCAGCGGAGAAATGTGATTACGCTTTATTTTGGTGAGAAAAAATATGCCCTGCGGGATATCGGTGTGATTTTGACGAAGGCAAATCAAGCGATACAAACGCTTGAAAAATATAAAACAGTTTTAGATCAGTCCATTCTGAATCTCAGTTCGTCTGAGTTTGAAGAGCTCGTCACATACAGTGAAGTCATTCATGTGCTGCACAGAGTTGAGATGGTGCTCAGAATTAAAAATGAAATTCTCGATTATGTGAATGAGTTAGGCTCTGAAGGAAAGCTGATCCGGCTTCAGATGAGCGAACTTCTTATCGATATTGAAGAGGAAGCAGAGCTGCTGATTAAGGATTACAGCCAGGAAGCGTCCGTTGATCAGCGCAAAACTCTTAAACAGCTGCAGGAGCTTGCCAAAAATGATCTTCTTGAGGATACAGCACTTCTGCGGCTGCTTGGGATTTCCTATCTGACTGATTTGGAATCTCCTGTTATGCCCAGAGGGTACCGGATGCTCCATAAAATACCCCGCCTTCCCACAATGGTCATAAATAATTTAGTCGTTAAGTTTAAAAATTTGAAACAAATTGCTTTGGCATCCGTAGAAGAGTTAGACGAAGTAGATGGAATAGGGGAAATAAGGGCGAGAAAAATCAAGGATGGCATTAAGCGTCTTCAGGAGCAGCTTTTAACAGGACGCTGAATGGCGGCAGGTTTTTTGAACTCTTCTGCTTCGGTTTTACTTGAAAGAAGAACGGGTATACAGAGAGGTACTTGGATAGAATTTGCCGGTAAAATGTCAAAGAGGTTACAAATTTTGAAAATCTGTACATTGAACGTTTTAATTATCATAAAGTGATTATAATGGTTAAAAGGAGGTGAAGGTATGTTACAACGGATTGTCCAAGTCTTTTTCGTGCTGGTTGGCGGTATTTTGGGGATTTTCTTTATGCCGGCTTTAATGAGGCTATTAAATATGCAGGACATACCTTTTTTGAATACGCCTTATACATTGGCGATATTAGGAGCCATTATCTTTTATCTTGCTACGTTTTGGCTTGTGGAAGGTGTAGTGAACTGGATCAAGCGGCTGGAAGAATCCCTTGTTAAAGCACCTGTTACGGATGTTTTATTCGGAAGTCTGGGTTTGGTTTTTGGACTAATAATTGCTTTTCTTCTTGTTAATGTTATCCCATTCAAAGATGTGCCGTATCAGGCCATCGGCATGATTATTCAAATCTTTCTTGCAATCCTGCTCGGCTATCTTGGTTTTCAGGTTGGCTTCAAGAAAAAGGACGAGCTTGTGAATCTGTTTTCCATTACAAACAGAATCAGCAAGAAAAAAGGGTCAAATGATGAAGAATCTGAACATGAAGAGAAAAAGCTTAAAATCCTTGATACAAGCGTCATTATTGACGGAAGGATTGCAGACATCTGCCAGACAGGTTTCCTGGAGGGAACCATCGTTATTCCTCAATTTGTCCTTGAGGAGCTGCAGCATATTGCCGATTCGTCTGATGTATTGAAACGGAACAGAGGACGCCGCGGACTGGATATTTTAAACCGCATTCAAAAAGAGCTTGCCATCAATGTGGAAATTTATGAAGGCGACTTTGAAGATATTCAGGAGGTTGACAGTAAGCTGGTTAAACTGGCTAAATTAACTCAAGGGGTTGTTGTAACCAACGACTTTAACCTGAATAAAGTTTGCGAGCTGCAAAAAGTTGCTGTCCTGAACATCAATGATCTGGCAAATGCCGTGAAGCCGGTCGTTCTTCCAGGTGAAGAAATGAAGGTGCAGGTTATAAAGGACGGAAAAGAGCACAATCAGGGTGTCGCTTATCTTGATGACGGTACAATGATCGTCGTTGAAAGCGGCCGTGATTATATTGGCAAGCACATCGATGTGCTCGTCACAAGCGTGCTCCAGACTTCTGCAGGCAGAATGATTTTTGCCAAGCCGAAGCTTCTTGAAAAAGCACTCTAAGGGAGAATACGAATGAATTATGAAGTCGTCATACCTGCTGCAGGGCAGGGGAAAAGAATGAAGGCAGGGAAGAACAAGCAGTTTATAGAATTAAACGGCAAGCCTGTCATCGCTCATACACTGGATATTTTCCAAAAGGATCCAGCCTGCAGCGGCATCATTCTCGTGATCAACGAGGCTGAAAGAGACGAGTTTCTAAAATTAGCTGACACCTATCAAATGACTAAAGCTATTGCCCTTGTACATGGGGGAAGAGAGCGGCAGCACAGTGTGTATAATGGACTGAGAGCTGCCAAATCCGACATTGTGCTCGTCCATGACGGTGCGCGGCCATTTATCGATACTCACCTGATACGCAGACTGTCGCAGACTGCCTCAGAAATGGGAGCTGCTACAGCCGCCGTACCAGTGAAAGAAACGATAAAGCGGGTTCAAAATCTTGAAGTCATTGAAACAGTGGAAAGATCAAGCTTGTGGGCCATTCAGACCCCACAAGCTTTTCGTCTTTCGCTTATTTTAGAAGCTCATGAAAAAGCCGGGCAAGAGGAGTATTTGGGAACAGATGATGCAAGCCTTGTCGAAAGGCTGAATCATAAGGTTTCCATTGTTGAAGGAGATTATAAAAATATTAAATTAACGACACCGGAGGATTTGCTGATTGCAAAAGCCATTCTGGATCGTGAAGGAGGAGAAGCGATATGCTGAGAATTGGACAAGGGTTTGATGTACATCAGCTGACAGAAGGACGTCCGCTGATCATCGGCGGAATCGAAATCCCTTACGAAAAAGGTCTTCTTGGCCACTCTGATGCTGATGTTTTACTGCATACAATAGCAGATGCCTGCCTTGGAGCTGTGGCAGAAGGGGATATCGGGAAGCATTTTCCTGATACAGATCCTGCCTTTAAGGATGCTGATTCAGCTAAATTAATGAGCCATGTATGGGGCATCATTAAAGAGAAAGGCTATGAGCTTTTGAATCTTGATTGCACCATCATTGCCCAAAAGCCGAAGATGGCTCCTTATATCGGCCAGATGAGAGAGCGGATCGCTGATCTGCTGGAAGCGGATATCAGCCAGGTAAATGTGAAAGCAACCACGACAGAGAAGCTTGGATTTACAGGAAGACAGGAAGGTATTGCTTCACAGGCTGTCGTTTTGCTCCAAAAAAAGGATTCATTTTGAAAGCATGCCTGATTGGTGATAAAATAAAGGAATGATTTCAAAGAGCCTTACACCTACGGAGGTATAATATAATGGGAAATGAAGTTCGGGTTCGCTATGCACCGAGCCCAACAGGATATTTACATATCGGTAACGCCAGAACGGCCTTGTTCAATTATCTATTTGCAAGAAGCCAAAATGGGAAGTTCATCATCCGCATTGAGGATACTGACCAAAAGCGGAATATTGAAGGCGGAGAAGAAAGCCAGCTGAAATATTTGAAGTGGCTTGGCATTGACTGGGATGAAAGCATTGATGAGGGCGGAGAATACGGACCGTACAGACAGTCTGAACGCAATGATATTTATAAGGAGCTTTACGATCAGCTGCTTGAAAAGGATCTTGCTTACAAATGCTACTGCACAGAAGAAGAGCTTGAGCAGGAGCGGGAAGAGCAGACAGCACGCGGTGAAGCTCCGCGCTATTCCGGAAAATGCTCTCATCTTACAGCAGAAGAGCGGGAAAAGCTTGAGCAGGAAGGCAGAAAGCCGAGCATCCGCTTCCGTGTTCCTCAAGGGCAGGTTCTTTCCTTCAATGATATCGTAAAGGATGAAGTGTCTTTTGAATCTGATGGCTTTGGTGATTTTGTCATTGTCAAAAAAGATGGAATTCCGACTTACAACTTTGCTGTAGCAGTTGATGACCACCTAATGAAAATTACGCACGTGCTGCGCGGAGATGATCATATTTCCAACACACCGAAGCAGATGATGATTTATCATGCATTCGGCTGGGATACACCAGTTTTCGGCCATATGACACTGATTGTGAACGAAAGCCGGAAAAAATTGAGCAAGCGCGATGCCTCGATCATTCAGTTTATTGAACAATATAAGGATCTTGGATACTTGCCTGAAGCGCTTTTTAACTTTATTGCCATGCTTGGCTGGTCTCCTGTCGGCGAGGATGAAATTTTCTCAAAAGAGCAGTTCATTGATATCTTTGATCCGGAGCGCTTGTCCAAATCCCCGGCTGTTTTTGATACACAGAAGCTGGCTTGGCTGAACAATCAGTACATGAAAAACCTGGAAATGGCAGAAGTAGCAGAGCTTGCTCTTCCGCATCTCGTTAAAGCAGGGAAAATCAGTGAAAATATGCCTGAGGAAGAGAAAGAATGGGCCATCAAGCTTGTTGGACTCTATCAGGAACAAATGAGCTATGGTGCGGAAATTGTAGAGCTGTCTGAAATGTTCTTCAAGACAGAGATTGACTATAACCGCGAAGCAAGAAGCATCCTTGATGAAGAGCAGGTTCCTGAAGTGATGCAGGCATTCAAAGAGGAGCTGGAAGGCCTTGAAGAGTTTACTGCGGGCAACATTAAATCAAGCCTGAAGGCTGTTCAAAAAACAACAGGCCATAAAGGCAAGAAGCTGTTCATGCCTGTCCGGGTTGCTGTTACAGGTCAATCACACGGGCCGGAGCTTCCGCTCGCCATCGAACTTTTAGGAAAAGAAAAAGTTTTAGCCCGGTTAACAAGTGTATTAAGTTAACTTTTTGCCTAAAATATAATATAGTATAAGAAATCTATTGCTGAAAAAAGCGTTGAAAAGGAAAAGTAAGGACCAGCTTCCTTCCCAGAGAGAACCTCCTATTGGCTGAGAGGGGTTTAGGCGAAGCGGTCCTGAAGTGCCCCTTTGAGCCTTCTGTTGAACATTTGCGTTTTATAAGTAAACAGAAGCGTCTGTCCCTGCGTTAAAGGGATTCAAAAGTTGAGGCATCCCTATGGAGGATTGCCTAAACAGAGTGGAACCGCGTCTAAAAGCGTCTCTGTGCCCTGGCACAGAGACGCTTTTTTTTATTATCGGGATGCTCGCCAAGAGAAGAACTCCTCATTTGGACGCCATATTGTCCTGATGAAGAATAGGAGGGGGAGAATCACTTGTTTAAACTTTTCAAAGAAGATGTGGAAGTTGTATTCGAACAGGACCCTGCAGCCAGAAGCCATTTTGAAGTCATTCTTACTTATTCAGGGGTTCATGCTATTTGGGCTCACAGGATTGCTCATGCCTTTCATAAAAGAAAGTTCTTCTTCCTGGCAAGGGCTATTTCACAGGTCAGCCGCTTTTTCACAGGAATTGAAATTCACCCCGGCGCTAAGATCGGCCGCCGTTTCTTTATTGACCACGGCATGGGGGTTGTCATCGGGGAAACTTGCGAGATCGGGGATAATGTCACTGTCTATCAGGGGGTTACACTTGGCGGGACAGGAAAGGAAAGAGGAAAGCGGCACCCAACCATCATGGACAATGCCTTGATTGCTACCGGTGCAAAGGTGCTTGGCTCCATTACGGTTGGAGAAAGCTCGAAAATCGGAGCAGGCTCTGTCGTTCTGAGGGATGTGCCTCCTAATTCTACTGTTGTCGGCATACCGGGAAGAGTAGTCATTCAGGATGGCATCCGTACACAAAGAGATTTGAATCATTCTGATCTTCCGGATCCTGTTGCAGACAGATGCAGGGCAATGGAATGGGAAATCAGGCAGCTGCAGGCTGAAATTGAAAAATTAAAAGAAGGGAAGAACCCCGATGGCCATAAAGCTTTACAACACGCTAACGAGACAGAAAGAAACCTTTGAACCTCTTGAAGAGGGAAAGGTCAAAATGTATGTATGCGGACCAACTGTTTATAACTATATTCATATAGGGAATGCACGGCCTGCTATTGTATACGATACGGTAAGAAGGTACTTGGAATTCAGAGGATATGATGTTCAATTTGTATCGAATTTCACGGATGTTGACGATAAGCTGATTAAGGCTGCAAGAGAACTCAAGGAAGATGTGCCGTCGATCGCGCAGCGCTTCATCGATGCTTATTTTGAAGATGTGGAGGCGCTCGGCTGCAAAAGGGCTGATCTTCATCCGCGCGTAACCGAGACAATGGACATTATTATTGATTTCATTGCAGCGCTGATTGAGAAAGGCTTTGCCTATGAAGCAGGCGGCGATGTGTATTACAAGACCCGCTCCTTCAGCGGATACGGCAAGCTTTCGCACCAATCCATTGATGAATTGCGATCAGGTGCAAGAATTGAAGTCGGCGAGAAAAAGCAGGATGCTCTTGATTTTGCGCTATGGAAAGCAGCGAAGGAAGATGAAATTTCATGGGATAGCCCATGGGGAAAAGGACGCCCTGGCTGGCATATTGAATGCTCCGCAATGGTAAAGGAATACCTCGGCGATACGATTGATATTCATGCAGGCGGCCAGGATTTAACGTTCCCGCACCATGAAAACGAAATTGCGCAGTCTGAGGCGCTGACAGGCAAAACCTTTGCCAAGTACTGGCTTCATAACGGCTACGTAAACATCAACAATGAGAAAATGTCAAAATCACTGGGAAACTTTATTACTGTGCACGATATCGTAAAAATCCATGATCCGCAGCTTCTCAGGTTTTTCATGCTGTCCGTCCATTACCGCCATCCAATTAACTACTCGGAGGAGCTATTGGAAAGCACGAAAAACGCTCATGACCGTATAAAAACCGCATACGGCAATCTTCAGCACCGTATGGAAAGCAGCACAAATTTAACGGATAATGATGAAGAATGGCTGAAAAACATTCACAGTTTTGAAGAAACGTTTATCAAGGAAATGGATGATGATTTCAATACAGCCAATGGAATCAGCGTGCTTTTCGATCTGACGCGCTCTGCCAATTATTATTTGCAGGAGAAAAATACGTCAGGCAAAGTGATCCAGGCATTTCTTCAGCAATTTGATGCTCTTGGAAAAGTGCTGGGACTGTCTTTTTCTCAAACAGTGCTTCTCGATGAAGAAATTGATGATCTGATTCAAAAGCGGATTGATGCCAGAAAGAACCGTGACTTTGCCTTAGCCGACCAAATTCGCGATCAGCTGAAGGACATGAATATTATACTCGAAGATACATCACAGGGAACGAGATGGAAAAGAGGATAACCAGCCATGCTTGAGCTTGAGAAAATCAAAAACGTCAATCAGCTGAACAGTCTGGCGCTTGCTTATATGGGGGATGCCGTATATGAGGTATACGTACGGCACCGCCTTTTGTCAAAGGGCAACGCAAGGCCGAACCAGCTTCATAACCTGGCAAAAAACTATGTTTCTGCGAAAGCCCAGGCATCAGCTCTCCATGACTTGATAGAAAAAGGGATTTTTTCTGAGGAAGAGGAAGGCGTGATCAGAAGAGGGCGCAATGCAAAGTCTGGCTCGGTGCCGAAAAATACGGATGTCCAGACCTACCATTACAGCACGGCTTTTGAAGCGCTAATCGGCCACCATTTTCTTGAACAGAATGAAGAGAGGCTGAATGAAGTAATGGAACTGGCTTATAAGTACACAGAAGAAAGGAGGAATACACAATGAGCGAAGATTTGCTTATTGGGAGAAACCCGGTTCTTGAAGCATTGCGGTCAGAACGGGATATTAATAAAATCTGGATGGCAGAAAATGCTGTTAAGGGACAAGCTCAGGTGATTGCCCAGCTTGCAAAGGAGCGGGGGGTCAATGTCCAGATTGTGCCGAAGCGGAAGCTTGATCAAATGGCAGAAGACGGCAGCCATCAGGGAATTGTAGCGCAGGTAGCCGCCTACCAATACGCTGAGGTGGATGACATGCTGAAAGCAGCTGAAGAGCGGAACGAGGATCCTTTCCTGATTTTACTCGATGAACTGGAGGATCCTCATAATCTCGGTTCAATTATGAGAACAGCAGATGCGGCAGGCGCCCACGGCATTATTATTCCAAAAAGACGCTCTGTCGGACTTACGGCAACTGTAGCCAAAGCCTCTACAGGGGCAATTGAGCATATTCCGGTAGCAAGAGTAACGAATCTTGCCAGAACGATAGAGGAATTGAAAGAAAAAGGCATTTGGATAGCAGGGACAGATGCAAAGGGGGCTGATGATTACCGCAACCTTGACGGCAAGATGCCGATCGGCTTGGTCATCGGCAGCGAAGGCAAAGGAATGGGCAGGCTGATCAGGGAAAAATGTGACTTTCTAGTCAAACTTCCGATGGCAGGCCGCATTACATCCTTGAATGCTTCAGTAGCCGCAAGCATCCTGATGTATGAAGTTTACCGGAAGCGTCATCCGCTGGGAGAATAGCCATGAACAATATCCTTCTTGTGGATGGATACAACATCATTGGTGCATGGCCGATTCTAAGAGCACTGAAGGAGAATCACTTTGCAGAAGCAAGAGACATCCTGATTCAGAAAATGGCTGAGTACCAGGCTTATACAGGGTTCAGGGTAATCGTCGTTTTTGATGCCCACCTTGTAAAAGGCATTGAAGCAAAGCATAAAAATTACCGCGTTGAAGTGATCTATACGAAAGAGAATGAAACGGCTGATGAACGGATTGAGAAGATGGCCATTGATTTGAATAACATTCAAACGCAAATTCATGTGGCAACTTCCGACTACACAGAGCAGTGGGCGATTTTCGGGCAGGGGGCGCTGAGAAAGTCGGCAAGAGAACTGCTGATTGAAATGGAAACCATTGAAAAAAGCATTAAAAAGCGGGTCAGCAAAATCAAAAATGAAAATCCCGCTCCTAAAATCGCTCTCTCAGAGGATGTATTGAAAACATTTGAAAAGTGGAGAAGAGGAGATTTATAGGACTGTTGACGCTTCCAAATTTTGTACTGTATAATATGGCTATCTATGTGCGGTCGGGGGGATCGGCGTGAGCTCTAAGTACTACGGGGAGAAGGCAGGCAGACAGGACTTTCAGCAGCTCGAAGATGAAGCCATCGTTGAGCTCGTTCATATCGGCAATAGTGATGCACTTGATTTTTTGATAACAAAGTACCGTAATTTTGTCAGAGCAAAAGCAAAATCTTATTTTTTGATTGGTGCCGACAGGGAAGATATTGTCCAGGAAGGCATGATTGGGCTGTATAAAGCCATCCGCGATTTTAAGGAAGACAAGCTTGCTTCTTTTAAAGCATTTGCTGAACTTTGCATTACAAGACAAATCATAACAGCGATTAAAACCGCAACCCGCCAAAAACATATTCCTCTTAACTCCTATGTTTCCTTGGACAAGCCCATTTATGATGAAGAGTCTGACCGGACGCTGATGGATGTGATCTCAGGCACTAAAATCATGGACCCTGAAGAACTGATCATCAATCAGGAAGAGTTCGATGACATTGAAGTAAAAATGGGGGAGCTTTTGAGCGACCTTGAGAGAAAAGTACTGGCCTTGTATTTGGATGGCCGTTCCTATCAGGAGATTTCAGAAGAGCTGAACAGGCACGTCAAGTCGATTGACAATGCTCTGCAAAGAGTGAAGCGGAAGATGGAAAGGTATTTGGAGCTTAGGGAAATCAGCATGTAGTTTCATAGGATGCTTTATTGACGAAGTAACCTCCCTATGATACATTCTTAAAGGAATGAAACAATAGCGAAAGGTGTCATCCTATGCGCAAAAAGATAACGCTGTCCTGCACACAGTGCGGCAGCCGCAATTATTCTACGATGAAAAGCACTGCAGATTCTGCAGACCGTCTTGAAATCAGCAAATTTTGCAATACATGCAACTCTCATACTATTCACCGCGAAACTAAATAGATTCTTATGACTATTGACCGGTCCGGCTGGAATTCTGCATCCTTGGTTTTCCTCATTTAGAAAGAAATCCGGAAGCGGGCCGAATATACAGGCGAAAATGGTTCTGTTTTCGCATTTTTTTAAACTTCTGGAGGTAACCGAACATGGGACGTATTTCTAAATTCTTCGGGGATGTAGGCCGTGAAATGAAGAAGGTAAGCTGGCCAAAGCGCAAAGAGCTTACTAGATACACGATCACCGTTCTCGCAACTGTTGTATTTGCAGCTGTGTTTATTGCAGTCATTGACTTTGGGATTTCATCATTGCTTCGCCTTGTAACAAAGCAATAAAAGAGGCATTTTAGCAGATTTCCTGCCTAATTCTGTTTTTTGTTGAATAGAGACGGAATTTCCGTGCTATAATAGAGAATATCATTTATCCGCCAAAACCCGTTTTACGGGTTTTTTCATTGTGGAAAAAAATGGCCTGCTGGAGATCATATAAAAGCTGAAAATCTTTGTATAGCTGGAATCTTTTAAAAATGGCTTTGCTTAGCTCATGCAGCAGTAGCAGAAACAGCCTTTATATTGAGGTTATGTTAAAAGGAGAATGTTGATCTTCACGCACCTGTTGATTGGAGTGGCAGGCGGGAGACTCCTGCGGGAGTGCAAGTGACGGGAGACCCCGCAGGAGCAAAGCGACGAGGAGGCTCCCGCACTGCCCGCGGAAAGCGGACGCCTGAAACGGAAATCAACAGCCTAATTTAACATAATAGAGCCAAATATTAAAAAGGCATACACCCATAAGACAGCGAAACTTAGAATAGAGGCTAGTGTGATAGGATGCAGCCATTAATAAAATAAAAAACTGCCAAAAGCGGGGAGGGAAGGACATACCGTCCTAAAAGCTATGGAGAAAAACTGGTACGTAGTCCATACTTATTCTGGCTATGAAAATAAAGTAAAAGCCAACTTGGAAAAACGCGTGGAAACAATGGGCATGCAAGATAAGATTTTCCGCGTTATTGTTCCGGAAGATGAAGAAACTGATATTAAAAACGGCAAAAAGAAAATCGTGAAAAAGAAAGTATTTCCTGGATATGTTCTCGTGGAAATTGTGATGACAGACGATTCCTGGTATGTTGTCCGCAATACACCGGGCGTGACAGGATTTGTCGGATCAGCGGGCTCAGGCTCCAAGCCTACAGCGCTTCTGCCGGAAGAAGTCGAAGTGATTCTGAAACGCATGGGCGTTGACGAACGCAAAGTGGAAATTGACTTTGAACTGAAAGAAACAGTCAAAGTTACAGAAGGACCATTTGCCAACTTCACAGGAATGATTGAAGATATTGATAATGACAAGCAAAAAGTAAAAGTCCTTGTTAATATGTTCGGCCGTGAAACACCTGTTGAACTTGAATTTTCACAGCTTAGTAAATTATAAAGAAAAGAACTTGAAATGGCTTTGAAAAAGTGGTAACATTTCATAAGTCAGTATGTCTCTGGGAGACCGGAGCAAATATCATGATTTTTTCTATCATTCACATATTAGAATGAGAGTTGAGTGGGAGGGAGAATTCCCTATTACCACATCACGGACTTAAGGAGGTGTGTCTCGTGGCTAAAAAAGTAATTAAGATTGTTAAATTGCAGATTCCTGCTGCTAAAGCCAATCCGGCTCCGCCTGTTGGACCTGCACTAGGTCAAGCTGGTGTTAATATCATGGGATTCTGTAAGGAGTTTAATGCACGTACAGCTGAACAAGCTGGACTGATTATCCCTGTAGAAATTACGGTTTTTGAAGATCGTTCTTTTACATTCATAACAAAAACTCCGCCTGCTGCTGTATTGCTTAAGAAAGCTGCTGGTATTGAGTCTGGTTCAGGCGAACCAAACAAAAATAAAGTAGCGACAGTTAAGCGTGATAAAGTACGTGAAATCGCTGAGTCAAAAATGCCTGATTTAAACGCTGCAAGCGTTGAATCTGCAATGCGCATGGTTGAAGGTACTGCACGCAGCATGGGAATTGTTATTGAAGACTAAGTAGTTAATGCAGGTTGCGGGTTTGATGATTCAAGTTCGCAGCCTTTATTATTGGCAGAAGAGATCTGTTGATCTTGCCAAGCGTTAAAGGCAGGGCATCTGCCCGTGGCCTTTCATTCGTGGGAGGTAAAATTCCGCTAAAACCACATAAGGAGGACATTTTTAAAATGGCTAAAAGAGGTAAGAAGTACGCAGAAGCGGCTAAATTAGTAGACCGCACACAAGCTTATGCTGTTGCAGAAGCGATTGAACTTGTAAAGAAAACAAACACTGCAAAATTTGATGCGACTGTTGAGGCAGCTTTCCGTCTTGGAGTTGACCCTCGTAAAAACGACCAGCAAATCCGCGGTGCAGTTGTTCTTCCAAACGGAACAGGCAAAACTCAGCGTGTATTGGTATTCGCTAAAGGCGAAAAAGCGAAAGAAGCAGAAGCTGCTGGAGCAGATTTCGTAGGCGATTCCGAATATATCACTAAAATCCAGCAAGGCTGGTTCGACTTTGATGTAATCGTAGCAACTCCTGACATGATGGGTGAAGTTGGTAAGCTTGGCCGTACACTCGGACCAAAAGGCTTAATGCCAAACCCTAAAACAGGAACAGTTACTTTTGAAGTTGAAAGAGCTGTTAATGAGATCAAAGCTGGTAAAGTAGAATACCGCGTTGACAAAGCTGGAAACATCCACGTTCCAATCGGAAAAGTTTCTTTCGATGACAGCAAGCTTGCTGAAAACTTGAAAACAATCTTTGAAACATTGCTAAAAGCTAAGCCGGCTGCAGCGAAAGGCACATACATGAAAAATGTTGCCGTGGCGTCTACAATGGGCCCTGGAATCAAAGTTGATTCTGCATCATTCGGCGTGAAATAATCGCTTGACATAAGGTTTAGGTTTCAATATAATAAACAATGTTGTTTCATAACAACTTAAATGAATCATTTTTACCGTAGACAGCAGGGGCTTTTCAAGGCTTAATCATCCTGCCGAGGTGTCTGATATATGCAATTGAGCGATTAATGCTTACTGTAAATGTCTGCCTCCATGTCTAAATGGAGGCTTTTTTATGACCTTCGTACGGTATAATGCAGAACAAGAATCTTACAGGAGGTGTACCAATGAGCAGCGTAATCGAACAAAAACAGCAGCTTGTATCTGAGATTACAACTAAGCTTCGCGAAAGCAAATCCACGATCGTCGTTGACTACCGCGGATTGAATGTTTCTGAAGTTACTGAACTTCGCAAAAAGCTTCGTGATGCTGGTGTTGAATTCAAAGTTTACAAGAACAGCATGACTCGCCGTGCGGTTGAAGGGGCTGAACTTACTGGCCTTAACGATGCACTGACTGGCCCGAATGCGATTGCATTCAGTAATGAAGACGTAGTGGCACCGGCTAAAATCCTGAATGATTTTGCAAAAGATCATGAAAAATTGGAAATTAAAGCTGGCGTTATCGAAGGAAATGTAGCAACAGTTGAGGAAATTAAGGCGCTGGCAACTCTGCCATCCCGCGAAGGTTTGCTCTCCATGCTGCTTAGCGTTCTTCAAGCTCCTATCCGCAACCTTGCTCTTGTTACAAAAGCAGTTGCTGATCAGAAAGAAGAAGAACAAGGCGCATAATATCTACCGGTTTTCGGCTTGAAAAAACAAATTGAATGGATAAATAAGGAGGAACTATACAATGACTAACGAACAAATCATTGATGCAGTCAAAAATATGACTGTACTAGAACTTAACGACTTGGTAAAAGCAATCGAAGAAGAATTCGGCGTAACTGCTGCTGCTCCTGTAGCTGCAGCTGGCGGCGCTGCTGGCGGCGAAGCTGCTGCTGAGCAAACTGAATTTGATCTAGTACTTACAAGTGCTGGCGCTCAAAAAATCAAAGTTATCAAAGTGGTTCGCGAAATCACTGGCCTTGGCTTGAAAGAAGCAAAAGAATTGGTTGACAACACTCCAAAAGCAATCAAAGAAGCTGTTTCTAAAGAAGAAGCTGAAGAAGCAAAAGCGAAACTTGAAGAAGTTGGCGCTGGCGTAGAAGTTAAGTAATTTCTGTTTTATAAAGAAAAAAGCTCGCTTATCATAGCGGGCTTTTTTCTTGAAATTCATTACTGGCAGGATTAAAATAGTAAATCCAAATGCCACTCTTCCGATGGAGGAAAGCACATGAGCGAACATTATTATTCTCAAAAACCCTCTGTTGAAAGCGACAGAAAAACATGGTCCTTCCGTTTGCGGGAAAAAGATTTTGTTTTTCAGAGCGATCGCGGTGTTTTTTCAAAAAAAGAAGTAGACTTTGGTTCCCAGCTGCTGATTGAAACATTTGAATCTCCCGCTATACAAGGGGATTTTCTTGATGCAGGCTGCGGCTACGGACCGATCGGTCTTTCCATTGCAGCATCGTTTCCTGATCGAACTGTTGAAATGATTGATATTAACGAACGGGCTGTTGAACTTTCCAAAGCAAATGCCGGACAAAATCAAATCAGCAACGTCTCCATCTATCAGAGCGATCTTTTTGAAAAGGTTCCTGCGAAAAAGTTTGCAGCTGTTTTAACAAATCCGCCAATAAGAGCCGGTAAGCAGACTGTTCACGAAATTTTTGAAAAAAGCTATGAACATCTTCTGCCGGGGGGAGAATTATGGGTGGTCATTCAGAAAAAGCAGGGTGCACCTTCAGCGTTTGATAAAATTGAAGAGCTTTTCGGCGAGGCTTTCCTTGCCGTAAAAAGCAAGGGCTATCACATTATTAGAGCGAAAAAATAGGTTGACGCTGATTTTTTGCTGTGTTAGTATTATACAATGCCAATGTATAATTTCCATAACTGTCTTTTTTAAAGGTATACTTTTATTTTGTTATGGAAAGAATTATAAAATCTGAACGTTTAAGAATGTGGTTTTTTATTTTAGAAAACCCTTTTTCTTTTTGTTTTCAATTTGTAAAAGGATTGTTTGCTAGGTTGGCAAGGACAATGTTTTTGCAGATATAATATGCATGATTTGAGGGGTGAATCAGTTGACAGGTCAACTAGTTCAGTATGGACGACACCGCCAGCGCAGAAGTTATGCACGCATAAGCGAAGTATTGGATTTACCGAATCTTATTGAGATTCAAACCTCTTCCTATCAATGGTTTCTTGATGAGGGTCTTCGTGAAATGTTCCAGGATATCTCTCCTATTGAAGATTTCACTGGCAACCTCTCGCTAGAGTTTATCGATTATAGTTTAGGTGAACCAAAGTATTCCGTTGAGGAAACAAAGGAACGAGATGTAACTTACTCCGCACCGTTGCGCGTGAAAGTCCGTCTAATTAACAAGGAAACGGGCGAAGTGAAGGATCAGGACGTATTTATGGGTGATTTCCCTCTTATGACTGAGACCGGAACCTTCGTTATTAATGGTGCAGAGCGCGTTATTGTATCTCAGCTCGTTCGTTCACCGAGTGTTTATTTCAGCGGCAAGATCGATAAGAATGGTAAAAAAGGCTTCACTGCCACCGTCATACCAAACCGTGGTGCTTGGTTAGAGTACGAAACAGATGCCAAAGATGTTGCATACGTGCGTATTGATCGAACTCGAAAACTGCCAGTTACGGTTCTTTTGCGTGCTTTGGGGTTTGGCTCTGATCAAGAAATCATCGATTTGTTTGGCGAAAACGAATACCTGCGCAACACGCTTGATAAGGATAACACGGAAAGCACTGAAAAGGCTTTGCTTGAAATCTATGAGCGTCTGCGTCCTGGTGAGCCGCCTACTGTTGACAACGCAAAGAGCTTGCTTGATTCCCGTTTCTTTGATCCGAAGCGCTATGATCTGGCAAGTGTTGGAAGATACAAGATTAATAAAAAGCTTCATATTAAGAACAGACTGTTCAACCAGCGCCTTGCAGAAACACTGGTAGACCCTGAAACAGGAGAAATCGTGGCAGAAAAAGGCACGCTTATTGACAGAAGAACACTGGATAAAATTATTCCGAATCTGGAAAGCGGCGTAGGGTTTAAAACTCTTCAGCCGGGCGGCGGAGTGATTGAAGATGCTGTTACACTTCAGTCTATCAACATCTATTCCCCGAATGATCCAGAAGGCGAACATATTATTCCGGTTATCAGCAATGCATACGTAGAAGAAAATGTTAAGAATATCACTCCAGCTGATATTTTGTCTTCCATCAGCTATTTCTTTAACCTGCTTCACGGTGTAGGCGATACAGATGATATCGATCACTTAGGAAACCGCCGCCTTCGTTCAGTCGGCGAATTGCTGCAGAATCAGTTCCGCATCGGTCTTTCCCGTATGGAGCGTGTTGTGCGCGAGCGTATGTCCATTCAGGACACGAATACCATTACGCCACAGCAGCTGATCAACATTCGTCCTGTTATTGCCAGCATTAAAGAGTTTTTCGGAAGCTCCCAGCTCTCCCAGTTCATGGATCAGACAAACCCGCTTGCTGAGCTTACTCATAAGCGCCGTCTGTCTGCGCTTGGACCAGGCGGTCTGACGCGCGAGCGCGCCGGAATGGAAGTGCGTGACGTTCACTACTCCCACTATGGCCGCATGTGTCCGATTGAAACGCCTGAGGGCCCGAACATCGGACTGATCAACTCACTGTCAAGCTTTGCAAAAGTAAACCGATTCGGATTTATTGAAACGCCTTACCGCAGAGTAGACCCTGAAACAGGCAAAGTAACAGCCCGAATCGATTACCTGACGGCTGATGAAGAAGACAACTATGTAGTGGCACAGGCGAACGCACGCCTTGCTGATGACGGTTCCTTCATTGATGACGGCATCGTTGCGCGTTTCCGCGGTGAGAACACTGTTGTTGCCCGTGACCGCGTTGACTACATGGACGTATCGCCAAAGCAGGTTGTATCTGCTGCGACCGCATGTATTCCGTTCCTTGAAAATGATGACTCCAACCGTGCCCTGATGGGTGCGAACATGCAGCGTCAGGCTGTTCCATTGATGCAGCCTGAATCTCCGATTGTTGGAACAGGCATGGAATACGTTTCTGCAAAAGACTCAGGTGCCGCAGTTATCTGTAAGCATCCTGGTGTTGTAGAAAAAGTGGAAGCGAAGAATGTTTATGTCCGCCGTTATGAAGAAGTAGACGGCCAAAAGGTAAAAGGCAACCTTGATAAATACAGCATGCTGAAATTTATCCGTTCCAACCAGGGAACTTGCTACAACCAGCGCCCGATCGTAAGCGAAGGCGATGAAGTAGTAAAAGGCGAAATTCTTGCTGACGGTCCATCTATGGAAAAAGGCGAACTTGCTCTTGGACGCAACGTAATGGTTGCCTTCATGACATGGGACGGCTATAACTACGAGGATGCCATCATCATGAGCGAACGCCTCGTAAAAGATGATGTCTACACCTCAATTCATATAGAAGAATACGAATCAGAGTCCCGCGATACAAAACTTGGACCTGAGGAAATTACACGCGATATCCCGAATGTCGGTGAAGATGCGCTTCGCAATCTTGACGAGCGCGGAATCATCCGCATTGGCGCTGAAGTGAAAGACGGCGATCTGCTTGTCGGTAAAGTAACGCCTAAGGGTGTAACAGAGCTGACTGCAGAAGAACGTTTGCTGCATGCCATCTTTGGCGAAAAAGCACGCGAAGTTCGTGACACTTCCCTTCGTGTACCACACGGAGGCGGCGGAATTATTCTTGATGTTAAAGTCTTCAACCGCGAAGACGGCGACGAATTGCCGCCAGGCGTTAATCAGCTTGTCCGTGCTTACATTGTTCAAAAACGGAAAATTTCCGAGGGTGACAAAATGGCCGGACGCCATGGTAATAAAGGGGTTATCTCCCGCATCCTTCCGGAAGAGGATATGCCTTATCTGCCAGACGGAACACCGGTTGACATCATGCTTAACCCGCTTGGCGTACCTTCCCGTATGAATATCGGACAGGTGCTCGAGCTCCATCTTGGTATGGCAGCCCGCAAACTTGGACTACACGTTGCTTCATCTGTATTTGACGGAGCGCGCGAGGAAGATGTATGGGAAACTCTTGAAGAAGCAGGCATGCCTAGAGATGCGAAAACTGTCCTGTATGACGGACGCACTGGAGAACCGTTTGATAACCGCGTGTCAGTCGGCATTATGTATATGATTAAGCTTGCTCACATGGTTGATGACAAACTTCATGCTCGCTCTACTGGACCATACTCACTAGTTACCCAGCAGCCTCTTGGCGGTAAAGCACAATTTGGCGGACAGCGTTTTGGGGAAATGGAAGTTTGGGCGCTTGAAGCATATGGCGCTGCCTATACATTGCAAGAAATTCTCACGGTGAAATCCGATGACGTTGTCGGCCGTGTGAAAACGTATGAAGCCATTGTGAAAGGGGACAATGTCCCTGAACCTGGTGTTCCTGAATCCTTCAAGGTATTGATCAAAGAACTTCAAAGCTTGGGTATGGACGTTAAGATGCTTTCAGGCGATGAAAAAGAAATTGAGATGAGAGATCTTGATGAGGATGAAGAAGGACCGCAGGCAGAAGGACTTTCTCTGAACGATGAGCTTGAAGATGAAGTTGCTGTCAGTACGGAAAAGGAAAAAGACGTAGTAACGAAAGAATAACCTGCTTGGCAATAAGGGTATAACCTGAAGATGAAAAGGGAGGTAGGCCCCTTGCTGGATGTAAATAATTTTGAGTATATGAGCATCGGTCTTGCTTCACCTGATAAGATTCGTTCTTGGTCTTTCGGTGAGGTAAAAAAACCTGAAACAATTAATTATCGTACATTAAAGCCAGAAAAAGACGGCTTGTTCTGCGAGCGCATTTTCGGTCCTCAAAAGGACTGGGAATGCCATTGCGGAAAATATAAAAGAGTCCGCTACAAAGGCGTCGTTTGCGACCGCTGCGGAGTCGAAGTAACACGTGCAAAAGTAAGAAGAGAACGGATGGGCCACATTGAGCTCGCTGCTCCAGTTTCTCACATCTGGTATTTCAAAGGGATTCCAAGCCGCATGGGACTTGTTCTTGACATGTCACCCCGCGCTTTGGAAGAAGTCATCTACTTCGCATCCTATGTGGTAACAGAAACAGGCGATACACCGCTTGAAAAGAAACAGCTTCTTTCTGAAAAAGAATATCGTGCATACCGTGATAAATACGGCAGCACATTCCAAGCGTCAATGGGAGCAGAAGCCATTAAAAAGCTTCTTCAAGACATTGACCTTGATCGAGACGTTGATCAATTAAAAGAAGAATTGAAAACTTCTCAAGGCCAGCGACGCACCCGTGCGATCAAACGCCTGGAAGTTTTGGAAGCATTCCGCGGTTCAGGCAATGAGCCATCTTGGATGATCCTTGATGTACTGCCTGTCATTCCTCCGGAACTTCGCCCGATGGTTCAGCTGGACGGCGGACGTTTTGCTACGTCTGACCTGAATGACCTTTACCGCCGCGTGATTAACCGGAACAACCGTCTGAAGCGTCTTCTTGATCTTGGGGCACCAAGCATTATCGTTCAAAACGAAAAGCGCATGCTTCAGGAAGCTGTTGATGCATTGATCGACAACGGCCGCCGCGGACGTCCAGTTACAGGACCGGGCAACCGTCCGTTAAAATCTCTTTCCCATATGCTGAAAGGGAAGCAGGGACGCTTCCGCCAAAACCTTCTTGGTAAACGTGTTGACTACTCAGGCCGTTCCGTTATCGTTGTAGGACCGAACTTGAAAATGTACCAATGCGGACTCCCGAAGGAAATGGCTCTTGAACTCTTCAAGCCTTTTGTTATGAAAGAGCTTGTGGAAAAAGGACTGGCGCACAACATCAAGTCTGCGAAACGCAAAATTGAAAGAGTGCAGCCTGAAGTCTGGGATGTTTTGGAAGCTGTTATTAAGGAGCATCCGGTTCTCTTGAACCGCGCCCCTACTCTTCACAGACTTGGGATTCAGGCATTTGAACCAACACTTGTTGAAGGCCGCGCGATCCGCCTTCACCCGCTCGTATGTACAGCATACAATGCTGACTTTGACGGTGACCAAATGGCTGTTCACGTACCGCTTTCCTCTGAGGCTCAGGCTGAAGCAAGAATCTTGATGCTTGCTGCTCAGAACATTCTGAACCCGAAAGACGGAAAACCGGTTGTAACACCTTCACAGGATATGGTGCTTGGAAACTACTACCTTACTTTGGAACGCGAAGGCGCTGTTGGAGAAGGCATGATTTTCAAAGATACGAACGAAGCATTGCTTGCATACCAAAACGGTTATGTACATCTTCACACACGTGTGGCGGTAGCAGCTTCATCCTTGAAAAATCTTACCTTTACAGATGAGCAGAGAAAGCAGCTGCTTGTGACTACAGTAGGTAAATTAGTATTCAATGAAATTCTGCCGGACACATTCCCGTACATGAATGAGCCGACAAGATTGAACATTGAAGAAAAAACACCTGAACGCTATTTCGTTGATCCTACTGTAAATGTAAAAGAACATATTCAAAGCCAGGAGATTATTTCTCCATTCAAAAAAGGCATTCTCGGTAAAATCATTGCTGAGATCTTTAAGAAGTTCCAGATTACTGAAACCTCTAAAATGCTTGACCGCATGAAAGATCTCGGATTCAGATATTCCACTAAAGCCGGTATCACGGTTGGTGTGGCAGATATCATCGTTTTGAAAGAAAAAGAAGAAATTCTTGTTGAAGCACAGCACAAAGTAGACAACATCCTGAAGCAATTCAGACGCGGTCTAATTACAGAAGAAGAGCGCTATGAGCGTGTTATCTCGATCTGGAGTGCTGCGAAAGACACCATTCAGGGCAAACTGATGAAATCCCTGGATATCCGAAATCCAATCTTCATGATGAGTGATTCCGGTGCCCGCGGTAACGCGTCCAACTTTACACAGCTTGCCGGTATGCGCGGCTTGATGGCCAACCCGGCTGGACGCATTATTGAATTGCCGATCAAATCAAGTTTCCGTGAAGGTCTTACTGTATTGGAATACTTTATTTCCACGCATGGTGCCCGTAAAGGTCTTGCAGATACAGCATTGAAAACTGCTGATTCAGGTTACTTGACCCGCCGCCTTGTTGATGTTGCACAGGATGTTATCATCAGAGACGAAGATTGCGGAACAGACCGCGGTATTCTGGCTGCTGCGATCAGAGAAGGCTCTGAAGTAATTGAAAAGCTTGACGAACGCCTTGTTGGACGCTATGCACGCAAAAATCTGGTGCATCCGGAAACCGGAGAAATTCTTGTTCGTGAAAATGAACTGATTTCAGAAGATATGTCTCTTCAAATCGTTGAAGCCGGCATTGAAGAAGTATGGATCCGTTCTGCATTCACCTGCAACACACGTCATGGCGTATGTAAAAAATGTTACGGACGCAACCTGGCAACAGGCTCTGATGTAGAAGTGGGCGAGGCTGTTGGTATTATTGCTGCCCAATCCATCGGTGAACCGGGAACACAGCTTACAATGCGTACGTTCCATACAGGCGGTGTTGCGGGAGACGACATCACGCAAGGTTTGCCGCGTATTCAGGAATTGTTTGAAGCACGTAACCCGAAAGGTCAGGCACTGATCTCTGAGATTGACGGTGTTGTTGCCGAAATCAATGAAATCCGCGAAAAACAGCAGGAGATTGTCGTCAAAGGCGATGTAGAATCACGTTCTTACACAGCTCCGTATAATGCGCGTCTGAAGGTAACAGAGGGCGACGCCGTTGAACGCGGGCAAGAGCTGACAGAAGGTTCAATCGATCCGAAAGAGCTTCTGAAGGTAAAAGACATTACAGCTGTTCAGGAATACCTGCTGCGTGAAGTTCAAAAAGTATACCGCATGCAAGGGGTTGAAATCGGCGATAAGCACGTAGAAGTTATGGTCCGCCAGATGCTTCGCAAAGTGCGTGTCATGGACGCCGGCGATACCGATGTACTGCCTGGTACATTGCTTGATATTCATCAGTTTACAGATGCAAACAGAAGAGTGCTGCTTGAAGGCAAACGCCCTGCAACAGGACGCTCTGTATTGCTCGGTATTACAAAAGCATCCCTTGAAACGGATTCCTTCCTGTCTGCCGCATCCTTCCAGGAAACAACAAGAGTTCTTACGGATGCAGCAATTAAAGGAAAACGCGACGAGCTGCTTGGCCTGAAAGAAAATGTTATTATCGGTAAGCTTGTACCAGCCGGAACCGGCATGCAGCATTACCGCAGAGTAAAGCCTATTCAACATACTTCAGCTGCTGATGATGCAGTAACTGTAGAATAAAAAAGTGCAGAGATGGATGTACTGGATTTTATTGAACATCCAGTTGACATCCATCTCTTGCAATGTTAATATAATCAAGGTGCTCGATTCTACCTGTTGCTTTGGAGGATATTTTGTATGTCTTATGAAAAAGTATCGCAGGCTGAACAAATTATAGTTGGTACGAAGCAGACAATTAAAGCTCTTGCGAACAGTCAGGTAAAGGAATTAATCGTTGCAGCTGATGCTGATCCGGGGGTAACGGCTAAAGTTATCCGGGCAGCGAATGAACAGCAGGTTCCTGTTACAATGGCTGATTCAATGAAGAAGCTTGGAAAAGCATGCGGAATTGAAGTCGGAGCTTCTGCAGTGGCAATTATTAAATAATTGAAAACTTGTTTTTGCTAAGAAATGTTTCTAGCAAGGACCTTGTTTTTGCCCAAATATGAACCACCTGGATGTGTGGGATTAAAGAAAGCAATGGAAGGAGGAAAAACACATGCCTACAATTAACCAATTAGTCCGTAAAGGACGCGTAAGCAAAGTTGAGAAGTCAAACTCCCCGGCATTAAACAGAGGATACAACAGCTTCAAAAAAGAGCACACTAACCAATCCTCACCGCAAAAACGCGGAGTTTGCACTCGTGTTGGTACTATGACACCGAAAAAACCGAACTCAGCACTTCGTAAGTATGCCCGTGTACGTTTAACAAACCAGATTGAGGTTACTGCCTACATTCCTGGTATCGGACATAACCTGCAAGAGCATAGCGTTGTACTGATCCGCGGAGGACGTGTTAAGGACTTACCGGGAGTACGCTACCATATCGTTCGCGGTGCGCTTGATACTGCGGGTGTAGAAAAACGTATGCAAGGCCGTTCTAAATACGGTACTAAGAGACCAAAAGCTCCAAAAAAATAATCTTATAATATTCAACTCATGAAAGGAGGAGAACATATGCCACGTAAAGGTCCAGTTACAAAAAGAGATGTATTGCCAGATCCGATTTATAACTCCAAGCTTATCACTCGCCTTGTTAACCGCATCATGGTTGACGGCCAAAGAGGTAAAGCACAAACAATCCTTTATAGTGCTCTTGAATTAGTTCAAGAACGCTCTGGCAAAGATGCTATGGAAGTGTTTGAACAAGCACTGAAAAACATCATGCCTGTTCTAGAAGTTCGCGCTCGCCGTGTAGGTGGTGCTAACTACCAAGTACCAGTTGAGGTGCGTCCGGAACGCCGTTCTACACTAGGTCTTCGCTGGTTGGTAAACTACGCTCGTCTTCGCGGTGAAAAAACCATGGAAGAGCGTATGGCCAATGAAATTCTTGATGCTGCCAATAACACTGGTGCTGCTGTCAAGAAGCGTGAGGACACTCATAAAATGGCTGAAGCCAACAAAGCTTTTGCTCATTATCGCTGGTAATTTTTGAACCAACAAATCTACTATTCCTTACGGAAGGAGAAGTTACCAAATGGCTAGAGAGTTCTCCTTGAAAAATACCCGAAATATCGGGATCATGGCTCACATTGATGCTGGGAAAACCACTACAACTGAGCGTATTCTTTTCTACACAGGCCGTATCCATAAAATTGGTGAAACTCATGAAGGAGCTTCTCAAATGGACTGGATGGAGCAGGAGCAAGAACGTGGTATCACGATCACTTCTGCTGCAACAACAGCCCAATGGAAGGGCCACCGCGTTAACATCATTGATACACCAGGACACGTAGACTTCACAGTAGAAGTTGAGCGTTCCCTGCGCGTACTTGATGGTGCGGTAGCTGTTCTTGATGCCCAATCAGGCGTTGAGCCCCAAACTGAAACAGTTTGGCGCCAGGCTACTACTTATGGAGTTCCCCGTGTCGTATTCGTTAATAAAATGGATAAGATCGGTGCGGATTTCCTTTATTCCGTAGGAACTATGCATGACCGTCTTCAGGCAAATGCACATCCAATTCAATTGCCAATCGGTGCTGAAGATCAATTCGAAGGCATCATTGACCTTGTTGAAAATGTAGCATTCTACTATGAAGATGATCTTGGAACTCGTTCAGAAGCGAAAGAAATTCCAGACGAGTACAAAGAGCTTGCAGAAGAATACCGCGGAAAACTATTTGAAGCAGCTGCAGAACTTGATGAAGAATTAATGATGAAGTACCTTGAAGGTGAAGAGATTTCAAAAGAAGAATTGAAAGCTGCGATCCGTAAAGGAACTTGTGACGTTGAATTCTATCCGGTTATCTGCGGATCTGCCTTCAAAAACAAAGGTGTTCAGTTAATGCTTGATGCGGTTCTTGATTACCTTCCGTCTCCAGTGGATGTTCCTTCTATTAAAGGTAAACTTCCAGACACAGAGGAAGAGGTTATTCGTGAATCCAGCGATGAAGGTCCGTTCTCGGCTCTTGCATTTAAAGTAATGACAGACCCTTATGTTGGTAAACTAACGTTCTTCCGTGTATATTCAGGTGTTCTGAATTCCGGTTCTTACGTACAAAACTCCACGAAGGGCAAGCGTGAGCGTGTAGGACGTATCCTGCAAATGCATGCGAACTCCCGTGAAGAAATTGCAACAGTTTATGCAGGTGATATCGCTGCTGCAGTAGGTCTTAAAGATACTACAACTGGTGATACTCTATGTGATGAAAAGAATCTTGTTATTCTTGAATCTATGGAATTCCCAGAGCCGGTAATCTCTCTATCTGTTGAACCAAAATCAAAAGCTGACCAGGATAAAATGGGTACAGCTTTAACAAAGCTTTCTGAAGAAGATCCAACATTCAGAGCACATACTGATCAAGAGACTGGCCAAACGATCATCTCCGGTATGGGTGAGCTTCACCTTGATATCATCGTTGACCGCATGCGTCGCGAGTTCAAAGTTGAAGCAAATGTTGGTGCTCCACAAGTAGCTTACCGTGAAACATTCCGCGGTTCTGCTCGAGTGGAAGGTAAGTTTGCACGTCAATCAGGCGGACGCGGACAATTTGGACATGTTTGGATCGAGTTCGAACCAAACGAAGAAGGAAAAGGCTTCGAGTTCCAAAACAAAATCGTTGGTGGTGTTGTTCCTCGTGAATACGTGCCAGCTGTCCAGTCAGGTCTAGAAGACGCTATGAAAAATGGTGTTCTTGCAGGCTATCCGCTTATCGACGTAAAAGCTGCTTTAGTTGATGGATCTTACCATGATGTTGACTCAAGTGAAATGGCGTTTAAAGTTGCAGCATCACTTGCACTGAAAAACGCAGTTTCAAAATGCAGCCCTGTAATCCTTGAACCTGTTATGAAGGTTGAAGTTGTTATTCCAGATGAGTACATGGGCGACATCATGGGTGATGTAACTTCACGCCGCGGTCGCGTTGAAGGTATGGAAGCACGCGGTAACGCACAAGTTGTCCGTGCGATGGTTCCACTTTCCGAAATGTTCGGTTACGCAACATCATTGCGTTCCAACACACAAGGACGCGGAACATTCTCTATGCACTTCGACCACTACGAAGAAGTTCCTAAATCAATCGCTGAAGAAATCATCAAAAAAAATAAAGGCGAGTAATTGATTTATAGCCTTTGTTGAAGTATAACTACTTATGTAAGCTAAGAAAGTGGGAGTTCATCCTGCTTTCTGGCCGCCATACTTATTAAATTTAATTTGAACTCTGAGGAGGATTTTAGAATGGGTAAAGAAAAATTCGACCGTTCCAAAACGCATGCCAATATCGGTACTATTGGACACGTTGACCACGGTAAAACAACTCTAACAGCTGCAATCACTACTGTACTTGCTAAGCGCAGTGGTAAAGGTGCTGCAATGGCATATGACATGATCGATGCTGCTCCAGAAGAGCGCGAGCGCGGAATCACAATCTCAACAGCACACGTTGAGTACGAAACTGAAAGCCGCCACTATGCACACGTTGACTGCCCAGGACATGCTGACTATGTTAAAAACATGATCACAGGCGCTGCTCAAATGGACGGCGGTATTCTAGTAGTATCTGCTGCTGACGGCCCAATGCCACAAACTCGTGAGCATATCCTTCTTTCTCGTAACGTAGGTGTGCCTTACCTTGTAGTATTCCTTAACAAATGCGACATGGTAGACGACGAAGAGCTTCTTGAACTAGTAGAAATGGAAGTTCGCGACCTTCTTTCTGAATATGACTTCCCTGGCGATGACGTTCCAGTTATCAAAGGTTCTGCTCTTAAAGCCCTTGAAGGCGATGCTGAGTGGGAAGAAAGAATCGTTGAACTTATGAACGCTGTTGACGAGTATATCCCAACTCCAGAACGCGACACTGACAAGCCTTTCATGATGCCTGTTGAGGATGTATTCTCAATCACTGGCCGTGGAACAGTTGCTACAGGACGTGTAGAACGCGGACAAGTTAAAGTTGGTGACACTGTTCAGATCATCGGTTTAGCTGAAGAGCCTAAATCTACTACTGTAACAGGTGTTGAAATGTTCCGTAAACTTCTTGACTATGCAGAAGCTGGTGACAACATCGGTGCCCTTCTTCGTGGTGTAGCTCGTGAAGACATCCAGCGTGGACAAGTTCTTGCTAAGCCAGGAACGATCACTCCACACACTAACTTCAAAGCTGAAGTTTATGTTCTATCTAAAGAAGAAGGTGGACGTCATACTCCATTCTTCACAAACTACCGCCCACAGTTCTACTTCCGTACAACTGACGTAACTGGCGTTGTTCAACTTCCAGAAGGCGTTGAAATGGTAATGCCTGGCGACAACATCGAAATGACTGTTGAACTAATCTCTGCAATCGCGATCGAAGAAGGAACTCGCTTCTCTATCCGCGAAGGTGGACGTACTGTTGGTTCAGGCGTTGTTTCTACAATCAGCAAATAATAGCAGTTTTCAAAAGACAAGCGATCCAATCGCTTGTCTTTTTTTATTCTATTCAGCTGCCCAGCTGAATAGAAAAGATTTTCGCTGCTAAGTTTAATTCCTCAATTTTCTGCATGAACTTAAAGAACAAATACTTTCATATGAAATCCAATATTTTTTAAAAAGCTGAAAGTAAAATTGGTCCGTAAAATAATAACCGATTAAGAACACTTTTCTTCTTTATAAACAGTTTCTTTTATATTATATAGATCTGCTATTCGTTCTGGTCTTATATGAGATGAAACGGCACGCCGAGTAATTCTGTGAACAAGAATGCTATAAATTTTTAATCACCTGTTGGTTGGAGCGGAAGGCGGGAGACTTCTGCGGGAATGTAAATGACGGAAGACCCCGCAGAAGCGCAGTGCCGAGGAGGCTCCCGCACTGCCCGCGGAAAGCGGACGTCTCGTGCTGAAACCAACAGTCTAATTTAAAGATGCGGAAATTATATTCAACAAAGGCGCATTCCGAGCAAGCATTGATTTCTTGCCCAAAAAAGATTATAATAGTAAAGGTGCGTTTTACGTAAAAGAAATTTAGATTTCTTCTTGCAATGGACGCTCAGTTTTTATATAATAGTGAATGTTGGTCTTTGACTGCGATGATGCGAGAGGTTGCTGACACACCCGGCCGCTTTGCCATGGCGAGTGTGTGAGGGAAATTCTTGCTGAGAACTGTCTATTCAATTAGGCGAAAAGGAGGGAAAATAATGGCAAAACAAAAAATTCGTATTCGTTTGAAAGCATATGATCATAGAATTCTTGATCAGTCCGCTGAGAAAATTGTTGAAACAGCGAAACGTTCTGGTGCTAACGTATCTGGTCCGATTCCGCTTCCAACTGAAAGATCTGTTTACACGATCCTTCGTGCGGTGCATAAGTACAAAGATTCTCGTGAGCAATTCGAGATGCGTACTCACAAACGTCTAATCGACATTATCAATCCAACACCGCAAACTGTTGATGCATTGATGCGTTTAGACTTGCCGTCAGGCGTAGATATCGAAATCAAATTATAAGATTAACAAAATAAAAAAATTAAAATTCAGGAGGTGTGACTTATGACCAAAGGAATCTTAGGTAGAAAAATTGGTATGACGCAAATCTTTGCTGAAAACGGTGATCTAATCCCTGTAACAGTAGTAGAAGCTGCTCCAAACGTTGTTCTTCAAGTGAAAAACGTTGATAACGACGGCTACAGTTCAATCCAATTGGGTTTTGAAGACAAGCGTGAAAAGCTTTCTAACAAACCGCAAAAGGGTCACGTTGCTAAAGCAAACACTGCGCCTAAGCGCTTCGTAAGGGAATTCCGTGGAGAAAGCTTAGAAGAGTATCAAATTGGTCAAGAAGTCAAAGTTGATATTTTCGCTGCAGGAGATATCGTAGATGTAACAGGAATTTCAAAAGGTAAAGGATTCCAAGGTGTAATTAAGCGCCATGGACAATCCCGCGGACCTATGTCTCACGGTTCACGCTACCACCGCCGCCCAGGTTCAATGGGACCTGTTGCTCCAAACCGAGTATTCAAAAACAAATTGCTCCCTGGCCGCATGGGTGGAGAGCGCATTACAGTTCAAAACCTTGAGATCGTCCGAGTAGATGCAGAACGCAATCTTCTTTTGATCAAAGGAAATGTTCCTGGAGCGAAAAAAGCTCTTCTAACTGTAAAAGGTGCAGTTAAATCTAAATAATCTTCTTAGGGAAGGAGGAAACGATAATGCCTAAAGTAGCATTACTGAACCAAAACGGATCTAACGTTGGAGAAATCGAACTTAATGACTCTGTATTTGGTATCGAACCTAACAGCAGCGTACTATTCGATGCTGTAGTTATGCAAAGAGCTTCTATGCGACAAGGAAGCCACAAAGTTAAAACTCGTTCTGAAGTTGCTGGCGGAGGACGCAAGCCATGGCGCCAAAAAGGCACAGGCCGTGCACGTCAAGGATCTATCCGCTCACCGCAATGGCGCGGAGGCGGAACTGTATTCGGCCCAGCACCACGCAGCTACGCTTACAAATTACCTAAAAAAGTTCGCCGTTTAGCGATCAAATCGGCTTTATCATCTAAAGTACAAGACAGCAGCATCGTTGTTCTTGAAGATCTTGCTCTTGAAGCAGTAAAAACCAAAGAAATGGTTTCTATCCTTAAAGGTCTTTCCGTCGATGCAAAAGCATTGATCGTAACAGCTGATGTTAACGAAACAGTTGCACTTTCTGCACGTAACATCCCTGGTGTTCTAGTGCTTGAAGCTAATGCAATCAATGTCCTGGATGTACTTAACCATGAGAAGCTTGTCATCACGAAAGCAGCGGTGGAAAAAGTAGAGGAGGTGCTTGCATAATGAAAGACCCACGTGATATCATTAAGCGCCCCGTCATCACTGAGCGTTCTACAGACGCGATGGCTGACAAAAAATATACGTTTGAAGTGGACGTAAGAGCCAACAAAACAGAAGTTAAAGATGCGATTGAAGCAATCTTCGGCGTGAAGGTTGAAAAAGTCAACATCATGAACTATAAAGGCAAGCTTAAGCGTGTCGGCCGTTACAGCGGACTGACTAATCGCCGCAGAAAAGCGATCATTAAGCTTACAGAAGAAAGCAAAGAAATCGAACTATTTGAAGTTTAATATATAAGTGAAGGAGGGAAACCAAGATGGCGATTAAAAAATACAAACCGACCTCCAACGGTCGTCGTGGAATGACAGTTTCTGATTTCGCTGAAATCACAACTAACAAACCTGAAAAATCCTTGCTTGCGCCGCTCAGCAAAAAAGCTGGCCGTAACAACCAAGGTAAAATCACTGTACGTCATCAGGGCGGTGGACACAAACGTCAATACCGTATCATCGACTTTAAACGCGACAAAGATGGTATACCAGGACGCGTTGCTACAGTTGAATATGATCCGAACCGCTCAGCAAACATTGCACTAATCAACTATGTTGATGGTGAAAAACGTTATATCCTTGCACCTAAGAACCTTAAAGTTGGAATGGAAATCCTGTCCGGCCCTGAAGCTGACATTAAAGTAGGAAATGCTCTTCCTCTTATAAACATTCCAGTCGGTACTGTTGTGCATAACATCGAATTGAAGCCAGGAAAAGGCGGACAATTAGTTCGTTCTGCAGGTACTTCTGCTCAAGTTCTTGGTAAAGAAGGCAAATACGTGCTTGTACGCTTAAACTCTGGTGAGGTTCGCATGATCCTTGCAACTTGCCGCGCTTCTATCGGCCAAGTGGGTAACGAGCAGCACGAATTGATCAACATCGGTAAAGCCGGACGTTCTCGCTGGTTAGGCAAACGCCCAACAGTTCGCGGATCCGTAATGAACCCGAATGACCATCCACACGGTGGTGGTGAAGGACGCGCTCCTATCGGACGCAAATCACCAATGTCTCCTTGGGGTAAACCGACTCTTGGCGCGAAAACTCGCAAAAAGAAAAACAAATCCGATAAATTTATCGTACGCCGTCGTAAAAAATAACGTGATTTTTCTACGGTTCCCGGGAACCGTAGGGCAATTGCGAAGGGAGGTACCTAAATGGGTCGCAGTCTAAAAAAAGGACCATTTGTTGATGACCATTTGATGAAGAAGATTGAAGTTCTTAACGAGTCTGAAAAGAAACAGGTAATCAAAACCTGGTCTCGCCGTTCTACAATTTTCCCGCAATTCATCGGTCACACTGTTGCTGTATATGATGGCCGCAAACACGTTCCTGTATATGTAACAGAAGATATGGTTGGACATAAACTTGGTGAGTTCGCGCCTACACGCACTTACAAAGGCCATGCCAACGACGATAAGAAAACAAGACGCTAATTGAGAGGAGGAACTTAAATGCAAGCTAAAGCTGTTGCCAGAACAGTTCGTATTGCTCCTCGTAAAGCACGTCTAGTTATGGACCTGATTCGAGGTAAGCAAATAGGTGAAGCAGTTGCGATTCTTCGTCACACTCCGAAGACAGCTTCTCCGATTATTGAAAAAGTACTAAATTCCGCTGTAGCAAATGCTGAGCATAACTATGAAATGGACATTAACGCTCTAGTGATCGAGCAAGCTTTCGTTGACGAAGGTCCGACACTAAAACGTTTCCGTCCGCGCGCACAAGGCCGTGCCAGTGCAATCAACAAACGTACGAGTCACATTACGATCGTCGTAACAGAAAAGAAGGAGGGATAATCAGTGGGTCAAAAGGTAAATCCAGTCGGTCTTCGTATCGGAGTTATCCGTGATTGGGAATCCAAATGGTACGCAGGCAAAGACTACGCAGCTCTTCTGCATGAAGACATTAAAGTCCGTGAATACATCAGCAATCGCCTAAGCGACGCATCTGTTTCTAAAGTAGAAATCGAACGCGCTGCTAACCGCGTGAACATCACGATCCACACTGCGAAGCCAGGTATGGTTATCGGTAAAGGCGGCACTGAAGTCGAAGCACTTCGTAAAGCTCTTAACGAATTAACTGGTAAACGCGTGCACATTAACATTCTTGAAATCAAAAGAGCCGATCTTGATGCGAAATTAGTAGCAGACAACATCGCTCGTCAGCTGGAAAACCGTATTTCTTTCCGCCGTGCTCAAAAGCAAGCGATCCAACGCACAATGCGTTCTGGTGCACAAGGAATTAGAACAATGGTATCCGGACGTCTTGGCGGAGCAGACATTGCCCGTTCTGAGCATTACAGTGAAGGAACTGTTCCACTACACACACTTCGTGCAGATATCGATTACGGCACATGTGAAGCAGATACAACTTACGGTAAACTTGGCGTAAAAGTATGGATCTATCGTGGAGAGGTTCTTCCTACTAAGAAGAAAACTGAGGAAGGAGGAAAATAATATGTTATTGCCTAAACGCGTTAAATATCGCAGAGAGCACCGCGGAAAGATGCGCGGACGTGCTAAAGGCGGTTCTGAAGTACATTTCGGTGAATTTGGTATTCAAGCTCTTGAAGCATCTTGGATCACAAACCGTCAAATTGAGGCAGCTCGTATTGCGATGACTCGTTACATGAAACGTGGCGGTAAAGTCTGGATTAAAATTTTCCCTTCCAAGCCGTATACAGCTAAACCTCTTGAGGTCCGCATGGGTTCCGGTAAAGGTGCTCCGGAAGGTTGGGTAGCAGTTGTTAAGCCGGGTAAAGTTCTTTTTGAAATCGCCGGTGTTCCTGAAGAAGTAGCTCGTGAAGCTCTTCGTCTTGCAGCTCACAAATTGCCAATTAAAACAAAATTCGTTAGACGCGAGGAAATTGGTGGTGAATCTAATGAAAAGTAATGAAATCCGTGACCTTACCACTGCTGAAATCGAACAAAACGTTAAATCACTGAAAGAGGAGCTTTTCAACCTTCGCTTCCAATTAGCGACAGGACAACTTGAAAACACTGCCCGTATCCGTGAAGTGCGCAAATCGATCGCCCGTATGAAAACTGTTGTACGTGAAAGAGAGATCGCTGCGAATAATCGTTAAACCTGAGAGGAGGTTAGCAGAATGAGTGAACGCAACCAGCGTAAAGTCTACACTGGCCGTGTAGTCTCTGATAAAATGGATAAGACGATCACAGTTCTTGTAGAAACTTACAAAACGCATTCGCTGTATGGCAAACGCGTAAAATATTCTAAAAAATTAAAAGCTCATGACGATAACAACCAAGCAAAAATCGGTGATGTAGTAAGAATTATGGAAACTCGTCCATTATCTGCTACAAAACGTTTCCGTCTTGTTGAAATCGTTGAAGAAGCTATTATTATCTAATATTGATCGGAAACAATTTCCGAAGGGAGGTAACTTGAATGATTCAACAAGAATCTCGCTTGAAAGTCGCTGACAACTCTGGCGCCCGTGAAGTTCTTACTATTAAGGTACTAGGTGGGTCTGGACGCAAAACAGCTAATATTGGTGATGTAATTGTTTGCACGGTAAAACAAGCAACACCAGGAGGCGTTGTTAAAAAAGGCGACGTAGTAAAAGCTGTAGTAGTACGTACAAAACGCGGTGTTCGCCGTAACGATGGTACTTATATCCGCTTCGATGAAAATGCATGTGTCATCATTCGTGACGACAAAGGCCCTCGTGGAACTCGTATCTTCGGACCTGTTGCCCGCGAACTTCGCGACAACAGTTTCATGAAAATTGTTTCTCTAGCTCCAGAAGTACTTTAATAGAATATTGATAGCCTTACTAAGGAGGTGCGAATAGGATGCATGTAAAAAAAGGTGATAAGGTAATGGTTATCTCTGGCAAGGATAAAGGCAAACAAGGAACTGTTCTTGAAGCTTATCCTAAAAAAGAGCGCGTGCTGGTTGAAGGAATCAACATCGTTAAAAAGCACTCAAAACCAACTCAAGCAAATCCTCAAGGTGGAATCCAAAACCAAGAGGCGCCGGTCCATGTATCAAACGTCATGCTGATCGACCCTAAATCTGGCGAACCGACTCGTGTTGGTTTCAAGATGGAAGACGGCAAAAAAGTACGTGTAGCAAAAAAATCTGGTGAATCTTTAGATAAATAGTAACTAAGGAAGGGAGGTCTCCTAATGAACCGCCTTAAAGAAAAATATTCAAAAGAAATGACACCTGCACTGATGAGCAAGTTCAGCTATAAATCAGTTATGCAAGTGCCAAAGCTTGAAAAAATCGTTATCAACATGGGTGTGGGCGATGCAGTTGCAAACTCTAAATCACTTGATAGTGCTGTAGAAGAACTTACTGCGATCTCTGGTCAAAAGCCAGTTATCACCCGCGCGAAAAAATCAATCGCTGGTTTCCGTCTTCGTGAAGGCATGCCGATCGGTGCGAAAGTAACTCTTCGCGGTGAGCGCATGTACGAATTCTTTGACAAACTAGTTTCTGTTTCTTTACCGCGTGTACGCGACTTCCGTGGAATTTCCAAGAAATCCTTCGACGGACGCGGAAACTACACACTAGGTGTTAAAGAACAATTGATCTTCCCTGAAATTGATTACGATAAAGTAACCAAGGTTCGCGGAATGGACATCGTTATTGTTACAACTGCTAACACTGACGAAGAAGCTCGTGAATTACTTACTCAGTTCGGAATGCCGTTCCAAAAATAATCGTCAAAGGGAGGCGAAAACGTGGCAAAAAAATCCATGATTGCGAAACAAAAGCGCACTCAAAAGTTTAAAGTTCAAGAATACTCACGCTGCGAACGCTGTGGCCGTCCGCATTCTGTATATCGTAAATTTAAACTTTGCCGTATTTGTTTCCGTGAACTTGCATATAAAGGTCAGATTCCTGGCATCAAAAAAGCTAGCTGGTAATACCCCATAACGGGAAGGAGGTTATTTTACTATGGTAATGACAGATCCAATTGCTGATTTGCTTACTCGCATCCGTAATGCGAATATGGTACGTCACGATAAGCTGGAAGTTCCTGCTTCCAAAATCAAAAAAGAGATCGCTGAAATTCTGAAGCGTGAAGGTTTTGTCCGTGATGTAGAATACGTTGAAGACAACAAACAAGGTGTTATCCGTATTTTCCTTAAATATGGTTCTAACAACGAACGCGTTATCACTGGATTGAAGCGCATCAGTAAGCCTGGTCTTCGCGTTTACGCGAAAGCTACTGAAGTACCTCGCGTACTGAACGGTTTAGGTATCGCAATCATTTCAACTTCTCAAGGTGTCTTGACTGACAAAGAAGCCCGCGCTAAACAAGCTGGCGGAGAAGTATTAGCATACGTTTGGTAATATCTTAAAAAAGAACGGAGGTGTAATGTATGTCCCGCGTTGGTAAAAAACCACTTGAGATTCCATCTGGCGTAACAGTTACTATGAACGAAAACACTGTTACAGTTAAAGGTCCTAAAGGTGAATTGACTCGTTCATTTCATCCAGACATCAAGATTTCTGTAGAAGACAACGTTCTTTCAGTAACGCGTCCTTCTGACCAGAAAGAACACCGTGCTCTTCACGGCACAACACGCAGCCTTCTTGGAAACATGGTTGAAGGTGTATCCAAAGGCTTTGAAAGAGCATTAGATCTAGTCGGTGTCGGTTACCGTGCTACTAAATCCGGAAACAAACTTGTTCTTAACGTTGGTTACTCTCACCCAGTTGAGATCACACCTGAACAAGGAATCGAAATTGAAGTGCCTTCTCAAACAAAAGTTATTGTTAAAGGTACTGACAAAGAACGCGTTGGAGCTATCGCTTCCAACATCCGCGCTACTCGCCCGCCTGAGCCTTACAAAGGCAAAGGTATCCGTTATGAAGGTGAATTCGTTCGCCGCAAAGAGGGTAAAACGGCTAAGTAATGCAGCTTAAAGGTTAAGAAAGGAGTGACGTAGATGATTACGAAACCAAGTAAAAACTCTGTCCGCAAGAAAAGACATACGCGTGTTCGTTCTAAGCTTTTCGGAACTGCTGAAAGACCGCGTTTGAACGTGTTCCGCTCTAACAAGCACATCTATGCACAATTGATCGACGACACAAACGGCGTAACAGTAGTTAGCGCTTCTACAATAGAAAAAGATCTTAATCTTGAATCTACTGCTAACACTGAAGCAGCTCAAAAAGTCGGCGAATTGATTGCAAAGCGTGCAGTTGAAAAAGGTCATGAAACGATCGTTTTCGACCGCAGCGGTTACTTGTACCACGGCCGCATCAAAGCTCTTGCTGACGCTGCCCGTGAAGCTGGACTTAAATTTTAATAAGAAGGAGGGACACACAGAATGCGTCGTATTGACCCAAACAAACTTGAACTTGAAGAACGCGTTGTTACCGTTAACCGTGTAGCTAAAGTTGTTAAAGGCGGACGCCGTTTCCGTTTCGCTGCACTAGTTGTTGTAGGTGACAAAAATGGCAATGTAGGTTTTGGTACTGGTAAAGCCCAAGAGGTTCCAGAAGCAATCCGCAAAGCTATTGAAGATGCAAAGAAGAATCTTATCGAAGTGCCGATGGTTGGCACAACAATTCCTCACGAAGTTATCGGACAATTTGGTGCTGGAAACATCCTTTTGAAACCTGCTTCTGAAGGTACTGGAGTTATCGCTGGCGGACCTGTCCGTGCGGTTCTAGAACTTGCAGGTGTAGGCGATATCCTTTCCAAATCTCTAGGATCCAACACACCAATCAACATGATCCGCGCTACACTTCAAGGCCTTTCCCGTCTGAAGCGTGCTGAAGAAGTTGCGAAGCTTCGTGGAAAATCTGTCGAAGAACTGTTAGGATAAGGAGGGAAAGATAATGGCAAACAAATTAGCAATCACCCTCACTCGCAGTCTGATCGGTCGTCCGGAAGACCAGCGTGTTACCGTTAATACACTGGGTCTTAAAAAAATGCACCAGACTGTTGTGCATGAAGATAATGCAGCGATCCGTGGAATGGTGAAGAAAGTAAGCCATCTAGTCACTGTAGCTGAACAGTAAGAAATGCTTTAAAATTAAGGAGGTGTTCCTATGAAACTTCATGAATTGAAACCTGCAGAAGGATCCCGCAAAGTACGCAACCGTGTAGGACGCGGTATCGGTTCAGGCAACGGCAAAACTGCCGGTAAAGGTCATAAAGGTCAAAACGCCCGTTCCGGCGGCGGTGTTCGTCCTGGATTCGAAGGCGGTCAAACTCCTTTATTCAGACGTCTGCCTAAACGCGGATTCACAAACATCAACCGCAAAGAGTATGCCGTAGTTAACCTTGACAGACTTAACCGTTTTGAAGAGGGTACAGAAGTGACTCCTGAATTGCTTCTTGAAACTGGCATCCTTAGCAGCACTAAATCTGGCGTTAAAATCCTTGGTAACGGATCTCTAGAGAAAAAGCTTACGATCAAAGCAAACAAATTCTCCTCTTCTGCTAAAGAAGCAATTGAGGCAGCTGGCGGTACAGCTGAGGTGATCTAATGTTTAAAACAATCTCCAATTTTATGCGCGTGGGTGATATACGAAACAAAATCATATTCACCCTTTTAATGCTTATTGTTTTTCGAATTGGCTCATTTATTCCAGTCCCGTTTGTCAACGCGAAAGTGCTGACATCACAGGATCCAACCAATGCATTTAGTGTTCTGAACACCTTTGGGGGCGGATCACTATACCGCTTCTCCATACTGGCAATGGGAATTATGCCGTATATTACGGCATCCATTATTGTGCAGCTTCTGCAAATGGATGTAATTCCTAAGTTTACTGAATGGTCTAAGCAAGGGGAAGTAGGAAGACGCAAGCTAGCACAGTTTACGAGATACTTTACGATTATTCTTGGATTTGTCCAGGCTATCGGCATGTCCATCGGGTTCAATAATATGTCCCGCGGAATGCTGATCCAGGACCCTAACTGGGGTAAATTCCTGATGATCGCACTCGTACTTACTGCAGGCACGGCTTTCTTAATGTGGCTTGGAGAGCAAATCACTGCAAAAGGCGTTGGAAATGGAATTTCCATCATCATCTTTGCAGGTATCGTATCCGGCATTCCGCATACTCTTGGTCAGATTTATTCACAGCAGTTCGAGAATCCTGGTGATCAGCTGTTTTTGAAAATAGCGACATTGATTCTTCTGGCTGTTGCGATTCTTGCTGTTATTGTAGGAGTTATCTACGTTCAGCAGGCGCTTCGCAAAATTCCGATTCAGTACGCAAAGCGTGTTACGGGCTCAGCCCCTACTGGAGGCGGCCAGTCAACTCACCTTCCATTGAAGGTTAACCCGGCTGGTGTTATCCCGGTAATCTTTGCCGTATCTTTTATCATTGCACCGCCGACCATTGCATCGTTCTTCGGTACCAATGATGTGACGGATTGGATCAAGTACAATTTCACCTATACAAGACCGTTCGGTATGGCCTTGTATGTTATTTTGATTGTCGCCTTCACTTATTTCTATGCATTTGTCCAGGTTAACCCTGAACAAATGGCTGACAACCTGAAAAAGCAGGGCGGCTATATACCAGGTATTCGTCCCGGAAAAAGCACTCAAGAATATGTAACAAAAGTTTTGTATCGCTTAACATTTGTTGGTTCAATTTTCTTGGCAGTTATCGCAGTCCTGCCTGTGTTCTTTATTCAGATAGCTGGTCTGCCGCAGCAAGCGCAAATCGGCGGCACAAGCTTATTGATTATCATAGGTGTTGCCCTTGAGACTATGAAGCAGCTTGAAAGCCAGCTTGTAAAGCGTCATTACAAAGGATTTATCAAACAGTGAGGTTATGGGAAGCAGATTCCCATTCCCTCTAATAGAGACTCAGGGGGAATTTTTGAATGAATCTAGTTTTAATGGGTTTGCCAGGTGCCGGCAAAGGCACTCAGGCGGAGCGATTAGTAGAAGAGTACAAGGTTCCTCATATCTCAACTGGGGATATGTTCCGAGCGGCTATTAAAGAAGAAACTGAACTGGGACTTGAAGCGAAATCCTTTATGGATAAAGGGGAATTGGTACCTGATGAAGTGACAATCGGTATTGTCCGCGAAAGATTGGGCAAGAATGATTGTGAAAAAGGGTTCCTTCTTGACGGTTTCCCCCGCACAGTAGCTCAAGCAGAAGCGCTTGAAAATATACTGGCTGATATGAACAGAAAGCTTGATTATGTGATTAACATTAAAGTAGATCAGGATATTCTGATGGAACGCCTGACTGGACGCCGGATTTGCAAAAATTGCGGTGCTACGTATCATCTCGTGTTTAACCCGCCGGCAAAAGAAGGCGTGTGTGATAAATGCGGAGGAGAGCTTTATCAGCGCGATGACGATAACGAAGAAACAGTTGGCAACCGCTTGGAAGTAAATCTCAAACAATCTCAGCCGCTGCTTGATTTTTATGAGAAAAAAGGATATCTGCGCGACATTGATGGCCAGCAGGACATCAACAAAGTGTTCGCTGATATCAAGGAGCTGCTTGGAGGCTTTGGCAAATGATTATCTGTAAAACTGCCCGCGAGATTGAGATCATGCGGGAAGCAGGCAGGATCGTGGCCTTGACTCACCAAGAGCTGAAACCGCATGTTGTTCCTGGTATTACAACCAAAGAATTGGATGCAATTGCCGAAAAGTTTATACGCCAAAATGGTGCAATTCCATCATTTAAGGGGTATAATGGTTTTCGCGGAAGCATCTGTGCTTCTGTTAATGAAGAGCTCGTTCATGGAATACCCGGTGACCGGGTGCTGCATGATGGAGATATCATCACCGTCGACATCGGCGCGAAATACAACGGCTACCATGGTGACTCTGCATGGACTTATGCAGCGGGCAATGTTTCTGATGAAACGGAGAAGCTGCTTAAGGTTACAGAAGAGTCTTTATATAAAGGTCTTGAAGAAGCAAAACCGGGCGAAAGGCTGTCTAACATTTCTCATGCCATACAAACGTATGCAGAAGGTTTTGGTTTTTCCATCGTAAGGGAGTACGGCGGACACGGAGTAGGGCAGGAGCTTCATGAAGATCCTCATATTCCGCATTTCGGTCCTCCTGGCAAAGGGCCTCGCCTGAAGCCGGGCATGGTGCTTGCTATCGAACCGATGGTGAACGCAGGCAGTCGTTATGTTAAAACATTGTCTGATAACTGGACGGTTGTAACAGTAGATGGGAAAATGTGTGCTCACTTTGAGCATACAATCGCAATAACTGAAACTGGCTTTGAGGTCCTGACCAAAGCATAAGTGAAGGTGGAAATGCTTGAACGAACTTGATTTAGGAAATCCTTGGATCGGGCAGTTTGTCCGGGAATCCAAAGGTAAAAGTACAGGGCAGTATGCCATTGTAATTTCAATCCTTGATCATCCATTCGTACTTGTGGCAGATGGAGAGAAGCGCACATTTCAATCTCCCAAGAAGAAGAACGTCAACCATTTAGAGTTCTTTGATTGCTTATCTCCGGAAGTTCAGAGCAGTTTAGCTGAAACTGGTCGTGTGACAAATGGAAAACTGCGTTACGCACTTGCGAAGTTTGTCAATGAACAAGTTGCTGATTTGAAGAAGGGAGAACAATTGAATGGCGAAAGACGATGTAATTGAAGTGGAAGGCACAGTCCAAGAGACTCTGCCAAATGCAATGTTCAAAGTGGAACTTGAAAACGGTCATACTGTTTTGGCACATGTATCCGGCAAAATTCGGATGCACTTCATTCGCATTTTACCCGGAGACAAAGTTACGGTTGAATTATCTCCATATGATTTAACCCGTGGCAGAATAACATACCGTTTCAAATAAGACACTCCGAACGACTAAGGAGGTTGGAAAAATCATGAAAGTTAGACCATCCGTGAAACCGATTTGCGAAAAATGCAAAGTTATCCGCAGACGAGGAAAAGTCATGGTTATTTGTGAAAATCCAAAACATAAACAAAAACAAGGATAATCAAGAAGGAGGTGCAGCTATAAAATGGCTCGTATTGCTGGTGTAGATATTCCCCGCGAAAAACGCATTGTTATTTCATTAACATACATTTACGGTATCGGCCGTACAACTGCTCAGAAAGTTTTGGCTGAGGCCGGAGTTTCTGAAGATACACGTGTACGTGACCTAACTGAAGAAGAACTGGGCAAAATCCGTGACATCATTGATAAGCTGAAAGTTGAAGGTGATCTTCGCCGTGAAATTTCCCTCAACATCAAGCGTCTGATCGAAATCGGAAGCTTCCGTGGTCTTCGTCACCGCCGCGGCTTGCCTGTTCGTGGACAAAACACTAAAAATAACGCTCGTACTCGTAAAGGCCCACGCCGTACAGTTGCGAACAAAAAGAAATAAGGTAAAGGAGGTTAATCATCTATGGCACGTAAAACAAATACTCGCAAACGCCGTGTAAAAAAGAATATTGAAACTGGTATCGCGCATATCCGTTCAACATTCAACAACACAATCGTTACTATTACTGATTCCCACGGAAATGCACTTTCTTGGTCAAGTGCTGGCGCGCTAGGTTTTAGAGGTTCACGTAAATCTACTCCTTTCGCTGCACAAATGGCTGCAGAAACTGCTGCTAAAACTTCCATTGAACATGGTATGAAGACTCTTGAAGTTACTGTTAAAGGTCCTGGTTCAGGCCGTGAAGCTGCGATCCGTGCACTTCAAGCTGCTGGTCTTGAAGTTACTGCGATCAGAGACGTAACTCCAGTTCCTCATAACGGTTGCCGTCCGCCAAAACGCCGTCGTGTGTAATATTTCTGTATAGATTTTGTATCCCTGTCTATAATGGGTTATGATACAGTATATTTAATAGAGCCAATTTTTTACATTCTATTGCTATGCACATTCGGGACATTATAAATGGGGAATTTCGGTTAGATGGTGTTCTCACTGCTCTAATCGGGGTTTCGACGTTTTGAAGGAGGGTTTTATTGTATGATTGAGATTGAAAAACCAAAAATCGAAACGGTTGAAATCAGCGATGATGCCAAATACGGCAAATTCGTCGTCGAACCACTCGAGCGCGGATATGGAACTACTTTGGGTAACTCCTTACGTCGTATCCTTTTATCCTCACTTCCTGGTGCCGCTGTAACATCAATCCAAATGGATGGAGTACTGCATGAGTTTTCTACTGTAGAAGGCGTTGTGGAGGATGTTACAACGATCATTCTAAACATCAAAAAACTTGCTCTCAAAATCTATTCAGAAGAAGAAAAAACATTGGAAATCGATGTTCAGGGTGACGGTGTCGTTACTGCTGCTGATATTACACATGACAGTGACATTGAAATATTGAATCCCGATCTTCATATTGCGACTCTTTCCAAAGATGCGCATTTCAGAATGAGATTGACAGCAAGACGCGGACGCGGTTATACACCAGCTGATGCAAACAAACGTGAAGATCAGCCAATAGGCGTTATTCCTATTGACTCTATCTATACTCCGGTTGCACGCGTATCCTACCAGGTTGAAAATACACGTGTAGGCCAAGTAGCTAACTACGATAAGCTCACTTTGGATGTTTGGACCGACGGAAGCAATGGACCTCAAGAGGCAGTTGCTTTAGGAGCTAAAATTTTAACCGAGCATCTTAATATCTTTGTCGGCTTAACTGATGAAGCACAAAATGCGGAAATCATGGTCGAAAAAGAAGAAGACCAAAAAGAAAAAGTTCTAGAGATGACAATTGAAGAGCTTGATCTTTCTGTCCGTTCTTACAACTGTTTGAAGCGTGCAGGGATCAATACTGTTCAGGAGCTTGCCAACAAGACTGAAGAAGATATGATGAAGGTTCGCAATCTTGGCCGCAAATCTCTTGAAGAAGTAAAAGCGAAACTTGAAGAACTTGGTTTAGGTCTTCGTAAAGATGACTGAAGATGACTAGTTAGAAAGTTAACTAGTATTTTTCGTGCGTTTCTATATATTCAACGAAGGAGGGGACATCACATGTCATACAGAAAATTAGGCCGCACTAGTGCACAGCGTAAAGCAATGCTTCGTGATCTGACAACTGACCTGATCATCAGCGAACGTATTGAAACTACTGAAGCTCGTGCGAAAGAAGTGCGTTCAACTGTTGAAAAAATGATTACTTTAGGTAAACGCGGGGACCTTCATGCTCGCCGTCAAGCTGCAGCTTACATTCGTAACGAAGTGGCGAACGAAGAAGAAAACCAAAATGCATTGCAGAAGCTTTTCTCTGATATTGCAGGCCGTTACCAAGAGCGTCAAGGCGGTTACACACGCATCATGAAAATTGGCCCGCGCCGCGGCGATGGAGCACCAATGGTCATCATCGAGCTAGTGTAATTTCATATACACAAAATAAAAGGGCAGGACAGTTTCTAACTTGTTCATTGCCCTTTTTTTAAAAAGAGCATTAGGTTCTCCGGTTTATTGGATTTGAGCCTTTACATGCCAAAATGGCGCCAATCAGCACCGGTGCCATATAAAGCGGATCTGCAGGATCAGGACAAAGCCTGCAGGGAGCCTATTACCAAACTGCGTAGACGGCGGACATTTTATGTCCGCCGAAGCCAGTTGGAGAAGTTTTTTTTAGAGCAGAGAAAGAGCAGCTGAGGGGAGGCGCAAAAGCATGCAGGAAATCATTAAAGCAGAAGGTGTATCATTCAGCTACAGCGAAGAGGAAAGACCTGCCCTTCAAAATGTTGATTTTGAAGTTAAAAAAGGCGAATGGCTGGCCATCGTAGGCCACAATGGTTCAGGCAAGTCGACAATGGCAAGAATCCTAAATGGTCTTCTTATTCCAAATCAAGGGAAAGTAACTGTAGCAGGCATTCATCTGAACGAAGATACTGTCTGGGAAATCCGCAAAAAAGTTGGAATGGTTTTTCAAAATCCCGATAATCAGTTTGTTGGAACAACCGTTCAGGATGATGTGGCTTTTGGTTTAGAAAACCATGGTGTGCCGAGAGATGAAATGGTAAAGCGAGTGGAGTGGGCTGCCAAACAGGTCAAAATGGATCATTTTCTTGATCAAGAGCCGCACCATCTTTCAGGAGGGCAAAAGCAGCGCGTGGCGATCGCCGGTATTATTGCACTGCAGCCTGAAATTATGATTTTGGATGAAGCAACATCCATGCTTGATCCGAAAGGACGCGCCGAGGTAATGGAAACAGTAAGAGCGCTTAGAAAAAATGGGCTCGTCACAGTTCTTTCAATTACCCATGACCTCGAGGAAGCTGCAAAGGCTGATCGAATCATTGTGATGAATAGAGGAACCAAATATGCTGAAGGAACTCCTGAGGAAATATTTTCACAAGGGGACAAGCTGGTCGAGATCGGTCTTGATCTGCCTTTTCCGTACAAGCTCAGCCGCCTGCTGAGAGACGCAGGTATTCCTGTAGCAAAGGACCATCTTACAGAAGAAGGGCTGGTGAATGAGATATGGACATTGCGATCAAAAATCTAGAACATCGCTATAATATCCGTTCACCGTTTGAGAGGCTTGCCATCTACGATGTAAGCCTGGAGATCAAAGAAGGCTCCTACACCTCTGTTATCGGCCATACAGGGTCAGGGAAGTCTACTTTCCTGCAGCATTTGAACGGCCTTTTAAAGCCGACAAAAGGCTCTGTGACCATTGGGGAGAGAACGATTACAGCAGGTGAAAAGCAAAAGCACCTGAAAAGCCTGCGGAAAAAAGTCGGGATCGTTTTTCAGTTTCCAGAACACCAGCTCTTTGAAGAAACAATTGAAAAGGACATTGCTTTTGGGCCAATAAACTTTGGCGTTCCAAAAGAAGAAGCTGTGAAAAAGGCCCATGCGGCACTTGAACAGGTAGGCCTCTCTAAAGAGCTTTTGGATCGTTCTCCATTTGATCTGAGCGGAGGGCAGATGCGCCGGGTGGCTATAGCAGGCGTCCTTGCCATGGAGCCTGAGGTACTGGTCCTGGATGAGCCTACAGCAGGCCTTGATCCTCATGGACGGAAAGAGATCATGGATATGTTCTACAGGCTTCATAAAGAGCAGCAGCTTACAACGATCCTTGTGACGCACAGCATGGAAGACGCTGCTAAATATGCGGACGATATTGTTGTGCTTGAAAAAGGAACAGTCCGGCTGAAGGGAAAGCCGGAGGAAATTTTTGCCGAAAGCGAAACGCTTGTGTCCATCGGGCTTGACCTTCCGGAAACGATCAAATTTCAAAGGCTCCTTGAAAAGCGGCTCGGACGTTCGTTAAAGGAATTGCCGCTAACCATGGAAGGCACTGTTGATTTAATCAAGCGCCTTTATGAGGAAGGGGCAGAGCATCAATGAACAGCATCATTATCGGCAAATATGTGCCAGGTGATTCCCTCATTCACCGGATGGATCCAAGAGCAAAGCTGTTAACGATCTTTTTTTATGTCTTTATCGTATTTCTTGCCAACAATGCAGCGACCTATGCTTTGCTTGGCGTCTTTACGGTCATCATCGTAGGACTTACAAGGCTGCCGCTGCGTTTTCTTTTAAACGGGATGAAACCGGTGATCTGGATTATCGTGTTTACTTTTATCCTGCACATTATGATGACAAGAGAGGGACAAGTTGTTCTCGATCTTCCCTTTTTGAAAATCTATGAAGAGGGCATCAGGCAGGGGATCTATATTTCTCTCCGTTTCTTATACTTAATCCTTGTCACCACGATCCTGACGCTCACAACAACACCGATTGAAGTGACAGATGGAATGGAAGAGCTGCTGAATCCATTAAAGAAAATTAAGCTGCCTGTTCACGAGCTGGCGCTTATGATGTCCATTGCCCTTCGGTTTATTCCGACTTTGATGGACGAAACGGAAAAAATCATGAAAGCTCAGATGGCCAGAGGTGTTGATTTCACCTCAGGCCCGATCACTGAAAGAATTAAATCCATTATTCCGCTGCTTGTACCGCTGTTCATCAGCGCTTTCAAGCGGGCGGAAGAGCTTGCCACAGCAATGGAAGCGAGAGGCTATCAGGGCGGTGAAGGCCGGACCAAATACCGCCTTCTTTATTGGAAGGTGCTTGATACCCTTATGCTCTCAAGCTTAGCGTTACTTGCTGTCCTGCTCTTTGTGCTGAGGGCATAGAGATGAGGATGAAATGCATTGTTTCCTACGATGGCACGGGCTTCAGCGGCTATCAGGTACAGCCTGGGAAGAGAACCGTTCAGAGCGAATTAGAAAAAGCGCTGGCTGTCCTTCATAAGGGCAAGGAGATTAAAGTCGCAGCTTCTGGCAGGACAGATGCAGGGGTGCATGCGCGGGGCCAAGTTATCCATTTTGACACAAGCCTCAGCATCCCCTCTGACCGCTGGCCTAGGGCGCTGAATTCTCTGCTGCCTGATGATGTGGTGCTGCTCAGTGCTGAACAGGCTGCAGATGACTTTCACGCCCGCTACCATGCAGTGAAAAAGGAATATCGCTACGTGATCAGCAGAGAGATGCTGCCGGATGTGTTCACCCGCAACTTTGCCTATCACTATCCTTATCACCTTGATGTCGAAGCGATCAGGCTTGCAGGTGAAAAGCTTCTCGGCACCCATGATTTTACGAGCTTCTGCTCAGCCCGGACAGAGTCGGAAGACCGTATCAGAACCATTTTCAGCTTCGAAGCCGTTGAGGATGGCAGCCTTCTGACATTTCGCTTTGCAGGCAGCGGTTTTCTCTACAATATGGTCCGGATTTTGACAGGCACACTGCTGGAAATTGGCAGCGGTGCTAAAAGGCCTGATGAGATTCCGGCTATTATTGAAGCTAAGAACAGAGGCTTGGCAGGCAAAACAGCACCTGCTCAAGGACTGTATTTATGGTCCGTTGAATATGACAACTAAACCAGGTGTAACATTCTCTTGACATTGCTCTTTAGACGTTATATCATATCATATGGTATGTTATTTCATCCCCACGATAAGCCCCGGAAAGTCTTAATCGTGTTTTGAAATAGAACTTGACTAATATAAATGTATTTTGGAAACGAATTTTTAGGAGGATCAATAAATGCGTACAACGTATATGGCGAAAGCTAACGAAATCGACCGCAAATGGCTCGTTGTAGATGCAGAAGGCCAAACATTGGGCCGTCTTGCAAGTGAAGTAGCGTCTGTCCTGCGCGGCAAGAACAAACCAACATTCACACCGAATGTAGACACTGGTGACCACGTGATCATCATCAACGCTGAAAAAATCGAATTGACAGGCAAGAAATTGACTGACAAAATCTACTACCGTCACAGCCAATTCCCAGGCGGACTTAAATCCAGAACTGCTTTGGAAATGCGTACAAACTACGCTGAAAAAATGCTTGAACTGGCTATCAAAGGAATGCTTCCAAAGAATTCCCTAGGACGTCAAATTTTCAAAAAACTTCATGTCTATACTGGTGCAGAGCATCCGCATGAAGCACAAAAACCAGAAGTTTACGAACTTCGCGGTTAATTATAAAGGAGGATATTAATTTGGCACAGGTTCAATATTACGGTACAGGCCGTCGTAAAAGCTCCGTTGCCCGCGTTCGCCTTATTCCTGGCGAAGGCCGCATCGTGATCAATAATCGTGAAATCACTGACTACATTCCTTTCGCTGCGCTGATCGAAGACATCAAGCAGCCACTTGCACTAACTGAAACTGGTGCGAACTACGATGTACTAGTTAACGTACATGGCGGCGGCTACGCTGGCCAAGCTGGTGCAATCCGCCACGGTATCTCCCGTGCATTGCTTCAAGCTGACCCAGAATACCGCGGTTCCCTTAAATCAGCTGGTCTTCTGACTCGTGACGCTCGTATGAAAGAGCGTAAAAAATACGGACTTAAAGGCGCACGCCGTGCACCTCAGTTCTCTAAACGTTAATTACCAACGTTCAAAGGCTCTCAACCAATTTGGTTGGGGGTCTTTTTTATGCTTAAAAATAGAATTTGCCGGTGTAATTTATATTTTCCTGATCTCATATTTCTTCCCCCTCGAGAGAATGATAAAAGAAAAGAGTTCTGCCAAGGGGGCAATTGTTTGGAGCCTATTATGTCTTTTCAAGATAAAATCAGGGAAAAGCAGCTGAAATATGAGCGCACGATGATGAAGGAAATTTCTCTTAAAGAGATTAAAAAGAGCGTTGACAGCTGTTTCGGCCATCATTTTCACATCGGGCTCCTGAATAAGGGGCGTATCGAAGAGGGCTGCATGGATTTTGCGGTAGAATCCTTTCTCATTGGGGCAAAGTACAGCAAATTCGGCTCTTCCGGTGAAGCCATGGCGGATGTGCAGCTGAGAAGCCGCCTTGAAGATAAGGCTCTGCTTGATGAAATGTACGAATATCTTCTCAACTGGGGGCAGAAAGAAGAATTTACGCTTGCCAATGAATCCATCTATATTGCAAGCGGGCATTTTCTCAATATTTGGTGGAAGGAAGGATATCTTCGCGGAATGAAGCGCCGGAAGCTCCGCTTGAATTAATCATATTTCCCTTGCGTGTCCCATATAGTGAAGTAGGACGGGCGGTAAGGGGGAAATGGCGTGAAGAGATTAAAATGGCTCGGTTTTGCAGCAGGGTTCATTTTGCTGCTTGTGTTGTTCCGGTTTCAATTTACGAATGATGATTCGTGGAATACATGGAATCTTCCTCTAGCTGGAAAAATCATCTATCTTGATCCTGGCCATGGCGGGCCTGACGGAGGTGCTGTCGGCTCTACACTGATGGAGAAGAACGTTGCACTTGATATTTCGCTGAGGGTTCGAGACTATCTTCAGCAGCAGGGTGCGCTTGTTCTCATGACAAGGGAAAGTGACATAGACCTTGCCTCCATCGGAACAAAGGGCCTGAGCAGACGGAAGTCCGAGGATTTAAGAAACAGGGTGGAAACCATCAATACCTCCTCAGCTGACCTTTACCTGAGCATTCATCTCAATGCCATTCCTTCTGCACAGTGGAGAGGCGCTCAGACCTTCTTTTACGGCAAATATGAGGAGAATAAGCGGGTGGCAAGGTATATTCAGGATGAACTGAGAAAAAGCCTGGAAAACACGGACAGAGCGGCTAAACAGCTGAACGGAATCTACTTGCTGAAGCATGCCAACAAGCCTGGTGCTCTTGTCGAAGTGGGCTTTCTGTCCAACCCGCAGGAGGAAAAGCTTTTGGAAGGAAAAAAATATCTGGATTCCATGGCTGCTTCCATCTACAAAGGCGTCCTCAGGTATTATACGGATAAAAAAGATCCTCCTGAATAATCAGGGGATTTTTTTATGAAAGGCCTTTTACTGCAATATGGGAAGAGCTGTATGATATACTGGTGTGTGAAAACGAATTCAGCAAAAGGATGGGATAGCATGCTGCAGGAGTCAGAGCTAAGAAACATACTTGAACAAATGAATGAACCTTTTTTACATAGAAGCCTGAAAGAGCTTGATGCCATTCAGGAAATAAAAGTAAAGCCCGAAAAAGAACATGTCAGTGTAAAAATTGCACTGGCGAAAACAGGTACACCTGAACAAATGAAATTGCAGCAGGAGGTTGTGGCGAAGCTGAAGGAAGCAGGAGCCCAGACAGTCGGTATCCGTTTTGGCGACCTGCCTCAAGAGACAGTGGCTAAATATCAGCAGGCAGCAGCTCCAGCAAGCGGAAATCTGCTTTCACCCGGCAGCAAAACAACCTTCATTGCCATCGCTTCAGGTAAGGGCGGCGTAGGGAAATCCACCGTATCCGTCAACCTAGCAGTAGCATTGGCAAGAGCGGGAAAGAAAGTCGGATTGATTGATGCCGACATCTACGGATTCAGTGTTCCTGACATGATGGGAATTACGCAGCGCCCGACAGTGAGAGGCGAAAGTATTATTCCTGTAGACCGCTTTGGAGTAAAAGTTATCTCCATGGGCTTTTTCGTAGAAGATAATGCACCTGTCATCTGGAGAGGGCCAATGCTCGGCAAAATGCTGACAAGCTTTTTCAAAGAAGTGGAATGGGGCGATCTCGACTACTTGCTGCTTGACCTGCCTCCAGGCACTGGAGACGTAGCGCTTGATGTCCATTCCATGCTTCCGGCATGCAAGGAAATTATCGTTTCCACCCCTCACCCAACTGCTGCATTTGTTGCGGCAAGAGCGGGTGCAATGGCACTTAGAACAGATCACGAAGTCATCGGGATCGTTGAAAACATGGCTTACTTTGAAAGCAAAAAAACAGGCGAAAAAGAATACGTATTTGGACAGGGCGGAGGCGAAAAACTCGCTGATGAGCTCCGCGTGCCAATTCTCGGAAAAATTCCGCTGCAGCAGCCTGACTGGGATGAACTTGAATTTGCCCCATCCGTTTATGCTGCCGATCATCCAATTGGGAAGATCTATGGTGAGATGGCGGAGAGGATCGTGGAGCTGGTTCCTGTTCGGTAAGGGGAGCGCACTGGGGTAAAAAGTGAACCTGCGCATAAACTGCTTGGTAAGCATTTTAATTAAGCAATTCACTGCAATTTGCGTTCAAAATTAAATGAATTCAGTAAAAAAAGCCTGACACCAAGTCAGGCTTTTCCTATTTGGCCGCGAATTATGCCGTGGTTTCTATCCAAATGAACTTTCAAGACCTTTACTGACCGCCGCCTCCGCCGCCTCCGGAAGAACCGCCTCCGCCCTGCTGGCCGCCGGAGCTTTCTCCGCCAGCCTGTCCGCCTTCCTGGCCTTGCTGTTTGCCGGATTGGCTCATTTCCTGGGCTGCTTTTAAAAGGCCATCCTGGATTCTTGCTTTAAAGAGCGGGCTGGAGATGGTATCCAGAACCACTTGCTGAATATCTTTTCTTGACTGCTGGCTCTTCAGTGCTGTGCCCATTTGCTGCTGCATCTCGGGATTTTGCAGTATTTCAATCATCATGGCCTGATAGTCGGGATCTTTCATCAGCTGTTTAATCACTTTTTCATGTTCAGTTTGAATGCTTTTTGCAAAAGCTTCGGAAAATTTAGGGTCTTCAAATGTTTTTGTCCAAAACTCTTTTCCTTTGTCAGAGGTTAGTGTCTGCTGTATTGTTTCCTGGACCATCTTTTGATCCATGACCAGATTTTGTTTCATTTGGTCATCTTCCATGATCTGCTGAATTGCGGCTTTTCCATCATCTGTTTTTAATATATCCACGACCATTTTTTTGGTCTTTTCATAATCCATATCCTGTTCGCTGCTCCCGCTGCTTGAACCGCCGCATCCTCCGAGGGAGCCTGCGAGCAGAATGACTGCAAGGGGGAGAATGCCTTTCTTAACCATAACGAAAATGGCCCCTTTCAATTTTCTCTCCTATAGTTAATATGAATTCCCTGGATTTTTTTATGCTTGAAAAATTCTCCCGTATATAGCAATTTTATAGGAGGATTGGTAAAATCAGAGACAAACAGAGGGGATGGGGGAACAGGGTTTGAAAAGCAGAAATTGGGTCCGCTTTTTTTTAACAAACCTGCTGATTGGAGCTGCCGCCGCCATTATTATGGGGTTCGGCCTTCAGGCTGGTAAGTATGCTGTAATGGTTAAAAATGCAGATATAAAAGAACTGAGCTCACTGTTTATTCTTTTTGCAGGCTGGGGGCTGATTTTCAGCGTTCTTAGCCAGATGGGTTTTTTCGCCTACCTGACTGTCCACCGATTCGGGCTTGGGATGTTTAAATCAGTCAGGCTCTGGAATATTGCACAGCTGATTCTGATTGCGTTTGGATTGTTTGATTTAATTTATTTCCGATACCAGCTATTTGCCTCAGCAAATGAGAGCATTCTCCCGTATATAGCTGTTTCATCATTGATTTTTTTCTTTAGTTTATTTGTGGCCTATTTAAAAAAGCGGGACACCGTTAAAGAAGCTTTTACTCCTGCGCTCTTTTTTATGTTTATCGTCACCATTATTGAATGGTTTCCCGCACTTCGAATCAATGAGCCATTTTGGCTTTACTTTATGCTCATTCCGCTGCTTGTATGCAATGCCTTTCAAATCATTATGCTGCCGCGGTATACATCAGGAAGAGTACAGCAAAAAGAAGGAGTCCCCTCATAAGGGCTCCTTCTTTATTTTACTTCCTCGGATTTTGCGTCAGCGTTGGAAATTAAATCGCTGACACCGGCATTCTCCAGACGCTGGTTCTTTAAATAGCCTGCTATGGCAGGGATGGCCGCGGCTGTTTGCTTAGCAGAGTCAGATGCATGCAGCAGGATAATATCGCCGCTCCTTGCATCGCTTGCTGCTTTGACTATTTCAGTAACTCCCGGATTCGTCCAATCTTTTGTGTCAATACTGTAATGAACGACCGTCAGTCCGAACCTGTCTGCAATTTTCAGCACCTGCTTATTGAAATTTCCTGTTGGCGGTCTTAACAGTGTTACGTTTTTAATGTTGAGCTGCTTGAAAACGGTCTGAGCGAGCTGCAAATCATGGCTTACCTGTTCTGGTTCCATGCCTGAATAGTTTTTGTAAGCATAGCCCATGCTGCCGATATGGTGTCCTTCTTTTTGGATGCGCTCTACAATTTTCGGATGTCTTTCCGCCCATGAGGCTGATAAAAAGAAAGTGGCATTTTTAATGTCATTTTCTTTTAAAGCATCAAGGATGGGAACAGCTTTTGTGTCTCCCCAGCTAATATCAAAGGTTAAGGCAACCTTGTTCCCCTTTCCTTCACCATGATAAATGGCTTTCGGCTCTCCGCCTGCAGAAAATACCGGAAGCTGAAGGATATTTTCGAAATAGAGAAACCCGGCTGCAAACAATGCAGCAACAGCTACAATCAGCACCTGTTTAACGTGTCTCATATGCCATACGTGAAAGCTGTTCATGGCTGTCCCCCTGCTCGTAATGTCATGATGTCATCAATATATGCAGTAATGGGGACAAACATGATTGAGCCTTAAAAGTGGAGGAGTAAAAATGAGAAGAGCTATGATCCTGCCGGAGAAGGCTGTAAGAGAAATCGCTCTATTAGCTGAAGAAGCATTAAAAGAAACAAGGCAGCTGATGCAGGCGGAAAAAGGTAATCATCTCTGTATAAGAGCTCTTTATGAGAAGGAGAAAGTCTTAGAAATGATTATAAAAACAGCAGGAAAATAAAACAGCTAAAAAATATGTAAAAAACATATTGACGGTTTGTGCAGATATTTGGTATATTTATCTTCGTCGCTGATGACGTCGGTGAAAAACAATGAAAAAAGCAATGAAAAAAGTTGTTGACACTACTGATGATGCGTGATATATTATTAAAGCCGCTAACGAGCGGATGACAGAAAAGAATGACTTTTTCTTCATTAATAT